>NZ_OZ224220.1:0-3037500 GCF_965152615.1 Nitrospira sp. Nam74 | reverse complement strand
GACGCCTGCCCGGTGCTGGAAGGTTAACCGGAGGGGTTAGCCTGCAAAGGCAACGCTCCGAAGGGAAGCCCCAGTAAACGGCGGCCGTAACTATAACGGTCCTAAGGTAGCGAAATTCCTTGTCGGGTAAGTTCCGACCTGCATGAATGGCGTAACGACTGGAGCGCTGTCTCAGGGAGTGACTCAGCGAATTTGTTGTTCCGGTGAAGAAGCCGGGTACCCGCAACTAGACGGAAAGACCCTGTGCACCTTTACTACAACTTGCCATTGGATGTTGGAAGGGTCTGTGTAGGATAGGTGGGAGGCTGTGAAGCCGGGCCGCTAGGTCCGGTGGAGCCACCGTTGAAATACCACCCTGATTGTTCTGACATTCTAACTCGGTCCGGTCAGCCCGGACGAAGACAGTGGCTGGTGGGTAGTTTGACTGGGGCGGTCGCCTCCCAAAAGGTAACGGAGGCGCCCAAAGGTTCCCTCAGGCTGGTCGGTAATCAGCCGTCGAGTGTAAAGGCAGAAGGGAGCTTGACTGCGAGACTGACAGGTCGAGCAGAGACGAAAGTCGGGCTTAGTGATCCGGTGGTCCCGCGTGGAAGGGCCATCGCTCAACGGATAAAAGGTACGCCGGGGATAACAGGCTGATCTCCCCCAAGAGTTCACATCGACGGGGAGGTTTGGCACCTCGATGTCGACTCATCGCATCCTGGGGCTGAAGCTGGTCCCAAGGGTTGGGCTGTTCGCCCATTAAAGCGGTACGAGAGTTGGGTTCAGAACGTCGTGAGACAGTTCGGTCCCTATCTGTTGTGGGCGCAGGAGATTTGCGAGGGGCTCTCACTAGTACGAGAGGACTGTGAGGGACGGACCGCTAGTGTGCCGGTTGTCGCGCCAGCGGCAGTGCCGGGTAGCTATGTCCGGAAGGGATAATCGCTGAAAGCATCTAAGCGAGAAGCCTGCCTCAAGATGAGATCTCCCGGGGCGTAAGCCCCCTAAAGACCACTCGTAGACCACGAGTTTGATAGGCTGGGTGTGGAAGGGCCGTAAGGTCCGTAGCTAACCAGTACTAATCGGTCGTGCGGCTTAACATGACATCCCATTGCTTCTGACAGACCTGGTCTGCGCACACACCTGTTCACCCCAAGATTCCCGGTGGCCATGCCGGAGGGGCCCCACCCGTTCCCATCCCGAACACGGAAGTTAAGCCCTCCAAGGCCGATGATACTGCTGCCGCGAGGCCGTGGGAAAGTAGGACGCTGCCGGGATACAACAAGGCCCGCTGGTCGAAAGACTGGCGGGCTTTTTTATGTGTACCCCAGCAGCGTTTCCTACTTTATCGAAGCTCACTGGTCGCCAAGTACCTATCCGACCGCATGTGATCGAAGCGGGCAGTACAAGCGAAGCTTGGGATGGACCTCTGCCGGGTTTCAAAAGGGCCCACTTAGAGAAATCTAGTGGGCCTTTTTCTTTAATATAACCAGATATGGGAAGGACGCGGGCTCAGGTGCTCCGGTTCGACCGGACTAAGCCTCCATCTGCTTGCCTGCGGAACTCGCCTCGCCAACCAGCCTCGCTGAGACTCGGCTCTAACAGTCCTCGGCATCCGCATCTGTGGACCGCATCTGATCGGCAAGTCTGGTAACCCGAACCTCCGCAATTCGCGACGTGAGGTCCACCTAAACCGGACCCGGTTTCTTTGGACAGTCATTTGGATCACAATACTGTCCAAGGAGGCTGGGAATGGATCGATCGAAATCTTCAAAAGAGCCAGTACCGTTTCGCGAGGACTCTGAGCCGCCTGAACGGTGGAGTGCCCAACGGAAGACGGAACTGGTCCTTCGGCTCCTGCGGGGCGAACCGCTAGACAGCGTGTCGCGAGAGAGCCAAGTCCCGGCCCATGAGCTCGAGAGCTGGAAACGGGCATTCCTGGAAGCGGGGGCCCGGGGGTTGAAACGCCACACCGATCCGGAAGACCGGGAGCTGATCCGGACACGCGCCAAGTTAGGGGAAGTGATGATGCGCCTGGAGCTCGCCGAAGATCTGCTCGAAAAAAAAGGGTACGGGGAGGAATTGAAGAAGCGCAGGCCATGAGGACTCACATCAGTCCCAGTACCGGTCGCCGATATCCCCTCGCCCTGATCTGCCGGGTGTATGGCTTGGCGCGGTCGACCGTCTATGCTGACCGGCCGGCGCCGACCCCGGCCGCGACACGCAAGCGCGGACCGAAAACGCCGGTCAGTGATCAGAAGCTGGTCACCGCTATTCGGCAGGTCCTGACGACAAGTCCGTTCCATGGGGAGGGCTATCGCAAGGTGCGCGCCCGCCTAAGCCACGCGGGCATCCGCGTCGGCGGCAAGCGCGTCTTGCGCCTGATGCGGCAGCATCAGCTCTTGGCCCCGCGCCGGCTTGGACCGCCCAATGGCAATCCCGCGCACGATGGCCGCATCATCACAGATCGGCCCAACGTGATGTGGGGGACCGATGCCACGCGCTTCTATACCAAGCAGGAGGGCTGGTGCTGGTTCTTTGGCGCTGTGGATCACCATACCGATGAGGTGGTCGGCTGGCATGTGGCCAAGCGCGGCGATCGCTGGGCCGCCCTCCAACCGCTGCGCGATGGGGTGCAGACGATGTTTGGCCTCTTCGCCAAAGAGGTTGCCCGCGGCCTGCAGATTCGCTGTGACTGGGGCCCGCAATATATCGCCGCGGCCTGGATCCAGGAAGTCCACTGGCTCGGGATGACCATCTGCCCCAGTTTTGTTGGCGAGCCACAATGCAATGGCGTGGCCGAACGGTTTATGCGCACGCTCAAAGAACACTGTCTCTACCTGCATCAGTTTGAGAGCCTCGAGCAGGCCAGGCAGATCATCGGAGAATTCATCCACCGGTATAACCACCAGTGGCTGATCGAGCGCCTGGGCCACCGTACCCCAGTACAAGCACGCTTGGATGCTCAGCAGCCAGAGGCCGCCTAATGCGAGGCAGCCAGTTCATGGCGGGATCCACCTGAAAAATGACGCACACAGTTGACTCAGGATCCAGGATCGCCGGTCGACCCAATACTCACCATAGGGGCAAAATCGGTCCAATGAACGCTGAGACCGCGATCATTGAAAATGGGACCACCCTATTTAAGAGGAACACTGTCCAGAAAACCGGGTGCGGTACACACCATCGCGCTGGACAGTACCCTTCAGCTAAACGAGACGAAGTGGAGCGCTGCAGTCGCTTGTATACCGCAGCGCTGCGAAGACTAGGCGATGTGATCGAACGCGGCGAGACGAGCAAGCTTGGTTGCAGATAGAGTGCAGTTTCTATGTGGGAGCCGCTGATACCCAATCAGCGGGCCCCCCAATGGTAGCTTCGATGTAGCAAACGTATCTATTACTCGCTGCCCGAAGGGTTCTGACAAGACAGCAAACCTAACCGCAGGTACAGGCCCTACATTATTGATTGGTAGAGGGACCTGTAACTTTTGACAGTCCTAACTTAGTGGCAGTTTTTGTAGTATCTCCCACCGCACGGGCAATCGGTTTCTCTCTAGTGGGAGATTTGTGAAGTGCATCCGTCGCGAGGTTCAGTGTAGCGCGTTGCACCAGATATTATGGGAATCTGCTACCGACCAGACCCTGATCCGACCCCAAAGATATTCCCATTCACACTAGCCTTCGGACTTCTATTGGGCGCTTGCTCCAATGAATCCCCCTCGACCTATCAAGGTTATGTGGAGGGAGAATTTGTGCATGTTGCCTCTCCTCTTGCCGGGCGACTTGAGCAACTGCTCGTTCAACGAGGAGAGTCCGTCGAGGCAAAAAGCCTATTGTTTACTCTTGAGGCAGAACAGGAGAAAGCGGCGAAGCGGCAGTCCGAAGAACAACTGAACGCCAGTTCTGCACAACTCGCAGATGTGAGTACGGGGCAGCGTGGCTCTGAGCGCGACGTAGTCAGTGCTCAACTGGCGCAAGCGAAGGCCGCCGAACGACGATCCGCCGCTCAGCTCAAGCGCGATCAAACGCAGTATGAAATCGGCGGCATTTCGCAAAGCCAGTTCGAAGATTCCCGGGCCCGTCACGAGATCGATGCTGCCCGCGTACGTGAGCTAGCGAGCCGCCTTGAAGTATCGCGCCTGCCGGCGCGCGATGATCAGATTCGCATGCAGTCAGCACAGGTAGCCGCGGCGCGTGCGGCGCTCGAGCAAGCAGAATGGCGCCTGGCTCAGAAACGTATCGAGGCGATGCAGGCCGGAATCGTCGTCGACACACTGTATCGCGTGGGCGAATGGGTACCGGCCAGTAGTCCGGTTGTACGGATGTTGCCGCCTGGCAATGTAAAAATCCGGTTCTTCGTTCCAGAACCGATTGCGGGACAACTCAAGCTTGGCCAGAATATCGGCATCCGCTGCAGCGGCTGCGAAGCAGATCTGAGCGCGACAATAAGCTATATTTCTCTGGAACCTGAGTATACCCCTCCGATCATCTACAGCAATGACACGCGTGCGAAATTCGTATTCATGATCGAAGCGCGTCCTCCGAGGGAGTCCGCCTCGCGGCTTCGTCCAGGGCTACCAGTGGCTGTGGTGTGTCGATGACCGCACAGAGGATGTCGCCCTACGCCATCGATGTCCATGGGTTGAATAAGCGGTTTGGTAACAAGCATGTGGTCAAGGATGTCTCGCTGCAAGTTAAGCGGGGAGAGATCTTTGGGTTTCTGGGACCAAACGGTAGTGGCAAGACCACCTCGATCCGCCTCATGTGCGGGCTGCTCACGCCGGATTCAGGTTCGGGGACTTGCCTGGGCTTCGACATTCGCCGTGAAAGCAATGAAGTCAAACGACGAGCGGGTTACATGACTCAGCGCTTCTCGTTCTGGGAAGACCTGTCGATCCGTGAGAACCTCGATTTCTTTGCACGCGTCTACGAAATGCCCAATCGCCGTGCCGTGGTGGAACGGGCGCTTGAAAATCTGGGCCTCGCTTCGCGCGCGACGCAGTTAGCGGGAGCGCTGTCGGGCGGCTGGAAACAGCGGTTGGCCCTCGCCGCGTGCATGCTGCACGAACCCGAGCTGCTGCTGCTCGATGAACCCACCGCCGGCGTGGACCCTTCGGCGCGCCGAGACTTTTGGGAGGAGTTGCACCGGCTCGCCGCGCGCGGAATTTCGATTCTGGTGAGCACGCATTACATGGACGAGGCCGAACGCTGCCATAAGCTTGCATACATCGCCTACGGCAACCTTATCGCCCATGGGACAGCGGCAGAGGTCATCGCGGCGGAAGGACTGTCCACCTGGTCCGTTTTCGGTGGTCCTCTCTCGGAGATCGCCGAACGCCTCCAAGGCGAAGTCGGGATCGATCAAATGGCGGCGTTTGGGGCTGTACTCCACGTCACGGGAAAAGATTCGACAGCCCTCGAGGCGACCTTGCGCCAGGTCACGGCTGGTACCGGCTACAGGATTGCGCGCGCCGAGACCGGTCTCGAAGATGTCTTTATTCATCTCATGAAACGCTCGGCCGACAACTATGGAGCACGCACGTGAGGCGATTTTCACCCAAGCGCTGGTGGGGTGTCGTGATCAAGGAGTTTTTGCAGCTCCGCCGTGACCGCCTGACATTTGGCATGATTGTCGGCGTCCCAATAGGCCAGTTGCTGCTCTTCGGGTATGCAATTAATGGCGATCCGAAGCATCTGCGGACGGCCGTCGTGAGTGGTGATCAAAGCGAGTTTACACGCAGCTATCTCGCCGCCATGGAAAATAGCGGGTATTTCAGCATCGTCAAAGAACTCGCGACTGACGCTGACGCTCGGACAGCACTCGCGCGAGGCGACGTGCAGTTCGTTCTGACGATTCCCTCAGGTTTCACACGCAACTTGTTACGCGGTGAGCGCCCCGCGATGCTTCTGGAAGCGGACGCAACGGATCCAGCGGCCGCGGGCGCCGCAACCGCGTCAGCGAGAGCCTTGATTCCCTATGGTCTGCGGAAAGACCTTCCGGAGGTCCGCACGCAGAAACTGTACAACCCCGAAGGTCTGACCCAGCACAATATTGTACCCGGCTTGATGGCCATCATCCTCACGATGACGATGGTCATGATGACAGGCTTGGCCATCACACGCGAGAAGGAACGCGGAACCATGGAAAACATGCTTGCCACTCCACTGCAACCAATCGAGGTCATGACGGGGAAGATTGTTCCGTATGTGTTTATAGGATTGATCCAGGCAACCATCATCGTGGTGGCGGCGCGATACCTGTTCGACGTACCGTTTTTGGGAAGAGTCATCGGACTGTTCATCGCCTCGCTACTCTTCATCGCTGCCAATCTCACGCTGGGAATCACCATTTCCTCCCTCGCCGGGACCCAGCTTCAAGCCATGCAGATGACGTTTTTCGCGCTCATGCCGTCGCTCCTCCTGTCCGGATTCATGTTTCCGTTTCAGGGTATGCCTGCCTGGGCCCAGGCTATTGGTAACGCGGTCCCTGTGACGTATTTCCTGCGTCTGGTTCGTGGCATTATGCTCAAGGGAAACCGATTACCCGACCTCTGGACTGACCTCTGGCCGCTGCTCGTCATCACAGCAGTCTTAATGACGGTCGCCACCGTCTTCTATCGCAAGACATTAGATTAATGGATTTGCCATGCGCATGGCTCCTGTGTTCAGCGCCGGTTTCATCGCAGTTGTCGGGGCGACCACCGCATGTACGCTGGGTCCCGACTATCGGGCGCCAGAACCACCCGCTGTGGCCCAATACACCGCGACTCCGGTCCCAGAGGAGACAGCGGGTTCCCCGGGACCTGGCGGAGAAGCCCAGCGCTTTGTCGTTGGCCGTGACATTCCATCTGAATGGTGGAAAGTGTTCCAATCCGAGGCCCTTGACGAGCTCATCCATAGGGCGCTCTCGGACAGTCCCACGCTGATCAAGACCCAAGCGAGGTTGCGCCAAGCGCAGGAGCAGCTCACTGCGCGAACTGGGCAACAATTTCCAAAGGTGGACGCCGGCTTGTCTGGCTACGCCATCGGCATTAAACCGGACAACCTGGGCGGGACGAACTTGCCATTTAATACGCCGCTCAATCTCTACCTGGCGACTATCAATGTGTCGTACACGCTCGATCTGTTCGGTTCACAGCGGCGTGAGCTGGAGGCCCTTCGCTCCTCAGTCGACTATCAGCGGTTTGAGATCGAAGGGGCTCGTCTGATGCTAGCGGGGAACGTGGTCACCAGTGTCATTCGCGAAGCCTTGTTGAGGGAGAGAATCACGCGGATCAATGAGCTGATTGCGATTCAGGCACGACAGCTGGCCATTGCCGAGCAGCGCCAGCGGACGGGTGCGATACCAGTTGTCGAATTAGCACAACAACGGGGAGCACTCGCGCAAACACGGGCAACTCTTCCTGAGCTTCAACTCCAACTCGAACAAGTGCGCCACCGGCTTGCGGTGTATATTGGTCAGCCACCAGGCCTCGAGATACTTCCGGAATTCAGGCTCTCCGACCTTCGATTGCCAAGCGAGTTGCCAGTAAGCATTCCGTCAGAGCTTGCTCGCCAACGTCCGGATATTCAGGCTGCGGAGGCATTGCTTCATCAGGCGAGTGCGCGGGTGGGCGTAGCGACAGCGAATCGTTTCCCGCAGCTCTCGCTATCGGCCATGTTGGGATCTCTCTCTACGGACCCTGCAAATCCTCTGTGGTTTTACTTTCTGGCGGGCTCGCTCGTGCAACCAATCTTTCACGGCGGCAGCCTGAGTGCTAAGCAGCGCGAAGCAGTGGCCGCCTATGAACAGGCGGGGGCCGCTTATAAGGAGGTAGTCCTTCAGGGCTTCCGAGAGGTCGCCGACTCCTTGCGGGCACTAGAGGCGGATGCAATAAGACTCAGGGAGCGCACTGAGGCAGCGTTGCAGGCGAGAATGGCCTATGACATTACGCGAAAACGATATGAGATGGGCGCCGTGAGCCACCTGAACGTGCTCGAAGCTCAACAGCAGTACCAGCAGGCCGCGATGGAACAAGCGCAAGCCACTGCCGATCGCTATGCAAACAGTGCAGCTCTGTTTCAAGCGCTCGGCGGTGGTTGGTGGAGCAGACAGGACCAAGCTTTGAAATCGCCTCCTCCATAAGCCACTATTCACTCTTCCCCATTCATTGCTGGCTCTGCTACCCGCGTTGGTGCCAAGCTGGTGCCGAAAGACCCTGAGCCATCCTACGACCTGTGGCTCATCAGTGCTTCCGCAGGCGTGCTGCAATTCGCGAATCCGCCGAAGACCAGCCGGCGTCGAAGGGATGGCCGGGGCTGTCGATGTCGATGACCACCGGTGCGTGATCCGGGGGTAACGACTTTCCTTTCCCCGCCTCGCGATCGATGCCGGTCGGTATACTCAATAGTTTGGTCGTTCGCTATTCTTCAGTGCCGATAGTAGAATCCGAGGAACCAATCATGGTGAAGAATTTGGAAATGCAGTACCTGCGCCGCTGCGTCGAACTTGCGGCGGAGGCTCTGGAGGCGGGCGACGAGCCGTTCGGCTCTGTGCTCGTCGCAGCGGACGGAAACGTCCTTTTCGAGGATCGCAACCGCGTGGCCTCTGGTGATCGAACCCGACATCCAGAGTTCGAGATTGCGAGGTGGGCGGCGGCGAACATGACTCCGGAGGCGAGAGCGGCGGCGAGCGTCTACACCTCGGGTGAGCATTGCCCCATGTGTGCCGCAGCGCACGGATGGGTCGGGCTAGGTCGTATTGTGTATGTGAGCTCCTCCGAGCAATTGGTAACATGGCTCATCGACCTTGGAGTTCCAGCACCTCCCGTGCGATCTCTACCAATCCGTGAAATAGTCCCTAATCTAGTTGTAGACGGTCCAGTTCCAGATCTTGCTGAGCAGGTACATGACTTACATCGTCGTTTCCACAGCTCGTCGTAGTTGGCTCAGCATCCTCATGCCAATAACACCATGGTTAAAAGAAAGGGTCGGAAGTCATTGTTTTAATAACCTCTTCTGATTGCTTGCGGAACTCGCTCATCTGCCAGCTTCGTGAGATTCGGCTCAGGCAGTCCTCGGATCTCGTGTCGAGTGGGGCATCCTCGAAGAGTGTTGGCATTCTAATGCGCCGTAATGCCAAGTTTTCGGCACTGACTGTGACCGATGGCACCCGAAGATTGATTGTCTACAATGAGCGGCATCCTTCCGGACGCCAGGCCAATTCCTTGGCTCATGAGATCTCCCACATCTTGCTTGAACATCCTCCAGTTCCAGCTTTAGGAGAAGGTGGATGTAGGTACTGGAATTCTGTGCACGAGGAGGAGGCCGATTGGCAAGCTGGAGCGCTCCTTGTGCCGCGCGAAGGGGCTCTGCGGTGGCTGTATAATGGCGGAACCAATTCAGATGGGTCCGAACATTTTGGCGTTAGCCTCGCACTGTTTGAGTGGCGGATTAATCATTCGGGAGCTTTGAGGCAAGTTCAATACGGCTTGCGGAAACGATTGCGACTTTGATCCGCCCCGCGAGCGAATGGCAAATTGTCCTGGCGCAATGTTCTCGGCGAGGACCTATGAGCTTCTACGACATCGACCTCGTGACCATCGACGGCAAACCGCAGAAGATGGACGTTTACCGCAGTAAGACCCTGCTCATCGTCAACGTCGCGAGCCAGTGCGGCTTCACGCCGCAGTACGCAGGACTGCAAGCGCTCTACGACAAATTCAAGGACCGGGGATTCGTGGTGCTCGGTTTTCCCTGTAATCAATTCGGATAGCAGGAGCCGAGTGGTGAGGTCGAGATCCAGCAATTCTGTACTAGGGACTACGGCGTCAGCTTTCCGATGTTCGCAAAGATCGAGGTGAACGGCGAGAACGCGCACCCGCTCTACAAATACCTGAAGTCGGAGAAGCCCGGGATCCTCGGTACTGAGGCGATCAAGTGGAACTTCACCAAGTTCCTTGTCGGTTCCGACGGCACAGTTCTCAACCGCTATGCGCCGAGCGACAAGCCAGAGGCGATCGAGGGTGATGTGTCGGCGAGACTGTAGAAAAAGAAACACGCCAGTGGGACAGCAAAAAGCAACTCTATCCCTTCGAATCTCTTGTGGTTCATGACACATCACCTTTCAAGCACGAGGCCCGAGCTTCGTGCTTGCTTGAATTACGCTTTTGGTTGAACACAACCCGTCGCCTTGCGCAGGACGCAAAACTGATACATGGACAGGTCTGATCAAAACTCCACGCTGTTTTTTGCATCCCCCCCAATGGATTGAACAACTCTTTGTCGATGAGGTTCTGTCCCCCAACTCGCCGGTCGGCACCTGCGACAAGTAATTCGGCTGTCTGGGCGTCGTGTACAGTAAATTCGAACGTCATCTCTCCCGCAAACGCCATTCTTCAAGCATAGACCTCACGGGTCCGACGAACGTAAAATGTCGCCGTTTCAATACACGGAGTCCCTGCATGACCATTCGAAAGAACCTATGCTTCACTGCGCTGTTAAGCCTTTCTCTTGCATTGTGCAGCTGCGAGTACGTTCGACCCACTCTTAATGCGCCGTTGAAACACGTGGAACCCACAGGGGGGTATCGCATCACCAACCTCGCCCCGCCCGAGACCGACAATTCTGACGGTCTTTTTCTGGTTGCCGCATTCTCCGGTGGCGGAGTTCGTGCCTCTGCACTCGCCTATGGAGTATTACAAGAACTGGCGCGCCATGAAATTACCTGGAACGGGAAGACGAAACGGTTACTCGATGAACTCGACGTCATTTTTGCGTTATCGGGCGGTTCCTTTCCCGCTGCGTACTATGCCCTGTATGGCGATCGTCTGTTCCAGGATTTCGAACAGCGTTTTTTGCGGAAAGATTGGGACAGCGAACTTCGCTCGCGGATCTTTCGGTCTCCCAGCAATTGGTTCCGGCTTTGGTCGCCCTATTTTGGTCGTGCCCATGTTCTTGCTGAACTGCTGGACGAGGCGTTGTTCGATAAGAAGACCTATAGGGACCTGGCGGCTCGACGTCAACGGCCGCTCCTTGCGCTTCATGCCACCGATATGACGACCTTGTCTCGCTTCGAATTTACGCAGGGCACATTCGATCTGCTGTGCTCAGATCTTACCCAATTGCCTATCGCCTGGGCTTCCGCGTCGTCTTCAGCGCTGCCGCTGGTTCTGAGCCCGATTACACTCAAGAACTACGCGGGGCAGTGCGATTACCAGTCTGTCGACTTGCTCGAGCGAGCCAAACGTGAAGGTGGGCTCGCAGCGCAGGTAGCCAACGAAGGTTTGTCCTATTTGGATGTGGAGAAGCGGCCGTATGTCCATCTCGTTGATGGGGCTCTCGCCGATAATATGGCACTCCGTGGCATCATCGAAGCGGTTGGCGTCGTTGGAGGGTACGAGGAATTATTGAAACTATCGGGCGTGAAGAATATCCAGAAACTCGTCATCCTGGCGGTGAATGCGGAGACGACCCCCGACGCCGTTGAATATCGGAGCGATGAAGTCCCGATCATGTCCCGGCGATGAGGTCTATGATTGACGCTCCAATCAATCGGTACTCATTCGATACCGTCATGTTGATGCGGCTCGCGCTCAAAGA
The DNA here is from genome assembly GCF_965152615.1 of Nitrospira sp. Nam74. NCBI lineage: Bacteria > Pseudomonadati > Nitrospirota > Nitrospiria > Nitrospirales > Nitrospiraceae > Nitrospira > Nitrospira sp. Nam74. The sequence continues at coordinate 3,025,945 of NZ_OZ224220.1, read as the reverse complement.
GTGGCAGAAGGAGCTCCGCGAGAAACCGCGGGACCCCGCAAGCCCCTTCGCACGGGATGCCAAAATCTATTTCATCAACGCCAGCCTCGGCGAAGTCGCTGATCCAGACGAGCGGCTCTCGCTGATGAAAATTCCAACGACGCTCTATCTTACAGACGAGCATATCGATCGCTTGGTCCGTGCCGCGTCACACCTCATCTTGCACGATACTGAATTCCAGCGGCTCATGGACGATGTTCAGCAAAAATGAAGCGGCTCCAGAGCCTCGGTATTTATGATGGGCTCGTAGGGACGAGACAACGAATGCCTGGAAGATACCTGCAGGCGGTGCTGGCGCGGTTGCTCCTGATCCGGTTCATGGCTTCAGCCTGCTGAACATCATGCTCTCGCCATGTGCGATCGTCTTTGGTCATGCGGCCGGATTCTTTCACATAAATATTCCATAGCGCCTTGCACCGAAGGTCTGATGCAGCGCTCTCCCGTGTGTCGGCCACGTGCAACTGCCGCTAAACTGCGAGAGATACTGAACGGCATTGTCGTCGTGCGTGCTCCAGTTGGCCTCATCGTCATTGATGAGTTGCAACTCGTCGGTGTAGTGCTTCCAGAGATCGGTGCAGGAGGAATTGAGCGCGAGAGAGGTCGCTGGGGCCGGATCGGGCGAAGCCTCTTCCTCCAGATCGAACAACATGCATCCCAAGACAGTACACAATCCGAACAAGAGAAACGCCAGTCGCATGACTTCAGCATAGGGGAATGGATCTAGGGTATGCAGCACGTGAAGCTCATCACTGCTTTCCCAGGCGTGCCGTAATTCGCGAGTCCGCCGAAGCCCAGCCGGCATCGAATGGACAGCCGGGGCTGTCGATGTCGATGACGACCGGTGCGTGATCCGAGGGTATAGGTTTTCCCTTCCGCGCCTCGCGATCGATTTCGGCCCAAACAACGCGGTCTTTTAACGGCGCCGTCACGAGCAGGTGATCGATGCGCATGCCGAAGTTTTTATGAAAATTGCCGGCGCGGTAGTCCCACCACGTGTACCGACCGGGTTCCAGGTGATGCAGTCGGTACGCATCTACGAATCCCGCGCTCAAAAGTCGCGCGAAGGCCTGCCGCTCGCGCTCGGACACGTGCGTACCGCCATGACACGCGCGGGGGTCCCACACATCGATATCGTCCGGCGCCACATTGAAATCCCCGCCGATGACGTCGATGTATCATGAGTGACGGCCTGATTGATCCAGGGAAACAGTCTGTCGAACCACGCGAGCTTCGCTTCATAAAACCACATAAGTTTGAGGGTCAGCTCTTGCCATCCGGCGAAAGCTTCGGACAGAAAATCGTCACGGCGCCCCGGTCGGCCCCGATCTGAATGCCCCATGCGCGTGTGCATTCCGGCATCGGGGAAGGATCCCGAGTGCCGACCATGACCGAGACACCTGTCTTGAGGAGGTCAACGATTGCTTGAGGAATCATGGGTCTTAGGAAAGATTTAGGGGAACCTTAGCATAGTTTTAGGAACCATGTTGCTGAACGCGGTGTTATTGTCCCCTCACAACAAATGAGAGGAGCGCGTTCCGATCGAGCGCGTGAAACACAAGGAGGGTGCCATGCGATACACATTATTCAGTTCACTCGCGTGCTTGCTGATTGCGATTGCGTCAACGCAGGTCTGGGCGCAAACTCGTCAGAGTGCGACGGAGCCACGAGGCGGCGATGCGGCAGTCGTTTTTGTGGCCCATGATTACGGGTTCAGCGGCCCCGACCGTCTTGCAGCCGGTCTCACGACCGTGCAAATCGTGAATGAAGGTCGAGACCTCCACCACATCCAGTTTCTCAAGCTGCTGCAAGGCAAGTCGGCGGCTGACTTCCGCGCGGCCATCGCGGCCGATCCAAGCCGCCTGCCCGCATGGGTGCAATATGTCGGTGGACCAAACGCCCATCCGGCTGGCAACCAGGCATCCGCCACGGTCAACCTGACCGAAGGGGACTATGTTGTCATCTGTTGGATTCCGGATAAGAACCGCGTGCCCCACGTCGCGCTGGGGATGCAGAAGGCGCTGTCCGTCCGGGGAGGAAAGCCGATGATAGTCTCACGGCCGACACCTTCAGTGACGATCAAGCAAATCGATTATCAATTTATTTTTTCAAGGCCAGTGGAATCCGGCCTTCAGACGATAGAGGTCATCAATCATGGGAGCCAACCCCATGAGCTTGTCGTCGTGAGGCTGACGCCTGGGGCCACTGTCAAGGATGTGATCGCCTCGTTCGAGCCAGGTGCCTCTGGTCCGCCTCCGGGCGAATTGGTGAGCGGAATAACGGGAATCGAGAAAGGGGAGCGCATGTACTTTACAGGCGAATTCGAGCGAGGGAGGTATGGATTGATCTGCTTTGTCCCTGATGTGACGACGGGACAGCCTCATTTCCTTCTCGGTATGACGACCGAGTTCACTGTGGAGTGATGAACGAGCGGAAACCGACCGCTGCACGGGAATAACCATAAAGCCGGTGGGGATGGCACCTGACCGGCTTTATGTTATCCCTGTGGATCTCGAGAACCATCCGATGCATCGGAGGCCCTGTGGCTTGTCGCTACTTCCGCAGGCGCTCCGCAATTCGCGCATCGGCCGAAGCCCAGCCGGCATCGAACGGACAGCCGCGGCTCTCGATGTCGATGACCAGCGGCTCGTGATCCGAGGGTACAGGTTTTCCCTTCCGCGCCTCGTGATCGATGCCGGCCGGTATAGTCAATAGTTTGGTCGTTCGCTATTCTTCAGTGCCGATAGTAGAATCCGGGGAACCAATCATGGTGAAGAATTCGTAAATGCAGTACCTGCGCCGCTGCGTCGAACTTGCGGCGGAGGCTCTGGAGGCGGGCGACGAGCCGTTCGGCTCTGTGCTCGTCGCAGCGGACGGAAACGTCCTTTTCGAGGATCGCAACCGCGTGGCCTCTGGTGATCCAACCCGACATCCAGAGTTCGAGATTGCGCGGTGGGCGGCGGCCGCGCCTCGCGATCGATTTCGGCGCACACAACGCGGTGTTTTAAGCGTCGTCACGAGCAGGTGGTCGATGCGCATGCCGAAGTTTTTATGAAAATTGCCGGCGCGGTAGTATCACCACGACTCGGCCGCCCCACAAGTTGGCCGCGCATATGTGAATTGTGGTACCGCTGTCGAACCGAGGCTTGGAACAGTCCGATTCCTGGCGGTGCTTTTCGTGTCTTGGGCGTCGGTTCAGGCTGGCGGCTCGGTAAAGCATCAGCCGGCTCGCAGCGATCCAACGGGTCGATACGTGTTCATGAGCACTCCCGAGGACGCGGGCTTCGCGCTGACGAGAGCGAGTTCGCGGGGGTCAGCACTGTCCGAAAACAAGCGTTTGCCCCGGCCCAGCAAGACCGGATAGACGAACAGCAGAATTTCGTCGACCAGTCCCTGCTCGAGCAGTACCGGCGTCAGCGTCGAACTTCCCCAGACGATCAGGTTCGGGCCGTCCTTTGACTTGACGCCGCGAACGCGCTCCATGATGTCCGCCCCTAAGTCCTTGACCGAACCCCATCCGAGGCTGTCCGGCCTGTGGGTCGCGACGTATTTCGTCGCGGCGTTCAGACCGTCCGCTATCGGATCGTTCTCGACCTTCGGCCAGTGGCCGGCGAAGATATCGTAGGTGCGGCGGCCAAGCAGCAGATCGAATCTCCTGCCCTTGGCCTTCGCCCATGGCCGAATCGAAATACGCATAGCCCGTCCGCCATGCGGGTAGTCGCTGTCTTCATAACGTCCGCCAGGCACCTGGATCACGCCGGCCAGGGAGATCTGTTCGATGATCCTGATCCTTCTCATTTTGAGCCCCCTTCCGGTAGTTGTAAGCGGGGCCGGAGTGAGGCAGCATAAGGGTATTGCGCCCTGGCTCGGGCGATGCGAATTAAATATCTTTTGGAATCGCTGATCCTCCTCCAAAAGACGATTCCAAACTAGGCAACCGTGCTATGCCGCAGGGGAGTCTGCAGCATACTTATAGTTCGGCAAGAAACATTATGTATCCTTTTGGTCACATTGATTTGAGAGCCCGAGATTTGGACGCGGCTTATCCATTTTATTCCAGAATACTGCCTGAATTGGGGTTTCGGAATGAATGGCGGGGAGAGGGGGCGTTTTCGTTTCAGGCTGAGGGGAAGTTCCCAAAATTGTCATGGTTTGGAGTTATCGAAGATCATAATCACGTGCCCAATGCCACGAGGCTTGCTTTTGCAGTTGAGAGCTGTGGGGAAGTAGATCGGTTGGGTGAGATTGTTCGAGTCGCCGGAGCCATCAATATTGAAGGGCCAGAGGACATGCCATATGCCCGAGTATACTATGCAGTGTATTTTGAAGATCCTTCTGGCAATCAGCTTGAAATTTATTACTGTGAAAAGTAAGTCATCATGAAAAAAGGCCTGAGTCCGAAAAGGGGTCGCCCATCTGCCCCGCGTCTCAACCCATTTTTTAGAGCCATCCAGGCCCCGTGCGAATGACTCATCGCGGCTTCTGCAGGCGCTCCGCAATGCGCGACTCCGCCGAAGCCCAGCCAGCCTCGAACGGATGGCCGGGGCTGTCGATGTCGATGACCAGCGGGGCGTGGTCCGAGGGCACAGGTTTTCCCTTCCGCGCCTCGCGATCGATCTCGGCCCAGACAACGCGGTGTTTTAAGGGCGTCGTCACAAGCAGATGATCGATGCGCATGCCGAAGTTTTTATGAAAATTGCCGGCGCGGTAGTCCCACCACGTGTACCGACCGGCTTCCGGGTGATGCAATCGGTACGCATCGACGAATCCCGCGCTCGAAAGCCGCGCGAAGGCCTGCCGCTCGCGCTCGGATACGTGCGTACCGCCATGACAGGCGCTAGGGTCCCACACATCGATATCGTCCGGCGCCACATTGAAATCCCCGCCGATGACAGCGGCCGATGTATCCGGAGTGACGGCTTCGTTGATCCAGCGAGTCAGCCTGTCGAACCACACGAGCTTCGCTTCATAAAATGGCGAGTCCACGAGACGGCCGTTCGGCGCATACACACAGATGATGCGTACGCCGCCGCATTCGGCAGCGAGCATCCGCGCCTCAGCCAGCGGTTCATCGTCGCCGATGTCAGACGTTCGCCCCGGCCGTAATGGCTGGCCAAAATTGGTTATGATGCGGTCAATGCCGTACCGGCTCGCGATCGCCACGCCGTTCCATCGGCCCTCGCCATGGTGCACCAGCTCGTATCCGGCCTCTTTGAACGTGTTGATGGGCGCGTCCGCATCCGCCAGCTTCGTTTCCTGCAGCAGAAGCACGTCCGGCTTCGCCCGATCCAGCCACCACAGGACCTTTTCCAGGCGAGCCTTCAGCGAATTGACATTCCACGTCGCAATCCTCATGACAAACAATTCTCCGCTCTCGGTCGACTCTGCCTGGATGTTGATGCTGCTTTCATTGGTATTCCGAGCGTCTAACTTGCCAAAACTCCCGGCAGTTCGATCGCTGCAGGAAGGAGCCTCCCGTGCCCGAGGAGCCCGCACGTTTCTTGAGTCCACGCATTGCCTCTAGGAGTCTGTCCGAGTAATGCCATTCTACTGCGGCAAACGATCTGCAGGCATCTGCGTCGTTCTCGGCTTGAAAACATCCTCAACGTATTCCAGCGAATACGCCTCCGGTTTTTTCGAGCGTGCGGCCTGGCATCTGCCAGCATCTCCTTTTCCTCGCAACGAACGATTACTCGGACAGACTCCTATCCCGGATGACTCATGAATGCCGTCGCGAGGCAATCGAGACCGAAGCCTTCAATTCCACCCGCCCACCCCCATGCGCCAAGACGCACTCTTCCGTGAGCTTCTCGCAAACGAGGGCGACGCAGGCGTACTTGCGGTCCATCGAGGAGATCGAGCGAGAAAAGCCTCGCCGGGCGAAAGAATCGGGTGCCGCAGTAGGCGTTCATCAATAATCCGGGCTAGAACTCAGAGAAGGGAATAGTGTAGCTATAGTTTGCGCCAATTGCATTGTGTCTGATAGCACTATTGGGAGGCGGACATGGAATCGGAATTCTGGCACCAACGTTGGGCATCGAACCAGATCGGCTTTCATGAAGGCCAGGTCAACGCCTATCTGGCGGGTCACTATGAACTCCTGGGGCTGACGCCGGGGCAGACCGTGTTCGTGCCGCTGTGCGGCAAGAGCGTGGATCTGCGCTGGTTGGCCGACCAGGGCGCGCACGTTCTGGGCGTCGAACTTAGTCCGATCGCGGTGAAGAGTTTTTTCGCCGAGCAGGAATTGACGCCCCGGACCCGCAAAGAAGGCGCATTCGCGGTCTGGGAGAGCGGCCCGATCCGAATTCTGAGTGGTAACTACTTCGCGCTCACACCCGCGCACCTCGCCGGCGTACACGCCGTGTACGACCGCGCCGCGCTGATTGCCCTGTCGCCCGAGCGGCGTGCCGACTACGTCGCGCACCTCGATCGGCTGTTGCCCGGTGCACGCCGGACGCTGCTCGTCACGCTAGAATATCCGCAGGAGCAGATGCAGGGGCCGCCGTTCTCGGTGGCGGAGAGTGAGGTGCATAGGCTGTTCGCCGATGCGCGCGTCGAGCGGCTGGGCGCGCAGGATGTGCTGGCCGACAATCCGCGTTTTCGTGACAAGGGGCTCACCCGTCTGCTGGAATGCGCCTACCTCATCAGGGAGGATCGGGCGTAGGGATGTTGGGGCGCGGATCAAGGACCGATAAAGTACTGGTCGCCAGAACTTCCCCCCGAAAACGCCTGGTGCGGTTCATTCGGTCCCGCCGCGCGAGGGACGACTAGCAGTCTCACCACCACCAAATCAGTAAGAATGCCCCAACGATCCAGTCGTACACAACACAGAAGGGGATGTACCAATGCGGCGTATCGGCGTAAGGGCCGTGGCGGTGATGAAAGAGGTCCCAAAACCCATGGGCTACGTATCCTCCGGCGATCAAGAGCGGATTGAGCTGCAGCCCCACAAGCCCGATGACTCCGAATGCCAGGCCGCCAACCAGCTCGATGATGTTCGCGCTCGGACGGCCGTCCCGTGCGGCGAACCCGACATAGGCTCCGCCAATCATAGCGAGCAGGAGTGCACCCCATTGCTGAGCCAGGGGTTCCGAGAGCAAAATAAACACCGGGACCGTAGCCACGCCCAACAGCAGCCCGGCCCAGTATGGATGCGCGGCCAGGAAATTGGCCTCAGGCTCAACGGTGACCGTCTCAACACTCATGAACGCACTCTCCTCTTCGTGTCCAAAGAAGAAGTCAACGGCGTCCCAGTGTTAGCTTAACAAGCAGAACAGGAAAAGGGGCAAGTCCTTTGGATAGCCACCCGCCGAGTGGAGGTTTTCTTCCAAGTCGCATGAAGAGGCAAAGATGACTTGGGCAGGTCGACATGGTTTTGTTGTGACGGCTAGCGTGCTTCTGCTGGGGCTGGTCAATGACCACGCGCTCCCTGACATATCGACCATGCGTGGCGAGTCGATGCAGGAGTACGCTGTCCCTGCCGGCTCGCACCCGCACGATGTCGCGCCGGCGCCGGATGGCAGTGTCTGGTATGTGGGTCAGGCTTCCGGCGAGTTGGGCCGGTTGGATCCCGCGAGCGGCCACGTCCATCGCATCCTGCTGGGAACGGGATCGCGGCCGCATGGCGTCATCGTGGGTCTAGACGGTGCGCCCTGGATCACGGATGGTGGCCTCAATGCCATTGTCCGCGTGGATCCCAAAACCGAAACCGTCAAGGTCTTCCCCCTCCCAGCGGATCGGAAAGGGGCGAACCTCAATACGGCGACGTTCGATCGGGGTGGACGGCTTTGGTTCACCGGCCAAAGTGGCGTGTACGGGCGCCTCAATCCAGAGGATGAGAAACTGGAGGTGTTCGATGCCCCGAAGGGTGTCGGTCCGTATGGCATTACGACCGCACCGGACGGTACCGTCTATTTCGTCTCGCTCGCAGGAAGCTATCTGGGGCGGATCGATGGCGAACGGGCCAGGTCACGGTCTTCGAACCGCCCACCCCGAAGGCCGGCACACGGCGAGTCTGGGCGGATTCGAAAGGCAATCTCTGGGTCAGCGAATGGAACGTGGGAAATATCGCTCGATATTCGCCTGCCGAGAGGTCCTGGCAGGAATGGCATCTGCCCGGCAGCAAGCCAGGCGCCTATGCGGTCTACGTCGATGAGACCGACAAGGTCTGGTTGACCGACTTCGGGAGTAATGCGTTGGTACGGTTCGATCCCTCATATGAGCGCTTTGAAAACTTTCCCATTCCCTCGCCTAACGCTCAGGTGCGGCAATTACTAGGGCGGCCTCGTGAGGTCTGGGGCGCCGAGTCCGGAGCGGATAAACTGGTCGTGATCAGAACGGTTCAAAAACCGTAAGGTTGTCTTTAGACGCGCGGTCTGAACGAAGACGCCTCGGGTCCCGCCAATCGCGACGATTCACTCACCGACACTATAGGGCCAGCCATTCTGAAGCCATCCATTGCATCTTGCTCATGTGAGTATAGGACGCCGCCAGGGTGCTGAACACCCTCGTGACGGAGACGCAAGATTGGGCCGTCGCTCGCTTTGAAACGGCGCCACTTATGCTCTAGAGTTTGCATTGGCTTGGACGCTGAATGGAGAGGCAGCATAGCCAGATATGGACGGGATACGACGATCTGATATCAGACGCCTCGGAGTTGATCTCTAAACCAACCTCGACTCGTGGAACTGACTGCAGAGAAGATCTCAACTCAATGCTGCATTGTCTGCGGTGGGCTGGCCGGGATGATGCTCGGCTTGATCAGGCCCGCGCCGGAGTGTCGGTCGTCGTGGCTCGAGAAGCACGCCGATTTCCTCCGCGACTTCCGCGGGGACACCGTCCATCCCTCTACACTGGAGATGATGCATGCCGCTAGATGATTTGCTGAAGCTTCCGCACCAGAAGGCTTCCCAGATCAACGGTATATTCGACGGATTCTCGGTAACCGTGGCCGATTTCTCCCCTTTGCCGGTCCGGTGTCCGTACATCGCCTTTATGCCGCAGTGGGACTTTCTTAATTTCCTTGCCGGTCAGGCATCCCGTTATCCGACCTTCACGCTGCGAATGGAGGGCGAAGTCAGCGAGCTCTTCGAGCAGGACGGTCGAGTGGTCGCGGTGCGCGCGAGAAAAACGGACGGGGAGATGGAAGTGCACACCGGCCTTGTGGTCGGTGCAGATGGCCGCCACTCCGTTGTTCGGACTCAAGCCAGCCTGCGCGTTGATAATCTCGGCGTCCCGATGGATGTGTTGTGCTTCCGACTGTCCCGGGCTGTCGAGGATCCTGACAGTCCCGTCGGACGGTTTGAATCGGGACGGATCTTCATCATGCTGAACCGTGGGGACTACTAGCAGTGCGGGTTCGTGATCCCGAAAGGATCTGTGGAACGCCTCCATGCCGAAGGTCTGCCTGCGTTCCGGACGACCGTCGCGCAGCTCGCACCGTTTGCCGAGCACCGTGTCAACGAACTCACGGATTGAGATGGCATCAAGCTGCTGACGGTCACAGTCGATCGCCTTCGCGAATGGTCTCGGCCGGGCCTGCTGTGTATCGGCGATGCCGCACGCTATGTCTCCGGTTGGTGGAGTCGGGATCAATCTTGCAATTCAGAACGCGATCGCCACGGCGAATCTCTTGGGCGCACCGCTTCGTGAGGGTCGGCTGACGACTGAATCTCTGCGCTGCATCCAACGCCGGCGCGAGTGGGCGACCCGGGTCACACAGCGACTGCAGCTCATCGTTCAGAATCGGGTCATCAGCCGAGTGTTGAGCCGCACGGATGGGCTCGCGCTTCCGCTCGCGCTGCGAATGCTGGCGCAGTTTCCAATTCTCCGGCGCATTCCGGCCCGACTCATCGGGATCGGCGTGCGGCCGGAGCATGTGCGGATGCCAAAAGAGTAAAGCTAACGAGATCTGTGCGATGGATGCCAATCCTAAGTCCCGCGTGAAAATCGCTTTTTAGCGTCTTGCCGCCGAGCCCTTTATTCTGACCATCTCTTCGGCAACTTTCCGCCACCGCCCAGCAAACACACCTTCTGCTTCTAGCTTCTTCGATTCGAAGAGTGAGCGTCTCTCCTCAATACTCCAGATGGTGTAGGTCGAACTCTCGCCTTGTGCCGGGAATTAATTACCTTGACGCGCGCGCATGGTCCTCCTACCTTCACACCACGGGTTAGCCAGCGCCTCTCATCGAACAACAACTGGTGTCGGCGCGCTTCGAGCTGGCGCAGAGCGCCATGAGGACGCCGATTATGTTTCCACCACACCGCGAAGCTTTCCGAACTGCAAGGCAAGCATGCAAAATAGGTCTTCCTCGCTGCGATCGTCGGCAGCGCGATCGAGGCCCGATCTTAGTGAAGGGCAAAACTGTGATGCAGTAGACGGCGCTGCAGCGGTTCGATGACACATTGAAGGTGAGTTCCCATCTCTCTGCGGCACAATGCTGGTTCAACTTGAGGCCCTGGACGGCGGCAGCCTGCGCGTAAAGGTAGTGATCAGTGTGCACACGCCGGACTTTTCGTTCGAGCACGAACAGATGAACGCAGAAAATGCCGATTCGAGAAACGAAATGATCGGCCACTCTGCTCGACCACAAAGGAAACAAAGAGACGACACAACTCAGGAGGCAAGTCATGAAGATCAACGAAGTCCGTAGTAACGACGCGATCAGCGATGCGATCGCCGCGAAAATGGACATGAAGCTCGAGGTGGTCGTCATCCCCGTCTCGGATGTCGACCGTGCCAAGGAGGTTCTACCAGAGGCTCGGGTGGCGGCTCGACGCCGACTTCGCCGCCGGTGACGACTGGCGCGGGATCCAGTTCACGCCGCCTGGCTCGGGGTGTTCGGTCATCTTCGGCAAGAATGTCACCGCGGCGACACCCGGCTCCGCCAAGGGCTTGTATCTGATCGTGTCCGATATCGAGGCCGCCCGCAAAGAACTGTTCGATCGCGGCGTCAAGGTTAGCGAGGTGTTCCACGGCGCCAGCGGCGTGTACGCCGGAAAAGATGAGCCTTACCTGTTTGGGCGAATCCGGCTCAACGGTCCGGATGCCGAACATGGCAGCTATCGCTCGTTCGCCTCGTTCAGTGACCCTGACAGCAACGGCTGGTTGTTGCAGGAAGTCACAATGCGCCTGCCCGGTCGCATCGACTCCGCGACAACGACCTTCGGATCGGCGAACGATCTGGCGAGTGCCTTTCGGCGTGCCGAGGCCGCTCACGGACAGCACGAAAAGCGCATCGGGCACCGCGACGAGAACTGGCCCGACTGGTACGCCGCGTATATGGTGGCGGAGCAGGCTGGGACGGAGCTGCCGACGTAAGCGACTGCGACGTGATCGTTGTCTGCGACGGCCTGTCCGGCGAGCACTGTGCCGGTGCGCTCGCCGAAGGTGGCCCAGCCATCTTCCTTAAACGAGGTGCCTCGTGTCGCGACATTTCGACGCCGTCATCATAGGGACCGGCCAGGCAGGCCCGTCTTTGGCTGCGCGGTTTGCGGACGCCGGCATGGCAGTCGCCATTATTGAACGCCACAAGTTTGGTGGCACATGTGTGAATACGGGGTGTATACCGACAAAGACGCTCGTTGCCAGTGCCTACGCCGTCCATGTTGCTCGTCGAGGCGCCGAATATGGTTTTGCTGTCAATGGCGATGTCCGCGTCGATATGAAGCGTGTTAAAGCCCGCAAGGATGAGGTTACCGGGCGGTCGACCAGGGACGTAGAGGAATGGTTGCGAGGGCTCAAAAATTGTACGGTGATCCAAGGCCATGCCCGATTTCAGTCGTCCCGCACCGTCGTGGTCAACGATGAAGTCCTGCAAGCCGACAAAATTTTCATCAACGTTGGCGGACGCGCCTCGGTTCCCGCGATGCCGGGAATTCAGGATGTCCCATTTCTCACAAACTCATCGATGATGGATGTCGACTTTTTGCCGGAGCATCTTGTCATTGTTGGTGGGAGTTACATCGGGCTTGAATTCGGCCAGATGTATCGCCGGTTCGGAAGCGAGGTCACGATCATCGAGATGGGAACCCGACTCATAGGGCGGGAAGATGAGGACGTCTCCGAGAACGTCCAGGAGATTTTAGAGGCGGAGGGTATGGGCATCCGGTTAAATGCGACGTGCGTTTCGATGGCACGGGATGGCGACAAAGTCCTCGCTGGTGTGAGCTGCGAGGAAGGGCCACCGGAGATGCTGGGCACCCATCTTCTGCTCGCCGTAGGACGTATTCCCAACACACAAGATTTGGGGCTGGACAAGGCCGGAATTGTCACCGACGAACGAGGCTACATTGTCGTGGATGAGGAACTGAGTACGAATGTCCCAGGGATTTGGGCGCTTGGCGATTGTAATGGCCGCGGTGCATTTACGCATACTTCTTACAATGATTATGAGATCGTTGCGGACAATCTTCTGAATGGAGACCACCGCCGCGTTTCAGATCGAATCCAGACCTATGCTCTCTTCATCGATCCGCCGCTCGGGCGCTGCGGGATGACAGATGCTGATATTCGAAAGTCCGGCCGCCACACGCTGGTTGCAAAGTATCCCATGCAGCGAGTAAGCCGGGCCGTTGAGAAGGGAGAAACGCAAGGCTTCATCAAAGTGACTGTTGATGCAGACACAAAACAGATCCTGGGTGCGGCGATCCTTGGAACTGGAGGCGATGAAGTCATACACGTTTTGCTGGATGTTATGTATGCACAAGCGCCCTATACGATCATACAGCGTGCAATGCACATCCATCCTACGGTTGCCGAATTTCTGCCCACCGTCTTGTCCAAACTGGAATCCTCCGCGTAAGAGGCAAAACGCAGAGGAGGAAAAAAATGGCAAATCCCATTCTGGTAGAGCCGTGGCGGGACGGCCTGATCGAGCGCGGCTTGACCGCGCGGGACGCTACGACGGGATGTCGGACGACGTGCTCATGCTAACGGGACAAAGGCCGCTGAGCGTGCAGCAGTTCGTCAGGATACATGCGGCGACATTCACAGCGTCGGCAAAAGCCGCGATTTCGAGGTCGAAAATAGGGTCAGAGTCGCACGCGGACCTTTCGGGTTATGGCTCGTCCGCCTCGTCTCAGTCTCGCCGCTTATCCGCAGCACGTAATCCAAGCGTCGCAAGAATCGGCAGCCCATCTTTCTCGCCCGTCGTTCATCAAGGTTTGGTGTCAACTTTCCGTTTGGCTGCATACAGGACTCGAGGTAAAGGGTCAGGTCTTGCAATCAAACATCGAGGGCGATCTGAAGGTTGCAGCGGATGGAACGATGATGGGTCTGCCTGTTGGCACTGCAAGAGATGATGTTCTGATCCGCGTGACCACTCGGAACTCGGCTCCACGTTTCTCGTAATTTCGGGCCACCTCAGTCTTGCAATCACACATCCGGTCCCGCATGCGAAGGGCCTCGGCTTCATATTCTCAGGGCATTGCTGTCGCGCTTGTCAGAACACGCCATAGTCAGGTCGGATTCTTCTCCCAAAGATCGGTGCGACAGTACATCAAGGTCTCTCCTGGCTTGTCGTTAAAAAGAGTCTGGATGCCTTTCGACCCGCTGCCCAAGCCGTTTCATAAGTCATTGAAATGATCTGTGCTTGTCGAATCCGCACCTCGATGTCGATTTTGCTCATCAGGAGCGACTATCAGACAAGAACAGCGTTTCATCATCAATTGGGAGATTCTAAACCATGAAATATCTGCTCCTCTGTTGCCACGAAGAGAACAAGCAAGACTCCATGTCTAAAAGCGAGTGCGTCGCCATGATGGAAGAGACCATGGCTTACTGCGAGGCGCTGAAGAAGAGGGGGCACCTCATTGCGGTGGAGCAACTCGAATCAGTTCAGACGGCCATGACCGTCCGAGTCCGAAACGACAAGCTATCCGTGACCGATGGTCCCTTTGCTGAAACGAAGGAGCAGATCGGTGGCTTTTTTCTGATCGAGGCCCGAGACCTCAACGAGGCCATCCAGGTGGCCTCGAAGTTTCCATCCGCGCGGTTCGGCAGCCTGGAAGTGCGGCCGGTCAGGGACTTTCCAGGCAGCAGCCGGCCTGCGGAAGCATTGTAAGGGGGACCGTATGTGTCCGGTATGTCTGACAACTCTGGCACTGATTGCGGCAAGTGCGGCCTCGGCGGGCGGCATGGCTGCTCTCGTCAAAAAGAGAATTCATGCGCCTGAACAGCGCAAAGACAATCGCCTACAACTCAGATCAAAGGAGGCTTCTCATGACCAAGAGTACGAGAGAACATCCGAACGTGGTGTCACGCGAGGACTGGCTCGCAGCGCGGCTTGAGCTGCTCAAGGCGGAGAAGGAACTCACGCGGAGCAGCGATGAGTTGTCCCGGCGGCGGCAGGAACTGCCGTGGGTTCGCATTGACAAGAACTATCGGTTTGAGACCGACGAGGGGACCGCCTCGCTGGCGGACCTTTTCCGTGGGCGCTCGCAGCTCCTGGTCTACCACTTCATGTTTGGGCCCGACTACACCGCTGGCTGCCCGTCCTGCTCGGCGATCGCGGATGGCTTCAACGGATTCGTCGTGCATCTGGCCAACCATGACGTAATGCTATGGGCCGTGTCGCGAGCGCCGCTCGCGAAGCTGCAGGCGTACAAGCGACGAATGGGGTGGACGTTTCCCTGGGCGTCCTCGTTCAGCAACGACTTCAATTTCGACTTCGCCGTCGGTTTCACCAATGAGCAACAGCGCGACGGAGAGATCGAATACAACTACGAGCGCGAGGGACCATGGGAAGGCGCTGGGGAGGGGGCTGTGACTTTCGCCGCGATGAGCGGGACTGATCCCGCCACGTATCTGCGCGAGAGACCAGGCATGAGCGCGTTCGCGCTCGACGGCGGGGTCGTCTTTCACACTTATTCCACCTATGCGCGCGGAGTTGACGGCCTTTGGGGCATGTACCAATGGCTCGACCGCGCCCCAAAGGGCCGCAACGAGACGGGAGTCTGGTGGCAACGCCACGACGAATACGAGAAGCCCTGAGCGAGCCGTGGGTCTAGGCTACGGAAAGGAGAATAAATCGTGGGAACGAATACGATTCGATTGCATCGTGTGTTTCGGGCCTCGCCGGAAAGGATTTACCGGGCGTTCCTTGATGCGGATGCCATGGCGAAATGGCTGCCGCCGAATGGATTTACCGGCAAGGTCCATCATCTGGATCCCAAGGTCGGTGGCACGTTCAAGATGTCGTTTGCCAATTTCACCACCGGCAAGAGCCACTCCTTTGGCGGTCAGTATCTCGAACTCGTGCCGCATGAATGTATTCGCTACACGGACAACTTCGACGATCCGAACCTGCCGGGAGAAATTCGGGTGGCGGTCACGTTGAAGAAGGTATTTTGTGGAACCGAAGTGAATATTCTGCAAGAAGGTGTGCCCGACGTGATTCCTGCCGAGGCATGCTATCTGGGCTGGCAAGAATCGCTGATCCTTCTCGGGAAACTGGTCGAAGCGGAGATCCCAGACTGATCGCTTGAAGCTGCCCGACCACTGCACAACGACTCTCGTGGTCGGGCTGGCCGCCGTCGTATTTGCATCTCACGAGCTGAGATAATCAAGTCCGGCACCGCGGTTCAAACTGCTTTAAGCGTCTCACCTCTTTTTCTAGCTCGATCATTTTCAGTTCTCGTCCAACCGCTACATCATGGAACCGCTCCAGATCAACGAGTTTCTCGCAGAGTTCAACTTGAGAGTGCTCCAATGCCTGAACGTTGTTCTTCAGTTCTTGGTTCAGACGTTGCATTTCCTGCTCTGCTCGTCGGCATTCGGTGACGTCCTGAGTAAAACAGCGAGTGTGCACGAATTTGCCATCCCTGAATAAGCCGTTAGAGTGGATCAGCACATCTTTGATCGAACCGTCTTTGCAAATTACTCGAGTAGCGGCGCCATAGACTGCCTCACCTTGCAAAAGCTTCGCGAGTATCTTTTCGATGACGTCACGATCAACATGGAATTCTTGAATCCGACGACCAATGTACTCGTCGGCGGCATACCCGAGAAGCTGCAACTCGGCCTTATTGGCCCAAAGAATTGTTCCGTCCGGTCCAACCTGGTGTATCGCGATAACAAAGTTCTCCAGAAAATCGACAAGTTCCTTTTCCCGACACGCGAGCCGCTCTTCTACCTTCTTCCGTTCCGCGTTCTCCGCCTCAAGAGCCGCTGTTCTCTGTTGAAGAAGCCCAATAATTCGTTCGGGGTTACTGCAGGAGAATTGGTCCACGTACTGCTTATCGGGAATGACTTCACTGTGCTTAGTACAAATATCCATGAAAGACGGAGTGTCTGTCGCGTGTTGAAAGCCGCTCATCGGATAGGCACAGAATAGTGAGAACCGCTGCTTTTCCCCGAGATCATTCCAGAGTTCTTCTAGGCGAGTAGCTGCAGTTCTCTTCCCCTGACCCCACAGCAGCGCGACCATTTCCCCGAAGGCTCGAACCGGGTGACCTCCTGCTATGGCTCGCTCAAGGAGAGTTCCAATCACGGTTGCGAATCGGTGAGGATTAGGCTGCCCATCGACCATAAACGTCGCCAGGGTGCGTTCTGCATCCAACGCGATGTACTGATTGCTTGATACGATGCTTGGGAGATCAATGCCAGACCGCTGCAAGCGCGCTTCAAGCCCGTTTCTATGCGGCTCTGTCGCTATGACGATGCATACTTCACCCGCTAGAAGACCAGGGCCGATGTAGCCGCTTAGCGCGTCTAAAAGAAACTCCTCGTTCTCATAGAACTGAACAAGGTGGTCTGCGCGGGCAACAGTGCGGGCAATATGGGTTCGACCAAGTGGCAACGGACCTGACAATTCCAGAGGGTTCATGGTGCGCTCCTAGAGGGATTGAGAGTCTAGCCTGTCAAGCTTGCAAAGTCTGCAGAAACATCTCTGTCCAGGCGTTGTCGCCGCATTATCATTAACAGCCGTGTTGGCATGTCAGGCACTCCAATGTTCTCAGACTTGTCGTCATATTCCATGGTCAACACAGAACGTCCGTGGTACTGGTGATGAGAAGGCAGGTACAGCCGGTCTCGCTCCAGACGCGGTCGTCGCTCGTTCCAGGCGGACCGTAGTTGTAGTCGCCTGGGAAGAGCTTGCGCTCGTCGATCCACAGCTCACCGTCGAGGAGATGCAGCTCTTCGACGCCCGCGTGCGTATGCGCGGGGTAACTAGCGCCGGGCGCGAGGCGCACCAGCATGCTGACCCGGTGCCGTTCTGTGTCCGTCGCGAGCAGCTTGCATTCGATCCCAGGCGCGACCTGTTCCCATTCGGGCTCGGACCACTCGCGCGCCGGCGGCAGTACCGGCTGCTTGCCGGTCTCCTCGGCGATGCGACGCGCAAGGCGTCCCTGCAGGGAGGTCGTCGGACGCAGCACGTCGGTGGGCCAGGAGACGAATTGAGCGACCACCGGGCGGAGGCTTTCCAACTCGTGCTGACAATCCGGGCACGACGCGATGTGGGCTTCGGCCGCGGCAACTTCGCTCGTAGGCAGGATCTGCAAAGCGTAGGCGCACGGCAGCTCAGCCTTGTCGCAACGGTTCAAGTTTAGGCTCATGCTCATGGGCTTATGGCGCAATCCCTAGCTGACTGCGTCCACCGCTTACGAATTCAGCAGGGGCTCCAGCAATTTCCCGCTGTAGGGGAATGCGGGGTTCATATTCTGTAAAACGTCAAACGTGAGATTTTGGATTGGTCCGAGGTGGGGGCAGGGCAAAAGAATACCCTCAGCCGGCGCGCGGCGGTGGAGATCGCCACGGTGCCAAAGTACTTCCTACGTGTGGGCGTACATCCCCACGAGTGGCGCACACGGTGATCGCCCTATGGGGTGCATCCCGCAGCTAGGGGGCTTCAGCGAAGGAGGTCTTTGGTACTGGTGATGAGAAGGCAGGTACAGCCGGTCTCGCTCCAGACGCGCTGGTCGCCCGTCCCAGGCGCACCGTAGTTGTAGTCGCCTGGGAAGAGCTTGCGCTCGTCGATCCACAGCTCACCGTCGAGGAGATGCAGCTCTTCGACGCCCGCGTGCGTATGCGCGGGGTAACTAGCGCCGGGCGCGAGGCGCACCAGCATGCTGACCCGGTGCCGTTCTGTGTCCGTCGCGAGCAGCTTGCATTCGATCCCAGGCGCGACCTGTTCCCATTCGGGCTCGGACCACTCGCGCGCCGGCGGCAGTACCGGCTGCTTGCCGGTCTCCTCGGCGATGCGACGCGCAAGGCGTCCCTGCAGGGAGGTCGTCGGACGCAGCACGTCGGTGGGCCAGGAGACGAATTGAGCGACCACCGGGCGGAGGCTTTCCAACTCGTGCTGGCAATCCGGGCACGCGGCGATGTGCGCTTCGGCCGCGGCAATTTCGCTCGGCGCTAGCGCTTGAGCAGCGTACGCGCACGTGACCTCGCTTTGTTCGCAGCGGTCCCTATGGAACGTACTCATGGTTTCCCCTCTTCCACGGCTAGCACGTTCCGCAGCTTATGCAGCGCCGAACGAATGCGCGTCTTGATGGTCCCGAGCGGCTGATTCAGTCGCTCGGCGGCTTCAGCGTGCGTAAGCCCGGCGAAGAAGGTCGTTTCGATCGCCTGGCGCTCGTCCGCCGTGAGCACCGCCAGTGCGGCGTGTATCGACTCGCACTGCTCGTGCAGCTCGAGTACCTCGTGCGGATCGGCAGCTACCTCGGCCAGCAGCTGCATATCGCCGTCGGGGTTGCGCTTCTTCCGGTTCTCGAAGCGCAGGCGGTCGATCGCGCGCGAACGCGCCTGGTTCATGACCCAGCCGAGCACCGTTCCATTCGCGGCGTCGTAACGCGAGGCGCGCTGCCAGATGTCATGGAACACGTCGATGGTGAGTTCTTCAGCGGTTTCCCGGTTGGCCGTGATTCGCATGGTCAAGGTGAAGACGATGCGATGAGCCCTCCTGTAGAGCGCATGCAGCGCGAGCTCGTCACCTGCGGCAATGCATTGGACCAGGGCCACCCAGTCCTGCTCCGGCACCGGCGCCTTGGACTTGGCATACAGGACGTCGCCGAGTGTTGCCGGCTGCTTTTGTTTAACCGACAGATTCGCCATTGGCCGAGATTTTTGCAAAGTTCTCCGCCGGTCAATAAGTTCAGCGATGGAAGATAAGCGTGCGCCGGCAGGCCGCCTACCGCCAGAGGACACGAGAGCCCACGTGCCGCGTAAGACAATACCGTACTTGAGAAACGTTCACAAGCCTGGGAGCAAGCCCACCTGCGGGCGGGCCTTTAGGGAACGTAGTTTATTCACTGACAGCCAGAAAGTCTGTCAGTATTTTGCTGACATGCAGGCGTTAGCCATAAGCCACGGCGGATCACCCTGTCGGCGGCCGGAGCGGCCCGGACGCCCGAGGGGGAGAAGCGCGGAGGACGCCGATTTCGAACGCACCGATGCCTACGGGGAGGGCTGGCCCGTGTCATACGGGGGAGCCTTAAGTTCCTGACCCAGATCATAGAGCCAGGAGCTAGGCACCAGACGATGCAGCCAAGGACGGCCACGAGCCTAGCGCTGTGCCGTTCAGGCTAAGGAGGATGTGCTCGGGGTGGCCCCGCTGTAGGCCAACCCTTCTGCGGCGTCCATTGCATCTTGCTCAATTGGGTGTAGGCACAGGCAAGGGTGTTGAACATCCTCGTGACGGAGGCCCCAGAATGCGCCGTCGCTCGCTTCGGAACGGCGCCGCTCAGGTCAGACTCCGATTCCCGTAGGATTAAAAGAGCCCGTTGATTGAAAGATCGCCGCGTCTTTTGCTTTAGTATGGCGGTATGACGGCGCCTGGAGCTGAAGGCATGAAAGCAGAGGCTGGTCATGTGGCCGAATGTGCGGTGTTTGTCGGCGTCAGCCTCGACGGCTTCATCGCGCGGCTGAACGGCGATCTGGACTGGCTGATGGGCGAGGGCGGCGGTGATGCTTCAGA
Source organism: Nitrospira sp. Nam74 (assembly GCF_965152615.1). Taxonomy (NCBI): domain Bacteria; kingdom Pseudomonadati; phylum Nitrospirota; class Nitrospiria; order Nitrospirales; family Nitrospiraceae; genus Nitrospira; species Nitrospira sp. Nam74. The sequence goes on along the minus strand of NZ_OZ224220.1, from coordinate 3,005,990 downwards.
GTACGGGTACAACGAGTTCATCGCCGGCATTGATGCCATCGTCATGGGCCGCAAGACGTTTGAGAAAGGCTTGACCTTCGACAAGTGGTACTACGGCACCAAGCGAGTCGTCGTGCTGAGTAGCCGGCCTCTCGACCTGTCCACCGCGCAGGCGCGCGGAGGCGTCGTTGAACAGATGGCCGGCCGTCCGGCCGAGATTGTCTCCAAGCTTGCTGCCTCCGGTGCCCGGCATCTCTACGTGGACGGTGGGATTACGATTCAGCAATTTTTGCGCGCCGGGCTCATACACCGCCTTATCATCAGTCGCCTGCCCGTGCTCATTGGCGAAGGAATCCCGCTCTTCGGCTCCCTGCCGCGCGATATCCGCCTCCGTCATGTCGCAACACGAACCTATCCGGGTGGCATGGTTCAAAGCGAATACCATGTCATTCCGTTAATCCGGGGTTAGGTCTTGTAATAGCACATTGAAGATCGCCATCCTGTCCGGCACTCGCCCGCGTACGCGGCAAGGGAAGGTTTGAGAGCCGGGTGTTACCGGCGATGGGGGAGTTGATCCCTTCGGTGTATCAGAGAATCACGTTGGTGGACGGGGTCAAAATGACCTAAGAGGTCGCCGCCTAACTTTCATTTACTCACTTTTTGACAAGACCTCCGTCTTTCTGGCGACATCTGTGCCCTCAGCCTTTCATCGAGCCCTCAGGATAAAGAGGAATACTCTCACGATAGAGTGTGGGACGTCGCTGACCTAATTCATCGCTGCAACTGTTTGCTTCACTGAGCTTCTTGCAAGGCATGCAATGGCATAGTATGTCGCAGGCACCATTAAAAGCGTGAGGACTGTCGAGAACGTCATCCCCGCTATGATGACATAGCCGAGTTGTCCCCGGCCGATGGCTCCAGCCCCGCTCATGAGAGCCAGAGGTAACGCCCCTAGAATCGTGGCGAGACTCGTCATGAGAATGGGGCGCAGCCGTCTTGAAGACGCGTTCACAATGGCCGTAAAAAGGTCTTCTCCTTGTGCCTGCAGCTGATTCGCGAAATCCACAATGAGAATAGCGTTCTTACTCACGAGACCAACGAGCATGATGAAGCCGATTTCGCTGTAAACATTCAGAGTCCCGCCGAACATGGTAAGAGCTGTGAGGGCTCCGGTCAAAGCCGGGAGAACCGAGAAGAGAATCGTCAATGGGTGGACGAAGCTTTCAAATTGCGCAGCCAGGACCAGATAAATGAGGAGAACACTGAAGACAAATATGACCCACAGGCCTTGGTTGGCTTCCTTGTAGGCTTTCGATTCTCCGGAATAGTTAATGGTTGCCGTGGATGGCAGCTTATCCCGGGCGGTCTGTTCCAGAAAATCGAGCGCGTCGCCCAATGCATACCCAGTGGCGAGACCGGCGCTAATGATGGCTGAGCGCATCTTGTCATAATGATTTAAGACCGTTGGGACGGTTGTCGGGTTAATCGTGACTAGATTGCTGAGTTGAACTAACTGCCCGCTATGCCCTCGTACATGGAGCATATTGATGTCAGATGGTGTCCCCCGATGCCGATTTGAAACTTTGACGATCACGGGATATTCGATGCCGTCTCGACTGAATCGTGTGACTTGCCGGCCGCCCAGCAGGCTTTCCAGTGTATGCCCAACCGAACCGACTGAGACACCGAGGTCACCTGCTTTCTCGCGATTGACATGCACGTCTAATTGGGGCTTGTTCAGATCAAGATTCGACGTTACATTGAGCAATTGTCGATTCTTTGTGACCGACTCCATCACCATGGCGAGATATTTTTCGACATCTTCATAGGTCGATGCGCTTATGACAAATTGAACGGGTGCTGTGCTTCCGCCGGCAATGAGCGCGGGAGGATTGAACGGGGTGGCGCGGACCCCCGGGATTTCCGCCATCTTTTCAGCAAGCAGTGAAACAATTTCCTGCTGACTGCGCCGCCGTAAGTTCCAGTCTTTTAATGTCACCCAGCTTCCGCCGGCGTTCACCCGACTTATCGGCCAGCCGCTACCGACCCAGCTGAAGTATGATTCAATTTCCGGGATATCGTGATAGAGCGCCTCAACTTCACGAACGTAGCGATCGGTATAGGCGAGAGTGGTTCCTTCAGGCCCTTGTATGGTGACGCCCATGGCCCCGGTATCCTCGAGGGGCGCCAGTTCGGAGGGCAGGCGTATGAAAAGACCAATGCCTAGAGCAACCATACCGATACTGATTAAGGGAATTGCCATTCTCCAGCGGAGCACTGTGCCCAATGCTAAGATGTAGTATTGCGCCACCCGGTCGAAACTCCGCTGACTCAGAAGAACAATTCGACCTGCGGTTCTCTTATGCGGCGTTCTATCGGCGAGCAGCTTCGCGCTCATCATCGGCGTCAGGGTGAGTGCAATGACTCCGGAAATCAACACCGATCCTGCGACGGCAAGCGCAAGTTCCGTAAAGAGCCGAGCGGTAGCATCGGTAAGGAACGCGATCGGAACGAAGACGGTCACCAGTGAGATGGTTGTGGCGATCACCGCAAAGCCGATCTCACGGGTTCCATCCATTGCGCCCGCCATTGCGCTCTGCCCCTGCTCGACCCGTCGGTAGATGTTCTCTAAGACGATGATGGCATCGTCAACAACCAGGCCCACAGCCAAGACGAGGCCTAAAAGGGTCAGCAGGTTGATGGAGAATCCCGCGGCGTACATCAGTGTAAAAGTGCTCAGGATGGATGCAGGGATAGCGACCGCTGGAATAATGGTGGCGTGAAGATTGCCGAGGAACAGGAAAATCACCAACACCACGAGGACGATCGACACGCCCATCGTGAGATACACTTCCTGAAGGGACTGCTCGATATGGCGCGATCGATCGGAGGTTAACTGCAACCTCATTCCGGCCGGTAGGGCGCCCTGAAGTTCTGAAAATTTGCCATGAACTGCCCGCGCGACTGCTAAAGCATTTGCCTTCGATTGTTTGACTACTCCCAGACTGACTGTAGATTCACCGTTGGCCCGCACCAACCTTCGATCGTCTTCTGCGCCTATTTCGGCGTGTCCAACGTCTTCAATCCGAACCGGATATCCATCTCGATAGGTAATGATCAGGCGATTGAAGTGCTCCTGCGTGGCCAGCTCGCCTCGCGTCCGGACACTGAATTCCAAACCTTCGCCCTGGATTCGTCCGGACGGGATGGCCACGTTTTCCGTCCTAATCGCTTCCTCTACGTCCTGGACGGTCAGCTCGCGCGCACCAAGTCTGTCAGCGTCCAACCAAATCCGGATGGCGTAACGCCGAGATCCCCAAATCCAAACTGCCGAGACTCCGGGTATGGTGGCTAACCTGTCCTTTAGATACCGCTCGGCAAAATCAGTCATTTCCAAATCGCTGTGCCGTTCGCTGAACAACGAGAGCCATATGATCGGCTGCGAATCCGTCCTGGCCTTAAAAATCATCGGTTCTTGAATCGTTGGGGGTAACCAACGACGAGGACCGAGCACCCGGTCTCTGACGTCATTGACAGCCGCATCCAGATCCCGGTTTAAGTCGAACTCAATGGTGATCTGCGATTGTTCTTCGCGGCTGCTTGATGTGAGTGTTCGCAGTCCTTCGATGCCTGCGAGAGATCCTTCCAGAACCCTCGTGACATCCGTTTCAACCAATGCCGAGCTCGCCCCGGGATACTCGGTCGTCACTGACACGATCGGAAAGTCTATATCAGGATATTCGCGAACAGGGAGCCGCGCAAAAGAGAGGAGACCGACGAGAACGAGGATGAGCGTAATGACCGTTGCGAAAACCGGACGACGTATGCATAGAGCGGAGAAACCCATGTGCAGGCATCGCTATGGCGGGGTGCGGTGACACCTATGGCCCGGATGTTCCGTTGATTTCTGATTCTGTGGATTGGAGGCTATCGCGTCTCTCGGTTCTATGGCAGAGGCGCGATTGAACTGCCGTGTCGGTGAAAGGACCGTGGTGCCATCGGAGATTCGCATAACGGGCGTGACATATCGCGCCGACTGTTGCAGAGATGCGACATCGCAAAAGGTATCTGCCGATGCAGACGTCCACGCCTGATAGACATGTTTCCGCTCCTACCGCTTCGCACTATCTTAAAAACACCTTCCCATCATGACGTAAGGACTCAACGACGTCTGCACGCCTAGATTGCGCCGACCTGCTAAGTCGACACTGACACTTGATGCCTTTGAGGACGACATCAATGGAAAGCCCGTGTCGTTATGGTATCCACGTTCCTCTGACTCAAAGACCCGTCCGGTCCTGCCAATACTAACGCCATGATGCTTGGTCAACAGCCTGAGATTCTATAGGGGTGTCATTGTGTGTGGAATTGCGGCCATCGTGAACTATCAGTCCGAAGAAGCTGTCGACCGTCATGTGATCGAAGCGATGGTTGAAGCTATGCATCATCGCGGTCCTGATGACGTCGGGTGCTATCTCGATCGATATGTCGGGCTAGGGCACCGGCGACTCAGCATCATTGACCGGTCAGGCGGACACCAGCCGATGTGCAATGAAGACGGAACCGTGTGGATTAGCTTTAATGGCGAGATCTATAACTTTCGTCGCCTCCGTGAAGAACTGCTTGCAAACGGGCACGCCTTTCAGACCCAGAGCGACACTGAAGTTATTGTGCATCTGTACGAAGATCTCGGCGAACAATGCGTGCACCGTTTGCACGGCATGTTCGCCTTTATAATTTGGGATAGCCGAAAAGAACAAGTATTCATCGCCCGCGATCGAGTCGGCATTAAGCCGTTGTACTACTGGATTAGCAGTCGGGGTCTAGCCTTGGCATCCGAGATGAAGGCTTTGCTTGCAGTGCCGGACTTCCATCGTGAACTGAACCTCCAGGCATTGCATGAATATCTCACCCTGGGCTATACGATCGCGCCCCGCACGATCCTGCACAATGTCATGAAATTAGAACCGGGCCACCTGATGGTCGTGCTGAATGGTTCTGTTCGGATTCAACAATATTGGGACCTGGACTATTCCAAGAAGACCAAGGCAATCGAACGAGATTTAGTTGATGAGTTTTCCTCTCAGTTAACGAACTCGATAAGAACTCATCTCGTCGGAGAAGTGCCAATCGGAATCCTTCTCAGCGGTGGCCTGGATTCCACCGGTGTGACGGCACTGGTGGCCCAGCAGGCCGGCCACCGTCTCAAGACCTTTTCTATAGGGTATGCTGACCATGGCTTTGACATCGACGAGCGAGCTTATGCTCGACTGGCAGCACAGGCGTTTAATACTGAACATCATGAGGTTGCCATTACGCCAGAAACTTATCGGGACACGCTTGAAGACTATGTATGGCATATGGACGAACCTATGGCGGACCCGGCCTCAATCCCGCTCTACTGCGTCTCCCAACTTGCAAAAGATTCGGTCAAGGTCGTGTTGTCGGGTGAGGGCAGCGATGAACTGTTAGCGGGCTACTCCTTTTGGATGGCGCAAAAAGGTTTGGACCGGGCTCAAGCATTTCGGAAACTGCCACGGTGGTTCAGATCTTTTCTTCTTCGTCCCCTGAATGAGTACGCGCTTAAATCGGGTCGGCTCAGCCGGTACATGGCGATGGCGGATAGACCCTTAGCCGACTACTTTCAATTCGGTCCACCCTATATGTCGCACGGCGTCCCGGAGAGCGCGCGAGTAGATCTTTACGGTCCAGCCTTCTCTACGGATCTTCGACCGTCCTTACAGTGCGTCATTGACGGCTACCGTCGAGCTTCGTCATTCGAATTCCTTGATCAGATGCTGTACGTCTATACCAAACAATGGATGCCCGATGACCTCTTACTCAAGGCGGACAAGATGACCATGGCGCATTCTCTGGAACTTCGGGTGCCTTTCTTAGATCACAATCTTGTCGAGTTGGCAGCCGCCCTGCCGGACAATATGAAGATGCGCGCAAACAAGAAGAGGTCGTTTACGACCAAACATATTCTACGCGAAGCGCTGCAAGGGATCGTGCCCGATGAGATCCTCCACCGGAAAAAAATGGGATTTCATGTCCCGCTTCCCCATTATCTCAGGACGTCTTTGAAGACCTTGGCGTACGACCTGTTTAGGTCTGAATCCTTTCGTCACAGTGGCCTGTTTAGGACAGACAAACTTATGGAGCTGGTGAAGTGCCACAGCGAAGGACGTAATGCCACGACGTCTATATGGCCCATACTGGTGTTCGCTTTATGGCACCAAAGATTCATACCTCTCAATAGTGAAACCTAAACAAAGAATACCGGAGATCTACGGCGGGAATAGTCAGATGTTCATAAGGTGGCGATCCGCATGAAAAGAGAATCTTCTGATACGCCACCGTCTTAGCGTTAAATAAAGTCCAAGTATCGACATAACTATCATGCGCAAAATTACCGGCATGACCCATATCATCTCCCGAATTGACAACGGCAAGGCCCATCAAACAATAGCGACCACTCACAGGTGAATTTCTTTCTTCAGGACATCGTAAGCAGTGTACTAGCGGCGTGCATGTTTCCGGTGTTTCTGCTATTGCCTGGTTATATTATCGCCAATGCCCTTGATATCTGGGAATTTCGGTTACGCAGCTTGCCGACGCGCGTAGCCCTTGCACTGGTATTATCGATTTCAGTAACCCCCGGTCTGGCGTATCTCCTCTCGCGTTTCTTCTCGCTCAAGGTCGCATGCGCAGTATTTGTGATAGGAGCACTGGTCTTTTTGGCATTCGTCGGAATGAGGGGCTTTTCAAATAGGGGATGGCCGCCCATGGAAGTCAGCCGTCTCGTGCGGCGTTCGACGATCACTATTATAGCTTGGATGGGTATCGCGATATTTTTACTGAGCGACTTTGAAATGAGCGGGCATCTTTACCCTAATGTGGTCTCTTACGATTACGCTATGCGTGTGGCTGTCACAAGTTCAATCATGCGCACTGGTGTACCGCCCATCAACCCCAGTTTCTACCCTGGCCATCCGTTGGAGTTGTACTATTATTACTTTTGGTTTCTGACATGCAGTCTGGTAGGCCTCCTGGGAGCAGTTGTAATCGAGCCTCGCGCGGCCGTCATTGCAGGGACTGCATGGATCGGCGCTGGTGTGGTTGCCATTGTCGCACTCTATGTTCGATTCTTAGCCAGACCTCGTCATTTGGCGAGTGACTGGTCTGTCTTTGTAGCGCCCGCGCTCCTTCTTGTCAGCGGATTGGATATCGTACCGCTGTTTATCAAATATGTCAGCCACTATGTTGAAGGACAAATCTTCCTGTATCCCACTGCAGAATGGTGGAACGAGCAAGTCACCGCCTGGCCCACTGCCATTCTATGGGTGCCGCACCATGTTGCCGGGTTCATCGCCGCGTTGACCGCATTTCTTGTTTTCAGCAGCCTAATTCACGTTCATAACTTGGGTAAGCGGGTACTCATGATAGTCGTCTGTGGATTGGCATTCTTTTCTGCGCTCGGACTATCCATTTGGGTAACATTTACGTTCGCGGTCTTCTGGGTAGCGTGGGTCATGCTTTCCCTGATCAAGGGATGGCACATGGAGGCACGGAGCGGGATATGGGTTGCCGTTCTTGCATTCTGTCTATCAATTCCATATCTGCTCGATCTTCAGAGGGCAAATTTCATTCATGTCTCGCCTATTGCAGTTTCGGTACGGCATTTCATGCCCATTTACGACGTGATGAGGCGCCATGAGATAGATTCTCTCTTGTTGCAGGCAATCGACCTTTTGGCTCTGCCGGTAAACTACTTCATCGAATTCGGAGTTTTTGCCCTCGCCGGCGTCTTCTATTGGAAGTGGCGCGTCCGCTTAAAGGATCCGCTGCATCGCAATGAGATCGCGTTTCTCACGCTGGCGATATCAGCCATCGCAATCGCGACATTTCTGCGTTCTAACATAGCCAATAATGACCTTGGATGGCGGAGTGCGATGTTCACACAATTCACCCTTCTTATCTGGGCGGCTCCGGTTGTCCAATCAGTCTTTGATTCACATACTGATAATGTCGCCATTCCTCAAGTGCGGCTGTCGGGAAAGAGGGTAACGCTGTTGCTTGTAATCCTGTTACTCGGAACAGCACCCGTCTTATATGACGTGGTGATGATGAAACTCTATCCAATGTCTGGGGATCTTCAGCTACCGGGGTACCGGATGCATGGCTTTTTAGACGAGCAGGATTTGGGTCGTCGGTATTACGACTTTCGGCAGGCGTATCAGTGGATTGATAATGAGCTCCCACAATCCGCCGTCCTGCAGCACAATCCTAACGTATATATAGATCTACCCAGTGGGTTGTATGGGTATCGGCAAGTAGTGGCGGCGGACGATGTGTATGGAACCCTCTTTGGTGTACCGCCTGGCATGTATCACCCGGTGATGAACGCGGTGGCGCCAGTGTTTTCTTCAGGTTCTACCGATGTGAAGGCCGCCTCGGAGATATGTCGCCGGTTTGGTATTACAGCCTTAGTGGTGAAGGACACCGACCCGATTTGGAAACACCCGGAAAGTTGGGTATTCAAAGAAAGCCCTTCCTATGCCAATTATTCAAGCAAAGTATTTCATTGCCGGAGACTTCGCAACGACGCCGAGGGGCGCAAGAGTCAAGAGGCAAACCGCACCAATGGCGAGTCCTCGATATCGGAGGAACATCTTTGAAAGATAGTGGGGACGGCGAGGCTGTTGTAATCCTCATTCCGGTGTATAACGACTGGGGCCCTGTCGAGACACTTCTCTATGAGCTTGATAGGGCGCTCAACGCGAAGGGTATATGCTCCGATGTCCTCTTGGTCGATGATGGATCGAGCCTGCCCATACCTTCGCTCTTTCTTGAGAAGGGGCTGCATGTCATAGGACATGTCGATGTGCTGACGTTGAAAAGAAACTTGGGCCATCAGCGAGCCATTGCGACAGGACTTGTTTTTGTGCACGGCAGCATGCCGGGCCGGCCAGTCCTCATCATGGATGGAGATGGGGAAGATGCCCCGGGAGATGTGCCGTTACTGATAGAAATGTTTCGAAGAGAAGGAGGAACGCATATTATCTTTGCCGAGCGAACAAAACGAGCCGAAAGTGTCACGTTCAAACTATTCTACGGGCTCTATAAGATAGTCCATTTTGGACTCACAGGCATCAAGGTCCGAGTCGGCAATTTTAGTATTGTGCCCTCAACGGTCGTAAGTCGCCTTGTGATCATCTCTGAAATATGGAACCACTATGCGGCGGCCGTCTTTAATGCAAGGCTGCCATATAGCACGGTGCCGACAGCTCGCGGCAAGCGGATTGCCGGACAATCCAAAATGAGCTTTGTTTCGTTGATCATTCATGGACTCAGTGCCATTTCGGTATATGGGCAAATTGTTGGGGTGCGCTTGCTCATTGCGGCTTCTGTCTTCATTGCCGTCGTTATAGGCTTAATCACCAGCACCATTCTTGTTCGTCTACTGACTAATCTGGCTATTCCAGGATGGGCCACATTCACGACAGGATTGCTGTTTATTATGGTGCTCCAAACACTCGTGATAGGCTTTCTGCTGGTATTTGTGATTTTATACAGCCGTTCCAGCTCTACGGTCATACCCCTTCGGGAATGTCCTTTATTTATTGAACGAGTGAAAAGAGTCTTTTCCAATGACGCAGTTTAGGTATGTCGGCTCGGAGTTGGAAACGTTTGCGCGTGCGATAAACTGGAAATCCTACATTGGATCGCAGATTCGTTCGTACCTTCTCGGTGATGTATTGGAAGTCGGTGCAGGCATTGGTGCTACAACGCGATTCTTGCGCGGACCCGGGCAGAGTCGATGGACTTGCTTGGAGCCTGATCCGGCGCTCGCTCGCGCATTGATCCGTGATGCTAAACTGGCACAGCTCGAGTGCGATGTGGTCTTAGGATCACTGCAAAACTTGAACCCCCGATTAACTTTTGACTCAATACTCTACATTGATGTCTTAGAGCATATTGAAGATGATCGAGCTGAGTTGGTGACAGCTGCCGCTCACCTAAAACCGAATGGCACTCTTATAGTTTTGGCCCCGGCACACCAATTTCTCTTCTCTCCGTTCGACCGGGCTGTCGGCCACTTTCGACGGTATAACAAAAAAAGTTTGCAAGCATTGATGCCGCAGGGACTCAAAGTTGAAAGACACCTGTATATGGATTCGATTGGAGCCATTGCCTCATTCGGTAATCGAATGTTGCTGAAGAGCGGAACACCCGGGACGTTGCAGATTAGATTTTGGGATGGCGTGCTCGTACCGCTGTCCAGAGTTATCGATCCACTCCTGCGCTATTCAATCGGAAAATCAATCTTGGCAGTGTGGAGGCGCAGGCAATGAAAACATGAAGTAGACAGCCAAGAGGATGCATGTGCCGAGAGGGGACTGAACTTGCCCCGTACAACGCTGGAGGCATTTCCTACTGACTGCAATGGAATATGATCAGGCCGCTTACGGTGTCGATCCATCAGTGTCTTCCTGCCGGCTAAGCCCTAGGCTCGAAGCCTATAGACAATCCATTTACGCGGTCCCACATACCCAACCGGAGCATAGCGTTCAGCGACATAGTCGTACAAGCGTTTCATGGCAGGAGATATTGCCCACCAACTTGGGCGAGTGCCCCACCATGCAAATTCTGGTTTGCGAGGATCAGGATGTCGCCAGTCTGGATTCCAATCTGATAATGCTGGCACCAGGCCATCTCCCGTCGGTTCTTTATCGGAGGCCGTGTCACCTTTATCATTGTTCTCACCGGACATGTCTATAATGAGTTCAGGCGGGGATTTCGAAAAATCATCCATCAACTGTTGAACCACGGCTTCGTCCGTATATCCGGATGTGAGAAGAGGAAATGGATAAATGAAACGTGTAGCCGGGCGGCGATCCGAAAGAAAATAAAGATCAGGTGCTTGCCCCCACACGAAAATTGTATCCGTTTGGCTCGTGTGTTCGTGAATATACTTGATGACGGGTGTAAGGAGGTCCAGACGTTTGGGCCGAATACCGTTCTCTTTTATGGTGACGATTGTCGATAAAACAGGTATGACCATCAGAGCCGCGGCGATCGGGATGACCGCAGGTGGTATTGCAATGGAAGTGTTTGTAGGGAAGAGCTCCCTTGCCAGGTAACCTGTCAGAAACGACAATGGTGGAAGAAGGGTCATAAAATAGTGACCATATTCGCGACCCGCTAGAGAATCGAGAAAGAGTTCCAACGGCAGCCATATCAGTGCCAGGATAACGAAGCCTTCTGAAGGTATGTTTGTCACCGCTTCCTTGAACCGGTATAGAGCAAGGAATAGCCCCGCCAGCGGCAGCAAAAGGGGCACGTAAACGGTGGCGGCGAAGAGACCATAATAGGCTACCCTCACCCTCAGCTTCCAATTGCTCGCGGCGTAGATGAAATTGTAGTGGAAGACTTGATCCCAAAAATCAAATAGTGCTCCCTCGATTGAAAGATACAAAAGTACGATAAGCGCCATCCCGATAAATGCGGTCACTACGCCAAGAATGAAATTCCGAAGGCCGACAAAATGTCTCTCTATAAGAAGGAGAAGGATCACTACTCCCAGAACAGCTATCATCGTTCCAATCAAATTGGGACGTAACAGAAACCCTAACGCGGCAAGGATCCCTAACAAGGAACCATAATGAAAGTCTTTCTCGTGAGACTCTCTCCATCGAGCCAGTACGAAAACAGCCGCCCACTGCAGAGGTAAAGCATACTCTTCCGTGACATCTGGAGCCCAAACAGCAGGCAGACCGCCGACGAAAAAAGTCGTTCCGACAATAGCAGCAGGCACGCCAAAGGCCGATCGCAATGTGAAATAGCAAAGGAAGAGCGCAGCCAGCAAAGCAGCGAAGCTTAGGACCCATATGCCCCAGAGCCTACCGTTTGTCATGGCAATACCGACAGCATTAAGGAGGTGGATGAAGGGTGGTTTATGATCCCAGTAGCTTAGGTAAGGTGCTCCACCTTGTCGGAGTAAATCTCCGGCTACTGCAAAAACTGCGGCGTCCATGAACGCGTTGGCCTTATTAAACTTCGGAAAGCTTTGGTAAAGCCAAACCGGCCATTGGATAAAATCGATCATGGCTAGCCATAGCCCCCACAGAAAAAGGGCTATGGACTCTAAGCGATGAACTTTCAAGTCGGACTCCGTTTCTTCGATAAAAGCACGTTCCTTCCGTTTGTCTAAGCGCTCACTCCTCTTTGCTATCGGAACACATCAGTTAGCCGAAGCGGTTCACCAACATTTCAATGCAATCATGAGTTGCAGTAAGGCCTTATCGTCGGGCGAAAACCACGGCGCCTGGACCCGAGTAAAGCAACTCGTAGCGAGGATCATCTTTAAGACTGCTGATGAGAAGTTCACAACAGAGAAGATAGGATTCGGCCGTTGAGAGCGATGGTTGAGAAATGTACACATGGGTAAATTCCATACCGGTTTGTCTTGACCAGTCATCAAGGCACTTCACGGTACTGCTTGCACATTTTCTAAGCACCTTAAAATGGTCCACTTGTTGCCGAAACCCTCCATTTGGAAGCCATTCATAGCCCTGCACAGTGCCGAGACTCTGTCGCTCAGCAAGCACCGGGAACCATTCCGAAGTCTTGCTTATATTCCATCCTGTCCACTCATTCTCAGGTACCACCACAAAACGGCTTGACGGAGGGGTCGTGGCGGCGACCCACCGCATCGCTGCCCGTTCCTCTTTGGAGAGGGTGGCTAAGTTGCGTGTCTCGGACGCCGGCGTGAGTTTTGTCGAAACGGCTCCCAGCACGGCATAGCTGAAAATAAAAACGCACAACAGGATCGTGAACCAGTGTGGCTGAAGAGTGCTACGCCATGATGCTCTCCGTTCTACCCGCAGGCGTTCGTGCACGTTAGTATTCGTGCGAATCAGAGTCGACTCCTGGTCTCGGCTACCAGTTAAAACAGGTAAAAGGACATGAGTGATTCCCAGGCCTGCCAGCATGGCCACAGGGACGACTGCATAGGTCGCTCCGGCACGAGTGTCGAACATGATAATGGTGAGCCACCAAGCGGGGAGTAGAAAACTCTTCCGACTCACGCTATACAATGCGCCGAGAAGAGCCAAGGTACCAAGAATCGGGAAGAGCGGCTCAGCCGTCGATCCGCCACTCGAGGATCCGACGCCTAGATGAGCCAGCCAGCCAAGTGTCGCGCGACGCGCGTCACTGTCAGAGAAGATGGAACTCCCTGTCGCGTTGGCGGCAAGGAAGGGTCCAAAACCGTGTGTTGCGACGATCGTCGCCCACCAGGGCGCCGAGACCGCCAGCATTCCTATGCCCAATGCGATAGAACTGAGGACGCCATGCTTATGGCGGCCATACGCGAGGAAGAACAGGGCGATGCTAAAAGCCAAAAAGGGCGCCGTCCCAAGATGGCTCATGAGAGTCAGAGCTCCGAACAGCGACGCCGGCACGAAGAACGTCCAGCTCTGCCGGGTATACATACGATAGACCTGGTGCAGGGCCAAGATGGCAAAGAGAAAGCCAAATGAACGCGTGACCCCTCCACCCATGAGTAGCCATATGAAACTGCGAGGAATCAGCGCAAACGCAAACACAGCGGCGATCGTAGTTGTGTTACCTCCGAGCAGATCACGGGCGAGGAGCGCGAACGCCACAATGGTAAGGGTGGTTACGATGAGCGGAAGGAGGCGAAAGATATCAATCAGACTCAAGGGGGCGAGCTGATCCAAAACTCCTGCGATATAAAATCCCAGCGGCGGATATGCGAACGGGATCCCAAGTGAATTGTACGAGGTGAAGTCGGGAAGGCGGTAATGAGCGTGTTCGAGCTCCTGAACCATTACATAGAAGAGCCCGCCGTCGTTTAAGGGAAAATCGGCAGAAACAATATGAACGGCCCTCACGATAAATCCAATCAAGAGTGCAGCGGCAATCCACACTGGAACATACTGATGTGGCTGTGCGGACGGGGTCTCTTTTTCCCTCGGCAAATCAACCGGTCTCAGCATTGTCCCAAACGCAACCATCATTCCATCTACTTTGCCCGTAACTCGACCTAGCGGCACATTCCCGTGCTAGGAAGAGGTGAACGCGACCTATAGACCTTCCATCCCAATCTTCCGATCGTATCCGTTACGGTATAATGGTCCCAAATATAATCATAGAAGTGTTTCAACTCGGGGGTCATCGTCCAGTAACTTGGCTCACTGCCGGTGGAGGGAAACCTCCAGTCTGGATCCCACTGATCCAACGGAGGCACCACGTCTTCCCCAGCTGTCGCGTCAATAATTATGGTAGGCGCTGTCTTTTTGAGCTCAGTGAGGAATCCCTGGATCAAAGGTGCGTCTGCGTAATTTGGTGTCAGTAGCGGCAAAGGATAAATATACCTACTTGCCGGTCGTCGATCGGAGAAAAAATACACAGCCGCAGCGTGTCCCCATATAAAAATGGATTCATCCGGGCGTGTATGACATCGCACATAATCAACAACGGGAGCGATGTCATCCATATGCTGTCGAGGCAACCCGTGATCTTTGACGTGCGCAGCGGCATCGGCAATAGGAACAATGGCCAGGGCGATTAATGCGGCAATGATGACATACTGCTGCTGGCGCTGACGTTGGAAAGACGTTTCAGCATAGGTCGCAATTTCCGACACCAGAAAGGCTGCCAAAAAAGACAGGGGCGGAAGAAGCGGTATGAAATAATGGCCGTAGTCGCGGCCTGCCAGAGAGGCGAACACTATTTCGACCGGTAGCCAAATAACGATAAACAGAGCTATGGACCATTGATAGTTGGTCTGCCCCCGGGGATTAAGCCGTGAGAGTGCGATTAGCCAGCCGGCAATTGGAATGAAAAGAGGAGCGTACAGAGAAGAAAATTGGAGTCCGGTCAAGGCTGCATGAACCCTTATCTCCCAAGACTTACTGGAATAAATGAAGTTGTAGTGAAACGCTTGATCCCAAAAAGCATAGAAGGCGTCTGCCAACCAGAGATATAGAATGAGTGGCGATATGACAAGGACTACTCCGCTGAGCCCACCAGCCATAAATCGCAACCAGGACGAAAATTGCCAGCGCCACAACAGAGTAGTGGTCAGTACAAGTCCGACGCTGATCATCGCACCGATAAGATTGGCCCGGAGGAGGAAAGCCAAACCCGCGAGCACACCCAGCAAAACGCCAGTGAAAAAACACCGTTCGTCCGTTGCTCTCAATCGGATCAAGATCAGCGTGGCAGCGAACTGCAGTGGAACCGCATACAGTTCAGTTACATTGGCTCCATGGCCTCGGTGAATTCCAAAGGCGAAAAAAGCGACGCCGAAGATCGCAGCTGCAGGCCCAAAAAACTTACGCATCGCAACATAGGCGACTAGCAAACCACTCAGCATCGCCGTTAGCCCAACCATCCAAATTCCCCACACATGCCCTCCACTCAGAAAAAGCCCTACAGCATTCATGAAGTGAATCAAGGGAGGTTTATGATCCCAGAAGGTAACGTGCGGGATCCCGCCGTGTCGCAAGAGCTGTCCGGCGAGGCCAAAGACTGCCGAGTCATGATAGAAGTTCGAATCGAAGGTCGGGTAGATCAAAGCCGGCCATTCGACGACCTGGAGCCCGATAGTCCAGGCAAACAACACGCCGACAAGGGCCCATTCCATACTCTTGAACCTGTCTTCTTCCGTCACTTCGGCGGTCAGTCGAGGAGCCTGGTCGTTTACTATGGTGTTTTCATGTGTTCTCATAAACTTGGTTACCGCATTCTTCTCTCGTGTCAAAAAACAGGTTCATATAGAGGCCCTGAACCAGATTGTTCTTCCATGAGGCACATGACCGCAATCCTTTTCGACCCTGAAACACTTCATAGGGCCAATGCCTAAAGTCGAGACATCGATGAACTACAAGACCCCACAAGATAGTGAGGTTTACGGCATTGATAATGGGTCTAGGGAGTCTATTTATGTCAGTAGTACGACGGGTAAAAAGTCATTCCGTAGGGAATCACATCGCCGTTGAAGGCGACCCGGATCATCAACGCTCGCTTAAACCGTTCGCCGGCAAAGCATAATCGGCAATTGAAAAACCGCACAATGACAGCGCCCAAGTGTGGCGGCGGAACCGTCTTCCATTTGAAGCGGCTGGCCATTTATTCAACACGAAAAATCCTTCTCTAAGCTATAAGTTCGGCGATCACGATGGAGAAGGCATTCGTGAAGTGTTCACCGATCTACGGGTACGGCAAATTCCTCCCCAACCATACGGGCCGCTTTGCGTCCCTCTCGGATCGCATAGTTGGTGCCTCGGTCTTCTGGATAGACCTGAGCCATCGAACACAGGTAGAGACCTTTAATCGGTGTCCGCACGTCCGGAATCAACTTGCTGTAATGCCGCACGACAACTGGCTGCGCATACCGCGCACGCCAGACATGGTAGTCTTTTACCCACGATCGTTCGAAATGAGGGAACATACGTTGGATGTGGGGGACCGAGAATTCAAACACTTCTTCGTCCGTCATCCGGACAAGCTCCGCATCTTCCGGAGCATACTTGGACAGGTACACGATGTGACGTCCTGCGTACGTGTCCGACGGCTGAAAATTAGTGTGCTCAATCACGCCGACATACGGGAAGTTGGGGTCGTTCACATTGAGCCAATACGTATTGGAGAGGCTGCGGTCCAACTGTAAAACTAAACAGACATTGGCGAGATATTGGATGCGCCGAAGACTTTCGACATAGTCATAGGGGACGTAGGGACTGACCAAGTCCGCAACTGTCGGCAGGGCGGGAGTCGCAATGACGGCGTCGCTTTTGATAGCTCCGTCTTTCGTGACAACACCCGAAATGCGGCCGTGTCGAACGTCCAAACTTTCCACAGCCACCGAGGTGCGGACCCGTCCGCCGGCCGAGTGGATCGCTTTGACCATCTCTTCAGCGAGGGCGATAAATCCGCCCCGATAGTACGCTAAGCTTTCCCCCCCGCCCTTACTGCGGCTGCCTCCTCGCAACTTCAGCTTATTCCAGAACCAGACAGCGGAGATATCATCAGCATAGGGACCAAATTTTCCGCGCAGAAGTGGTTCCCAGACAATCCGATAGACCTGCTTGCCACCGATGTCGCGAAGCCATTCTTGTGCGGTAACGGCCTCCAACTCTTTCCAATGACTGACCTTTCGGGCGCGCAAGACCATAAGTCCAAGGCGAACACGATCGATGAGGGCGAGCGGCGTAAATCGAAGGACGTCCATGGGCGAACTGAGCCGATAAAAATTGTGCGCGAAGTACATGCCCGTTTGCGTAGGCTTGAGGACCACGTTGTTTCTCAGGCCCAGTTCATCTATAACGTCCATCACATGGCGGTCATTGGTAAACCAATGATGGTAGAATTTTTCCAATCGGGTTCCCCCGACGTCGAAGCTTCCTGCCAGCCCGCCCACGTCGCGGTCTGCCTCCAGCACTTCCACCTGGAATCCGCGACGAGACAAGTCGTACGCTGCGGCCAACCCGCTGAATCCGGCTCCGATGATCACGATCTTGGCAGATGAATGGGTCACTGGGAATCCCTCACCGGAGCAGCCATATCGACGTGGAGCAATGGACCTTTCAACTTGTAGGCAATCAACCAGCTCAACCCGACAACGGTCAGTGGAAACCACAAGACAAGATGAATGACTAAGGCGAAGATGGCGGCTGTTGGCTCGTCCACACGATAGGCCATCAATCCAAGCATCGTAAAATAATCGAAGGTGCCGACATAGCCTGGTGTGCTCGGCAGCAAAGTCCCAAGCGTTCCTGTAGACAAAGCGAACCATGGTGCTGCCCCTAGACCTGTCATTCCCAACGCATGTGCGACTGCGAAAAAGACGCCCCCTTCCAAGGCCCAAATGCCCAATGAGAGCACAAGCAATTGAACAAGCAATCGTGAAGATTGCAGGATGGACAGCGAAGAAAAGAATTGGCCGGCGCCCGTCCCAATATTGCGGACAATCCGCCATGAGCGCCGCTCTCCCATTTGTACAAGCCTTCCCGCAAGGCCGTGCAGCCGGTGCGGAAGCAGCACGGTAAGCAATACCAAGAGAATACAGCCCATCGCCATCCAGGCGGTGGTGACCACGATGGCATGAGGGAACCGACCGTCAACTTGAACAAGCCCCACAAAAAACAATCCAAGAAGTACCGCGAGGTCGAACAGACGTTCGAGCACAAGCGTAGTCATCACCGGGATGGGCGCGATGTCGAGATGCCGCCGAAACCCTACTGTCCGCAACACATCACCGGCGCGAAAGGGAAGCACATTATTGATTGCGATGCTCGACAAGAATGGGCCGACGCACGCATTCAAGCCAAGACCGGCGCTCATATAACGCAACATGAGCCACCAGCGAATGACACGCAACATATAGCCACTACTCAATAGGACGAGGGACGCAAGAAGCCATCCGCTGTCAGCCTTCTTCACGGTTCGCCACGCGTCTGCCCACTCGATGTGGCGGAGGACCAACCATAAACACAATCCTGTCACCAGGAGGCCTCCTAGCAGTTGAATTAAACGGCGAGTTGAACTCACGTACTGCCCCTAAGCTTGATCATGGCTATAGCTCGAGGCAGTAATGATCGGGGATGGCACGATAAGAAAGCGGATTGCTTGACAATGTTCATGAATATACTAGTGGATTCTGTCCGTTAGGTGCCGTAGCGGTCAGGAAGGGATGCGGCGGTTCGATGCGTAGCCGCGCCCGGTTCGGTGTGCGATTGAAATCCACAGGCCTCTGCAATCAAATAGAGCGGCCGCCGTTTGCCTTCACTGTAAATCCGTCCAACGTACTCGCCGACAATCCCCAAACACATCAATTGCACGCCACCCAGGAAAAGCACAGAAATAATGAGTAAGGTCCAGCCGCTCACCCAATTGCTGGTCCAGAGACGGAGTATGAGTGCGTAGAGTATGCCAACGATGGCGAGGGCACTCGCCATGAATCCCATCGTCGAGGCAAGCCGCAACGGTTTGATGGAAAAAGACAGGACGCCATCCGTCGCAAAGGCGATCATTTTCCTCAAAGGATATTTGCTGACTCCGGCATGGCGCCGGGCGCGCTCATAGGGAAGGGCACATTGTCTAAAGCCCACCCAGCTGACCATGCCTCGGATAAAGCGATCTCGCTCTGGCATGCGTTTCAAGACCTCAACAACGTGGCGGCTCATCAAACGAAAATCTCCCGTGTCGAGGGGGATCGGGACATCGGAGAGGCGGTTAATGGTGCGATAGAAGAGCCTCGCCGTGGCGACCTTAAAATATGTTTCGCCTTGGCGAGAATGCCGTTGGCCATAGACCACGTCATACCCCTCTCGCCATTTATCAAGCATGGCCCCTATGAGTTCCGGCGGATCTTGAAGGTCCGCATCAATAAGGATGATGATCTCTCCTGAGACATGGTCGAGACCGGCAGAGACGGCGATCTGGTGACCAAAATTGCGGGAAAATGAGAGCACTCGGACTGCGTCATCCTGCGCCTGAATGACTTTCAACATGGACAGCGTCTGATCGCGACTGCCGTCGTCGACATACACGATCTCGAAGTGACATCCAAGACGCGATAGCGTATCGGTCAGGCGTCGATGCGTTTCTTCAATGACGGCCTCCTCGTTGTAGCACGGCACAACGACGGATAGCATGGGTTCGAACATCCCGCGTTCGTGCTGGCGCTCAACGGCATGATCCCTCATGGCTCACAGCTCCTGTGTTCGGCGATGGTAAGTCTACCCGAATGAAAGGACAAGCGGCGGAGCGCTTACTCAGTATTATCCGGGTAGAGGCTAGTAAGGGCGAGTGCGTCAGTCGTTATCGGTCGAGCAGTCGCACGGGAACTGACGTGTATCCCGACAGCAGACTGGGCCTCATTGTCGTTCGCTCCCGACGAACAGAAAGACAGTGCGGACGATAGTTCCCATAAACGAGCCGGAATGTAATAGGCCGCATTTAGTTACCGATCCGAAGTGTAAAGCGCCCGGCACATTAGACACCATGGACGTGGTAAGCGTTGTCATTCCGTATTTAAGGGGAGCCACGTTTCTCAACGAGGCGATCGAAAGTGTCACATCTCAGACCTACGCTGACTATGAAATTGTTATCGTCGATGGTGAATCCTCTGGCCGTGCAGCAGAGGTCGCCAGCAATTATCTCGGTATTCGGTATGCGAGGCTGCAGGGAACAGGACTAGCAGCTGCTCGCAATCAGGGTTTACAGATCTGCTCCGGTAACTATGTCGTATTTTTGGACACCGATGATCGACTTCTTCCGCTCCATTTCCAGAGCTGTCTTGAGGCGTTTCACTCTCACCCGAAGGTCGCGTTTGTCTGTGGAGATTACCGGTGGTTCGGCGCTGAGTCAGTCACACATGTTCACAACTGTCTCCCGACGCCGACGCACTACGCCACGCTTTTGCGGACGAATTTCATCGGGCCGATCCATGCCATCATGTTTCGGCGTGATGTCCTCACGGCTCTTGGGGGGTTCGCACTCGAGTTTGAAAGGTGTGAAGACCAAGAACTGTATTTGCGAGTCGCAGGTCGCCATCCGATCCATTGCCATCACAGGGTGATCGCGGAATATAGGAGGCATGGAGAGAGGATTACGCCCCGATGGGATCTGATGTTGGCGTATGCCATGAAAATGCTGCACTTACACATCGATGATGCCGCGGGCAATGTCATGTATCAGCGCGCTTGGACGCAGGGCTTTCTCGATCGCCATCAAATGTACGGTGAGCCCTTGCTCTGCGCTATGGTACATGCCGCACGGTCAGGAGAATGGGTGCGGGCCATGACCTATCTTCCCGTGCTTCTACGATGGTATCCACAAGGCCTCTGCAGGCTGTTGACTGGAAAAATGCATCACGTGAGCAGAGTAATACGTTGATGATCGAAGCCATTCAGTTTGAGCCCCGCGGGAGAAAGGGAATATCTGAGTCTTCCACTCTATCATCCCGCGACGTGTTTCTTTAATTCTCACCATTGACGGGGCCACGATGTGTAAGTGTGCCATGTGCGACAGAACAGGCCCGGTGAACCGAATCCGACCAGCATTCCATGAGACGGTTCCCTGTGTCAGGGCACGATATCGACATCCCGGATTCTCACGCGTACCATCGAGCAGGTTGAGCCTCACGAGGAAATACAACTTTACCAATGCGAGGTACTTTGGCACACAACCGCTCTGCTCCCTGAATGCAATCTTCTCCCGCCAGAAATACTCAATCTGCCGTATTGAGTCGACCGCTAAAGACCGTTAGGCCGCTCCCTCGCGATGTGCGTGTTCTGAAAGTCACTGCTGGATGATATGGCCTCGTATCGAATGCTTGTAAAGAGGGACACCATGCTCGAGCCGAACTTCATCAATGCAGCGCTTAAGGTATATGCCATGCGATATGAAGAGATAAGGGCTAATCAGCAGAGTATTAGTCAGTGGCGCGCCGAACTGGCGGCCCTTCAAACGATGTCTTCTCCGACGTTCACCCCGGCTGACGAAGCCGACTTGGCCTTCGTCCTGCCTGCATGTATTGACGCACTGTCAATCGAACACATGGGCCCAAGACAAGGCTCTGAATCCGCGAATCGGCCCCTCGAATTGATCAGGAGGGGCTATGTCGAAACTGATTCAAACTCGCTCATGACTCGGATAAATGGAGCCTTTCAATCTCTGCTGAACATTCCCGCAACCTTCTGTGGCCAGACGCTCATCCTCTTCATTGCCAAGGAAGACCGAAGGAGGTTTTTGCAGCAGTTTTTCCGTTTACGGCGCCGCGAGGCTTTCCATCTGAGCCACCTGAATCTGCGCCTTCAGCCCTACAGCGGTCCGCCATTTTTGGCGAAGGTGAGTGGCCAACGCATTGAGGGCACATACAAGCAGTTGCTCGGCATCGTGTGGTTAATGGAGCGAATAGATGAAGAATAACGTGAATCTTGCGGCCTGGTAGACGACGCTTGCAGGAAGGACCTATAAACAGGGAAAGAGAAAAGTGACTCCACACGCGAGCCGCATCACATCGGCTCGTAAAAAATTCCCACTCTTGCAGGGAAAGAGACGTTTACAAATTGCCGTCTCCGGCAACACTCACGTACGAGGGCACTTACTGGCCAGGAGACGTGAATTCCGGAAGAACGGTTGGTCAGCCGAGCTCGTGCTGTACGAGCTCGCTGCTGTGTGCCCTCCGTCTCACGGCCCAATGAATGGCCTCCCAGCTAAGAACTTGCATGCAGAGACTCCTTTTAGTCGTTCGCCTTGCAGGTGATCCTTTAGTATGGGCCGTGACCGTAGAAGTAGTTGGCGCAACTGATGACTGTCCGCCTCATTCATTGTTTCGTTCGCCAATCGAATCACCTTTTTATGGGTCTTGATCTCGTTGTCGATGTAGGGGAGGCCAAATTCCTCTCCCGATTTCGCGGTGAGGCATTCATTCCCTGCTGATGCTCGCACGATCATCTATTGACGGAGTTCTGGCTCAACGGGATTGACCATGAGCTATTTGGCAGCTTGGTTTCCCTATTACACACGCCGTCAGGGACGTAGCTGCCCCGGTCAGCAAAATCGCCAGCGCAACACGGCTCGCTTCAATGCCCTGGTAGCAATGCATGATGCTTCTGCCCGGCGTAAACAATAGTCCTTGATGTTATATCATCCCGGCTTCAGTCCTTATGCATGTCGTCATGAGGTCACGGATGGTTTGAAGATGGCGTTGTTCTTCAGCATACGCCTGCCTGAACTGACGCGCGACATCCTCTAACCCTAGGTCGCTTGTGAGGGTGATCAACATCTCCCACCCGTCGTGGTCCGCCAGCTCGGCAATATGGATCGCGTGCAAGCTTTGGTCGACTGACGTCCTGGGATCGGTGATGACCTGTAGCAAGCCCATCGACGCCACGCCGCTCGTGTCCGCACAAGGAGTTTGGGCTGTCGGGTCCGCTCCCAGGTCACGCATGACGTCCCAGATGAGGCCGAAATGCCGGGCTTCCTCATCGCGGAAGGTGTGAAGCGTGTCCAAGGGAAGTGAATGCGCCTCGCCTGTTCTTGTCTGACATTTGTTGAGAAACGCATCATAGAGCCTCGTTCCGGTGCGCTCAAACGCTAGTCGCTCACCGAGTTTATCAATCAGCACTTCGGGTCTCTTCCCGGTGAGCTTCTGCATGACAGTCTGCGTCACACCTTTTAGTGTCCCAGGGACAGGCACCGTCCCGATTGGCTCGGCCACCTGTATGTCACGACTGCGATACGCAGCGAGGGTCCGCTCGTCCCCCTCAGAGCTCGGGCGTGTGGCGCGCGCGGCTGCAATAAGCTCTTGCGCATGGATTGGAGACAGGTCGATACCCGTTCGATTCATTCCAAGATCCGTCGGATGTGTCATACCGCCTCCTTCATCTTTTGACCTGGGACTTTCTGCGTCAGTTCTGTCCCCGGAGCCCATCGATAGCCGGCCGCCGCGGTCTGACTGGGCGACCCTTCCGAATTCAGTTGTCGCCGATACTTCAGGGATCGCTCAGGCTCCTGCGCTTTGTCCACAAACTGTGTCCCGTTTGCCCGCAAATCCACCTCCTGGTTGAGGACCATTCGGACAAAGTCCCGTTGGCTTTTGTAGGCAATTGGCTCGGGGAGTTCAGCAGAGAGTATCTCCGCGGGGTCGCGGCGTTCCATGTTCTTAAATGCCTCCATCGCGTAGTTCAAATGCCCCAGTTCATAATCCAGAAAGCGTTCCCAAATGGCTTTAATGCGAGGGTTGCTCTCCTGCACCATACAACTGTAATAGTTGTAGACTTCCTGAGCCTCATGCAGCACCCACTTTTCCAGCCAGGTCTCCGTCGGATCGATGATGGATTCATACTGGGTGACATGCTGTTCTTCGATGGAGGCAATCTCCGCATATAATTGTCGGGCGACGGGGTCCGCAAAGAGGGGACCGATGTTCATATAATAATTGTGCGTCTGCTGCTCGCCTGACATGATCGTTAAGGCATTGAGTTTTGTCACCGGTGCCGCGCGTCGGCAATCGTAGTGATCGCGCAGGTCATCCTCAGGCGCACGATGCTCATCGACCGTCGGTCGGCCCGGCAGAATATCCGTATAGCACTGCAAGATATTGTTTGCATCTTTCCCTTCTAAGCGATCCATCAGGGCGGTATACCGATACAAGTGATCGAAGTCTTCGAGCAATCCAAACCGTAAGACCTGTGCGATGTAAGGATCCGGTTCGTTCTGCGCCAGTGACGCCGTCACCTCGATTGCCACCTGTTCATACCCGATGGTGGTTTCTAAGGGAGACTGGTCGGCTGGAAGCAGCCAATTGACCATCGTGGCCTGGTGCTGCTCGCTGCGACGGACCTTTGCGAGAGACAGTTGAAGGTCATTGTTCATACGCGCGCATGAATGTGAAAACCGCAAGGCTTCGGCCTCAATGCCGTTCATCAGAATGATGCGCACGCGTGTGAAGGCATCATCGTTGAGCTTACTAATCGGTTTCTGAACCATGTCCTTCCATGTAAAAGTCTGTTTCTCAATCGGCGTGCCCTTGTCCTGTAATAGATTGATCGCCATCTATGAGTCTCCCTACGCTATGGGTTAGTGCCTAACCATGTAACATGGGCATGCAACTCTCGTGTATCAGCCCATCCCGCCCTATGATGTCTCGGTATGACGGAGCGAGCTATCAGTCGAGAGAGAAAAGCTCGGCAGTGTGCCTGCGGCGAAGGAACCCACTTACAAGCCGATGCAGAGAGAAGTTCCCCTTATCGATAGGGCAACGGAGCCATCTATGGACTTTTCATTGTGCAGCGCCTCATCACTGCGATCGTCATCCGGTTGAAGCCAACGCTCGATATTTGACCGCTGTGCTATTCCTGTCCCCGAGTGATGTCGTGCGCAGACTAATATTGCAGACTTGCACTGATACAGTATGAACAGCCCGCCTGAGAAGTGCCATAGATGCACAGGTGTTATTCCCTGACATCATGGCTGCGACCGCACCTATTGTCTTCATCTCCGCATAGACGTACCGTTGTAATTCTTCGGGTGAGCTATGGTGGCACCAGGGGGCCCGACACGACTCTCTGAGTTTCAACTCCTACACATCGTCGACTCCATGTCGGA
Organism: Nitrospira sp. Nam74; assembly: GCF_965152615.1. NCBI lineage: Bacteria > Pseudomonadati > Nitrospirota > Nitrospiria > Nitrospirales > Nitrospiraceae > Nitrospira > Nitrospira sp. Nam74. The sequence continues at coordinate 2,980,859 of NZ_OZ224220.1, read as the reverse complement.
CGCCTTCGTCTTCATGGACGAGCAATGGCGATATCTATACGTCAATCCTCAGGCGCAGAAGTTCATGGGACGACGCGCAGACAGCGTACTTGGCCGCCATATGTGGGACGAATTTCCGTATATGGTCGAGACGTCCGTGTATCGAGAATTGCAGCGCGCAATGAAGAGGCGTGAAGCAACACGATTCGAATTTTACTATGCGGACCGTGATCAATGGCTTGAACACGAGGCCTACCCCCTCCAACCTGGGCTGCTTATCTTGTTCCGGGACATCAGCGATCGCAAGAGGACGGAAGCGACAATCTCGCGTCAAGCCACTGAATTACAACACCGCGAAGACGTGGCGGTCAAACGTTTAGCCGAGCTTGAGACGATTTACGCGACGGCGCCGATTGGGTTATGTGTCCTCGACACCGATCTTCGCTTCAGTCGCATCAACGACCGCTTGGCGGATATGAACGGACTGCCGGCGGTCAGTCACATTGGCCGCACAGTGCGCGAGATGGTGCCACACCTAGCGGACCAAGTGGAGCCTCTCCTTCTGAAAGTTCTGGAAACCGGAGAGCCTGTGGTCGCACTTGAAATCACGGGAGAGACTTTGGCGTGTCCCGGAGAACCACATACGTTTCGAGATAGTTGTTTTCCGATTCGGACACCAGGCGGTGAGATTATTGGCATTAACATTGTCGCCGAAGACGTTACGGAAGAGGTTGGTGCACAACAGACGAAAGCGCGTCTGACGCAACAATTGCGCTCGCTGGCGACAGAACTCAGCTTGCAGAGGATCGGGAACGTAGGCGGTTAGCCACGGCTATTCATGACAATCTCGCGCAATTGCTGGCGGTCTGCCTCATGCGGCTTGAAGCCATTGAGAGAGCGAAAGAGATCGAGACGGAACGGCCGGCGCTGAAACAAGTGACGGCGATTCTCGATGAAGCGCTAACGGCGGCAAGAACCGTGACCGCCGATCTTCATCCGCCTCTGCATGGCTATGGCAACGACGTCAGAGACACTCTGAACTGGGTTGCCGACAAGATGCGACGCCATGGGCTGATGGTATCGTTCAACGTGTTAGGCAACCCGGAAGGTTTAGCTGATGACGTGCTGATCGTCACCTATCAGGCCGTTCAGGAATTACTGTGGAATGTCATCAAACATGCGCAAACATCGGAAGCGACAATAGCCCTCAATCGTTCTGGTCATCACGTGGAGATCGTCGTCGAAGATCACGGCAGGGGATTCGATGCTGCGCACAGCACGCAGAGACAGGGCGGAGGCTTTGGGTTGTTCAGCATTCGAGAGCGTCTGAACCTCGTTGGCGGTCAGTTGGACGTCATCCCGGTCTCTCCTCACGGTACGCGTGCCCGCATTACGGTTCCGGTGCAGCCGGGCACCCATGGCGTTCGAGACGTCCTGGGGTAGCCACTCGAAGGTCTACCCGATGTCGCGCAGCCGCCGCAGCAGACCATCGCTTCGCCGATCCGCATCTTGCTCATGGACGGGTTATCCCCACCATATGGTCGCCCTCTCGAATCCTCTACATCGGCCTATTACCACAGGTTATGAAAGGAAAAGACGGTGTGTCGTGACGGCTGGCCAAACCCAACAGCGGGGGACCCGATCGCTCCCGCATGACCACGGCCATAGAGAACCGCAGCACAGCGGTCAAAACGGATCAAGCATTCCGGAGCAATTTGGTGGGAGGATTCAGCCGGCACACCTAGACGAGGACGTAAGTATATGATTACGGCGGCCCCATCGCAGCGCCCGCCGGTTCCTCCAGCGACGGCTATCGCGACGATGAAGGAAGAACGGACTGCGAGACTCTCAAGGCGAGTCAGGAAAGCATCATGGTCTGAATCAGGCGGATGAGCGTATCCGGGTACAGGCCTACGCCAATGAGCAACAGGGTGAGGATGGTCACCGAGAAGACCGCGGCCAAGTTTGACGGCTGATGTCCTGCGAGTGGTCGGGGGAAGAAGCCCGGCTGCGCAACCGTCATGGCCATGGCGACCACGATGCGCAAGTAATAGAACAGCCCAATCACGCTATTGGCTACAAGCAGGATGATCAGGAACCAGAGTGACGATTGAACGCCGGCCGCAATCGCATAGAACTTTCCCAGGAACCCAACCGTCAAAGGAATACCGGCCAACGAGAGGAGCATGAGGGTCAAGCTTGCACCCAGCCAAGGCCGTCGCCAGAACAGCCCCCGGTAGTCCTCGATCCTATCCGCGTCTCGTGTCTCGCCCCTGCGCACCGGCTCAGCCGTAAGGGTGGAGACGACACCGAACGCGCCAAGCGTCGAGATGAAATAGGCCACCAAATAAAAGCTCACGGCTTCCACAGATATCGGTCCCGTGGCGAGGAATGCAACGAGCAGGTAGCCCAGCTGTGCGATCGACGAGTAGGCCAACAGCCGCTTGACGTTCTGTTGAAAAAGGGCCAGGAGGTTGCCCGCTATCATGGATAATGCCGCCATGCCGCTCAACATGAACCACAACGGTGGGTAATGAAGCCCATCCACTTGCATGAAATAGCGGAATAGGAGGGCCAATACGGCACCCTTCGACACGGTAGCGACAAAGGCGGTGACGGGAGCGGGGGCGCCTTCATAGACGTCCGGCGTCCACATATGAAACGGCACGAGCGCAAGCTTGAACCCCATGGCGGTCAGGATCATGACGGTTCCGATGACAAACAGGGATGCGTTCACATTCTCCCTGCGAAGCTCCGCGCCGATGCCGGAGAACTCCATCGTGCCCATGTCGAAGTAAATCAAGGCCATGCCGAAAATGAGAAATGCAGAGGCCGCGGCGGACAGGACGAGATACTTGAGGGCCGCTTCTATTGGCCTCCGACGATGCCGGAAGTAGCCGATCAGCGTGTACAGCGACACGCCGACGAGTTCCAACCCGAGAAACAGCGAGACGAAGTGGGTGGCGATCACCAGCACGTTTGCGCCGAGCGATGCGAGCAACAGCAACACATAGAATTCCTCGACCTGTTCCTCATGATGGGCCTGCTCTTCAAAGTAGCTGTACGCGAGGGCGGTGACGAACACCGTTCCCAGCAGCGTCAGCCCCATGTAAAAAAGCCCATAGCCATCTACAATCAGCAAGGCCATGACGGAGCGCGGGGCGACGGTGGCCGCAACAGGCAGTGAGGCGAAGGCGAGCCCGTACGCCGCCAACGACAATGCGGCTACAGCACCGTGTCGGCGGAAGAAGGCGGTGATAAGCATGGCGGTTACGGCGCCGATCGAGAGGACGAGGAGGGGCAGCAGGGCGATGAGGTCTTGTCTCGACATAGATTACCTTGTACTCGCTGTCGCAGACGGCGCGAGCGATGACTCGAGACGCTCGATGACCGACTCGGCGAGTCCGAGCACGGGTTGCGGTGCGACGCCCAACCACACCTGCACCGCCATCATGACTGCCAGCGTCGTGATGGCCGGCCTCGACAGGTCCGGAATCGGGACGGTCGCGGACACAGGGCCATAAAACGTTCGTTGCATCAACGCCAACGCATAGATCGTCGCGGCTACGATGCCGACGGTCGCGAAGACCGTTCCCGTCACGGTGACGCGGAATGTCCCGAGCAACACGAGAAATTCACCCACGAAGTTGCCGAGGCCGGGCAATCCCAATGACGCGATGGTAAAAAACAGGGCAATCGCCGCCATCTTGGGAACTGACGCCCATAAGCCCCCCATCCGGCCCATATCGCGGGTATGGAGTCTCTCTTGGAGCGCGCCGGCCAGCATGAACAGGGCGCCTGTGCTCACACCGTGCGCGAGCATTTGCATGACGGCGCCCTGGAGAGCCAAGCGATTCCAAGCAAAGATGCCGAGCAGAACGAATCCTAGATGGCTGACGCTGCTATAGGCAACGAGGCGCTTCAGATCGGTTTGGGCAAATGCCAGGATCGCACCGTACAAAATTCCGGCTACCCCCATTGTCATGGCGATGGGCGCGAATGAGAACGCGGCGTCGGGAAACAGAGGAATGGTAAATCGCAGCAGGCCATACGCGCCGGTTTTCAAGAGAAGCCCGGCCAAGAGCACGCTGCCCCCGGTCGGCGCCTCCGTATGTGCGTCAGGGAGCCAGGAATGGAAGGGGACAGCAGGCAGTTTCACGGCAAAGGCGGCGAAGAAGCCGAGCATCAATAACATGGCTGTCGTCGGATTAAGGGGCGTGTGAAGAAGTTCCGTGTACTCGAACGTGAGCCTATGCGTCTGCTGAAAGTGAAGCCAGGCGAGGGCCACGATGGCCACGAGCAGCAACAGGCTCCCGCCTTGGGTGAAGAGAAAGAATTTCATGGCCGCATACGTGCGGTTCTCGTGTCCCCAAATGTTGATCAGCAGATACATCGGGATTAGCATGACCTCCCAAAACACAAAAAACAGAAAGAGATCCATCGCGAGAAACACGCCGATGGTGCCGGCGACGACCCACAGGAGATTACAGTGAAAGAAGCCCACTCTTTCCTGAATCTCCGTCCATGAGGATACGACGGCGACCAAGCCGAGAAATCCGCTCAGGACGATCAGGAGAAGGCTCAGTCCATCGAGCGCGAGATGAGCGGTGATTCCCCAGCGGGGAATCCAGCTGGATGTCCATTCGGCATGCCAGATAGGACTTTCCACTGCAGCCCCGTCCGTTGCGGGAAGCCAGAGGTAGAGCCCGAGTGCGAGGTCGACCGCTAAGGCGATCCCCGAAATAACGCGCGGCCACACCGCGCCCCGTCGCTCCGACAGCCACGCGAGTGGGCCCGCCAGCAATGGAATAAGGATGAGCCAAATAAGCGCCATACATCTACGCAAATAGAGCGAGCGCGATCATCACCACCGCTCCCCCGGCCATCGTGGCGGCGTACCAGCGTACGCGGCCCGTCTGTGTCGCGCCGAGCACGTTAGAGGCAAAGCGGTGTAATGCAGCGAGGCCCCTATAGAGACGATCGATCACGTCGTTGCGATTGATCTCAGCAAGCCACAGAAACGGGCGGACGAAGAGAAGATGGTAGATTCGATCGAACCACCACCCTTGAAACCACAAACGTGAAAGGGCGGCGCCTGTTCGAGTATTGGAGAAGCGATCTGCCCGGTCCGGCCGGTGCAAGAACACGGCATAGGCCACGAGGATCCCGAGCACAGCGGCAACCATCACCGTGACTTGCACACTGACTTCTGAGTCAAGCGCTTGTTCACGCAGTGAGGTCGACGGCAAGACCGTGTCCATCAAACGACTGAAGAGCGAGACGCCGCCCAGGCTCGGCGGCGTCTCGAGCAAACCGGCTCCAAGAGACAGCGCGGCCAATGCCAACAGCGGGAGCCGCATTGCGAACCCAGGACGGCCATGCGGGAACGTCTTGATATCGCCGAAGAAGACATAAAAGACCAGACGGAAGCTATAGAGCGCCGTGATGAATGCGCCGAGCAGGCCGGCTGCCCATAGCCACGTGCTGCCCTGTGTCGATGCCCAGGTCTCCCACAAGATCAAATCCTTGCTATAAAAGCCGGCCGTAACCAGCGGCAGTCCTGCCAGCGATGCCGCGCCGATCACAAAGGTCCCAAACGTCAACGGCAGATGGCGACGAAGTCCTCCCATCCGAAAAATATCATGCTCATGATGCAGTGCGAGGATGATCGCGCCGGCTCCCAAGAAGAGCAGCGCCTTGAAACACGCATGGGTCATGAAGTGAAACAGGGCAGCCGACCACGCGCCGACGCCCAAGGCCAGGAACATATACCCGATTTGGCTGATCGTCGAATAGGCGAGGACGCGCTTGATGTCTCGTTGCACGAGGGCACTGAATGCGGCGAGGAGAAGCGTGAGGGCTCCAATGATGCCGACCGCAAACTGCACGGACGGGGCCAGTTCATACAACGTGTGGAGGCGCGCGATGAGGTACACACCAGCTGTTACCATAGTGGCGGCATGAATCAATGCGCTGACCGGCGTCGGGCCTGCCATGGCATCCGGCAGCCAAGTCTGAAGCGGAAGCTGGGCCGATTTACCCACCGCTCCCCCGAGCAGAAGCGCGGCAGCAGCGATTGCCGGCACCGCACCCGCGGGCCATTCGTGTATTGCGCGCGTTAGAAGATCTTGTATGTGCAGGGTGCCGAGGGTTGAGAACAGCAGAAACAGTCCGATCGCAAACGCCGTATCTCCTATGCGGGTGACGATGAATGCTTTCTGTGCAGCCCGCACGTTGCCGGGATCGGTATACCAGAACCCGATCAGAAGATAGCTGCACAGCCCCACGCCTTCCCACCCGAGATAGAGCAACAGCAGATTGTCGGCGAGAACCAGGATCAACATCGAGGCGACGAAGAGATTCATATACGAGAAGAAGCGGCGATAGCCTTCGTCCTCCCTCATGAATTCCGAGGAATAGAGATGAATCAAGAATCCGACGAACGTGATGACGACTATCATCACTAACGAGAGCGCGTCCAGGTGAAAGCCGACCGTCGGGCTGAATCCCGACGTGTTCATCCAGGTCCAGATTGTCTGGCTATAGGAGTTCCCGGCCGGAGGCGCAGTGAGAAAGGCGGCGGCGATGAGCACCGTGACGGCCGCCGATGCAGCCACCGAGCCGACGCCTACCCACGTGACCGTTGGCCGTGTCAGCCGATCGGCGAGAACCGTCAGAATCACGAATCCGGCGAGTGGGAGCGCCGGAATCAGCCACAACAGACCAAACATGTTATCCATGCATCGTGCTCGCGCTATCCATATCCAGCGTTTTAAACCGATAATACAGTTGCAATAGGAGCGCCAAGGCGATGGACACTTCCGCCGCCGCCAGGGTCAGAATAAAGATGAACATCACTTGCCCGTCCGGTTGAGACCATCGGGCGCCGGCAGCGATGAACGCGAGGCCGGCCGCGTTGACCATGATCTCGACAGACATCAGGATGAAGATCAAATTGCGCCGAACGAGCAGACCCACCAACCCGAGGGCAAACAGGATCCCGGCGAGCAACAGGGCATGTGTCGTCATGGCATCCTCGGTTCGAACCCTGGACCCTTGGTCAACATCCGGCTAAGCCTTTCTCAAGCGTCTTCCCAAGTGGTACGCCCCGATCAATCCCGGCAATAGCAGCAGTGACGCCAGCTCTACCCCGATCAAATAAGGTCCATACAGGCTGATGCTGACCTGGTTCGGGTTCACGACGGTCCTGCTCGTGGAATACTCGCCACGGTCGATAACGAAAAGATAGGCCAGTTCGATCAACAAGAGAACCGAGAGGAAAACGGGCCCTCGCCACACCCTCGGCTCGATCCACCGCTGTTCCTGTCGGATCGTTTGTGGACCGAGGTTCAGCATCATGACGACGAAGATAAAAAGCACCATGATAGCGCCGGCGTAGAGGATCACCTCTAACGCGCCGATGAACGGGGCGCCCAATATGACAAAGATGAGGGCCACGGCCAACAGCGACACGGTCAAGTAGAGGAGTGCATGCACGGGGTCGGCATGGGTGACGACGCGGAGAGTCGCGACTACGGCTACGGCGGCTGAGATATAGAATACGATTTCCATCACAAACTTCAGCGTTCAGCTCGAGGCATTCGGCACCCTCCGGAGTGATTAGTCACCGCCGATCGCCTCACCGTGTTCTCTTCACGGCAGCAGGCTGTGCACGTCCACCGGCGGCGCTTCATTCTCGGATTCTCCCTTGTCCTTCCCTCCGATTCGGACCCCGGCCACTCGATAAAAATTGTAGCCCGGATATTTGCCTTGCCCGCTGATGAGCAAATGCTCCTTCTCGTAGACCATGTTCTGCCGCCGGTACTCGCTCATCTCGACATCGGGTATCAGTTGGATCGCATACGTCGGACAGGCCTCTTCACAGTGGCCGCAATAAATACAGCGTGAAAAGTTAATGCGAAAGAAGGCCGGATACCGGCGATCGTGCTCGTCGAGGTCCTCGGTAGCCTGAAGCGCGATACAGTCTACCGGGCATGCCGCTGCGCACAGATAACACGCGACGCACCGTTCCTTCCCATCGGGGTCGCGGGTGAGCACGATCCGGCCGCGAAACCGAGGGGGCAGATACGGTTTCTCATCGGGATACTGGACAGTGATCGGTCGTTGAACCGTGCGTTTCGCGACGATCCAGAGCCCCTTCAACAATGCCGCAACCGCGCGAAGCCATCTCATATCCGCCCCGCCTTTGGTCCATTAGCTAATACAAGCGCTCCCGTAATAAGAATATTGACGAGCGTGAGCGGGAGCAGCAGTTTCCAACCGAGCGAGAGAAATTGATCGAACCGGAGCCTCGGAAGCGTAGCACGAATCAAGAAGATCAACGCCATGAACGCCAGGGTCTTCAGGAGGAACCAGATGAACGGTGGAAGCCAGGGGCCCTGCCATCCGCCGAAAAACAACACGGTGATCATCGCGGAGATCAAAATAACGCCCGCATATTCCCCGACGAAAAACATCCCGAATTTCATCCCCGAATACTCGGCATGGTAGCCGGCGACCAATTCGGTCTCTGCTTCCGGGATATCGAACGGTGCCCGATGAGTCTCCGCCAGGCCGGCGATCAGAAAGATGACGAACCCGATAGCTTGGGGGATGATAAACCACCCGCCTCGCTGAGCCTCGACGATCTCCCGCAAATTGAAGCTCCCGGCGAGAATGACCACCCCCATAAGCGCCAACCCCATGAAGACCTCATAACTCAGCAACTGCGCCGTGGCGCGCATGGCACCGAGGAACGGGTATTTACTGTTCGATGCCCATCCGCCGAGGACCACACTGTAGGCGGCAAGCGAGGACATGGCGAGGAAAAACAACAGCCCGATGTTGAGATTCGCAACGGCCATGCCCGGGGCGAACGGCACCACCGCGAAAGACAAGAGCGTTGTGATAATCACGACCGTCGGCGCGAGGATGAACACCGGTTTGTCTGCGAAGGGCGGTATCCAATCCTCCTTGGTGAAAATCTTGATCATGTCGGCCACCGACTGTAAGACGCCGAACGGGCCGACGCGATTAGGCCCGAAGCGTTCCTGCCAGATGCCCAGTAACCGGCGTTCCATCCAGATCGCCATTGCGCTGAGCGTCAACACGCCGCCCAGCACACACGCAATCATGAATAGTTGAGACAACATGGGTTCCATTAGTCCTCCACCATGGACATGTTTCCCCATCCCGGGATCGGCGGTCGTTCCCAGGTATCCAGGATCGGTACGCCGGCAGCACCATGTGGAAAGGGCGCAGAAATCCTGATAGGGAGCCGATAAGTCCAGCCGTTCACGCTTACTGTGGCCAGCCGTCCCTCCTCGAGTCCGTGGCCTTTCGCGTCCTCGGCATTGAGTAGGAGGTACGGCGCTGGAATACGCTCCCGTACAGCCGGCGAACGTGCACTGAGTTCCTCGCTACCGAATACGTGATAAATCGGGAGGACGAGCCATTGCTCAGCACGGCGATGGAAGGCGGCCGGAACACGTGTGAAGTATGGCCTGCCATTGCCATGAGGGCGAATCAGCATTACGCCGGAGACTTCCTTGCTTAACGGGCCTGGTATTTCCCCGAGGAATTTCGTCAATGCCTGATTCGAATGCCAGCCCGGTGCGATGAATTGAGGGATCAACGGCAATGGCACGGGTCCGCGATAGCCTTCCATGGAAAACGCGAGTGGCGAGTCCGGATCATCGGGCGGTTTCGGCTCATGCAGGGTCTGCTGGGCGAAGATCGCAGTGCGGCCGCTGTAGCGCTCGGGCTGCCGGGGAATTTTTGCACCAAGGAAGCGGATGCCCGCCGGCGGGGCCACGCTCGGCAGGTCGGCGAAGGTCGGAATCTCGCGTGAGAGTGCCCTTACGACATCGTCCACATTTTGCCAGGGTAACGGCCTTCCGAACGCCGCCGCGATCTCACGTATCCAGCGCCAGCTTTCTTGGACCTCGTCCTGTGGGACGAAGACTTGATAGAAGCGTTGGGCACGTCCTTCGTAGTTGACGAACGTGCCATCACCTTCTGCGAATGTCGAGGCCGGGAAGACCACGTCTGCATGCCCCGTCGTCTCGCTTTCGAGATGATCGAGGACGACGACGTCGGCAGCGCAACGTAGAATGGTGGAGATCGCCTTGTTGGACTGCCGAAGCACATCGTTTTCGAGAATCATGAGTGTGTGATCGGCATCGACCATTTCGCAGGCATCCTCGAGGCTAAGCCCATCAATCAATGCGACTCCTACGCTGTTCGGATGCGGGACGGCATAGGCGACGCGCGTGGCGGCGTTCAACCGGTGTAAGGCCCACGCGACGTTTGCCGTCGAGTGCAGCACGCCTTCACTGGCGCTGCCGATTCCGGACAGAACGACCGGTCGAGCGGCTTCTCGCAGTGCATCAGCCACACGTCGCGCAGCGGCACGCGTCGTCCCCGAAAGGTCGGACACAGGGGCGGCTGCCGGGTCCAGTTCATGGGCCACGGCAAACCCGAACCGTGCCGTCTCGTCGGGAGTCGTGTTGAATGTGTCGGTCGCGAAGTCATTCAGCCAGGTTCTATGGTAGCCGGCGATGAAGAGCGGACCCTTCCGGCCATGCGTGGCTTCACGTACGGCCGCATCGTGCCACTGAGGAATTCCGAGTTCGTCGACTAGCGCGAGCGGCTGTTGGCGTATCGACTGCAGCAGTGCGAGGGCCATCCGCGGCGCGGTGTTCAACACGTCTTCGCCGAGGACGAGTACCGCGTCGGCCTGTTCGATATCGGCAATCGAGGCGACCGGCGTCGCGCTATTTCGAATGATGTCAACCGTCGTTTTAAGCAGCCGCTGCTCCGCACGGGAGAGCCCCGTGCAGAAACGGGCGGGCCCGACCAGCGTCCGAAGCGCGAAGTTCCCTTCCAAAGAAGCGCGCGGGGAGCCGATTCCGATCATCCGATCGGAGTTGATCCGGACGGTGGCGTGTCTCAGTGCCTCGTCTTTCGAGACGCGAACGGCGGCAGCGCCGCGTTCAGGCTTGAGTGACGGATGACGAATGCGCTCCCGGGCATTGACGAATTCATAGCCGAAGCGGCCGCGATCGCACAGGAAGTAGCCATTGACTTGGCTGTTGTATCGGTTTGTGATTCGCCTTATGATTCCGTACCGCTCGCCTGGCGTCGTATTGCAGCCCACGCCGCAGTGCGTGCAGATCGACGGCGCGGACTGAAGATCCCACTTTCTCGTGTAGTGATGGAGCTGCGTGTTGTCGTTGAACACGCCGGTTGGACACACCTCGATGAGATTTCCGCTAAATTCGTTCTCGAGCACGCCGTCCTCGTGCCGTCCGAAATACACGTGGTTGTGGGACGCAAAGACGTCGAAATCACGACCCCCGGCGTAATCGCGGTAAAACCGCGCGCAGCGATAGCATTCGATGCAGCGGTTCATGTCGTGCTTGATGAAAGGCCCCAGGTATTGATTGCGGAACGTGCGCTTGGGGAAGTGGAAGCGGCGATAGGCGTGGCCGGTCAGGACTGTCATGTCCTGCAGGTGACACTCGCCACCCTCGTCACACACCGGACAATCGTGCGGATGGTTCGCCATCAGCCATTCAATCACGCTCTGCCGGAACGCCTTCGCTTCGGGGTCGTCGATGGAAATACGCGTGCCGTCACTTGGCGGCGTCATGCAGGACATCACCAGGCGACCGGCCGTATCTTTGTCGTCCTGAAACTGTTTCACCGCACACTGTCGGCATGCCCCGACGGACCCCAGGGCCGGATGCCAGCAGAAGTACGGGACGTTAAAACCAAGTGAGAGGCAGACCGCGAGGAGATTCTGCCCGTCATTCGCCTCGTAAGGTTTCTCGTTGATCGAGATTGTTGCCATATCGGGTCCTGTACCTTAGCTCGCAGCCTTTTCTCTGGTGTCGAGCAGATGGAGAGGATGCCCCTTCTGCCACGGGCACCGCTGCTCACGGACGTGCCGCTTGAAATCTCCCTGAAAATACGTCAAGGCGCTGGCCAACGGGTCCATGGCGCCTGGCGCAAGCGCACAGAACGTATTCCCGGGACCCAAAAATTTGGTGTGCATTAGAAGGACATCGAGGTCGGATTCGGTACCGCGTCCCTGTTCGAGGCTTTTGAGAATCAGGCCGACCCACGAGAGACCTTCGCGACACGGTGTGCACCAGCCGCACGACTCCTGCGCGAAAAACTGTTCGAGGTTTAGCATGAAGCCCACCGGACAGGTGTGATCATCGAGCACGATCATCGTGCCGGTGCCCATGCGGCTTCCGCCCGCCTGTATGGAATCGAAATCCATCTGCAGATCGAGATGGTCGCCTGTGAGAAACGCCGTTGAAGCGCCTCCCGGCAGGAGCCCCCGAAAGCGATGCCCGGGTCGCATGCCGCCCGCATGGACGTCAAGAATCTCTCTGATCGTCGTACCCATCGGGAGCTCCCAGAGGCCCGGCTGATTCACCTGTCCACTTACCCCGTACAGCTTGGTGCCGCCCTCCTTGCCGAGACCCAGGCTGCGATACCACTCGACGCCGTGGAGCACGATGTGCGGGACGTAGTAGAGGGTTTCGACATTTTGCACGACGGTCGGCTTTCCCCAGAGTCCTGAGACCTGCGGGTACGGCGGCTTCGCTCGCGGGATGGCGCGCTTGCCCTCGAGTGCGTTGAGCAGTGCGGTTTCTTCCCCGCAGATATAGCGCCCGGCGCTCGTGTGCAGGTGGACGTCGAAACTGAAATCCGACCCCAGAATGTGGCGGCCGAGAAAGCCGCGCTCCTGGGCTTCCGCGATCGCGCGGGTCAGCCGACGAGCCGCCAGATAGTACTCCTGGCGCAAAAAAATGTACCCGGCATCCGCTTCGAGGGCATACGCGGCCACGATCATACTCTCGATCATCTGGTGCGGGTCGCCTTCGAGAAGAAAACGGTCCTTGAATGTGCCGGGCTCCATCTCATCGGCATTGACGACGAGATACTTCGGCCGGGGCGCATTCGATCCCATCGGGACGAAGCTCCACTTCTTGCCGGTAGGAAAGCCTGCACCGCCACGTCCACGTAGATGCGACTCGGTCACAAGCTTTTGCACATCTAAAGGCGATAGGGTTCGGAGCGCCTTGCGCACGGCCTCGTATCCGCCGGTCTTCTCGTAGTCGGCGATCCACAGCGGCTCGTCAAGCGACGCAATACGATGGGTCAACGGACGATCGGTGTCATTCAGACGTGGCATGGTTCTCATGGTTCTATTGGTACCGCTGAAGCACGACGTTAATGCGATCCGGTGTGACGTTGTGGTGCAGGTCCTCATCGACCATCATCACGGGAGCATGATCGCACGCCCCTAAACAAACGATAGGAAGAAGGGTAAAGCGTTGATCGGGCGTCGTCTGCCCATAGTCGATGCCGAGCCTTCTCTTCACCTGATCGTGAAGACGCTCGTACCCCATGATCCAACACGAGATGCTGTTACACAGAAACACGACATGGCGGCCAACCGGCTTGCGGAAAATCAGGTTATAGAACGTCGCGACGCCATCGAGTTCGTCGGGGGTCATGTCCAATAATGCAGCCAGACTCTTCAAGTCTTCATCCGAGACCCACCGGCGGTGACGCTGGACGATCTTCAGGGCGTCCACGCAGGCGGCTCGCTTATCCGGATAGTGCACCAGCTCTCGTTCTATCTCTTGCCGTTCGATCTCGGTGAGCATTTCATGACCTCGTATCTGTTACTCTGCCCAACATTCCGTCGTCTTCACCGGTCCACATCCGACAAGACAAAATCGACGCTGCCTAAAATGGCGAGTAGATCCGAAAGGAGTTCGCCACGCGAGATGAATGGCACCATCTGAATGTGAGGAAACGACGGCGTGCGAATCCGAGTTCGGTACGGCGTTTCGCTGCCGTCACTCGTGAGGTAATAGCAGACCTGTCCCTTCGCTCCTTCGATCTGTACGCCTGCTTCCCCTGCCGGCATGACCGGTCCCCAACTCACTCCGATGAAATGTGTGATCAGGGTTTCGATGTCATGCATCGTTCGTTCCTTGATCGGCGGAGTCGCGAGCGGATGGAGCGCCTTGTAGGTTCCTGCGGGCATTTCCTTGAGACACTGCTCGATGATCCGCAGCGATTGTCGCATCTCTTCCGTGCGAACAATGGCGCGGTCATAGCAGTCGCCCTTGTGGGCGATCGGCACGTCGAAATCGAAACATTCGTAGCCTGAATAGGGGCGCTGCTTGCGCAGATCCCAACGAAATCCGCAGGCACGAAGACCCGGTCCTGTGACGCCCCATTCGATTGCGTCGTCTAAGGTATAGGCGCCGATCCCGACCGTCCTGGCCTGGAAGACCGGATTGTGCATCACCAGGTCGTCGTACTCGTCCAGTCGTTTGGGAAAATACTCAATGAATTGTCGGACGAGGTACTCCCAGCCTTCGGGGAGATCGTTCGCCACGCCGCCGATCCTAAACCAGTTGGGATGCATGCGGGCGCCACACACCGCTTCGGCAATATGGTGAATCCGCTCACGATCATTGAACATATAAAATACGGGAGAGAGGGCGCCGACGTCTTGGGAGAAAGTCCCGTACCAGACCAAGTGATTGGCGATGCGGTAGAACTCCGACATCATGATTCTGATCACCTTGACGCGGTCCGGCACTTCGATGCAGGCTAAGGCTTCGACCGATTGAAGGTATCCCATCTCATTCAGTACGCCTTGGAGATAGTCCACTCGGTCGGTATAGGGAATGTAGGTATGCCAGGTCTGGCGTTCGGCCATCTTTTCCTTGGCGCGGTGGTGATATCCGATGTCGGGGACGATGTCGACGATCGCTTCACCCTCCAGTTGCGCGACCAGGCGAAGGACGCCGTGTGTCCCCGTATGCGCCGGGCCGAGGTTCAAAAACATGTAGTCGAAGTGACCGTCCTCGGATGTCCTCAGCCCCCAGTCCTCTGGCCGGAATCGGAGGGCCTCCTGCTCGGCCTCCTTCTTCTCTTCGGGAAGCGTGAACCATCCCATCTCGGTGGCTCGCGCCCGGTGCTCCTTTCGTAGCGGATGGCCTTTCCAGCCTGGCGGCATCAGCAGACGGCGCAAGTGCGGATGGCCCTCGAAGCGGACTCCAAACATGTCCCACGCCTCGCGTTCGTACCAGTTTGCATTTGCCCACAGGTCCGAAATGCTTGCGATAGAAGGTGAGCTTCCGAACAGCGGCACTTTTACACGGATATCCGCATTTCGCTCAAACGACAGGACGTGGTAAACGACCGTGAAATCGCTCTGCGGTTGTCCTTCCCGATGTTGTCGAACGCGCTCGTCAATCACGGTGAGATCGAAGAGCAGTCGAAACGGCTGGGGAATCTCTCGCTTGAGATAGATCAGCACGGCTTTTGCCAAGTCCGGACTCGCCCAGATAATCGGAATCCCGTCCCGACCCAACTGGGTCATAAAACGATCTGCCCCGAAGCGCGTCATCAATTCATCAACGACGCCCCGTTCCTCAGCCCGGATCGAACTAGTCACGGCCTGCTCTCCATTCATTGGGCGAGAGTTCACCAGGCCGTCGTTCCCCGGGTCGTCGCCACAGGGCGTCGGTGAGGGGCAGGCGATCTATAGAAGGATATTCGGTGGCTTGCTGCCGTGTGCGCTGTTTTTGATCCCGCATCGACGGCATGATCGGTTGCTGTACCTCCGCGGGCCCGAACATCCAACTCAGTGGCCGTCGCTCTTTGCCGATCTTTTCCTGCAATAGCAGGAGCGCTTCCATAAACGCATATGGCGGCGGGGGGCAGCCCGGCATGTAGACATCCACGGGCAAGAACTTGTCGACGCCTTGCACGACGGAATACACGTCGAACATTCCGCCCGAGTTCGCGCACGAACCCATGGAGATGACCCAGCGCGGCTCCAGCATCTGCTCGTATAGTTGTTTGATGACAGGGGCGACCTTGATAAAGACGGTGCCGGATACCACCATGACGTCGGCTTGGCGGGGTGAGCCGCGCACGACCTCGGCTCCGAACCGGGCAATGTCATAGGCGCTGGTAATGCTCGTCGCCATCTCGACATAGCAGCAGGACAGCCCGAAGTTGAGCGGCCAGAGTGAGTTCTTTCGGCCCCATGCAATGAGGTCTTGCAGACGCGCGAGGAGCACGGATTCTCGCACGGCATCGACCGTTGAGCGGGTATAGTCGTTCGTTGAACCGGCCAGCAGTCGGTCGTCCGTCGTCTTGCTACGCGACCATCGCATCTCGCTTCTCCTGTTCGCGTTGGTCTGCTCGCTGATACTGCACACCCCATTCCAAGGCACCGACTCGCCACAGGTACGCCAGCGCCGCGAGCAGGATGCCGATGAACACGGCCATCTCGGCGAATCCGAGCCATCCGTTTTCCGGCACTGCGATGGCCCAGGCATAGATAAAGGCCGCTTCGACGTCCAAGACGACAAACAGCATGGCTGCGAGGTAATACTGGACGGGCAGTCGCAGTCGAGCCGTGCCGGTCGGAAGTATTCCCGCTTCGTACGGCTCGTTCGTTCCCCGTTCAATCTGCCGACCAGGCTTGCGCCAATGTCGTTCGCCGAGGAGCAGGGGGAGACCTACCATGCCGGTGACAACGATCAGTACCGCAATAAAGTAAAGTGCGAGCGACCAAAATGTGTTGTCTTCCATACCGGAGTCCTTTAGATGTTGTGGAGGGAGGCAAAGGTTAGGCCAGTTCAATGTGGGCTCAGACGACGAACACCAACACAATGAGCGATGCTCACCACTCTGTCTTGCAAGCCATTTAGCCGCATGACCAAGAGGTACAAGGCTTTGGTGATTGATGATATGGCGCTTGTCACCAGTGAACGGCTGTCCCTTCCTGGGACATGATGTCTTTAGCCGGTGGGACGAAGGTCGAAAGCGTGTAGGCCCGTTGCGCTGTTGGAAGAAAGACGTTGTGTGGTTCCGATGACGGCCGAGTGGGCTTCGCAACTATGCGAGGTATGGGGAGGAAAATGATGGGAGGGGCGATCAAGTCACAAGTGGTGATTGTCGGGGGTGGCTTCGGCGGTCTCACGGCCGCCCAGTATCTCAGGAACGCGCCCGTGAACGTGGTTCTCATTGACCGCACGAATCATCACCTGTTTCAGCCGCTCCTGTATCAAGTCGCCACGGCGGCTTTGTCTCCGGGTGATATTGCGTCGCCGTTACGGACGATCTTTTACCGACAGCAAAATGTCCGTATCCTGATGAATCAGGTCCTCGCAGTCGATCGCGAGAAGCGAGTCGTCCGGCTGACGGACACGGATGTGCCGTATGATTATGTCATTCTCGCTCCGGGCTCACGTCACTCGTACTTTGGAAAGGAGCAGTGGGGAAGATTTGCGCCGGGACTCAAGACGTTGGCGGACGCCCTGAGCATTCGTGAACACATGCTTCTGTCATTTGAGCACGCGGAACGCGTCCTGAAAAGTCAGGAAGCGAAAAAATACCTGACCTTTGTCATCGTGGGAGGAGGCCCGACCGGCGTGGAATTGGCGGGGGCGATCGCAGAGATCGCACGGGCCTCGATTCTGCCCGATTTCCCATTGATACAATTTTCAGACATACAGATTCTGTTAATCGAGGCTGGAGGCCGTATACTCGCGGGGTTCGACGAATCGCTGGCGGCCAAAGCGGCGGGCGTGCTCGCCGACCTTGGGGTCGACGTTCGGCTTAATACACGTGTGACTGAGGTGAATGAGCGAGGCGTGTCAGCCGGTGGTCGGTTCATCGAAACGGCAAATGTGATTTGGGCGGCGGGGAACGAAGCCTCTCCCATATTGCAAACGCTGGGTACTCCGCTGGATCAGCAGGGAAGGGCGCTCGTCGAAGCAGATTTGTCCATTGCCGGCGACGCCTCCATCTTTGTCATTGGAGATGCCGCGAGAGCGATCGATGCCTCCGGACAGCCGTTGCCGGCCCTTGCGCCGGTTGCCA
Organism: Nitrospira sp. Nam74; assembly: GCF_965152615.1. Classification (NCBI taxonomy): domain Bacteria; kingdom Pseudomonadati; phylum Nitrospirota; class Nitrospiria; order Nitrospirales; family Nitrospiraceae; genus Nitrospira; species Nitrospira sp. Nam74. Next base: position 2,962,940 of record NZ_OZ224220.1, on the reverse strand, counting down.
TTCAGCAGGGACGTTATGTGGCGAACCTGATTGCTAACCGGGTCTCTTCGGGGGCCCGGCCGCCGTTTGTGTATAAGGACCGCGGCATGTTGGCGACGATCGGGAAGGCTCACGCCGTCGCTCAAATCGGGCGATTGCGAACGGTAGGAGTGCTGGCTTGGGTGCTCTGGTCTTTCGTGCATATTTTCTTTCTCATCGGTTTCCGTAACCGTCTTCGGGTGATGTTCGAATGGGCGTGGTATTACCTCACGCGTAAGCCCGGAGCGCGGTTGATCATCGGAGACAAGATTGGGAATAACGGCCGAGAAGAGGGGGCTCCTTGAACCTATCGTTCGATGGGGCCAAATCGCGTCGCGAAGAAATGACGAGTGACGCCCATGTGCCGCTTGATTTCGGCGTCCAGCTTCTTGGCGCCTTCCTCCCACGTTTCGGTCGTATAGCCGACCCGTCGCGCGAGAAACACAAATCCCTCGGAGTCACGCGGAGGAAGCAGGAGATCTTTGGCATGGCCCCGCACAATGCGCAGGCCGTCGATGAGAGTACGGAAAAACAGATAGGCCTCATGGAGCGCCTGGACCTTCTGTTTGGGGAGCACTTTCTTTTGACCCAGCGCCTCCAATGCGAGCAACGTATTCTGCGTGCGAAGCGCCGCATGCCGATGCGCATGCTGCAATTGCAAATATTGCACGCCGTATTCGATATCGATAAGGCCGCCGGGACTGTATTTGATGTTGACGTGATTCGATTCAACCAACTCCTTCACCTGCTGGCGTCTGAGGTCGAGCGCAGCCTCTACGTCCCATGGCTGCTTGCTATAGACGTAGGCGTCGCGGTGTGCTTCGACCCGATGTCCTAATGTCTCGTCTCCCGCGACGTGCCGTAATTTGATCAACGCCTGTCGCTCGAATGGCGCAGCCAGGCCTTCCGCGCTGTAGTAGCGTTCGATCTCCGCCACACTGTTCGCGAGCGAGCCTTTGCTGCCGTGAGGGCGCAATCGTACATCCAAATGAAAAATGCCTTCTTGTTTGGCTTCGATCCATCCGAGAATTTCCTGCGCCAACCGCTCAAAGTACTCGCTGTTCTCCAGGGGCTGTTTACCTGATGTCGTCCCGGCTCCTCCATAGACGAAGAGCACTTCAATATCGGAGGCATAGCCTAATTCACGTCCGCCGAATTTCCCGATGCCCAAGACCGCAAACGAGCAGGGCTTGCCGTTTTCTAATCGAGCGGCGCCGTATGGGTGGGAGAGCTTTATCTGGCAGTCTCGGATGGCTTGATCGAGCACGACTTCGGCCAGGTCCGACAGGCCTCGTGAAAAGTCCACCAGAGTCGAATGGGGATCCAGGAGATGCTTCATGTCGATGCGAAACATCTCCTCATCCTTGAATTGATTGAGCCCCCGGCGGCGTTGCTCGTCGCTGCGCACCGAGGCAATCCGTTTTCGAAGTTCCCGGACCATCTCCATCTTAGGCCGAACCAAAGGAAGGTGTTGGTAGCTTTCCAGCATCGGAAGGAGATTGGCGTGCTGCCGCCGCAAAAAGTCCTCCCATAAAAAATCGCTCGTCCCGAGCAGACGAGCGAGGGTCGCTAAGGTTTTTTGCTCTTTTAGAAAATCGAGAGCCCGTCCCGTTCGCCCGCCTTCCAGCAGTTGGTCAAGGAAGCGATCGAAGTGGTCGAGCGCTTTGGCGGGATCCGGGGCCCAGGTCAGGAAATGAGTGAATTGCTTGATAAACGTGGCTGTCAGCCGGAGTTCTTGCTGGTCGGACGGGTCTTCAATTTTGTGACCTTGCCGACCACGCACGAAAAAACGATCATGCAACTCGGCGCCCACCTGTTGAAAGCGCGCCTTTCGGATGTACACGCCTCGCATGGCAAGGGCATTGGCAAAGGCATAGAGAAAGGCCGGCGTATCGATCGAACGAATGTCGATCACGGTATCGGTCGGTGATTGCTCATTGTCGAAATCGATGCGGACCGGATGCAGCAGGCCCGTAAATCGACCGCGTGTCCGATCGAGCGTCTCCACGAGCCGCCGATTCACACGATGTCGCGCCTCTTGAAAGCGCTGACTATCAAGCAGGCGCAGCATGCTTTCCAACTCCTGCGAGAGCTGCTCCTCATGCCTGGGCGTAAAAATGGTCCCTGGCACGGGCTGGACATGAAAGACGTCCACAATCTTTTTCCGTGCCAAGCCGGGTTTGCGCGGGGCCCGAGACCGAAGAGGGCGCGCGTCGCGCCGCGCCGGGGGTACGGTGACGGGGTCTGTAGATGTGAAAATTCGTCCTTCCCGAATGTCGAGACCAAAGGAGGCCAGCAATCCGCAAATGACGGCAAATTCAGAAAAGTAGTCATACGCCACAATGATCAGATCGACGGACCCATCTGCCCGACGAGTACAGGCAGCTTGTGAAGGATGATCGGGGTCCAGGCGTGCGGCGAGTTTCACATGGGCGGCGATGTGAGCGGGCGTAAATTCTGCCAAATACTCGTCATCCATGCGCGACAGGAAGTCACGGATGATCTCCTCATCCACGTCGGCGCAGAAAGGTTGAACGAGCGGAAGCAGGGATTCCGAAGTCATGACTCTGCGAGTATACAGAAAACGGCGGCCGTTGTCTGGAGGCGGTACATTGTTCCTTGTAGACGCCCCCGGTATAATCCCGCCCATGCAACGGGCCCGACGACCGACTCAGAAATCTCAATCGCCACCGGACCAGCTATGGACGACGGCGGTGGAAAGGCCTGATCCTAAGCCGCTCCTGCTGGCCTCTCGTTTGGAGCTGAATGCCGTTTCCGCGATTCTGACGCCATATGGATTCACCGATTGTGCGCGAGCCGATGCAAATATTCAGGCGATGGCCGGTGAGCCAAGATCGCGTCAAATACTTGCGGGCCTTCTTTACGATCTTCTTGATGCCGTTGCAGACACGGCCGATCCGGACCAAGCGCTAACGCATTGGGAACGGTTTCTACAGACAGCGGGCAATCGCGTTCAAGTGCTCCAATATCTGTCCAGCGCACGCCGTATGTTGCATCTCCTGTGCACGCTCTTCGGCAATAGTCCTTATCTGGCGCAAACTCTCATCCGTGACGCGCTGCTGGTCTACTGGCTTGCTGAGGAGCAGGTATTGACACGACGGCCCTCCCGGCTCGAATTGCATCGCGCGCTGACCGCCATGCTGAGAAATGTGGCGGCCCTGGAATTAAAGCTCGAGGCGCTTCGTCGGTTCAAACGACGGGAGATGCTGCGAATCGGCGTGGGTGACCTCCTGCGGCTGACCTCGGTGCCCGATACGACTGCCGCACTGTCCGATCTGGCTTCAGTGACCATTCAAGCCGCCTATGAGATTGTCGAAAGCGAGTTGCAGCGGCAGTATGGGAAGCCAATGCATCGCGATCGAACCGGGAAGTGGACCCCAACGGGATTTGCGGTCATCGGCATGGGCAAGCTCGGCGGGGGAGAGCTCAACTACAGCTCCGACGTCGATCTCATCTATGTGTATACCTCCGAGGGGTACACGCGTCCATTCAAGGGACAGCGACAGGCCACTTCGATCTCCAATGAAGAATATTTTGAATACCTCGCCCGGGACCTCACGAGGGCCCTTACCGAGCACACACACGAGGGGACCGTCTTCCGAGTCGATCTTCGGCTGCGTCCTGAAGGTACCGTGGGCTCGCTGGCCGGATCGCTCGCGCGATATCAACAGTATTATCGAACGCGCGGGCAGGGATGGGAACGCCAGGCGATGCTGAAGGCGTGGCCGATTGCCGGCGATGCAGCGACCGGCGCAGACTTCCTTCGGATGATACGGCCATTCGTCTTCGGCTCGTTCAAGGGGTCGGACCGGCAATCGGACATCATCGAACAGGTGAAACGCATCAAAGCCATGATCGACGAGAAGATGGCCGACCGCGGGCATGAGCGCCGCAACGTCAAGCTGGGTATCGGGGGCATTCGGGAGATTGAATTCTTAGTTCAGGCCGTGCAAATGCTCCACGGGGCTCGCCGGCGAGCGATTCTGGACCGCAATACACTTGGAGCCTTGGAACGATTCAAGCGATATGGACTACTCTCGGAATCGGAATGTGCAGGCCTGACCAACGCGTATGTCTTTTTGCGCAATGTCGAACACAAGCTGCAAATGGTCCACGATCTGCAAACGCATGCCTTGCCTGATTCTTCCGACGAACTCGCCCGTTGCGCGATCCGACTGGGTTATCCGTCACGCGATCGCAAAGCGGCGATGGCAGCCTTTCTGAAAGATCACCAAATTCACACCGGACTGGTCAATAGGCTGTTCAAGGAATTTGTGGAACACCCTGAGAGCTCATCACTGTTTCAGTCGGCGATTAAAAGAGTCCGGCGCGAGGAGAAACCCAACCGTTAACATCTGAAATAGAAACGGCCGGATGGCTTTCGCCACCCGGCCGTTTTACTGACTGCTGAAAGCTGACAGCTTCTCAGCTACTCGTTAGTACATGTCGTGCATGTGGCCACCGCCCGGAGGCATGGCTGGTTCCTTCTTCTCTTCCGGCAGTTCGGTGATCATCACCTCGGTGGTCAACATCAACCCCGCGACGCTGGATGCGTTCTGCAGCGCGCTACGCGACACCTTGGTTGGATCGATGATACCGGCTTCGATCATATCCACATACTCTTCTGTCGCTGCGTTGAAACCGAAGGAGGACTTGCTCTCCTTGCGAACCTTATCCACAACGACTGAGCCTTCGACGCCGGCATTCTCGGCAATCTGGCGAATCGGCTCTTCAAGAGCGCGGCGCACAATATTCACGCCGACTTGCTGCTCCGGTTCGAGCTTCAGCGCATCCAGTGCCTTCAAGGAACGCAGGTAGGCGACACCGCCGCCCGGCACAATGCCTTCTTCGACTGCGGCTTTCGTGGCATGAAGTGCGTCTTCCACGCGGGCCTTCTTTTCCTTCATTTCGGTCTCGGTCGCCGCACCGACATTGATGACAGCGACGCCGCCGACGATCTTGGCCAGCCGCTCTTGCAGCTTCTCACGATCGTAATCGGACGTGGTCTCCTCGATCTGTGCCTTGATCTGCTTGACGCGGCCCTCGATCTTCTTCGGATCGCCATAACCTTCAACGATGGTCGTGTTGTCCTTGTCGATCGTGACCCGCTTGGCGCGGCCGAGATCGGTGAGCTTTACATTCTCGAGCTTCAGGCCGAGTTCTTCCGACAGCATTTGCCCGCCGGTGAGAATCGCAATATCTTCGAGCATGGCCTTCCGGCGGTCGCCGAAACCGGGGGCCTTGACGGCTGCCACGTTCAGCGTGCCGCGCAGCTTGTTGACCACGAGGGTGGCCAACGCTTCACCTTCCACGTCTTCCGCGATGATGACGAGGGGCTTGCCCATCTTAGCCACTTGCTCGAGCAAGGGCAGGAGGTCTTTCATGCTGCTGATTTTCTTTTCGTTGATGAGGATGAACGGTTCTTCGATCGACGCTTCCATCCGCTCCGCGTTGGTGACGAAGTACGGGGAGATGTAGCCGCGGTCGAATTGCATGCCCTCGACCACATCCAATGAGGTCGTCATGGACTTGGCTTCCTCAACGGTGATGACACCGTCTTTGCCGACCTTCTCCATTGCTTCGGCGATCAATTCGCCGATCGTGGCATCGTTGTTGGCGGAAATGGTCCCGATCTGGGAAATCTCTTTCTTGTTCTGGCAAGGCTTGCTCATTTTCTTGAGCTCCGCCACGACCGCCTCAACCGCCTTATCGATGCCCCGCTTGATGTCCATTGGGTTGCCGCCTGCCGTGATGTTCTTCGCACCCTCACGGTAAATGGCTTGGGCAAGGACCGTCGCGGTAGTGGTGCCGTCACCCGCGATATCGCTCGTCTTGCTGGCGACTTCACGGACGAGCTGGGCGCCCATATTCTCATAGGGGTTCTTCAGCTCGATTTCCTTCGCCACGGTGACGCCGTCCTTTGTAATGGTCGGTGCGCCGAATTTTTTATCGAGAATCGCGTTCCGGCCCTTCGGCCCAAGTGTCGCCTTGACGGCATCGGCGAGCTGATTGACCCCTTTCAGGATTGCCGCCCGCGCCTGATCACTGTACAGAAGTTGCTTTGCCATTGGGTTCCTCCGTTAAAGTCGTTGATCGAGGGATCGATATATTATGGTTCAGTGATTTAGGCGTTCGTGAAGACGCCAAGGATATCCTCTTCCTTGAGAATGAGGCAATCTTCATCATCGATTTTCAGCTTGCTGCCCGAGTACTTATCAAACAAAATCTGATCCCCTACTTTCACATTCTTCACATCCTTGCCGATCGCCTGGATGCTGCCGCGCTGGGGTTTTTCCTTCGCAGACTCAGGCACGTAGATTCCGCCCGCTGTCCGCTCCATTTCCTCGGTGTACGTCACAAACACGCGATCACCCAGTGGTTGAAACCCCTTTGCCACGCTCTGCTTGTCTTTCGCCTCTGTAGCCATAGCCCCCTCCCTAAAAGATGAACCCCAATTGGGGTGTGGAACGTTTTTATGCCGGGATCACGACGAACTTCCCAGGCGGGTGTAACGGGGCATTAGATAGTGCTGATAACAGTCAAGTCAAGGGGGGTTCTGTATTTTGTTGGTAAGAAAGTATGCTGAAGTCGGAGCTGTTCGTACGAAAGTCGTTTTAATAACGCAAGTGCTCGAAGTCTTTGACTTCTTTTTTCAAGTAGTCCCGCAGCCGGTTGATAATCCTCGCTTCTAATTGACGCGTTCGTTCTTTGGTAATGCCGTATTTATGGCCGAGGTCTTCTAGGGTCAGCGGTGTTTCCGAGAGGATCCGGTTACGCAAAATGTCTTCCTCCCGTTCCCCCAGTGTCTTAATAAAGGTGCCGAGTTTTTCCCGGAACAGTTCGCGGAGTTGAAAGTCTCCTAATTGTTCATCCACGGGCTGCTCTTCGGACGATAATACGTCGAGCAGGGTCGCTTCGGAGTCTTCGCTCAACGGCCGATCCAGGGAAAGTTCCCAGCTGCCGAGTCGCTGGTCCATTTCGATGACGTCGCGTTCACGGACATTGAGGCGATCGGCGAGAAGCTTCGTGTCCGGCGCAAAACCTTCGCGCTCCAATTTCGCCTTCTCTTTTCGCAGGTTGTAAAAGAGCCGTCGTTGATCCTGCGTCGTGCCGACTTTGACCAAGCGATACGTGTTGAGCAGATAGCGCAAGATATAGGCGCGCGCCCACCAGGCGGCATAGGCATGAAAGCGGACGTTTTTCGTTGGATCGAATTTCTTAATGGCCTGCATCAAGCCCACATTGCCTTCTTGAATCAAATCCATGTGGTCCGCGCCTGTATGGAGATACTCATAGGCAATGGCGACCGACACCCGAAGGTTGGCCAGAATGAGTTGAACTGCGGCCTCGCGGCTGCCCTGCGTCTGGTATTCATGGAAGAGCCGGAGTTCCTCCTCCTTTGAAAGATAGGGGTAGCGCCGCACTTCCGCCAAATATTGCTGGAGGGTGGTGACCGGGGCCACCGTCGCCGGCAGTCCCGCACCGTCAGATCCAGCGGACAAGGCGGGAAGCAACTGAGAGTCCTGCTCCGATTGGGCTGCAGGCTCTGCGGTCAGATCGAGATCCTCCACTTCTTCCATGTCAGGGGCCGGCTCTGCAGCAGGATAAGTGGATGCGTGTTTTTTAGATGACTTGGCCATTCGGGGGTTCAAAATATTTCCTGATTATAAACGGAACGGGCGGGAGAACAAAGAGCGTCTGTTGAGATCGATCGACCGCCAACGGCTTACGTGGTTAAACGCCGAATTCCAATTTGCCTGCGCGAAGAAGCATAGACTATAGTGGCGGGCTTCCAGATTGCCGGTATCAGGTTGTGGGCACGTGGTAAGGGGATGATTGAGTTTTTCACCGCCCTGAAAAGCGGGCATTGGCCGACGTTGATCGGAGCTTGGCTCCACCTGACGATCAGCTTCATGGTGTGGCTCTTGATTGGAGCCTTGGGCGTGCTCATTGGAGATACGTTCGGTCTGACCGCCACTGAAAAAGCTACGGCCGTTGCGGTTCCTCTCCTGAGCGGCGCATTCTTGCGCGTGATTGCCGGATGGTCCTGCGACTGGTTCGGAGCCAAACGCACCGGAATCGCTGTCCTAATCTGTGAATTGATCGCGGTCCTATGGGGATGGCTCGGGATTCACTCGTATGCGGAGCTCATGGTGGTGGCACTGTTTTTAGGAGTCGGTGGCGCCAGCTTCGCGGTGGCTCTCCCGATTGCCGGACGCGCGTATCCGATCGTCCATCAAGGACTGGCGTTGGGCCTCGCGGCGTCCGGAAATGTTGGAACCGTCGTGATTATGTTTTTCGCGCCCCGATGGGGGGGCACGATGGGCTGGCCACACGTATTCGGAATTATGGCCGTGCCGGTGCTGCTGACCTTGGTCCTATTCCTGACCCTGGTTCAAGACGATCCCGGCCGTATCTATGGCCGCGGTCGTGGGAGTATGAACGCCCGCTGGTGGCATGCGGCCGCAGAGCTGATGCAGCATCGATCGATGTATTGGCTGTGCTTTGCCTACGCGATCACGTTCGGCGGATTTGTGGGGCTGTCCAGTGTCCTGCCGATTTTTTTTCATGACGAATATGGGATGGATTTCGTGACGGCCGGATCGATGACTGCCCTGTGTGGTTTCGGCGGAAGCGTAATTCGTCCATTGGGCGGGTATGTGGCTGATCGAACCGGCGGCGTCGGTACACTACGGCTCGTCTTTCCGACGATCATGCTGCTGACCATCGGTATCGGCTATTTACCGCCCGTGTGGATCGCGGTATCTCTGATGATGCTCGCAGTGGCCGTCATGGGATTCGGCAATGGAGCGGTATTTCAAATCGTCTCGGCGTGGTTTCAAAAACAAATCGGGCTGGCGTCCGGTCTCGTGGGCGCCGCGGGCGGTCTCGGTGGATTTCTCGTGCCTATTTGGCTCGGCGTATTAAAGGATATGACCGGCAGCTATCGTGCCGGGTTGTGGGTCTTTGCTCTGATTGCAGCGCTCGCGTGGGCTACGACACTGTCCATATGCGGTGACCGCTCATCGACGCCCCTGAAGCGCTCCCTTCATCATTGACATTCAAACGGGAAAAGATTTAAGTGGTTGCACACGACGATGAAAGAGACCAATGGCGCGTAAGGCAAAAACCTCGCATTTCGATAGTATCGAGCAAGCGATCAGGGACATCAAAAAAGGGCGTTTCATCATCCTTGTCGATGACGAAGATCGAGAGAATGAAGGCGACCTGGTGATGGCAGCCGAGAAAGTCACGCCACAGGCCGTCAATTTTATGGCCAAGCATGCCCGCGGATTGATCTGCCTGGCGCTAACGGCCGAGCGAGTCGAAGAATTGCAGCTTCCTCCGCAGGCCCATGAAAACACTGCGACCTTCGGCACGGCATTTACGGTCTCGATCGACGCCCGCCACAATATCACCACGGGAATTTCCGCGGCCGACCGTGCGACGACCGTTCACGTAGCCATCGATCCGAAGACCAAGCCGGCCGATTTGGCGCGTCCCGGTCACATTTTTCCATTGAAAGCGCAAAAGGGCGGCGTGCTGAGGCGTGCCGGCCAGACCGAAGGATCCGTCGATCTCGCGCGATTGGCGGGACTGAATCCGGCCGGCGTCATCTGCGAAATTATGAACGAAGACGGCACCATGGCGCGTGTCCCGGAGTTGGCGAAATTTGCCAAGCTCCATGGGTTGAAGATGGTCACGATCAAATCGCTGATCGAGTACCGTGTGCGGCGGGAAACCTTTGTGAGACGTGTGGCGAGCGCTCGATTGCCGACCATTTTTGGTGAATTCGAAGCGGTGGCGTTCGAAAACGAGATGGACGGCGGCACGCATGTCGCACTCGTGAAGGGGCAGGTCGATGATCCCAGTCCGACGCTGGTCCGTGTGCATTCCGGCTGCCTTACCGCGGATGTGTTCGGATCGTTACGATGCGACTGCCGCGATCAATTGTACAGTGCAATGGAGCTGATTCAAAAAGAAGGCCGGGGCGTCCTGCTCTACTTAAATCAAGAGGGTCGTGGAATTGGGCTGCTTAATAAAATTAGGGCGTACAGGTTGCAGGATGAGGGCAGCGATACCGTCGAAGCGAACTTGCAATTAGGATTCAAAGCGGATCTACGCGATTACGGCACGGGCGCACAGATTCTGGTGAACCTCGGATTGCACCAGATCCGGCTCATCACCAACAATCCTCGCAAAATCGTCGGTATCGAAGGCTATGGTTTGAAGGTGGTCGAACGTGTGCCGATCGAAATTCCACCACGAGCGGCGAACGAACGCTACTTACGCACGAAAAAACACAAACTCGGGCACATCCTGAAAAAAGTCTGAACGTCACAAAAAAGGTAGAATGTCCAAAGTCGTACAGTGGGAAAGCTACGACCGTATGATGTTCTGACTCTAGGACTCTCCGACGACATTCGATAGACCTCATGACATTCAGACGTGTGACCTTCTGACGATTCATGAAATTTCGTAAAGGCACGCACGATGCGACTGGGCTCCGATTCGGCATCGTGGTCAGTAAATTTAATAACCTCGTGACCAGCCGATTGCTGGCGGCAGCGGTTGAGACATTAAAGAAGGCAGGGGCGGTCGATGAGGCGATCGAGGTTGTGCGCGTGCCCGGCGCCTTTGAAATTCCGTTGGCCGCCCGGGCGTTAGCGCGTACGGGTCGTTTCGATGCGGTTCTTTGCCTCGGCGCGGTGATCCGCGGCGAGACGCCACATTTCGACTACATCAGCGCGGAAGCCAGTCGGGGTATCGCCCAGCTCGCACTAGAGTGCGATCTGCCGGTCGTCTTCGGTGTGCTCACGACTAATACTGTTGCGCAGGCCATCGAACGGGCGGACCCTTCGAAGTACAATCGAGGAGCTGAAGCGGCTCGAACGGCCATTGAGATGGTGACCTTACTACGCGCGATCCGGGCCAGCCAGGAACGGAACCATTCCGTCCATTTCACAACACCAAAGAAAAAAACACGAACGAGGCAATAAGATGGGGAGCCGGCGGCAATCACGGGAGCGGGCGCTCCAAATTCTCTTTCAATGGGATATTCACGGTAATACGGAGCACTGGTTGGATGATTTTTGGGAACGGAATCCTCCCACCGATGAAGTGCGAGAGTTTGCTGGACGGCTCGTAAATGGTGCCATGGCCCATCACGAGGAATTGGACCGTTTGATCGGCGCCCATGCTACAAATTGGACGGTGAGTCGCATGCCGGTGGTCGATCGCAATATTCTTCGTGCCGCACTCTATGAACTCTTATGGATGCCCGAAGTGCCGGCCAAAGTCACGGTCAATGAAGCCATTGAGCTCGCCAAGCAATTTGCCGACGATGAGACAAAAAAATTTGTCAACGGCGTTCTGGACAATATTATTGGGACCGACGCGCGCTTAGTTGAAAAAAGAGGGGACCTGAGCAATGGCGCAACAGAGCCCAAGCGCCATGCGCGCCATTAGCGGTATGAGGACAGCATGATCGAGCGATATACGCGTCCGCGCATGAAAGCGATCTGGGATCTCAAGCATAAGTATGAGATCTGGTTGGACGTGGAGCTCCTTGCCTGTGAGGCATTGGAACGCAGTGGGGACGTGCCGCCTGGCGTGGCTGCGCGTGCGAGAAAAAAAGCCCGCATTGATGTGAACCGCATTGCGGAGATTGAACAGCTCGTCAAGCACGATGTCATTGCGTTTCTCGAATCATTGGCCAAGCCCGTGGGTCCTGAAGTACGGTTTCTCCACAAAGGCCTGACATCCTCGGACATCGTCGACACGTCGTTAGCGGTGCAGATGACCGAAGCCATGGATCTTATTCTGGCGGATGTCGAGGAACTGCTGACGGTGCTGAAAGCCAGGGCATTGGAACATCGAGAGACGGTCATGGTGGGGCGTTCGCATGGCATCCACGGGGAGCCGGTTTCATTCGGATTTAAGTTGACGATCTGGTATGAGGAAGTACGACGCCACCGCGAGCGGTTGCGTGCCGTGCGCGAAGACATTGCCGTCGGCAAGCTGTCGGGGGCGATGGGAACCTTTGCCCATCTGGGGCCGGAGGTCGAAGAGTACGTCTGCGCCAAGCTGGGTCTAAAGCCGGACCCAGTATCGAGCCAGATCGTGCAGCGGGATCGCCACGCTGCCTATCTTTCCGCATTAGCTTTGCTTGCGGCGAGCATTGAAAAGTTTGCCGTGGAAATTCGTCATCTACAGCGGACGGAGGTGCTCGAGGCCGAAGAATATTTCTCCGAAGGACAAAAGGGTTCCTCGGCCATGCCGCACAAGCGCAATCCCATTGCTTCGGAAAACCTATGCGGCTTAGCAAGAGTGGTGCGCGCGAACAGTGTGGCAGGAATGGAAAACGTCGCCCTCTGGCATGAGAGGGACATCAGTCACTCCTCAGTCGAGCGGGTGGTGATGCCGGACAGCACGATCCTCGTCGACTATATGCTCGCGCGATTCACCGATCTCATCCGGAACTTACTTGTTTATCCATCCCGCATGCAGCGCAATCTCGATCTGACCGGCGGGCTAGTCTATTCGCAGCGCTTATTGCTTGAACTGGTCGAAGGGGGCGCCCAACGCAAGGACGCGTATGAAGCCGTCCAGCGCAATGCGATGGAAGCTTGGAAGGGTGGAACGGGATTTGAGGAGTTGGTGCGCAAAGACCCGTTGATCACGAAATACCTGACGGCCGAGCAGATCGAGTCGTGTTTCGATCCCAAGCATTATCTTCGGCATTTGGATAAGATCTATCGGCGGGTATTCGGTAGAGATACAAAAGGTAGAAAGACAGATCGTGCGCGTATCAGGAAACGGGTTGATTAAGCAGATGCCAGAATCCATTCTTCATATTCGGTGCGGTGACGATATTCTTGCCAAGCTGAAAGAGGCCGGCTTGCCGGGTGAGATGATTCGCTGGGCTGATGCGCTGTGTCAGGGACCGACTCCCGCCGGGCTTCAGGAATATGAATGGCGACGTGTCCGGGCTCAGCACGCAAGGGATTTTTATGGCATGCCCTACGATGAGGCTGTGGAGTTCCTTCGAAAGCAGGATGAGAATCTTCAGCGATTTCGTCAGCATGATGAAATTGTGCTCTGGTTCGAACACGACATGTTTGATCAGGTCGTGCTGATTTACCTTCTGGATTGGTTTGCAAAACAGGATTTGGGACAGCGCCGTTTCTCTCTCATTTGCCCAAACCAGCACCTGGGATATATGAATCGAGAACAGCTCGCACAGCTCTATCCAACCCGAGAGCCGGTGACTGTCAGACAGATCGACTTATCCCGTCGAGCATGGCAAGCATTCTGTTCGACCGATCCTCGGCAAATCGAGGAGCTCATTTTAGGAGACACGTCGGCGCTGCCGTTTCTCCGACAGGCGCTCGTTCGCCATCTGCAAGAATTTCCTTTTGTGCACAATGGCCTGAACCAAACGGAACAGAATGCGCTGGATGCCATCGCATCGGGCATCACGGAGCCGAAACAGCTCTTCCAAGAAATCCAGCGACGAGAAGAAAGCGCATGGCTCGGAGATTCCATGTTGTGGCCGTATCTGGAACAGATGGCCAGTGGAAAAGACGCGCTGCTGAAGATTGAAGATGTCGGTCCCTGGGTGAACAAACCGACTGAGCCGTCCACGCGGTTCATTTACATAACTGAGCAAGGTCGCCGCGCGCTGAGGGGAGAAGCCGACTGGGTGAGTCTGAGGGGACTTGATCGATGGCTTGGTGGTGTTCACCTACAAGGACAGCATGTTGAATGGCGTTGGGATACTAGATGGCAGGCACTCACACGGATTCACTCATGACTCACGGCACGATGCTGTATGAAGGCAAGGCGAAGAAAGTCTTCGCCACGGACAACCCCGATCGGGTTATTCAATATTTTAAAGATGACGCCACGGCATTCAACGCGCAGAAACGAGGAACGATTGTCGAGAAGGGGATCGTCAATAATAAGGTATCGGAGCGGTTGTTCCGTATGCTGGAAGCGGCCGGCGTGGCGACGCATTTCATCCAACGGCTCAGCGATCGGGAAATGCTGGCCAAGCGCGTGACGATTGTACCGATCGAAGTGGTGGTGCGGAATATTGTGGCGGGGAGCCTGGCGAAGCGATTGGGGCTGAAAGAAGGGGAGTCGATCGATCCGCCGGTTGTCGAGTTCTACTATAAGAATGATGCGCTGGGCGATCCGTTGATCAGCGAGGAACATGTGCGGCTCATGAAGCTGGCGGAGCCGAGAATCGTTGATGAGATCAAGCAGCAAGCGCGGAAGATTAATGCGGTGCTCCAGCCATTTTTCAAAGAGCGCAAAATGATTCTGGTTGACTTCAAGTTGGAGTTCGGCTTGCACAACGGCAAGCTCATTCTCGCTGATGAGATTTCGCCGGATACGTGTCGATTTTGGGACGCGGGGACGAAGGAGTCGATGGACAAGGATCGGTTTAGGAAGGACTTGGGAAAGATCGAAGAGGCGTATCAGGAAGTGTTGCGAAGAGTATGTGGTGAGGGAGGGTAACCTGAATCTCCCCTGTACTCCAGAACGCACACAATCGGAACGTGCTCGCACGGGGAGGGGCGCCTCTTGGCGCGCCTGCGGTGGCGGGTGAAATATTGTGCGCAGTGGAGACGATCCAGGTCACTCTCCCTTCCTTTATAATGTCGTCCAAGCCCTAGAGAGAGGTGAAAGGGAAGAGAGGAAAAGGTGAGGCGCCTGATCCTGAAGTTCATGGAACACGGCCTGCTGTGGGCAATCCTCGTTTGGGCTGGGGCGGTCGCGTTGATGGCGATCAATACGCCGGATCCGTTTTGGCGGTGGACGTTCTTGGGGTTGTCGGCCACGGGCGTTGTCATTGTGGTCGTGATTAATTGGGCGAGGAAGAAATTGGTGAGCGCGGCACGGGCATCGAAAGATGGAAGTGAATTGTGAAGGAGGGAAGGCGACATGGATGCTCCCTGTGCTCGCAGAACGCGCACGATCAGAATGTGCTCGCTCGATGCGCGCAGTGAAGAGCATTCATGTCGCCTTCCCTAACAATGGGGAAAGTTGCGATTTGGAGGAAGGCGTGAAGGCGAAAATTCATGTGACGTTGAAGCCGGGCATTCTCGATCCGCAGGGAAAAGCGATTGAGCATGCATTAGAGACATTGGGATTTGATTCAGCGAGCAATGTCCGGGTTGGGAAGTACATGGAGCTGGAACTGCGGGAATCGGCGAAGGACAAGGCCGAGGCGCAGGTGAAGGCCATGTGCGAGAAGTTGCTCGCCAATACGATTATTGAAGAGTATCGGTACGAACTGCAGTGAAGAGGTGGAACGGAGCAGTCGAGGTCGGCTTCGTGCTCGCAGAGCGCGCACAATCAGAACGTGCTCGCTCGATGCGCGCAGTTGAACCAACCTCGGCTGCTCCGTTCTGTAATTTTGTAACAAGAGAGAGAATGAGTAAAGGCTAAAGGGATGAACATCGGAGTCGTCACATTTCCAGGTTCGAATTGCGATCACGACTGCCAGCACGTGTTGGCCGATGTGTTGGGTCAGACGGTGCAGATGGTATGGCATAAGGAGACGTCGCTGAAGGGATTGGATGCCGTCATTCTCCCAGGCGGCTTTTCTTATGGCGACTATTTACGGACTGGTGCGATTGCGCGGTTTTCGCCGGTGATAGGAGCGTTGAAGGAATTCGCGTCGACTGGTGGAATGGTGCTTGGGATCTGCAACGGGTTTCAGATTTTGCTGGAGAGCGGGTTGCTGCCTGGCGCGATGCTTCGCAATCGTTCGCTGTCTTTCATCTGTAAGGATGTTCATGTGAGAGTCGAGAATGCGGCGACGGCTTTCACGGGACGCTGTGAGTCTGGTCAAGTCCTGAAGATCCCCATTGCCCACGCCGACGGCAACTACTACACCGACGATGTAACCCTTTCTCAATTGAAGGCAACCGCACAAGTCGTCTTTCGCTACTGCACGCCGGACGGCGAAGTGACACCAGACGCCAATCCGAACGGCTCGCTCGAGAACATTGCCGGTATTATCAACGTCAAAGGCAATGTCCTGGGCATGATGCCGCATCCTGAGCGTTGCGTTGAGGATATGCTCGGCAATGACGCAGGACGGCTCATCTTTATGTCCATGTTCGATGCTCTCAAGAAGGCGAAGCACCAGATCAAGATGGTGGGTGCTGGGTGACCCTCATTAGCGGATATTGAGCCAAAGGAGCCATGTTAAATACTGGGACGAAGAAAATGGTTGTGATGTTCACGCGACGGTGTGGCATAGTGATAATCAGATGATTACCAAAGATGTCATCACTCAACATAACCTCTCCGACGACGAATACAAGAAAATCATCGAGATTCTCGGACGCGAGCCGAATTTGACTGAGTTGGGGATGTTCTCGGTCATGTGGTCGGAGCATTGCTCCTATAAATCGTCGCGCGTGCATTTGCGAAAGTTGCCGACTACCGGACCGAGGGTGGTGCAGGGGCCTGGGGAGAATGCGGGGGCCGTGGATATCGGCGATGGACTGTGCGCAGTGTTCAAGATGGAGTCGCACAATCATCCGTCGTTCATTGAGCCGTATCAAGGTGCCGCGACGGGCGTGGGCGGCATTCTGCGTGACATCTTTACGATGGGGGCCCGGCCCGTCGCGTTGTTGGACTCATTGCGTTTCGGCCAGCTGGATCAGCCGCTCAACCGGCATTTGGTGAAGGGAGTCGTCGCGGGGATCAGTGGTTATGGCAATTGTATGGGCGTGCCGACGATTGGCGGCGAAGTCGTCTTCAACGATATCTATAGCCATAATCCGCTCGTGAACGTATTTTGTCTGGGGATCGCGAAGCAGGACAAGATTTTTAAGGGCAAGGCGGCCGGACTCGGCAACCCGGTAATCTACGTGGGCTCGAAGACGGGGCGCGATGGGATTCATGGGGCGACGATGGCGTCCGATTCGTTCGACGAGGCCTCGGAGTGCAAGCGGCCGACGGTGCAAGTCGGTGACCCTTTTACTGAGAAGCTCTTGTTAGAAGCCTGCCTGGAATTGATGTCGGGCGATTTGCTCGTAGGGATTCAGGATATGGGCGCAGCGGGGTTGACCAGTTCGTCATGTGAAATGGCGTCACGCGCCGATAACGGCATCGATCTCGATCTCACTCATGTTCCGCGCCGGGAGCCCGGCATGACGGCATATGACTTGATGCTCTCTGAATCGCAAGAGCGCATGTTGATGGTCGCTAACCAGGGGAAGGAAGACGAGGTCATCCGCATTTGCAAAAAGTGGGATCTCGATGTGGCCGTGGTTGGCCGCGTCACGAACGATGGAATGCTGCGTGTGCGCGATCACGGGAAGGTCGTCGCGGAAATTCCGGCCAAGGCGCTGGCGGATGACGGCCCAAAGTACGAGCGCCCGAACGCCCCGCCGGCATATCAAGAATATTTGCAGGCCCTCAATCTCGATGTGCTGCCGGATGTGAAGGATCCCACCGGCGTGTTGCTGTCGCTGTTGGAATCGCCGACGATCGCGAACAAACGATGGGTCTACGAACAATACGATCATATGGTCCGCACGAATACACTCGTGCGGCCGGGATCGGATGCGGCGGTCATTCGCGTGAAGGGCACCAATAAGGCGTTGGCCATGACGACGGATGGGAATGGCCGGTATTGCGTTCTCAATCCGTATGCTGGGGGAAACATTGCGGTGGCCGAAGCGGCGCGGAATATCGTGTGTTCGGGTGCAGAGCCGATCGGGGTGACGGACTGCCTGAATTTCGGCAACCCGGAGCGGCCGGATGTCATGTGGCAGTTCATCCTTTCGATCGAGGGGATCAAAGATGCCTGCGAAGCCTTCCAGATTCCGGTCGTGAGCGGAAATGTCAGTTTCTACAATGAAACGAACGGCCTCTCGATCTATCCCACGCCGATTCTCGGCATGGTCGGGTTGATCGAACCGGCCGATCGCGTGACGACGCAGTGGTTCAAGCAGGCGGGTGACGTTGTCATTTTGCTTGGGACGACGAGAGAAGATCTCGGTGGAACGGAATATCTGCGTGTCATCCATCACCGGGAACAAGGCTCGCCGCCCTATCTGGATCTTGAGGTGGAAAAGGCGCTTCATGCCTGTGTACTCAAGGTGATCCGTGACGGCCTTATTGAATCGGCCCATGATTGTTCGGATGGCGGCCTGGCCGTGGCACTTGCAGAATCTTCGTTGTCTCATCCTGAGAAACCACTCGGGGCTGTGTTAAAATTAGAACTGAATCATCTTCGGCGGGATGCCTTGCTGTTCGGCGAAAGTCAGTCGCGAGTCGTCCTGTCTGTTCGTCCAACTCACGTTGATCGGGTGTTGCAGACAGCGGAATCCCTCGGTGTGCCGGCGATGAAGATCGGAACCGTGGGAGGCAACCGTTTCCTGCTTGAAGTCGAGGGAGACGGACGGACAGCGGGATGCACCATCAATGCGGATCTTGATATCCTGTACGATCGATGGGCGAATAGCTTGAGGCGAACGCTTGAGGCGGAGAGTTGACTGCGTTACCCGTTCACCATTCCACATCTATACATCCATGCAATTGATTACGCCCGATAAATTTCATGACGAGTGCGCCGTCTTTGGCATCTATGGCCACAAGGAAGCCGCCAATCTGACCTATCTCGGTCTTTACGCCCTGCAGCATCGTGGTCAGGAAGGATCGGGAATCGTCTCGTCCGATGGCGAACATTTCTACCCTGAAAAGGGATTGGGGCTCGTAGCGGATATCTATACCAAGTCGGTGCTCAAGCGCCTGCCGGGGTCCATGGCAATCGGCCATAATCGTTACTCCACGGCCGGTGGGAATAATCTTAAGAACGTACAACCGCTGACGGTCAATTTCGCTTTTGGAAATCTTGCGCTTGCGCATAACGGCAATCTAATCAATGCGACGATGTTGCGCCATGAACTGGAAGCCTATGGCGCGATTTTTCAATCGACCACGGACAGCGAGGTCATCATCCATTTAATTGCGCATTCCCGAGCCGATGCGCTGCTGCCGAGAATTGTCGATGCGCTCAGTCAGGTGCGGGGCGCGTTCTCAGTAGTCTTGATGACGGATACCGGTGTGATCGCCGCGCGAGACCCGTACGGTTTGCGGCCGTTGTGCTTAGGAAAGTTGCGTGACAGTTGGCTGGTGGCATCGGAGACCTGTGCGTTCGATTTGATCGGGGCCGAATACGTTCGGGATGTCGAGCCTGGTGAGTTAATCATCCTGGATGGCAAGGGTGTGACCTCGCACAAACCGTTTGTCGAGGCCAAGCCGGCGATGTGCGTCTTTGAGTATGTCTATTTCTCACGGCCCGACAGCAAGATTTTTGGCGGCCATACCGTGTATGCCACACGTAAAGCATTAGGACGACAATTGGCCAAGGAATCGCCTGTGAAAGCGGATATTGTCATACCCGTTCCCGACTCCGGCGTGCCGGCCGCGCTTGGTTTCTCCGAAGGGTCCGGCATTCCATTCGAGACGGGCCTGATACGAAATCATTACGTGGGGCGCACGTTCATCGAGCCGGAGCAATCGATTCGTCACTTTGGGGTGAAAGTAAAATTGAATGCCGTGCCCGATGTGTTAAAGGGCAAGCGAGTAGTCGTGGTAGATGATTCACTCGTGCGCGGGACGACAAGCCGGAAGATCGTCAAGATGCTCCGGCAAGCCGGCGCGAAGGAAGTCCATATGCGAATCAGTTCTCCGCCGATTGTCTCGCCGTGCTTCTATGGCATCGATACGCCGACCAAGCGCGAATTAATTGCCTCGAGCCACAATCTGCAGGAAATTAAAAAGTACATTACTGCCGACAGCCTCGCCTATCTGAGCCTCGAAGGCATGTTGAATGCCTCGCCGGGAAAGAGTGAACAGTACTGCAACGCCTGCTTCACCGAGCAATATCCGATTCCGTTTACACGAGCAGAAGAGCTCCAGTTGGGACTCTTCTAGCCGTAGCGATCAGCCGTCAGCGCTCAGCCATGAGCGTTCATTGCCAGTGCCGGATGCGATCACGACTGATAGCTGACTGCTCAACGCTGGCGGCTTGAAAGTAAGTCATTGCTCATCAAAAAATGCACGTGCTAGGATACAAACTGTCTCTTTTAATGAGGAGGGGACTATGAAACGACTCCTGATGAGCAGTGTAATTGTGTTTGTCGCATTGGCTGTTGTCACGGCCGTCTCCGCCAAGAGCTTTTTTAAAGTTGGAGAAAAGGCGCCTTCGTTTACCTTGACGTCGTTGAACGGCGAGACAGTCTCGCTGGATAGTGCCAAGGGAAAAGTCATCGTGCTCGGGCTCTTTCACATTTGTGAACCCTGCATGATGCAAGGAACCAACCTTCAAAAGGTATATGAGGCGACACGCGGTAAGAATGTCGCGGTCATTGGCGTCAACTCGTCGGGCGATTCCAAAAAGGCGGTGTCCGAGTTCTTGTCTCAATTCCCCGTGAAGATCAGCTATCCTTATCTCATCGATCCAGGTCAAACGACTGACAAGCTGTATGGCGGTGGACGATTCATCCCAAATGTCTACATCATCGATCCGAACGGCGTGATCCAATGGCAGCGCGTGGGAAACATGGACTTGGCCGGCGCCGATGTGATTCTGGCCGAAGTCGAGAAACTGTTAGCGAGTGAGCCGAAGGGCAGCAGCGGACTATAATTCTCGACGCATCCTCAACGTACCTCAGAGGGTACGTCTGCGGTATTTGCGTCGCCCGCGCCCTCGTTGGATAACTATTTTGAGCATCCTAAATGCATCATCGTGCAAGAAGGGCAGGTCAGGATGGATGAGATTGAAGCTGGCAAGCAGGCGTTTCTCGACCTCGTGAAAAGTGTGGACGACGCCGTGCAGGTCGTGATTCCCGTCACACCTTCCAACAGTATGTTCCTCATCTCGCTGACGAAGGGTCCCAACCGCAAGTTTATTACAGTGCCGGAGGATGACATCATCGATCTGCCGAACGAGCACAGCATTGTGACCAAGGTCACGAAGATCGTGAAGGATGCAGTCGGTGCGCTCTAGGATCATACGATGAAGCAAATTCTTGCAGGTGTATGGCAGTGGTCCTGGTTTTCCGACGAAAAGAAACTCGATTTCAACGGGCTGTTTCTCACCGTGGGCGAACATCGTATTCTGGTCGATCCGCCGCCAATGAAAACGGAAGATGTGCTCCAGATCAGAAAAGGCGGACGAGTCGACTATATTCTCATTACAAACCGGGATCATCTTCGGGAAGCCGTCGCATACAAGGCTGACTTTGCCTGTCAGCTTTGGCTCCCTGAGATCGATGCCCCGCAGATGGCTGTGAAGCCCGACAAGACGTATAAAGACGGTGAATTGTTGCCGGGCGGCATTTGGGCGGTCCATCTTCAAGATCAGAAATCGCCAGGGGAATGCGCCCTCTTTATCCAGCAAGGCAAAGGCATCATGATCGTCGGAGATGCCTTGATCGGGAAACAGCCGGGTTCCGTATCCATGCTGCCGCCAGAAAAATATACCGACCCTGCGAAGGCTCGTGAAGGCCTGCGTCGTCTCCTCAAATATAACTTCGAGAGCCTGCTCGTCGGGGATGGCGCCTCCATTTTGTCCGGCGCTAAGCCCATCGTCGAAACAGCCCTCACTACCTGAACCATCATGCATTCGCCGTCCGCTGAACTCAATCGCCAAGGGAACGAGCGTTTCTCGCGCGGGGATTACACACAGGCCTATGTGTGTTATGCGCAAGCGTTGGAGTGCGATCGCCTGAGCGGAGACCGGCGCGCGTTGGTGGCCACCCTGGGGAATTTAGGAAACATCTGCGCCGTCAGCGGACGGCGGGAGCAGGCACATGCCTATTATCAGGAAGTGCTTGAACTGCAAAAAATTCTCGGCGATGAGCGTGGGATTGGCACGACACTGGCGAATCTCGGCAATCTTCGTGCCGATGCCGGTGAGTGGGATCGGGCCAAGGCTTATTATCTTGAGGCACTGGATCTGATGACGCGAACCGTGGACGAGGCCGGTAAAGCGATTCTCTTGTCCGATTTGGGATTAGTCGCCCGCGAGACGCGTCAATTCGAAGACGCGATGCGGTACTACGAACAGTCGCTCATCTTGATGCGGCGAACCGGCAATCATGGTGGGATGGCCGATGGATGGCGCATGATGGCCCGCACATATCTTCTGCAAGAGCGAGGGGAGGAAGCGTTGGCGTGTTGCCGGACGAGTTTGGCGGTGGCCGAGCGGATGCACGATGAATTGCGGATCGGTGGCGCCTGGTATCTCATGGCGGAGTGTTATGAGAAGGCGGGGCAGCTCGAAGAAGCGGCCACACTCTTGGAACGCGTGGTCCGCGTGGATCATAAATATCAATTGCCGAAGCTGGCAGAAAATACTCAGCGGCTGCATGCCTTGCGCACCCGGCTTGCCGGGGAGGCGGATCAGATTATGAATGGGAATTCGTTCCATGAGTGAAGCCATGCCTATTCCCTGGGAAGAGACGCGAACCAAGTTGATGCAGAGCGAGCCGGCATTTTACGAGCTGGAACCAGGTGGTTCGCTCGCCTTGTCATTAGGCGATGAGGCGTGGATGCTGGAAGTGACGCCGGATGGCCGGCTGGTCTGCCAGACGGGAATGGATATGGATGATATCCAAAGTCTGTTATCCACCGGGACGCCGGAAGATTTGGGGACAGATGAATTGGCGAAACAGGCCAAGTACTATTTGCAGCCGGCTGTCACCAAATATCGCAAGACCTTAGTTGCGGCCGGGTTTGAAGAAAACACGGAAATGAATGATCAATATGTCGCGGCCACCTTTCAACGCGCGCTTGACTTCGCAAACCTGGAAGAGGTGAGGCAGGCGGTGAAATGGTGCCGTGAGCGCATTAAATAAAGTTGCAGGCGGGTAAAAGGGGCGAGGTGGCTTGGCCAGATACGTGACAGCACACGGGGTGCCGCGATACCGCGAACGAATGGTGGCATGCAGTGTGATATGCAATTGGCCTCATGTCTCGTCCGGCGAGTTCCTTTTTCCGCATTCGACAGGCCTTGCAGTATTGGAAGCCGTGTTCTCCTCCGATCCTGTTTCGGTAAACGCTCTTAGCGGGGCGCAAGTTCGGTGTACAGAGGCAGCAAGGCGCGTCCTTGTACAGGACCCTGATAAAGCACGATATCCTCACACCGTCCTTCTCCTTCCTGGTCAATCCACACCTGGTCATAGGCTGCGTCTGCATTCAGGTCGATCCAGTAAAACAGTGGCTTCTTCTGTAGGGTCCCCGTCGTCGGCGCGTCAAACTGTGTGGCGGTCATGAATTCAGGTCGCCCATCTCGGTCCAGATCGTACTCACGAAAGAGAAGGCCTACCCCATAATCTGCGGACTCTACGTCTGCCTCTTCTCCTGTCTCTGGTGGGATCGCGGCGCACGCCTCGTACCTGGCGTCGACCATGTCATTCGGTTGCACCTGTGCAACGGCTCTGCCGGTTACGAAAAGCATCACAGTTACAGATAGCGCCATGAGGGTAATCTTTTTCATGCTGAGGCCCTCCTCTGTTCAAACTGGATAGAGCAAGTTGTACGCCAGACGTTGAGGGGAGCGACAGTGAACCGAATCACAATCAAATCAATTGAGTAGGAAGTCCTCTTCTGTAGTAGCTCGGGATATTACTGAGTGGGATGAGACTGTCTGGCTGCTGACAGCGTGTCCATCGAATGCCCAGGAGAGTAAATTAAGAACAATTACGTGAACACAATCTGTCCCCTGTACAGAATGTTCCGTTCCGATATAAAAGGTATATACGTACACGAGAACAGTCCACGCATGACTTGAATAGAACATTGTAAGGCGATCTCCCCTTGTATGCATCGTCAGCCAGGCGTGTACGATAAAAGCATGGGTACGTGTGCCCGTATGCTCAATGCCGGGCGCCCGATGCTCCTCGGAATCGGCATAAGCCCCAAGGCACGTCGACGTGAAGGAGAATGGAACAGGTTCAATCGTATACCGACTCTGGTATACTTCCGGGGGCTCCTAGTCCTGAGCTAACCCATTCGGAGGCGGCATGAACCTCGAAGAGGCCAAACACAAATTGAGAGTGCTGGTGGAAGAGGCGAAAGACTCGCCGGATATGGTGATGTCCGTGCCGATGTTGAAGGAGATTCTCGAGGGTCTCGACAATGACGAGCAAGTCATCATCATGCACAATACGGCCGCAGCGCTTCTGCTTCGATTGGGCGGGCAGGCTGAATTACGCCCGCAGGACGCGCTGGAACTCCATCATACACATACGATTAAATTGAGCCGCCTGCCCCAAGGCAATATGTTGTTAAGGGTATTAAATAAAGCTGAGGAAAACTAGGGTTGTCTTTGACTTTGAGGGCCGAGTGCCATTACGACGACTTTCCTTTTCTTCTTCGAAACAGGTCGGTGCTGAGCGAGTGAATTCGGTCGAGAAAGAGCATGCCCTGCAAATGATCGAGCTCGTGTTGGAACGCCAACGCTTCCAATCCCGATGCTTCTAATGCCAGCACTCGTCCTTCCGGTGTGATGCCTTCCACCACCGTCCGCTCATACCGGAGTACATTTCCCGTATAGTCAGGCACGCTTAGGCACCCTTCGCGAATGACGCGCGGCTGTTCTTGCTCAAGAACTCGGGGGTTGAGCAGGATGACCAGGCCGTGGCCTGTTTCCCCTTTCTTGCGTGACACGTCCACCACAATGATTTGGAGCAGATGGCCGATTTGCGGAGCAGCGAGCGCCACGCCGGGTGATGCATCCAGCGTATCAAGCATGTCTTGAACGATACCGGTGATAGATGGGTCAGCCTGAGACACGGGTTGCGCAATGCCCTTGAGCCTGTGATCAGGGTATAAGAGGATGGGTCGAACAGCCACTACAAACGAACCCGTTCTAACGCACGAAAGGTCAGATCGACTCCCAGTGAAGGCTTGAGCTGTTCGAGCGCGTGCTGCAAAGGATCGGGAGAGAATCGCGGTATGAGTTGGATTTCAAGGACCATGATATAGACGGGTCGCTCCGTCGATCCAACGACGCGTGTGTTGACGTCGGTGATATTGCCGCCATGATCCGCGACGACGCGTGCGACCTTCGCCACAATGCCCGGATGATCGGCGCCATACACGGACAGCATGAACACTGGAACATCCTCTTCTGAAAGGCGCTCACCGGCACGATCAGGCAGCGCTTTACACAGGAGTGTGAGATTCAGGGTTGAGATAGAAGGCGCGAGCCGTGCCGGGAGTGCATCGGCCGCGAGTGTATCCGGCAATCGCACCATGATCATCATGGTAAACTCGCCGCGCAGTCGCGTCATGCAGGTGTCTTCAATATTGCACCCCAGGCGGTACAGCCCATCGGTTAGGGCCGCGACAATGCCAGGCCGATCCTGTCCGAAAGCGGTGAGGAGGGCAAAGTGAGACATCATTACCATAGGGATACCCTAACTGCTCGCGTTATGTCAGTCAATCCACCTGACATGATGCTCGTCACTATATTTCATTGAGTGCCGAAGCCAATGAATGGCCATTACTGTAATGGAAAGCATTTTTGAGGCTCGAGCCTTTCAGGCCATGTTTCCGTAGGGAGGGACTTGTCAACCGTCCGCCTCTTCCAGTTCCAGTAAGACGTTCAGGCCTTTCAGTTCCCTCTTCAGGAAGGACTTTTCAGCGGGTCCTGCGCAATCAGCAGTGGTGGATTCCACGGCTTCAACGCCGTGGCCCGACGGAAGCCAGCAGAAGAAGTGAGCTTTCCAAGGGTTGCGCGTGATTTCTTGGGGGTGTTAAGATCTCTTCCTTACGAACGGAGAAGAGCAATGCCGAATATTACACTCCTAGTTTCGCCGACCTGTGGCGCCTGTCCCTCGGCAAAGAGCCTGTGGAAAGAGCTGCGGGTCAAGTACAGCTTCAACTATCGCGAAATTGATATCAATTCGACCGATGGGCAGGAATTGGCGAATCGGCATTCAGTGCGCGCGGTGCCGGCGACAATTATCGATGGCAAGTTGACCTTTATTGGGGTCCCGCCGCGGCAGAGTGCCGAAAAGGCGCTGCAGCTTAAGATGAAGCCGCAGTCCGCCTAAAGGAACTGTATGTCATCAGAGGATGAAGAGTTTGAGCTGCCTGAACTCCCGATCATAGACAAAGGCCCGCCGCCGGAGTGCGGGATCTGCGGTGATCCCATGGCATTTATTGACGGCGACTGGTGCTGTGTCGATTGTAATGGCGAGTTGCTCGGCCCGGAAACCGGGTGAAGGCTAAGGCTGCGGGTTAGGTTGAGCTTGACTGAATTAAAGATTCTTCCTACTCTTCCTTAACCTGAGCCTCAACCTTCCTCCATATGCTCAAAGTCATCACCGGCCCATTCCATCCCGACCTTGAACTGGCCCTTGTCGCGGAGATCCAGGCGTTCAAGTCGGCTGATCCGCTGACCCCCCTCACGATTGTCGTACCGTCCGATCCGCTTCGGCGCCGTCTGAAGCGGCTGCTCTGTCTCGAACACCAATTCGCCCTCTTCGATGTCCACTTTCTGACATTCCATCAGTTGGCCATTCGTCTGCTGCAGGAAGCCGGCGTCGATGACCTCTCCCGCGTCCGCCCTGACTTCTTTTATCGGGAACTCGTGCACCAGCTTCTTCTGAAACCTGCTCCCAGCCATGGCGACGATGGTAAGGGATCTGCGCAATGGAGCGATTTGGCTGAAATGCCAGGGGCATGGGGGGCGCTGCTGGCGACATTGCATGATCTGAAGAATGCGAAAGTCGACCCTGAGTGCGCGCTCGATGCCATAAGTCAGGGAGAGAACAGCTCGTGTGAGGATCTTGGCCCTCTCATGCGGCTCTATCGTGCGTTTCTCGATGAAAAAATCGGCATGGGCGTGATCGATCGGGACGATCTGGCAAGCTCGGCTGAAATCTATGCTATCACATCCGCCTTTCTCCACCGGCAGAAACGGATTCTGTACTACGGCTTTTACGATGTCACGCAAGTTCAGCTTGATCTGTTCCAGACCATTGTCCGTCACTATCCCACCACGCTGTTCTTTCCCATGGTCAAAGGCCATCCGGCCTATGGCTTTGCGGAACGCTTCTTCGAACGACATCTCCTCGGACTTGCGGGGCAGGAGCTTCAGTCGCCCCAGAGGACGACCTTATCCGGACAAGCTCACGATGATGGATTAGTGCGATCCGGGCAACCGTGCCGCATTCTATCCGTTTCCGGGCCACTGGACGAATTGACGGTGGTCGCAAAAGATATCCTGGGGCTCGTCGAGGAACGGGGCTATGCGTTTGAAGAGATTGGCGTCGTCGCACGGACGCTGACCGGCTATGAGACCCTGTTGCCTCGAATCTTCGATCAGCATGCCATTCCGTTTAAGTCTACAATGGCCCGCCCCGTGAGTGAATTTCCGTTGGCGAAAGCCTGCCTTCAATTGTTGGATCTCCGAGTCAGCGGGTTTCGGCGAGATCGGGTCATCGAATTGTTGTCCTCGCCATTTCTTCGTCTCTCGTCGGTCTGTCCCTCTCATGTGACGCCTCGCCATGATGTCTGGGATGTCGCAACACGCCGATTGGGCATTACCAAAGGGATGGACGAATGGACACGCTTGACAAAATATCTAGAGAGAGATTTGCCGCTCCGGGACGACGGCGACGGAGAACTGGTTGGACCACGTATTTCCTGCCGGCACATTCAGAACCTTTGGGCTGCCGTTTCGGCCCTCGCATCCTCGCTTCAATCTGTCCCGGATTCAGGGACCTGGGAGGAGTATAGCGAGCACGTGCAGAAACTTTGTGATGAATGGTTGGATGCGAGGGGCGGTGGTCCAGACGGCCAGGCGAATGTGACGGATCAACTCATGGAGTGCGTGACCCAAGCCCTTGTAGAACTGCGATGGCTGAGCGCCATCACGCGAGAGGTGACGCTCGTGGACTTTACCGCCGCATTCCATCGGCTCATGGAAGAGACGCTCGTGCCTATGGCTTCTTCCCAATCCGGCGGAGTCCAGGTGTTCGATGCGATGGCGGCTCGTGGTGCGTCGTTCCGGGCGCTGTATATTGTGGGTCTCAACGAAAAGGTGTTTCCCCGTCACATTCGTGAAGATGCGTTCCTGCGCGACCGCACCCGACGTTTCTTAGAGGTGGATCTCGGCTTCAAGATTCAGGAGAAACTGGCCGGGTACGACGAAGAGAAACTCCTGTTTACGCTCCTGTGTCGCTCCGCTAAAGAACAGTTGACGCTCCTCTACCAGCGGACCGATGAAGCGGGCCGGTCTCTCCTGCCGTCCGCGTATCTCGCTGACGTTCAGCGTGCCGTCGGCACAGGCGAGCAGGTGGTCCCTCGACGGCTGACGACGAAGTTCGAGAGCACTCCGCAGTACCATCCCGATCGGCTCACGCCATCTGAACTGGCTACAAAATTTCTGTTGATGCGCCGGGTGCCTCGCGGTCTTTTAAAAGAAGGCTATGAGGCAGGGCACGTCGTGGCGCGAGCATTGCCCGCTCTCTCATCGCTTGATGGGGCAGAACAACGTCTTGGCGCCTATGACGGAATCACTGGTCCGCTCGAGAGCGCTTGGCAGATGATGCAATTGTCCGGCGCGTCTCCCACAGCATTGCAAGAATATGCCACGTGCCCATTCCGGTATTTCGCCAAGCAGGTCTTGCGGCTTCGTCCGCTCACGGTCCCCGAATCGATTGATCAGATTGGTCCGGCCGAGCTCGGGGCGCTCGCGCACAACATTTTGCGACGATGCCTGCAAGCACTCACTGCGCAAGGATACTTTTCACACGAGACCACCTCGATCGATCCCATGGATGTCTTAGGGCAGGCCGCCCGTGAGGAGTTTGCTCGGTTTGCCGACAGCCATCCCGTTGGGTATCTCCTCGTGTGGCGCCTGCATCAAGAACGCTTGTTGACCCTATTACGAGATGCGTTGCGTGAGGATTTAGCGGAGATGGCACGAAAGGGCTGGGAGCCGGTGCTCTTTGAAGAAGAGATGGTCGGCAAGCTCAACGTACCATTGTCCGGCATGCCGGTAGAGCCCACAGAAATCCTTATCGCAGGGCGATTGGATCGGGTGGATTGGTCGCCGTCGCAGAATGCCTACCGCATTATCGATTACAAGTTTAAAACAAGCCGTCACCCGGATACGCTGGATAAGAATCTTCCCATGGGAGCAACCCGCGCCACACGCCTCCAACCCCCGCTGTACTTGACGATGGCGGACGCTCTCAGAACGAGAATGCCTGGCGGAAGTACAGAGACGACCTGCCGCGGCGTGTGGTTCTATTATCTGGCTCCAGCATGGCACACCTCTCTGAGGCAGGCTTCATTTCCGGGTGATGCATGGAATTCTTCAATCACGCCTTCGATTCTTCAGGCGATCACTCACGTGTTGTCCGGCATACGTTCGGGACGCTTCTTTATCTATGCCAGCGGTTCGTGCGATCGCTGTGATTACCGCCTGCTGTGCCGAAAATCGCATCAGCCGACAGTCTGGCGCGCGCGGCTCGACCATGCGCTGGTGGGCCCATATCGGGCACTCCGATCAGCACCCTCTCCGAAAGGCGACACGAGCTCAGGAACCGGGTTGAGCGAATGAGTATGGCCCTTTCTGACGGCCCGGCGCGAGAGCGGGCAGCCACGGCGGGTGACCGGAACATTGTGGTCACCGCCGGAGCAGGGACGGGGAAAACCACTCTCCTCGTCAACCGGCTGCTGCACCTTTTGTTGCATCGGTCAGAACCGTTGACCATCGGGGACATTGTTGCGTTGACATTTACCAACAAGGCGGCCGACGAAATGAAGCTCCGGCTGCGCATGCGCCTCAACGAACTCCCCGGCAGCGACTTGGCGGCAAAGGCCCTTCATGAACTGGAGAAGAGCCAAATCGGAACCATCCATAGCTTTGCGGCGCATCTGCTTCGTTTATACCCCATCGAGAGCCGCGTTGACCCGGGTTTCCAGCAAGATGAAGGCCGACAGTTCGACGAATTCTTTCAGCAGGAGTGGGCGGTATGGCTGGATCAGGAACTGGGATCGGCGGGGACGCGTGAGGAGACGTGGAGGGCCGCGCTTTCCTCAGTGACCCTCGACGATTTGCAGGAACTCGCGCGTGCGTTCGTGGGCGAACTCATCCCTTTGGATGAGAATCTCGATATGGCCCTTGATGCTCACGCTCCATCGATTCAGGAATGGCTGCTCCGTGAAGCCGACCTCGCCGTGGAACTCCGGAAGAGTCATCCAAAAAGTAATACGCTCGAACGTATGTTGGAAGACGCGGCCAGCTATCTAGAACGTGTCGCTCGACAAGAAGCATGCACCACTCCGGGAAGCTTAGACCGTAGTGTGCCGCCGGCTACCAAACAGTGGCAGCGAGATGAATACGAGCAGGCAAAACGCATCGTGCGTGTGGCGCGAGCGCTCGCCACAGTCAAGCTGGATCTGCTTCAACCCATTGTCGAACTCATCGTGCCCTTTGCGCGGGAGTGCCGTCGCCGCTTCGTGCACACCGGATATATTTCTTTTGATGGACTGGTCGCTCGCGCTCGCAACCTCTTACGAGATCATCCTCTCATCCGTCGGGAGCTGAAACGTCAGTTCCGATCTATTTTGGTCGATGAGTTTCAGGATACGGATCCGGTGCAGTACGAGATGATCCTCTATCTCGCCGAAGCGCCGGGCTCTGAAGTATCTGACTGGCGAAAGATCACACTCGAACCCGGCAAACTGTTCATCGTCGGGGACCCGAAGCAGTCCATTTATGCCTTTCGCCGCGCCGACATGGAAGCCTACGACACGGTGGTCGAAGACCATGTACTAGCTCAGGCGCCACCTGGCGAGCGCCATACCTTGCAGACGAACTTCCGAAGTCATGCCGGCTTGTTGGCCTCCATCAATACGTTCTTCTCGCGGATTTTCCCTGAGCACGCCGTGAAGGGCTTACAGCCACGCTATGATCCGCTCCTATCGCGAGACAACCATCCCTCATTACCCGGTGAACAGGTGGAAATTCGGCTCATTCGTCCTGACGTAACGGACGCCGATGCAGAAACCGCCGGTCGGGCCGAGGCCGAGGAACTAGCCCGGTGGCTCAGTATGGAGATCTTCGATCGAGAAGAAATATCTGACCACGGTGTTCCCGTAAAAATTAAACCGGCGCACGTGGCGATTCTCTTCAGGACCCTGACCGACATGCGCGACTATCTCGAAGCGCTTCGGCGATATCAGATTCCGTGTCTGACGGAAGGCGAAAAGCATTTCTACGAGCGGCAGGAGGTAATCGATGCCATCAATCTGTTGCGGGCCGTGGTGGATTCGCACGATCGTCTGGCCCTGGTCGGCATGCTGAGATCGTCGTTGGGAGCGATGCCCGATGTTCAGATCGAAACATTGGGCCGACACCAGCTCTTGGATTATCGGATCGTAGATATACCCAATTCCCTCGATGTCGAGGCGCGAACTGCGTATCACGCAGTGCAACCGATCTATGCCTTGTTGCGTGATCTCGCGTCCCAATTGCCGCGTCTTCCACTCACGGAGGTCATGGACACGCTGCTCTCCAAAGCGCCGTTGCTGGAACTGGCCGCCGCCTCCATCGACGGCGAGCAGGCGGTTGCCAACGTGCTGAAGCTCCGCGATCTGGCGGTCCAACTTGCACAACAGTCTACGCTCACTCTGAGGGGGTTGGTTCGTGAATTAACAGAGCGTGCCATGGATGTACCGGACGAAGCGGAAAGTTCGTTGGCCGAAGACCTCGATGTAGAGGGGCAAGGCTTTGTGCGTCTCCTCAGCATCCATAAAGCGAAGGGATTGGAGTTTCCGGTTGTCATTCTTGCAGGCTTGCAACGAGGCACCAATCGCGTGTCTCCTCGAATCATGGTGCACCATGATTGGTCGTCGGGCATTGTCGGCATCAAGATCGGTGAGCTACAAACATTGGGCGGAGTCTATGTCACCGCCAAATTGGGTGAACGTCGACGGGCTGAACAGAGTCGCGTGTTGTATGTCGCCATGACACGAGCGAAGCGTCGGCTTATTCTATCGGCCGGCATTCCAAAGCACATCGCTCAGGACAGTTTTCTCGCCATGGTTGCTCAAGGATTTGGGATCGATGTCGACAACTTAGGCTCGGATGCGCTGACGACCAGCCATCCGGTCGGGAATGCCACGGTCTCCGTGAACGTGATTCCGGGTAAGACGGTACCCTTGCGTGCCAATAGGCGTGAACTTCCGGAATGGCAGGACCTCAAGCATGATGATGCGGCCGTTGTGCGGGCGCGGTGGGATGAACGTTTCAAGCGTGAACAGGAGGTCTCAGGATGTCCGCCTCTCCTAAGTCCGACCCTTTTGAAGTCGACCGTATCCGGGATAACGCCCGCGCGACGTTCGAGGGCCGATGGGCTGCGTTCGGAGATAGCGTCTCTAATTGGAACGCTGGTGCATCGCGTTTTGGAGCAATGGGACTTTGCTGATGATCCAACGAAGCTCATTGATCTGGCTGAAATCGCATGCGCATCACTTGCTACCAATAACGCGCATGAATACAATGAGATAACGCTTGATACTAAAGATATGCTTGAAGCATTTATCCGATCGGATATTTTCCAGATTCTGAGAGAGGCGACCATCGTAGGCCGCGAAGTTCCGTTTGTCATTCCTTGGTCAACGTCAGAATCCCGGCACGCAGTGATGGAAGGGGTCATCGATCTGGTGTATCGTTTCAACGGCGACGTCTGGATTGCCGACTATAAGACCGATCGTATTACGGCTGATGAGATGGACGGCCGAGCGGCGGAGTATGAGCTCCAAGCGCAGATCTATACAGAGGCTGTGTTCAAATGTTTAGGACTGCGGCCAAAGGGTTTTCAATTCATCTTTCTTCGGACGGGGACAGTCGTTCCCGTTCTATCCTGAGGAGGCACCATGAGAGGTGGAATGTGGATGGTCGTATTGGCCATCGTCCTGACCGGTTGCGCAAGCCGACCGATGGCAGCTGAACGGACATTGAAGGCACCGACCAATACCGTCCCAGCGGCGGCGGCGGCGATAGAAGAGGGCAATCAGCTATTCAGCAGTCGCCAATTGGAGGCAGCAAAACTGAAATATCAGGAAGCTATTAAAGCTCAGCCTACGTTGGCCGAAGCGCATTACAATTTGGCGCTGGTCTATGATTTTTTACGAGACGATGCGACGGCCAGGCATCACTATATTGAAGCCGCAAATCTGGCACCCGGACATAAGGTCATTTGGGACGCGCCGCCGCTTCGCCGGCATGGTGATGTGGATGCAAATCCGAAGGGCTCTGCCGGGACGTTGTTCCTGCCGGCCGTGGGTGGCCGCTGATGTAACGGGGCAGTCTAAAGGTAAATTAAGGACCTCCATCATTCACCTTTTTCTGTTTTACCTTGTCTTATGGCTCGCCGACGTTCTCAGTCTCTTGCGATTGAACCGGAGGCCTTCGAGACGCTGGTCCGTGAGGCCATTGATGGCTTACCATCCGAATATCGCCGCCTGCTGGAGAATGTCGCTATTGTGGTTGAAGAGACACCATCACGAGACATTCTCGATGACCTCGGCCTGACATCCGAAGACGATCTTCTCGGACTCTATTCTGGTAATTCGTTAGAGGATGAATCGTTTTTCAACACCGGTGGTGATTTGCCGTCCCGTATCTCGATCTACCGTAAGCCGATCTTGCGGCTATGCCGCACCGCTCAGGAAGTGGTGCATGAAGTTCGAGATACTGTCGTTCACGAAATCGGGCATCACTTCGGGTTGGATGATGACGAGATGCCGTATTAGGAGGACAAGACCGTTGCCCGGCCATGGGCGGCAGCCTAAGGCCCTTGGGGATTCGACAGTCTTTAACGCTTCTGACGAGCCTGCCAGTATCCAAAAGCCAGCATGAATGCACCGAGGAAGACCATTGGCACGCTGAGAAATTGACCCATAGTGATCGCCCCGGCAATAAATCCAAGGTGCAGGTCCGGCTCACGGAAGAATTCCACGATAATTCGACACACCCCATACCCAAAAATAAAGGTCCACATGAGCGTCCCCGGGGGAGTCGGTCGACGCCCGATGAGCCACAGCACGATGAAAAGAAGTCCACCTTCCAGCGCCGCTTCATAGAGTTGAGATGGATGGCGGCATTCCGGCCCTCCGCCTGGGAATACCATGCACCACTCGACATCCGTGGGTCGGCCGTAGAGCTCGCCATTAATAAAGTTGCCGAGTCGGCCGAATCCTAACCCGATCGGCACGGTAATCGCGACGAGATCCGCAATCGTGTAGACCGGAAATCCTTGCCGCCAGCAATACAGGAGCAGCGCGATGGTCACACCAAGTAATCCGCCATGGAAGGACATGCCCCCTTCCCAGACCGCGGCAATCTTGAGAGGGTGTTCGAGGTAATACGGCAGATTATAAAATAAGACGTAGCCGAGGCGACCACCGGCAAAGACCCCGACTGCCGCATAGACAATGAGGTCATAGAGTTGCTCCTTCGTCATGGCCACGCCCCGAGCCGCGGCCCGTGCCTTAATGACGAAGTAGGCCGTAGTCAGCCCCAGCAGATACATTAGCCCGTACCAGCGGAACTGCAGCGGACCGATGCGGAGAAACACGGGATCGATATTGGGATAAGGTATCATCGTGGGCGCTGATAGTAGAGGACCGGCACCCGATTTTGCAACCATGTCGATTCCAAGAGTACGGATTTGGCGATGTCAGCGAATAGCGTGGAGGGCTGTGCTGTCTACGCTGATGCTTGCCGGCGTGATGCAGGTCATGAGCCGGGTGGAGGATGGTACGGCTTCGGCAGATATTCTTGCTGCCTCCTCCAGAGCACTTGATGGGGACGAGTTGCTGCGGATCGGTGATCTTCATGAAGTGCAGCACCATTGGCAGGAGGCTTTGCCCTATTACCAGCGCGCCTTAGCCGCATTCCGGGAGAAACGCGCGCGACGCGGAGAGGCCCGG
This sequence comes from Nitrospira sp. Nam74, assembly GCF_965152615.1. Classification (NCBI taxonomy): domain Bacteria; kingdom Pseudomonadati; phylum Nitrospirota; class Nitrospiria; order Nitrospirales; family Nitrospiraceae; genus Nitrospira; species Nitrospira sp. Nam74. Next base: position 2,927,897 of record NZ_OZ224220.1, on the reverse strand, counting down.
GCGCTCTTGAAGATCGGGCAGGTCCTCGAGCGACAGAACCGCCTCGATGAAGCGTTTGCGTCAGTGGACGAAAGTCTCCGCGTGCTCTCCGGGCTCTCACGGAGTCGCGATTGGAAGATGCAGGGGCACACGCTGCTGCAACGTGGCCAGATCGCCGAGGCCTTGGAGCGATGGACTGAAGCCGTGACATCGTATGAGCAAGCCGGGAATGTATTGAAGCGAGCACATGACCCTGAAGGGCGAGTCGAGGCGCTGGTAAAACAGGGCTTGCTCCAGATTCGACACGATGAAGTGAGCGAGGGGCTGACCCTCTTGCAAGACGCGTATCAAGCAGCTGTGCAGCACTCGCTCTCGGGCCAGCAAATGATCGCATTGCTTGGTATTGGAGAGGCACACCTACACTTCGAAGACCCGGAAACCGCTCGTCGATCTTTTGAGGAGGGACTTACACTCGCGCAGTCGCTGCAGGAGATGCAACAAGAGGCGGTTTTTAGTATACGATTGGCTCGCCTACATCAGTCAGTCGGCGAGTATAGTGTCGCCGGAGACCTCGCGCAACGCGCGCTAGTGCTCTATCAATCGATCCGGGATCGGCCGGGGCAGGGCGAAGCACTCTCCCTCTTGGGAACAATCGATCTCGATCAAGGCGAGGCTGAAAAGGCGACGGCGCATTACCAGGGCGCCCTAGAGCTTTACCGGGCCCTGAGGGACCGTGCTCGGGAGGCGGGGAGTCTCATTAACCTCGGTATTGTCAGCGACTCACAGGGTTTTAGTCAGTCCGCTCAAGAGTTGTATGGTAAGGCCCTCTCTCTTTTTCAGTCTAGCCCCTAAGCCACCTATCGCCAGTGTCCTCTTTCTGAGACGCTCTTTCTGTCCTCGGTGTTGTGAAAAATGAACAGCTGACTGATCGCCAAGGCAGGCGGTTGAATTCGGATGGCCGATTTTGCTCGCATATTTTCGTACAGCGATTTGGCACATGGAATGCTTAAACTATCACATGAGCGCTCAGGAGAATCGGGTAAGTGTTCTACATCACTTTTTCAATAAGGAGTAGATCATGACGAATAGAGCCAAGATGACCGCGTTGGCGACAGGTAGCGCCGTGATTGGTGCCGGGCTCGGTCTCCTGTTGGCGCCTCAGTCCGGTGCGGAGACGCGCCGACAGGTTCGGGAATACGCCAAGCGCGCGCAGGAGCAAGCGGCTAGCCTGAGCCGTAGCGTGAAAGCAGGGTACGAACACGCCATTGAGCAAGGAAAGCTATCTCAGGAAAATCAGACACGCCGACCGGTTGAAGCTGCCTAGAGACATGAGCGGCCTTGCCGTTTTGAATGTGGACTGAGGCCTGCGCGATACGAGGCGCAGGCCTGTCAACTTTCGGGTTGGAATATTGACCCTCACGGAACCGGATGTTACAGTCACCCCCGGTCTTTTGCGGCCGGAGTGGCGGAATAGGCAGACGCCTGGGACTTAAAATCCCATGGGCCGAAAGGCCCGTACCGGTTCGATCCCGGTCTCCGGCACCACCTTTCAATAGGTTATGCAGTCTTCCCACGCCTCACCTTCCTCTGATTTCTGAGATTGTGCCCAAAGTGTGCCTAACCTGCGCTGAGCGGATTGCCTTGGTATCGGCTTCGTGGAGGGTGGCGAGTTTCTTCATCCCGTCCGCCAAGTCGGCTTCACTGACGATCGCGTAGCGTCGATAGACGCTCTCGGTTTTGTGGCCCGTCAACTTCATCGCAACTGATCGGGGCACCCCGGCACGTTCCAAGTTCCTAACGGCGGTTCGCCGGAAATCGTGGGGAATTCGGCCGGGGACACCCGCTCTAGTACACGCATCGCTCCACGCTTTGCGAAAATCGAGGATCCGACGTCCATCGCGATGGAACACCCATGGAATGATCACGTCTTTATCCCGTTCGAGTTGTGCGGTCAAATCATGTTGAGCCGTGAGTAGGTTCTCGAGTTCATGCAAGACGACGAAGGGCAAGACGCGCCCTTCATCATTCTTTGTTGTGCCAGGATCCAAGCGGACCGTGCCTGCAGAGAAGTCCACCTGACGCCATTGGAGCGGCAGAATCTCACTTTGCGTGCGCCAGCCGGTTAGATAGGCAAAGGTCACCACTGGCTGCAAGGCGGAAGGGAGATGGCGGCGGACGGCTTCGAAGTCTGGCCGCTCAAAGAAGCCGGTGCGGACATTGTGCACAGAAAGAATGGGAAACGGGGGACAGACTGCCTTGCCAGCTCGCTGCGCCAGACGAAAGGCCCGTCGCAAGATGCTCAAATCGTTTTTAATCGTCGCCAAGGCAATGTTATCTGCAAGCCGTGCCGCCACATAGGCATCGAGACGATCGAGGGTGATATCGATCGCCAGGGATAGGCCGAAAAAGCCACGGACCGCTTCGAGGCTCGCCAGCATCCGGGACAATGACCGCCGGCTATTGATTCGATAGTCGTTTTCGATGATGCGGGCGAGATCCTCAAACGTGGTCCGGCAAAGCGCCGGCCCGTGAAATTGGGGGCCGCTCATTTCAGTCCACCGGCGTTTGAGCAAATTTAAGGCATCCTTGCGGACGGTGGATCCAGAGGACTCACGATAGGCATTGCCTCTAAAGTGGTATTTGATCCACCAGACGTTTCCCCGTTGGTAGAGCATTCCTTCGCCCCGCTCACGCTTTTTTTCTCCCGTTTCCATCTGGTCGTTCCCCTTTGTGTACCTCATCCGGTGCTGTGCGTCAGGTGCCATAACGGGCCTGCCTCGTCAAGCCTTCTTTTGCCGTTCGAACCAGCGGCGCAATCTAGCTTCAGGAAACAACAATGTTTTACGCGTTGGCTGGCTATGGGGTAGATGCTTTTTGTGCCTGTACAACCATTGTTCGGTGACATGGAATTGCTCACAGACCTCCGGCACAGTCAGATACCGCTCTTTTTCTTCTGGTATCGTATGCTCCTCCCGTCCGTTCACGTGATGCCCGTTCACCAACCTGGCCGCAACGGCGCTTTGACAGGCGGCCAGGTACGCCATGACCGCCGCTAATGAGTCCGTCGGGGTTTCGGCAATCGCCTTGGGCAATTCATCGAGCAGACTTTGTAAATTCATGCCGTCATGCTATCGAGCAAAAGCCCTCGAATCAGGGATTATCGGTAAAGCGGGACCGTGCGCGCCTTCATGCGCTTGTGAACCCTCGATTTTTTGATTTCCATACATAGCCACACCGCTTTGGTCATGGTAAAAGGCGATTCAATATCAAGCGCATGAACCGATCTCTGGATGCCTGGCCCCGGCCAGCCTACCAGAGCAAGCTGGCCGGAGGGGTTTCAGATAGCCAGGGTGGATGCACTTCAGTCCCCGACCGAAGTGTCCGCGAGCGCCTCTTGTGGTCATGCGCCCCGGATTGATGACAACCGAATTGCGATTGCGAGCGCCAGCAGCAGCGATTCTTAATGCCTGGGGTGGTACAGGTACAGGTTCAGGTAGTAGGGAGGGAAGGTATCGGTCAAGGTTCCGGTAACGGTTCTTTGTCTGGGTATCCTTTTGGTTCGCTCTCATCATTACCCTGTCAGTCTCTCGAGGACTTCATCGATCACTGAGTATTGCTGGGCTGGCGTGCGGTCAGATTGTTTTGCCGTCTTCTTGACGGTTCGGATGCGAGCTCGGAACACCTTGCCGCGGAACACTGCCGTGCTTATACGGTCGGCACGGTTAGGACGATCGCCATGGGCAAGAACGTATGCACACCAAAATTTGTACGATGGCGTCCATCGCCCCTTAGGGGCTGCGTTACAGGCCATGTACAACTCGGCTCCAAGCCATGGTCCAGGGGTAATAATCTTGAACCAAAGAAACAGTTTCTCCTGTCCCCACATCCATTCCCTTTCTGCCCGCGTGAAGGCCACTTCGTAATGATCGCCCGGAGGGATAACCTGTGGAATCGTTGCATTGTTCGCAAATTCCAGGTCGGAGTTTGTGCTCTTCATAATTTACCGCCTGATCGCCCCTAGACTTGCTCCCAATGCCCAGCGTGTTTTGAAATGACGTCTCCTAAACAAGCTGGGCAGTATTTGGCGAAGGTTCGTTACCGAAATGAGTTTCTCAAAGTCCTCCATCTGATGCACGTCTGGGTCGTTTGCCAAGGCGATACGGCCATAACGGGCACGTCGTCACGGGGCAGTTTCGAATTTCCTTGGGTTGGTTGCAGGTGCAATCCTGGCACTTCGCTCTCATAGCTTTTATGGGTGTCAGTTCTTTCATGGCCCCTCCTTGGTGAAAATTGGGCACGTAGCCCAAGGTTTTTATTCCGATGCCATCATCCGTCTTCTTCTCTGCACGATCGAGTTCAGTCCACGGAAAGAGCTAATCATTTAGGGTGGCAGCGCTGCGACGAACTTGCTAACATTGCTATATAAAATGCAAGTCATGTGTGCAAAAAAATAGCGTTCAAGTTCCTTGATCGACAAGTCGATGAAGCGTTTCAAGGTCATCCAGAGGGGAATGGCTCGTCACCCATTTGATTTGCTCAACGGCCTGTTCGCTGCGTCCCTTCTCTAACAGGGCGCACGCTTCTTTCAGGGTATCTTGAAAAATCCATTGACGCGTGAGCATAAGCGAGGCCCAGTGTGCTAATCCCGGTTCTCGAGTATAGAGGCGGCTTGGGCTGTTACCGAGTAAAGCAATGGCATTGGATTTCACGAGTGAGACCTCATCATACGAAAAGTGGGGGGGCGGCTTAACCGGTTCGCCGACGAGCGTACACTCGGACGACCATCGCGGCTTTCGCCCGAGAGGTCTCCATTCGGGGACCATGCGAACCACGTCAACGCAGAGGCGCCGGATAATGGATTCCTGCAGAGCAATGCCAAAAAACGACTGAAACTCCTCGGAAGGACTCGGCCGCGGCTCTTCCCAATTAGCCGCGAGCAGGCGAAGAAAATCATCCGCGCATTCCCAAACGGCTCGGCGATAAAGAGTCAGAAATCGTTCTTCCGTTCTCCACACCCTCAATAGGGCACTCGTCACACCCACCGTTCGAGCAATCGCCGACAAGGTTTCCCGCTTCGGAGCGCCATACTGCAGAAGCGCCACTGCGGCTTTTACCTTGTGAATTGGAAACGGAATATCCTCTCCTTTCGGCACCCCGGCTCGTTCACCGCCATACTCTAGGATATAGGTGGGGACTTTGTGCTCGGACCATTCCTCAAGAAAGGAACCAGCCGTTTTGGGAGTAGTCGGAAATTTCGGTGTAGGCAGTGACATCGATAACATTGTAACTCGTTGCGTTATTTATGTCAACCTGGATATATTCGCGGGTCGATGAGGTAATCGGAAAACCCCTTCGATGTTCACGTCCGAATTGATAGGAATATCAGGGTGCATGAGAAGGCATGAATGCTATACAAAAATCATTCCTTATCTGAATGGTAGCCATTTGAGTCATCCAGGACTAAGGGCTGATTGCGTTGTTACCCCAACGACCCTAATATATAATTCTTTTTCTATATAATGCCTTCTAACCATGCATGACTGAGGCGATACGATGACGCCATCTTCTGACACCGCTGGTGCACGCTTCGCGCGATTCCTTCGCGCCGCGGTGGCCGTAAAGACAAAAACTGTCTCCGAGGTAAACAAATATCCGACGGTTATATGGTTTTCAAATCTACCATCGGACACGGGGTCCGTTCGCTCCCCATTGTTCTTGGAGAGCTGGGATGCCGATGATTTCAGATGGCTAGTCATGTCGCGAGTTACCGAGCAAGACGTACCGGCCGTACCTGAGATGTGTGTGCCATGGCTTGATGGAGTCGACGTCACCTCGCTGGACACCGAGCCATCACTAAATGTCACCCGTATCGAAACGAGCCAGACCGGCAAAGAGACTCTCATAGAGCCCACCGATAAAGTACACGAACAGTGGGCCGCATATATTGTGGAGAAGTGGCGGCCATGGGCAGAACGAATGACGCTCGCACGGCGCACGAGAGCAAGCTATCAGAAGTTGTTCGCGGCATACCAAGAGCGACTGGGCCGGGACGATGCCTACGACTTATTCATTGGCGTGGGATTATTGCATTCCCGAAACGATAGGGATCAACCGATTCGTCGTCATCTCATTGCATTCCCCGCCGAGCTGCAATTTGATAGCAAGACCGGTACGCTGACAGTCTTGCCAGCACTTGACTTCGACCAGGCTAGGGTAGAACTGGATTTCTTACCTCCGTCCCAGCGGGCGGTCCTGACAAGAAAGATAGACGACTTGCTACCTGCTATTCGTCAGGTTGGACCGGTGATTCAGGACCGGCCAACGCTCGGCACTATTGTCGCCTCCCTCGTACACTGCCTGGATTCAGATTCGAGCTATGTGGATGAGCTTTTGCCACAGGATGCCAACCAAGGCCAGATACGCGCCTCTTTCGCACCGGCAATCATAATGCGACCTAGGGGCACACGTTCAATTGATGCACTTTTGGAGCAAATAGATGGTGACGTATCAGGCGAGAATGCGCGTGTGTCAAATGAGGAGACTTCGATACCGTGGCGGAGACTTATTGAGGACGAGAGAGCCTGGCGTAACAATTCCGAGGAGCATAACAGTGCGCCACAGAGTCGTGAACTTGAACGCGTGTTTTTTCCGCTACCTAGCAATGAAGAGCAGTCAAGAATTGTCAAATACGCGACAGGTACGGCGGGCGTAGTTGTGCAGGGACCGCCGGGCACGGGGAAGAGCCATACCATTGCGAATCTCATTTCACACTATCTCGCAACGGGGAAGCGGGTCCTCGTCACAGCACAGACGGCTCAGGCGCTTCAGGTCCTTCGCGACAAGCTACCAAAAGACCTGCAGACGCTATGCGTCAGTCTGTTAGGGACGGGGAACGCGAGTGATAAAGAGCTTCGGCGAAGTGTTAACGGCATCTTGGCTAGGCGCCAAGAGATAGAGCATCCAGCCGCGTACGAACGTGAGGCAGCACGACTCGAAGTAAGGCTCGTGGAAAGTGAAACCAAGCTACTTTCACTTGAACGGCTACTGCGAGATGCGCGAGCAGCCGAGACGGAGACACTGGAGCCAGCCTCCGGGTACCGCGGCACACGGGCCGCCATAGCGAGGCGCTTAAAGGAGGAAGAATCAGCAATTGGATGGATACGAGACGAGATTTCCTACGACCAACCGTGTCCCACGTGCGAACTCGGTTGGACGGGTCTGGCAGACTATCACGCTTCTCTAGCGGAAGAGGTTAGACAAGCACGAGGCAAGATTGTCTTAGACTTGCCTTTCGACGGTTTGGAAGGCGTTCATGTGTTGGAACGTATCAATGACTTAAAGATTAAGGTGACGGAAAAGTACCTTTCGTCCATCCCGACGATTCCTGAAGGTGTCGACCATACCGCGTTAACTGAGCTGCTGGCTTGGCTTGAGTCCTTACTAACGCTTGAAACAGGAGGCTCGCCCGACGATTCTGTCTGGATCTCCGAATTACGGACTGGTGTGTTACGCAACGATCTTGCTTCGTGGCAGGCATTACGATCAGAAGCAGCAGGAAAGCTCAATGCTCTTTCTGATGGCGTCGTTTCACGTATGAAAAAAGTCGACGTCGTGCAACGTAGCTGTTCTGAAGCACGTCAAGCCTTGAAACGGTTGTCGGACCATTATGGATCTGGTGGTGGAAGAAGAGTGTTGGGCGTATTTAAGCCGGCTGTTGTGAAAGATACCGAATGGGTAGAACAAAGTGTGAGGCTTGATGGCGCGCCGGTGCGCACCCCGGACGAAATCGATGACGCTCTGCAAGCGTTGGAGGGGATGGCATCCCTTGATGGAGCATGGGACGTATGGAATCGATGGCCTGCCCATCGTGGTGGTTCACCACGCCAGCAGGTCGCTACACTAGCTAACCGTCTTAAAACGCTTGATGCTTTTCTGATTCTCGGTGCCTCCCGGGATAGGCTAATACTCATTGTGCGGCAGTGGCTCACATCCGTCGCAGTAACAAAATCTTCGACTGAGGAGGCAGTACGAGATTGTCAGCGGCGGCTTGCTGAGGTACTCCTGCAAAATGCTCAAGCAGAGCGTGATCGGATGCTGTCGAGTCTTAGCATTGTAATTGGACGTTTAGACGTGGTTCCACCAATTCTCCACTTTCGTGAAGCTATGCTTTGCGAAACTCCAAAGCTCGCCCATGAGGCTCTCGCTGCCCTGAGTGAAGAACAGAAACAGAATGCAGTGCATCGTCAGTACGTCACATTCCTGAAAGAGTTGTCAAAATTGGCACCGAGCCTTGCGGCGCAGATAGCAGTGGACGAGGGAAGCAACAAATGGACTGCGCATTTCTCAAACTTCCCGAAGGCATGGGTCCATCGGTGCGTTTCTACGTGGCTTGCGACCGTGCTTCAAAAAGACCGCATAGAAATTACCGATCGTGCAGCGCGCGACGAGAGAAGCCGTGCCCATGACCTGCTCCGTGACCTTACTATCGCACGTGCCTGGCATGCGGCGCTTCAGCGGATCGACGATTCGACGCGGGCTTCGCTAAGAGCCTGGACTCAAGCTGTCGCCGACATCCCAGCTTCAGGGCCGTCGATTTTTCGTAGGAGAGCGGTTGCACGTTCTTTTTTGCCGAAGTGTCTTGATGCGATTCCAGCTTGGGTAGTGTCTCTTGGCCGTCTATATGAGACGGTCGACGCCAGACCGGGGATGTTTGACATCGCGATAGTTGATGAGGCGTCACAGTGCTGGCTCGATTCATTGGTATTGTTTTACCTCGCCAAACAGATCATCGTCGTCGGCGATGATAAGCAGATTTCTCCAACCGTCGTCGGCGTAAAAGATGGAGAGATAGATGCCTTGGCGCAGAGCTACATTTCTGATTTCAAGTATCGCGGCAACTTTACGATACAGTCTAGTCTGTTCGATCATGCTCTCCGATATTTGCCTGCTGGAGTTCCACTACAAGAACATTTTAGATGCGTACCGGAAATCATTCGATTCAGTAACGAACTCTGCTACGCCGAAAAGCCTCTCATCCCGCTCCGTCAGTGTGGCAAAGAACGCCTACAGCCGCTTAAAACAACTTATCTGCCAAACGGGCTACGACACGGAGATATCAATGACATTGAGGCCAGAGCTATTGTCGACGCGATCGCGCATTGTCACACTGATGAAGCATACGAGGAAGGTGAGTTCGGAGTTATCTGCCTGCAGGGAGATGACCAGGCATTACACATCCAGCAGCTCCTACTAGAGCGCCTTGGACCTGGTGTATTTGAAAAGCGGAATCTTCGTTGCGGAAACCCCTATGCTTTCCAAGGAGACGAACGCGATGTCATATTTCTAAGTATGGTTGCAGGGCCGAATACCACGAATGCCACTTTGACGACACGAATGTACGAGCAGCGGTTTAATGTTGCCCTTAGCCGTGCTAAGGATCAGCTTTGGCTGTTTCACAGCGTGCGGGAGCAAGATGTCAGCCCCAAGTGTCTGCGCCGGCGCGTTCTCGAGTTTTTTTACCAACCGACCGATTTGTCGATACGCGGATCCGCTCTCAACATACCTCACCTCAGGCTTCTGGCATTGCGTGCCGATCGTCAACGCGAGGGTCCGCCTTCACCATTTGAGAGTTGGTTCGAATTGGATGTTGCGCTGGCTCTGTCAGGTCATGGGCTTGCCGTGTCTGCCCAAATACAGGTCGCAAAGCGGCGCATTGACTTAGTGATTGAGGGTGACGGAACGAGGTTGGCAGTTGAGTGCGACGGTGAGGCATGGCATGGCCCGGATCGCTTTGCTGAGGATCTCTTTCGTCAGCGGCAACTCGAAAGAGCTGGCTGGCGATTCGCTCGCATTCGGGAGAGTATGTTTTACTCCAATCAAGATCATGCTATCGCGGAAATCATCGCGGCATGGGAGGAGTTGAACGTAGAATGCGAAACGTCCACCGCCAGGAAAGGCCCAACACCGCATTATAACGGTGAGACAACATCGGCAGAACCGGCAACGTCGACAAGGCAAAATCTATCCGTGCAGACGGCAGTTTTAAAGAGTACCGGCCTCAGCGATGATTCCGGCGATGAACGAGGCGAACCTGAAGACGTGACGGATCAACTTGCCGAGGTCGCTTTGAGTACCGAGCGAGATGGGCCTTTTACCGGCTACGCCAGTAAGGATTACCCAGATCCGCGCGTTGCGCCGCCAAGCAATATACGGGAGGCTGTACTGGATATTGTCAAATCAGACGGCCCACTCCCAAAGGCCTCAATCTATGCTCTTTACCGAGATGGTTGCCCTCGTATTGAACGAGCAAGGAAGAGTTTGAAGCAGGCAGTCAATCGCGCGCTCGCTGGGCTGGAGCGTGCTCACATGCTCGAGAGCCGAGATGAGGGTGGACGAAGAGATCCGGCGGACGTGGTAGTGAAGCTGCCTTCGCAGCCATGGATCGATAGTCGTGTACTGGGGCGGCGGGGCCTAAACGACGTCCCGCTTTCTGAGCTTGCGGTAGTGATGAAAGCAATAAATGGTCATTCTCCACCAACTGTTGAAACCTCAAAACAGATTCTATTTAGAGCACTCGCTCGTCGGTTCAAGGTTCAGCGCCTCACAGCGCAATGGATTCCGCGACTTGAAAAGGCACTCCTCATCGCATTCGATGACGACTCTAGCAACCACAAACACTCAGTCCTAAGTTAGCATGCAGGCTATTGGTGCTGCTGAAAAGTATCAACAATTCGGCTCAACAGTGCTGACGAGCTGTTAAGATGCCGTTTGCGCCTGCACGGAGGCGACTTTTTAGGCCACTGCGACCGTATCTAATATTCGTTTAACGGTACCAATTCCAATACCAATCTCCTTCGCGATTTTGATGATGCCTTTACCTTCAGCTCTCAACAGTACGACTTTTGCCTCTTTCTCGCTGTCGAGACGGGGCCGTCCCAGCCGTTTACCTTGAGCCTTGGCTCGTGAGAGACCGGCCTTCACTCGTTCCACGATCATCGATCGTTCAAACTCAGCAAACACGCCCATCATCTGGAATAAGGCCTTGCCAGCCGGGGTCGTGGTGTCGAGCCCTTGTTGGTGCAGATAGAGGTCAAGCCGTTTGCCCTGCAGCTCGCCGAGGAACGTGACAAGGTCCTGTAGCGATCTACCCAGGCGATCCACGGACCAGGCGGCAATGAGGTCAAATTCTCGTCGCGCCATGGCTTTGCACATCGCGTTGAAGGCAGGACGCGCTTCTCGCCCTTTGGCCCCACTGACCCCATGGTCCACGTACTGAACCGTAATCTCCCACCCATGGCGTTCAGCCGCACACTGTAGCTCCCGGAGCTGATTGTCCGTCGTCTGGCCGTCGGTGCTGACTCGCGCATAAATGGCGACTCGCTTGCCCTTGTGCATGGGAGCCTCGTACATGCATTAACTGCTGAGTGGTATAATGCGTGAGCGCTCAAGCATTGTCAAGGGATATTACTTGACTCCGCCTGATCGCTCTGGCATCCTCCATCGCCATGAGAAAGAAGAAGAATCCCCACGCTGTCGCATTAGGTCGGAAAGGGGGCCTTAAAGGAGGGCCAGCGAGAGCCGCTAAATTGACACCAGAACAACGCCGTGCGAGCGCCAAAAAGGCTGCCCAGGCTCGATGGAAGAATCGGAAGCCCAAATAGAGCGGATCGGCGTGGTCGTGATCAGCATCCTTGCTGAGTAATGGCAGCCGGCCATCCAAAGCGCATTCTGCCCATGCCTCTCGACCAATGCCGGCTCTGTGGCGCAAATTCCGAATTGCAAGAGAGTCATGTTTTGCCGGCGTTCATCTATCGCTGGCTACGAGACACGTCCGGTAAGAGTCACCTGCGATCGGGCCAAATGCCCAACCAGCGGATCCAGGACGGGCATAAGCGTTACTGGCTCTGCTGCGCGTGTGAGCAGCTTTTCAGTGCGTCAGAAACGCGGTTCGCATCCAATCTCTTTTATCCGTACACCAAGGACGCAACAAAGCCGATCGGGTATGGCCCGTGGCTGCTGCACTTCTGCGTGTCGGTCTCATGGCGAGTGTTGCAATTCTTTAAGGACGAGACGTCACTTGAAGGCTACGATCCTGACGGACTGGAAGCCACCGCCAAAGCAGACCAGGCATGGAAAGAGTATCTGCTTGGACAAAGTCCTCATCCCGGCCGTTTTGAGCAGCATCTGTTACCTTTGGGAGCAATCGAATCTTCTTCGGCTGGAACAGATTCCCTCCCTCCCAACATCAATCGATACCTCATGCGGATGGTTGACAAAGGCCTCTGCCGAGGAAGCGATGGCAGCATCTTTGTCTATTCGAAGTTGCCCCGCATCTTGGTCGTCGGGTTTGTGCACGGGGGCCGCAAAAATCAATGGAACCGCACGAAAGTACATGTAAGAAACGGCTCAATCGAGCCGGGGACCGAATATCGCATCCCAGGCGTACTATTTCAGTTCATCATGGAGAGGGCAAAACAGGCTGCTCAAATGATGGGGAGTGTCTCCGCACGCCAATTACAAAAGATCGACGCTTCTTTCGAGAAGAACATTGAAGATTTTGTCGGCAGTGACGAGTTCATCGCCATGCAGACTGACGTCGAAATGTTTGGAGACGTAGCATTTACCAGGAAATGTCAGACGCCTTCGGCACCTGAGGACGGGGCGAATTTGTAACGCCAAGCAATTGGGAAAATGCCGTGACGCAACAAGGACAGAGGGCGCCGATTATCGCTATTCGGAAACCAACTGTTTTCTGAATAGCCCATTATGGGGAAACGGTGGCACGGAAACATTGGCTTTTTGGGCGCCTATTTCGGGGAGGTTTTCTGTATAGCGGGTGCTCTCCTCTTGGCGATTGGTTCCGTCAAGACCGGGGGATCCCAACCAGTCTCATACTCTTCTTCGTAAATGCTTAGCGCCGTCATCAGAACCGCGAGCAGGATCGGCCCAATGAACATTCCGATGAATCCGTAGGCCGCCAGGCCGCCCACGATACTGAAAAATAAAAACAGCGTGGACAGTTGGACATCGTGCCCGATCAGGAGGGGCTTGAGGAAGTTGTCCACCAATCCGACCACCACGACGCACCACGCGACGAGAGCCACCGCGGACCAGATCGACGCCGTCGCGAACAGGTATATCGCCAGAGGAACCCACACGAGAGCCGTCCCGCCGAAGGGCGACACGGCGCAGAGCGCGCTCAGCGCCGTCATCAATAAGGGAAACGGCACACCAAGCGCAAAATAGGCGATGCCGGCGAGGAGTCCCTGGGCTAAGCCAGTCAGCACCACGCCTTTCACGACGGCGGTCATCGTCTGATCGAGCGAACCTTTGCTTATGTTCAGGCCATAGCCGGTACGATTTTGGGTTCACCGTCTGGGTGGTATTGAAAGCGACACCACGGTGTTGGAACGTCTCAAACCGCTCAGTAAAGGCAGCAATTGGATGCGCTGCTAGAGAGACCTCCGGCATGGCGAGCGAGCGAAGCGATTCGTCTCTTCATGCGGGCACCAACTGGTGTTTTCGATGGTTGCATTGTCCACGGTTATCGGGGCATGTAAAATGGCCGAGGATACGCTTGCGGCGGCGGTCTTGTGGTAATGAGTCGGCACGTCACCCCCCAGGCACCGGCATCTCGTAGTCGTCCGCCATAGCGCATCTGAAGGGCACGGCATGCTTGAACATCTGTGCATGAAGGAAATACCTGGACACCTACTCAATCGTATCACCTACGTTATTTGGAGAGACAAAATGAACTCAGAAGACAAGGCGCATCTAGACTCCATCATGCAATCATTTAAGCAGAGGTTGGCCGCATCCAAAGACCTCCAAGAGCAGAATCAATCCAGGGAAGCGGCGGCAGGCGCTGACTTCAAGCGAGTCATGTCCGAAGTCATCCGCCCAGCCATGGAAGAAATAGGGCGGGAATTGAAGGCTGGGGGCCATGAGTACGAAATAATTGAGGTCGGCGACGAGCGAAGCCAACGTGACGCAAGAATTACACTGATCGTTACCATCAGCGGAGTGCCGGCGTCGGCCTATAGAAAGGACAATACAGTCGAAGTGTCGTTCCATCGCACCGGAAAAACGGCTGTCACGATTCAGGTCGTGACAGAAATAAGACGCCGCAAAACTGGCGTGGCAGGTCAGCGAGGAAATTATGCGGCTTCTGAAATCACCACCGAGTTGGTTCAGAAAGAGATTTTGAAAGTCCTCGAGGAGGTGTTTAGCGCGAGATAACACGTACGGTAGGAAACATTCGCTTGTAAAATCGCTTCCCTAGCTTGGTCGGAAGGCCGGTGCCACATCGCTTCGCATAAAGAGAGGACTCGAGGACTTTACTGCTCGAGGACTTTACTGGCTCGATATTTGGGGGGATTTCTGAAATTCGGCAACCGGCCTGACAAAGGGGCGCAGAACGCAGCTAGTCATTCGAGCTTTTCCGCAATGTCGGCTCGTCCTTTCATGCGGATAGCGGCAAAGAGGCCTTCTAACGGTCCTGCTTTTGAGACACACCCGGCAGCACCGGCCCCACAGAGCCCTTGAACCATATCTCCGCTCTCATCCATGGAAAACCCGATGACCACGGCGGTCGGGCATTCCCGTTTGATGGCTCGTGTCACGTCCACTCCGCTGTCGCCAGGAAGGTGGATGTCCATGATGACGACATCCGGCCAAGTGTTGCGAGCGAGCTCAATGGCCCTCTCACCATTTGTGGCCTCTGCCACCACGATCATATCCGGCTGCTCTTCAATCGCATCACGCAGCCCTTGCCGCGTGACTTGATGATCCTCAACAAGAAGAATGCGCGTGGCGGTACCATCCTTGCGTAGATCGGTGCGGGCTTCATCACCCGCACACGCCGGAGCCAACATCGCGGCACCCTTGACTGGCAATCGAAGGATGGCCCGGGTCCCAGAGCCAGGCATCGACGTCATCTTCAGCTCACCACCGACGGTATCAAGGCGCTCCGCGACATTGAGCAGCCCAAAGCCGCCTTCTTTGGAGGGCTGTGCCGTTCGCGAGGCGTCAAAGCCTTTGCCATAATCTTGCACAACGATCTCGATGTGGTTCGCCGTGCAGTCAGTGGAGACAAAGGCTTCGAACACGCCCGCATGCTTGAGTACATTCCACAGAAGCTCTTGAACGGCCTGATACGACACGATGAGGACATCTTCGTCAAGCACCTGGGCTGTGCCATAGTGACGGATGTTGACCATGAGCCCATGTCCATGCATCTTTTCCGCGACCCATTTCAGGGCTGCGTCCAAGTCATCCTCAGTGCCCATGAGCGCGGGGCGGAGCTCTGCCGTGAGCGTTCGGGAATAGGTCAGCGCGTCATCCAGCATGCGCTTCACGTCCATCAGCGTATTCCAAGATTTCTCAAAAGAGTGCTGGAGCGACATCCGCTCCAGTTTCATTTTGGACACGACGAGAAGCTGAGAGAGATTGTCGTGCAGGACACCGGCCAGGCGCTTTCGTTCTCGGTCCTCCGCCAGGGTGAGCTGCGAAGCGATGGAACGCAATTGGTCTTGCTTTTCACGGAGACGGCGCGTCCGCTCTTGCACCTCGTGTTCAAGTCGATAGTTCACCGTCTGCATCATGGCCTCGGCGCGGACATGGGCCGAGACATCTTGATAGACGACTAAGCGAGCCGGGCGTCCCCTGAATGAGGTCCGATGAATGGTGACCTCTACATGAATGATCGTCCCATCGCGCTTGCGATGGCGCCAGATGCCGCAATTCCCGGACTCCATGCGTTCGGTGTCCTTCATAGCCTGGAGGAACGCGGGCACCTCCTCCGCGGGTCGTATATCCTTGGGGGTCATGGAGAGGAATTCTTCGGCGGTGTACCCATAGTGACGGACCGCAGCCTCATTGACGGCGAGGTACTGCAGTGTTTCGTCGTCAATTAGGCAGGTCGGTACCGGATTTTCCTCGAACAGCTTTTGATACCTGGCTTCCGACTCAGAACGGAGCCGTTCCGCGTACCGCCGCTCAGAACTCTCGGCCTCCAGTGCTTGTGTGCGGTGTCTCAGCTCTCGAACCATCGTCCGGTGTCTCTCCAATAACAGGATGGCGAAGATGGACACACCGATAAAGAAGACCAGGCGCATGACGTCGTGGGGTGCGGCTATGATGGAGCTGTTCGCAGTTCCAATGAGACCAGAGGTGGCACACGCCGCTGCAACGATGAGCGCGGCGATCCCAGGCTTGACCCCGCCGTACCAGGTGGTGCCGACGACGGCAAATAACAAGAGGAACAATGTGAGGCGGTGCTGCACGGGATCCACGTAGAGAGACAGGAGGAAGGTACACGACACGGCCCCACAGGCCAGCGCATAGCGACGCGCTGTGCTGTACAGGATATTTCGCTGGTGTTTCATCGACTCGGCCTCCTTGCTTTGTGGTGCCTGAGCAATTCGACCACAGGTCCTGAGCACCCGGGAATTCTACATCTGGCAGCAATACGTCTGCACCGTTCCAGATACGGCTACGCCCGTTGTGACCCATGTATGCCATTGATGAGTATTGCAATATTGATGGAGCCTTCCTGAGGTTCAGTATGACGGATCGACTCATTCGGCAGGGTAGGCCAGAGGAGCTTGCGTGTCAATCAGCCAGCCATCGCATGGCGGGAGGTCTACAAGCTCATGGAAAATTTGCTACGTACGTGTCAGACAATAGCTCTACCGATTTCCAGCCCAAAAGCCTGCCTAGACATACGGCCTCCTTATGGCATAATCGCGGACATGCCTACCCCGCGTATCCATGTCTTGGTGGTTGACGACCACAGCCTGCTGAGAACAGAATTATCTCACATTGTCGAGGGAGATCCTCAGCTCTCGGTGATCGGAGAAGCTAGTAATGGCGAGATGGCGGTAGACTTGACCCGACGTTTATACCCCGATGTCGTGATCATGGATGTCCAGATGCCGAAGATGAATGGCATCGAAGCCACACGTCAGATAAAGGCGGTCTGCCCAGAAGTCGCGGTGATTGGTGTATCGTCATCAAACTATGCGGACGCCATGGTGGAGGCCGGTGCATCCGCCTCTATCTTGAAGCAGCACGCGGTCGACGAGCTGTGCGGTGCGATCCGTCGCATCAATGGGGTACACATCCGGGAGGAGTGGACGGCTCTGCGCGGGGCATCGTCGTCCCCCAGTCTTTTGCTCATTGATGATGATGCGGTCTTTTTGAAGAGCCTTTCTGACGCCCTTCACGACAAACATCCCCACCTCAGGATCGCAACGGCTCTGAACGGTGAACAGGGCGTGCGCCTGCTCACTCCTCGCCGGTTTGACGCCATTATTAGCGACTTTCGCATGGTAGGTCTCAATGGGGTGGATTTTCTAAAAGAATGCCAAGCGAATGCTGTCGGCATCCCGGTCGTCTTGATCACGGGATACGGAACACCGGCACTCGAGGACGATGCCTTTCATCACGGAGCCTGTGCGATCCTTCAAAAGCCGGTGGACGTCGAACGACTGTATGACGTGGTCACACGGGCGATTCGGCGGTCGAGATGGCTACGACGTACGCACCCTGCTGAGATGCCGCTAGAGGACCTGCATGCGCACGAATTCGCTCAGCCCCGCGAGGAGCTTTCGGTGAGAATCCACCAGATTGATCAACGCCTTCAAGATACACTCAACCGGAACAATCCCTCACCAGAATGTTAGCTCTCAGTTCCCCCGCTACCACGACACATCGCGCGTGAGAGTCACCTCCATCGCGGTATGAGGTTCTAGCTGGTAGCCGCTGAGCTCCTTGCATACCTAGCGAGGTGAAGGCCAATCGGGCATCTCATTGCTCTCGCCGTGTCGGTCGCCAACTGTGTGAGCGGCCCTGTCAGTTTCGAACTTGCCTCGGTGAGATAGGGCTAGAGACCCGTTGCATCTCAGCCACGGGCGCAAGTGTTGCCGCGTCCCTACAGGAACATAACGAAGGTGCCACGTCACCCTTGCAATGCAGCCGGTACTCTCGCTGACCTTCAAGGACGTCATCGGCCCTATTCCAAGCCACCTCTATTCGGAGAACGCGTGTGCGGCTTTCATTTCAATGGCGGCTGCGCCTCCGTCACGTTACCTCCTAAAAGACTAGCCCGGTGTTCTTCTTCGCCGGTACCCTCACGCCTTATCAAGGAGGGATTCTATGAAAACTGCTCTTCTTTTCATCTTGACGCTCGTTACGAGCCCGGCCTTCGGGCTTCCATGGGCCGGCCCATGGAAGGTCACCATCCAAGACCCGAACGCCAGCTATTGTGCGGGAACGACCGGGTCACGGGATTTCGCTATTTGTGGGGTCACAAGACAATTTTCAGATCGACCACGAAACGCCGTACCGGAGCCTTCCTCCTCATCCCCGTTGGAGACGGAGACGCCGCACGCCTATATGGCGAATACGGCCGCTGTACGGGGCACGTATCTATCCGGGGGAACCACATTCAGTCGTGACTTCATGCTTGAGACGCCACTATTGCTAACTATCACCGGCACGCTGACTGGTTCGGATTTTCTCTTCAAGGGGCCACTCAGTTCTGGGTTCCTCCGCTATGAGGTGACGGCGGCAGTAGATGGCACCATCCTCTTGGAACAGGGCGGCAGGTGAGAGGGACTCAGACCCAGCATATCTACGCCGAGACGCTTCAAAGCTCGATAGGCTTAGGTTGCCGGAATTCACACCGTGACCGGCTCTGTTACTGCCAGCATGGTGACGACCTGGGCAGCCGGGGAGTGGGGAGGGGCGGCCTATGACTGGGGGCTGTCCTTTGCCACCCCGCCAAGCGCCGGCTCAAGGGCTATGGTTTCAAACCCGGAGCCGGCGACCATCATACTTCTCATAACGGGACTGTTTGGCTATTGGTTGGTGAGGCGCCAATAGGGAGGCGCATGTTTCTGGCTGTTCCCGGCTTTGCTCGACCTCAAAAACACCGCAGGCTGAAGCCTCCTACCGCTGCATAGATGGTTCTCTCTGGTACAGTCGGCCCCGCTTCACGAACACTACTGTGACCTGCGTCGCGATGGGAATTTCTTGTTTGTCGATCAGGTCCATACCTGGCATCGGGGCGCCCGTATCCTCCGTCCCGTAGTGCCTCAGCCGCCCGGTACCGCGATGCTTTCATTATGTGAGTGCATGATCTTCCATCCTGGTACACAGGATCTGGTGTTGAGTGTTCGGAGCAAGACACCGCCGGGATCACGTCGAATCACTCCATGATTATCCCTCCTCGTCGCAAGGCCTAGGCCACGTACTAGAGAGAAGAGCGGACGTGGAAACGCATTAGGCATAAAGGCCTCATAAACACGCGGCCAAGGGTACGCTATTATAGACGAAGCAAGCCAGGGGCGTTTCGGGCTTGCCCGCAGCAAGCGAAATGGAATCCGGTAAAGAGGAGCGAGGTACTTGTGTCCTTTCAAGAGTGTGTCGGATGGGCAGCATCAGCGATATTGGTGGTGACGATCGTCACGCAGGTCTATCGGCAGTGGCAGCAGGGCTCAAGCAAAGGCGTCTCGAAATGGCTATTCATCGGCCAAATGGCGGCTTCGGGTGGATTTCTTCTCTATAGCTGGTTGATCCATGACTTGGTTTTTCTCTTCACGAATGCCTTAATGATAATGAGTGCCGCCGCAGGACTGGGCATTGTGTTATGGCACCGAATGGAACGCTCGGATGAAGAACGGGTGCCGTGAGATGGCAAAGGCCAGAAGGCTAAGGGAACCAGGACGCGATCACTTTGCTTGTGAGTACCCGATGATGGAAGGGCGATGGGACATGGAATAGGGCTCATCCTTTTTGGTGGCGTGATAAAGGTGACTTCAATCCTCTGGTGACAACGGGCCTCTTCTTGTTCCCTAATCTCGGTCCCTTGCACCGGGCGCCCATATCAGCGATCCAGTAACGCCTCCGCAGCCCGAACGCGACACCCTCATTCTTGGAATGCATTAGCGCGACGAGGCGCTCGATGGCTTTGTGACCGTAGTCTCGCGCCAGGTCACGGATTTCAGCCGCCACCTTCGGCGGACCGTCAGGATTACCGCTATGACTCGGCTTCCAGGCGGATGAGGATGTTTTTCGCCTTGCTGCGTGTTTCTGCCTGTTCTGAGGCCGATGAAACGAGCGTCAGCTCCATTGCTTGCATGACGCGACCGTATCCTCAGGTCCACTCGGCTGCTCAGCTTGCCACACTTTAATTCTTTGAGTGCATCAGCCCGACGTGGAAGGTTCTAATTTCTGCCACCACCTCTCGCGGGATTGCCGCACACCATGGATACGCCTGCGCTCTTGAGTTTCGGGGCGCTGTACGACACGTTCTAGGCCCCAACGTGGTTGGACGCCATAGTCAGGAATTTCTCCAGGTTGGCATGACGAACTGATGAGGAACACAGCATCACAGCCACGGTGTTAGGCAGCTTTTTGTCCCCCGGTTCGTCATCGATTGTCCCTTAATTGTCGTGTTTCTCCGTTATGGTCTTTTTCGCTTCACAAATAGCTTTGTTGAAAAGGCCATCGGCCCTTCTGCCATGCTCTATTGCCCGCCCTGCTTTTGTCAGAGCACGTTCAATGACATCCATCAATGCCTGCGGTGCAATTGGTTTGTGTAAAACGGCATAGGCTCTCACCCGGATTGCCCTGTCTTCCAGTTCACGGTCGCCATGGGCTGAAATGAGCAGGAATGGGGCCCGTGAGTGTAGGCAGTATGTCGCCACCAGTAAACCAAGACCATCTAGCCTGGGCAACTTGAAATCCGAGAGAATCACATCGTAGTCCGTTTCCGAAAGGCGCAGTAACGCACGCTCTGCAGAGAATACGGTGTCGATAGCAATGTCTGGTCGTTGCACGGCCAGCAGCGATTCATAAGCGAGCGCGGTCCTTCGGTCATCTTCGACAAACGATTGTACGACCCAGCCATAAAACCGCGCTGCCGGACACCAATACGCAGTATTGTCGGATGCCTAGGCGCTCGATCGCCTGTGAGGCGCAGAGTCGTACTTCAGACGGCCACTACACGAATCTTCCTACGCCACCCGTAGTTGGTAAGTACAGACCGTGGTAAACGGAGAGGAGCATACAAAAGAACCGGTCGAGGTCCTCGCACGTAAAAGAGAAGGAGGGGTGTTATGGGAACGTCTGTACGAAGTGGCATCCTAGTGCTGGTTGTCGGGCTTGGTTGTGCACTCGCGGCCTATGCGGAGGATCAAGCCAATCAAAGCGACACGCCCATGCAGAACAAAATGCAAAAGAATGAGCCAAGCACGCAGAAACCAGCTCCTCAAAAGGGGCGCGAAGCGGACCTTGGTAGTACGCGTCCCACGCCGGACGATGGCATGAAAAGTAAGCCCACTCGTAAGGGGGACAAGGGACAAACGGACCCGTTGGAACAGGGAGGACGTAGTCCGTCAACGAGCCGAGACAGCTCAGCGGGAGCGGGCCAGTAGGGACACAGGCCCGATGCTCTCACGACGGATAGAAGTCGTCACGGACGCATGGGCATCTGTGGTGAGGCTATCCCACTCTCTGAACCACTTGGAGACATAGAACGACGAGCCAGATCACCACAAATACGAGGGGTAATACTCCTCGTATTGCCGGACACGGGCCATGGATGCAAGGATAGCCAGCAGACCGAGGATAGCGGCAATCAGTCCGGCCATTGGGATGATCCAAAAGACGTCTTCGTTTGAAAAAGCGGCATTCTTAGCCTGCCCCAGCCTCGTAATGATGGCTCCAAAGCCGACAACGAAAAACGCTGATGTATGGATCCGTCTAAGTTTGGGCACGCCGTCGGCAGCTTGTCTCCGTATGATCTTTCTAATATATTGCGCCGGCTAACAGGCGATTGGTCAGGAGCATGGAAGAATGAGTGAGAATATCTGTTCCACTGGTGTCAGCGAATTGGATAGCTTCCTCCATGGCGGTCTGCCTCGTAAACGCCTGTACCTGGTGCAAGGGGAACCTGGTGCTGGCAAAACCACCCTGGCGTTGCAGTTCCTCCTGGAGGGTGTCCGCTTGCAGGAACGCTGCCTGTACATTGCGCTATCTGAAACGAAAGACGAATTAACGGAAGTGATGAATTCTCACGGGTGGGCATTGGAGCGTATTGCCGTCTTGGACCTCGCGGACGTCCGGGATCTTGTCGCCCCGGAGGAACAGAGCACCGTCTTTCATCCAAGTGAAGTTGATCTACAAGCCACGACCAAGGTGATCTTAAAAGAAGTCCAACGGCTCAAGCCCCAGCGCATCGTGGTCGATTCTCTCACCGAGATGCGGCTGCTGTCTGAATCGCCCTTGCGGTTTCGGCGCCAAATGTTAGCCCTTAAACAGCTTTTTGCGGGCATAGGCTGCACGAGTCTCGTTCTCGATGAGATGAAGGGAGCGGCACCGGACGTGCAAGTCGAGAGTATCGCACACGGTGTGATTCGTTTGGACGCGCTGCCGGATAGTTACGGCAAAACACGCCGGCAACTGCGAGTGACCAAGATGCGTGGAATTGATTTTCGTCAGGGGAGCCACGACTATGTCATCGCGAGAGGCGGCCTCAATCTTTTTCCACGCCTCGTGGCCGCGGAACATCACCGTGATTACAACCGGGAGTTGATTGCGACCGGCATGGCTGACCTCGATCGTCTGCTCGGTGGCGGTCTACACCCCGGGACGAGCACACTCGTGGCGGGTCCAGCCGGTGCGGGAAAGACCACGCTGTGCTTTCAATTGGCCTCGGCCTTGGCACAACAAGGGCGTCGCGTCGTCGGGTATATCTTTGATGAGAACGTCGATGTCCTGTTAGCACGAGGCGGCACCCTCGGACATGCCATCCAGGAATACCACCGGTCGGGGCAGCTTCGTCTCGAGCAAATCGATCCCGCGGAGATTTCTCCTGGTGAATTCGCCGCGCGGATTCGCCGGGCGGTGGAAAAAGACGAGGCGACGGTTATCATACTGGACAGCTTGAACGGCTATCTCAAAGCTATGCCGGATGAAGATCATCTCGCGCTCCAGCTGCACGAGCTACGCACGTACTTGGGCCAACAAGGCATCATTACCCTTCTTGTTCTGTCCCAATCAGGGGGCGTGGGACACGTCACGTCCCCGGTGGACGTGAGTTACCTGGCGGATGGGGTCCTTGTGCTCCGGTTTTATGAAACGAATGGCGAAATAAAAAAAGCTATTTCCATGTTAAAAAAACGCACAGGAGCACACGACACGGCGATTCGGGATTTTCAGATTGATAGCGATGGCATTAAGATCGGACCGCCGTTAAGCCATATACAAGGTGTGTTGACAGACACCCCCACGCAACCGTCTTAATCACCGTAGAAGCCGTGGACAAGATTATTGTAGACCCAGAGCATCTGCGGGTCCTCATCCTCGCGCCGACCGGGCAGGATGCGCCACTCATTCAACGCGTGCTCACCGAGGCCGGCATTTCAAGTGTGACGTGTCGAAGTCTGCCTCACGTGACTGACGCGTTGCGGACCGGTGCAGGGGCGGTGCTCCTGGCTCAGGAGGCGCTACAGTCCAAAGAACTCCAGTCGTTCGTCGCTGCCCTTGAAGCGCAACCGCCATGGTCTGACCTACCGATTACATTATTGACACTCTGTGGCTCAGCTCAGTGGGCTCTTCAGAAGGTATCGGAGCAGTTTGAAAAAGTTGGCAACCTTACTGTCCTTGAGCGTCCGTTGCAGGCAGTGACCTTGACCAGTGTGCTGCGGGTGGCCCTCCGCTCCCGCACGCGCCAATACCAAGTGCGAGACTTAGTGGAGCGTCTGACCGCTTCACGAATCGAATTGCAGGAGAAAATCTGCGATTTGGAGCAGTTTCAAGATGTCGTCGTCGGCCGCGAATTGAAGATGATCGAATTGGAGAAACAGCTTGAACAATTGAAAGACCGTCACACGGCTAACAAAGACGGCCGTCCCGATGTTCATCGATAATGACCGACATTACGATTGTGCTATGTCCGTGGCGTGTGCCCCGTGGTTCTATACACCGCTTCCGAAGAAAGAATCCAATCGAACCGCGACATTCTCATTCTTGGAATGTATAGTGCGACGAGTTGCTCGATAGCATGTGCGCCGTGATGCTCAGCAAGGCTTCTGATCTCTGCTGCCGCCTTCGGGCGTCCGCCGGGATTGCCGCTTTGACGGCCAACGGCTACGTTTGATGGACCGAGGAGTAGGGTCTATGGTAGAGGAGTTGATTAGGTTGATTCTTTTGATTTAACTTAGTGGCTTAGATCATCTCAGCAACTCCCGGGGACGCTCTATCCAGGACCGCAATAGTGCAATAGGATTCAGAGCCTTGTTGGCACCTTGTACGACGTTTGAAGCGCCTTATCCGACCTCTCCATACGGTAGGTCAGGTTTGGCAGATCCTGTTCCATAGGGAACTCGTCTATCACGCGGGCTTACAAGTCAACAGTTCGGTCAAGTAGCTCGTGGCTGAGCTCTAGGCTAGCAAGTGCCCTCTGTATCAGTTGGTCCGACCTTACAAGGCGATCGCCTTGTCCCTGCGCGTCCTGAACCTCACTGATGAGTTTCCGTAGGAGTCCGTCTGATTCTTTTACCTCCTTGAGGAACGCCGCCGTTTCGTCCAAGGTTGGTGATGCGAACTTCCATTCCTCGTCCTTCGAGTCGTCCGCATTCTCCGCAATCACGGCATCCGCAGCCTTAACCAAGGCCGTGAGCTCCTTGTGGGCAGCTTCTAAGGTTTGGACAGTGCAGACGGTCTTCTCGTCTAGCTTCTGATGATGGAAGGTGTGATCTTCCCCCGAAATAGTGGACGACGGATTGTCCATAGGATGTCTCCTTGTCGGAGACTTTGTCGGAGCGAGAGGCAGAGGAGGTAGGGGGCTCCTCTGGACCCCTGCGGCAAAGTCGGTTTGAGATGGACCGAGCTTCAGTGCGCCTTAGCGTCCAGAGAAGAATATAACGTCAAGCTACACCTTCTGTCTGGTATGTGCAAACGCTAATTTCTCTTATCACTTGCCCTCCTCGGGATCTTCCTTCTTCACTGGAGATTTCACCCGCCGAGAAGCCGAAGGGGCAGCGAGAGACTGTCTGTGCTCTGTCGCCGCCGCTCGTCAAGCTCCCCGATTCTCGCGGTCTTTCAAAAAGCACTCATGCTAGGCGGTCACAAGGCTAGCCGTTCTGCACCATGATCTCGGTCGCCTTGGCAACGGCAGTGACCCGATCACCGGTATCGATCGGCAACTCGTCCAAGGCTTCACTGGTGATGGTGCCACCGAGCTGTAAGTTCCCAATCTTCAGCTTGACGTAAGCTATGGCGTTGCCCCTTTGAACCGACGTAACTTCACCGCAAGGCGAGTCTTGCACTTATCTGCGCCAAGCTCCACGCGCTTCGCAAGAAAGCTCGCCTACACGCGTGCGAAAAAGTCCCTGACCGGTTCCGAGAATGTCCTGTATCGGTGGAGCGTGAACGCTACGCCATCCCTGCCAAGAAAGCTCGCGAGATCGAACCGCCGGTGGCGACGGGGGAAGGGATGAAAGCGATTGAGGAGGTGGTCAAGACTCGGCTGCTACGCCGCCGCGCCTAGCTCTCCACGACGTCAATCTCCCGATTCCGAAGTCCACGCCTGGACCGGACATGAATTGATCGGCTATCGACGGCTTTCCGAGGGCGCTGACGCGGATTCCTTGAAGGTGCGCCAGCCGTTTATCGACATCGAAGGCGCGGAACTGCCAGAGCGAACTCTAGTTATGCTTTTTGAAACGTGTGGGTCGCTGGGAGCATGGAGTACCGCTGTGACCCGGTTTCCAGGCCGATGAGGATGTCTCTCGCCGTGCTGTCGTCGGCGTCTCAGAAAACGGTCACCATGGATTGCGGTTCGATGCCTGGACGCTGCGGACTAGCAACTCGTCCTCCCTGCTTATCCCAGTCGTTTAATCATACGGGGCGTTCGAGTGCGCCTCTGGGTTGCGGGAGGCCGCTGCGCCGGAGCTTTCGCAGCCGTCGCGAGACTTGCCCGTAGCGCCTCCATGAGGTCGATCACTTTTGGTGACTTGGATGGCGCCGCCTGTATGGGTTCTCCCCGACGTTTGCGCTCAATGAGCGCCATCACGCGTTCACGATATGTATCATGAAATTTGTCCGGCTCCCACTGATCCACGGAGAGGCTGTCTACGACCTGCTCGGCGAGTTGCAGCTCCGCATCAGACACCGCCACGTCCGGTACAGATATGTCTAGGTCATTTCTCACTTCGTCAGCGTAATACAGCATTTGGAGCGCTAAACGGTCCGTGTTAGTCGGTCGCACCAATACCAATTTTTCTTTACCTCGCATGACCAGTTTCGCGATGGCTCCACGTTGCAGTGTTCGTAACGTGCGCGCTAATAAGCGGTACACCTTCTCTGCACCCTTGTCCGGGCCGAGATAGTACGTCTTCTCAAAATAGACCGGATCGATCTGTCCGAGAGATACAAACTCCTGGATTGCCGCATGTTGATTGGCTTCAGCCTCAAGGGCTTTTAATTCGTCTGCCGTGATTGGGATATATTGATTTCCTTCAACCTCGTACCCTTTGATGATTTGTTGACGAGGCACGATAGAATCCGGTGGGGATGCACTCGCGTCCTGCCGATCTGGGCTCTCTGGCATGCCCGGCATACTACGGGCTGCCCTGGAGGCATTCGTCTCTGATCCCGCTGTTGACTGATCGTCCTCACGTGACGCTTGAGCCGCAGATACGAGTTGTTGTCTGACTCGTTGTCCGGTGTTCCGATCCAACAGCCGGAACGTCACCTTTTTTGAGGCGGCCGCCGTGTAGAGCCGGACAGGCAGGTTGACGAGTCCAAAAGCAAGCGTGACGGAGAGTACGGAATGCGGCATGTCCTTCTCCTTGATGATTCATCGTATCAAGGAGGAACGCGTTTCCCTATTAGGCAAAGCCGGTAAGAAGGCAGGAGATATCAACCACGTCGAGGCAGCCGTCCCAAGCTATCGATGTTCTCGGGGAACCTCTTCGGCTAAGATATCGGAGAGCGGTTAGTCAGAACATGGCAATTACTGTGGTTCAGCCAAGCCGATGAGGGAAGGGCGGTGCGGGATGAGACAGTGTTCTTCCCTTTTTGGTGGGGTCACAAAGGCGACTCGGATCAGTGTTTGCTTAGAGGACGCTTCCTGTCCATTTAGTTCCATCTCTTGCATGGGGCAGCCGTATCCTCGATCCAGCAATGCTTCCGCGGCGCGGGCGACGCTTTCATTTTTTGAATCCATCAGGGCCGCCAGGCATCACAGACGCACATAGGGGCATATCTAGAAAGGAATTTACGTAAATGGGAGCACCTTCCAATGTCAGCCGCACCTCACACCGAAGAGCATCGGGGCTGATGTTTTGCTTGACCCGTTAGGCGCTACTATACGGACTCAAGAATGACAAAAGGGCAAGTGAGGTGACTCACGTAACGGCACAGCGGCAGGCTCGTGAACACTCCAGTTGGCTCAGCTCAGAAAGGACCAGCACCTCTAGCAGTCTAGGACCGGCGAGAAAGGACAGGGCAGCCGGCCGGGGGTGAAGTTTTCATTTATTTGAATGGTTCATACCACGGTCGATGTGCGGACGATCCCGTGTTATGAGGCATTGACACCAAAAAGGAGAGCCACAATGGCGTTGGATTTACTAAAAGATAAAGGCGTCCCGATCAACCAGCAGAAGTTTACGTGGAAAGACCTCGTTCAGAAGCCTATCAGTAAACTGGACGATGATGCCTTCACACGCGTGCGTGTCATTTTGATGAACGGTATTGAATCGGAATCGGTACGCTTCAGTCATTCATGCGCGCGTATGAATAAAGAGCTTCAAATTCCGCTGGCAAAGATCCGGCGGATAGAGCAGCACCAGCAAACCATTGTGAATTGGCTCAACCCCGCCGATCAGTCGCCGCTCGAGACCACCATTGGCTACGAGCAAGTAGCGATCGAAGTGACGGCCAGCTTGGCACAGAATGAGCCGGACCCATACATCGCGCAAGTCTTGCGATTCGGGCTGCTAGAAGACTTCGATCACTTGTACCGGTATTCGGCGTTGCTGGACCGACTGCAAGGAATTGATGCCAATACTATCCTTCAATGCTACACCGATATTATGCCAGGGCGCCCCACTGTGGATGAACATCGAGATCCCGAGGATGACCTCCGGGACCATTACGATCGCCGGACTGCCTCACCTATCACGAAGTTTAACGCGCTCACGATCATGGCGGGCGAGCATCAAACTCATGACTACTATATGCACTATGGACCCTGGTTTGCCGATCCGCTGGCGCGTCAGTTGTATGCTGAGATTGCGTCCATCGAAGAGCAGCATGTCACGCAGTACGAATCCATCATCGATCCGACTGAGACATGGATGGAGAAATGGCTGCTGCATGAGGCGAATGAAGTGTACAACTATTATAGTTGCGTGAGCCAGGAAGACAATCCTCGCATCAAGGCCGTCTGGGAACGCTTCCTGGATTATGAACTCGGCCAGCTACAGTATGTCATGGAGGTGTTCAAGAAAACGGAACGACGAGATCCCGCGGAACTCCTGCCCGAAGCTCTTCCTGAACCCATTGCCTACAAGAGCCAACGTGAGTATGTCCGCAAAGTCCTTCACGACGAGGTAGGCCTGCGAGCGAACGGCACACAATTTGTGGACAAGACCCAAGAACCAGAGCGTTCGCTGGCGTATCGTCGTCAGATCAACTCGGACGGCTCGCCTAGCCAGACCGTCGCCGCGGGCTATCGATGGAATCCGGGCACCGAATTAACGGCCAAGGGGAAAGGGAGGGTAGCGGCATGAAACAACCAAGCGATTCGGGTATGAATAAGACGGGTATCGACATGTCGCCGATCGATGTGCAGGAACTTCTTAACGGCGTAGAGTCTTCAGAACCGAGTTCCCAGGGAGACGAGAGCACGCTTGCATCGTATAGGACGACCTACCTAGAGGAGGCGGATCCTATCGGCTCCGTTCCTGTCCCGGGTTCATTAAAAGGCGCCGCAAAGACCGGCATGCAGAAATTGATGGGACGGAAACCTGAGGTCTTGATCGATAAACTGGGCGCCCGTTTGGCCTTCGAACGAGCCGGTACGCGACTGTACGATGGGCTGCTGAGCAAGTGTCTCATTCGAAGCGATGAGGCGAAGGGCCTCCCCATCGATCGTCTTAGGGAATTCCGGGATGCGGAAGCACAACATTTTTCTCTGGTTTGGGAGGTCATCAAAGGCTTGGGTGCCGATCCGACCGCTCAGACCCCTGGAGCAGATGTAAATGGCGTAGCATCGATCGGGCTCATGCAGATTATCACGGATCCACGCACGTCGGTTGCGCAAAGTCTCCATGCCATCCATCTCGCGGAACTTGCAGATCATGATGGCTGGGAACTTCTTATCAAGCTGGCCGAGGGGTTGGGGCAGGATGATATGGCAGGCAAATTCCGCAGCGCGCTCGCGGAAGAAGAGCGTCACCTCGCAACAATCCGTGAGTTGATGGAGAAATCGTGTCTTAGTGAGGCGGGAGTGTGATGTAAGCGATATTCGTGCTTACGTGCGCAAGAAGTACGGTGATCCACCATGAGGCAGCAGTTTTGGGCGACCTTGACGCCGGTACGGTTCCGGCACTCTCATCATTTCTTATTCCCGATTGAAACCAGACGACTCTAGGCATGTACCTCCGGCGAAGTTCCATCCCTTGCATGGGGCGGGCGGCCGCCGGGTTGCCCTTATGGGCGAGCTTTGGGCTGGTAGGTGCCCTTCTCATGGGGTCTGCTGTCTATCTGCTGAAGCAAGCGATCACAACGGCCCGCGAGATTCATCTGGTCCCGGTGCGAGCCGTCCAGACGGTGAAGGAGGAACTGGCATGGATGAAGGAAGAAGTGACCTCAGCCAGGAAATCTCTGGCACTCTCACTCGACCGGGCTAAGCAATGATCTTGTATCGATGAAGCGCCCTTAATCTGTCCGGCTCGGCACTGATCTGAGTCGAAGGCGTCGTCGAATCACGCATGGTCACCTCTTCCAGAAGGTCTTTCGCCGACTCGCGGACATACCCGCGAGTCAGATTTTAGTTGAGGTGTTCCGCCGCTCAGCGGATATCGCCTCTCACCTCGACGACATGAGCCCGAGCCCTGCTAGGCTGTAGCCAAGATCCAGTAATGCCTCGGCGGCGTGGACAAGGGACGCTCCATTCTTCGAGTGCATCACAGAGCGACGAGACGCTCAATCGCCTCCGGCCGAGGATAGCGGAGTAAGGTGCTGTATTTCAGCCCACGCGGTCGGCCAGAATTGCCGCTCTGAGGGTTCACGCCGACGAGGGACTCCTTCGGCGAATTATCTGCTGTTGCCTATTCTCAAACCTCATCGTCCATGTCTGACATAGTGCTTCTCGTTCAGCACCTAAAGAACCAGGACGTGTCTGATATCGCCGCTCGTCCCGGCGTCATATAGTGCAAAACAAGGACACGGGGTTTGGTCAATTTGGAGCCTTTAGTCACCTGCCGAGTTCACTGGCCTTAGCAGTTGGCTAAAGGGGACAAGACGACCGACCCTAGTCACAGGCGGGGAAGGTTGTGGCCGATGTGTGTGACCCTCCGCACATCGTAGGGGCGCGTGCTGCCCTTCCCTGCCTTCATTTATGTCACGTCACCAGGGAGCAATAGCAGACCATTATGAACGTCGGGATCGGTGCATTCACGATAGCAAGTGTGGTCCTTTTCACCCTCCCAGTATGGTCTGCCGAGGGGACACCTGGCTCAGAGAAGACCCGTCGCCCAGAATCCACGGCTCAACAATCACCCACGCCGCGATCAACTGATATCCCTGAAAAAGAGTCGTCTACGAAGGAACTCAATACCGGTTCCGATTTAACCGGCGGTCGTGATAGCCACCTTGGCCCGCACGACCCAGAAGACACGCCGAAGCAGAAAAAGAGCGAGAAAGGTAGAGGTAGCACCGGCCGATAATTCACCGTCTACCGAACCGCAGTCCTGAGTCTTCACGGCTTGGATCAGGTCCTTCAGGTTGAGAAAGCCATCCGGGTATCCTCTTTAGTCGCCTTCAACCTCTTACTCTTTGAGTCGTTCCTGCGCATCGAGGCGTCACGCCTGAACATCTAGCATGCCGTCGACGCGCCGAGCGACCCTGGCCTCTCGTCCGAATCGTCCGCAGGAGGGGACGGTTCGAGAGCGCGTTCAATCGCCGTGATGAGGCTGTGCGGGTCAAAAGGTTTCCTGATAAAGGCATTCACCCCGGCTTGTCTGGCTTGCGCTTCTATACCGGCATCCCCGTGCGCCGTGATGATAACAACGGCCAAGTCGGGGAACACGGATTTTACCCTGAGGACAAGCTCTAGCCCCTTCATGCCCGGCATATTGAGATCTGTAATCACGAGATCATAGTCGCGTCTGTGAAGGTGCTCTAACGCTGTCTCGGCTGAGTCACAGGCTGTGATGGTCACTTGAGCCATCCGAAACTCGATGGTGTCCGGCAGGACGGTGAGGAGGGCCTGATCATCATCGACGAGCAGGATATGACGGGCGACGTGAGGGGCCGAGACATTCGACGTGGTTTCACACCCCATAGTGATCCGCCTTTCCTGAATTTCGCGAACAATCCGGCCGGCCGATTCTTTTTCTGCGCGGGAGCGGACAAATTGAAGGAATCTGATTGTCCTCCCTCCTTGCCACAGATGCAAGCCAGGAATGGGACGCGCATGGAGGTTTCTGTTGCGCACTTAATCACTGGCGAGGGCTGCAACGCGCAGTGCTTGAAGGATATGGCCCAGCAACTCCTCTCGCTCAATCGGCTTGTGAAGTATGGCGTAGGCACCGTTCGCCTGGGCGGACCTCACCATATCCCCATCGTGCTGTCCGGTCAGCAGAATGATGGGCACCCGAGGAGACGCTTCCTTCGCCACTTTTAGAAACGCGACCCCGTCCATCCCTGGCATCCGCCAATCCGCAATGATCAAGTGATACCCATCAGCTCGGACTAGCCGCAGCGCCTCATGTCCCGAAAACGAGGTATCAATGACTCCCCCAGGCACCTTCCGACTCAAGAACCCTTCCATAGCTTCCAAGAAGGCTTCATCATCATCAACAATCAGCATTTTCGGCATACTGCAGCGTAATGCATACTAGCGGCTTCAGGGTAGACGACAGTTTTAACGGCGGCCTTCAGTAAGAAGGGATGTGACGCACTCCGTACGTCTTACATTCGTCATCAGCCTCAGGCAAAGCTGCGAAGGATCATGTGCGCCCAATCCTCATTGACACTGGAACATACGATGCTACTGATTAGATAGTATGTCTCGAAAGTCATCTCTTCCCGGGTAACAAATGTTGGGCACGCCCCCCAATTCAGCAGCTTAGCGCGGTGGCCCACTGGCCCATGGCTTGCTTCTCCATCTCTCCAACCTGTAATCAATGAGGTGTCGGATGAGAGCCAAAGAAGTAGGAATTTCAGTCTCCTCCCTCGCAACGGTCACAGTTTGGGAATGCGAGCAATGCCATCGTCGGTGGTCTGATACCGGCCGAGAGGCGTGCCCGTATTGCACGGGCTGGGAGGCAGAGCATCGATGGGATGACGTGAATGAGTCCGGGAGGGGGAAATAGAGTGTAGTTAAAACCACAGTGGTTCCCCAAACGCCTACGATCGACCTGTATAGAGGTTAAAAGGGAGGCTTCCGCGTCTATGGTGCGTAAACGAGCACAACAATCTGTGAGTCAGGAAGCAGAGCTGGAAGACCGACGTGACCTCATGCGGAAGGCTCGCCTGGGCGACAGGCACGCACAAAGTGAACTCATGGCTCTGTATGGGGTTCGGCTGTACTCCGAAAGTGAACGCAAAAAGACAAAAGTTGAGGCATCGTCTGGAGCAGGGAAAACGAAAAGTCGGGCCCAGCAGAGGCGTCACGTACCGCGATGACGGAAGAATGAATGATGGGATCCCGACAGATGTTGCTACATGGAGCTGTTCCGATCAACCGTAGACTGCACTTTGATAACTGGCGTATCCATGGTCCCGCGGTTGGTGGAGTGATAGCCCAACCCATGAGCTCTTCCGCCTGCCGGCTGTTCATTTGCGTCTTGATGCTCATGCTCCTAAGTTGTAGTAGAAGTGAGGAAGAAGTGCCCAACGACATTTATGTCATCATGCCCTATCGCCATGCTGCCATGTGGGTATTCGACGATCCGACTGTCGGACTACAGGCTGAGCACCTTGTCTCGGGCATACCGGAGATGATCAATGTCCTGATTCAAAGCATACGGAAAGGGGAGAAGGGTCTCCGATTGTTGTTTTCGGCACGGGCCTTTCCGGGTCATCAGGTGGAGTTAACACGCTTGCGAACAGAAGATGGCGGCATGTGGTATGAGTGGTCCGTCGCTCATCTAGAAGGGTGGCTCTGTCCCGCCCTCTTCAAATATTTCCCTGAGGCGCCCGAGAAACTTTACGCGCGGGCCGAACCGCTCTCAACAGTCCTCCAGTCGTTCCTCCCTACGGGTAACCGGAGACCGTTTAAGACTTGCCGCTCCTCGCGGTGAGAAGAACCGAGGCGGCTCTTTGACCGGATACGACGGCGCCCTCCATGGTCTGGAGGTACGGCTGCTTGGTGTAATCGCCGGCGAGGGTAAGACCGGGGATGAATGTTCGTTGCCGTGGGCGCTTGTGTTCGGTCCCCGGTTCAAACGAGTAGAAATCAGCCGGATGCCGGATGACCCGATAGTCCCGCAGGCAGCTCTTGAGGTCGAGGCCGAGACGGGCGCCCTCTTGTTGTGTGAGGTGTAGTAGGTACTCATCAGAAGACCCCATGAGTTCGTCCGGGGCAGCCAAAATGGTCGAGAGCCGTCCAGGGACATGCCGAAAGGTCGTCCGCGACTGCTCCGAAAAGGTGGCAAGCGCGGTCCCGGGGCCAAAGGTCGTCCGGTCCTGCGCCGTTGCAGGCCGATCCAGCTCACATTGCACCGTGAGGGCCGGCATGGAGGGCAAGGCGAAGAGGTGCGCCAAGTCGGGATGGGTCGCGAAATCCTGCTTGAGGATCGTCTGTGCGACATTTAGAGAGGTCGCCAATATGACCCGCTCGGCCGCCAGCCGTTCTCCCGACGCCAGTTCCACGCCACAGACCCGATCATTCTCAACTCGCAAGCGGGACACCTCTGCCGTGGTTCGTACGCGGCCACCGCGTTGCTCAATGGCCTGCGCCAATGGCTGGCACATGACCTCTCTCATCCCGCCTAAAAACCCGCCAACACGGAATTGCAACAGCCGACCAAGGAATGGGCCGAGATGCCCAAAGAAGGCATACGCCGAATACCGGTCAGGCGGGAGGAAAAAGAGACCCGCCGTCAAAGCCGTGAGCACGGTGTCGATCAGGCGCTCCGGTATCCCGTAGGCGCGTGCATACTCGGTCACGGTGGTCTCATCCAGTTGCAGGGGTTGCCGGAAGTAGTCGCGCAGCCCGGCTGTGATGAATCGCGCCAATCGCACTTTACTCAGCGGGGGAATCAAGTCGTTGTTTCCCGAGATCCCAGCGAGGGTCCGAAACGGCTTATGAAGTGGCGCGGCCCCAAAGAGCGCATGCGGCCCACCGTCTGGCACGCGAATCTCCAATTCGTCTTCCCAGAGCACGATGGCGTTGAGGTCTATCCCCGCCCGTTGGAGGACGGCGGGCAAGGCACGGTAGAACCCTAAGACGCGATGAAGACCGGATTCCACCCACATGCCATCCTCGCGCCATGAGGCGGTACGGCCCCCGACGACGTCTTTTGCCTCCAGGAGCAAGGGGCGCCAGCCGCGTTCGACCAGCTCAAATCCGCAGGTCAAGCCGGCTAAGCCTGTTCCTACGATGATGCAATCCCAGCTCGGCCGTTCAAGAGGTCTCAATTGTCATCTCAGATCGAACTGGTTAGGGTGTGGGTAACGCTAAGCCCAATCTCTGATACACCTGCTTTAATGCGATGCTGGATCCGCATGGGACGCACCCTGATCTGGACATTATCTTGAACCCGGCCTGGCGTGTATCGGCGCATAGTGGGACGGCGGTCAGGAACGGGAGGACACGACCGTGATCGTTAACGGCGCATCTTATTCCTGTACAGGCGGGTATGTGTGACCCCTTGCTCTATCAATTCAATTACACGGCGGTTTCCACACCCCTAGAGGAATCTCTTGTGTGCCTGTCCGTGCTACGAAACCCCCACATAAGCAGAAGTGACGGACAGGCGGTATAGGCTCGGACTGATGCCCCGGTCGGCGCCCAATTGGTACATTCAGTCAGTCGTCACGCCGCTGCTCAGAAGAGCCAGAACGAGACCCTATGGTAAAAGGCGGCGTGGTGCACAAAAACTTTAGCCTGTACAGGAGGTCGTCGTGAAGGTCATCGCTCTAGCATCCTCGATCCTCTTTGTCGCTGTTTCCATCAGTACATCCGGCATCAGTTGGGCTGATAGAGTTGACGATAGTGCTCTGACTAAACAGCGAGAGGAGACTCCGAGCACAAGTACGGACAAGCATCCTACGGGCCAAGCGCAGCGACTGCCTGAACCCAAAGACTGCAAAGACATTGAAGCCGGGACAGGTTTTGGGGGTAACACGACACAACAAGCTGCCCAACGGGATTGCGAACGGTCCCGAGCCCTTGGAAGCGGAACAGGAGTAAGTTCAGGAACCGGCAGTGGAAAAATGGGATCAGGCCAAGGGCCACGGTGACGTTGGCCGTCACACTGTAGGTCATCCCATGCGATCCAGACGGAGCAATGATTGTAGCTCACGAATCGATACTGCAAGCTAGGACCGGAGTAAACAGGGGTATACACACTCGGTGGCTAGCGTATGGCCTCCTCATAGCAGGCATCCTGACATGGCGGGCGGCAGTACTGTCTCGTGAGCGGCGGAATCTCTTGCGCCGGCGAGAGCTCCATCCGTTGCATGACCTGTGGGTGCATGTGAACGGGCATCGTCTGTACGCCCGTATCTCGAAATTGGACAGCCGGCGGATGTCTGCACCAGTAGTGCTTGTTCATGGTTGGGGAGTGTCAGGTTCCTATTTTATCCCACTGGCTGAACGTCTCGCCGGATCCTTTGATGTCTATCTTCCCGACCTTCCCGGCCATGGAATGAGCGAAACGCCTCCCAAGCCACTCGATGTAGATGATCTTGCTGCCGAGCTGATCGATTGGATGGATGCTATCGGCATTGCACGGGCCTCACTTGTGGGACATTCCATGGGGTGTCAGGTCGCGGTTCAGATCGCGATTCGGCAGCCGCCGCGAGTGGATCGACTGATCCTTATTGGGATTACTCCAGATCCTGGTGCACGTGGGACCCTGCAACAGGTGCGCAGGTTTGTTATCGGGGGCGCATACGAGCGTTTCTCACTCAACTACCACTTGGTGAAGGACTATGTTCGGATGGGCGCACGGCTCATCCCAGGGTGGGGCCATGCCGTTCAATACAGTGGACCTGCTCTCGTCAGTGAAAGAATTCAAGAGTTCCTCCGTGCAGCCGTTTGACGATGGGAGGCGCCCGAAAACCGGTTCGCTTTCAACCAAGGAAATCTTGCGAAACCCTCGGCGAACGCGTGGCACGATTCACCGAGAGAGAGTTGCTTCTCTGCAACCGCCCGACATTCCCCCGGATTCACTGTTTGAACCCGAGTGGTACGTCTACGAATAGCATCAGCAGTGTTGATCGGTCCCATCGGTGCGCTGTTCATCAGTACCTGACTGTACGACAACAAATTCTTCAGGATGCGCGTCGGGTCATCCGCTCAATAGGCCGGATCGTCATGGCAATCGCGATGCGGCCCGGCAGGACAAACGGTCAGCGGGTCGGAGCTGTTATGTAGCCGTTGTCTGATAGTGATTGAGCTACTGGGTTCGGTAACATTCGGGTGTCACCTGAATGTATGTATGGAGGACGCTATGGGACGGTACCGGTCGTTACTATTGCTGCTGTTCGGAGTCGTGCCCTTGGTGGCGTCCTGTGCGGCCATGTCAGAACACAAGGCGGCCGGTAACCCTGATGCGATGTTTTTGTTATCAACGGCTCGCGCCTCCAACGCCGAGATTCAGTTGAGTGACCTCGCGGCTCAACGATCACAAGACCTGGCTATCAAGTCGTTGGCGCGCCAATTCTCCGAAGACCACAACCGCATGAACGGGGAACTGGCACAATTGGCCTCTCGCCAGGAACTAAGCCTCCCGACCGATCCTGATGAGCTCCACAAGAAGACCGCCGCTCACCTGTCACAATTGAGTGGACAGGAGTTCGATAAAGAGTACATTACCGAGATGGTCGCCGATCATGCCATGATGCTGGCGAAGTTTCAGAATAAGGCAAAACTCGCTACAGACCGGCAGATACGGCAATGGGCAGCGAGCCAGGTCCCACTGTTTCGAGCTCACTATGAAGCCGCACAATCCATCAATTCAAAGGTGCTGGCATCCCGATAGCGAGGTATGCACCGGAGTTACTGACTAACCGCGTATTGGATATGTGATCCCAGGCCGTGCTGCATCCCGAAATGAAATCCACCGTCATCATCCGCACTTATTCTTGGCGCGGCTCTACGAACACCAACATGCCTTCCCCATGCGGACGGACTCTCAGTGAATACAGCCGGACGCGCGATACGCCTGTGGCCGGTCTTTAGAACCCGGTGTCGAAGCGGCCTTCTCGCATGGTAAACGCCCCACGATACGATCACTTTGCTTCAGAGAACCCTATGAGGGAAGGGCGCTGTGGGATCGAATAGTCCTCATTCCGTTTTGGTGGCGTCACAAAAGTGACTTGAATCAACTTGGGAGTACGGCTCGCTTCTTGTTGTCTAAGCTCCATCCCTTGCCTAGGGCCGCCATATCCTCGTCCGGTAATGCGTCCGCAGCACGACTGCTTGGCTCTCATTCTTCGAAGGCATCAGAGCGACGAGTCGCTCCTCCGTACTGCTTAGGGTAACGCTCCAAGCAGAGGCCGACTTTTATTCGAGCTGAGTTCATGTCCGCTTTGTGTTTGTACTTGCCGTTCATGCGCCAAATACCTCTCCTCCTGACTAGAGCTGTTCCGTTCGCCTGGATTCACGAACACGACTTTGATCTGCTTTACGGTCCGGGTTGCCTCCTTGTCGATCAGCTCCAGACCTTGCATAGGGCGGCCATATCCTCGATCCAAAAGCGCCTCCGCAGCGCGGACGGCGACGCTCTCGTTTTTCGAACGCATTAGGGTGACGAGGCGCTGAATGGCTTCTGGGCCGTGGTCGCGAGCCAAGTCGCGAATCTCCGCTGCAACCTTTGGCCGGCCTCCAGGGTTCCCGCTTTGACCTTGTTTCCACGCCGATGAGGGAGTCTTTCGCGGCCTTATCTGCTTTCGTCTGTTCTCAGACCCCATCATCACGGCCTCCCATAACCTGTAACGCCTGGAACGCGCCCAGTGCGTTGCCTTTTGATCACTGTGATTACGCCGGCGTATTTTCCCACCATGTCGGAGAATGCCTCTTGAGCAATGTCCCGCAGCGGTAAACCTCGATAGCCCGCGAGCGTGCGCAGATCATTGAACAAGGCGCCATTGATCCACAGATCGAGTCGCGAGCAGTTCTCAGCTCGCCGCTTATCTCGATGCTTTCGGATCCGATCCTTGCCGCTCACAGGTCCTCCTTCATCACTCCTTCGTCCGCCGGGTAAGTCGCAACCGGAAACACTCCTATCCATAGTGTCTCTCCTTGTATTGTTGACCCATTGGGGTGAATGAGATGGAGCACGGACGGACAAGCCTGCTCCAGGCAATGTGGATGCTCTGAGTAGCATGATGACGGCGGTGGGTAGGGGACAGCGTGTATTCATGCCATGCAGCGTCTATTGCGTGCGTGTGCCCAAAATGTGCCCAAACTGACAGCGGGGAACGGTGACTATTGCAGATATGAGGGGAAGCGGGAGACCTTAAAACGCTGAGTTTTCGCGCATGATAGCCGATGGTCGTCAATGGTTGCCGGGTGCCATGCGTGCTTAAAATCCCATGGGCCGAAAGGCCCGTACCGGTTCGATCCCGGTCTCCGGCACCATAAGATCAAAAGGTTATGACAACCATCCATTCTTCTCTATCCTTCAGACGCCGCTTGCTTTCCGTGTGCTCTCCGCCTTTTTAATACAGCGATCTTTTTCGTGACTGCCTGAGGGCTTTGGAAGTGCGGAGAGCTTTGCACGCCTTCAGACAGGTCGGCTTCCGACGCGACAGCATACCTACGATAGATTGATTCTGTGTTTGACCGACCAGCTTCATCGCGACGAAGCGCGGGACACCGGCCCGTTCGAGGTTGCGAACTACGGTTTGTCAGAAATCGTGGGGAATGCGGTCGGGGATGCCTGACACAAAAAATACTTAATCCTATACACTTGCGATGAAAGACGCAGGGGACGAGTTGACCGAGGACCTTGTGAACGGCGTGGGTACGTTCCTGTTGGCTTTGGAGCAATTTGGGCGGTTCAGGGGAAAGTGAGAACGGAAACGTCCTTCCATCATCGTTCTTGGTACTGCCGGGTTCGAGACGAACAATGCCCGCCTGCATATCGACTTGCCGGCATGTGTGGCGGAGAATCTCACTTGGGATTCAACGCCTCTTGTGATGTTGACCCAAATCGGGGCTTCTTCGGCGTGAGACGAAAGGTTTAAACACACCAAACATATAAGTGGGAGTCCAAGGTCTGCTCAGATAATGCCGCGCCAGAACGCCAAAGGTCTCATTGAGCTATGGCGAGTCGAACGGATGCAGTTACGGTTGCAACATCAATTGCAGTGCGTTAGGTAAAAGGTCAGGAGGGGAGTGAAGTTGTTGATTTGTAGCGGAGGGAGCGAGATTTGACAATGCTGATGCTATCCATACCTTTGACCCGATCTACTCCGATCGTTTTTTCTTCTCAATGATTTACAAAAGAGTCAGAGGCGGATGGACAACGCGCGAAGCCCATTGAACAAGATAGTTCTGGCACAGTTTAGCCGCATTCTTACGTCTGCATTGTTTGTCCTGCACAAGAAGGGGAGTATCCCTTGATATTTATGGCAGGACGACAGTGTAGCAGTTCGGTGGAAGATTGGAACCAGGACGGTCTCGACTGAGAATGTTGACGAGGGGCAAAGCGTGGCAGTACCAAGCGCTTTCAGTTGGATGTGTGTTTCGCGGCCGAAACAATAAGACTTGAATCAGGAGCAAGCCTAGAATGAAGAAGACCATGACCATTCCGACCCAGACGCACCATATTGAGACTCGGTCTTGTTGGGATTGGCACTCTCGCCGGAAGAATTCTTTCAGCGCCTGGCCGGTCTTCGGGCTCTCGCTATCCTCATGAGATATTTCTCTTGCGGGGCAAGCCATATCGGCTACTCTCTCTACCGCAGGAGTCCGTTATCCAAACCTCACTTAGACTAGCACCTCTTAGCGTAGGAGAGAAATAGGGACAGTTACGTGAGGTCTATACTTTAGAAATAGCGAAAGGCGAAGTCCAATCGGTCATGCAGGCGGCGGAAATAGTGCGTCAGGTGCGTTGATAAGAACTCCGAGGCTGACGTTACCTCCTCTGTTCCATCCCTTCCCAAGCATGAATCGCTTCGATCGGGATCGTACCCGGCATCTGCCCCCAGGAGTAGCCCATGTTCTACGTCATGTCGCCCATAATCCTTCGATACTCATTTTCTGTAAACGCTTTAACGGTTTTCGTCCTGAGATTGCCCTGCGCTCCAAGCCACAATAAATATCCAGCAAGCGTCTCGTCGTTTGGGACGTCGACAATAGCAACTGAATCATAGTCGCCTAGAGTCATGTAAAACGCTTTGATGTCACCGCCCAGATCCTTCAGCTTCTTTTTCCCAAGGTCGAGACGCTTAGGTGACTCTTTAATATTTCTGATGCCTTGCTCGGTCCACTGTGTGTAAACCAGGTAGGTAGCCATGGAATAACCTCCTTGCAGTCCTCGCGATGATCATCCGCCTGGAAGTGGAATAGGATAAGTGAAGGCGTTCATTTCGTTCAGCATTACCGAAACGTTGACGGGGTTGCTTGGAAGACATCTTGTCCGGCAGAAGAATTTTTACCGATGTTAATTGAGGCATTTACCCTCTCCATTTGCACCACATTATCATGTGGGATTCCCGACGTCCTGAAAAGCTGCAGGTCTGAATGATTCCAACGGGAGTATGTTGTACCGCTTTCGGAGTTCCTCGACCTGCTCGCCCATGACGGGCCAGTAGTCCCAGCCGCTGTTGAGATCCACATTCATCGCCGCGCCACGTTGCATTGCGATCATGGCCTTCTCAGGGTCGAAGAAGTCCGTTCGTGCCTTCGTGATGGGTGTCATGCGGATGCCTGCGTGAAATTGCAAAAGAACGAAGAAGACGAAGAGAAACGGGTCGCGCCGTTGAAAGCCTGCACTGAAACAGGCGACTTGGACCTCTCCTTCCGGAGTCGTATCATAGCCGGAAAACACATGGGCACAATCGTGGAATACAATGGGTTCCGCCGCGCCGCCCTTTTCCCCTGGCAGGGCAAACGCGTTCTTTCGGCAGTACTCCCAATAGGCACGCCCCAAGGATTCCGAAGGATAATGTTCCAATGCTTGGTAGCGGGCTGCGAGCTCTCGGTTCTCATACCTTCCCACCATGCCGCGTACGAATTTGTAGATTCCCAGGAGACCTTCCTTGTTCCAGATCTCTTTGACTTTGTGTCGCAACCAAATTCGGCGCGCCAAATCCAGGCGAAGTTGAAAGATTTCTCGATTCAGAACATGCCGTAGGTTCTTTACCTCGGGCATGGTCACTTCAAGTGACTGCGCAAATTGTTCGACGAGATCGGCCTCCTGTGAACTTGCTTTTCCGTCAATCAGAGACATCACGATCAAGCCCTGCATCAGTTGACGCCGGATCTGCGGGTCAGGAAGCGCCTGTGCTAGTTCCATGGGTGTAATGGGAGTCAGATGCTCCACCGAATGGGTCGTGCCGAGAATTCGCTGGATTGACAGGATCATATGAAGCTCAGAGGCATCCAGTGCTCCGTCTGCCAACGCGACAGTCTTCATGGCGCGCAATCCCCAATAGGCTTGTTCCGGACTCGGTTTCTTCAGCTCCATATCCGCCTCCTTACGTCATCTGTGTGAGAGGTGGACGCTCTAGCGTCATTTGGTTCCTAAGCATCGGCAATGATTCTCCACGTAAGGCCTACTTGGGTAAAAGGGAACAGTATGTGGAACCACGGAAGTTCCGGCGAGCCAATGCGCGTGAGTGATAATCCGCCTATGAGATGATCGTCGGCGTCAATGTGAAATGGACCTACCTCGGGTTGGAACAATAAGCAGTCCGCCGGATTGAAGGAACTGTCAGAATTGACAGATGGGGGAAGGAAGCCGGCACCAGATTCGGTGACAGCATGTAAGCAACCGGCTGATTGTTGGAGGGGAAGACGTAAGCCATATTGACGCCGGTGACAGAAAATCCGGGTTTATATTCCCACTCAAGCACAACGTCACGACTTCCCAAACGAGTCGGCCGTGAAGGAGAACACCATGAATTGTAAAGAACTGATGACCCCTAATCCAAAAGTTTGCACACCTAGCATGACGTCGGTGGAAGCGGCAAGAATCATGGGGCAAGAAAATGTAGGCGTGCTACCGGTTATCGATCGTGCGAGCAAGAGGCTGGTTGGAATTGTCACCGATAGAGATCTCTGTTTGGGAGTGATCGCCAAAGGCCACAGCCCGGCTGAAGTACATGTCTCAGATTGTATGAGTACGCATCTCCTTACCTGTGGTCCGCAGGACGAGGTTCAATACTGTGAGCAGCTCATGAAGCAGCATCAGATCCGGCGCATTGTCGTGATCGATGAACATGGTTGCTGTATGGGTATCATTTCCCAAGGAGATCTGGCCTTGTATATCCAGGGCGCCCAGGAGATCCATGATACCCTCCGGGAAGTGTCCAAGCCAGGGCATGCCAAGCGAGCCGCATGACAGCTTCGGCACGAATGCAGGCAACTAAGTATCGAGGTCTACTTGCCGGCAGACCATGAAATCCTGACCGCAAACCGCAAAATGCCCCAAATGAGTTCGAGCGACGGGTATCGCCCAAGGGATGGTTTGTAGCCACACGCCCGACATAGACTTAGCGCATTGACGGCTTACGCTCAGCATCGGTCCAAGTTAC
The DNA here is from genome assembly GCF_965152615.1 of Nitrospira sp. Nam74. NCBI lineage: Bacteria > Pseudomonadati > Nitrospirota > Nitrospiria > Nitrospirales > Nitrospiraceae > Nitrospira > Nitrospira sp. Nam74. Next base: position 2,884,739 of record NZ_OZ224220.1, on the reverse strand, counting down.
GAATGCGTCAATTCTAAATTCCAATTGCGAAGCGACGCCGTGCTTTCAGAAGAACACCTCAAAAAAATCTATGCGGTCCGAAACCTCGGTTTTGCCACGCCCATATTGTGGACATGCCCGTTCACGAGACGCGTTCAGCGCTCGCCCATGAACAGTTTTGACCCTTTTAAAAGGGGGTACGAACAATGCGGTCCATTTTCCTTCGGCTGCAGGCAGGTATCGCAGATGTACAGAGCGAGACTGTGTCTTATGAGAAGCATCTAATCAAGAGAGTGACCTGCTGCCTGTTTGGCTTCCTCTGCACAGTCGCCGTCGTCAGTTGTGGACAAAGCCCCCCTCCTTCCAGTGATATCGAGATTCCGTTTATCTCTGAGCGAACGGGGGTCGAGCGGACAGAAACGCGGCAGACCTGTACGAACTATCAGGCGACTCGTCAGCCCTTTTTCGGAGAGCTGCACCTTCATACGCAATATTCCATGGATGCCGCGACCCTCGATACGCGGAACACCCCGCGTGATGCCTATCGGTTCGCGAAAGGCCAGAAAGTGGGATTGCCGCCGTTCGTCAACACGCTCGGCAAGCCGGCGAATGGCACACTCGCACCGATTAATGGCGTTTCACAACACCCCTATTGTCTTCCCCCCGAGCGGTGCCAGTTCACGGCCACGCGATCTATTCAGCTACCGCCCGGCCGTTCGCTGGATTTTGCGGCCATCACGGATCATTCTGAGTTCTTTGGTGAAACGAATATCTGTTTCTTTGAAGGGCCTTCCTGCTCCGGTGATGCGGAATGCGATACCGCTCGCGGGCAATCCTGCTCTCGGGGAAACAAATGTGTCCCGCGCGGCTATGACAGTGTGAACTGCATTCTCTCGCGTGATGCCGTGACGCAACTCCGCTTGGGCACGGGCGCGCAGCAATGGGGCGCCTATGTCTCCGTGGAGAATCCGCGCCGGTTTCCCTTCTGCCAAGACGGACAGACCTGTCTGAAACAAGCCAAAAACGTGTGGGACCAAATCCAGGCCGCGGCGGAAGAGGCGTACGATCGGAGCGCACGATGCTCCTTCACCTCCTTCATCGCCTACGAGTACACAGGACAGCCTGGCATGGGGCAGTGCGCCAATACCCAAGCGCCGTGCTTTGCCAACGAGGACTGCACCGGGGGAGCCAGTTGTCTGGCCAACACTGGCGGAGCCAACAATTTGCATCGCAATATTATTTTCCGTAACGATGATGTCATTGACGTGCCGATTTCCTACGTCGAGCAACCAACGGGGTGTGGCAAAGGGGCCGCGTGTGACCATGGCGGCGCCCTGGCGTCCCCGGAGGCCCTCTTGCGCAGCCTGCAGCGGCAGTGCCTGCGGAATCCAGCCCATCCCCGTTGTGACGTCCTTTCGATCCCGCATAATGCCAATATAAGTGGCGGAGCGATGTTCCTCTTGCCCGAAACGGTTCAGGAAGCGAAAACCCGCGCGGACATGGAACCCTTGGCCGAGCTGCATCAGATTAAGGGCAACTCGGAGTGCCGGTATGCCGCGCAAAATCCGGGATTTTGGAACACGACCGATGAGCTTTGTGAATTCGAATCCCTGGACTTCGCCAAGCTGGCCGGTCCCGTGATCACTGATCCCGCTCAGATCCCGCCGAACAGCTTTGTACGGAATGTGCTGAAGGAGGGCCTGCGCTATCAACAAACTCAGGGCTTCAATCCCTTTAAGCTCGGCTTCGTGGGTGCGACAGACAACCATAACGGCACACCGTCCGCGACAGACCCCGAGCCATACGCGAAAGATGGAGCGCATGGAGACGTCGGCTTTGCCGTCTCAGGTGAAGAACTCAATCAGACGCTCCTCGTTGGGCTCGTGTCCAATCCGGGGGGCCTCACCGGGATTTGGGCAGAAGAGAACTCACGTGATGCTCTGTTCCGCGCCCTCAAGCGCCGAGAGACCTTTGCGACGAGCGGGACGCGGCCGGCGGTCCGGTTTTTTGGAGGCTTTGACCTGCCGGAGAACATGTGCAAGGTGGGCGATTTTGCCGAGCGCGGGTATCGGCAGGGCGTCCCCATGGGCGGCACGCTGCAGCAGGCAAGCCGCGGCGCCGCGCCCCGGTTTGCCGTCTCGGCCATGATGGACCCTGGGTGGGTCGGGCATCCCGGCACTTCCTTGCAACGGGTCCAGATTATTAAAGGCTGGGTTGAGGCTGATGGGAGCACCCATGAAGCGGTCTACGAGGTCGCAGGGAATCCCAATAATCGCGCATCGGTGGACCTGCGAACGTGTGCGCTCCAAGGCGGCGGCTTTGCGGATCTGTGTACGGTCTGGACTGATCCTGATTTCCACCGAGATCAACTGGCGTTCTACTATGCCCGGGTGATTGAAAATCCGAGCTGCCGGTGGAACCAATACTTTTGTAATGCCCGACAAATTGACTGTAAACGGCCGCCCACACCCCAACAGCAGAACCCGCCCTATACCGAATTTGAATACCAGCAGTGCTGCAGCGGCGTGGTGCCGTCGACCGTGCAGCAGCGGGCCTGGACGTCGCCCATCTGGTATGTGCCCCGACGCTAAGGCGGAGGACCATGAGACGGTGGCTTCACAGCCCGCTGATCCACTTTCTTATCCTCGGTGGACTCCTTTTTCTATGGCGGACCGCCGGGGACTCGTACGTGGTAGGAGGGGATCGCCATGCACGACGCGCCTCGATTGTCGTCTCGGAGGCTCAGATCCAGCAACTGGAGCAGGACTTTCTCCAGCGCTGGGGGACAGCGCCCTCCGAGGCGCAGCGTCAGGCACTCATCCAACAGGCCATCGATGATGAGGTCCTCTACCAGGAAGCCCGCCGGTTGCGACTCGACATCGAGGATCACAGCGTGCGGCTGCGCATCGTCCAAAAGATGCGCGCGGTCAGTACCGACCCCTCGCGCACGGAAGACGATCTCTATGAGGAGGCGCTCGCCTTGGGTTTTGATGATGATGTTATCATCCGGAGGCTGCTGCGCCAGAAAATGCGCCTCGTGCTCGAAGAGGCCCTACAGCCTCCATCCGAGCAGGAAGTGCAGGCGTATGTCGAGCGCCATCGGGATCAGTTCGTGCAACCGGCGACCGTGACCTTCTCTCATGTCTTTTTGAGTGCGCGGAGGGGTAGTCCTCATCTCCGCAACGAGGCGCGACAGGTCTTGAAAGCACTCCGTCATGATGCCATTCCCCCCGAGGCAATCACGACCCTCTCAGACCCGTTCACGCTTGGTCACGAGCTACGTGGCCGATCCCACGCGGAGGTGGCTCGGTATTTCGGCGGCGCGTTCGCCGATACTGTCTTCGCGTTGACACCGGCACAATGGTCCGGGCCGATTGCGTCGCCCTTTGGCGTACATCTGGTGTGGGTTCATGATCGGGGCCAAGAAACCATCCCGTTCTGGGGCACCGTGTGGCATCAGGCTGGATATGCCATCCTACAAGAACGCGCCGCGCGGCAGCGTACGGAGGCGCTCGAACGCCTGCGTGCACGGTATGATATCCACATTGATGTTTCCCCAGCGCAGTCGGTGTCCGAGAAGTCAGGGAAGCAGGCGGGATGAAGCCGTACCGGTATTCCATCCGGTTAGTCTTCATCATCTGCTCATTACTCGGCCTTCAGCCTGACGTGAGCGCCCACCCCCTTGATCCGGCGCTCCTGGAAGTCTGGGAATCTTCCGGCATGCTCGAGGTGCTGTGGCGGCAGCCACTTCGCCAGCGGGCAGGTGCTTCTGTTCAGCCAGTCCTGCCGGCTGTGTGCCGCCCGCTCTCGACGCCCGCGGCAAGCGTGATGGGATCAACCGTGACGGCGCGGTGGCGGCTTGATTGCGGGGCATCTCAGCTGGTTGGCGCCCAGATTGGTGTCGAGGGGCTCGCCGAGCGGCAGATGGAGGCGCTCGTCCGCGTTCATCTGGCCGATGGACGGCTTTTGCAGAGGGTACTCCGAGGCGATTCACAGCGGTTCACTGTCCCTCAGCGGAGCAGCCTCCTCGAGGTCGCCCGCGACTATCTCGTGCTCGGTGTCGAGCACATTCTAACGGGTGGGGATCACCTGCTCTTCGTTTTGGGACTCGTGTTGTTGGTCTTGGGGACACGGGAGCTCCTGTGGACCGTCACGGCCTTTACCGTCGGGCATAGCGTCACGCTCGCGGCCGCCACATTGGGCTTCGTGCGAATTCCGCCGGCGCCGGTTGAGGTGCTAATTGCGCTCAGCATTGTTTTTGTGGGCGTGGAGCTGGCCCGACAGGGGGAGCGGCGCGCCGGCTGGTCGTGTCCGTGGATGATGGCGGGCTCGTTCGGTCTCCTGCATGGCTTCGGGTTTGCCGGGGCGCTGGCACAGATTGGTCTCCCGGCGAACGAGATCCCGCTGGCGCTCCTGACCTTCAATGTTGGGATTGAGTTGGGCCAGGTAATATTCGTCATCGTCATCCTGCTCGTGAAAGCGACCTTAAGGGTACCGGTACGCTTGCCGGAGGTGGTGACGATGGTTCCCGCCTATGTCATTGGATCCGTGGCGGCCTGCTGGTGCCTGGAGCGGATCGTGATGATTGTGGCGGCCTGGCGGTTCTAGCGGACGGTTTCGCGGTTCCTAGAGCGACCGGCCACAAGATGATTTGGTCATGTCCGAACAATCCACGCCACGAGGAGGGTATACATGAAACAGCGCATCATCATGCAGATCTTCGCGGCGACCCTGCTGGCCCTCACCATGCCGGTGAGCTGCATGTCATCGCGGCCCGCAAAAGAGAACCATTCCTCGCACGAGGGAATTTCGGCTCAAGTGAGTGGGACCCAGACGACCAGGACCGAAGACGATTGCCGTACTCTAGGTCTCTACAATTGTTATTCGCCCATAGGGGCATTCTGACTTTGCCGCCGCGACATTAGTGACCAGTACGACAGGCATTCGTACATGCTAATATCTCCATGGCGAATCAGAAGAGAAACCGATGAGGGAATGGCGTTGTGGGACGGAATAGTGCTCATCCCTTTTTGGCGGCGTCACGAAGGAGGCTTGGGTCAGGGGGTGCTTTGGGGGCGCTTCCCGTCCATGGAGTTCCATTCCTGTAGCCACATTCTTCATCCAGGGCTGCTTCCGCGGCGCGAACGGCGAGGCTCTCATTCTTGGAATGCATCCGTGCAACCAGTCGGTTCGATGGCCTTCCCGTCGTGCTCCCGAGTCAGATTTCTGTCGCAACCTTCGGACAGCCGTCAGAATTGCCACTATGACCTGGTTTCCAGGCTGATGGCGCGGTACTTTTCGTCCCCCTGTCTGGTTTTGGTCTGTTTTTCAGACGTCATCATTATCCCTTCCGTAACCGGTTACGATGTTCTTTTCCGTCAATCGATCTCGTACCCGCACCAGAAGGCGTTGGAAATTAGCGAACCGCTGATTAAGATGGCAGGTTGCCGGTTGTATTCCTCCATCTGAGGGCGGGCGTCCCGTGCAAGTAGGCGAGTCCGCTCATTGCTAACCCGCTCTCCCTCAACAACAAGCATCTGGAACTCCTCAATATAACATCTAAGGGCATCCTGAACTGCTGACCACAGTGGCGTATTTAAGATAAGTGCCATGGGACATCGGCCCGTGGCTGAATTCCGGCTTGAATGATGGAACGCCTACTGGTGAAATATGCCATGCCGCTGTCTCCACTCATCCATTTCGGAACCAGCACGTGGGCCTATGAAGGGTGGCAGGGGATTGTCTATCACAAAGCCTATCCAAAGAAACGGTTTAAGCAGGACTGTTTAGCTGAGTATGCGCACTATGAGCACCATGGGGAACGTCTATTCACGACCGTTGGATTCGACTTTACTTTTTACGGGCCTCCGACACCTCAATTGTTGGCGCACTATGCCGCTCAACTCCCGCCGGGCTTTTGCGCGTGCGCCAAAGTGTGGCAGGAAATCACCGTGCCGGTTTTCCCGTCCGGTCTTCGCTATCGGAAAATGGCGGGGCCGAATCCACATTTCCTCGACCTTGAGTATTTTCTCGAAATGGTTCTTCCGCCTTTCGATGAGGCTTTCCAGGAGCATACCGGCCCGTTCATATTCGAGTTTCAACGCAGTGGAATCGAGGCAAGAGAATTTCTTCCCAAGCTGGACCGCTTCTTGTCCGGCCTGCCGAGGCGCTATGACTATGCCGTCGAAGTGCGAACTCCTATGCTGCTCGGCTCTCGCTATGGCGACATTCTGAAGGCGAATGGGGTCGCTCACGTCTACAATCATCTGTATGGGATGCCGTCGCTCGCAGAACAACACCAGGCGTTAGGATGCTCCTTTTCGGCTCCATTTACCGTCATGCGGCTGCTGACGCCCCGCGACATGGCGTACCATGATGCCGTTAAAGTCTACCAGCCTTACCATAGACTCGTCCGGCCGCTTCCCGACATGCGCAAGGACACCATCAGATTGATTAACCAAGCCGTCGACGATCACGTCCGTGCTCACGTCCTCGTCAACAACCGTTCAGAGGGAAGCGCCCCTCTGACGGTCCAAGCGCTGGTGGATCAGCTGAAGGATAACGGGAGGACCATGGCCTAGAGGGTAGTGATCCTAAAAGTCGGCGCATTGCCCGTACCTGTGGCTGTATGACACAGAGAAACCGGCCGATGCCAAACGTGAGGGGATAGGGTACACTGCCCCGCTAGAAATTGTTGGCAGGTCATACAATGGAAAAGAATTTTGCGTTTTCTACTCTTCTGTTATTAGTCATGGCCACGCCGGGGTATTTTTTCCTGCTGACATTTCATGCGGGACGACTCAACAAGCAGGTCCTTCCGAAGGAATGGATCCAGGACGTCTTGCGAATGATCTTCTATTCGTTTCCGTTTCACATTCTCGCTCTATTCGCGGTGGCTCATCTCGTACCACCGGAGTGGGTGAAGCCACATGACATATCGGCTGATGTGTTTCATCTGCTCATCGGCACATCGACTGATAACACAATCGCTGTCTATGATCGGCTCTACAGTGCTATTCACTGGATCATTCTCTACTTCGCAATCGTAATCGGCTTCGCAGCGCTGATTGGATACGTGTGGCGATGGGCGGTGTGGGAAGGCCGACTCGATGTCAAATTCGAGACGCTACGATATAACAACAACTGGCTGTATTTTTTTACCGGTAGGGACCGAGTGCCTCAGCTTCAATACGGCTTCCGTGATTTGCTGCACGCCATTCAATTAGCATGCGATTGGCGCCAACCAAAAGAGCGGATCGCGTCGATTGTAGATGTGTTGGTGGAAGTGGAAGGAGTGTCGAGAATTTACCGAGGACAATTTTACGACTTTTCAACGGACAGCGCCGGCAACCCTGTGTCCGTATCCTTGCTCGCGACGCGAACGATTCTATTTAAGGAGTGGGAGCTTGCGGTACCCCCATGGTCAAACATTCCGGGCGAAGTGTTTGCGATTAGATTCGACGAAGTGAAGAATATTAACGTGACTTATTTGCCGCTATCGGAGGTCGTGAAGGAGCAGCCGGTTCCATAACCGTCTTTTTTATAGGAGTACGAGGATCTTTTCGATTCATGATTTCATCAAGCCGACCGGACTTCCGAAGATCATCAACGATTGATCGTGCTTCATCCCGGTATGCACCATAGCTTCCCATACAATCACCTCACTCCAAACACGGTACCAAAAACCGGGAAATATAATATGTAGGACGTCATAAGGGATGATCAATGTAGCCAAAATTCTACTGAGATGTCAACAAGGTGACGCGCTATTTGAGGGTGATAAGCAATTCGCCGACGATAACTTTTCCCAGTCCTCATCAAGCCTTATGTCCGCGTATTGCGATACGATCCCACCAAGAGTCGAGAGTTGTCGGGCTGTGACATGCAAGCCGGCGCAAACCAATTCGATTGGTAGCAATGCCCCGTAGTTTCAATAGCTTCCCCTGGGTGACGTCGAAATGGCTGTCCATATAAATGTGATCTGAGATAGGTAGGCTCTTTCCAGTGAGGTCAAGCCGGAGCAAGGGCGACGCACCCAATTGACAACCGTAAGTAACAGGCCTACAGTGACGCTCATGAGCAACGTAAGCTCACAGTCAGCTCTTATTATTGATGGCCTATCCCTTTCAGCGACCGTAGACGACCTCCGAGACATGCTTGCGCCCTATGGCTCAGTGGTTTGGTGCCGCATTGCCGTGGACCGTTTGGGCAACTCTCTTCGTTACGGATACGTGATGATGGATACCGAAGAAAATGCTTCTGAGGCTCTCCAAGCACTGACCGGCAAGATGTTCGCCGGTCTTCCAATCACTGTCGCTCTCGCTGAAGCTCCTGGGCTTCCTCGTCTAGCATAACCACCTCGGTATCCGGCGTTAGATAGTGTTGGTCTACAGATCCGAATCCCACAGAGACGCATTGTCCTTCAGAGCGTGTATCATCTGCCGATCAGTGTAGAGGCCCGGTGGCCATCCAGTCAGTATCACCGTAGAGCATGTCAGTATATGCCTGGTGTACTACTAAGTAGTTGCATATCTTCATACCATACGATTCATTCGCATAGAACGCTGTAGCTTCAGTGGACGTCTCCTCGCGCTGAACCACTCCCTTCTTGAAACCTCTTACGAGTGCTGTCCGGTAGTGGCTCCGCAAGGATCATCTAATGGAATTCATGCCGCAGCAGGATGTCCCCACCGACTGTGAGCGACCCGAAATCATCCGGAAAGACAGGAGATAATGCGCCAGAGGTCTGCGCAGACGAAGCAGGACTATAGGTGGTTAATCGAGTCAGCCCAGCGTTCCATTTCCACCACAATAAGTTCGGTGACGAACACTCTCAGCCATAGAACGGGAGCGTTCAGGTAGAGTGACTCTTTCCTGTACTGGACATTTCAAGTGGTCGGAACATTCGGGCAATGGATAGCCGACTGGTCCCGTCGACTCCACAGAACCCCAAGATAATCCAGCCATGATGTCATGATCATCGTCACCGCAATTACCATGATCCCATCGGCGAATTGACTAGAAGTCACAACGCCCGAGGCCAGCAGCGCGCCCAGGATCACAAAGCCGAATTCTCCGGCTTGTGCAAGAAGGAAAGAGACACGCGCAGCAGGACCGTGCTTCATCTTCAGAATTCGAGCCACCAGATAGAGAACCACGATCTTTACCGCAATGATCGCCATGGCGTGCATAAGTATCCTCGGCGTGTGTCCTCTCAACACGCTCATGTCTATCGTCAGACCTACAGATACAAAGAAAAGTCCAAGCAATAGGTCCTTGAACGGCATGACCTTGTCTCTAAGCTGATCTAGGTATATGGTGTTTGACAAAGCGACACCCATCACGAACGCACCGATAGCCATTGATAGACCGACACGGGAGGCCAGCCATGCACTGCCCAGCACGGCGATAAAGAGGACGATTGTAAAGGTCTCGCTCATGTGTTGCGAGATCGTCACGCGAAAGAGGGGAGGGCAGATTTTCCGGCCGACGAGGAACACAAGGGCCAGCACGCTCATGGCTGGCAGGACATTCCACCACGTGAGGAAGCCAGCCGATCCAGTCCCGGCGAACACTGGAACTAAAGCCATGATCGGCACAACCGTCAAATCTTGAAACAAAAGGACACCGAAAGCCGCTTGCCCATGTTCCTGATCGAGTTCGTGTTTCCTCTCCAAGATCTTGAAGACCAGAGCCGTCGATGAATTTGACAACACCAACCCGAGCAGTAGAGCCAACGACCAGGATGGAGCAAACAGGCGCCAGTAGAACATCAGTACAAGGCCGGTCGCCGCGACTTGCAACGCTCCCATGCCTAAGGCATACCGCCGTAACGCCCACGCTTTCCTCAGGTCGAGCTCAAGACCGATGACGAAGAGAAAGAACACTACTCCTAATTCTGAGACTTCCTGCAACCGTTCCACTTGAGTCGGGCCAAGCAGGTGCGAGGATCCTAGGATAATTCCCGAGAGCAACAAACCGAGCTCCGGTCCAATCCCAAGTCGGTGAGCGATCGGGATCATCACGGCGCTAATCGTTAGCAGTACCGTGATGGCGAGCAAGATGTCTGGCAGTCGCAAATAGGTGTTCAAGGTGTGGCTCTGAGCTAGTGGCCCGTGTTGGTTCTTAGAAAGGAGCCAACATCACCACGGTGGATTACAACAGTGAGAAGAACGAATACTATGATGCGGAAGAACGCGCCATAGGACAAAGCGGCAATCTTGGGATCACAGCCCGAAGGCAATCGAACGACTGGTGGCACTGATGGATACAAAGAAGGAAAGCGTCGCCGTTCGAGCCGCGAAAGCGTTGCTGAATCGCGCGGTATGCCACGCCTTTCACCGGACGAAAATCACTGGACAGGAAGCGCCAGTGATCCGAGCCACCTCTGGGACGGGGCCGAAACGGGATGAGGACTATTCCCCTAGAGCCAGTGCGTCACGGGGTAAAAACGGTGAGAGCAGCCGCGCCGATCTGAAATCCTTGAGGAGAATCCTTGTGAGCACGTTACAGGCAATTTTATCTGGCGACGGCCAAAGTGAACAGGCATTCCTTTGGCCTGTCAATTTTACTAGTTTATGGAAGGCACTCAACGATACTAAGCTTGATGTCCACAGGCGGATCATGCGCCACCCGACAGCACAAAGACCCGTGGTGGCCTTGGAGCCAGTGTCAGGCGATGAAATCGCATTTGCTTTCCCGGAATCCATTCGGTGCCGTGCTTAATCGTTGCGGGGGATTAGTCGATCACTAAAGAGACGCTGGGAACAGGAGGTTCTTCATGCGTGTGTTCAAAACTCTGGCGCTTTGCTGTGTACTGCTGGTCGTTAGTTGCGCCCCGACCAAGCAGGCTCGTTCAGTGCAGCCCTCGGGATTTCTCGGCGATCTGTATCCCTTGATGCACAAGGGTGCCGACGGAGAAGCGTTGTTGTGGTACAAGAGTCCGATCGTTGCGACGATTCCGCGCGGGACATATACGAAGATCCTGTTGGACCACGCGCAACTGTGGGGACCACCCACGACGGATGCGACCCGCCAGAGGCAGGCCCAGCACGTCTCAGACATTCTCTATGGCCTGTCCTACCTCAGCCTGTCGAAGGATTACGAGATGGTGTCGGAGCCGGGGCCCGGGACGCTGCGGATTCAGGCGGCGATCACGCGCGCCGATCCGGCTTATGTGGTGCTGCGTGCCGTGTCCACGATTCCGGCGCCGATGAACGCCCTGGCCGTGGCCTCACTACTTAAGAACCTCGGCACCGGCAAACCGCTCTTCGTCGGCGACGCAAGCATCGAGGTGAAGATTTCCGACGGACAATCCGGTGACCTCCTAGGCGCGGGCGCCGATCGCCGTGTGGGCAACAAACGCCTGGATGCCGACTCGTTTGATTCATGGGATGACGTTTATAAGACGCTGGAGATCTGGACCGAAATGCTCCGGTACCGGTTATGCACCGAGCGTGGCGGCACGAATTGCGTGAAGCCGAAGGTGTGAACGCCATGTCCTATGCCTACAACGGCAAGCGAGAGCTGTCGGGGTGGTACATGAAGGATATACTGCGGTGCGTCCGCGCTTGCAGACAACACGGCCAGTGGAACAAGACTAGCTCCGCCGGAGGTTTATTCCTTTACTTTTGTTTCTATGGGCGGCAGGAGCCGGCGTTCGACAATTCAACGAAGCCGGAGGACTACGAGGAGGTGACGTACAAGGCGGATGGCTCGATCGATTTCGTCTTCGTTATGCGCCGCTTGAGCCTGGGTCGGCAAGAGCTGGCGGCCGGGCGAGATCGAAGTGGCTAAGGTAGCGAAGGTAGCGATAGTAGTAGGTGATCATCGTGTGATTGCCTCGGGCGAACTCAGACTTCTGAACGGTCACCGTCTGGCCGCGTGGGTACATGTCGATCTTGACGAGGTTCTAGATGCAACGGTCTGTCGGCTTGACCGTGGGTGACACTACTGGCTCTGGGCCAAACGTTCTTCGGCGCGTTTCGTGTTGTTCAAAGGCAGAGAGCTGGTGGCTCGAGCTTACGCGGCTGTTCTGGTTTATTACTTGATAGGACCGGCGGGATGTTAGGCATTCACGCATTGGTCTGTTGTGGTCGCGTGAGCGAAGAAGGCCCGTTTGTGTGTGAGAATACCATCTAAGGAGGAAATACGATATGCGTTGCATAATGGAGCAGAAGCAGAGTGACAGGCTTGGATCTACACTTCTCGGTATGGCGATCGTTCTCACGGTTGCGATTTGTGTCCCGATGTCGGCCATGGCGGCAGACTCGGCGGAACAGCAACAGCTTGTGGACAAGGCGCGTCTGACCATTGAAGCCTTTGGGGCAGATCCGGATCTGCGATGGGTCCTTCGCGACGACATCAAAGAATTCAAAGGTATCTTTATCGTCCCCCAGCTGCTTCGGGGAGCCTTCGTATTTGGGGGCCGAGGAGGCAGCGGTGTGCTGCTCGTCCGCAATGAGAAGGGAAGCTGGTCCCAACCGGCGTTTTACAGCATCGGCTCAGTAAGCTTAGGCTTCCAGGCAGGAGCGGATGCCAGTCAGATCGTGTTTCTGATCAGGACGACCAGGGGACTGGAGCAGTTTTACAAGCACGATTTCAAGCTCGGGCTCGATGCAGGTGCGGCGGCCGGCCCCGTTGGTGATGGCGGAAGTCTCCATGGTGTGACGGCCGATCTGATCTCGTATGCCACCGGTAAAGGTCTCTTCGCGGGCATGGCGTTGGATGGAGCCTTAGTCGCCGTATCGGATGATTCCAATGCGGCATACTATGGGAAAGAAGTAAGGCCTACAGACATTCTCGTTAAGCAGAGTGTGGAGAACAGTAAATCGGACGACCTGCGCGCGGCTGTGGCCAAGGTCATTCGGTAACTAAGGAGTCGCCGAGGTTCGGCGCCCGAGCCAGAGTTATTCCTTGGAATCAGTATTGCCCTATCGAGGCACCAAACCCGAGCGCATTGAGGGTAAGTGGGTCTATATGTGGGAAAACGGCGTTTTTCTGATAGTGCGTAATTCGGTGTAACTGGTTGATATCAAATGGTGCCGAGGGACAGAATCGAACTGTCGACACCAGCCTTTTCAGGGCTGTGCTCTGCCAACTGAGCTACCTCGGCACACGCTTAGATTCAATGGCTTCTGAACGGGACACGTCATCGGAATTTCGTTGTGCCAACCAAAATGCCAACACGCCTTGACCGACTGACGGGCCAAAATTCTGAGCTGCCTCGACTACCTCGGGCTCTTCCGTATGAGTTTTGAATCGATTCACAGTCGTCGTCTGCTGCCCGAGCAATTCCATCGCGGCAGACTGATTTGCTCTTAACTGTTGGCTATGGATCTTGGAACAGTATCTAAAAATTATGATGGCTAGTGCGCTGACTGATGTGTGCAGCAGCAGTCGCCCTGATCGTTTTTTGGAGATTACCAAAATGTCTCTCTCCGCGTCCACATCTTTTGCAGTAAATTGTTTTCCCATCGGCGCGCATAAAGAGACATTTTCACCGGCATGCTCCTTAAGCACATTTCGAATGACCGACAGTACCGGCCCGACAAGGGGAGCGTCACGGTCCTGAGCATCTTTCCGGCTCCATCCATCCTTCACGCGATAAGCCAGTTTGTCATCGGACAATAACGTCGGCGGGCTTGAGGTGTCGGGCTTCTTCGATTCCTTCGGGGCAGAACCCTTCACAACTACAGATGGTTTAAGGACGGTATGGATCGCCGCGAAGCAGGGACGCAGTACGAGATGGTTAAGGTCATGGATTGAACATCGCGGCGAAGTGTCGGCCCCTCCGTTCGTCCGAATCATCAAGGTGACCAATTAGACCGCTTCCAATAGATCGTTTCCCGCATTGGCGAGCCGCGATTGCTTTACTTTGCCTCACCAGGAGTGATGACGCAGATGGCGTCCGGCGCTTCAACTTTCAGGGCAAGCGATTCGCTCACGGCGAAATTGTAATGGGCGGGCCCGGGACTGATATAGGCCACCTCTAGGTCCTGCCCGAGCACGATGGGGCCGACATCAGGCGCTACCAGCACCCCGCCCGCAATGGGGGCCTTGACAATTCCTCGCGTACATAACCGCTCGATGTGTTGGATTTGCAAGAGGTCGGTACCTGGGTAATGTCGAAACAGATTGTTGTAGAGCATAGGCGCGAGGGCAAGACCATACGGCCCCCGATACCCCTTGTCGTCCAGGATATTGACGGCCGTAATCAGATCATCCAGTACCCGATCGAGACTGCTCCAGTCTCCACCATGGTGTGTATTCCGTCCGTTGACCGTGAGCAATCCCGGCAACTGTAGATCGGATTGTCCGTTGTATAAGAATTCTTCTTCACGGACCGCCACAGCCTGGGCCGCATCTTCCACCGGTTTCATATTCAGCGGCTGGTGCATGTCCGTCGTGGCGGCAACGAGACGGGTCGACAAGACAAACGGTTGATAAATGAACGGCACCGGCAGGAGACGACTTACGAGTGCCGTTGCCCCGTGCTCACTCTGTGAGGGGGAAGATAGTTCTCGGCCGGTCTCAAGGGCGGTCAGTCCCAGACCGTGCGGCCCTTCTACGTTTAGAATGCGGCGTGCCGACAGCATCTCGCGGGCGGCGGAGATTGCCGCCTCTTCGATGGCTGTCCAAAGCTCCTCTCCAAACGGTGCCACACTCGCATGGTGAGTCATACGTGCCTCCCTTTGAGCGCACCGATCGTCACGCGCGGACGCGGCCGGCACTTTGTCCCGGACTCTTGCTCTGGCCCCTCTCCACCAGTTGCGGCTTTTTCCAATTTTGTAATGTCTCCGTGCGTGAAGAGATACGTTTTCAGGGACCCATTCATTTTCGGCACCAGTCGACGCAGCCATTCCAGCACCATCGAGGCATGTTCGATTTCCTCATTCATGTTGTGTTCCAGGATCGCCTTGAGCTGCTCATCCCCACAGACCTCGACGCGCTGCCGATACCAATCAATCGCTTCCAGCTCTTCCATGAGACTGACGAGAGCCCGATGGATGTCGAGGGTCTGGGGCGACAGGTTCTCGTACGGCTCGTGAGTCCCTGCACTTGATGCCGCCATAGCGTCTCCTTTCTCAATGATCTTTCACCAGTCTCTCGCGAGTAAGCGAGTAGTACGTTTTGTGTTTTCGATATGCGCGACCGGACGGAGCAATGTGGCGAACCCCATTCGATCGTCACGTCGTTCGATCCCTTTTAGTTTTCCGTGTGCTGAAACGACTATCCGGGAGAGTAGGAACTTTCGGCACTGCTTTCGCCACATCTTCGGTAAGCCTGACACTTACAATAATTGTGATGAAGGCCAGATGCGGCAGTCTTGGAATTCGATTCGATGATCAGCCCAAGATGTCTTGGACAATACGGCCTAGCTCTTTATGGCCATGCTTCGCTGCGTTCAATGTGGACACCGAACCGATGAGATTATTGCCAACAATCGGGCATCACCACCATACACTCGTCGTCGTTTAACTCGACATTGGGCTCCTGTCTAACCATTCATGGCCGCCTTACCACTTGATGCATCGGGTCGAGTCCCGGCTCTCTTGTTCCCGATCCTGTATCGATTCTGTCCTTCCATCATCATCTGAGCAGGCATTGTTGCTGAGCATGCAGTGTTTCCATTACGCACACCATCTCTGAAGGCAGACTGACGGCAGCGCACGGCCTCGTGACCAATCAGCAGGGGACGATTCCCTTATCGACGACGTCCCGCGAGGCGGCGCATGCTTCATAACATCTAAGCGACGTGCGCGGACTAAGATGTTGGCAACTCTTCGGTCCTATTGATGAGCCGGACACGGAATGGGAAGCGGTTCACGAGCGCGGGCCGGAACTTATCCTGGCGATACACATGACGCGACCGGCGCGGTAGGAATGGAAGCGGTTGGCCGCGCAGCGGGGCGAAGTAAGACCATGGACTACGTCTCCTCGTGCGACGGCTGACTATCGACATCCTGTTGCCTGGAGTATGGATAAACGGCGAGGGCGACATGGGCCGTTTTCAGAGAGCCGTTTCGGCGGTCGTCGCCATGTCCCCGGAGGTCGCTTATGTTGAATCCAATGCTGATCCAGTCACTTCCGAAGCTCGAGGCCCCGATCCTCACCGTCTACCTCGACACCAATCCGGCCAATCCTTCTAATCAAGGCCAGCCGTCCGGCGCACGAATCTGGCTCAAGTCTCAGGGAAAGGCACTCATGACCAGTCTGCCGCGTGCCGAGGAGAAGGTGGTGAGCAAGCAGCTCCAGCGCATCGACAATTTCCTCAAGACGAGGGTGAAGCGTGAACGAGGGATCGCCATGTTTGCCGGCCCGAAGGCCTGGCGCGTGCTGAGATTACAAGTCGATGTGGATCATGAACTACACTGGGGACAAGCATCGTTGACGCAGTTGCTCTGGCTCCTCGATGAACATCAGCCCAGCGGCGTGGTGGTTGTGGATCGGTCCGGGGCACGGTTCTATCGGTTCTGGATGAGGGAGGTGGAAGAGCAGAAGACCGAGCGGTTTACAGTCGATACCTCTCAGTGGAGGGTCAAGAACGTCGTCCGTTCGGCCGGCCGGACCGCCACCGCGCAGCGGGATGCCTTCGAACAACGCGTTGCGGCCAACTATGCGAGGCTGTTCCGTGAAGCGGGCAAAAGGATTGGACGGTGGGCGGCACAGGAGAAGCTTGACATGCTGTTCATCGCAGGCACTGATGACGTGGTTGAGTCCGTATGGAACAACATCCCGGACAAGACGCGTGTCCATGCGACGCGTCTCATGGGCGACTATGCCCGGCTTTCGGCCGCCGCTCTCCAAGACCACGTGGGCCCTGAAATCGACCGGTGGAAGCGAACCCAGGAGGCCGCCATGGTGGCCGACATCATGGAGCAGCGGAACCAGAAGCGCGCTGTTCTGGGCATCGATCAGACGCTGGCCGCGATCCAAGACGGCCGCGCACGCCTCGTGATCGTGGCGCGCGGGGTTCGCGGTCGAGTGAAGCAGTGCTTGAAATGCGGCTGGGCGGACCGCGCCGCCGACCCGCTGTGCCCGGTCTGCGGCGGGCAGCGGCGCTTGGTTACGCTCCGTGAGGCGCTGCCTGCGTTAGTTCGGAGAGTGGGAGTGCCGGTGGACGTGGTCGCCGGTCGAGCGGCCACGAAACTAAAGACCGTTGGGGGACTGGCAGCATGGCTGCGCGAATGAAGGGCTTGTTGGAACGATGAGGAGGAGGCATGAGCAGGCCGTTCATCAGCCACATTGTCTTGGCCACCGATTTTTCGGAATGCGCGTCTGATGCGCAGGATTATGCAGTCCGGGTGGCGAAGGCGTATGACGCGACACTGCATGTGGTCCATGTATCGGAAAGCCCGTTCTGGTATGGCTCACATGCGGCGACCATCTTATATCTGGAGCAGGCGCAGAAGGAGGGCGAAAGGCAACTCGCGGCCACTGAGCAGCAATTGGCCCAGAGCGGGCTGAAAGGCGTGGAGCTTCGACAGGTCGTCGGCATCCCGAGCGAGCAGATCACGAAAGCGGCCCAAGATATCGGAGCCGATCTGATCGTCCTCGGAACACGGGGCCGTACCGGATTAGATGCGATCGTGCTTGGCAGCACAGCAGAACGTGTCATCAAGAGTGCGCCATGCCCTGTGTTGGCGATTCCGAGGAGACCCACCCCGGGTGATGAAGAGACAGCAGGAACTCGCGCGACTCCCACCTTTCGACATATCTTGGCCGCGCTGGATTTCTCGAGTCCCTCTCTGGATGCCGCCGAGTATGCCATCCAACTGGCGAACCATTTCGGCGCTAAGGTGACACTCCTCCATGTCTTGGAACCTATTTACTATGGTGCCGAAATGGGACTGCAATCAGTGGAAGCAAAGTGGGGAAGGTGGACGCATTGGCGGGCACAGTTGGACGAACTTGCCGGTTTGGTGAGCGCATTGGGATTGGCAGGCGGAACCCTCCTCCGCGGTGGTGTCCCGGGCGATTCGATCGTTGCCTCTGCGAAGGAGCAGGGCTGTGATCTCATCGTGATGGGCACGCATGGACGACGAGGGTGGTCCCGGCTGCGCTTCGGCAGTGTCGCCGAAGGGGTCCTCCGGCAGGCGCCTTGTCCCGTCATCGCGGTCAAAAGCCCGAAGTTTGAACCGGGCCACCGTCGCGTGCTGCCGCAGGCCGTCGAGTGATGGGAGTGGGATCGGGAGGAGTCCATGGAACACCGAGACATTTATATCACGCAGTATGACCTGACCCGATTGAAGGAATTGCTTGACGTGGGCATCCGTGCCGCGAGGGATCGGCCCTTACTCGAGACGCTCCAAGGGGAACTGGACCGGGCCCATATTGTGGAGCCGAGCGCCGTGCCGCCCGATGTGGTGACGATGAACTCCCGCGTCCGCCTCATCGATGTCGAGACGAAGGAGGAGCACGTCTACACCATCGTGTTTCCCTCTGAAGCCAAGCTGGAGGAACGTAAGATTTCCATTTTGGCCCCGATCGGCACGGCGCTGCTCGGCTACCGCGTCGGCGATACGGTGGAATGGCCGGTCCCCGGCGGAGTGAGGCGGTTGCGCATCGAGGAGCTTCTGTACCAACCGGAGGCGGCCGGTGATGACCGTCCTTAACGCCGACAGGGAGGGCTCGGGACATCAATGCTGCACAGAAAGGACATCACATGACTTGCCGAAAGACCGGTGCGATCAGGAGCTGGATCGGGCACTGCCTGTTGGGCGTGTCCTTTGCGATAGGACTGTTCGCTCAAGCTGATGCTCAAACCGAGCAAAGGGTGGACGTGACGATTCGCGATTTCACCTTCATCGCGACGCAGGCGCCGTTGGTCCTGAATGTGCCCGCGGTCATCACCATTCGTAATGATGATCGCGAGCGGCATAATTTCGACTCGGCGCTCTTTCAAGGAATCCTGACCGAGGTCGAAACCGGTAGCGTGACGACGTACGGACGGGGGATCGGTGGCTTGTACGTCGACCCTCAAGGCCACGCCGTGGTGCGGTTCACGGTGAAGCGTCCGGGTCGGTACGAGTTTAGGTGCACGATTCATCCGAACATGAGCGGCGAGTTGTTGCTTCTCAATATTCAAGCGGTGTAACGCCCGGGCGTTCTCGATCGCCGGTTGGCACGGTCCTACGGACCACGGATCGAACGCCTGCGTACTTCGGGTCCGACCATCTCGCTGGCTCACCGTCATCAAGCACAGAGAAAAAGAGAGGCGCATATGAAAGAGAGACGAAGTCTGCGCGGACGCGTCGTGAAAGATTCCGCCATGCGGGTCGGCGAGATGATGAACACCAAAGTGGTGACGGTCGAGCCGGAGAAAGCGGCGAGCGTGGCCTGGTCTCGAATGCGACAGCGGGGCATTCGGCATCTTGTGGTCGCGGAACACGACCGAGTGCGGGGCGTCATTTCAGAGCGCGATCTCGGCGGCGTGTCCGGCGCCAGCATCCGAAAGGGCCGTTTGGTTGAGGATCTGATGACGCCGCGCGTGGTGAGCGTGGAATCGAAGACGACACTGAGTCAGGCGGCCGACGTGATGCGACGCCAACAGATCGGCTCCCTCCCGGTGTTGGATGACGGGGTGCTTGTTGGCATCGTCACGGCGAGCGACGTCTTCGATGAACTGGGCCGCAGCTCGACGCGCTCGACCTTCCCGGGGTCGATCCCGAGAGGGTTGAAGCGGGAGTCCTCCCGTCTGGGTGTGTCGCTCGTTCCGGCTCATATCCGTGTGCAGGGGACAAAGCTAAGTAAGGAGAAACGGATCGACATCCGGCAACAGTTGGGCAGGAGGCTCGGAAAGTTTGGACCGTCCATCGAGCGGGTCACCGTCCGCGTGGACGATGTGAACGGTCCCCGTGGCGGCATCGATCAGCTCTGCCGCATCAAAGTCGTTCTCAGTGGTCTTCCGAGCGTGGTGTTCGAAGCGCAGGATGCCTCGCTCGACATCGCGATCGGGAAGGCACTCGCTGGGACGGAACGAGCCGTGCGCCGAACCGTGCAACGCAGACGCATGAAACCGATCAAAGTCGGGGCGCGGACAAGAGCCGGCACCACCGGACCGGAAGAATGAAAGGAGTCTTGAAATGTCCTTGAGATGGTATCAGAGACCGCGCCTTGTCGTAGTGAACTCCAAGAGTTCCGTGCTGGATGCCGCGCGAGGCGATCGAGAACAACAACATCGGCGCAGTGGCCGTCCAAGAGAAAGGACACGTTGCGGGCATTGTACCTGAGTGGGATTTGACCATCCGTGTGGTGGGAATTGCGGCCGGTGAGGCAGATGGACAACCCAGTCTCTATCGGTCTCAGTGCACTGTGAGGAACGGCTATGGATAGCTAACGGAAGACGGCACGGTCTCGATCGCCGAGCGAGCCTCACAGCATTGCCATGAGGTTCGGCAAATCTCGATGGAGACCGCTGGAGACGAAGGATGTTAAGGTCCGGCCTGAAGGATACACCGGCAGTCCTTGAACATGGGTTCCAGCGTACGCCGGGGTACCTCTCGGCCAACGTGCTCAGTGAGCTGACTCGAAGCTGGCGGCATTTGGATAGACGTCGGCATGATAGGACCTCCCTAGTATAGTTAGTGTCTCCGGCGTCTATATCGCAAGGATTCTTCCGTTAACACTCACAACGCGTGTAAGAGTGTGGCCCTGACCAATTTTCACCGGGGATCGTAGGAGTCGTGCAAGGCATTTCCTATTTATTGATGACCTGCCGAGCCAATCAGCTCACACGCAACTCGTTGCGCCGGACCTCAGTGCAATGGAATCGGCACTCTAAGACAGGCATGGTTAAATGCCTAGGATAGCTTATGGATTGTCTAAGGGTCAGTTTTAGGTGCATCATTTGCCCTCGGTTAACGTGCTGAGGGCGTGGATGTTTCACGACGATCAAGGATCTGCCAAACCTGTTGAAGCGAGGTCTGAACCCACCCAGGATGCGCTACGTCAGTTATTGGATGCGACAGGAGTCGTCCCTTGGGAAGCGAATGCCCAGACGTGGCAATTCACCTATGTGGGACAGCAGGCCGTGAAGCTGCTGGGATACCCTGTCGAGCGATGGTACGAGAAGGGTTTTTGGGCTGACCATATACTTATCGAAGACCGTGCGCGCAGCATCGAATACTGCCTTGAACATAGCCAAACCGACGATCAGTACCAGTTCGAATACCGCATGCATCGCGCAGATGATCAGATTGTGTGGATACAAGATATCGTCACGGTCGTCCGCGACAATGGTGCCCCGGCTCTGCTTCAAGGTTTTCTCATCGATGTCACTGCACGCAAGCAGGCGGACGAAGCCTTACGGAAAAGCGAAGAGCGTTTTCTCCTTGCTGTCCAAGGATCAAATACCGGCTTGTGGGATTGGGATATTCACGCGAACCAAGTCTTCTTGTCGCCGATATGGAAACGTATGCTGGGTTATGAGGACTTTGAGATCAAGGACAGCTTCGAGGAGTGGGAGGGGCGGCTTCATCCAGACGAACGAGAGCGGGTCGTGGCGATTCTGAGGGACCATCTAGCTGGTTCACTGTCTGAATATGAACTGGAACACCGGCTTCGGCACAAGAATGGCTCCTACCGATGGGTCTTGTCCCGGGGCGTATCACTCCGCGACGCGAATGGCAAGCCGACGCGGTTCGCCGGGTCCCACGTCGACATTACCAAACTCAAAGAGACCCGCGAGGCCTTGGAAGCAAGCGAACAGGCACTGCGTGAGCGCAACACGCTTTTTGGCAAACTTGCCGAGCGCATCGATCAGGTGTTTTGGTTTATGGAATTGAACCCACAGCGCGTCGTCTATGTCAGCCCGGCATTCGGCCGAATTTGGGGCGTTCCGGTGGAAACGGCGTACGCAGACCCACGGACCTGGCTGAAAAGCATTCATCCAGAGGACCAAAGGCCGGTGAGTGCTGCCTTTGACGCGTATATCCGCGGTGAGGCCCCGACATTCCATCTCGAGTATCGTATCCTACGCCCGGATGGAACCGTCCGCTGGATCTGCGATGAGGGCGCCCGCATTATGGGGGAGTCCGGGCGGGTTAGGTGGGTCAGTGGGATTGCTAAAGATATTACCGAACGAAAACTAGCCGAAGACGCCCTGCGTGAGAGTGAAGAGCGATTCCGACTGATGGCTGATTCCGCTCCTGTGATGATCTGGATGTCTGATATCGACAAGCGGTGCAGCTACTTCAACAAGCGGTGGCTTGACTTCACGGGCAGACCAGTTGAGAAGGAACTGGGTGACGGATGGGCTGAGAATGTCCATCCCCATGACGTGGAACGATGTGTCCAGAAGTACTCGAATGCATTTGATGCGAAACGCCAATTTGTCATGGAGTACCGGCTGCGACGATTTGACGGCGAATACCGTTGGATTATCGACTTCGGCACGCCACGATTTGAATCGAGTGGTGGCTTCTGCGGCTACATTGGCTCATGTATCGACATCACTGACCGCAAATTCGTCCAAGATGCCCTGCGAAAAAGTGAAGCCAAGTTCAGGGCACTGTTTGAGTCGAATGTCCTGCCGATTATCTACTGGGAGGACGGTGGCGCTGTTGTCGATGCGAATGACGCCTATTTACAGTTAACCGGCTTCACGAAGGCGGAGCTGAAAGCGGGGAAGGTCCGTTGGGATGTCTTCATACCGCCTGACCATGCCGGCATGAAGCCGTCCTCACTTGCCAAAATGTTTTTAGGTCAGCCGGAATTTAGGGTCGCTGAGAAAGTATATCAATTGCGAGATGGACGTCGCATTCCAGCTCTTGTAACCGGAGCTCTGCTGCCCGGGAAGCGGGACCGCGGTATTGCCTTCGTCGTGGACCTCACCGAGCGGAAGATGGCGGAGAAGACGCTGAGCGAGCTGAGTGGCCGTATGATTTCTGCCCAAGAGGATGAACGGACGGCAATTGCCAGAGAACTTCATGATGATATTGGTCAGCGCATGGCACTGTTGGCGATCCAGGTCGAGAAACTGTCAAAACTCGTGAGCCGAGGGTCGCAAGAGAGCGGGCGCCTGGTGGAGTGTTTAAGAAATCAGACAAAGGAAATTGCCTCCGATATCCAACACATCTCCCACGACCTTCACTCTGCTAAATTGGAACATCTCGGCCTCATTTTTGCCGTCAAGGCTCTGTGCCGTGACGTGTCTGCGCACAAGCACATACGTATAGATCTGACCGCTCCGTCTGTTTCCACTGCAATTCCACAGACCGTCGGTCTCTGCCTCTATCGGGTCGTTCAGGAAGCGCTGCAGAACGTGGTCAAGCATAGCGGGTCAGGTGAAGCGAGGGTCAACATTTCTGTGTATCAGGATGCCATTGATCTTTCCATCTCTGATTCCGGTATCGGATTTGACTGCGAGTCTGCCGTTGCCGAGGGCCGAGTCGGGCTTGGGCTTGTGAGCATGCGGGAACGGGTCCGCCTTGTGAGAGGAGAATTTGTCATCGACTCACACCCATCCCAGGGCACCACTATTAGGGTCCGCGTGCCGCTGAACCGGGGCCGATGAGATCTGCCGAAACGGAGTCGATCATGGACAATACTTCCGCTAACGTGAGCTTCATGATACGGCCGAGTATCATGATTGCCTGCGACGGGAGTCTTTTTTTCGAGGCTGCCAGCTGACGATCCACCGACGTGAAGTCTTGCAGCTCATGGCCGGCACTTGATTGAAAAAGGGGCGGCCATGCTGCCTATCCTCACGAGGACCGTCGCCTTCCAGAATATCGGATGATGGAACGTCTAAGAATCAAGGGCAAAATGGAGCGGCGTCGGCTCGCTATTAGACCGCGACTGCTATCCGGTACGGCACCCCGCTGAGAATCATTCCCCCAGCATCTGTAATTTCTGACAGTATCTTCTTCTTCAGGCTAGTGCTACATGACGTATACCCGCTTCAATAGCGTGAATAGCATTGACTACGCTAGGAGAAGAAAAGGTTCGTAAGGACCGAATGCGCCTGATTATTGTGGACGACCATCCTGAGATGGTCAGCACAGTGACTCAATTGTTAAGGCCTGACTACGACATCGTTGCAACGACGGACAAAGGATGCAAGGCATTGGAAGCCATCACGGTATTAGAGCCTGATTGTGTGGTGCTGGACATTTCCATTCCGGATCTCAGCGGCATTGAAGTCGCACAGCGCCTGAAAGCGATTCATTCGCATGCGAAGATCGTGTTTTTAACCGTCCATGAAGATCCGGATTTCGTCCAAGAAGCCCTTGCCGCTGGAGCGAATGGCTATGTGGTGAAGTCTCAACTCACATCAGATCTCCCCGCGGCTCTCAAAAGAGCACTTGCCGGTGACTTGTTCATCTCCCCTTCGATCAATATGAATTAGCGGTCCTCAAGGGGAGGGCTCTCTTTCACTCATTTATGAGCTGCCGCGGTTTTCGTCACGCTTGGCCCAGGCAGTAATCGGGGGGTGAAGCGGCAGAGTGTGAATGAGGCCTGAGGAGGAACAGGAGCATTGGAACAGCATGGCGCCGATCGTTTCCTACAGGCGCTGGCGGGACGCAGACTTCGCTCTTCTCGCTCTCCTTATACTGGGGCGGCCCAAACACCGTCCACATAACTACGGCCGTCTTCGCATGGTCCAGCTGGATGGCACTTGCCATGTGGTTACGAGCCTCGGTTTCCATGCCCGGCAGTCCTTCTCGGGGTGACGCACGGGGCGTCTTGCGCTTTTAGCGTGATACCTCACTGACGATGTATTCGTAGTTGACTGATGCTCCGAGGGCGGCACAAAAGGTATGTTGTTCCAGTTTATATTGCGATCTGGAGAGAAGGGGTGCGGTTTCCCAGGACAACTCGCAAAAACGCCGATGACGTCCAACAAGTAAATCAGGAACGCGGGTCACCTCAAGAATGATTCCGGATAACGATGGTCTTCTCTCTAGGAAGACGCGGTAGGTACTTACGTCTTCGATATGTCATACTCAAATGACGATGTGGCTTAGCCGCTCGGCGTTGCTGCTGGCTTTCGGCTCTGCCGTGACCGCCATGCTGGCAGGGTTCGGCAGTCGCATGGGATGGTGGCACTTTCGGACCGGCTTCCAGATTCTGACTTGGGCCGCGTACGGCGGTTTAGCCAGTGCTTTTCTCGGCTTCGTCAGCGGTGTAGCCGCACTGTCGCGAGGACCTCGGCGCCAAGGCTTGGTGGCACTTGTCGCTCTCCTACTCGGTCTTGTCGTCGTGGGCATGCCATGGCAGATGAAGCGGACGGCGCAACGGGTGCCGCCCATTCACGACATCACCACGGATACCGACAATCCTCCTCGCTTCGCCGACATTCTGTCTTTGAGAAAATATAGTCCGAATTCTTCCGACTATGGCGGTCCCGACGTCGCTGCTCAGCAGCGAGCCGCCTATCCGGACATTCAACCGGTCATCTTGCGTATGCCGAGCCAGCAGGCATTCACACAGGTGGTCAAGGCGGCCGAGGCGATGAGATGGGACATCGTGGCGGCGAATCCCGACGAAGGGCGGATCGAAGCTACCGATACCACACTGTGGTTCGGCTTCAAAGACGATATTGTCATTCGAATCCAAGCTCAAGGCGACCAAAGCCGGGTCGATATTCGATCTGTCTCCCGGGTCGGGAAAAGTGATGTGGGCACGAACGCGCAACGCATTCGTGCGTATGTCCGAAAGCTAAGCCGAAGTGGAGCCGTATCCGGGTCGTGAGATATGTCCGACAAAACGTTTGGTAAGACGAACGGCCAAAAAACCAAACATCAAGTTTCCTTCGTTCTCAAAGGCATTCAAGAGAATCCAAGGGGTTCATAGAACCACGGATCACCAAATTCTCTGAGTCTAATCCGATCACGCGCTGCTTCGAGAAGCTGCTCAAAATCCATCCGGGCCAATGCGCCTCTCATGCGACTCCACCTGGCGGCTCCGTCGACTAATCGAAGAAGACTACGCGGATACCGTCGCTTGCGCGCCATTCCACGTTCTCGTATCAGACTTCCTAAGTGAAATCTGAGTTATAGTTTGACATTAGCCAGATCTGGAGAGGGTTCAATACCGGTAAAACTGACAGGGGGCCGCAGCGATTTCATACCACATAGTAATTGATACCGTCTTTGGCCCACCGGCTGGTGTTCGGGGAGACCGACTTATTACATGGTCGCCTACTTCTTACAAACGTTCCTCACCAAGAGCCACCAGAAGCGAATAAAGACAAGAAAGATTGATCGTGATAGATCACGATGGGGGCGACTGTTCTGGTAGATACCGTTGTGCTTGTCAAAGCCCTTCCTTATCATGCCGGGACCTCCCGAGGCTTGGTATGAGGGACGAAGGGACGTTTGGACTTGGCCACACTAAAGACCGCGGTCAGCAGTTTCCGCATGACCGCAATGAGCGCAACTTTGGGGTGCTTGCCACGTGCACGCAGCTGCTCATAGTAGGCCCGGAGCCAGGGGTTAAACGGGTAGCGACCAGCGCCGGCATCCAGAGCGCGGCTCTGAGGCGTGCATGGCCTATGGGAACCAGCGCCGCATGGACGGGCCGATGTTTGCCGGATTGCTTGAGGCCTGGGACGATACCCACATAGGCGGCCATGCTCACGCTTGTGCATGTGAGGACGATCAGGCCGCCTCAGGATACCGTACGAGCTTTGAACACCGGGCGAGGGCGCCACTCTACCAGACGAGGACAACGATGTTGCCTCTAGCAGCGGCCGGCGACCTCTCCCGGATCCCGTCTGCCCCGAGCTATACCACGGACATGGATGGCGTCACCACTATACAAGCAGCCTAGTAGCAAAATGCCTTGCAGGGAGAAAGCGGCTTTGGCTAAGACCTGTCAATGTTGACAGGTCTTAGCTGAACAACAGTTCGATAGAATACGACAACCGTGTCCGTACGAGCCCGCACCGATCGACCGTGTGAACGGAAAGGTGAAGAAGTGCCTCTTAAATACACGACAATCAGCACTAGGTGCGGTCGGGACTTCATCACCTGGTTCACGCTCAACCAGGTCCTGTCACTGGTAACGCAAGAGCCGATGTGCGGGCACGGGAGACAGCGCCGCGGATGAGGGACAAGGAGCGGTTCACGTTGCTCTATAACCTGATGAAGATCAAAGGCTCCAGCGGCAAGTCCCACAAGTGCGTGCCAAGAAAAATCAATCAGGGAGCTGACTAGCGCCGGGCGTCCCGCCGCGCGGCGTGCCAGTGACATGATGACAAGAGAGATGTTGAATCGCCGCCACATTAATTTCCTCACTGGCGGCTGCCTCCTGTCCCTTATCACCGTGATGAGCGCATGTTCAGCGAACCCCGTCAGCGGGATGCCAGAACTCACACTGGTGACGGTGAAAAAAGAGAAGCAGATTGGGGAAGAGGAATCGAAGAAGGTCGAGCAGGAAATGGGATTGCTCGAAGATTCGGCGTTGACCGGCTATCTCGATATGCTGGGCCGCCGGTTGGCAAAGGAATCGCCCCGACAGGATGTGTCGTATCAGTTTCACGTTGCCGATATGATCGAACCGAATGCGTTCGCCTTGCCGGGCGGCTATGTGTACATCACGCGCGGTCTCCTCGTCTTCGTCAATACGGAAGATGAAGTGGCGGGGGTGCTCGGCCACGAGATCGGGCACGTAGCGGCCAGACACACCGTTCAAAAGATATCCAGACAGGGACCGTTCGCATTGGTCACGAATCTTGCCGCCGGCGTGACGGGCATGGTCGTCCCGCTGGTGGGAAATATCGTGGGCAGCGTCGGCAATTTCGCGCAGAGTCTTGTGTTTTCACCTTATAGCCGTTCTCAGGAGACCCAGGCGGATGAAGTCGGACAGGAGATTGCGGCGAAGGCAGGTTGGGATCCCGCAGGCTTGTCCGCATTTCTGAACACGCTGGAACGGCAGGAAGCGTCATTGACTGACGGACCCCGCCGCCCCAGCTTCTTCGATTCGCACCCGGCTATCCCTCATCGGGTGGAAAAAACCACCAAACATGCGAAGGAACTGACGCGATCGCCGCGGGAGCCGATCACCCCGTCCCATAATGCGTTTCTCGCCCGGCTCGATGGGCTTGTCATCGGCCAACGGGCAGCCAACGGGATCATCCAAGGCCGGACGTTCCGCCATCCGGACTTGAACTTCTTTATCGAATTCCCGGAATCCTGGAAGGTGGACAATACCCCGGCCCAAGTCGTCGCTGCGCCCAAGGAGGGAGACATGGCGATCATCCTCCGGAAGGTCGCGGAGGGCAATGATCCGATGGAAGGTGCGCGGATTTTGGAGAAGGCTAGCAAATCCTCAGTCGTGTCAAAGACCCGGACGACTACGATCAGCGGGCTTCCCGCGGCCCGAACCCAGATCTCGGATTCAGGAGTCGCGGTGGATCTGATCTGGATTGCCCATGGCGGGATGATTTATCAGATCGGCGGTCTTGCCAAGACGGCAAGGTTTGAAGCCGTGCGACCTCTCTTTGATCAGGTGTCGCAGAGCTTTCGTTCTCTTTCACCGAATGAACGAGATGCCATTGGGGAAAAACGTCTCCGCCTGGTGAAGGCGCAGGCAGGCGAGAATCTCGAAAGGCTCGTGACCCGCTCACATTGCAGTTGGAATCCGAAACAAGTCGCCGTCGCCAACGGACTGACCGAAACGGAAAGGCTTCGAGAGGGACAGTTGATTAAGATTGCCGTCGAGGAGCCCTACGCGGGGAAGCGTCGACCGGCGTTCGCAGAGCAGGCTGTGATGAGGTAGAAAGCAGCGAGGTTTAGCAGAAAATGAGAAAACCAGTGTTCCCTACTGTGCAGTATCCGACTGCCGACTTTGACAGTTCCTGTGGCTCCAGTTGGTCCTAGAATACCCCCATCTTATGTTTATTGGGCAATCGGCAATCTTCACCGGACTGACGATGGTCGGGCCGTCTAGGTGCCGACCCCTGTTGCTCCGGAAGACCTCCATGAGGCACAGCCTGAGTCACTGGCTCCAGGAGATTTGGCGGCTGGGCGAGATCGAGGGTCAAGGGAGCGATTGTAGATAAGTGATCGCGCCGCGGTGGTTGGTCTTCGAGCGAACGCAGACTTATGAATGGGTCACCACTTGGGAGTTGGGTACATGCCGATGGTGACGAGGCTCTAGATGCAACGGCCCGTTGGCTTGAGGGTCGTGATAGTGTTGGCTCTGGTGCAAATGCTCTTCGGCGCGTTTCGTGCTGTTCAATGGTTTGAACTCGGCAGAGAGCTGATTGAGGGTGGCATCTTCATGTATCCCTTGGCGGGGAGGCTCATGATGGTCCGGGGAGGTCTGATCGCGATCATCGCGCTGCTGTACCTTGCCTTTGCAATAGGTGCTTGGGCTCGCCAGGGATGGGCCTGGTGGCTCGGACTTATTGCGGCGTTTCTGAACGTGACTATCACTCTATGGCTTGTGTTTGATGGCGTCCAGGTCATACCGGTCCTGATCTCCGCCCTGATCGCTCTCGTTCTGGTGTGTTACTTGATAGCACCGGCGGGACGTCAGGCGTTCACGCATCGGTCTGTTGCGGTCACGTGAGCTCGTAAGGCGGCTTCTCAGGGTGCGACCTTTAGTGCGAGTAAAGATGGGGCAATCGGAGGTAAGAAGTTCCCGCGGTATGATGCAATGTCGGACTGCAACCTAGCACGTTGACTTCTCATCCGTAAGACCGTCCCTTCCATGGCTCCGCACAGCCTTTGTGCCCCCGGATAACTGCGGACGCGTTTGGTTTATCTTCGCTTTGTGGAGGCAGGCGCCCATCTTGAGCCCTGTCAATTTTACTAGTTCCTCAAAGATGCAAATGGTCTTAAGTTAGTGGCTGGTCGGCGGGGCTGTACCGTCCACCTGGAGATGTGAGCGTCGAGACACTCGTAAAGCTTCGAGCTAATGGTGAGGCAATGAAAGTGGATTTGTTCTCCGGACAGAGATTCGACGCGGTGCTATTTGACCTGGACGGCGTACTGACGGCCACTGCGAAAGTCCATGCGGCATGCTGGAAGAGAATGTTTGATGAGTATCTCCGGATGCGCGGGGCTAAAAGGGGAGAGTCGTTCTGCCCATTTGAGATACAGAGCGATTACAAAACCTACGTGGATGGCAAACCGCGGTACGACGGGGTGCGCGACTTCCTCAAATCGCGGGCGATCGAGCTACCAGAAGGCCACCCTGATGATCCACCCACTGCTGAAACGGTATGCGGCTTGGGAAACCGAAAAAACGACATGATCAACGACGTGCTTGAATCGGAAGGCGTCGAACCATACGAGGGATCCGTTGCGCTTGTTCGGCAACTCCGAGGGCAAGGGATAAAGACCGCAGTCGTGTCTTCCAGCCAGAACTGCTTAGCGGTCTTGAAAGCGGCCAAGATGGCCGATCTGTTCGACGCCAGAGTAGACGGAGATGTGGCGAGCCGACTGAACCTGCGAGGGAAGCCGGCACCGGACACCTTTCTTGCCGCCGCGACCCGTCTTGGTGTGTCGCCGCAGCGCGCCGTCGTCGTGGAAGACGCGATTTCCGGCGTCCAGGCCGGCCGGGCCGGCCGGTTCGGGCTGGTCATCGGAGTCGCCCGAAAAGGAGAAGGCGACGTGCTGCAGGACAACGGAGCCGACGTGGTCGTCACCGACCTGAGTGAATTGCTCCAAGATCGTTGAATAGCAAAGGATCCTTACCACATCGAGGAGTTGAACGACAATCCATGATACATCGTCCACGATATCAGCCGGCTCCGCATATCTACCCCCCCGATGAATGGAACATGGTTGAAAAGCAGTTCATGCCGGAACTCTTATGCCAAGGCGAGACCATGTTTGCTCTTGGTAACGGATACCTCGGGATGCGGGGATGTTTTGAGGAGGGAGGACCCAGTGGAGAGAACGGGACCTTCATTAACGGCTTCTATGAATCGTGGCGCATCCGCTATCCGGAAGAAGCCTATGGGTTCGCGACCACGGGCCAAACGATTATCAATGTGACCGACACAAAAATTATCAAGTTGTATGTCGACGATGAGCCGCTCTGGCTGCCACAAGCCAACGTGCTCTCCTTCGAGCGTCGACTGAATATGAAAGCGGCCACGCTTGATCGAGACATTCTCTGGGAGACACCGGCAGGGAAGCGAGTATCAATCAAATCCCGACGCTTGGTGTCATTCGTGCATCGCCATGTCGCCGCCATTTCATACCAGGTGACATTGCTCAACGCCGAAGCTCCGATCGTGATTTCTTCTGAAATGGTCGCCAACGAACCAAGCCGCCCAAGGACAGAAGGCGATCCGCGGCAATCAACCGTCTTTACTGGACGAGTGCTCCACCACAAGGCCAGTTATGCGAAGGGCCAGCGTGTCGTGCTCTGTCATGGTACCGAAAAAAGTCAGATGACACTCGCGAGTGCGATTGATCACTTTCTGGAGACCGATGCCCCTCACTCGTCTGACATTCGGGTAGGCGAAGATTTCGGCCGTGTGGTCTTCTCCATCGACGCACGGCCCGGCGTGTCGATCAATTTGACGAAATACATGGCCTATCACACCAGCGATACCGTCGCTGTGGAGGAGATGTGCGCACGCGCTGAACGGACGTTGGATCGAGCCGTTGCACAAGGGTTTCAGACGTTATTGTGCGGGCAGGAACAGTACATGAAGGACTTCTGGCGAAAAAGCGACATTCAAGTGACCGCGGATCCCCTTAACGCAAAACACTCCACCAGCGAAATCCAGCAGGCCATCCGGTTCAATCTATTCCACATCATCCAAGCCGCTGGGCGGGCTGAGAACTGCGGGGTCCCGGCGAAGGGTTTGACCGGCCAGGCCTATGAAGGCCACTACTTCTGGGACACCGAAATCTATGTGCTTCCGTTCTTGATTTACACGTCTCCTCGTATCGCCAACAATCTTCTCCAGTTCCGGTATCGTATGCTCGATAAGGCAAAGGAGCGTGCACGCCAGTTGAGTCAGAAAGGAGCGATGTTCCCTTGGCGGACGATCAATGGCGACGAAGCGTCTGCATTTTATGCCGCGGGAACAGCCGCGTACCATATCAACGCCGACATCATGTATGCGCTCAAGAAGTACGTCAACGCGACACAGGATGAGGAGTTCCTGTTTCACCAGGGCGTCGAGATGTTGGTCGAGACGGCTCGCCTGTGGAGTGATTTAGGAACCTATTCGGAAGGTCAGGACGGCAGGTTCTGCATTTATGGCGTGACAGGCCCGGATGAATATACCACCGTCGTCGACAACAACATGTATACCAACCTCATGGCAGCAGAAAACCTGCGCTTTGCGGCCGAGACGGTCGAATCGTTACAAGCACGCAAACCCGAGTTGTTTGCTGCGCTGGTGCACAAGACGGGCTTGCACAAGGAGGAGATTGAAGCGTGGAGGCTAGCAGCCGATCGGATGTATATCCCCTATAACGAACGTCTGGGCGTGTATGCGCAAGACGACACCTTCCTAAAACGCACGCGATGGGACTTCAAAAACACACCGGCCGATAAATACCCTTTGCTCTTGTTCTACCATCCCTTAACGATTTATCGGCATCAAGTCATCAAGCAGGCAGATGTCGTGTTGGCTATGTTTCTCCTCGGCCATGCGTTTTCGCCAGAGGCCAAGAAACGAAACTTTGACTACTATGACTCGTTGACGACGGGCGACTCCTCTCTTTCTGCCTGTATTCAAAGCATCATGGCGGCGGAAGTTGGGGATTTGGACAAGGCGATCGAATACTTGAGGACCGCCATCCTCATGGATTTAGGTGATGTCGCAGGAAACGTGAAAGACGGCTGCCATATCGCCTCCATGGGTGGCGTATGGATGGTGTTCGTCTATGGGCTCGCCGGCTTCCGTGATTACGACGGGCGATTAAGTTTCAACCCCCGCATCACGGACAGACTTGAGAGGCTCCGGTTCACCTTGACCGTTCGCAGCCAAGTCTTGGAAGTCGATATCGGCCGCAATGCCACCACGTATACGCTTCAGGAAGGAACCGGCCTCGTTATCACTCATGAGGGTCAACATATTGACCTTTCGCTTGGCAAACCGGTCCGCGTGTATTCGCATGGCGCTGCGGCAGCTCCAACGGTGCCAGAGCCGCTCACAATGAATGAATAGTAAATCGATAGCCGGTAGGCACGAAAGGCTCCGTCTGAGTACATCGGTGTCCGCATAAGGCCCTGGACGCTCTTTGAGGCAGGCGAGAAGTGTCTGGTTCCCGTTGCCTGACGAAGAAGACCGAGGTAGTCGCCTGCGTCCTTGAGGACACAACGACCGTCCATCACGACTGCCTGCAAAACTCGTGGCCCCTGCCGAGGCCGTCCCGTGTGGTATGTCGACGGTCGGGCAGGTAGCCACCTGTTCGGAATTCGATAACAACTCGTGGTCGACAAGGAATGGAGCTACCCTGACGAGAAATGAATCGCCATGACTCATGACATCCTGAGATCACTGTTGGAACGGCTGTGGGCGCCTATCCTTCCCCCCAAACTGATGGCCGCGACGGCACGGTACCGTTTTAACCTGGGGCGAAGCGAAGAATGGGACATCCTTTTGGACCGAGGAGGCCTGTGGCTGGACCAGACCGACCGTCCACCAGACTGTCTGATGGAATGCACCTCGGATGAATTGGCCGCCGTTCTGTCGGGGCAGCACAATCTCCTCTCGAGCTTCATGCGCGGCGATGTCCGAATCGACGGGAGGCTTGCTGCAGCGAAACTTCTCTACACCTTTTTGCGATACGCTCAGCTCGAGGAGGCCAAAGCATGACCACGGAAAACGTTACCATTCTCGACGGCAATACGTTCTTGGTAACTGACCGCCGTGGCGACATCGACGCCTCACTGGAAGATCCCCTTGGGCTTTTCCTGGACGACTCTCGGTTCCTATCGAAATGGGTACTCCTCCTCGACGATCGTCGGCCAAACATCCTATCGATCGAGACGCTGAATTATTATGAGGCACAGCACTTTCTGGTGCCAGGGACGGGAACGATCTACGTCGACTCTCCGTTGTCGATCATCCGTCGTCACCGAATGTATCGCGGGTTGTGGGAAAATCTCACAATCATGAATCACTCCGACTCCTCGAAGGAGATCCAGGTGCGCCTGATCGTGGACTCCGACTTTGCTGATATCTTCGAAATCAAGGACAAGATTGCCAAGCGCGGGACTCATTACCGGCGTGTCGAAGAGGGGAAGCTCGTTCTTGGCTACCGCCGTGACCGGTTCTGTAGGGAAACCTGGATAACCAGTAACGAAAAGCCTACGTACGACACCGACAGTGGTGAGCTACGATTTGATGTCACCATCCCGCCGCAGGGAGAGTGGAGCACACAATTCCTAATTGAAAGCGTCGACGTGAATCTGAGGGGCCTGTGCGGGGGATCGGGCCGAACTGGCAATCTCGAAACCGCTTACAAGGATCGGGTTGAGGAAGTGGAGCGATGGCGCCGGGGAGCGCCCAAATTAGCTTCTTCCTGGAGAGGGCTCGAGCGAACCTACCAGCGGTCTATCCAAGATTTGGCGGCGCTTCGCTTCTATCCCTATCTTTTCCCGGACGGCGCCCTGCCGGCCGCCGGCCTTCCATGGTTTATGGCCATATTCGGCCGCGACAGCATCATCACCAGTCTGCAAGCGATGCCATTCATGCCGGATCTCGCCCGAACGACGCTGATGTTGCTGTCCGAGCATCAGGGAGCCCGGAGCGATGACTTCCGTGACGAAGAGCCGGGGAAAATTCTTCACGAACTGCGTCGGGGTGAGATGACCGCTTTTGAAGAGCGTCCGCACTCGCCCTATTTTGGCGCCGCCGACAGCACGCCCCTCTTCCTCATCCTTCTCGGCGAGTACGAGCAATGGACGGGAGACACACAACTCGTCCGGGAACTGGAATTCACCGCGCGGATGGCACTGGAGTGGATTGACCGATACGGCGATCGCGACGGCGACGGCTATGTGGAGTATGAACGGAAGAACAAGGATAGCGGCCTTGAGAACCAATGTTGGAAAGATTCGTGGGACTCCATTCGCCATGCCGACGGGCGTCTGGCGAAGCTCCCGAGGGCGACGTGCGAAATCCAGGGGTACGTCTATGACGCCAAAGTGTGCGCTGTGCCCGACTAGCAGGCACTGTGTGGGGTGACCCTGTCCTCGAAGAACGGCTTGAGAGCCAAGCGGCTGATCTGAAGCAGCGGTTCAACCGCGATTTCTGGATCGAAGAGGGAAAGTTTTTCGCGCTTGCCTTGGACGGAGAAAAGAAACAGGTCGACTCTCTCACCTCCAATATGGGCCATCTCCTTTGGAGCGGCATTGTAGAGAATGACAAGATTGAGGCATGTGTGCGCCATCTTTTGGGAAAACGTCTGTTCAGCGGATGGGGCGTACGCACCATGGCGGAAGCAGACGCCGGATACAATCCCATCGGCTACCACGTCGGTACTGTCTGGCCGCACGACAATTCGATCATTGCCTGGGGGCTGCGACGCTGCGGGTACCGCGAAGAAGCGGCGAAATTGGCGCTCGCAATGCTCGAGGCGGCCACGTTCTTTGAAGGACGACTTCCAGAAGCGTTTGCCGGATATCCTCGTCACTTGACAAGGTGGCCAGTGGAGTATCCGACGGCCTGCAGCCCCCAGGCGTGGGCGACGGCAACTCCGCTGCTCCTGTGCCGAACTCTCCTGGGTCTGGAACCCGTCGGCGGGCGACTGCTGGTTGACCCGGCGATGCCGGAAGAGATCGAAAAGATCGAGTTACTCGATATTCCTGGCCACTGGGGTTTGGCCGATGCGTTCGGCCGAGGGCGCATCTCACTGGAAAGACTGCATAAAGCGTGATGGCATTCGCATGAGCGGACCCGAGCTTCCCCTGGCCATCGCAGCCCTAGGGTCACTGACTGCCGATAAGGCCCTGGTCAATTTGAAAACCTTGACGATGGACATTGAACAAAACGAGGAGAAGTCTGGCCTTAACGACACATAGAACAACTCACACCGACATGCAGTTTAGCAAAAGCAGTGTCAGTACCGGTGGTATCGCACGGGTCTGGAAAGGCGCTTTATGACACTCGGCACACGGCGATGCTAAATCGATGCAGTCTTCTTAGAGTAGGTCGTCTCTAGATGCGCTCGCAATCGTTCTTCGATTGGATCGACTGAATTTTGAATATCATAAAATTATATTATGATGACCGCGTGCCTGTTCAGTCGTCATGCCAATCAGATCGATGGGTGGCAACCCCAGCTCCGACAGGTTCTTGCTCCATCCCCTCTGTGTACGCGCCCAAGGCTGCCGCTGCATTACACTTGGCCCGATGATAAAACGCCTCCTGTCCGGCATTGAAGTTCTCCGTCTTGCCGTGCCACGCTTCGAGCGCCGAATCCTGCAGTGCTCGGCCGTATGAGAAACTAAGTTTCCAAGGCTTCGGTTCTTCAGTCTTATTGATCGCGTTAAGGTGTGCCGTCGCGATCCTATCACTCTGGCCGCCAGACAGGAAAACAATGCCGGGGACGGCGGGCGGCACGTGCCGCTCAAGGCAGCGGATGGTGGCGGTGGCGACTTCCTGCACTGAGGCTTGCCTGGGACTGTGTTTCGCGGATATCACCATGTTCGGTTTGAGAAGGATGCCCTCCAGCCGGACGTGCTGTTCGTAGAGAGCCTGAAAGACGACGTACAGCACCTGGCTGGTGACCTCCTCGCACCGTTCGATGGAATGGTTACCATCCATCAGCACTTCGGGTTCTACAATTGGTACAAGCCCTTGCTCCTGACAAAGCGCGGCGTATCGCCCGAGAGCATGGGCATTTGCACTGATGCACATAAGGCTGGGCAGCCCGTCCGTAATTCGGATGACGCCGCGCCACTTCGCAAATCGTGCGCCCATATCCCGGTATTGCTTCAACTGCTCTCGGAGCCCATCGAGACCTTCTGTCACTTTTTCATCAGGGGAGCCGGCGAGCGGTTTAGCGCCCTTATCGACCTTGATGCCCGGCGTGATGCCTTCTTTCGTCAGGATGTCTACCAGGGGAATCCCCTTTGAGTTTTTCTGTCGAATGGTTTCATCCTGTAGAATGACGCCGCTGATGAACTCACGGGCGCCTGACGTTGTGAAAAGCATCTCTCGATACATGCAGCGGCTCTCCTCGGTAGAGGCAATCTTGAGTGCGTCGAACCGTTTGGTCAGGGTCGGAACTGTTTCATCGGCTGCCAGAATACCCTTTCCGTCAGCGGTTAACGCCTGAGCAGTCTGTTCAAGTTCCTGAAGGCTCATGTCTTCCTCCTCATCGGGTTCGTTGCCTCACTTCAGAGCCAGCTTCATTACGTCAGGGAAGTTTCGGGTTTCACATGGACAGTGCTTTAAACGCTTCGGCTTTCCCTCCTGATGTCCTTGAACTCCACTGTGAAGACGTTATCGAGATTCTCACCGGCCCGGTGAAACTGACACTACCGAAATCCAAAACTTCGATGAACTGTCACAATTGACAGTAGGAAGATAGCGTATTCTTGATACGCTTGAGACGACGGCCATGGTACGGCTCAAAGAGCGAAAAAAGGATGTCCGATGAGTGTAAACGACATACCACAGGTCTTTATCCTGCGCCATGGCGAAACCGAATGGAGTCTGAATGGCAAGCATACAGGGATCACAGACATCCCGCTGACGGACAACGGCCGGAAGGTCGCTAGGCTTCTTCACCCGGTGTTGACGAAAGTATCGTTCTCTCTAGTTCTTACGAGTCCGCTGCAGCGGGCGAGAGAGACTTGTACACTTGCAGGCCTTGGAGACAGCGCTACCATTGATTCCGACCTGATGGAATGGAACTACGGTCAGTACGAGGGTATGACGCCGCAGCAAATCTACGAGAAGGCGCCGACCTGGATGATATTTGAAGATGGATGTCCCTCCGGAGAAAAACCGGAAGAAGTCGGCACACGGGTTGACCGCGTGATTGCGAAAGTTCGAGAGGCGGAGGGAAACGTCGCGCTGTTCGCACATGGTCACATTCTTCGAGTATTTGGAGCACGGTGGCTGGGTCTTCCTGCAAGGGCCGGTCGCCACTTTCTGCTCGATACAGCAACGCTGAACATTCTGAGCTACTATCATGGCAACCCTGCCATTAAGCGTTGGAATGCGAGTCTCAGCGGGTGAGCTATACGTGAAGGAACTCTCAGCACGCGATGGGTCACCGAACGATCATGACGCAAGGTGAGGGGGGAGCTCGTTTTGTACGCCTTCTAGCCTATTTACGATGGCTTGTAATCGAAGGGGCAGAACCACCCATGGTCAAACCCATTCCTTCCTATTTCCACAAATGAAATCCCCTCGTCTTTAGACGTTGTCGAGACGGTCGGACTTAAAGTGCCTGACGTTTCTTCCGTGGCAGGGAATATTGAGTCCTGCATGATTACGGAGAAAGATTCACGCCTCCATCGAGAAGATGCGCAATCACTACCGTGCAGCATGATTATTTTTCGGGAGACAGTTCTGCCGTATATTCGATGCCAGTAGTGGTCTTTCCAGATACCCTTAGCAAGCGTTGATCACCTGCTGTGTAAAGTAAACATCGAATACTGCCTCGATCGGTCTGTGACAGTAATACACCCCCAGTCTCAACAAATTTGCCTTTCCCGCTTAATACACCGATCGTCCGGTAACTTCTAAACTCAAAGTGTCCATCCTCGTGAATGA
This sequence comes from Nitrospira sp. Nam74, assembly GCF_965152615.1. Classification (NCBI taxonomy): domain Bacteria; kingdom Pseudomonadati; phylum Nitrospirota; class Nitrospiria; order Nitrospirales; family Nitrospiraceae; genus Nitrospira; species Nitrospira sp. Nam74. Next base: position 2,846,098 of record NZ_OZ224220.1, on the reverse strand, counting down.
AGAGTTTAACCCAATCATCGTATCGCGAGGCAGGAGACCGTATGAGGAGGCCTCCCCACATACCTGCTACGCTGCCGGGAGTCGTGATCTCTGAACGATTCCATTGCGGTGATTTCGAGGGCTGAGCCGTATTGCATGAGACAAGGACCGCAACTTCGCTGACCAATATAAAACAAAATATAGCGACGAATTTTATGGATGATTTCGTTCTTGGTTTACGATGCATGTTTCCACAGTCGTCCTTTGACCCTTCAGTATTCCTATAGCTTCAACCCCCGACCAACCTCGCTTTTACTTGGCCTCGATCCCGTAATGAAATCGTCGTCGTTAAGCGGTCATTCTCTTGCGATAGACAAACCGGCCTAGGCTCCGGATAACGGTGTATGAGCACGGTGGCCAGAGGAGAATCGTTGCCACACGTTCCTTTACCATTAAGTCGACAGTTTACCTACTGGCAAAATTGACAGTGCCCGATGACATTCGACGGGGGAACCCGCCTGGCCTCACAGGAAGGACGCTTGGTCACGTTACTATAACGGCAAAGCACATCACGTCCTTGATGACGATCTTCTTGAAGCGAATCGTGGGGGAATATCCTGGCTGATCGGTGCACTCAGTTTAGCTTTCAAAGGCTGTAGAACCGACAACACTAGGGCTTGCCGATTACTGAGTAATGCGACGTTGTCGGAGTTACAAAAAGATCATACTCTTCACGATATTCAAGGTAGCCCGAGAGACGGTATAGAATACTCGCTGAGCACAGGTTGTCTATCGAGGCATACACGTCGGGACCGCAATGTCCAGCATTGAACAGGGCAAGAAAGTAAAGTCCGGCCGACCCTTCATTCACAAGCAAGAAAATTCACCACCGCGTCGAGAATCCTGGCAGGTTAGCGTTTCGTCAGATGCGCTCATGGATCGTAAAATCCTGTTGGCTAACCTCTCTGCCTCTTCATTAGTCGTTCTCGAACCTACAGGGATTCGAGAATTGAGTGCTGATGTGTAGCTGATCGACGCCAAGATGATAGGGGAGTTCGTCATTCAATCCTGGTCCTCTGGAACCGAAGTCAGGGCAATAGTTCCCCTACCTTCTCGATGCTCCAGCGAGGAGGACAGGACCAAAAAAGATGAGGGCAAGGAATGGTAGGCCGTCCACGTGTCATTCTTGCCGATGATCATGGCATCTTGCTCGAGGCGTTCAAGAAGCTTCTTGAGCACAGTTGCGAAGTCGTGGGCACAGCGGTGGATGGACGGCAGCTCCTTGCCGTCGCCTCAAACCAGAGACCGGACGTCATCGTATTAGATATGGCAATGCCGCTTCTGAACGGGCTGGAGGCCGGCCGCCAAGTCAAGCACCTGATGCCTCAAATAAAATTGATTTACCTTACAGTGAATCAAGATCCGGATTTTGCTGCAGAAGCCTTTCGAATTGGGGCTTCCGGATACCTGTTAAAGAATTCGGCAGCAAGGGAGCTCTTTCATGCGATCCAGGAGGCCCTCAAAGGGCGCCGGTATGTGACCCCGCTGGTCAGTGAGAAAATGGAGGAGAGTTTTATTCAGGGATCGAAGCCGACGCTGGGAGCCATCGAGTTGACCCCTCGGCAGCGCGAAGTTCTTCAATTGCTGGTGGAAGGATACTCGATGAAGCAAGTTGCCCATATCTTGAAAATAACGGCCCGCACCGTCGCGTTTCATAAGTATCGCATCATGAGCGACCATCGCTTAAAGTCTAATGCCGAGCTCTTCCGATTCGCCGTTCAGCAAGGCACTGTGCCGGGAAACTGAATCGCCGTTCCCTCGCACGTATTGGACCGCCCACTGCTCCCGATAGCCTGTCAATTTTGCCAGTGCTTTCCTAAATTACAATCTGTTACATCACTATCTGATCCTTCCCCTATTAGCTTGATGATCCACTCAAAAGCCAAGCTTGAACGAAGTCGGCTTGTGGTGGCTGACGACCATCAAAGCATACTGGATACCGTCGTGCTGATCCTTGAGCCAGAGTTCGCCGTCGTGGAGACGGCGCGTGACGGCGGGACGCTGTTGGAAGCTGCCGTACGGCTCGATCCCGACGTCGTCGTGCTCGATATTGCGATGCCGGTGCTCAGTGGCCTGGAAGTTTCCCGCCGTCTCAGAGACCGAAGTTTTCGAGCTAAAGTGGTGTTCCTGACCGTTCATGATGACGAAGACTTTGTCCGCGAAGCGCTGGCCGGAGGAGCGTCCGGCTATGTGGTGAAGGCCAATATGGCAGTGGAACTGCCGCATGCAATTCACGAAGCGCTCCGCGGACGAACCTTCATTTCCCCAAGCATTCGGTCCGACAATGCGTGATGTTTCTGCGATGCGTCGCCTAAGTTATTGGGATTCCGCTGAATACTCTTTCCTCTTAATTCAACGTTACGTCCATTACCTTAGTTCTCTAAAAAAGCTGCCCATGAAACGCTTGGGCTGGGACATCAGCACGACGTGCTGGCTCGTCGTAGCTCGAGCAGGTCTAAGTAACAACATGACCTATTAGGTATGACAGAAACTTCACACTCCTAGCTACATTCAAGACCGCCCAAAAAGCGTAAGAGGGGATGCCCTAGAAGATGTCCCTATGGTGTGAGAAGGACAATGGCAAACTTACAAGCTTTGCGTCGAAGAATCGCCTCCGTCAAAAATACACAGAAGATCACGAAGGCGATGAAGATGGTGGCAGCGTCGAAGTTACGCCGAGCACAACTCAGAATTCTGGCGTTTCGTCCGTATGGAGTGCGGATGCGTCACGTACTGGCCAATCTGAGCGAACGAGTAAATCGGTCTGCCCATCCACTGCTGCAAAAACGACCGGTTCGGATTATTCAAGTCTCCGTGATCACCAGCGACCGGGGCCTCTGCGGGGCGTTCAATACGAACATCTTTCGCAAAGCGCTGCAGGTGATCGAGGAATGTGAGAGGAGCGGGGCGAAAGTGCTGATAGGGGTGGTAGGCCGGAAGGGAGGAGATTTCTTTCGACGTCGTCATTGGCCGATTCGCGACCCGTACATCAATGTGTTTGAACGATTGACCTATGAGCACGCCATGGAGATCGGTATGGCCGGCGCTGACGCATTCACCAAAGGCATATTCAATGAGATGCTTGTGATCTATAACGAGTTTAAGTCCGTCGTCCAACAGCGCGTCGTCGTTGAAAAGCTTCTTCCGATCGAACCGCTGGAGGAATTCGGAGTTGCTCATGGAAGTATAGGGGGCGCATATCTCTATGAGCCGGACGAAGATGAGTTGTTTCACACGCTCCTTCCGAAATATGCCCAGGTTCAGGTCTTTCGCGTTTTGTTGGAATCATCCGCGGCCGAACAGGCCGCGCGTATGCAAGCCATGGATGGCGCGTCGCGGAATGCTGGAGAGGTAATCAAGAACTTAACCAGGCTCTATAACAAGAGCCGCCAAGAAGCAATCACGAAAGAATTGATGGATATTGTGGGCGGCGCAGAAGCGCAAAAATAACGCAACAGAATGCTTCAGCCATCCCCGGAGGACGAAAGCTGATGTCGCAACGAACGAAATGTGCATTGCCAGCGCATGAATGCATCACCAGCATGCAAACGTAGTCTTGCCTCTGGGGGGACCGACTAACCGTTCAAGAGGCGTAAAGACCGGCCATTTGAGTACCTTCCAGTATACTTTCTTCCTCAAGCTCGCCAGCCGTTGCGGTCAATGACGCAACACGTCAATCACATTTCTCCATCTCTCCGGCATGTCTCATCACATTGGTTTTCGTAGGCGGATTGAAGTTCCATACCCCTGTCATTTTTGACAGTTTTGATAGCTTCGTATCCCAACTATAAGAAACCATGTTTTTCGCTGTTTCGATGTCGACGTCACAGTCCACACAGTAAACATGACAACTGGACATAAAAACAGATAAAGGCTGCCTGCTGACCGTCAACGCCGGTTCGTCAAGTATCAAGTTTGCGCTATTCGACATGAACGCGTCTCTTTCTCGAACTATGTCGGGCAAGATCGACCGGATTGGCCTGCCGGGCGCCACGCTCAGCGTGACGGAACTGGCAAGCCGGGAGATGGAACAGTTCGATCTTGATGCGAGAGCGCATTCCGACTGTGTGGCGCCTCTCCTCAATGAGATCGAACGAAGAATCGGTGTGTCGGCCTTGAGCGCGGTCGGTCATCGTATCGTGCATGGCGGAAAGCGGTATCGGGAGCATCAGTTGATCACGACCGACATGCTGGCCGCGCTGCGAATGATCAGCCCATTTGATCCGGACCATTTGCCGTTGGAAATCGCTCTCATTGAGGCGTTTGCTCAACGGCGTCCCGACCTGCGACAGGTCGCCTGCTTCGATACCGCGTTTCACCGCGATATGCCTCGAGTGGCGACGTTGCTGCCACTCCCGCGCCGCTACGTTGAGTCCGGGATCCAGCGATATGGTTTCCACGGACTGTCCTATGCCTTCCTCATGGAAGAACTCGAGCGTCTCGCGGGACCAGACGAGGCACAGCGGCGTGTGATCCTGGCCCATCTGGGAAATGGCGCCAGTCTTGCGGCAGTTCACCATGGGAAGAGTCTTGACACCACCATGGGCTTTACACCTGCATCCGGGATCCCCATGAGCACGCGCTCTGGCGACTTGGACCCTGGCTGCATGACGTTTCTGCTCGGACAAGAAGGCCTGACGGCGAACCAATTTCACGCGATGGTCAATACTCAATCAGGACTACTCGGGATCTCCGAAACCAGCCCTGACTTACGGGATCTTCTCGAGCGAGAGGCAAGCGATCGGCGAGCGGCGGAGGCCATCGCGCTCTTCTGCTATCACGTCAAGAAGGCGATCGGTGCATTGGCCGCAGCGCTTGGTGGTCTGAATACGGTCGTGTTTGCCGGAGGGATTGGCAAAAATTCCTCAGTGCTCCGCGCACGGATCTGTGAGGGACTGGCATTTCTTGGCATTGAGATCGACGCGGAACGCAACAGTGCCCACGCTCCGATCATCACCAAAGAGCTCAGCACAGTGACGGTGCGGGTCATCCGCACCGATGAGGAATGGCAGATGGCGAGAGTGGTCGCAGAATTGATCTCGCAACAGACCGCTCAGAAAGAGGGAATGCAGACGGCGAGCACGATTACGTAATCGAAGGGTAATGGAATGTTCCGAGGCGATATTCACCCAAGGCGAAGGAGTGGCACTCATGAACAAGGTCTCACAGAAACCGCTCAGCACAGAATTGTTGAACCAGATGGACGCCTACTGGCGGGCCGCTAATTACTTATCTGTTGGACAAATTTACCTGCTCGACAATCCACTCCTCCGCAGTCCGCTGAAGCGTGAGCATATTAAGCCGCGTCTGCTGGGACATTGGGGCACGACCCCTGGTTTAAATCTCATCTATGTGCACCTCAACCGGCTGATCAAGGAACAGGACTTGAACATCATCTATATCGCCGGACCTGGGCATGGCGGACCAGGGTTGGTGGCCAACACCTACCTGGAAGGAACGTACAGCGAAGTGTATCCGAACATCTCGCAAGACGAAGAAGGCATGAAGCGGTTGTTCAAACAGTTCTCGTTTCCCGGGGGCATTCCCAGCCATGTCGCGCCGGAGACGCCGGGTTCTATTCATGAGGGCGGCGAACTCGGCTACGCCTTGTCCCATGCGTACGGCGCCGCGTTCGACAATCCGGACTTGATTGTCGCTTGTGTCGTTGGCGATGGCGAGGCGGAAACCGGCCCCTTGGCCACGAGCTGGCATTCCAATAAGTTCCTCAATCCAGCTCACGATGGCGCCGTACTGCCTATCTTGCATTTGAATGGATACAAAATCGCCAATCCCACGGTGCTCGCCCGTATCCCAAAGGACGAGTTGGATGCCTTGTTCCGCGGCTACGGATATACCCCATACATCGTTGAAGGCGACGACCCCAAGGATGTGCATCAACAGATGGCCGGGACGCTGGAGACGGCGATCGCTGAGATCAAACGGATTCAAACGGACGCCAGGTCACGGGGGTTCAACAAGCGGCCGAGCTGGCCCATGATCATCCTTCGCACGCCAAAGGGGTGGACGGGTCCAAAAGTGATCGATAACAAACCTGTGGAAGCGACGTGGCGTTCGCATCAGGTCCCGATGGCCGACATGGACAAGCCCGAACACATTAAAATCCTCGAGTCATGGATGAAGGGCTACAAGCCCGAGGAACTCTTCGACAAGACAGGCCGTCTCATGCCCGAGCTCGCGGCCCTCGCCCCGACAGGGACGCGCCGGATGGGGGCCAATCCGCATGCCAACGGCGGCTATCTGCTTCGCGATCTGCGCATGCCGGATTTCCGGAAGTATGCGGTCGAGGTTCCGCAACCCGGCGCCGTGACTTCAGAGGCGACGCGGGTCATGGGGAATTTTCTGCGCGACGTGATGAAGTCGAACATGGCTACCGCCAACTTCCGCCTCTTTTCCCCCGACGAAGCGGCCTCGAACCGCTGGGGTGGCGTGTTTGAGGTGACCGACCGCTGTTGGACTGGAGAAATCCTCAAGACCGATGAGCACCTCTCGCCGAATGGTCGCGTCATGGAGATCTTGAGCGAACATCAGTGCCAAGGATGGTATGAAGGCTATCTCCTTACGGGGCGACATGGTTTCTTTTCCACTTATGAAGCGTTTGTTCACGTAGTCGACTCGATGTTCAATCAGCATGCGAAGTGGCTTAAGGTGACGCGCCACATTCCATGGCGTCGTCCGATTGCATCGCTGAACTATCTGCTCAGTTCGCACGTGTGGAGGCAGGACCACAACGGGTTCAGCCACCAGGACCCTGGTTTCATCGACCACGTGGTGAATAAAAAAGCAGATGTCGTGCGCGTCTATCTGCCGCCTGATACCAACACCCTGTTGTCGGTGACCGACCATTGTCTGCGTAGCCGCAACTACGTGAATGTCGTGGTCGCTGGCAAACAACCAGCGCCGCAGTGGCTCGACATGGATGCGGCAATTAAACATTGCACGGCGGGCATCGGCATCTGGGAATGGGCCAGTAACGACAAGGGCGGCGATCCGGATGTCGTCATGGCCTGCGCCGGCGACGTCCCCACATTGGAGACCTTGGCCGCAGTGAGTATCCTGCACCAGCATGCGCCTCAACTAAAGATCCGAGTGATTAATGTCGTCGATTTGATGAAGCTCCAGCCACAAAGCGAGCATCCGCATGGCATTAGCGACAAGGAATTCGAACTCCTTTTCACGGCGGACAAACCGATCGTCTTCGCCTTTCACGGGTACCCATGGTTGATTCACCGACTGACCTATAGGCGGCCGAATCATAAAAACTTACACGTCCGCGGTTACAAAGAAGAAGGCACGACCAGTACACCGTTCGACATGGCAGTCATGAATGAGATCGACCGGTTCCATTTGGTGGGCGACGTGGTGGACCGTCTCCCGCAGCTTGGTTCGCTGGCCGCCTACGCGAAACAGGCCATTCGAGAGAAGCTGCTGGACCACAAGCAGTACGTCCACGAGCATGGCGACGATCTGCCGGAAGTCCGCGATTGGAAATGGGTACCGAAGGGATGAAACCCCTCTTTCCAGGGGCCTTAGATATGACAAGCATGCCATGAGTACACAGGCACGAGTAAAACCGGGAACGAGCTACCCGCTGGGTTCAACGGTCTATCCGGACGGCGTGAATTTCAGCGTGTTTTCGAAGAACTGCACAGCGCTCGAGCTGGTGTTCTTTGACCGTGTGAACGACGCCAAACCGACAACCGTGATTTCGCTCGAACCGTCGAGGAACCGGACATACCATTACTGGCACGTCTTTGTTCCCGGGATTCGGGTGGGACAGATTTACGGCTACCGGGCCTTAGGACCATTCGAGCCACAACGAGGGCTTCGGTTTGATGCGGAGAAGATACTGTGTGATCCCTATGGGAAGACGGTGGCCGTACCGGAGGGCTATAGCCGCGTCGATGCATCCATACCAGGGGACAATTGTGCGACTGCAATGAAGAGTGTGGTGGTCGACCCGCGCAGCTATGATTGGGAAGGCGACGTTCCACTCAAGCGGCCGTTTTCTCAAACCGTGATCTACGAAATGCACGTGGCGGGGTTTACGCGCCATCCGAATTCCGGTCTGTCTCCGGAGATTCGAGGCACCTATCGCGGGTTGATGGAGAAGATTCCGTACCTGCAACATCTGGGCATCACCGCAGTGGAACTGTTGCCGATCTTCCATTTCGATGAGCAAGACTCCTCCCCGGGGTATCTCAACTACTGGGGGTACTCTCCTGTCTCCTTCTTCGCCCCGCATGCCGCGTATAGCGCGCGCAAGGACATTCTCGGCCCGATGGACGAGTTTCGCGATATGGTCAAAGCGCTCCATCGAGCCGGCATCGAGGTGATCCTGGACGTTGTCTTTAACCATACGGCAGAGGGGAACCAAGAGGGTCCTATGCTCTGCTATCGAGGTTTGGAGAACGGCGCCTACTACATCTTGGAGCCTAACGCCGAGTACTATTCCAACTACACCGGCACGGGGAATACCTTGAACGGCAACCATCCAATCGTCCGCCGTTTGATCGTGGACAGTCTGCGCCATTGGGTGGCGGAGATGCATGTGGATGGATTTCGCTTTGATCTCGCCTCAATCCTCTCTCGTGACGAGACGGGGCGACCCCTGGCCAATCCACCCGTCCTGTGGGACATCGAATCCGATCCTGTCCTGGCGGGCACCAAACTCATCGCGGAGGCCTGGGATGCGGCGGGCCTGTACCAGGTGGGAAGCTTTGTCGGCGACAGCTGGAAAGAGTGGAACGGAAAATTTCGAGACGATGTCCGCAGCCTTATGAAAGGGGACACGGGAACGGTGAGACGGCTCACCGACCGGTTGCTGGGGAGCCCGGATCTGTATGGTTACAAGGCTAGGGAACCGGAAAACAGCATCAACTTCATTACATGCCATGACGGGATTACCCTCAACGATCTCGTCTCCTACAACGGGAAGCACAACGACGCAAACGGGGAAGAGAACCGGGACGGGACCGATAACAATTCCAGCTGGAATTGTGGCGTTGAGGGACCAACCGACGACGTTCCGATCGAGCGTCTACGCAACCGACAAACAAAGAATTTCCTCGCACTTCTCTTCACCGCCGTTGGGGCACCCATGATCCTCATGGGCGATGAGGTCCGCCACAGTCAGCGCGGCAACAACAACGCCTATTGCCAGAACAATGAAATCAGTTGGTTCGACTGGTCGGACCTGGACAAGCACGCGGATATCTTCCGCTTCGTCAAAACGCTCATCTCGCTCCGTGCCTGCCGGGATCTGGCACGCGAGGAGGCCAGTCCGACGTTGATGGATGTCCTCCATCAGGTCAGGTTTGAATGGCATGGCATCAAGCTGCACGAACCCGATTGGAGTGATCACTCACATAGCTTGTCCGTGACGATCATAAGCTTTCGAGGGCGGTTTGGAATGCATCTTCTGGTGAATGCCTATTGGGAACCATTGACGTTTGAACTGCCGCCGGCCGGGCCGGGCCTCGTCTGGCGGCGAGTCATCGATACCTCTCTCCAATCGCCGAGCGATATTTGCGATGTGCGGCAGGCCCCGCCGATCCACGGAGGGACGTACCTGCTCCAACCCCGATCAGTGGTGCTGTTGTTCGATCGCATCCCAAAAGCATCGGAGTCAGCGCCACAACCGGCTGAATAATTCGAACACTGCGTGTCTGAGTGGAGGTGCTATGCGAGAGCTAATGAGCGAACTTCGGCAGCAATACGGATGTGGGCCTATACAATTCACCGGCACGGATGACGCCCTCTACGAACGGCACCTGATCTTCGACGACGTCATTGACCCGAAGCAGGCGAGCCCACGCGAGCAATTCGAGGCCGCAGCACGGTCTGTCCGCGACATCATTTCACAACGCTGGCTTCAAACCGAAAAAACATACACGCAGAAGCAGCCGAAGCGTGTCTACTATCTTTCGATGGAGTTCCTCCTCGGGCGGTCGCTGATCAATAACCTCACAAATGCGCTCCTGGGGCCGATCGCGCTGGAGGCGATGAAGATGAAGGGCATCGACTTAGCCACGCTCGTCGAGGCGGAGCCCGATGCCGGCTTGGGGAATGGCGGGCTTGGTCGGCTGGCCGCCTGCTTCATCGATTCAATGGCGACCTTAGAGATTCCCGGCATGGGCTATGGCCTGCGATACGAATACGGCATCTTCAAGCAAACGATCAAGGACGGCTGGCAATGCGAAGGGCCCGACAATTGGTTGCGGCGTCCTGATCCCTGGGAAGTGGTCCGGCTGGAGAAAGCCGTGGAAGTAAAATTGAATTGTTCGTTCGAGCTGCGCGAGGGGGATGTCCGTCTGCTTCCCGGCCGGCCGTCCAGCATCATCGGCATTCCCTTCGATCGTCCAGTCATCGGGTATGGCGGCAAGACTATTAATACTCTCCGGCTCTGGGCTGCGGCCGTCCCGAATTACTTCGATTATCAGCGGTTCAGCAGGGGTGACTTCACAGCCGCCTTGGCCGGCACGCTCGCCGCCGAATCATTCACCCGCGTGCTGTATCCGGACGATTCCACGTTTCGCGGTCAGGGCTTGCGGTTCCTGCAGGAATATTTCCTTGTTGCCTGCTCGCTTGCTGATCTCATTCGTCGCTTCCGCGACTTGAACAGCGATTGGAGCACCTTGCCGGAGAAAGTGGCGATTCAACTCAACGATACCCATCCGGCCATGGCCGTTCCCGAACTCATGCGAATCCTGCTCGATGATGCTCACCTCGGCTGGGATCAAGCTTGGGATCTGACACAACGCTCACTGGCGTATACGAACCATACGTTGTTGCCTGAGGCGTTGGAGAAATGGCCGCTGAGATGGTTCGACGATACGGTACCGCGGCTGGCGGACATCATCCGCGAGATCAACCGGCGCTTTGTCGACTCGGTTCGGACGCAGTTTCAGGGAGACGAGTCACGTGTAGAGCGTGTCGCGCTCATCGAGGAAGGTGCACCGCAAAAGGTTCGCATGGCCAATCTTGCCATTGTCGGCTCTCACAGCACAAACGGCGTCGCCGCACTTCATTCCGAGTTGCTGAGGACGATGACGGTGAAGGATCTGGCCGAGATGTTTCCGAAACGCTTCAACAACAAGACCAACGGCGTCACGCCGCGGCGATGGCTGCTGACCTGTAATCCTGCATTGGCCCGTGTGATTACTGATGCCATCGGAGATCGCTGGATCACCGACTTGAGCCAGTTGGCGGCGCTCAAGCCACTGGCCCAAGACAAGAGCTTTCAAGAAGCATTCTATATAGCCAAGCGCGAAGCCAAAACTCGGTTCGCCGACTGGCTCCATAGAACGACGGGCCAAGTGGTGGATCCGGACACCATCTTCGACAGTCACATCAAGCGCATCCACGAGTATAAGCGGCAACTGCTCAATGCATTGCATATTGTGGTCCTGTACAATCGCCTGCGCGAGAATCGCAATCTCGATTTTATTCCACGGACCTTTTTCTTCGGCGGCAAAGCCGCCCCTGCCTATACGCTTGCGAAGCTCATCATTAAGTTCATCAACAATCTGGCCGGCACCGTCAATGGGGATCCTGCCATGCGCGGACGCCTCAAGGTCTTGTTTCTCCCTGATTACCGTGTGTCGCAGGCCGAACAACTCATTCCGGCCAGTGACGTCTCTGAACAGATTTCGACGGCGGGGTATGAGGCGAGCGGGACGAGCAACATGAAATTTATGATGAACGGCGCGCTTACCATCGGCACGCGAGACGGTGCGACGATCGAAATGGCGCAGGAGGCGGGCGAGGAGAATTTCTTCCTCTTCGGCTTAACCGCCGAACAGGTCGCATCGAGCCGCGGCTGGTACAACCCGCACTGGCATTACGAGAACGAACCGGAAACGCGACAAGCATTGGACCTGATTTTCTACTCCAATCACTTCAGTCGAAACGAGCCGGGCGTGTTCGATCCCTTGCGAGATGTTCTCCTGACTAAGGGAGACTTCTACATGCACCTGGCCGATCTTGGATCGTACCGCGATACCCATGAACGGCTGGGGCAAATGTACGCCGACAGAGGAGCATGGGCGACTAAAGCCATCCTGAATGTGGCGAGCTCCGGCAAATTTTCCAGCGATCGGACGATCCTCGAATATGCCCGAGAAATTTGGGGAGCCACGCCATGCCCGGTGTCGTAATGAGGCCGATATGACCGTCGCACAACGCGATCAACTCTGCATTAATACCATCCGAACACTATCCATGGATGCCATCCAACAGGCCAACTCCGGCCATCCCGGGACACCGATGGCCTTGGCGCCCGTGGCCTACTGCCTCTGGCAACGATTTCTCCGCTTCGATCCCCAAGACCCAATCTGGCCCAACCGCGACCGTTTTGTCCTGTCGATCGGTCACGCTTCGATGCTGCTCTATTCGCTTCTTCACCTTACCGGCGTGAAGGCCGTCAGCAAGGATTATGAGACGCTCGGCGATCTCTCGGTCCCCCTGGATGCCATCAAGCAATTCCGCCAATTGGGCAGCCGCTGTCCAGGGCATCCCGAATATCGATGGATCTCCGGAGTGGAGACAACGACTGGACCGCTGGGGCAGGGTCTCGCGAACAGCGTCGGCATGGCCATGGCCGGCCGATGGATGGGGACGCATTTCAATCGGCCGGGCTTCGAAGATGTGATCGATTTCAATGTCTATGCTCTATGCGGTGATGGATGCATGATGGAGGGTATCTCGCACGAGGCGGCATCGCTGGGGGGACACCTGGGCCTCTCCAACCTATGCTGGATCTACGACAACAATCACATCACCATCGAGGGCAATACCGCCTTGGCCTTTTCCGAGGACGTCGCTACACGGTTTATCGCGTACGGTTGGAATGTCACGCGAGTCGGCGATGCGAATGATCTGGAGATGCTCGAGCGAGCGTTCCGCACCTTTCACAAAACGATGGATCGTCCGACCCTCATTATTGTGGATAGCCATATTGCCTATGGAGCACCCCACAAACAGGACACCTCGGCCGCTCATGGCGAACCCCTCGGCGAGGGGGAAGTCCGGCTGACCAAGAAAAACTACGGCTGGCCGGAAGATGCCATATTCCATATTCCCGACGGTGTGTATGAGCATTTTCGGAAAGGAATTGGAACTCGCGGACAGACACTGCGTGATGCGTGGTTCGCCAGGATCAAAGAGTACCGGGTCAAATATCCAGAGCTGGCCGATCAATTGTATCGAATGCAGCATCGGCAATTACCGGAGGGCTGGGACAAAGATCTGCCCGTCTTTCCGACCGATACCAAAGGTCTGGCGACGCGCGTGTCCTCAGGTCAGGTGCTGAATGCCGTGGCGAACAAGGTGCCATGGTTGATGGGTGGTTCGGCGGACCTTGGGCCGTCTGCCAAGACGCGCCTGACGTTTGAGGGCGCGGGTGACTATACGGCCGATCACCCCGGTCGCAATCTGCATTTCGGAATTCGCGAACATGCCATGGCAGCCATCCTGAACGGCATGGCACTGGTGAAGGTGCGGGTCTATGGTTCGGGATTTCTTATTTTCAGCGATTATGCCAGAGGCGCCATTCGGCTCAGTGCTTTGATGGAATTGCCCGTCATCCATATCTTCACGCACGATTCGATTGCGGTGGGCGAAGACGGGCCGACGCATCAGCCCATCGAACATCTGCCTTCGCTTCGAGCGATTCCAGGGTTAATCGTACTTCGACCTGCCGATGCCAACGAGGTCGTGGAGGCTTGGCGGGTAATCATGGCACTCCACCACGAGCCGGTCGCCCTCATTCTCACGCGGCAAGACGTGCCAACCCTGGACCGCCGTCGGTATGCCCCGGCATCGGGATTGGCCCGAGGCGCCTACATTCTGGCTGATAGTCCTGATCGACAACCAGAAGTCCTTCTGCTCTCAAGCGGCAGCGAGGTGGCCCTCTGCGTCGCGGCGTACGAACGCCTGGCGTTCGAGGGTGTCAAGGTCCGAGTCGTCAGTATGCCGTCGTGGGAATTGTTTGAAGAACAGAGCCAGGAGTATCGTGACCAGGTCCTGCCGCCATCTGTGACGGCCCGCGTGGCGGTTGAACAAGCCTCGACTTTTGGGTGGGCACACTATGTAGGCCACGCAGGCACGGTGATCGGTATGACAAGCTTTGGCGCCTCGGCTCCCTTGAAGGTGTTGCAAAAGGAATTTGGCTTCACCACGGACCACGTCCTGGCCATGGCGAAAGAGCAGTTGAAGAAAGCGAGGTAGGTATGCGGATCGCCATCGGTTCCGACCATGCGGGATATGAACTCAAAGAAACAGTCAGAGTGTTCTTGCACGACTTAAAGCATGACGCGATGGACCTAGGGACGCACAGCGCCGACCCGGTCGACTATCCCGATTATGCACAAGCGGTCGGCCGTGCGGTCCAAGGTGGGGTAGCCGAGCGCGGCATCATGATTTGCGGCAGCGGTGTAGGAGCCGCAGTGGCCGCGAACAAAGTTCAGGGCATTCGTGCAGGCGTCTGCCACGACACCTATTCGGCCCACCAGGGGGTGGAGCATGATGATATGAATGTGCTTGTCTTGGGTGGACGCGTGATCGGAGTCGAGATGGCTCGCGACATCGTGACGACTTTTTTGGCCGCACACTTCACCGGCGACGACCGGCATCGACGCCGACTCGCCAAGGTCATGGCGCTGGAGAACCCCTTGAGAGCCCTCGAAACGTATGGGCAGTCGGTGTGGTTGGATTACATCCGGCGCAACCTGATGACGAGCGGCGAGTTACAACGATTCATTACGGAAGACGGATTGCGCGGGGTGACATCCAACCCATCGATTTTCGAAAAGGCGATCACGGGCAGCACCGATTACAAGACGGTGCTGGAGGCACCGGACGCAAAGACCACAGATGCCAAGTCGCTCTATGAACGGCTGGCGGTGCGGGACATTCAAGACGCGGCGGATCTATTACGTCCCACGTATGACCGGACACAGAAGCGCGATGGATACGTCAGCTTGGAAGTGTCACCATTGCTTGCGCACGATACGAAGGGGACCGTCGAGGAGGGACGACGCCTTTGGAAGACGGTGGCACGCGACAACGCGATGATCAAGGTCCCTGCCACGGCGGAAGGGATCCCCGCGATCGAGCATCTCATCGGAGAAGGGATCAACGTGAACGTTACGCTGCTCTTCTCTCAAGACGCCTATGAGCGCGTCGTGGAGGCCTACCAGCGCGGCCTTGAACAGTTGGCAACTCGGGGAAGCGTGCCGTTGGGTCAGGTGGCCAGCGTCGCCAGTTTCTTCATCAGCCGCATCGATACCATGGTCGATGGCCAGATCACCGCTCGGCTGGAAACTCGCCCAGGTGAGCATGAACAAGCCCTGCTTCGCAGCCTCTACGGAAAAGTCGCCATCGCCAATGCCAAGCTTACCTACCGGCGGTATCAAGAACTCTTCAGCGGCCCTCGATGGCAGCGACTTGCGGATCGGGGAGCTCAGACGCAACGACTTCTCTGGGCCAGTACGAGCACCAAGAACCCTCAATATCGCGATGTGGTCTATGTCGAAGAGTTGATCGGCGCCGATACGGTCAATACGATGCCCCCCGCGACGTTCGACGCCTTTCGCGATCATGGCCGGCCGCGTGCCAGCCTAACCGAGGACGTCGAAAGTGCCGTCGATACGATGGCCACGCTCGAGAAAGTCGGTGTCTCGATGAAAGAGGTGACCGACACGCTTCTTGTAGAGGGCGTCCAACTCTTCTCTGAATCCTTCGACAAGCTGCTTCAGGCGATCAAGCAGGGGGACAGGCCGGTCGGAGCCGGCAAAATCCGTCACCAAACACACCGGTTGCCAGACCGGCTCACCAAGGCCCTTAATATGGCGATCGAGGACTGGCGCGTCAACAACAAGGTGCGTAGGCTTTGGGCGCGTGACGCTTCCTTGTGGACGGGGGCGGATGAGGCGAACTGGTTGGGGTGGCTGGGTATTACGAACGGGCAGTTGGCACACATGGAACGGTTTAACCGCGTGGCGGAGGTGGTGAAGCGTGAGGGATTGTCCCACGCGCTGCTGCTCGGCATGGGAGGGTCGAGTCTGGGTCCGGAAGTCCTGAAGATGACGTTCGGGAACATTGCCGGGTTCCCTTCATGTGCTCGATTCCACGGATCCCGCCCACGTCCACGCGTGCGAGCAGAAGGTCGACCTCCGCAACGCCGTGGTAATTGTCTCCAGCAAGTCCGGCGGGACGTTGGAGCCGAACATCTTCAAGCAATATTTCTTCGAGCGGATGACGCAGCTCACCGGGGAGAAAGCGGCCGGGAGCCGGTTTGTTGCCATTACGGATCCGGGCTCGAAGATGCAGCTCGTTGCGGAGAGCGATGGGTTCCGTCACATTTTCCATGGCGTGCCGAGTATCGGCGGACGGTACTCGGTCCTCTCTGATTTTGGCCTCATTCCTGCGGCCATTATAGGGGTGGACGTGGCCACGTTGTTGGATCGCACGGAACAGATGGTCCATGCCTGCATGCCGTCCGTCCCGATCGACGAAAATCCCGGTGCTGTATTAGGTCTCATCCTCGGCACCGCCCATAATGAGGGACGGAACAAACTGACGATTGTCACATCGCCAGGACTCACCGCTTTTGGCGCCTGGTTGGAACAACTCGTGGCCGAATCGACCGGCAAAAATGGGAAAGGGATCATTCCCGTGGACCGGGAATCGCTCTCGGGTCCGGAGACCTATAGAGAGGATCGCCTGTTCGTCTATGTGCGGCATACCGGAGCGCCAGACCCTCGACAAGATCAGGCTGTCGACGCGCTGAAGCGGGCCGGACATCCAGTCGTCCGCATCGAAGTCGGCGACCTCTATGATATTGGGAAAGAGTTTTACCGGTGGGAGTTTGCGACCGCCGTGGCGGGAGCGGTCATCGGGATCCATCCGTTCGACCAGCCTGACGTGGAGGCGAGCAAAGTGGCGACCCGGAAGCTGACCACCGAGTACGAGCACGTCGGCAAGCTACCGGAGGAGGTCCCGATGTTCGAAGAGCACAATATCAAGCTCTTCACCGACGACCATAACGCATCCGTTTTGAGCGAGCAGGCCGGCGACAAACCGACGCTGACAGCCTACCTCAAGAGCCATCTCAACCGCATACAGGCCGGCGACTACTTTGCCCTCCTTGCCTATGTCGAGATGAACAAAGCGCACGAGCGGACGCTTCAGGCCATCCGGCACGCCGTACGGGATGCCAAGCGGGTCGCGACCTGTCTCGGCTTCGGCCCTCGCTTTCTCCACTCAACCGGCCAAGCTTACAAGGGCGGGCCGAATACCGGCGTCTTCCTCCAGATAACGTGCGACGACGTGGTGGACATCCCGGTGCCAGAACAGCAATATACGTTCGGGGTCGTGAAAGCGGCACAGGCGCGTGGCGACTTTCAGGTACTGGCCGAACGTAACCGCCGGGCGTTGCGCATCCATTTAGGCCACGACATTGCAGGCGGCCTGACCAGGCTCGAAGAAGTGGTGAAACAGGTATTGGCATAGGATGAACGCGGGCTGGTGTCTTCCTGACAAAAACACATCGCCCGAGTTCTGCCCCGCTTTTACGGACACCTTGTTAAGGCTCATAATGGGGCAGGACGGGGTGATTGGGAGCATGAGCGCGGGGCAGCTGGCCGGACAACGCGGCGGTTGAGCGCTTTTTCGGCATGCCAAAAACACGAACGCGTAACCCGCCCGCAGTACCGGACACGAGCTCAGCCTCGGGCCGATATCTTTGACTACCTCGAGCGGTGTTACAATCTGCGTCAGCGGCGGAGACTTGTTAAGCAGCCACAGGGTGAACGACTCTTAACTCGACCGTCTGTGGAAACGGGGTAGAACGCCCCAGGTTGCGTGCGTCCCTGGGAGCACGTCACAGTTTTGACAAAGTGAGGAATGCGCATGGGAGATGTTGAGGTGGTGTTTCTGTTCGATGTAGATAATACGCTGCTCGATAACGATCGGGTGACGGCGGATCTGAAGCGTTATCTGGAACGGGAGGTCGGCCACAAGCGGCAGGAACACTATTGGGCCATCCTCGAGGAGTTGCGCCGGGAACTTGGCTATGTCGATTACCTGGGAGCGCTCCAACGCTATCGCCAGGAGCATCCGAGGGATCCGCACCTGCTGACCGTTTCACATTTTCTTGTGAACTATCCCTTCGCCAACCGCTTGTTTCCCAACTCGCTTGATGTCATTGAATACTGCAAGCAATGGGGACGCGTGGTCGTCCTCTCAGACGGCGACGTGGTGTTTCAGCCTCTGAAGATAGAACGTTCGGGATTGTTTGATGCCGTCGATGGTAATGTGTTGATTTATGTGCACAAGGAACAGGAACTCGAGGATGTCGAACGACGGTATCCGGCCCGGCATTACGTTTTGGTCGATGACAAGCTGCGTATCCTCGCTGCGATCAAGAAGGTATGGGGTACGCGAGTGACGACGGTCTTTCCACGCCAAGGACATTATGCTTGCGACCCACAAACGCTTGCCATGTATCCTCCGGCGGATATCAGTCTTGGACGAATCGGTGAGCTCATCAATATCGAGATGCCGGCCTTGCTTACCGCGGCAGGCACACCATCACGCGACCGTGAGTGAACTTGAACGGTCGCTGTTGTAAGGAGAGATGCCTATGAGGACCCATCCGCTCGCGGGACAACCGGCGCCAGCCGCTCTATTGATCGACGTCGACAAACTCAAAGCGGCGTATACGGAGCGTCATCCCGACGTCAGCGATTCCAACCAATTGGTTAGCTTTGGAACGAGCGGCCACCGTGGCTCTCCTATCGATGGAACGTTCACTGAGGCCCACATCCTGGCGATGACGCAAGCCATCTGTGACTACCGGCGTGCCAACGGGATTCGTGGCCCGCTCTTCATGGGCAAGGACACCCATGCTCTTTCGAGTCCGGCGGAGCGTACCGCGCTCGAGGTTCTGTCTGCGAATGCGGTTGAAACGTTCATCCAGCGTGATGATGGGATCACGCCCACTCCGGTGATCTCGCGCACCATCCTCGTTCACAATCGCGGGCGCAGCACCGACCATGCAGATGGCATTGTGGTCACGCCTTCGCACAATCCACCCTCCGATGGAGGGTTCAAATATAACCCGCCCAATGGTGGGCCGGCCGATACGGACGTGACGGGATGGATTCAAGACCGGGCGAACGCCCTCCTCCGCAACTCCAATAAGGAGGTGAAGCGCCTGCCGTTCTCATCGGCTAGTAAAGCCACGACCACACATCATACTGATTTTGTCGCTCCTTACGTCAAGGATTTAGCAACGGTCATCGATTTCGACGTCATTCGCACCGCCGGCTTCCG
The DNA here is from genome assembly GCF_965152615.1 of Nitrospira sp. Nam74. Classification (NCBI taxonomy): domain Bacteria; kingdom Pseudomonadati; phylum Nitrospirota; class Nitrospiria; order Nitrospirales; family Nitrospiraceae; genus Nitrospira; species Nitrospira sp. Nam74. The sequence goes on along the minus strand of NZ_OZ224220.1, from coordinate 2,826,703 downwards.
GATCGGGATCGATCCGCTTGGCGGCGCGGCCGCTCGGTATTGGGAACCCATCAAGGAGCACTATGGAATCAACATCACGGTGGTCAACGCCACGGTCGATCCCACCTTTCGATTCATGACGGTCGATCACGACGGCAAGATTCGGATGGATTGTTCAAGCCCCTACGCCATGGCCGGACTAGTGAAGCTCAAAGATCAGTTCGACATCGCGTTCGGGAATGATGCCGACTCGGACCGTCATGGCATTGTCACCCGTTCCATGGGATTGATGAACCCAAACCATTACCTTGCCGTCGCCATTCGTTACCTTCTCACGCATCGGTCCCAATGGCCACGATCAGCACGGGTGGGCAAGACTGTTGTAAGCAGCAGCTTGATCGATCGAGTCGTGGGAGCGCTGGATCGCCAGCTCAGAGAAGTCCCGGTCGGGTTTAAGTGGTTTGCTCCGGGGTTGTTGGACGGCTCGTGTTGCTTTGGAGGCGAGGAGAGCGCCGGTGCCAGTTTTCTACGGAAAGATGGAACGGTATGGACGACGGACAAGGATGGTCTGCTGCTCGGCCTCCTCGCGGCCGAGATCACCGCTCGGAGCGGAAAAGATCCGGGGGAACACTATCGTGAACTCGCGGCACAATTCGGGACCCCGTACTATGTCCGGATCGACGCCCCAGCAACAGCGGACCAGAAGACACGATTGGCGCAGTTATCGCCGGAACAGGTCACGGCCGACACGCTGGCCGGAGATCCGATTGTGGCTCGGCTGACCCGGGCGGGTGATGCGCCCATCGGCGGACTGAAGATCGTGACGGCGAAGGGATGGTTTGCTGCGCGACCCTCCGGAACCGAGAATATCTACAAACTCTATGCAGAAAGTTTCGAAAGCCGATCCCACCTGGATGCGATTGTTGAAGAGGCTCAACAGATCCTCGGTCGAGCGTTCACGGAAGGCGAGGGACTTATTCGTCGATAACGAACGACGCGATCGGGGAAGAACTCATGATTGCAACGATAGAGAAGCATCTTGGCGACAAGGCCGAGTGTCTTTTAAATTTCAACTCACCGAAGATTTGCAGACCGATCGTGACTGACTAATTCGAATTGGCAGACACGTCATACGGCCTACAAATGAAGGTGGGTGGGAGAAAGGAGTGCCTTCAGCATGGGAGAACCGGTAAAGAAGGACATGCGGCAGAGGATCGCGAAATTTATCGAACCTTACGCCGTCACGAAGGGAAGGAAGTTCGGGCTGAAAGACATTGATCCGGGTGACACGGCGGGATATACCTCGGAGGAGAAGCCTAGAGCAAAACACCTGTTGGAACAAGGGATTGTCATGCTGAGCGATCTGCAGGAACGGCTTTATGCCCAAGACCAATGGGGGGTGCTGCTGATTTTCCAGGCGATGGATGCAGCAGGCAAGGATGGAGCCATCAGGCATGTGATGTCGGGTGTGAACCCTCAAGGGTGTCAGGTGTATTCCTTTAAGGGGCCTTCTGCAGAGGACCTCGACCACGATTTTCTATGGCGGACTTCGCGATGTCTTCCGGAACGGGGTCGGATCGGTATCTTTAACCGCTCGTACTATGAGGAAGTACTGGTGGTCCGTGTCCACCCGGAACTGTTGGAGAAGCAAAAGATTCCCCGCGAACTCGTGACCAAGGATATCTGGGAGGAGCGATACGAAGACATCAATGCCTTAGAGCGGTATCTGTCGCGAAATGGGTTCATTATTCGTAAATTTTTCTTGCATGTGTCGAAGAAGGAACAGAAAAAACGTTTTTTGAGCCGCCTCGATGAGCCCGAGAAGAACTGGAAGGTTTCCTCGGCCGATGCCCATGAGCGGCAATTCTGGGATGATTATATGGAAGCTTACGAGGATATGATCCGGCACACGGCCACGCCGCATGCACCCTGGTATGTTATCCCGGCCGACAATAAGTGGTTCACACGGCTGGTAGTGGCCGCGGTTATCGTCAATGCCCTCGATGAGCTGAACCTTGAATTCCCAAAGGTCGACGCAAAGCGGCGCGCCGACCTTGAAACGACACGCAAGGCACTTGAAGGGAATTAATCAACCGGGTGCAAGTGACGCTCCCCTTTAAGATCGTCCTCGTATAAACGGCGCGGCTCTGGGCAATCGGTCTAACCAAGGTCTTCATCTAATTGTGTTTGGTAGAGTCATTTCTGTCTCCGCTACACTAACCTGCCTGACCAATATAGCACCGCACATCTGTTGAGGAGGCTTTCGAGAACGTGAAGCGCCGATCGCCGTGCACTGTCACTTTTGACAGTGTTTGGGGGAGCGGTGGGTCAAGTATAAGGAGCCATAACGCGACACGACGTGATGTGCAGGCCTCGTCGTGGCGGCGCCTAGGGAGATTGCGTTACTGAAGAGACGCCAACGAGGTCATCTGTGCTGCTCGATTGATGATCACGCTTTGCCGAGATCTCACAACTTTCGCCATCTGTCTTGCCTGGTTCGGGCTGGGCGGTATCGCGGCCTGCAAGCAGGAACACGACTCCACCGCCGCGCTTTCTCCTCCTGAAGTCGAAGTCGCGGAGGTGAAGCAGCAAGATCTGCCGATCTATTCCGAGTGGATCGGGACGACGGATGGCTTGGTCAATGCGACGATCCAAGCCAAGGTGACCGGCTATCTCATCTCACGGAATTTCATGGAAGGCGCATTTGTCAAGAAAGGAACGCTACTCTTCGAAATCGATCCGCGCCCCTTTCAAGCGTCGCTCGCCGAAGCGAAGGGTCAACTCGGGCGGGCTCAGGCCGAGCTGGTGAAAAGCGGCTTGGACGTCAAGCGCGATACGCCGCTCGCGAAAGCAAAGGCGATCAGCCAAAAAGAATTAGATGATTCGATTCAAGCGTATGCGGCTGCGAAAGCCTCGGTCGCCTCGGCGAACGCCTCGGTCCAGCAAGCCGAGCTCAATCTCGGCTACACGAGGATTGAAGCGCCGATCGACGGTATCACCGGCATTGCGAAGGCGCAGATTGGAGATTTGGTTAGTCCAAGCACCGGAACGCTCACCTCGATTTCGACAATCGATCCGATCCGCGTGTACTTTCCTATCAGCGAACAGGAGTACCTCAGGGCGGCGGAAAAGGTGCAGGTCGCATACAAGGATCCCGACAAACCGCGTGAAGACAGACTTGAACTTGTGCTTGGCGATGGCACGATCTACCCGCATAAAGGCAATTTTCTCTTGGTAGATCGACAGGTCGATGTGAAAACCGGCACGATTCGCATGGCGGCGGTATTTCCCAATCCGGGTAATCTTCTCCGTCCCGGTCTCTTCGGCCGCGTTCGAGCGGTGACGCAGACGAAGCAAGGCGCCCTCCTCGTTCCGCAGCGTGCCGTGACGGAGCTACAAGGCGACTATCAAGTCGTCGTCGTGACTTCGGACAACAAGACGGAGATTCGCCAGGTGAAGGTCGGGGAACGGATCGGCGGTCAATGGGTCATCGATCAGGGCCTTGCACCGGGCGAACGGGTGGTTGTCGAGGGAGCCCAGAAGATCAAGTCGGGGATGACCGTCAATCCAAAATCGATTCAAGCACCGGAAAAGAAGGCGGGCTGATGGCAAAGTTCTTCATCAACCGCCCGATCGTTGCGATGGTTATCTCGATCGTCATGACGATCGTCGGAATCATCGCCATGGTTCAGTTGCCCATCTCTGAGTTTCCCAATATCGCCCCGCCGGAAATCATGCTGAGCGCGACCTACGTCGGCGCCGATGCGGTCACGCTCGAACAGTCTGTCGCCACCCCGATCGAGCAACAGATGAGCGGGGTCGACAACATGATCTACATGTATTCGGTCAATCCGAGCAATGGTCAGATGACGCTCCGAGTAGACTTCGACGTCAACACTCGACCCAACGACGACCAAATCCTGACGCAGATGCGCTATTTGCAAGCTGAATCACAGCTCCCCACCGACGTACGCAATTACGGGGTGACGATCAAGAAAGCGACGACAAGCCCCTTGGCCCTCTTTTCTCTCTACTCACCGAACGGGAGCTACGACAACATTTGGCTTGCCAACTATGCCTACGTCAATCTGAACGACCCCATGTCACGGGTCCCAGGTGTCGGACAAGTACAGATATTTGGAGCGGGTCAATATGCCATGCGGTTTTGGCTGCGTCCGGATCAACTGGCCAAACTCGGCCTCACCGTCACAGAAATCCTCGATGCGATCAAAAAGCAAAACACGGTGAACCCGGCAGGACAGGTCGGAGCCGAGCCGCTTCCGCCAGGACAAGAATTTACATACACCGTTCGCGCTCAGGGTCGACTCGTCGATCAACAACAATTCGCAGACATTGTGGTGCGGGCGAATTCCGATGGATCGATCGTGCGACTCAAAGACGTCGCCCGAATCGAGCTTGGCGCGCAGATGTACAACAATATTGCGCGAATGAATGGCAAACCGGCCGCCATTCTGGCCATTTATCAGCTTCCGGGGTCGAACGCCATCGATACCATGAATGCGGCCAAGAAACTGATGGAGGAGATGAAGGGGCGCTTCCCAGCCGATCTAGACTATGTCGTCTCGCTCGATACGACGCTTGCCGTTCGTGAAGGGCTCAAGGAAATTGTGAAGACGCTCTGGGAAGCGCTGATCCTCGTGATCATCGTCGTCTTCATCTTCCTGCAAGGGTGGCGCGCAACTTTAATTCCGCTCCTGGCTGTACCGGTGTCGCTGGTCGGTACGTTCATGATCTTTCCGCTGCTCGGATTTTCTATCAACACGCTGTCCTTATTCGGGTTAATCCTCGCAATCGGTCTGGTCGTGGACGACGCCATTGTCGTGGTCGAAGCGGTCGAGCATCACATCGAGCAAGGCATGACTCCCAAGGACGCAACCCTGAAGGCGATGGAAGAGGTTTCAGGGCCAGTTGTAGCGATCGCGCTGATTTTAGCGGCCGTTTTCCTGCCGACGGCGTTTATTCCCGGCATCACAGGACGGCTCTACCAACAGTTTGCGGTAACCATCGCCGTATCGGTGATCATCTCAGCATTCAATGCCCTGACTCTCAGTCCGGCGTTATCGGCTCTCCTGCTCCGTCCCAGGAAGCCCGCCCGAGGCCCGCTCGGCCTTTTCTTCGGATGGTTCAATCGTTCATTCGGACGGGCAACCGACGGATATGTCGGCCTCTGCCGTTATCTTATGCGCAAGGCCGGTCGGTCGATGATTTTGCTCGCCGTGTTGACGATCGTTGCCGGCTTCCTCGGATGGCGCCTACCTTCCGGCTTTTTACCAGTCGAGGATCAAGGCTATGTATATCTGAACGTGCAGTTGCCGGAGGCCGCTTCGCTGCAACGCACCGATGAGGTCTGCAAAAAAATTGAGTCCATTCTGAAAGAAACACCAGGCATTCAATACGCCACGACGGTCGTCGGGTTCAGCCTGCTCAGCACGGTAAGCACGACCTATAACGCCTTCTTCTTCGTCACGCTCGCTCCATGGGAAGAACGCACGACCCCTGAAGAACAATTGCGCGGCATCTTCAAAAATGTCAACGCCCGATTGTCGAGCTTACCGGAGGCCCAAGCATTTGTGTTTCCGCCGCCGGCCATTCCGGGAGTCGGCACATCGGGGGGCGTCACCTTTGTGCTCGAAGATCGTGCCGGAAACGACGTTGAGTTTCTTGCAAAGAATACGAAGGCCTTCATGGCGGCGGCGCGCGAGCGTCCTGAAACCGGAAGCATCAACACCACGTTCATCCCGAGCGTACCCCAAGTCTTTGTTCGGGTGGATCGCGACAAGGTACTGAAGCAGGGCGTGAATCTTGGCGACGTGTATCAAACGGTGCAAGCTTTCATGGGCGGGGTGATGGTGAATTACTTCAATCGATTCGGACGTGTGTGGCAGGTGTATGTGCAGGCGGACGGAGAGTTTCGTACGCGAGCCGAAAACGTCGGTCAATTCTATGTCCGTAATGGAGACGGGGACATGGTGCCGCTGTCGGCGCTGGTCTCAATGGAGACCATTTACGGTCCGGAGTTCACCACGCGGTATAACCAATATCGGGCCGCTCAGCTCATCGTCTCCGTGGCGTCCGGTTTTAGCTCGGCCCAGGCGATGAACGCGCTCGAAGAAGTATTTGCGGAGACGATGCCGCGCGAGATGGGCTATGACTACATGGGCATGTCGTTCCAAGAAAAAGTTGCAGCGCAAGGCGTGCCGGCCAGCGTGATCTTCGGCTTCTCACTACTGTTCGTTTTCCTGATCCTTGCCGCGCAGTATGAAAGTTGGTCGCTCCCGTTTAGTGTGCTGCTGGGAACACCGATTGCTGTCTTCGGTGCATTCGGCGCCCTCTGGCTCTTAGGACTCCAGAACAATGTCTTTACACAGATCGGTCTAGTCATGCTGATCGGTCTTGCCGCCAAAAACGCCATTCTCATCGTGGAGTTTGCCAAGGTCGAGCTTGAAAAGGGTCGATCGATTATGGATGCCGCACTAGCCGGTGCGCGTTTACGCTTGCGTCCGATTCTGATGACCGCCTTTGCATTTATTTTTGGGATTCTCCCGCTGGTATTGTCCAGTGGCGCGGGTGCGGTCTCGCGCATCATGCTCGGCATCACGGTACTGGGAGGGATGCTCGCGGCATCCCTGATTGCGATTTTTTTCATCCCGGTCTCGTTTTACGTCGTCGAAAGATTGTCGCATCGGCCTGCCGCGCCGAGCCCTAGGACCGACGTGCCTAGACCGGACAGCGAAGATGGGATGGCGCATCCTCCGCCGCATTTGCCTGTACTGCCCGCCCATGCACGTCCGGAGGCAGGACGCTGATGCGACGACTCGTTGTCATGATGACGGCATGGCTCATTCTCACCGCGTGCAAAATGGGACCCGACTACGCCCGGCCGGACACGCCCAGCGGAGATACCTGGCGCATGGCGCCCGCGGCAGCCGAGTCAATTGCCAATCTGCCGTGGTGGGGCCTGCTCAAGGATCCCGATCTTCAACGCTTGATTGGTACCGCACTGGAAGAGAATCAGGATTTGAGAACTGCCGTCGCGAGCGTCGAAGAGTTTCGAGCGCAACTTGTCATTTCCCGCTTCGATTTGGCGCCGTCACTGCAATATGGCGGGCAAGCCTTCCTCTTCAACGCGAACAGGAATGCGGTCGGCATTCCGCTTCCAGGAGGAGGAGGGGTGTTTTTTCCCACTCAAACTGCGGCACCGAGCGGGGCCACCCTTTCCAATGAGAGCGCGTTTGCAGGGCTGAAATGGGAGGTTGATCTCTGGGGCAGGATCCGCCGCTCAATCGAGGCATCGAAAGCGCTGCTGTTGTCGCGTGAAGAAGGTCAGCGGGCGGTCATTCTCGGGCTGGTGAGCAATGTTGCCGAAGCGTATTTCGACTTGCGTCAGCTCGATCTGCAAGTCGATATCACCATCCGAACCCTTAAGTCGTGGGAGGAATCAGTCAGGATCTCACGAGTCAAATTGCAGCAGGGAGCGATCCCCCAGCTCGATCTCGACCGATTTGACGCGGAGCGGGCGAATGCGGCAGCGCAATTGGCGGATCTGGAGCGCCAAGTGGTGCAGAAAGAAAACCAGATCAGCCTGCTGTTGGGCCGCAAGCCGGCGCAGATCTCACGAGGCAAGGCGCTGACGGAGCAGGTGATGCCCCCTGAGACCCCGGCCGGCTTACCGTCCGATTTATTGCAGCGCCGTCCGGATATTCTCCAGGCGGAACAGGATTTAACGGCGGCGACCGCGAACATCGGCGTGGCTCAAGCCTCGCGCTTTCCTCAACTGTCGCTGACCGGAGCGTTGGGCGTGGCGAATCCGCAGCTCAATTCGTTTGTCCCCGGCGTCGCGTTCACGCAACTGGCCAGCGCTTCCCTCGCAGGCCCGTTGCTCAATGCCACAGCACTCGGCTATCAGGTCACCGTGGCGGAGGCGAGAGCCAAACAAGCATCGGCGCAATACGAGAAAGCGATCATCACCGCGTTCAAGGAAGTGGAAGACGCGCTCATTGCTGTCCAAAAATCGCGTGAGCAGCGGACGGCGCAGGAGGCGCAAGTCGCATCCCTCCGATCCGCTTTAACCCTGGCCAACCTACGCTATGAAGGCGGCCGCGCGAGCTATCTGGATGTCCTCACCGCGCAGCGGACATTGTTTGACTCGGAACTGGCATTGGCGAGGACACGCCGGACTCAGCTCGTCTCCGTAGTTCAACTGTACAAAGCGCTCGGAGGCGGCTGGACTCCAAGGGACAGCAACGCAAACGGTGTCCGACCGGTGTCTTCCATGAACGAAAGCGGTGGTGGGTGAGCAAAGGCTCCGCTTCGCTAGTCGCATACATGACCTGTCTGTCTTGACAGTCCATCTCAATCCTTGAAATCGGGTAGGGATCTTCTGGGTTAACTTGTCCAACAGCTGTCGTCTTCTACCGATTTCGTCCAGCGTCGTGAGCTTCGGGAGCTGAAAGCGCCAAGACGTTCGCTTCACGGGCGCCATTGAGAAATTGATGGATAGACTCGCGCGTGGCACCGCGTATCAATCGACTAATGATAATGGTGCTTTTGGGCATCTTCTGCAGCACTCTCACGGACTGCTCATACGATTCTTTGTCCTGAAGTCGTAGCGCGTATTGCACGACCAGCTCTAAAGAAGTGTACTGTTTATCCACGGGATCATAATACAGTCGATCGATGCGGCCGGAAATATTGAGATCGGCAGTCGGCGCTACGACATATCCTGAGAGAGTCAGTTCGCTTGCTACGGCCTTGGCGAAAAATTGCGCCACTTCCACCGACATATAAAACCGGCCGATGCCCTGTGGATTGGACTCGATATGCCGAGTTCCGCCTTGCGAATCGGCGTACTGGAACGGACCAATGCTTATAGTGCCTTGGCCTTTAAAGGGATTCTCAGGTAAATAATCGACCGAAACGACATATACACAGCCAGGAATAATCAGGGTGATGAGTAATAGTAATGCTCCACTTAGTCTGTAAGATTGCAAGTAGCACACAGTGAAAGGTCCAGGGCTCAAGATCAACTAAGACCTGTATTATCTCATCATCACGTGGCACGTACACGCCTTTAGGCAAGGCATCATATCTCGCTAGAAACTGGAATGCGATATGCCACCTGCCGGTCTAAAGGACGGGCACAGCCCTGGCGCTTGTGAAAATGCGTTTGATCTTGTGTCTCTCCTCATCGTGCTTGCCCTCTCTAGGCGTAAAATGTTCGCGTGCCTTGCGTTGGGTGGCTTGGCTCTCAACCGCGAGTTTGTAGGCGGCGTAGTATTTAAAAATGTTTCGTACATAAGTGGTGGTCTCGATCCCGACTTTCTCTGCGGTCACTAACTCAACATTGTTAAGCCACTTGTCCGGATCGAGTCTTCGTTTCGCGGCCAGCTTACGCATCTGGGCGATCTTGCCTGGGCCCGCGTTGTAACTGGCGAATGCGAACAGCGGCCGGTCGAATTCGCTGAAGTGAGCATCTGGAAAGTACGTCGTCATGAGGCGGTCCATATATTTCGCTCCGGCATGTATGTTGGAATCGCTGATCGTAATGTCCCCCACGTTCATTTCCGCCCCCGTCGCTGGCATGAGCTGCATAATCCCAATTGCGCCGACTTCACTTCGCGCCTTTTGGTCGAGGAGCGATTCTTGATAGCCTTGCGCAACCAGCATGAGGGGATCGAAGTGATACTTGGTTCCATATTTCTCGAATAAGGCAATGGTCTGCTCAAACCGTTTCCATTCCGCAGTCTTCGTCGGATCCTTAATTTGTTTAATGCGTTTCGTATACGCAGCGAGCCGTGATGCGACGACGTGCTGTTTCTGTACGTAATTCTTGTAAAATTCACGGATCTCTGCATCCAGCTTGGGGCTATTCTTCCGGACCGCCCAACCGATTCGTTCGTTGGCCCGCAGGACGATACCGGTGATATGGATCTTTGGAAGGATCGGCGCCCATATTTTCGCAAGCCAGTCATTCACCACGATCGTCTCGAAGAGACCAGCGTTCAACATCTCCATAATATCTTCGTCTTCGAGCGCATCCGGGATCAACGTGATCGCAACCGCCGCTTTGCCCTCGGCCTGAAAGCGCTCGTTCAGCGAGCGCAGACTTTCGTAATAACTCGAAGCCTTGCGCACATGCACGGTTTTGCCTGCGAGATCGTCGAGCGATGTCATCGTAGGGGACTTGGGACCAGTCACCACCAGCTCCGATACGGTTGGCAAACCACCCGCGGCGACGAAGTCCACGATTTTGAGCCGTTCTGCCGTGACCGTCAGATTACCTGCCGCGATGTCGCCGAGACCGTTGGCGACGTCCTCCAACATCCGGTCGCGGGTGCTGGGGATCATGACCATGGTGAGCGGGCGATGATGCAATTCCTTGGAGTATTTTTGGTTGAGATATTTTTCGAAGTCGCGAATAAAGTCGGCGGTGATTCCTCGCTGGCGGCCTTTGTCGTTAAAGTACAGCGTACGACTGTATGGCACAAGCACTCGAACCGCGCGACGCTCGAACATCCCATCGAAGTCGCCAGTCCATTTGTTCCTGCTCAGATCTAAGGCTCGCAACTGCGTTCCCGGCCCTTCGTCGGACGTAATCCGCCAGATCTCCGCTGTTGACGCATTTGGGAACGTGATCGGATTCTGATACTCCCGAGCGCATACTAGACTCGCAGAACAAACCATCGCCATGAAAAAAAGTCGACCACATTGTTCAAACAACATGTGCCTAGTCACCACCGGCAACCGTTTTACGTCGATACGCCGAGCGTCCGTCTTGTGAGTCGGCATACTCGAATGGAGGAATGCTGAACGACCTGGGCCTCCATAGGGATACTCACGTATGACCGAAATGACAGTGAGACGCGCTGGGATAATGAGGGTGATGAGTAACAGTAACGCGTCACTTAATGTGTGAAATTTTAAGTCGTCCACAGGTGAAAGGCCCAGGGCGCAAGGTCAACGTACAAGCCTGAGTCTTGCAACTCGTGTCCGTCGCGCTCGTACACATCTCCAGTAAACACATCGGTAAACCGCCATGTGCGTCGTTCCAGGTTATCCGATGGAATTCGGATGTGTCCCTGCGACCTCGATTCCGATAAGTTTACGACTACGAGCATTCGTGTCGCGTCCTTTCGCCAGCACCAAGCCACCAGGTTCAAGTAGCTGTCGTTGTTCGGCCAACCGGTCCGTTCACACAGTGTCCAGTCCGCGTCCCTCACATCGGTCGTGCGAAGGGTTCGAAGGAGGGACGTGTAGAATCCCTCAAGGCTCCGGTCCGGGACTTCCTCGGGACGGCGGCGCAGGAATACCGGGAGCTTCATGCGGCGTCCCACGAATTGCCCTTCGTGAAACAGTCTGGCGCCGGGCAGGGTCGCGAACGTCACCGCTGCAGCCCGCGCATGCTGGTCCGAAAACGTGGCAGCGGCGCGCGGTTCGTCATGGTTCTCGATGAAGCGAACGAGCTTTTCCTGGTAGGGCAGATCGGCACAGAGATGCAGCCGTACACTCTCAGCCGACCCATGCTCAAGGCGATCGTAGAGTTGCTTATCGTAACAGTAGTCGAACCCCTGTTGCTGGAGTTCCCATTCCTTGTCCCAGTAGGCTTCAGCCATGAAGAGCACATCGGGGTATTGCCTCCGCACTCCCTGAATCACGTCCAACCAGTACTCTTTTTGCGGCCGTGGCCCGGCGCGATGCCCCCACGTACGCTCGAAGATGGGCGTCATGAGCAGCATCGCCATATCGCACCGCATGCCGTCGCACTGATCGGCAATGGATGTTACGGTCTCGATGATTGCCTTCCGCAATCCCGGATGAAATGCGTTCAACTGCACCACATCAGGCCAGGGCGCAAAGTATGGATCTCTCCCCAGCGCCAGGGCTTTGCCATTGGCCTGGAAAAACTCTCCAGGTTTCTGTGTCAGATCGTCGGCACTGCCCTGGATGAAATAATCCGGATGCTCAGTGACCCATGGATGATCCGGCGACACGTGATTGGGGACAAAGTCCAGGATCAGGCGCATACCCCGTCCGGCGAGCTTCGTTCTGGCGGTTGCCAACCCTTTCGGTCCGCCCAGGGACTGATCCACGACGTAGCGGCGCACGCAATAGGGCGAGCCGACATTGTCCTCCGGCGCAAAATCAGGAGGGCGCGACGAAAATCCGTCAGCAGCCCTTCGTTCCTCATCGAAATGGCGATGCCGGCAGGACTCCGTTCCCACACGCCCATAAGCCAGACCGCGTCAAATCCGTATGCGCCAATGGCATCCCATTCCTCGTCAGGAACCGTGGCTAGAGTCACGGGCTTCCGGTGCTTGCGGCCTAGTTCACCCAGCCAGACCCAGGTATTGATCTCATAGATGACAGGATATTTCCGCCAGGCCGTCATTCGTTCACTTTCTTGAACGCAAGCCGCTTGCCCCCTTCCAATGCTCGCTTGGCGTCCAGGACGCCGAAGAGCTGGATGAGTTTCGCCACGCACCCGGTCCAGCCGGTCTGATGGCTCGCGCCGAGTCCCGCCCCGTTATCACCGTGAAAGTATTCATAGAACAGAATGAGATCCCGCCAGTGGGGATCCGATTGAAATTTCTCCGTGCCGCCATAGACCGGACGCTGACCCTGTTCATTGCGAAGAAAGGTCCGGCTCAGCCGAACCGCGATTTCCTTGGAGACCGCGAAGAGGTTCATCATGTTGCCGGATCCAGTGGGGCATTCAACTTTAAAATTGTCGCCGTAATAGAGATAGTAATTCAGCAGCGCCCGAATAAGCATCACATTCACCGGCATCCAGACCGGTCCCCGCCAGTTGGAGTTACCGCCGAACATGCCGGTATTGGATTCCGCCGGCAGATAGTCCACCCGGTACTCCTGGCCACCCACGTGGAAGATATAGGGATTCCTCTCGTGAAACTTAGAGAGGGCCCGGATGCCGTAAGGCCCCAAGAATTCATTCTCGTCGAGCATCTTGGAAAGCACCTGCCGCAGCCGATCAGGATTGAGCAGGGAAAAAATCCCGCGCTCGTTCACTCCCCAATGCTCCGGGCCCACAGGGTGAATGGTTGTCAAGAGTTCGGGCATCTGGCGAGCGCGCGCCCGAAATGCCGCGAGTGCCTGCGGAACAAGTTCCCGCTGCCACGGCTCAACCACCGTGGTGGCGCACAAGGGAAGCAGCCCCACCATGGAGCGTACCTTGAGCCGCTCGGCGCTGCCATCCGGGAATCGGAGCAGATCGTAGTAGAAGCCGTCCTTCTCGTCCCACATGCCATCCGGCCCGGGTTTGTTCATACCTGCGGCGATATAGAGGAAGTGTTCGATAAATTTTGTCACCATGTCTCCATAGGTGGGGTCGTGTGGCACGAGTTCCACCGCAAGCTCCAACATGTTCTGGCTGAACAACGCCATCCACGCCGTGCCGTCCGCCTGCTCGAGGTGACCGCCGGTGGGCAACGGGGAGCTGCGGTCGAAGACACCGATGTTGTCGAGGCCAAGGAAGCCTCCCTCGAACACATTCTTGCCGAACCGGTCCTTACGGTTTACCCACCAGGTGAAGTTTAGCAAGAGTTTATTGAAGGCCGATCGGAGAAAATCAACGTCCGTCTGCCCGCGCAGACCCTGCTCAGTGCGGTGCAGGAACAAGGTCGCGAAGGCGTGAACGGGAGGGTTCACGTCGCTGAAGTTCCATTCGTATGCGGGGATCTGCCCGTTGGGGTGCAGGTAGAGTCCATGAAGCATGAGGTGCATCTGCTGCTTGGCGAAATCGGGGTCAACGATCGAGAGCGGCAGCGTGTGGAAGGCCAGATCCCAAGCCGCGTACCAGGGGTATTCCCATTTGTCCGGCATCGAGATGATGTCCTCATTGACCATGTGGAACCACTCCGAGTTGCGGGTGATACGATATCCGGCACGGAGTGGGTTGGAGTGGTGCTCCTCCAGCCAACGATCGGCATCAAAATAATAGTACTGCTTAGACCAGAGCATGCCGGCGATGGCCTGGCGCATCACATTGGCTGCGTCCGAGGAGACGGAAGGCGGGGTGACAGAGCGGTAGAACTCGTCCGCCTCCTGCAGGCGAGTGGTCATCGTCTCGGCAAACGCCGGCCCAAAGAGGGCAACCCCTTTCTTATTCGTGCTCTGTTCGGTGGGGCTTTGGGTGGTGAGGCACAGGCGCACGCTCATCGACTGGCCGGGACGCACGACTTGCCGGTAGTGCGCGGCGGCCTTCGTGCCTTCGTGGGCAGGGTTCACCGCCGACTCCTGACCCTGGACCACAGAATTGTTGATGCCGTCTTTGACGTATGGGCTGGCATTCGGATGTTCAGGAAACAGTCGATCGTTGTTCGTTTCGTTCTCAGTGAAGAGCAGCGGCACGTCGCCTTCGCAGTACAAATAGTAGGTGCCCAGTGTTGAGTGCTCCGCCTTGATTGCACTCGTGCCGCCCGGTCCTTTGACCTGTTTAAGCATCGGTTTCTTGGCAGGTCTAGCAATCCATGTTGCCCAGTCGTTGCGGAACCATAGCGTCGGCAACAGGTGAAGATCGGCCTTCTCCGGGCCGCGATTGACGGCTGTAATCTGCACGAGGATGTCGTCCGGGCCGTCCTTGGCATATTCCATGAAGACATCAAAATAACGATCCTCATTGAAGACGCCGGTATCAAGCAGTTCATACTCCATTTCGTTGCGGGAACGGCCTCGATTTGTTTCCGCCAGATCGGTATAGGGGAAGGCCGCCTGCGGATACTTGTAGAGATACTTCATGTAAGAATGGGTCGGCGTACTGTCGAGGTAGAAATAGTATTCTTTGACGTCCTCGCCGTGATTGCCTTCGCTATTGGTGAGCCCGAAAAGACGCTCCTTGAGGATAGGGTCTTTCCCGTTCCAGAGGGTCAGGGCAAAGCAGAGCCCCTGCTTTTCGTCGCAGATGCCCCCAAGACCATCCTCGCCCCAGCGATAGGCCCGTGAGCGCGCCTGATCGTGGGTGAAGAAATTCCAGGCGTCACCCCCTTCGCTATAGTCTTCCCGCACCGTGCCCCATTGCCGCTCGCTCAAATAGGGTCCCCACTTCTTCCACGGCACGTTCTTCTCGCGTGCGTCGGACAAGCGTTGCTGTTCGGCATTAGATCTCGATTCCATAGATACCTCCACATCCTCTGCGTCAAAACTGTTTGGGAGGAGCTACTGTTCCAACCGGTGTCAACTTATTGTGAAAAGCGACTGCGCGATGTGCCGGCCGCCACAAACGAAGCGATCTAAAAAGTCCCAGTTGGTTAGTACCACCGCTTTCGATGGAAGGGAACTGTCAAAACTGACAGTCGGGATGCGTCGCGTTGTGGCATACGATGTGCACCGATGGCAATCGTCCGAATGAAGCTCATATGGACGGTGCTCCTACCGTGCGTGGCTCTCTTGCTAATCTCTCCCTGCCAAACGTTTGCCCAGACAACATCGTCTGACAAGACGGCCGAGGAGACCGAACCGCAGGAGGCCCAAGCAGGATCAGAGAAGCCGGAAGGACGGCGGTTATTGAAACGGCTCGGGCCGCAACCGCTCACGCCAGAGGAACAGCAAGAAGCGCAGCGGCTGTCACGGATTGCCCGTTCCCAAGGAACCGATCCCACCGCCATCGTTGGGCGTCTCCAGCTTTCCAACGAATATGATGCGCTTACGAGCCGGAGCCGGGTGAATATTCTCAGCGGCCGGGTCGATGTTCCGTATGGGGGCAACTGGCTGCTCAGTGTGATCACGCCGTTGCGCTGGAGCCACATAAATGGGCTTGGGAATGTAGACGGTTTGGGAGATCTCTTCGTGCGGACCGGCGCGCGTCTTTATACGGTTCCCGGCTATGCGTTCTTCGCCGCCGCCGACTTCACATTTCCAACCGCCACCAGCACGCAGCTTGGACTTGGGAAGTATACGGTCTCGCCCACTGGGGCCACGGCCCGCGTCTTTCCGGACATCGACAGTCTCCTGTTCGCTGTTCTACAGCAGCAACTCTCGATCGGCGGCGATCCATCCCGGCGCGATGTCTCGCTATCTCGACTTTCCCTCCTATTCAATACGATCTGGACGGAGCGATGGTACACGCAAATCCAGGCGGTGGGGCAACTCGACTGGCAACGCGATGCCAAAAGCAGCTTGACGTTGGAATTCGAGGGCGGTCATCGGCTGACTCGAGAGTGGCTGCTCTGGGTGAGACCCGGCGTTGGAGTGTTGGGGCGGGACGTAATCGGCGCTTACGAGTGGAGCGTGGAGGTCGGCTTTCGGCGGATGTTCGCCAGCTTCTGAGCGAGTCCAAGGGCGCGACTCCCTCGAGGAGCTGGCTCGATATAGCCGATGGTGCTGAGAAGCTGTTCTCGCGTCCATCTGTGTCTTTTGACAGTTGCGATGCCGCACACGACGCTAGCTAAATCGTGTGAACGCGCGGCTCTGTCTCTAACAACCTTTATTGGAATCAAACCTGGTCAGTCAGCCGCGCTATGGACCATTGGAAGGAGGAAGAACTATGCGAAGATCAGGTGTGAATAGAATATTTGGCATGATCATGGCGATCACAGTCCTCATGACGCTATCGGTACGACAATCATATGCCGACAAGAATTCGGGGCAGCCGACCGTTCGAGAACTGATCGAGAGAAGCGCGAAGGAACATCGGCCCTCTGAATCGGGTAGTGAGCAGCTTGGAATCCAGGATGATCCGCTCGGCCGTGGGGTCCCACGGTCGAGTGTTCATGGATTCCTCATAGCAGCTCGGAATCGGAACTATGCGCAGGCCGCCGAGTATCTCGACCTGCGGAATTTGCCGGTGGAGGTGGCGCGACAGGAGGGGGCGACGTTAGCGCGACAACTAAAGGTCGTCCTTGATCGCGCTCTCTTGATCGACCTCGATTTGCTCAGCAACAGTCCCGAAGGCGATCGTAACGATAATCTCCATCCCGCGCGCGACCGAGTGGGAAGCATTTCTTCAGGAAGCAAGACGTACGATATCTTCATGCAGCGGATTTTGGAAGAAGACGGCGCATCTGTCTGGAAGTTCGCCGGCGTCACCGTCGCTGAAATTCCCGCTATGTACAAGGATGTCGGCTACGGATCCCTGGAACAGATCCTCCCGGCCTGGTTGTTCGACGTTTCCTTTCTGGGACTCAGTCTCTGGCTGTGGATCGCGGTCCTCGGCCTCATTATCCTGACCTATCCGGCGGCAATCCTGATCACATCGTTTTTAGTCATGGTCCTGCGCAGATTCCGTGCCGACCTTGCGGAACAGGTAGCCCGTATTTTCACCGGCCCGCTTAGACTCCTTATTTGGACCGTTCTTTTCCGCGCAAGCAGCGATGTGGTTGGACCATCTATCACGCTTCAAGCGATCGCACAGGCGCGAACCGTTCAGGTCATCGCTCTTGGATGGCTCCTCTTGCGAGTCGTCGATTTCGTTGCGCTTCGTGCGAGCACGAATCTTGACCGCAAAGGCCTCGCGGGCGCGTTGGTACTTTTGAGTCCCGTGGCGAGGCTTCTCAAGTTCCTGGTAGTCACCGCGGCGACGCTTCTTTGGCTCGATAACATCGGGTTCAAGGTCACCACTTTGTTGGCCGGACTCAGCATCAGCGGGATT
The DNA here is from genome assembly GCF_965152615.1 of Nitrospira sp. Nam74. Lineage (NCBI taxonomy): Bacteria > Pseudomonadati > Nitrospirota > Nitrospiria > Nitrospirales > Nitrospiraceae > Nitrospira > Nitrospira sp. Nam74. Next base: position 2,809,101 of record NZ_OZ224220.1, on the reverse strand, counting down.
GCTGTCGCGCTCGCCTCCCAGAAAACCTTGGAAAATATCTTCGGCGCCTTCACGCTCTTCGCTGCGCAACCCGTTCGTGTGGGCGACTTCTGCCGATTTGGGACACAGGTAGGAACGGTGGAAGAGATCGGTCTTCGCGCCACCCGTATCCGCACTCTGGAACGGAGCATCATTACAATTGCCAATGCCGACTTCGTCAGTATGCATCTCGACAATCTGTCTAAACGTGACCGCTTCTGGTACCACCCGCATCTCGCACTGAGGTACGAGACGACCCCTGACCAGATCCGCTACGTCTTGGTCGAAGTGCAAAAAATGCTCTACGCCCATCCGAAGGTTCTCTCTGAGCCGCTGCATGTCCGTTTCAGTGGATTCGGTGAATACTCCCTCGATCTTGAAGTCTTCGCATACATGGCAGTTCTCAACTATGACGAGTCGCTTGAAGTCGCCGAAGATCTCAATCTTCGTATCATGGAGATCGTGATGGCGGCCGGATCGGATTTCGCGGTCCCTGTGCAGGTTCAGTATGAATTACCCGGGAAACCGATTGATGAACAGAGGGCGCAGGCAGTCGCAGAAGCGGTGAAGGACTGGAAGTCTAAGCATACGCTGTATCTCCCGAACTTGCCCAAGGAAAAGATCGCGGAAATGAAGGGGTCATTGGACTATCCACCAGCCGGTTCCCCGCAGGCGGCTGTAACGGCGTGAGGTAGGGCCTGGGCCTCGTGTTACTCACGGATTATTCGTCGCGGGTGACCAGGGCCGTTGCGTTCACCACAGGCGGAGTTGTTTCCAATCTGAAGAGACTGGACTGTCAGAATTGACAGTTCCACGCCAATGTGGACCGTGATAGTGACTGCGAATTGCAATGAAGAGCGTCTTGATTTGGCGATGTGCATTGCGTGCAGGTGGACCATGAGATTGAAAATAAAAAGGGGCAAAGGGCAATCTCAAGGTGAGCTGCCCTTAGAAGTTGCTCCGATGTTAAAGGAGTTCACATCATGAGGACAAGGCGAGGGGCACGTCTTGCGATGGCGGTGTTTGCTGGTACCCTGATTTTGTTCAGCACGTGGCGGCCGGTCCCGACGTTAGCCGCCTCAGCCCGAGAGATCGACGTCAGCGTCGATGTCGCTTTGGAGCGTTTGGAGAAAGAGGTTGGAGGAGCCAAGACATTTTTGGAGAATGCCAAAGGCGTTCTTGTTTTTCCACAGGTACTCAAGGCCGGCGTCGGGGTCGGCGGAGAGTATGGGGAAGGTGCTCTGCGGATTGACGGCAAAACGGTGGATTATTACAGCACGGCGGCTGGCTCATTCGGCTTTCAATTCGGGGCGCAGGCTAAAACCATTATTCTCGTCTTCTTGGCGGAAGAGGCGCTGAAGAAATTTCGCCAAAGCGAAGGATGGAAGGCAGGGGTTGATGGGTCTGTCGCGGTGGTTACGGTTGGCGCTGGGGGAACGATCGATACGGCTAAGCTGCAAGATCCGATTGTTGGATTCGTCTTTGGTCAGAAGGGGTTGATGTATAACCTCACGCTCGAAGGATCGAAGTTTACAAAGCTAGACAAGCGCTAAAACGATCGTGAGGGGACACGATGCCAAAGCTCGAAATGTCAATATTCTTGAAAGGAGAAATCGATGAAATGGAAATGCGGCCATCTCGCCTCGATGATTGCATTGGTGTGCCTGATTGTCGGATGCAGTTCTTATTACCAGGTCACCGATCCGTCTTCAGGAAAGATCTATTACAGCAAGAAAGTGGATGAGGCTGGAAAGGCTGGAGCCATTAAGTTCAAAGACGAGAGAACCGGGAGCCGCGTGACGCTTCAATCTTCTGACGTAAGGAAGATTTCGGCGGACGAGTTCAATGCCGCCCTGCTGACCAAATCCACGCCGTCAGCTCCGATGCCACCGACTGCGGCGCCAGCGGCGCCAGCTTCTCAGAAGTAGTGGAGAGATAGACGACCCCAGTAAGTCCTTCTGAGTATTTCTGTGTGCCTACCGATTGCCCCGGGGGTTTGGCGTAAAGATTGTGCGTCGACTGGTGCGTCGGTTCGCGATGAGGTCCTCTCGCGCACTTGACGGTGACGGCCGAGCGGCTCAGGGTCGTGGACTTCGTTACTCCGTCTGCCCACGCACGATATCAGGGCTACTGCTGAGGGCCAGAAATCTACGCCGATCCACTCGCTCAAGGATCTCGCCGGCAAAGTTGTGCATGCGCGCACAGCTTCAAGCTATAACACGAGCCTGCTCTCACTAAACCATTAATTTCAGCAGAGGGAAAAGTTCTGATTGCCCTGATGTTCTTCCGCGACGAGCTTAAAGAGTAGGACATCATGGAGACGTTGAACCACAGCCTGTTCGAGGTGATTGTCGTCAAGACTGGGTTTCCTCGACGACGTCTTTAGGGTCGCTTTTCAGGAGGTCCCACATCCTAGCGCGACTGAGGAAACGCTGCCCCGATATACCTGATACCTGTCAAAGTTGACAGTTCCCACTCCACAGACCTGACCGTATGATAGCGACTCGCTATGATAACCAATTTGCGTACGACTACTCTTTACCGGTGTCTTCGCGAACACGAGCACATATTTTTATGGCTGGGCCGATCGCCGGTATTTCTTGTCGGGCAACAAAGGTCACAATAAGGTTTTCGTCGATTGCGCCGCAAACGTGCACTCGGCCTACCAAATGGACGAATAACGTGGAAGGAGCGAGAGAATGGGCGTGCGTTGCCCTACGTCCAATGCGCGCCGATGCAGAGCCAACTCGCCAAAACCGACATTGAAAGGAGGATCAGTGATGAATGCCACATGGAATGAACTTCTGTCACAGGTGAGACGGTGCGGCCTCGCTTCTGTGTTCATCAGCCTCACGATGTTGGTGCTATCGACGCCTGCCATGTCTGCCGGGGCCATGGAACAACAGCAGCTTGTGGACAAGGCCAAGATGACCATGGAAGCGTTCGCGGCCGATCCGGGTCTGAAAGATGCGGTCCGGGCATGGAAGGATGCCAAAGGCCTCTTCATCGTCCCGGAACTGCTACGGGGCGCTTTCGTATTTGGTGGTGCGGGAGGCGGCGGGGTCTTACTCGTGCATGACGAAAAGACCGGCGAGTGGTCTCAGCCAGCATTTTATACGATCGGAGCTGTGAGCTTCGGGCTACAGGCCGGCGGCGATGCGTCGGAATTAATCTTCGTGGTCAGAACTCAGAAGGGTCTGGAGGAGTTTTATCGCTCCGATTTCAAACTCGGTGCCGGAACCGGGCTGTCCATCGGTCCCGTAGGAGGTAGCTCATCCTTTGGAGGTGTGACTGGAGATATCTTATCCTATGGCCGGACAAAAGGAGCGTTCGCCGGTATGGCGCTGGACGGCGCCAGAGTTGCTCCCTCAGATGAGTCGAATGCACTTTATTATGGGAAAGCGATCAGACCGGTAGACATTCTGGTGAAGAATTCCGTCAGCAATCCCAAGTCCGCTGATCTACGTGCGGCAGCGGACGATCTCATGAAATAGGCTGGAGCTTTCGACCAATGCTGAGACGGTGATTACCAAGTGGAATCGATTTGGCCAAGTGAGAGACCTATGGGCTGTTTTGTTCATCATAATCAAAATCGGAAAGGAGAGTGTGTATGAAGTCCATCATGACCCTTGTATTCACTGGAACGGTTCTTCTCACTACGGCGGCCATCGCCCAGAATGTCTCCGACTCCAACATCGACATGCTGATGCAGAAGATCAAAGCGGACAAAAAACTGCTCATCAGCCAGAATATGGACCTGACCGATTCGGAAGCCGAGCAGTTTTGGCCGCTCTACGATGCGTTTCAAAAGGACCTGGCACAGGTCAATCAACGAATGGCCAGTACGATTAAGGACTACGCCGACAGCATGAACAAAGGTCCGATGCCAAACGATGCGGCGAAGAAACTGGTGAACGACGCCTTGGCCCAAGAAGAGGATGAAGTGAAGATGAAGCGTTTGTATGCCGACAGGCTCGGCCAGGTGCTGCCCACGACGAAGGTCGCACGCTACATCCAGATGGAAACCAAGATCCGCTCATTGCTCCGCCGGGAATTGGCACAGCAGATTCCACTGATCTATTGAGGTTGAAATTGGGAGAGGAAGGCGCCACGCAAAGGGAGATCTTTCCAAGGAGGAAACCATGCGAAGGTTAGGAATCGGTGTAATGATCGTCAGTGTCTTGATACTGCAGGGGTGTGCTTCCTCACAGTCGAAGGGCCAGTCTGGTACAGCTGCGCCTTCTCAGGGGTACTCATCGTCCCAGCCTGCGACAACAGGAGTTCAGGATATGAATCGTTCAAAAACAGGCCGGACGGCGGCGGACAGGAATCTGGAGATCTTGATGCAAAAGATCAAAGCCGACAAGAAATTACTCGTCGCCAGCAACATGGATCTGACGGATGCCGAGGCCAAGCAATTTTGGCCGATTTATGATTCATATCAAAAGGACTTAGAACGAATCAACCAGGGGCTCGGCGGCACGCTCGTTGAATATGCGGAAGCATATAACAGCGGCCCTCTCCCGGATAGTAAAGCAGCGAAGCTGCTGAACCAAGCGCTCGACGCCGAGGAAGCAGAGGTGAAGTTGAAGCAGTCGTATGCCGAGAAGCTTGAGGCCGCTCTTCCCGAGAGAAAGGTTGCACGCTACATTCAGATTGAAAACAAAATTCGTGCTGCGATCAATGGGGCCCTTGCCGAGCGGATTCCCCTTGCTTATTAGAATGAGAGTGTGACGAAGCCGAATCGAACGCCATCTAAACGAGTACCAAGCTCACGAAGATCGCGTCGTGGTTCCGGGAGGAGGTCGCTCTATGAAAATAGTTACGTTCACAATGCTGGCGGTTGCCATGGCAGCGGTCGTCCTCACGACCGATCCCGTCAGCGATGCAGTGGCCGAAGAAGTTTCGGTTAAGGCTGTTGCGACATGGAAAGGGCGGTCATTCGTATTTCCAGTCGGTCCTGCGGAGGCCTATTTAGTAGGCGTTTATAGCGGGACGTTGTATGTGGACGATGGGAAGGGATCACTGCATGCATCCTCCATTGTGTGTCCTGCCACAGCGGAAGGCGACTTAAAAAAGATGATCAGGACCGGGCAGGGCCGTTGCATCCTGACCGATGAAGACGGCAACCGCGTGTACGCTCGATTCACGTGCATGGGCGATATGGAAAGTTGCCGAGGGCCATTCAAAATTGTGGGAGGCACCGGCAAGTTTACTGGTATCACCGGCGAAGGCGAAATGATCTCGCGTCTTCAAGTCGAGCAATCTACAAGGGTGATTGGGTTTGATACTGCTGAACAGCAAGGCGAAGGGGTCGCCATATGGCCATCGCTGACCTATAAGGTTCCTTCATCCCCAAATGAGCCTGATCAAAACCGGTGACAAAGCATCCAAGAGTATTCGGAGGTAGCAGAAATGCATATACGGGTTGCCATAGGACTTGCTTCACTCCTGGCACTCTTTGTCGTTTCAAAGGGGGCTCACGCCGAGATGTTTATCTTTCCCGAAAAGGGCCAGAGCAAAGATCAACAGGAGTTGGACCAGTTTACGTGTTACAAGTGGGCGAAAGAGCAAACAGGGATTGATCCGAATCAAGTCTCTGTAGCCGCTGCACCACCACCCCCCGAGAGTGGACAAGTTGCCAGAGGCGCCGCGCGCGGCGCAGCTGTGGGTGCCATTGGGGGCGCTATTGGAGGAGACGCAGGAAAAGGAGCGGCCATCGGAGCGGCCGTTGGAGGAGGGGCGGGAGTGGCACGGCGACGCCGATCCGAAATGCAATACGAAGAGTCCGTGAAGCAATCATCGGCTGCTCAACAGCAAAAGCAACAAGAATGGAACCGTGCTTATAGCGTGTGTCTTTCCGGAAAGGGCTATAAGGTGGGATAGAGTCGTTCACTGTGACAGACTTATAACATTTGGCGGTCGTGCACTACCGTCGAAGAGGATGTGCCAGAATTTAGGACCATACCATCGCGCCCTTCTGCTGCTTGCGTCCTGTATGCTCACTGCGTGCGGGGGTGCGCAGGTTGATATTCCTAAGCCTACGGATCGTTTGGTGCCTCCTCCGCCTCCTCCTCGTATTGAAGAATCAATCGTGCATCTTCAGGTCAGTGTCCCTGTGAATGAACTGGCTTTTGCTGCAGACGCCGCCGTTCCACGTGAAGCAGCTCAGGAGGACACGTGGCAGGCTGTGGATCTGCCTGGCGCTCAAGACCGATTTCATTATCAATATTATTTCATACGAGGACCGCTTAACTTGCGGATGGTTGGTGCCCATCTTGCGTTGGACTTGCCAGAGAATCTGTATCGGATTGCTGTTCGAATGGATGGTTCCGATGGAGGTGTTCAGGAAGTCCGTTGCGGATATGGACAGGATGCATTGAAACGGTTACGCCTTGCCGCGACCTCGAGACTAGATTGGACGGATAGGTGGACCCTTGCATCAGACACCACATTCGATCCCCCGGAATTTCTCGATCGCTGCAATACGGGTGAAGGTATGAATTTCAATGCGACGCGGCTTTTGGAGCCCTTGGTGAATGCTCGGCTGCACGCCCTTGCGGAGATGATTGACGCTAAGATTCGGGAAAGGAGCCAAGCAAGGAAAAGGGCAGAGACGATCTGGCGGAAACTTCAGGAACCCACGCGATTGTCCTCGGACCTTTGGCTCGCGTTGAATCCGGTCGGTGCAAACGTGAGTCCCATTGGGTCGGACGACTCGCAGGTGATCCGCACAGCCGTAAATTTAGTTCTGAAGCCGCAAGCGCACTTTGGGCCCGAGCCTACAGTCGTCGAGCGCCCGATGCCGCCGCTCGAGTTAACCCCGATTTCACAAGACGGGTTTCACCTTGCCGTGCCCGTGCTGGCCGGATATGGCGACATTAACCATCATCTCGAGGAACAGTTGGTTGGAAAAGAAATACAGATGTCGGTGGATCAATCGCTGAAGATTCTTTCCGCTCAGACATACGGAAGTGGTGACCGTCTGATTTTGGCTTTGGGCGTCAGTGGAGCAGTCAATGGCAACATTTATGCTGCCGGCAAACCGGTGATCGATTCGATATCCCAGACACTAACTTTTAAAGAATTTGATTTTACGGTGGACACAAAGGATGCACTGATGCGCGCGGCCGGCTGGCTAGTGCATGACGACGTATTGTTTCGCATAAAGCCCTATCTGGACATCGATCTTTCGGGTCGAATCGAAGACTTGCGCCAACAGCTGGCCGCGACACTGAACCGCGAACTCCATGAGGGCACGTGGTTGGAGGGAACCATCACCAGGGTCGAACCACGAAGCATCTACCTCATGCCGAAAGGAGTGGAGGTTGTCATCGTAGCGGATGGGTTTATACATCTCTCCGTGCAGTGAATCTCTGACATTGCCTCAACCAGAGATTCAAATTCCTATGACCAGTTGAACAGGTATGATACACATCCGAGTCGTATTTCATGCAATGTCGGCTCCGGCAGGAGACATACACTGTAGGGTTGGGGATGGATTACTGTCCCCGTTGAAGTTGGCGAGAGTACAATGCCAGCCAGACGAGACTTCGAGCCCTCGGGGATCGGGGCCGAGGGGGTGAACCACGAAAGGCAGTCGGAACGTCTTCCAATTCAATATCGTGCCACTCTTGAAACATCATCTTCAGGTTCGTAACTATGAGACAGCAAATCGTACACGACCCGCGAAGTTCCGTACCTGGTTGCCGTGTTGATCATCATCAGTAATCTCCCCTGTCAATTCTGACAGTGGAGTCCTCCCTCATCTTCCCACATATTCCTTCACGGCAATGCAAAGCGGCCTCGGACATTTCATCGTAATGTGGTGTCAATATTTTATGAGACGAGGTCTCGTGAGCCTTCTGCGAACCGTGAACCTCCTCGTTCTTCCTGTGGCTGTGTTGTGCTCCGGATGTCGTGCGACGCCGGTTCACACTGTCCAGGTCACCGACGTTCCAGCCTCGTGCATCACGCCGGCTCGCGATCAAGATGTTCTTGTCGGTCTCGCGGTCTCGGGTGGGGGGAGTCGCGCCGCCTTGTTTGCCGCCGGGGCCTTTGAAGCCATAGGCCGGCTGGCCATCGGTCCCGAGAAGCGCTCCTTGCTCGAACAAGTATCCTATATTTCCAGCGTGTCGGGCGGGAGCATGGCATCGGCATATTTTGCGTTAAAGAAACCGCCGCGCGAAGTTCGAATTCTAAATCCTGATGGGGAAATGAGCGAGGATTATCAACGCTTTTTTAAAACTTTCAAAGAGAGCATGGCCAAGGACTATGAGGGACCGTTACTGTGGCGGCAACTGGCGTATTTCCGATGGTTCAATCCATCCTGGACGGCCCGATCTCTTGCCGAGACCCTCAGTGAACAGTACTTAGGTGATACCAATTTTACAGAAGTGGGACAACGGGAAGCCAGAGGAGACAGCCCTCGTCTTCTCGTGAATACGACCCTGTACAATGACGGACGACGTTTTCTCCTGAGCACCCTTCCGCGAAACGATTCCCAGTTCGACTTGATCGGGAAGCTGGAACAGTCTCCCCAGGCCATGACGCTGCAGAGGCCTGTTCTGGACCTCATGCGTGTGAGATGGGACAGTCTGATTTCTGTCGTGCCTGATGATTTGGGGATCAATGTCTGCCCTGCGCGGTTAGCTTCAGCGGTAGCGGCATCCATGTCCTTCCCTCCAATTATCGGTCCCATTACGTTAGGTGTTGGAGATCAACGCCGGTATTGGCACATCGGCGATGGAGGATTGTCCGATAACACCGGCGCCGAGTCTCTCTTCATGGTGTTCCTGAAAAAGCTCCAGCAAGACCCGAGTAGGCGTGCCATTATTATCATGGTCGATAGTTCGTTCCCTTTTTCTGTGGGTGGAGAAGTCCTGGACCATCGCAAAGAAGGCTTTAGTCTATTTAATTATGACTACTCCAGAATTCCCTCCATCATGGAAGAGCGATCGCTCGCTTATCGGGCATTATTTGTATCCATCGGGCAAGCCATGGGACTGCTGCCGGGGCCGGATCGAGTTCGCCTCATCCGTTTGCGTCACGTCGATGCGGATTGGAACGAGGATCTCAGCGACCTTCCCGCGTCGTGTCAAAAGCAACGAATCAATTGGAAATCTCCGAAAGACGTGGCGAAGCATCTCTCGGGAATCGTCACGCGCCTGTGGCTCGCATCGGCTTGTGATCGCGATCTGATTCTCGCCGCCGCTGCGAAAGTAGTTGATGAGAACAAGCCCGCCATTACGGAATTTCTGGATCGTTGATGTCGAGATGCGACGGTGGTGCATTGATGTGATGCCCCATCAATTGCAATAGACGGCGAGACACAATAGTTGCTCAAACGCTTATAAGTGACTGACTGGCGTGCTGTGGTAGGCGAGTGCATAGACCAACACTGGTCCGTACCGCGTGATCGTGGTCAGGATTACCGTGCTTCCTCTCTTGATGCAAACATCCATTGCGTCCCAATTCGATGCTCACTCATTGGTAACCAGTGGAGGGACTTCATCATCGTCCGAGGAACTCTTTCCCATGCTGCAAGCCTGATGGACCGAGGGAAAGGTGAACACCATGCTGTTGCTCGACCATGTCAGTGCACCTGTGACTATCTGTCCCTGTCAATTGTGACAGTAGGCCTCGCTCATCGCCACACATATTCTTGTCCCGAGTAATGGTCAGAAATCGTAACTTCTTCGAAGCCTCGAGTTGTGCGGCACAGTGAGTTTCATGGTGTCCGCGATTGCTATCGTGTCTCAGCGGGCGTTGTTCTGGTCCTCACGCTTGGCGGCACCAGGTGCACTTGAGGTTCAGTCGGTGTCTATTGCCGTCCGAAGCGCCCTCACGGGCGTCAAAGAGGGAACCAAAACGATCCGGTGGGTAAAAGGCGCCTAAGCCACCTGCATTTCCAAACCACGGTGCACCCATTCTTGGAGCAAGACGTGGGGCCAAGATTGATGGAGATAGATGCAGGAACACAGCGAGCTGTTGGAAGATCAAGCTAAGCACTCGGTATTCAACGTCGGGCAGTGATATGTACTTTGGCATGAATCAGTTCAGTAAAGAGCTGGCCTCGCTCAGATTCTATGCGTGTGCATTGGGTTTGGCACTACTGACGGGATGTTCCGGAGGACCCCCACATCAAGGTCCATCGTGGACTTTGGTGCCGATTACCGATGTCAACATGGTCGTTGGTGAATGGGAAGGAATCGTGAAGAAGAAAGACGCAATGTTCCAGGAAGGATCCGTACGCCTAAAGATCCGTGACAATGGCACCTATCTCTTCGTCGGACAAAGCGCATCTAAAACGGCGCTCGGCGCAGGATCCCTCGATATACGAGACGGTCGGTTGATCGGGGATACGGAGCGTCGCGCCGTAACATTTGCGTTGTATGACCACAAGGGAAAATCGATCGTCGTCGTCGAATCGATCCATGCCGAAACGGGTGACCGGTATCACGGCGAATTCACACAGGTTCGATAATCGATGACTAGGCCTGTGCATGCGAGTACAGAAACTTTTGGAAAGTCCGGCCACATTCTATGGGAAACCCGGCACCGCGATCAGTGGCAAAGCTGACAAACTCAAGCTATGGGGCGGAGAAGGCCGCATTCGACGGTAGTTCAAAACCCGGCGATGTCGAAGAGATGAAATGAGCCGTATTCAATCGAGTAGAAGAAAACCATTCACACTTTGGCAATTGGAAGGCATCCGCCATCGCGTGCAAGCTCTTGCCGCCGTCGCTCTACTGTGCTCCTTCGTGACAGGGTGCGCCGATTCTGTTCGTTCAAGAACGACTCCAAGCGGCAAACCGATGCAGCGGGTCAAAGTGCTCACATACAATACGTTGCATGGACTCGAGCCGAGCGGACTCACTGTCAAGGCCAGTGAATCGAAAGAAGTACGCCAGGCACGGCTCACTCTCCAATTCCAACAATTGTCTCTAGATCAACCCGACGTAGTCCTCCTGCAGGAGGTCAACCCTTTGCCTGTTATGGCGGAACGGTTTGTCGAGGCGCTTAAGACCTCCGGCTTGCAATACAGTGAAGTGCATCAGGTGGATGCCTGTGGCATACGGGTCGCCGGCTTGGGAGTTGTTCCAGATCTAAATAACGGGCTTGCCGTTCTCGCAAAAGCTCCCTTGAAATTACGGAAAATCAAGGGTCTCAAACTCAGTGGGGGATTCGGAGGTTGCCGTGATTTCATCGGCCTGCAGACGGGCGAGCTTCGATACGCGCTCATCGCGGAAATTGAAAATCCTAACACCGGCAGGAGGTTTCTCGCCGTCAGTCTCCATTTGCATTCTGGTATTGAGCGGAATGCATTTTTCATTCGAAAAATCAATGAGGCTATCGATGAGGGAAGGGTCCGGCGTGAGGACTTCGAAGGCATTGTTGCCGCTATGGAGCAGGATCAGGAGAGACGACTCGATGAGATTCGCCTGCTCCTGAAAGAGATACAGAAACTACAGGCTAAGGCGTCCTATTTCGGAGTCATCATTGGGGGCGACTTTAATTTTGAACCGGATGATCCGGAATATCGCGAACTCGAACGCGCGGGCCTCAGGGACACGTACATGATCGCCAGCCCCACCAGCGACGTCTACAGTCTTGATCCTCAGCGAAACCCGATCGCCGGCCAAGCAGTACGAGAAGTACCCTCCGGACTTCGCAAGGCGATGATGGGACTTCCGAGCAGCCAGCAGCAGAGGATCCTTGAAGGCTATCAAAAGGGCATTAGTCAGGCCAGGCGGGTGGATTTTCTGTTTCTCCTGCAGAACCCATCGGAGACTCTGGCAGGATGCTTGCGGCAAGAACTATTCGGACAACCCACGGCCGTTTCAGCTGAGCCGGGGTCCGATCACTACGGTGTGCTCGCCACGTATATCGCGGATTCTTCCCAATGTTGACGATGGAGCCGAGATGCGTTTCGAGAACGGAAGAGTGTGCCTCGACAAAGGAGATGTCTATGAGTAGGGTTTTCGCGGTTCTCGGAATAGCAGACGCCGTCTGCGTGAATATGGCCTTAACGCTTCTTCCGGCCTATGCCGAGGTACCCGGACGGAGTGAAGGCTACCGAAAAGGGAAATGGGAAGTGCTTCTTGGGCCCCAATACACTTTGGCAAAAACTTGGGGTTCGATGGCGGGACTACCGTGAGGATCGACGACACGGTCGGCTTCAACTTTCAGTTTGGCTACAATTTCAATGAGCACTGGAATGTAGGAGGCTTCTTTTCCTGGAGCCGACCCGATTTTCAGGCGGTCGTTCAGCCGGCGGCCGGTAACTCAGGACCGGCTCGTTCCCAAAGTGGAACGGTGCAAACCAACACATTCGCCCTTGCGGTCACCTATCACTTTTTTGAAGGTCCCTTGACACCGTACATCGACGCTGACGTCGGCGGGATGAACATCGACACGAATATCGCAGAAGGCCCTCCCGTTGTCGGGTGTTACTACGATCCGTGGTACGGGTCCATTTGCGGGGGGGACGCAGCCCACGAAGTCCGGTACGTTTCTTAGCTATGGGGTAGGAGGAGGTTTGCGCTGGGACGTCAATCCGTGGTTGTTTTTCCGCGGGGGCGCGAGGCAGCAATGGGTCGATTTGTCCCACACCGGCACGCCAAGCTTCACGACGATCAAGCTCGATGTTGGCTTCAAGTTCTGATTGATCGTTCTGACACATCGATTCAGTCCTGTCAGTCGTTGATAGAAAAGCCCGATCTCGCACATGAGGGTCGATAAGCTGTCAGTTCTGACAGGTTATTCTCATCGAATGGCTTGCTAAGCTCCCTTACGAAGTCCTTACCCGTTTCTGAGGCAAGAGAGACCCGGAGGAGAGCACCCGGTAAGCGCGTCGGTACCGCCATGATGCCATTCACAATGTCCCGACTGGCAGTATTGATTTTCTTTTGGGCAGTTCCAATACACGGCCCTCTGAGGGCAGATGAGGATCTGCTGCCACCGCGGGAATGTAACGTCTTTGCCTTCCTGAAGAACGTCACGAAGGAGGACGGATTCGAGTTCATTTCAGTGGTTTAGCGGATCGCAAGCTACTTATGACCAGCAGGGATCCCGACATGCTGCAATGGCGTGATGAAACGACGACCGCGAATGGGCTCTCCAATACTTACATGCCTATTAGGATTACGAGTAACCAGGGGTTCCATGGACGTCCAGCGAATCGGGGCTAGGGTTGGCGATAGATTCCCCAGCTCTGTCTCCCTGGGGCGCCGTAACCATAGCACAAGGGTTCCCTGCCGACGTGCGGGTCCGCGAGACGGAACCGCAATGGACCGACGATGAGGGTTCTCGCTCATCGGGAGTATCATAGGCGCCGTTCCCACGATTGGCATCTGCGTGACAACCGCGTTCCGGAAGGTATGGAAATGAGCGCGTGCTATACGCCCGTAGTGCCCGGGCTTGGCATACCGGCGATACAGCGCCGCGAGGCCAGCATGGACGTCACCACGTCAGGCTACCGGCCTCACGACAAGGGCGCCAAGGCATTCCCTGCTTCCATCCTCGCCGGTGCGAGCTTCAACCCGGAACTCGCTCCCGGGGGTAGCACGACGATTGGCCGCGAGCCGTGGTTACGGGGATTCAACGTTCAGCTGGCGGACAGCATGAACTTCACTCGTGATGGGGCCACGGGCGCGATTTCGAGTACTCCTCCAAAGAACCTTCCCACAGCGCCGTCCTCTGCGCCGAAGCTGTCAACGGCGTATGGATTGCCTATGGCCAAACCAGAATTAAGTCAACGAACCACGAAGAGATGAGAAGTGGACTGGAGATCAAGACGTCTCGCCGTGGTCTTTTGGGCATAAAAAGCTCGATTTCCCGGGCGGCACACTATTCGCGAGGTACAGAGATGGTCTTACATGAAGTTATCGGATTCGTGGCGGGATTCGGGACGACTTTTGCCGCCATGCCGGATTTAATTGCGATGCTCAAACGACGGTCCTGTCAGGGCATGAATCCTACCATGGCCGCGATCATGGGTACCTTCCAGATTGTCTGGGTCTATTACGGCTTCTTGATCGAGTCGAAACCCGTGATCGTGTGGAATGTGATTGCGGTGGCGATCAATTTTCTCGCTGTCGGCGCATATGTCTACTTTGCCGCTGCAAACGGCGACCGTTAGAGCAGGGCCGTGATTCGATCAACCGGTCCACAAGAGACGCGTGAGTTCTGAGACGCGGTCAAAGACGTAGCCCCGGGAGGCCCGCCATGAAGAGAATTCCCATTCGCATCACCGCGACATTGATGTTGAGCGTTTCGGTTCTCTTGTTGTTTTATACGCAGCCTGCCAGGGCTGAAGAAGCGCAGCCGCCCGAATTGCCCGATCGTTTCATGATCCGAGGAGGCTATCTGTTTGTCTTCGGAGCAAACACCCAGATCGAACTGAATGGACCGGCGGGCTTCGGTACCTCGATCGACTACAACAGAACCTTAAGCGGAACGACCGACTACAACGGCTTTCGAATCGATGCCGCGTATCGGTTTAACGATCGGCACAGCCTCGGCATCTCCTACTATCGGCTGTTGCGAGACTCCAATCGCACGGTTGATACGGATCTGACCGTCAAAGATATTACGATCGCCGCCGGTGCCAGCGTCACTTCGAGTTTGAATTTCGACCTTTGGCGGCTCATCTACAACTACTCCTTCTATCGGAACGACAAGGTCGAATTGGGAATTTCGCCAAGCCTCTATATGATCAGGATGAAGTTCGACATTGCAGGGAGTTCGACCTGCAGCGGCACGTTGGCGGACTGCACGGGGCAATCGACCAGTTTTGGGTCGTCATCGGAAGAACTCACGGTTCCTCTGCCTTCGCTCGGCGGGTATGTCAACTACCACATCACCCCCAAGCTCTCATCGCAGGTCCGTTTTGACTGGTTCTATTTAAAAGTCGGCAACAATTTTACGGGCTCGATGTTTGAGTTCTATGCGGGCTTGGAATATCGACTCTTCACCCACCTCGGCCTCGGAGCATCCTACGATCGCTTGCAGGCGAATGTCGATGTGAGTAAATCGAATAGCGTCTCGGGGATCAGGGTTGACAACGCCTGGAACACCGTATTTCTGTATGGCGCGCTGTACTTCTAGATGCCGACCGGCGTTCCATGGTGCGGAAAAGACGGGATCGGAAGGCATGGTCAACACGTCTACGGGCGTTGGTCACCGAGGCATGTGCGCGGGTATCGAGCGCCGTGGATGTAGCGGACTTATCGAAGAAAAATTCAGTGCCATGCAAACGTTCACTGTGGCGCAGCAGACGCCTGTCGTTTCAACCATCGAATGAGCATCTTATCATTCGTCAGTTTAATTGTTCGTCTGGTTCTTGTTTCCATGGTTGTGCCGGCCTGCGCAAGTTCAATCTATGGTTGGCAGGTCCGCACCAATTCGACGGACGTGCCGCCGTCCTTTCATCCTGCCTACCTGGAAGAGCGCCCTGTGGCGCTGTTTCCAGCCATCACGATGCCAGGGCTTCGAGGGAATGAGGTCGCCCTAGGACGATACCTGGGCGATATTATTTCCAAGGTCGTGCCGAATTGGAAGGTCGTGTCCGAGCAGGAGACCAGTACGCGCATCAATCAGGCGGGCTTGGCCTCAAAGATGACCGTGATGAGAAACGATTACGAACAAAGCAACATCCTGGATCAGGAGGCGCTGAGAAACCTCGCCGCGGCGCTCGGCGTGCGGTATATCTTCCAACTACGATTGGCTGCCTTCACGCAAACGATGACGGATCGCTGGAGATTCCCTGGGTTAGACGTGCGCGTGACGCAGACTCGCTCGAGCATCATGCGGCTGGCCTTGCAATTGTGGGATGCGGAGACCGGAGAACTCGTGTGGGCCTCGACCGCCGAAACGAACATGGCGAACGAAGCCGTATCCCAAGACCCGGTGTACTTGGAGGATATCGCTCGCGCGACGTTGGGAAGCATGCTTAGCGATCTGCTGAATAGAAAAACAGCCTCCCAATATACTCCTGTGAATAAATTTCTCGACGACCTGATTCGTGAGGCCATGCCGAAAGAAAAGGAGGACGGTGAGAAATCCGCGGAAGGGGCCAAGAAATAGCCGACGAGCCGGTACCGAAATGGGTACGGACCGAGGTCTTGAGCGTATTGAGTCTGCAGACGGTGCGGTCTGAGAGGAAAATCGCCGTCAGGAGTCTAAGACTGTTGAAGACGAAAGAGCCGTCGCCGGAGTGCCGTTCGCTGCGATCTTGATGATCATAAAGTTCCTGCCCGCAGTGGCTCAGATCGGGGCCGTCCACGTCATGTTAGTGGGCATCGCGTGGCTCTATTGATTGGAAGGGAGCAGCGGACTTGGCGAGGGGCTTCCTGTGGCCCATCGTCGTCGGCAGCCTCGATCATGTCCTACGCCCGATCCTCATCAAAACGGGGCGACCTTACTTGCCGTTGCGAGAACGATCTGCACGCTTTCACCGAGACACTGGCCCAGCCACTCAGCCTCCGTTTGTCTTGCACTGCCGGTCCTGACATCGACAAAACCCCTGTCACTTTTGACAGTTGTGGCGCTGTCCAGTTGACGCTAAGAAAAATAGGCTTCCTCGTGCTGACTGCTTGAGAAACCTACGCGCATCATGGATTGATGCCAGATGGTGCGTAACATTTCCTAAGCGGCTCATAATCCGGATAGACACATGATTACGCACTCGCTTCTGGCCTGTCATGAATGCGATCTGCTCAACCGGGAAACACCGATTCCCTATGGAGCCAAGGCCTATTGCCGACGGTGTGGCGCCGTACTGTGTCGGCGCACCCGCGACAGCCTTGACCGGACGCTAGCATTCACACTAGGGGCGGCCATCCTGATGATCGTGGCCAATCTATTCCAGATCGTCGAACTTGATGTCCAGGGCCACCATACTTCGACGACCTTATTCGGTTCAGTGCGCACGCTCTATAACGATGGGATGTGGAGCGTCGCGGCCCTGGTCTTTGCCACCACGATGCTGATGCCGGTGCTGAATATCGGCGCGATGCTGTACATGCTGGTGCCGCTGAAGTTTGGATGGATCTCAAGGCAATTGCCCGCGATGTTCCGCCTGTTCCAGGCGGTACGGCCATGGGGAATGGTCGAGGTGTTCATGCTCGGGACACTGGTGTCGCTGGCGAAGCTCGGGCATCTTGCGCATGTGGTGCCTGGAATAGCGTTGTGGTCCTTTGCCATGCTCATGGTCCTGGTCGCGGCTGCCGCTGCATCGTTTGACGCCGATGAACTCTGGGCCCGCGTCGACGCGATCAGACGCCGGGGCGTCTGAATTCATCCTGGCAACCAGAAATGAGTAGGCGGCACCATGACGGCGATGACAGCCGCGGACGCAGGGCTCCTTGCATGCCACACTTGCCATCTGCTTAACAAGTCCTCCGGAGTTGGGCACGATTTGGCGTGTGCGCGATGCGGCGCAACCCTGCACACGCGCAAGCCGGACAGCGTAACCCGCGCCTGGGCGCTTCTTATTGCCGCCTGCATTCTCTATGTGCCGGCGAATGTCCTCCCTGTCATGGAGACGGGCTCGCTCTTCGGCGTGCAATCGGACACGATCATGAGCGGTGTCGTGTACCTGTGGGTCTCTGGCTCCTGGCCGCTCGCCGTGATCGTATTTGTCGCAAGTATTCTCGTGCCGGGCTCAAAGTTGATCGCCTTGTCGGTGCTCCTGACCTCCGTCCAACAGCGCTCGACGTGGCGGATGCTCGATCGCACCCGGCTCTATCGGATGGTGGAATCTGTCGGACGCTGGTCCATGGTGGACATCTACGTCGCCGCGATTGTCACGGCGCTCGTACAGTTCGAGTCGTTGGCGACGATCAGGGCTGGTCCCGCCGCTATCGCATTCGGTGCGGTAGTCGTGCTCACCATGTTTGCGGCGGAGGCGTTCGACCCGCGTCTCATTTGGGACCCGGTGAGGAGGGACCATGCTTCGCACCCCGGTTGACCCCAGTATCTCCGACATCCCTGAAGCCGTCGTGGCGTCCAAGCGGGGATGGACGCTGCCCCTCGTCTGGCTGATCCCTGCCGTCGCGTTGGTCATCGGTGTCTGGCTGGCGGTGAAAACGATACTTGAGCGGGGGCCCACGATCACGATCAGCTTCAGCACCGCAGAAGGCCTCGAGGCGGGCAAAACGAAGATCAAATTCAGGAGCGTCGATGTCGGGGAAGTGAAACAGGTCAAGGTCAGCAAAGATCGTTTACAGGGTGTCGTTGCGACCGCTGAACTCGTCAAGGAGGCCGAGCCATACTTGGTCGAAGACACCCGGTTCTGGGTCGTGCGGCCGCGGGTTGCCGGCGGGCAGATCTCAGGGCTTGGGACCTTGTTCTCCGGCTCCTATATCGGTGTGGACCTCGGCAAGTCCGACACGGTCCGGCACGAGTTCGTCGGTCTCGAAACGCCCCCGATCATCACTGGCGACGTCCCCGGACGCCAGTTCGTCCTGCATAGCGAAGAACTGGGTTCGCTCGGGATCGGATCGCCGCTCTACTACCGGCAGGTGGAGGTGGGCAGTGTCGTGGCTCATGAGCTCAACAAAGACGGAAAGGACGTGATCCTCAAGATTTTCATCAAAACCCCCTACGATCAGTATGTGACGTCGAACACGCGGTTCTGGAACGCGAGTGGGATTGATGTCGCGATGGATGCGACGGGGATCAAGGTGCACACTCAATCGCTGGCAGCAATTCTCATCGGCGGCATCGCGTTCGAAACGCCGCCGGACCCGTCGCCCGCATCGCCGGCCGCGGAAAACAGCGTGTTCGCCTTGGCCAATAGCCGCTCCCAGGCTTTGAAGCACGCGGATACGGTCGCTGTGCCCTTCGTACTGTACTTCACAGACTCGCTTCGCGGCCTTTTGATTGGAGCGCCTGTAGATTTTCGGGGCATTACCATTGGCGAGGTCAAATCCATGAACGTGGAATATGACGAGACGCAGGGCCAGTACCGCTTCCCGGTTGGGGTGACGGTATACCCCGGACGCCTCCAGGCGCTGGCTGCCACTGGTCAGACTGCGACTACGACCACGGATCCGGCCGCCCGGCGCGCGCGATTGAATGCGATGATCGAGCACGGGCTCCGCGGCCAACTCAGGATGGGAAACTTGCTGACGGGGCAACTGTATGTGGCCATGGACTTCTTTCCCGATGAGCCTAAGGCGCAAATGGATTGGACGAGAACGCCGCCAGTCATGCCGACCGTGATGGGTTCCATGACGGAGGTTCAGGAAACCCTTCACCTGCTCGCCAGGAAACTCGAGAAGTTGCCATTGGATCAGATCGGGGGTGACCTGCGCCAGACGCTCCGCATCCTGAACCGCACGCTGGAAAGTGCGGACAAGCTCGTGAAGGGACTCGACTCGGACGTGACTCCCGCGGCGCGGATAGCTCTCGATGATGCGCACCGGACACTGAATACGGCGAACCACATGCTGGTGGCCGATGCGCCATTACAGTCCGATATGCGAGAGAGCTTGCGCGAACTCTCCCGCGCGGGCAGAGCGCTTCGCTCGCTGGCTGAATTGCTCGAACGCCATCCCGAGGCCTTAATACGGGGAAAGAAATAGGAGCGTCGATGAGACCCGGGGTGATACGGCTCCTCATGTCATTCATATGCATCGGCGTGCTCGCCGCTTGTGGCAGTTCGCCCAAGGTGAGCTACTACACTCTAGGTACTGCCAGAATTGACAACAATCAGGTTGTGCCTACAGGAATCGGCTACACCGTTGCGGTCGGCCCAGTCAGTCTGCCCGAGGTCGTGGACCGTCCTGAGCTGGTGACCCGGGTCGGAGCGAATGAGGTCGACCTTGATGGGGAGCGTCGTTGGGCCGAACCTCTTGGAAGTGCAATCCCCCGCGTGATCGCCGAACACCTTACCCATTCGCTCGGTGCCCAACCGTTGTTGGCCTATCCTTACAGTGCAATTGACACGGCCGACTATCGGGTCATTGTCGATATTCAACGCTTCGATTCGGAAATCCGGAAAGGGGCCACGATCGATGCGATCTGGACGATCCGCCGACTGTCCCAGAAGGACGCCGAAACCAAGACGGGCCGTTCGCATATCCGGGAAACCACCGTCGAAGATCGCTACGAGGCGCTGGTAGCCGCACACAGCCGGGCGCTTGCCATACTGAGCAGTGACATTGCGGAGGCCATCCGGGCAGCGGCCGCCATGCCGAGATAACATACGCTGGATCGTCCATGTGGCCGCTCAGCACTTCCTGGATGATCATGATCGTTGACAGCTTGCAGCCGCTTTGGCTGCTGGTACATTTGCGGCACAAGTTTCGGTTCAGGGGAAGGTCGGTAAACCGTCAAGGATGCCGTCGACGAGGCGGTGCTTGGAGGACCTGTCGTGACCACTGTGCTTTATGAACAACCTGAGGTCCTGCGGTACACCGCTTTCCGGGAACAGTAAGGAGGCGATCTGCAACATAACGGGTGT
Organism: Nitrospira sp. Nam74; assembly: GCF_965152615.1. Classification (NCBI taxonomy): domain Bacteria; kingdom Pseudomonadati; phylum Nitrospirota; class Nitrospiria; order Nitrospirales; family Nitrospiraceae; genus Nitrospira; species Nitrospira sp. Nam74. Next base: position 2,788,610 of record NZ_OZ224220.1, on the reverse strand, counting down.
CTGGGCTGCCAACAGCGCGCGTAATCGCGGTAAGAGGCGTACCAAGCCATGAGCTTTCGAACAACGATGGGATTGGGAGTGATGGCGCTAACGAGCGCTCTCGCAGTGTTCGGTTGCAGCAATGCCGCGAGCAGTTTTAGGGCTGAGACTATGACCGGCGAATCCCCGCGTCCGTCGAAGGTACTCGTGTACGACTTTGCGATCAGCCGTGAAGAGGTGACGGACAAGCAGCCCTTGTTCCAGGATCTGATTGAAGATGGCGGCGGATATATTACGCCTACGCCGTATCAACGTCGCATGGGCGAGGAGGTGGCTGAGGCCCTAGTCGATCGGTTGGTGCATGGTCTCTTGAAACTTGGAATTGATACCGAACGCGCGCGAAAAGGCAAACGCAGTCCTCGAAATGCACTTGTCATCGCGGGTGCTTTCCTAGACGTGGGGGAAGGGGTGCGTCTCCGGCACATCACCGTCGGAGTAAGCCCCGCAGGAAAGCAGCTTGATGCTAGGGTGCATGTACACCAGGTGAGTGAAGATGGAAACATCAATCTTCTCGAATTCATGACCCACGCGGACAGAAGTGAAATGGTTGTGGATAGCGGGAATGTCGACAACGATCGCTTGGTGATGGAGCAAATGGCCGTGTCATGCGCGAAGCAGGCGCTTGCCTCTCTGGCAGATTTGTATGCGAAAAAGGATTGGATGCCGTGAGACATGTTCCGGCTCCGCGCCTCCATCGCGACACTAACCTGGGAGAGATGTAGCGGAGCGATGACCATATACGTGTCTTCTCTTGTAGAGACTCTTTGTATAGTTTTGCTGTGATGCAAGGAGATGATGTCGTGAAACAACTATATTGGCAACCATAGCCTCATCGCCTTGCGGTCTTTCACGGGCATAGCAAGGTAAGATGACCGCGTCCGCACGTAGTCCTATGTACAAGCTCGCGGCTGATCCAACCGAAGTGATCGACAATCAGGACAATCATGGGTTCATCATCTAATGAGCAATTCCTAAGCAACGTTTGTGCGACATCGAACCTAATGAGCGATGGCTGACGAACTCGTTCGTGAAAACCTCCGCTTCTGTACCATGATATTTCTCCTGGCCCATTACAGACTTGGCAAGGTGTCCTTACAATTAAGATAGAACCACGTGAGGTTCTCTAACGTTGAGCCCGTAACGAGATAGCTCTTAACTACAGCAGACGGCTTTTTTGGCGGTCTGGACGACCTGGCGATTGTCCAACGAAGTCAATGGGAGTCCGTCTCGCCCGATTATCCGACACCGGCCTCTAGCATGGGACTTTCGCGACTCTATGCTATCGATGACCGTGGAATCTGCGCATCATTGTCTCTGAAACTTTGTTAAAGGAGAACGCGATGAAGACACACCGAATTCTTTTCAATCTGGCTATCGTCGGATTCTGTTTCTATGCTTGCACGGGGCCAAATGTGAAGACGGATTTTGATCCGGCTGCCGATTTCACTAAATTCAGAACTTTCGTATTCACAGGTCTGACGGACATGAACAGAGGCGGCGTTTTCGATAATTCTCTGACCCGCACACGGATCGAATCCACTGTTGCGCATGAACTGAATAAGAAGGGACTTCAGCAGGTGCCATTAGAACAACATCCCGACCTGCTGGTGCATTACTGGATCGGCGTGAAAGACAAGCAGCGCGTCCAAAGCACCGGTCCGACCCCCGGCGCCTATACCTGGCGCGGCGGGTATGGATGGGGAGCGGGCTACACCGGCGTCTCGACCTATGAGTACCAAGAAGGGACCCTCATCATCGATCTTGTCCAGCCTGCCAAGAAGGAGCTGGTGTGGCGCGCAACGATGGTAGCGGACCTCGAGGATACAGCTCAGGGAAATATGGAGTTGGGGAAAAAGGCTATAGCTAAGGCGTTTGAGAATTATCCGCCGAAAGCCGGGCAATAGCAGTCTGTCTAGCTGAGTAACGGCTTTGCAGCAGCGATGCGGTGACATAGTGCATAGGGAATGAGCTGGGGACTACGCGGTCTCTATCGAAATGCTCTTTGCGATGGGTCTATTGATTGTGATAGTTGGTGAATCAGGTTTCCGTGGCATACTCTCAAAGATGAGATGCTAACCAATCAAGTCGTCTGAAGAGGCTTCAGTTTTGGCAGTAAGGTGATTGTGAAGTCTTAATACAGGAGCCACGCTCGTCCAAATATGGGCGATGTCGTCCATGCCGTAATGCGATGTGGAAAACCTTCCGTGCTGTAGGCCGTCGACTCTCACCGACCTCAATCCGTGCGATACCATAGCAATCCTGTTCCTGGAGTTGCGGGCAGGGGAGATAGCCAGTCTACTGGCTTGCCGAGAAAGGCCGAGTCCTTCACCCTGCACGCAGGTTTTCCTACACAATCGTGAGTTGTTTTCGGATACTCATCTTTCCTCCTTCTTGATTAGCTGAGATACTTACGTGGTAAGAATGTAGTGGCAACGACATATAGAGGATATCCATGAAAGTGGTCGCCCTCGCTGGAGAAGTCGTCTCAGGTTTTTCGAAAGACATGGTTCTCATCGGTCGAACGATGAGGCCGCTGGAATGGATCAAGAATGTCTTTGTCTTTGCCCCCGTCTTCTTTTCAGGCGAGGCCGCACAGACTGAGAAACTCGCCCTGGTAAGTTTGGTGTTTCTGGCATTTAGCGCCATGTCGAGTGCGGTCTACATATTCAACGATGTTCGTGACCGTGAGTTCGACCGGCTGCATCCTGCCAAGCGGGAACGACCGATCGCCTCAGGTGCGCTCTCTGTGGGTGTCGCGATTGCCGCGGCGTGTTTCTTAGTGGCGGTTTCGGTCGTCCTCGTCCATGTGTCTCCACCCGTTCTTGCCGTGGTCTTGGCCTATGGCGGGATGAATGTCCTCTATAGCCTGCACCTGAAACATGTCGTCATCCTGGATGTCTTTACCATCGCCGCCGGCTTTGTGCTTCGCGTGTTTGCCGGCGGCCTCATCATTCAGGTTGAACCGTCCTCGTGGCTCATCATGGCGACCTTTTTGTTGTCGTTATTCTTGGGGTTGGCCAAACGCCGCCATGAATTGCTGCTCATGAGAGAAATCGCCAATTCCCATCGACCGGTTCTCGAACAGTATACGATTCCGCTTGTCGATATTCTCACCGCGGTGGTCACCCCCGTTACGTTGATCACGTATATTTTGTACACCCTTGACGGCACTACCATGGCCCGGTTTCATTCCAGCAAGCTGTACTTGACTGCAGGCTTCGTGGTCTTCGGCATTTTTCGCTATCTCTATCTGATTCACCGCAAGGATTTAGGAGGATCGCCGACACAATTGGTGATCAAGGACCAACCGTTGCGCACGGCCATCCTCGCGTGGGTGGTGACCTTCGCCGTCATTGTCTACATCGGCTGATGACAACTCAACGTTGCGTGGTGATCTTCGACCTTGACGGCACGCTCACTCGTCGCGACAGCTATGTGGCCTACCTCGCGGGATTTCTTATTCGCCACCCGCGGCGTCTGCTTCGCATACTACCGCTTCCCTGGTCGGTGCTGAAATATACGTTACGCCGAATCAATAATACCGAACTGAAGCAGCACTTCCTTCACGCAGTCTTGGGTGGCGCATCACGGCACGAGGTGGAACAGTGGTCGCGAATATTCGTCGATCGTCTTCTTGCCGGAGGCTTGCGCCGTGGAGCGCTGCAGACTCTGGAGAGTCATCGCCGCAGCGGTGATCTCTTGGTGTTACTGACCGCCAGTTTTGATTTCTATGTTCATGAAGTCGGACGTCGACTTGGATTCCACCACGTGCTGTGCACGCAAGCAGAATGGGTGGACGGATACCTCTCGGGGAAATTGGCGGGGCCGAATCACAGGGGCGAAGAAAAGGTCCGATGCCTGCAACAATTGAAAGACGCCCACGTAGGATCCACCATAGCTGCGTATGCCGACCATTCCTCCGATCTGGCTTTCCTGGCGCTGGTGGACAAGGCGACGCTTGTCAATGGGTCGTTCAAAGCCCGCCGCTTGGCCAACCTGCAAGGTATCCGCTGTGCAATCTGGGAATAACACCCTGTCTTGGCGGGATCTGCTGATCGTCCTCGTCTTAGCCTTGGCTGTCGGGAGTGCTTTCTATCATGCTTCGGCCGTGCTCCCGCCGATCCTCCTCAATACGTATGATGTCTGGTTCGAATCCGACCTGGCTCGGGTCTATGACAATATGGCATATCGGTGGAGCGACCATTACCGCACAAAAGTACATCCCCTGTTTTCCCTCTTTACGCATCCGGTCGTCTATGGGTTAACACAGATTGCGGGACTGGACCTCGCGACCTCCATTCGGGTATTCAACGCGGTCGTCGCGGGTATCTGGATCGCAGTTCTGTTCATGATCTTGAGGCTTGTCGGATGTCGGCTGTTCGATGCGGCTTTGTTCTCCTTAGCCGCCGGGTGCAGCGCCGGATCCATCTTCTGGTTCATCGTGCCCGAAACCTATCCGCTCGGCTCAGTGAGTATTCTCCTGGCGCTTCTGCTCACTATCATGGCCGAACGACAGGGTGCTAGAGAGTGGCAATTTGTACTCGTGAGCGCGCTCACGCTGAGCTTCACCCTGACCAATTGGATGGCCGGAATCGCGGCGGCCGTCGCGAACTATCCCTGGAGACGCGCCGCTCAGATCACGATCAATGCCTTCGGCGTGGTGGTTCTACTCTGGGCTATCCAGAAGTATTTGTTTCCAACCGCTCAGTTTTTCCTCGGCGACCGAGAAGAGACGAAATATCTGCTTGATCCGGAGTCCGGTGGCATCGCCGGCGTGGCACGATCATTCTTCGCGCATAGCATCGTCATGCCGGCCTTTCGTATTGCGGATGAGCCCGGCTGGCAGCTCCTCGAGACAGATCTAAAGGCCTGGCCGAAGCTGGTGACCCAAAGCGCCTTGTTGGGGACGGGGAGTTTAGTGGGATGGGGTGTGACGCTCATATGGTTTGTGCTCCTCGGTCTCGGCGCGTGGGCTTTTATCAGGATGTGGGACCATCGAGGATTCCGCTTCGTGCTGGGCACGGTGCTGCTGGGTCAATTTGTTTTGCATACCCTCTATGGGAACGAGACGTTTTTGTATTCATTGCACTTCGTTCCTCTCTTGGTGATTCTGGCTGCGCTCAGTACGCTCACGCAGGCCCGGCCGGTTGCACTCGTAGCCGCCGCCTTATTAGTAGGCGGGATGGTAGTGAATAATGGACTACAGCTGGAACACGCGGCACAGTTGATCAGCGAGTCGCGTGCCGAGCTATACGGAGTCCGTGAGCAGATGGAGGCAAGGCCGACGGATCCGTGGCCACGGGGTCAAGGGCATGTGGTGCTGGCGGCACCAGGAACCGCGGAAGTCGAGAAAGGGTACCTAGAACCCGGCGGTAGTTTCAGTCCGTGGGTCGGAAGCTTCGGCGTATCGATATGGCTAACGGATGAGCAGGGAACGCTGCTGACAACGAGCGACGAGATCCCACTCCCTGCTATCCGTCAGCATGGGGTGACTTCTGATGGCGGAGGCTTTGCCGCGATCGTCACAGACACGCCCTATTACCAAGCTCAGTGGTCTTCTCTAGGGAGCGGGCGGTGGACACTCCAGTTGAAGCTGAAGTCACTATTCAAGGCGAAGATGTTTCTGGTCATTCGGAGCGTCGGTCCCGCTGGAGGGCCGGTGCAGGGGCTGGATTGGAACGGACAGGCCCTGACCATCAACAACCGGTGGGCCGTCACGATGGATCCTCAGCCGATCCGAGTCGATGTCGGGGAGGAAGGCCAACGCGGATGGACGAGAGATCATGCAGGGGCGGCGCATTGGGCGGGCAAGTCGGGATGGGGGTATGCCCGTCTTGAATTAAGCCACGAGACCGAATGGCGAGTGCACATTGCGCGCAACGATGCCGGGAAGCAAGTGCCCCCTGGAATCATCGCCACTCACAGCGACCTCCAGATCGATGTGCCTGACGCAGAGTTTGTGACCAGCCTTCAAGCGCAGTTCGCCCATATCATGATGGGGTTCGTCGGCGCGGAGACCCGACCGGGGGATCCGATGAATTATCCACGTCCGTGGTTGCGTGACGGCGCCTATGAGGTGGTGGCGTTAGCGCACGCTGGTCATCTCGAACTGGCGCAGGCGCTCTCACGGCAGTTTGCGGAAGAAGATTTTTTCGGAGGATTCGGGCCGGAAGCGGACGCGCCAGGCTTGGCCATTTGGGCTCTAGAAGAGGTGGCCGTACGCATTGGACGTGAAGAGTACGATAGGAGCATCTGGCCTCATGTGCGACGCAAAGCCGAATTTATTGAAGCGATGCTCGACACATCTCGACCGATTTTTAAAGCTATTAAGAAACCCATTGTTCCTGCCGTCTCGCATCGTCAGGATTTAGGGCTGGTGTGCGAGGCAGCCCGTGACGGGTTGATCATTGGTCGTATGGACAATCATCGGCCACTCCTCTTTGTCAACGCGGTCAGTTATCGTGGGCTCGCCGATGCCGCCGACTTGGCCTTGCGTGTCGGCCAGCAGGAACTTGCCCACCGGTGGCGCACACGAGCGGAAGCCCTTCGTTTAGCATGGGAGCGTGCATTTACCGCGCCCGAGTCAAACAACGACCGAACATACGTGAATGCACTATGGCCGACCGGCGTGGCGGGTGCTTCAAAAGACAAACTGCGAGCGGCCCTTCAATCGCGCTGGACCACCTTGCGGACCGCCGACGGCTCGTTTCGAGACTTGCCGCTGTGGACCTATTTCGATATCGGTGAAGCGCATCAATGGCTGTTGCTGGAGCGACCAGAGCGCGCATGGAAGACCGTGCGATGGTTTTGGGAACACCAGGCGTCTCCCGGGCTGTATACGTGGTGGGAAGGCGATGGCCCTGAAAATAGTTTTCATCGATGGGACGGTATTCGCGGATGGCTGCGGCCCCCTCATGTCACACCTCACTATTGGACTGCGGCGGAAATGGCCTTGCTCCAACTCGACATACTGACCTATTGGGATCAGTGGACGACTGAGCCTGCGATTATCATCGGCGCCGGCATTCCAGCCGACTGGCTTCGAGCTTCAATGAAGGTGTCGGGCCTGCCCATTGCAGGGGGACGAGTTGATTGGCAGTGGGATGGGCGGCGGATGCATGTTCGTGTCGCGGGAGTATCGCCCACGGTTCGCCTCGGCCCGGCTTTTCCGCCAAACACGCCGTTGGATATTGAGCGTATCCCCGCTCAATGAAATCATGCAGGGCGTTTTCAATCAGTGAATACTTGGCGGATCGTCCCGCTTGACGCTTCTTACGTCAGAACGTTATGCTCGTTTGCTTGAGATATTTGGCGTGGGAGGATTCATGGAAGCACAGATTCCAACGGTCGATGACGTCTCTTCGGCGGATGTGGCCCCAAAACCGACCACCGACTACGTCCTTGAGTTGGTGCAGAAAGCCCGGTCGGCTGCCGGGCGCCTGGCCTCTCTGTCCACCACTCTGAAAGATCGTGCTTTAGCCGCTATGGCTGACGGACTCGTTGCAAGGCGCGACGACATTCTCGCGGCCAATGAGAAAGACCTCGAGGCATTCGGCTCATCCAAGGACAAGCAAGCCATGGCCGATCGGCTGCGGTTGACGCCGGAGCGGATCGAGGCGATAGCTGCCGGCATCCGTGAAATTGTGAAGCTGACGGACCCCGTGGGTCAAACGCTGAACATGCGGCGCCGCCCGAATGGCATGCAGGTGGGTCGGGTGCGCGTGCCCATCGGTGTCATCGGAATTATTTATGAATCGCGCCCAAACGTAACAGCGGACTCTGCGGCGCTGTGTCTCAAGTCAGGCAATGCCTGTGTGCTTCGCGGAGGATCCGAGGCCATTCACTCCAATACGGCCATTGCGTCTGTCTTGGCTGAGGCGGCGGAACAAGCGGGTGTGCCATCCGGCTCCATTACGTTCATTGACCGTACTGATCGCGACGTGGTCGCGGAGTTGCTGAAGCAGGATCAATATATCGATCTCATCATCCCGCGCGGCGGTGAATCCCTGATGAAGACGGTGACGGAGCAATCTCGCATTCCGGTGATCAAACATGACAAGGGCGTCTGCCACGTTTATATCGATGCCGACGCCGATGTGGTGATGGCCAAGACCATTTCACTCAATGCGAAAGTGCAGCGACCTTCGACCTGTAATGCGATGGAAACGTTGCTGGTCCACCAGAACAGTGCTCGGGCGGTCTTGCCGGAACTCATCAGCGACTTGATGAAGGCGGGAGTCGAAGTGCGCGGATGCGCAAAAACCGTGTCGCTCTGCTCTGAAGTGAAACCGGCTGACGAAAGCGACTATGGTCAGGAGTTTTTATCGTTGATCCTCGCCGTCAAGGTCGTGAAGAACATCGAAGAAGCCATGGAACACATTGCGCGATACGGCTCCCGCCATACCGAAGCCATCGTCACCAACGATTACGGTCGCGCCCTGCGGTTTTTGCGCGAGGTGGATGCCAGTGCGGTCATGGTCAACGCGTCCACACGACTCAACGATGGCAATCAGTTTGGTCTCGGCGCCGAGATCGGGATCAGTACGACACGGATACATGCTCGAGGCCCGATGGGACTTGAAGAGCTGACATGCTCGAAGTTTGTTGTGCTTGGCAGTGGCCAGATCAGGGAATAATGCACAAGGCAAAATGAACAAGGTAAAAGTTTTGCCGTGACCGTGAATCTTTCCGCTTTGACCCATCCAGGGAACCTCTCCTTTACATCCAATCTTTCCTATCGCGACGATGTGACCGCCGGGCGGGGGCGGATCGTTCAACAGCCGTCCGGTCATCTCGTCTTGTATGGTCCTCATGGCCGTAGAATTCTTGCGACGGATCCTGACGGCAATCCACTACATGAGTGCGAATGGTCGTGTGAGCCTAACGGGACCGTGCGCCTCACCCGCGCTCGGTTTCGACTCGATTGGGGACAGTGGGTAGGCCTGAAACCGGGGGGGCTTGTCAATTCGACGGTGCTGAATCTCTCTCGAAAACCCGGCTGGCAACGACTGCGGCCAGATGACCTCCGCCACATGGCTGCCCAAGCGTTGCGGGTGACGCTCGAAGAAGTTCGCTTTTTCTACAGCGATGACGACTTGGTCATTGACCCCACAGGACAAGCGAGCATCCGACACAAAAAGGATGCCTTCTATATTTTAGATGATGGCACATTCGAGCGCGCCCGTTTCATGGCGTGCATGGGCGCGATGAACTGGAGCCGGATCGATTTTCTCCCCGTGGTGGAACTGTTTCAATCGCTGTTGCCGGGGACCGGCTCGGCGGCATTCGAATTGATTCGCGGACTGTACGACGATCAAAACGAAGGACACGCTCAGCCATTGCCGCTCCGCTATCGTGGTATTCCGACGTACCCCTCCGATGCGGCGTTCCGGTTGTTCAGCGCATATTTCGTTCCGAAGACATCTGATGGCCGCAAGCCGTTTGATGTCTTCATAGATCCCCCACAATCGAACCAGGTTACATGGTTGCCCTCATCGGAGCCTTCGCGCCGATATTATGACAACCTTCGTGGTCTCTGCCTAACGGTGAAAGGTGAGACCGTGCAGAAGGTAACGTGTGCTGATGACCCCGTCGGGACATCCTATATCAATGCACAGCAGAGCGGGGGAGATCGACGTGTCGGCGTGTCGAAAGGATCGCTGATCTTAATGGATGGCGCACAACATACTGAAGTGCCGATTAAATCGTCATGGGGAACATTACGGGACATTCCGGTCGCGCCATTAGCCTCTTCCTCGAGCTGGCGGCATTTGTTTTGGGGTGCACCGCCGAGTGTGAGTCCTGCTGAGGCGTTTGGCGCCGTGCTCCTGTACCCCGATGATGGGACCGAAATCGCCGAAGCCTCCACTCAGCCGTTCGTTGCGGATTACCTTCAGGATCTTATCGGGGACTCTCCACAGTTAAGGGCCATGCATGCTCGGGCTTCGCATATCCTGATTGATAATCTTGACGGCGCGCTTCACACGTGTGTCTCGCTCACTGCTGGAGCACATCACACCATCCTTTATACTCGTCCCGCGCTGGCCCAGAGACAGGCACAGCTATTATGGAATTCCGCTGCTCTGATCGGCCGTCTTGAGGCCTTGGCTCGTGTCAGTCTCATGCCCGCTGACATTCACCGGACCAGTCTGTATTGTGAACAGTATGATTGGATCTATCGTTGGGTTCCGTTTTCGTGCTTCGACGATCCGCGCGAACTGACGGACGCCGCCTCAGCACTGGCGCGCGCGCTCAAGTCGGGTGGCCTTGCCTTCGTGGTGGGTCCACGATCGATGGGGGACACCCTTATAAGCCATAGGCTTCGCATTGTCCAGCTTGAATCGGTTGACGCGCTCCCCACGTTTCGCATGCATCAAAGTATCCTGCCTCAGTCGAGATTGAAGGCCAATCTCACACTCTTTCATCTCTTGCAGACGGCAGGCTGATCGCTTGACACTCCACCGATGAGTCGATAAGATACGACCACCTTTAACGCTCATCCGGTGAGGTGGGCAAGGAGTAGAGTTCATGCACAGCGGACACTTGTCCGTCGCCCTCAAACGCGAAGCCTTCTTGCCATTCGGGTAAGAAGGTTTTTTTATGCCCTGAAGCGATCATGAACACTGGTCACAAGAGCGAAAAATTGGTCATGGATGCCAGCGAGGTAGCTCGGGCCGTGACTCGTATCGCCCATGAGATTCTTGAACGGAACAAGGGCACGCAGAATTTGGCTCTTGTCGGTATCCGGACCGGCGGCGTGTACCTGGCCCATCGATTGGTAAAACGCATCTTGGAAATCGAACGCGTGCAGGTGCCGTCCGGAGAACTTGACATCACTCTCTATCGGGATGATTTGTCGATGCGCAAGGACCAGCCGATCCTGCGCAAAACGACCATCCCGTTCGACATCTCCGATTTAAAAATCGTGCTGGTCGACGATGTGTTTTTTACCGGACGAACGATCCGCGCAGCTATGGACGGTCTCATGGATCTGGGGCGCCCGGCTGAAATTCAGTTGGCCGTCTTGGTGGATCGAGGGCATCGTCAACTGCCGATCCGGGCGAATTACATTGGGAAGAATGTGCCGACCTCGCGCGATGAGATCGTGCAGGTCTTTTTGGAAGAAGAAGGGGAGGATGACCGGGTCGTCATCCTCAAAGACTCCAAAGAAGCACCGGGAGGCGCCCCATGAGTCTCAAGCATAAGGATTTGACGGGCATCGCCTCATTGAGCGCCGACGAAATTATGCAAATCCTCGAGACGGCCGACTCGTTCAAGGAAGTGACGGGACGGGAAATCAAGAAGGTGCCGGCGCTCCGAGGAAAGACGGTGGTAAATCTGTTTTTTGAGCCGAGCACGCGCACACGAACATCATTCGAGTTGGCCGCCAAGCGCTTAAGCGCCGACGTCATTAACTTCTCGCCATCCAATAGCAGTGTCGTCAAAGGGGAAACGCTCCTCGACACCGCCCGAAATATCGAAGCCATGCAGGCGGATATCATCGTCCTGCGCCATTCGTCGGCGGGCGCCGCAGAAACCCTCGCCAGGGGGGTGAAGTCCTCCGTCATCAATGCGGGTGACGGCTGGCATGAGCATCCCACGCAGGCCCTATTGGATCTCTTCACCCTGCGCGAGAAAAAATTGGAACTCAAAGGACTGAAGGTGGCGATCGTGGGAGATGTGGCGCATAGCCGGGTCGCGCGTTCAAACATCTATGCCTTGACGAAACTCGGGGCCGATGTTCGGCTGGTTGGACCGGCAACAATGATGCCGGCCTGCATCGAACGGTTCGGCGTGAAGGTGGCGTACGATCTGGATCTAGGTTTGCGGGATGTCGATGTCATCATGATGTTGCGCCTGCAGCTGGAACGACAAGGACGTGCGCTCTTTCCCACCATTCGAGAATACTCACGACTCTATGGCTTAACGCCCGAGCGGCTGAAGCTTGCCAAGCCGGGGGCGCTTGTCATGCATCCCGGCCCTATCAATCGGGGCGTGGAAATCGCCCCTGAAATTGCAGATGGCTTTTCTTCCGTCATTCTCGATCAAGTGACGAACGGCGTGGCGGTGCGCATGGCCGTCTTATACTTACTGAGCGGAGGCAACGGGTGACAATTCTTATTCAGGGCGGCCATGTCATTGATCCTGGACGATGCAATGAAGTCGCCGATGTTCTCATTGACAATGGAAAAATCATGGCGGTCGGACACGAGCTTTTGGCAAAGGCAAGTGGCAAGAGCGGCGATGTACGCGTCATCGATGCCCGCAATAAATTAGTTCTGCCGGGATTTGTCGATCTTCACGTCCATTTACGGGAACCGGGATTCGAATATAAAGAGACCATCAAAACGGGTACGGCGGCCGCTGCGGCAGGGGGCTTTACATCGGTCTGTTGCATGCCGAATACACATCCCGTCAATGACTCGCAGGCCATCACCGAATTCATTCTTGAGCAGGCTCGAGCGGCCGGCAATGCCCGCGTGTTTCCAGTCGGCGCCATCACGAAGGGTTCGGAGGGCAAGGAATTGGCGGAACTCGGCGATTTGCGCCGAGCGGGATGCGTCGCGATTTCCGATGATGGTCGGCCCGTCATGAACAGCATGGTGATGCGGCGTGCGATGGAATACGCCCTCGCTTTCGATGTGCCGGTCATCGACCATTGCGAAGATTTGCATCTGTCCGAAGGTGGCTGCATGAACGAAGGCATCGTGTCGACGCAGCTGGGTCTGCAAGGAGTTCCCGCAGCGGCTGAAGATGTGATGGTCTCGCGCAACTTGGCGTTGGCCGAACTGACCGGCGCACGGTTGCATTTAGCCCATCTCAGCACCGTCGGGTCCGTGCGGATGGTTCGGGAGGCGAAGGCGCGCGGCATTCGCGTCACGGCGGAAGCCTGTCCCCATCACTTTACGTTGACGGAAGAAGCCGTGCGCGGCTTCAATACACTGGCCAAAATGAATCCTCCGCTTCGAAAGTGGGACGATGTGCAAGCTATCAAGGAAGGCTTGCGGGACGGCACGATTGATGTCATCGCGACGGACCATGCTCCACATGCTGGGCAGGAGAAGCAGCAGGAGTTCGCCGCCGCCCCCAATGGTATCGTCGGGCTCGAAACCGCATTGCCGCTGACCTTGTCCCTAGTGGAAGAAGGTATCCTGACGTTGGAGTCCGCGATTGAAAAGCTGACGACCGCTCCAGCCAAGGCATTCAGTTTGAGCACAGGGACGTTGTCCCCGGGGGTGCAGGCGGATGTGGTCATCGTCGATCCCCAAGAGACATGGGAAATCGATCCATTACGCTTTCGCTCTAAAAGCCGGAATACGCCGTTTGCAGGATGGAAAGTGAAAGGACGGGTCAAGACGACGCTGCTCGGTGGACGGATCGTGTATGAATCAGATGACGTGCGCTAATCGCCGAATCGTTATTCGCGCTGACCTGACAATAGGGTCTTTACGATCAACGATTCACGAATAGGGAATAACGAAAGAGCGGCTCGGTGGGTCATCGTCTGCTACACGTCCGAGCTACTGGCTCTTGCCATCTGGATTGGTGGATTAGTGATGATTATCGCAGCGGTGATCCCAGCCGTCTTTAACTCATTTGGCATGGAGCCGGGCGGTCGTTTCTTGACCCGCGTGTTCGATGGATATAACCGGTTGGTGCTGGTGAGCGGGGGGATTCTCAGCATGTGCGCCTTGCTGAGAACGATGATGAGCCGACGGGCTGCGGGCATGGACACGGCACTGTCCCGTATTGAATGGGCTGTGCTGACGACCATGATCACGGCGGCTGCATTGGTAATCTTTGCGTTGGAGCCCTCCTCCGTGCGTTTGCAAGAGCAGGCGTTTGCCATTAAGGACGAAGCGGCGCGCAAGACCGCCTATGAAGCATTTTTTAAATCACATTACATTGTCCGGGCACTTTATGTGGTAAATCTGGGACTTGCCATCGCCCTGATACCGATCAAGTTAACGCACTGGTTGACGTCAAGGAAGGTGGTATCTTGAAAAAAGCGATTCTTGCATTGGCAGACGGGACGGTCTTCGAAGGTCGCGCGCTCGGCTTTGAGGGCGAGACGGTGGGGGAGGTCGTCTTCCATACCGCCATGACGGGCTACCAGGAAATTCTGACCGATCCCTCTTATAAAGGACAGATCGTCACCATGACGTGCCCCCACATTGGCAATTACGGGGTGGCGAAAGAAGATGGCGAGTCCCGACGTATTTGGGCTGAAGGGTTCATCGTCAGAGAATCGAGCCGCCGTCCGAGCAACTGGCGATCCGAACAGGCGCTGGATGAGTATCTGCGGGCGGCTGGTGTCGTGGGGATTGAAGGGATTGACACGCGGGAGTTGACCAGGCATCTGCGCGACGCGGGATCTCAGCAAGGCCTCATCTCTCATTTGGATGTGAGTCCCCGCGCGGCAGTGGAAAAAGCACAGGCGGCCCTGTCAACCATTGGACGAGATTTGGTGAGAGAAGTGACTTGTGATAAGCCCTATGAATGGATCACGGGCTCGGGGCACTGGGAACCGGAGACTCAGGAACAGAACGAGCGCTCTGACCGGCGCTATCATGTCGTAGTCTATGATTTCGGAGTCAAGCAAAACATCCTTCGCCGGCTCGTTGATGTAGGATGTACGGTGACGGTCGTCCCTGCCTCGACACCAGCCGAGTCGGTCAAAGCGCTCAGGCCGCAGGGAATTGTGCTATCGAATGGGCCTGGAGACCCTGAAGGCGTGCCGTATGCCATCAAGGCGATTGAGTCATTGATCGGTCATGTGCCGGTGCTCGGTATTTGTTTAGGGCACCAACTACTTGGATTGGCAGCAGGACTGCACACGCGGAAGTTGAAATTCGGGCATCATGCGGCCAATCATCCGGTCATGGATCTTCGAACGAGAAAAGTGGAGATCACATCACAAAATCACAATTATGCCGTGCAGATTCCGAACCTCGATCGCAATGCGACGGCAGCCCCCACCATCCATACTCCCTATGGCAGGGTCACGATCAGCCATATGAGCTTGAACGATGACTCCATAGAAGGGATGACGTGGTTGGATCAACCGGTCATGTCCGTTCAGTATCATCCTGAAGCCTCACCGGGTCCGCACGATTCGGCGTATTTATTTGAGCAATTTGTGACCATGATGGAGAAGACACATGCCTAAGAGACCGTGGTGGAAAGGAATTCTCGCGGCCGTCGGTGCATCCCTTTTGTCGGGATGCATTACGGTGAATCTGTTGCCCGCACCGTCGCCGATTGAAGAAAAGCGATTGAGCGGAACTGCAGCGGAAAAAGTGTTGCTCGTCGACCTTTCAGGGGTCATCAGCTCTCATGAGAGCGAGGGCTTGATTGAGAAACCAAGCATGGTGGCACAAATCAAGGAACAGCTCAGCCGAGCTGCTGAGGATCAGAATATCAAAGCACTGGTGCTGCGCATCAATAGTCCGGGTGGCACCGTGACGGCATCCGACATCATTTATCACGAACTTCAGGCCTTTAAACACAAACGCAAGGTGCCCGTCATTGCGTCGATTATGGATGTCGGCGCTTCCGGCGGGTATTATGTAGCGATGGCCGCCGATAAGGTGATGGTGCATCCATCCTCCGTGACGGGTAGCCTCGGGGTGATTATGATGACGGTCAATGCTCGAGGCCTGTTAGAAAAAATCGGTCTCGAGGCGAACACCGTCACGTCCGGCCCGCGAAAAGATATGGGATCGCCGTTTCGGGCGATGACGGACGGAGAGCGCGAGATTTTTCATGCCGTCATCATGTCGTTTTATGAACGGTTTCTTTCTGTGATTCATGAAGGTCGAAAACATCTGTCTCCGGAGGAAATTCGGAAGTTTGCCGACGGCCGGATTTATTCGGGCGAGCAGGCAACGGCGCTCGGTCTGACCGACGGTATCGGGTATCTGGATGATGCGATCGAATTGGCGAAGCGCGAAGCCGGCATAAAAGAAGCGAGTGTCGTGACATACCGTCGCCCCGGCGAATATAAAAATAACATCTATTCTCGGGTTCTCGGAGGATCCGGAGAGGTGCTGTCTTTGGCCAATCTTGACCTCACGGCCATGTTTCGCGGAGGGACGCCGCAATTTATGTATCTCTGGATGCCCTAAGAAAGACGAACGGGTCATTATAGATGCCGAACATCGAGTGAGAGGCAAGGCGTGTCGAGTGGTGAGGATGACATATGGGACCGGCTATCGACCGTTTCTGTGGGTCGTCGTAGCGTCCTGCAGATGGCATTACGGCTGGCCGCGGCAGCCGGCTTGTGCACCAGTCTAGGCGGTGCACTCGCCTCCTGTTATCGTGCCCCAGGCACGGCACGTGACCAGCTAATTTTCTTTTCAGAAGACAAAGAGATCTCGATGGGAGTGAAAGCATTTCATGAGGTCCTACGTCAAGCCCGATTGAATGAAAATCCGGAGATCAATGAAATGGTCCACCGGGTTGGGGATCGCATTGCGGCCGTCGCGAACCGGCCGGAATATCACTGGGAATTTGCCGTGATTCAGGATGACAAGATGATCAACGCTTTCGCGCTGCCCGGCGGAAAAGTCGCGGTGTTTACCGGAATTCTGCAGTACACGAAGACGGAAGCAGGATTGGCCACCGTGATGGGGCATGAGGTGGCGCATGCGTTACAGCGGCACGGCGCCGAGCGGATTAGTCGCGGCATCCTCGAACAAATCGCGCAACTCGGTGCGCTCGCCGGGGCGGCCACCGGACGTGTCGACCCGGGCGTAGCGATGGGTGCCATGAGCGCCTACGGCATCGGCGTCTCGTTGCCGTTCAACCGGCGGCAGGAATCGGAGGCGGATTATATTGGACTCCGACTCATGGCCCAAGCCGGCTATGATCCTCGAGAAGCCGTTCCTTTTTGGGAGCGGATGAGCGGATGCCCGAAAAATCTAATCGGGAGATTATGTTTCCGGTCGCAGGCGGCAATTCCTGAGTTTCTGTCGACCCATCCCTCAGACGTCACGCGTATTAATCAAATCGAAAACTGGTTGCCGGAAGCGCTGCACTACTACCACGACGGGGCGTTGCCCAATAGTGCGCCCATTCCATCAGCCCCGCCCATCTTCATTCCCATGCCGAAGACAGGGTAGGGCATTACTCGCGCTGCAATTGCACAACGAATGCTCTAAAGGAACGATGCCTAAACGTACAGACATTCAAACCATCCTGCTGATCGGCTCTGGTCCTATCGTGATCGGCCAAGCCTGTGAATTCGACTATTCGGGCACGCAAGCGTGCAAGGCGCTTCGGGAAGAAGGCTATCGGGTCGTGTTGATCAACAGCAATCCGGCCACGATCATGACCGATCCTGAACTGGCGGACCGCACGTACATCGAACCGATCACCTTGGAAGTCGTCGAGCGAGTCATCGAGCGGGAGCGTCCGGATGCCCTCCTGCCGACCATGGGTGGACAGACTGCACTCAATGTCGCCGTGGGACTGGCCAAGCGAGGGGTGTTGGGCAAATACAATGTGCAATTGATTGGCGCCTCGGCGGAGGCGATTCACAAAGCAGAAGATCGCGAGGCGTTTAAGGAGGCAATGCGACGGATCGGGCTGAAGACTCCGGACAGTGGGTCGGCTCGAAGTCGCGATGAGGCGGCGCGCGTCCTGGAGCGCGTCGGTTTTCCGGCGATCGTCCGTCCGTCGTTCACCATGGGAGGCACTGGCGGCAACATTGCGTACAACCGCGAAGAGTTTGAGCGGTATGTCGACTGGGGCCTGGCCATGAGTCCCGTCGGCGAAATTCTGGTCGAACGCTCCGTCATCGGGTGGAAGGAATTCGAGCTCGAGGTCATGCGGGACCTCAAGGACAATGTCGTCATTGTGTGTCCCATTGAGAACTTCGACCCCATGGGCATCCACACCGGCGACAGTATCACCGTGGCGCCCGCCATGACACTGACGGACAAAGAATATCAGACTATGCGGGATGCGGCGGTCCGGATCATTCGCGAGATTGGCGTCGATACCGGAGGGTCCAATATTCAATTCGGCATCGATCCCAAAAACGGAGAGATGGTCATCATCGAAATGAATCCACGGGTCTCGCGGAGCTCGGCGCTGGCGTCGAAGGCCACCGGTTTTCCCATCGCAAAAATCGCGGCGAAGCTAGCGGTCGGATATACGCTCGATGAGATTACCAACGACATCACGCGCGTCACCAAGGCGTCGTTCGAGCCGACCATCGATTACGTCGTCGTCAAGATCCCGAGGTTTGCCTTTCAAAAATTTCCCGGTGCCGATTCCACCCTCACGACCCAAATGAAGTCGGTCGGCGAGGCGATGGCGATCGGACGGACGTTCAACGAAGCCTTTCATAAAGTCATCCGCTCGTTGGAAGTGGATCGCTATGGGTTGGCTTCCGTACATAGTCTCGACCATGCCTGTCCGGCACCGGACAAACGGGATGAGATCCGAGCCAAAATCCTCGCGGCTCTGCACACGCCCCGTCCTGATCGACTGTGGCACGTGGCCGACGCTATGCGGATCGGGATGACGATCGAGGAATTATATTCGCTCACACAGATCGATCATTGGTTCTTGGATCAGATTCATGAACTCATCACGTTCGAACGCCGACTGGTTGAGGCGAGTAAACCCTCGCAAGAGAAGAACGAGCGGCGACTGAATCTTGACCTTCTTGGCGAGGCCAAGCAGCTGGGGTTCTCGGATCACCGGATCGCCCAATTGATGGGGTGCAACAAAGACGAGGTGACGCGTCGACGAACCGAGTCAGCAGGCACAGACGGACGTTTGCAGGTGACGTATAAGCGAGTGGATACCTGCGCCGCGGAATTTGAAGCGAAGACGCCCTACATGTACTCCACGTACGAACGAACGTGCGAAGCGCGCCCAACGGATCGCCGCAAAATCATGATCCTCGGCGGGGGACCCAACAGGATTGGTCAGGGAATTGAGTTCGACTATTGCTGTGTCCATGCCGCCTTTGCGTTGCGAGAAGAAGGCATCGAGACCATCATGGTCAATTGCAATCCGGAGACCGTCAGCACGGATTATGATACGTCCGACCGGCTCTACTTCGAGCCGCTGACTGAAGAAGACGTCCTTAATATTGTCGCGTGCGAGAAGCCCATGGGGGTGGTCGTCCAGTTTGGAGGGCAGACGCCGCTCAAATTGGCGCTGCCGCTCGAACGCGCCGGGGTCAAGATTTTGGGGACAAGTCCGGACGCCATCGATCGGGCGGAAGACCGTGAACGCTTTTGTGCCCTGTTGGATCGTCTCAACCTACGCCAAGCGGCGAGCGGGATGGCAAGATCCGTGGAGGAAGCCATCCGGGTCGCCGCCAATATTCACTATCCCGTGATGGTCCGGCCCTCGTATGTACTTGGCGGCCGCTCGATGCAAATCGTGTACGATGAATCTGGTTTGCTCGCATACATGGGCTCAGCCGTGAAAGCCTCGCCGAACCATCCCGTCTTGATCGACAAATATTTAGAAGACGCCATTGAAGTTGATGTGGACGCAATCTCCGATGGACAGCGTGTCGTCGTGGCAGGGATTATGGAGCACATCGAAGAAGCGGGGGTGCACTCGGGCGACTCGGCCTGTTCGCTTCCGCCCTATACCTTGGATGCGACCGTGATCGAACAGATCCGACGCGACATGACTGCGCTGGCGCTCGAACTCAACGTCGTGGGACTGATGAATGCCCAGTTTGCCGTCAAGGACGGCATCATCTACGTCCTGGAAGTGAACCCACGAGCATCCAGAACGGTGCCGTTTGTCAGTAAGGCCATCGGCGTGCCGCTGGCCAAGCTTGCGATGAAGGTCATGACTGGACGGACACTGGAAGAGCTTGGCTTCACCGCCGCGAAACTCAGCAGCTATGTCGCCGTGAAGGAGGCGGTCTTTCCATTTACCAAATTCGCCGGGGTCGATGTTCTGTTGGGACCCGAGATGAAGTCGACCGGAGAAGTGATGGGCATTGACGGCGATTTTGGATGGGCCTTTGCGAAATCACAAGCCGCGGCTGGAGTATCTCTTCCTGCAGCGGGGAAAGCGTTCCTGAGTGTGAAGAAACAGGACAAGGCGGCGGCGCTCGAGATTGCCGATCGATTACACCGCCTGGGTTTCCTCATCGAGGCCACGCGAGGCACCGGAACCTATCTGCAAGAACAAGGGGTGCCGACGACGTTGGTCAATAAAGTCAAAGAGGGTCGGCCGCACATTGTCGACCACATTAAAAACGGCGAAATCAATCTGGTGGTGAATACAGTCGGCAGCCAGGCGTCACACGTCGATTCTGCCGCGATCCGTCGCGAGGCGCTTCAACACAACGTCTGTTATTTCACGACCATCCGTGGCGCCCGCGCGGCGATCATGGGCATCGAAGCGATTCAGAAAAAGGGACTGACGATCCGTTCCCTGCAGGAGCATCACGGTATAAAAACGTGATGCTCGAGGAGGCATGCAGTCGAAACGCCCGTGAGTGACTTCATCACCATTATTCGTCATTCTCCACCGTGTTGAGAGGGGTTATGCCGACACCGATTACGAAAAAAGGGTATGAGGCGTTGAAAGCGGAACAGGAGCGTCTCCGTAAGGAACGGCCCAAGATCATTGAAGCGATCGCCGAGGCCCGTGCCCATGGGGATCTCAGCGAGAATGCCGAGTACGATGCGGCCAAAGATCGTCAAGGCTTCATCGAATCGCGAATCAAGGAATTGGAAGCGAAGTTGGCCGATGCGCGAATTATTGAGAACACCAATCGAACCAGTGAGACGGTCATATTCGGCGCGACGGTCGCGCTGCTGGAAACCCAATCTAATCAAAAGAAGCAATATACGTTGGTAGGACAAGATGAGGCAGATTTGAAGGACGGAAAGATTTCGGTCCAGTCACCTGTCGGCCGCGCTCTCATCGGCAAACGGGTTGGTGATCTCGTTGAAGTCACGACCCCGGCCAAAGTTGTCGAGTATGAAGTGTTGGAAATTCGGTTTGAGGATATTTGATTGAGCTGCCGGCTATCAGCTTTCAGCCGTCAGCTTCTCGAAAGTACTCCTCGCGTGAGAGCTCAAGGCTGATTGCTGAAGGCGACTACTTCCATGCCCCCAGCCATTTCTCTAATTACATTGCTGACCGATTTTGGCGACCGTGACTATTTCGTCGCCAGCATGAAGGGTGTGATCCTGAACATCAATCCTCAGGCCCGCATCATCGATCTTTCCCATCAGGTGACTCCTTATCAGATTGAGGACGCCGCCTATTTGTTGAAGTCCAGCTATCGATACTTTCCGGATGGCACCGTCCACGTCGCCGTGGTGGACCCTGGGGTCGGGAGTGCACGGAGGCCATTGTTGGTGAGCACGTCGCGGTATTTCTTTCTGGCTCCGGACAATGGATTGCTGACCGATATTGTTCGAGACGAATTATCAGTTGAAGTTCGGCAGATCCAGAATAAGCAGTATCGGCTGGACGCAGATGGTACGACATTCGATGGACGGGACCTCTTTGCCCCGGCAGCGGCTTGGCTGACTCGAGGACAGGCGCCCGGTTCGTTTGGGCCCTTGATTCGAGACGTCAACACGTTTCCTGCACATGAACCGGCTTGGGAAGGATCGACCTTCGTGGGACGCATTGTCTACGTCGATCATTTCGGGAATCTGATTTCAAACATCACGCCATCCCACCTTGCCGAAATCCGTCGATATACCAAGCGCCCAGCGGTCTCGATCCGAATTGCGGGAATAACTATTGATGATCTCACGACCTGCTACGCCGATGGCTTCAGTGACGCGCCCCGCGCCTTGATCAACAGCAACGGCCAGGTGGAAGTTTTCATCAAGGAGAGGAGCGCTGCCCATATGTTGAAGCTGGGACGCGGGGCGCGAATGGAAATCACATAACAATGAGAGACACCGTTTGTCACACTGGTCCTTCTACGGCCCCGCTCGTTGAGACCTGGCTCAGATGACGCAGCGCCAGATATTTGCCCTTGGATTTTTCGTTATCCTCCTGGTCCTGCTGTATCAGATTGCCATCGTCTTTCGTCCGTTCTTGCTGCCGGTCCTGTGGGCCGTGATTCTCGCGCACATCGCGTTTCCACTGCATCGCCGATTGTCGGCGAGATTAGGAAATCGAAAGGGCCTGTCAGCCGCTATCTTAACAGTTGCCATCATCGGCCTGGTGGTCGTGCCGCTGGTCATTTTCATCGTGCAACTCATCGAAGAAGCCGGCATTGCGTATAAGACAACCAAGTCGTGGATCGACAGCGGCGGACTAAAGACGGCGCCGGCTCAGCTCTCGCAATTGCCGGTTATTGGCGGATACGTTCAACCGATTCTGGGTCGTCTGATCCTTGCCCAAGGCGATCTAGAGGCATCGCTGCTACAAAATATTCAAGCGCTCAGTGGCTTTTTCGTTGAACAATTGACTGGGCTCGCAACCAATCTGTTTTTACTGATCATGAATTTTCTCGTCATGCTCTTCACCCTGTTCTTTTTCTTCAAGGACGGTGATCGCCTGTATCGCAATTTGTACGAGGTGATCCCGCTCGATGAACTGCATAAACAGAAGATTTTCACGCGCCTCGATGTCACGCTGAGGGCTGTGGTGAAAGGCGTAATCATCACGGCAATGGTACAAGGCCTTCTGGCAGGAGCCGCCTATGCGGTCTTGGGCGTTCCCTTCCCCGTGGTCTTGATGGCCCTGACTGCCTTATTGGCACCACTGCCTTTCGGAGGCACCGCAATTATCTGGTTACCTGTTGCCGCCTATCTATATTGGGTCGGGCCGGTCTGGAAGGCAATCGCCATGCTCATCTGGGGAGCCGGTGTGATTACCATGGTCGATAACTTTCTCAGACCGTTGCTCATCGGCAAAGAGTCGCAGCTTCCCGTCCTCTTTCTCTTCTTCAGCATCATCGGCGGCCTTGCGGCGTACGGCATGATTGGGCTCTTCTTAGGCCCAATCCTTCTCGCCATTCTAATGACCGCGATTCAGATTTATCGGGAAGATTATTTGGCCAGCCCAATACAGGGAATGCGAAGCCGGTAATAGGCGTTCCCATTATTCCCTTGTTGTCGTCATGATGGAACGCTCCAGAATCTGCAGCATACGTTTCAATTCAGTCATCGTTGTGATCAGCGGCGGCATGAGCACGATGACGTTGCCGATGGGACGAAGCAAGAGTCCACGCCGCCGTGCTTCCATGGCAACGCGGTGGCCAATACGTTCTTCAAGCGGGTAGGGCTCCCGTGTTGTGCGATTCTTGACCAGTTCGATACCGACCATAAGGCCGCATTGCCGGATCTCGCCGACGTGTGGGTGATCGCCTAGGGGCTTGAGCAACTGCTTCAGGGCTTTGATCTTTGGCTGTAATCGCTTCAGCGTGTGCTCCTCGCGGAATACTTCGAGATTGGCCAGCGCCAGTGCACAGCCGAGCGGATTTCCCGTGTAGCTGTGGCCGTGGAAAAACGTCTTCCAGTCTCCATACTCGCCTAAGAATGTTTGATAGATTTCTTCAGTTGCCAGCGTAGCAGCCAACGGCATGTAACCGCCGGTAAGACCTTTACTGACGGCCATGAGATCCGGGGTCACGCCTTCGTGTTGGCAGGCAAACATTTTCCCGGTTCGACCGAAGCCGGTCGCGACTTCATCGGCAATGAGCAGCACGTTGTATTTCGTACAGAGCTCACGAATGTGCTTGAGATAGCCAGGCGGGGCGGTGATCATGCCGGCGGCGGCTTGAACGAGGGGTTCGATGATGAAGCCGGCAATGTCTTTGTGTCTGGATTTCAACAGACGTTCGATAGGTTCGATGCAAGACATCCTACAGGAGGGGTATGTGAGCTTCAGCGGACAGCGGTAACAGTATGGAGCATCAACCTTTAATGTGGGGAACAGTAGCGGATGGAACCGCTCATGGAAAAGTTCGATGTTGCCGACGCTCATGGCGCCGGCGGTATCGCCATGATAGGCAAGCTTCAGATTGACGAACATGCGCTTCGAACCCATTCGCCGCTTTTTCTGCTGCCAATATTGCACCGCCATTTTGAGAGCGACTTCCACGGCCGTCGACCCATCGTCAGAATAAAATACGCGCGTAAGACCCTTCGGCGCGATTCGAATGAGCGCACGCGCCAGCTCAATCGCCGGCGGGTTGGACAGACCCAACAGCGTGCTATGCGCGACCTTCTCCAGCTGCTCTCGTAGCGCTTGGTCAAGCGTTGGATGCCGATGTCCATGCAGATTGACCCAGATTGAGGAGGTGCCATCCAGATAGCGTCGGCCTTCTGTGTCGACGAGATAGGCCCCTTTTCCACGCTCGATCATAACCGGTTCCTCCTGCTCCCATTCTTTCATTTGCGTGAAGGGATGCCAGAGATAGGCGTGGTCCCATTGAGCGAGTTGCCGGGTCCGTGGACGGGAAGTCGGTTTCATGGAATCGCTTCGGTGGAAGTAACTAGGCTGTGGTCGTCAGCGATTATAGCAGTCGGCTAGGATGATTGGCAGCTGCTCAAAGAGTTTTGCAGCCCGAACCGAGCACGCACATCAGCAGCAGCCTCGTGGGAGAAGTCTTTGACTTCGTCCAGCCCACTCCATATAATGAATCGATTTTTCACATGAGCCACGATTTGCAGAGCCACGTCCGCAATTTCTCTATTATCGCCCACATCGATCACGGGAAATCCACCCTCGCTGACCGGATCCTCGACCTCACGGGGGCCGTCACGGCCCGAGAGTCCCGCGAGCAGATTTTGGACGCGATGGACCTGGAGCGTGAGAGAGGGATCACGATTAAGGCCCACGCGGTCGCCATCCGCTATAAGGCCAATGATGGTGAGATGTATGCGCTTCATCTCATCGATACCCCTGGCCACGTCGACTTTACCTATGAAGTCTCGCGAAGCCTGGCGGCCTGCGAGGGCGCGCTGCTGCTCGTCGACGCGACTCAAGGCGTCGAGGCGCAAACGATCGCGAATGTCTATTTGGCTATGGCGAACAATCTGGTCGTCATCCCGGTCATCAATAAAATCGATCTTCCGAGTGCCGATATCGAAGGGGTGAAGAGCCAAATCCATGAGGTCCTGGGGTTAGACGTGTCCGACACGCTCTTGGTCAGCGCGAAGGAAGGAAAGGGCGTGCGGGAGGTGTTGGAGGCCGTCATCCAGCGCGTGCCTCCACCGTCCGGCTATCCTGACAAGCCTCTGAAGGCCCTGGTCTTTGATTCCTGGTTTGACAATTATCAAGGCGTGATCGTGCTGACCCGCGTGGTAGATGGCGTCATCCGGCCCGGCATGAAGATCCGTGTGATGTCGAATAACAAGACATTTGAGATCACCGAAGTGGGGCAGTTCACCCCGAAGCGAAGCAAAACGGATGTCTTAAGCACCGGCGAGGTCGGCTATGTCTGCGCGAATATGCGTGAAATAGCGGATGTGAAAATCGGCGACACGCTGACAGATGCCGCCCGTCAAACCGACTCACCGTTCCCAGGTTATAAAGAAGTGAAGCCGCTTGTATTCTGCGGCCTGTATTCTACCGACACGGCGAAGTATGAAGACCTCCGGGATGCGCTGCAGAAATTACGATTGAACGATTCCTCCTTCGTGTACGAGCCGGAAACATCGTTGGCCCTGGGATTCGGATTCCGCTGTGGCTTTCTCGGCCTCTTGCACATGGAAATTATTCAGGAACGTCTCGAGCGGGAATATGAGCTCACGCTCATTACCACGGCGCCCACTGTGGTGTACCGGGTGCATACGACCAAAGGCGAGGTGCTCTCAATCGACAATCCGGCGAAGCTGCCTACCCCGACGGAAATTGAGCGCTTCGAGGAGCCGTTTATCAAAGCGACGATCATCACGCCTGAGCGCTATGTCGGCAGCATTCTTCAGCTCTGCCAGGATCGGCGCGGAACCCAGCTCGATCTGCATTATCTCGATCCCACCCGGGTCATGCTGACGTACGAGCTGCCGCTCAACGAGGTCATTCTGGACTTTTATGACAAGCTCAAGTCCAAGACACAAGGATATGCATCTTTGGATTATGAGTTGATCGGCTATCGGGATTCGGATCTCATCAAGCTCGACATCTTGTTGAACGGAGAAACGGTCGATGCGCTCTCACTCATTACTCATCGAGACAAATCCATCGCGCGAGGCCGTCAGCTCGCCGAAAAAATGAAAGAGTTTATCCCCAAGCAGATGTTTGAAATCGCGATTCAAGCGGCAATTGGGAATAAGGTGATCGCCAGAGAGACGGTGGGTGCGCTCAAGAAGAACGTGACGGCCAAGTGCTACGGCGGCGACATCAGTCGAAAGCGCAAGCTATGGGAAAAGCAGAAAGAGGGTAAAAAACGCATGAAGCAGGTCGGACGTGTCGAAGTGCCTCAAGAAGCGTTTCTTGCCCTGCTCAAGGTGACGGGGGAATAATGGATCAGCAACGACCGGGTCTGGAAGAGGTCAGCCCCACGTCAGCGGATACCGTGAGCGTTTCGCTAGCGGACACGTCCCCTCCGCGTAGAAAGTCATTAATTCGTGAATATGCCGAAGCCATCGTGCTCGCAATGTTGTTGGCCTTTGCGATTCGGGTGTTTATGGTTCAGGCCTTCAAGATACCGTCCGGCTCGATGATTCCGACGCTGCAGATTGGCGACCATATCCTGGTGAGCAAACTATCCTATGGAATCCAGTGGCCCGGAGACTGCAAATTTCGAGTCAGCTTTCCGCCTGTCACCTGTTACACCTCGCACCCGTTGATTTCGTTTGGCGAGCCTCAACGGGGCGACGTGATCGTGTTCCGGTTTCCGGAAGATGAAGAGAAGGACTTTATCAAACGGATCGTCGGCCTGCCGGGCGATGTGATCGAGATCCGGAACAAGGTTGTGTCGGTCAATGGCAAGGTGCTGGATGATAAAGCCTTCACACAGCGCGTCGATCCCGGCGTGATCCATGGCACGATCAATCCACGGGATAACTTTGGTCCGGTGACGGTTCCAGAACATTCGTATTTTGTGATGGGCGATAATCGCGATCAAAGTCTGGATAGTCGCTTTTGGGGCTATGTGCGCGCGGAAAAAATTCGTGGCAAAGCCTTCCGTATCTATTGGTCATGGAGCGGCCATGGTGATTGGACGCAGTGGGTGCGATGGGAACGGATCGGCCAAGCCATCCAGTAGTGCAGGATGTTGAAAATGACCGCGAGCGGCGTTCTCGCTCGAAAGCGTCCTCAACATACCCTAGCGAGTACGCCTGCGGTGCTTTCTTCTCCTGTGGCCTTGCTGGTCGCCATTTTGAACATTCTGCCTGATCTAGGTGAGCCCCATTGAACGCGAAACATAAAACTCAGAAGTCAAAGCTGGCCGGCCACATTCAGCGATTTCCGCAGGCCGGTGTGCTGGTCGTAGGTGATCTCATTCTGGATCACTATATTTGGGGTAAGGTGAGCCGCATTTCTCCGGAGGCGCCTGTTCCCGTGGTCCATGTCGAGTCGGAGTCCCTGAAGCTCGGCGGAGCGGCCAATGTGTACAACAATATTTTGGCGCTTGGCGGCAAGGCGGATTTGTGTGGAATTATCGGCTCAGATGAAGGTGGGCGCCGCCTCTTGCAACAACTCGGGACACGCCGGGGGGGCAGGGGAGGGGTTATCATTGATGCCGATCGTCCCACCACCCGGAAAACCCGCGTCATTGCACATAATCAACAAATGGTCCGATTCGATGTGGAACGCCGGACAGAGATGAAGGTTGGACTGCAGCGACGGATCGTCCGCTATGTTGAATCTCGACTGCGAGAAGTTTCGTGCGTGGTTGTCTCCGATTATGCCAAAGGCGTGGTGACGGCGCCATTGATGACGGAACTCGTTCGGCTGACAACCATCCGACGTATCCCGTTGGTCGTCGATCCTAAAGTTGAACATTTTTCCTATTACAAGGGCGTAACCGTAGTGACGCCGAATCATTTGGAAGCCACGCACGCCGCCGGCGTACATGGCGATGATGACCTATCGATCAGTCAGGCCGGCGAGACGATTCGACAACGATTGGGGTGCCAGTCCGTGCTCGTCACGCGAGGAGAGAAAGGCATGAGCTTGTTTGAGACCGATGGAACGAGCTTTCATGTCCCTACGATGGCGCGACAAGTCTATGATGTTACCGGCGCGGGCGACACTGTCATTGCGACACTGGCCTTGGCTTTAGCGACCGGCGCATCCATGCGAGATGGCGCCGTGCTCGCCAATCACGCCGCCGGCATCGTCGTCGGCATGGTTGGAACGGCTACTGTCAGCGGGACCCAATTGACCGAAGCCATCATGCATGCCTGACCGGACCACTGACATCATTCTGCCGAACCCTGATTCATTTGCTTCCGTGGCCTTGACACGCATGTTCGTGTGGCCATCTGACGCTTTCGTACCATGCGGGAGGCCGGTGTGAGGAGTCCAAACAGTACACATCGGGAGTGCCGATCCGTCACGGTCGTGATCCCTGCTCGCTTCGCCTCATCACGCTTTCCGGGCAAGCCACTGGTCGACTTAGCCGGCAAGCCGCTCATCCAGCACGTCTATGAACGCATAAAAGCAGTCCCGGGAATTGACCATATACTGGTGGCTACGGACGATGCGAGAATTCTCAAGGCGGTAAAACAATTTGGCGGCTCTGCGCTCTTCATAGAAGGGGCCTTTCGAACCGGCACCGATCGGGTGGCAGCGGTCGCTGCGCAGCTCCCCGGCGACATCTTTCTGAACCTTCAAGGGGATGAAATTGTGATGCACCCCGGGCTAATCACCGATCTCGTGAGGCCGTTTCTGGAGAGTGGAGCGGGAATGGGTACGCTCAAAAGACGCCTTACGACTCCGGATGAAGTACGTAACCCCGGGGTAGTGAAGGTCGTGACTGACATAACCGGCAATGCCTTGTATTTTTCTCGTGCACCGATTCCACATATCCGTGATGGATCAGCAGGTGACATTTCTTCCGGTCTGTACTACATTCACCTCGGCATCTACATCTATACTCGCGAGACGTTGATGCGATTCAGCGCACTTCCGACCGGGCAGCTTGAAGAGGCGGAAAAGCTTGAACAATTGCGGGCGCTGGAACACGGAATCTCCATCAAGGTGTGGGAAACGACGCACCCCTCAATACGCATCGATACGCCCGAGGACGTAACTTACGCCGTGGCAACATTACAGGCGGGCACGGACTCTCAACCTCAAGAGAAGGTTGTGTCATGAGCAAATTTATTTTCGTCACCGGCGGCGTGGTGTCCTCACTCGGGAAAGGCCTGGCTTCCGCCTCCATCGGCAATCTTATGGAGAGCCGGGGACTCAGGATTACGTTTCTCAAATTGGATCCGTACATTAATGTCGATCCAGGAACTATGAATCCCTACCAACATGGGGAAGTGTACGTCACCGACGACGGGGCGGAGACGGATCTGGACCTCGGGCACTACGAACGATATACCTCGCTGACCCTCACGAAGGACAATAATCACACCACCGGCAGAATATACAATTCCGTGATTCAGAAGGAGCGCCGTGGCGACTACCTCGGTGGGACGGTGCAAGTGGTGCCGCACATCACGGACGAAATTAAACAATGCATTGTGAATGTCGCCAAAGGCACGGATGTAGCCATCGTGGAAATCGGCGGGACGGTGGGGGACATCGAAAGTTTGCCGTTCCTAGAAGCGATACGTCAGATTCCATACGATGTAGGCCGTGAGAATGTGCTGTATGTACACTTGACGCTGGTTCCGTACATCGGTGCTGCCGGGGAGTTGAAAACCAAGCCGACGCAGCATTCAGTCAATAAGCTGCGGGAGATCGGTATCCAGCCGAATATCCTCTTGTGCCGCACGGATCGCTATCTGCCGCCGGACTTGAAGGAAAAAATTGCCTTGTTTTGCAATGTTGAAAAAGGCGCCGTCATCACGGCGAAGGATGTCGAGACGGTGTATGAAGTGCCGATCGTCTTTCGAAAGGAAGGCCTCGATGAGCTGATCGTCCGTCTCCTACATGTGGATTCGGGACCGCCGAACTTGCGTGAATGGGATGCGATGGTCCAGAAAATTAAGCACCCCAAACATGAAATATCGGTGGCCTTGGTTGGCAAATACATCGGCTTGAAAGAATCCTATAAGAGCCTCGCCGAAGCACTAGTGCATGGCGGTATCGATCATGAAACTCGGGTCAACATTCACTGGCTGGAGTCCGAGGAAATCGAGCGACAGGGCACCGAACGGGTTCTCCGCGAGGCGGACGGCATTCTCATCCCCGGTGGGTTCGGGGTACGTGGAATTGAAGGAAAGATTGAGACGATTCGCTTTGCACGTGAGCACAACATTCCGTTCCTTGGACTGTGTCTGGGCATGCAATGCGCGGTCATTGAATGTGCTCGGAACGTCGCCGGGCTGAAAGAGGCCAATAGTTCGGAGTTCGATCCGAAGACGCCGCATCCCGTGATCGATCTCATGGCGGATCAGCGCGAAGTGAGTGAGAAGGGCGGCACAATGCGGCTTGGTTCCTATACCTGCCGCATAACAGAAGGCAGCCTGGCACATAAGGCGTATGGCGTGGCAGAAGTCAGAGAACGCCATCGCCATCGCTATGAATTTAACAACGCGTACCGGGACGCGTTGACGCGCCAAGGGCTCGTCTTAAGTGGTCTCTCACCGGACGGACGCCTGGTGGAAATTGTCGAACTTCGCGATCACCCTTGGTTCGTCGCGACGCAATTTCATCCTGAATTTACCTCTCGTCCGCATCATCCGCATCCGCTGTTTAGTGGATTTGTGGGGGCGGCGCTGAAACGAAAATGTGGAAGATAGAATATGCTGCTGAAAAAGGCTTCCTCTGGCATCCTCAGCTCGAAAGAATTCTCAACGTACCGAAAGGGTACGCCACCGGCTCTTTCGACGCTTGCGGCCTTGCTGTAAGACATTTTTGAGCAGCATCATCGTACGAGGAGAGGTCCTGCTTGATACACGAAGTTGATTTGGGGACATTCAAAATTGGCGGAATGCATCCGCATATGCTGATTGCCGGTCCATGCGTGATCGAGAGTGAGCAACTTGTCCTTGAAACGGCGCATCAGATTGCTGAGATTGCCCGTGCAGTGGGTATGCCCTATGTCTTTAAGTCGTCCTACGATAAAGCAAACCGGAGCTCGATCCATTCCTTTCGCGGCCCCGGGCTCCGTGAGGGAATGGCAGTTCTCCAGAAGGTTCAAGAGCAGGTCAAGGTGCCGGTTCTCACGGATGTGCATAGCATCGACGAAGCGACTCAGGCTGCTGACGTTGCGGACATTCTGCAAATCCCTGCATTCCTCTGTCGCCAAACCGATCTGCTTGTCGCTGCGGCCAAGACGGGACGGATTGTCAACGTCAAAAAGGGACAATTTCTCTCGCCGTGGGAGATGAGCAATGTAGTGAAAAAATTGGAGGAGTGCGGGACATCGAAAATTCTGCTGACCGAGCGTGGTTCGACTTTTGGCTACAACAATCTCGTCGTCGATATGCGGGCGCTTCCGGTCATGCGCAGTTTCGGCTACCCGGTCATTTTTGATGCGACTCACAGCGTGCAACTTCCCGGTGGGGAAGGAACCCGCTCGTCCGGCCAACGGGAATTTATCACGCCCCTGGCAAGTGCTGCAGCGGCAGCTGGGTGTGATGGTTTTTTTATGGAAGTACATCCTAATCCTGATCTCGCATTGTCCGATGGCCCCAACATGGTCCCGCTTCATCAGTTGAAGCCATTGTTGGAACGCCTGATTCAGATCTGTCGTGTGGCCGGTAAGGGAGGGGAAACGGTTCGATGAGTTTGGAACACGGCAAACGAGTGCTCGATATTGAAGCGCGCGCGATCGCGAGTTTGGTGGACCGACTGGATGATCGCTTCACCCGGGCAGTGGAACTGTTGTTCGTCTGCAGCGGGAAGGTCGTGGTGTCGGGAATGGGAAAGTCCGGGCTGATTGGTCAGAAGATTGCGGCCACGCTCGCCAGCACCGGCACGCCGGCTTTCTTTCTCCATCCCGCGGAAGGCATCCATGGAGATCTCGGCATGCTAGCCCGCCATGATACGGTCATCGCCTTATCGAACAGCGGGGAGACAGACGAGGTGCTCAAGTTATTGCCGTTCGTCAAGCGCTTGAACATTCCAGTCATCGCCTTAACGGGAAGACCGCTCTCGAGCCTTGCGAAAAATAGCGATGTCGCCCTCGACGTGTCTGTCAGCGAAGAGGCATGCCCCATGGGACTCGCCCCCACCGCCAGCACAACGGCCATGCTGGCAATGGGGGATGCGTTGGCCATTGCCCTGCTGCAGAAGCGCGGCCTGAAAGAAGAAGATTTCGCGCAATTTCACCCCGGTGGTACATTGGGGAGGCGGTTGCTATTGAAAGTAAGCGATCTCATGCATCAAGGTGACGCGGTGCCGCGCATCGAAAGAGGTGCCACCGTTCGTGATGCCCTTCTTGAGATGACGACGAAAAAGCTTGGAATGACGACCGTGCTTGATGAGGCGGGTCAACTATTCGGGGTCATTACCGATGGTGATCTTCGGCGCTGCCTGGAGAAAGGGTTAGACCTCGCTGCGGTTCATGTGCATGACATTGCCAGCCGTTCTCCCAAGACCATTACTCCGGATGCACTTGCCGCCCGCGCCGTCCAGATTATGGAAGAATTTTCAATTACCTCTTTGGTCGTGCTCGACGAGCGTGGTAGTGTAGTGGGAGTTCTCCACCTCCACGATTTGCTCAAAAGCGGGATTGTGTAGTATATGGGGCAGATGGCGCAGATGCCGTACACCGAGGCCAAGCAGACAGACGCTCTCGTGGCGAAACTAGGTGCGCGGGAAGCGAACGTGAACCTTCCGAATCTTCTCACGTTTTCGCGGCTCCTGTTGATTCCTATCTTCATCCTACTGTTCTCCCACCCAACCCCTGAACGGTCTTTGGCGGCGGCCGCTGTGTTTGGCATTGCCGCTATTACCGATCTACTTGATGGATATCTTGCGCGTCGACGGTCTGAAGTAACGAGGTTGGGACGCTTGCTTGATCCCATTGCCGATAAACTGTTGGTGATCTCCGGTCTGATCTTGCTCGTCCAATTTCAACGGGTGGCGGCCGTCGTCGCGATTCTCATTATCGCCCGGGAAGTGGCTGTCACCGGGATTCGTGCAATTTCCGCCGCGGAAGGAATCGTGCTATCTGCGGAAACAACCGGCAAGTACAAGATGACAGCCCAGGTGCTGGCGATTCTGTGTCTCATTGTAGCGGACAGCGTGGACCCTGAATGGAATGTGTACGCGATCGGCAATGTCTTACTCTATGGCGCCTTGATGCTTGGACTGATTTCCGGAGCGAAGTACCTCGCCACATTCTGGCGTCAAATATCGCTCAAAGGTTTGTAGCGTCCTCCACTTGAATATTCCCCCTCCAAGACTGTGACTGACGCGCTGCCACTGGCCATGATCGTCGGCGGTTATCTTCTCGGGTCTATCCCTTTCGGCATCGTCGTCTCCAAGTGTCTCGGCACAGCAGATCCACGCACGTCGGGCAGCCGCAATATCGGGTTTACCAATGTCCTGCGAGTCTCCGGTAAAAAAGCCGGATTCCTGACGTTGGCTGGAGATCTTGGCAAGGGATGGCTGGTTGGCTGGCTGGCAACGCAGTTTGCCGACAATGCATGGTGGCCCTGGCTCATCGCCCTCAGCGCGATCATCGGGCATCTCTATTCGGTTTTCCTTGGTTTTCGAGGCGGAAAAGGGGTGGCGACCGCACTCGGTGTTATGATAGGAGTGTCGCCGATGATCGGCTTTTTCGCCATCCTGGTATGGCTCGTGACGGCCGGCATCTGGCGTTATTCATCGGGGGCTGCGATTGCGGCTTTCATGCTGCTACCGGTTTTAGCGGCCGGTTTCCGGACCGATGAGCGGTTCGTAGCCTTCACAGTAGTGGTCAGCGCTCTTATATTGTGGCGGCATAAAGATAATATGAGTCGATTGTGGAATGGAACAGAACCAAAGATCGGCGGGCGGCGAGAACAGATTGTTTAGGCGGCCCTTCGCTACGGCGATACACAGGTGCCGGCCTCTTGCTCAAAAAATTGGCCAGCAACGGCCAGATAGGTACCTGAGCGATTATTATGGCAGGTGGAGAAGCTGGACCAGAGGCCATACGATGTACGGGTCGTGTGGATTGAGAGATCAGCCAAGAGGCTGTACAGTATCGCCTCGTGTGTGACGGTGATTCTCTGAAGCGCTCCTTCCTTGACTTGCATTAGCCGTTCACTGAGAGTGGCTCCCGGTGCACTGAGTTGACTGGCCAGCGACGCGCCCAGTCGAGGGTATTGTCTCTGGATCGTAAGAATATCCAACCGCCTTCCTTCATAGTTCGCTGCTGAAAAGTAGCTATCGATCGAGGCGGCTTCTCGTTCAACTGCTTTCCGTTCAATTTGCTCCTGATCGTTGACTTCTTCGTAAGCCAGGCTCGTGAGTATGGATTGTCGGTACTGTGTGAGGGTGGGGTTCGACAAGGCCAGTCCCAGGCCGACGACCGCACTCATACAAACCGCCGCGATGACTAGTGCCTTCACGTTCATACCAACATTTTTAAGTATACGGCGACGGAACAGTGAGTCAAGAAATGGTAGGATACGATTAGAGCGGCGGAACTGAACATTTCGCCGCTGAAGCGCTCAATGGTAACTTGACATAATAGATCTTATCCGACATGAATGCCATCACAGCTGATTTCTTGCAACGTCTCAGCAAAGAAGCCAAAGTCACCGTAGCCGGACTGCGTGAATCTGTTCTCGCCATCGCTGAACGCGTGAACAGAAAGACCCAAATGTTACGACTTCACTGGCAGGCGTCAACACTCATACGTCAGACGGAAGATGTCTCTCGTAGCGTCGGTCAAACACTCTGCGACCTCGTGGCGCCATGTCATAGTATCGACACGCTGAAATCCGTGACGCAGGCAACCGCCCACGCCCGCCTCCTCGAAGCCGCAACCACGGCTCGGTTCATCAAGCAAGAACTGATGCACGTCGAAGAATCAATCCGTGAATTAGAAGTTGAAGTATTACATGAAGATCTCATTAAAATCCAACGAGATTTGATGAGTCGATCTGCCGGCCTGTCACGTTTCGTTGTCGCACCGGGTTCCTCGGCGGTTGGACTGTCCCTCGCTCAACTCAATTTACCTGAGACGACTCGAGCGGCGGCGCTCCTCCGAGGGCCGACCATCCTATCTTCCGCGGCTGAAATACCCATTCGAGTCGGTGACATCCTGATCCTGATCGGGCCTCAGGCAGAACTCCCGGGTATTGGGACACGGTTCACAAATCGAAGCGAGAACGAGTCGAACACAAAGTGAGATACCTGAGATACGATAGTCCCGTGAACGATAAGTCGTAACATTTCCTTCGTTATAAAGGACACGCGGCAATGAAACTAGGCGTCTGCGTCCGCACATCATTTTTAATGTTCTGGGCCGTAGTCCTCGTCATTTTTTCCGTCTGTCCCATACAGGTGTCAGAGGCCGCTCAAGAGGCAGCCGGCATGCGAGTCCTCGAGGAGTTACAATCGGTCATCACCGATCTCGCTGAACGCGTAAAGCCCTCCGTCGTGAACGTGTTTCCTGCGTCAACGATTCGAAACGGCAATCCGCGCGAACGACTCCCCAATTCGCCCGGTTCGGGTTCGGGAGTCATCATTGACGACCAGGGTCATATCATCACGAATAATCATGTGGTGGGTGACGCAAATGAAGTCGAAATACGACTGTCAGACAGAACGAAATTCACCGCGCAGGTGATCGGGAAGGATCCGGATACGGATTTGGCATTGCTCAAGATTGGCACGGATCGAACACTTCCCTATGCTCAGCTTGGTGACTCCGGGACTGTGAAAGTTGGACAGTGGGTGCTTGCCGTGGGTAATCCTTTTGGATTGGATCGCACGGTGACGTTAGGCGTCGTGAGCGGTATCGGCCGCGAAAATATGAATCTGTCTAAATACGAAAACTTCATTCAGACCGATGCGTCCATCAACCCGGGGAACTCTGGCGGACCACTGTTCAATATCCGTGGTGAAGTCATTGGGATCAATACCGCGATTATCAATTTTGCACAAGGAATAGGATTTGCGATCCCATCTAATATGGCCAAGCAGGTCATGCAGCAGCTTCTTACACGCGGAAAGGTAGTCCGAGCGTGGTTGGGTGTGGGGATTCAGCCTGTCACGGGAGAACTCGCCGGAAAGTTCGGAGTTAATGAGAACGAAGGTGTGCTGGTCAATGAAGTCTTCGACAACGA
Organism: Nitrospira sp. Nam74; assembly: GCF_965152615.1. NCBI lineage: Bacteria > Pseudomonadati > Nitrospirota > Nitrospiria > Nitrospirales > Nitrospiraceae > Nitrospira > Nitrospira sp. Nam74. Next base: position 2,752,248 of record NZ_OZ224220.1, on the reverse strand, counting down.
CCCGGCGTATCGAGCCGGCATTAAACCCGGTGATATCATCACGAAGGTGGATGGCAAAGGTGTCGACACGCCCAACAGTCTTTCACGTTTGATCGCCGCGTTAGATCCGGGTGCTGCCGCCTCAATTGAAGTCGTACGGGATGGGAAACGACAACTCATCTCGGTTCCACTCATCGAGCGCAAGGAGAGCGCCGTCCTCACCTCTATCCCACCCACCCGAGCCGAAGTCAAGCTCGGTCTCGATGTGCAGGACCTGACGCCCGAGCTTGCCGAGAAGTTTAAACTGAAAGATACGAAGGGTGTACTGGTCACCAAAGTCGAGCGGGGTAGCGTCGCGATGGTGGAAGGTTTGCGCGAAGGCGATCTCGTCAAAGAAGTCAACCGGTCTGAGGTGACATCTTCGAGCGAATTTGCATCAGCCGTATCAAAAGCCAAGCGAGGCGAAACGGTGCTGCTTCGCGTGCTTCGTGAGAATCGAGCGTTTTATGTCGTGCTCAAGCCGGCAGACAAGTAGCCTTAGTGCGCCACCGCCTGCTTGATCGATTTCTGCTCTTCGATGACTCGTGCTGCCTGCTCGCGAGGGACTTCTTCATAATGCGAGAACTCCATCGTGTAGGTTCCACGCCCCCCTGTTATGGCATTCAACGATAACGAGTACTTCAGCATTTCTGCGAGCGGCACCTGAGCGGTAATAGTCTCGGAGCTGCCCTTGGCCGTCACGCCTGCAATGCGGCCGCGCCGCGCGTTCATATCGCCGATCACGCCGCCCACCACTTCATCGGGCACACTGACCTCAACCCTCATCATAGGCTCGAGTAGTACCGGGTGTGCGGACTCCAAGGCTTTTTTAAATCCCATGGACGCGGCAATCTTGAAGGACATCTCCGAGGAATCTACGGTGTGGTACGACCCATCGTAGACGGTCACACGGATATCCACGACCGGAAATCCTGCAAGGCTACCTTCGTGCAATGCCTCAACGACGCCTTTTTCCACAGCGGGGATAAAGTTGCGGGGGATCGCGCCACCCACGACATGATTGACGAATTCAAAGCCCTTGCCGCGTGGAAGTGGATCGAGTTGAAGCCAGCAATCCCCAAATTGTCCATGTCCCCCAGTTTGCTTTTTATACTTGCCCTGGGCCTGCGCCATGTTCCGAATAGTTTCTTTATACGGTACTTTCGGAGTATGGACGATGACGTCCGCGCCGTACTTGCGTCGCAGTTTCTCAAACGTCACATCGACATGCAGCTGTCCCATGCCGCTCAGAATCATCTCTTTCGTTTCTTGATTCCGGACAAATTCCAAAGTGGGATCTTCTTCAACCAGTTTATGAAGCCCCAAGCTGACTTTCTCGATATCGGCTTTCGATTTCGGTTCCAATGCGAATGACATCACGGGTCGAGTCAGTTGCAACCCGGCGTACTGGATCGGATGGTGTTCATCACAGATCGAGTCCCCAGTTTGCGTGTCTTTCAATTTTCCGATCGCAACAATCTCACCTGCCGTCGCGCGCCCGACAGGGGAGTACTTCTTGCCAAGAATTGAGAACAGATGTCCGCCTTTTTCCTTGATCTGTCTGGTCGTATTGTAGAAGGCGGCATCGGCTTCCAATGTGCCTGACAGCACTCGCGCGTATGAAAGGCGCCCTACGAAGGGATCAATAATTGTCTTAAAAACAAATCCTGAAAACGGATCGCTCGGATCCGCTTGCCGTGTAACCGGCTCACCTCCAGGACTCGTGCCCTTCAACGGACGTTGGGCCCCATGTTCGCGGGGTGATGGAAGGTACAGAGCCATCGCGTCCAGGAGAACGGATGCACCAACCGTCAGAGTCGCTGACCCGGCTAAGACGGGCATGCATTTGCCTGCCGCGGTTCCGAGCTTCACCCCATCAACAATCTCTTCGGCTGACAGATCCCCGTCAGCTAAATATTTCTCGAGTAATCGATCGTCAATTTCAGCGGCTCCTTCAACGAGCCGCTTTCTGGCATCCGTCATCACCCCTTCGACGTCTGGCGTCACACCCCCCTGGTGCACTTTTGGACTGTCTTTCCCCGAGCGAAGAGCGATTCTCCTGGCGACATCGAGCACTCCATCCAGTTGTCGTTCGGTACCAAGCGGAATCGTGACAGGAAGCAACGTTCGCTTGAAAACCTCTTGGCATTCACTCATTGTTGCAGCCCAATCTGTGCGTTCCTTGTCAAGTTGGTTGATGAACAGAAGAGATGGCAGTCCCAGCTCCTCAAGTACAGCCATAAGCGATCCCATGTCAGATCGCACGCCCGAGGCAGCTCCGATCACCACGACCACTCCGTCCACGGCGCGCAATGCGGCTTTGGCTTCGCCGAGGAAGCTTGCCGCACCGGGCGTATCAACAATGTTGAAAGTAGTATCTTTCGAGGAGAAGTGGCCGACTGTGTTGTTGATCGAGACCTTGCGATGGATCTCTTCCGGTTCAAAATCCGATATCGTATTGCCTCCAATAATCGATCCTAATGAGGGAATCACACCGGCTGTATATAGGAGCGCCTCCAGCAACGCTGTTTTGCCTGCTCCAGTTGAACCGATAAAGGCTACATTGCGGATGGTGTCGACTCGGGGCTCTTTCATAGCATCCCTCCTCGAAAAGTTGCCCTATCGTATGCCTCGGAAAAATGACTGTCAACGGGCCTAGAAAGCGTTTCCGGAGGAAAAAGAACCGGGCATGAATGTCATGGGGAAGGAGTGAATATGGATGCAGGACACATTCCAAAAGGCGTGTTTACTGTTCAGCAGAGCCAGCCTTGATCGGCAAAACTGATATATCGGCCATCACCTATGATGAGATGATCCAGGACTTGGATACCTAGAAGCTCACCGGCTGCAACGAGACGTGTGGTGAGGGTGCGATCTTCATTGCTTGGTTGAGGATCGCCACTTGGATGATTATGCAGAAAAATGACGGCCGCGGCCGCTTCCCGAATTGCTAAGCTAAACACCTCGCGCGGATGGACGATACTGAGGGTCAGTGAGCCTTCCGAGACTGTCGCATCCCGAATGACCGTATGTTTCGCGTCCAAAAGGATTATTTTGAAAACTTCACGCCGCAGGTCACGGAGTAACGGATAGTAATGCCTGAAGAGATCGGCGCTGGAGCCGATCCGAACTCCTGTGGACAGTGGAGCCGATAAGACCCGTTTGCCAAGTTCGATTGCGGCCCTTACTTGAGCCGCTTTCGCCGGTCCCACCCCCGACACCTGGCACAGCTCCTCAATCCCACGATGGGCCAGCCCCTGAAGACCGCCGAGTTGCTGGAGTAACTCCATTGCGACCTGCATGGCAGAGGAATCCCGTCGTCCCACGCGCAAAAGAATCGCCATCAGCTGGGCATCCGATAAGGATTCGGGCCCCTCTTTAAGAAGCCGTTCCCGCGGCCGTTCGCTTTCAGGCCACTGATGGATACCGCCATGAGCAATCGTTGGCTTCACGTACCCCTTTCTGAATGACCGGAGTCGTTCATTGGGCAACTGTCATGATGACTGGAATTGCCACTTGGTGACGTTTTTGGGTATTTCGGGTTGGAACGACACCCCCTATTTTGCCTAGACAATTATATAAACCGTTGAAATTGCGTAGTGGCAATTTTCGGCCTAAGAATTGCTATTTTTGGTTCTCAACGCAGTGATCCTTAACCCGGGAGCTCAATCATGAAATGTTTACGATGCAAAGGGCTGATGACGCTGGAACGCTTTTCAGACTTCTTCCTGGTATTTCATGCATGGAAATGCATTAACTGTGGAGCCATTCTGGATCACACCATCTCAGTCAACCAGCAACGCAGCGCGTTAGCCCCCGAGGTCGAGCCCGTCACCACTCATTGAGCTGCCGACTCCCCTCGCTGTGGCTTCGGGGACACGTTTGCAGCGAGCCGGAGATTGCCTTGTCCGGGTGTCACTCGGATAAGGTAAGATGCGTAGTATAGCGAACTGCTCCTGACCCGTCAAAAGTCCTTCCAGCCTTGACCCTCTAAAAAATCGCGTGCTACAGTCAGCCAACCAATTACAGGTGGGCTGATGCGCATTATTGCGGGGTCACATAAGGGACGGCGTCTGCTATCCCCCACCACAAGTGCTGTCCGCCCCACCTCGGGTCGCGTCAAAGAAGCACTCTTTTCCATTCTGCAAGACCGAATTGGCGGTGCGACAATGCTCGATCTCTTTGCCGGGACCGGAGCGATTGGGATTGAAGCGCTAAGTCGAGGGGCGGCCCGTGTGACCTTTGTTGAATCGCATCCGACGTCGTTGAGGCTTCTCCATGCCAATCTGAATCAGTGTCGGTTTTCGGAGAATATTCACGTCTATCCCGGTGAGACGCTCGCATTTCTCCAGTATGCTGCACCTCACGGTATGGCGTTCGATGTCATTTTCGCTGATCCTCCGTACCGCGATGACAGTACCAACACTCTGTTGCCATTGCTGGGACGGAGTGGTATGATCTTGCCTCACACCGTCGTGATTCTCGAACATCCTACCAAACACCAGATCCCGCCACAGGTTGGTCCATTGAATCGAGTCCGTCAGTATCGATACGGCGATTCCTCTCTCTCTCTTTTTCGACTCGTCGATGAAAAGGCATCCTCCACATGAAAATCGGGATCTATCCCGGCACGTTTGACCCGATCACTAACGGCCATACCGATCTCATCACGCGGAGCTTGCAGGTCTTTGATAAGGTCATTGTGGCCATTGCCCTTAATCCCAGCAAGCATCCCCTTTTCGACTTGGCCGACCGAGTGGAGATGGTGAAATTGGCCACGAAGACCGTGTCCAATGTGGAAGTCGAACCCTTTCACGGCCTCTTGGTCGACTATGTCCGGCAACGGGGTGCTCGAGCGGTCATCCGAGGTCTTCGAGCGATTTCTGATTTCGAGTATGAGTTACAGATGGCACTGATCAATCGGAAACTGGATCAGGGGTTTGAGACGGTATTTTTTATGCCGAGTGAAGAATATTCGTACCTAACGTCGAGCATTATCAAGGAAGTGGCGAGCTTGGGCGGAGCCCTTAATGACTTCGTGCATCCTGAGGTCGCAATACGTCTCCGCGATCGCTTTCGGAGAAACACACCATGAGACTTGCAGCCCGTGCCGGACGCATCGTTCCCTCCCCGACCCTCAGTATCACAGCAACCGCCAAAGCCATGGTCGCTCAAGGCATTGATGTGATCGAGTTCGCTTCGGGAGAGCCTGACTTCGATACACCGGATCTCGTCAAAGACGCCGCATATACCGCCATCAAAAATGGATTCACGAAATATACGCCGGCATCCGGCATCGATGAACTAAAGTTGGCGGTGGTCAAGAAACTTGAGACGGAACAGGGCTTGCGATACGACAAATCCCAGATCCTTATTTCCTGCGGAGCCAAGCATACGCTGTACAACATTGCTGAAGCTTTGTTCGAACAGGGAGATGAAGTCATTATTCCTTCGCCATTCTGGGTCTCCTATCCCGATCAAGTCCTGCTCAACGATGCGACCCCTGTTTTACTGGAAACGAAGGAAGCCGATGCCTATGTCGTGAGGCGCCTGGATCTGGAAGCGAAGATCACGCCAAAAACCAAGGCCATTATCATCAACAGTCCATGCAACCCCACGGGCGCGACTTACAATCGAGAATGCCTTGAGGAGATTGCCGACATCGCAGCTCGTCATGATTTGGTCATTATCTCTGACGAAATCTACGAGAAGATCATTTATGATGGCGTTCCCCACATCAGCATCGCCACATTAGGACCCGAGATTGCCGCTCGCACGGTCATCGTGAATGGCGTCTCGAAAGCCTATGCCATGACGGGATGGCGAATCGGATACGCCGCGGGTCCCAAATCCCTCATCGCCGCGATGGCGAATATACAAAGCCAAAGCACCTCGAATCCGACCTCCATTTCGCAAAAGGCCGCCGCCGCGGCGCTTCGTGATGGCGCGCCTTTCACCCAACAGATGTTGAAGGAATTCGATCGCCGCCGCCGTTTTATGGTTGACCGCCTCAACGCCATGTCTGGCGTCACGTGTTCCATGCCCACCGGAGCGTTCTATGCCTTTCCCAATGTGTCGGGGCTTTTCAATCGGGCACATGCCGGGGGCAAGATTCAGGCAGCGGCGGACTTGGCGACCTATCTCCTTCAAGAAGCGAAAGTGGCGGTTGTCCCGGGAGAGCCGTTTGGAAGTGCCTCACACATTCGACTCTCATATGCGACCAGTATGGATGCCATTACGCGGGGCTTGGATCGAATGGAAAGCGCACTCGCCAAGCTGACCTAAGAATGCTGTTAGCCGGTCGGGCTTGACATCGTGGAAAAGAGCATTACATAGGTAGGACTATTCATGACCTGTTGGATGGTGAGGAGGGGCTAAACGTGCCGATTTATGAATACGTGTGTCAAAGTTGCCAGCATCAGTTTGAAGTGAAACAAAAGTTTTCGGACGACCCGATTTCGAGCTGTGTCCGGTGCGGGCAGGCCGTGACGAAGATCATCTCTGCCCCGGCTATTATGTTCAAGGGCAGCGGTTGGTACGTGACGGATTATTCAGATAAAATGAAGGCTCCCGGTCAATCCAATGCCACGGAACCGGCCAACGGTAAATCGGAACAAAAAACTTCGCCGGCCACGTCAAACAATGAACCTGTTTCTTCTGCTTCCGGCGCCTCGACGCCTCCCGCTGCCAGTAGTGGAGACGCGGGTGTCAAATCCTCTTCTCCTCCGGCGACTCCTGCGACATCAACACCCTCGTCCTAACTGGATTCGCGCCGACAGATATTAGGCTGCCCGCTTTTTCGAGGCGGGCTTTTTCTTTGCCGTCTTTTTTGCTGCCGCTTTGGCAACGGATTTCGCCGGTACGGGCTTCGATGCTGCTTTGGCCAGGCGACTCGTCTTCTCTCGTTCAGCCGTCAACGCTTGCTCTAACCCCGATACCCGGCCGCTGAGTTCACGGTTTGAGCGAGTCAGATCATCCACCCGCGCCTGCAGTTCTTGTTTGGCCGCATTCGACTCGCTCACCTGGGCCACCATCTTGGTGCGCTCGGCGGCGGCGATCTGCGCTTCCTGTTGCAATTGCTCGATTTGCGCCTGAAGCGCGGGGGGCCAGTAATCACAGCCACTGACGGCCATGCTCATCATCATAAGCGCTCCGATTCCGCACAACAGTTTTCCTCTCCGTACCTGCATCACTGTACCTCCTCACATTAACCGTCAGAGTGGCTGGTCAGGCATAAGTATACCTGACTCCTTGAGCGCTGCCTGAATGGCTTCCCGACTTACCGGACCTTCACGCAGCACATGAATAGAGCCCGTGATGTCGACCAGAGTCGATGGTAATCCCCCCGGCGTTTCCCCTCCATCAAGAATCAGATCCACATCCGTTCCCAACTCCTCCGACACCTTGTCAGCCGTTTGTACGGGCGAGTATCCGGAGCGATTGGCACTGGTCCCCGTCAGCGGTCCCACGCGCCGGAGAAGACACAGCACATCCTGACGTGCCGGCTGCCGTACGCCCACGGTTCCGGTGCCTCGTGTCAATTCAGGTGGAAGATGTGGGGCGGCGGGAAAGACCAAGGTCAAGGGTCCAGGCCAGAACTGATCCATGAGTATCTCTGCGGCAGCTGGAACGTCCGTCACCAATTGCGCTAACTGCTGGCGATCGCCGATAAGGACAAGAATGGGTTTATCTTCTCCTCGGTTTTTGATCGCGCAAACGCGGCGGACCGCCTTGCCATCAGACGCGCGAGCTCCCAGGGCATAATAAGTTTCCGTCGGCATGGCAAGCACGCCCCCTGTAGCAAGCAGGCGGTTGGCTGCCTCTAACACATCGGCTGATGGATTAGGGTTAAGCGGAAGCCGCATACTCATGACTTCATTCCAAAGGCGGCAGGCATGGAGGCTGATCGACTCAGATGGGAACCTGCAACGCTCGATGGGCAATATCGGACCTGAAATGGCATCCCTCGAAACGGACCCTTCTCGCCGTGCCATACGCTCGCTCCTTGGCCGCCATCAAAGTCGGTCCGAGCGCCGTTATGCCAAGCACTCGACCGCCGGCGGTCACAATACACCCGTTTCGACGTGCGGTCCCAGCATGAAATACCATCGTCTCTTGAGTCGAGTCGACGAGCCCGTAAATAGGGATGCCCGACTCGTACGGTGCTGGGTAGCCCTTGGATGTCATGACGACACAGACCGCACACTGAGCATGCCACTTGACGGTCAATTGATCGAGCCGGTGTTCGACGACTGCTTCGATTACTTCAACGAGATCTGTCTGTAAAAGAGGCAGCACGACCTGGGTTTCCGGATCGCCAAAGCGCGCATTGAATTCTAGGACGTACGGTTTGCCGCGCACGATCATGAGACCCGCATAAAGGACACCCTGATAAGGGCTCCCCATCCTGGATAAGCCCTCTATGGCGGGATGGAACACATGTTTCAGCACGGTCTGAATGAGTTCCGGTGTCACAATGGGAGCCGGAGCATAGGCGCCCATCCCGCCCGTATTGGCCCCCTGATCGCCATCTCCAACACGTTTGTGATCTTGAGCGGCGACCATCGGCACGATGGTTTTACCGTCGGTAAAAGCCATCACGGTTGCTTCCTCGCCATCGAGGAATTCCTCAATCAGGACTCGACGTCCGGCTTGACCGAAGGCGCCTTGTTCCAACATGGATACGACAGCGTGACGCGCCTCTTCCCGAGTGGTCGCAACCACTACGCCTTTTCCTTGTGCCAACCCATCGGCTTTCACGACAACAGGCAGCGCTTGACCCTCGAGGTAATCCAAGGCCGGCTTCAGGGTGTCGAAGCTTCGGGCTGCCGCCGTAGGAATGTGATGGCGAGTCATCAGTTCCTTTGAAAAGGCTTTGCTCGATTCGACCTGTGCCGCCGCGCGAGTCGGCCCGAAAATCTTTAATTTGGCCTTCCGGAATTCATCGACGATTCCCAAGGACAACGGTCCTTCCGGGCCGACAACGGTAAGATCAATCTTTTCAGTGATGGCAAACTGCTTTAAGCCTGCGACGTCCTCCACGGCAAGCGGCACACATGTTGCCAGGGATTCGATCCCGGCATTGCCGGGGGCGCAAAACAATTGCGTCACGCGTGGGCTCTGCGCAAGCTTCCACACAAGCGCATGCTCGCGTCCCCCGCTTCCGATGACGAGCACTTTCATAATTGGACCACGCTATAAAATAGAAGAGAAAGTTGTGGCACGTGTGCCATCAAGCGAGCGCCGTAATTTTTCGCGGCATGGAGGTTGTCGATGAGGTGAATGGAGACAATATGGTTAGGATGCTCAAAATGGTCCTGTATTACACCCGCCCGCCCCAGACGCGCCAAGACGCGCCCCTTCCCGGGCAAGGTCGGAGGCGAAGGACACACCGGAGGCGTACCCTATGGGGCACGTTGAGGATGTGTGTGAGGCGAGAACGCAGCTGGCGGCCATTTTCACCATCCTGCCTAATGGCGGAAGTGGCGCATGCCCGTGAGAATCATCGCCATCTGATGCTCATCAGCAGCCTTAATGATTTCTTGGTCGCGAATGGAGCCACCCGGCTGAATCACGGCGGTGATCCCGGCTTGCGCAGCCGCGTCGAGACCGTCGCGGAAAGGAAAGAAAGCATCGGAGGCCATCACACAACCCTTCACTGGCAACACGGCCTTCATACCGGCCAATTTCACAGAATCGACCCGGCTCATCTGCCCGGCCCCAATGCCGACCGTCTGGCCCGGACGCGCGTAGATGATGGCGTTGGACTTGACATGCTTGCACACCTTCCACGCGAAGGCACACGCGGCATATTCCTCTGCCGTGGGTTTCCGCGCCGTCGGGACTTGGAGGGCCTTCACATCATTCAACTCGCCGAGATCGCGGTCCTGGACAATGAGGCCACCAACCAATTTCTTCAGATCGACGCCCTCGCGCACGCTTGGATTCAATGAACCTACGTCAAGCAGACGCAGATCCTTCTTTCGCTTGAGTTCAGCAAGCGCATCCGGAGCGTAACCAGGCGCCACGACGACTTCAACGAAGGTCGAAGTGATTTCCTTGGCAGCCGGAAGATCGACTGGCCGGTTAAAAGCAATGACGCCGCCGAACGCGGAGACGGGATCCGTTTCTCGGGCTTTGACGTAAGCTTCGACAGGCGTTATTCCCAGAGCCACTCCGCACGGATTATTGTGCTTGATAATGACGACGGCGGTCTCGGAAAATTCCTTGACCAATTCAAGCGCTGAATTGGCGTCGAGGTAGTTGTTGTACGACATCGCTTTGCCATGCAACGTCGTGGCGCGCGACACCGAGGGTTCCCGTGTATTGAGCTCGCGATAGAACGCACCTTGCTGATGCGGATTCTCTCCGTACCGCAACGTCTCGACTCGTTCAAACTGCAGCGACAGAATAGGCGGAAACTTGGTCTCACCACCGTGCACCTGTTTTTCAAGATAGCCCGCGATAAGGCTGTCATACCGGGCGGTATGTTGGAACACCTTCATGGCCAGTTCCCGACGAAATGAGACCGGTATCTCGCCTCCGGCCTTCAAGGCATCGAGTGCACGGGTATAGTCAGTCGGATCGACGATCACGAGCACGTCGTCATGATTCTTGGCAGCGGACCGCAGCATGGACGGTCCACCGATGTCGATATTCTCAATGGCCTCCTCAAACGGACAGTTCGCCCGTGAGATCGTCGCTTCGAACGGATATAGATTGACGACCACGACATCAATGGGTCCAATACCCTGTTGTTGCATCTCCGCGACGTGCTTCGGCAGGTGGCGGCGACCCAGCAATCCCCCATGAATCTTAGGATGCAACGTCTTGACCCGACCATCCAAAATTTCCGGCGAACCCGTATAGGCCGCGACGTCCGTCACCGCGACGCCCGCGTCCCGCAAAGTCTTTGCGGTCCCGCCCGTCGACAGGATTTCCGCGCCAAGCGCGGCAAGCCCCTTAGCCATCTCCACGATACCGGTTTTATCCGAGACACTAATTAATGCCCGCTTCACGCCCGCCATGTCGGTCCCCCACACGTCACGAAGTTTTCACTATTCGCTGCGCCCGCAGAATATCAGATGCCCCGAATCAGTTCAACAATAAGCTCAAAGGTATCGGAAAGAGAGAGGAACAGCTGTATAGTTAGCGACGCATACACACCGAAGAAGAGGCTTCAACGATCGGGATTGTCTTGAGGTGATGCCGATTGGCAATAGGTGTCACGCCATGCCGGAAGTCGATCGTTCAAATGGCAGGCCATCAAATACTCAGTTGAGATCTCCGATGCGATCCCCCCAGTGACGGTTCGATCGCTATCTTCGTCAAGAGCATTGGCAACATGGACGGCGGCAAACACACGAGAATTATCCTGCTGGGTCGGTCGAGGTTCGTGGTGAAAGGCCACGGCCTCAACAATGACTTCATGCAATCCCCAGATACCGAGTAAATACGCTCCGACATCGGCATGTGTTGCCCCGAATACCTCTCGTTCGGCCTGCAATACCTGGCGTCCATCTTCCTTAATCAGCCGAAACACTTCCCGATATCGGTCCGGGAAATTCGTATTCAATACGAGCAGCCCGATATCGTGAAGGAGACCCGCCATAAAGGCGTTCTCAATGGCCAACGAGCCGGCACCCTCCGATTTGGCAATCGCACGAGCCACGACGGCTGTGGTAATGCCATGCCTCCACAATGGCTCCAATGGAACAGGGAGTGCTCGGGTCTGTGCGCATTGCTCAAACAGTTTGACGGTCAGGACCAGGCCTTTGACGCGATCCAAGCCCAGTAGTGAAAGCGCATGCGCTGGGCTGGAAATAGTTCGCCGGAGTCCGAAGTATGCCGAATTCACCACTTGCAATATTTTCGACAACATCGCCATGTCTTTCGCAATAATGACCGCAGCCGTATTAATGGACGCATGCGGGGATTGCATGGCGGCATCGAGTTCCTGATAGATCGTTGGGATGCTTGGCAGAGCTTTGATAGTGGACACGAGTTGCTGTAGACCAAGGTTGGCCAAGCGGCTCTGCAGTTCATGGGCTCGCGAGAGCGTCATTTGTAGGGTCGCCAACGTCAGTGGCTTCGGCAGATACTGGTGCGCCACTTCAAGCGATTGGACAATCGTATTCGGATGCGCGCATCCGGAGCAGGCAATGCGAATGGTATTGGGGTACTTCTCTTTCACGTTAGAGAGAAAATGAATTCCACCCATGCCGGCCAAGTGGATATCGGCTAGGACGAGATCAACCCCGGACCGTGCCAACGCCTCAAGGGCTTCTTCACCGCTCTTGAAAAATTCCATGTCCCACTCGTCGCGGAGATCCGTGAGAATTCCTTCTAAAACGTCGAGGAGCATGACGTCGTCGTCGACCACGAGCAGCTTTTTCTTGTGCGTTTCCGACATGGATGGCGAGACCCTCTTGCAGCCCGTTCTCTTCTGTATCGGATGCGAATAAGGTGGACTTGAACCGTCACTTTTCCCAAACCCTGTGCCAGATTCGCCGTACTCGCCAGGGACGCGGGCACCCCTCCTCGGGGCCCTGTCCCGCTCGTACGATTCATTGACTTCCGCTCCCCTTCCGATTACAATCCGCCCCGAGGTTTCCACTTGCCGTCCCAGCCATTCGTTCATCTTCACCTACACACGCAGTACAGCCTCCTCGATGGGGCGAACCAAATTGAACCGCTCGTCCAGCAGGTCAAAGACTTCGGCATGCCAGCGGTTGCCATGACGGACCATGGCAATCTCTTCGGCGCCGTGGAGTTTTACCAAAAAGCGCTGGCCGGCGGGGTCAAACCTATCATCGGCTGCGAAGCCTACATGGCCCCCGGCAACCGGAAGAATCGTGAAGGCGGATTGGCGCATAACGACTATTACCATCTCATCCTGCTCGCCACCAATCTCACCGGCTATCAAAATCTGATTAAGCTGGTGAGTAAAGCCTATCTCGAAGGATTCTATTACAAGCCGCGGATGGATAAGGAACTGCTCCAGCAGCATCATGAAGGTCTGATTGCTCTGTCCGGCTGCTTGAGCGGGGAAATTCCATGGCTGATCGGACAGAAAGATATGGATGGCGCGATGCGGGCGGCCGGCGAGTTTGTCGAAATCTTCGGCAAGGACCGCTATTACCTGGAAGTGCAAGCCAACGGACTCGAGCACCAGCGTATTGCCAATACCGGCCTGGTGGAGATCCACAAAAAGCTCGGCATCCCGCTGGTGGGTACAAACGATTGCCACTATTTGAAAAAGGATGATGCGCGCCCGCACGATGTGATGCTCTGCCTGCAAACCGGCAAGACCCTGAATGATCCGAATCGAATGAAATTCGACACCGATCAACTGTACGTGAAATCGTGCGAAGAAATGGACGCGGCATTTGTTGAATTTCCGAATGCGGTGGCGAATACATGCCGTGTGGCCGATCAGTGCGACCTGAAGTTGGCGTTCAACAAGACTTATCTACCGCAATACCATGTTCCGGAAGGCTATACGCGTGAAACGTACCTGGAAGAATTGGCCACGAAGGGACTCACGGCCCGCCTGCGGGAGCGCCCAAGTTCCATCCCGGTAGAGATCTATCAACTCCGGTTGAAGGAAGAGCTCGCCGTGATCCAGACGATGGGGTACGCCGGTTATTTTCTGATCGTCTGGGACATCATTAAGTTTGCACGCTCGCGTGGCATTCCGGTGGGCCCCGGCAGAGGATCGGCTGCCGGCAGCCTAATGGCCTACGCCCTGCGCATCACTGACCTCGATCCGCTTGTCTATGGCCTGTTGTTCGAGCGGTTTCTTAATCCCGAACGGATTTCACTGCCCGATATCGACATGGATTTTTGCATGGACCGGCGGGGTGAAGTCATCAATTATGTGATCGAGAAGTACGGCAACGACCACGTCTGTCAGATCATTACATTCGGGACACTTGGCGCGAAGGCGGCCATCCGCGACGTCGGTCGGGTGATGGAAATTCCGTACGCCGAGGTGGACAAAGTCGCCAAGCTCGTTCCGAACCAGCTCAACATTACGCTGGAAGGTGCGCTGGAACAGGAGCCTCGACTGAAGGAACTGGTCGAAACGGATTCTCGAATCAATGAGCTGATGACGGTGGCTCGATCCCTGGAAGGACTCGCTCGCCATGCATCCACCCATGCGGCGGGGGTGGTGATTTCACAGGAGCCCCTGACGGATCACGTTCCTCTCTATAAAGGGGCCAACGACGAAATCGTCACCCAATATTCGATGACCGATGTCGAAAAAATTGGCCTGGTCAAATTCGACTTCCTGGGTCTGAAGACGCTCACGATGATCCATCGCGCCGTCCTGATGATCAACGAGCGAAAAGCTCGGGAACACGCTCCGCCGCTGGACATGGATGATCTACCCCTTGACGATACCAAGGCGTATGAACTCCTCTCGTCCGGACGCACAACCGGAATCTTCCAATTGGAAAGCTCCGGGATGCGCAATCTCTTGGTTCGCATCATGCCGGAACATTTCGAGGATCTGATCGCCATTCTTGCGCTCTACCGGCCGGGGCCCTTAGAGAGCGGGATGGTCGACGACTTCATTAAACGCAAGCGCGACCCGGCACAAATCGTCTACGATCCGCCGACCCTCGAACCCATCCTCAAGGACACGTACGGTGTCATCGTGTATCAAGAACAAGTCATGGCGATCGCCAACAAGATCGCCGGCTTTTCTCTCGGTCAAGCTGATCTCTTGCGTCGAGCGATGGGCAAAAAGAAACCCGAAGAGATGGAGAAGCAGAAGTCACTGTTCATCGAGGGCGCCAAGACGCTGCACTACCCAGAAAAGAAAGCGGAAAAGCTCTTCGATCTCATGGCGTATTTTGCAGGGTATGGGTTCAATAAATCCCACTCGGCTGCCTATGCGCTCGTCACGTACCAAACGGCATATCTGAAGGCGCACTATCCGACGGAGTTCATGGCCGCCCTCATGACCAACGATATGGGCAATGCCGATAAGATGGTCGGCTATTTCACCGAGTGCCGCGATTTGGGCATCCGAATCTTGCCACCAGACGTGAACGAAAGTCAGACGACCTTCACCGTCGTCGAGGGCGGTATCCGATTTGGTCTCGCAGCCATTAAGAATGTCGGTGAAGGGGCCGTCGAATCGATCATTGCCACAAGAAATGACACTGGCCGCTTCCGATCCTTCTACGACTTCTGTCAACGCATCGATCTACACAAAGTCAATAAACGTGTGTTAGAAGGCCTAATCAAAACCGGAGCCTTCGATTCGACCGGTGCCAAGCGATCCCAGCTTGCCGGGGTGCTAGACCGCACCATTGAAGATGCGGTGGCCGCACAACGCCAGCGTGAGCGCGGACAGACCAGCATGTTCGGGGACGATCACAACGGCGGCTCGCACGGCACTCCTCTGGCCGACCCCCCTTTGCCCAATATTCCCGAATGGGATGTCGGTGAACGACTGCGGCAAGAACGCGAGTTAACAGGCTTTTACATCACCGGTCACCCGTTGACCCGCTATGGAACCCTCATCGACAAGTTCGCAAGCGGCACCTGTAATAGCCTTTCTGAGGTTTCGGATGGTCGGGAAGTCCGCCTTTGCGGGATTGTGAAAACCGTCAAAGCCATGACGACGAAGAAGGGCGATCGCATGGCCTATTTTACAATTGAAGATCTTCATGGCATGATAGAAGTCATTGCTTTCCCTGACCTTTATCGATCGGCTGCGGCTTTGATCGTCCCCGAAAGTCTTATTCGCGTGACAGGGACAATCGACCGAGCGGAAAAGGGCACACGGCTCAAGGGCACAAAGGTAGAATCCTTGACCGAATTGCAAACGCGCGGCGTCACTCGCGTAAATCTCCGATTGGCCGAGGTGGCTGAATTGACGGCCCAGTTGGCCCAGCTTCAGCAAGTCTTTCTCCGCCATCCCGGCCATGCCACTCTTTCTATTACCTTCTGTTTGCCAAACCTGGAAGCCGACACAGCTCCCCTTCCCAATCTTGCCATATCACCGAACGAAGCGTTTGTCGCGGAAGTGGAAGAACTCCTGGGGAAAGGCGCCGTTGCATTGCTGTAAACCGACGAGGGGCATACGATGAGAGATTATCTGGAATTTGAAAAGCCGTTGCGGGAGATCGAAGAAAAGATCGAAAAGCTCGCCGCAACCGCCTCAGCGAAGACGTCCGTCCAAGAAGAGCTTCGAAAACTGAAGGCCCGTCTCGCGCAAGAAGAAGTGGAACTCTACAGCAAATTAACCCCTTGGCAGCGAACCCAGCTCGCCCGGCACGCGCAACGGCCGTCTGTGCTCGATTATATCAACTTCTTCTGCCGAGACTTTCAAGAACTGCACGGCGACCGCGCCTTTGCGGATGACCGGGCCATTGTCGGCGGATTTGCCCGGTTCAATGAACAATCCGTCATGATCATCGGCCATCAAAAAGGGCGCACACTAAAAGAGCGCATGGAACGGAACTTTGGGATGCCCAATCCTGAAGGCTATCGCAAGGCCTTGCGTTTGATGAGGCTCGCCGAGAAATTTCATCGTCCGATCCTCACATTCATCGACACACCCGGCGCCTATCCGGGTATTGGAGCGGAAGAACGCGGCCAAGCGGAAGCCATCGCACGCAACCTCTTCGTGATGTCACGCCTCCCCGTGCCGATCATTTCGGTGGTCATCGGTGAGGGCGGCAGCGGGGGGGCACTCGCGCTGGGTGTCGCTGATCGTGTGCTCATGCTCGAACATTCCATTTATTCGGTGATCTCACCGGAAGGGTGTGCGGCCATTTTATGGGATGATCCGGCGAAGGTCCCGGATGCCGCTGCGACGCTGAAGATGACAGCTGAAGATCTGTATAAGCTCGGCGTCGTCGATGAAGTGATCCCGGAGCCAATCGGGGGCGCTCATCGCGATCCGGAAACCGCTGCCAAGCGTATTGCCAAATCATTCACGACACATCTCAGTCATTTGGTTGACTTGAGTGCGGAGACACTGCTCTCCCGTCGCGATGAGAAATACAGAAAGATGGGCGTCGTGCTCGACGCGGCCGTTCAGAAAGTGTGATCCCCACTCCACTCCTCTCCCTAATCAGCACGGCCGCCAGCATGGCATGGGGCCGGTTCACTGCTTCGATTCTAAAGTTTTTACAAAGTACATCAATTAGTGAGGGTCTGAATGCCTTTCATTGCGATGCTTTTTTTCTTTCTCTCAGTCTCGACGAATGCGGCCGCCTTCCCAGTCAGCAGTGCAGCCTGGTCCGATTCGGAGTGGGAACGCCATTGCAAGGACGTGAAAACCACTTTTAACCCCAACCAATCTTTATCGATGGAACGACTGACACTCACACCACAGGACCCTCGCTTCCTCGATTTTCTTTACTGGGTATGGGCCAATAAAATTTTAGAGCATCAGGTGGAGCAAGTTGGCGGAACAGAATGGCAGGGACCCCGTAATGGAGTCATTTTTCACTGGGCTCCTGGGTCACGCTGGGAAACCCACACAGTAGCGTCCTTTAACCATGCCATCCACCACATTGCCGATGAACATCATTGGCAGGACAACATGTTTAAAGAGTTCTTTGAGAAATTTGGTCCCGTCCAAGCTGTCAATATTAAGAAACGACTCTCCATGGATTCACCTCCAACATGGGCCCAATTCCTCCAGCACATTGGAGGCCCGGAGAGCATGTATTACCGGTATATCTTCCATCAAGAAAGCTCAATCGACCCACGCCGCGGTGTGGTCATGCTGTTTGGGGGACAAGGGGTGCAGTTTGAATATTCGTATGAAGGCTATTTGGAAGAGGCAGCGGCAGTCTTGACCGACTGTAAGGCCTATCAATTCTTTCAACTGTTTGACCTGTATGGAAAAGGATTCTCATCGAAGATGGGATGGGCGGGACAACCAATTCCGACCCACTAATGAATTAGCCGGGCCCCTTGGTTAAGGATTATGCCACCGTGCGCCGTCGAAAATAGGGTTCGTCTGGTGGGTCAGTTTAATGGTATCGCCGTCGCGGATGGGGGAATCTATGACGGCGACCTTCCGATTGACGGTCACGAGCACCTCGCTTTTCGCCAAGAACGGCATGAGCCCTTCGAGTGGATCGGGGTACGCATCGATGAGACTTTTTAACGTTGTCCCCTCCGTAATCTCGAATTGCAGCTCAGAGGCTCCCACGATATCTTTCAACGACTGGCCGAACAATAACACGGTCACCATTCCAACGTTCCTCTCTTTGGCTTTGGATATCTAGGACGCATCGGCCCGGCGGTGGCACTTAAAACAATCCTGTCGCTTGGGATGTCGATCAAGCAACGGTCGACTGGCTTGCATTGCATGACACTGTGAACATTGCTTCTCCGCGACCAGTGTTCGATGCTCGTCGTTCGCCGGGATCATCGGGTTCCGTTCTCGTGGCGTGGGAAGCAACGAGACGAACAGCACGACGGCGACCACGGCTCCGATGAACACCCAGTCGCCCTTACCAGGCCTCCATCTCATGAGCGAGCAGGCGTCCCGTCGCCGGCCTGTCCGTTCACCTTGCAACCCTCGGTCATTAATTCGGCGACGTGCTTGACCGATACCTTCCCTCGGAGTCCGTTCTTCAATTGGATCATGCAAGCCGGACAACTGGTTGCGACGACATCGGCGCCGCTCTCTTCAATCGCTCGGCGCTTTCGGTTGAAAATCTTCTGAGACGTCTCGTAGTCCTTGAGCACATACGTGCCCGCGCCCCCTGCACAACGATCGGCATCTTGCATCTCGACAAATTCAACACCAGGCAACTGAGAGAGCACTTGCCGGGGCGCCTTCGTGACGCCTGCCGCCCGAAGGTGGCAAGATGAATGGTACGTCACCTTACAAGGCCGTGCCGTCCCCATGTCAGATTGACCTGATGCCTTCAACGGGGACACCATTTCCGTCACATGCTTGACTTTCTGAGCAAGCCTTCTCGCAGCCGCTTCTTCCGGCTCCCCCGCGAACAGCTTGGGATAGTCCTTAAGCATGAGCGTGCACGAGGCGCATCCCGTGACGACTGTCTCATACGGCTCGAACGATGCTACATTGAAGCGCGCCCCGTCCTTTACCAAGTCCCCATGCCCATAGGTTTGGATTGGTGTTCCCGAGCACCGCTGCGGTGGAAGCGCCGGTTCGATGCCCTGCTGCCGCAATACACGAATCACGGCATCCCCGACTCCGTCGTCAAAGTACTTTGCGGCACAACCATGAAAATAGGCGACCTTCGTTCGGATAGGGTCCGTTCCGACTAGCTCCGGATACCGATCCTGGAGATGCGTCGCGGCAAATTTCGGAAGCATCATATCACGAGGGATTCGGGCCGCCGCAGCGACTTGCTTCATCAGAGGTCGTGTCACATATTCGATCAACACCCGAATGGAAGGTCGGTCCCAGAGCCATTGCGTTCTGCCGAGAAGTTTCAAGACCGGTTCAAACAGCGTTTGGCGCGCCTGAAATTTGAAGATCAATCCCGCCATAGCGTTGGGATGTTCGGCGCGCCGCTTGAGAATGAGATCCGAGACGTCGACATCTGCCGGGCAGATGGTCCTGCATGACTTGCAATTCAAGCAAGCCTCTACGACGCGCTTGGAGTTCAAATAACTGTAATCCTTAGCGGTGACGATTTCGAACCATCCACGTGAGCTCATATCTTCAGATTGAAACACGTCGTAGACGGGACAGACGGAGTTGCATTTACCGCAGGTCGCGCATTCTTTCGATAAGCGCGTATGGTCGATGTGCTCGGTGAACGGCGTCTCGCTGATTTTTACACCTGGATTGAACACTCCCGTTGGATCGAAACTCTGTTTCACTTGTTTGAATAGACCATACAGCTCTTCACCGAACATGCGACGCACATATTCGGCGCGCACGCGACCATCGCCATGCTCACCACAAATCGACCCCTCAAACTTCGTGAGCACGGCGTCATGAATCGCATGATACCCCTCCACCATGCGTGCAAAATCCTCTTTGTCGTTGACGTCGAGTAGCGGGACGATATGGGCATTCCCGTTTCCAATGTGTCCAAAAATGGCAACCGGTACCCTCTGGGTCTTGAAAAAGCCTTCGAGGTATCGGACGAGTTCACCGATGCGCTCAGCCCGTACAACGACATCATCGACATAATTAATCGGCTTCTTACCGTGTCCATAACGATACAGCGTCGGATACAGCGCTTTACGCGCTTTCCATATCTGCTCGCGTTGCTCTTGGGTAAATGCCAACACCGGATCGGCCGAGAGGCGGAATGCTCGACAGATGACGCCTATGTCGCGCCCATAATGAATGCGGGTGGACGGCTCGTCCGTCTCATCAAACTCGGCAATAAGCGTGGCTTCGGCATCGGCAGGAATGCCATGGGCTTCCCGCCCAATGAGATTGAGCGTGTTTCCATCCATGACCTCCAAGGCACTGGGTGAGAGGGGCAGTAGCTTGAATACTGCATCGCCGACTTGCTCGAGGCGACGAAAGTGGATAAGCGCGGTGGTCGTCGATTTCGGTCGAGCCACCAGCCGGAGCGTCGCTTCACTCATCACGCCAAGCGTGCCTTCGCTTCCCACAAACAGCTTCGGGAGATCAAGCACCCTTCGGTCGAGTCCGTCGAGCAAACCGAATAGGTCATAGCCGCAACTATTCTTACTGACTGTCGGGCGCTTCGCCCGAATCAAATCTCCCTGTGTGCGTAATATAGTGAGGACCTCGTCGACGGCAGGATGAAGCGACCGAATGGCATTCAGTCGGAGATCATCGACATCGTAAGGCTGCGCATCCAACCACTTCCCTGCCTGCAGATATACACGGAGCGACAGGACATTATCCTTGACGGCCCCATAACGGAGGGTATGCGGGCCGGCCGAATTATTGGCGAGCATCCCGCCGAGCTTGCACATGTCCCCGCTGGATGGATCCGGGCCAAACATCATCCCGCTGCCCGCAAGCCGTTTGTTGAGTTCCGCGAGCACGATGCCGGGCTGCACACGAGCCCACTGTTCCTCACGATTCACTTCGAGAATCTGGTTCAGACGAGAGACATCGAGAATGATGCCGGAGCCGATGGCGGAGCCGGTCAGATTCGTCCCGGCCGCACGCGGAGTCAGCGGTACTCCCGCGCGAACGGCATAGTTCACTACGCGCTGAACATCTTCTTCCGACTCCGCCAGCACGATGGCCTTCGGAACAATCTTATAGATGCTGGCATCGACCGCATAAGCCGTTATAGCCGGCACGTCATCACGAACCTTTTCAGGTCCAATGAGACGTCGCAGGTCGCCGGCGATCGAAAGCTTCTTTTCGGGCAATACGAGAGTCATCGTGAAACACCGGTCGTGGTCTACACCATTGTAGGCGGGGTTTCGAAACGAGAACAAGGCCCGTGGTACGAGCACTTCCCGACGATGTGGCTAGGACGACAGCTGTTCAGTCGTCTCATCCGAGATGGGCGTCAGCTCCGCCGAATCACTTCCGGCATCGACTGCCGACGGGTCCTCACCGATTTGCAGTGGTTCATCGCCAACGGGCAGCATTGCCTGCTCGGATTCGCCCAGTTCTTTAAATTCTCTTAGCGGCGGTAACTCCGCAAGGTCTCGAAGGCCGAAATGCTGAAGAAAAAATTTCGTCGTCCCGTACATAATTGGCCGCCCGGGCACGTCTTTTCGACCGACGATCCGCACAAGCTTGCGCTCGAGCAAGGTCCGCAACACACCAGAGGTTTCTACGCCGCGAATGGATTCAATTTCAGCACGGACAATAGGCTGCTTGTAGGCAATGATGGCTAACGACTCGAGCCCCGAGCGTGAAAGCTTGGCGGAGGTCTTGGTTTTCCCGAGCATCTTAATCCAGGAAGCATATTCGGGTCGTGTGGCGAGTTGAAATCCGCCGGCGACCTCGTTGACCTGCAATCCCCGCTCGCTCTTCTCATAGTCGGACTTCAGGTCCTCTAAGGCTTGCCGGACCTCTAGCTTGGTCACCCCCCCTAACACCGCAACCAAGCGGTCCACGGTCACCGGTTCGTGTGAGACGAACAAGAGCGTTTCCAGAATCGCTCGCAATTCCCGTTCATCAACGGGTCGAGGCTCAGAGGCGGGCGCCTCGGCTACCACCACTTGATTGGACGGCTCATCAACCTGCGTTGGCTCCACGTCTACCATTTCAGGATCCGCGATTTCTGATGATTGTTCCTTCATGGGGTCGTGTTCCACATTGTCAACCGATGTGCTCATAGTTCCTCCCAGCCATTATCCAGGACCGAGCTGGCGTCTTGCTCATTCACGGGGGAGAACGCCCGTGTAAGAAGAATGGGCCCAAACGCATCCCCTTGAAAAATACGGAGCAATTTGACGCGGATCAATTCCAGCATCGCCAAGAATGTCACGATAATGACCAGGCGAGACTGCTGCCCTTCAAACAGTGACACAAACGTCATGGATTCCCGCTCTGCCACTAAATCGAGAATCGCGTTCATTCGATCCTTGACCGTCAAGTTCTCCGGGATAATTTCGATCAGCCGCTTGTCCGGCATCCTCTTCAAAATACCTTGTAGGGCGTCCACTAGGTCGAACAGCGTGACCTCATCCATATTCGATTCATCTGCCCGCACATGGACGGATACCGGCTGCTCTCGCGCGAATACTTCGCGCCACAGCCGCTCGCGGTCATCGAGACGTCCGGCCGCATCCTTGTACTGCTTGTACTCCAATAGCCGGCGAACGAGATCCTCCCGGGGATCAGGCCCATCCTCCTCATCTGCCTCGGTCTCATCCACGGGCAGCAGCATGCGAGACTTGATATGCACCAAGGTCGCGGCCATGACTAGAAAATCCCCGGCGACCGTCAGGTTCAATGAGGTCATCAAGCTGACGTACTCCAAGTATTGCTGTGTAATCAATGAGATCGGAATATCATAGATATTGATCTCGTGCTTTTTGATCAGATGGAGAAGAAGGTCGAGGGGGCCTTCAAACTGTTCTAGCCGGACATGGTAGGGAAGTTCAATTTGCTCTGGTTCCACTCATCCTCCCAATTTTTGGTGAGCCTTATACCACTATAGGGGCCTCCGCGCAAGACAAATTCTATATATAGTGGTGATAGGGTTGACATCGATGACATCCACCTAGCGTTTTTTGAGAATCCATACGAGTAGGACAGTCAAAACAAGGAAGCTAGCCGCAGTCCCATACAAGGCCTCAAGACTCCGAGTGTTCACCTTGATCGGCGGGGGACCGGATAACTTCGTACGCTGAAATACCGGGTCGACGCCAAAAGAGACATCAGAAAAATCGCCCATTGAGCGAAATTCCGCATCTGAAAAATCAGCCTGAGATCGAAATACCGCGCGAGAGAAATTGGCAGTGCCCGTGAAGCCTGTGAAGAGGAAAAACGCCTCTCGCTCGAACAGCGCCGCCGCAAAATCCAAGTTTGCGCTGAATTGCGCACCGGAGAACCCCGTCCCCATCTTAAAAGTAGTGCGTGACAAATTGGCATCCTTGTCGAAGGCAACTTCGAGGAACTCAGTCAGACCATCAAACCTGGCCCCTTCAAATGTCACCGTGTCACTAAACTGTGCGCGATGGAACCGAGTGTGCACGCCGAAGACAACCTGGTCGAATCGTGCAGGCCCATTGAACAGGGTTTGTAAAAACAATCCTTCACGATGAAAAATGGCATCCGAAAAATTTACCTTCTCATTGAATATGGTGCGGGAAAAATCGACCATACCTGTGAATGTTGTCCCGGTCATGGTCAGCGGGCCGCGGACCAACAGGTATCCCTCCTTCAGTTTGGTCGCGATCACTCCATCAATCCGTGAGTCACGGATCGTGATCGATTGTGAGACGACTCGGACCTCATTGATCCCACGTGATGCCAAAACATTTTTCGTCAACGCAGGGAGTTGATCTGACGGTGGAACCTGGCGCAGCGGGAGTTGATCAAGCAACAAATCGCCCACCACCACGACACCGACCAGATCAACTGCTTGTTCTCGTTGAATCGCCTGCAATAATTCTTCGGCAGGGACCGCATGAGCAAGACGATCCTCTACCGTACAAGTTTTGCTCATATGTTTCACGAATGCCTCCCGCGTGTTCGTGACCGCCTCGACCACACATTCGGCCCGTGCCGGGAATGGACGCATCATGAGTGAGAAGATCACGATACCTAGCAGGATAACGCAGAGCCGTACCCATATGCTCATCGATGACGTTATAGGAGAACACTGACGTTGAAAGCAAGACACCCAACGGATGCTATACTTTGATTTACGTAGCCTCCTGCTATTTGAATTGCGCCATGTATGTGGGAGCTTTCAGGAGGAACACAGAATAGTGTGCACATCGGCGATACGCACAGTTCATGCAAGATGGTTGATCTTGTCGCTCACGACCGTTCTTCATCCTGCTTCTTCAGAATGCCTCGGCGGACATCACCATAGAAGTGCCGGTTCTAGCGGCTACTCAGGGCAACAATCACGGTGCCTTCAATGTCATCGATCAGTTGGGACCACCGGGCACTCCTGACCCGATGGAAGTCAGATGGGGGCAATCAGCGAATTTGGCTCACAGAAGTCGGCTTGGATCGATTGTGCATGCCTTTCAGTATGCCGCGAAACAGACTCCTTCCGTGATATACGCGGCACACTAACGATCTATGACGCATCCTATGCTCCTGTCAGCAGCGATGGACCAAGTGCGGGAGCCGTGATGGTCAGCTTTTTCGTAGTGCTCAGGGGATCAACGTGTACCGCAGCCGGTTTTCTGGACAGTGTTCCTCTTAAATAGGGTGGTCCCATTTTCAATGATCGCGGTCTGAGCGTTCATTGGACCGATTTTGCCCCTATGGTGAGTATTGGGTCGACCGGCGATCCTGGATCCTGAGTCAACTGTGTGCGTCATTTTTCAGGTGGATCCCGCCATGAACTGGCTGCCTCGCATTAGGCGGCCTCTGGCTGCTGAGCATCCAAGCGTGCTTGTACTGGGGTACGGTGGCCCAGGCGCTCGATCAGCCACTGGTGGTTATACCGGTGGATGAATTCTCCGATGATCTGCCTGGCCTGCTCGAGGCTCTCAAACTGATGCAGGTAGAGACAGTGTTCTTTGAGCGTGCGCATAAACCGTTCGGCCACGCCATTGCATTGTGGCTCGCCAACAAAACTGGGGCAGATGGTCATCCCGAGCCAGTGGACTTCCTGGATCCAGGCCGCGGCGATATATTGCGGGCCCCAGTCACAGCGAATCTGCAGGCCGCGGGCAACCTCTTTGGCGAAGAGGCCAAACATCGTCTGCACCCCATCGCGCAGCGGTTGGAGGGCGGCCCAGCGATCGCCGCGCTTGGCCACATGCCAGCCGACCACCTCATCGGTATGGTGATCCACAGCGCCAAAGAACCAGCACCAGCCCTCCTGCTTGGTATAGAAGCGCGTGGCATCGGTCCCCCACATCACGTTGGGCCGATCTGTGATGATGCGGCCATCGTGCGCGGGATTGCCATTGGGCGGTCCAAGCCGGCGCGGGGCCAAGAGCTGATGCTGCCGCATCAGGCGCAAGACGCGCTTGCCGCCGACGCGGATGCCCGCGTGGCTTAGGCGGGCGCGCACCTTGCGATAGCCCTCCCCATGGAACGGACTTGTCGTCAGGACCTGCCGAATAGCGGTGACCAGCTTCTGATCACTGACCGGCGTTTTCGGTCCGCGCTTGCGTGTCGCGGCCGGGGTCGGCGCCGGCCGGTCAGCATAGACGGTCGACCGCGCCAAGCCATACACCCGGCAGATCAGGGCGAGGGGATATCGGCGACCGGTACTGGGACTGATGTGAGTCCTCATGGCCTGCGCTTCTTCAATTCCTCCCCGTACCCTTTTTTTTCGAGCAGATCTTCGGCGAGCTCCAGGCGCATCATCACTTCCCCTAACTTGGCGCGTGTCCGGATCAGCTCCCGGTCTTCCGGATCGGTGTGGCGTTTCAACCCCCGGGCCCCCGCTTCCAGGAATGCCCGTTTCCAGCTCTCGAGCTCATGGGCCGGGACTTGGCTCTCTCGCGACCCGCTGTCTAGCGGTTCGCCCCGCAGGAGCCGAAGGACCAGTTCCGTCTTCCGTTGGGCACTCCACCGTTCAGGCGGCTCAGAGTCCTCGCGAAACGGTACTGGCTCTTTTGAAGATTTCGATCGATCCATTCCCAGCCTCCTTGGACAGTATTGTGATCCAAATGACTGTCCAAAGAAACCGGGTCCGGTTTAAACGCACGCAGTATGCAGCTAATTCTGATGATTAAGAAGTGAGCAGGATTCAGGAAGCATACGAGATGATGACAGGTCGGAAACTCTGATGCGGGGCTCTTACGAGCCCCGCTCGAATCATATCGCAGGGATGCAAGCGCGATGAATGAGTGCGTGCAACACAGTTGTGGATCAAGAGAGGTCGCAGAGGCGAGCAGAAGACGCCACGGGGCTACTCCGTGTCCTCGTCACTCGAAAGATCTTCCGGCTTGTCGAGAAAATCAGCCCCAGTTTCTTCGTCATCGTCTAATGACATGCCATTTCCAAGTTCATCCTCCATCTCTTCGCCCAACTCGACCGGCTCAGCAGGCTCCCGACGTCGCATCTCGGGTTCTTCTTCTTCCATCTCCCGATGAAACGGCTTCATGTGTTCTTCAGGCTCAGTTGAGCGATCCGCCTTTGCAGAACGTTCGGCAGCGCGGCTACCTTTGGCTGCGACGGTCTTTTTCTTGGGCGCTTTCGACGCCGCTTTTTTTGCCGGTCTCCTTGCCGCTTTCTTTGGCGCCGCCTTCTTCGACGCCGCCTTCTTTGCGGCTACTTTTTTCTTCGGGGAGGTTTTCTTTGCCGTGGACCTCTTCGCAGATCCGCCCTTCTTTTTAGCCGGATTTGCTTTGCTCGAACCCCGCTTGGCCTTCGCCTGCTTAGCCGGCTTCTTCTTTTTACTTGTCGCCATCGCTCCCTCCTCTTCAGTGACCGAACTGGCTGCAACTGCGGCAACCATCTAGCATGAATTGGTGATTTCTTGCAACCCATGCTTATCGCATCGGTGGAGAGGGGCCTGTGCAGAGACGTCCTCTTTTTATGATGCAGATGCCAGCTGAAAAATCCTGCAATTTCAAGTTGATACAACCTCTTTTTTTGTAGATCACCATGGTACAATAAGGTCGATTTTTGATGGAGGTGAAACTGTGCATGCGATAAAATGTGCTATCGCGGCCGGCTTCTTTTTGGTAAGTGCGATGCCGAGCCAGGCCATTCCGCCGCCTTTTGAGATCGTTATCGACAGCGGCTCTCCCTATTACTATCCGGCTTCAGCGAAGGTGTCTGCCGGCGCGCCCATCCGTTGGGATAATCCAACCGGATCTCCTCATACGATTACGCACGATGGCTGTGTTCAGGATGGGCCCTGCGCTTTTGACTCGGGTTCTGTAGCTCCCAACGCCAGCTATACGATTCCAGGGCTGTCTCCTGGCCGCTATCCCTATCAGTGCCGTCTCCATCCAATCATGCGTGGCGTACTCGTCATTACGGACCCGGCCGACACGCCCTCTCACACATGATTGTGTTCCACCATCCGAGGATCCGTACCTTGCCACGCCTTTAACCATTCGTGTACTCTCTAGCCTTTGATTTTCATCCCAGCATCATGAATCGGTCTCGACTATGAAGCCCACCGCTCTGCAACATGCTCCGCTTCCCTTAACTCCCGACGTCCTGAAATTACGGGCATGGCGCATGCCTGATATGATCGTGTACGAGCATGGCGCTGACGAATGGTGGGTGGCGCCATTGGACGATCATCTGCCACTCATTCGTCTCAATCGCGTGGGGCTTGAATTGCTCATGGCGATCGACGGGCATACGAGCGTCTCCACCCTGCTCGATCGTTTTGGAGAATGGGTCTGCGGACCGGACGGCGAGACGGGTCAGTGGCATCTCGAACGATGGTCACTACCCAACTACGCCTTGTGTTACTTTGGCACTCAGCCGCCGACCGGCGACCGGCACGGTGCTAAATGGGACTTATTGCTGCAACAGATTCGAGAAGGGTGGTCCGGCAAGGAAGGATTTGAAGGCGGCGAGCATCTCACTGACTTTCATTTGCGGGAAATCACGAAACGCGACGGGCACTTCGACACAGTTGAAACGACCGTCTCCCATCTGTTCCGAGAACCCAGCGAAGCGCTGCAGGGATTGACGTATGGGCGTCTACTCGCGCGTCATCTTCGCCGGCGAGGCTGGTGGAATCCGAAGCCGCGAACGGTCTTGGAGGTTGGAGGCGGCCTGGGATACGTTTCCCGCGAATTTGCGGCCGAGCTCGCACCGGCAGAACGGGACGGAGTCCGCTACTTATTTTTGGACATCACCCGGCCTTTTCTTGAATCGCAACTCAGCCTTGGCCGGGAGGGGGGATGGAGTGCGCGCGGTGTGCAAGCCAATGGTGAGTGGTTGCCGCTTCGAGATGCCAGCATCGATCTGGTGATTGACAACGAAAATCTTGCCGATATGACGCCGGTCCAACTCACACGGGCAGAAATCGAATCCGGCACAGGCACATCGGCTCTCAACCAAGAGGCGATCGACTGGATGCGTCGTATCCGGTTGCCACTGGACAGAGATATCCCCGACGACTTTTTATTCAACCTGGGTCCCATCCGGTTCGTGTCAGAGTTGTGGCGGGTTCTGCGGCCGGGAGGCCGTGCCGTCCTCATCGAATTCGGCATTGAATCAGGCTGGCCGGCGCCTGTCAAATTGCCCGGGCATACCGAATATGAAGTGCAGTACAGTCATCTCCGACATGCAGCACGATGGTTGGGTTTTCACGAACAGTATTTCGCCCTGCCGCAGTTCATGGTGCTGCGGCCGGATACTCAGTTACTCTGTACAGGGGCGGCGTATGCCATTCAGCGGTTCTGCCAGAACCTAGGAAAACCGTTCGCCATCCGCGCCTACACGGAGCCCGAATTAAAAACGACGCTCGGAGATATGCTGCCGCGTCTCATGGGTTGCCATTACCATGAGTTGATTGACCCGGCGTGGTTCGGACTGTGGGATTTCAAAGTCATGTTGCTGGAAAAACCTGGCGCCGCTCCCCGCCCTTCATTTCAAGAAACCAAAGGATTCCGCTGGTACTCTCAGCGATAACACCCCGTTGACCTCTCCTGAACCGATCACCGAATTATAGGGGCGCTTCCTCCTTATCGCGCGAGACCTTGAGACTTAAGAGCTCTTGCTCGTATTGGCCTTCGCAGTACGGACAAAGGCTATGAGTGAATTGCTTAATCCGGTGCTCTTCTAAATAGAGCTCCAACTGAGACCAATAGCCCACATCATCTCTGACCTTTTTGCAAGACGCGCATTGAGGCAGGAGATCCTGCAACATGTGCAACTGCGTGGCTGTCCGCTGGTGAAATGCATAGACTGCGCACATGGCAATAATGGTTACCAAAGCGAGCGACCGGTTGGCGTACACCATCCAAGAACCGGGATTAGTCGGTGACAAGATAAGCCCTAGAATCGTGAAGAGAGCCGAAAAACTCGCGATGAGTACAAAATGGAGCCGGTGGAGAAAGCGAAGGGCTATGACGATAGGGATGACATAGAGAATGGGCACCAACACTCCCGCGGGAATAAACAAGTCGGATAAGAAGATGACGATGATGAGCGCGACAGCCCACATCATTCGGGCCGCTTCGCTTCCTGCCTGCTCTTGCCCCTGCAACGAGTTCACCGGTACATGATACCTGAATCCACGTAGGCATTCATTAATTATTACGGGTCACCCGCTCTCCGCCGTTCGAGCTTTCCGAACCAATGCACAGCGACTGGCGTATTGCCAGGGTTGTACCGCACCCGGTTTTCTGGACAGTGTTCCTCTTAAATAGGGTGGTCCCATTTTCAATGATCGCGGTCTGAGCGTTCATTGGACCGATTTTGCCCCTATGGTGAGTATTGGGTCGACCGGCGATCCTGGATCCTGAGTCAACTGTGTGCGTCATTTTTCAGGTGGATCCCGCCATGAACTGGCTGCCTCGCATTAGGCGGCCTCTGGCTGCTGAGCATCCAAGCGTGCTTGTACTGGGGTACGGTGGCCCAGGCGCTCGATCAGCCACTGGTGGTTATACCGGTGGATGAATTCTCCGATGATCTGCCTGGCCTGCTCGAGGCTCTCAAACTGATGCAGGTAGAGACAGTGTTCTTTGAGCGTGCGCATAAACCGTTCGGCCACGCCATTGCATTGTGGCTCGCCAACAAAACTGGGGCAGATGGTCATCCCGAGCCAGTGGACTTCCTGGATCCAGGCCGCGGCGATATATTGCGGGCCCCAGTCACAGCGAATCTGCAGGCCGCGGGCAACCTCTTTGGCGAAGAGGCCAAACATCGTCTGCACCCCATCGCGCAGCGGTTGGAGGGCGGCCCAGCGATCGCCGCGCTTGGCCACATGCCAGCCGACCACCTCATCGGTATGGTGATCCACAGCGCCAAAGAACCAGCACCAGCCCTCCTGCTTGGTATAGAAGCGCGTGGCATCGGTCCCCCACATCACGTTGGGCCGATCTGTGATGATGCGGCCATCGTGCGCGGGATTGCCATTGGGCGGTCCAAGCCGGCGCGGGGCCAAGAGCTGATGCTGCCGCATCAGGCGCAAGACGCGCTTGCCGCCGACGCGGATGCCCGCGTGGCTTAGGCGGGCGCGCACCTTGCGATAGCCCTCCCCATGGAACGGACTTGTCGTCAGGACCTGCCGAATAGCGGTGACCAGCTTCTGATCACTGACCGGCGTTTTCGGTCCGCGCTTGCGTGTCGCGGCCGGGGTCGGCGCCGGCCGGTCAGCATAGACGGTCGACCGCGCCAAGCCATACACCCGGCAGATCAGGGCGAGGGGATATCGGCGACCGGTACTGGGACTGATGTGAGTCCTCATGGCCTGCGCTTCTTCAATTCCTCCCCGTACCCTTTTTTTTCGAGCAGATCTTCGGCGAGCTCCAGGCGCATCATCACTTCCCCTAACTTGGCGCGTGTCCGGATCAGCTCCCGGTCTTCCGGATCGGTGTGGCGTTTCAACCCCCGGGCCCCCGCTTCCAGGAATGCCCGTTTCCAGCTCTCGAGCTCATGGGCCGGGACTTGGCTCTCTCGCGACCCGCTGTCTAGCGGTTCGCCCCGCAGGAGCCGAAGGACCAGTTCCGTCTTCCGTTGGGCACTCCACCGTTCAGGCGGCTCAGAGTCCTCGCGAAACGGTACTGGCTCTTTTGAAGATTTCGATCGATCCATTCCCAGCCTCCTTGGACAGTATTGTGATCCAAATGACTGTCCAAAGAAACCGGGTCCGGTTTAGGGTGATGCAAGACGAGCCACTACAAGGATGTGAAGAGGAAAGAATGTTCATTATTTTTCGATCGGGACGAAGAGTCGAGCGGCTTGTTTCAATTCAAGCAGAGCTGTTATGACGACAGACAAGACTGCCTGAAGTGTCGTTTAAGATGTCTGGCTAGGCTGACGGCGTACTGCCTTTGGTAGCGAATGACGACCAATGAACGCGGTGCCGGCCCCCATGATTGCCCCGCTTACGTTCATGATGATATCCGTTACCGTAGGATACCTATAGGGGTTGAAGAATTGGGACACTTCGATTCCCATTGAGAGAATCAACGCCGTGATGGTGACAAAAACGATTCGGGTAAGCCGGGACTGTGATGGAAGAATAGAGACGCCGAGGTATCCAAACGGCATATACATGCCGACATTTATCACAATATCAAGGGCTAACCTTCTCAGGGATGTCACGACTGTGAACGGAACCCACTGAACATGA
Source organism: Nitrospira sp. Nam74 (assembly GCF_965152615.1). Taxonomy (NCBI): domain Bacteria; kingdom Pseudomonadati; phylum Nitrospirota; class Nitrospiria; order Nitrospirales; family Nitrospiraceae; genus Nitrospira; species Nitrospira sp. Nam74. Next base: position 2,720,401 of record NZ_OZ224220.1, on the reverse strand, counting down.
TCCCAGACAGGATGCGGTTGGATTGCTGTCCAAGGAAAGGTGCTGCCGACTATAATCATCGCAATGCTGCATAGCCACAGGCGGCGAGAGGTGACCCTGACGCGCCGAAGACCGTCGCTAAGGCTCACCATGAAAAGGAGCCGTTGGCCGAGGTGAAGCGCTTTAAACAGTCAGCAAGACAACGAGGATACAAAGCCCCTCTCTGAAATTTAAGATGGGCATCACTAAAGGCTGGACTCACCTTGGCTTATCTGGCGGATAAGACTGCTCTTTCTGTGGAGTCTGTTTCAGCCACTCGCCGTAGCCAATCTGCAGATCATGAATGGTATCCACGAGAGTGTTTTCTTCAGCCCCGGTCAATAGGACTCCGCGCTGAAGCATCTCTAGAACGGATTTGGACACCCTTTCGAACTCGCCGATTTTAAATTCTGTGTCGATCATGCCCCCCCTTCTTAATGAACTTTGCTATTGCCAATGTGCGCGTAATCTTAACACAAGGACTCCTCGGCCGGCAGGACCTGCATTTAACTAACATCATGTGCATCATGTCTCCTATATTCATCAAGACCAACAACGTTGCATCTTGAACCGGCGAGGCTTGTCTGGAACGTGCCGTCTATTCCTGACACTCTAGCCGAGAACGAATAAACACGCTGTCGACTGCCTCCATGGCGACGATTCGCAAGTATATGGGGAACGAGACGCTGAAGCTTTTATGAGGATTGAGAAGGGTGGAAGCGTAACAGCCAGTAAGTCTCGGTCCAAACTTTTAGAAACAAACCGTGTTCAGAACCGGAACAAAGCAGGCAGGAAAGCTAACTCTTTGGTTTTGCGGCAAACACTGTAGCATCACAGGAGATGTATTTGATTTGCTTCATGGGGATAATGGTGACTTCTTTGGCAGTATCGACTTCCAGAACTTCCATGTCGTCGCTAATGGTATGGCGAATGGCGTCCTTCACCAGCAGTTCCTGATTGTCGGCAAACACGACCTTTACCCAATACACCACGGTGACTCCCTCGGTTACCTGTATGGACGGATGGCGATCGAAATGATGGCGGGCAGTCTACTGTATTAGTCTCATCGGAGCAACCGTCTTCCTACGAAGATGATCCCAACTCCAACGATCGCTTCGTTGCTGACTCGACGGCTGACATAAGTGTGGCGCGAAACTGCCTGGCCTCCAATTGTTCGATCCCCGCGATCGTCGTGCCGGCGGGTGAAGTGATACGGTCCTTCAACCTGCCGGGGTGTTCGCCGCTTTCCAATAACATACGGGCAGAACCAAGCACGGTCTGAGCGGCCAGTATTTCGGCCACCTGACGCGGGAGTCCCATTCTGACTCCACCGTCAGCCAGAGCTTCGATGATCACATAGATGTATGCTGGACCGCTTCCGCTAAGACCGGTTACCGCGTCCATAAGCGTTTCCTCCAAGACCACCACTTTCCCCACGGCTTCGAAAATGGTCTTGGCTGCGGTTCGATGCAGATCGGACACATTGGCGCTAAACGAAAGCGCGGTCACACCCGCTAAGATAATTGACGGGGTGTTCGGCATCGCACGGACGATGGGTCGCTCTGAATTCAGGTGAGCAGCGACGCGTTCCATGGGATATCCGGCCGCCACTGAAATAATCAGGCAGTCTTCTCGCAAGGACGGACAAATATCTATTAATACTTCATCTAAATCCTGAGGTTCTACCGATAGAATGAGGATGTCCCCATCAGCGGCCGCTTCTCGATTGTCCTGGCCCACGCGGATCCCGTACCGGGCTTGCATATGGTCACGACGACCGGGAAGAATATCAGTCGCATACAGGTATGTGGGTTCCGTCACACCAGCCGTCAGCATCCCGGCAACAAGCGCCTCGGTCATGCTTCCAGCCCCGATAAATGCAATGCGCTGATCGAGTGTCATGGCGGACGATTATAACTGTCAGTCATGATGCCTTCAACTCTCCAAGTCGTTTGCTGACCGGTCCTTTTGCCGATCTCGATCCAGCACGATGTATGAACATTCCGTGCATCAAGAATCACTGGGACGACATACCTACACTGGGCGCTGAGGCTCAGAGTGGGAGTCTAGATATCAGGTCGCGGATCTTCTCCTCGGCTAGAAATTTCGGAACGAAGCATCCTCAATCATGCGGGCCCGCCATCCCTTGCGAACGGCCCACTCGCTTCGGTAGAGTCAACCGAGATCTGCTTCCGTTCGTCCTTATTCTTTTTCCCATTGGGAGGCATTCATGATGGCATTCATCAGGTCTCTCTTGCTAATTATTATGGTGTTCGTCACGTCCGATAGCGATGCCAGACGTGATACGCTGACGGCCGACCAAAAGACCAAACTCGAGAAGATTCAGCGTGTCCTGGTTGAAACGGTAGCCATAACAGATCAGGGCGACACGGACTCCGGGCCACTCACCGATACGGTAGTCAGGCGGATGCAGATGCTTGGCTATACCGTGGTGATCGATCCGAACCAGCCGCATGATGTCGCGCTGCGGATCAAGTGCGAGCAACACAAGACATGGGAAGGGACGGCAGCATCAGGCGGCGACGCCGATCTGCCGGACTCTCCTTCCCGCGTGTGGAAAGGGCCGGCGTGCCAATTACTCTATCTATTGGATGGAAAAAAACTGGGTTGGCATAAAGAAGTTCGTACAACATTTCAGGATGCGCGCCAAGCCGCAGCGGACGCACACGTAGATAATGTCGGCTCGTTTGCTTTGGAGAAACTCAGAGAGCGGTTGGAGGAGTATCATTTTCCGATTCTGTTAGCCGCCGAATGGGGGCAGGAAGACCGGCTACTGAAGCGTCTCGATAGCGCTGAGGTGAGCCCTGCACTGAAAGCCAAAATCATCGCCCAGTTGGGAGAAATGTTCGCGACGGAAGCCGTCCCGCGGCTGCTCATCGCACTCAGGGATCCTGACGTGACCATTGCGAACGCAGCGGCCCTGGCGTTGGGGAACATCGGTCAGAAGGAGAGCATTTCAGCCTTGGTCGACGTCTTAGAGACCGGCAAGCCGGAACGACAAGCGGTAGCCGCAAAGGGGCTTGGTCAGGTCGGCGCGCTGCACGGTGACTTCTCGATCATCCCGCCGCTCATTCAGGCATTGAAGAGCGACAATCTCGCCGTACAAACGGAAGCGGCCTGGGCGCTCGGCAAGCTTCCGGACAAGCGTGCCTATGAGCCGATCTATGCGCTCTATCGAACGTTGCAAACATCCGATGTTGACGGACAGGGAAGGGATGGCGAACAGGTTCAACGGTTAAAAGAGGCGTTGAACTGGAGTCTCAAACAGGTCGATACGTTCGATCAGTTCAATTAAGACGGTGCTGAGAAATGAGGATCTTCAGTAACACAACGGCGATGCGTAGAGGCTCGCCAATGGCTAGCTTCGTTCCGGCAGCGAGCTCATAAAGGATGAAGGCCAGGAGGTTGGGACGGAGATTTTTCTTCTTTCTTGGGACAGGAAGCCGGTGGGAGTTCGGTTGGTGGCGCGGCGTCCCCATAGATGTAAGCCGCCAGTGTCTTGCCAAGATGAGACGTGAGTTCTTGCTGCATGACTCGAATGGCTCGTGCCATGGCTTCCGTGGGTGTGAGGTGCCCTTCTCGGCCACCGATCGATACCGCGCCGACAATCCGTTGCGTCGACACTTCGGTAATGACAAAATCGCTGCACCATCGAGCATAGCGAAAGCGAGGGTCAGGAAGGGAGACATCCCACAACTCCACCGCGCCCTTCACCAACAGCTCCGGCGATGTGCCGTCTCCATTCTGAGAAACGACCAGGCCTTCGCGAAGCAGTCCTTCCGTCAGGGCACGCCGCGTGACCTCCGCTTGATCGCCCGAGACCTCTACGGCAACTGGCAGTTGTTCAGCCATGAAGTGCTCTAATTCAGAGGTCAGTTCCGCGACTTGACGTGGGGGCGGATTCCCCTGCCCGCTCCCCCGAATCACTCGTAAGTCGGCATTATAGGCTTCTCTGAGCACCAGATTTTTGACGGCGCGCCGCAGATTTCTTACCTTGGCCAACTTATCGTGCGTCTGGCGCGCTTCAGCCAGTTCCGTCTCGACAGCTTGATCCATCTCATTCATCCGTTCTACCAATGCTGCTCCGGCTTGAGCGCGATCCATCCCGGCAAGGGCATAGTGCTGGCCGGTCTTGGGGTCGACCCACGTGTCGAGTATTTTTACATTCTCAATGACCTTATCCGTCGAGACTTTTGTAATCTGATCCAAGGTCAGATGCCGCTCGGCATTGGTCTGTCCGCGTTTCTCCAGCACGAGATAGGACTCCCAATCCCGGGATTGAGCCGTGATTTCGGCTTTGAAGATTTTCGCGACGGCGCCATACGCACGCTCGCCGGCCGCGGTCCTTGAATCGGCCTGCCCGACGCCTGTGAGATAGCGCTCGTCAGGATATTGTGGACTCACACCTTGAATCCATGAGGGGGAATTGGAGCGACCCCACCCGCATCCCTGAGAAACCGCCATCAGCAGGCCCATGACGATTGTGAAAGAAATGGTCTTCGCCAACATGGTCGTCCTCCGCCTACGCCTAGTCATGGCACCACGCGTTCGCTGAACAATTTTGTTTCACCACTGCGAATGGTCAAGGTCTTGACCAGGTTTGGAGCCATGTGACCGGTGTCTCGTCTCGAATACTGTGTCCTGAATTCGTACTCGCCGGGAGGCACCCACAATTTTGCAATCTGAATCTCGTCCGGCAAGGTTCGCCACGTGCGCTTGTCCGCTTCTTCGGAAGCAACGGCCCATGCCTTTGCTAAACTCCCGACAATCAATCCAATCAGTGGCCCCGTATCCTTTCCTGCGGCCGCGTGCGCGCCTCGACCGATGCCTTCGGCCATAGTGTATTTCACGGCCGCTCGAGCAACGGCCTTTGCCGCAATGCCGGCCACGCGATCGGACAGTGCTCGTTCCGCCACAGCGGTTAAATTCTGCATCAACTGGGTTTTGGCGGTGTATGATCCTCCAGGACCGGTGAGCGTCATCTGTCCGTAAGCCACCTGCGTTTTTTGAGACACGAGCGCCGGGATAGCCACCCGAACGACGTGGCCGTTGAGTCCATAGAGTACGCTTTCGGCCGCCCGTTGCTCGGGATTGTTGCCCCGGTACTGATTGCCCAAGGCATTTGAAATCAGGACAAGATTCAACGCATCCAAGCTGACCGGCACGTCGATCATCCGATCCTCTTTGTGAGGCGCACCTCCCATGTGACTGACAAGTACAATCTGTCCCAGTTCTTTTGTTTCTTGATAGGGACGCCAGATCACATCGGGAAACTGTTGCTTATATTCCTCGTGCTCCTGAGTCATGTGAAGTGCCTCAGTCATGCGCAGCAGGTCGGCTCGGAGCATAGGCGGCAGCGCAACGTGCGTCCATGAACGCACGGCGCCATATAACTCATAGGCCTTACGATAGGAAATGAAGGCGTTATTGAGATCCCCAGAGACTTCGTAGAGCAGTCCCGAGAGATAGCGGGCAAAGGCATCATCCCGATAGCCCTCTTTTGCGCTAGTTCTGTCCGTTAGGACGTTTAATCGGTGATCGATTCGCCGTGCCTCGACCACGGCCTCGGTCCAGTTTCCCATGGCGGCGTAATTGAGCGCCTTGATCACGTTAATCATGGTCTGTTCGTACGGTTCGCCTTCATAAGGTAACTTGGAATCATTGGTCAAAAACGCCTTCGTCTCAGATCTCACCCGCCGCGTATAGAGTCGCTCGACCTCATCTTCCGCCTGATCCAATATGGTATTGCTCGCCTGATATTGGCCGGCCACGTGCAGCGTCATCCCTTGATCCATATCATAAAGGAGGCGGCTCTCCGGTCCATATTCCCCCTCAGCTTGTTGAATGATCTGGACGGCACGCTGCGCATCCCCAACCCGGAGACTGTCCTCTACGAGAGCATACCGGGTAGACGTATGTGCGCATCCGGACGTACAGAGCCCGATGATGCAGGCGAGAAGATAAGGGCGAACGGATGTAGAAACACTAAAGTGAGACGCACTCGCAAGGCGCCAGGGCAATAAAAAGGAGGGATTCAACAGAATACGGTTAAAAGAGCATGCGCTTACGTTCCACCACTTTCTTAATTTTCTTTTGGCCGTACCAAGTCTTGACGTTGCTTTCGAGATCGATGAGTTCCAAGTCCACCTGGTAAAACACGGCCTTGGTTCCGTCCGCTTCATCGAGGATCGTGGAAATGTTCCCTTTCATCATATAATCAGCGCCGATTTCTTTTCCAGCGGCCCGTTGCGTATCTTCGCGGGCGTGGACCGCTTGCTCTCGCCGTTCTTCACGCAACTCCTCACGTTCACTCTTGCCTGCGACGAAGGTCACTTTTTGCGAGTTCGTGAGCTCACGTTGGAGATCGGTGATGAAGGTCTGCGTATTGATATGTTCGTGGCTCCGATTCACCACCGTTCCGACCACCACCACCGGTTGATGCCCCTTGGACTTGACGTAGTTGTCCAACCACGGATAGCTGAGGGCTTCCCTTACCATGGTTTCGGCTACTTGCTGTGAGTCGGTATCGTTCCAGCGTCCGCTCAGGTCTGTGACCACACCAGTGTCGACACGGGTCACCCTGGTCTCTTTGGCGCATCCACCTATGGCGAGCATCGTGATGGCGATCATCGCTCCCGATAGAACGTGCCGACCTGCCGAACCCTGCACGTGCCGCATTACCATCTCCTTCATCTCAAGTGAGGATCGTGCTTGATCACCCCTGGGGCCTATTTTGCCGATTTCTTATCTTCTTCCTTTTCGAGACGGTCAAAGAGCCGATCGGCATTCTTTCGCACAAAGTCACGCACCTGGCCGTTCAGTTCCTTGGCTTGAGCTAATTGCTCTTTCACATCGGCCAGGTTCAGCTTGGCAAGCACATAATACGTGCCGCTCTTCTCATCTTTGTAACGCTCCTCTTGCCGCACGCCGCTGAGTGTGACGGCGCTAAATGTCTTGATTGCGCGCTCGATATTCTGCTCTTCCGTGTTCTTCGTAAAGTCTCCGGCCGTCGTGGAAGCAGCATAATCACGCATCAAATATGCTGTGTATGTTTCAAAGTTTCGGGCGACTTCAGCGCGGGCACGATTTTGGGCGGCTTCCCATGCCAGCGGCTCATTCTTGACACCATTGACCGCTCCCACGCCATAGAACGCCTTGTCGTTAAAACTTGAGCCCTGCTTCACCCATTTCGGTGGACCGCCGCACGCGGTCAACGCAACTATCATGATGGCCACCATTCCACCGCCAATCAACCGGGACAGCCCTGTCTTGGTGATCATGGGAACCCTCCTTGTGTCAACTGACAGACGAGTTACTTTATCGATGTGTGTGTATTTCGCTCAATGCCTACGTAGGGACGTTAAACAACAGCGTGATTTATGCTAGCATTCACCCCTATCACTGTCAATGAAACACGAATTGCTCGATTGACGGTTTCTTGCCAGTTCTTCCAATTAACCTTATCAGCACGAGGACACCGGTGGCACACGTGAGCATCCAAGACGGCATTATCAAAGTCACGGAATTAGAGGTTCAAGATCAGAAGGCGGCGGCAGTGTTAGCCGAGTATCCGGAGGCCCGTTGGGCTGAAATTACGCGGCGAGCGCTGAAAATCGGGCTCGGGTACCTGAAAGGCGGGGCGCAAGCCTGACTACTGGATGGTCGAAAGGGGGGCGCTGCCGTTCTGCTCGATGTACGCTTTTGCGCGGCCTTCCACGCCTCCGGTTTCGAGGTGACGCCGGTACGCGTCGAGTGCTTTGGCTTTGTCCTTCAGGTCTTCGGCGTAGAGATCGCCGAGGGAAAGGTAAACATCGGAATAATTCGGATTCACCGCCAAGGCTTGCCGCATCGCTCGCTCGGCTTCAGTGAATTGCCCCGTACGCTGCAGCACTAATCCAAGGGTGTAAGACGAGTCCGGATTATTTGGCGCAAATCTCACTGCCGATTGAGCCGCCGATAACGCTTCCGCCAAATTCGGCACATGTTCTAGGTAGATATAGCTCTTTAACACATACGCATCGCCATAGTTCGGATAATACTCTAAGGCTTTATTGAGCCGCGCCAAAGCCTCTTGTGCAGATTGCTGTTGCTGCAACATTGAAAAGGCCTGCTCATATTCTTCCTTAGCTGCTGCGATCTTCTCGGCCTCTGTTTTGTCGCCTCCACCTTTGAATGAAGCCTTCTGCCCCTCGATCAGGATCGTGTCACCTTCTCCATGCAGTCTCGCAAATTGGGGATGTTGAGAACCCCCGGATTTTTTCTCGACCTCTTGGGTGACATACGCCGCCAATTCGCTCGCAAGAAGCCATCCATTGTTATCCGTATCGGCGGCGCCTTGTAGCCCCGCCAGGATGGCCTGGACAAAGGCATCCGGCGATTCCGTGCGAACGACGGCTTCCCCTTTGCCCGCGGCGGTCAAGACCTGAATCGCGCGCTTCTCTGTTTCCATTTCCGGCGCCGACCGGCCTTCAAGAGAGAGCTGTTGGGGGGGCGTCACGTCCCAGCCGGCCACCGCGGTATCCAACAGAAACAAGACATGCCTCGACATGACCCGACGCGAAAATTCTTTGAGTTCGTCCAAGGTGATCGATTTCGCTGCATTATTGACCTGAGCATCCCATGGCACGAGATAGCCCAGATCCTTCCCGTTCATGTCTTGCGTGATGCCAGCATGTCCGGCAAAGTAGATAACTAATCGATCTTGCCGTCCTACCTTCCGCGGCAGAATATCATTCAATAAGGTATTCAAACGCTTCAAACTGGCATCCTTATTATAGAGCTCGATGACTTCGTCAAAACCGAGACGCCGAAACGCGCCGGCCACGGCTTTTGCATCAGCCACGGCGCTTCCAAGTTTCGGCGCCACAACATAGTCATCAATTCCCATAACCACGGCCCAGGATTTATAGTACAGAACCTCCGGCTTCCCCAACTGACTATGAGCGTTGGGAGTGAAGACGAAGAGAAGGATGAGGACTGTCGCGAGACTCAGTTGACGGATCGTCTTCGGTCGCACAGACATGGCTGAATGCTACCCTTGCCTTCCGCACAGTGTCAAGGAATTGAACGCAAAGGCTTGAACCGACTTAGCGGGTCAATCATAATTGGGCGCCTTCTCCAATGGTCGTGACACCGTAATCATGAGGATCGAACCATGAGCATGGACGAGAAACTGAATAGCTTGCAGCGCACTGATCGGGTAGTGCATCCAACGCAAGACACGAAATGCCAGGCGTATATCAAGGATTACGATGCCGCGTATGCGAAATCCATTGCTGACCCGGAGACCTTCTGGGGCGACGTTGCGAAGGAACTTGAGTGGTTTAGGCCGTGGAACAAGGTCTTGGAGTGGAATTATCCGTGGGCCAAATGGTTCGTCGGCGCCACCTGCAATATTTCCTACAACTGCCTGGACCGGCACGTGAAAACCTGGCGGAAAAATAAAGTCGCCATCATGTGGGTGGGCGAACAGGGAGAAGAACGAGTCTTTACCTATGGTGAACTCCACCGCCAGGTCAATCGCTGCGCAAACGCCTTGAAAGCCTTGGGGCTCCGTCAGGGAGATCGCGTCACCATTTATTTGCCGAAAATTCCGGAGCAGATCGTCGCCATGTTGGCCTGTGCACGCATCGGCTTGATTCACAGCGTCGTCTATTCCGGGTTCAGTGCTCCCGCCTTAGCCAGTCGGATTCAAGATGCCGAGGCCCGCGTCGTCATTACCGCGGATGTCGGGTACGATCGAGGGAAAAGCCTTAATCTGAAGAGCGTCGTGGATCAGGCGGTGGCGAACTGCGAGACGGTCGAAACCGTCGTCGTCGTCCGGCGCGAAAAGCCAGGCATCACCCTCTCCGGCCCAAAGGAAGTCGACTGGGACGACTGGATGAAGAGCCAGAAAGCGACGTGCGAGGCCGAACCGCTTGATTCGGAAACCCCGCTCTATATTCTCTATACGTCAGGCACCACAGGAAAACCGAAGGGCGTTGTCCATGTGCATGGCGGTTATATGGTGGGAACGTACATTACGACCAAATACATCTTCGACCTCAGGGAAGAGGACGTCTATTTTTGTGTGGCGGATCCAGGTTGGGTGACCGGTCATAGTTATATTGTCTATGGACCGTTACTCAACGGTGCCACCATATTGATGGCTGAAGGTAAGCCGGATTATCCAAACCCCGGCCGATGGTGGGACCTGATCGAGCGCTACGGCGTGTCGATTTTCTACACCACCCCGACGGCCGTCCGATTACTCATGAAATACGGTGAAGAATGGCCCAGAAAGTATGATCTCTCCACCTTGCGCATCCTCGGCAGCGTGGGCGAGCCGATCAATCCTGAAGCATGGGAGTGGTATCACCGTGTGACCGGCAGCAATAAGCCGATCATGGACACGTGGTGGCAGACCGAGACGGGTATGATCCTAATCTCGCCCCTCCCGACCGTTCCGTTAAAGCCGGGGTCCGCCACGCGTCCGTTCCTGGGCGTGGAAGCCGATGTCGTCGATAGGCAGGGCAAGCCACTGCCGGCGAATGCCGGTGGTTTTGCGGTCGTGAAGAAACCATGGCCCGGCATGATGCGGACCATCTATAGAGATCCCGACCGGTACCTGGTTTACTGGAATACCATTCCTAACTGCTACACCGCCGGGGACGTCTGTCGCAAGGATGAGGACGGATACTTCTGGTTTATGGGACGGGCCGACGACGTCATTAAGGTGGCCGGAAATCGCATCGGAACGGCCGAAGTGGAAAGTGCGTTGGTCAGCCATCAAGCCGTTGCGGAAGCCGCTGTGATTGGGAAGCCGCACAAGACTGCCGGAGAATCCATCAAGGCATTCGTGATTCTCAAGCAAGGCCATGAAGACAGCCGCGAGCTCGTGCAATCAATGAAAGATCATGTGTTAAAGGAGTTGGGGAAGATCGCCGTGCCGCATGAAATTGAGATTGTCGCTTCCCTCCCGAAAACACGGTCAGGCAAAATTATGCGACGGGTCTTGAAAGCCAAAGAACTTGGGCAGGATCCAGGGGATATTTCGACGATTGAGGAGTGACTAGGCCAATTATTATTGCAGGCTGCTCAAAAAGCTCTCATTACACCCACCCACCCCAGGCGTGCCAAGACCCGCCCCTTCCGGGCCAAGGCCGCAGGGAAGCTTGGATCGAGAGGCGTACTTCTAGTACGTTGAGCGATCCGAGCGACTGAGAACGCAGCTGGGGAGCTTTTTCAGCAGCTTGCTAAATCAGCCCGCGTTTCTGTAGATAGTCTTTGTCGATTACCGGCGCCGGCTTGGCTTGAACCTGTCCACGTTCTTGCAGTAATCGTTCAACATATTTGCCGATCAAGTCTGATTCCAGGTTGACCGCATCTCCGATCTGTTTGAACCCCAAGGTCGTCACTTTGGCGGTATGCGGAATGATCGCCACGGAGAATGCGCGCTCAGTGACGTCATTGACCGTTAAGCTGATCCCATCGACGGTGATCGAACCTTTGGATACGCAATAACGGAGGATGTCCTTGGGTGCCTCGATTGAGAGCCGCAGCGTCTCCCCGTCTTGTTGACGATTGCGGAGAATGCCTACTGCATCGACATGGCCGGAGACCATATGCCCACCCAGTCGTTGATTCAGTTTCATCGCGCGCTCCAGATTCAGCGGAGCCCCGGGGGATAATTTCCCTAACGTCGTAACTGAAAGCGTTTCACTAGACACGTCGACGGAAAATTCTCGCTCATCCAGTTCTACGACGGTTAAACACGCGCCATTGACGCTGACACTCGCTCCGAGCGCCAGGTCACTCATGATAGTTGATGCCAGAATGCTGAGTCGCATACCCGTGAGGGTCCGCGTCATACTTTTAATCGCGCCCATTTCCTCAACAATACCCGTAAACATATCCCCTCGCGCTACACTCTCGTTTCCTTGATGACCGCAGCTCTAATTTCAGACTCAGCACCCGTCAGAAAAGAATTATAACATCGCAATCATGAACGAGAAACAGTCAGGACTCCTTCACCAGTATCCAAAAACTCACAGCCGCCATGAGCTGAATCATGGCGATCACAGCAAAGGCCCACTGATACTGGAGGTTGGCAATGAGCAGTCCGGCCAATAGAGGCCCGCTGGCGTGGCCGATATCGGAGATCGTGCCCTGCATACCCATCGCAGCGCCGAGAGTCTTCAGTTCGGACACGTCGGCGACAAACGCGGAGGTGGATGATGTGACCACGGCTTCTCCGAATCCGAACCCGGCGGCCAATATCAATAGAATCGGGAACGACTGCACCTGAGGGATGAGGACGAACGTCGCCGCGCATATCAGCAGACCGATCATGATGAGCGGCTTCCGTCCGACCTGATCGGAGACGCGGCCCATCACGGGTTTCGATAGGAATGAGGTGACGCCTTGAACGCCGAACAGCAAGCCGGCTTGGCCGGGATTCAATCCGATGGACACGGCATAGATCGGGAGAAAGGCCATCAATGCTCCGTTGGCGATCATTTTGGCGCCATCGGTTGCGCTCGTCACCAGCACACGCGTGTTTTGTGCGACGATGCGAAACCCCTTCCACATGTCGTCCAGCACCGGCCTCAGCCCTTTTTCTTTCACGCGCGGTGGAGGGGGATTCAAGTGAAGCAGCGCAAATAACATCACGCCCAGACAACCAAAGACTCCGGCTGTCACAAACGTCACAGGGAAGCCTGCCGCGTACACCAACCAACCACCCAACACCGGCCCCAGTAGCGCACCGGCCTGCGTGCAGGCCGTATAGGTCCCCATCGCTGCGCCGCGCCGTTCGCGGTACAGATCGGCCACGGTTGCGAGTGCGCTCGGCGCAAAGATGGCCGTAGCGAGTCCATGCACAAAACGGAGGGCAATCAAGGCGTTCACATCCTGAATGAAGGGGTAGATGAACGGTGGCAACCCAAAGGCGACGACTCCGACTCGCAACAGCAGTCGCCGCCCATAGAGGTCTGACAGGGCACCCGATGGCAGTTTAAGGAAGACGCCGGTGAGTGTCGATACCGACACGACCAGTCCGATGCTCTCAGGGCCAGCTCCTAATGATTGGGCAAAGAGCGCCAGCACGGGCATCCGGACCAGGTTGTAACTGATGAAGCAAAAGATACCGACTCCGCAGAGGAGGACGAAACTACGCGTCCAGATCATGGGCATGCATCGGCAGGATCAGAGGAAGCAGCCTCGGTGCGCAAGAGGGCAAGAAGCGCTTGACGATCATCGGACGTGGCCTCAGAGATCCCTGTCGCTTCACGAAGGACTCGCTGAGGCTGCTCTGCGATCAAGAGACCGAGTCGATGTGTCATGCCGAATTCTTTCGTCAACGGGGCGTTCGCAGCCCGGGTAACGAGCGGTTGAAAGAGACGCAATAGTCGGGAGAGCATACCATCTTCAAATCTCGTATAGGAGGCTAGCGTAGTCTGCACCATGGATCGGCCGGGGCAGTGCCGGCTCAGTCATGATTCGCAAGAACACCGCTGTTTTTGCCCTCATCGTGGGAAATAGCGCACTGGGATGCCGGCCGTCAATATAATAGATGCGCGTGTGCACATCGCGAAACACAAGCACCAACAGTCCTTCGGCACCATCGCCGTCACTCACCCACCGCGTACAGCTCGATACCAATGGGAGTCTGATCCGGTCCGATCACGCCGGAAGCGTTGGGTGATCGATCACACCGGCGAGTAAACACCGAGATTCGGATGTGAGTTGATCCACTGGAAACGACATGTGGCCGTGCTCAAACGCAAGGCGACACGCGTCAGTCGATGTGCCATGAGCGACTCCACTTAACAGAAGACAAAGGACGACAAACCTGGATACCGTGACATGTCATGGATTGGAATCAACCGGAAGGGTCAACATGCCTAGGAAAAGCAACGATCGATCGTGACGCTGGCGCGCTTCTCGAAGCAGCGTCTCCATACTTGGCGTCAACGCTCCTTCGTAACTCACCCGCCCATTCGTGACGACGGTAATTGGCTGTGCCAGATCGACCAAGTGCTGGTTCAGAAAAAGAGTATACCGCCTGACTCGCTCGGTACGCACTTCAATACGGTTAAGGCCGACAATTTCAGCATCCAGCTTGGCATACAGCCGATTTTTAATCGCGTCGTCTCGTCGGTCAACAAGATTGTCGCTGAATGCCGCGATTTGGTCAGTGGCATCGATACGCACCCACGAAAACGGAGATAAGTGAGTCGCATCGCGCACCACGGTGACGCGCTTCGGAAAAGGATCACGACGGTGTGTGCCGAACCAGGCGACAAGATCAGGGAGTTCCTCACGAGGAAAATAGTGTCCGCCCGCGACCGGATGGCTGCGGTCATGTTCACGGTACGTGAATGCGTACCCGAGCCGTGTGAGCGCCTGCGCAACCGTCCGGCTCAATTCGACGGGCATGACTTGATCCTGCGTTCCATGAATCAGGTAGACCGGAGTGTGTCGAAGGTTTTCAAGAAACGGAAGAAGCACGTCGTCGAGTCCGCTGGCCATAGGTGCAAGCCCGGCAAAGAGGGGTGCGTAATGGCTGCCGACCAGATAGACACCAATGCCTCCATTTGACATGCCGGTGAGAAAGATCCGGTTCGGATCCACGTGATATTGCGACTGCACCGCACGAAGCGTCGCAAGGACAACGTCTGCCGCCTCGCGCGTCCACCAGTTCCCTTGCGGCAACGTCGGGCATGCGACAAGATACCCATCGGCAAGGCGGGTCTGCCAACGTTCCAGATACGCGTCGCCGGTGAACCCTGCTCCATGCAGACAGATCACCAACGCATAGGGCTTGGACGGCTCGTAATTGGATGGAACATACAGCCCATAGCGAAATGAGCGACCGTGCACGTGCATTGGGACACTAGGCTGAAGCCCGACCGGTTGGGTGGCGTAAACGCGGCCATTGCTAAGAATTCTCTGCACAGTTTCCACATCTGCTTGGGGATGCTTGAGGATGTCTACAAGGATGGCGCTGGCCCTGTCACTATCAGAGGTGTCGACATACTCATTGACGAGATCTGGGAGCAGTGCCGGTTTAGGACCAGCAGCAGCGCCCGGTCCAGTAGAGACAGTCATCAGGCCGACCAGGAGGCCGCATGCCAAGAACGTAAGCCACAATAACGCGCGGGTATGCGCAATACGCCGAACGGATCGCGAAATAGTCAGAAGGTAAGAATCATCGTGGAGGAAAGCAGACTTACGATGCACCGCAGCACGCTACCACCTTTGATGAAATGTTGTCAAAAGGAGAGGCATTGAAGCTATCCAATGATGGCTGGCGTACCATGCTCCAATCCACGCGACGCAGTTGCGGCTCTGACGAGGCAGCATGGATGTGGCGCCATTGGGCTGGCGTGATTGAGAGAAACGCTTCTACGACGACTGGATCGAAGTGTCGGCCTTGTTGGGAACGGATGTATGCCCACGCCTCCGACACACTCATGGCGCGGCGGTATGAATGATCGGCTGCGATAAGCATGTCAAAGCAGTCGGCTACGGCACAAATTCTCGCTCCGAACGGAATGTCATCCCCTTCCAGACGATGCGGATATCCGGTGCCGTCGTAGCGTTCATGATGGGCTAAGACAATAGCGGCCACCTCGGTCAATGCCGGGTTTGAGCTGAGCATGGCGTAGCCCGTCACGGCATGGCCCCGCATGATTTTCCAGTCCGCTTCTTCTAGAAGTCCTGATTTCTTGAGAATGCGCTCGGGAACGTGGATCTTCCCGATGTCGTGAAGGAAGACACCCCGCTCAAGTGTGAGCAATTGCTCCTCAGACAACCCGAGGCGGCGTCCCAATACGACTGCCATACTGGCCGTCCGCTGGCAATGTGCGTATGTTGCGCTATCACGACTATCCAGGGCTGCTTCAAACGCTGTCAGGGCCGTCGTCGCCTGCTTCATCATCACTCCTTGGTTGAGGTCTTTCATGGCAGCGCGTTACAGCAAAAGGAGTGCCAGTTGCTGATGGTGATAAGGAATGCTGATATTTACTAGGAATTCGCAACGCAAGAGGGCGAGGCTAGGACGAATACGTATTTAAAGATCCTGGCGTGTATCTTAATGGGTACGCGAAGAGCGAGAGGCAACCTTGGCCTCAATGAAAATGTCTTTACCCACTCGTTTCACCTGGACATCCTTCAGAAGCATGGCATCAGTCAGCGAGGCTGGAGAAGTTCCCCCGAATACTCCTTTTGCATCCCGACCACCTAACACAGAAGGGGCGACATATACTCGAAGCCGATTAATCAGTCCCGCACGTAATGCGGACGCATTCAGCTCACTGCCGCCTTCAATCAAAACCGTCGTGATGCCCCGCTTCCCAAGTTCCGTCAAGCAGGCGTTCAACCAAACCCGTCCATGTTCCTCTGGAACGATCACAACGGTGGCGCCCAGGCGCTGAAGGTTCTCAATCCGAGGCTTCGCAGCACGGCGGGTCGTGACGATCATAACCCCGCCCCCACCTTTCGTAGACAAGACCCTTGCGTTCAATGGCATTCGAAGACGACTGTCGAGAATCACTCGCAACGGCTGTGGCACTCTGCTGCCGGGCGGTCTGGCTGTGAGTTGCGGATCGTCATGGAGCACCGTGCCGATGCCGACCATGACGGCATCGACCTGGCTTCGCAATCGATGGACGGCCAGCCGTGCTGACGCCCCGGTAATCCATCGTGACTCGCCGGTCGCCGTGGCAATTTTTCCATCCAACGTCATCGCGGCCTTGAGAATTACAAACGGCCTGCCGGTACGGGTCCAATGGGTATAGGCCTCGTTCAGTTTTTCGGCCTCTTCTCGACAACACCCCACCACGGTTTGAATACCCGCCCGTCTGAGGCGAGCCACTCCGCGTCCTTTTACCCGGGTATTGGGATCGACCATGGCAACCATGATTCGCCGGAGACCGGCCTCAACCAAAGTGGGCACGCATGGAGGGGTTCGTTTGCGGGTATGGCAACAGGGCTCGAGTGTCACATAGAGCGTCCCGCCTCGAGCCCGTGCACCGGCTTTTCTGAGCGCGAGAATTTCAGCGTGGGGCTCGCCGGCTTGGTGATGATATCCCTCCCCGACGATGCAGCCTTTCGAGACGATGACCGCTCCGACCATCGGGTTCGGGCTTGTGCGTCCCCGTCCCTTTGCCGCAAGACGCAACGCGCGTTGCATGTACGTACGATCGAGATCGGCGTCGTTCACCGAGTTCTGCGAGGTGCCGATTTGCCGCCGGCTGTCCGTGTAGGTCGCGCAGATTTCTTGGCTCGGGCGGCCACTTTGGTCTTCCCATTCCTCTTTCCCGGGCTGGAGACAGGCGCATGAGTGGACGGTTTCTTTTTCCCGGGCGGCATTGCATTGAGGGCGGCCTGTGCGGCCGCGAGTCGGGCAATCGGCACACGGAACGGAGAACAACTGACATAATCTAAGCCGAGTTCATGGCAAAACTCGACCGAGCTTGGGTCGCCGCCGTGTTCGCCGCAGATGCCGAGCTTGATGTCCGGACGCGTCTGCCGGCCTTCGTTGATCGCCAACCGCATCATCGCCCCGACACCTTCGCGATCCAACACGGCAAAAGGATCGGCTTCGAGAATGTTATCCGCCTTGGCTGCGATATGACTCCCGCAACTTTGGCAGATCATCTCTTTCCAATTCACCTGTGGACTAAGGCATATCGGGCAACAGTCCTGACGCTTCATATAGAAGGCCACAAATTTCGCGGCATCATCGCGGGAAAAACCAAATGTCGTCTGTGTCAAGTCGTTTGTGCCGAATGAAAAGAACTCGGCCTGTTCGGCAATGCGCTTGGCTGTGACGGCGGCACGAGGCAATTCGATCATGGTGCCGACGAGATAGGACAGTTCCACACCGTTACATGCCAGGGTTTCCTCAGCCACTTCGCGGATCAAGTCTTTCTGCGCCTTCATTTCGGAAACCATCCCGACCAGCGGGATCATGATCTCGGGCACGATCTTCTTCCCCTCCCGCCCAAGCTCACACGCTGCCTCAATAATAGCCCGTGCCTGCATGCGGGTGATCTCCGGCATGGTGATACCGAGCCGGCAACCTCGAAGCCCCAACATGGGGTTAAACTCATGCAGTTCTTCCACACGCTCCAACAGGCGGCGCTTTTCCTCAATGACTTCGGATCGTCCGTCCGTCAATTCCAACTTGGCAATTTCGACCATTAAATCTTCCCGTTTGGGTAAGAATTCGTGCAGTGGCGGATCCAGCAGGCGGATCGTAACCGGAAATCCTTCCATCTCCCGATAGAGCCCGATGAAGTCCTGCTTCTGCAACGGCAGTAATTGGGCGAGATACTGCTCTCGTTCTTCACGAGCACGCGCCAGAATCATCTTTTGCATGATTGGAATGCGGTCCTCCGCGAAAAACATATGCTCCGTGCGGCAGAGTCCAATGCCTTCGGCGCCAAATCCCCTGGCGATTTTGGCTTGATCCGGAATATCGGCATTGGCTCGGACGTGGAGTGTCCGGAACTCATCCGCCCAGTCGAGAAATGTCGCAAAGATGCGGTACTTCTCGGATCGGCGCGCATCGAGCTTCCCTTGAACGACCTGAATGACCTCCGATTCGACGACAGGAATATCACCGTTGTACACCTGCCCGGTAAACCCGTTAATCGAAAGATAATCCCCTTCTTTCAACGTGAGCGATCCGATACGGACCGTCGTATTGTCTTCGACCGTGACCGCTTCGCATCCTGCCACACACACTTTTCCCATCTGGCGAGCCACGACCGCCGCGTGCGAGGTCATGCCTCCACGCGCCGTCAAAAACCCTTGAGCCGCGTGCATGCCATGAATATCGTCCGGGCTGGTTTCCTGGCGCACCAGCAGGACCCGCTCACCACGGGCATGCATCTCCACGGCCCGATCCGGAGTCAAGGCAATTTTACCGGCCGCGGCGCCCGGCCCCGCCGGCAATCCTTTTCCGATCGCCGGATGCTTGCCTTCTTCGGCCGTATCGAAAATCGGATAGAGATATTGGGAGAGTTGATCCGGACTGACACGCATCACGGCTTCCTGTTTCGTGATCAATCCCTCATTCACCATCTCGTAGGCAATCCGGACGGCGGCAATGCCGGTTCGCTTACCGACCCGGGTTTGCAACATGTACAGCTTGCCTTCCTGGATCGTGAATTCCAGGTCGAGCATATCGCGGTAATGCTTCTCAAGCTTTTTATACGTATCAATCAGCGATTTGTTGGCCTGGGGGAGAGCCTTGCCGAGCGCGCTCACGGGCAGCGGCGTGCGGATGCCGGCCACGACATCTTCTCCCTGAGCGTTTAAGAGAAACTCGCCAAAAAACTTGCGTTCACCGGAGGCGGGGTCCCGCGTAAATGAGACACCGGTACCGCTCGTATTGCCCATATTCCCGAAGACCATGGCGACGACGCTGACGGCGGTCCCCCAGCTATCGGGAATATTATAGAGACGCCGATACGTGACTGCTCTGGCACCGTACCAGGACGTAAACACGGCATTGATCGCCATCCGAAGCTGTTCGATGGGATCTTCGGGGAAACTACGCCCCGTTTCTTGCGTGACGATGGCCTTCATCCGAATGACCAGATCCTTGAGCGCGCGGGAGTCCAAATCCGTATCGACCTTCGCCCCGACTTCCGATTTCTTGCGTGCGAAGACCTCCTCGAATTTCTCGCGATGGATCCCCATGACGATATGCCCGAACATGGCGATGAAGCGCCGATAGCTGTCCAAGGCGAATCGTTCATTTTTCGTTTTGGCCGCCAACCCTTCGACGGTGCGATCATTCAACCCGACGTTCAACACCGTATCCATCATCCCCGGCATCGAGGCGCGCGCGCCGGAGCGAACGGAGACCAGCAAGGGGTTCGCAGGATCCCCAAACCGCATGCCCATTGACCGCTCGACCTTCTTCAAGGCGTGCAAGGCTTCATCCCAGAGGCCCGGTGGATACATCTTTTTGCGGCGGTAGTATTCGATACAGGCTTCGGTGGTGATGGTAAACCCGGCCGGCACGGAAATACCAAGGTTCGTCATCTCGGCGAGTCCTGCGCCTTTCCCACCGAGCAAATCTTTCATATCCCCCGCACCGTCGGCTTTTCCGTCGCCGAAGTAATAGACATATTTTTTTGTGGCCACGACTACCCTCTCTTCATTGGCATGATGCCGATAATTATACGAGCGATGAGGTCTGTTGTTGTAAGTGCATACGATAGCGCCGTATCAGATACCGCTTCAACCAGATGCCGAAAATAATAATGGCGACGACGAATCCTCCGAATGCAAAGACGCGATAATCAACCCGCGCCCCATAATTGAAGTACAGCTTCCCGTCCCTTCCTTTCACCACTTCCGTTTCCTTCTGAAATGTATGGGTTTCGCCGGACGGGTCGGAGAGAATAATCCATTCTGAACAGAGCCGAACCGGCTGATCGTCCCCCTCGACCTGATGCCAGGTAAAACGCAGACAGACATCTTGACGCGGGTTGAAAATATCGGGGATCCGAATGAGTTGCTCGAGTTTCACCCCGGTGAGCCACATGCCTCCAAGAAAGATCGCGTTGCACAGCACCATCATGCCGGCTGTGACCCATAAGCCATAGCGCCGCAGTCGCGCTTCTTGCTCATCCGTGAGGGCATCGGGATCCACTGTCACATCCAACGATGGAGACTGTCTGCTGATCAACGCGGGCGGCTCACATCATTCATGCTCCCTGCACGGAGATTTGAGAGAAATCCGCAATGCTCGAGAAAAGGCGATCCACAGCACACAACAATGATAGCCGATTCGACCTCAGCCGCTCATCCTCGGCATTGACCAGTACTCCGTCAAAAAATTCGTCGATCGCAGGCTTCATCTGGACGAGCGCATTCAAGGCTTTTCCATACTCTCCTTCCGCCACCAAACCGGGCAGGAGCGTCTTGGCGTCCACGAGGACCTTGGATAGCTCGGATTCGGCGGCATGCTCAAACAACGCGTGATCCACATCTTCCTTCGTCCACTTTTCCTTCTCGATCAGCCGATGCGCCCGCTTGAACCCCACCATGAGAGGATCGAACTCGGTTTGTGTCGTCACAGCCTGCAGGGCCTTCATGCGTTCGAGCAGATCAACCAGATTGAAGGTTCCGGCTCGGGCGTTCTGAATGGCCGGCTTCACGATGGCATCGATGACATCTTCCCTGAACCCATGAACGGTCCGAACGTAATACCGGAAACGGTCGGCGATGAAGTCAAGTGGATCGGCGCCTCCGCTGCCCTTGAATCCCTGCTGCGAGACCAGCTCCTTGGCGTAGCGAACCGCCTCGACAAGGTTCAATGTGACACGACCTTCAATGATGAGCCGCACGACCGCCAACGCATGGCGTCGCAAGCCCAGTGGATCTTCTGAGCCCGTCGGAACAACCCCTACATGAAAGAAGGCTGCGATCGTGTCGAGCCGGTCCGCAAGCGACAGAATGGTCCCTGCCGGTGTCTTGGGCAACTCACCGTCCATAGCCCGCGGGAGATAATGCTCCGCAATGGCCGTACTGACCTCGGAAGGTTCCCCATCGTGTTTGGCGTACTCGCCGCCCATGATTCCTTGGAGCGTGGGAAACTCGCCGACGATTCCAGTCAACAAATCGGCCTTACTTAACTGAGCCGCCCTTCGACAGGCCTCGCGATGACCAGGGTCATCAGCCAATGTGTCGGCTAACTTCATCACCCGTTCGGTCTTCTGATACAGGGTGCCCAGCTTTTGATGAAACGTCATGCCCTTGAGTCGTTCGAGGCGATCGATCAGCTTGGTCTTCCGGTCCTCATCAAAAAAGAATTTCGCATCCGCCAGCCTTGCAGCGAGTACCCGCTCATTTCCTTCTTGGATGAGCCGCATATCCCGTAATTTCATATTCGTGACGGAGATGAACGCGGGCAACAAACTGCCATCCTTCTTGACCAACGAAAAGAAACCTTGGTGCTCCTTCATCGCCGTCATCAGGACTTCTTTCGGCACCGAGAGATACCCTGCATTGAACGTTCCAAGAATCGCCTGAGGGTATTCCACGGTGTAGACAGCCTGCTCGAGGAGATCTTCGTCCCGATGTAATAACCCTTGGGCCGACTTCGCCAGCGTTTCGATCTGATCCAGAATCATGGCGCGTCGCGCATCCGGGTCCGCCACGATCCCGTGCCGCTCCAATACATTGAGATAGGATTTGCCATCTTTCACGGGGAGGCCTTGCTGAGAGGAACGGCCGGAGCCGGCCAGGAACCGATGTCCCCACGTTCGGTTTCCAGCGGCGACACCCGCCACCTGACATGTGACGACCCGTCCTGCATATAGTGCAACCAGCCATCGTATAGGACGAGCGAATTTCAACCCGGTCTCGTTCCAACGCATGGATTTCGGAAATGAAAGCGATGTAATCAACTGGGGAAGCAGATCGCTCAATGCTGCAGCGGTTGGGCGCCCAGCATCGTGCTTCACCGCGCACACGTACTCGCCTTTAGGGGTCTGACGAACTTCCAGGTCTTTTGGCCCGATCTGCTGACCGGCCATGAATCCAAGAAGCGCCCGCGTCGGCATGCCGGCCGCATCATAGGCTACCGCCTTGGACGGGCCCATCACCTCTTTCACGACAGGGGCTTGCTGCGCGGCCAAGGCCTCGACAAGCAGCGTGATGCGCCGAGGTGTGCCGAGGACGCGAATCTGTTCATGTGTCAGGCGATGTTCTTTGAGCAAACGTTCGGCGGATTCGCGAAGGCTCGTGAGGGCGAGGGGGACAAACTGATACGGCAATTCCTCTGTACCGATTTCAAAGAGCAATTCGCCGACTGCCTGGACGGCAGAGGAAGAGGTTCTCTTCGCACGCGCTGTTTTTTTTGCGGCGGCCATCACTACTTCAGCACACCCTGGCCCAAGGCGGGGACGCGCTTGAGCAAAGGATGCCCAAGTTTCTCGCGCTCGGTGATGTACCCTTCCGCGCACTGCCGAGCCAGAGCACGGACACGGGCGATATATCCCGTTCGTTCGGCGACACTGATGGCCCCCCGGGCATCGAGCAGATTGAACAGGTGCGACGTCTTGATACAGTAATCATACGCCGGAAGCACCAAGCCCTTCTCGATCAGCCGCTTAGATTCCGCCTCAAAGGCCTGAAACGTGTGGCTCAACATGGGGACATCGGCTTCTTCAAAGTTGTACGTCGAAAATTGCACTTCGGTCTGGTGATGAATATCGCCATAGGTGATGTCGTCGGTCCAGGCCAGGTCGAACACATTGTTGACCTGCTGCAGGTACATGGCAATACGCTCAGTCCCATAGGTGATTTCGACCGTGATCGGATTCAGCTCAATCCCACCGATCTCCTGAAAATAGGTAAATTGCGTGATCTCCATCCCATCGAGCCGCACTTCCCACCCCAATCCCCAGGCACCAAGCGTGGGTGATTCCCAATCATCCTGCATAAAGCGGATATCGTGCTTTTTGGGGTCGATGCCGAGTCCGGCGAGGCTGTCCAAATAGAGGTCTTGAATATTGGCCGGCGATGGCTTCAGCACGACCTGGTATTGATAGTAATGCTGCATCCGATTGGGGTTTTCACCATACCGACCGTCAGTCGGCCGCCGGCACGGTTGTGGATAGGCGGTTCGCCAGGGCTCCGGCCCCAAGGCATGGAGAAACGTCGCCGGGTGAAATGTCCCCGCTCCCATTTCCAGATCGTAGGGTTGATGGATGACGCACCCCCGGTCGGCCCAGTAACGGTGCAGGGTCAAAATAAGCTCCTGATAGGTCACAGATCGTTTCCTGAAGTAGGTGCGGTGTAATCGGTTAGACGATAGGTGATAGTAATAGTAAAGGCTTGCAAAACATCACAATGTACTTGTTGGCGCAGTGCACAGATTCCTCATAAGGTGGCCAAGCTAACAAGAAATTTGACGCACTGTCAAGACGCGAACGACCTACAGGCATTCGACTTATGAGCCAGTATGGGCGCATGAACACCACTAGTGTTTTCCTGCTTAGGGTGGGAACCTGCCTTGACGTTGACCTCTTGGAAAGCGTATTGTCAGCAAAGTTAAGCGACGAAGTCGACAAATGCGATTTTCAAAGAAAAGTGAGTATGCGCTCCGGGCCCTTATCGAGCTGACTGAGCACTATGGCCGAGACTTGCTCCAACGGCAGCAGATTGCCGAACAGCAGCATATTCCGATTGAGTTTCTCGAGCAGATCCTCCTGGCGCTCAAGAATGCAGGGCTCCTAGCCAGTCGTCGTGGAGTGACCGGCGGCTACAGCCTCATTAAACCGCCACATGAGATTACGCTCGGGCAGGTCATTCGTATTCTGGATGGCCCATTGGCACCCATCGCCTGCGTAAGCAAGTCGGCTTACCAGAAATGCAGCGACTGTCCGTATGCCGAAGACAGCGGGCATGCAGCATGCCCCATCCAAGGAGTCATGCTCAATGTGCGTAACGCGATCTCAGACATTCTCGACAATTACACGCTTAGCGATTTTGCGAAACAGACCAAAGGAAACAGCGCTCATGCCAATCATCCATTACGCTAAACCGTCCGGCGCACTCGTTCGTCCCCTCTTCGTCACATTGGCAAGTCTGACCCTCTTGATCCTCACGTACGTGTTCACCGGTGTCTCGGAAGGTCTCTCTGCAGATCGCGAACTCATGCTCGCCATCTATAGCGTCCCGAAAGAAGCCTATGAACAGAAGTTAATCCCGGCTTTCAAGCAGCAGTGGAAGCAGCGCACGGGACAGGACATTCGCGTGCGGAGTTCATACGGCGCGTCGGGGGCGCAAGCACGGGCGATCATCGGCGGCTTTGAAGCCGATATCGCAGTGCTGTCCGTGGAAGGCGATGTGGACCAGGTGGCAAAAGCGGGATTGATCACACACGATTGGAGGAAGGGAGCGGATCGTGGGAACGTCAGCGCATCGGTCGTCGCGTTAGGAGTCCGCAAAGGCAATCCGAAACAGATCAAAACCTGGGAAGACCTGACCAAACCCGGCATCGATGTGCTTTATCCCAATCCAAAAACCTCCGGGGGCGCCATGTGGGACATCATCGCGATCTATGGCGCCGGGCTTCAGCTCGCTGATCCGAAACAGGGACCTGCTGAAACCCAGGCGGCCGCGCTCCTCAAGCGGATTCAAAAGAACGTTAAGGTCATGGACAAGAGCGGACGGGAATCGGTCACGACCT
Source organism: Nitrospira sp. Nam74 (assembly GCF_965152615.1). Lineage (NCBI taxonomy): Bacteria > Pseudomonadati > Nitrospirota > Nitrospiria > Nitrospirales > Nitrospiraceae > Nitrospira > Nitrospira sp. Nam74. The sequence continues at coordinate 2,695,158 of NZ_OZ224220.1, read as the reverse complement.
TTGAACGTGGCGTCGGGGATGTGATCGTGACCTATGAGAACGAATTGCTTCCGCGCATCAAGAGCGGCCGTCCAATGGACCTGGTGATTCCTGCCGAAACGGTCCTGATCGAAAATCCGGCCGCGCTCGTGGATCGGAACGTCGACAAGCATAAGGTGCGCGATATCGCCGAAGCCTTTATCGCGTTCCTGCACAGCGAGGACGCCCAACGCGCCTTCGCCGAGTACGACTTCCGAACGGTCGTTCCGGTGAACGCCGGCACACAACCGGCCAAAACCTTTCCGCAGCCGGCTCATCTGTTCACGATCGCCGAGCTTGGCGGATGGGAGAAAGTGGCCTCGCTCCTCTTCAGTCCACAAGGTCTGTGGACTCGTGCGGTTGAAGAGCTAGCCAGGGGAAAATGATCTCCACACGATGGCACGTGCACGTCTGAGACCATGACCGGCCATATCTTAACCAGACTTGCCCTTAGATCGGCAGCTATTGGCTACGTCCTCTGTTTAATCCTGCTGCCGCTAACCGCGATCGGATTCCAGTCTTTTGAGGATGGATTCACCCGTTTCATGGAGGACATTCAACAGCCACAGGCAAAAGCGGCCCTCATCTTGACCATTGAGGCCGCATTGCTCACGACGATCATCAATGCCGTATTCGGAACGCTCTCAGCATGGGTCTTGGTGCGGCAGGACTTTCCTGGACGGGCTTTTCTCAATGCGCTCGTCGATCTCCCTTTTGCCATTCCCACGCTCGTCGCCGGTATCATGATCGCCGCCGTCTACGGCGCGACGAGCCCCCTTGGCGCATGGCTGCAGCAGGGAGGGATTGAAGTCCTCTACAATGTGCCGGGCATCGTGCTGGCCATGTTGTTCGTGACCATGCCATTCACGATCCGTGCGCTTCAGCCTGTCCTTATGGAATTGGAGCAGGATCAGGAAGAAGCCGCATATACACTTGGGGCGACACCATGGCAGGCCTTCTGGCGCGTCACGGTGCCCTCCGTGCTGCCGGGCCTGTTGACCGGTGTGTTCTTGACCTTTGTGCGCGCACTCGGTGAATTTGGATCGGTCGTCATCGTGGCCGGCAACATCCCGCTCAAAACGCAGGTCGCCGCCGTGTACGTCTATGGCGAAATCGAAAGTTACAACCCGCAAGGGGCGACATCGGTCTCCATTCTCGTGCTGATCCTTTCGTTTCTCGCCTTGATGCTCTTGGAACGCCTGACCAGACGACCCGGAGAACGTTTGCCGACATTTCTCAATGCCGTCATGAATAGAACGTGGTTCGGCCGGTGTTCAGATTCTCCTGTACACGCCCAACGCTGATACGGATGTGATGCGTCGATTCTTGATTGCCATCGTGTGGATCTATTTTGTGGTCCTGTTGGTTGGACCGATTGCCTACCTGTGCGTCCAAGCATTCGGGGACGGGTTCACGATATTCCTTGCCGAAGTCCTGCGTCCGGAAGCGATCCACGGGTTTTGGCTCACTACGGAAATTACCGCCATCGTCCTCCTCCTCAACCTGTTCTTCGGCACGATCACGGCGATCGTATTGACCCGGCAACGCTTCTGGGGCCAAACGTTCCTGAGTGGCCTCATCGATCTTCCTTTCTCGGTGTCGCCGGTCATTACGGGATTCATGATGATTCTGCTCTTGGGGCCCGGGACCATCCTGGGCACCTTCTTCGGTGCCATGGATATCAAGATTCTCTATGCGCTGCCTGCCATGATATTGGTCACGCTGTTTGTCACCTTTCCATTTGTGGTCCGTGAGCTCACGCCGATTCTTATGGCCATCGGGACGGACAGCGAAGAAGCGGCGCGCACGCTGGGCGCTAATGAATGGCAGATTTTTCTTCGGGTGACCCTCCCCGCCATCCGATGGGGCATGATCTACGGCGCAACACTGACGATTGCGCGCGCCATCGGGGAGTTTGGGGCGGTCTTGGTCGTCTCCGGAAACGTCTTACAGCTCACCCAAACGGCCACCTTGCACATTTACCAAAGTTATGTGGACTTTAATTATGTCGGAGCCTATGCGGTCGCAGCCGTCCTCCTTGCCATCTCGTTTCTCATTCTGATGGTCCTCGAACTCGTCAAAAGTCGGTCGTCTGCCGTGGCGGACCCAATGACCCCGATGGTGCAGCCGTGAAGATCGAAGTGCGGGGACTCACCAAACGTTTCGGATCGGTGCAGGCCGTCTCCAACGTGTCCTTTACCGTGAAAGAAGGAGAACTGTTGGGACTGCTTGGGCCCAGTGGAAGCGGCAAGACCACCGTGCTTCGAATGATCGCGGGACTCGAGTTCCCCTCGTCCGGCGACATCTTTATCGATCATGTGCGTGTGAACGACTTGTCAGTGCAGCAGCGCAACATCGGGTTTGTGTTTCAGCACTATGCACTGTTCAAGCATATGACCGTGTCCCAGAACGTCGCCTTCGGACTGTCCATCAAGAAGTGGGGGAAATCGGACATCCATCAACGGGTGACCGAGCTGTTACAGTTGATGGGCTTGCAGGGACTGGGAGACCGATATCCGCATCAGTTGTCGGGAGGACAGCGTCAACGGGTAGCCATCGCACGCGCATTAGCGCCGCGCCCCAGCGTCCTGCTGCTCGATGAACCGTTCGGGGCGGTCGATGCACAGGTTCGCCAAGAGTTGCGCGAATGGCTGATTCGCCTGCACGACGAGTTGGCGGTCACGAGCCTGTTCGTGACGCACGATCAGGAAGAAGCGATGGAAGTCTCGAACCGGCTGATTGTATTTTCCAAAGGACGCCTTGAACAGGTCGGGTCACCGGCGGAGGTGTATGAAGATCCTGCGACCGAATTCGTGGCGCGGTTCATCGGCTCGATGAATATCGTCGAGGCTGAAGTGAAACAAGGCGTCGCGCATGTACGCGATTTGGATTTTCCCGCTCCAGACTTCCCGGACGGATCCCGGATCCGAATCGGGTTCCGCCCGTACTATATCAAGCTGTCTGAAGACCCGAATCATTTTCGTCACCAAGCCCGCTTGCGGCATGTTTATTTTCTCGGGGTTGCATATCGATTGGAGATCGAAACCGACACGGGCCTCATTTTGCGGTCACGGATGAACAAAGAAGAATTTCGCCAGCGCCGGTTCGAAGTGGGCCGGCCTGTCTCTTATGCGATCACACATTTTCGTATTCTGCCCCATGAGCATGGAGTTCTCTCCCCGCCCATGCAATTGCCGAATAGTCCCTTCACGCCGTAGCCATTTGTTCAAGTGCTACGTGTGGTCAAAGAAAAAAGGACAACGATTTCATTGGGGATACCGCGTCAGCCGCAATTGACGCCTCCTCAATGGTTTGTTACAACGTATTTAAGACGACTGCATAAAGGAGATCATCATGACTGTCAGAATGACAGAGGATACCCTGCTCACCGTACTTCATAATAAAGCGACTGAATTGAGAATTGACAGCGTCCGAGCGACCAGCGAAGCCGGTAGCGGACATCCCACCAGCTGCACCTCGGCGGCCGATATCGTCGCCACGCTCTTTTTTTCCGTCATGCGGTACGATCCGAAGAATCCAAAGTATCCGGCCAACGATCGCTTCGTGCTTTCGAAAGGCCATGCCGCTCCTTTGCTCTATGCGGCATGGGCGGAAGTGGGATTGTTTGATAAGAAAGAGCTCCTTCGCCTCCGCACCCTGGATTCCGATCTGGAAGGGCACCCGACGCCACGGCTGCCTTTCGTCGACGTAGCCACCGGCTCCTTGGGGCAAGGCTTATCGGCGGGCGTCGGAATGGCACTCAACGCCAAACGCCTGGACCGTTCAACGGCTCGGATTTATGTCTTGATGGGAGACGGAGAATCGGCTGAAGGTTCGGTGTGGGAAGCAGCTGAAATTGGACGTTACTATGGTCTCGATAACCTGTGCGGAATCATCGACGTCAATCGCTTCGGACAGAGTGACCCGACGATGCTGCAGCACGACATGGAAGGCTACCGTGCCCGCTGGAGCGGCTTCGGATGGCATGCAATTGTGGTCGATGGTCATGATATTGCCCAACTCCTGGCGGCGTTCGAGGAAGCCGCTTTTACAAAAGGGAAGCCAACGATTATTTTAGCGCGCACGCTGAAAGGAAAAGGGTTGCCCGGTATCGAAGATCAGCCGGACTGGCACGGCAAACCTCTCAAAAAAGGCGAGCAAACCGACAAAGCCATCGAGGCATTGACGCGGCAACTCCGTCAAACCTCGGTCCAACCCGTTATTCAACGGCCGGAGTCATGGACAAGCGGCAAAAAGCCAACCAAGCCAATGGCTCCGCCCAACTATAAGCCTACCGACTCCGTGGCGACACGTGAAGCCTTTGGCACCGCCCTGGCCGCCTTGGGGGAAGCCAATCCTTTAGTTGTCGCGCTGGACGCCGATGTGAAGAACTCGACCTTTACCGACAAATTCGCGAAGCAGTTTCCCGAGCGGTTCTTCGAGAACTTTATTGCCGAGCAAAATATGGTGGGGACTTCGGCAGGATTGTCTGCCTATGGAAAAATTCCCTTCGCAGCCACGTTTGCCTGCTTCCTGACCCGCGCGTATGACTTTATCCGCATGGCGGCCATCGGCCAAAACAATATTAAATTGATGGGCTCCCACGTGGGAGTCAGCATCGGCGAAGACGGTCCGTCCCAAATGGGCTTGGAAGATCTTGCCATGATGAGTGCTCAGCCCGGCATGATCGTCCTGTATCCAAGCGATGCCGTATCCACTCACCGGCTTGTCGAATTGATGGCGGCGCACCAAGGTCCGGCCTACATCAGAACGGGCCGCCCGAAGGCTCCTATTCTGTATGGGAATGATGAGACCTTTACGATCGGCGGCTCAAAAGTACTGCGGCAGAGCGGCTCTGACCGCTTAACCATCGTCGCAGCAGGTGTCACCTTATTCGAAGCGTTGAAAGCCTATGATCAACTCAAGGCTCAGGGCGTCGCCGTCCGGGTCATCGATCTGTATAGCATTGTACCGATCGACCGTGCCGGTTTAATTGAACATGGCCGTGCCACTCAAGGACGCCTCCTGACGGTTGAAGATCACTATGCGCATGGCGGGTTGGGAGATGCGGTGCTCACCGCCGTCAGTGAAGAGGGGTTCCGCGTTCATAAGATCGCTGTTCGAGACATTCCGCACAGCGGGAAGCCTGATGAACTGATCGACCGGTACGGCATCAGCGCACGGGCCATCGTGGACACCGTGAAACGAATTCTCTAAATGAAAACTCCCGACCACCTCAAAGCCATCCCTCTCTTTAACCTGGTGAAGCGCTCCGAACGGCAGCGCTTGGCCGGCGAGGTCATTGAGACACGCTATCGCAAGGGGCAGTTCATTTTTCGAGAGGGGGATCCAGCCGAGTTCTTTCACATCGTGAAAGAAGGCACAGTAAAATGCGTTAAAACCTCGTTAGACGGGAAAGAAGTCACGCTCAAAGTATTAATGCCGGGCGATCTGTTCTGTTGTGAAGCGGCGGTATTCGACGGAGCTCCGCACCCCGGTTGCGCTCAGCCCATGGGCGAGGTCAGCGTGCTGCGTCTTCGCAAGAAAGCCTATTTCGAGATGCTGAAGCGCAACCCCGAAGCAGCCGTCGAAGTCATCAAATATCTCGGCAACCGCTTAAACGAAGCACAGGAAAAGGCCAAAGTGTTGGCCTTAGATGGAGCCGAACAACGGCTGGCCGGACTCTTGGTCAGCCTTGTCGAGCGTTCCAGCATTCGCGAGGGTTCCGGATATCGACTCACGGTACGATTAACTCGTCAAGATCTCGCCAATATGGTCGGTATCACGACCGAGACAGCCATCCGTATCATGGCGCGATTTAAAGAGGGCGGGCTGGTAAGCGGCACAGCAAAAACGCTCCTCGTTCTGGATCTTCCCAAACTCCGCCGTATCGCGATCCCCTCCTCTTAACCGTACACGTCACAGCTGCCCATGTAGCCGCGCTCCGCTCTTTGCTCCTATTTATACAAAACATGACATGTATCATGTTTTTAGCCGGCACGCTCGGCTATCTTTCCACCATCACATTATGGAGGTTACGTATGTTGAAAGAGCGGCGGTTGGCAGTGTGGTCTTTCCTGTTTGGCTTGGCAGCTGTAAGCGGCAGCCTTGGTTTGGCTGATGTTGAAGCCAAGACGGTGAAAGTAGAGATGACGGCGGTTGAAACGGAAGTCGTCGTCGACGGCGAAGGGACGAAATACAGCGCCTGGACGTTCAACAATCAATTTCCAGGGCCTGTCATTCGTGTAACAGAGGGGGATCATGTCGAGTTTACCTTGACAAACCCCGCCACGAATACCCGGCCGCATTCCATGGATTTTCATGCGGCAAAAGCCAGCTTCCTCACGCACTACCGGGAACTCAATCCAGGAGAATCATTGAACTATACGTGGGAGGCCAAAAACCCGGGCATCTTTGTCTATCATTGCGGAGCATCGCCGATGATTCAGCATGTCGCCCGCGGGATGGTGGGGGCCATTATCGTCGATCCGAAAAATCCCAAGGCGATGCCGAAAGCGGATCGGGAATATGTCCTGGTCCAAACAGAATTGTATAAAGACGTGGATGACGTGCAGGCGATGTTCGACAAGCGCTATGACCATGTCCTCTTTAATGGCGGCGTCTTTCGATACGACCCGGTGCACAGCAAAGCGGGTGGGCATTTTCTGGAGGCGAAGCCGGGAGAGCGCGTCCGTTTTTTCTTCGTGAATGCCGGCCCCAACAATTTTTCGGCGGTCCATCCCATCGCGGAGATTTGGGAAGATGTGTGGGATAGCGGCAACCCGGCCAATCGCCTACGCGGTATCCAAACGCATGTCGTCGGGCCCGCCGGCGCCGCGATTCTTGACATTGTCCTGGAAAAAGGTGAAGGGGTCTACCCGATCGTCACCCATTCGCTGACCGATGCGTTACGAGGCGCCATCGCAATCTTGAAAGTGAGCAAAGATGCCCAACGGTTGCCGCTCATGCCGTTTGTGGAACCCGGGCACCCAGTGACTGAATCTGCACCAACGAAGTAGGGCCCTGGAGGGCAGCATCGCACAGATGCTGCCCTCTCATTTTAGGAACCATTCGGAGCGACGAACACAAGAACCTTGAGCCGCCCATTCGTGTGATTCAGCACGCCATGTTCTTCACCGGCCGGCGCCATCGTTCCCTGCCCGGGTCCCAACACCTGTTCTTCAGACCCAACCTTGAATCTTCCTTGACCCTCTAAGACGAGATAGACTTTATCCTGCTCGCCATGCACATGCCCCTTTTGTTCCTGACCTGGCTCGAAACAATAGACATCACAGAAAAATCGGGACGTCTGAAAGATATTGTTCTTCTTCATCTTCTCTTGAGCAAACTGCTGATAGTCCGATAGATTTATGACCTTCATTATTCTCCTTGATTGTCAGCACGCGGCCATCAATTATCGGCCTTCGGCTTTGACTGAAGCTGATGGTTGATGGCTATTCGATTCTCGCCTTCGTTCTACCGTTCGCACAATGGAATCGACAGGGATTACATGGCGTGACACGCCAAGCTCCTTGGCGGGAATACCCATCGCCAATCCCAATAGTTGCGGCAGATGTAAGATGGGCAGATTGAGCGATGTATGGACTGCCTGTCCGGCTCGATCTTGATAGATGTCCAGACTCATGTGGCAGAGTGGACATGGGGTCACCATGAAATCGGCGCCTTCCTCTTTCGCCTCCTTCATGTTCTGCCCTGCCATGGCCACTGCGATGACTTCCTTTTCAAGAATGATAGGAAATCCGCAACACTTGGTGCGACCGGCATACGCAACCGATTCGGCCCCCACAGCTTGGATGACCTTCTCGAGCGAATTGGGATTTTCAGGATCGTCAAACCCCAGATCCCATGATGGTCGCAAGATGTAGCACCCATAGAAGGGAGCGATTCGGAAATCGCCCAGTGGAATGCGGATCTGCTCCCGCAAGCGTTGTAACCCCACTTCACGAACGACGATCCAGAGCAAGTGCTTGACTTGGATGGTGCCGCGATACGTGATTCCCTCTTGCCCAAGCATCTGGTTGATACGCTCGCGCACCGCCGGATCTTTGAGCCGTTTACTGGCCGCACCCATGATACCCTGGCACGTCCCGCAAATCGTCATCACGTCCAAACCGAGTTGTTCAGCTTGAGCAAAGGTGCGGGCATTGAGCGCCAGTGCGAGGTCGGGATCGGCTTCTGACACGACCCCTGCCCCACAGCATGAGGCCGCTTGAAGCTCCACAATCTCAATGCCGAGGCGCCCGATAATCGCCATTGTCGACTGATACAACTCTGGTGTGGCACCCTTGGCGGCGCAACCGGGATATAAGGCATATTTCAACGACATATCTCTATTCCTTTGTCCTCAACGTACCATAGGGAGGCGCCGGATTCACACAGCCCTCTGCAATCGTCGCCCTTTTTGACATAAGTTGACGTATTGCTATACTTTTTTTCACCTACGAATGTATGCAATGCCCTCACTGTCAGACCACACTCATCGAAGTTCCCACCCTGCAATCGCCGCAGATTGATGTCTGCCCCAAAAGACATGGCATTTGGCTCGATGCCGGTGAAATGACTCTCTTTCTTGAAAAGGACCGGGCATTCCCTTCTGCAGCGTCGGCCGACGCAGTCGTGGCGCTTCAGACCAGCTCTATCTGTCCGCGCTGCCACACGCTTCTCGATGAACAGATCGTGTCCGGCGAAGGGACATTCACCTGTCCAAGCTGTAAAGGATGGTGGATGCCGCAAGGCGTTCTGACCCGCTTGCATGAGACCCATCGGGGCGGCATGGCATCAATTCAATTGGATGAAATTGCTCTTTATGCTCGCGCGGTGGCCGTTCAATCGAAACGTGGCCAACAAGCGGCGTTCCAGAGACGGACACGACAAGGCTCCTCGGTTGGATTGCTCTATTGGGTGACTATTGTTGCCATCGTGTCGCTCGTGATCACATTACTGGTAGGGGAAATCCTTCGGCAAGTCATCGCAAAAGTCCAGTGGGTAGGAAAGGTTGATGATGGGCTGCTCTTATTGACAAGCGGTGCGGTGGGCGGCATCGCACTCTTTGTCTCTGGTTTTCGAGTGAATCGCCGAAAACATCTCATCGAGACCACGCCTACCTCCTCCATCAGATCGTTAGCCATAGGACCTGTCGAGATCACGGGCAACGCTCAGCCTTCGGGGTCTATGCTCAGTTCCCCATTCAGCGGGATGCCATGCGTCTTCTTCTCATACACGGTGGAAGAGCGGCAGCGCTACGGGAAACAAGACAAGTGGGTCACCGTCGCCACGGGACAGTCTCATCCGCCATTCATCGTTCGTGACGCGACCGGTGCCGTGATGATCATGCCGCTCGGGGCCGAACTGATGATAGAGACGCGAGGAACATATCAGAACGGCGGGCACATGGACTTGCCGCCGACCGTTGAAGCAGGACTTGCCACATTAGGAATCGCCTCATCCGGATGGCTGTCCTCAAAAACCCTTCGCTGTACGGAAAGCTTCATTCTTCCAGAGGAGCGAGTCTACGTTCTGGGAACGGCACAGGAAGGCGATCAAGATGAGAGCGCCAATGAGGCGCGGTTATTTATCGGACGTCATCCTGACAGTCTGTTTATGATTTCCGATCGAAGTGAGCGCGATCTCTTATTCAAGCTGCAATGGCAGGTACTGACCCTATTGTATGGCGGGCCTGCGTTGACGGCGGCATGCGTCTGGGGCCTACTCCATTCATACGTCGCGGTCATCCCATAGCGATAGACGCACCGCATTTAACGAGGAGACACAGATGTATAGCATGCTTGTCGTCGGAGTGCTGCTGCTGTTCGGCGTGATCGGGCTGATTGTCTACCTGGTCAGTACCTATAATACGTTTGTGCGGCTGTCGAATAATATCGATAAAGGCTGGTCCAATATTGACGTCATTCTGAAACAGCGCCACGATGAACTTCCCAAACTCGTCGACGTCTGTAACAGTTACATGACCCACGAACGAGAGACACTGGAAGCGGTCACCAAAGCCAGAGCGGCTTATAGCCAAAGCCTGACAGTGGATGAAAAGGCGCGGGCTGAAAATCGGCTCACCACCGCGCTCGGGAGTTTGTTCGCAGTCGCGGAGCAATATCCTGACCTCAAGGCCAATCAGGAGTTTCTTCACGTCCAGCAACGCATCTCCGTCCTCGAAAGCACCATTGCCGATCGGCGCGAGTTCTACAACGACTCGGTCAACCTCTATAACATTGCGATTGAACAGATTCCGGCGAACTTGGTGGCACAGCAGTCTGGGTATCGAGCGCGACCGTTATTGGAAGTGCCTCACGGAGAACGTCAAGATGTACAGTTGGACTTCGTGAATCGAGTAAAACGGGCATGACGCCCAGGCCGCGGATCTGGTAGTTAGTGTGGCAGGATTAGAGTCGGCCCTTCTCAGAAACACCCTCCGGCAAGTGCTCATAGAGCGTAATGTCCGGTGGTTGCATGAGCAGATCGGAGACTTTTTTCAAGAGGGCCTGCACATGAGGCGTCGTGAAATGCTGGTCCACAGCTTCTTTCGAGGTCCAGTGTTCAATGGTGACAAATTCGCTTGGATCGATCATCGAACGATGGACGGTGTACCGAAGACAGCCGGCCTCTTGATGCGTCGGTGCTACCACCGCTCGCATGGCCTCCTCTAACTCCGCTTCTCGACCGGGTTTCGCCTTCGCGCGTGCCATAACCGTCAATCCATTCATAGTTTCCTCTTGATTGGTTGATGAACCGCGCCGTGGCCGAGTATACCGTGCCATGAATTTGAAGTCATCGATCACAAGTATGGCTGGCTGATAATCACCAACTCAAATGGTGGATTTGACGCCGCTCCAAACCGATTACAGCTTCCACAAGAGCCTCTTCCTTTGCTCGGTCCTTGAACCGACTGACTTATAAGATACTTTAGAAACACTATTTGTGCGGCTCTCATGATTATCGTGGCATCCGTGTTGCTTGATGATAACTGTGCGCATGATGCAAATCGTGCGTGAACAAAGGAGGGGTACATGGAAGACCTCAGTCCCCCGGACTACGGTGGGCTCGTCAGGTAGGGGTCATGTCAGAGGCAGCTATTGCGTTGTGGTGCGAGAATCAGTGTCCCCGTGGCATCAAAGCCAGAGCCCAGACTATCTGGGATGAAATGGGACCGGACTTTGCAGCAGCAGGGTTCATTCAAAAACCACACAGCGCAATCTGCTCCCTCGCTTCCCTAAGACGAGTCTCCGACGAGAATCCATAGAATAATGGCGTCCTAAGCGCTCAGAAAAAGGGTCTTGCAATGAGACCCTTTTTTTGCGTCTACCGATCATTGGTCTGATCGCCGGTCAGGGCAGCATCCGCTTGTTTCCACATATCTTCGTACTTTACGCCGAGCATCTGAAAGTCAGTGGACTTTGTCTCGGCTTCCAGCAAGCGATGGATGGCATCCGCCGCATGGAAGAGCCTCAAAATCTTTTCGCGGTCCGGATAGGTCTTCACTCCTTTCGCCGCACGTAGATGCTCCTTATCATAACGGCGGAGTCGTTTGACGAACTCGCTGACGTCGCGACGGACGAGCAGAATCTTGCCGGATTCCATAGCCTGTCCGTTTTTGCGTGCCTCCCGAATGTCCGTAGCCAGTGCCGCAACCTTCGGTTTGAGACTGCTGTATTCAGAAAGGATGGCCTCGAGCGTGGGGCTATTCATCGGGTTTGTGGCAGCAGTAGCAGCATTGACCTCGGACAGCGGGTCAATGACGGAGACGAAAAAGGCAAGGGCAATCAGAATCGTCTTAATAGACATGTGGATGCTCGTGTTAATCCAATGTTCGGGGTGGATGATCACGGAGGAAGAGAATACCACGGATGCTGAGTCGCGGGCAGTACGGCGACAGCCACATCAATCGCTATCGGGCTTTGATGAGATCCATCGCCTTGTCGATTTGACCCTTTCCGATTTCCGTTTGCACTTGATGGGCCACTCCAGCGTCTTTATTCTTCAACGCCTCGGCGATCGATCGCAATTGTTGAGCTTCCCTGTAATGGCCATTGTTGGACTGTATTTGAGCATCATGGCGCAATCGCTGGGCCAAATCGTGTTCGGCCAGACCCTCTCCGACGAACCATGGCAAGAATATCACAGAGACCGAAACAATCATTCTAACGGACAGCGACATAAGCACCTCCACCACATTCATCACGGCTACTACCTAGGTAAGCACCCGATGTGCCAGCCTCGATCACCATGATTTATCTGCACTCTTGATGTGGAGGAATGGGCAAGGTCACTGAACCGTCAACTTATCCGTCACCGACCCTACAAAGCGCGACGCCCCATCTATGGTAACAATGCGGCAATTGTGATGGAGACCGCTTTTCTACTCGAGAAAGACAGTGTCCATTTTTATTGACAACGTAGGAACAGCCGACACTCCCCGTGCTTTATCCTTTGATGTTCCCGATGGGCCTCAACTCTGCCACCTTCTTCGTGATGCCGGCCGCATCCACCGTCTCGACGACATCCGAAATATTCTTGTAAGCCAGCCCTGCTTCTTCTGCGAGCCCGGACATCGACACCGCCTTCACAATAATGCCCCGCTGGGCCATCTGTTTCTGAATCTGATCGCCTCGCACCGTCTTCTTGGCCTGCGCGCGCGACATCGTGCGACCCGACCCGTGCATGGTCGACCCGAACGTCTCATGCATGGCTTGTTCGGTCCCGACCAATAGATAGGAACCCGTTTCCATCGAGCCGCCACAAATCACCGGCTGGCCGGTCCGTCGATACACGTCCGGCACTTCCGGCCGGCCGGGTCCAAACGCACGCGTCGATCCCTTGCGATGTACTAACAGATTGCCTTCTGCATATCGCTCGACTTTGGCGATGTTGTGCGCCACATCGTAAATGAGATGCATGCCTAGTTCTTCCGCGGATGGCCCGAACACGGTCGTGAATGCCTCCCGGATGTGATGGGTGATCACTTGACGATTCGCAAACGCACTGTTGGCGGCACAGTTCATCGCCGCAAAATAATCCTGTCCTTCCGGCGAACGAAAGGGAGCACACGCCAATTGTTGATCTTTCACTGTGATTCCATAGCGACGCATGGCCTTTTCGAAAGACTTCAAATAATCGCTGGCAATTTGATGGCCGAATCCACGGGAGCCGCAGTGCACCATCACGACAATTTGATCGTGTCCGGTGATCCCAAAAGCCGCCGCGGTCTCCCGGTCGAAGATCCGGTCGTTCGACACGACCTGTACTTCAAGGTAATGGTTGCCGGCGCCTAACGTGCCTAGTTGACTATGACCTCGCTCGGCGGCCCGATCGCTTACTTTCGACGGATCGGCAGCACCGATACACCCGCGTTCTTCGATCCGTTCTAAATCCTCGGTCCATCCGTATCCACGTTCCACACACCACTTCGCACCTTTGCGCATGACCTCGTCAAACTCACGTCGATTGAGCCGCACCGAGCCTTTCGAACCGACACCGGCCGGCACCTTCCGAAACAACTCCGTCATGAGAGCGTCCAGGCGGGGCGTCACATCGGATAACGTGAGGTCGGTTCGAATCAGTCGCATTCCGCAATTGACGTCGTACCCCACGCCGCCTGGAGAAATGATGCCATCGCCGAGGTCAAACGCGGCCACACCGCCGATCGGGAAGCCATATCCCCAGTGCCCATCGGGCATGCAGAGAGCGTGGCGGCGAATCCCCGGGAGGCACGCCACATTCGTCACCTGCTCAAACACGCCGCTGTCCATATCGGACATGATGATGTCAGTCGCATAGACACGGGCCGGCACACGCATGCCTTCTTTTTCAGTCGTCGGAATTTCCCAAATCTGATCTGTGATCCGGTTGACGGTCATCTGCGTGTTTAGTTTCATAGAAGCCTCGAGCTAAATATCTAACACCACCCTTGCTTTCCACTGTCCCCCGCTTAGGCGGACCTCATACAGATGTTTCGTCACAGCCTTCACATCTGAGCGCAATTCATGTCGAGCCGGATCGATCGCCTCGCCCGTCAACTCTCCATGCAACCTCCAGCACAAACGCGAGGGATCGTAGATGACAGAGGCCGTGACTTTAGAAAACACCACGCCTTCTGCATCCTTGAGATAGACCATCTCAGATAGCCAGTCGAACAACAGGTCGGCGAGTTGCGCATCTTCCTGATCGATTGTCCGATGCCACATGTTCGAGACGGTGGTGGGATTGGCCAGAATTTCCATGACGGCGTGTGCAACCGCTTCAAAGAGCTCGGAGGGCGTGTCTCCGACGGCCTCGAATGCGACATCAGCCACCGCGATGTCTGCGAGGATGCGGAACGATGAAGGCATGCGGTCTTAGAGACTCTTTTGGCGTTGGCGTGATGCAAAGAGAGAGCGGATTTGCGAGATGCCGGGGATGGGCCTGGCAAGCGGATTGGGTACTTTTCCCTTCAGCCACATCTTCACACCAAGCGGAAGCACATGGAGTAGCCGCTTTACATCCAACCCGATGACTTTGAGCGGCATCACTGCTTCGTTCAGACGTCCCTCCTGCGCCACGAGTTCCACGAAGCCTTGAATATGGCGGGCCCCGCCGCTGGACGTCATGCCTCTGTCGAGAGCGGCCCGGCGAAGTCGTATGATGGCCTCCATCGGCTTGACGTCCTTCGGACAGACCTGCACGCACATGTTACACCGCACGCAATCCCACATCCCATTGGGCTGATCCAGTTCTTTCAATCGGAGCCGCTTCGCCGTCTCGGGCTCGCGAGGGTCCTCCAGAAATCGATCGACCTTGGCCAACGCTGCCGGCCCGAGAAAGCCGTTCGACACTTCATGCGACGTACATGCCGCCACGCAGGCGCCGCACATAATGCAGGCATCCACATTGTGAAAGTCGTAGGTGCCGGGAATGAGGGTGAGCTGCGTTGAGGGACTTCTCTGCAGCGCTCGGTCGGATGATGTCGCCAGCCAGGGCATAATATCCCGCACCTTGCTCCAGAACGAAGACATATCGGCGACGAGATCTTTAATGGTGGGCACATTGCGAAGGGGGCCAATCCGAATCCGGCCATGCCGCTCGAGTTCTTTTCGGATGGACGTCCGACACGCCAGCTTTTCATGCCCGTTAATGGTCATGGCACACGATCCGCAAATAGCCGAGCGGCACGAGTATCGAAAGCATAAGCTGCCGTCCTGCTCATGCTGAATCCGAATGAGTCCGTCGAGCACGGTCATACCGCGCCCGACTTCAAGCCGATAGTCTTCTTCGTGGGGATGCGTGTCGACTTCGGGGTTGAAGCGTTGGATGGAAAAGGTCAGTCGCATTCTTATATGTCAAAAGAGAATGAAACGCCGTATCTTCCAGGATGCTCAAAATGGCCGTCCAACAAGGCCGCAGGCGAAAAACAACCGGAGGCGTACCCTCTGGGGTACGTTGAGGATTGTTTCGAGCCGAGAACGCAGTTGGCGGGCATTTTCAGCATCCTACCTAGTCCAGCTCAAACACTTTGGGAAAGTTCGTCAAATTCCTGCATCCGTCTTTTGTCACCAGCACCATGTCTTCGATGCGGACTGCACCGAGGCCTGGATAATACAGCCCGGGTTCCACTGTCACGATGTGGCCTTCCTGCAAGAGGGAACCGGTTCGGCTAATGCGGGGCGCTTCGTGAATATCCAGGCCGACCCCATGGCCCGTGCCATGGAAATAACCCTCCATGCGTCCATTCACTACACCGGTCCGATAGCCGGCGGCGTCGAATCGATCGCAAATGCCCTGATGGATCTTCGCGCCATCGGCGCCATCATGAATTTTCGTGATCGCTTCTTCTTGCGCGTCTTTCACGATCTGATAGAGCTTTTTCAACTCAGGGGATGGCGTACCTTTGACGATGGTCCGTGACATATCGGCAAAATAACGCGTCTGAGCCGAACGAGGAAAAACATCGAAAATAATACTTCGGTTGGCCGGCAACGGCCCACTGCCCTCATTGTGGGGATCGCAGGCCTGATCGCCTCCCGCCACAATCGTATGTTGGGCCACGCATTCGGATTCCATCAGTTGAACATTGATCAGCTTCTTGATCCATTCGGACGTCACAGGCTCCCCGTTCAACCACATCAAGCCGTTCCTAATATCGGCCTGTCGCAACGCTGCATGTGCTGCGGCAACCGCCCGTTCAGTGGCCCGTTGTGCCGCTTCGATGTATTGCACTTCCTCCGCAGTCTTAATCGCACGTGATGGGAATAACGGCCCCGACTGGAGTTCTAACTGGTAGCCGAGCTGTTGGAGCCGCAAGGCATAGGCGTAGGAGAAATTGGCGGGCACTAACAGCCGTTTGATCCCCGCCGGCTGGAGCACGGCGTGCACAATATCAATTGTCCCCGGATCGGACACCCCTTGTGCGCGCACCGCCCGTTCGACTTCACTGTACGAAATCACGCGATCGACAGTGGCCTGGCTTCGCGCTCGATCGAGTTCCAAATCGCTCATAAGCATCACCCGTTCTCCTTTGAGTTGCATAAACACAAAGGGGTCCGGTGCGATAAAACGCGTGACGTAATAGAGGTTCGAGTCCGTTTCGCTCGCAGCGATCATCAACAGGGCGCGGTCATCAGTCATTCAATTCTCTCCTTAATCACATTTTGCTGAGCTGCTTCTATCCTAGCGTACGGTTCAGGAATTCAAAATGACCGTCCAGCGCGGCCGCAGGTGAAGCCGGCCCCGCAGGCGTATCTTCTGAGTACGTCAGGATGTTGGTAAGACGAGAACACAGCCGGAGGCCGTGTTCAACTCCTGTTGTATCGTAGCACATCACGGTAAGCGAGGCTCCGGCCGATCGAGCGGGGCCTTCCCGCCGCGCAGCCCCTCTGAGTACGGGTCATCGCTCGGCGAAATAATTTCTTTCGGCAACATGATTGTATTACGGAGCATATCAAAGGCTAACTGAGCCAACCCGGTAATGCCCTTCGCGAACGATCGCAGCGGCAGATACGTCACCTCGGGGTTCTGCACCGTACCTTTGACTTCAAAGATGGCCGTCCCCTCACGCTCACCCTTGAACAGCTTTCCGAATAACGGAATACTTTTTAAGAGTTGGGAGTAGGAGCCGAACGGGCTGACCACGACCACGGCATCGAGATAGTCTGCGGCGATATCGTAATTCCCTGCGGCACTCATTTTCATCACCGGACTGTCGATGACCAGATTATCCTCGGTCAAGATTCCATTCGACAGGGTAAATGATCCGACGATCTTGTCGAACGGCAATCCTTCTTTTCCCAAATCGACTTTACCTTGCAGCAGCGTCGGAAGATTTAAAATCGTAATAATTTTCGGAACCACGCGCCCCTTCTGGATGCGGCCGTCTTGTATGGTAAAATCCGTTTTCCCGTCAAGACTATGGACAAAACCTAACGAGTCGGCCTCACTGCCGCGCAGGCTTCCGTTTGCGGAAAAGGACCCCGTCATCACGCGGGACTCATCGCGCGTGAGTTGTAAGAGTTTTTCAACGGGAAGGCCGGATAACCGAAAGCTGATATCGAGCTCCGCCGGTTTCATCGGCGGTAAAAACACCACGACGCGTCCGGCCACGTGTCCGTCCTCCGTATCACCACTAATACGATCGACGTCCAGGACGTTCCCTCTAATATTCAGCCGAGACGAGAGACTGTGAAAGGCAATGGTCTTGTAGATACCATGATCGATGCTGACCGTCGCCACGACTCGACTGGTATCCGCGAGCGATTCAAGAAAATCGCGGATGGGGGAACGCTTCCCCTTCGGAATCAGCAGATCAATATCCAATTGCGCCGATTCGATATCGACGTTGAAGAACGGATTGCGATTCCAGTTTTTCACCATGCCGGAGAGACGCACATCGCTGTCCTGCACTTTGAACGCCAGCCGCTTGATTTCCGCGCTCGTACGAATGATTTTCGCGCGCACGTACAAATCACTGATGATGTGTTCGACCCCGGTCGGCATCACCAGCCCATCGGTGAGGGCGATCCATCCATTGATCTGCCACGTATGCCAATCGTTCCCTTTGCCCTTGATATCGAGCGAAATCTCAATAATCCCGTCCTTTAAAGGTCCAACGGTCATTCCCTGCGGCAAGCCGGCAATGGATATGGGGCCGGAAACGAACGTGGCATCGAGCATCACACCGCCGGTCAGCCTCACTTTTCCTTTTGTGGCTAGGCGAAATGGCGGAAGCACCAGTTCCAATCGTTCGATCGAAAGCATGGAGTCCTGGCCGACCATGCCCTCAAACTCGACGGCTGCCGACGTCCCGATGGGTTTGTGCACCCAATCGACAATGGTGAACTCGGTGTCTTTAATATCGACCAAACTTTTGATCTTGGGCGCACTCACCGGCCCCGCAAACGTGGCCAAGCCGCTCGTCACCCCCTGCCATGTCACCGAGGAGGGCATCTCCAGCGCGAGCAGACGAAGGAGTTGCACGAGATCGCCGCGCGCGCGGACTGTAAAGTCCTGATAGAGGCTGGGATCGCCAAAAGAAATACCGCCACCCACTTCGAATGAGGTGCGCCCCAACCGTCCGCCAAGCTTGTCAAATTCGACACCGGTTTTCGAATAAAGGAAACGGCCATTGAGATCGACCACCCGTTCGTTCACCAAGGGGGTGCGGAACCAGACATCTTGTGCCGTGACTTCGGCTCGCACAATCTGAAGCGCGTCGGACTCTTTCACCGGCCCGGCAATGTGCAGCCCCACTTGGGACTGTCCTTTGATGTCGGTCAGCTCGGCAAAGCGGCCGGCGACTTTCGCCACCGTGATGCGTTTGGCCAAGACGGCAATCAGGTCGGCCGCCGCCACCTCGCCCTTCACCTCAAGGTCCAGCCAAGGAATCGACTCGAGTGCCGACACTAAGGCCTTGCCTGCAGTGATCCGCATGAGGCCATACATCCCGTTCAACTCTGTTGCTCGCAATCGATCGGGCTCGATGAAGACGGTGCCGGTCAAATGCTGTACAGGGGTGCGGTCTTCCCCGACGAGCATTCGACCTTCTGTAATCTTAAATTCGCCGATCAACGACATGCGTGGCTCGGCTGTCGTCGATCCAATCACGGTGGCGGTCACCACTTCGACCGTACCTCCGATATCCCGCTCGATCAACATCATCTGTAACTGAGGCGATAACCACTGGACTGGAAATCGGGTCAGCAGCTCATCGACGCTGATCGGCGACGAAGAGAAGTTCACGGAAAACGTCGGCTGTGCTGCCATCAACCCGGACAAACTGGCATGACCCCGAATGGCCAGATGTCCGATCTCCGCTTCCATCTTCGAGACCACCATGTCATAGCCCAGAATCCCGGGTACCAGATTCAATTCGCCGCTGATATCCATGGTGCCTTGGATACGATCCGGAACGGGTCGAGGCCCAAAGAATTCCGCGAGCTGACGAATATCGATCTTCGTCGCCTCGGCCGTCCCCTCGAAGGTAATCGCGGGCGTGGATGCTCCGCCTTCTTCCGGAGACAATTTCGGTACGGAGTCGCGCTCTTCGATCCGGCCCTCGAGGGAAAAGGCGGACTCTCCGCCAGGCGAAACAAGGGCGCCCGAGATCTGCACCTCTGCTTGCTGCCCTTTCTGGCCCACGACAATTTTGGCGTCTACCCCATGGATGTCGAGCGATCGCACTCCATCCGGTCGAAAGTCGTCGATGATCTTCATCTCGCCATCAGTCACGGTCGACTCTTTGACCAGCATGAGCAGGGCGAGGGGATCGCCCATCATGCCATTCCCCACGGGCGCAGGGCTGCCGGCTACCTGTGTATGAAGAAAATTCCACCGGCCCTCGGGATCGCGGCGAAGCTCTACCCTCGGATGCTCGATGATCAAGCGCTTGCCCACGACCTGTTGGCGAAGTAAAGAATAGGCCCGTAGTACCAAATCGAGTCGTTTGGCCTGGAAGAAGACAGATGATGGATCTGCGTCGCGGATGACGACATCCGCTAATTCGAGATGAATCCTCGGAAACACCTCGAGACGCGCTTCCCGGACTTCAATTTTGCGGCCGATTTGCTGTTCAACCTGGTCGAGGAGCAGTTGCTTGAATGCGTTGGGATCGTACAGGAGAGGAAAAGCCAGGATACCGACTGCCAGAAGCAGGATCGCTACAATACCGAGCATCAATGTCCTGAAACGAACGGCCACTCCTCCTTATCGACTGCCACGCGGCATTGCGTGCATACGAGTAAGTGTACCCAATCGAAGTATGGAAATCGAGGGTTGTTTCGGCTGTCGGCTGTGCTAAGGGCACGCGCATGGCTCCATAAGTCATAGGCTTTGTGCCGGCGCACGCCTGTTACAACATGGATTCGCGGCTTATGGAGGCAGAATCAGATCCGTGGTGTTGTATCTGAACAGGAAGAGAACCGTGTACTGATCGTAATAGGAGGATCCGGTATACCAAGGAGTGGACCGAATGAAGCGGCCCGTGGCCGATTCATACACATCTATTGAATATCGCATGTACCCGCTTTGAAATTGTGCCTTATACAAGGTGAGTTCGGGTAGCGCAAAGCCGAGAACTGCAACGGACGGTATTCCGATAAATGTCTCACCCTGCACGGTACCGAGGGATTGCACCAACACGCGAACAATGTACTCAGGCTCTTCATTCTTAGGATGTATGCGGAGCCCTAACTGACCAAGGCGGCCTGCGACGGTGTCACGAGCATAGTTCAAATCTGACGGGATGAACGCTGTCGGAGGGACGGCGAACCCGGCGGTCTCAATCATGACCGTCGACCCCTCGGCGAGGGGTAGCGACAGATCGTGGAGGCTGCGCTCAATCGCTTGGC
This sequence comes from Nitrospira sp. Nam74, assembly GCF_965152615.1. NCBI lineage: Bacteria > Pseudomonadati > Nitrospirota > Nitrospiria > Nitrospirales > Nitrospiraceae > Nitrospira > Nitrospira sp. Nam74. The sequence goes on along the minus strand of NZ_OZ224220.1, from coordinate 2,674,297 downwards.
TTAATAACAATTGCTCCGTCGCGGTGCGAACCGTTTGCGATGGGGGGCGGCTAAATGCACACCCGGAGACGAGGAGTATGAGCAGACAGCACACGAATCGCCGAAGAGCCATAGCCCCCATTACGCAACCAAAGGAGTTTAATCGTAGGTCCCCACCTCATTGTAAAAGAGAGTTAACCGTTTCCGTGCCAGCATGTTACCTACGGAATTACACCGACTTGATTCCTATCGCTTCCTCAGGCACGCTGGGGAAATCCATTGAGAGATATGTCGCTCTGGTGAATTGAGCAAGGGTCGCTCCTATCCCATTCAGCAAATCTAACCGATTCCCATAATAATGGCTGACTTCTACCAAACGGGTTCGATTGCGACGCTTCATCGATTGGGGCAGGATAATTTACAACTGCTCGAAGACGAATTGCTGGAATACCGCGACCGCAATCCGATCGCCCTGGTACTCCCTTGCCTGTATTCCGAACTGCAAGGGCCGGCCTTGGGGGGAATCGTCAACCATTTGAAAGAGGTGTCTTATCTCAAAGAGATTGTCATCGCACTCAGCACCGCTTCGGCCCTTGAATTCCGGCGCGCCAAGGATTATTTCAAGGTATTGCCGCAACAGGTCCGTCTTATCTGGATCGAAAGCCCCCGTATTCAGGAAATTCTCAAGCTCCTGATCAATCAAGAAATTGATATCGGTCTGCAAGGCAAAGGTCAGTCGTGCTGGATCGCGTTCGGCTATGTGCTCGCCCGGCAGCAAAGTAAAATCATCGCCCTGCACGACTGCGACATTTTAACGTACCACCGCGCCTATCTGGCACGTCTCTGCTATCCCGTCGTCAATCCAAACCTTGGTTATGAGTTTTGCAAGGGCTACTATGCGCGGGTCACCGACCATTTTGGCGGGCGGGTGACACGCTTGTTCATCACCCCGCTGATCCGGAGCCTTGAGCGGTTGGTCGGTCATCATCCCATGCTGAATTTTTTGGACAGTTTTCGGTATCCGTTGGCCGGTGAATTTGCCATGGTCAACGATTTAGCATGGACGAACCGCATCCCTGGAGATTGGGGCTTGGAAGTCGGCGTCCTTGCGGAGGTCTATCGCAATTGCGCGCTACGACGCGTGTGCCAAACCGATTTAACCGATACTTACGATCACAAGCACCAAGCCTTGTCCGCGGACGATCCCAACAGCGGTTTGCACAAAATGTGCGTGGACATTGCAAAATCCATGTTTCGCAATCTAGCGAGTGAAGGGGTCGTCCTCTCGGAGGGCCTCTTGAAAACCCTGCGAGCCACCTATCTTCAAATCGCGCAAGAAGCGATCAAGAAGTATGAAGACGATGCCGCCATCAATAGTCTGAGATTCGATCGACACCAAGAACGAATGGCGGTGGAGGTCTTCCTCAAAGGCATCGGCCTTGCTACTGACGTCTTCCTGAAAGATCCCTTGGGAATTCCAATGATCTCGAACTGGAGTCGCGTGACTGCCGCTGTCCCAGATATCTTTGAACGTCTGGTGGCTGCTGTGGAAGCCGACCACGAGTGGAACCCCCAAGGGTAATAATATCTGGTTCCATCTACAGTCGCATTCTCTCCCTCGCGTAAGCCTCTCACGGACGCCTCGCGGTGCCTCTTTGCCGATAGTCGGCCTACGATAAATATTCTAAGAATGGAACCGGAAGCCGTTACCGCGGCGCGTTCACTCTCCTTCTCAAAGAAAAGAGGATGCCATGCGATTCAGACGGTGGTCAGCACGACAGACAACGCCTGCCATGATCGTATCCCTCCTCTTGGCGGCGGTGTGGGTCATTCAGCCCAGCCTTGCCGGCGCCGGCGCCCCCCTGGATGCCTTACAAGCCACCGGGCAGAAGGTGCGGATACTTCTCAGCGATACAGAACTCAAAAAGCCTGAACATGCCGGTGACCGACGAAATCAGCTCGTGGCCATCATCGGGGAACGGTTCAGTTGCGAAGAAATGTCTCGGCGGTCCCTGGGAGACGAGTGGGCAACATTGACCGAAGAAGAACAGCAGGAGTTTGTCGGGCTCTTTCGTACGCTCCTCGCGAAATCCTACCTGAGCAAGATTGAAGGCTATGCCGGAGAGCCGATCCGTTACCTTGCTGAACGTGCTGCCAATGGGTACGCAGTCGTCCGTGCCCAAATTTCGACCTCAAAAAACGAATTCCTGTTGGATTTCAGGATGGTCGAAAAAGCCGGCGACTGGCTGGTCTATGATGTCGTGGTGGATGGCATCAGCTTGATGAATAGTTATAGAGGTCAGTTCTCCAGGGTGTTGACCTTTGCCTCGACGGAAGGATTATTAGAACGGATGAGGGAAAAAGCCGACCTACCGGTGCATGCGCGGGCCGACTAGAGCGTGATAATGCTCATTCGTCGATGCCCGGGGACCGGCTCCTCTCAGCCGGCCCCCCATTTGATCGATTGAGTCTTTCCTATGATTTAGTCGCCCGGCGCCGCGTCAACTCCTGATTGCCCTTTCTGCTGCTTCAACCCTGTAATGGACCAGGCGACCCCATCGGGCTTCACATAGGCTTCGACCCGATCGCCTTCGACAAAGGTGCCGGTACGCGGCTGACCCAGGTTGTTCATCCGCGTAGACTGATCCACTTTCAACTTGACTTCGTTTTGCGATGAGTCTTTGATGCGCAACGATTTGCTATCCGAGCTGAGGACCAATCCCCGCACAATCTTGCAGCCTTCGCACGTGGCTTTGGGTTGCTGGTCCGCCTTCGCCGTCTGTTTGCCCTCACGGGTAATGGCGTCGGGATTTTGTTCATCGAGTGGCCCCGGCACGCTGCCCGGCTTCATCATCTGGGCCCGTTGCTGGGCCGATGCTTGTTCGCCGGGGGTCATTTCGCCGCCCCGCTGAAGCATCTGGCCGCTCATGGCCTGCTGGGAACTGGTGTCCTTGTCAGTGAGAGCTCTAATGAACAGTACTGTCCCGAGGTCGGACACTTCAGCCCGCACCTTATCGCCAGTCTTGAAGGCACACCCTTTTGAGCCGATCGTGAAGCCTGATCCGCGCGCAATATCACCGCCTGAGTCTTTTCCCATCGCCGACCGTTGTTGCGTTCCGGATTGATCGCCCATGCGATCCCCACTCATCCCGGATTCCTGGCTCTTGCCTTGTCGCACGATGTCCTGTCCCTTTTGCTCTTGGCTCTTGGATTGGCTCGACTGCTGTTGATCCATTCGTTCCTTCATGTGGGATGTCGGCGGAATCTCGCCTTGCTCGTCGGCATGCCGACCGGTCGACATCGAGGTCCCCTGGCCACTCCCACCGGCGCAATCCATGTCGGTGTCCTTGTTGACGCGTACACGGACCTCACTGCCGCTGATGTCCTGAATCACATAGTCATCGCCTTGGACATTCAGTATTTGGCCTTCCACGACCGGCCGAGCGCCGCCCAACGTAATCTGGGACTGCTCGCGAATAGTAGAATCCGGGTTCCGTCCTTTTCCTTTGATAGTCTGGTCTTCACTGAATCCTTCTCCCTGATTCCCGGTTCGACCAAAGGCCGAAGATTCGCTCTGTCCTTTCCCCGATGACTGCTTCTCACCGGCGCCTAGCGCACCCTCATTGCCGAGCGACCCCGTCAATAGCAACATCGCCCCGATACTGATCACTTGGTTTCTGGTCATAAACAGTCCTCCTTCACTAACGTAAACTCGATGCCGAGTTAGGAGCTAATTGTGTTCAGCTTCCGCCCTGACGGGTGGAGGGATTCAACGGCTCGCCGCCGAAATGTTCGAAATCCTGCGACTTACCCTTCCCTCCCAGGTTTGGTCCGCCTCGTTGTAATTGCTGTTTGGTCGCGTTGAGCACCAGCCCAGACTCCCCTTCCTTGATATAGTTGAAGGGGATGGGCATGGGCTGCATCTTGTCAGACAGCTTGAGCATGGCATACATGTCTTTCCCGCTTTCCGTATCGACCATGACGTGATCGATGGTCCCCAGCGTCTCACCCTGCGGGTTCTTCACCGTCTGCTTAGTCCACGGATGATTGTCCGCATTCTTTAGGGACTTGGGATTTACGGGTGGAATCGTGTACTCGTGCTGTGTCGCGCCTGCCCCCTCGCTCATATCGGGCGGCACCCGTCCTCCGCCTTCCGACTCGACTGCCGCCAGCGCAGCACCGACCATCGGCATTGTGCCGACAAGCAGCGCCATCAAGAGTCCTCGTGTGTTCATAGCCTTCCTCCTTTGTTGTTGCCATTGGACCGACGTGAACCCGTGAGAGACGCAAGGTATGCGCCCAATGGACGAGACATTGCCGAAAACGAAGGATAAGCACGGTTTCAAACAGATGTGAGGAAGGCGAAAGAGAAAAGAAAAGCCCAGCACGAACGGCAGGGGCGTCTTGTCCTGGAAGCGAACACGCCTCCGACGGGCCTGTACCAACTTTCAATTAGATGGGCGGTCGAGCAAGCTGTCCGAATTGAGACAGGACGTCCATGACATTCCGTGTGCTGTCAGGGATACCGTGAACACGATACAGGGCGGGGTCAAACTTAGGAAGGGATGAAGGTTTCCCGCATCGACCACCGAAGCGTGACGACTTCCTTCCGGCTGTCGCGTTGCACTGATACATTCACGCTGGCTGACAAGGATGTTCCTCTCGTCGGTTGGATCTGAAGTACCCAGTCTCGAACGACCATATCCGTACGTGTCTTCAATCGATTCAATTGATCGAGATAGGCTCGCTTGTGCGTGTCAGCCACAAAGACGAGCAGGGGCTTTCCGACGAGGGATCCTTTTTGGCGCTCAAGCAAGGCCGATGCGGGCACGTTGGCCTTTTGGATCACACCGGCGGCAGTTGTCACGAGATAGGCGTCGGGGGCATGCTCAAAAAGGTCTTCATAGTGTTGGCATTCCCGACGTAACCGTTCTTGCACATCCGCCCATTGTTCCTGCTTCATGCGGAATTCTTCCTCGTTCGTGAGTAACTCCGCCACGGCGATGTGCAGTTCTTCAATCAAGGTTGACACGGTCGTGGACGACGCACCCCCATCACGATCGGCTTGTTCCTGCAAGAGGCTCACGCGGTGCCGAAGGTTGTCAATTTCTTGATGGATGGTCGTTAGATCCCGGCCTGACTTAGACATGGCCGAATTATAACCTCTGAAGCGAGCAGATCAAGTGGATTATGAAACCGGATGGCCCTGCACGAGATTCACCAGCATGGCTGGAATCTTCGACAGCGGCACCACAAGATCGACATGGTCGTAGCGCAGCGCGTTCATCGGCATCGCCGGCATTTTCGCTTCATGAGGGTCTTGCACTATAGAAACCCCTTGGCCATGCTTGATCGAAATCAGACCCGCAACGCCGTCGTCGCCGCCGCCGGATAGAAGTAGCCCGACCACTCGCTCGCCATAGTGACGCGCAGCCGAGATAAAGAGGGGATCGATGGCCGGCCGAGTGAAATGCTCCTTCGGCCCTCGGTTCAGCTCGATATGTTTATCCGTGAAGACCATATGATGATCGCGAGGCGCCAGGTAAATGGTGCCAGCGGTAATCGCTTCTCCGTCCTCCGGCTCGCGGACCGTCATCGTCGCTCTCCGTCCCAACACCGGCCCTAGGTGGAGATTGTAGATCGGGCTACGATGAATCACCGCCGCCACAACGGCTGGAAGCGCCGCCGGAAGTCCGGCGAAGATCCCGATCAGTGCCTCGACTCCACCCGCCGACGCGCCGATGACGATGATGTCCCGGGGAATGCGGTCGGCGTTGATCATGCCGGTTCACTGTCCGAATCAGCGGTGTTCGCTGCGAGGCTCGCCGGCCGTGTCTCGCCGATCACCTTGCGCACGAGCGCCAGGTGCGCGCGCACCTGCTCTTGCCTGTCCAGCAGGCCTTGTTTCGTGATCGGGATCCCGTTCTCGTCGATATGCTGAAGCAGGGCTTCATCGATCATCTCGATATGCTGAAGCAGCGAGATCGCAGACCAAAGCGCATGCTCCAGTTGGTCTTCCTTGGCCTGAAGCAGATCATGGAGCGAGAAGGCGTGCCCGACGTGGCAAAGGTATCGAACATGCACGCCATCCCCGTCCTGAATCTTGCTCAGCACACCGGCGCAGGAGGGACATCCGATCAACGTGCATTGAGCATCGTGGAGGGGCAACATAGAATCTCTCACTAGTGGCTTGGCTTACTTCTGATGGGCGCGGGCAGCGGAGTCGACGGCCGGTTTCTCTTTTTCGTCATCCATGAAGAGGATGACGCCGTGCACGATTAATCCGCTATCCCGGAGCGGCGCGCAGGTCACCCGGCACGTCAAGGCTTTCCCTCGCCGGTTCGTGGCGTTCAGGACGATAGTCTGCGTACTGCCCTTACTGCTGGTCGTCTGAATCGCTGCAGCCAGTTCAGCGACCGGAAGCCCGATATCGAGGTTCAAAAAGGATTTCCCTTTCACCTCATCGGCACGCAAACCCCAGAGGTTTTCACTCTGATGATTCCAGAGCCTCACTGTCTGAGCCTCATCGAGTACGACGACTCCCGAGTCTAAGGCGGCCAAGATCGATTCTTGCAGCAGATTTGCCTGTTGCAAGTCATCGGTTCGGTCGCGCAGCTCCGTGTTAACTGTCTGCAGCTCTTCATTGGTCGACTGCAGTTCCTCGTTCATCGTCTCCAGTTCTTCATTCGTCGACTGCAGCTCTTCATTGGTCGTTTCTAGTTCTTCCACGGTCGACTGCAGCTCTTCGTTGGTGGTTTCCAGCTCTTCATTCGTCGATTGCAACTCTTCATACGCTGTTTCCAGCTCCTGCTTTGAGTGCTGCAGCTCGTCTTGCAGACTGATCGTCTCTGACACGTCTCGGAAGGTAATAGAGGCCCCCATGACGGTTGCGCCGGTTTCGATCAGCGGGATGATTTCCACTTCATACAGAAGCGGCGCCCCATCGCTGGTGTGCCATCGTACATTCGGCACCTTAACAGACCTACGTGCGCTGAACGCCTGCTCCAAGGGAGTCCGCAACTCTGCCGGGCGGTACGAGACCTCCAGATCGCGGAACGGGTGGCCAATATTCCCCGGTCTGATATCGAAAATGGAGCGCGCCTGGTCATTGGCCGAGACGAGATTGCCTTCGACATCGACCGCGAGTTGGGGAAAAGGCGCCACGTTGAACGACATCTCGCGCATCCGAATCTGTTGCCCCAATTGGATCGCCCTGTCCTCTTCGCCGACGTGATGCAGGACGCGCAATCGATCACGCAATCCGAGATTCATCGATTTCGAAAAGACGCGATGTTTCAGATCCATGGGCGTGAACAGGTTGGTGTGGGTCAGCAGCATCTCTGCCTTCCCAAGAAATAAGTAGCCGGTATCGTTCAAGGCAAAATGGAACCGCGCCAGGATATGATCCTGCATCTCGGCATTGAAGTACATCAGGACGTTCCGGCAGATCAGCAGATCCAACCGTGAAATCGGCGCGTCGGTGAGCAGATCGTGGCGGCCGAAGATCAGCGCCCGCCGGACGTCTGCATGGAACACGTAGCGGTCACCCGCCTGGTCGAAATAGGTCTGGAGGAGTTTCGGCGGGATGCCGCCGATGCCCTTCGACGAAAATGACGCCATGCGGGCCTGGTCCAAGGCCTCTTGATCGACATCGGACGCGTAAATTTTGACGCGCTTCTGGAACGCCTCCATACCCAACAGCTCGCAGAGCAGCATCGCGACGCTGTACGGCTCCTCCCCCGATGCGCATCCGGCGCTCCAGACGCGGATCATATCGTGCGGCTGCTTTCCCTCAATAATTTTCGGAAGAACCGATTCTTTCAGAAAATCCCATGCGGAGGGATCCCGGAAAAACGCGGTGACGTTAATGAGGAGATAGTTGAACAGGTGGTTGAATTCTTCTGGATGGACCTCAAGATAATCGATGTACCGGTCAAAGCCCTCAATTCGCACGGCTTCCATCCGCCGCGCGATACGTCGCATCAAACTGGGCCGCTTGTACCCGCTGAGCTCAGTGCCTCGTGTGCGTTTCAGATAGCGGAGCAGTTCATTGAACTGCTCCTCGGCTTTCGCGTTATCCGGCGATGTGTCCGGCCGATCCTTCATGTGGCGGTTCCTGTCCGACCAACAAGGTGAGCGCCTCTGCAATATCCGCCAACGGTAACACGAAGTCAACCAGCTTCGTATTAATGGCTGCTTCCGGCATGCCGCGGAACTCCGCGCTGTCGGGATTTTGTGCGATCACGGTCCCCCCCATTTTTTTGATGGCGCGCACGCCCATCGCGCCGTCGCTGCCGGTGCCGGTCAGCACGACGGCGATGGCGCGATCTTTATGGCTGGCGGCGACCGATTCGAAGAGAAGATCGCCGGACGGCCGAAGAAAATGCACCAACTCCGATTGGGACAGCGAGAGCGATCGATCGGGATTCACCAACAGATGGCGATTCGGCGGCGCAAGATACACATGCCCAGGCGCCAAGCAGTCCCCTTCCCGTGCCTCTTGGACCATAAGTTTCGTATGGCGATTTAAGATCCCCGCCATGAGACTCCGGTGTCTCGGGTCCAAGTGCTGGACGATGACGATGGATGCCAGAAAATCCGCCGGTAGTTGCGATAAGACGTCACGCACCGCGCCTAAGCCGCCGGCCGATGACACGATAGCCACGATATCGAATTGGACACCGCTGTGACGTTTAATCTGACTGATTCGTGAATGCGACATGATGAGGCATCGACACTGCTGGGAAAAGAAAGCCACGGCTGGATGACGCTCAACGGCGCTGGAAAACGACTAGGAACGTTCTGAAACTGACGTTTTCTCGGGGGTCATGGCTGAGGAAGCGCGTTTATCGCCGCCGTGTTGACGAGGAGCAGCGGCAGCCTGCTCGGCCATGTACCGCCTCAACTCGGCCACCTGTTCCAAATATCTATCGACTTTGTCTGTCACCTTGGTAATCTTCTTCGTCAGTCTGGAATAGTGTAGCGATCGACGCAACGATTCGATGAAGTAGTCACGATCGATCGGTTTCTGAACAAAGCCGAATGCCCGCGTTCGAACAGCATAACCGCGCGGATTGGGATTGCCGGAGATGAGAATCATCGGCGTCCGCGGCCGAAGCTCTTTTATTTTTTCGATGAGGTCGATGCCTGTCATGCCCGGCATGACCAGATCTGTCACGATCACATCGTAATCGACATCGGTCGCAAACTTTATCGCGTCTGCCCCCGATGAAGCATTGTGGACGATGGCGCCAGGAATGTGCAGTTGAATCGTGTCCGGCAAGGCCATCAGGAGCGCCGGATCGTCGTCCACGATCAGAATGCGGACTGGCGGCTCATTGTTTGCAGCCCTGGATGAAACCACTCCGGCACCAAAGTTTTATTAGGAAGAGAAGTAAATTCTAGGCCTGAAGTAGTGGGTGTGCAAGTACAATTTTTCTTTTCCGATGCTGGACTTCCTACCGTCGACTTGCATACACTAGGCCCCATGCGGACACGAACAACAATCTCCAACACCATGGTCGAATGCAGTCTACATTCCCTCCTGATGGAGCGCTATCTGTGCCCATTCAGTAGGTAAGTCGACGATACCTAGACGGTACAACTCATTGATAAGGCAATGCGGAGAGGTGGCCGAGTGGCCGAAGGCAACGGTTTGCTAAACCGTCACAGGGTCAAAAGCCTTGTCGCGGGTTCAAATCCCGCCCTCTCCGCCATATAAAAAGTGCTGAGTAGCTAAAGCGGAGTGCTCACGACTGCTTGAAATGCTGAGAGATATCAGAAGCAGCGAAAAGGGAAGAATTTAATCACGCCCGACCGACCAAGCTCGCTAGTATCGGCCGCCTATTCATTTGAGCCGCCGGAGAAGTGCCTTGTTGGCTTAGTTCCGTATGTCGTTAATTAAGGAATAAGATGCCTAAAAAGACCACCACTACCCGACTGGACCGCGGCTTATTCGTGAATCGGAACATCGATCGCATCAAGGATTTGCTCGTACGTTTCAAACCATTTCTGTCGCGGCGATCCAACTTGGCGCGGCTCGCGGAATTCGACGCCGAAACGGAACAGGCGCTGGGGGAGATTTTCGGCGAGGCCTCCGATCTTCGTGAAGCTTACGAATACGCCAAATTCGGGGAAGCAGCAGGGATTATCAATCTCCCGGAAGAAGCCCAGGAGAACGGCACTCAAGACATTGAGCGTGAGAGTTTACAGCAACGCAAGCGCGTCCTTGAAAGCGCCATCTCGGAACTCGAAGCGCACCGCAAGGGCGGACGGAAATCGGCAAAGGCGGTCAACGGCAACGCCACGGTCCGCGTGGCAGAATACATGTCCTCCGAAGTGCGAAGCATCGCGGCTAGTGCGACGATAAAAGAGGCCGGACGGTTGTTACAAAAACTCAAGGTCGGCTCCCTTCTGGTCGATGATAATCGCCGCTATATTGGCATTATCACGGATACCGACTTGAGCCGAAAAGCTGTGGCCCGTGGACTGGACCCGAATACCACCACGATAAAAAGCTGCATGAGCAAACCCGTCTTGACGATCGAAGACGATGAAGCGATGGAAGCGGCCGTGAAGATGATGAAAGAAAATGGCGTGCGCCATTTAGCCGTGACGGAAGACGAGACGATTATCGGCGTCCTTTCCGTGTCAGACCTCTTGCGTTATTACTCCAATATCACCTAAAGTCTCCGATCTCAGACTCCCGCATGCGCCCGTAGCTCAATGGATAGAGCATCAGACTACGGATCTGGGGGTTGCAGGTTCAATTCCTGCCGGGCGCACCATTAAATCAATTACTTCGGATTGATTGCCCTCCCCGTCCTTTTCATCACTCCCGGTTTTACTCCCGGTTCCGATCAGGCTGCCCCGGTTGACCGCTTCACGAAGATGCCGAGGCGCCAGATGAGAGTACCGCAAGGTCGTTTCAATATCCCGATGGCCATGTTTTCTTCCTGCCACCAGACCATGCCGAGCGGCTCTCCTGTGCCATGGGATAGTGGCTGCGATGGCAGTTTGATCCTGTAGCTTTTGTGGACGATGCCTAAGACGATCGGAGAACGTTGCAATTCTATAAGCCTTTAATTCATTAATTTCACTACAGCGAGGCGCCGATTACGGTCGAATGGAGCTGGATCGACCGGCGGGTGCCTAGGAGCGGCCATCTCTAACGATGCAGACGCAGTCATCCCTTGGACGTTGTGATGATCATCCCCTCGTCAGCGCGAAGCACGACCGATTCCGCCATCCTCTTGTCCTCGCCATCGAGATAGGTGGACAGAAGCACCGTTCCCCCATTTGGGCAATCCAGCTTGCGCGGTTGATGAACAGTGTTGAGTGCCACGAGCAGTTCTTCGCCGGCACAGGTTCGCCTATACATCAAGATGTCGTTGCGGCTACGAATGGGCACGTACTCGCGGGCCACGAGTGCCGGCTGCGCACGCCGTAGACGGATCAGGCGGCGGTAAAGCCACAGCAGCGAGTACTCATCACTCTGGAGGGTCACGACATTGCGCTCTGCCACATCATTCCCCATGGGCAGCCACGGCTCCCCAGAGGTGAACCCTCCAGCATGCGTGCCCTCCCACCGCACTGGCGTGCGTTACGGATGCCGGTTGAGCCCGTAGCCGCCCAACAGCTTCTCGAAGGGATCCTGTATCCGGTTAGGTGGGATGGGTATTTGTTCCATCCCGAGCTCGTCGCCGGCAAAAAAGAATGGGATCCCCCTGAGGGTTAGGAGCAGCATGCGAGGATGTGGACCTGCGCCTGTCCAATCTTGCTGGTGATGCGCGGCTTATCATGCGCGCCGATCACCCAATCGAGCCACGCCCATTTGGGGATCGCGTTGAGATAGGTGTCGATATTCGTCTGCAACGACAGCGCATCCCAGGGAGAGTCCAGGAGCGTGAAATTAAGCGGCAGGTGAAAGCGCGGTTGCTCGGCACCGTAGAAATGTCCAATGCGATCCGTCTTGCCCTGCACCTCGGCCGCCAGGACCCGGTCATCGAATTCGTCCACGACCGTTCGAATCTCTTCGAGATAGGCCATGGTCTCACGCCGGTCATCAGTAAAGATCCGCTTGAGCCGCCACGAAGCCGGTGTCTCGGTGTTGGCCTCGGGGTTGGGCGGATCGTCCCGCAGCAAATCGTCTTCGACCAGCACCGCGCTGGCATCAGTGCGGAAGCCATCGACGCCTTTGCGCAGCCAGAAGCCCAGCACTTCAGCCATGGCGCGACAGACCTTGGCATTGCGCCAGTTGAGATCGGGCTGCTCAATCAGAAAGGAGTGGTAATGGTACTGGCCGGTCTTCTCGTCCCACTGCCAGGCGCTACCGTCATTTCAAGGTCTCGGTGTGCCTTTTCAGCGGGACGGCTGCGCGTCTGCGCGGCGTTCTCGGTGCGCGGCACTGCCAGCTTCGCTCATGATTCGACTCCGTCTTATAGAGACACAGATGGTGTGCCAATGTCGGGGTGGCCTTGATTGGTAGGGGTTCTGGCGAGCTGGGCCAATTCCTCATAGCGCCGCTTTACGCGCTCCAGGTCCTCTAACGTCAGGTTCTCAAGCGTTAAATAGGCGTTGTTGGCATTATCATTCGCCCGGATGAGTTCATCCAACTTCAATTGAATGGCATTACTCGAACGATTCGTGGTGCTTTGGATCAGAAACACCATCAGAAACGTGACGATGGTCGTTGCGGTATTGATGACGAGTTGCCACGCATTGCTGAAGCCGAATAGTGGCCCCGTCAAGGCCCACAGAATACAGAGGCACACGGCGACGCCAAATGCCATGGGCTGGCCCATCCAGCATTCCACGCGCTTGGCGAATTGGTCGAAGGCGGCCCGTTGTTGAGGAGCAAGAATGATATTTGCCATGGGAATCCTCCCTCGGTACTCCTACCAAACGATGATGAGTAATCTTATCGCACGAACGGGCCGCTACTGGTCAGTCGGATCGCTGTGGGGCCGTAGGGCCGCCGGCTTAGGGATAGGCTTTTGTATCTGACTTTGTGAACAACATGGAACCGGCGTCCGGTTCAATCGAATCTTAAAGGCACCGCTGGAGACCGGCCATCGCGAGCAAAGGCTGAAAATCGACAAAGAACAGCAGCCGGGACGCCGACAAGATCGGCTCAGCGGGGAACGCGGGCTGTCGAACCTTCACGACGAGAACGCGCGGCCTCGTGACGGCCTGGAAGACGCCAAGCGTTGCGTCAAGGAACTCTTTCAGTCACTGCAACAGCTACTGGAATAATTCGTGGCAGGAAACATTCTCAGATCCCTGCGTCCATCGCTGGGTGCTAATCGGACCATGCCTACAGTTGAGCTCCGGAGATAGGCGCGAGATTAATGCCGATCTTTTCCATGCCCATAATAATAGTCAGTGCAGATCTAGCATTTGGACAATCTCTTTTTGAACTTCGACTCGACAAAGCATCGAAACAGCCGTTTGCTGAGGTGAAAGGCGCATCGAATCACGAAGGTTCAGCCGAGACCCTGCCGTCCCACACCCGAAACCCTAAAATAGGAAGCTGGACGCTTCTAACACTAGAATAACACCTGCCGGTTGTGCTGCTCCCCCGCATCTGATCAGGTAGCATGCGGGCTTTCCCGGCAACTCAAAGCGAGGCTTAAACACGGTAAGTCGCATGCCCGTGATCCTGAGGTATGTCTCAAGGAGTGGCGTCTCGTACGGCGTCACGTACTCCTTCACGAACCCCTTGTCTCGCCGCCCCTGAAGTGGTGGACGGCGTGCTTGGCTCTGAATAAGTCGACCGATCACTCCGATCATATCGATCGTATCGATCGGCGCAGGCCATCGTGAGCGTACACATGACAAGCCCCATGGTGACACTGAAAAATAGTTTCATCTTTTCTCCTCCGGTCTAAAGTGCGGCGTCATGCTTTATCATAGCGATAGCCGAAGGATGGTGATATCAGCTCAAGGCGTGTACGAGTTCAGTGCGATACTTACATGATCCTCTCGTGACAGCCTAATAGCGCTCTTTCTATATGCCTGAACAGACATGAAGAACCGCCTGGCGCGAACCTTTTGGTAATCGCAAGGGTTCTACCCCGTCTCCACGGACGGTTGAGTTAAGAGTCGTTTACCCTGTTGCTGCCTAGCGAGTCTCCGCCGCTGACGCGGATTGTAACACCGCTCGATGTAGTCAAAGATATCGGCCCGAGCCTCAGTTCGTGTCCGGTACTGCCGACGGTTTACGCGTTCGCGTCTGAGCACGCCGAAGAAGCTCTCAGCCGCCGCGTTGTCCGCGCAGCTGCCCATCGCACTCATGCTGCAGCGTGTCTTGATGATTATTGATGAACTCCAGGATGTTAACATTCCCTATGGTGCTGTCCGTCCGCTCCTCATTGTATTCGCGGGTATTTTTTCATTAAGTATGGGATAGAGGTTTTAATGAGATGTATCAACTAAACCTATGTCATCAGAAGGGTCAGCTGATCCAAGGCCGAGCCTACAAACAGGCTTTCGTGGCTATGTGGCTATAGTGAGCGACGACGCGGCCCGTAAAGTCAGCGGCAAGGACAATCAATGGCTCTAGCCACAGGAGCGTTTAGGTTATCACGAGTAAGGATAGGCCTATTTTGTTAACAGGAGAAAGCACGTATGGAGGGAACAATGAGGAGCCCCAAGTCTACTTCAGTCGGCTCCATGATGCTCTTATTGATCTTAGTCGGGTATACACTAACCTTACCGTTTCTCTAAGCAATCTTGGCACGCTTCGGAAGACCGACAGCTGGAACCATCCCTTCCAGTCCGTGGTTATAATTACCTTATCTCTGTTTAATGCCGCTAACGATATGTTGGCCACCAGGGTCGGACTTTGCGCGCGCTTGCGTGTCGTGTTACCCGGTGCCCCGTGATAATCCGTGTCAGTCACGCCAGGGCAGCAGACCTGAACGCGAATACCGTACGGTCGCACTTCCTGAGCCACGGCCTCTGAAAATGCGATTAAGAATCCCTTCGTGGCACTGTACTCGGCTAACAGGGGTGTTGCAAAGAAACCCGATACAGACGAAACGTTAATGATGGCGCCCGTCCCTCGGTGAATCATCTCTGGAAGAAAAAGTCTCGTGCTTTCCACTACCCCGGCGACGTGCAGCTGAAGCATTTGCTGAACCTGAGCCATCGGCATGTCCGCAAAGGCGCCGTGAAAACCGAACCCGGCATTATGGATAAGGACATCCGTGTAGTCGCGACAGCGTCGGGCGGCCGCAAAGAGCCGAAAAGCAGCACCGGTTTCCGCGAGGTCGAGAACTTCAGCCTTCGCTTGCACATGCTCTGCCCGCATGAGCTCGCCTGCGATCTGTTCCAGTCTTTGCCGATCACGGGCGACAAGCAGGAGGTCATACTGCTTCCGAGCCAGTGCCCGAGCATAGTGCTCGCCGATTCCCTTAGACGCACCAGTCACGACAGCAAAAGGGCGGCTGGTTGACTCCATCTGCATATGCAGTCCGAGGTTTGAGGTTGTTTAACAAAAACTAAACACTGTATGCCTCGCTTGGCGTTTTCATGGGCAGCAAATGGCTTATTCTACAGGCGCTGACCGTTAACGATGAACCATAGGCGGCAAAACGACGAAAAACAAGTCGACGTGAAAGCACGACCTCATGACAGATATGCCGATGGCAAGACGGGCTACGGTCGGCAAGACATGACTTCCGACAGCATTACAGCCGTGACTAGATTTCTCTCTCCACCCTGCAACATTCACCATTGAGATGTTTCTCTTCGCACTAAAATGCTCCAAATGGAGTGGTGGTAATCGCGCTTGGCAGCAAGACCGTTCACCGCGCAGATCCTCCGCTTGCAACTTTAAGTAGAGGCCGATTGCTGCTGCCCTTGACCAACTGCCCCCCTGTGATTATTACGAAGCTCGAAACGGCATCGGGCTTAAGCACTTGCAACCATAATCCGTGAAAGGAGGTGAACACGATGATGGATATTATGAGCTCAGTAATTGATGCGACGATAACGTTATTAGGAACGGTAGCGGCATTGGGATCGGGCATGGTGATGTTGTTGTCCATGTCCAGCACCGTGTCCGCCGCTCCTGAACCACAGGCGGAGACGCCGCCGGCTCACACTCCGCTAAAACAAGCCGCGTGATGACGATGTGTTTTCGCGTATGACGGTTGATTGGTTTATTAGTTGCTCTTTACCTGGACCGATGTAGCTAAAAGTTATTCATCTCGCGGCATGGGTTCATGCCCATGCCGCAGTTCTTTTTGAACTTGATACGGACAGTGCTACAAGGACAGTAGTCGAGCGTATCGGAAATGGCGTGCTCATTGTGACCTCCTTGTTTCCGTTTGGCGTTTTCCGTCATCACTGGCACCAGTCCTTGATCTTGGCCCCGCCACTGTAGGGAACGGCCAATCCAGCGGCCAACAGTTTCGCCCCCAGATCCTCGCCATCCACCACAAGCCGTCCGAGCATTCTGAAATACTTGTCCCGAAGCACATCTGTAATCTCGATGTGCTTCGCGTGTCGAACAGTACTCTCTAGCAACGCTCTGGCTTGCTGAGCGAGCGACTTTTCACGTTCACACTGCCCGTTCAATTGAGGAGTGTCGATTCCAAGGATGCGTATATTGATGTGCTCGCCAAACAGCGGAGGCAGATCGGCCAGTGATACCGTACAGGTGTCGCTGTCATGGCAACCATGGAAGCCCTTGACACGTAGAGGTCTAGCAGCTTGATCAGTAGGCAGGACAACAGGACGAGTGTCGCAGGCGACAAGTAGCACGATAATCAGCACCAACACAGTCCGGTGTAGCCCGTTGTAGCCTCTTCGCGAAGCTGCGGTGTTGACTATCAGTGTGATCCAGTGTGTCATGCGCTGCCATATCGTCTGCCATCCACTGTGCCGCGTTCTGAAGCACTTCATTTTCGGATACCGCACCTAATCCCTGCCGCGTCCGTTCGGTATTAACGACACTCAGCACGCTGGCAGCGATGGCTTTGTTGTGGTCCTGAAAATCGATCGGCTCTTGGGCCCCCGCCCATCGGCTTATGCCAATCAGCATGATAACCGCTGCCACGATAGGCCAAGAGTCGGAAGAGGTGCTTGCTTTAGGTCTTGTGTGGGACTCATGAGTGGCAGTCACCCTGCTCCCATGATTTCCCCCGCATGGCAATATGGATGCCTGGAACCTGTATCCATTGACAGCAGTGAGGTCGATGACAGGAAGTTCACACACACAATACTACCGAGATAGGTCCTTCAGGGTTTTCTTTTACACTCATGTCCCGACAGGAGACGGAAGAGGCTCGGGAATGGGACTCGGCTCCGGTGAAGGAACGGGGCTGGGATCAGGTAAAGGAGCAGGATCGGGTTGTGGATTTGGTATAGGCGGTCGATCGTTAAGCATCACTATCCTCGCGAATGGGTGATCAAAGCCTCAAGGGTTTCCTTTCTCAAGCTCTGCCGAAAAGTGCGCGAACATCTAGGCCGATGCCTTCCATGGGACTGCCCCGATCTCACTTACGACGGGTGGAGGGTTCCGAGGAGGGCATCCGGTTGCGGTCAAGAAAACGATTGTTGTCATCAACAACAGTAGATAGAGTCTTCTCATCTGATTCGTTCCCCTTTCACCTCCCCTGTATCGAGCATCCGGACGGATATTCAAATATCAGGTGAGCGGATTTTGGCACTCGTGTAGTAATAGCGGGCTGAGGAGAAATCCGCTGAACACTTTTAATTTTACCGTCACTGAGCACCGAGGCAAAGCGCTTTGATTGAGTTAGCAACTTTATGCTCTCGAGGCTGACATGCAACCCGCACCGACGCTGATACAAGGGTGCCCACAGAATTAGCGGCCTGAGTAGGACGTGGCTGCCAAGCGCGATGGGACCGGCACAAGGCGCTCCCGCGCCCGGTGGGGTCTTCCACATTGCTGGAGGTGGTGGCACAATGAAGTATTGGTACCCAACGTGGACAATGAGAGAAAGAGGGACGCCGTGATGATCGTCGGCATAATCCTAGCCACCATCGTCCTGGTCACCGCGCTGTATGGTTTTGGGGTGTTCGAAACGCCTTACATAGGGACCTTTCGTGTCGCCTTTTACTTTTTCTTGCTCTTTTTCCTAGCAACGCTTGTGGTCGCTGCTGTCTCGCAGCGGAATCAAGGCTACGATCCCACACCCTCTGACCGTGAAAAGGTCACTGGATAATGTGCTAGCCGTGGGCGGCCGCCCATGGCATGTGGCGCCGTATCTTTCTTCCAGTAAGGCCGTGCGAACATTATCACGCCGACCATTGTGGGCCATTCTCGCGTTGGCAGCGCTCGTGCTTCTCCTGATACTGCTGTTCTGGGACTATGTCTGGATTAATCTGATCCACAGCGGCAGCGTCGATGCTCCCTCATGACGAGGGCCACAATGCGGCCCGGTGCGGAGCTTCTGGTTGAGACGGTTCTTCTCGTGGACGTGTCTGGCCAGCGGATCGTGCTTTCAGTGACGCCAAGTTGAGCGGCTCTTGTCTTGGCGATTGATGCTTCGGACGATGCATCTTTTGTGTGATTTCCTCCCACAGGCCTTTTCAGAGTAGTTAGTTATTGGAACAATTTCCATTTGACGTATCCTGAAATCGGTATCAGGGACCTGTGGACTTATTTTTATGCTGGAGCGTTAAGCATCACCACGAGAGATCATGAACTGGGCGTTACGCATTCAAACGAGGGGTTCACGCCACAGATCGGCGTTCAACAGTGGACAGTCCTCGATGTCCGAGGTCGCTTCTTCGGTAGGCCGCACACCGACCGTTTCTTGGCGTGGTAGGGGCAATCCGTGGAAGATGACCCCCATAGACGTTCTCAATGGCTGCAGTAGAATAAATAACTGTCGCGAAAGAGGAGGGTATCATGGTTGAACAACGCCAGGTGAATGAAGTGATGACGCGAGGTGTGGAAGTCATCCGTCCCTCTATGACAATCGATCAGGCGGCGGAAAGGATGAAGGCCTTGGATGTGGGTGCCCTGCCGGTCTGCGATGGCAATCGATTGCAGGGCATGTTGACCGATCGGGATATCGTCGTGCGAGTGATTGCAGAGCATCGAAATCCGGAGGCCGCTCGTGTACACGACATCATGTCGGCGGGAGTGGCCTATTGCTTTGAAGATCAAACCGTTGAAGACGTTGCGCGGCTCATGGAAGAGAAAAAGATCCGGCGATTGCCGGTCTTAAATCGTGAGCACGAGATGGTCGGTATCGTCTCCCTTGGCGATCTTGCAGCAAAAGCAGATGAGACGACGACCATGGGGCGGGCGTTGGGGAAGATATCTGAACCGCCGAGACCGGAACGCAACGCTGTCTAACGGGCCTTCTCAACGACAAGCAATCGCTACCGCGCACTTAGACGAGCCGTCGGTTTCTGAATGGAGGCGGAAATAAGCTGGACGAGCCCTGCGTTCCTATGGCCTTCTGCGTGTCTGCGGAAAATCAGCATCGGCAGGGGGCATCGTGCGAGACACGTGCGCTGGAACTCTAGTTGGCACTGTCAAAGAACTCGTTAGGTCTTACTGTCCGTATTGGCGATACTTCAGACTGGGGGACAGTCTTTTGAAGTACTCGTCGAGTTGCCGGCTGCCATAGCTCGGAAGAGTCCGAAATCGGTTCTCCCGGGTGGCCCGTTCCCGCTCGTCTTCCGCAGCCTTTTCGGTAAGAAACTCTATCGTGTCCTGAAAACTGGGGACGCCACCGGATAACGAATTCCGACCAGACATGTCTGCCCCTCGTCGGTTGGAATAGGCATTCGTGTCTTGTGCCTGCGCGGAGAGGCAGGACAAGATGCTGGCACCCAGGAAAAGCGCCAGCCCTGCGGAGAATGAACACAAGTATCGTGGTGTCATTTAGTCATCCTAATAGGACTTGACGTGATATTCAAGGCACCTTCACAGCAAGCACATCATGATCGTCCGAGGCCCATGGCTTCCGAGACGCAGAACTACTCCAATACCGCCCTGGCGCGCCGAGCCCGCTCCGTTGGCCAGCCAATGCCGAGCAGCAGCCCATGGTGACACGTCAGCTCGTCACCGCCCTCGTCCAACGATTGACCCCCGACACTGTGGATAAAAGTGCGAGCGGCGTTTAAGTATCTCCTGTGTCCTTCCAACGACCCGTGGAACCGTCAAGGGCACACAGTTTGCTGTAGAGCCACGATTGCTCATGAGCCTACGCCGTGAGCCCTCGACAACTGATGTCTGCCACACTGTCTGCCGCGTACCATGGCATCTCAATGGCAGATCCGCATGCGAAGCCTCCGCATTGGTTTGTACGAGCCATCCTGTTCATTCCGCATCGCCTGGTCGCGTTTGCGTTCTGGCCGCTGGTGTGGGGAGGCCTGATTCTATCCTTCTGGCTGGCTTCTCGATGTGTCCAGTATGTCTGGCATGAATTGTTTCATCTGCGTGAAGAATCGTTTCAAGCGCACGTGTCGGGGGTGCTCCATGCGATTGAATTGCTGCTGCTGACGCCGTTGCCCGGCATCGCGGGGGCGGTGGCGTACCATACACTGCGCATCTATTTGGACCCCGAGGCCACGAATCGGGGCCTGGCGGAGCAACAAATGGACCTCGCGAAGCGGTTGACGCTGGGGATTCTCGTCTCAGTCGCCGGGACGCGGATGCTCATTGCATTTCTTGAAGGAAATAGTGACCTTCATATGTATGGCAGCGGAGCCCTCTTAATCGCCGCGATTACGCTGTACAGCCTCGCACTGCGCGAATAGGTACGAGCGTGGTCTCCCAGGCACGCCTGGCACAGCGCTGATAAATAATCTCCCGCTGGAACGGTGCGGATCCGTGCGCGCAGGAGGCATTTCCGGCGAAGCCCATAAGCCACCTGATCCGTTCACCAATGAAGGAGGAGGCCACCCATGCCGTGAGGCACACCACTGGATTATGACTATCGCAAAGCGGACAATCAGGAGATGTCGGCGGTGCCAATTCACACCTTTCCCGGCGACCTTCATCGCGAAGGACCGACGCGAGTCATTCACTTCGACAACGCGAAGGATCTGAAGACGTCCTCTCCGGCGACCAGTCCGAATTGTCTCGTCAGCTACGTCCTCCTATGTGCGGGCGAATCCCTGACGACGGACATCGAGCCCAGTTCCCATTTCTTCTACGTCTTACAGCGGTCCCAACGGCATATCACGTTCGAGGAGCATGCCGCCATCGACTGGGACGCATTTATCGGCCTGCAATACCGGTACGCATCTTCGCGTCAAGCGACAGACCCCTCCTTTCCACAGCTCGCCCTCTTCTCATCCGGCAATCGGCTCTCGACGAAACCCCCTACCCGCCGTCCATCCCGAAGTATGTGCCGATACCGTACCGCTCGAAGAATGCCGTTAACAGCGAGACACGATCCAGATACATCAAGACGCCCGTCATCATCAACACCGCACCACTCATGCCGCTGACAAGGCGTAGGGCGCTTTTCATCTGTTGAAAGAACGAGAGAAAGCGATTCAGCGCCACGGACGCAATCAGGAGCGGCAAACCCAATCCTAACGAATAAAACGCCAATAAGGTCACGCCGTCGAGGAGAGTCTCCTTCGTCGCCGCATACAAAAGCATCGTCCCGAGTATCGGCCCGACGCACGGGGTCCAGCCCGCGGCGAATGTGCCCCCGATAAGCAACGACGCAATAGGACCGGCCCCACGGGTCGCCACCGACAGACGTTTCTCCATCATCAAAACTTTTAATGTGAGGAGGCCCGACAGGTGTAGACCGAAGAGGATCATCAGCACCGCGCCGAGCTTACGAATCGCATCCTGATAATCCAACAGCACTTGCCCCAGCAAACTCGCCGAGGCGCCGAATCCAATAAAAACGATTGAAAATCCGACAATGAACAGCAGGGCGTTGATCAAGACCGCCCTCCTAACCGCCGCATGTTCGCCAGAATGCGTCAATTCCTGGAATGAAAGGCCGCTGAGATACATCAAATACGAAGGCACGAGCGGCAGGACGCACGGAGACATGAAGGACAAGAGTCCGGCGAGAAATGCCGTGATCAACGACGTCTCGGAGAGATTCGCCAACATTGGTTGCCTCATCCGGAGGGGCGGCGCGAGCGCGCCCTCCCCTCCTCCATGGTCAATAGATGATTAGCCTTTCAAGGTGGACAGAAATTCTCGGAAGTGAACGTTTTGCAGCAACCCGCCGCCGCGATGCACCAACACCACTGAGCCCTGGTCGTTTACTAGGACGAAGGTTGGGGTGGCATTGATGCGGTAACTGCGCGCCATGTGATTGCCTTCGTCAAATGCGGTCGGGAACACGAAGACGCCTCGGCGGGCGTTCACGAACTCCTCGACATTGCCGCGGCTATCCGCAAAGCCGATACTCAGAATGCGAAGTTGGGCCGGCTTCTCATGCTGAGAAAATTCGGCGAGCGCCGGTAATTCCTTCTGGCAGACCTTGCACCATGGCGCCCAAAAGGCCAGGAGCGTCGGCTGCCCCTTCAGCATCGCCGATGTATAACCGTCACCGGCGAGTGTCGCCACGCTGAACTCGGGGGCCTGCACTTCGGCCGCGCCGGCGTCTTTGAAACCGGCCGAGAATCCCAGCAGGAGCACAACGGTTGTGACCATCACATTCCAGAGCCAGGTCGTCGCACGTCTGTTCTCGTATATGCGTATCATGATGCTCTCCTACGGCTTGATGTACAGATATCCCTGGGATTGAAGATCGGCGATGCGTTTTACCGCCACGGGATGCAGGGTCGGCTCTAAGCCGGGCAGGAGATCTTCCAGCGACTTGCCGAAGATTTTCATCGAGACTTGGCACATCTCGGCATGCGCTCCGTCCTCCAGAACCAGATCGAACTTCTTTTTCAATTCCGGGTCGATCTTGTCTTTCTCGAACAGCGGAAGCGCGGGGCCATGAATGACGAGCTTGATGTCGATATTCTGAGGGCCGCCTTCGGCCTCGATGTGCTTGTGGATCAGCGCCAAGGCGTACTTGGCCACATCCGGATCTTTGCTATCCACGTGATAGAGCACTTTCATCTTCGCCTTTCCGCTTGCCTGGTCGGCCAATGCCGGCATGCCTGGCACCCCCACGGTCAACAGCGGAAGAAGAGCTAATGCACAGATGACGGTCCAACTGAAACGGCGTGCGCGCAACATGGGGAGCCTCCTTGGTTAAGGACCAGGAACCGATGAACGTGAGATCACTTTACACGTCGGCGTGGCGCGGTGCGGAGAGGAGAGTGCCATGAGTCGCGAAACAATTGTTCCCCTATCGGCTAGGGGAGAATCCCTCTATTGCGGGAAATGGCGTGTGAAATACACAGCGGCTTGCGATCGGCGAGTGATATGCAGTTTCTGGAAAACGTTGCTCAGGTAATTACCTATGGTCTTCTCACTCAGGTTCAGGGCAGCGGCGATTTCCTTGTTCGTCTTCCCTTCGGCCACCAGGGCGAGGACGCGGCGTTCTTGCGGCGAGAGGGCCTCTCCCTTGGGCCCCGTGGATGTAGATGGATGCGACAGCGTTTGGACGCGTGCCAAGACCCGTTGCGTGACCGCCGGATCGAGGATCGACTGCCCTCCTGCCACGGCCCTCACCGCCCGCAGTAATTCGTCGCTGCCGACCTCTTTCAACAGGAAACCGTGCGCCCCCGCGACGATCGTCGCCAAGACCGCGTCATCATCGGCATAGGAGGTCAAAAACAACACGCGCGTCTGCGGTTGTTGTGTTCGAATCTCGCGGCACGCTTCCACGCCGCTGCCATCGGGAAGACGCACATCCATGAGAACAATATTCGGATCGAGCGAGGCGGCTTTAGCGATCGCCTCACCCATCGTCCCTGCCTCTCCCACGACATTGAATCCGCCGGCTTCGCTAAATAGGGTTCGCAGCCCGAGCCGCAACACTTCATGATCGTCTACCAGGAGTAAACGAATCGGATGGGTGCGCGGATTAGGCATGCACGGGCTCCTGAGGCAATTCGAAGATGATGCGGGTACCCTGTCCGGGATTGGACGCGATGGTCAGCTCGGCGTACAGCTTGGCCGACCGAGCCGCCATATTCTTTAAGCCCTCGCCATGAGGCGATGTCCGAACGTCGAAGCCGACGCCATCATCTTCCACGGCAAACCGCACTCGCCCTTGATGCTTCTCTAAAGAGATCATCGCATGAGTAGCTTTGGCATGCCGAAGACTGTTACTCAACGCCTCCCGCGCAATGAACAGGAGATGCGTCGCCTGACGTGGCGTCACGAGATTCGCGGCATCGCGATCGACTCGTACGTCGATAGAAAGATCTTGAGAACCTGCCACGGTTCTCACTTCCAACGCTAATGCCGCCTCCAATTCACGGCCATTCATGAGGTGCGGTTCTTGCCCGATGAGGTAGCTCCGCAATTCACGGATCACCCCCTTTAAGCCGGGAATGGCGAGCTCGAGTTGGCGATTGACTTCTTTCGGGTCTGTGGGAACTAATTTCTGGCAGCGTTCCAGTGCAAGACCTAACGCGAAGAGGGATTGAATGATGCCGTCATGAAGGTTTTGCGCCATGCGTTCGCGATCTTCAAGGGCCTGGCGGAGATCCTGTTGGCTTCGGCGTGAGGATTCTTCCGCCTGCCGTGTCTGCGCGAGCGCCGACCTGAGATCCGACACCGTTTGAAGGTAGCCGCCAACCATATATCCGAGAACCAACAGATAAGCCGCCAGACGCAAGAAATGCCAGAACCACCACGCTCCATCCCACAGTCGTGAATACACGAACATCAGTTCAGCAAGTCCGAACAGCAACGCAAGACAGGTAAACAGATACGTGTCGGTCGATGGGGAGTTCCGATACGCCCCGAACAATCGATACGCAGCGCCGAGAAAGAATAGACACGCCAGGCTCGTCGGCGCCACGGCCGTCGGCGAAAACTCACCATTCCTCAGCATGGCGGGGATCGCAGCCGGAAAGAGAAAGACGAGACAGCCGATGGCGATGGAAGTGGTCGCGATCATCCACGGGAGCGCCCTTGAATATGCGTGCCGTAGAGACGAGTCTGGTAGCCACACCAATACAAAACCAAGACTCCCTAACAAACTAGCCAGGCCCCGAAGAAAAATAAAGGCATTGCCCGGTTTGGCGGCAGCGTGAAACTCTTCCAGCACTCCCATTGCAAGAAACCCGATGGCGACGACTTCTGTATGCAGACTAGGCCGATCACCGTTTCGCTGAAACAGTACGATGGCCATCATGATGGCGCAGAGCCCGCCGAGTGCCTCGATGGTCGAATGAAGCGGAGCGTGGTGTCCGTGCCACATCGGGAGGAATGCATGAAGGGCAACACTGACGAGAACGGTGAGCGCGCCTGCTGCTACGATCATTGACTGGAGCGACCACCGTTGTGAGATAGGCATTGTGCTCTAGGCGTACGTGAACACCGTTTAAGCCTACGCCGCCGACGCCTTGAACGCAACTGGGCTGTACAATACGCCTGTCTGTTCGGGAGTAAGAGGGAAAGGCTACTCTCCCCGTCACTCCACATTCTCAAGTGCCGGGTACGAACCAAGAGAACAGCACAACGCATTCCTCGTATCAATTCCTGAACTTGATAACCGATGGATGCAGACCCTGTTTCTTGAAGCTTCCGATGCCGCACTACAGGAAGCGCCAAGTCAGGCGACAACGAAAGCGCTGCAGATGGCGATTCTCAGTGACGCCCCGTGGCGCGGCCTCATCTCGCCGGACCAGTCCCACTGCAAAGGTCAGGTCTATACGATTCCCCAATCTGAACCGTAAACGGGTTGCCTGCGTTTATTGAGCGGATGGTCCAGCAAGCGAGGGACACGAGCCTACATTGGACTCGACTTGTGCCTCGGGATAAGTTTTTCCGATTGTAAAATACTCAGAAATGACGAATTGTCCCAATGACCTTCTCCCATTTATTAGACCAGAGGTGAGGAACTTAACTACGTGCTGTCTGGTTAAGTTATTGGTGTACGTACTTAATCACGAGAGGAGAAGGCTGTGCTGATTGCGAGGGCGTCGAGCATGAATCGAAATCCATACGTGGGGCCGCAGTCGGTCTTGCCTAACACATCGTTCCATGTTTCAAACACGCCATAGGGAAAATGGAGCGCGATGGATCCAAAGCGGCGTTCAATGGCATGGCCGGTGGGCGTCACAAATAAGCCGGAATCGATGGTAGCGGCGAACTCTAGGGACCAGCGGGGCGACGTTCCGTTGCGTGAATCGTAGTCACCGATCGATATCGAGGCTTGGCCGAGATAGGACTGAGTGGCAATGAACGAGGCATGGTACGCGGATCCGCCGTAGAGACGGCTATATCGTCCCATGGCCGAGAAGCGGACGAAGCGAGAGAATACTTCAAGGAACGGGGCTGGTGACTGGTGGGTGAAGGAGCTCACGACCTCGGCAAGCGAGACATGCCGTAAGCCGATTCGGCCATAGATCTCCTGATAGAGGGATCCGGCGGCGGCACCCACGCTCAGAAATCCGGATGGTTCGCCACCAAAGAGCGCACTCCACCGGGTGAGTGATCCCCCGACCATAAAATCCCCGTCGACGCGTGTTTGATTGACTGGGACGGGATTATTGCCGATGAGTTTGTGCACAACCCCATTTTGCAGTTCCAGGGAGGGGTTCTCTCCCGTGGGTCCTGCGCCAACGGTCAGATTGCTGTTCCATCCTGGCAAGGCTTTGATGCGCTCGGTCCAGCTCACGGTGGCAAAATTGAAGCCGTCTGTTTGATGTAACGAATTAAATCGGGCGCCGCTTCCATTAAACTCGGTAAACCGATTCACGGTAAGCCCGGTGAGAAGCGTCCGATCGCGATCAGGATAGTCGATAGCGCCCCAGTGGACGCTTGGTGCAACGTTCTCCGCATGAGCGAATGACCCAGACCAGAGAAGTGGAAAGATCAAACACCATTGGATGAGGGAGTTGGCCGCGTCAGTGAGATTCCGCGATCCTCGTCGAGTCTGCTCGTTGCGTGGAGGCAAGATCGTCGTGATGAAGAGGTTCTGCTATCGCTTAACGTGCTGAAGGATGATGACTCAGCCAGAGGAGAGAACAGGGTTGACAGACCCCGTGGCTCACTTGTTCTGTGGAAAGGTTTGCCGGAGAGGCTGGTCGGAGAATCGTCTGACACCAGGCACAGATGACGAGTATGTTGGGAATAGTGGTGCTCGTTGGCTCATCAAGTGACATGTTTCTCACCGTTGGGTGTTGGCTTGGCCTTCTCTCGTGGAGCACCTTCAGCAAAGCGGATGCCAAGAGTGAAGTGCTTGGTGAGCGTTGATTGTGCGCTTGGATGAGGTGCCTTAGTCTCTCGTATGGTGGATGCATCGTGGCATATCGTGGTCACCCGTGCTCTATTATGGTGTGCCGGTCTTGTCTTAAAAGAAGGGGAACAAGGGAGAGGAGAATTTACGCCAGCCAGCTGCCGGCGGTGCGGTTGCACTCAACTGAACAAGGAATCCCGCGACTGATGTAGACCGCATCGCGACGGACAGGCAGAGGGACACAGTGATAGCCGGACGTTGATCAACCTCTTTGTCGGCGATCCAGCATCCAGCAACCAACACTGTGGGGGATGGGGTCACTGGAGGGTCAGTACATAGCAACCGACTCAGGCACGGATTCGCTGGCGTGCTTCTTTAAACGTGGCAGTGATGCTGCCTGGCATATTCCTCTTTGAGGCTGCGAGCTAAGGCATGTACTGAGCTCTCTTTCCTCATTAGCCATAACGCATCCAAGGATAGTCACCATGGAAATATGTTGCCGTCACTTGGCATTAATAGGCATCTTTGCAGTCTTTCTGGGGAGCTGCACCGGCGAGCCGAGTCGGAGACAAGAGGCGGAGATCCCTGCGTATGGAACCGATAATCCTCATGGTACTTCTGTCGTAGGCCGCCAATATGGGCCACAGGATCGAGCCGGCAATCGAATGCAAAATGGCTTCCCTCCGGTGGAAAGCATAAGAAGATCCTGGAATAGCGCCTGTCGCCGCCAATCCCACGAACGACCTTTTCATCGCTCATATTCCGCGTTCCGTTCTAAACAGCTACCCTGCCCTAGGGATTTCTCCGTCTTGCTGGACTCCGTTTCACACGGCAAGATAGAGGGCATGCAGTACCTCTCATTAATCGCCACGCTCATGTGGTTTTGTATATCAGCAGGTGACATTTTCGCCGAATCGAATCTCTCTATGGGGCCACCGCCGCCGTTGCCAAACCGCAACATCACGTCGTTGAGCCTCATCAACGGAACCGACACGGCCTTGCTACGTGAACCGCCGGCCCTTCAATATCAAGCCGGGCATGCCCTTATTCCCTTTGTTGGCTTCGGTTTTTCCCGCGGCACGACGACGGACATGAGCGGGAGTCTGATGCGAGGTCTAGGGCAACAAGGTACTTTTCAGGATGAACGCATCTTACGGGATGTGATGGGCAAGACCATGGTGCCCAATGAAGTGCAGTTAGGTATTCGGTTGCCTTTCTAGCGGCTGCCTTGCCATTGCCCGATCGTGACATCTCAAGCCTGCGAGAACAGAGCGGTCAAGTCACAGCTGAACACCAATTTTCCCCACTACGATACCCGTTCTGTAGAGGGCGCAGGAACGGGCCCCGTTCACGGGTTCACGACTATATCGACTTTTTTCATCGCGTTACACCCATGATCAACCGCTCCTTTCCTAAACCGTGTTGAGGTATTTGCCTGCGCCGAGCCCCGATAACGTTTCTAAATTTGTGTAGCACCCGCCGGCATGAGGCAAAGCCCTTTATCGCGCAATCCCGTGTCACACTATCGAACTGGCGAACCTGGTCACCGGCGGTCAGTGAGTGGAGGCAACGCGGCAAAGCCTTACTCGGGTCGGGAGAACACGCTGGGCCGGCGCGCCAGTACTATTCCCGGCGCAGTGTAGGGGATTCGGATGGGGCCGGTCTTAGTTGATGGGCCTGCTCTTTCGCTTCCTCGCATGTATACCTACCACCTTTGGCGCACTCCAACGGAGAGGCCGGCGGCAGGGCGGTTCGCGGCGTGCATGCGGGTGCGGCGCAGGTGAGAAGGAAGGCGGCAAGGAAATATTTTGTTTTCATGCTTTCAATTCTAAATGAACCGCGGTGCGAGGGTATTCAGCCATGCGGTAAGTCGAGATCAGCGGAACACCGACGGAAGATAGGCCGTTCTATTCAATTTCGGCCGCGCGAGCGGCGGTGACCTAATACTGAGATGATTGTTCATCTTGACTTGACCTATGGCGAGCCCCCAGGGTGACTTCGGCTCTGACGTGCCTCGGTCCAACCGCCGATCACGAATTCTTTCCGCCGGGTAAATTTATCTTGCGCCAATCAGACTTCCCTTTCCGATCTGATAGATGGAGTCAGCCCGTTTGGCAATCACACCTTCCCATCCGTCTTCCTGCGCGTGTTGGTCGAGCGCGCGTCCGACCATCTTTAAGCCCTATCAAGAAAGAAAACTCGAATTCGCCCCCAGATCAATCCCCACTCGTCCGGCCGTCGTGATCTAAGTAGAGCGTCGCATGTCAAAGGAGACTCTTGACGATGAGAGCCAGAGCGCTTGCCATAGAAATGGCTAACACCACCTGCCGTGAATGGCCACGATCAAGTTCTGGTGTCACGAACGAGGCCATTGCATAGCCGATCAAAATGCCTGGGACCAAGCCCAGCCCTAGCCATACCTCCTGCCACTGGAAACGATCCACAAAGTACAAGAGAAGGAGCATGCACACGGAAGAAAATAGATACAGAAACGCCAGCGTCGCCCGTAGTGTCTGCCCCTTTTCATATTGGTAGAGTAATGCGAGGACCGGCCCTCCTACTGCCGCGATGACACCCATAAAACCCGACACCGCCCCAGCGATCAGCGCATTTACAGTGGTGAACGGAAATTTCAGCCCCCATCCGGTCGCAAGTGCCGCGACTAGAATGAGGATGCCGAACATCGTCCCTATGCGAGCACTGTCCAGTCTTGTTAGGCTTAAGACGCCGACCACCATACCGATGAACAGGCCCATTGTTACCGTGTGCAGATGTGCCCGATCGATTGCATTTCGCCCTGTAATTGCCATGATTGTCGACAACCACAGGCTCGCCAGGATGACGGGACCGGGAACGAAGTTCAAATTGATCAAGGCCAGCAGCGGCACGACGAACAGACCAGCGCCAACGCCAGTGGCGGCCTGAACCGTTGATCCCATGGCAATGACGACCGTTGCGGCCACAAACTGGAGGAGACTGATGTCCATTCCGATCTCTTACTAGGCGCGGACATTTTATACAAATTGTTTAGTGATGACCATTTTGGGGGAGGCGGGTCTCAAGGTCCTTCCCTGATGCGGTTCGCCCGAAGTCGACACTGCTCCGATGGTAATCCTAGACCCAATTGTCCCGTGTCTGATCCACCTGTGCAATCACGTCATCGAGGCTCTCGCAGAACCGCTGCTCAATCTGCCCCTCCGAATAATGATTTACGGTGCGACGGCCCGTACCCGGCCTGGCCTTTTGTGGACTACACCGGATGGGAACCTAACACGGCTCCCCGGTATGCCCTACCTGACCGGAAAGACCGTCGGCTTGATTAGTACAGCCGGCGGGATTCATGGCTTGCAGGCCATCAACCAGATGGAAAACATCTTGCGCCCCGCCGAGGCTATACGGTCCCCTTCGTCGTGCCCGTGCCTGTTACATGTAAGCATTTCGATCGGGAAGGCGCGATGTGAGACGTGAAATTGCGGCGGCAGCAAGCTCGGCGAAGATGTTGTCTGAACCGCTCTGCGCCTGACGAGCGACCCGGCATGAATATATCGGGACCGGTGGAAGAAGCGGAGTCTCACGACCCTCATCATATAGACAAGCAGGAACTAGCCCCAGCCCCTAGCGGATAAGACTTGGATGAGCGAGCTCACCTCCGAGTATTGTTACCTCGCTCAATCTGACATGACGAGAGGCGTAAAGAGCATTCGAGGCGAATTCCAATTCACTCCCACAGTTCTCAAGCTACAATCGATCGCGACATCGTCATATTTACTCACCTCGGTGCCGTCAGCTGATCCTGCACCACGTGACCCCTCATGGATTTTTCGGTAATGTTGTGTTCGATTTCCAACGCGATCACGCGAGCCAGCTGGTCCGCCGACAGCGCTCCCATCGGAAGGCCGTTCGTGTCCCTATAGAAGAGGTCGTCAGGAGATGCGGTTCGATACGTATTCACCAAGATAGTGGCGGGTTGAATGCGGTGGTCCAGCTCTCCCACGAACACCGATTTGTCTTCTGGCAGCACTCGAGTTCGCGTGGCCCAGTCCCGCTGATCAATTTTGACAAATGACACGTTCCAAATGTTTCCATTCAGCAGACTTCTGACCGCTTTCGGGGTATGTTGCCAAAAATGCGGTTCCCGCACAATCTTTTGCAGGGCTTCACGGATGCGGATATCATACAGTTTGGTCGTGGAATGCAGCTGAGCGGGCTGAACGAGCGTCGTTGTGCCCACTTCGTAAAACGGCTGTCCTGCCAAGCTGTTTTGGTCATCCACGGTTTTCAGATAGGTTTCAAACAATCGTTGTATCGCGTGTGTCCGTTCCTCTTCCGACATATTCAGAATCTCTTGAGTGCTCCGTATCGCGGCATGCGTGAGATCGCGTTCGACCGAGACAGCTTTGGATTTGGGGGTGGTATCCGCCTTACTGAGGACCCATTGGAACTCTCTGGCCAGAGCCGGGACAAGTTTCTCGGGATGATGCAGGTATCCCTTGTCCTGCAGCGATGCAGCACTGATCAGCAATTTGACCCGGCCTTGGTCTTTCGTTCGCGCCACCAAAAATGAAAATTCCCTCCCCTCCTGGTTGATGACTTTCGGTTCAATGATGACCTGATGGAGCGCGTCTTTTTTGAGACTTTCATCGAATCGCGGATAGTCCGTCCGATGTTCGAGCATGATCGTGAAGGCGTCAATCACGGTCTGGACAGCTGCATCGGCTAGAGCACCATCAGACCTGCTTCCAGCCTTTCCCTTTTCTTCGCTGAAGAATACCGGGAAGGATGCGCCGGGAATCGAATGGATCGCCCCAGTGACCTCATGGGATTCTTCAGTCTCATGACCCTTATGGTCTTGATGGCTCGCGTTCGACACCAGCACGAGACTCGGCACCCACACGATCATGATCATGGATAACGTCGTCCCTCTTCTCAAAAGGCGGACGAAAGCACCATTTCCATGATGGTGGTCTCTTGCGAGCATCGGCATGTTGTCCTCCTTGATGCATGATACTGTCGGCGAACGACGCTCTGCCTGTCTTCGATATTATTCTACACTGTCGCTTCTCGTGGTTGGATGCGCGCGGACATTGGTCAATCAAGAGATCCGACTGACAACTGCACGCGCGTGGCTACAACAGTGCCCCGCTTGGCGTCAGGAGCGTCGGGCGTGGTGACTTCAATGCGTTGCAGCGTCTTCGCATTCTTTTCCGCTTATCCACGATAGTGGTTTTTGAACAAGGTATACTCACTTCAGTGTGCTTCTGCCGATCCGTGATGAGCTCCACCCTCTCGCTGAACTTGTGCACGGAATACTCATGGATCATCGCGGTCGTGTCGCGTGGTGGGTCCAGCCCATTTCTGCGAAACTTATGGGAACTAGTCTCCCTGCTCACCCCCACTCGTCATGAACTTCGCTCGTCTTCAGTTGGCCTTCCTATCGAGGCAGTGGAATCGTGACAACTATCCCTCCCATCACATCTCCTGTCTTGAAATCCCTTTTTGGGCTTCCTGGATGCACATTATGGCAATCGGCGCAATTCCTAGACAGGGCTTTATCGGGATAAACTGCTTTGAAGACCCGAGTCTTCCCGTCGGTTGTGACACCTGAATAGGGACGATCACTATTCAAGCGGATTTCCCTAAGCGCAGCCTGCTCGAAGTCTCCCGTTGGGCTATTCCGTTTATTGATCGGCCAACTGCTGATAAGCCGGAATCGGACCCCGTTTGGTTGTTTAGCTACCAGCCGCCCTGTTTCGAGTACGAATTGCGCCGGTAATGGGAGATCTTCGTCGTTTCTCCAGTGTTCCGAAGCGAAAACAAGGCCGCGCGCTTGCATTCGATCCACAATTTCAGTCGAGTAAAACGTTCGATCGGCCTGGATCACACTATGGATATAATCGGCGACAACTCCGGGGGGTATGCCTTTGGGCGCGTCTGTCTCGTTGCTGGCGGCGGAGAACACGCCCTGACCGAGTAAGCAGGTAAGGGTCGTCCCAACAGCGAGTCCTAACCAAAAATCTCTCGTGTTCATGATGCGTTCCTCCATTTCCTTTTCTGCTTGTGGCCTGATTCGTTCATGGGTTGAGAGCCATACTCTCAAGCCAATAAGGCAGAACAGTTTTGGACTCTTTGGTTTTCTTGAACCAATGGTAAGAATATGCCCAAACCGTGTAAAGATCCAGGCGACTGGCTCCTTTTAGAGTCAGGACTTTAGCTCAGCTACTTACATCAGTTTGAAACCAGAAAGGGGTGTGAAGATAAGTGACTCAATGAGAAAAAGGAGTCGGGGTGAGTGCGAACAATTTCCCAACTTTTCTGCTGAACGCGGCACCGTTGTATTAAGTACAAGTTAAAACTATAGATGACAAACAGCGTTCCGTCGGGCCAGGCCCCATGGATGTTCAAGGCCACCGGCCACAGTTTCAACCCGGACAATGCCATTGAGTGGGGCTGGTGTTCTGCAGCGGGGGGCTTCGCTATCAGCCGCGTGAATGGCGAAACCTCCTACCGCTAGGCTAATGACTACTGTAAATCGCAAGATTGGGCCTGACATCCACCTCTCCCTGGTCCGCCATTCGCTGAGCGATTTTAGAGCTATTGGGCCTGTATCCTACTGGCCCGCTCCAGCTGAGCTGTCCCGGCTGGTTGACGGACTGCGCCCTCCCTGTTCCAAGGGGTCCGTCTGTCCCTTGTCCGCCTTGCCAGTGGGCTTACTTTTCATGCCATCGTCCGGCGTGGGACGTGTGCTACCAAGGTCCGCTTCGCGCCCCTTTTGCTGAGCTGGTTTCTGCGTACTTGGCTCGTTCTTTTGCATTTTGTTCTCCATTGGCGTGCGGCTTTGATTGGCTTGTTCCGCCGCATAAGCCGCGACTGCACAACCAAGTCCGATAACTAGCACTAGGAGACCACCTCGTACAGACGTTCCCATAACACCCTCCTTCTCTTTATGTGCGAGGACCTTCAGGTGTTCTTTTGTAGGCTCCTCTCCGTTTACCACGGTCTGTATTTACAAACTACGGGTGGCGTAGGAAGGCTCGTGTAGTGCCCGTCTGAAATGAGGCTGCCCGGTCAATGGCGCACAGAGCGGCGGAAGGCCCACTCATCTGCGTGGAAGCCGGGTCAAAGCAGCACTACCGGCTGTCGGCCAAAAGTTGCGGCTCGCGCACCAGTACCTTGTTCATTGACCGTTGGTCTATGCATCCGGTCACTACGCCAACATCTTATTGTTGCCCTCACGCACCAGGACCTTCGGCGCTTCTCGGTGAGAAACGTAAACCAATTGATGACGCTTGGAGCCGACCTTTGGAATGGTTGTATTAGGCCTCCACCGACATAACGCCGAAAGAACACGTACTAGAGAGGAACGCAGGTAACAGGGGTATCCCAAGCGGCATGGGTGGTTAGCTTCAAGCGGAACTGTGGAGCATGTACAGAAAGGTCAGCATATGCACGATGGCAATCCTCGTGGTCACTCCTCTGACTGCGTGGAGTGCTCCCGTCACGATATTTCAACCTCCTGGCGCACTAGCCACAGAACCCGCGGCAATCAATAACCAATAACGCTGGTCAGGTGGGGGGGTGTTGCTGATGGGCCTCCAAGCAGCGCGGGAGATATTTTTTACGCGAACCTGACGGCTCATTTGTCACAATTCTTAACCCCTGCACAGGAACCATTCGAGACATTAACGACGCTGGACAAATCGTTGGTACCCTGGGCGGTCAAAGTTTCGTCGGCACTCCGACTTCCACTTCCGGCGTGTATTTTCAACACTGCGGAGGCCCGGTTCATGCATGTCTCAATGGAAATCAAAGGGAAAAAGTGGCGGAGGGTATGTGAGACAACCTGTAATGTGAGAGGATCGTCATCGACAAGCACAGGCCGACCCGCCATCGAAATACTCACGAAGGCCTTCGTTTTACGAGCCCCTGGCGTTCAGTTTCTTACGCCCTGAAAGACAACCATGTTGTTGTCGTAAGCATTAGGCTTACATAGCAGAATGGGTCCCACTTCACCGTTATACACAAGGCCACACCAACCGTTGAATATTGACCGTTCTGGTCTAACGCTTAAGCAAAAAATAAATATTGACCCATATCTTGTGGTCGTGAGTATCAGGCCACAATGCCTAAATAATGTGCAAGGAGCTAATCGCGTTGAGCGGAGCCTCATTCAAACCCAGAACCCGATGTTATCCACAGAATATTCCACAGACCATCCGCATAACTCTTCATCATGCCCGCCCTACAAAAGGTACGGTGACGGCCCTCCTCCAATGTAGGCGCAGTGGTCCGATTTCATTTTTCTCGCCTTGACAGAGGCCACAGAACAGTCTGGCCAATGGATACATGGTTGAACCAAGGGAGATTCAGCCCGGTACTAGGGCTCAGACGCTAATGCAGAGAGATGGCGTAGCGCCTGGCACTCTGGCGTGTGTCCATACCCGAGGGATGAAAATTGGAAACAAGACTGCCTCAAAGTGAGCGAGTGTTCCGCACGGTAGGGTTTAATTTCACATTCTATGGACCACCATCACCGGAAGTTCTGTCACGCCTGGCAAACCAATACGAATACACCGTAAAAGTGCGCACGCCATCATTCCTCGGCCCGCGCTATTCCGACATTACTAAAGGCGCATGGCGTGGCGCATGTCCACAATCACCTCTACGGGGTGCCGTCGCTCCTAGAGAAACACCGCGCCTTAGGTCAATACTTTCCCGCTCCGTTCACCGTTATGCGGTTGCTCACGCCCGGCAATATAAACTATCACGAAGCTGGCTATGAGTACGTGGACGACCTAGAAGGACTAGACCGATCGGTCCTAATCATATCGATCGGCGCACGCCATGGTGAGCGCGCAGACGACTAGCCCTATAGCCGTCAACAGCGAGTGGTGTATTGGCAATTAGAATACGCTGGCAGCCCGTTTTGTATTTGATTGCCCGCGCGATCCTGTGGCCCATACTGCTGATCCCGTACATCTCGACCACTATACGGGTACGCTCCCAATGAAGGCGTGTCGCTGGCTTGTCGTGAGACATTGTCGCCGCCTGCGCAGCTAACCAGAAAGAGTGCCATCACACTGATGAACAACGCAGATGCAACGAACCCAGATTCAACCCGCATAGTGCCCTCCATATGAAAGTTAATCGTGACGCCATCATACCTGATGAAAGAAAGCGTAACTGTAAGCGGCCGACGTACGTACATGATGAACGCCGGCCGAAGACTTCATCGGCGCCGGAGGCCGGGCAAAGCGGCAATCCCGACGGCAGGCCGGAGCTTACCGTAAGAAATCAGACACCTGCTCGTGATCACGGCGCGAGGCCCGTTGAGCGACTCTTCACCCTGTGTATTCTTAGAATGAGAGCATGGCAGTTCATGCGGAGGCGTGACGGATAGAGCATACGGATGCAGTCTGGATTGGTCGTACTGTCAGGCGGGAAGGCCGAATCTTGTCTCGTTGATTCCTGAATACTTAGGTTCACCGCTGACATCCACCATGGTGGAGGGCATGTATGCTGAGAAGGAAGGCGAGGGTGTATGACCAGGATTTGTTCAGCTAAAGACCTAACCAGGTTTGTCGATCAATTGAAGAGGAAGATCGACACGCAGCCGTCATCAGAAGCGATCCTCGAGATTGACACTGCCCTCGAAGAGCTGAAGATTGCCGAAGAAACGGTACACCAGCAAGCAGAAGCACTCGCGAAGGCCCTGGAACGGGCCGATGGCCAGTTTCGCCGGTACTTAGACTTGTTCGAATTCGCGCCCGATGGTTATTGCGTGACGGATGCCCGCGGGACGATGTTAGAAGCGAACTGGGCGATGTGCGAGCTGCTGGGCTTATCGGCAGAGGCTATTGTCGGCAAACCCCTCCTTGTCTTCATACCACGGGACCTCCGACGCGACATGAGGAATTTTATCTTAAGAGTCTCACAGTCTCGTGCGAATGCGTTGCCGCGCTATCCCATTGTCTGGCAGGCAGAATTTGGGCTGCGGCCCCAGAAACCTGTCCCGGTATCCGTACGATGTAGTTTGAGCCGCGAGGGCGGTGAAAACCCACGTCTCCTGTGGCTGCTCCGCGACGTCACGGAGCAAAAGCGTGCGGAACAGATCCTGGAATGTGTGGTGGAACAGAAGACCAGCGAACTTCAAGAACGATTGCAAGAACTGGAAGCCTTCCACGATGTGACGGTTGAACGCGAACTGCGGATGATCGAACTTGAAAAGAAAGTCAAAACCCTGGAGTCCGGCAAGGCAGGCGAATTTATGTAGGGCCAGCTCATACACTTAGCATTCTTCACACTGACAGCGCACGAGGCTGGGGAGATAGTTAAATGAGGTTAAACCTTTTTCCAATGAGACGGTAATTCGATCATCCCTCGCCGCGGTACTGATCTGTATGGGCTGGCGTCTAGATGTGCCAGCACTATACGCCAAATGTATCGTTCGGCGAGAACCCGGAGACGATTCCTTTACGGGTCGAACTCCATCAGTTGAAAGGGTCGCCGGGAACCTAAGGCGCCCGGTTGTACGGCATGGGGACGGATCATGTGAAGACCGCCGAGCCGAGCGAACTTTTCGGCAAAGTTTCGTACGCCATCCTTGAATACTTTCGCGAATCTTATGTGCTTCAGCAAAGCGATAGGCACAGCGACCATCCCCATGTTCCAAACAAGCAAAACCAACCCGGGCACGTTTGAATTGGGTGCTCTCTCAGGCCATCTATCGAATTCGCCGAGAGTTACTGTCCCCTGGCGACAATAGGCGCAGAAACTGAACAGCCCCGATCATGACACTAAAATGGCGAAGAGCTGAGGAGCACAAGGCCTTACCGGGATTGTTATCATTCCATCGTGAATGTTTTGAAAGTGCCTAGAGCCGGCCGTTAGTTCAAATTCTATGGCTCTTTTCCCCTCACTCATA
Organism: Nitrospira sp. Nam74; assembly: GCF_965152615.1. NCBI lineage: Bacteria > Pseudomonadati > Nitrospirota > Nitrospiria > Nitrospirales > Nitrospiraceae > Nitrospira > Nitrospira sp. Nam74. Next base: position 2,636,113 of record NZ_OZ224220.1, on the reverse strand, counting down.
TGGAAGGCTCTGGGGGCTTTCATGTTGTCCTGTGCGGTAAGTGCGTGTTCCAATGTTCAAGTCCTTCGGCTGACGAGTCAACAGTTTTCACCACGTCCCATTAATGACGTGCAGATTCTTGAGAAAGAACCAACAACAGAGCATCTTCGTCTCGCCGAACTGGTCGCCTCCTCTTCAACATCGAGTCTTGATGATCTCCAGCGCGATATTGTTAAGAAAGCCGCCAAGCTAGGCGCCAGCGCCGTGGTTTTTTCGCGGCCGACCGTTCATACGGAACAACGCGTGAGCTACAGCGGCAACTACAGTCCCTGGGGCTATTACGCGCCATATTACTATGGTCCATGGCCACGCGGGTATTTTGGTTTCGGCTATGGCGCTTGGCCTTCTGCCTCGTATGGGAGCATGTACGGACCTTGGGGGGCAGGATGGGGCTATTGGGATGTGCCGTATGTTGTACAAGTGCAGACTCTAAAAGGAGTCGCAATCAGATACATCGGATCTTAGGCTCATGGGAGAGATCGTGAACGTGTATAGAAGGATACTCGTTTACTCCGGACTCATTATTCTGGTTGGTTGCGCCCATAATATGGATTCGCGAGAAGCCCCGGCACCGTCTCACGATCCGCTGATCGCTCGGTTGGGCCAAGGTATTGATGATCTCCAAGAGAACTTACTGCGCCTTCGTCGGCATATTGAGGAGTTGAGCCGGATACCGCCCAGTGGCGACCCGACCATAGAAGAGTTGCGGACGTTGGACATCGCAGGCTGGCGCCTCCATGAGCAACAGTGGCAGACTCAACTTGCGCATCTTACCATTGCGCTTGATCGCATCCGTCAGGCTGAAGCAGCCCCCGGTTCGAAAGGGCGATTACGTGAAGAGTGGCTGGTTGAGCAAGAACGGTTTACCGCCACGCTGGACACGCTGAGGAAACAACGGCATGAGTTGGAGAGAAGACGGTTACAGTTGGAATCCGGATTGGTCCAGCACTACTTTGACTAGAAGAGTGCGGAGGGCAAAAAAAAGGCCGCACTTTTAGGCATGGCGCTCCAGGGTAAACGTGAAAAACGATTGTTGATACTCTCTTCTCGGGATTTCGCTGAGATGTGTCAAGCTTAGCGCATTCCGGCTTTTCAAACTACGCGGGCGTCAGGGTCGTGTTAGTTACCGGGAACGAGATGTGTCAATAGCCGGGGCGCCTTAAGCTTTGAAGAGGTTCTTGGTCATGAGTCAATACTTCATACAGAAGATTATTTAAGTCTTGTCCCATTCGAAGTATCTCGGACTTCAGGTGGCCCAGCATTTCAGCCCGTCGCCGTAGCTCTTTGATGCGATAAATGCCTCCTTCACCGAAGTACAACGCGTTGCGCTTTCTGTCAGCGTCGTCGTCCAGCTCGGCATCCGGCTGACGCAGCTGACCTTCTTCTTTCCAATATGCGAGCAGGCCCTGACGAATCGTTTCGCCGGGCAGCATCCATGAGGGTCCGTTGAGGTAGCTCCAGATAGAAGTTGGAAACAGCGTGGATTGGAGCGGCCCTTCTCGAATATCATCAAGATGATTGCGCGGATGGTGAAAGTTATACGTCGCTTCCACGAATACTGCAGCGGTGCCAATCCCAGTGGCGAATAATCCCCCGAATATCGCACTCGCTTCCGCAGCAGTTGCTTGTCCCGCCAGGAACAATGATCCGGCAATAACCCCCATCCACAGATCTCCGGCGAAAACCAGGAACAAGTCGCGGTCGGACCGTTCTTGCAGCATCTCACTCAATCCATCGGCGACATGATTGGCTCGTGATTGTTCACAGTCCAACTCGGCAACCGTGCTCGTCACGTCAAACGCGGCCAGGGCAATGCGATGAGAAATTTGCTGACGAGTCGTTAGGAGGCGCCATGCCACCTCTGGCCGCCGGTCGACGTCCCCGCGTTCTAGTGCTCGTAGCTCGTTGAGGAGACCTAGAACGTTGATCGCCACGGCGGCTTCTCGGACCCGAGGTGGCAAGGCTTGGGCGACGGAGTGATTACGGTAGTTGCCTGAGCCTGCTCCTCGCGATGCAGGCAACAGATGCGTTTTCGTCTGCATGTTACAACGAGAGGTCGTCGCGTCACCGTGCAGCCTGTGTAACGCCTGAGACTGCCCCAGGCATCCGACTCCGGTGCATAAAATGACGATCGACGCGATGAACGTACGAGCGTGCATGGCGCAGGAGGTTTTCATGGTCTCGCATGGCTTTGTGCAAAAGAGGCGGCTGGCGACGCTTCAAGACGGTTGTCTTGAGATTCACGTGCTAAGACTTCGTACAGCAGTTGGTTGAGGTCTTGTCCCATGCGCAGTACTTCGGATTTCACATGATTGAGCATTTCGGCCCGGATGCGGAGTTCCGTAATTTCGTATGTGCCGCCGTCCCCGAACAATAACTCATCTCGCCGCCGTGCGGTCGCGCTCCCAGAGTCTCCCAAGCGACCATCTTCGCGCCAATAGGTTAGTAACGCATCGTGCACCGTGGCCCCAGGTAATATGCGCGAGGGGCCGTTCAGATAGCGCCAGACCGAGGCTGGGAAAAGCGTTGACTGCGCGGGCCTGTCGCGAAGATCGCGCAAATGGTTACGAGGGTGATAAAAGTCCTCCTCGCCGCCGAGGAATACGGTTGCCGCCCCTCCAAGACCGACGGATAACGTGCCACCAAGGATCGCACTCGCTGCCGACGCGGTTGCCTGTGCGACGAGCGACAAGCTGCCCGCGACCACTCCGATCAAGGCGCCGCCAATGAGCGCTAAAAATAACCCCCGTTCCTGCCGATCCTGACGTACTTCTTGCATCCCATCCGCGACGTGATCGGCCCGTGATTCTTCGCAGTCGATTTCGGCGACGGTACTGGATACGTCGAATGCGGCCAAAGAGATGCGGTCCACGATTTGTTGGCGGGTCCACAACAGGCGCCATATAACATCAGCCTGTACGCGCGCCTCTTGTTCGAGCCGAGGAATGCGCTTGAGCAGATCGAGCACTCGAATCGTGGCAGCTGTGTGCCGTGCAATCGGCGAGAGTTCGAGGATATCCTCATCGCCCTCATCGGGAAGGGGCTCGCTACTGACGATCGGGAGGAGATGTTCTGATGTCTTTGGGGCTTCACAGCGGGTCGTGGACACATCCCCGCGTGAGCGGTGACGGGTCGTTGGGTTTGTGGCACAACCGGACGCTATACATACGATCAGCAGAGACGCTACCACTTGGGGAAACATCTCAGGCCTTCGCATAGTTAACGGTCCCCTTGTATTGGAAACCGGCGCGTCGTACACATGCCGAAGAGATCAAGGAGGGGCAGGTCACGATCATTCTCAACGGAAAGAAGTCCTGTCCCTGATCACTTGATATAGGTGGAGATATCGCATGAAGCAGTGCGGTGAGCGAAGGACAATGCCAGGATATCTAAACGCACCGAATAAGAGTCCTCCGCTTTTTTGACCATAAAAAGGCTGCCTGTCTGTTTCAGGCTGTTCTATCGATTGCGATGAATTCATATAATGGATGACGACTTCTGGGCTGTCCTTGTCGGAATATTCTCTATCTTCTGTTGCCTGACGGCCCGCGCTCGGTCCGCAACGCACGGCGCCCCTACCAGCCCGGGCGCCCGTGGTGAATTCGCTCCAATTGTGATGGCCCTACAGTCCAATCGTGTTCCGCTCCGCCTTGCTGTAGCGCAGATCTTTCTGGATTCGGCTGGTCGCCCGATATGTCTGGAGAGAATGGCGCCCTCAGCCGGGTACCATTCCCATGGTTGCAATCGCCTCACGAAAGACGATTTGCAAGGTGCATTCCTATCGATACTTATTTAGAACCTTTTGGTTTTCGCCGGCAGTGCGGCACCCGCTGCCGTTGAGGTCCGTGCAATATCGTGGTTTGTGATGAAAGGATACGACCGAATACGCCCGTGGAAGACTGCAAGCCAGCCCACTTAATGGGTTGTCATAAGAAGGTAGCTCTTCTTGCGGCTTGTCCGTCGTAGTACTCGAGTAATAGAGAGGGATAGCATCAGTGGTCCGGCTTCCTGGTAGTCGCGAGGCGGGGGTGAGCCAACTTTCGACGTGTGCTCCCCCACCACTGATCCTATAGAATAGGAGCGGTTAGAATTTTATTGTTATCAAACTGTTGCGATTCATCTGTCCTTCCATGGCCAGTGGCTGAAATTCAACACGTTCGACCGGTTGTCGCCTTGTCGGAGAGTGAGGTACTGATGGTCGTTCTTCAATTGTCAGCATGGTCGTATAGAGGGTGCCTTGACGCATGAAACGCAGTGTTACCAGCTCTCCAACCTCGAGATCCTTGATCGCCTCTGCAAACTCTTCTGCCGTCGTAACGGGGTGCGCATTGATCGCGACGACAATGTCTCCCCCGAGCAACCAGCGCTCGCCATTCACGGAGACATCCAGCTGGCCAGATCGTAATCCAGCCTTCTCGGCAGGGCTGCCTTTGGCGATACCTGACACCACGATGCCCTTCGCTAAGGGCATCGTCAAGAGTTGCATGAGATCTCTGGTGATGAGTTGGCCCCCGATGCCGAGCCACGGTCGAATGACTCGTCCATAGGACTGAATCTCATGTACGACCTTCTTCACGGTGTTGCTGGGAATGGCAAACCCCACATTCTGGGCGCCCGCCAGCATCGAGGCGTTCACGCCAATGATGTGCCCAGCCAGGTCAAGCAAGGGACCCCCGCTGTTCCCCGGATTAATGGCAGCGCTGCTCTGAATAAGACGTTGAGGCTGACGCGTGAGTTCAGGGTTCGACAGAAACCCGGAGATCACGCCGGTCGTCAAGGTCGCGTCGAGGCCAAACGGATGTCCGATGGTCAGGACCGGTTGACCGATCTCCAAGTGGTCGGAGTCGCCAAATTCGGCCACCTCGTAGTGCTCTGTTGGCAACGGTGCGCGCAGGAGCACCAGATCCGTCATGGGATCATTCCCCACCACCTGGGCCTCCGCTTTGACCCCTTTATTCATGGTAACGACGATACTCGTCGCGCCCTCGATGACATGGTTATTGGTCAAGATCAGCCCTTTCTCATCAAGCAAAATGCCCGAGCCGACGCTGTGCAAGGACGCCTCACCGTTCGCTGAAAGCTCGAAGCGCGTGGCATTGATGAGCACTATGGTTGGGACAACCTTTTTGTACACCTGAGAAACAATGTCAGATCCCATGCTGGTCTGATGAGCCGCCGTAAGGATGGGGACGAGCACGAGAGATAGTGTCAGCAGGCTCGTCTTGAATACTTGAATAGTCATTCGGTGAGTCATAAGGGGCCTCTCAATTGGGTGATCGAAGAGGCAATCAACTTCTTGGCATCTCCTTAGCCCCTTCCGTTCAGAAAGCATCCTACTAATCTACAGTCACATAAACTCCAGCTCCGGCAGCACATTGCGATAAGCACAAATCCTAGTTCTATCAAAGCTTGGTTTCATATGTAGAGCCTCACGTGGTGTGCGTTCCTACTGTGATCGCAGTTCTTCTTTACTCATCTTGGGTCTTGGATATTAAAGCCAGGAAGATCTATCACCGTAATAATCCCAACTCTATCTGGCCCAAACGTAAGCAAAGATGTGGCCAGTCGTATTACGGTCGGCGAAAATCCAAATGAACGACATTACCAAGCGACTATCCTAATTCGGCGTTTTTAAAGCGTGATTTTGAACGGCGCCTCGTGTGTGTTAACGGTCATAACATGAGGACGGCCAATACGTAATAACAAGCTGTTTCCGACCACACCCATGAAGCGATGGGTTCCTTCCCCTTTGTGCATTTTCTGATCTGCACGTTGCTCAACGCTGCCCACTCGCTCGCCTGGCCCACTCTTATCCGACTCTATGGAGACCGTAGAGGCATCACATATCGGATGCCGGAGCAGATCATATTGTGCGCGTGCACAATCGAAGTCATTGGCGCATTCATGGAGCGGGGGGTGCGGCCGCCCATCTTGGCTTCAATCCCAGTACGCTGCGCAGCCGTATGAGTAAACTTGGGCTGAGCCGACCCACCCATTTTGCCTCGGCCTGGCTACGTACGTCGCCCATCGTGACTATTCACCATTCTCGTGAGCGTTCGAGGACCGTCACGACTGTGCGCCCGCACGTCCTTTCGCTGGTACCTTGCCCAACATCGTGAATGACCAAGGATTTCGCGCTGGGTCCTGACAATCCTCGGCGGTGAGAGGAGTGGCACCAGACTTGTGTATAGGTAGGCCCAGGGAGACAGTGTCGACGATGACAAGAGGCCGCTGGAGCAATCGGTCAGCAGTATTGGCAGCGCAGGAGGAGGAGACGAGGAATCACAACAGATCCGTCATCTTACGTACTGTGCCGAAAGAGCTGGAGGCGCTGACTGCGTTAGCCCTGGACCTTCGATGGACCTGGAGTCATTCAAGCGACCGACTGTGGGAACGGCTGGATCAGGACATCTGAAAGGGCACCCATAACCTACGAGCCGTGTTGCAATGCGTTCCCCAAACACGGCTTGAAGCCCTCGCCGCTGATCCGGAGTTCAAAAATTGACTTGAAGGAGCCTTTCGAGAACTTATTGCAGCTGGAGTTTTCACGCTGGGTCTCAGCCCCGCGCAATCGCCTGGAGGCGCGCACGTCGTCAAATGCTGTGGCTTTTCCTTCTCACGGGAGATGCAGCCCTGGGATGCCTGCGCTGGGATACTCTGGGCCGATCTGACGTGGCGGATCCCTGAGCCGAGCATGCCGATCGAGTTTAAGTTGGAGACGGAACAGGGAATCTCTAATGTCATGACGAAGATGATAACCATGGGCGTGTGCTTCCACATATCTGGAACCGCAGTATTGGAAACCTGAATACCGGGCTCAATGGAACCTTCGCTATATTCGCCTGTCTTTATCAGGACTTGATGAGAGCCTTACCGGTTTGGTGATATCCCTCAGGAAATGAAGGGGCGTTATGCCGACCCCATGGACCGTCAAAATGGAAGGGGGGAATGATGACGTGCGCACGTTGGGAAGGATGGGCGATGATCGAGCAACTCCTCGACGAGACTGAAATGTGGATAGGGTTGCACGCCGAGCGATGTCCGAATTGCCGGCATCTGGGCGACATGGTGATCCTTGCCCGTCGCGCTGATTGCTTTCAGGGACGTCTGTGTGATTGGTTTATGCACAAGGGCAGCAGAAACACTGTGCGGTCAGCCAAAGGTATGCAACCATGGCTCAACCAGTGAAACCCCATAATGGACGCCGTGGCGCAGGCACCGTCATCATCGGTGCCGGACCAGCAGGACTGACTGCAGCGTATGAATTAGTGAAGTCGGGTTTTCAACCCCTCGTGCTCGAGAAGACTAATAAGGTGGGCGGCATCGCACGGACCGAGTGCTATAAAGGCTACCGGTTTGATATGGGGGGACACCGGTTCTACACCAAATCGCATGCCGTCCGTGTCATGTGGGAGGAGATCCTTGGTAAGGACTTTTTGCAGCGGCCCCGCTTATCCCGCATCTATTTTAATGGCCGGTTCTTCCACTATCCCCTCCGTCCGATGAATGTGCTCAAGAATTTGGGGATCCTGGAAGCCATCCTGATCGGCCTCAGCTATGTCCGCTGGCAAATTCGACCGTATCCGACGGACGATACCTTTGAACAATGGGTCACCAACCGCTTCGGACGCCGGTTGTTTCTGACGTTCTTCAAAACCTACACCGAGAAGGTCTGGGGCATCTCGTGCGGCGAGCTGAAAGGGGAATGGGCGGCTCAGCGGATCAAGGATCTCTCACTCAGGACGGTCTTCCTCCGCATGCTCGGTACAGAGCGCCGAACGATACGCAGCTTAATTGAGGAGTTTGCTTATCCTCGGTTGGGGCCTGGCATGATGTGGGAAGCCGTTCAGAGGCAGATTGAATCAGGCGGCGGCACGGTCAGCTTGAACACCGAGGTCCTCCATCTCAACCGCGAGGGTTCGGTCATTCGCAGCGTGACGGTCAAACGACAGGGGCAAACCGAAATCATTCCGGTGAGTCACGTGATGTCAAGTATGCCAGTGACGGAAGCCGTCATGAAGATCGCCCCATCTGAGGATTTCACGGTCCGCTCGGCCGCACACCGCCTTCGGTATCGAGACTTCCTCACAGTCTGCCTCATTATTGATCGCCAACATCTCTTTCCAGATAACTGGATTTATGTGCACGATCCATCGGTGAAAGTGGGACGCATTCAGAACTTCAAAAACTGGAGTCCTGAGATGGTGCCCAATCCGATGAAATCGAGCCTAGGCCTGGAATACTTCTGCCAAGAAGGAGACGAACTATGGTCCGCCTCTGACGCTGACCTCATCCAGCGTGGCAAACGGGAAGTCGCCCATCTCGGCTTGGCCCGCTACGAGGAGATTGAAGATGGCTGTGTGTTTCGAATTCCGAAAGCGTATCCCGTCTATGATGAACAGTATCGAGAGGCACTCGACGCCATTCGTACGTACGTCAACGGCGTGACGAATTTTCAGACGCTCGGACGGAACGGACTCCACCGCTATAACAATCAGGATCATTCCATGCTCACCGGGATGTTGGCCGTTGAGAACCTTCTCCAGCATGAGCAGCATGACCTCTGGAATGTCAATGCCGATACTGAATACCAGGAAGAACAGCGAGTGACCCCGGATCGTGTGAGTGAATCACGCCTATGAGAGGTGGGACATACCTCAAGTAAGTGCCGTCTCATGAGGAGGGAGAGAAGGGAAGAGAACAAACGATGCCTTTGCGGCTCGTCGTGTGGTCGTAGAAGGAGCCGCTCTGGAGTCTCTTCTATCGCTTAGTCGATAGACTGGCAATCGAGTTCTACGATAGGCACGTCGGTGAGAGACCTCATCGGATTCACCCATTTCGTATCATGATGTCCCTCCTGACGCCCGGACGCCTACGAGCGGTCAACCTCCTCTGCCTAGCGGCCATCGTGGTCTATGCCGGGTGGTACACCTGCAGTTTTCAGATTCGGCACCACGCCTTTGGTCCTTCGGATCTTCTCGATTATGCGTTAAATTATGAACGGAGCCTTCTCGTTGCGGAACAGCTGAGCTATCCGCCCTGGTCGAGTGGGTTTCTCTATCCACCCCCTAACCTCGTCGTGCGTCTGGCCTTGGGCCACCTCGGTCTTGAGGCCTCTGCCGTGCTCTGGATGGCGATGCTCATCGCCGCAACGGTCGGATCCATTGAAATCTCCTTGTATCTGCTGGGCCTGTCCAATCATCCGACCAAGTACCTCATTGGCCTATTGGCGCTCGGGTCAGTCAGTTACTATTTCGAATGGGATTTGAAATATCTGAATGGCAACGTGCTCTATTTAATCTCCGTCCTCGGCGCGCTCGTCCTCCTCAGCAGAGCAAACCTGTTCGGCGCCAGCTTCTTGCTGGCCCTCAGTATGGTCCTGAAAGTCTACAGTGCGGTTTTCCTGCCGTATTGTCTTCTGAAGCGACAGTTTCGACTCTGTCTCATGACCGTCGCGTGGCTGGGACTCTTCTTCCTCGCCCTGCCGGCCTTTTATTTCGGAGCGCATCAGGCCGTCACCCTGACGAGCAATTGGATACAGATGGTGTTCCAGAGTGGAAACAGTATGACCCTTCCCTTCGAACTGGCGGCCTATGTCATGAGTTGGCATAAAACACTGCTCACTTTCCTAAATGCCACGGGAGGAAAGGGAGTATACAACATCCTCGTGCTCCAGCAAGAAGAGGTATTGAGTGTCACGAGGACGGCTCAGGTGTTATGGCTTGCCCTCCTCAGCTTCTATTGGTGGCAGAGCTGGCGCCGACCCATGCGAGATACAAGACGAGCGTTGACGATGGATGCCGCTACCTTAATGCTCTCGCTGCTCCCTTTCAGTCCAGCGTTGCAACCGCATCACGGAGTTGTCATGTTGATTCCCGCGATGCTCCTCGTCGGCGTGGCGAGCGATGCCACGAGACCGCGCGCACTTCGATCCGTGTCCGCTGCGATTCTGCTTGTCTGCTATTTTGAGCTGCAGTACGGACCATCGCTCGCACTGCGGGGGCTTGGCATGATGTGCACCCTCCTACTGTTCATGTCGGGCCTCATCCTAATCCGCAGTCATGGAGACGGTGGCCCGTCCTATCCACAGACAGCTAAACAATCGTAACGCACCACGCTCTATCGTGGATTTTCGTTCTCAATCACGACGAGGCATCGTGGTGAAGACGATAGGAGGTGGAGTGATCAACACCATACAGCCTCATCTGTGGCGTATATGGGAAATAAACTAAGGCAACGGCTTTGGCGGCGACTGAGAGGCACGATGAATGCAACAGAAACAATTGCAGTGTCGGAAGATGAGAGTCAACCTGGAACCTGTCGACGTGGCGATCTGGCCTTTTGATCTGAAGGATGGGCACATAAGTTGGAATGCACAATCGCCGATTCAAGCCCTTGGCGGCAAGGATCCGGTGCAGTCGCGGAATTGAGAGGGCGATGCACCGCTGGCCCTCAAGCTCTCGACCGTGTTTCCGATGCCAGTAGCGGTGTGAGCCTGAATCCTTTAATACTTATTGCCTTTCCCTATAGCTGACGCGGGAAATAGGAGACGTTATGAAAGTGCTTGCCGTCCATCCCAGCGCATTAATGTATACAAAAATTTACCTTCGCTTGGAGCCGCTGGGGTTAGAGCTTGTGGCTCAGGCGATCCGCCAAGCCGGACATGAGATATGTCTTATTGATTTGCAAGTCGAGACACATCGTGATTATTCCGCACTGCTTCATACCTGGCGCCCCGATGTCGTGGCTTTCTCCTGCAATTATCTGGCGAACGTGCCGGAAATTGTCGATCTGGCCAAGCTCACAAAAAACACGCTGCCGGGAAGTTTTGTCTTCGTCGGCGGCCACAGCGCGTCGTTTATTGCGGACCAGTTTCTTGAGCATAGTGCGGGCGCAATTGATTGCATCCTCAAAGGTGAAGGTGAGGCGGTCGTTTCAGATCTCTTGCAGGCAATCGAGCATGATCGCAGCGCAATCACACGTGTTCCTGGCGTGGTGTCGCGTTTCGGCTCAGGGCCTCCTCCCCGTTTCGTCGAAAGTCTTGATGCCCTTAGCCCGGCACGTGACCTTCTGCGCCATCGCCGGAGATATTTCATCGGGGTATTGGACCCCTGCGCTTCCATTGAGTTCGCGCGGGGCTGCCCGTGGGATTGTTCTTTCTGCAGCGCCTGGACGTTCTATGGCCGCAGCTATCGAGTGATCAGCCCGGACAAGGTCGTGGAAGATTTAGCCCGGGTCCGAGAGCCGGGGATTTTCATCGTCGACGACGTGGCCTTTATCCAAGGCAAGCACGGCATGGCGATCGGTGAGGCGATTGCCAAGAAGGAGATCAAGAAAAAATACTATCTGGAGACACGCGGCGACGTGTTACTGCGAAACAAGGAAGTGTTCAGGTTCTGGAAGTCGCTCGGCCTAGAATATATGTTCATCGGGCTCGAAGCCATCGATGAGGAAGGGCTGCTGAAACATCGAAAGCGCATCTCATTAGGTAAGAATTTTGAAGCGCTCGAATTTGCCCGGTCACTCGGCATCACTGTTGCCATTAACTTAATTGCCGATCCCGACTGGGACAAGCAACGCTTCGAGGTCATCCGCCAGTGGTGTCTCGAGATTCCTGAAATTGTGAACATCAGCGTGAATACCCCGTATCCCGGCACGGAAACATGGTTGACGGAATCGCGCAAGATTCAAAGCCGCGATTATCGCCTCTTCGATATTCAACATGCCGTGCTGCCCACCAGACTACCCTTGCCGGAATTCTACGAAGAGTTAGTGAAGACCCAGCAGGTCTTGAATACCAAGCATTTGGGTTGGAGGGCGCTCAAATCGACAGCTAAGATTGCGGCCGGGCACCTGCTCCGTGGACAAACCAATTTTGTCAAGATGCTCTGGAAGTTCAACAGCGTCTACAATCCAGCGCTACAACTGGCCGATCACCAGCAACCGGTAAAATATGAAATGGCTCTGCCGCCTATCCCTCAACGGCACGTCAACCATGGCTTGCTCTATATTCACCAAGCCAAAGGTCGCCAAGGGCGCCACATCGATGACTCTACGGAACAGTTTGTGGAGGCGACGAGGATGGGGATCTCGCAGTAAAGATCTAGGGCGACACCATCTCTCCTGAAAGGACGAGGGGACGTTCCCTTTGAGCTGTCCCATCAGCACGGCGGCTGAGTCAGAATACCGAACGTTTATGCTGCTAATCCGGTAAACGATCGAAATGAAAGGAGGGGGAAGATGACGTGCGCACGTTGTCGGGGATTGATGATTGTCGACGGACTCCTTGACGAAAGTGGATTTCGGATAGACGGGCAAGTCGAGCGCTGTCTGAATTGCGGGTATCTTGAGGATATGGTGATTCTTTCCAATCGTGCCAATTCCTCGGCGTGTGCAGTCCAGACAAGTCCGCTCGATCGGTTCGTACAAAAAGGGCCTCGTCGGTGACCCGAGTTAGAGCAGGGACGGAATCCAGACAAGGTTGAGCGTTGCAATTCTGGGCTGATCTAAAATCATGAGCCGCGACGAGGTCCTCGACATGAGACGCGCTCAATCACCGTAGGAACTATACCTGTACCTGAGGGCCTCAGAGCAAGGATCCTGTAGGCTATTCGACAGTCCCTGCAAGAGATAAAGAGTGCGTAAGTTTGCTTGAAGAGAGAGCGGTTTCCAAATGAGAAGGGGGGACTTGATGAGCACGATTAACATGCTGCCCAGTCACCTTCAGCCAATGCCGACGAGCCGTACGCGATGGATCTTCATGGTGGCTCTGTCTATGGTAGCGTGCGGGGCCTTGTATGGGGTCTATTGGTGGTCATCCGAGTTCTATGGGCAGAGTGGCCCACGCGAGCGTCCGTGGGGGAAGGCTACCTTGCCCGAACCCGCAGTAAGTGGCCCACCCTCTTATCAGCCCACGCCCATGCCAATCGACGGACATGACGGACCTCATACAAATCACAGCACGGAAAGATTGATGACGGACAGCGGCCGTGCGGTGGCGCTGCAGCCCCGAGACATGGGTCATATCGTTCTTATCGCCGAGCGCCGACCGGTCCGGCTTGCATTGCCAACCGATGAAACTCGGCCGTATCCAGCTCGCCCAGGCCTTTCGACGGTCACATCCGTCTTGACCTCTTTAGCAGAGGTATCCACGGAGGAATACCAGACAGATATCTATGAAAATGAACTCACGACGTCGGGTTCCATGGCCCGAGACATCATTCAGACAAACATGGTCTCTAAGGAGCATCGACCAACCATCGAGCCATCACAGAATCGCCACACCCCGAAACACACCCCGACACGTGAACAAGAGACGCGAACTGATGAGAGCGCAAGCGTCCCGGCAGAAGAAATTATGATACGTACTCTACTGCCCTAGAAAAATAGATAGAAGCAGCGACACGTTTACCTTGCCGATACTCAAACCCAGTGAGTATGGTCGCTCGTCAAAGGCAGTGTCAAAGGGTAAGACATTTGGATTGAAGTCTCATGGGTAGCGAGACTCGCAATACATCGACACCTTATTCACAAGCAGCTGGTGCCGTTGTAACAACCTCTCATAACGGGACTGGCAGCCATGTCCGCTCATCCGTCTGCTGTCGACTCTGGCAAGATAATCGACCCGTGGCGCTGCACACTGAGTTTTGGAATGCCAGTATCCGTGTGAACGGAACGAGCTCCAGGCGTCCGCGGTAATCCATCATTGTCTGATTCAGATATCGAAGGTATCAAATCAACGTGTCATCAGCCGACACAAGGAGGTGTGGGCTAGGACGATGTCTTGCCGGCTCAGGTGTTTACCTGCCCACGGGTGCAGGTCTTCGCTCGCGGCTCTTCTTTAGACCTGTCACCTAACCAATCCCTCGATGCATAACTACTGAATCTTTGTTATTTGCCGGCTTATCCTGTGTGTCCATGCACTTGGTCCAGGGATGAAGTACCTTGCCGACACCGGCGCCGAGCATAGCGAACGGTATAGCTATGACAAAGAGCGGCGGCCCAATCTCATAGCCGATCATCTGCAGTGGGATATTGTCGCTTCATGGCCAACCTCCACCAGGCGTACTGCCGGATACACCGGAAAGGTGCCGTACTCGGTAGCGAGACTCACGCTCTCACCCACGGTACGGCATCGTGCGTCACTCAGGACAGGCACCTGCACCAGCATGACCATAAGAAGCAGACCTTTGATCCTCATTCCCCCTTCCACGGCGCGTCATCGTGCGCGCAACGTTTTTACGATGCATTCGAGCTTACAACGCAATGAATCATACGTTCGGCCCATTAGGACATACGGCAACCTCTATGCCAGGTCGATGCGTAGCCCAACTTTGGACCGCTCCCGCGAGACAGGTTCACCTATGTGGAATAGAAACTCGCTAAAGGGCAAGAGGCGAAGTGGTGAAGTGGGCTTTATTCTCTTCACCTATTCCCGCATTCAAACGAGCGGAGAAACTACAACAAGTCGTCCCGGTTGAACGCGTCGGAGTCAGGCATCGCAATAGATCTTCAATCGACATCACAAGCATGGTTTGAGGTGCGAACGGTTCAGATATAGTTTCGAATTGATCACCTCACCCTGACCCGTGGGTGCCTTCACTGGGACAGTTTGTTAAAGGCGTTTAAGGCAGCGACCTTGTAACATTCGGCCAGCGTGGGATAGTTGAAGACGGTCCGTAAGAAATACTGCAGCCCGCCCCCCAATTCCAACACCGCCTGTCCGATATGGATGAGTTCCGTGGCACTCGTCCCGACGGCATGGACGCCCAGGAGCCGTTGGTCGTCTCGGTGGACGAGCAACTTGAGCAATCCACTCTCATCGCCGAGGATCTGCCCTCGCGCAATTTCCCGATATCGAGCGATCCCAGTTTCATAGGGAATCTTCTTTTGCGTCAACTCCTGTTCCGAGGGCCCGATCGCCGAGAGTTCTGGAATGGCGTAGATGCCGATGGGGAGATGCTCGGCCATCGGCCCGATCTCGACGCCAAAGGCATAGCACGCTGCCAGTCTTCCCTGGAGGAACGAGGTCGACGCTAAACTCGGATACCCGATCACGTCTCCCACCGCAAAGATGTGCGACACGTCTGTGCGAAATTGCTGATCCACTTTTATTCGTCCTCGTGGATCGGATGTGAGCCCGGCAGCCGCCAGATTGAGCCGAGCCGTCGCTCCAATCCGGCCAACTGAAAACAGGACCTGATCAGCCATGAGCCGCTTCCCGGACTCCAAGTGCACGACCGCCTGTTGGGGTGCGCCCGCGGTCACATCCACGCTCTCCACCGCCTCCCCTAAACGAAATCGTACATGGCGGTTTCTCATTTGATGCATGAGTTCATCTACGATTTCATAATCCAGAAACTCCAGCAATCGCTCTCTCTTATCGACCAGCGTCACATCAACCTCGAGTGCGCCAAGCATCGACGCATATTCGATACCGATGATCCCGCCTCCAACCACCACCATCTTCTTGGGCAATCGCGTGAGCTGAACGATATCGTCGCTGCTGATGATAATGTCTCCGTCCACCGGCACACCGCGAGACGGCGCCGGAACCGTCCCAACGGCGATCACGATATGCTCGGCCGTGACTGTCCGCTGGCTCTCCTCAGACGCGACGATGACAGTGTGGGGATCCTTAAAAGAAGCCTCGCCTACAATGCAGTGAATCTCATTGCGCCACAGCTGATTGTCCACGACCTGCCCTTCGCGTTGGACGACCGTATCCACGCGCTGCAGGAGCTCAGCCGCCGTCGGGTGGTTCGTCGTGCGATGCGGTAGCCGGGCGCCACCATACCTACCGTTCACTTGCGCAACGGAGAGGACGGCTTCGCGAAACGTCTTACTGGGGATGGTGCCCGTCTCGAGACACACGCCACCCATACTGCGGCGCTTTTCAATGATGGCCGCCCGTTTCCCCAGTTTAGCAGCCTGAACGGCAGCCCGCTGGCCTGCTGGCCCGCTCCCAATGCAGAGCAGATCAAAGTCACATCGCCCCTTCATGAAGATATGTCCAACATTCACACCTCAGTCAGTAGTCGACTGTGCTCCGTTTGCCGGGTCAATACCTCTTAGAGAGGTCAAGATCGTATCCATCTGTACGCTTATTGTCTTGACTGCACTCGCATTCATCTCATGCATTCATGAAACAACTTCCCCTTCCAACTCTCTATGGCGAAATGGCGAATGGCATCGAACCCGTAGAGCGGTCCTGGAAGGTTCTGAACCAGCACCTATCCGTTCCCTATGGGCATCTTGGTACCTCGTTAACCAACCAATCCATGCCTGGCGATTCGCGCCCATTTCAGATATGTCTCGAAAAGGTCAAAGCGCTATTCTTCATTAGAAGGGCATTACTTTAGTTGATGAGCGGGCGCGCTCTCATACCTCGGGACCTCTCCCATTTGCTTAAACCAATATAGACCCACGCTATAGATCACGTTTGCCTGCAACAGTTCAGCAGCTCTCGCTTCACGATATCCTGTGGGGGTAGCTCCATAGTCAAATCGATGTAGCGGTACATCATCAGTTGCCCTGATCGCCCAGAAGATGTGATTCTCGTTTGTACCGGGTTGTATTCCATATACCGTAAAGAACTTCGCCTTAACACCTGGTCCAGCACACTGCGGCTGCATGCTCACACAGAATCGAGGGTTTCCAGATTGGTCGATTCCCGTAATGGTGAAATGCCATGTCGGGGTCGGGGCACACGCCGACGCAAAGCCAAGGAAGGCCATCATGGCTAAGAGGCTCAAGAGTCTGGTGCATCGTTTTGTATTCACTCTCCACATTTCAAAACATAAATACGCATTTGCGCGGAAAAGAACCTCCAGTGTGAAGGTGAACCTTCATCCTGTGGCTTTCCCACTCGTTCCCCTCAGCACAAGATCGTCAATTGATCGTCAACATCGTGATCTCAGGATGCAATAAGCTCGGCAAGCCGTTGAAGCCCGGTGATAATGTCTTTTCCAAGATGGATATGTATAAGACGACGCTGACGGGTGGCGAGACTTCTGAAGTCTCCCATAGCTTGGGCCGTGGTCAGCATCCCGAAGGTATATGATTTACCAGGAATGGCGAGCTCCATCTCGTCATCAGCGGTCACATGGAAAAAGACACCGGTCCCTGGGCCGCCCTTATGCAGCTGCCCCGTTGAATACAGGAATCCTGGGCCATAGCCGAGCGTGGTCGCCACACGAAATTTCTTTCGAATAGTAAGTCGGATGGTTTGCAACAGGTGGTGGACGACGTGGGTCCGTGGCAAATAGACATTGAACGCCACATAATCCCTCGGACCAATCCTCGCAAGATGGGTCATCAGGACGTCGCGAATATTGCTTTGCATGAGATGTTGCGCATTGACCGGGTCAAGATACACTTGAAGCCCGCGGTGGACGAGAAAATGCCCTTCAGCCGGAAGCGCTTTCGTCCGTTGATATATCTCCAGCAGTGCTTTTGTGTTGTCCTTGGTTTCCTGGACATTGGGTTGATCAAAGGGATTCACCTGTAACAGAGCTCCCGCGACGGCGATTGCCACTTCCCATCGAAACAATTCTTCTCCGATATTGATCAAGTCCGGGACGTCGATCTCAATACATGGGTGGCCGGCCTCTATGAAAGCTGTCAGCGTCAGACGGTCCGCATCAGGGGGATGGTTGAGGGAGACAAAGACTCGATCGGTGTCATAGTCATCAGGATGGCCGAGCAGCTCGTCTGCAATGGGAATTAAACCCTTGGCTTCTTTCCCCGTGCTTTCAGCCAGCAGGTGTTCTAACCAGGCCCCGAATGGCTCGAGAGACCGGGACATAACAAATGTCACTTTGTCTCGCCCATGCTTCGCAAGTGTGGCCAATATCACCCCTAATGTGATGCCAGGATTGCCTTCTGGCGGGACACAGGAATCGCAGCTATGGCGCATCCGCTCGGCTCGATACAAAAGATGGGTGACGTTGATGCCCATGAGGGCCGCGGGCACGATACCAAAGTTCGAGAGCCCTGAGTAGCGGCCGCCAATATCCGACACGCCCGGGAAAATGTGGCGAAACTGATGCGTGTGTGCAAGAGATTCAAGCGGCGAGCCCAGATCCGTGATCGCGATGAACTGCCGGCCGGCTCGGTCAGGATGCCTTTGGCGGACCTGCTCGTAGAAGTATTGAAATAAGACGAGCGGTTCAATCGTGGCTCCCGATTTACTGGATACAATGAAGAGGGTATGGTCAAGATCGAGGCGTTTTTCGAGACCGCGAATCTGAGCGGGAATCGTGCTATCGAGAATGAGAAGCTCCGGGTAGCCGGCGACCGGGCCAAACATTTGGCGGAAGACGTCAGGACATACACTGCTGCCTCCCATGCCGAGCAGGACGCACTGCGTGAACTGTTCGGCTTGGATTGCCTTAACAAAGTCGGTGAGTTCGGCAACCAAGTGAACCTGACGCTCAATCACGTGGACCCAACCTAGTGCCCGACGAATAATGGCTTGATGTTGAGGATCTTGGCTCCAAAGCGTTGGATCTTTGGCCCAGAATCGTCTGTGAAACCCGTCCTGGCGTAAGCGCTCGAGCGTGGCATGGACCTCCCGGTGATAGCCATTTAGGGTGACGCGTTGGGTGTCGAACTTCGAACCTAGTAGAGATAGCCGCTTGTCGTTAAGCGTTTCCATGAGAGTGTCAAAGGCGTCCCGAAAGAGCCGGGTGCCATCTGCCAGCAGACGCTCGGTGATTACTGATAGATCAATTCCGCACTGTGGTAACTGGGCCAACACTTCTTCGGCTTCAGTTAGACCCTTTGCCAGGCTGGCCTGAGGCTTCCAATGGTCCCGGAAAGCGGTAAAGGTGGCGGCGGGAATTGTAACGACCGTATCCGGGCCGATAAGTGCATCGACATAGTACGTGTCTGGGTATCGTCTGTTTTTGGTGCCCGTGCTGGCCCAGAGAAGTCGTTGGACTCTGGCGCCCTGACTCTGCAATCTGAGAAAACGAGGATGTGCACACAACTGTTGAAACTTCAAATAGGCGACTTTTGCATTAGCAATAGCGACCTTGCCCATGAGAGTTCGAGCGAGATCGTGGAGAGCATGATCCTGAGGGGCCTGAATCACGGCATCAAGACGTTGATCGACAGCTGTGTCAATACGGCTCACGAAGAAGCTGGCGACGGAGGCAACAGTCGCCAACTCCCCACCATTGCCCCGGAAAGCTTCCATTCCTCGGATATAGGCCAAGGCCACGCGTTCATAGACCTCGACACTAAATAACAGCGTGGCGTTGACGCAGATGCCTTGGCCAATCAAAAACTCAATGGCCACAATGCCCTGCGGTGTCGCCGGAACTTTGATCATTACGTTCTCGCGGTTGATAGCAAGATGAAGACGGATGGCTTCCTCAATGGTTCCCTGCGTGTTGTCTGCTAAGTTCGGATCGATATCTAGACTGACATACCCATCCCTCGCCTGCGACGTCTCATAGATCGGATAAAGAAGGTCAGCCGCATCTTGGACATCGGCAATAGCGAGCGCTTCATAGATTGCCTTGGCATGCCCCGTGTGATGAACAAGCTCGTTGATGGAGGAATCATAATCTGAACTGCCGGCGATCGCTTTTTCAAATATGCAGGCGTTCGAGGTGACTCCAGATAGCCCATCCACTTCAATCAGCTTCTGTAATTCGCCAGAAGCGATCAGTTCGCGGCGGATGGAGCCATACCATGGACTCTGTCCGTACTCATGCAGTTGCATGAAGGGACTGGCCATCGGGTCAATGCATGGTGTCATACTCTACCTCTCAGACGGTGAAGCCCCTGTTAATAGGTACGTCGTCGCTGGCCTTTGTCGACTCAACGGCGTGGTGAAAGACAGGCTGTCGCTAGGATGAATCTGCGAATAAGCCTGCTCCAGCAAGATAGGCTTCGAGGCTCTATGTCGTCGGGTCGGTCTGTAGATTCCAAACCAGCTCACTGACATGCCTGCGGTTCGACATGGCCGCCGAATTTGTATCGCATGGCCGAGAGCACCTTTTCGGCAAAGGTGTGGTCTTGGCGCGAACGGAATCGGGTGTAGAGAGACGCGGATAGGACTTCCGCTTGGACCCCCTCCTCTATCGCCGCCATGACCGTCCACCGCCCTTCACCAGAGTCCTGGACGGAGCCGGTAAAATGGGAGAGGTCGGGACTCTCGGCCAGCGCCGTCGCCGTTAAATCGAGCAACCACGATCCCACCACGCTGCCACGCCGCCACACTTCAGCGATGTCCGCGAGATTCAGGTCGTACCGCATTTCGGGAGGAAGGTGTTTCGAATTGGCATGGCGACAGATGTCGAAGCCTTCGGCATAGGCCTGCATCCGGCCGTATTCAATACCGTTGTGGACCATCTTCACGAAGTGTCCGGCTCCAGCCGGCCCGCAATACAGGTACCCGTCCTCTGCTGATCCCTTCATGGTGTCCCGGCCTGCTGTCCGTGGAATGTTACCGCGTCCCGGGGCCAAGACTCTGAAGAGAGGCTCAAGGCGTTTCACGACGGGCTCTGGCCCGCCAATCATCAAGCAGTAGCCACGGTCCAACCCCCAGGTGCCCCCGCTCGTGCCGACATCGACGTAATGCAGTCCCCGAGGTTTCAGCGTCTGAGCACGCCGGACGTCGTCTTTGAAGTAGGAGTTTCCTCCATCAATGATGGTGTCATCCGAACTCAGCCGGCGCGCAAGAGACGCAATGGTTGTTTCGGTTGCGTCTCCCGCCGGCACCATCACCCACACCGCTCGCGGTGGGCTCAATCGGCTGATCAAATCGTCCAGGGAACTCGCCCCAACGGCTCCTTCATCCGTCAACTGCTGCACGTGCTCACGATTCAGGTCGAACACGACACACTGATGTCCCCCGCGCATCAACCGGCGCACCATATTGGCTCCCATTCGTCCCAAGCCGATCATTCCAAGTTGCATACGTCGTCCTCCCTCTGCGCCAGCTTAGCCGCCGCTTTCGTGTCATGAATGAATCGCCTGCACAGAACCTT
The DNA here is from genome assembly GCF_965152615.1 of Nitrospira sp. Nam74. Classification (NCBI taxonomy): domain Bacteria; kingdom Pseudomonadati; phylum Nitrospirota; class Nitrospiria; order Nitrospirales; family Nitrospiraceae; genus Nitrospira; species Nitrospira sp. Nam74. The sequence continues at coordinate 2,615,072 of NZ_OZ224220.1, read as the reverse complement.
TTGTCCCCGCATGTTACAGCCCAACTCGACGGTCATTCGTGCTCCTTTGGGCTCTGCCATCCCCCGAACGGCGCGATGAGCGCATGCGACTCAGTCGGCCCCCAGGTTCCAGGTGCATACTCATGTACCGGCGTGGACATCGTCAGAATCGGGTCCACCACGCGCCAGGTCGCTTCGACGCCGTCCTGTCGCGCGAAGAGCGATGCATCACCGATCATCGCATCGCCGATCAGCCGTTCGTAGGCTTCCATCTCGTCTCCGCGCTGGTGACAGACAAAGAGTTCCGTCTCGTTGCCGATCATCTTGTCTCCTGGCACTTTGGCTCGAGCCCCGATTGCCACCGCCATCCGATCGGGGCCCAGCCGGAAGCGCACGTAATTGCGTTGCGCGTGCTGCACCTCGCCAAACACATTCTGGGGCGGACGCTTCAAGGTCACCAAGACCTCCGTGGCCGTGACCGGCAACTGCTTCCCGGCTCGGATAAAGAACGGCACCCCCGCCCAGCGCCACGAATCGAGATCGACCCGGAGTGACGCAAATGTTTCCACGTGGGAATCGTGGGCCACCCCGGACTCGGTGCGATACCCCCGAAACTGACCACGGATCAAGGTGTGCGCCGTGAGCGGCCGCATGCGTTTAAAGACCTTAATCCGTTCGTCGCGCAACGCTTCTCCCGCTCCACTGATGGGTGGCTCCATGGCGAGATTCGCCACGACCTGCAAGAGGTGATTCTGGACCACATCGCGGAGGGCCCCGGTTTCTTCATAAAAGCTGCCTCGCCCGGACACGCCGAACTGTTCCGCCATCGTGATTTGCACACTCTCCACATAGCTACGATTCCAGATCGGCTCGAGAAAGGAATTGGCAAAACGAAAGTACAATAAGTTTTGGATCGACTCCTTCCCCAGATAATGGTCGATGCGAAAGATCGCCGATTCATCGAACACCCTGTGCAGAGCCCGGTTGAGCGCCTGCGCCGAGGCCAGATCCCGTCCGAACGGCTTTTCGACGACCACACGCGCGCCACGAGAACAGCCCGACTTGCCGAGGCCCTCTACGACCGTGGGAAACATACTGGGTGGGATGGCCAGATAATACAGGGGGCGTAGCGCTCCGCCGAGTTCCTGGCGCAGGCGGATGAAGGTCTCATCCTCCCGGTAGTCGCCATCGATAAACCGAAGCCGCTGCACGAGCTTGCTAAAAGCCGCCTCATCAACGCCCCCGCCGAATTGAGTCAGGCTCTCCCGGACGCGCTCTCGAACCTCGGCGACGCTTCGATTGGCTTTGGCCACCCCGATCACGGGTACCGTCAGATGACCCCGCTTGATCATGGCCTGGAGGGCGGGAAAGATCTTTTTGAAGGCCAAATCACCGGTGGCGCCAAACAGCACGAGCGCGTCTGCGTGTAAGCCCGTCATCATTCCCTCCACATTGAATCAAGCACGCCCATACGTCTTCTTGTGTCGCGGCATGGCCGAACAGCGCCTCCACTCACCGCTGTGGAACAGACCAGCGACCTCTCACGGGAGCCGAGATCGTGGAGGAATAGGTATTGAGCCGACCAGAGGCATTCCCCTTGGAGTGGTGTTGGACTGCGTCCAGGAGGCTGTCGAAGGCATCCCTGAACACCTTCAATCCCTCTTCCAACAAGCGGTCGGTGATCGCCTTCATCGACACACCCGCCTGCTCGAGCGCAAGCAGGGTGAGCTTTGCCTCGTCGACACCGACGGTGAGCCGACGCTCTGGGCGTCCGTGATCGCGAAAAGCCTCGAACGTCGCTGGAGGAATCGTCGTGACCGTTTCAGGACCGATCAGTTCCTCCACATACCGCACATCTGAATACTGCTTGTTTTTTGTGCCGGTACTGGCCCACAACAGCCGTTGGGTCATCGCCCCGCGTCTGGCCAGGCCGTCCCATCGCGCCCCGGAGAACCGCGCCTGGTACCGCTGATAGGTCAGCTTGGCATTCGCAATAGCAATCTTCCCTTGGAGCGCCCCGAGCATCGCCTGCGTCCTCTCGTTCGTTGAGGGCTTGAGGTGCGCGGCAAGAGCGGCCTCTGCCGCCGTATCCATGCGGCTGACGAACACGCTAGCCACACTGGCCACGCTCCCGACATCGCCCCCCCGGGCGGCCAACTGTTCTAAGCCCATGAGGTACGCTTCCGCGACCCGCTCATAGGTCTCCTGCGAGAAGATGAGCGTCACGTTGACATTGATCCCTCGACTGAGCAATTGCACGATCGCCGGGATTCCTTCAGCAGTCGCCGGCACTTTAATCATCAGGTTGTCGCGCCCGACGGCGTCCCACAGTCGACGCGCTTCGTCGAGTGTGCCCCGAGTATCGCGGGCCAGATGGGGGGAGACCTCCAAGCTCACGTAGCCATCACGCCGCTTCGTGCGGGCATAGACGGGCTGCATGATGTCCGCCGCGGCTTGAATGTCTTCGATGGCGACCCGTTCGTAGCGCGCCTTCGCGCTCAGGCCAGGCTCCCGCCCCACGGCGCGCAAGGCGTCGGCATAGTCCGCCCCGCCGGTGATGGCTTTTTCGAAGATGGTGGGGTTCGACGTCACGCCACACACTCCGTCTTCGACGATTAGGCGTTGTAAGTCTCCGCTCGCGATGAAGCGGCGCTGGATATCATCCAACCAGACTGATTGTCCGAATAGTCGCAGGGCAAGCACCGGATTGACGGTGTGGGCATGTGAGACTTTCATCATGTCATCTCCTTGAACAGGGTTCGTGTCGTTTCCGAAGGGACATGCTGGGGTTCCACCGGAACAAGACCGTCTCTGAATAGACTCATGAGCTCAAACATTTATCTGCTTCCCGCGCGGCCGACCTTGCGAGTTGGTCCTTCACCGCGGCGATGATGCGTTCAGGAGTAAACCCGAACTTCTTCTGTAACTCTTTGAGCGGTGCCGACGCCCCGAAGGTGTTCATCCCGATGCTTACCCCCGCCAGGCCGACATAGCGATCCCAGCCTGTCGTGGCGGCTTGTTCGGCGGACACGCGAGCCGTGACGTGCGGCGGGAGCACCTGGTCTCGATAGGCCTGACTCTGGCGCTCGAACAATTCCCATGACGGCATGCTGACCACACGGGCTTGGATGCCGTCCGTGATGAGTCGCTCATAGGCGGCAAGGCAGAGCGACACTTCGCTTCCTGTGGCCAGGAGCAAGACCTCCGGGTGGCCATTCGGCGCCTCGGCCAGAACATACGCCCCCCGTGCCAGGCCGGAAGCCGGGGCGTAGACCGTTCGGTCCAGGGTCGGAAGGGCCTGTCGGCTGAGGACGAGTGCCGCCGGCTCATGCTGCAGCTGCAGGATGACGCGCCACGCCTCGACCACCTCATTGGCATCGGCGGGCCGCAGGACGAGCAGGCCCGGGACCGCTCGCAGGGAGGCCAGCTGTTCAATGGGCTGATGAGTCGGTCCGTCCTCCCCCACGCCGATCGAGTCATGCGTGAATACATGAATGACCGGAAGTTCCATGATGGCGCTCAGCCTGAGAGCCGGCTTCGCGTAGTCGCTGAAGATCAAAAAGCCGGACCCGAAGGGCCGCACTTTCGATAAGGACAGCCCGTTGAGGATCGCGCCCATCGCATGTTCGCGAATCCCGAAGTGCAGGTTGCGTCCGCGGTAGTCGGCGGGAGTGAAATCGCCGGCCCCCTCACCGGTGAGTCGAGTCTTGGTGGAGGGGGTGAGGTCCGCCGAGCCCCCGATAAGCCACGGCACCCGGCAGGCCACCGCGTTCAACACCGTGGCTGAGGCATCCCGCCCGGCCAGGCCCTTCGCGTCTGATGGAAAGGTCGGCAGATCCTGCTCCCAGCCAGAGGGGAGCGCTCGGCGCTGCATTTGATACAAGGCGTCTGCCAATTCGGGGTACGTGTGTCGGTATTCGGTGAATCGCGCCATCCACTGCTCGCGCGCCGTACGTCCCCGCGCTCCCATGACAGTTTGAAAATGCTCCGGCACGCCCGACGGGACAAGGAATTGCGCATTCTCCGGCCACCCGTACTGGCGCTTCGCCAGCTTGATTTCCTCGTGGCCCAATGGTTCCCCGTGCGCCGCACTCGTATCCTGCTTATGCGGGGCCCCATAGGCGATATGGCTATCAACAATGATCAAGGTCGGCCGATCTTGCGTATTCCGAAAGACCGCCAATGCCCGGTCGAGCCTCGCCAGATCATTGGCATCGCCGACCCGTCTCACATTCCACCCGTAGGCCGTGAAGCGGGTCGCCACATCCTCGCTGAAGGCCAAGTCCGTATGCCCTTCAATCGTGATGTGGTTGTTGTCGTAGATCCAGCAGAGATTGGACAGTTTGAGGTGGCCGGCTAACGACGCCGCCTCACCCGTGACGCCCTCCATCATGCAGCCGTCGCCGCACAGCGCGTAGACGTCATAATCGATCATCGGAAATCCAGGACGATTGAAATAGGCGCCCATCCACCGCCCCGCCATCGCCATGCCCACGCTTGTGGCGACGCCTTGCCCCAACGGGCCGGTCGTCGTTTCCACACCGGACGTCCATCGATACTCGGGATGGCCTGGACACTTACTGTCCAGCTGACGGAAGCGTTTGATGTCATCCAGTGTGACCGAGAGTTGCCCGACCGTTTCGTAGACAGGATTGACCGCCTGCACTCGGCAGAGATGCAGTACCGAATAGAGCAGCATGGAGGCATGCCCGATCGAGAGAACGAACCGATCGCGATTCGGCCAGATGGGATCGGTGGGATCAAAGTTCAGGAAGCGCTGCCACAGACAGTACACGACCGGGGCCATGGCCATGGCCGTCCCGGGATGCCCGGAATTCGCGTGCTGCACCGCATCCATCGATAAGGTTCGGATGGTGTTGATGCATTGGGTGTCTATTGATTGTGTCTTCATCGAAAGCCAGCTCCACTTAGATTCGGCACAGTGAGACCTCCTTCTGGTGCGTCGACACCGTCCGACTGTCTTCCGTTTACTCAATGTCAGGAACTTCGGTATGTCGGGATTCAAACGAGAACGATGGACGCCCTGCATGTCCAGTTCTTTCTGCTCTACACCTAAGCAGGTTTTGATTGATTAGGGATGTGAGCAAAGATCGGGCCAGTCGTACGATCGGGGAGCAGGCTTCAAATAAACATACTTATGAGATGACTGATTCCAAGAAGTCGTGATGAAGGGCGATCCTGAACGGACTTCCGTGTCCCTTGACGTCACGACGTCGACCGAACTCTTCATGCACCGTTCATTTCGATTCCGGCCACAAGTACGGAGGCACCATCAACCCAAGCTCTTTCCCCTGTGTTTTTGTGAGGCGTGTTTTCATCGAGAGGTGGTAGCGCACATTCGGATCAGTCCATGAGACCATTGCGGCTTTTAATGACAAAGATGTTCCCCACGAAGTACACTTCATCATCAATAAAATATATGTGCGCGCTAAGCCGTCCCGCGTTCTGCGCGATAATGCACAAGGCGCCCCACGCGGACGAACTTGGGAAATTATGAGTCTTGCCCCTTCCCAATAGTTGTAAGTTCTAAAAGAGGTACCAGCCAAGTAGGCCTAGAGGTATACCAAACGTGCCGATGCACCATGGCATGGCCAGCAGTCCCTCATTGCAGACCTTCTGCCCTTGCGTCTGCGATATAGCCGATACGGTTCTTTGTTTGTATCAACATCACATTCACGGAGTCGTATGAGGGGACACCCCATAATCACAGTGGGGCCGATTTAGTCACCTTGGCCCGTGATACCACTGACGCTACCTGCGACAACGGCTTCATCATTCCCTTCCATGCCTTGGAGTCTCTCCCCTGTACTCATCCGCGGTTTCTGAGGAACCTGTCCCGCCTGAAGCCACAGCGTTCGGCCTCGACTCGTGGCGAGCAGCAACTCCTGGGTCGCACTCAGCAGGAGAAGAGTACTGAGACCACCGGTTCGCTCCGTTTGCCGCAAGGCCGCCATCCCTTTGCCGCCAGGCGTGGCTGCATGATACTCCTGCAGGCTGGTTCGTTTCGCATACCCACGTTCAGTGATCGTGAGCACTTCCCATTGTCTCTCCGTAGCGGCTGCTATGCCAATGACTTGGTCGTGTCGTGCCACGCTCATGGCCGGCGTCGCGTTCGCATCGCGATTCGTTGGCCGCAGTTGATCCGTGGGGAAGAGCAACACCTGCCCATCCTGGCTATACATGGCAACCGTTTTGGCCTGGTCGCTTGAGAGGATCCCCACGACGCGGTCCCCTTCTTCCAGTGAGAGAAGAGTCACCGCCCGTCGCTGAAGTGGTCCTACGGACTCCCAGAGAATATGTTTGGCAAAGCCCTTTGCAGTGGCCACAATCAACCCTTTTTGTTTAGGATTTTGTGGCTGAGGGACGATCCCCACCAAACTTTCTCCGTCCTCAATGGTATAGACCTGATTCAAGTGAATGCCCCGCTCTTGCCCCTCATGGACCGGAATGCGATCAAGATCAATACCGAACAGTCGACCCTTGGAAGTCATGCAGGCAATTCGTTGGCCGCCATCAAGACGAACCACCTGCATCACAGGGTCCGCTCGTTTTCGGTCTCCCTTGGGCCTGACTGGTCTCCGTCGCTCCCCTCCCGTCCACGACTCAAGAGGAATCCGGCTCAAGTAGCCTCGTTGCGTCATGAGCGCCATCATGGGACCGAGTGGCTCTGGGTCCAGCTCTTCCTCGAACTGATCCGACCGCATGATTTTGGTGCGCCGCGCATCCCCATATGCCTTCTGTATGCTCTCTAACTCTTCCTTCACCGCCCGATCCACTTTCTTCCGGTCCGCAATTAATGCTCGCAGCTCCCGAATCTTACGCGCGATGTCGCTTCGCTCCCGCTCAATCGCCGCTCGTTCCAGAGCGGTGAGCCGCTGCAGCTTCAAGTCCAGAATCGCCGTGGCTTGGATCTCCGTGAGCCGGAACTGACGTTGCAATTGAGCATTGGCGGCTTGTGGCGAAGGGCTGCGGCGAATCAGTGCAATCACGCGCCCTAAGGCACCGAGCGCGATATGGAACCCTTCTAAAATATGGGCGCGATGTTCGGCCTTCCGCAGCTCGTACGCACTCCGGCGGAGGACGACTTCTCGCCGATGTGCGAGGAACAATTCCAGCATACGTTTGAGGGTCAGGAGGGTTGGCCGATTGTCGACGAGAGCCAGGAGATTGATCCCGAAGGTCGTTTCGAGCGGCGTGTACTGATAGAGATTCCGCAAAATGGTTTCCTGTGTCTCGCCGCGTTTCAATTCGAGGACGATCCGGATCCCGTCACGGTCACTTTCGTCGCGGACGTCCGCGATGCCGCTCAGCCGCTTCTCGTTGACCAGTTCGGCGATCTTCTCGATCAGTTTTGCCTTGTTCACTTGATACGGGATTTCCGTCACCACGAGCCGGCTACGGCCGCGCTCTTCTTCTGTGATCACCTTGGCCCGTATCGTGACAGCCCCTTTGCCAGTGGCATAGGCCTCTTTAATTCCCTGCCGGCCGACAATCATGCCGCCCGTCGGAAAATCCGGCCCGGGCAACAGTTTCAGTAAGGTTTTCAGATCGGCGTCAGGCTGGTCGAGCAGAAACAACAAAGCCGCGATGACTTCCGACAGATTATGCGTCGGGATGTTGGTGGCATAGCCGACTGCGATCCCACTGGCGCCGTTGACGAGCAGATTGGGCAGCCGTGTGGGAAGTACCGTGGGTTCCATATGGGTCTCGTCATAATTCGGGCCGAAATCAACCGTGTCTTTGTCAATGTCCGACAGCATCTCTTCCGCGATCGGACTCAGCTTGGCCTCGGTGTACCGCATGGCCGCCGCGGGGTCGCCGTCGATGGAGCCATAGTTGCCTTGGCCCTCCACGAGAGGATAACGCAGGTTGAACGATTGGCCCATGCGCACCAGCGTGTCATAGATGGCGCTATCTCCATGAGGATGGTAGTTGCCCATCACTTCGCCGACAATCTTCGCGGCTTTACGAGTGCCACCGGTGGGCCGCAGCCCCATCGAATGCATGCCATAGAGAATGCGGCGATGCACCGGCTTCAACCCATCTCTTACGTCGGGCAGGGCTCGGCTGACAATGACACTCATCGCGTAATTCAAATACGAGGTCCGCATCTCTTCTTCGATGCCGATATCCATGATGCGTTCTTGGACAGGACTCATAACGAATTCACTCCTCCTTGTAACAGCTCAGCACGATCGAAAGTTTAGTTTGCGCCATCGGCCTCACCTTACCGGAGGTCGTTTGCGAAACGCGAGGCCTATGGGTGACGTTCAACTGCCGTCCCGTGTTGCCCGAATTCATGCATCCGTCCCGGATAACCAAGCGTTATCTGAGGAACCAGCGGTACATAAACGGCCCGCCAATGGCAAAAAATGAATCCTATGGGCTTTCCAAGAAGCTCAACATGTACCTCATGTACTGCATGAAGCGTTGCATGCCTTGATCGATAAGGTAGTGAAGAGGTTCAGGTCAGAGACCGTAAGGTCCTTGCATCTTCCGCTTGTTTTGTCTCGCAGACCTTTCTATCCTTCCCTGGCTGCTTGGCCGAATCACCATCCGATGGCGCTACGAGAGCGACAGTATATGAGCCGGAGATCCGCCTTCGAGGCACTGAACCCCCGGCCGGTTGTTTTCCCTTTACTCTATATGGCCAGCGGGTTCTTGCTGGCCTTTCTGTTTATCTTGTGGTACCCGAAACCTGCCGGCAAACTCCTGCATATCCTCGCCTCGTTCTTTCGCTAAACGTGGGATGAAACGACGCTGTTGTCGCCTACCTCACGTCCCAACGCGCTGCTCCAAGTCCTGCCGCATTCACATTCACATCAAAACCAACGGGCAGATTCGCGTTGGTACTACCGCCCTAGCGACGTCGCAATTCCGCCACTCTCGCTTCGCGGTTGAAGTAATATAACCGTATGTCTCAGATGCTGGGTCCAGGTCTAGGGGCCAACCGAGCCAATACCTCTACCGTCCGAGCGCAACACAGTCATGGCGTGTGGCCAGTCCACGCGCCTGACCTGAAACATAAGGTATTACTTCAACTATACCCTGTGGCCCGTGAGCTCGCTGGCTCCCATCGATACGCCCTCTCAACGCAAGTGTCATTCTTTCGAGTCATGCACGAGCGTTTCGGATGGTGTGTGTGCGAAGGCCTCAAAGGGTTATGTCACCCCGCCATCATCCCGAAGCGAGGACACAATGACCGAGGAAAGGATCTCCTCAATTCCTTCATCATCGAGTTCGAGGTAGGGGAAGTACAAACCCTAGTCGTTGGCTCGCATCTCGCGAAAACTAGAAACCCGGTTTTCTTGTCCTCGAGCCTCTTTCCTCGTTAACCTTCGAGGTCCTGGAATTATGCGACTCTTAATCCGGGACAGATTCCCCCAACGAACGATCAAACGGGGGCGATGATCTCATAGAAGAATCTTTTTGCAGACACGAGAGTTTCCTGCTTGGGATGTACGGGTTACCGGAGGCAGTGATCGACCTTTTCGGACGGTTCAGTCACATCGGGCTACAGGGCCCGTGGGTCTGGGGCCAGGGAAGCTCCTTAGAAACTTCCCACTGACGCCGCGCGATAATTGGAACGTGTGATACGGGCGGTTTTGTTTCTAGCAGTCTGTGCCGGTGGGTCCCATAAGACTAGCGGGCCTTTATTATCCTAAACCCTCACGACCGATCTGCTTCCTCCCTACCTCAAAACAATACACCCGCTGAACGGGCGCAGAAGCCTCAGGACGCCGCCACCCCAATATCATCTCATGCATTACTTTACGTTCTACTTTCGCTGTGAAGCCTCCCTCGCATCGCCAATGTGATCGCCCTCATCAGGTAATGGGTGCTCTGCTTTGAGTAAGGAGCCGGGCACCGCTTGCCTAAGCGTGAAGCTAGGTCATTGTGCTCGGCTCGTTTAGAGAACACGTGGATTAATTTCGCATGGGCAGAGCCGCTAGAGTCCTAACGGCACGGTTCGGATGGACGGTTAGCTCGTATGGCAGTGTCAGTATACTTGTCAGGCGTCCAGCAACATACTTTAACTTTAACTGTTCCACGAAAGCATTCAACACATCAATGCATATCAGAATAAAGAACGTATCACCAATAGTTGCAAGATGAAGTTAAAGTAACCGCATCTTCACGGCACAGATATGGAGGAGGGTAAAATGAACTTACGCCTACAGTATGGGACTGGCACCGCGATTTTCCGTGCCAGCTTTGCAGCATCGGGGCTCTCACGACCGTACAGGAGCACTTCATGAGCCCGTGTCGACCTCAAGGCCGTATTGTCTAAACGAATTAGCTCTGACCACCCGCCCGAGGATTCTCGGCTCACGATGTCCTATATATAATTTTTATATGTCAAGTTATAGTTTACGCCCGTGTCCCCGTTGGCGAGAGACTATCGTTGCGGATCGGTCTTCATCATCCATCTGTGGGACCATCCGGCGTACGAGACGATCACTCGTTGCTACCTCATGGCTGCCTAAACCCTTTGCGTTGCAAGCCGTCATCAATCCCCTGCCCTGCGGTTCCACCAGTGCGGGGTCCCGGTCCATCGCTTGTTCACTAGCCAGCTTCGTACACTCCTGATAATCGCATTCAAAGCTGGCCATGCCTTTCGTGGGATGCTCCCAACTCTGCGTCGCACAGCCTATCTTGAAGCAGAGGACTGGAATAATGTGCCACGCCTGCATGGCCTCACCTGCTTGGATAGTTGACGTCACAACCTCCAGGTGATTCACAACGCAAGTCGGCCGCGCCGCGCGAGCGCAATCAGGGGAGGGTGGCCGGGTGCGCTCGAGTTGACCAATCCTCAGGTGCTGGCACGCTTTGAAGTCAAGATTGACGTTGACCCGGTGACGGGCTGTCGGCTCTGGACGGCGGCGATCGACGCGGATGGGTACGGGCGGATGACTGCGCACAAGAAGTCATATGCGGCGCACCGGTTTATTTTCCAGAAATATTTTGGTCCTATTAACAACCCGAACCTTGATATCGGGCATGAGTGCGGAAGCCGGCATTGTGCTAACATCGACCACCTGCACCTAATCACGAGCAAGGATCACGAGGATGAGACATGGGAAGATCGCAGGCGGAGGGAACGGGAAGGGAAGGAAGAAAAGGAGTAATGTTAAGCGGACCGCCTATATCATGCTTAACGATGACCTGTCACGGATTCTGTCAAAGAGCTAAGCTTCGTGAACGGGGAGGATCTGGCAAGGGTGATATTGCCGTACCAGCGGGATGGGAGGCTCCTCAAAGTCGTGCACGTGGACGCGATCAGACACAATGACATCAGGGACGTGATACGAGAGCGGCATGAATTAAGGAATCTTCATAACCAGCACTTTGAACTGGTATGGGACGACAATGATGAGAGCTGGAGGGTCGTCTATTAACGTCTAACATGTATTAAACCCGGCGCTCCGCCTTCGCGATTGCCATGATCACCCGCCGGCACACATTCCCGTCCTCACAGGCTCAGAATGACGACTGTGCATGTTTGGCGATTATGGAGACATCCGTAAGCATGGTCCGGATTCGGCGGGTGGCTTCTACGCTATTCAGGGTCAGCATGTTGACATCCATGATGACCAGATCGGGATGCACATCCCACGGGATCATGTGGACGAGACCTGGGATGGGCGCCGGAGATAGGAACGGGAAGCGAGGAAAGGTGGAGAGTAATATGAATCGGATAGCCGAATAACTTGTGAAAGCTAGAACTTAATCTGCTATGTCAAAGGTCAAGGTCCCTGAGAAGCCCTCCCAATCTGCTATTCGTGATCGGAACGCCGACCACAGGTCATCAATTCGAGGGATATCGATGAGAAGAAGGAGCATACTGACAGACGCCCCGTCACTGCCGACGAGGCAGATAAAGTCACGCTCCTTCCGTCCTCTGAATCCACAGTTGGCTTCTCGGCGCCATGGACTTACGCAGGGTACGGCTGCCGGAGGATCACCACGCGTCTGGCGTGCAGGAGCAGACGACGGGCCACAGCGACCACAGCGCGCTTCGCACCTGTTCGTAGTTTCAATCGGTCATAAATGGATCGCATCCCGGGATCTTTTGTGAGAAACCGCCACGCGGCTTCTATGAGCGTCCCGCGGAGCGCATTTTTGCCGGACCGGGTAATGCGGCCCATACGGACCTTGTCCGCACTGGAGTGCTGTGAGGGCGTCAGCCCAACATACGCCGCCAATTGATCGCCGTGCCTGAATCGGTGCAGGTCGCCTAATTCTAACAGCAACTCCATCGCCGCAATGAGACCAATGCCCGGAATGGTTCGGAGCCATTGAACCTGCGATCGATAGCGGTCCGTTTCTGCGAGTGATCGGAGCAATTTGGTCTGCTTGACGATCTGACCCGTGAGGAATTCGTACTCCTCTAAGAGCCGTTGAAAACTGTCCTGCAACCACGCGGTAGAGAACCGGAGACGCTGTAAGTTCTGTAGGTAAATACGGGTCCATGGCCCTGTGGGCTCAGGAAGCTCAATGCCGTAGAATCGGAGTTCCGCTTTAATGCGATTTTGCGTGCGAACACGATCGCCAATGAGCTGGCGGCGCCGCCGAATGACCTGTCGGTGCATCCGACCCTCTTCGTCTGGTACCCAGACCTGCTTCAGCAGCCCCTTCGCTAACAGCAGGGCCAGTTTTCGGCTATCCTTCCGATCGGTTTTCACTCGATTGCCCGCCTCCTGAGGAATCAAGCTGGGCGGCGTGACGATACAGGTGGCGCCCACCGCCACCAGCCGATCGTGAAGCCAGTACCCAAAATATCCCGCCTCGTAGACGACGTGCAGCACGGCACGGCGGTAACGACTGAGGAGGGCCTGCAACGCATCCCATCGACCGGGAATCGTGCCGTGGAAGAGTTCTACCTCCGTTGTTCTGACCGTGACATGCCAATTCTTTCGGTGAAGATCAATGCCAACAAAGAGCACTTGCCCCACGTCCTGCTGCTTTTTCTTGGTCGCCATAGAAGCCTCCATCATAATGAGTAGAACGAAGACTTCCAGGAAGTACTGATCCTTCTCACTGCAGGCAATACTCTCTCCAGAGCATAGTGACTGACAGTCAGATAGAGTCCTCGCCTTCAAGAAAGGAGCGAGGACGATGACCACGGAGCAGAAGATCATCAAGACCAAGGTGGGTGTATTGGAACTGGCGAAGCAACTGGGCAACGTCTCCAAGGCCTGCCAGCTGATGGGGTATAGCCGAGATAGCTTCTACCGGTTCAAAGAACTGTACGAGACGGGCGGTGAGGCGGCGTTACAAGAGATCTCCCGGCAGAAACCGCTACTCAAGAATCGCGTCGCCCCGGAGGTGGAGCAGGCCATCGTCCAGATAGCAATTGACCAACCCGCGTGGGGCCAAGTCCGCGTCGCGAACGAACTGCGCCAGCAGGCCCTGACGATTTCACCGGCCGGCGTCCGGGGTATCTGGCTGCGGCATGACCTGGAGACCACGCGGAAACGCCTGAAGGCGTTGGAGGCCAAGGTCGCCCAAGACGGGCGGGTGCTGACGGAAGCCCAGGTGGTGGCCTTGGAGAGGGCAAAGGCGGACAAAGAAGCCCATGGGGAATTTGAGAGCGAATGTCCCGGCTACTGTGGCGCGCAAGACACGTTCTATGTCGGGACCCTCAAGGGCGTGGGCCGGATCTATCAACAGACCTTCATCGACACGTACAGCAAGGTGGGCTTTGCGAAGCTGTACGACCGCAAGACACCGGTGATGGCGGCGGAACTGCTAAATGACCGGGTCTTGCCGTTCTTTGAGCAGCACGACATTCCGCTGAATCGGGTCCTTACCGATCGCGGCACGGAGTATTGTGGCGCACCCGAACGCCATGAGTATGAACTGTACCTGGCCGTGGAGAACATCGATCATACGCGGACTAAGACCCGGCATCCTCAGACCAACGGGATCTGCGAACGGTTCCACAAGACCATGTTGAACGAGTTCTACCGTGTGGTGTTCCGGAAGAAGATCTATCGGACGCTCGACGAACTCCAGGCAGATTTGGACGTGTGGCTGCGGGAGTATAACGAACAGCGGTCCCATCAAGGCCGCTGGTGCTACGGCAAAACGCCGATGCAAACGTTTGGGGACAGTGTGCCGCTGGCGAAGGAGAAAATGTTAGCAGCCTAAACCCGGTGAGGACTTGCTGTCTGTCCGATGAAGTCTTGAGCTATACAAATAACTGATCTCCCCAGGCTAGCGTTTCGTATGTCGAAAACGCCGAACATCGCGGCTCAGAAACTGAGGATGAGCTAGTCATCACGCTCGTACATGGGACCTTTGCCCGTGGAACAGCAGGGTGTAGTGGCCTCAGAACATCAAGGGCGTAGTGGTAAACATCTGAGATGATCGCTGATGCGGCTTGATGGGCCAAGCTTGCTTTCGAGGACGTACTGGAGAGTCACGCTCCCTTACACTAAGCTTCCTGCTTTGTCGCTCTCTCCAGCCAGGTAGCCTGCCGCACAAGAGTCTGGCCTAGGACTCGACTTCGAATCCTGCCTTGAGCTCGGATCGCAACCCCTCCTTTGGCCCCTGATCATGGCGCGGGCACTCGACACACGGTTTTTGCTCGAACCAATAACCATACCAGGGTTAGCCCCGAGCTAAGAATAGCGAGGGCAAACATCCAATCTCCTATGAAAAACGCCAGCAAGGCATGCGCGACGTGACCTCTAGCCAAAGCACGATTTGCGAACAGGGCGAGGGCAATGGGCATCAAAGAAAACACAACCACGCCTCCAGCCATCCAACCCACTCCTTTCAAGATACAATCCCATCGATGTGCAGTGGTCCTTGCCAGTCTCGTTTTCCCCATTTCACCCTGCGGGTAGACCCGGGCCATCTTCATCATCATCTCCTTCCTCATTGCCAACCATGGATTAAGGCTTCGCAAGCCCCGTTTCCAACTCAAACGGCGTGTCTCATCTGAGATCCGTCATCATTCATCCTCCTCGTTGTCTCATGGCCTCTCGCGAACACTGCGCACTTGTGGAAGGTGCAAACAGCGTTCCTATTTCGTTTGCTAATCATCGACAATAAAGATTCAGAATCACGACAGATCGTTGTTCGGGGCAGCAGCGCTGACGTCACAGCCCGTGGAGTCTCGTGATTTTCCACGATGGCTGCGACCGCACACGTCGGTGGCGTGACGTGAAGAATGCAGAAGCATTAAGCCAGATGGGTGCCCCAGCGCAGAGAAGCTGACAACCTTGACTTTACGCCGTGCTCATCTATAGTAACCGCATGGAACGAGGCCGGCTCGCCGCCATTCGGCTGCTCTGCATCCTCCTCCTCCTCGTAGGAGTCGATCTTTCGGGAGAGAGGTGGTTTGACTACGCGTACCAGATCGTCCTTGCGGTGGAGGACGACGTCCGGGCCGATAAGAATGACCACCAGCTCGGAGATCAGGATTCGTTTACAGCCACTCAGCTGACCGCGACAGATGATCTTCGGCGGTTTAGCGGGGTGGCGCTACTTGCCGCATTACACCGAGCGATCGACACCCATGACCCTGCAAATCCGCTTCGCGCGCCTCCTGCGTAGTTCTCCTCGCGTTTTCCCAGACTGATCACATCTGAAGAATCTCAGACAGGACTCGCATTCATGTCCTTCGCGAGAGTCCCCTACTCATGACCGTGCGGAATGGGCGACTTCAGGATCAATTCATTGCGGGTCTTGTGCAATGGCCCGTCGGGCAACCGGAACGTGGACAACTGTACCGCCTACACTAGAAGCGGGTGAAGGGGATAGGGAAGGGAAAGGGAGCACTGTGATGACACGGTTAAAATTACCGCCGTTGGCCCTCGTAATCGATGATGATCATGTAATGACACAACTCTGCTCGCGAGCCCTTGAACAACTGGGAGTACAGGTGATCGGCTGTGATACGAGCGCTAAAGCGGCCGACGCCATGCAGTTGCATGGCCATCGTATCGTGTGGATTCTGGCGGACGTGGTCTTAGCTCGGCCTAAGTCTAAACTGGTTGGGACCGGTACCGAACAAGAGAGTGATGGAGCCCGACTCCTTTCTCTTCTCAAGCACGCCTGTCCGGCTGCCATCGCCGTACAAATGTCAGGGTATTCGGTGGAGGAGCTGGCCTCCATGGGATATGAGCTGGAAGTCCCACACTTTCTTCAAAAACCCTTTACGCCTCAGATGCTTCGCACCATGGTGAAACAACTACTGCCCAATCTCAAAGTCCCGAGCCAGCCTATTTTGCCCGCCACGGACGTGACGTGGTGGGGGTAAAGTCTTAGAGCCTGGATGACGTTGCATGCATGAACATCGCTACAATGGTTGGAGTGATTCTCCAATCCTAGGAAGAGAAGGGTGTGTGGTTTCCTGAGGCGATGAGAAGAGACTCAACCACCTAAAAGTGCCACCTCCAAGGACAACTTATCGTCGTCGGTCTCCCCGTCCGCCCTCTTGGTGCGCCAGCGCTTTGCATGGCGATATTAAACAAGGAGCGAAGGAAGGCTTCCGATCGGAAACGCTGAGAAGACACCTGGAAAAGGCCAGAATGCGAACGGGCGTCCCTTACTGACCGCCTTAAGGGTGATGTTAAACGGCTGGAAACAATATCCAGCTTCCTGCCAACGCGACACAGCGATTCAAGATGCTAGTCGATAATCTTGCCGCAGTGAGGCACGAGGTATTCTAAAGGAATCATTGGGGCGGGCAGATCCAACTTCATCCGACCCCGGATGGAAACAGTAGGTATCTAACGGCGGAAATGTGTGGGGAATTATGCAGGACTCATTCGACTGGCACTCGGTCAAAATAAGTTTGGTGGAGGGCACACCATTTCAACCCCAGAGAAGGCAGGTCGATGTGTATTATGGCTATAAATTACAATTTGTTTCAAGATCATACATCAAGTAAGCGTTTTACTTCTGGCCGCGCCTTCGGCACATCAGAGGTCATAGCTAAAATGATCAAAGGCTTAGAATGCCTTCAATGTAAATAGGTTTAACTCCTCGGACATGACCACCCCCCAGAGTTCTCGGCTCAGCGACCTTCTATATGTTTTATTATGTCAAGTGACGGTTTCGTCCGTGTCCCCTTTCGCGCGCGGATGGGTCCGCGCATACAGCTGAAGCAGGTTTTCGATTCCGCCCACAGCAGGCTCTTGAAGGCTCGAGAGCGAGGCCGTTCCTAACATGTACTGTATCCCACCAGCATTGGCGCCTTCGTCGAGCAGATGGCTTGCGAACGATCGCCGCAAGCCGCGACCGCTGATTCCTCCACCCGCCAGACCACGCGAGTATCTTGAGACGACCCTGCTGACGGTCTGTGCCGTCAGACGCCCTCCATGCCGATTCAGAAAGACCGGTCCGGAATCCTTTCTTGGAGACTCACTCATCCCTTGACGATGTGCCGCTAGGCTGTCGAGCGCTCGCTGGCCTATCGGCGTTCGCCGCGCTTTGTTTCGTGGCCCATGAAGCACCACAGTCCCCTCTTGCCAGTCCACATCAGACCAATTCATCGCGACCAGTTCGCTGACCCGCGCGCCAGTCGAGTACAGCGTCTCTAAGATCGCTCGATCCCGGAGGGCCTGCGTGCCCTCCCCTTGCGGCATTTCCATCAAGGCCTCGGCCTCATCCTTCGTTAGCACTTTACTGATACTCACGTGAACCTTCGGAGACCGCAGCTCTTTCCCAGGGTTCACACGAACCACGCGTTCGCGCAGCAAGAATTCATACAAGCTGCGGATGGCCGCGAATTTTCTTGCGATTGTCCGTGGTTTCTGTTTTCGATGAACCAACGAAGCCATATATCCTCGGATCGCATAGGCGTCCACCTTTCTGGCATCTAGGGCTGTCGCGCGGGTTCTTAAGAACGCTTCAAACTGGTCAAGGTCTGCGTGATAGGCACGGATGGTTCCAGCAGATGCCCGCCTCTCCACTTCGAGGAATTGAAGAAAGGCCTGGATCGATTCACGAAGTTCCATGGAAACATCCATTCAACAGCGCTGGATTCATGCAGTGTGCGTTCGCACCAGAGGGGCCGGGTCAGGGCGCCTAAACTCAGTCTTGTGATGGCAAATCCAAGTCAGCATTCAATTTTGGTTTCAAGGTTTTCGATGCGTCTGCAGGAATCAGCGCCTTGATGGTTCATGCCAAAGATGATGTAGCGAGAAAGTTTTACGAACGCTTCGATTTTATCCCCTCGCCGACTCCTCAAAGATGTTCGAAAGGCCCTCTCATAACACCCTCGTCGTCAACCCCCGCTCCAGCGTCTGGATCGGCGTCAATTTATCCACACAGAAGGTGGCCGCATGTTGCGAGGGTTCGAGCACAGGCCAAGGATATCGACGGCCTTGCCCTCGAATTCCGGATCGTCAGACGCCAGATAGCGCTCGAGGCAATGGGACTTGAGCCATGCCGAGTCCAGACCTCCGCGACCATCATGCGGGAGATGCCGAGGACCTTTGCCGACCCGAATTCCAAGGCATTGAGCCGTCCTGCGGCCCACGCGCGTGGCATCCAGGATCCTCGCTTCAGCTTGGGCGTGACCCCTGACACCGGCTGCCCGCTGTCCCGGCTATAGAGCCCGGCCAAGCGCTCCGCGGCGAAACGGCGACTCCACCGCGCAATGTAGCTGTCGCCGCACCTCAGCTGGATGCGAATCCCAACCCAACTTCATGCCCTCAACCAGTAACAAGATACAGCGTGCTTGCCGCGATTCCTCGGCAGGGCCTTTACGGCTCTTGATTCGTCGATCCAGTTCCATCCGTTCCGCGTGCGTTAACGTCATGGCCCCCTCAGTGGAGGCCGAGTATTACACGAACGTTTCAGATGTACACGTCACTAGTCAGTTCTCAGAGCCCACCATACGTCTCTCTCATTGCCGGTAGCGGATAGAAGAGCCCTTTACTTTGTAGTCCTAAGCCTACGGTAAAAGAAGGCTATAGGAGATTGTCCTTCCCGGTGGCGAA
The DNA here is from genome assembly GCF_965152615.1 of Nitrospira sp. Nam74. Classification (NCBI taxonomy): domain Bacteria; kingdom Pseudomonadati; phylum Nitrospirota; class Nitrospiria; order Nitrospirales; family Nitrospiraceae; genus Nitrospira; species Nitrospira sp. Nam74. Next base: position 2,596,110 of record NZ_OZ224220.1, on the reverse strand, counting down.
GTTTATGGTTTTGTGTCCTGAGGCTCGGATGTTGAACGATCGTTCAAATTCATCTCGCTATGCGAATGTATTTTCTGATCGGCCTTCGACATGGCACCTATTCTGTTTTCTTTTTAATACTTGTTCTCATGCATCTCTTTGGCATAGAGGAAGAAGTACTAGGCGCGGCCTTCTTCAATCCTAATCAAAGTGCTTCAGCTGCAGGACAAGGTACGGCCTTCTCGGCTCAAGCAGATGATCCCTCTGCCCTTCACTACAATCCGGCCGGAATGACTCAACTGCCGGGCCTCCAGCTGCAAGGCGGGACAAGCCTTCAGGGAGGCGGCATATCATTTGAAAACCAAACCGGTGCCTCCACTGCTGGAGACCTCGGGTCCAGTATAGCGACCCCTCCACCAAGTCACGTGTACGTGACAGCAAACCTTGGGGATTTGGAAAGCAAGTGGCTTCGCGGAACCGTCATTGGAGTAGGGGTCAATACGCCATTTGGCCTCAAGACCAGGTATCCATCGGATGCTCCTTTTTCAACAGCAACCACATTTGCCGCTCTCCCGTTGCTCGATATAAAACCAACGGTCGCGTACAAACTCAATGAACAGATTTCAGTTGGACTGGGGGCTGACATCTACACCTTCGCCAGCTTCATCGGCACTGGCCAGCTTGTGCAGCGCTTTACCTGGCCGGGAGGAGGCGGCATTCCGGCGGGAAGCCCTGTAGAAGTGAATGGGAGTGACACGTCCGCCGGCTTTAATGTGAGCTTCCTCTATACTCCCCTGCGTAACGCAGACGGCAAGGCACGAGCCAATATAGGATTGGTGTATCGAAGTCAGGCCACGCTGCATCTCAACGGGAGATTTCTCGTTGGCGGGGCTCCGGTCGCGGATGCGTCAACGACATTAGTCCTCCCGCAAATCTATACGGCTGCATTCGCCCTTTGGCCGATTCGAGATAGCGTCCATGAATGGAAATTGGAGATGGACGTCAATTATACCGGATGGAAGTCGGTGCGCAATCTGGATGTACATCTGTCCAATGGATTAGTGCTTCCCTCACCACAGAACTGGGAAAGCACGTACACGGTGATGGTGGGGTCAGAATATAAATGGCTGCAACCTGCGGCCCTTTCCGGCTGGGAGATAGCGCTGCGTGCGGGCTATCTCTACGCTGCCACACCGATTCCGGACACTACGTTTTCTCCAGCTATTCCTGATTCAAATGAGCACGTCGTATCTATGGGGATGGGGTTTCTGTGCAAAGAGAAGGCGTCGTTCTTCGGGATAATTCCCTGCGCGTCGGATCGAGGAGCCGTACAACCCAAAGGCATCGGACTAGACGTAGCCTATGCAGCCATTTTATTCGAACCACGAACGATTACCGGGAATCTTAATCCGACCGTCAATGGCACCTATCATACCACTGAGCATTCCGGCACCATCACACTGCGCCTCGCGTTTTAGGCCATGCCATGCAAAGATGGATAGGTCGTTTCGTCACGAAAATCCGCGATCTCTGGGAAGAGGGTCCTGCCCCCGATGCCGCCCTCAATTATGAAGAATGGCATAAACGGTTCGTGTGGAAACGGGTCCGGTTGGTCCTTTGGATTGGCTTTCTTGCCAATCCCACGTTCTTCGTTTCCGATCTCCTCTTACTGCCGCCAGAATCTTTGTATGTTGCGATACTAGCCCGCATTGGATGGGCGATGGGCGTTGCTGTCTCCTTGATCTTTCTCCATACCCAAAAGGGACGGCATCTTCCCGAACTTGCTTTGTTCACCGGCTCCCTTGCTTGCGGCCTCAGCTTAACCTTCCAGGCACGGTTCTCGGGCGGTGTCGTGGCTATCCTGCTTACGAACGGACTCGTACTGCTCTTCCTCGCGATTGCCGTTGTCGTCCCCGCCTCGTGGCGAACCCAGGCACTCTGTCAAGTCACTAATCTTGTGCATTTCTATGGGGTCAACACCCTGAGTCATGGACCGCTCGCATGGAATATCGCCATCCCGAGTTTAACCATTCAATTGTGGACCTGCGTTACCTGCGATCTCTCGGTGTTTATGTATGAACGCCTCCAGCGTTCGCAATTTTACTCGCGGCTTGCTTTGCAACAATCCAATACCAAATTACTTAAACTCGATCATGCGAAAAGCCAATTCTTTGCCAACGTAAGTCATGAGCTGCGAACGCCGCTCACTTTAATTTTTGGAGCCTTGCGTCGGTTATACAAAGAGCCAGCCTTCAAATCCTATACTGAGGTGTTAGAAAGTGGGCTCCGTAATACATCGCGCCTCTTGTTTCTCATCAATGAACTTCTGGAGCTCGCGAAACTGGAGCGTGGCCGTGGCGTGCCTGTCAAGCGACGCACTGACATGAGCCTCCTCATCCGGCGTGTTGCGGCTAATTTTCAATCGTCCGATGATCGAAGAATATCGTTGATTGGGTTTGATGAGCCTTGCGCGGCAGACATAGACTCCCCGCAGATGAAGAAGGTCTTCTACAATCTATTGTCTAACGCGTTTAAATTTAACATCTCAGCTCATCCTCAGGTCTGGATACAACTCACGGCGCGCGTGCCTCAGCTCCAGATCACGGTGAGCGACAACGGAATCGGTATTCCAGAAGATAAGCTCTCGCATATTTTTGATCGCTTCACCCAAGTAGAAGCCAGCGCAACGCGACGGTATGAAGGGACGGGGATCGGTCTTGCCCTCGTGAAGGAAATTGTAAGTCAGCATGATGGACAAGTGACCGTAGAGAGTGAGCTGGGGCGTGGCACTAGCTTTACTGTTCATTTGCCGGCTTGTGATGGAGATGTGCCGCAAGGAACCACTGAAGATGAAGAGCTAGAATGGTTGAGCTTTGTCCACCAGCAGAGCGCTTCGCCCCAAACAGTCGATGAGATGGCACAGTCTCAACATTCCGCGATCCTACCGCTCGTCTTGGTGGTCGATGATAATCCGGATCTGTGCCACTATCTCGTGGATCTCCTTTCCGCGGAATATCGGGTTGAAACGGCCAATGATGGCGTCGAGGCACTCGACAGAGCGAGGCGGCTACAGCCCGACATCATTTTGAGCGACATTATGATGCCACAGATGAGCGGAAGAGAACTCCTGCAGGCCATCCGGGGGGAATCTTCTTTACATTCGACACCAATGATTTTCCTCACGGCTAAGTCCGGCAGCGAAGCACGTATCGAGAGCCTTGATGCCGGTGCCGATGATTACTTATCCAAACCCTTCGAAGAAGGTGAACTGCTTGCCCGAATTAGAAACATGTTGCGGATACGTGCTCAGGAGCGGGTGCTTACGAGACAAGCTGAAGAGCTGCAACAGTTAAACAGCGAACTACAAGTTGCCAACACTAAGTTGGCTGAAGCGAGCCACCGTAAATCAGAAATGGTTTCGGTTGTGTCCCATGATTTGCGGAACCCTTTAGCGGCTATCTTAGGTTTAGTTTCCAATCTGCTTGATGGTCTAGGTGGTGGGCTGACCGACAAGCAGGTTCACTATCTTAAGCGGATAAAATCGAATGTTGAAAGCCTCGACCGGATGGTCAATGATCTTCTGGACTTGGCTAAAATTGAGGCGGGGCACATGACGGTACACTTCGAGCCCATTCCGATCATGTCGTTTCTGCAGAACCTAATTGAGACTTCGAAATCCGCCGCCAACCAAAGTGGCATATCCTTGTCCGCAACGGCACCAACACAGACCTCGCTCCTCGTCGTGAAGGCGGACAAGGATAAGCTTTCGCGGGTCTTAAATAACCTGCTTCATAACGCCTTAAAGTACACACCGCAGGGAGGTAAGGTGTCCATCGAGTGTGCCGGAAAAGATAAGCTTGTTGAGATCTCTATCATCGATACAGGGCCAGGCATCGCACCAACCGAAATAGATAAGGTGTTTGACAAGTTTTTCCGAGGCCAGGCTGCACCATCACACGCACGAGGAGCCGGATTAGGATTGACAATCGTCAAACAGCTTGTAGAAGCGCAGCATGGAAGCGTACGAGTGGAAAGCACAATAGGGTTGGGCAGCCGGTTTATCGTTCAGCTCCCCGCACACGAATAGCATCACGCGTGCACGGCCTTCCATCTATCCTGCCCTATCCCAGATGGCCGGTACTCCACTCCCCATTTTACTCCCGGTTGACTCCCGGTTTTGCTCCCGATCAGACATCCAATCTAGTCACACTCTATCGTACTCTGAAGGGCTATATGACTCACCCTATCAACATGTTTCGGAGACTCTATCGTTCTCGATCATCGAGGAGCGTCATGGCGCTTCCCGGACTACGGATCTGGGGGGTTACAGGTTCAAGTCCTGTCGGGCACACCAATTATAATCAAGAAGACATCAATGCAGTTTGCGCGTTAGTCGCTTTCTGCGATGAGTGCTTATGGTGACGATTCCGACGACTGCCCTAAGGCATTGAAGTCGATCTCTCCCTTCTCGTCAAACGGAAGCTTCCAGTTGCTTGGGGATTCGACAAACGCCGTGCCGCGCAGCCGATACCGAATCTTGCTCATGCCGGATCTACCGAGATGCTGCAATTGGCGAAGAATGTTCCCAAGACCCGTGGTCACCTCCACGCTGACGAGTTCCGACCCGAAGCGAGGGACCGCCACTTTTTCCCCGGTCATGCCGTTCGCGAACTCTTTGTGGTTTAAGTCGATGCCGAACCGCATGCCTTTAATAGTCAAGTCCGTGTCGTTCGGGTTTTCAATACGAAGCTGGACGTCATAGCGTTGCTCAAAGAGAGTCATGTCTTTGGGCGCGATGTTGACGAGGTTGACCCGCGGTGGATCGATGTCGCGGGGGACGGATGAACAAGCCGCGTGCAATGATACGACCAGCGGCAACAGAAGGCACATCGGGTGTCTCACTGCCCACATGAACCCCATGATCATTCCTTTCACTTCAGCGCCATAGCAAGAAGATTCTTGGCCGGCTCACCCCCGGCCTTTCCCACAAAGTTGCTGAGAACTTGGTTGAACTTGCCGACCATGTCCCGGCCCATTCCTAATCGCGAATAAGCCGATTCCAGGCCGGCGTGATCTCGAATAGGACCGGTGACGGCGCCCTGGTCTTTCGCCGATGTGATGAACATGTCCGATCCTGGGATAGCCTTTGTCAACGTATTGAAATCCGTGCTGGGGAGCCGTTCTTTGGCTAGACTGAGACTGGACCCGACGCTTCCCCTGGCTTGATTTGGTGTCGCACCTAACTGGTTGGTGAGGAGCTTCACAAGCGAATCTGCGCCTCCCATAGGTGGCATTCCGGAGCATCCCGAGAACACAAGAGCGCTCAGCAAAAAAACTCTGACAGCATTCTCCAGATCATCAATCGAGTCGTGTGCTGGTGTGGGGTGGTATGCGATTGGCACGACACCGTACCCCATACGCTCGGAAGAACCACTGGTAGTTTTAACAGAGCCTTCTCTGCAAGAACTGGTTCGTGATGTCCATTTTCAGCCAACGCCTTCAGCACTCTTTGATTTGCCGCAGCACGGAAGTTCAGAGCCGATGCCATTCTATTGTTGTTGCTCCGGCAATGCGGTTTTCACCAGCCGATTTCCAATGTTCCTGTGAGCAGCTGTGTAGAGCGGGGTAGGCGTGGAGGCCTTTGCAATTTTCTCTATGATTCAATGGAACGGACGGGGCGATCGACGTCGTTCAATACGGGAAATCCGACTTCCCGTAAAGGGCATGAACTGAACGAGCACAACCGCCAACGAGCAGCCATAGCAAGGATCTCTGCGGGCGCTTTAATGCTGCCGGGTGGCGGATACCTGCAAAGTTCGGCGCACCGTCTGCACAAACATTTCTCTATCGAACGGCTTGGCGAGAAAAGCAGCGGCGCCTTGTTCAAGAGCTTTCGCTCTCATCGGTTCATCTGCATGCGCCGTGATGAGCAAGACAGGCGTCTCGGGTTGGAGTTGCTTCACGGCAGTTAAGACTTCAAACCATGTTGGGCATGTTTACATCGACAATGATAGTATCGTACTTCTCACGCTTGGCAAGGTTTAATGCCCTAGCGCCACAATCGCAGGTGTCGAGACTGAAATGCCCGAAACGCGACTGCAGTGTCCCGGAGAGCGCGTCAAGTAAAGCCGGGTCATCGTCGACCAGGAGTAACCGTGAAATGGCGCCGGTGGGGCCTGACTTCACCCGCATGGTACGTAAATATTCAGCTACCATTGCATGTCCTCCATTACGAAGTGGCTGTGCTGGTACCTAGGCCTAGACGTTCAGAGGTCCTCATGTAAGAGCGGGAAGCGCATACTAAGTCAATGGGCCCTACTTGTCTATCGCCAGGAATGCTACGTACACTGGGCTAGTAGCGTTATCGTGCTTGTCATTCCTTGTTGAGCGGACCCGGATTCCTTTTTTGAAGGTGGAGAAGGCAATCCGGACAGGCCTACTAGGCCTAGCCCCTTTATTCGAGGAAGCGGAGTTGATGATGCCCTGGAGAAGGCCGCTGTGAATGAGCGATGGAACTCAGTGGACCGGACGACAACCGTACTCCCCAGTGAGCCGCAGGATTGCAGCCGCCGAGCCGCGCCGGATACCGCGGCGCGGTGCCGCGCCATCACGACAGCCGTCATCACAATACAAGGAGACCACCCCGGACATGACGTGGTCACATCCGCGATCAATTTCAGCGGGTAGCATGACGGACACAGCCCTTTGGCATACCGGGGCTGCTGACGTTTACAGCGATTACGGAAAGGAGGGCGGTTGCCATGTCGATGTCTCTTGCCAGTGGCACCTCTCACATGGCTGGCTGCCGCGGCCCCCCGTGGACTTAACACCACGCATGCTTGGGCAGCCTAACGGTTGCGATGCGAGTATTGGTCATCGTTCATCCATGCCAGATGGGAACTCGTCTCGCTTTCCTCACAGAGATTGGTCGCGCCGGAGCGTTCGCATGTGGGAGGCCACTAACGCATGGGTGTGCTGAGGGCGCGGTCGCTGTCCCGAGGCACCCGACGCCGAGTATGAGGTCGAGCGCGGCGGTCATGCGTCGCCCCCTTCGTCAGCCACCAAACGGTGTAGTGATCCTCGTGAAAATAGTGGGCGCCTGGATGATGCAGGCCGCCTTGGCATTGCACGACTCTCAGGGGACGGTCGCCGTGTAAGTCTCGACCAGCGGGACAACGATCCGGGTCGTTCGTACGCATCGATCACCCTCCTTTCACAAGCAAACGACATGTCCCCATCATGAACGGCGAGGACGGCCGATCTAGCCTAATAGTTGTAGGGATCATCGTGTCCGTGCACGCTTTTTGTACACGATTCACACCGGCGGTTGTAGCGAGGATCAAACGAGTCAAACACCTCGCCGCAGCCCAAACACCTGGTTTGTTTCGGTAGATGCGCAGATCCACCGTCTCCCTTACGTGACCGGCGTAGGAATCACCCGTCGGCGCGCACGTAGAGCTCTCAGCCAAATGCATAGCCGGTCCTTTCTGCGCGATATTGAGAGGGGATGTTGTTGAGCGCGGCACCAACTGCCGCCACCAGGGCGGTCCTTTCAAAGGGTTTGGCCAAGACGGCGGAAATCTGTAACAGCTCACGCACCGCCGCGACGGCCTCGATCCCATCGCCGCTCATCACGATGACGGCTCCGTGCCAACCCCGCTCCCGGAGGCGTCGAATGAACGGATGTCTTGAACACCCGCCAAGTGAATGTCCGTGACGATGAGAGTTATGGCGTACGCTTGAAGCGTCCCTAAGGTTTGTTCCACAGAAGAAGCGGTGGTCACGTGGACGGCGGGATGATGCGTCCTCAGCGTCTGAACTAGCGCGTGCGATAAGGCGGCATCGTCCTCCACGACTAGCAGGTGCTAGCGCATATCCAGGGGGCAGCGAGATGGGCGCCTCGTCATCGTGAAGGGAACCTGTCATGTCGGCGCTCCGGGTGGGCCAACAAGCGATTAGCTAGGTATAAGTAATCCAGTAACCTACACAACTATACCTTTACGCCTACGCCAGGCCAAGTCGCTACTATACTTGGTGCGAGCACCTTCGGCGATTTGCTGTAGACGCGCCTCGGTTGAATTCATTTTCGTACTGGAACCGCACCATGACAGCAATCATAGGAATCGCCACTAGAGTCGGATGACCCGCCATTTAGGATCGCGTCGACGTTGTCGCTCAAGCCGCGACGGTCACCCCATTTTGCTTGAGCACCTCCAGCACCTTGGGAATGTCGGGAGGGCCTGGGGCGATTTCCTTGTCGATGGCGGTGAACATCTGTGTAGCAGAGCCGCCTTGGCCGGTGAGTTCGAGCATCTCGCCGCCGCCCGCGCCGTAGCGAAAACCGTGTATCGTGCCACCGGGCACGTGCACGAGCGTACCGGGCATGCACAATTCGGTCTTACCTCCACAACTGAACTCGACCTGGCCCTTGAGGACGTAGAAGGATTCGTCCCAGGCGTGGCTATGCAGCGGCGGACCGGTTCCTTCGTCGCCCTTCTGCAGCGTAATCTCATAGGATTGCGTCGCTGCGCTTGACGCGAGCACAGTCACCTTGGTGCCGAGCACATTCAACTCGGGATCGTAGTCTTTGGGAGCCACAATAAACGGTTGGGCCTTCATGGTCGCGTTAAAGCTCATGGCTGGGCTCTCCTTTCTTAAGCGGGAGGCAATTGTCGCCGTTCATTAATGGCTTGTCAACGGCTACCCTGGCAGTTCAACTGTGATCCGTTTATGCCGTCCAGGCATAAGAAGCGGTGATGCCGGATTACCAATCGCCAGGTATTGTCAGCACAAAGGCAGCAGAGACCCCGGCTGGAGGAACGTCGTGAATTAGAACCAGTTTCTCGCCATTTTCAAACCAGGCAAGTCCTTCCCAATTTCGCTCTTTCATGTCCGGTGGCAAAATGGTCTTGAGATCAAGGGGGCGTCATACGGCTTCCCATCAGAGGTAAATCGCTGCAGCCATAGGTGGTCATAGTGAGCCGTTCCTGTGAGGGGTGAATTTTGTGAGTTAAGCAAGACAAGAAACCCCCATGTGTCTGGCTTGTCCCGGTTTATCTATGCCACACGAGATCACAGGCGCGGAACCGCTGCCCGCTCGGCGGTGGTACATTGTCCGGCTCTGGAACCTCTAGTTCAACCGCTTGTAGTGCATACCCGTGCGCGGTCGTATCGGACTTCGCAGTCATTTAAAGGATGCCGTGATCAGTGAGGGTTCCGTCCTGACGGGCGGGCATTCATATACATGCCCTTGCGTTGGCCGCGCTCTCTACAGTGAGGTGCCTCTGCCGCCAACCATCACATCGTGATCGCGGCTTCCAAGCTGCCCTTGCCTGGAAAAGGTGACTCAGTCTAGCGCCGACAAGGCGGTTCGCGGTCATATCGAAGTCCTTGCCGCACGCCGTGACCTAATCTTCTGCGTGACCATCCCGACATCACGCGATTACTTGCACGACACATCCTCACAGCGCTGCACGATGCCCTTGTGGAAGTGGCAGGACGCGGAATGTAGGGCCGAAATAGCCATTACCGTTCCTTGAACGAAAGAGTGGCCGAGGGGCCCTGATAATATGGGGCACATTTTGCCGTAATCGGTATCACCGAAGGACAGGTTCCCATCCCGGCTCCAGAGACTGCTGAGGCAGTGACCAAGTAACCAATCCGATTATTAGGTTGTCCGACGAACACAAAGGATTCTGAAGCCTATCGTTCAAGTAGGTGCCCTTCAACATTACCCAGTGATAGAGCGACTAGTTGATGCCGTGGATCCTGAACCAGTTCTGTAACTGGTTCCAGCCATCCTGCGCCGGCTCTCGTCGATAGCTAGGACGGTAGTCGGCATAGAATCCATGCGGGGCGTCTGGATACACGACGATGTGAGAAGCACTGTCCCCGCTCTCGAGCGCTTGTTCCATCAGTTGCACCGTATCCATCGGGATGCCTTGATCTTTGCCGCCATAGAGGCCCAATACTGGAACATGGAGAGACCCGGCTACATCCAACGGATGCTTTGGTTGCAGGGCTGTCGGTTTGCCCGCAAGCCGGCCGTACCAGGCTACGCCGGCCTTTAGTCTTTGATTATGCGCTGCATAGAGCCAAACCATCCGACCTCCCCAACAGAAGCCCGTAATCGCGAGCTTCCCGGCATTTCCCTCGCCCGACGCTTCGGCCCATGCGACGGTGGCATCTAGATCGGATAAGACCTGTGCATCCGCTACCTTGGCAACTACTTGGCGGATCTCATCGATCTCCGTCATTGCCGAGACATTCCCCTGTCGTGCGTACAACTCTGGCGCAATCGCGAGATATCCCAGCCTGGCAAGTCGCCGACAGATATCTTTGATGTGTTCATGGACACCGAAGATTTCCTGGACGACAAGCACGACAGGAAAGGCATGGCCTTGTGCTGGGCTGGCATGATACGCGGGTATGCGTCCATCGCTTGTTGGAATCTGGACTTCACCAAGTCGTAATCCTTCTGAACTTGTGGAGATCATCTCCGCTGAAATTGGGCGCACGGCCAGGGCAAATCCTACGGCCAATGTGCTCATGGTAAAGCCTCGTCGCGTCATCGCGCGTTCTTCAAGTATGGTGGAGGGTCCTTCTTTCTTTCGGGACATACGTTTCCTCCGTTCGACATCGAGAAAGTTCCGCCATGAACTATCGACCACATGCTCATCTTCTACGCAGAAGAGCTATTCCACAGAAACCTAGATCCAGTGTTCGCGGAGAAGTCTATCCTTTGAGATGGTGTGCTCCGATGGCGTGAGTTCAGCCTGCCTTCGTGCCAAGCTCAGGCAGCTCGCTTGGCGTGCCCAGGCTTGGATACTTCCCGGAGGGTATCATGGATCTCCTGTGCCTTCTGGATATACAAGGCCAGATCTCCCTGGGAAATAATCCCCGTACAGCAACCATGTTCATCTATCACGACGATGCGTCGGACCTGATGCTGCTGCATGAGCTGCTCACAGTATTGGATGTCGTCCTGTGGACCACAGGTAAGGAGATGCGTACTCATACAATCTGAGACATGTACTTCTGCCGGACTGCGGCCTTTGGCGACCACTTCCAAACAGAGATCTCTATCGGTCGCAATTCCGACCAGCTTCTTGCTCGCGTGATCGATAACCGGAAGCACGCCTACATTTTCTTGTCCCATGATTCTTGCCGCTTCCTCCGACGTCATTCTCGGTGTGCAAACCTTTGGATTAGGGGTCATCAGACTCTTACAATTCATGGTGTACTCCTTTACGGATGACTCATCTCAGAAGTCATGACGCGGTGCTTGGGTGCGAATGTAAACCCGGTTTTTCTGTGCCGGCGTCAATATGTCTTACGTCTTCCTTTCCAGCAATCAGCCGACTGCTTACATTTTGTCACCGAATCTCCAACGGTCGGCAGCGGAAATTCTTTGCCTAACCATTCCGCACATGTCCATCCCGTTACGGTTTCGAAGGCAGGATTGAGCGACGTAAATCTTCCGTCGGGCGAAATCGTGAAGACCACATCTCGCATGGCGGCCACTAAACGATGATACCGCTCGTTGGATTCCAAGGAAGCGTTGAACACCGCTTCGTGAAGATGTACCAGCTCCTGATCCATATACAATTACCGACCTTTCCTTGGGTGTCGCCGTAAGCAATCGCGGCATGTGAATTTAGGCCCGTTCCCTACATTTTACAATCATACCTAATATATGGAACATCGTATTCGGTGCTACAGCGATGGATGTGCGCAAAGGAGCCGGCGTTCATTCACGCCAAGCACGACGGGTGGGACTGGTAGGCGCCCTACGTGAGCGCCCGTCAAAACGGCAACAGCCGGAAGGAGGCAGCAGCCGCCGCCGACCGCCACATGGAGGAGATCCCTCATGTTCTTCCCCGGTGGGCCACTCGATTGGCGCACTTTCCGAATGCGCCGCCCTTAGGTGAGTGACCATGTTCTCACCAGAGCTTCAGCCTGACGATCGAGATCGCCTGGGGAAAACGCGGCCAGTGGGACCTTAGAGAGATCGAATGCGGCATGGGAACAGTTCGACGCAATCATCATTGGCACCGTGATCGTTGACACAATAACTTCTCATTGATGATGAGCAGGTGCTTCGTCCTCGCGGCAGAAAAGAGAATGATATGGCGCCAATTCGCTGAAATGCTTGCGCAATAATTACGGACATGGTGGCTAAGGAGGTTATGGGTGTAGCGCACCCGGAGTCGTGGCTTTGCTTAGTGATTCTCGGCGTGCTACCGTGCCCTCTCGTACCTTAGGAAGCACGTCGTCCGATGAGGCATGAACGACCACGACCACGGGCCGTAAACGGTACGTCAGCATGTCGCGCAGTCCCTGCAACAGCACGGGATCGTCATCGACGAGCAGAATACGAGGCACAGACGTGGACATTTCCCACTTCGTTTGTATCGTAGAGCGCGTCATGGGCGGATTGGTCCATGTTCAGCCTTCCGGCTGACTGAAGGGTCCCTTCGGGTGGCTTGCCGATGACTTCGTGGACACTTCAGAATAGAGACCGGGGAAATGTTGGATCCTCAGTCGGGAGACATCCCATGGCTGAAGTCAGCCTTCGACCGTGCCGCGATGTATCGTTCGACTTGCTGCCAGTACCCGCTGCCGTCCCGAATTTTCTTGCAGTACGAGCAAGATCGGCAATAACTCTTGAAGGACCTTAACATCTTCCTCTGCTCGTTTTTGGACCAGGGAAAACATCGCCGTGATACCGATCACCGTGACGACAATAAGCGATTGGCAATGTCAAACCATATCGAGCCTGGCGTGCATGATTCATGGCTTCACACGTAGCGGCAATTACGCCACCCATGACGATGAACAGTATCAAACTAACCCGGCTTGGAAAATGGACAATGTTTTGGACCGGTGTTAAGAAAACAGAGTCGGCGGTGAGTGCGCTGATAACGACGGCAAAGGCAGCCAGCAAACGGAAAAGATGCTCATGTGGCCATCGATAGCCCTCCTCATAAAACGCTCCGCGCGTCGATGCACTCCTGGACGGGTATACGAAGGTGCATCTTCACTCCACCCACCTGCTCCTCTTGCTAAACCTGGTCGGCTTGGCACGGCAGACATTTGTTGAGAGTGAAGTGCATCTATCGTAAAGGTGAGGGCATTCTACAATCAATGCTCAAGGGCACGCCGGCCGTGTGATGCCGAGCTTACGCAGGCGGCTTCGAAGCGTTTCCGGATTGAGTCCCAATTGCTGGGCCGCTCCTCGGGCACCATAAATACGCCACGCCGTCTTTTCAAGGACCGAGAGAATATGATGTCGCTCAAACTCCACTATTGTTGTTCCTCGGGTGCTGTGGAGCATCGATGCCTCAAGGGACGGCGCGCTTAAAGAATTGACAGGAGGCAGGAAGCGTTCATCGATGTCGATGATCATGGATTGCGTAAGGATCACGGCTCGCTCGATGACGCTCTGGAGTTCTCGTATATTGCCCGGCCAATTGTACTGAGCCAACCGCTCGAGTGAACGAGGGTGAAGCGTCACATTCGGCCGTTTCAGCTTGGCCGCCGCCTGCCTGAGAAAATGCTGGGCCAGCAAGGCAATATCTTGGCGCCGTTCGCGAAGAGGCGGAATCGACACTGGAAAGACATGCAAACGATAAAAGAGGTCCGCTCGGAACCCCCCCTTGGCGATCGCATGGCTCAAATTAGCGTTCGTCGCAGCCACAATGCGCACGTCCACCGGCACGGGTTGTGTGCCGCCAACGCGGTCGACCAGTCCGTCTTGCAACACCCGCAACAACTTCGCTTGCGCTTCCAGCGGCATCTCCCCGATCTCATCGAGGAAGAGCGTGCCTTTGTTCGCCAACTCGAACCGGCCGACACGTCGTTGATCGGCGCCCGTAAAGGCTCCACGCTCATGTCCGAACAGCTCGCTCTCGACCAATCCGGCTGGAAGGCCAGCGCAGTTGACCCGTATAAACGGTTTCGCGTGTCGAGGACTCAAATCATGAATGGCTCGGGCCAGGAGCTCTTTCCCGGTTCCTGTCTCTCCCAAGAGCAGCACGGTCGTATTGGTGGGGGCAACGGCCTTCACCAGAGAGAGGACCTGTTGAAAGGGCGGAGACTCTCCGACCATCGTCCCGAGATTCCGGCTCAGCCTCACCTCCTCGGCAAGATATTCATTTTCATGCCTAAGCTGGTCACTCAACCGTTTGATCTCCTCGTAGGCGCGCACGTGGTCGATGGCGAATGAGATTTGGGTCGCCACCAACTGCAGAAACTTTAAGTCCTCCGGATCCGGCTCACCGGTTTGCACGCTGCCGATGTTCAAGGTACCCAGGCAGGTGTCATGCACGATGAGCGGGAGATTAATCATTCGCCCCAATCCTTCTTGCAGATAGTACGTGTCTTCAAAGAAGACCTGCTCCGAATGAAGATTCGGACGGACATGGATCTGTCGATGTTCATAGACCCATCCCACGGCACTCTCTTTTTTCGGAATCAGCGTGTCGCGGTTCAAGACAGGCGTCGCGGAACTGGTCACCACCGCATAGAAACGAAATGCATCTACATGACGGTCATACAACACAATCCCGGCACGATCCCATGGAACAACTCGGCTGATCTGCCGCGTAATGGCCTGCCACAAGCTCTCCGTATCGCGCTGCGATGTGAGCACATTAGTCAGTTCTAGTAAGATCTCGTAATTAAGCTCCGCACGGCTCATCAGGCTCTCCAAGATTAAGTGCGTTACACTGACATGAAAGACCCTTGTCGCCTACCCCTGAACATTGAGGAATGAACACGCTCCGAAATAATCAATTAGGAGAAGGCACGCTCATGGACAAACTTTTACTCCTTCATCGTGAATAAGAACCACATCCCTGCCAAACATCACTTTGCACTGAGCTATGCAGTACCAACAAAGCCGAGCGAATGTTTCTGCTTTGCTAGCCTGCAGCAAGAGAGCCGCGTTGATCTTGACTTTGCCATTTCAATATCCGGTGGCTAACAAAGAATCTGCTTCACAGGGCATTGAAAGAACTAGGATGCACCGAGATTGGCAGAGATTATCTTTGAACCGTTACGGACCGAAGCAACCGCTATGCCAATAACTTGGAGTATTCGATCACAATCAATAGGTGTGGGAATGCTCAGCCTATTGCGGTAGCCGGTGAACTTTCACAAGGTATTATCACCCCCTGCTGCACGCATAACGTTCACGAGAATATGGCAAAAGGGCGGAATTCATGTGTGCCGAGTGGGCGCAATCGCACATTTTCTTACATGCCTGACTTAAACAGACTGCCTAGATCATAAGCCCCTCGACGCTCGGTCATCTTTCGGCCGGATCTATTGGGACATTCGTTGAGTACCAAAACATTAAGTACAGGCTCACAGTGGTTCAATCGAGCGCGGCACAAGGACCAGGGTATGAACGCGGGAAATGGCCGCTGACGATTGTGAAGACCGGCGCCTGCTTCTCAGCCTCGGTATAGTTTTGTGGCACCGTCAGGCGGATTGAGATCAAGCCGCTAAAGTGAACGTGGGCATTCACGTCGTCTTGCTTTCGCTGTGCGGAGATAGTCTTGAGGCCTCAGCTGGTAATCAGCAAGCGTATCAGCGTGTTCATGGGTTCATTGCATTCGTGCGCGACTACTAGCGTGGTCTTATCGAAGCCAAGGTCATGGGAACCGTTACGTCAGACGTATAACCGCTACATATAACGATTAACGATGAGCGTTGACGCCATGCTAGTCACCGGTGAATCACAACGACGTGGCTAGTAAATCGCCGTTCTTGAATAGAATACGACGAGATCACATTAAGGGATCGTTTACCAGTACTGGCAATGAAAGGTACCTGTTTTTCGACCCGTTGATGGGCTGCTCGAATACAATACAGGCGACATTGCGAGCTCCGCTTAAGCACCGACACATTGAACATCCGCTTGGGCCGAACAATTGCTTGGCCAAGTAGTAGCTTCAAGGCCTTGCATGAAAGGAGCGCGTCGTGAAAATTACGAGTCGTACGTGTCCTCACACCCATCGTTGCTCTTAGCGCCCCATAAACTTCTCTTTCGTGCGCGTTCCTCCAGCGTATGTCGGCCGGAGCACTATTGTCCGTCATCCTTGCAATGAGGTGGCACGCTAAACCTTTGCATCGCCAGTGCTGTTTTACGATACGAAAGGAAAGGAGGCCTCCATGCAGCTCGGAATGATTGGTCTCGGACGAATGGGTAGGAACATGGTGCGTCGACTGATGCGGCACAAGCATGCGTGTCTCATGTACGATCTTCAATGTCGTGCCGTCGACGAACGGGTACAGGACGGAACTCTGGGGGGCATGTCGCTGGTCGGCCGTACGGAGATGAATGGCGCGGCTGAGCAGAGCCAGTTGCCTGGTAGCTAAACAGCCTCGGGCATTCGTCAAGATGAGTGATTCTTGCCGAGGTAGGATGCAGAAATGGCGAAGCGTACGCGAGGGGGGAAAGCACTGCCCATTCTCGCATGCACGGATCCTAGGGACTAGGATAGTGCCATTGAAATAGATTGCAGTAATGGTGAGCCATAGAGACTTCCTGTCCTGCGCACCCCTTATATCTTAACAATAGGAACCCAGCACTTATTGATCACGTTTACTCCCTGATCGATTGTGCTCGCTTTTGTAGATACGCGTTACGGATGGTGGCATAGAGATCAATCGTCGATTCTTCGATGCCTTGGAAAGTTTCCAAGTTGATCGATCGCTCATTGATGGTGTCTTCTGCTCGTGTGCCAAATTGAGCCAGTGTAGTGGTTGTGCGCTGCGTATGACTGATCAGCGAAGGCGCGCCATCAATTTCAATGGAAGGAAATACTAAATAGTTGATTGGGTCTAGAAAAATATCGCCAATATAGCCGACCAAATCACGGATCGTCGTCACAAAGGGCGGGATCGGCAGGACAAGATACGGACCGGATTTGACTCCATATGCGCCTAACGTTTGTCCGAAGTCTTCATCTGGCGTTTCCCAGCCGAAGACCTCTTTCGCAAAATCCAGGCTCCCTGCTAATCCTAACGTACTGTTGACGAGAAAACGCCCCATCTCCAAGCCCGCCCCCTTAAACTTGCCCTGAAACAAATTGTTGAGAAGACGAGGAACGAAGCGGACATTATGAAAGAAACGGCGAATGCCGAGCTCAACTACATCCGGCACCACTTTGTCATAGACCGTCGCCACCGGCTTTAACACGTACTTGTCTATTTTTCGATTGAAGTTGAATATGGCGACGTTAAACGACTCCCACGGATCGTATTCTTCAATATCTGCCGGTTGATCCCCCGGCTTTTGAAACGGGTCATAAAGGTCATCGACGGCACGTTCCTCCTGTGTTCCTTGATACGGCGATGGCTCAGCACGTGTGCCTTCTACAGCAGCCACAAATAATGGAGTAGAAGCATGCATGGAATCGGTAATCAGCCCTGCCGCGGCCGGGGACACCAAATTGGCTGCAGGATCTATCTGTACGCTCCTGGTGACTGGGCCACTTTCATCATCAAAGTGATCAGTTCCCAGCGAAATTGCAGATGACGGCATCAGCACCGTCGAACTCGAGGACGGCTCGGACCATTCAGCGCAACCTGCTAACATACCCATGGCCGATAAGAGCAAAAGCGTGCAGGCTACCACGCGCGTCCGTCCTTCCACTCGATCCTCCTGTATTGTGACTCCAAGCCGAATTGCTGCGGCGCACACGTGCCTCATTTGGCGGACGCGACACTAGAACTGGGATGGGGGGATAAGCCCGCTGACAGGCATTTCATAGATGACCGTATATAAGAAGAGCCGTATGAGCGCCTGTCTCCAATCGTAGCCCCTAGCGTAAGCCAGCAGCGCTTTTCATCGCCGTGGCTGTAGTTGCGCCGGGGCGAGTAGTCGCGTGCACGACAATAAGAAGCTGGTGTGACAACTCCATCCCCATACGGATCGCGAAGGACCTTTTCTGGATCGTCCGAAGGCCTTCTCGGTTTGGAACGGCCCCGAACACGATAGGCATAGAGTTGGCCTGGCTTCATACCTAGAACGACGACATGCGAGTAATAGTCAGTGTGATTCTTCTGGTAGCCAGCTCGATCTTCTCGATCACCTCTGGTCATCAACCTTGCTGAAGTCCTGTTATACTGATGATTACCTATATACACTTCTAGTGCCATTCCGCCTCACATGAACACTTCCTATGACGCACCCTCAAATCTTTTATGATTCAAGAGAGTTCAACAAGTTGACAATGTAAGAAGTGAAGGGACGTGTGGAGGAGTAGAGTCGTGAGAGTCCTCGCAACTACACGAGAACTGTGAATAGTCACGATTGTAGGAAGAGGAGAGCGAGAGCCTAGGCAAGATGGTTGTGTGGGCTCACTCCAAGTTTTTTGTTCGGCTACGTATGGTACGTAAAACCCGCGCTTCTCCGGAGACGCCGTCGTGCCTATAAGCGCAGTTCATCTGAACAAAGGGGAGTCATCAGGGCTACTAAGATAAGTAACTCAGCTTCTAAACACCTCGGTCTTGACGCCTAGTCAGGGTTGCGAGTGAACTTGATCCGATCCACAGGTTGATTTGTAAAGGCACGTACCTTGGGGTCGAGAAAAGGCTGGTGTCGACAGTTCGATTCTGTCCCTCGGCACCACATTCCCCATACGGGATCTATCCGGGTTCTATCCCGCTTCCACGGACACCTAGTTAAGGCTCATAATGGGCCAGGAGGGGTGTCATGGGACATCGGGAGAAAAACGGGACCGAGCCGGACGTAAAACCGGTAAGTGCCGGTACGAAGGCAGGCATTCTCGAGACCACATACGGTGGGACCATCACGAGCAGAATCTCGTCTTCCTTAAATAAATCCGGATCGTAGTCCTCATCGGAAAACTCGCCCCAATCCTCATTCGATGCCGGTCAACTAAACCACAGGCATGCGGGGTAACGAGTTGTCAGCGCGATTGGCCTAGATACTCGACCCGTTCTTGTCCTGTAGGACAAAGAGCAATGAAAAGCTATTCTTCAGTTGTGCTATTGTGAATTGTGCGCCTTTACTCGGGCGGCACGGTACAAATACGACCCCCCGGGATTCAGCCGAGACTTCCTCAAAAGTTTCGGCCCGAATATTTGGCCATCGAGGTTGACCATGACCTCCGTGTCCAAGCTTTCCCTCATAGCGCTCCTGCTGGCCGTGCTTTATCTCGGCTATCGCATATATGAGGCTGGACCCGACGCCGCGCTACACAACGACACGCTCAAAGTAAGCTTTCCCACCGTGGCTGTCGTCTCTCCCAAGCCGGTGCCGCCAACTGAGACCATTACGCTTCCTGGCAATATCGTCGGGTGGTACGAGGCACCGATCTACGCACGGGTCACCGGCTATGTGAAGATGTGGTACAAGGACTACGGCGATCAGGTGAAGAAGGGCGAGACCCTCGCCGAAGTCAACGCGCCGGATCTTGATGCGGAATATGCGCAAGCCAAGGCGGATCTGGAATCGCAGCGCGCCAGGTATAAGCTCGCCGGGGTGACCGCCAAGCGTTGGGTCGCGCTACGCCCTACTCATGCCGTCTCCGAGCAGTCGATCACGGTGAAGGAACAGGAGTTGAAAGCCCAAGCGGCGGTGGTCAAAGCCGCGGAACAGAAGATCAAGAACATCGATGCCTTTATTCGGTTCAAAACGATCGTCGCGCCGTTTGATGGCGTGGTAACCCAGCGCAACATCAACGTCGGCGATTTGGTCAGTAAGCAAGGCAATCTCAGCACCCCCAATGCGATCACCAACCTCTTTACGGTGGCCGTCGTGGATACGTTGCGCCTCTTTGTCAACGTCCCGGAGACGTTCGGACCCTTTCTTCAGCCGGGCCTGATGGCCGACGTGACCGTCCCGCAATTGCCCAACCGCCATTTCGACGCAAAATTCCTGACCGTCGCTCGTGGATTCGACGTGAGTACACGGACTGCGGTCACCGTCTTTACGATCGACAACGAAGACCGAGCGCTCTGGCCCGGCTCCTACGCTCAGGTCCAGCTGACGGCACCGGTTGATCGACAAGCCTTCACGATCCCCTCCACCGCGTTGGTGTTCCAGGAGCACGGCACCCAAGTGGCCTTGGTGACGGAGGACGACCGCATACACTTAAAGCCGATCACCGTGAGCAAACTCATGGATCAATTTGTCGAGGTGGCAGAGGGGCTTTCCGTGAGTGACCGCATCATCAACAATCCTAGCGCCGCGCTCATCGAAGGGGATCACGTGCGCGTTGCAACAGGAACACCTCGTTATGACGCCGTGAATACAGCGGAGCCTACAACGAAGGAACGATCGTCAGAATGATACTCACCGGGTTCACGAGGTTGCGAATGGTTAATGAACGTGAAGTGTCCGGAGGAATCATGAAGAGTTCGACTGGGCCGGTCCCCTGTTATCGTGGCATCCCATTCGCAAGCAAAAGTGCGACAATGGTCTGAGAACGTATCACTTGGATCGAAGCCCAGGCTTGAGATGGAATACGATTGCCTAGCAGAAGGCTCATCTCTGTGTGATGTCATGAGCAAGGTAAAGTGGCACCCCGCTTATAAGATTTTCCTCACTCTCCGCCCTGAAAAGGCAGCGGTTCCGGGGACTCGGAACCCTCAGGACGTGGGAAAGAAGCGGCGAGTCACCACAGGTAGACCCGCATGCCTTCCGTCGAAACGGACCGACGAGCGCGAACAGGAGGAACACGCTCGCCGGTCTGCCTGTTAAAATGACAGCGAGGCCTTTTCTTCCATCTTTCTGAGGAACTCTTCGGTCTTGTTGAGTTCTTCGTGCCCCATCGCGCGGGTATGCCGATCCCGGGCGTGATATTCATTGGGCGTCCAGCGGTAGCACTGATCCCACAGCATGTCCGCGTTATGCGGATCAATCTCACCCACGCGCGCCTCTAACATCACCATGAATTGGTTGACTGTATCATAGGTCGTCTGTCTGTCACCTAACCGATACGCGTCTCGTGCTTTCGAAAGCACCTCCACATAAGGCGTATAGTTTCCCTGAAGCACCCCATTGTCATGCATCGATTTGAACGTCACGACTTGGCCAAGCAATTGTTCAGCCCACGCCGAAGTTTTTTCAGTGGTGCTCCATGGATAGGTGCTTAAACCTGTTGGCAACGTCGTCTGCATGGTTCCAGTACAGCCGACCATTGGACTGACAAACATGCAGCTGATGATGAAGGCTGATAACCGATACTTCAATGTGATTCTCATCGTGTTCCCCCTTTGCTTCTTTTGTTCCAAGAACGGTCTTGACTCGGGACCATTGAACGCTCTCGGTACTGGCCTTGCAAAGTCGCGGCCTGATGCAGCCTCACGCCAAGTCACTGATGTCATTGAGGTGAGGACGGTTACGCACAAACAGAATCGTGATATGTCACGGCCATGCGTCGATTGTAACGGTGACTATTCCGTGTGGCTCGAGAAGGAACGAGCGCAATCGCGCCTACTAAGCAAGATACCGCCTGCGGCGTCCGGGTTGGTAAAGTATCGTTTATCAAGACCACGACTAAGAAGGGCGGTGACTTGGTCTTTTGCTTCCTCCGCTCTCACCCGGTCTGTTGTCTTCCTTGCGGCAATCATTTCTTCGGCATCATGCTCGATATCTTCAATGTGCGTTGAACCGCCTGAAGGTCGCCATGCCGGCTGAAGGTCGCCATGCCGGCCGTTCTTGGGCGGCTTTCTTGACCATTCAAAGAAATTGCTGAAGCCATACGCGATGCGCCCCGTATGCCCGATGGAGCCGGCAGCATCGTTCGGTGTGCATGCGAAGCGTCATCACTGCTGATGAGCAGCGAGTGTCCCGCCGCATGCCCGGATTGGGTTAAAGGTTCCTCATGGCTTCCGATTTCGAAAGCGCGAGACACCCGAGTGGGACCTTCTGCCTGACTCACGACGCGCGGCCTCGGGATTACAGCTAGGTCACGCGTTGGGCCGGCCGAATGTAGATCGGCTCTTCGACCTGGATGCGCCGCGCCACTTCCTTGCCCGACTTGTTGAAGTCAAATTGCTTCCCATGGTCTGGGTCTCAAACACTTTCGGCCCGGGAATGACGTCGTACCGGAACACGAATCTGCTGGCTGGCGCGCCACAATTGCAGCACCGCCAACAGCTCGCGGCTCGGCACCAAACACTTCTCGATGGCAGTATCCACGACCCGCCCCAACATCCGCCGCGCGTAGCCGCGTGGCTTGTGCCGCCGCGGCGGAATGTACAAGCCGTTGGGGTCGGCGCCCCACGGCGGATACAAGGGCGAGGCCACCTGCTCCACCCGAATCGTGAAGTACGGGTGTTTCTTCTTGTCGAATAACTACAAACGCAGGAACAAAAGAGAGTCATGACACTTCCTGTAGTGCCGTTACCGAAGAGACTTCTTGTTCCAGAGCTCTGCTGCACGATGGATAGCTTCCGCGCTCCCAAAAGTCACATCAGCGATCATGTCCAACTCATCCAGGAGAAACACGGCATCGACGCCAACAGGAATGGAGGCAACCTTGCTTCGTGCGACCGGTCGAATGGAATATGACTCTTCCTTCCCGCTCTGACTGTTACGGAGCATCGCTTTCTGATGTCCGGTCTCAAGCGGTTCAGTCAGCTGCCCCTGGACGACGAGATGATGGCTGGCTTCACCCACCGCATGAACGTCGACGAGTAAATTTTGATCGTTGACAGTGATCTCGACACGATCACCCTTCTTTAGATCGGGAAGCTCCTTAGCCTTGCGCACGTTCATCGGGATATAGCGTGGCTCCACTTCCCCGGTATTGATTCGTGCCTCGCCTCCAGCGATCTCCTCAACTGTTCCTAAAAGAACCCGGTCACCTAAAAGCAATTGCGCAGGCGGATTTGTTAGGTCAGCTTCTGTGACGGCAAAGGCAGACGAGAATGTGCACAATGACAACACAAGCACCGGTGCGAAAATATATGGCTTCATGGGGTCTCCTTTTTTTTCACTATAAGAAGGTTGAAGATGAGTCACTGTGACCTTATGACCCGCAACGTGGTGTTGACTAGGTAGGCCCTGGTGCGGCGAATCTCTGCGGCAACTTTGGAGAGGGGCAAGACCTGAACATCGCCAGTAGCCAGCACCGGCAGATACCCCTACTGACCCGATTGAGAATACGGCAGCCGCTGCTTGCTCCAGATATAGTCGGCCGGAATACGATTCTACCCGCCGGCCGAATCGAGTATCTCCGCGCCGGCGGATTCCAGACGCTGATGTCGTCCGCGTCGCGCATAGGGGCGCTCGCCGGACACTGTCCCCGGAGAGATGAGATCGGCTCCATGCCGTTTGCGACATCAAGAGAATATCCTGCCCCCCGGCCCCATACTGGTACACTTCATGACCCCGATACCTCTCATTGCGCCTCCTTCATAACGATCATGAAACAATAAGACAGACAAGAGGCGGAGGGGTCGGCCACTACACGGCAAAATGAAGGAGACCGGTCCGTTCATTTCTACCTTCCTCCGATGGTTATATGAGGTTTCTCTGCATGAACCGCGCTCGCGAACGAGCGTCCTGAAGCCTGAAGCCGCCCCCCTAGCGTTGTTGATGATGATGCTTGGATGTGCCTGCATGTTGGAGGACATTCTTCAATCTCTGTATCAATCCTTGGCTCCGTCGCACCTGTTGCTCCAACCCGTGCTCGAATGGAGAAGAGACGTATGCCTTCCGGTACGCCTGATCCGGTCTCCTCTATTTCTGCAATCAGTGCCAATCGACTTACGTAGCAAGGAAAGTCCATCACTGTCCGAGTCCGGTAAAAGGACCAGGGCTTAAGGCCACATCTCAATGCTGACCGAGTACAGCAACTAGGGTGCCACACTTAACTACGGAGTAGGATCAAGAACAACGTGAAATACCAAGCAGTTGTCGCTGGTGATCATCAGAGGGCCCGTGCACTATTACGATATGCCGTGGTCCCTCATCAAAAACCGTGAAAAGCCATTGATTCATCGTACACACCAGTACTTCATCGTGACCACGAAATACAGGATGGATAGCCTGCCGGCCACGACGCGCGTGATATTGAACGATGAATCGCGACGGCCGACGATTGAGTGGTGAAGGTTGAAACCATGCAGGCTCAATCACGCCTGCCTTACGGTCGTGTTATCACCGCGATGCATTCCCTACCCAAAGCACGTCGTCGACTGGCAAGTAACTTGCCCTTCAAACTGGTCTACGAACTAAGACGGTAGGCCATTTAAGCTGCGGCGACTGCGATCCTGTCCTGAAAGGAGTGCATCATGGATTATGTGAAGCCCCCAGACATTGTAAAGAGCATGGTTTCCACAGCGGAGATGAAGCTCGATCTTCCGATTCCCCAGTTGCTCATTCGTGGAGCGCTGGCGGGTGCCTTCTTGGCCGTGGCGACCAGCATGGCGGTCATCGCGGCGGTGGAGACAAAGTTGTGGATCGTGGGGGCACTGCTCTTCCCCTTCGGACTCTGTCTCGCGATCCTACTCGGGATGGAACTGCTTACCAGCAGTTTCGCGCTCCTGCCATGCGCCACAGTGGCGGGAAAAGAGAACGCCGCGCCGAGTCGTGTCTGTATTAATTGGGGCTGGGTCTTCCTGGGCAATCTTTTAGGGAGCACGTTGTACGCCGTTCTTTTCGCCGTCGTGCTCACGACAGGAGGCGATGGAGAACTCTCTGCCGTAGGGACCAAATTGATCGCCTACGCCGAAGCCAAGACGACCTACTATGCCGCACACGGTATGGCAGGACTGCTGACCGTCTTCACGAAAGCGATGTTGTGTAATTGGATGGTCAGCCTGGCCGTCGTGTTCGCCTATGCTTCAACCTCGCTTTCTGGCAAGATGCTGGCGATCTGGGGACCCACCGTACTGTTTTTTTCACAAGGATTTGAGCATTCCGTCGTCAATATGTTCGCCATCCCGATGGGCATGCTGCTGGGGGCGCATGTCAGCCTGTTAAGCTGGTGGTTCTGGAATCAGATCCCCGTCACATTGGGCAACTTGGCCGGTGGAATGCTGTTCACTGGGTTGGCGATGTATGTTACGCATGGTCGAGTCACAACCGCGCAACCCACCACCATCAGGCTGTTCTAACCACGGCTCCATGGAGAATCGCCACACTATTCCTCTCCTCTCTCTGAGTCAGGCATGTCCTGTTCAGGCTTTAATGACGCGATATGAAATACCGTCGGATACGTGCTCACTGCGCCTCCGAGGCTGGCAATTTATCCTGTTGGACCTCATGGGGACGCTGGTGTGGTTCGCCCCGTCCGCGCGGGTTCCCCTGTTGAAGCCGGCGAGGCGGTACGCGAGCGACAGGCGGAAGAACTGATGGAGCAACCCAGATGCGCGGCCTCTTCTTCAACTCCTGCATTCAGACCGTATTGCGGCACAGGGAGCCGGTGTTGGAGCAAGAGTATGCGTTGCGCGCCCTCGAAAGCGACAAACTGGTGGCGATGGTCGACCTCATGGAAGCGTTGGGCGGCGGGTACCATAACCCCGATCTGCCCCAGACGACGAAGAAGCCGGAGACGCCGCCGGTGCTGACGAGTGCGGTGAAGGAGACGCGCCAATGAGCACGGCTGAGACGCCCCTGCCCGTGCACACGGTCCCGCGGCACCGAACGCGCCGGCTCGGAATGGTGGCCCTGCTGGTCGTCGTGGCCAGCCTTCTGTACGGCGCCTATTGGTGGTCCTATGACCGGTTCTATGTCCGCACCGATAATGCCTATGTCACCGGCAACCTCGTGCCGATCGTCGCCCAAGCCTCCGGCATCGTCACGCAGGTGCTGGCGGAGGAAACGCAGTTTGTGAACAAGGGCGATCTGCTTGTTCGCCTCGATGAGCATCAAGCGTATGCGGCGCTGGGACGCGCCAAGGGCCATCTCGGGGAAACCGTACGGCGCATTACGGCGCTGTTCATCAGGCAACGCCAGGTCGAGGAAAAGCTCGCGGCCCGTGTGGCGCGGTTGGATCTGGTGCGGCACGATATCGCCCGCTATCAGCAGGCCTCGCCACGGGGCGCGGTCTCCAAGCAGATCCTGCAGAATGCCACCGACCAGCTCCGAGCGGTCGAAGCGGAGGTGCGGGAAACGCAGGCCGAATACGATGCCTTGACCGCTGAGGTCGGCGGCACGAGTGTCATGGAACATCCGGCTGTAGAGTTGGCAAAGCACGCATTCATTGAGGCGCATCTGGAATACGAGCGGCAACAGATCAAGGCACCCGTCTCCGGCTATGTCGCCAAGCGCAAGGGGCAAGTCGGGGATCGGGTGAAGCCGGGCGCCGCGCTCATGACGATTGTGCCGCTCGAGCATCTCTGGGTCGAGGCCAACCTGCGGGAGACTGAACTGCGGGATGTGCGCCCCGGGCAGTCCGCCACCGTGACGGTGGATCTCCACGGCCGCAAGCACACGTATCACGGCACGGTCGAAGGCTTGGTGCCGGGAACCGGCAGCGCCTTTGCCCTGCTGCCGCCGGACAATGCGACCGGAAACTTCATTCACATCGTCGAGCGCGTCCCGGTGCGCATTGCCCTGCCGACCGAGGAGATTCGGCAATATCCTCTTCGGCCGGGCTTATCGACGGTAACGCAGATCGACGTGAGCGCCGTCGGGCAATCGGTCTGGAGTTCACTGGCCACCGCCTCGACGGATGAATATCAGACCGACGTCTATGCCGACGAACTCACGACCGCCGGCTCGATGGCCGAAGACATTATTCAAGCGAATGTGGTCTCTAAAGAGCACCGCGTGGCGGTCGATCAATGGCGGGCGGACCATGCCGCTGGACTTCCTCCCCCGACGCGCCGGCCGCAAGAAGGGGGCAATCAGCTGGCCATCGGGCCGGCGCCGGAGGATCCAGTTCAGATGCAGACTCGCCACGTCGAAGGCGAAAAGCGGCCCGACATGATGGCGATCAAGAAACAATGAGCAGAGCGATGAGATCGCCGGCTTCGCGCTTCTGTCTAGTGTCGTCATGCCAGCCGCTTCCTCCCGCGGCCAGGGCCAGTATCCACTACATCAGCGACTGATTATTCGTCAAGAGCCTCCGGAGGCCGCGCAACCGGATGACGCGAAGCAACTACCAGGAACAGAACGAAGACCATCACCAAGGCTGCAGAGCTAGGCATTGAATTGCCTGGAAGGTACAAACGACGACACGTCTCGATTAGTTCTGAGCCCTTTGCCACCGCGCCTCCAATGATTATGAGGAGACTTTAAGGCAATCAATTCCTGCAGTATCTAACAATGATGTCGCGTCTCGATGGTGGATACTTGCTTGATCACGCGAAACGGTCGATTTTGAGTTTAATGGAAGGGAAGACGGCCAGATCGTTTGTCCGAATGAAAGACATGATCAACGACACCCCCCCCACGGGTCACGGGCAGATCGTACAGTTCGAGCCATGCGGACCGACGAGACGCTGAAGATGGGGGCTGTTGACGTCGAGAGTGATATCGGGCGAGGAAGTCTGAAACAGGTAACATCCGTTTCAGCATTGAGAAGCGATTAATCTGGCTGATTCTCCACACCTACGGCAATATCCGCTCGCCCAATACAATTTTACCCTGGGGAACCCGTGGGGAACTCCTATCGTACTTCGCGGCTGCGCTAGACAGTGAGCGTGTTACAGCGCCTGCAAATCTTGATACTGCCGGGGGATCGTTTCCGAAAGCACGTCGGCCACGTGAGCACATCCAGGCCTACGCCAGACTCTAATCCTCAGCACACCGCCGTAGTCCAACGGTCCGCTGCTTCATTTATTGCCGGCGTGTTTGTTGTGGTGGGTTACGTCTCATTCTTTGGCAATCGGTTCCACGAGCTTTGTGAACCGCGATGAAGAGCTTCATCCGGTGGGCAATTGAAGTCTCCTAGTGTTTTCCGAGAAACAACTGGTACCCCCCAAAAAACCCTCATCCTTTCTTGTAGTCCGACAGCAAACTACACGCTAACTGATGGCTATGCATATTTGTCGTTCTACAATTACATGAATGGAGGTACTACATGTCTGCTCTCACGAGAATCAGTCTGTTAAGCTTGGTGTTCCCCTTGGTCTTCGCCTCTGTTGGTCTTGGTCAAACGGCGGGCGCCGCGTCTGGGAAAGGTGGAACGCCCCAGCAGACTCTTTCGGAAGCGGCTCAGACCGTCGAATCCGATAATACCGGGCGTAACGTACGAGATCGCGATTCGCGGACGTTGACACCGATGGACCAGTCTTCGGATGTGGCGGATCTTGAAATTACGCAGCGGATTCGCAAGGCGTTAATGGCGGATGACACCCTGTCCACCGCTGCTAAGAATATAAAAATTATCACCGTCAGCGGCACGGTGACGTTGCGCGGGCCTGTCGAGACGGATCACGAGCGGGTCAATATTCTAAAAAAAGCGAACACCGTCGCGAACGGACGTGTGAACAGCCAGTTAGAAATAATCTCTCGCTAATCATGGCCCACCAGAAGAAGGAGTCGTTATGGCTAAAGCAACCTTTTGTATCGCAACGACATATGAGCAAGCCGAGTCGATTGTCGACAATCTTAAGCGGTCGGGTTTTGCCAACAATAATATTTCAGTCTTGTTACCGGACAACGAGGGCACGCGAGACTTCGCTCATGAGAAGCATACCAAAGCCCCAGAAGGAGCTGCCACTGGGGCCGGGACAGGCGGTGTGCTCGGCGGCGTCCTGGGGTGGCTGGCCGGCATCGGTTCATTGGCCATCCCCGGCGTCGGGCCTTTTGTCGCAGCCGGCCCAATCATGGCTGCCCTTGGGGGAGCCGCAGTGGGAGCTACCGTAGGAGGTCTCACCGGCGCCTTAGTTGGCCTCGGCATTCCCGAATATGAAGCGAAACAGTATGAAGGCAAATTGCGCAAGGGGAACATTTTGATTTCTGTGCACTCCGAGAACAATTCCGAAACCGACAAGGCAGAGAAAATCTTCGAGATGGCGGGGGCTCACGATATTGCCTCTGGCTCGGAAAAAGCGGCGTAGACGTCGAGAGACAGAATACCCCTGGGTATTGAAGCGGAGCCGGCAAACGGAGCTTTTAAGATCTCCGTAGCCGGCTCTTTTACTTTTTATGGCGGGGTCAATGGACACCCCGGCGGTTGAGGACTCCCAGGTCTACGGCAAAAGGTCAACGCCCGTAAATTAGTAGACCTAGGGACCCTTCGGGTGACTTCCATGCGTAGGCTTGGCCTACTAAGACAACCGGCGCGTCGCAGCTGCCTTGAAAAGAGGCTATAAGCCTGTTTGAGTTTTGGGAAAACCAAAAGCTTTTGTCCAGCGGTCCTTCCCGGGGGAGCCTCCTGGCATGAAGACTCTCCCCGCCCCGTCGACTCCAGGAAGCCATCCTTCTCCTGAAGGAGGGCGTCCAGCATGGACGGTGAGCGCGCCGATCAGGTGTGGAAGCGGTTAAAGAGACCTATCAAGGTGCTCGCTGAACTTAAATATGCCCTTGGAGTCTTGAGCCGGAGATTGATTCAGTAAGCGACTGAATGGTTGTGTGAGCTAAGAGACAGATCAGCGGCGATTTCTATCCAAACGGCGACATAGTAGGGCACCGGCTGCCAGTCCGGACGCGATGGCGATGTAGATAGGCACAAAGGCACGGCGGGGAAGAACTTTCTCGAATCCCGGTGTGAAACGAGACGGCACCATATGATAGTCCACCAGATAGGCTAGCCCAGAGATCGCGCACGCGTGGAACACCGTGCGACCAGGGTCGCGCTGCCGAGGAGGAAGTAAAGCGACGTGCAGTAGCGCCCAGAAGCTACAGGCGGCTTGGTTTACGATCAAGCCGACCGCCGTATCATGCCACGTGACCTCTGTGGTCGGCGGCTGTTCATCGCCCCATACCACATGACTGATGGCATTGATCGGCTGAGCCGCTTTTCGGTGGTGCAAGACGCCGAGTGCTGCCGCACACCCCGCGCAGCAGAGATTCGTGACCGTCCCCGTCGTAATCGTTTCTTGGAGCACCGTACCTAGTCGTCTCATGCGCTGTGCCACTTCTCAGTGTAGCGGCCTATCGCTGATCGGCTTCGCCATGTGTGGGGGACACGGCTGTGAGAAAGCTTCCATCCTGCACATCGACATAGATGTCCTCGAGATGGCCACCCGCCAAAATCGTTACTTGCCAGGCAACTTTTTGTTTAATCTGATGCAGTTGGACTTGAACGGCCTGGCCGGGTTTTTTGGTGAGGGCACGGTGCACCGCATCTTCGAGCCCCACCTGCGCTTGCTTCAGCATGGCAGCTACTTCTGCCTTGGTGGCTGTCTGCGTCGTTTTGTCCTGTGCCGCGGCGGCTGATGCGCCTATTAGGACCATGATCATTACAACTTGAACCACGAGTCGTCTCATAAGCCGTTCCCTGATAAGGTCCCGATGGTACTGCGGAAGGGTCAGCGACACGATCAGTGATTGAGGCTACCTCTTGAAAGATTTCTGGAAACGCCGCTCCCTAAACTTGTACCAAAATTTCGTGATGGCACCATCGCAGGTCCCTGAACTTGTGTTCGTTTCCGTTCGCTTTCGGCGTATAGCCGAGCCCCATAAGAGCCATTAGTTCACTCTAAGCGTCCCGGTTCCCTAGGCGAGCCTTGCGCAGGAGTGATCTTCCCCCGAATTCATGGACACCGAGTTAAGACCGTCTCGCCATCGCTTCGAACTCGGCGGGGGATCGATAACCGAGGGTCGAATGACGGCGAGCCCGATTGTAGAAAACTTCCAGCCACTCAAAGATGTCCTGCTTGGCCTCCGCCCGTGTCCGATACCGTCGATGGTGCACGAGCTCCGTTTTCAATGTATGAAAGAAGCTTTCAACGACGGCATTGTCCCAGCAGTTGGCGCGTCGGCTCATACTGACGGTGATGCCCTGGGTCGTGAGCCGCGCGCGGTAGGCGGTGGCGGCGTACTGCGCCCCGCGGTCGGTATGATGCAGGAGTCCTTCCGCGGGCTGTCGGTGCCCCAACGCCATCGTCAGCGCTTCATGGGCCAACGCCTCCGTGAGCCGGCTGCCCATCGCCCAGGCAATGGCCCGGCGCGAGTAGAGATCCAGCACAATGGCCAAATACAGCCAGCCCTCCTCGGTCCAGACATAGGTGATGTCCCCCGCCCAGACCCGATTAGGCGCGGCCACGGCAAACTGACGATTGAGCGTGTTCGGGGCCACGGGATGCGCATGAGCAGAATCCGTCGTGGCCCGCCACTTCTTCACCATCTTGGCGCGGATGGCGTGCGCCCGCATGAGCCGCGCGACCCGGTGTTCACCAACCCGGTGTCCGTGCGCTCGGAGCGTCGCATGGACCCGGGGGCTCCCGTACGTCTGCCGCGACTCGGCATGAATCACTCGGATCGCGGTTACCAGCTGCCGATTCTCCGCTCCGCGATGACTCTCCCGTCGAGACGCCCAGGCATAGTAGCCCGCAGACGAGATGGCCAGGGCCTGACACATCAACGTCACTGGAAAGCGGCCGGCATGCGCCCGAATGGCCCGGCATCTCATCGCGGGGCTTTCGCGAAGTATGCCGCCACACTTTTTAAAAAATCCCGCTCCTGCGTCACACGGGTGAGCTCCCGCGTGAGCCGCGCCAACTCCTCCTCGTGGGGCTTCCGACGCCCCTTCCCCGGAAAGGAGTCGGCCGGATCGCTGGCCAGTTCCTGCTTCCAGCGGCGCAGCACATTGGGCCGGAGGCCGAGGTCTCGCGCCACCTGGGCCACTGGATTCCGGCTCTCCGTCACGAGTTTGACGGCCTCGACCTTGAACTCTCGCGTAAATGATCGTCTGACTTTGCTCATCGTGCACACCTCAAAGGTTAGCATGATCCACCCTTTTCGAGGTGTCCACTAAATTGGGGGAAGATCGGAGGTCACGTCGGCGTTCCAGCTCTGCGTCCTGACTCCCAGATTGTTGTGGTACCCATTACGTACCATGGACCCGTAGGCCTCCCTTTCGCGATGAACCTCTCTACGAGTCCATGGTAGTGTCATGGGGAACCACTGTGGTGGCACGCTCACACTCGTTCGCCTCCCCGGGCCCTCTCATGTCATCCCAGGGGTGCTTCTCATCCCAGCTTCTGCAATACGGACACCCCTTTCGGCCGGTATCGGACCACCGACGATGGCATTGCTCGCATTCCCAAACCGTGACCGTTGCGAACGGGGAAACTGAAATTCCGACCTCTTTGATTCTCATCCGACACCTCTCGTTCGTGAAAGATTCGAGAGATGGAGAAGCAAGCCATGGGCCATTGTTCCACGGCTCTAAGGGGCGGAACTTCTACGCCCTGCCCACGCTTTGTACTGCTGTACAGACAACTTTAGAGACATACTGTCTAGTCAGTAGCATCATATGTTCCTATTCCGGCGTCAAAGAGCTCGAGCACACATGATCCTTCACAGCTTCCTGGCAAGGTGGTCAAGACAAGGTGTTCAAGAATGGTAAGACGAACCGAGTGCCTGACATCCCTTCCTACTGAAGACTCCCGTTAAAATTACCCTTGGTGGCGCGAAACGCGAGGAACGGCCGCTGATGAGGATACCGACGTCTGAACGCCTTCTAGGCAAACGCTCCAAGTGGCAAGCTTTTCGTCCACATCCACCTCGCCGGCACGGCTACATAGCCTTCGCTTCATCGTCAAGGATCGATGGATATCTCCACGTATCAGTCTGTCGTAATGCCTTAATGACCGTCCTGTAACACCATTGCCGATTCAAGAGAGCCTAATCATCGACAACGCTCATCCGGCTCACTGACTGCAGTTTGCTGGCTACCGTGCCAGGCTGAATGGAGTGATTAAGTTCTAGGTTCGGAGGCTCTGGCGCTCGCTCAGGTCAATCCGAAACGCGCCCCCTCGAACCTTCCCACGGAGGGACGTATGGCCAAATCTAAGACGGTCGCCGACATGTTGATGGAACGGTTGATCGCGTGGGAAGTGGATACGATTTTCGGTTATCCGGGTGATGGCGTGAACGGGCTCTTCGAAGGGCTCCGGACGCACCAAGACCGAATCAAATTTATTCAGGTCCGGCATGAAGAGGCAGCGGCCTTTGCCGCCTGCGGGTATGCCAAGTTTACGGGACGTCTCGGCGTATGTCTGGCGACATCCGGCCCGGGCGGGCTTCATTTGTTGAACGGCTTGTACGATGCCAAGTATGACGGCCAACCCGTATTGGCAATTACGGGCCATACGTTCCATGACTTGATCGGTACGCGATTTCAGCAGGACCTTGATTTAGATAAGGTGTATACGGACGTCGCCGCCTTCAATCAACGAGTGATGGGACCGGCGCATCTGTACAATGTCGTGGATGAAGCGGTCAAGGCGGCCATGAATCAGCGGACGGTCGCGCACATCACCATCCCAAAGGACATGCAAGACTGGACGGAGGACGGCCATCGCTCCGCCATGAACGTCGCACAGCATAGCGGCCATCTTGCGAGTGATGTCTTTCCTCTGCCGCCTGCGCCCCGACTTGGAAAGGCCGCAGAGATCATTAACGCGGGCTCCAAAGTGGCCATCCTCGTGGGCCAAGGGGCCTTGGGCGCCCGCGACGAGGTTATTGAACTGGCAGAAAAAGCCGGCGCGCCGATCATCAAAGCCCTCTTGGGCAAGGCGGTTATTCCTGATGATCATCCTTATACGACCGGAAGCCACGGCTTGCTCGGCACGGCGCCGTCCTCGGACGCAATCGATGAGTGCGACACACTGATCATTGTCGGCAGCAGCTTTCCCTACTATCAATTTTATCCCGCTCCCAGCCAGGCGCGAGGGGTGCAGATCGACATCAATCCGAATCGTATCGGTCTGCGCTATCCTGTGGAAGTCGGGTTGGTCGGCCGAAGCACGGATGTGTTGCGCGCTCTGCTGCCCATGATCGAGCGCAAAAAGAAGCGCGGATTTCTCGAGAGCATCCAAGCGCGAATGAAACAGTGGAACGACCTGATGGACGAGCGGGCGAGTCGGACGGATCTGCCGATGAAGCCGCAGGTCGTCCCGCATCAGCTCAACCAGTTTCTGACCGATGATGCGATCATTGCATGCGATAGCGGCACGGTGACGACGTGGGCAGCTCGTCACATCAAGATACGCGACAGAATGCAGTTCGCCGCTTCCGGAACGCTCTGTTCGATGGCCAACGCCTTGCCGTACAGCATCGGCGCTGCCGTGGCCTACCCGGGCCGTCAGGTCGTGTGCTTCGTCGGCGACGGTGGCTTGGCCATGTTGATGGGTGACTTGGTGACCTTGGTGAAATACCGCCTGCCCGTCAAGGTGATTGTCATCAAGAATAACTCCTTGGGACAAATCAAATGGGAGCAGCTGGCCATGGAAGGCCATCCCGAATTCGGCGTGGACCTTGAGCCGATTAACTTTGCTGGAGTCGCCCGGGATTGCGGCATGGGCGGCTATACAGTCGAGGATCCGCGAGAAGTGCCAGCCATATTACGAGAAGCCTTTGCCTATCCCGGTCCGGCGCTCGTCGAAGCGGTGGTAGATCAGAACGAGCCCCCCATGCCCGGCAAAATCACGACCAAGCAAGCACTGGCCTTTGCTGAGTCGTTGGCGAAGGGAACAAAAGATCGATGGGAGATCATTAAGACCGTGATTGAAAACAAGATCCGCGAAGTGGTGTAACGCTCGCGGCTAATGATAAGGCCATCTGCTCTATGCAACTGACACACATTGAGCGGCGACAAGAGCCGTCGAAGATTGCGCGCGGCCAGACACTTCAGCCTCGCGGCGCGGCGCCCGGGGATGCCATAGACACCGAACGGCTGGAGAAGGACCTCAAAAGATCGATCGAGGGCGAAGTGCGCTTTGATGCCGGCAGTCGAGCGCTCTATGCCAGCGACGCCTCGAATTACCGACAGGTCCCTATCGGCGTCGTCATTCCGCGTCACATCGATGACGCTGTTGCGGCGGTCGCTGTCGCACGCCGCCATAGCGCTCCGATCCTCGCCAGAGGCGGCGGGACGAGCATGGCCGGACAGAGTTGCAATGTGGCAATCGTCCTCGACTTCTCAAAATATATGAATCGCGTGGTCGCGTTCGATCCTCGACGAAAGCAGGCGCGTGTTCAACCCGGTCTTGTGCTTGATAACTTACAGTCCGCCGCCGCGCCCCACGGGCTGACGTTTGCGCCGGACCCGGCGACGCACAATCACTGTACGCTCGGCGGGATGATTGGAAACAATTCCTGCGGGACCCATTCCATAATGGGCGGCACCACATCCGACAACGTCGAGGAATTGGACATTTTGACCTATGACGGCGTGCGCATGCGGGTCGGCAAGACCGACTCCCAACAGCTAAGCCGCATAATGTCGGAGCCGGGCCGCCGAGGCGAAATCTTTCGCGGGCTCAGGAGGCTCAGGGACACCTACGAGTACGACATCCGAACTCGATTTTCTAAGATTCCCCGCCGCATCTCGGGGTACAACTTCCCCGCTCTGCTGGATGAAAACGGGTTCGATGTGGCGAAAGCGCTGGTAGGCTCCGAGTGCACCTGTGCCATGATCCTCGAAGCGACGGTGCGCCTCGTCGAGAGTCCGACCGCGCGGTCGCTCGTCGTCCTCGGTTATCCGGATGTCTACCGAGCCGGCGACCATATTCTTGAAATCCTGGATGCCCACCCAATCGGACTCGAGGGGATGGACCGCGTCCTCGTGGAAGACCTGACGAAAATGAAAGGCGCCGTCAAAGGCCCTTCTCTTCTACCTGAGGGGAACGGATGGCTGCTGGTGGAGTTCGGCGGCGAGACGCAAGACGAGGCGGACCGTCGCGCCACGCGCTTAATCGACTCGTTGACCACACGAGGAGAATGGCCGAAGGCCAAGCGATTCTCCGATGCCGAGCAACAGGAGACCGTCTGGTCGGTGAGAAAGTTCGGCTTTGCAGCGGCCAATGTTCCGGGGCAGAAGATTGCGTGGACCGGGTGGGAAGACTCCGCCGTGCCGCCGGCGAAGGTCGGCGCCTACCTGCGCGACCTTCGTCGATTGTTCGACAAGTACGGCTACCAGTGCACCCTGTTCGGCCATTTCGGCCAAGGATGCATTCATACGCGGATCGACTATGACCTCACAACGCACGATGGCATTCGCGCGTTTCGCGCGTTTCATCAGGAAGCGGCTGATGTGGTGTTGGGATACGGCGGCTCCTTGTCGGGTGAACATGGCGACGGCCAATCGGTAGCCGAGTTTCTCCCGAAAATGTTCGGCATAGAATTAGTGCGCGCATTCGAAGAGTTCAAGACGATCTGGGACCCCGATTGGCGAATGAATCCGGGGAAGGTCGTCCGGCCCTACCGCCTCGATGAAAACCTTCGCCTCGGCGCCGATTACAATCCTCCCGATGTCCGGACCTCCTTTCAGTTTCCTCACGATGAGTACAGCTTCGCGCGCGCGAGTCGGCGTTGCATCGGGATCGGCGAGTGCCGGCGAGAACACAAGGGCACCATGTGCCCCAGCTACCGCGTGACACGGGAAGAAATGCATTCGACCAGAGGGCGGGCGCGCTTGCTCTTTGAAATGCTGGAGGGCGATCCGCTGAAAGATGGATGGCGCGACGAGTATGTGAATGAGGCGCTGGACCTCTGCCTGGCGTGCAAGGGGTGTAAAGGCGACTGTCCGGTCGGCGTCGACATGGCGACGTACAAGGCGGAGTTTCTGTCTCATCACTACGCCGGGCGGCTTCGTCCCGTCGCCGCCTATTCGATGGGTCTGATCCATCTGTGGGCCCGAGTGGCATCACTGGCTCCTCACATGGCCAATTTCCTCACACAAACTCCGGGCATTCGCGCTCTCGTAAAAGCGCTGGGCGGCATCTCGCCTCACCGGCAAATGCCTGCTTTTGCCGCACAGACCTTCAAGGACTGGTTCGCGCGTCGCAGCTTTTCGCCTCATCCCTCGGGGACCTCTTCGGCAACCGGTCCACGGGTTATCCTGTGGCCGGACACGTTTAACAATTATTTTTATCCCCGCACGGCAAAGGCGGCTGTCGAAGTCCTCGAAGCGCTCGGCTGTCAGGTCCTCGTCCCGACGGCCACGCTCTGCTGCGGCCGGCCGCTGTACGATTTCGGCATGCTGGACCAAGCCAAGCGCCTGCTCCGTCACGTGCTCACGACGCTGCGGTCGGACATCGACGCGGGCACGCTGATAGTCGGACTCGAACCGAGTTGCGTGGCGGTCTTTCGCGATGAACTGATGAACCTCTTTCCCCATGACCAGACCGCGCGAAGGCTCTCTCGCCAGACCTTCACGTTGGCGGAGTTTCTGCAGACGAAGGTGCCGAATGCCTTGCTTCCCTCATTCCAGGCCACGGCAATCGTTCATGGGCACTGCCATCAGAAAGCCGTCATGAAATTGGACGCCGAAGAGGACCTCCTCGGCAAGCTCGGTCTCGATTTCACGATCCTCGATTCCGGGTGTTGCGGCATGGCCGGCTCGTTCGGGTTCAAGCGAGAACATTTTGACACATCCCTCAAGGTCGGCAATCTTGTCCTGCTGCCGGCTGTCCGAACGGCCTCGAAAGAGACCCTGATCGTTGCCGACGGTTTCAGTTGTCGCGAGCAAATCCGCCAATTGACCGATCGGCGAGGCCTTCATCTGGCCGAGGTGCTGCATCTTGCCATGCAAAACGCAATTGAGCGAGGTCGAGGCATTGTCAGAGGGAATGGTTATCGTGCCCCCTATCCGGAGAAGTCTTATTTTAAACAGAACCGCATTGCACAGGGGGTGCCGCGCAGCCTTGGCGCCTTCACGTTACTGGGCGTATCCGCGCTGCTCATCGCCATGAACGCGATGAGGCGTACGCGGGCGGATTTCGGACGCCGCCGGCCCCACTTATAGAATTGAGATATGCGTCCCTTTCAAACGTACTCATCGTTCCGGGAAGATGCCAATTGCATGCGGGTAAGAATGGACGCTGAGTATTCGGAATGGGAGCTGTCATAGTCGCAACCTAAAACAAACAAGTAGCGAACGAGCGAATGCGGGCAGAGACGACGTAATTAGAAACAATGAGACTAGTTCGAATCGGTTAGCCGCTCGTACCATCACCTTCCCAAGGTGACCGGGCGCCAATCGGGGTTCAGTTGACTCGTATGCAGCCGCCGCATGACGGCGAACTTCAATCGGCGACGCGTAGCGTTCCCAGCTCTTTCTGGCCGACGTCGTGATTTTCAATTCGTCGTTCTATGCCGATGCTCCTTTTCTAATCTCATCCTATAAATCCTTCGCCGATCAGCCACGTGGCCGATGCTTGGTGGTCTAGATACGCTCTGATACTCACGGTGGGAATGATCCGTGGATTTGCTATAAGGCATTGTGCTACTTCAATGGTTGATGGCTAGCTTGGCCTCAAGTCGGCGCGGTTTGTCAGACATCAAGTCTTTTCCTTCGAGGGCTGTCTCAGGCGTGCGGTTCTGCTCATGCCGCAATGACCAGACATTCGGCGACCGGTATGATGAGACGTTTCCTACACTGCACATCACCGCATACTGATTGGCAGCAACTCTACGCAGTTATAGAAAAGAATGGATGATGGCGGGTCAACTTACATTTATGAAGCTGAGAAGAAGACGGTACAAGGACTGAGACCGGATGGATCCCCAGGCGGCTGATCTCGGCTTTCCCATTTGGTTGAGGATCAATCATTTCATCAATCTGGTTTGCATCTTCTTTCTGATGCGGAGCGGATTGCAGATTCTTGCCGATCACCCCAAGCTCTATTGGAACAATCATTGCCGCCTGGGGAGCGAATGGATCAAATTCGGCAAGAAAAAAATGCCGACGAACCGGCTGTTCACGTCGATGGATGAGGCCGAAGACATCTCGCCGGTCTTTGCAATCCCTGGCGGACATCACAATCTGGGCTCAGGGCGCAACTGGCACTTCCTGATCGTGCCGCTCTGGATCTTGAATGGCCTGAGCTACGTAGGATTGCTCTTTGCGACTGGACAGTGGCGGCGACTGATTCCAACAAGCTGGTCCATCATTCCGGAAGCGTGGGAAAGCGCGAAGACGTTTGCAAGCCTTCAGATTCCGCCGGAATCCTCGTTCCACCCTTACGATCCCCTGCAGCAACTGGTGTATGCCAGCGTCGTATTTCTGCTGGGACCGCTGATGATCGCGACCGGGCTCTCGCAGTCGCCGGCCTTTATCGCACGCTATCCGTGGTATGCGAAACTGTTCGGCGGCCGACAAGGGGCGCGCAGCCTGCATTTCATTGGACTGATGCTGCTCGTCGCCTACGTGCTTACGCACCTGACGATGGTGGTCGTAGTCCATTTTCCGCGCGATGCCCAAACGATGTTCAGCATGTTCGGTGAATCCGAGCTGCCTTCGGTTATGGGCTTTATCATCGCTTCGTGCGCACTCTTGGCGGTCATCGGACTTCACATTGCGGCCACGCTGTACACCCGATGGAATCAGCGAAAGTTTCAAGAGCATGCAACAGCGATCGTGGAGCCGCTCATGCGGTTCATGTTCGGTTCATTGAAATCGCATCAGCACTACCGGCCACAAGACATCTCGGCCGAGCATCACGTGAACGGCTATCCTCCGGAAGACGGCGACTATCGCCTTCTCGCCCGAGATGGGTTTCGCGAGTGGCGCTTGCGGATCATTGGGTTGGTCGATCAGCCGCTCGAACTCTCGCTCGACGACCTCAAACGTATGCCCAAACAAGAACAAACCGTTATGCACAATTGCATCCAAGGGTGGACCGGCTTCGCGCGGTGGGGCGGCGTGCGCGTCACCGATATTTTGAATGCATGTCGGCCGCGTCCTGAGGCCCAATGGATCGTCTTTCACGCCTTCGTCCAGGAAGAGTACGCTCCGGACCATTACTATGAAGCGTTCAAGCTCCATGAAATGGACGATCCGCAAACCATTGTGGCCTATGAGATGAACGGGAATCCCTTGCCGCTCGAACACGGCGCGCCGTGCCGTCTGCGCCTCGAGACGAAAGTCGGGTACAAGATGGTGAAGTATTTGCGCCGCATCGAACTGGTCTCCTCGCTCGAACAGGTGGGCTTAGGCCATGGCGGCTATCGCGAAGATCATCAATACTACGACAAGGTGGCCTCGATCTAACCACAATGAGCACGCTCTTTTTTCATGAACAGACTGAACCGGACGCCGAGGACGGCGCGAGAGACGTTGTGCGCTATTACTATGATGATATTGCGGAAGAGATTTTGATCCGCTCGTTTCGTCTCTTTCCGAAAACGGTTCGAAAAGAATTTTTGGGCAATGATCGTATCGCGGTGGCCGACCTTAGGGCCGATGTGAAAGAGAAGCTGAAAGAGTTTCTTTATCGCCGCCTACAGGAAGAGCGGCGGAGGCAGGCTTCATGAAGCTGGCACTCCTCACCATCATCGGCGTTCCGATCCTATGGCTGCTCGCGCTGATTTTTTATCTCCTATCCTGGCTGGATTGGGATAAGAAGCACTCTCGAATCCCAAAGTAAACGGCTGTAACGCTTAATGGCGTCCGATTTCCTCTCTCACCCTCACTATGAGCGCTAGAGTCTCGTGGGGCGGAACATGCCGCCGCGGTCGTCATACGTCGATGGAGTCGCTATAGCTCTCCACGCCGGGCCATGTCCCGAATGCGATCGGCCGTTCGCGCGGCAATCGCCTGAATCGTGATGGACGGATTAACACCGGTCGACGTTGGAAAGACCGATCCATCGCAGATGAACAGGTTCGGAATATCGTGCGCCCGGCAGTCGGCGTTCACAACGGACTCGCTCGGATTGTGCCCCATGCGGCACGTTCCCATCAGATGCGCCGTTCTCGGCGCGTCCCAGACGTCGGACCCGCCTGCCGCCCTGAAGATGTCCTCAATCTTTCCCCTGGCATGCTGAATGAGGCGGTCATCGTTTTGATGGTACCCGAACAGCACGTGGGCGACGGGCAATCCGTGCTGATCGCGCTCGGTGGCGTGCAGCTTGACCTCGTTCCTTCGTTGCGGCATGCATTCGCCAACCATACCTAATCCGGAAAAATAATTGTAATCCAGCATTTCCCGCCTGAGGGCAGCGCCCCATAAGCCCCGTCCGGCGATCAGGCGTTCGGCAAATTCAACGGCATGAGGGCCGATGACTTCGATGACGTAGCCGCAGATGAATCCAACATCCGGCATGGTTCGGTTAAAATGCTCGCTGATCGCGCCGCCGGGCGGCGGCGCTTTGTACTGGTTGATCCGCTCGGGAAACTTCGCATAGACCTGATGGCTCGGCTGCACCATGAAATATTTGCCGACGAGCCCGGAAGAATTGGCGAGACCGTTCGGAAACCGCGGACTCGCTGAATTGAGCAAGAGACGAGGCGTCTCGATGGCATAGCCGGATACCACGACACACTTGGCGCGCTGACGATGCAGTCCCTTCTGTCCCTTCTTGAAATAGAGCACTCCATCCA
Source organism: Nitrospira sp. Nam74 (assembly GCF_965152615.1). Classification (NCBI taxonomy): domain Bacteria; kingdom Pseudomonadati; phylum Nitrospirota; class Nitrospiria; order Nitrospirales; family Nitrospiraceae; genus Nitrospira; species Nitrospira sp. Nam74. Next base: position 2,554,694 of record NZ_OZ224220.1, on the reverse strand, counting down.
CCCGCCCATGCGCATCGTGCGTCACCTGGGCCACCATCGATTCCGGCCGCACCTCTCCTCCGGCTCGGATCGCCCGTGGGATGTAGGTCACCAACGTGGAGCTTTTCGCATTGGTGGAGCAACCGTAATTGCACAGCCCGCGATAGACGCACGGCGGACGATCGACATGCGGCGCGCTGAGCGTCGCAATCGGACAGGGCGCCACGGGAATGCCGAGCCGCATGCAACCACGAACCAGGACGTTCGCACAGGCATTCAGTTGATGTTCACGTTGCGGGTACCGGCGGCGTCGGCGACCCCAGGGGTAAAAGGTCGGACCGGCAATCTGGAGCGCCTCTTCGACCTCGTCGTAATACGATTCCAGATCGTCGAACGTCAACGGCCAGTCGACGAGATCGGCACCCGGCACCGCGCCGTCGAGTGAGCGGCGCCGGAAATCCTCGGGGTGCGCGCGCAGTGCCACCATGGAATAGTGGACCGTGCTGCCCCCGACGCCCCGACCGGAATTGTTCGAGCCTAATTCGACCGGGTGCTGACCTCCGGTGATGCGTTCATCCGTCCAGAATAATTTCGAAGCCGCGCGCTCATCGGAAATAAAGTCTTTCGTCGGGTCCCAATGCTCGCCGGCATCGAGGATTGCTACCGAAAATCCGGCCTCCGCTAGCTTGGCACCGAGCACGCTTCCGCCGGCCCCGGCCCCGACAATACAAAACTCCACTTCTTCGCGTGACCAGTCGCGCATAGGCACCCGTTCGCCGTTGATGCCGGGCGCGGTTAACGTCCATCCATTGGTGTCACCCTGATTAGGGTGCGTCATGATTCGGCCCTTCTGCGTGGGCGTCCCAGGGATCGACGCCGCCGTCCCAAATGCGACTATACCCGCGCGGTGAGGACGGACCGTGATAGCCGATCTCATTCCAGGCGGCAGGATGTGCGTAATACACTTTCACGACCTCGACCGCCAGGATTTTGCTGAAGAACACATGACTCGGCAGTTGCTTCCAGACCTCGCCGGGCGGATCGCCTTGCTGCACCCGCTTGAGAATCATGTCCTGCGACGGAGCGTCCAACTCATGAAACGGCGCCTTAAACAATACTTGTGCCGTTTCGTCGATGCCCGCAATCGCCAACCTCCAGGATTCTCGTTGCGGAGGCAATACTTCAAATCGAAAGCCTTCGCGCTTATCCTCGAATAACTTCTCATCGATCCACGGCACAATGGGAATTTTGGTCTCTGCCGGACGATCAGGTTGAGGAATGATCCGATCGACGATCGCCTCTAATGTCTTCACTTCGATCGGCGATAAGAAGCGGATGGATGGCACGTCTTCGAGCCGTCGGCGAATCGTCTCACGGGTTTGATCATCCCAATCGGGAGTCGCCCATTTGTCCAATACATTAAAATGCGGATAACGAGTCTGGAATACCTCTTCTTCACCGGGTGTGGTCTCGCGATGAAGATGTCGGGCCGTGCTCATGTTGTCTCCTTTGCGTATCCTTACATGAGATAAATCGTCACGAGGCCGATACCGGCCAACGCGGCAAACCATCCGGGTGCGCCTTGCGGAGGACCTTGCATGAGATTAAACAAGGCCACATACATTCCACCCATCTGGCGGTCCAGGCCGCGCAGATGCATGCCGAACCCGATGAAACCGACAATTAACGTGAGCCACAGGAACGCGCCGAAGACAATCCTGCTCGCGTCGGACGGGGCAATGGCGATCCAGAGGCCGGCAAGCACGGTGATGACCGGCACGGTGAGCGGTGCGTACATGGCCGGAGTATTGAACGCGCCTCGGTAATGAAGGATGCCGGCTTGAAGAATGCCGCCGAGCAGGACCAGCACCACAAATATCAAGAGCGCCGTTGGAATCTGAACCCCGAAGATACTCTGCTCACCAGCGAGGCCGGCTGAAATAATCAAGGCGAGCAGCCCCATCGCGCTCAAGGCCAAGGGGAACAGCATCGGGGCGCCATACATGAGGTAATGCAACCACCATTGGATTCCCCCCGGCTTTTTCACCATGCCGTAGTAGACGTGATAACCAAAGCCGATAAACCCGGTGACAATGGCCAGCCACCCCACCAGATACACCGTGTCATTCAGCCAGGTGACGCGCGGGAACGCCGCCGCCATCAGAATCGGGCCGGCAAGCAGGGGTCCCACGATCAGGGGGCCATATTGCAGACGGTACGAAAAGTTATGCCGATAGTGTCCGACGAACGCATCCACCATAATCAGCACCGTCGTCGCTGACACGATCAAAGCCAGCCATTGAAACGGATTCAGGCCAAGAAAGACAGATCTCCCCATGTCGCCCTTCCTCTCACAGCTCCTTCGCGCGTCTCGGCGAAAATAAAGACGGAGGAGCCGTCGCAGGACGATGGCCCGGAAGCTGCCGATATTCTCGTTTCACCTCCGCACCATACCGATACACGAGTTCACCGCCCAAATAGCCTTGCACGGTGATGACAACCGCCACGCCGATCAGCGCGGCGAGATATGGAATGGTTAAGGGGCTCTCGGTTTGCCACAGCCATGCTCGCCAGAGCGCCATCACGATCAGGAGCCCCAACACGATCAATCCGAGCGCCATGTGTGCGCGCAAAAAGGACCGCCCTTCACCTTCTTCCATCGGCATGCGCGCACGCGAGATGGCCCCCGTGGCGATCGTCAGCGGCGTAGCGAGGACGGAGCCCACGAGGGTCCACCAACCAGTTTGCGCAAGCGAGGGCACATTGAAAAGATACCCCACGCCATCGCAGATCAGGGACATGATGAAGAGCGCGATGGTGAAATGGACCATGATGGGATGAATGGGCGCGGATAATCCGGCAACACGAACGGCATGCCGCCAATCGGTGATCGTCCCGCTTTGCATGGGCTCGTGCTTGACCATACCGTAAGTGTAATAGAGGACCCTGCGACGATCAGCCGGGCAGGGACCTTGCCCGGGCGTCGGATTTCCATTGATCTTTACGTCAGTGCATCGCGGCACACTGCAACAGCCATGCGGTTTTCGTGTTCATCTCTCTTCGCGTGGTGATTTAGCCGGCGGAACGCGTGCGCTCAATGAGATGAGCGCTATTGATCAGCGAGAGATGGGACAGCGTCTGGGGAAAATTCCCCAGAAGCCGGCGGCGGCGCGGATGATATTCTTCCGACAGCAACCCCACGTCGTTGCACAATCGAAGCAGGCGCTCAAACAGGCGCTCCGCGTCGGCTTGCCGTCCCATCAGTGCATAATTGTCCGCCAACCAAAAACTGCACGCAATGAAAATGCCTTCGCGCGGCGACTCTTTCGTCCCATAGCGGAGCAGCAAGCCATCGTCCACCATCAGTTCCCGTTCGATGGCCTCCACTGTACTCCGCACACGAGGATCGTCGGGAGGAAGAAAGCCGACAATCGGGATCATTAAGAGGCTGGCATCTAACTTCGTCGACCCAAACGATTGCACAAAGGCGCGGCGCTCGGAATCATACCCCTCATTGCAGACGGTCTCGTGAATCTTGTCCCGGAGCCGACGCCAGCGCTCCACCGGTCCTTCTAGCCCGAAGCATTCCGTCTCTTTCACCGCGCGGTCCATCGCGACCCATGCCATAACCTTGGAATACGTATACTGTTTACGCTCGCCGCGCGTTTCCCAGATGCCGTGATCCGGGCGTTCCCAGTTGGATTCGAGATAATCCAGCATGGCGCATTGTAGAGACCAGGCTGCCGGATCTGGCTCGATGCCCTTGTACAAAATCATCGACAAGGCATTGATGGTTTCTCCGTAAATATCCAGTTGGCATTGCTCGGCCGCCGCGTTGCCGATATGCGCGGGGCCCGTGCCTTCATAGCCGGGCAACCACTCCAACGTCGTTTCCGGCAATTGACGCTCTCCCGTCACGCCATAGACAACCTGCAGATCGGCGGGATCGCCCGCGGTCGCTCGGATAATCCATTTCCGCCAGGCTTGCGCTTCCTGATCATACCCGCTGTCCAACAGCGCCTTGAGCGACAAGGAGGCGTCCCGGAGCCAACAGAAGCGATAATCCCAGTTCAGGCATCCACGCAGACTTTCGGAGAGCGACGTCGTCGCAGCAGCCAGCATGCCGCCCGTGGGAGCATGAATCAGGGCTTTCAGTGTGATCAACGACCGGATCACCGCATCCTTCCACGGTCCCCGATACGTGCACCGTGCCGACCAATCCCGCCACCATTGCTCCGTCGTTTCGATCGCTTTCATAGCATCCAAAGCGGCGGGCAGCGACTCATGCGCCGCATAGGACGTCAGAACAAAAGAAATGACGTCTTCTGGCGACACGCAAAAGTTCGCGGTGATCTTCTCTTGGTCATGGCACAAATCCACCGCCGTTCGTAAGCACACGGCGTTGGGCCCGGCCGTGGCGATCAGCGAGTGATCTGCCTGGCCGTGCGCCTCGTGAGCCGGCGCCTTTTTCACCCACGGCATGATCGAGCCGTAGTAAAAACGGACGATCATCTCCATGTGCATCGGGACGGTGCCCGCTTTGCCTTCGACTAATCGCACGACATTCGGATGCCGCTCACGAAGCGGCATGCAGTCGGTCACCACGACCGACCCTTCGGCCGTTTCGTATTGGGTCTCCAACACAAGCGTACGGTCCCGGTATCGCCGTTCGGTGTTCCGGATTTGTCCGGCCGGGCGTAGCAACCACCGCCCGTGCTGAGAGGTTCCCAGTAAGCTTGCAAAGCAGGCGGGAGAATCAAAGCGTGGCAGGCATAGCCAATCGATTGAGCCCTCCCGCGAGACGATCGCCGCGGTGTGCAGATCGCCGATCAGGGCATAGTCTTCGATGCGCGTCAGCATGACCAATCTCGATCTTCGCCGCTGTGCTCTTGATACGCGCGTTCGCGCCGGTCTGCGGATTCTTCCAAATGCCACGGCTGCCAGGGCGCGTGTCGAACTTCGACACGTCCTTCCAGCACCTTAGCATCCCACCGGGTCTGCTCCCCTTCTCGCCAGCACCGCAGATCGAGACGGGCTGTTCCAACCGTCAATTTGCGGAGGCGCACGTCGGGTAGCCACTCCGGCAAAGTGGGATCGAGATACAGGCAGCCATCGGGCGCGTCCGCCCGAATGCCGAGCAAGGCTGTAACGAGATGGAAGATGCTCCCGGCCGCCCACGCTTGTGGTATGTTGGCGCCGCAATATTGCACCGGGAAGGTATGCGGCTGGCGCTCTGTCCCGGCAAACAACTCCGGCATGCGGGAGCTCACGAAGTTATTCGCCGCATCCGTCAGGGCCAGCGCAACCATTCCCGTTTCGTCGGCGAAGCCGTACCGCTTGAATCCCAGCGCAATGATTCCGTTGTCGTGCGGCCAGACCGCGCCCAATTGATACAAGAACGGATTATAGGAGCGATGCTGCGACGAGAGCGTGCGGATTCCCCAGCCGGTCCACATGTCGGGCGCGAGTAGCCGACGCACGACTCGTTCCGCCCGATCCCGCCGAACGATCCCGCTCCAGAGCAGGTGCCCCGGATTCGAGACGACGCTATCCACCGGTTTCTTGTCGGCATCGAGCGCGAATGCATAGAAGCCCAATTCCTCGCGCCAGAACCGCTCTTCGAAGCGCTGCTGTAATTCCGCGGCCTGGCGCCGCAGTTCCGCGGCCTGACGCGGCTCATTGAGTGCATCGAACGCCTCGGCCATCCGTAGCTTGGCATCGAACACGTACCCTTGTAATTCGCAGGTCGCGATCGGCGGCTCGACCTCCCTGCCGTCGGGATAGACCACGGCGTGCCCCGAATCCTTCCAGCTTTGGTTCTTGATGCCTTGTGGTGAACGGCTGCAATATTCTTGAAATCCATCGCCGTCCAGATCGCCGTAACGGTCAATCCATTCAAGGGCGCGGAGCGCGACGTCCCGATAGGACCGCAACAACGAGGCATCGCCCGTCCATTTCCACGCTTCATGTAACACGATCAGATAGAGCGGAGTTGCATCGGCGGTGCCGTAGTACGGCGTGTGCGGAATATCATGAAAATGCGCGAGTTCCCCGTGGCGAAATTCATGGAGAATTTTCCCCGGTTCGGCGTCGCGCCAGTCGTCGTACTCCTTCGCCTGCCAGTCGGCCAGTTTTTTCAAACATCCACGCGAAAAAGCGGGATTGACGATCATATTTTGATGTCCGGCGATTAAACTATCCCGCCCGAACAGAGTGATGAACCACGGGACGCCGCCCGCCGGAACCCACACATCTTCGGCCATATCGTGATCATGCAAGCGCAGCGCGCCCAGATCCTCGACCGATTGCTGATAAAACCGATGCAGGTTCTCATGGCTGGTGTCGCACGAGGTGGCTTCTATCATCCATCGCCGGTGCAGTTCAGCCGCTTTTGTTGTGTTCAGATGGAGCGGACATCCCGAAGCCGGTGCGCGGGTCCACTCTCGACTGACAAAGGTGTATCCACAGCAGGCATGCCAGGTCTTGCCCGGCTGCAGCTCGATCCGGAAGACAAGCTGGCCATTCGCGTAACGCGGGGGCGAATCACAGGCATCAATGCGATATCGACATTCGCGATAAAAGTCTCGATGCGTATAGGACGTCCGCAGCTCACAATCCGCCGCCTTCCACTCGGTCGTGATACCCGCCCGTCGAACAAACGTTTTGCTTTTGACTTCGAATAGATCGGCGAAGTCCGAATGAAGCGTGATTTCCAGATTGAAGCAAATCGGCTTCTGAGCATAACTCGTCACGTCGAGATCCTCGTGAATGCCGTCATGGGCCACGCGACTGATGACTAACGAAAGCGCGTGGCTAGGCACGTCTTCGTCCTCATCTGTAATAAAGGATTGATTGATCAAATAAATCTTGGCCGATAGGTAGGTCGTTGCGCTGGCGGTGAGGCGGGTCCAGGGACGGCCATTGCAACGGATCTCGTAGCCGCTCACGAATCGTGTATCGGCGGCGAAGGCGCCTTGTTCGCTTTCACGTGCGATCTCGCCCCCCAAGTCCGTCACCATCACAGTGCTGCCCTGGTTGATGGTGAGGATGGGCGGACCGATGGAAACCCTAACCGACATAGCAATTTTCAGAATGTTGAAAACGGCTTCAACTGCGCTCTCGTCTTGTCGCCATCCTTAACATAGCCCAGAGGCTAGGCCTCCGGTTGGGACTGCGCCTGCGGCGTTGTTGGAAAACCGTTTTGAACATCCTCTTAGGTTTGTTTCTCTCTTCATTTCGAGAAGAGTCAACGGCGTTTGCGTTTCAACATCCATAGGAGACCGCCGGCGATCGCCAGTCCGGCTCCAGCTAGGATAGCGACTTCATTTATCGAGACTCCCTGATGGAACTCTCGCGGCATGAAATAGTTTCGCTCGGGATATTCCGTGCCGCCGCGCGAGGGACCGCTTCTTGGGCCTTCTTTAAGCGCCATTTGCATGACCTGGGCGAGATGGAGCGCGCGGCGGTCGGTGGTCTGCCCGATCTGCTCACGACAACTGAATCCATCCGCCATAATCAACGTGTCTGTCGGCGCTTTCTGAACCGCGGGACGCAGCGTCATTCCTCCGACCTTCAGCGAGACATCGTAATGATCGCCAGATTTAAAACCGAAAGAGCCGGCCATGCCGCAGCAGCCGGAATCGAGCACATCGAAATGAAGACCGATCCGCTTCATGATCTTTTGCTCGGCCGTGAACCCCATGACGGCCTTCTGATGGCAATGGCCATGCACGATCGCGTGCCGGTGCAGTTGCGGCAGTTCGACATGCGTCGCTTTGGAATCAAGGAATTCGGCCAAGGTCAGCACCTGAATATTGAGCCGCTTGGCGTCTTCATACATGGGATACATCTGAATCAACTCGTCGCGAAAGGCGGCTACGCAGCTCGGTTCTAATCCAACGATCGGCGTGCCTGCCTCTATATCATCATGCAGGGTGTGAAAGATTTGCCGCCACAGATGTTTGGCGAGGTCCAGCATGCCGAAGTCGTAGAGCGGCCTCCCACAGCAGAGCGGTCGACTGGGAATGGTCACATGGAATCCCGCGGCTTCCAGCACTTCCACCGCCGCCACGGCCGTCTCTGGGAAGAAATAATTGTTGAATGTGTCCGGCCAGAGAATAACCTTTGTCTTTCCCGCATTCTTTATGTTCTTTATTGGCCGGTTCCGAAACCAATCCGTGAAGGTCTGCGTCGCAAACGGCGGCATCTTTCGGCGAACGTCAATGCCGCCGAGGCCTTTGACTACATTGCTCAGTCCGGGAGTTTGTGTCATCACATTCGCAATACCGGGTATGGTAGAGGCAAGACGAGACCACCAGTAGATTAATCCCATCGAGTAGGCGGACATCGGGCGCAGCCGACCCGCATAGTAATGGGACAGAAACTCGGCTTTGTATGTGGCCATATCGACGTTGACGGGGCATTCGTTCTTGCACCCTTTACACGCTAAGCACAGATGCAGCGCGTCGTAGACGGAATCTTCTTTCCAACCTTTCTGCAGAGGGTCGCCTTCCAGCATCTCGAAGAGGAGCCGCGCACGCCCTCGCGTTGAGTGCATCTCCTCTCTGGTGGCGCGATAGCTGGGGCACATCGTCCCACCATGCTCCCGGCGGCACTCCCCGACGCCCACACAACGCAGCGTCGTTCGCGCAAAACTCCCGGCATCTTCGGGATACCGAAAATGGGTATGTACGTCAGGGGGGTTGTAACCGGCGCCTAAACGAAGATTCTCATCGATGCGATACGGATCCACGATCTTGTGTGGATTCATCTTCCCCTGCGGATCCCAGATCGTTTTGAACTCCCGGAACGCTTCAATCAGTTCGTTGCCAAACATCTTTGGCAAAAATTCGGCCCGCGACTGCCCATCACCGTGCTCGCCGGACAGGGAGCCGCCGTACGCGACGACCAGGTCCACCGCGTCGCTGATAAACGCTCGGTATTTGGCGATCCCGTCCTGAGTCTTGAAATCGAAATTGATTCGCGTGTGAATGCATCCTTGCCCGAAATGACCGTAGAGGGCACACTCATACTTGTATTTGTTGAAGAGTGCACGGAGATCTCGCAAATAACCGCCGAGTCGCTCAGGCGGGACCGCGGAATCTTCCCATCCCTCCCACGCATCCGGCTTGCCCGGTACGCGAGCCGTCGCCCCCAAGCCCGATTCACGGGTCTTCCAGACGTGGTGTTCCACTTCGGGGTCATCGTACAGCCGCATGGATGGCGGGCTCGCTTTGCGTCTCATTCCCGCCATCATCTTTTGCGCATGCGCGTCCGACTCTTCCTTCGTCTCCCCGCCGAACTCCGCCAACAGCCATCCCCCACCCTCCGGCAACAGATCGAGATTTTCCGGATGCAAGCCTTTCAGTCGAATGTCCTGCACCAGGAAATTATCCATGCCTTCCAGTCCGACCGGCGTATAGTCAAGAATGTCCATGATGTGATCGCAGGCCGTATAGATGTCGGGATAGCCCAAGACAACCAGTGTGCGAGCCGGCGGACTGTGCACCAACCGCACCGTCGCTTCCAAGATCGTCACGCAGGTCCCTTCCGTGCCGACCAAAGCTTTGGCGACATCGAAGCCGTGCTCGGGCAAGAGCCGATTGAGGTTGTAGCCTGAGACTCGACGAGGGATTTTCGGATAACGCGCTCGGATAAGATCGCCATATCTGTCACGCAGGGCTCGCAGTTGTCGGTAGATCTCGCCACGTCGCCCGCCCATGCCGATGATGTGTTGAAGCTCGTCCTCGCCGGTCTGACCGACTTTCATGCGCAGGCCGTCGTACGTGAGGATGTCCAACTCCTCGGTATTTTCTTCCGTCTTCCCACCCATCAAGGCGTGGACTCCACACGAATTATTGCCGATCATGCCGCCGAGCGTGCAATGGTTGTGCGTCGACGGATCGGGCGCAAAGGTCAAATGATACTGTTCGGCCGCCTTGCGCAGATTGTCGAGTACCAGACCGGGCTGTACGCGCGCACGCTTGCGCTGAGGATCGAGTTCGACAATGTGATGGAGGAACTTCGACATATCGATCACAACCGCCACGTTGCAAATCTGGCCCGCTAAACTCGTCCCACCGCCGCGCGATAAGATCGGCGCGCCATAGCGGCGGCACGTCGCCACGGCTTGAATGATATCGCCAATGTTTTTTGGAATGACCACGCCGATGGGGACCTGCCGGTAATTCGCCCCACCCGCGGCGTAGAGCGCGCGGCTTCCCGCATCAAAACGCACCTCCCCTTCGATAGATCGTTGCAGATCAGCCGCCAGCCCCTCCCGATCAACATCCATCGGGACCCGGTCGGTCGCCGTTGTACGGCCGATCTCCTTGATCAATTCTTGGCCCAGCATGAGGGCTCCTTTACTCGGAAATACGGTGAACCATACGCGCTACACGGCGTAGCGTTCCGCGTCGGCATGTTTAAATTCCAGCCCCATGCCGGGGCGCGAGAGATCCGGGTAGAGCACGCCGTCGCGCGGGGTCAGCGCGCCATCGAACAGCATGTGCTCGATGCGGACATGATCGTGAAAATATTCGAGATGGCGCAGGGGGCGAAGGCTGCAGCACGGATGAACGTGCAACGACGGCGCACAATGACCGGACAGGGCCAAGCTGCGGGCCTCGCACATGGCCGCCACTGCGACAAATCCCGTCATCGCGCATCGCGAGATATCGGCCTGCAGGACGTCCACCGCGCCTGCCTCCAGCATACGGCGGAAATAAAAGAGATCGTACCCGTATTCCCCGGCCGCGATGTCCATTCCAGCCGGCGCGCGATCCCGAAGCAATCGCAGTCCTTCCAGATCGTCGGATGAGACCGGCTCTTCAAACCAGCACACACCTAACGCAGCATAGGCGTCGGCGAATGACAAGGCCTGCTTTCGGCTGTACGCTCCGTTTGCATCGACGAACAATTGAATGTCCGGACCGATCGCGCTGCGCACGGCTTTGACTCGGGCCAGATCTTCGTCCGGATGCCGGCCCACTTTCATTTTAACGCGTGGGATCCCTTGCTCGGCCCAGCCACCGAGTTGCCGCTCTAGCTGCTCGACGGAATACGAGGTAAAGCCGCCGCTGCCATAGACCGGCACGCCGTATTGGACGGCTCCAAATAATGTGACAAGCGGAAGATCCAGCAGGCGTGCTTTTAAGTCCCATAGGGCAGCATCGACGGCGGCCATGGCCGTGGAAACAATGCCGGGGCGTCCAAGGTTCCGGATACTGCGGTACATGGCTGCCCAACATTCGGGCACATTCATCGCATTACGGCCCTGCACCTGCTCGGCCAATTTTTCTTTGATCACTCGCGCCGTCCCCTGATCGGCATAGGTATACCCAAGACCACACTGTTCGGCGGCTTTGGCTTCGACGAGCACCAGTGTCGTCTTGTCCCACTTGAGCGTTCCGTCCGATTCCGGATAATCGGTGGGAATGCTGTAGGCAGACACGTCGAGCCGATCAATGGCAATTCCAGCCCCCTTTGTGGCAACCGACATGGTTCTCCTTCTTTCCCCACTTACTTCGGTCATCTTGTCTTGACTTCCTGATGCGTCACTATCGGCGCAAACAAGATTGTCATGTAGGATGAAATCCTGTGCACCAATGCACACACCGCACGCTAACGGCGGCCTTCCATTCGTCCGATTGCACGAGGCTGGGCTACGTATTAGTGTCACGCAAGAGGAGGCTGGCATGAAGGACAAGGCGGATGGTCGTTCGATTTCGCGCAGAACATTCTTGACGCTCTCGGCCGTATTAGCATGGCCCTTCCAGGAGGGCTATACGCGTTACGGTCCTCTATTCGTCGCCATGTCTGAGGAACAGAAGAATCGTAAAGAGCATTTTCTCGCGCAGAAAAGACCGACGACGGCGAGCAGCATCGCAGACGCCATCGTCATCAAGGACGACAATGTGTTTTTTATCGCCCAGCCGGACGGCAATGTACCGGCGGAAGGAGGGCACGCATATGGGCTGTACTACCACGATTGTCGGTTTCTGAATGGGTATGAATTCCGCATCTCCGGGTCGCTGGCGCCGGCGCTCGGCGCGTCGGCCACCGCCGGCTTCATGGGACAATTTGAACTCACGAATCCGGATTTACACACCCCGCACGACAAGGACGTGAAGAAGGAATCTATCGGCATCCGCTGGCAACGCATCGTCGACAGCCCCCTTCTCGCACTTCACGATAGTGTGATCTTTGAACACTATGGGCGCCAGACGGCGGATTTCCCGATCTCGTTCACGTTCCGCTCCGGGTTCGAAGATCTCTACACCGTAAAAGGCACGTTACAAGAGCAACTCGGCGTTCGACGCGAGCATCGGTGGATCGACGGCATGCTGCATTACTTCTATGAAGGCAAAGATGGCGTGTATCGAAGCGTCACCGTGCATTTTTCACCGGCGGTGGAGCACACGGACGGCGAGACGGCGCACTTTCACGTGATGCTTAAGCCCGACGAGAAGAAAGAATTTCTCGTCTCGCTCGTCATTCGCGAGTCACGGGATGCGCGAGAGGTGCAACCGCAGCCGCTCAAGGAACGGAATATCAAGGAGCTGGAAACGGATCGTCATCAGGATGCCCAAAACTGGATGCAGTCCGTCACCGAGATCGCCAGCGATAGTTTCGTCCTCCAACAGCTCATGACCCGTTCCTTGCGGGACCTGCGCGTGCTGCGGAGCACCTTACAAGGCGAGACGTTCTATGCGGGCGGCGTCCCGTGGTTCGTGACCATCTTCGGCCGGGATAGTTTGATTACTGCCTTCCAAATGCTGGCGTTCGATCCGGACATCAGCGCTCAAACTTTACGGCTAATGGCCAAATACCAAGGAAACAAAGTGGATGAATGGCGGGACGAACAGCCCGGCAAGATCCTGCACGAACTTCGGGTCGGCGAAGCCGCACATCTGGGGTTGATTCCGCATACGCCCTATTATGGGACGATCGACGCAACGCCATTATTTTTGATTCTGATGGGCGCGCATGCCGACTGGACGGGCAGTCTGTCTTTGTTTCATGAATTGCGGCCCAACGTCGACAGAGCGCTCGACTGGATGGATCGATATGGCGATCGGCACGGAGAAGCGTTTGTCGCCTACGACAGCAGTTCGACCTCGAAACAACGGCTCATCAACCAAGGATGGAAGGATTCCGGCGATGCGATTGTCAACGCCGACGGGAGCATCGCCAAACCGGCAATCGCGTTGGTTGAGGTGCAAGGCTATGCGTATCGGGCGAAGCTTGCGATCGCCGAGTTATTCGATCGCGTCGGCGAATCGGAACGCGCGGCTCGTCTGCGACAGGAAGCCGAGCGCCTGCGTCGGGAATTCAATCGCCGCTTCTGGCTGGAGGACCTGTCCTTCTACGCCTTGGCACTTCAAGGAGACGGCAAGCCGGCTGCCGTGGTCTCATCGAATCCCGGGCAAGCGCTGTGGTCCGGCATTGTCGATCCTGAACGAGCCGCACTTACGGCCAAACGTCTGATGGCGGACGACGTATTCTGCGGATGGGGCGTTCGCACGCTGTCGGCAAAGGAGCGTGCCTACAATCCATTGAGCTACCACCTAGGCTCCGTGTGGCCACACGATAATTCGCTTATCGCTGCCGGCTTGCGCCGGTACGGCTTCGATGACGAGGCCCTTCACATTTTCAACGGCCTCAGTCAGGCGGCGATCCACTTCAAAGCTTATCAACTGCCGGAGCTCTTCTGCGGCTTCGATCAGCGTGAATATCACGTTCCAATTCCCTATCCCGTGGCCGATCACCCGCAGGCGTGGGCATCCGGCTCGATGCCGTATTTCGTCTCGACCCTGCTCGGCCTCATGCCGGAAGCCTTCGATCGACGGCTCCGGATTGTCCGACCGATGCTTCCTGACTCGGTCAACACCCTCGAACTGCATCGGCTCCGAATCGGTCGCGCGAAGGTTGGCCTGCGGTTCGAGCGCACCCGTAATCGACAGGTTGATGTCCATGTCCTGAACACGGAGGGCGACCTAAAAGTAATCGTAGAACCGCCTCGACGAGTATCCCGCTCATCAGGTCGACCCTCGCCAGGCGTCACTTCAATCTGACTTCTCTGCTATTGGCATTCTTCAGGAGGGGGAGTTGGCAGCCGGCCGAGAAGCGGAAGCCCCAATAAGACGGTAGGCGGCGTATAGATCATGAGATCCACCAGGCTCAGGAAGGATTCGCCGATCCAGAACGTGACGGCCAGATTGCAAAGCAGCACGCCATAGTACAGAGCGCAGCCCAGCAGAAGAGCGAGCATCATACCAGTTTGGCGATGTCACACCGATCGCAGCAACTTCCACCCCGGCGGCCGGTTCGGCTGAGGTGATACGCTTGATTCCGCTCACTCAGCCGGTAGGCCGGTAGGCCGGTCTGCCGGTCTGCCGAGCCATTGAACATTGAATCCAGCCTCTTAAACCTTCCATGAACCGACCGTTGTTTCACTCCTAATCTCACTAGCGATGCCTCCAGAGGCCTGAGAGAAATGCGCCGGCGTAAACGACGACATCGCTTCTCATTTCAGTAGACGACCTTCCCGGCTGTGGCTCGGCAGCGTCTCATAATTAATTCCGTCAGCCGAACTTGATTTTCATCCCGACCAGCGCCAAGGCCAGTCCCAAGGTCGCGACGTTGGTCACGATGATCGGCAGCGAGCCGATCGAAAATCCATAGATCACCCACAGCAGCACGCCCAATGCGAACGCCCCTAGCATCCAGAATGAAAAATCTTTCGCTGACTTTGACCGCCAGGTTTTTACCACTTGCGGCAGGAACGAAATCGTGGTCAGAGTCCCGGCCACTATTCCCAAGAGACTCACGGTATCCATCGCTCACCCTTTATCAACACGCAAGAACATCCCGCATAGCCAGCGCCCAATGGAAGCAATACTGATACGGAAGCAATACTGATACCGCCGACATCGTGCGGATTGTGCGAAATCGCGTCCGATACTTCTTACGCGGCTGCATCCTTCGGCCTGATACTCATGGAGGGCCCATCTGTACGACTATACAGAAGAGACGGTAGGACGAGTCACATTTCGTCGCGGAGAAACACGATGATGCCTTTGGGACGGACGCGATGGGCTATTGCCGAGGGCTATATTCCTCCCTACAGCCATGGACCGGAACCGCAGTTCACGAGCCATGAGACAGCTTGTTTGTTGAATAGCTCCGATCAGGATGCGCACGTCGAAATCACGATCTTCTATTCGGATCGCGAACCGGTTGGGCCATATCGAGTCACCGTCGGGGCGCGCCGCACGTACCATCTGCGTTTTAATAATCTGACCGATCCGGAGCCGATCCCGCGCGGGACGGACTATGCGAGCGTGATCGAATCCGATGTGCCGATCGTCGTGCAGCACACACGATTGGACTCGCGGCAGGCAGAGAATGCCCTGGTCTCGACCATTGCCTTTGCGGCAGAGTAGCGGGCACGTCGCGCTGACCGCTCAGCTAAGGTAAGTAATTGAATCATGATAGTACGTGTTGAATCCTCTGGGGTCACCTCATTACGCAATGACATCTTCACTGTGGAAGGAATGCTGCCATGGCTAAAACAGTCTCAGACTTACTCATGGACCGACTGATCGATTGGGGGGTGGATACGGTTTTCGGATTTCCAGGCGACGGGATTAACGGACTTTTCGAAGGTCTCAGGACGTATCAGGAAAAGATCAAGTTCATTCAGGTGCGGCATGAGGAGGCGGCCGCCTTTGCGGCCTGTGCGTACGCCAAATTCAAGCGCAAGCTCGGAGTCTGCATGGCC
Organism: Nitrospira sp. Nam74; assembly: GCF_965152615.1. Taxonomy (NCBI): domain Bacteria; kingdom Pseudomonadati; phylum Nitrospirota; class Nitrospiria; order Nitrospirales; family Nitrospiraceae; genus Nitrospira; species Nitrospira sp. Nam74. The sequence goes on along the minus strand of NZ_OZ224220.1, from coordinate 2,538,931 downwards.
ACGTCCGGGCCGGGCGGCATTCATTTATTGAATGGATTGTATGATGCGAAATCCGACGGCCAGCCCGTCCTCGCCATTACCGGCCACACATTTCACGACTTGATCGGCACCCATTTTCAGCAGGACGTCGATCTCGATAAGGTCTACACCGATGTAGCCGCGTATAACGAACGCATTATGGGTCCAGCGCACGTCAACAATGCGGTCGATGAGGCGATTAAAACGGCTCTCGCTAGGCGCACCGTGGCCCATCTGACCATCCCGAAAGATATTCAAGACTGGACGGAAAATGGAGGCCAGCGCTCCAAGATGAATATTGCCAAGCATAGCGGGGACGTCTATGCGGAAGCGCTGCCGCTGCCGCCGCAGTCCATTCTGAAGAAGGCTGCCGAGATCATCAACGCCGGCTCCAAGGTTGTCATTCTGGCCGGCCGCGGCGCATTGACGGCCCGCGATGAAGTGCTGCAGTTGGCCGAGAAAGCGGCCGCGCCCATTATCAAACCGCTCCTCGGGAAAGGCGTCGTGCCCGACGATCATCCCTATACGACAGGCGGGATCGGTTTGCTCGGCACGGCTCCGTCGCAGGATGCGATGGAAGGGTGCGATACGCTGATCATCATCGGCAGCAGCTTTCCCTATGAAGACTTTTATCCGAAACCTGATCAAGCGAAATGCGTACAGATTGATATCGACCCCGCGCGTATTGGATTGCGCTATCCGGCCGCGGTCGGCCTGGTCGGACAGAGCTGGGATGTGTTACGAGCCCTGCTGCCGATGATTCAAGAGAAAAAGGAGCAGTCCTTCCTAAAGAACATTCAGAAGAGCGTGAAGCAGTGGGACGAGCTAATGGAGCAGCGGGCAACCCGCATGGATATGCCGATGAAGCCGCAGGTGGTGGCGCATCAGCTCAATGAGTTTCTGGCTGATGATGCAATTATTTGTTGCGATACCGGGACGATTACGACCTGGGCGGCCCGCCATATCAAGATGCGAGGCGACATGATGTTCTCGGCGTCCGGCACGCTGGCCTCGATGGCGAATGGCCTCCCCTACAGCGTCGGCGCGGCGGTGGCCTACCCTGGACGGCAGGTCGTCTGTTTCATTGGAGACGGCGGATTCGCGATGCTGATGGGAGAAATGGCAACGCTCGTGAAGTACAACCTGCCGGTCAAAGTCATCGTGATCAAGAACAATGTGCTCGGACAGATCAAGTGGGAGCAGATCGTGTTGGAAGGCAACCCCCAATTCGGCGTGCAGCTACACCCGATCGACTTTGCAGCCGTGGCCAAGGCCTGTGGAGCCCCGGGTTATACCGTCGACGATCCCAAAAAAGTCCGCGATGTCCTCCGGGAAGCATTTTCGCAGCCAGGCCCTGCTCTGGTTGAAGCGGTCGTGGACCCGGCCGAGCCGCCCATGCCCGGCAAGATCAAAATGACGCAAGCGCTGCATTTTGCCGAAGCGCTGGCCCGAGGGCAAAAGGATCGATGGGACATCATCAAAACGGTCATCGAAGACAAGGTGCGGGAAGTAGTGTAAATCCACACGTCGGTAACTTATAAAGGAGGCCCTATGAGAATCTGGATTGCCATCGCGATGGGAATGATCGGAGTCGGACTGTTCCACGTCCATGATGCCGCCGCCGATGCGTCGAAACAGGATAAAGGCAAGGGCATTGTGAACGAACGAAGCACCGGCAATGAGCCCTTCACGGGACCGGGCGCCTCCGGCGGTCCTATGCATAGTACGCCCGGCGCGACAGAACGGTCGGTCCAGGAAAGCACCAAGGCGCAGAGCGGGATGCGAACGGGCGCCGAAGCCGGCGCAAAAGATAAATCAAAGAAGTCAGGATCCGGTTCAGCGGCCGGCAGCGGAGGACATTAAGCGCTCGAGAGGCAGCGGAAACATCGATGGATTCTGGATCGGCGTCTTCGCTGCCGCACGGATCCTTCCAAATCCTTTTCTGCAACTATGCGTTGGCCGTCCCCACGAAACAATGTCGGCCAAGAGAGTTCCACAACGGCCTTGTGGCAACAGCAGACTCGTGAGATGACTTGGGGCGCTTTTGATGAATCATCAACCGCAATGTCCAATGTTGAATCGGTTTTCCGGGTCTCGCGTATACTCCCCTCGATCTTCGCCGACCTCAACCTCGCCTAACTGATTGCACGTTCTGCCGAAGATGCGGAAAGGCTGTTTCAAGCCGGATAAGCGAATCACCGTCGATTGCGACGATGAGCGCGATCGCTGCGGGTAGCGGTCACATTCAATGCGCGCAACACGTTCAAACAGCTTTTGAAGAACCTCCCTTCCGGCTGTTGGTTGTGAGAGGCAGTTCTTTTCTTGACTATAGGGGTAGATGCGGCCCATCGCTGCTCGAGGCGGGTTCCATGGAATGTCGTAATTTACCATCAGACACCAGGACTGGAGACTAATGCCTTCACCAGCCGCCTCGGTTGCAACCCACCCCTGCGCAGACTCACGGAACTCCCGCTCCGCATAGATTTGGCTCCCCATTCACGATCACCGACTTTCATATCGCCATGTTAGAATCAGGGGTCTCTTGTGCCTGTCCCTTAATTGCATAGCGATTTCCCCTTCACCGTGGAGAGTAATTCTTTCGCCTTCTTCAAGGTAGTTTCTGCGTTTTATAGGCCTTGTCGTATTCATCAGGAAACTTATATGAACTGTTTGAGAACCCATCGTTCAACAAATCTTTGGCCGAATCATAACATCGTTCGCATGCGTTGCTGTGGCTTTCAATATCCGAACAGCTGACTTTGTTCCCTTTGTTTTGCTCATTGTTCATAATATCGAGTTTCTGATTGATGTCAGGAACATTCAAGTCACACTTTGACTTAAACGTACTGAGTCGATCCCGATAGGTATTGGTCGAGCCGTAATACACCCGTCGGTCGCCAATCATTTTATTTTTATGATCGGTAATCCGGCCGATACTATTCGACACCTGCTCTATTGCCTTCTTGTGCTCCTCGTCTCCTCCTTTCCAACACTCGCTTTCTCTGGTTGTCCGTGCCTCTTTACATTGTTTGGCGGCATCGAGCATTTTATCAAACACATCCACGAGCACCCTTCCATCCGATGCGAGTGCCTGCTTGTATTCTTCGCTCGCTTCAGGGGTCCATCCCTCGCCAAATGTTTTGCAAGACGTGTCCACCGCACTACTGAGGCTATTTAATTTACTCTGATCACATGTCGCGCATTTCTTTTTGTTGTCCCGAGTGTCGACACAATACAATCCGCTTTCACACGCCATTTGATCACAGATCTCGTTCACTTTTTTAAATTCATCGGCCCGGCTCGTGTGAATCGAACCCACCAGTGTTGCCATCACCATCAGCATAAGCAGATATGTTTTCACTGTGCTCTCCTCCCCATACGTTTATCAGCACTCTTTCATGTCGCAAAGCTGGATTGGGTCGCCGACATGCAGACAAGGACGACGCTGGCCAGGCTATAAGTGCTCGGCAGCCGCGCCTCCCCTCCTCGTCGCTTGTCTGTAGCACTCCAAATAAACTTCAAGTAAAGCTGGTCATCCTTGATTGGGGAGCGCCGGAATGATTTAGCACACAAGCTCGACTTCAAGCTACGTATTTGGTGCACGCGATAGCATTATGATGTTTTGCGCGCCGCCACGAAACATCTACTAGCCGAGTGGGCCGGGCTGTTGCGAAGCGAGAAACTCCCGGGGCAGTGGCGAGATACTCACCTTGACCTCCCTTCTCAAGGCGCCCCGTTCCTCACCTCCTAAGTATTTGGTAGGCTAGACGAGGGTAATCGTCGGTTGGGGCAGGAGTGGCGACCTTCCCGGCATGTCAGCATGATGTGGGAAAACACGGACTGATCGTCAATGTAGCCGGGCGTTCTCACTTGGAGCGCTCATCTGTGTTCAGGGGTTTGAAAGTCTCGGATTTGCTTTGAAGCTTCTCCACCAGATCTTCATAGGACGAGGTACGGATAATATTGGTGAACTGCCCACGATAGTTGTGCACCATACTGATGCCATTCACCACGATGTCATACACACGCCATTCTCCCGACTTGCTCAGCAGTCGATAATCCACCGGGATTTCACCTTTGCGAGAGAAGAGTTTGGTCCGAACTTCCGCATAGTCGCCCTCATCGCGCTCGCCGAGGTACTGCGTCTGTTCTCCTGAATATCCCTCAATCGTCCCCATGTAGGAGCGGGCAAGAAGCCGCTGGAACAGCTCGACAAACTCCTGTCTCTGTGTCACGTCTAATTTATGCCAATGCGCGCCCAGTGAGCGTCTCGCCATTTCTTCGTAGCTGAACCGATCACCGAAGATCTTTTCCAGTTGCCGGCGGCGCTCCCCGGTCCGGTCAGGCTTTTTCAGCTCCTGGTCTTCCAGAACATGGACCACTTGATCCATCGAACTCTTGACTGCCTCCGTGGCCGTGACGGCAGCGACCAACGATGGTGTGAGAAAGACTCCTAGCCAACACGCGATGCCGGCGCAAACCACGCCACGTGTCTGGCTCCTCCCGCCTTTTGTCATTCTAGGCATTGAGACTGGGTTTCGCATCGCACCATTTGCACTCATTGATCAGAGCCAGGCCATCCGATTGTTTCCTTCGCAGGGCCATGGGCCGTGTCCTCTTGTGTGCTCTACAACAGGGCGCTCTACCTGCCATTGCTATCTCTCGTCGTTACCGCATTGCGCGGTGGCGCGCCGACCATCACTTGTGCTCTGAGGAATCACAGTCCCTTGATTATGCATTGTTGACAAGGAACCTCCTAAACAGCTCCACGCATAAGACGCAGCATATCTTACGACCAATCCGGAGCGAGAGGAGCTGTCAACGTTGACAGTTAAATAATGCTTAGCGAAGGAAAGGTATTGTTCACTGTGTCCATTCTGTGCTGACTATCTTTGTCATGTCTTTGGCGAGAGCCATATCTCACAGGGCGTTGCGAACAGAGAACAAAACTTCCGCTAGCAGCTAATGCATGACAACGCTTAGGCCGGAAACTGCAAGCAAGGTCCCTACTATACATTAATCCTTGGGATGATAGGATGCAGGCTTCAAATCATCTAACCTTCGCTACCCTAAACACCATGCGTACTTGTCGGTAGTAATGCATGTATTATCAAAAGACACCAGTTCGCTACCTTAGAGGGTGCTGATGAATACTCCCCGGTGGTACGCACTTCGAACACGATCGCGAGCCGAGAAATTGGTGCGCGATCAAGTAGCTCAGCGAGGCATGGAACCATTCCTTCCGTCGATCACGCGTGTCAGTCAATGGAAGGATCGCCGGAAACGCATCGAATTGCCGCTGTTCAACGGCTATTGTTTCGCTCGGTTTTCTATGGATCAGAGACTCTTGATCCTCCAATGCCCCGGCGTCGTCGAAATCATCGGTAGCGCGCTTGGACGACCAGAGCCGATTCCTGACAGCGAAATCATGGCGGTTCAGAAAATCATATCTTCTCGCCAGCCCTATGATGCACATCCTCATTTAGAGCAAGGCACGATGGTGGAAGTCATTCGAGGGCCATTGATCGGTATACAAGGAAAGCTGCTTAAAAAATCCGAAGGATGCCGACTTGTCATAACCATCAATCTGATCGGTCAAGGCGCGTCAGTCCATATCGATGCGAGTGATATTGCTCCCATAACTTCTTCATTACCCCTAGAACCTCCCGCCGCCTAACGTGCCGGCGACGGTATGGAAAGCTCTGTGAGGCGGACGTGTCATACAGCCCTGAGCAGGTCGCTGCATGGATCATAAAGGAATTTGAAACCCATCATGGGGATCTCGACACTCTGAAGAGAATGATTGCGGCGGATCTACGCTATGCCTACCAACGAGGCAGGGAAGATTCATTGCCAACAGCAGGAATCACGGCTTGGAAGTAGTCGCACGTTTCTTAAAACAGTCATAGAGACACGTGATAAGGCCCTGGAGGTTCAAGGAACGGGGAATGACGATAACAGTATTAGGCTGTCGCCAACCGTCAAACCCCTTCCATGCAGGCGATAGCTCACAGCCAGAGGAAAGCCGCAACCGTGCCTGCTATTGCGCTGGCGATAAATGCCAGCATGAGACCGTGTTCCTGTGTCCGAGGATCATCGATAATCATATGGGATCTATCCTCACCCTGTAGAGGAAGGATGGCCAACCGACAGGAGGGGACGGTCAGCCATCACGTCCAGTGATGAGGGACTCACCCTCTGAACGTCTACTTCCTCCGACGAGTGGAATTATATTCCAGCCTACCTAGGTACAAATATCCGGAAGTGAAGAAGTGAGCTGTCCTTACGTGGCCTACTCGGTCGTTACCAATAGGTCGGACGGTAAGCAGCAGCATTGCGGCTCCTGAGCCGTTACCGTGCTTTAGCTTATCCCTTTGCGGGCTTATCAAGTGCTTCACTTCAACAACCGACTGCTTCGGCGTGTCAGCAATTCCTCCCTGTACCCGCACGATACCTTCAGACTCATAGGACGCACACTGACGCTCCACTCGATTCGTGAACATCCCGTCTGTGCACCGATAGAATTGGTCATCGCGGGTAGCAACCTGCGGAAGTGATAGCGTCACAAGCCGAACATCACACATAGAAAGACAGGCAACATAGCAACCTCCTACTCAGCCGATATGGGCATCATGCTAGGCTGCCAGATGGTCAAAACCTATTAGACTGCTGACAGGCTACTTATGGGGTGCAGGAAAGGCCGAGGATTAGGACACAATTACTGCCGTTTATCACCTTGACGCTGTCGGGACGAGTGCTATGCTTGGTGCATAAGGAGGTACACTCATGCAAACGCAGTCACTTGCCACAATTGGGCAGATCGCCTTTATACAGGCACGGATCAACCGAGCAGAGGTACCGCAATCCATGGACGGCGCGGGAATCATTCACGGTTTGCTTCTCGCAAGCTGCCTTTGGCTTATTGGCGCGGCTGTCGCATTTCTGTTGGTTTGGTAGAGGCCTTCCCCACCTACTACTCATTCATCATACCGTGTCGCTTTTTTTCAAGGCCCGTGCTGTTCGGGTCTCAGCCTCCGGCGTTCCAGAGCACTGAAGCACTATCGCCGCTCTTACCCTCGGCTGAGGATCATGCGCCGGAGCTGACCTTTTCCCAGACGGCGATCAACTCCCTGATAGAGGTGGTAGCAGCCAAAGACCAGACCCACAACGACGACTTTGGCCAATACGCGGTTTCGATCTGCTTGGCTCCACGCCTCTACGACCGCTTCTCCGACCGCGCCGGTCTCCTTGTGAACGTGCCAAATCCTTTCTGCAATCAACACAGGGGCGCTGACAGCGCAATAGAATAGTGTCTTAAATAGGGTGGCCATCCAGATTGGATATCTGGTATCGAGACGGATGGCAATGGGCGTCATGTCGAGAAGCACCACAACCTTTGCGAGTGCAAGAGTGGCGATCACTGTCGGTACAAGAGCGGAATATTCAATGTGATAAGTGGCCAGCAACAACTTGGCAAGCGTGGTAAAGATCCCAAAAGACAATAACAAATAGAGAGCGACGCCGCCGGTGTGCCAAGCTTCACGTTTCACCACGGAGAGCATCCCCACATTTCACCTCCGGTCTGAATAGGCGCGGCATCATGACCGTGCCTAAACCATAACCGAACAGTAAGCAAAACGGTAACAAGAGATATAACCAAAAGTGTGGAAATAGAAAAGAGGCGGTGTATCCTCACGGGTGACGAACCCAAACAGCCGGGCCACCCAGCCACTCACAGGAGGACCACGGCCATGGAGCAGCAGAGCACAGAGGTCCAAGAGCCGTCAAGCGTGCGATGGGGGAATTTGGAAACGTGACGCCGAACACAGGTGCAAGGATTCATCCAGCAGATCCTGGGAGCAAGGCAGTGTATTCCTAGCTCGGTCCAGACTCATAGAGCTAGCCTTGCAGCCGGCGCCAGAGCTTGTCGAGCGTCTTGACGAACGCCTTGCACTCGTTCTCGCTGAGATCGGAAAAGAGGGTAGCGACCTGCTTTTTGAATTCGGTGCAGTCTGGAGATCTCTCGGTCTTGGCTTTATTCGACAATTCAATTACGGTTGCCCGGCGATCCGTGGGATGCGGTTGACGTATGACCAACCCGTCCTTCTCGAGGGAGTCAACGAGCGCGGTAACGTTCGTCGCCGTTACGCCAAGTTCCTCCTTGAGTTCGCTCATGATCCTCGGGCCACGCTCATGGATTGAGCCCAGGATACGCAAGCGTTGAGGAGAAAGGCCCTTCTCCGTCAAGAATGACTCCGACCATCTCTGATAGGCCGGGGCAAAACTCCACAACAGTTCGACCAACCGGTGTCTCGGCGACTTCGAGATGCAGGGAGAGATGCCTGGCTTTTGACGCGCCTCAGATTTGGAGCCTTGCTTGCGACTTCGCATATTTACATCACCAATATCAATACAACAAATGGCAAGATAGATTGATTACTCAACAACCGAATAATTCATACATTGACTGTCGATATTTCTAACATTATACTACTTCTCCTATCCACCATGCATCAGGAAATCAAATACGAACATCCCTGGCGTGGGTAAGTCCGTGGCCATCGTGACAACTATAGACGCTGCGCAATACATGCACGCCGCATGCGGAATCACCATGGCTACTGGCGGAAATGGGCGTCGTATAAACCCAGCGCCGGAAGCAGCAAGGCCGCCGTATTGGATCGACGTAACCTAAGTGAGGTATTCATGTATCACGCTCAGGCCTCTAAAGTATCTTGTGTATCGTTGATAGCGCTGAGCGCGGCCATGGCGTTGTCGCTGACACTGGGAGGCTGTGGCGGCGAGCAAGCCAGTGGTAGTGCTCAGGCGCCACCGCCGGAAGTTGCCGTGGCGCAGGTACTGTCAAAGTCAGTTCAGCAATGGGACGAATACACCGGCCGCGTCAGCGCGATCGACACGGTCGAACTGCGGCCCCGCGTCAGCGGCTACGTGCAGCGGGTCGCCTACACGGAAGGGCAGGACGTAAAGCAGGGCGATCTGATGTTTCAGATCGACCCGCGTCCCTACCACGCGGCACTTGATAACGCACTTGCGCAACTGGAACGTGCTCGCGTAGCGGAGAAACTGGAGGCGCTACGGCACAAGCGCGCTCAGTCACTGATCGACGACGAGGCCGTCTCTCAGGAGGAGTTGGACATGCGCCGCGCTGCGCACGCGCAGAGTACCGCCGACATCCACGCCGCCGAGGCTGCCGTGGCCACCGCCAAGCTTGACCTGGCGTTTACCGAGGTGCGCGCGCCGATCGCGGGCCGCGCGGGACGAGCACTGGTCACGGTCGGCAATCTGGCCACGGCCGATCAGACTCTGCTCACGACGGTCGTGTCACAGGATCCGATGTACGTTTACTTTGATGCCGACGAGAACAGCTATCTGCGCTACAAGGAGCAGGAGCGCAAGAGCGAGCGCACCGCCAAGGACAACGCAGTGCACGTCGGCCTCGCCAACGAGGAGGGCTATCCGCATGCGGGCACGGTCGACTTCCTCGACAATCAGATCAACCCGACCATCGGCACCGTGCGCGCACGGGCCCTGCTCTCGAATGCCAGCCGTATCTTCACCCCAGGCCTCTACGCGCGCGTGCAGTTCATCAGCAGCCAAAAGACCGATGTCGTGCTGATCGATGACAAGGCCGTATTGACCGATCAGGACCGCAAGTACGTCTACGTGGTAGACAAGGATGGCAAGGCGCAACGCAAGGACATCGTGCTCGGCCGCATGGCGGAGGGACTGCGCGTGGTCCAGTCTGGCCTCACCCCCGAAGACAGGATCGTCGTGGCCGGCCTGCAGAAGATCTTCTTCCCCGGCATGCCGGTCAGAGCGACCGAGGTTCCGATGGGCGTGCTAGCAACAGCTCCGGCTGCGCCGGCAGCCGTGGCGGCGAAGTAAGGCGCGGCCGTGGACTTTTCCAAGTTCTTCATCGACCGGCCGATCTTCGCCGCTGTGCTGTCGATCGTGATTTTCGCGGCCGGCCTGATCGCGATCCCGATCCTCCCGATCAGCGAATATCCTGAGGTGGTGCCTCCGGCGGTAATCGTGCGGGCCACATATCCGGGCGCCAACCCCAAGGTCATCGCTGAAACCGTATCAACGCCGTTGGAGGAGCAAATCAGCGGCGTTGAAAACATGATGTACATGAAGTCGGTCGCGGGCTCCGACGGCGTCTTGCAGATGACGATCACGTTCCGTCCCGGCACTGATCCCGACTCCGCCCAGGTTCAGGTTCAGAACCGCGTGAGCCAGGCACTGTCACGCTTGCCTTCTGAGGTTGTCAGTCTGGGCGTGACCACGCAAAAGCAGTCGCCGACTTTCCTCGTGATGGTACAGCTGCTCTCGCCGGACGGAAAGTATGATGCGCTCTACCTGCGCAACTATGCCAACATCAAGGTCAAAGATGAACTGGCGCGCTTGCCCGGCGTCGGCCAGGTGCAGATCTTCGGCAGCGGCGACTATGCGATGCGTATCTGGCTTAACCCAGACCAGATTGCTTCGCGCGGGATGACTGCCAGCGACGTCGTCCGCGCGGTGCAGGAACAGAACATCCAGGTCTCGGCCGGCCAGCTCGGGGCAGAACCGATCGCCAAAGGTAGTGATTTCCTGATCTCGATCAATGCGCAGGGGCGCCTGCGTACGGCCGAAGAGTTCGGCAATGTCGTGCTGAAGACCGGCGTCAATGGTGAGGTCGTGCGCCTGGCCGATGTTGCGCGTATCGAACTCGGCGCCAGCGACTACACGTTACGAGGGCAGCTAGACAACAAGGACGCTCCGCCGATCGGCATCTTTCAGGCACCCGGCGCGAACGCGCTGAGCGTGCGCGATGCGGTGATCGCGAAGATGGACGAGTTGGCGACGCGTTTCCCGCCCGGTCTCACTTACCGTTCGGACTACGACACCACCGTCTTCGTGCGCGATTCAATTCATGCCGTCGTGCAAACACTGATGGAAGCGATCCTGCTTGTCGTGCTCGTCGTCATCTTGTTCCTGCAGACATGGCGCGCCTCGATCATTCCCCTGATTGCGGTCCCAGTGTCGGTGGTCGGGACCTTCGCCGCGCTATACCTGCTTGGTTTCTCAATCAACACGCTGACCCTGTTTGGCCTGGTACTCGCGATCGGCATCGTCGTGGACGACGCCATCGTGGTCGTCGAGAACGTCGAACGCAATATCGAAGAGGGCCGAACACCGATCGAGGCTGCCCACCAAGCCATGAAAGAAGTCTCGGGACCGATTGTGGCGATTGCGCTCGTGCTCTGCGCCGTATTCGTGCCGATGGCGTTCCTGACTGGTGTCACGGGCCAGTTCTACAAGCAGTTCGCGGTGACCATCGCGATCTCGACCGTGATCTCGGCGATCAATTCACTGACGCTGTCGCCGGCGCTCGCAGCCAAGTTGCTCAAGGGTCACGACACCCCAAAGGATGCCGTCTCGCGAGGGATTGAGCGTGCCTTCCGTTGGGTGTTCGTACCGTTCAACCGCTTCTTCAAGGCTAGTTCCAATACATATCAGGGGACTGTATCACGCAGCCTGAGGCACCGCGGCGCCGTGTTTACCGTCTACGCGCTGCTGCTGCTCGCAACCGGCCTGTTGTTCCAGGCAGTGCCGCGCGGGTTTATTCCGACTCAGGACAAGCTGTACCTGATGGCTGGCGTGAAACTGCCGGAAGGCGCATCGCTCGAACGCACCGATGCGGCGCTCCACAAGGTCGTTGAAATCAGCAAGGGCGTCGACGAGATCGCGCACGTCGTGGCAATGACGGGTCTGAATCCATTACAGTTCACGAACACGCCGAATTACGGCATTGCCTTCCTCATCTTAAAGCCGTTCAACGAGCGCCACCGCAGCGCGAAGGAAATCAGCGACGAGATGAATCAGAAGATCGCTGGCATCAAAGAAGCCATGACGTTCGTCCTGATGCCGCCGCCGATTCTCGGGCTCGGCAACGGCGCCGGCTACGCGTTGTTCGTCGAAGACCGAGCCGGCCTCGGCTTTGGCGCCCTCCAAAATGCTGTCGGTGCCCTCCAGGGCGCGGTCATGCAGACACCGGGCATGGGATTTCCGATCTCCGGCTATCAAGCCAACGTCCCACAGCTCGACGCCGAGGTGGACCGCGTCAAGACCAAGGCGCAGGGCATCGCCCTCACCGAGCTGTTCAGCACGCTCCAGGTGTATCTCGGTTCAGCCTATGTCAACGACTTCAACCTATTCGGCCGCACCTGGCGCGTGTACGCCCAGGCCGACGGCGACTTCCGCGGCAAGGTCGAAGACATCGCCAACCTGAAGACGCGCAACGACCGCGGCGAGATGGTGCCGATCGGTTCGATGGTGAAATTGAGCCAAACCTACGGCCCTGATCCGGTGTTGCGCTACAACGGCTACCCGGCCGCCGATTTCATGGGCGAGGCAGACCCGACCAAGTTGTCCTCGGCACAAGCCATGGAAAAACTTCGCCAGATCGCGGCAAAGGTCCTGCCCAATGGCATGACGATCGAATGGACGGACCTGAGCTTTCAGGAGGCTTCGCAGGGCAAGGCGGCACTGCTCGTGTTCCCGGTGGCAGTCCTATTGGCCTTTCTCGTCCTCGCCGCGCTGTACGAGTCCTGGACCTTACCGCTCGCGGTGATCCTCATCGTGCCGATGTGCATGCTCTGCGCGCTGGCCGGCGTCAAGCTCACCGGCGGCGACAACAACACCTTCGTGCAGGTCGGTCTGGTGGTACTGATGGGGCTCGCGTGCAAGAACGCGATCCTGATCGTCGAGTTCGCGCGGGAGCTGGAACTGCAAGGCAAGGAGGTCGTCGAAGCGGCCCTTGAAGCCTGCCGCCTGCGTTTACGCCCCATCGTGATGACGTCGGTCGCCTTCATCGCGGGGACAATTCCGCTCGTGCTCTCGCACGGCGCCGGCGCGGAAGTGCGCTCGGCCACCGGCATCACTGTGTTTGCCGGCATGGTGGGCGTGACTCTATTTGGCCTCTTTCTCACGCCGGTCTTCTATGTCGGCCTGCGCACGCTGTCGGGACGCAAGTTGGTCAGCCGCGGCGAAACAATAGAGCACGGTGCCCTGGAGAGCACGTATAGCCAAGCCGATGCTGCGCCGCCGGCATGAATCGAAAAGTTTGCGGCCCTATCGACGCCAATTAAAGTGGAGGGAGCTTGAGCTGCAGATCCGGCCTCAGGACTTTACCGTTCGTATTGAGCAGATCTGCCCAGGACGGCGATCAATGGGCTATGTTCCGCAAGGTGCATGCTTGACAGACATAAATGGGGAGGGCAGTGTTCGCGACTGCCATTACATCAATTCATTGCCAGCGTTGGGAGGTGGACCGGATTTATTTTGATTCGCTCGCTGTTTTCTTTACCTCGGACCATTGGAAATGACACTCCTTACCACCAAGACCAGAATTCGACTCTGATATATCGGACAATCCGCCGTGTCAGGAGCTCGAGAATCGAGCGTTTGCCACAGTAAATCTTGGCGTTGCCGGTCATCTCGGACCGTAGCAGCATGGACCGGTTCTCGATGAGCGTTCGTACTCGGAGGATTTTAGAGTCCGGGAGATCTTGCCGGTCGCTCGCCGCGGGGGCGATTGCCGTGACCGTCCCTGAAAATGTTTCACTGGGATATCCGCGAGCTTTGAGGCGCACGGCTTCTCCAACGGCGAGATCGGCAATCTCTTGTTCGGGCATCGCGATTTCCGCTTCAATCATTCTGAGATCGTGGACCTCGGCGATGAGATCCCCCTTGCTGATCAATTGGCCAACTTTTTCCTTGATGCGAGGAGTCGTGATCACGCCCGGATGCGGAGCGATGACACGGAGCAGTCCTAGCTGCTCTTCTAAATGATCCCGTCGAGCCTCTAACCGCGCGATCTCCGCCCTCGTGGCGTCGATATCCTCTTGCCGACTGCCGGCCAACACAAGGGTGAGCTTGGCTTGTGCCTCATGCGAATCCTTCTCCGTGGTCGCCAAGTCCTTCACGAATTCCGAGAGTGTATCGGCCTGGACTTGTCGAAGCGTGGCCTCTGCTTCTTCTAATTCCTTCTCACGAACCGTCCGCTGTTCCTCGACATCGTCACTGTCTCGCTTCGAGATGAAGCCTTGCCCAAACAAGGCCTTCACCCGCTCGAAATTATGCTCCGCGAACTTCAGACGCTCCCGACTCTTCTCCACGGTGGCCGTCGCACGAGCTAACCGCTCCGTGCGAAACTGTGAGGATTCGTCATAGCGCTTATGGGCCTGCTCCTGCCGCGTTTTTGCCGCGGCCACCGCTTTCCGTGCCACCTCGATTTCTTCGGGCCGTGCTCCGACCCGGAGCAACCTCAATCGAGCCTGTTTCTCATCGAGCTGGGCATTGACCTCCTTCAGCTCGGACCGATAGTCGCGGTCCGCGAGACGCGCAATGACTGTACGGGTCTCGACGAAATCCCCCTCATTCACAAAGACCTCTTCAAGGATACCGGGGACCTCTGCCCGGACATCGGCATTTTCAATGGGGAGCACCCTAAACTCTCCGGACACGGTCAGCTCGAGCCGGCCCAAGACGAGAAACGCGAACGTTACGACGACGAGCAACATCACTTTCACCGGCCGCTTAGAAGTCCCCAAACGTCCGATGGCGGTTGGGACAGTCTTAAGCCACACTAACCCGCTTCTCCATGCGCGCCACAATGGATGTCGGAAGACGGCCGTGACGAGGGTGACGAAGAGCAAGAACCCGAATCCTTGATACCGTTGCACTAAACTGCCTCCTAGCCACCAGGCTAGAGAGCCGAGCAGCCAGGCGGAAAAGAGTGCGGCCAAGATGCTGTAGATCAGATAGATCTTCCGTTCACGGGGTGTCGCGTCTTGAATCTCCGACGCCGCCCAGGGGCGGCGAAACATGGCATGCGCGAGCGTGGCGCGCAGATGGCGGAACGCTCTGCTTCGGAGGTTCGGGACATCGAGCAAGTCGCTGAGGAAGTAGTAGCCGTCCAACTTAAGGAGGGGGATCATGTCGAAGAGACTTTGGAGTCCTGAGGTAGCCATGATGATCAGTGCGGTCGTATGCGGCCAGGTGCCTGCGACGGTCACACGCCAGACGACCGTGCAGAGCGCCCACAGCGTGAGTTCGAAATAGACACCGGCGACACTCACCCATAATCGCTTCCATTTCTCGGGAAACAGCCAGGCATCGCTGACATTGCAGTAGAAGGCAGGCTGGAAAAAGAGCAGCATAAACCCCAGTTCATGGACTTCGCCACCGAACCGTTTGCAGGTGAGGCCGTGTGCGAATTCGTGCAACGTGGTGGCGACAAAAATAGTGACCCAAAAGAAGAACAGGCTTTCGACGCGATAAAGACTCCTGAGGTCACGCGCAATCTCCCCGCCGTTTACGATGCTGAGGCCCACCGCGAATAGCATAAGGCCGGCGGAGCACATCACGAAGGCGGGGGTGAAGCAGAACCACACCTTGTGAACGAGCCAATTCAACAAGCGATCCGGGTCATAGGCCTTCCATCGCAAGGCAAAGATATCGCCTCGCACAGAGGTATTCCGCGGCATAGCGCCTTGGCAGTCCGGCGACTCGAGGAGACCGAGCCGATGAAGGTGATCGAGGAAGGGCCTCAAGGAGTCTGTCGAGACAGCCATGCTGAGCTGCGTTTCGGCGCGTCCCGCAACCATTTCAAGCGAGGTGCGTCCGTCGAATTGGCGAGCAATGAAATGTTCCGCCTCACGGAACTTGAAGAACCGGTCATTACGCGGATCTTTGACGATAAAGAGACGTCCTTCGGGCGTGGCCTGCTCGCTGAAACGCAGATCGTGACGGAGTTGTGGTAGGGCCGTGGAAAGATCCATATGCCGCTGGCTCAACTGGACAACTGAATACCCCGCCGGAAACCTCATTTCGATTGTTATTGTCCGGGGCGTTTGTCTCGGTCTGATTGAACATTGGCGTATGGGGCGCCGTCACGCCGACGCCCCACAACTGCACTTACTTGTTCTGGCCGGGAGGCGCGCTGCCGGACGGGTTCACATTCGTCTGGTCGATCCCATTCCCATTGGCTGCGCCGCCGCCTTGGGGCTCGTTCCCGCCCCCATTTGTCAACTCGGTCGTAATCTTCGGCGCGATCCGCTCTTCCAGCTCTTCGATTTTCAAGTTGAGAGCACCCATGAGAACCTCCTTGCCGCTGCGAATGAAAACCAACTGTCTCATTGAGAGTTTTCGAATTCCTGCATGGGTCGCTTCATATCCACATCTTCATCACCTCCCTCGCACTTCCCGTTATTGTTCATCGTGGTGGTCCTCACCTGCACCAAAGAAACGTTTGTGTGAGTCAGGGGCGCCGGTACGCGCCCCCCACAACTGCGCTTATTTGTTCTGGCCGGGAGGCTGATGGCCAGCCGGGTTCTCGGCGGGGATCCCGTTGGCATTGCCGTTCGGGGTGTTGCCGCCCCCGTTGACTTGGACGATAGCCGGCGCGATCCGCTCTTCCAGTTCTTCTACTTGTAGCTTGAGGGTATCCATCTGAACCTCCGTACGTCGACGATTGGGCGTGAACGTTCGCCTAATGTCCGGGGCGTCGGTACGCCGACGCCCCACACGTGCGCCTACTTGTTCTGGCCGGGAGGCGCGCTGCCGGACGGATTCACATTCGTCGTCGTCTCATCGATCCCTTGCCCATTGCTTGCCCCGTGGCCTTGGGGCTCGTTGCCGCCGCCATTTGTTAGCGTCGTTACCGGAGTGATAGCCGGCGCGATCCGCTCTTCCAGCTCTTCAACTTGTAGCTTTAGGATATCCATCAAAACCTCCTTATCGGATCAGACGTTCAGAATTGGAGCAGTCCTGTCATGGAGCTACCGTAGCAATGGTTCGGGGCTTGGGTCCTTAGCACCGTTGGAAGCTTCGGTTCCATGGTCGTGAGTGTTGCTCGTGCCAGCCCTCCCCGTGGCGTCCAAGGGGGATCCGCTCCGGTCCTCCGGCTCGTCGATCTTCAAGTGATATTGAGCTCTTCATCAGGAAAGCTCAGAAAACAGGTATGACCACTGACACTGTTGCTACGTCCACACGGTGTTCACCTCCTTCCGGCGTCTATCCTTCCATTACCCTTAGGCAACGATCCGCACCTTTCTAGAATGCTGCGTTTTTAGCTTCGCCGCCACACCAGGGAAAGTGGTGCTGTGATGCCTTTTCTGTAAGACCAGTAACGTCAAATAACTAGCTAGGGGCCGCTTGTCTCTCGCCGTCTTGGCGGCCTTGCCATAAAGTTGGCTCTTTCTTGTATCCGTTTAAAACTGTGGCAGAATTCAAGTGGCAAATGAATGATACGGAGAATATGGAGCCTGCTTTACTAATACTTGTATTTCTGAAAGGTGCGAGGTGTAGGACACCGCCGGTAGACCGAGGCCGTGCAGATCAAGAGACAGAGGTTCTTAAAAGACAGAAGAAGGATGTGGGAAGAGTGGAGAGCTGAACACTATTCAATCGCTTTACAAGTCTCGTTGGCTAGGCCCAAATGGCATTATGCGACGTCTACTGCTATAAACTACTTAAATAATATGCGATATTGGCGCAACTCTTACTATACACTCAAGTTGCTTCTCTCGGTGGGAGCCGCTCTCGCACGCCATCATATTTGATCTCAACTGAGTCATGGTGAAGGAGTGTGCAGTCCAAGTGGAAGCTTCGGAACCTCCACAATCGTGGATGGACTAGGAGGCGATGTCACAGAGTGCCGGCATTGTGCCCAAGACGCAAAGACCAACGCAGTCCTTTCGGCGACCTCGCATTTAACGACGTTAAACTAAATTAACAAGTGACTGAAAACCGACAAGGCGGACAGAACAAAGACATGGGCGCGTCGCGGGACGTGAACGGCTGGCGCATGTGCGATGCCGATTGGTTAACTTTTACATAACTATTCATGCTAGTCAGCGCGCCCTTTCCGAAAAACGATCACCACACCAATAATGGATTTGTTGGCGTCCAAAATCGGTGCGGCGCTGTCAGCAATGGCATGTTCCGTACCATCGCGGGCTATTAAGACAGTGTGGTTCGCTAAACCAACGATCCCTCCAGTGGAAACAGCTTTGTAGAATGGACTCGTCACGGGCCGACGAGTCTCTTCATTCACGATCACGAAGACTTTGTCGAGCGGTTGGCCTTGTGCCGCGTCTTGCGTCCATCCAGTTAACGACTGAGCGACCGGATTGATGAGCTTCACGTCTCCGGCGGCATCCGTGGCGATCACTGCATCTCCTATGCTCTGCAGGGTAGTAAGCAGCCATTGTTGACTTTGCCGTAGTGCGTCCTCTGCAGCCTTGCGTTCAGTAAGGTCCCTTGTGATTTTGACATACCCGCGGAGTTCACCGTCCTGGTATACAGGCGTTAGAACCACATTCGCCCAAAATGGCGGTCCTATTTTGCGAACACGCCAGCCCTCCTCTTCAAACCGGCCGTCGAGTCTCGCTCGTTCAAGTTCGTGGTCTGGCTTACCGGCTTCAATCGCATCATTCGGAAAGAACATTGAATAGTGCCTGCCAATCACCTCGGACTCCGTATATCGCTTCAACCGTTGAGCGCCTGGATTCCAAGTCGCAATACGACCGTCTGGGGTAAGCATGTAAATGGCATAGTCAGTTACAGCGTCCACCATCAGTCGAAACTGGTCGTTGGTAATAGCCATTTTAGGATTTCTTGACGCCTTTCTTGTCCCGCTTTCTGATTGTTTTGCCGCGGTTGGCTTTTTCTTTTTACCTTCCCGATGCGCCATGCGTAACCTCTCTGGCTGTCATAACTCTAAGGAAGCATTAATACCGCCAGGGGAGCATAACAATTCATGCTTGGCAAGGATAGTAGGCACTTCTTTGCACCGCCTGTTTTTTGATCACTCGATAAACTCCCGCTTTTTCACCAACTATCCCCCTGGCATATGAAACGGTTCGAATGGTCGGGCTCCAAGAAAGGGCGGCAGGAGTCTGATTTGCATTAGATCCATTCACACCTCCTTCGCAATTACACTGGCACAGTGTTGGTCAATTGCCAATCCAACATACTCCCGTATGGCTTTTAAGATAAGATCATCCAGTAGATAGACAAATGTTCAAACGAGTGAGAACAGGATAGCGACGACATAGCAGAGTAGTGTCCATAGACCTCGGCTGAGATTCTTATCCCGCCATTCAAAAAGAACACTCATTTCTCGATATAGAGGATAGGATGAACCCGATTCCGCTAGGTATGTTCGGCTATTCTCGTACAGAGGCGTCCGGCGGTGCTCGTGGTGGACCACGATCTTGGCTTTTAACCGACTAGCTTCCGCCCTAATACAAAAACTGCTAATGTTTCCATCGAGACTTTGGGAATCATTGCGCACGGTGAATTGCCTACGATGAGCCAGGAGTTTAGATTTGTATACGTGAGCCCGGGCGAACGGATTAGCCTTGTTCAGGATCAGAAGCCAATTCAGGGATGACGCTTCATAGAACACAGCACGAGCGGCCGTTTCTCCGGGCTCTTTATGAGCGTGTTCAGCCGGCCCGAAGTGTCTGAGCGAGCCGCCAACAGTCGCGAAGCGCACTGACAATCCGCATGAGAAGGTGGTGTTTAACAAGGGAGGCAACGATGACTTCGGCTCGTATCTGCTTCAGTATCCTAATGATGACTCTGATCCTTGCATCGTGTAGCGAGATGACTTCCACTAGAATGACGGAGAGCCATCCTCCGCAAACACAGGAGCGGCCGGAGGAGGCATCGGTTCTGGCTCCCGCTGCACGGGACGTAGACAGCAAAGGTGGGTTGACTCAGCAACACTAGTCGCGCTCTGTTCTGACGACGGTGAAGGTTAGCTCAGCCTAGACATCCGGCCTCTGCTAATTCAGCGTACACGCAGGCATGGCCGTCATCGCCGACTGAACTCGGACGCACAGTAAGTCACGAAAGATCCATCGGATCCGAGTATATCTCGCCCTGTTGTGCTGCGCCTACTTCTGCAACTGAAGCCCCTCTGCAGCCCACTTCCGTTGCAAATCAGCGAGAACGACAGCATCTTTCTTCTTGATTCGATCCAAAATCGCCGCTTGCTTCTGTGGCGGCAGCTTCCGAGTGTATTGTTCCCACCGTTGCCTGCTTGCCAACAGCTTCTCTTGAGCCTGCCTGACATCCAATTGCCGCATTATCTGAAGATGCAGGATTTCGTGTTTCTCCTTTAGGATCTGAACGCCCTCTTCAACGAGACGATCGAGCGGTTCAGCTTTGATCTCTCCCCAACAGCAAAGCGCCGCAGTTAGTACCATCCCTACAATTGGCTTTGCATACCATAAGAACACTCTGCGCCGATGCATCGCCGCCCTCCTCCATGGCCGTGCTGCGACACCAGAATTCAACTTGTGCTTAACAGAATCATCGCGATCAGTCGAATGAATGAATCACCTCGCTTAGCGGTATCGTATCGTGGACTAATCACTCGCGCAATATTCCGGCACGATAAAGCAAACGACCACCGAGCGGCTTCCTTGGGAGCCCGGGTCCACAGCTTCTGATGATACAACTATTGAGTTAGGTATTGCGGATACGGGGCATTTGAGATTACAGAAAACAATATGGGAAGGCTGTGCAGCTGCGATGCGACCAAACGGACCGCAGAGATCGAGCGAAGAGCAGATAACACCACGAAAGGCTCCTTCATCAACCTGGAAACCCCCATAGCGCGCCTCCCTGTCAACGTGTCGTAACCAGACTAATACTTGAAGAGAAGTTCTAGCTGGCCGAAAGGGTGTGAATAAATGGCGAGATGAACCGGACGCGTGGCTGCTATGCTAAATCACTTCAGTGAATGGCCAGTGAAATAGGCCCTTTGCGTAGGAAGCGATTCAGGAATGTCGGACGGTATAATCTCGGCGTCGCCAAGCCTCTCCCATTCCACCATTTAGTGTCTGGGGTATTTGTGAATGATTTGTCGGTCGGAACAATACACATCCTGACGGAGGGAACTATAGCCTGACGCTAAGAATGGAAAGTCTGAGATCGAAAAGGTTTGCGTGCGCCAAATTTCTACGCACCGGGCGATGATCATCGGCAGGCTCCGTATCTTACCCTCCGCCGGGACCTTATCTATCCCGCGAAAGTCGCCGGTCACGATCAACTTGTTCTGCCAATCCAACGCCTGCTTATCAAGGTGACCGTGAAAACGAATGGCATATAGCAGCCCAGTGAGTGTTGTATCTAATGGCCCGGCACCGAGGTCCTCTCGTAATGGCAACTGACGCACAATAAGGAGGATCTCGTTGCCATCGTGTGCTTCAATGAGCATCCCTCCCAGAAGGACTTCCTGGCCCTTTTTTAGTGAGCCCAGTTCCGCAACAGTCATTGTGACTTGGAGCCGGAGGGACTTCGGGGACACCGCCCATTCAGGGAACACGGGTCGGCAGCAGCTCATCAGCATTCCACTGAATAGTACGCCTGCGATATACCGCCTCAGCCCTTTTATCATGACCCGGTACCAACTGCAGCCGTACAGAGGCTACAGATGCCCAGAAAGACAACCATGGCGGTGACTTGTCGGATTAGAGTCAAATAAGTCAGCTTAATCGTGACAACATAAAAAACTCCCGCCAGACCAAGAGCCAACGGCACGGTAGCCGCTACAACCAGGCGCCTCCCCATCTGGAGAAAGTGAATGCTGTCTTGGCCGTTCTCGGTACTTCGCTGACACAAGATCATGCGGCGTGTCTGTTTCCGTAGCCGCTGTTTCCGTAGCCCGGGAGTAACTTCTATTACGCCCAAATGTTGTATGACAAAACCCGAAACCATTTGATGTTGATCGGTAGTCCTCAGACCTCTCCCATTCTCCTATTGGAACATAGCAATGGCGTGTGGCGCTTCTTCGATCGGCACTAATCGATGGCGTGACCATGAAGACCCTAACAAAGTGATGGCCCGACTGCCGTAGCCTTCGATATCCTTCCTCCTGGATTAAGCCGATCCGTGAGGAGCGCCTGGCAATAGCACCTTAGTCGT
This sequence comes from Nitrospira sp. Nam74, assembly GCF_965152615.1. NCBI lineage: Bacteria > Pseudomonadati > Nitrospirota > Nitrospiria > Nitrospirales > Nitrospiraceae > Nitrospira > Nitrospira sp. Nam74. Next base: position 2,516,905 of record NZ_OZ224220.1, on the reverse strand, counting down.
ACGACAATCCATCAGTGTCCGTAGTCCCATGGCCGGGAATCTTCGACTGGAAGAGGGGCATCCTTTCTCCATCTGGCATAGGCTTTGACCAGCGGTAACGCCTAGCGAATTACCTGTCTCTCTTCTTACCAATGGAACGCGTAGAGCGTCCGACGCACAGATTCGCGGCAAAGCAGGCATTGGCTATCCGCTCTCCGTCTTAATCATTAAGTTGTGACGCCGAATTGCGGATAAAGAAAGCCTAGTCGGCCAATGCAGCGCTCACGGAGATCAAATATAGAGGGGGATTGATGGAGCAAAGAGTGATCCTGCCCGTCATGACGCTGTGGATGACCCCCGCTGTGAAGGAGCTGGTCGGCCTCAAGTTGTGAGGAAATGGAGTGTCGAAAGCTTGAGATCTGTGAGGAAGAGAAGGCCATCACGCAACAAATACTCAGTGATCGAAAGGTTCAACGCGACAGCACAGGGGGAGCGGCCTGTTAAAATTATGAGCGCAGTATGAATAAAGCGCCCACCAAAGCGCATCAGGGAAAACTTTGTAAAGCGCTTCTCAGTAAAGACTAGAACCCGCTGAAGCGCTGAGATCAATGGGAAGGACTTCGGACGCGAGCACTGCCGAGCCTTTGGGGGTACGTTCGTCCTTTGAAATCTTCACGTCAAGATGGCGACGCACACCGGCAACGCAGTCGGCATAATCGCATTTTTCTTCGGCTCACGCCCGATGCCCACTGAATGCGAAGGCATCGATGTAGCTCTACCCATATACCATTCCGAAGCCGCAGTAGAATGAAGCGGTGAACTCTCCAACGCGAGCCAACGGCATAAGTTCTTAGTGCGTCTTGGAGCCCTTCAGAGAGCCGGCGCCTTCATCCGTCATCGGAACGCCATAGAATTCATAAATCACAATAGCCTGGTCCTGACTGCTCAGATCCGGCCAGTGCTTTTTATCGAAGCCAGGCGCCTGCTTGAGATCCTTTTTCGTGACGTCAAGGATCACTTTTTTCCCATCAGGGCTGAACTGGAGTGCCTCCCATGGAACCGCAAAGTATTTATCGCCAACCCCTAAAAAGCCGCCGTAATCTAAGACGGCATAATCGATGTCTCCGTCCGTTGGGTCGACCACCAAGTCCTTAATGTCCCCGAGTTTTTTACCGTCCGCGCCCTCCACCTTCATTCCGATTAAGTCACTTCCCTTCAACACCCCGCTCTTATCCCGAGCATGGGTCGTATCGAATGTGCTGACCACCAATAGCAGACTAACTGCAGCCATCATCAAAGCTTGTCGCATAGTGCCTCCTTGAATCTTCAACGCCCTAGTTATTATTGATAACAGACGACCAAAACGGTCGCTGTCATAATCTGGGCAAATGGACTGTCGGTTCTTCGGAGGGACAGACGGAGGTATAACTACACGATGGGGAAATAAAAAAGAGGCGGTGTATCCTCGGCAGTGACGAAATCCAAGCAGCCGAGAAACACGACTGCGCAACGGAGGAGGACACCGCCAGGGGGAGCACAGGATAGCAAATACAAAGGCGTCAAGCGCCACATGGGAGAACATGAAAGCATAGGGTCGGGCTCATGTCCAAGAGTTTGTCGAGCACGTGCTAGAAGAGGAAATCACCGGTGTTTTTGAGACGGCAAAACTCCCCGCGACGGGGTCAGGTCCATGCGGAGGCCGGCTCTCGTAATGGCCATGGGAACCGGATTGACGCCCACTGTGGGACGATCACGGTTCAGCGGCCAGGATACCTCGCGTGCTCCGTCGTATGAAGCATCTTGAGCTGAGGCCCGCCTTCTATCGTGGCGGAACATTCGTCAATGGCATATTGGTAAACAAAGAGGTCGCCTGCCTAATTTCTATTTACACAGTAATTGACGACAGCTCGTCGGCTGTTGGTCAAGGGGCCACATGCCACAACCGCTCCGTGAACCGCTCTTAGTGCTTAGCTAAGGGTCGTGATCACGTCTGAGGTCTTGTCAAAAAGTGTGTAAATGGAAATTAGGCGGCGACCTCTTTGGTCATTTCGATTCCGTCTACGAACATAGCTCCGCGATACACCGCCGGCATCAACTCCGGATGTTTGACCCGGCGGAACGCCTGTTCGGCGACTAACAGCATCTTCCAAATGACCGCCGTGGCATTCTTGACCAGCCGAAATCGCTTCGCCGCATCGGTGCGCAATCGAGCGGCCGCAAACGGCGACTCCACGGGATTCGTCGTCCTTAGATGTTGCCAGTGCGGCTGTGGGAACTGATAGAACGCCACGAGCCGATCCCAATCCGCCTCCAGACACCGCGCCGCGTCGAGATATCCCTGGTGCTGACACCAGTGCAGAAACTGGTCGCGTCGCTGGTCCGCTTCCCGACGAGTCGGCGCGTACGGGATCGGGCACAGCCACGCGTTGGCCGCGCTCTGCTGCCGCTTGGGGAGTTTATCGAGGACATTGAGGAGCCGGTGATTCCAGCACCGCTGTTCTGCAGCCTCGGGATACACGTGACGCACGGCGCTCCAAACGCCTAGATGCCCGTCGCCGATGATTAGACGAGGGGCCCGCAGCCCGCGATCGCGCAGATCGCGTAACACCGCGGCCCAGCTCGCGGTCGATTCCCGGTGCCCCGGGGTGACGGCCAGCACGACTTTGCGGCCATCACTCAAGGCGGCCAGGACTACTATCAGCGCGGCCTTGTCCTTCTCTAAGCCGGCTTTCACATAGATCCCGTCCACCCAGAGATACACCACTTCGAGATCCTCCAGGGGCCGGGTGTGCCACCTCGCCAGTTCCGTGTGCCACTGTCTTTGAGCCGCGCGACCGTGGAGCTAGAGAGCGGGGCGGGTCCCCCCAAGAGCCCACGGAGCGCCAGATCAAAGTCGCCTTGCGCCAGCCCATGGAGGTAGAGCTCGGGCACGAGCGCCTCGATCGCTGTACTCTTGCGCTTGAACAGGGGCAGGACATGACTCACAAATCGAGCCTCACTGTCGCGCACTCGTGGCCGGCGCACCGTAATCGTGCCGCAACTGAGGGTCAGCTGGCGCGGCTTGCCATAGCCGTTGCGATAGCCGCCACCCGCGATCGGCGTCTGGCGCTGCGATTTGGACCGCGCTAAGAAGACACTGACTTCTTCGTCCAGAATCTGCTGGATGAATCCTTGTACCTGTGTTCGGAGCCACGCTTCTAAATTTCCCCACTGCACGCTTGACGCTTCTCTGACCTCTGTGCTCTGCTGCTTCATGGCGGTGGTCCTCCTGTGAGTGGCCGGGTTTCCCGGCTGCTTGGGTTTCGTCACCCGTGAGGATACACCGCCTCTTTCCTATTTCCACACCTTTTGGTTATACCTCATCACGTCTGCAATTTAACGCCGCGCCAGCAATGCATGGTTTGAAGAAGGCATAGTCTAGAAGCAAACAGTGTTAGGCTCTCTAGTGCTAATTCAAACTCCCAGATCTCCCCACAATTTGGCAACCCGCCGTTCTCTCGTTTTTCCGGCTACGCCGTTTTGATCGGCTGAGTCATCATCGGAGGCGTGCCGGTGCGGCGTGATGTCGTGTCTGCCAGACCAATGTCCTAGTCCTACAGGTGAATAGCATCACGCCTCCTAGTTGTTTATTGATACTGTGCATGAATTGAATCAAGGAGGATACCGTGGAAATCGAACGCACCATCGCAGTTCAGGGCCGGCATGAGTCATTCTCAGGGACATCGAGTGTAATGCTATCTCCTGTCCCTCAGCGTCGACGAACGAATCGAGAGATCCTACCGCTAACGGTTCGTACGTTAGCGCCGGGAAAGGTAGTGATGGGCCGCTGCCTGGATATTGGCCTAGGAGGCTTACGCATCGTGACCGGTGTGGGTCTGCCTGAAGGAGCTCCGCTTTGCATTCGCTGCACGATAGGTGAAGACTTTTATCTGAACGTAGCTGGACAGGTTGTTTACGGACACGCGACCGACAAAAACACTGCACGAACTTACGGCATAAAGTTTGTTGCGCTCCGCCCCTTTGAACAAAAAATACTCGATTCGGCAATTCAAGAACTCAAAGCGCACCCCGGTTCCGTAAAGCAGTCGCTCATCACATTTCAGGTTTCAAAGGATTATCTGGCACTCGAGGCTCTTCATCTTCATGAACAAACGACAGCCATACTGCCTGATGCTGGTATCCCCCGTCCGTTCAGTGAGGTGGTACCCGAAAAGACGGGGAAGATGCGCCTCAAGCGCGGAAAGAAGCTTACGCCGAACCCATCCTGGGTTTTGGAAATGGATGAAGACTTGAAGCCATATCGTGAAGCGATATGGCAGTCAAGGCTGGTTCAGGAAACATCTACCGGCGCATTATCATTGAAGCAAGTGCGGGGTTGGAGCATACAGTTTTATCCCTTCATCGAATACTTCCCGCAATTTATGGCAACGTACTTGGCGAAAGCTCCCGACCCCGCTTCACGAGCCTTCTTGATTGATAATCTTAGGGTTGAAAAGAGACATGCAGACCAATGGATTGATATGGCAAATGGATTCGGGGTCACGAAGGAAGAATTAATGACCACACCGATCCTTCCAGAGGTGGAAATATTAACCCATTGGTTGTGGTCGATTACGAACCGGGGAAGCTTTGTCGAGGCAGTGGCGGCCACGAATTATGCCATCGAAGGGGTGACACAGGGCATTGCATCCATAATGGTAAAAGGGTTTGCCCGGTATCAAGGCCAAGAAGGCGTCTGTCTCGACAAAAAGGCCTATTATTGGATGGAGGCGCATTCTAGCTATGATGACCTGCACCCGTATGAAGCCTTGGAGATCATAAAACGGCATGCTACCTCATTGGAAATACAACAACAGACGAAGCATTCCGCACAGCGAAGCCTTGAATACTTAGCTATTGCATTGGACCGTTGCTATAAAGCCTACAGTGAATAGCAAGATCGTGTGCAAGGCAGGCACAAAATACGAGGATATAAGCGTCATGGAGAGAAACGCCGTGGTTAAGGAAACTACGATTCTCTTTTCATCTCTACCTGGGACTCAAGGTATAGGCTTGTCATGGCTCTACCTGTCCGCATACCTGCTCCTTTGGGGTAGCCCTAAGAGAGTACTACCCTTCGGTGCCAGATATGGCACTTGAGAGCCGTGAGCCGGATCCTCCTATGTGTCTCAGCTTGAGGCGCTTGTAGTGAGGTAAAACGATAGGCGTAATGACACACGGATGAGGATCAGGGCATTCCAAGCATGGATGCCGCCGCATGATAGCGCGGCGGAAACCATGAGACACGATTTGGGCGGGATTGAACCGCCTTTAGAAAGACAGATCGTAGGACAACCCGTATCTTAGGCGACAGCTCGAATAAGGGCATCAAGCTGGCAGCAGAACTTCGGTTGTCCAAAGCCATTTAGGACAGCTATCAATTGATACAGACATCTTTTAGGTTTCCTTGGATCGCTTGTCTCACCGCCTCAGTAAGGCCAACGGGGGTGAACGGCTTTTGTAGAAACGCAACGCCAGTCAATACATCGCGCTTGAGCGCATGATGATCGGAATAACCCGACATGTACAGCACCTTGATGTTCGGATATCGCTGGCGCACCTGGTGAATGAGGTCTATTCCACTCATTTGTGGCATCACCACATCTGTGAGGATAAGATCCGGTGGATTAAGGAGAGTCTGAATTCGTTGTAACGCCTCAAACCCATGCGTCGCTTCGATTACATGGTATCCGGTCAGTTGTAACAGTTGAGCGACGAGCGTGCGAACAGCCGGTTCATCTTCCACAAGCAGAATCGTCCCATTTGCCTCCGATTGAGGCGTCGATGAGTCAGCCGGTCGGTCGACGCGTTTTGAGCTGGCCGGTAGATAGATTGTAAAGAGCGTCCCCTTCCCGACCTCGCTCTGTATCGTGATGGTCCCACCGCTTTGCTTGACGATTCCGTACACAGTCGACAACCCTAATCCAGTTCCCTTCCCCTGCGGCTTCGTCGTAAAAAACGGCTCAAAGACTTGGGACTGTATGAGCGGATCCATACCGCAGCCAGTATCGCTGACGGTGACAACCACATAGTTCCCCGGACTGATGGACAACGGACTGACTTCGGACACGTGTGCATGTTCCGTTTGGAATTCCAACCGACCGCCGTGCTCCATGGCGTCCCGAGCATTGACCGCCAGGTTCATAATGATCTGTTCGAGCTGACTTCGGTCAATCTCAATGTTTCGGGATGTCGAATCAAGATTTGTCACTACCTGGATGTCCTCGCCCACCAGCTGCTGAAGCATCGCTGCCATACCGAGGATGGCTTCGTTGACGTCCACAATGGTCGGGCGCAACACTTGTCGGCGGCTGAAGGCCAATAATTGTCGTGTCAGTCCTGCCGCACGTTCGCCAGCTTCCCGTATCTGTGCTAGATCACGACGCCAGCGTGCTTCATCGAAAGACGCTGACAGCAGCATCTCAGAGTAGCCAAGAATGACGGTCACGAGGTTGTTGAAATCGTGCGCGATACCGCCGGCGAGGCTACCTATGGCCTCCATTTTCTGAGCCTCTCTCAACTGAGTTTCACCTTGACGAAGGGCTTCCATCGACCGCATCTGTTCGATCACCGCCGTGGCAAGCGCGCTGACGATCGCCAGGATGTCCGCATCTTCTTTGGTGAACACAGTATCTTTTTTGTTGAGAATTTGGAGGACGCCAAGTGGCTCGCCATTCCAACGTTTTAAGGGCACCACGATGATCTGCCGTGTGACCTGTCCTATTGCAACGTCCACTATGGACAGGTGTCGTGGATCCCCTTTCACATCCGTGACCATTTCACCTTCGCAGGACGAAAAGACAGAGGCCCCGACGACCGTTGTCGCCGTAGCGCCGATAGCGTCAAAGCATACGAGTTCTTGGCTGCCAACAGTCTTAAGCAGGACCGCGCCCGCCTCAGCTTGCACTAATTCCAGAGCTGTCGCTATTGTGAACCGAATGGCATCTTTAAGGTCTGTACGCGCGTAAAGCCCCTCACTAATCCGGCCGACCGCTTCGACATATCGATTGGTCACGTGCTCCATGTCCTGCCGTCCTCAATGATATCGAACGCCCTCACAATCGTGCGCTGTGGCATGTATAAGGCCGAAGCCAAAACAATAGCGCGCCTATGAGGAAAGCGTAGCAGCGTGCGGGTGGATGTCTATACTACGATAGTCTAGGGCCAATGAGTTCCCGTAAAGTGGGAGAGGGCACCGTGGTGCAGGCTCAAATGCTCGTCCCAACAGGATTAGAGGTGGCAGCAACAGGAGATGCGGAATATACAAAATAACACGCGTCCAACGCCATGCGTAAATATTCTAAACTGCGCTGAGCCGCATGTGCCACACGTTGTTGCACGTCACCGCTTATGGCGTGGCCCTTGATGATCTCAAGGGCTTCGGTTGGATGGAGGTCGTCGTAATCGGCATGAGCTTCCATCCAGGAATAGGCTTTTTTGTTCAGAAATACTCCCTGCTTGCCGTGGTATTTCACGAAGCCCTTCACCATAGTTTTAGCAATGCCTTGGGTCACCCCTTCGATGGCATAGTTCGTCGCCGCCACCGCTTCGACAAAGCTTCCCCGATTCGTAATCGACCACAACCAATGGGTGAGCGTTTCAACTTGTGCAATGACGGGAGTGTTGGTTAATTCATGCCAGGACACACCGAAGGCAATCGCCATATCGACCCATTGTTCCGCATGGCGCTTCTCGACCTTCAGATTGTCAATGAGAAACGCACGGGACATCGCATCGGGAGCCTTCGCCAAATAGGTAGCCATGAATTGCGGAAAGGCCTCAATAAACGGATAGAACTGTATCGACCAGCCGCGCACTTGCTGTAAAGACAGCTCGCCTGAGGCCGTTTCTTGTACGAGTCTTGACTGCCAAATTCGCTGGCGATACGGCGCCAATGTACGATCCATGTCAAGGACCCATGAGGGATCGGGAGTAAATCGACGTACCCGTTTGGTCCTTCTTCTCAGTGACGCCTCGTCGGGATGAGCGTCCACCGGCTGAACTCGCTCAGTAAGGGCGGTGGGCGCCAGAGGTGATGGCTCAAGTACGAGGTGAGAGTCATGTTGTGCGCTCACGTTTTGCTTGAACTCTTGCAGCAGATTGCCAAGCACTTCGCGCTTCCATGATGGCACATTGGTAAATTTAATGCCCATGGCATAGCCGCGCTGACCAGCTTCTCGGCAATAGACCACTTCGCCCAATAGACGGAGGAAGCCTTCATCGCGAAGATGATACTGCACGGCGAGCGGCGTGCCCGTCTCAAACTTCGAGGCGCTGATAAGGCCCAATCCACCTAAACTCATATTGGCAGAGCGGCCTAATGGTTCTTGCCCCGAAGACAAACGCCACTTGATCTCCATCGGATTCCGCTCGTAGGCTCGGCTGATTGTCTGCGAAGGCATAGCAAGCTCCCTTCTACATCACCAGACTTACTATAGTCATAGTAATACCCGTATACGTATTCGCAACGAGTTTGTCTAGAGGGCAATCGGCCTAGAGACGTACTTACCTAGTTTATAAGTTTTTTGGCGATGAGGTTGACGAGTGGAGACCCGCCAGTACACTAGCTAGATGCCCTTCCGTAGAGGTAGGAACGCCAGAGGCCTACCATGAATCCCTTCGCCCTCTCCGGCCTGTTCACGGGCGTGACATCGCTTGCCTTAGGAATGTTTGTTCTCTTTATGAACCCTCGCCGGCCCTTAAACCGGATCTGGTGCTTATTCGCCGGCTCGGTTTCTCTTTGGGGGTTTGGCGGTATGTGGATTGCCATGATCCGGGATCCGCACACCGCCCTCTGGGTGTGGCGATTCGCCTTTGCCTTTGGCGTTCTTTGGATTCCCATCCTGTTTTATCATTTTGTCTTGCTCTTTTGCGGACTGCCGGAACGCCGTCTATTGAAAGCAAACTATGCGCTTGGCTTTCTCTTGTTAGCTGTGATCCTCGGCTCCTCATTATTTTACGACGACGTCCGATTCATCTTTTCATCCTTTTATTATGCGCATCCAGGCTCGCTTGTCTTTTATGTCTTTTTCGTGTGGTGGATGTGGCTTGTATGTTTCACGAACTATCAAGTCTGGAAGGCGTACAAGACAGCGGGGGGCGAGAAACGAAAACAATATCAGTATTTCCTTGTGGCCTTTGCCTTAGCCTATGGCACGGGATCCATGGATTACCTCCCGTTTTTTGGTATTGATCTGTACCCGTATGGGAATTTCGGCATCATCCTGTATCCAGTGATCATGACCTATGCCATCGTCAAGTATGGGACGATGGACATTCAGATCGCACTCGAGAGGAGTCTCGCCTACCTGCTCTTGCTGGTCGGCTCGGCAATTCCCGCATATGCCGTTGCACTGGTGGGTCAGCGCCTGGCCTTTGGGACCGTTAGCATTACCTATTCGTTAGTCCTTCTCATCTTACTTCTCCTGCTGGTCTTGACGGCTTATCGCGTGAAATCGGCCGCTCAGGCAACTGTTGCGCGCACGCTGTTCCGCCCTCGCTATGAGATGTATGGAACTCTTACCAGTTTTGCCGACTCCGTCATGGGCAATTTGGAGCTGCACGCAATCACAGAGGCGATCGTGTTGAGCCTTGCCAAGACCCTGGAAGCCAAAACCGCCTCTCTCTACCTGATGAATAACCAGAAGATGGGTTATGTGTGTGTGTCCAGCCACGGTTTGGCGAAGAGACATCACGGACTTGCGTTCAAAACAGGAGACGTGTTGCCGCAATGGCTCTCCCAAAGTCGCCGAGCGTTGGTGCGAGACGATCTGGAACCGGTGGCTGAATCATCGGTACCAAACTCCCTCGTGATGGTTCTGGATGAACTCGAAGCCGATGTCTGCCTTCCCCTGATCAACAAGGAGCGGCTGATCGGTTTTTGTACGCTCGGGTCGCGCACGCGATCATATTCCGATGGAGACATTGAGTTGCTCGAGACGTTGTCGCGTAAACAGCTGGCCACCGCTATTCAGTATGGCATGCTGTACGAAGAACTGAAGGCGGCGCAGCGCGACCTCCAACGGACCCATCGTCTACGTTCCATGGAAACCATGGCCGCGGGATTTGCGCATGAAATTCGGAATCCCCTCACATCAATCAAAACCTTCTTGCAGCTCGCCCCCGATCGTAAAGACGATGACGACTTTATCACTGGCTTCAGCCAAATCGCCTGTGAAGACGTGGAGCGGATTGAACGGTTAATTAAGGAAATCCTTGACTATGCCCGGGATAAAAACCCTCAGCTCTCCGATCAGGATCTCAACGAGATCATTTCTGGCGTCCTACAGTTAATTGACGTGAAAGCGGGCCAAATGAATGTCGTCATTCACAAAGACATGTCTGAAGGTGTGCCTCATGTCATGGTGGACCGGCAACAAATAAAACAAGTCCTGTTAAACCTGTTCATGAACGCGTTAGATGCCATGGCTCCGAATGGGGGCACGCTTCTGGTCCAAACACGGCAAATCATCGCTCCCTCCGGACGTCATTGTGTGCAAATCGAGGTGACCGACACGGGATGTGGGATTTCATCAAAGGATCTCGACCACATCTTTGATCCGTTTTATACGACGAAGCATGAAAGCGCGGAGCGTGAAGGGACGGGGCTCGGACTGACAATAGTGAATCAAATTATTCAAGACCATCATGGCTACATTGAGGTCGAAAGTACGGCAGGGCAAGGGACGACCTTTTTCATTAACTTGCCGCTAGCGGCAAACCGCGAAAAGTTTAAGCTCCCGTCAGAGGCGCCGGTGTCAGCGTATGAATGAGATGCACCGCCGGTTCGGTTTCCTTTTCCATTCTTCTCACATAAGGGGTTTCCATGAGCACCATTGACCGCGACCGTATGTCTGCATCCGGCTTCACGTTCCATTCTAGTCGCAAAAATGTGCCCTTCATTGTCCTCTTGCTCTTCCTCTTGCCCGTCACATGGCCCTCAGCGGTGAATGCAGCATCATTCCGTATCATGGATCAGGGCGCTGCAGCGGCGGGGCAGAGTGACGCCTTCACCGCACAGGCCGATGATCCGTCCGCAATTTACTATAATCCGGCCGGCATGACGCAGTTGCGGCGAGTACAGACCTCTTTTGGAACGAACCTCATCGGCGGCAGCACCTCATACCGAAATGCAGCTGGTCAGACAGCCCAAGGTGATTTCGGAGGCTCGCTCGCATCTCCGCCCCCCAGTAACCTCTACATTACCGGAAACTTGAGAGACCTAGGAGTCTCTGCTCCAATTATAAGGAACATGGCGGTCGGCATTGGAGTGACCTTTCCGTTCGGGACGGTTTATCGCTGGCCGAGTTCAGGGCCTTTTGCAACGGCGACAACGGGCGCGGCCCTGCAACTGCTCGATATCAAGCCGACCGTCGCCTACAAGGTCAATGATCGCCTCTCGCTAGGGCTAGGCCTCGATATCTATACGTTCTCCAGCCTCATCGGTGAGGGCCAATATGAGCAACGGTTGCTCTCCTCCGGGGGGCCAGGCCTCCCACCGAGCGGCACCCCGCTTGAGATCAATGGAAAGGACACGGCGCTTGGGTTTAATGTGAGCGCCCTGTATACGCCCTTGGTGAATTCGGATGGAAAGCCGCTCGCGAATATCGGCATCATCTATCGAAGCCAAGCGACGCTTCATCTTGCTGGTGAATTCCTCGCCGGTGGCACATCGGTGTCCCCGGCTTCGACCACGCTTGTCCTTCCTCAAGTTCTGACCGGAGGGATTGCTCTTTGGCCTGTTCGCAATCAGGACCGGGAGTGGAAACTAGAACTCGATGTAGATTATACGGGATGGAAATCAGTCCGAAATCTTGACGTCCACCTCTCTCCCGCACTCGGGACCATTCCCTTTCCTCAGAACTACCGAAGCGGCTTCACCGTTATGGTTGGTACCGAACACAAATGGCTTCATCCGGAGCTGTTGCCGAATTGGGAGATTGCCTTACGCGGAGGGTATTGGCATTCACAGGCAGCAACGCCGGATAGCGCTTTCAATCCGTCCGTGCCGGATGCCGACAATCATTCCATCTCGGTTGGGGTTGGATTTCTCTGTAAGGCAGGTGGACGCTTCCTCGGTCTGTTGGGTTGCGGAAGTCGTGAAAAGGGACTATTCAGAACACAGGCCATCGGCCTGGATCTGGCTTATAAAGCCCTCCTTTATGAAACGCGTACGGTTGTCGGTAATGCCAATCCGATTGCGATTCCGGGATCCGTCAACGGTACGTATCAAAGCACCTACCATATTGGTTCGATTAACCTGCGCGTAAATTTCTAAGAGAGGTTAGGCTTTCTCCGCCAGCGTTACGGTTCAGAAATCGATCCAGAAATCGGCGTCTATGCCGTTGCTGGAGTTTTCCCCAAAGCGGGCTGGCCGCGTCTTTTCGGGGGCGCTTTACCAGAACGAAAAGCCCGGCCGCACACCTACACTTCCAGGGCCGGATTACCCTTTATTCCAAAAAGTTAGAGCTCCAGCCGCATTGTCGCTCCCGTGCTCATTAGCCGACCAAGCGTGAGAGCAAATATGATCGTCATTGCCGATGTTCTCGTCTGGCTTCAGGGATGGCAGCCTGTTTGGAATATTGCATCACACTAGCATCGTTCAGTAATGCCTGGCGGATTTGCTGGATGGCCTTGGAGAGAGCCCAGTTCAAACGATCACCTGGCTGATTTTCTTTGTTTGGGACGAACTCGTCGGCCTTTTCAGCGTGACCATGGTAGGTCCCAATGCGGGTCCCGTTTGGCTGGCGCAGAACGAGATCCAAGTCGACCTCGGTAGTACCGGTGTATGTCTCTACGTCCATTAATTTTGCCAATGAATTGACCCCTGGGACTTGTGTCCACCCCTTGGGGCGATACCTCTCGTAAAAGGTGTTGATGGTCCCTGTCAGAATGGCATCTGGATCTTCGACATGGCTGTCGATCTGTTGAAAAACAAAATTGTCCTGAAAGTCCTTAAGAATAGCGTGCGTAATCGGACTAGATAGTTCTCCGGGTTCGGAGGCCTTGACATGGTCTGCCACTACCCCATAGGCCTGCCCGGGCTCCTTCGGCTCAGGGGAATGTTTCAGCGGACGTAGTTCGATCCTGAGAGGAATCGTTTCTTGACTCTCCCCTAACGTAATCTTCGGGGTATAGTGCTGGGCACACCCGGACAACAAGATAAAACTTCCGACGAGGTATGCAATCTGAACAGCGAGCATGTTGATCTCCTAGGAAATAGTTTTTGGTCCTGCTCTATTTAACTATTTCCCAGCGATATGTAGCTGTCAGGGATTTGGAAAGGGGGGAGGTTACCCGTTCATTAAGTCTCGGCGGCCTTCGAAATTTTGTCAGGTTTTCGTGATCTAATTCATCAAGACCTGGTAACAGCTATGGCGTACGGAGCATTAACCCGAGCAGGAGAGAGACGGGGCGTTATCCTCATAGCGTTGAACCAGTCAGCCCGATCCCTTGATGAGAATCGCAGGGCAACTTTCGGCCTTATTTGGTGGGGCCATTAGTTTTAGCTCCCAGTCGAGGGTGCTCTGTTCGCTATCCCTCTACCCTGTTACCTTCCCGACATAATGCGAATCCCCGACATAATGCGAATCGTTATCGCGAATCGAGGAAAAGCCGGGCCACTGGTCTGATATGCGTCCTCGGCGTGGAAGAATATCCTTTCCAGAGGACAACAGTCCTCGAATTACTCGCCCTATCCCGACTACCGACATAACTAGGAGGATTTCATGTTTGAGACTCCACTGCTGGCGGCCATCCTTATCGTGCCGCTCCTGTTTGCCGTCCTGTTTCCACTCCTCAGGCGATGGAAAGCAAGATCGCCGACTCTGAATCATTTTTTGCTGGCAAGTGGAAGCCTTCGACGCGGCGAATAGGATCGGCGGTGGAACAGGGTCGTACTATCGTGGTGTGGTCAATGTCTTGCAGCGCAAGCTTGCGCAGAGTTGAGCGGCGTGGCCCCTCGACAGGGGTTCCGGAGCAAAAGACAGCGCAAGATGCTCGATCACTGCAGGGATGCAACTCAGGCGGGATAGTTCGTTGAGGTGCAGACCTATGTTTTTCCGCTGACTTACTTAGCCTTCTGTGCATTGAATCAAGATTTGCCCGCGAACGATTCCTGATTAGGGTGAGAGCTTGACTCAACCCTGACCATTATCCTGATCCTCCTTACTCTCGATCTCCGATTCAACTTCGTGAACGGGAATGCGATAGCCCCCGGTCAGCCACATCCCGAGATCAATAAGCCGGCACCGTTCGGAACAAAATGGACTCCAGGTGTTAACTTGCATCGTCCAATTCTTATGACAGGAGGGGCATCGCATAAGCATATTTCGGTAAATTTGGCCGGTGATTCCGGTTGAGTCCATCTGCCTCCATACTATGGCGAAGCCGATGCGGTGGGAATCACATTTTCACCAATAGTTCAGGCCTTCACCATCTCGGTCGGCGGGATCACCTACGTCCCATATCGAGAGGTTACCGTATTACAAAGCTAACTTTCCATGTGCCGATAACACCATCCAGCCACTCGTCCTCCGGTCGAACCAGCGTGTCACTCCACAGCGACGGATTACATAAAACCGCATAACCCAGATGGGTAATTGCAGGAGGCGATATGGCAGAAGGAGAATTTAGAGAGTCACCGTGGCAAGAGATTCACCATGGTTATCAACAATTCTCGCATACAGCAACATGGGTTATTGCTGGCGTTCATCGCGAGCGCAATAGCAGGAGCAGTTGCGGCTTTCTTTTTCCTGTAGTCCCATTGTTTGAGCTCACCCCTGACCCCGTCACGCCTAAGGTACACCAGCGACAGCATGCCCGGGCCGAGTACGATGCCGGCGATGATTTCTCCCATGATAATCGGCTGATCCACTTTGAGAAGATCAACCGGTGAGTGGTCATTGCGGACTCCTAGGCCGGCAACGTGTATTGTTTGTCAATCGCCGCCTTGATCAGACGCCGGCTTTCAGAAGCGGAGGGAGCGGACTGCTGCTCAATGTGCCTCGCCTCTTCCGCTAATCCTTCATCCTTGATCTTGTCCCGAAACCACCGAGAGTAATCACCACGGCGAAGATGATAGAGCCAGGTGGCATCATCGACTCCTTCGGCAATTTGCAAGAACAGCATGAGGTTTTGCGCGCGCAGGTTTAACTTGCCTTCAGGTCCGCGAAAATAGAAACTGCGGTCTTCGGGCAGTTCTCCCTCGGAATACTTTCGCTGATGGCGGCGTCGTTCAAGCTTGCTCGGTGCCATGCGAATGACGAAAGGCGAATCCGACGTGCGTGACCACCATACCATAGCTTCACCGGGCGCCAAGGCGGTTGGCGGAAACGAAGGCACGGGCTCCCCGCGTACTTTGCGAAAGACGCGCAAGATCTCATCCGGTTCGTCTCCGAGTGTGATGACGACGTCAATGTCTCGCAGAACCGCGTGTGCCACTTGGTCCGGATGCACGGTGATGAACATCATGCTCTGAGAATGTTGCGACATCGTGAGGGGGGCAGGCTCCCACCCTGACGGCAACAGGTGATGGGTTTCATCCACCACAATCCAGTGCGGCCGCCCTGTTTTGGCGCGCATTTCTTGTAGCCGGGGCAGCAAACCGACAAAAAACGACGGCCGATCGTGCAACGGCAAGCCAATGAGATTCACCACGACACTGACTTCCGGCTTTTCCAATAACTGCAAGACTTCGTCCACTGTCGGCGCATGCTCCCCCGTGCCTGATGTCACTGCACCTTCAAAGGATTCGTAATCGCCCTCAGGATCCACAATGCAGAACTGGTATCCCTGCTCGTTCAATCGTTCCAAGATGCCGGATGTCAAAGAGGATTTCCCGCTCCCCGACGATCCCGCTATCAAAACGCTGTGGCCATACGGGCTCATTCTGATTTCTTCCCCATCGTCGCGTGTGCCGAGTAAGACATGATGGCGAGTGAGGCGGTTTTCGTGATGGGCTAAATCATGGTTGACCATTTCCTGAATGAGTTGCACAACCCCCGCGCCATGATCTTTTTCAGTGACCAAGTCCGCCGTGTCTTTCAGCATCGGGACCGCGTTGGACACCGCGACTCCGCATTCACACAAACTCAAAAGGGCATGGTCGTTTTCGGCATCTCCGACTCCGACGACGTTGTGGGGTGACAGTCCCAATTCATGAAGCGCAGCCGCCAACCCCGTGGCTTTGTTCACTCCGGCCGGCAGCACCATGACGGATCCCTTGTTGAAAATCACTTGGAGTTCGAGGCCAAGGTCACGAATGACCTCGAGCACGGTCGTTTCTTGCGGATGAAAGGTTGCGACGACGGAATGGCCGACCGCGAGAGGCGACACCTGACGCGCTTGCAGCGCATGGACAAATATGTCCGGGGGCGCCTGCCCTAAGAGTTTATGTTCACGCGTGGCCGGCCGGTACAAGAGAGCGCCGTTTTCCGCGACGACCCGCTCGCACAGGGCAATCTGCGGGAAAATTTCCAGCAGTTCGTCCAGTTGGCGGCCCGTCACAAGAATCAGTTTGCGGCCCGAGGCCACTAGTTGCTCTAACCCGGCAACCGTCTCCGGATCGACCCGGCCATCGGTGGCGAGCGTGCCATCATAATCTGCTGCGAGGGCGAGGAATCGCATTATGGCAATCCTGAATTCCTGCTTCTGGTTTATCCCGCCGCGGCATAGACGCGTGCGGGCGAATTGAACCGTTGTTCGACCGTCTCCCAGTTGATGTTCGAGAAGAACGCCTCGATATAAGCGCCGCGCTCGGAAGGCTTATGATCCAGAATGAAGGCGTGTTCCCACACGTCCATCACGAGCACGGGCACGAAGCCGGCGACATTTCCCATCTCGTGGAGCGTGACCCAATGGTTTGAGAGACGGCTTGCCGACGGATCGAGATAGCAAATCGCCCAACCAACCCCCCGCATTTTTCCGACACCTATAAAGTCAGTCTTCCACATCTCATAGCTGCCGAACTCATCCTTCGCGGCACGCTCGAATGGCGAATCGTGACCGGGATGATTCGTGCCGCCTCGTTTCATGTTCTCAAAATAGTATTCGTGCAACACCATGCCGTTGTATTCAAAACCAAGCCGACGCTTCAGTTCCGAATAGGCCGGCATCTCCTCCTGATCCACCTTCCCGTCCTTCAGCACTTCTCGAATGTGCTCCGTCAGGTTGTTGGTTTCTTTCACGTAGCCTTCATAGAGTTTGAAATGTGTCTCCATCGTCCGGTCTGAGATGCCGTTGAGCCCGTGCAGATCGAATGATTTGGCCGTATAGGGTGTCAGCTGTTTCATCTCATCCTCCCGTTCTTGCGTGCGCTGTTAACATAGCGCTGCGTCGTCATCAGTGGTGCAGATACTTGGGCCTATTGCGAAGGTGCGAGCGGTTGTTTCAGTTCAGGAACCGGCATATCGATGACTTTGGTAGCCCGCCCGTCTTGGTCCACTTGAATCGTCACTTTCTGGCCTACACTCAGGTGCTCAAAGAGTTGCGGTTTCGTAACCTGAAAGAAGATCGGTTTCCCTAAATCGGTCTTCAGGAGCCCCTTCATTCGTGTCAAATCCAGCTCTTCCAACGTGCCGCTCACGACCATGTCGCTCTGCCCGCTCTCCCCTCCAACTGAGACCTCGGCCAAAACAGTCATGCCCGAGAGCGCCGTCAATACCATGACCAGAAACACCGCACCAACCCTCATTTCGTTCTCCTTTATTGCAGATGTACTGCGATAACCGCACCATGGATCATACGCCGCGTCAACGAGAATTCGAACGATCGGGCGGTAGGGATTGCTCCGGCTGCCCCGGCACGACCGCCGTTTCATCGGATTGCTCCATAATGAGACGCGGAGTCTCATCAGGGCCCGCTGTTTCGCAACCCGTGACCGCCATCACGATGATCAGTCCCACAGGGGGAAGAACGCTCGCTTGTCGCATGATCCGATACGACATCCCAGCCCTCCAAACAAGGCTTACTTCCGGATGCTTTCATCTAGTGTGAAGGGGGAACGGCGGAAAAACCAGTAGAGATGAAGCGCCTCAGACGTCGAAGTTTGAAGTGAAGTCGGGACGGTCGTACTCCTACAGAGACGCATGACACGAGGAATGCCTTCCAACCGTCACCCGATCACTCCCGAACGAGGCGAGTAGACCCGAGAATGCTTCCCCACAGCTTCTTCCAGGTCGTCCAGTCGTGTTGCCCCGATTCGACGAACACGTGTTCAGGCGGCAAAATTCCCTTCAATAGTTGGTGTGCCGCTACAAACGCATCCCGCTTCCCGTAGGCCAAATACAGCGTCGGCAATGCCGCCTCGTGCCTCTCGTACTGCTTGAGCCATGCCCAGAGCTGTCGATCGTAATCATGGTCGCCAATCGTCGTCGGCATCCAACTACCGACGCCACCGGCCGTGACGATTTCTTGGACAATTGCGTGACCACCGAGATAAGGCGCCATCGCGACCACCCCCGTTACATCGGAGGCATGGCGGCTGGCATACAAGAGCGCGCCAAAGCCACCCAGTGAGATGCCGACCAACCACCGGTCCCGATAGCCGAGTGCTTTCGCCGGTTCAAAGACATCGGCGTGGAGCCGATCGATGATGGTTCGATTCGCATAATATCCATAGTGTGCATCGACCACGACGAGATCGGCCGGCCACTTCGTCTGCTTGACGGCATCAATAAATCCATGACGTTCATATTCTTCAACCATATCGCCAATGCCCGGGAGAAATACAATCAGTGTGCGAGTCGCGGCGCTTTCGGTACAGGCATGGCGCTGCATGATGACGGGAATGGGCGTCGGCAAGAACCGGACCATCCACTGAAACCGGAGTGTCAGCCTGGACAGCAACGCACGCCTGAATCGCCGAGTCGTCGCTAGAAGGAAGTTGCCGCTCATACCGCCATTGAGTTATGCAAGATCCGCCTCGAACCATTGCACCGCATAGCGGCCGCTGTTGTGGTCCAGAAACTCATCCAGTTCTTTCGGTGTCAAGGCTGGCGGCATCGGATAGCGGACGTGAAGCTTTCGAAGAAGATCGAAATAGTAGCGGATGAACACGGCGAAATCCCGGGGAAACACGCGCTCATCGACGCCGAAGGCGCCGTTCAGACGCGCACGGCGAAGGGGCTCAGCCCATTGCTCGATTGAGGGAAGGCCGACGGAATCAACGCCATGAGAGAAGAGCATTAACAGGATTTCGTCGAACGGGTCGCTCTGATCGAGATATGCCTGGAGAGCCCGCAACGACGGTTCCTTATTGAACACCATCCAGAAGGGCACCGATCCTGTACGAATTGTCCAAAAGGGTTCCATGAGAATAAAGGAGTCTCCAATCAAACGTCGGTCGAGAAGGCCCCGTTTGTGTTCGTTCCACCATTGGTACAGATCGGCTACCAGCGGACTGAAATGTTCCGGCTCGTTGAACACGATACGGCGGAGTCGGGCGGGGTGACGTCTCGCCACGCGCTCGATGTCCTCCACAATGGCAGGTTGGAATCCCCACTCTGCCTCAGGAGCCATGCGATCCGCCGTCGGCGGCTCCCATTGACGGCGGTGCGAGCCATACCGCAGAAGAAAGTCGGACACGCGGTTGCTGCCATGCTGCAATTCATCAACCGTCGCACCGCCGATGGCGCCGAATTGGAAAATGTGTCGGTCTCCACAGTCAGTGACCGGCCATGTCACCCGGCAGTCCATGATAAAGATCGTGCCGCCCGGTTCCAGAAAGTGATCGAGGAAGGCTTCATAGGCCTTACCGAGCGTCAGGCGTTTGAACCGAAAATAGCTCATGCGCTGAATCATCAGTCGGTCCTGTACCGGATCGTGCATATGGTGCAGCAGGACGTTCGGATTTCGGTCCAGCACCACTCTAGCAGGCGCTTCTCCCCACGCGAGATCTTCCTGTGGCTCATCCGGATGCACCCCTGAACGTGCCACGGGGATCAGGAATGTTTGCGGAAGCCACGGAATCCCCATCGCGGCCCACAGATGTGTGGCCGCTCCATTCGCCGACCCGATCGCAACGGCCGGATACTTGCGCTTCGGATACAGGCTGATCATCCATTCCGCCACCCGCTCGGCATCGACCGTCTTCAATGTGTTCACGGAAATCGCTTCACACCATCCACTCCAGATATAGACCTGCTCTTGCAGCCATCGAGGCAGATGATTCACGAGCGTGCCGAGCCCACGCAGAGGAAGGCTGGCCCATCTCGGCAATGTTCCCAACAAAGGATAATCCTGCCCGGCCAGGTGACGGCTCAGGGCACGCAACATGCCCATGGCGGAATCAAAATCAGCAATGTAATTTGGTTCTCGTTCCATTGACTTCCCTACAGCCCAAGGAACGGTCGGATGGCCGCCACAAATACATCCGGAGCAGTATAGTTCATCGTGTGCGCGCTCTGGGGAACGACCGTTAGCTGTCCCTGCGGCAGAAGCCTGCATACTTCTTCGGCCCATTGCTGCGGTACGAGGGCATCGTCTTCTCCCCTGACGACGAGAGTCGGGGCGAAGATGTCAGGCAACTTCTTTTCGATGCGATCGTTGAGCGCCATTTTGATGGTATGAACGATGCGCTTGAGACCCGCCCTGGCATAGTCCATCAACATGATCCTTCCCAGATGCGGCGATTCCTGTCGAGAATTGGCAATCAGCCGTCCGATCTGGAGCCACAATGTCCGTGCCGTCCGGTCGATTGTCGGGCCTTGAAACACCAGCCGATCGATTTGCTGAGGGTGCCGAACGGCTAATTCCGCCAGAATTTGACACCCGAACGAATTGGCGACGAGATGGACGCTCTCAAACCCCTCAGCTTTGATCCATTCACTCAAGGCATCCGCGAGATCGGCTAGAGTCAACATGTCGTCCGGTTTGTCACTGAGTCCGTACCCGGGGAGATCAACCGCATATACGTCGCACAAGAGGGCAAGATGTTCCGCACAGGGGACCATGTATCGACTCGAGATAATGAGTCCGTGAACCAGGATCACCGGTCGTCCCGGCACCGGGCGTTGATGTGCGCGAGCGTGTACACGACCCCACCGAATAGTCGTCCACCGACTCTCCAGCTTGATGATGTTCATACCCTTTCATGTCATCCTCTCTCCGACACCCTCCGTTCCGCTATCAGGGCTGATTTCACACCCTGTGCATCGTTACGATAAGAGCCTGTGAGGATTTGTCCTAGTTTGTGAGCGGCTATACCGGCACCGCGATTGCACGGTCATACGCGTTGAGACACCGGGGGGTTGTATTGATCCATCCCTACCATCCATCAGCCTATTCAATTCTCGAAGTCGGACGAAATTGCTCGCGAGTGGAATCCGCCGATCATGCGGCATTTCTCATCGATGGAGCCGCCTACTATCGCGCGTTTCGCCACGCAGCCATACAGGCGAGACGGTCGATCCTGATCCTTGGGTGGGACTTCGATAGTCGCATCCGCATGCTCAGCGAGGAGGAGTCTGATGGTTTTCCACCGCGACTGGGCGAGTTTCTTCAGGCATTGCTCGCTCGAACACCTACCCTTCATGTCAACGTGCTCATCTGGGACTTCCATTTGGTCTATGCCTTTGAACGTGAGTGGTGGCCGCTCACCACACTTGCCGCAAATCGCCGCCTGCATTTCCGCATGGACGCGACCCATCCAGTCGGCGCCTCACATCACCAAAAAGTCGTTGTCATGGACGATGCGGTGGCGTTCGTGGGCGGCTTGGATTTCGCGCAATGCCGTTGGGATACTCCTGCGCATCGCCCCCGCCATCCCCTCCGTGTCTTTCCGGATGGCAGGCCCTGTCGTCCCTTTCATGATGTCCAAATGATGGTGGATGGAAACGCGGCGATTGCACTCGGAGACCTGTGTCGAACACGCTGGAGGCGGGCGACGCGTCGCCGGCTTCCTTCCCCTCCGCCGGCGGTGCGTCTTCGCATGGGATGGCCGAGTCAGGTTGAGCCGGATATGGAAGCGGTTCAGATAGGCATCTCGCTGACGGAACCGGAATACCATTCACGTCCGGGGGTGCGACATGTCGAGCAACTGTATCTTGATGCCATTCGATGCGCGCAAGAGTGTATCTACATTGAAACGCAATACCTCACATCAAAGAAGCTGGGCGCCTGCTTGCTGGAACGGCTCCAAGAACGATGCGGCCCGGAAATCGTCCTCATTCTGCATCCCAACAGCGACGGTTGGTTGGAGCAATACACGATGGACGTCCTTCGCGGGCGTCTCCTGAAACAACTTCGTGCAGGTGATACGTTCAATCGTCTGGGACTCTACTATCCAGAGATTCCCGGCTTGGGGACACAATGTCTCAGCCTGCACAGCAAAGTGCTTATCGTGGACAACGCCTTCGTGAAAATCGGCTCGTCGAACCTCAGCAATCGTTCAATGGGGTTCGATACGGAGTGTGACCTGGCGATGGAGGCCGGTGACGATGCTCGCCTTCAAGCCGCCGTCACTTTTTTGCGTGACCGCTTATTGGGCGAGCATCTCAGTGTACCGCCTGAAGCCGTAGCGGAGCGCCTCGCTCGTGAGGGATCTCTCATCGCGACGATTGAGGGCTTGAGAGGCCATGAACGAACCCTGCAGGTATTCGATGGTCAGATCCCGGCGGATCTCGATGCCTGGATACCGGATGCGGAGTTGATCGATCCTGATCGTCCATTGAAGCCGGATGTCGTGACGAATCACCTTGTCCCCGAGGAACACCGCATGCCGGCCAGGCGGCAAGTCATCATCGGAGCCGCGACGCTATTTGCGGTCCTTGCGTTGGCCGCGGCGTGGCGCTGGACCTCATTGCGCGACTGGCTGGATATTTCCGCGTTGGTCGCCTACCTGCAGACCTTCAGCGACGGGACACTCGGACCGGTATTGGCGATCGGCGCCTTTGTCCTGGGAGGGCTTGTCATCGCACCGGTCACGGTCCTGATCGCCGTCTCCGTGCTGGCGTTTGGCCCCCTCTATGGATTTCTCTACTCGTTCACCGGCATGACCCTGAGCGCATTGGTCACCTTTGGGCTCGGCCATCTCTTAGGTCATGAGACCGTGCGGCGCCTTGCAGGCTCACGACTGAATAAGATTAGTCAGCGCCTTGCAGAGAGAGGCGTTCTAGCGATCATCGCGGTCCGGATCATTCCGGTGGCCCCGTTCACCCTCATTAACCTGGTCGCCGGGGCATCCCACATTCGGTTTCATCATTTTCTGATCGGCACACTGATTGGAGAATTGCCGGGACTGTTGGCCATTTCCGTCTTCGTCGACCAAATCGGCGAGGCGATCCGGAATCCTGGGCCCGGCAGCATCGTCGCGCTCGCCGCCGTGGCGCTTCTCATCGTGGTTGGCATCGTCGTGTTTCGCCGGTGGCTCGGCGGCGAAGAGAGGATCGTGCACAATGAATTGGCCGATTAAGTATTCCAATGCATGAAAGCAGTCCTTGCGTGTTGCATGTTTCATTACGTGTGGATTGAACTCGCATGCGCATGACGTTTGCGACCTACAACATCCATCGTTGCACCGGATGGGATGGACGGTACGATCCCGAACGTATCGGGGGCGTCTTGAAGGAGCTGGACGCCGATGTGATTGCCTTGCAGGAAGTCAATTCACGCGACCACAACGGCCTAGAATTGCTGAACTGGTTTTCAGAGCAGACCAAACTGCGAGCCATTGCGGGACCGACCCTGCTGCATCATACCGGACACTACGGCAACGCGGTCTTGACGCGGTGTACGGAACAGGAGATTCGACGCGTAGACATCAGCCAACCGGGGCGTGAGCCGCGAGGCGCGATCGACCTCGATCTCGAATGCGACCACGGCCACCTGCAAGTCATTGCGACGCATTTGGGACTCAAACCCGCTGAGCGTCGCACACAGGTCCAAGACTTGCTGAAGCGATTCGGCACGAAACATTGTATTTTGATGGGGGATCTCAACGAATGGTTTCTATGGGGACGCCCGCTTCGGTGGATACAGCAGATCTTCGGCGACACGCCGGCACTGCCGACCTTTCCAGCCATGTGTCCCGTGTTCGCGCTCGATCGCATCTGGATTCGACCGCCGGGTACGCTGGTGAGCATGGATGTCCATCGTACCTCATTAGCAAGGCGCGCATCCGATCATTTACCGCTCAAGGCCGTTATCGAATTATAGAGCCGCCGTTCAACACGAAGTGGCGTCGTCTGATGGACGCGAAAGGAGAACAAGATGGAAGATTTGCCTCTCCCCCATGCCTTTGCACCTGCCGTGGTCCCATCCCCTTCGCCCGTGACCCTGTATAGGATTTTCCATCCGACGGACTTGTCCCCGGCCAGCGACGTCGCCTTTGCGCATGCCCTTAAATTGGCGTTGGCGGCCCGCGGTGAGTTGCGCATCATGCACGTGGACGGGGAAATCCCACAGACAGACTGGTCGGGTCTGCCGAGAGTGCGGGACACGCTGGCACGCTGGGGTGTCCTTCCTGCGGGCAGTTCCAAATCGGATGTGGCCAGACTCGGTCTTCACATTGAAAAAATACTCGCCTATCACGAAGAACCGACCCGCTCTCTGGAACAGCAGCTTAAACGGCATCCGGCCGACCTCCTTGTTCTCGCCAGTCATCAACCCGATGTGATCGAGCGATTGGTATCCAAATCCGTCGCCGAGCCGTTAGCGCGCCACGCACGCATTCCAACTCTGTTTATCCCGGATGGAAGTCAGGGCTTTGTGAATGTCTCCGATGGTCGCGCCCAATTGCACCACGTCGTCATTCCCATCGGGGAGACGCCCTCTCCTCGCCCCGCCATCGAGGCCGCGGCGCGCCTCGCAAAGAGCCTCCAGCAGTCCGCTATTACGTTGAGCCTGCTCCATGTAGGGCGTGAGGAAGATGTGCCGAAGGTCGAGACTGTGGACCATCCCGGATGGACCTGGCAGAAGACCGTTCGCACGGGTGACATCATAGATGCCATTGTGACCGACTCAGCGACCGCGGATCTGGTTGTCATGGCCACTGAGGGTCACAACGGGTTACTTGATGCAGTACTCGGATCCACCACAGAACGGGTGCTTCGGCAGGTTCGCTGTCCGCTGCTGGCCATCCCGGTCAATTAGGCAAAGCGCTCGCGGACCCGGTATTGTGAGTTGATCCTACACCACGCTACCTGACATGCCGCTGATCAAAGGCGCTAAAGGGGCGTACAAACGAACTCAAGACAAAGAGGTGTGGCGAATGAGACATGCATTAAAGTTATTAACCGGCCTGACGGTTGGAGCAACGGTGATATACTTTTTCGACCAGGAACACGGAGCCCGACGCCGTGCATCTCTCACTGAAGTGCAATGGCCGACCCCGGCGCGCCTGCTAGCCGTGGCGATCGGAAGCGCCATGGCTTGGCATGGAACCAGCCGGAGAATCATTCCTGGCATTCCACTCACGTTGATGGGTTTCGGACTGCTGGCACGGGCGGTCACAAGCGGCCGACCGGCGTCAGCAAGCGTGCCGGACACCGACGACCAACCCTGGGTTCAGGGACCGACAGTCAAGAGAACCGTCACGATTAGTGCGCCGATCGACCGTGTCTTTGCCTTTTGGGCTCACTATGATGAAACCTTTCCACATTCCATCCCACCGGTGAAGCAGATTACGGCGATGGGCCACGGACGTTCGCGATGGGTGCTGGACAGCCCTGGCGCCGCAGACCTCATATGGAACACCATGGTCACGCGATTCGAGCCGAACAAGGAACTGGCATGGCGAACTGAAGCCGGCTCGGCGGCCCAGCATATGGGTCGCGTAAGATTTATTGATAGCAGTCAGGGAACGACAACGATACATATTCAGCTGACCTACAACTCCTTAGCTGAAGCGTTGGTTCGGAGTATGGCAAGCTCGGCAGGACACGACACGAAAACGCTTCTCGAAGATGGACTTAACAGGATAAAGGCAACGATTGAAAGCGGGACTGTTCCGCGTCAATCGTTCCATCGTCCGGCTGATGCCGCAGAGGCCGCCAGATGATGAAGCCGCCTGCTTGGGGGAGTTGAGACCTGCAAGGTCGATGAAGTCAACATGGTTTGCTGGGAACGATTCTTCGCCGCTCACTCGAATGACCCGCCTTCTCATTGGCGTCGCCGACTTCCTCGAGGAGCGGGTCCGGCTCTATGACGGCGTGATATTGTTCCTCCTGCTCCCCATCTGAAGCCTCGTCTTCTTCCCTCTCAGGCACAGGGGAATCTGCGTCAGTTGGGCCGTCTGTCGTGTCCTTCATAACACCTCCATAACACCTCGTCGAAGCCTAAGATTGAGATGGCTTATCCATATGTTTTCGATACCAGTCCGCGGCAAGGTGGGCCACCTGTTCTAAGGCGCCCGGCTCTTCGAAGAGATGCGTCGCACCGGGTACGACCTCGAGTCTCTTTTCGCACCGAAGGCTTTCGAAGGCTTGCTGATTCAACTCAATCACAGCCGCATCGTCACCACCCACAATCAGCAGTGTGGATGCCTGTACATGCGGCAGGGCGGAGGTTGCGAGATCGGGCCTCCCGCCACGCGAGACAATCGCCCGAACACGGTCCGGCCGGTTAGCCGCCGCAATCAAAGCCGCCGCGCTGCCGGTACTCGCGCCAAAATACGCGAGCGGCAAATGGGACAGATCGGGATGCACATTGTGCCAATCCGTCAGCCCAATAAGGCGTTCGGCGAGAAGTTCAATATTAAACCGGAACTCCATAGTCTGGCGATCGACGTAGTCCTCCTGCACGGTGAGCAAATCTATCAGCAGCGTGGCAAGCCCGGCGTCCTGCAAGGCGCCGGCGACAAATCGATTGCGTGGACTGAGCCGGCTGCTCCCGCTGCCGTGCGCAAACATCACGAATCCTTTCGCATGCGCGGGAACTCCCAGATCCCCCACCAGATCGGCTTCGCCTAAGAGAATTTGCAGGCTACGCTCTTGAACGCTTCCGTGAGGCGGCCTTGGATCCCGAGAACCCGTGTACACAAGCCCTTTCTCCGGTATGGGCATGAAATCACCTCTGTGCGCTAGAGACCTGTCGGAAACGTTTCAGGGGCATCATTCGTGATCCAGCCGCTCGGCAGGTCCAATGGTTCAACCGCGTGTGTCTCATCGAAATGCAGCACAGCATCGAACTGATCCGGCAAGCTCGCCGTGAAATAATGGCTGATGCGCTCCGTGTCCGGCAGATAGATGACGCCAATCGCGCGTTCAAGTCGCCGGTCGCGAAGTTCCTCCGCGACATGAGGATCGTTCCACGTCACGAGGAAACGAGGAACGCCGACCTGATGAAAGAGAGTTTCGTAACTCTCGTGAAGAGCCGGCCGCACAACTTTCCGTTCAGTCGGACCATCCCATTCAGAAGATGCTGTGACTGTGCCACGATAGGTGGTACAACCGATGAGAAATGCCTCATCGCCATATCGCTCCCGCACCAGCTGTCCGACATTGAGCTCGCCGTCCTCTCCCATTTGCGTGGCGCGCGCATCGCCCAGGTGGGAATTGTGTGCCCAGACGACAATTTTCGGCTGTCCCTGATGTCTCGACAGATGCGCCATTAAGGCATTGAGCGTCTCGGCCATGTGTTGGTCGCGCACATTCCATGACGACACACGGTCCTGAAACATCGAGCGATAGTAACGCTCGGCATTTTTAACCAGGCGGGCATTCTGTTCGGCGAAGAAGAATTCGTCCTCGGCCACAAATCCGTCCCGGCGAAGATACTCCGCGGCACGGCGCTGGAGATCGCGCAGTTCCGACATCACGGCATCTTCGCAGCTCTTGGTCATACCGAAGCCGGCGGCATAGCCGTAGGACTGCGTATCTTGACCAAAATGATCAAAACAGCTATAGCGAGTACGGGCGCGACGCCACGCTTCCGAATCGACGCGCTTCAGATAGGTTAAGACCGCGCCGATCGAGGCATGCAGACTGTAGAGATCCAGTCCGTAAAATCCGACTTGGGGCGTGCCGACCGGTAGACGATCGTTAGAGGTCTTGAGCCATTCGATAAAGTCCAGCACTTCTCGATTACGCCACATCCAGATGGGGAATCGTTGAAAGTCGCTCAAAGCCTGCTGACCATCGGTATCACGGCTACGGCCTTGCACATAGCGGTTCACCCGATAGGCGTCCGGCCAATCCGCTTCGACTGCCACGGCGGTAAACCCCTTCTCGCCAATCAGTCGTCGGGTGATCTGCACCCGCTCGCGGTAAAACTCATGCGTGCCATGAGAGGCCTCTCCTATCAGCACGACACGCGCATTCCCGACCAGGTCCAGGAGCGGATCATAATCGGTCCGGAGTCCCCGGAGACGGTGAACCACACCCGATAATCGCTCTGTGATTCGGCCCGTTGGAACGCTTTTCATGCTGTGTTGTCTGCCCCTCCGCGATCTAATGCAGGCGCAGCGCGCTCCAGCAGATCGCGCACTTCCTCATCGCGAGTCTGATCAAATTCCTCGTACCACTCGCCCACGCCATAAAACGGAGTGGGGGTCATGGCACAAACGATGTCGTCTACCTCTCGTTTCAGGTCCTCGCAGGTCTCAAGGGCGGCGACGGGAACGGCCACGACGATCCGAGCCGGATCCCTCCGTCGCAATGCTGCCACAGCGGCTCGCATCGTCGACCCCGTCGCAAGACCATCATCAACCAGGATGACCGTGCGCCCTTCGACAGGCACCGGTGACCGTTCTCCGCGATATGCATGCTCGCGACGCGCCAACTCCTGTTGTTCGATGGCGGCCACGGATGCCAGGATGCCCGGTGTAAGTCCCAAGTGCCGGACCACGTCCTCATTGACGACTTGAACACCACCGCTCGCGATGGCGCCCATGGCCAGTTCTTCGTGACCTGGAACCCCCAACTTCCGAACCACCATCACATCCAACGGTGCATGCAGAGTCGCGGCGAGCTCGTACGCCACCGGCACTCCGCCACGGGGAAGCCCCAAGACGACGACATCAGGACGCCCGCGGTATCCGGCCAGGAGACTGGCCACCACTTGTCCGGCCTCACGTCGATTCCGAAACATGTAAGCCATAGTCGACTCCCGCGTTACCGTGACACACCGTGAGGGGTCTCCATGCAAGATAATGGTTCACTGTCGCGGACGAAGCACAGGCGAAACCCGTGAAACGATTTGTTGAGCATGGCTCGAACAATTACCGGCATGATCACGAACAACGAAATGACTGCGGCGACAGCCAACGGAAGCAGCGACACCCACAGCGAGGGCTCCGCCCGGGTAAGTTCAGGCATGGCGTACAAGATAAGCATATTGACGGCAAACAGCAGCGCAAGAAAACCTCCAAGACAACGCCACAGCACTGTCCATCCGATGCGAACCGATTCCTGATATGTGGGTGCTTGCGGCATGGTTCACTTGCCTCCCCGATGCTGCCCCTTAACGGTTCGGTGGTTGCGGATTCGGCGGCAAAGGGGATGGAGGAGCTGGCAAGGGCATCGGTAGAGGAGTGGGCGTGGGACTGGGAAATGGATCAGTTGGCTTGGGTGCCGGGTCCGTCGGCCCGGGACTTGGCTGATCAACGGTTGCACCAAATGGGGTGCCCCCGGTCCCTGCGATCATCGCGATCACCAATCCAATCGTCCATGCCCACACGCTCATTCCCCTTTCGGTCGGCATGCGTGTTTTCCATTGGGGCCTTGACGTTGTTTGTTCCTGACCATAGTGAGGAACGATTCTCACGACGCCTTGGCCTGCGCCACCTGCGGTTCCAGCTTCACCTTCATCCATCCCGGACTGTGCGCGTCAAAGGCTTTGTACGCATCAATCGCAGAGGCCAAAGGTTCGGCTTGCGTCAGGATTTTCGAGGGGTCAACCGTACCACGTTTGACGAGATCGATTAGCATGGGGATATAGCGACGGTGGTGACAGTTACCCATCTTCACTGTGAGGTTCATGTTCATCGCCTTCCCAATGGGAAACGTGCGAGCCGTTTCGGGGTACACGCCGATGATAGCCAACGTCCCGGCCTTCGCCAACGCTTCCGCCGCCCACGAGAACACTAGCGATGGCGCATCACCCGGATGCCAGTTCTCGCCTGTCGGCTTCACCCTTTCGGCAACCTCCTCGACTTCCCGTTGAAACCGTTCGGCCTCTCCCTTGATCTGTTGCGAGGCAGGCCCCTCATGAGGTCGCGTCGCATCTACGCCTACTGCATCGATGACCCGATCGACTCCAATGCCCTCCGTTAATCGGAGCATCGCCTGGATTGGATCTTCGACCTGAAAATCGATGACCTCCGCGCCCTGTGCCTGAGCCATCTGTAATCTTGATGGAATCGTGTCCACGGCCAAGACGCGGGTGGCGCCGTGCAACCATGCGCTCGCGATCGCAAATTGCCCGACTGGTCCACACCCGAAGACGGCCACCGTGTCACCGGTTCGAATTTCGGCGAGATCGGCGCCGAAGTAACCCGTCGGGAAAATATCCGACAGCATGATGGCCTGTTCATCACTGACTTCATCGGGCAATCTGATCAACCCAACGTTGGCATACGGGATCCGTGCCCGTTCGGCTTGCAGTCCAGGAAACGATCCGGTCGTTTTCGGCCCACCGAAAAACGCGGTTCCCGCGCGCGGTCCGTTTGGATTGGCACGATCGCACTGCGCGAAATATCCGGCCCGGCAGTAGGAACAGGTTCCACAAGCAATCGTCGAGGCGATCACGACCCGATCGCCCGCCCTCAGATTTCGGACGTCCGGTCCGACATCTTCGACAATGCCGACGCCTTCATGGCCGAGAATTGTCCCTGGTTCCATAGCGGGCATCGTCCCACGGACCATATGCAAATCCGTGCCGCAGATGGCGCTGGCTGTCAGGCGAACGATCGCATCTCTTCGCTGTTGAATGCGGGGTTCTGGCGCCTCACTGACCCTGATGTCCCCCGCACCATAGAACATGACCGCCTTCATGCTACCCTCCCGACGTATCAACCATCGGCGACTTTCGCGACACGAGAATATTCACGCTGCCTTCGCTGTTGCGCCGGACATGCGACGGCACGCGTCGGCGCACCGCCGGCATTCTTGCGCACATTCTCCGCACAGCGCATGGTGGGAGGCGTGCTGTTCACACACCTCGGCGCACTTGTCGCAGACATCAGCACAAAAGCTGCACACTGTCTGGGATAGAGCCGACACTCGGCTCATCCAGCGGCCGGCCATCACGCAGATATCCGCACACTCTCTGCAAAGACGAATGCACTGCTCCATCAGCGTGCTCTCGCCCTTGTGTTCCATGCCGATCATGTCGTCGCTACATTCTTCGCAAATTTGAGCGCAGCGAAAACAGGCGGCGATGCAATCTTTCCATTCCTGCGTCAGCGTTCGGTTATCTTGGTGCATGGACTCCTCCCTTCACGAGTAGTGATCGGTCATCAGGCGCTACGATCGAGCGAAGCTTCAATCTTGTCTCCTTCGACCGCGGCTTCCGGGTCAAAAGACAACGAGGTCAAAGGCTTCATTGCCGATAGACAGCTCTGCTCTCCTTTTCGGAAGTCTTGGCTACGGACAGGACGACGAGCTCGTCTCCGGCTCACCCCGGACCTCGTACTTCAGCTTGGCCCCTAAGGGGTACCTCCGATATCAGCGTGTTCCCGTTTTTCATGTCAATGCCCGGATAAAATGACGAAGGGCCGTCGCTTACGTGAAGGATCCACTCTTCCAGGCTCCTCCCTGCTTCACTCAATAGTCAGGCACGGGGGTGGGATCGTCATAATAAATCTCGCGATAAATAGGGCACAGACCTTTTCGCCTGATGATCTCCGTGACGTCCCGGATCATCGCATGGTTTCCGCACACATAGACGTCCAGGTTTTTCACCGAGGTGACGCGTTCCTCCACCAAGCCGGTGACTCTGCCTGTATAGCCGCACCATCCCGGATCCGGGCGTGACAGCGCGATTGTGAAGGAGATGTTCGGATGGCGAGCCGTCAACGTTTCGAATTCCTGCTGATAGTACAGGTCGCGCTGCGTTCGTAATCCCCAAAAGAGCCGAGCGACTCCCGTATACCCGCCTCGCGTCAAGTCCAACAACATCGAGCGTATCGGGGCAATGCCCGTCCCAGTCGCGACAAAGAGCATATCGCGAGTCCTCTCACGCAACTGAAACGATCCCTGTGGCCCTTCGAATGCGACCGTGTCCCCTTGCCTCAAACTGAACAGATACGTAGAGCCCCGACCGCCCGGCACGCGGTTGAACAGAATCGTGACCCGGTCGGACTCATACGGCGCCGAGGCAATGGAATAGGGCCGAATGATCAATCGCGGCCCACCAGGTGGAGTGATATCGAATGAAATAAATTGCCCGGCCTTGAACTGAATCTCCTTCGGTTCTCGTAATCGAAAGTGGAGGGCACGGACGTCGTACGTTAGGTCCTGAAGACGATCAACGTCAGCGTGGAACAATTGCATCGCCATAATATTCTAATGATTGACATGCTGAAGCAGAGGCTCTATCAGATAGTGCAACGCTCACTATATCAGAAGCGTTTCCGGATCATCTGAGGATGGCCGTTTCCCGCCCACATCGGTTTCCCCGCCATGGCGCTGAAGAATTGCCAGGGCATCTGAGATTCGTGCCGGCGTCTTCACGAGCACGAGGACGCGACCCGAACGAACCGCCGTTTCAAAGTGACGCGCGTCGACTTCCGGAATATCGAACCCGACCAATGCGCCGACTAGGCCTCCCGCCGTCGCGCCAACGCCGGCCCCCGCCGCAATGGATGCCCCGGTACTGCCCAGCATAGATGCAAGGGATCCGCCCGCCAATAATGAACCCACACCGGGAATCGCCACGACCCCGGCCGCAACAAGCAGTCCTGCGAGACCTCCGAGGACGCCGCCTCCGACGGCACCGGTCGCGGCTTCTTCAGTTGCCCGTGTACCGGTGACAACGTCAGTGCTTCCTTGTGTATTGCTTGGACTTCGCATAGCGAGTCCGATCTCTTTGTCCGTAAACCCGGCCGCCTTCAATTCCACGACCGCATCTTTTGCCGTATGGACGTCGGGAAATAACCCTGCGGCAATGCGTATGTTCCCATCCTCAATTGGCGATGACGAACCCTGGTTCGAACGTCTGTCTTCAGCGCGAGCCATACTGGCCTCCTTTCGGCTTCACGCCTTTGATTTGGTCCGGCCGCGCGACGAAGAGCGCCGGTTCGTTGTCTTGCTTGACCCCGCCTTCTTACGAGGCACTTTCACACCGGAACGCCGCGCTTTTGAAAGTCCGATGGCGACGGCTTGCTTTTTGTTTTTGACCGGATGTTTCTTTTTTTGCATGTGATGCATTTCTTCCCGCACGAACTCACCCGCCTGGGTCGTCGGCGCCTTACCCTGGCGTTTGGCCTTCCGAGCCCGCTCTTTCGTCTTCCTTTCCGGCATTAGAAGCCTCCTTTCTCATGAGCCGTCCGCAACATCATGTTAACTTTCCGGTTCACCGCTCGCTGCTTGTCCGTCCTCGAAAGTACGGAGCTCATCCCTTAATTCCAACCGCTCTTGATAGTCGTCGGAAGAGGCGGGGTCAAGTTCCCAGCGAGCACGATCGCGCTTTTCAAGCTTCTCGTCGAACTTCAAGGGCTCATTGTCCTGATAGGTGACCCCAACGGCTTCACCGAGCACATCGACAATATCTTGATCCGGTGTGGGATTAGACCCTCCTACGGCCTCCTCCCCGACATCGGCATATTCCCATCCCGCATCCACGTCTCCGCCGGTCAACGTCGGCGTTCTGGCTTTATCCTTGGGCCGGTTAGGACCTCGCTCGTCATCGGGCAACACCGCCTCTTGTAGCTCCGGCAACTCGTCTCCCAATCCCGTGTCGCCGCTTTCGTAATATTCGCGCAGCACTTCGTCAGCATCCCTGACTACTTTCTTTCCCTCTCTGTGTGCCATGGTCCCCTCACTTTCTTTCTGGTTCACCACACCGGCGATGGTCATGTGCAAGGGTCAGGCCTAAGAAGTACCCCCTGCGCGATAGAATAGTCCGGCATTAGCGCGTACATCTATGGTGAACATGAAAGGCACCGACGGTCTGTCCTTGATAGTTGGTACCGAGCAAGAT
Organism: Nitrospira sp. Nam74; assembly: GCF_965152615.1. Lineage (NCBI taxonomy): Bacteria > Pseudomonadati > Nitrospirota > Nitrospiria > Nitrospirales > Nitrospiraceae > Nitrospira > Nitrospira sp. Nam74. The sequence goes on along the minus strand of NZ_OZ224220.1, from coordinate 2,482,810 downwards.
GTCCTTCGGAAGACAGCCTGTCCCTGCCAGCGGCCTTCGAGCTGTCCGGTACGCGTTGGTGTCTCGAACATGCTGTATACTTCCACGGGTCCGCGGTTCACCAGCACACGGGATCATGCCGAGTGCTCCATCGAAGGAGAAAGCCTCATGACGTTTCTGACTACCGTCTCGCTTTTGATTCTGTCTAATGTCTTCATGACCGTCGCCTGGTATGGGCATCTGCGTTTTATGACGCTTCCACTGTGGCTGGCTGTCATCGCGAGCTGGAGCATCGCCTTCTTGGAATACTGCTTTCAGGTCCCGGCGAACCGGATTGGATATCCGACACTCTCCGCGTATCAATTGAAAACGATCCAAGAGGTCATCACTCTCACCGTCTTTGTCGTCTTTGCGGAAGTGTATCTCGGCGAAGGGCTCAAGCCGAAGCACATGGCGGGATTTATCCTTCTTGCCATAGCTGCCTGGACGGTCTTCCAAGATCAGTACGGTGTGGAGTGGTAGCGGCTGCACTTAGGGTTTTTCATCCTATCCGTCCGACCGGGGGCGGATGTCGTGTCGCAACTTTCGTCGGCTCGCCCACGTGACATCAGTCCCATCCTAAGTCTCTTATTTGGGCCACCCATCGCACTTCCGAACTTCGCTCAGAGAGCACGTAAAAAACCGGGTGTGGCCTCCGCAGAGAATTGGGATTAGGATATAGAATCTGACCGTTCGTGTCGTCGCTATGATTGCTTCTAGGATCACGATCTGCTTCGCTCCGATCCTCATCGTAGCGTTTCTCTACCTTTCCGGATGCGGAGTCCTGTTCCCTTATGCTTATGACGCAGCCAAACTTGACGAGCTGATGGTCTCGATGCCGAAGGACCAGGTGTTGAAGACGTTAGGAAAGCCGGATCGTATAGTGACGGGTGACGGATCACTTACCGTCTGGGAATATCGCCTCTACGCAAAACACGAATGGTTCGGTTATCTGATCCATTGCCCCTGGCACCCGTTCTGTTACTTCCCGGCAGAGGCGCCTGTGCCGTATTGGGTTGCGTTGCGCGAAGAGGAAGTGTGCCTCTGGGGGGACCCCGAGATGGTGCGCCGCATGGCTTCGAAGATCTGCCATGATGTCCCTGGTGAGGAGTACCGGATAGATGCTACTAGGCACAGCGGTGTCTCAGTCATTCCTGTCTTTATGCCTTCTGCGATCGCCGCACCGATTCGGCGACTAGCCATCGTCCCGATCGGGACGGTAGACGAAGGCCCGCTCCTTTCATGGCTTGATTTGACTCTTAATTTCTTGCGGTCACGACATCAACATATCGTGCTCGTGGAACGGGAAGCCCTTCGTCCGATCCTGGATGAAATCGGAATTCAGTATACGGGCGGAGTTGACGATGAGACGATCGCGCGGGTGGGACACTTCGTCGGTGCAGACACGTTGCTGACCTATCGGCTCTCCACCTCCACTGACAAGAAGACGACGGTCGCCTCGTTTGAGCTTCGACTCTTGAACATCGAAAATGGAACGACGCTGTTTCGGCAGCACACAACGGCCCTGGCCAACTATGACGTGGCGGGTCCGATGGGACGGCCGGCCTTTGCGCCGGGGTATTTTGCGGCCCGCGCGGCGGCGGCGCATGGCCTCGCCGCGCTGATGGCGGCGTTTGGCGATGATCCCCTGGGTGTAGTACCCGACTACGCGTGGTCCGGTGAAGGAGTGCAAGTCCTAGGGGTACTGGAGGGAAGTCCTGCGTCCTTGGCAGGACTCAGGCCGGGAGACCAGCTCCTGTCTGCGAGCGGGGTGCCGTTAAGAAGTTGGACGGAGCTCATGGCGCTGCCCACTTCACTCACGGTGAAACGGAAGATGCAGGTGATCCACGTGCGCGTGCCGCCTGACCAAGCGTCAGTACTGTCCCCATGACATGCTCGGCCCGAACACCACGCGGCACTGAAATACGAACGCAGCAGGATGAGGAGGAAGAATCATGCGACATCATTCGGCGGTCTTGTCTCTGGTGGTCGTGCTGATGTTGACGTCCGCGTGCGGGACGACCGTACAGCCCGGCCAGCGCGGGCTGCGGTGGTATCCGCTGACAGGAGGCTTGTCGTCTCAACCGCTGAAAAATGGATTCTACTGGCGGGCGCCGTGGAATGATGTGTATGTGTATGACGTGAAGTGGCAGAGCTACAGGGAAAACGTCGACGCGCTAAGCGCCGACGATCTGCAGGTGAACATCAAGGCGGTGGTCATTTTGCGGCCGATTGCAGAAGAGATTCACTTTCTGGCGCAAGAAGTGGGATCGGATTTCTATTCACGCATTGTCCGGCCGGAATTTATGGCCGCCGTGCGCAGTGTCGTCTCCGGCTATCCGATGGTCACCGTCCCGGAGAAAAGTGTGGAGATCGCCAATAAGGTCCAAGCGGTGGTGGTGGAAAAGCTCAAAGGCCGCCACTTGGAGATTCAGAGTATCGCCCTGGCAGATGTGGATTTTCCGCAGATCGTCTTGAGTGCGATCGAACAAAAGCAGGCGAAAGAGCAACAAAAGGAGCAGAAAGAGTTCGAACTGATCATTGCAGAAAAGGACGCCGAGATCGCGCGCCGCCGCGCCCGGGGAGAAGGGGATGCGATTCGTATCCGCTCCGAAGGGGAGGCGCAGGGGTTGCAAATCCGCGCGGAAGGACAGGCAAGAGCCCAGGAGAAGATTACCAAGACCCTGACGCCCGAATACCTTCGTTATAAGCTCTATGACAGCCCGAATTCGAAGGTCGTCCTCGTCCCCGACCCGCTCAAGGTTCCGATGATTATTAACCCTGGCGGCGAGCAGACCAAGTCACTGTCGCAAGGAGACTTCGAACAACATCTGACGCCACAAGTAGAACTGGAAACACGATAGTGATCCCCATCGGCTTCCATGAAGTCGCCTTGCTGTTACCCCTTCACCGGAAGAGCGCGCCGCAACCTAAGCCGCAATTCAAACAGAAGCGAATCCGCTTCATTAACTGGCTTGAGGAGTCTCCACTTCTTCCCGCTGGCGGAGCTTCCGCTTTTCCCACTTATCCACCTCTGGGTGGATTTTTCGGTCTCGAACAAGATCATGATACCCGGGCGGCTCAACCAGGTACGTGTACTCGCGTATCGACCGGGCCGCCTTATCCGCGATCCCTCCGGCGCGTGAATCCAGTTTGTCAATAAACCGATTCAACGCTTCATACTGACCTGCCCAATCGCCTTTTTCTCGTGCATCCTTTGCCGTCCGCAATTCGGCGAAATACTGTTGATAGTCTCCCTGTTTCGAAATGCTCTGTTGCATCAGAACATATTCGCTGAGTTTGTCAATCCAATTGCCTGAAGACAGCATGCCAGGCGCGGCCGGGGCATTGATGGACGGGCGATACTCACCCCTCATACCGCTACCTTGGGCGCATGATGTCAGCAAGCACACCAACCCAATACCTATCGTGGTGACATACTTCATATCTTCTCCTCCTCGATGGTTGAGTATCCTGACCGTCCGGCAGGATGCCGCACGGACTGGCCATGCCGATGTGGCTGAAGTGAGCGGCGATGGCCCGCCGACATGACAAGCGACCAACGGTCGCTTCGACTACGCTTGACACGCCTTCTCGTGTAATACGCCGTGCTTGTACGCTCATCTCCAGATAGAGCCGTCTTGAGGCTTGCGCATGGATCCGTCAGCGAGCATGTCGAGCACGGCATGCTTGCTGAGACCTATCGAGGTGACCCTGCACGAGGGACCGGGTCCTCAGGCGGCCCGGCTGGAGGGCTAAAATCCCGCTGGCTTCCGACTCGCGGTGTGGCACTCTTACCCTTATCCGCCCCCTCATACCCGGGTGCTTTGCCCGGAGGCAACCCTCGTGGGCCTTCGGGCGACCCCGACGGCGTCGTCTCCTCCCCCATGCCACCTCCCGCAGAGGGGCGGTTCGTCAATCCGGGGCCCCCGCTTGAGCCTTGTTGTGACTGCTCCGACTTCTTGATACCCGAACTGTTTGGTTGGTCCATCGCGCCCACTGGTCCTGCTGCAAGGCCCAGTAAAGTGACGACAATAAGCGGCTGAACATTTTTCATGGTGCCTCCTTATTTTCTTATGACTCGCCACATTGTTTGGGAAGCTGAGGAACTCCACCACCCCCTGTCTTGCAAAAGTAAAGCCTAAAGCCTTGTGAACATCGAGCAATGGTCCCCCAAAAGGACGGTGTATCGGCGCTTCCTCCGCTGAAGCTTGCCAATCACTCTCGGAGGCCATGACCGCAGAGACCTACGCAGAGGAGACGGATAGCGATGTGCATTCCTGCACCATGCGCAACGCGCGAATATGCTCGATCAAGCCTGATAGGTCCAGACCTTTGTCATCGTGTCTACTCGATCCCGTTTGAGTATGAGTGTGTGGGAGTGAAGCTGCGGTCATGATGGGTATTTTCCTTGCTTGCGATCCTCAGGCAACACCGAACCCATGCATATGGATCGCAAGACCGTGCCTCAAAATCATGACCTTCGGATATCGGCTGCGATCGGCACGTTTCTCCGCCGGGATTGGGCGCAGCATTGGTGACAGTTATGGATAGGGAAATCATGACCGTGCAATCAAAAACATGCCGCAACGAATTGAAGACTATGCCGTAATAGGGAATACCCACACCGCAGCGCTGGTCTCCCGCACGGGTTCCATCGACTGGCTGTGCGTGCCCCGATTTGACTCGGGGGCGTGTTTTGCCGCACTGCTCGGAACGCCTCGGCATGGGCGATGGCTTCTTAGCCCCGTTGGCGCCGTACAGCGCGTCCAACGTCGTTACAGGGACGAGACGCTGATTCTTGAAACCGAGTACGACACCGACAAGGGGAGCGTCACGCTCGTCGATTGCATGCCAATAGTCGACGGACAACCGCATGTAGTTCGACTCGTCATGGGGCGCGCGGGCGCTATTCGGATGCGCTTCGACCTCGTCACACGTTTCGATTATGGATCCGTCGTACCGTGGGCTCAGCAGCGTGACCATGCCTGGACGCTGGTCGCCGGGCCGGATACGGTCCAAGTACGAACCCAGATCCCTCTTCGGCATGAGGAAGAGCGCCTCGTCGGCGAATTTGCCATCGCGGCAGGGCAGCGACTGCCCTTTGTATTCACGTGGCATCCGTCCCATCAGCCTCCGCCTGTCCCGTTGGATGTGGAAGCCGTCCTTGCCGAGACGGAAGCATGGTGGCGGCATTGGGCACGGCAATGTACTTATGAGGGACGCTGGCGTGAAGCCGTGATTCGATCCTTGTTGACGCTGAAAGCCCTAACCTATGCTCCTTCCGGCGGCATTGTTGCCGCGGCTACCACCTCCCTCCCCGAGCGCATTGGTGGCGCCCGCAATTGGGATTATCGACTGTGCTGGCTGCGCGACGCCACTTTTACATTATATGCCCTGTTGAACGGCGGATACCGGGAGGAAGCCAAGGCCTGGCGACAGTGGTTGCTGCGAGCCGTGGCGGGCCGACCATCGGAACTCCAAATTATGTACGGGCCGGCGGGTGAACGACGTTTGACCGAACTGGAGTTGAAATGGCTACCCGGGTATGAGGACTCGGCCCCGGTCCGTATTGGAAATGCAGCCACCCAACAATTTCAACTGGACGTCTATGGCGAGATCATGGATGCCTTGCATCAGTCTCGTCGCACCGGCATTGAGCCGGAAGAGACGTCCTGGATGTTGCAGCAAGCGATCATGGAGCATTTGGAAAACGTGTGGGAGCAGCCCGACGAGGGGATTTGGGAGGTGCGAGGCCCTAGACGACAGTTCACCCATTCCAAGGTGATGGCCTGGGTCGCGATGGATCGCGCAGTGAAGGCCGTGGAACAGTTTAACCTGGAAGGTCCTGTCGCGCACTGGCGTGCTTTGCGAGACCATATTCATGAAGACGTCTGCCGTCTGGGCTATAGTGCTAGCCGACAGAGTTTTGTTCAGTATTATGGCGGTACAACACTCGACGCCAGCCTACTCATGATTCCGCTCGTTGGTTTCCTCCCCGCCTACGATGTGCGCGTACAGAATACGGTGCACGCCATCGAGCAGGACCTGAGCGAGGGAGGTCTCGTGCGGCGATATCTTCCTTCACACGAGCTGGATGGCCTTCCACCGGGTGAAGGCGTGTTTCTTCCGTGTACATTCTGGTTGGCGGACAACTGGTGTCTCATGGGACACCACGACAAAGCGACCATGCTCTTTGAGCGTCTGCTGACCTTGCGCAATGACGTCGGCTTGCTCTCGGAGCAGTATGATCCTAACGGTGGGCGCCTTGTGGGCAACTTTCCTCAGGCCTTCTCCCATGTGGGTCTCGTAAACACGGCGTATAACTTGGCGCAGAAACGTGGGCCCGCGCGAGATCGTCAAGAGAGCTAGAAGTATCTTCCGGACACAGCTCTGCCTATTCTTCAACCTTATGAAGCCTGTCTCCATGTCGAGACAAACAGCCGGCTGACGCGAATAGAAGAGCCCTGTATTTCAGCCCCGTCAAAGATTGCAATAAACTTTTCTGCCGTTGGCCACATCGCCATGTGAACAATCGCAGAGCCAAGCGATTGTCCTCCAGCATTCGTCACGATGCGCGCGTCGTAGACGCCTGGCGCTTATAGAGTTTTACTCCGTCATATAACGCTGCACACCTCAGATCATTGACACACGGCACCGTCGTGACGATCTCGGACATTGGCGGTCATGCTGGCATCAAGGATCTGAGCGGGCCGTGCGGAATCGCGTACGCATTTTCCGACTGTGGGGCTGCTTCGCCCCTGATATACAGCGGTCAAGAGATTACGATAGAGTCAAACACTCAGAAAGAGGCATGCCGAACCAGGTGCTCGATGCAAGAAGGACAACAATAATGTCAATAATGTCGGCTGGACCGACGCGCCGGGCCATCCCAGGGGGCTATGCCGGCAGGTACCGCCTGCGGTCCAACCCGGAGTTCACGCCCCATGTGACCCCGTGCCTCGTGGGGATCACATCCGCCCTGTTGCTGCTTCAACAACGGCTCCTCAAGGCGGTGCAACAGACTCGTTCAATATGGACGTTACCCGCCCGCCCGGTGGTCGCGAGCGGCGTGGGCTGCGGATTATTCGCCGGGTGTGTGGCATCAGCCTCTGACCATGCCCCTGGTCCTGTATACACTTCTCAAACGCAATGATGTGCCTAATGGGGATACCGCTTCGCCGGCGGAGCCGCCGATTCAAGAGGCTACATCGGAGGCGACCGTCATCACCCAATTGAAGGACTCGTCGATGGTGAAATTCAATGGACGCGGGAAATGGCACCCAGTAGTCGCAGTCACAGGAGCATCGGCTGGAGTCGGTCGAGCCACGGTCCGTGAGTTTGCAAGACAGGGAGCATGGCTTGGCCTTATCGCTCGCGGAGTCGACGGATTAGAAGGCGCACGCCGCGAGGTCGAGGAGCTGGGCGGTCGAGCCATCGTCATCCCGACCGATGTGGCCGATCCGGATCAAGTGGAAGCGGCCGCGTCACAGATTGAAGCAGATTTGGGACCGATCGATATTTGGGTGAACAATGCGATGGTCTCGGTTTTATCACCCGTCAAGCAGATGACACCTGCGGAGTATCACCGTGTCACGGAGGTTACGTACCTTGGATACGTGTACGGCACCTTGTCCGCGTTAAAACGCATGTTACCCAGAGATCGCGGAGTCGTCATCCATGTCGGTTCGGCTTTGGCTTATCGTGCGATCCCTCTGCAGTCCGCCTATTGTGGTGCGAAACATGCGATTGAAGGGTTTACGGAATCACTCCGGTCTGAACTCATTCATGATCGCAGCAACGTGCACGTGACCATCGTGGAATTACCCGCGGTGAACACGCCCCAGTTCTCTTGGATCAAAACCCGGATGCCGCGGCATCCCCAACCGATGCCCCCGATCTACCAACCAGAGGTGATTGCCAAAGCGATTGTATGGGCCGCCCATCATCGGCGCCGTGAAATCAGCGTGGGATGGCCGACCGTGAAAGCGATCGTCGGCGATAAGTTCATTCCTGGGTTGCTCGATCGTTACCTCGCGTGCATCGGCTATTCTGCGCAGCAGACCAAGGACCCTGTGGACCCGCATCGTCCGAATAATCTGTTCAAGCCTGTACCTGGTGATCATGGCGCCCACGGTCGCTTCAATCACCAGGCCCGCACAAAAAGCCTTCAATTGTGGGTGAACATGCATCGAGAGTGGCTTGCCCTTGCCGGCCTTGCCTTCGCCGCTATCTTATGGGGAAAAAGGGCTAAGGTTTAAGTCCTCTCTTCCTCATGAGCCTGCTCGGCGTACATTCCTTGTCTACCGTCACCGAGGCTGATCGTACCAAGGTGACCGGCGCCTATGAGTCGGTGACGCGTCAGGCTTCTTACCTCCCTCTACCCCTTGGCTGTCCCTCGGTCGTGAGGATATCCCCTGTTTCCATATATTGCTTGAAGCGCCGCAGATCTTCGCCAATCTCCTGACCGGGCTCCTCACCAAAGAGTTTCGCGACGGTCACGCCGAAGGCGCCGCCGATAGGCTCATATTCCAGTTCGATGGTCACCTGCGTGCCGCGCCCACCAGGTGCTGGGACGAACCTCACGACACCCCAATGATCGACATCCGAACCTCCACACGACTGCCAGGCGATGAATTGACCGGGTTTATCATTGACTATTTCGGCATCCCATTCGAGTCGTTTCCCGCCCGGTCCGCTCACCACCCAATGCGATCGCTTCTCATCCTCCACGGTCACGGACGCTACGTGACGCATGACTCTCGGCAGATTTTCGAAGTTGCGCCAGAACCGATACAGCTCGTCGGAAGTGCGGTTTATCATGATGCCTTCGACAACCTCGACGCGCTGTCGTCCACGTGTCGTCCGGACCAGTCTCACACCCAACGCCTGGTACAAGAGACTGCGGCCGGTGATGCTCCGGTAGAGCAGCACCGCCCCTAAGGCGGCGACCGCGCCCCCATTGACGCCGCGTCGTCTCACACCATACAAAGCCAAAGCCGCTCCTGTGATTCCGGACACCCATCGCTCGACGTCATCGACATTCACAGACTGTTTCGAGGAGAGGGATGTACCGTGTCCATATCCATGCGGTGTTGTCATGCACGTGGCCATAGAGACCTCCCGTTGCAGTTACAGGGTAATGAAACAGGAACAGGGTGGAATGTCTAACGTGGCCTTTCATGTTTGCACCTGAGCCGGACGCGACACTACTCCAGTGCACGTAGAATCGTGCCTCCTTTAAATACGCGATACAGGTAATAGAGGGACGGAAAGAGCACCAGCGCCCCGGCGAGGAGCGCTATCAAGACCAACTGTAACGTGGATGATGGAGCCGCATCCGCTATCGTGACATCAGGCTCGACGAGATAGGGATACTGGGCCAGTGCCCACCCCCCCAAAATGAGACTGACTTCGCTGACGGCAAAGACGAATGCGGCGCGATCCTTTTTTTGCCAGAGGGCTACGAGAGCAGCCATGGCCGACAGCACTGTCAGCGAGACAATCGTGATCCCTCCTGCCGTATCACCAAGATTGTTCCGGATATGTTGGGCGTCATCCTTGGACAACAGGAAGACGGCAGCAGCAACCATAGCAGCGGCGCCGGCTGCCCACAAGGCTCGCTTTCGGAAGTCCTCTCGTAATCCATCCTGCCGTATTTCGAGCAGAAGATACACAGCCGCCAGAAAAGCAAACAGCGCCAGCGCGAGTAATCCCACGGTGAGACAAAAGGGATTTGCCCATGGACGCACGAACATGTCGGCAAAACCGGCGCCCGGTCCACCCAGCCTCCCGGAGGCGATCGCGCCAATGATCGTGCCGAGCATAACCGGTGTAAAGAGGCTCGATACGCCAAAGACGCGCTCCCACAGCCGTTGAGCCCTGGTCTCACGCTCTGATCGCGGCACGATATCATTGGTACGAAAGGCAAAGGCAGAGCCGCGCAAGACGATTCCAATCAACATAAGGGAAAGTGGAATATGGAGCCTGGTGGAGAGCAGGGCAAACGCCTTCGGAAAGGCGGTGAACAATACCGTTACGATCAGGATCAACCAGACGTGATTAGCTTCCCAAATAGGGCCGATCGCCTTCGCAATCGCCTCACGCTGGGCCGAAGCGCGTGGGCCCGTCGCAAACAGACTCCACACGCCGGCGCCATAATCCGCCCCCCCAAGGAGGACATAAAACATCAGCGAGATCAGAATAATTCCGGCAAGGACGAGCTCAACAGACATAGTCGATCCAAGCAAAGTTGAAAATTATAAACGCAACACTGACGGAAACCGCTTCTCACATCTTTAATGGTGCATTTTTAACTGTGAATTCTGATTCCCTGCTGCGGTAGCCGCGATGTGTCGTTTCAGCAACCACACGACGACCAGACCCAGGACGCCATACAGAAGCGTAAACGTGGCGAAGGGAATCGTCAGTCCCGGCATCGGCGTGATGGCCTCGCTCGTTCGCATCACGCCATAGATAATCCATGGCTGCCGGCCTACTTCTGTGACGACCCATCCCGCCTCGATCGCAATAAATCCCAGCGGCGCGGCAAGCACCAGAGCCCTGAGCAGTGCCGTGTCATGTTCCAAGGCATGCTGGCGCCAGCTCCGCCACCCTGCCCACAGGACAACTCCCATCATGACGAACCCCGCCGCGACCATGACTTGAAAGGCCAGATGCACGACCGCCACCGGCGGCCAGTCCTCTCGCGGTATCGCATCGAGCCCCGTCACAGGGGCATGCGGATCATGATAGAGCAGGAGGCTCAATGCATATGGAATTTCAATCCCGTACCGCACCTCCTGCCGATCCGCATCGGGAAGCCCACCAAGAACAAACGAAGCACCTTCTTGAGTGCGAAAGAGTGCCTCGAACGCAGCAAGCTTTGCCGGCTGATGGTGCGCAACCGCCCTTGCCAAGACATCGCCGCTAATCGGCTGCATGACGGTGGCTACGCCTCCTACGATCAGGGCTATTTCCAGCGCCCGCCGGTGAAGCGCATTGCTCCGATCGCGAAGGAGCAAATAGGCATGAATGCCTGCGACCGCAAAGCCTGTCGCAGCGAATGCGGCCAACACCATGTGGATCGTTTCATTGGCCGCATGCGGATTGCGCATGGCGGCAATTGGGTCAACGGCCACCGGACGTCCTTCAATCAGGTCGAAGCCGGTGGGCGTATTCATCCACGCGTTCGCGGTTACCACCGCAATGGCCGACGCCACTCCACTCAGTGCGACGATCATTCCCATCGCGAGATGCGTGCGCGGGGGCAGATGGTTCCAGCCATACAAATACAACCCGAGAAAAATGGCTTCCGTAAAAAACGCAAACCCTTCGAGGGCGAAGAGTGGGCCGATCAGGGGCCCCGCCCAATTCATGAATGAAGGCCACAGCAGACCTAACTCAAATGAAAGCACGGTACCCGACACCGCACCCACAGCGAACAGGATCGCCGTGCCCTTTGCCCATCGCTTGGTTAGGCTCAGATACAGGCCATCACGGGTTCGCAGCCATCTCCACTCCGCGATCGTCATCAGCAACGGCATGGCAATGCCGATCGCGGCGAAAATGATGTGAAAGCCCAGCGACATCGCCATCTGGGAGCGGGCCGCGACGAGATCGGTCATGGGCACGCGCTGATCCTCTGGATCATGGGGTGGTTCGTGATCTTCGCTCAGGCGACGCCTCCCGAGGACGGCTCTCGGTACGAATTGGACAAGGTTTTTGCAGCACGATGTTCGGCAGAGGTTCTAAGAAAGGTCGGTCGCGTAGAGATGCTTATGCGTCCCGTTGCCGTTACGACGCGCTCGAACCGGGCCTACCGGTTCGAGCGCGCGCGTCGATTTACCCTCGACCCGGGCCCACTTCCCGACCACGCTCCCATCCATAGTGAACCGCATCTTTATAGCGATCCCACGGTCCCATGGTGCCCTCGTTCCAATTGCGGTGAGCGCGCATTTCGACGTCATTCCAGTCCATCGTCGTGTACCGTGGATCCTTCGCCAGACCGAATCCATACTGGTACGCAGGACGATACTGATCATATCCATACCCGGAATTCGCATAGTTCGCTTCATAATTCTGGCGGAAGTCCGGCTCATACGGAGCGATCTCAGCGACGTTCACATCGGATCCCGGCATACTTGATTCCGCTCCTTGCCGCAGACCCACTTCCTCCGACGACCGGTCACGCGGTTCAATCATCGCTTGTTCTCGAGGCTCCACCGGAACAATAACCACCGTTCGTTCCTCGATCACAGAGGGCTGCTGTTCCATGGCCATGGATTCGGACTGCCCGCTCATCCCCTGCCCACTGGCACGAGGAAGGGCCTTCCCCCCGGCCATCTCATTCGTCGTCGACGTCGAGGATTGGGTCTGCCGTTCACGAATCGGCTTGTTGGCCATCGACTCGCGGATTGCTTCATTATCCTGGGCGCTCGCCGATTTCTGCCCGATAGGGCCAGGACGATTCAGGTTCATTTCGTTGACGACTGCCCGTTCCTGATCGGCCGAAGAATACCGGGCCGCCGGTGGCGCCCCCCCGGACGCGCTCTGGGTGCCGCGGCCCGACTCACACCCGACAAGAACCACTACGGGGAGTACTGCTACAGTCAGCAAACTCGTCAGCATCTTCATGGTTTTCCTCCTTTGCTTGCTCTCCTCACTCTTTTTTTCCTCACCGTTATTAAGACACGAATGGAAACCACCTACCAGCAGCACAACGCTGACTCAGGCGTCGCTGCAAGGCCCAACAACGATGACGGTTCACTCCTTACATAGTTTCATCGTGACGCTCGCCCCCCCTCGCGACTGATCCGGCTCTGTTCATCGAATGGGAGCGACATGGTAATTGCTATTCCAGTACTCGCGGATGTTCAGACTGCGCGGTGCTCGGCCCATCACCGCGCAGTCTTCACATATGCTCGCAACACTTCGGCCACGCTCCACGCCTGTGCGATACAGCCGCGCGGATGGTACGGCGCCTCGGCGTCGAAGATCTCGCTGATCGTGCCCACGCCCGCATCTCGTAGGTGTTGCTCAAATCCCTTCAACATGGTTCGTGCTGCGCCCTTGTCACCGTGGACCTTAAGCCAGGCATCTATATAGTGTCCGATCAGCCACGCCCACACGGTGCCTTGGTGATAGGCTGCGTCCCGTGCACGGAGATCGCCACAGTATGCCGGCTTATAATCAAGATGACCGCGCGCTAGACTACGCAATCCGACGGGAGTCAATAATTCTCGCGACACCTTCTCAACCACAGATGCCCATCGGTCTTGCGCCAGTAGGGGAAATCGCAGCGAGACGGCAAAGATTTGATTCGGCCTCAAACTCCTATCGTCTCCGCCTTCACCGTCGATGACATCGTACAAATAGTGGCCCGGCTCATACCAAAACCGTGTATTGAAAGACGTGAACGCACGTTCTGCAAGGGCGGTCCACTGTTCGGACCGCTGTCCTAACATGTCTCCCCAGGACGCCATCAGTCGCAACGCGTTGTACCAGAGACCTTGAATCTCCACCGGCTTTCCACGCCGTGGTGTCACCACCCAGCCCTCACACTTGGCATCCATCCAGGTCAATTGATACCCCTCGGCGCCGGCTTTCAACAATCCGTCCCGATCGTCCAAACCAATGCCAAAATCAGTGCCCTTCACGTGATGCTCGAGTATGGAGGCGAGAATCGGAAACAGCGCTTCGAGCGTCTCACGGTCTTGCGTCGCCTCAAGATAGCGATCCAGCGCATGGAAGTACCAGAGTGTGGCGTCGGCGGTGTGATACAAGGCTGATCGCTGTCCCTCGGGAAAAAGATTCGGCATAAGGCCGTCTTTCACATACCGAGAAAAGGTCCATAGGATTGCCTTGGCTTCCTCATGGCGGCCGGTGCAGAGGGTCAACCCCTCCAGACTGATCATGGTGTCACGACCCCAATCGGTGAACCAATGGTAGCCGGCAATGACAGTACGAACATCATGGCCGGATGCCCGGGCCAGAATTTGTTCATCAACACGGCTGGCCGGGACCACGATAAACTGATCCGCCGCGAGAACGAGGTGCGGAGCAATGTCCTGCCGGGCCTCGTCCGGTGCGCGGCTCATCAATTGTTCGAGGCGGCGATGCTCGGCCTCTCGAATGGCCCACGCGTCCAACTCTAGGGATTCCCATACCTCGGTACTAGCGACAAGCGCTAATGATTCTTGCGCATCGAGCGCCATACTGAAATACCCGGGGCTGAACACATTTTCAACGTGGGGATACCCGCGGTCCTTTTCCACGCGATAGTACACTTTCTCACTGATGTCGTCGGCGACAAAGACGCCCTGGTGTGGGCGCACGGCCAACTTCATGGCCGGCGTGTCGTCACCCCATTGCACTTCATAGCGGCCGCGTTTCACGGTGAGCCAAGAGTGGGGCTCCCCGGTGGTAGCGAGCGAGGCATCGTGCCCGTGATGTACCACGAAAGGACGCAACTGTAATCGAACGGGACCTCCTGCCAACATCACATACTCGATGTAGACCGTGTTGTATCCGTAGGGCATGATGACGCGCTTTTCGAGATGGCACCCCTCAAGGTCGAACAGCCAGACCGGTGTTTGGCCTTCCCACCGAAATTCTCTAAGAAACCGAGGGCCCTCTCCCTCAATGCGCCCGTCGGTGTATTGGGCCCCGTTTAGCAGCACCCATCGCCCGCCGACCTCCACCGCCTCATCGACGCGCGGCAACATCATCGTGCGCCCCTGCGGGGCCGGAAGATCGGGCACAAAGAGGCCATGATGCCGTCGGGTGGCAACGCCTCTGACTGTCCCGGAGGCATAGCCACCGAGGCCATTCGTGACGAGCCATTCACGGTCCAACAGGGCCGCCGGATCCTGGTCGGCATGCCAAGGAAACGCGAGGATCGGCAGCAAGGACGGGGCCGTCCGTTGGGTCACGATGTCCTCCGACTTCCCGACAGAAATGCAATGATGTCTTCTTGGATCGCCGGCCGGGTCATCAATTCCGTATGCCCGGCATCATATTGGTGGTGAGTCACGCCGAACACCTGCGCATAGGGCAGTGGCAGCATGGCCGACTCGGTGGTCACCGTCCCGTCGCCATCCTTGAACAGTATTGTTGGGTCGGCTTGAGGCACTGCCTTCTTCAGCGTGCCGTCGTCGAAGATCAAGGAGGCTGTATCCACTGCTTGATGCTGATCCCAGATCCCGGTTGCCAGGGTGGGGCGGCCCCTTCCCGTGATGGACAGCAGCGGGAGGGGCAGCGGGGTGTGAGTCGTGACGGGGCTGTGCAGGAGCGCTGAAAACCGCTTCGACTGTGCGAGCCATTTCAGCGTATATGCTTCACGACGGGCGGCTACATCCTCCGGCAACGATGCCGGCTTAAGCAATCCCCATCGATGCGCGGTCCAATTCTTTCCGTTTCGAATCGCGCCAATGATCGGTGCAACGGTTGCAGTCAAGAGCACGTCGGTCTCCATGGCCGGGAGGAGATAGTACGTCGCTGGGAACGATGCCACGGCGGTGGGTTGCAGTAATGTTCGATTCAGCCCGATCGTCACGCCGCATTGACTGTTCCGGAACGCGATCATTGTTCCCTTGAACGGGACACCGACCAATACCACACCATCGACGTGGGATGCCCCTTCCCACGTTTCCACGGCCTGATCGAGATCTTGTGTGCCATAACGAAGATAATAGGCGGTCAGCAGACCACCCATACTATGGGCCACCAACCGGATATCCGTCGTGCCGGCCATGCGAAGATCTTCGATGACTGCGGAGAGCTTCCGCACGTTCGCCATCACATCGTCACGCCAATCATAGGAAAAGGGGACAATGCTCGCGCGATCCAGACCATATGTTTCCAACGCCGTCCGCATTGAACCATAGCCGTCGACGGCATACATCAGCGGGACAATGGGAATATTCTCCAGCATGCCATCGGGCTGCAGCGGGATTGCGTCGTGAAGACCAAGTCCCGGGACCGTTAGCGTGAGCGGCACATCGCCGAAGACCGCCTGAGTCACTGAAATCCAGATCAACGCGCCATCCGACACCCGCATCAGCCGCGTCCCGTAGTATCCGGGCACAAGAATAATGGCGGATCGGATGACCTGAGCGGGAGCCTCCTTGTGGCCCTTCTCTCCGGCACACCCGAACAAGACGAGCGCCGTCAGCGCTAGGATGCAGCCTCGCAACGCCTTACCTCACTGTAGGTTCTGCCGAGAAGAGCGTGGCGGTCGCCGCCGGTAACCTCCAGCCGCGGTCGGTACACGGATTGACGACTCCGGGACCGCCATAATCGGGATGGTCGCTGGACCAACGCAGGCGCCACTCGCGACCGGGCACAGGCGCCAGTAGCGGCTCAGGCGCCGGAGAGTACGGCAGGTCTTGTCCCCAGTTGAGCAGGAGCAGACGGTCGTCATCGGCCTCCCCGAAGAAACGAACGATGAGAGCATCAGCACTCAACACAGCCCCATCGAGACGATCGCGCCGCTGTGCGGCGATCACAGGATCTTCCCGGCGGATGCGCAGCAGGTCTTGATGGAATTGATAGTCACGATGATGTCGGCGACGCTCGGATCGGTCGAGTTTCGACCGCTGGAATGCGTCGCCTTCTGCGGGGTCCAGAACGTGGTCCTGCGCCTCAGGGGATCCGTAACTGGGAAACTGCGCCAGGAATTGGCGGCGGCCACGATGCACGAGCCCTGCAAGGTCCTTTCGATGATCCGCGAAAAAGACGAACGGAGTCGACGCCGCGAACTCCTGGCCCATGAACAACATCGGCGTTTCCGGCGCTAACAGCATGAGCGCAGCCAGGACCCTGTATCGGGATGGATTGGTTAACGCATGGATGCGCTCTCCTTGTAGATGATTGGCCACCTGATCGTGGTTTTGAATAAAGAAGACAAAGGCGGAGCCCGGTTCCGTCGTCACCGCGGAGCCACGCGGCTTGCCTTGCCATTCGTAGCGCTGGCCCTGATAGAGAAAACCGCGCTTCACCGCGGAGAGGACTTCCTGTGCACAGCCGCGATAATCCGTATAGTAGGCTTCACGCCGGCCGGTGAGTGCGACCCGGGCAGTGTGGTGAAAATCATCATTCCATAGCGCATCCAAACCGCATCCTCCTTGTTCAACGGGAGCGATCAAGCGGACGTCCTGGGGCTCATTTTCACCGATAAGGATGATGGAGCGCGAACCGGCCGCTTCACGGGTGCGGCAGGACAGCTCCGCCAGGATGTGGACCGGACCGGCGTCATGGATATCCTGGGTCGCATCGATTCGCAATCCGTCGACGTGGCATTCGCCGATCCAGTAGCATGCGTTCTGAATGAAAAATTCGCGCACCTCACGGGAGCGTGTGCCATCGAAATTAATCGCCGCGCCCCAATCATTTTTATAACGATCGGTGAAATACTCGTCGCCATAGGCGGTTAGATAATTGCCATCCGGGCCGAGGTGGTTGTACACCACGTCAAGGACCACCGCGAGTCCGTGCCCATGCGCGGCATCGACGAACCGCTTGAATGCCTCCGGGTCGCCGTACACGTGGGCCGGTGCGTAGAGGCCGACTCCATCATAACCCCAGTTCCAGCGACCCGGAAATTCGCCCACCGGCATGACCTCGAGCACCGTGATGCCCAATCCTTTGAGATCCTCTAATTCACGGACCGCCGCATCAAACGTTCCTTCAGGAGTGAAGGTGCCAATGTGCAGCTCATATATCACCTGTCCATGCATCTCGACTCCGGACCACTGTCCGTCATGCCATGCATATTGTCCTGGGTCCACGATGAGAGAGGGTCCATGCGGTCCGTCGGGTTGATACCGGGAGCAAGGATCGGGATACAGTCCTTCACCATCGAGGCGGTACCGATAGTGCATACCGGTTTCCGCTTCGGGCAGCAGCCCGGCAAAGTACCCCCTCTCGTCCTTTTGTAACGGCACAGCCTTCTCGGTCTCCTCCAGCCAGACGTCCACATGCTGCCGCTTTGGGGCCCACACGCGAAACCTTACACCTTCTTTACACACCCGCGCTCCAAGCTCGAGACGCCTGTCCTGACTGCCGATCGTGGGCTGTGGAGACGGGACGGATCTCTCACCACGTCGGTGGGTATCAGTGGTATTCACCCGCATCGCTCCTTCTTTGCCTTTGTTAGCGATTGCTTGAGCAATCGGCTCAGCGACCGTTTGTCGTGCCGGGCTCCCTTGGCGCCTTCTGCCTCCCGCTTCAGACGCTGCTGAAGCAATGTTAAGACTGCGGCCTCCTCCGCAGAGAGGTGGTGAAGCGAGTGCATGAATTCCTTTTTCACGCGACGGTTCAGCATGTCCAACAACGCACCGTCCATGTACTGTGTAATGACGGCCGGATGGATATAACATTTACGGCACACCGCCTTCGTATTGCCCAACCGCTTCGCCACGGATTCAATTGCCTGGATGACATTGCGCTTGGCCTGTGCTTGTGAATCGAAGGTCTCAAATTCCTGCAGCGCCCTGGCAGCCAGCACGGTCCCTGCCCATGTTCTAAAATCTTTTGCTGTAAATTCTTCGCCGGTCGTCTCTTTTAGATAGGCATTCACATCGGAGGCATCGATTGAACGAATGGTCCCGTTCTCGTCGATGTATTGAAACAATTCATAGCCGGGCAGGTCTTGGCTTTTCTTCACGATGTTCGCCAGCCGCCGATCGGTCAGGTCAATCGCATGTTTGACACCACTCTTACCTCGAAATACAAACTTCAGGGTGGCGCCCGACACATTCACATGCCGGTCCCGCATCGTGGTCAAACCAAATGAGTCATTCTGGCGGGCATATTCCTCATTCCCGACGCGAATCAACGTCGTTTCCAACAATCGCACGACCGTCGCCAGGATTTTTTCGCGCGGAAGCCCGGGCCTCGCAAGGTCCGCATCGACGCGTTCCCGAATCTTCGGCAACACCTTCGCAAAGATGACCAGGCGCTCATACTTGGTTTCATCTCGGACTTCGCGCCATCGAGCATGATACCGATATTGTTTTCGCCCTTTGGCATCGAGGCCGGTCGCCTGCACATGACCATGGGGGATGGGACAGATCCACACCTCCCGCCACGCAGGGGGGATCGCGAGTGACTTGATTCGGGCCAGCACTTCGGTGTCTCGAATGATATTCCCGTCGGGGTCGGTATAGATCATCCCGGTCCCCACTTTCTTCCGACGAATGCCCGGGCCCGTGTCGGTGACATATCGCAACCCCGCGGTTTTCGCCGATTGAAGGGCATCGGAAATCGTCGCCTGACGCTTACGCCTTTGCTGCCATCGCCCTGTTTCATGTGCAAGATGTCTCAGGACTCGCCGCTCCAATACACACCATCCCTTCTCTGGGTCCCGACTTGCACATTGCTCTGCACACCGTCTGCCAATGCCGCTCGAACGGCTCGGATTCGGACGTACGCGCCAAAAGACGCGCCATTGAAACGTAGCTCGAGTCCTTTTGTGAGCCCACTGCTCACATGCTCAGTTCGGTCCTCGCCTGCAGGACCTGCAGAATTCGGCCTCGAGACAGGATCCCTTCCATGCGGCCGTTTGTCATCACCGGCAATTGATTGACATCGTCACGCCCCATGGCCAGCAAGGCATCGATGACCGGTGTATCCGGGGAGACGGTGCGCAGATGCTTCAACGGACGCATGACTGCTTCAATCGTCGTCTGATTCCAGCGTCCTCGATCGACGTACTTGAGGTCGGCTGGGGTCATGAGTCCCGCGACCCGGCCGTTGTCCTCAACCACGAAACAGCGTTGCCCGGTGCGCAACAAATAGTGATCGGCGAATGTTTGCAACGACATGCGGGCATCGACACGGAGGCAGTCGTCTGACATGATGTCCCGCACACGCAACCCTTGCAGGCCAGCGACCACTTCGGTTTGCATGTAGGCCGCTCCCGCCGCATCGAGCAAAAACCATCCGATCAGCGCAATCCATAAACTATTGAATCCTGACCCGCTGAAGAATTGCCACACACCAAAGGCGATGAAGAAGAGTGCGACGCCTTGGCCAATGCGAGCGGCAATCCGTGTCGAACGGTCGGCATTCCCCGTGATCCACCAAATAGCAGCGCGTAAGACTCGGCCCCCATCCAACGGGAAGCCCGGAATCATATTGAAGACCGCGACAGTAAAATTGATGTACCCGAGCCATACCAATACGGCCACAGGAGGATTCGCCGGGGTGAGATCTGCCCCCCATCCGAGAGCCGAGGCGAGACCGGTGCAGAGTATGCCGATCGCCACACTGGTCAATGGCCCCGCGATGCCCATCCAGAACTCGGTCTTTGCATCGCCTGCATCCTTTTCAATCGACGCCACGCCTCCGAGAGCAAACAAGGTGATGGAACGAACCGGCAGACCTCGCGCCCTCGCGACAAGAGCATGCCCAAGCTCATGAACGACAATGGACGCAAAGAATAAGAGCCCCGTGACGACCGCCGCCGACCAGACGACTGCGAATGTCCACTGCGGATTCACCTCGGCAAAATGCGCTCCGAGGGACAACGTGATCAACGTCGCGATGAGAATCCAACTGTAGTGAATGCCGATGGCAACGCCGGCAACACGGCCAATCCACACATGTGGTTGCATAGATCACCCTGCTTGTACTTGCGTCTTCATCTTCGCCAAACAATTCTTCATCGGCGCTACGTGACAGTCAGCGCTTGTGGCGCGGCTTGATCGATTCGGGTGCGCAACCACGCCATCTGCCGTTCTGTCTCGCCATGAAGCGTTTCGCACGCGGCAAGCAACCGTTTATCACGCAATGCCTTAGCAGCCTGTTCTAGTGCTTCATAACTGAGGTACACTTCTGATGCCGCCAGCCAGAGATCATGAAGATCCCGTAACAAGCCAATGCCTCCTGAGCGCGGTCCTTCAAAAAGTGCCTTTCGTAAACGGTCCGGCTCACGGCTCCGTTCTTCATGGTATCGCTCAATGAATGGCTTGATCTTCTCCACGTGCCGGGTTGACCAAGTTGCCATCAGTGTACAGGTCGCATCGATGTCCGGCTCGGCCGTATGGTGTGCCGCTACGTTCTTAAAGGCTTCCGCCAAATGCTCTTCGCTTCGGTGGAGTAATCCTAAATAGAGGGCCACGGGTCGCTCGCCTGTGGCTGAGAAAGCGGCCTTTCTCACCTTCGCCGGTAATTGGGTCGTCTCTTTCGAAAGCGTCCTGACTTCGTCCATGGCGTGGGCCACCACCTCGGCCATCCGCGCGGTTGCCGATTCCCGCTCCGCTTTTCTGGCGCGAACGGCAGCATGCTTGAAGTAGGGCTGTTTGCTAACGGGATCCCACTCCGTCAGCGTGAGCTCATTCGCAGCGCGTGACCGATCGGGGTCATCCCAATAGCCGTAATGAAAGGGAACGAAAAGATGACCGAGAATAATGTCGCCGAGACGAGCCGGGGCGCTGATACGCCCCCGGCGCGACTCGACTTCCACCATGTCTCCTTCCCGGATGCCCAGACGACCGGCATCCTCCTCGGAGATTTGAACAAAGGCGTCAGGCGCCGCTTCATTCAGTTCTTTTATACGGCCGGTCTTCGTGCGTGTGTGCCAGTGATAGACGATGCGTCCGGTGGTCAGCCAGAGCGGATAGTTCTCATCCGGGGTTTCATGTGGCGGCTGATAGTCCACGCCATGAAGAACGGCCCTGCCCCGCGGGTCGCGCGCGCGATACTCCTGCTCCGTGTTCACCGCGCCGGTTGTGAGATCGTGCCCGAATGTTTCACAGTAGTCTGCCTGTGTATTAAAGATGTGATCCGTATAGAGACGTTCCGCTCCATCCGGGAACGTTTCATTGCATGGCCACTGGATGCCCGACCTCCCGCTGAGTTTTTGATAAGTCAGCCCGCTGTAATCGCATGGTCGGCCTCGCGAGCATGTTTTCCATGCTTCGAACGCCTCTTCGGGGGTTGTCCATTTGATCAACGGCTCGCCGTCCTTGTCCCGGAAGTCCATGCGGCGAGCATAGTCCAGTAATATATCGAGATCCGACCTCGCCTGCCCCGGAGGGTCGATGGCCTTATGGCTGATGTGCACCGTGCGATCGACATTGGTAAAGCATCCCGTCTTTTCACCCCAGAGCGCAGCCGGCAAAATGACATCCGCGTACTCGGTCGTCTCCGTCTCAAAAGCGTCCGCCACCACGAGAAACAGGTCCGACTTCTTTAAGATATGGCGGATACGTCCGAGTTCCGGCAGAGAGATGGCCGGATTCGTTCCATTGATCCACAGCATCTTGAGAGAGCCTTCTTCGGCATACCGGAAGATCTGCATGGCATGGGTGGGCGGAGCCCAGGTCGGCAACTTCAAGGGGTCGATGTTCCAGAGGCGGGCCAGATCGTTGAGATGCGCTTGGTTCTCCCAATTTCGAAATCCCGGCATATCCCCATTCGCGCCGGTTTCCCGGGTATTCTGGGCGGTCGGCTGCCCGTTCATCTGTAACACTCCGCTGCCCGGCTTGCCGATCACGCCACGCAGCAGATGGATGTTATTGACTTGAATCGATGCGGCGGTGGCTTGCATCGACTGATAGACGCCCTGCAAGACCGTAGAAACGAGCGACGGACTTTCCCCAATGATGGTGGCAGCCTTCATGAGATCCCGCTGCGGGATGCCTGTCACCTCTTCCACCCGCGCGGGCGTCCAGTGTGCGACGGCTTCTTGAACCTCTTCATACCCAACGGTGTGGGCATCAATAAATGCGTGATCGATATGTCCAGTGCGAATCAATAGGTGTTGCAAGCCGTTCAGCACCGCGACGTTGGTTCCCACTCTGGGCGCCAAATGCACATCAGCTTCCTTCGCCGTATCCGTTCGACGCGGATCGATCACGATCAGCTTCGGAGGATTTGGGCCTCGACGACGATCGAGGATCCGCATCCACAGCACCGTTTGTTGCGACGCCATATTATGTCCGACCAGAAGGAGGGCATCCGTGCTATCAATGTCCCGGTACGATCCCGGCTGTCCATCACTTCCAAACGATTCCTTCAAGGCAAAGGCAGAGGTTGCGGTGCACAAGCGAGTATTCCCATCCATGTGCGGCGTGCCGATGCCTGCCTTCCCGATGACGGCCAGCGTGTAGTACTCCTCCAGAAAGAGCTGGCCGCTCGTGTAAAATCCGACGGCGCTTGCCGTGTGCCGATCCATGATGTCTTTCGAACGGCGAACGATCAGATCCATGGCCTCATCCCACGTCGTGGCACGAAATCGCCCGCTCTCACGAACAAGGGGGTGCGTCAAGCGATCCGGGCTATGGTTGGCGGCCCAGCCATGCAGCCCCTTGGGACCCAGACGACCATGGTTCACACGATCATCCTCGCGTCCACGCACGCCGACAATGCGCCCATCTTTTGTGCCGATGTCCAGGCCGCATCCGTTGGAGCACAACAAGCAACAGGACTGCACCCACTGCTCGGGCTCTTCCTGAAGATGGCTGTCGACCCGGACGGGCCATTGCTGATTGACGGTCGGTGTCCGTTCACCCCATATATCGTCAATGCTCCTTGGTGTCTGTATTGGCAACACGTGCGACATGGCTATTCCCTTCTCTTTACTGCCGATTCGAGCCTACGAATGAACATCACATGCCATCCTGTGATCACGCTCGCCGACGTGTGCGCTCATCCTGCCGCACACCGATGTTGAAAGCCGGCTCCGTGGTTGGTCCGCCGAGGTAGGCATCCAGGCTCAGTGGTCCCGCCCCGTAAGTGGCCACATATAAAAGGCCGCCGCACATGGCCAGATTTTTGAGGAAGTGGATCATTTGATTCTGGTCTGCGAAATTCGTATGAAACAGCAGTGTCGTGGGGATCATAAACAGGAGAAGCGCCGCCGCACCCGCTCTCGTCCAATAGCCAAGAAGCAGGGACAAGCCGCCACCAACCTCGAGGATAATGGCGCCGACATAAAAGAGCGTCGTCGCCCACGTCATTCCCATCGCCTGCATGTAGTGCTGGGTTCCCTGTGGATCGGCGATTTTCCCGAACCCGGACATGAGAAAAATAGCGCCCAGGAGAATGCGTCCAATAAGTGTCATATAGCGATAATCGTTCAACATGTATCACCTCACTTTGTTCCAGGTGCTGAGTGCTGAACATAGAATGGATCAGCCTATCAACTCCTCAGCCGGTCATTATTGTAACGGCTGCTCAACATGGCGCCCCAGCAAGGCCGCAACCGAATAAAACCCTAGGCGAGGGTCTCGGTTACGCTGAGTATTTTTCTGAGGCGAGCATGCTGCTGAACGCCGTTTTCCGCAACCGGCTATTCATCACGACCGTGAACCTGTGCTGGCGGAGCCGTCGCTTCCACCGCAGTCAAGGGCTCCAAGATCGTGTAACTGTGCGACGACCCCTTCGGAACGACCCACGAATCCCCGGGTTCGAGCAAGACGGTCTGTCCTTCGATCTGCAGTTCAGCCCGCCCTTTGATCACATAGCCCACCACTTCATATTCACGCTGCGTGGGCGGCTTTAGCGTGCCTGCCGGCTCCTCTTCCCATAATCGCATCGATACTCCCTTCCCGGAGGCCAGATATTTTTGACCCATGTCCCCTTTGGGGGAATACCCTGAGCTGACCTTTTTCACGCTTTTGTCCACCATGGGGTCCTCCTTGAGAGGTATAGAGATATTGGGCTGAGGTGTAAGGCACCCTTCTTGACCGAACCATTGTCCCGTACCTCGTACCCCATCACCGGCTTCTTCCATCCTCATCCATCCTCATCGTCTCTGTTATTCGCCGTGTCTCTTGGGCGGTCAGGTTGCCCCGCGGTGCATGCCGAGCATCCTCATAGTTCCCTTGCTGCATGTGGCTCAAATACTGCGACCATGAGAGAAGGGTGCCTTGACAGAGACGATCGTCAACCGGCAAAGATGTCATTTCTCGTTGCAGACGATGCATCAATTCATCCATGAGCCACTTTGGAACCGTGAGGCGATGGCCGGGATAGATAAAGCCGAACAGAATCACATGACTGAGAAGCACCCGCCAATGACTGTGAAAACGGTACAGGACCCGGGACCAATCCAAAGTCTTGCCTCGAGCGCGCAATAGGTGAGCAATGTCCCCTCCATCGTAGCGTTCCCGCTCCATCACGAAGGCCTTTGACCACAGCATCTCTTCTGCTGGAATCAGTCGAACCGGGACGCCAAGAACCGTGGCAGGCTCCGCATGCTCGAACCACAGTTCATCGACTGCACAGACGCCGTTGCCCGATCCAAAGATGATGTCGATGACATGGTCGTCTTTGAACGCCTTGCCTAACCAATGTGTAAAACGCATTTCGGTTCGATAGCCGGCAGTCGACAGCATCGAGAGGAGGGGCTCGACATGGTCCGGTCGAACGAATATGTCAAGGTCCTTCGTCCGTCGCGCGAGTCCGGTATAGCACTCGAGCGCAAAGGCGCCCCCGACTAAAAGTGGCACGTCGGACCACTGCAAGAGCTCCAAGGATTCACGGTAAACGTGCTGAGCATTGTGATTGAGGACATTGAGCGGGGGGTGCGCCTTCATGTCACCACCGTTTCAGTATTCACCGGCACATCGATATATCGAACGGGCTGTCGGTCAGGATACCGCGTTCGCAGGAGCGGCATCGCCACGTTGTAAACGGGTACGCCCTCGCGCGTTTTACCTTCCGGACTGCCATGATGGGCATGGCCATGGAAAACGGCGGTGACGCCATACCGGTTCAGCGGCTCCTCCAGACGACTGGAACCGAGAAAAGGAATAATCTCTGCCGGCTCGCCTTCCACAGTCGCACGTATCGGGGCATAGTGAAGGAGGACGATACGGAGCCTGCTGGACATTTTCGCCAACCCCGATTCGAGCTTCAGGGCTTCCTCCACGCCTTCACGCACAAACTCCTTCAAGACCGACTCACCCCATGGTTGAAGCGACCGATCGCCGAAGCCTCCCGCAAATCCCTTCACGCCGATATAGCCGATGCCATCGATTTCGATCGACGTCCCGTCCAGTACATGCACGCCGCTGTCGCACAGGATGTGTTCGACCTCCTCGGCTGCTCCGCACTCATAATCGTGGTTGCCGAGGACGGCCAGCACAGGAACGCGCCCCACGACCGAGAGCGCCTGCGCGAGGATCTTCGCTTCCTCAGGCTTGCCATAATCGGTCAAATCCCCGCAGAGCAGAATGATATCCGCGCATGCGGCTACATGGCTGAATATCGGCTTCAGTACATCCTCACTGGTACGCGGGCAGTGCAGATCTCCAAGCGCGGCAATTCTTCTTTTTCCGGGTTCGTGTATCACGCTGTCCTCATTGATCGGCTTGATCGGCAATCCGGCAGACCGTTTCTGAGAACGTCGGCCGTGCGACCGGCAACGCATGCCGCTGTAAACTGTCCTCAAAGAGATCCCGATTGATCGCTTGTGCCGCCGTGGCGCCCTGCCCCGCCGCAATCATCATCTGGCAATTTGCCGGCGTGACACATCCGGCGGCGTAGAGGCCTGGCACACTGGTGTGCATACAATGGTCGATCTTGATTTGGCCCTCTTGATCCAACTCCGCCCCGACACATTCGGCAAGGGTCGTGTGATACACGTCCCCCTTGGTTGTAAAAACGGCATCCGTCGGAATTCGCGGTCCGCGCTCGAAATGCAAGGCCCTAATCTGTCCGTCCTGATGTTCCACATCGACGATGCGATCCTGGCGGACCATGACGTCATATTCTCGTAGCCATGCATGATGGCAAACATCCCAGCGGATCTCTTTCACATTCGTCGCGATGATGACACAAGGCGAATAGGCCAACATGCTCAGCGCATAGTCCACGGTGTCATTGTTCGAGCCGATAATCACAACACATTTGCCCTTCACCCGAAGAGCATCACAGTCCTTGCAAAAAAAGAGGCTCCGACCGAGGCACTCCCGTACGCCGGGGATATCGGGTGGTAGATGAGTCAACCCGGTCGCTAATAACACCCGCTTCGCATAAACAGACCGTGTAGTTCCGTCTACTCGAAAGACGTCTCCTTCCTTCGCAAGATCCTTGACCTCCTCGTGAACGATCTGTACTCCGAAGCGCCTCACTTGGGCCCGGCCCCTGTTGAGCAAGACTGACCCCGGTATGCCATCGGGAAATCCGAGATAGTTCTGGACATCGGGTTCCCACACGGCCATCGAATGTCCCGACTCCATCAGTAGAGTGTCGCGTTGACTCCGCCCTAAATAGATCGCGGCCGACAAACCGGCAAGTCCGCCTCCAATAATAATGACATCTCGAACCGTGTCAGCCACTATCTGGACCAGGCTCATTCGTAATTGTTTGCCCTTGAACGGCTTCAGGAACCGAAACCGGGTCAAACCTCAGGACTGTCTCCCTGCCATCCTCCGACTCGATGTGCAAACTTCTGGCCACTCCATCGTCGTGTTCATACCTCACATGCCAAGGATGGTCGACGGTATAGACCTTGTGATGAAGGGTGTGCTCACGAAGGACAATGGAAATCACTTCTTCGTTCCCGCGTAATGCCAGGGCAAGACCTTCGAGTGGAACACCTTGCACCTGCATGCGGTCGTCCGCATCTAAGCCATCAATGTTAAGTGAGACAATGCGGCCACGATTATTCCGAGTGAGCTCATCCAAAAATGGGCTCCAGTCATCCGGTTGTATGTCGGATATCTGTCTAGGCATGTTCGGCCGTATGCGCCACAATGGAACAGATCGAGTCCGACTATGCGCACTTAAGGAAGGAAAGTGTGGACCACCATGGGGAGTGGTAGGTACAAAAATCCCTGATTAGGTATGACGGCACTGATGGAGATATCTCAATACACCACTCGACCCTCTTCGGCATATCCTCTAACTCAGCCTTGGTAGGTTGGGGAACCCATCAGTGGGCTCCCCAAACCGCCAAGGGTCTTTCGCTGGCCGGCTACGGCTACTCGGAGAGCCGACCGGTCTTCGCCGGATGATCCTGCACCTGCAGGTTATTGTTCACCTTCTTCACGCCATTGACCTGACGCGTCAATTCAGACGCGCGGGCTTTCTGCTCTGCTGACTGAACCACACCGCTCAGGTTCACGACACCGCGTTCGGTGTCGACATCCACGCGCGTGAAGTTCGACATACGGTCACTGGTCAGTTTGCTCTGCACCGCCGTACTGATAGATGCATCGCTAATGTTTTCGCCGGCCGTCTTTCCCGTCATCGACTGGCAGCCGATAAGGCCGACCACCGCAACGATCATCACGAAACCGGATAGACTCCTCAACATAGTGGCGCCTCCTTGTTAAACGCTCGCCGATTAGCCGCGATGCTGTGTCGCTTCACGGCCGGCTTCCTTGACGGATTCTTTTCCGCTGCGAATGGCTTCCTTGCCGCTCTCCATTCCACTACGAACGGCTTCTTTACCGGTTTCCATATACTCGCGTGCTGTCCGCCCGGCTTCTTTCATGGTCTCCCGGCCGGTCTCCATATAGTCTTTTCCACGGTCGATGGCCGTATCCCACGCTTCACGACCCCGATCCATAACCTCGTCCTTGGCCCTGGACGCATAGCTGCGAAGCATGCCGCGGAGTTCCGATCCGGTTTGCGGCGCCAGCAATAGAGCCACGCCCGCGCCGATCAGCGCGCCCGCCACGAATGCGGACCACCCGGCGTACTCGCTGTCATAATCTCTGTCGTACATAGGACACCCTCCTTAGTTGAAATGTTCGCGCCCTCTTATCGAAGAATTCCGACGAGCCATAGGATCACGATCAAGCTGAATGGGACGCCTAAAAACCATAAGAGCACTCCCTTTCCCATGATAGAGCTCCTTTCTTCATGACGTGGACCCGTCACCTCACGTCCATCGATAGGTGACGCCTTGCAAGGCCCGCGCCCTGAGAGGTGAGAAAGCGAGCAACTAGAATATCAACAAGATACAGACATGAAGGTACGGCCTGATTCTCTCTCTGCATCAATGTTGGCGCCGCGCAGAGAGAGGAGTAGACGGATAACGCGTTTGCAACGCCTGATCAAATGAGGAGATTCACTAGACGTGAGAAAAGAAAACTTCTTGTCCGAAATCGGACAAGAAGTCCGAGTATGGAAGGGATCGCGTAAGTCCTAAGAAATGGGCACGGGAAGTATGCCGAAGTCTACCGACACAACCTTACTGTTGGAACTGACCTTGCGTGACGGGCGCGGCCGATGCATCTTCTCCCGCGAGTGGTATGGCGCGATGCCCTCCAACACTCCAGCAAGCGCATCGCAAGGGACATCTTCTAAGAGCTTCATCGCGAGCTTCGGGTCGGGCCCCGAGCGGCCGCCTACATAGACATCCACCGCATCGACGACCCGTCCCTCAATCTTCACCTTTTTTCCAATCAATCCAATATCGGCGACCAAATGGTTTCCGCAGCCCGCCGGACAACCCGACCAGTGCATGGTCAACGGTTTCAACTTGCTGCCAAGCTTGGCATCCAGCGCCTTGGCTGTTTGCATCGCCCGTGTCTTCGTTTCAATAACGGCCAGATTACAATAGTCGTTGCCGACACAGCTCACGACCCCGTTAATGATAGGAGAAGGATTATAGGCAAACCGTTTCAACAACGGCTCTTCAGCCAAATCCCCGATACGGCGGTCGCCCACGTTGGGAATAATCATCGTTTGTGCAGCAGACAGCCGTATTTCGCCCGTCCCATATCGCTCGGCCAAGGCCGCAATCGCGGTGAGATCATCGGCCGTGATCCGTCCGACCGGCACTTTCAGCCCGACATAATTCATTCCCAGTTGCTTTTGCCGATAAATCCCGACATGGTCTTTGGCCGCAGACTTCCTGGCACTTACCCCCGCCCGGCTTAATGGACGACCGACACGTGCTTCCACTTCCGCGCGAAACCGTGCTTCGCCCCAATCGTCGAGTAAGAAAGCCAATCGCGCCGTATTGCGAGAGTCGCGGGGCCCATGGTCGCGATACACCTCGATGATCGCGCGACACACGTCCGTGACGTCCGGCGCCGTGACAAACACGTCGAGCGGTCCCGCGATACGGTAGCCACCCGATCCCAACTTGCCGCCGGCGAGCACATTAAATCCCCACACCCGCACGCCGTCACGTTCCTGATATGCAGGCACGAGTGCCAGATCTTGCGTTTCAGTATGGAGGCAATTGTCCGGACAGCTCGTCACCGCCATATTGAACTTGCGCGGGAGATTGCTATAAGCCCGGCTTCCAATGAATTCGTCCGTCAGAGCGGAGACCAGTGGCGTGGCATCCAGCATTTCATCGGGACTGAGGCCGGCCACGGGACAGGTCATGATATTCCGCACATTGTCCATACCGGTTTGCAACGATGTGAGGCCGACGTCTTCCATTGCTTTGAAAATGACCGGGACATGCTCGATCCGGATCTGCCGGAGTTGCATCTGTTGACGCGTCGTGAGGTCAAGCACCCCATTGCCATATGTGGAGGCAATCTTGGCGAGTGCCCGCACTTGATAAGAGCCCGTCTTGCCCCCGGGCATACGCACGCGAATCATGAAGAATCCGGGCGTCGGCTGCCTGAGAAAGAGCCCATACCACTTCAGGCGTTGCACGTCATCCTCGGTAATGGACTCCCAGCCGGTTCGCGCATACCCTGCAATGGCGTCCCGGATATCCAGTCCGTCACGCTCACGTTTCAGGTCTTCAATCTTATTCATCGGCATATCCCGACGCCGGCACAGCGTCGTCCACCGCCGCATTGGTATTAATGGAAATGAGATACTCACGTGATTCCGTCCGGTGCAACGTCACATGCCGAGACCGGCTCAAACGGTCGACCACGACAAAGGCGTCGGACCAACTTATGTCACACATGGTCGAGAGCGTGTCGAGCGTGAACGGCCCTGAGGTTCGTAAGGCATCGAGCAGACGTTGGTCCGTGGACGAAAGGGTCATAGACTCGTGCATCGCGATCATACGGTTCACCTCCATACAGAACGGTCGAGCAACTTGAATGCCCGAACAAAATGCTCAGTGTATTAGGAAGTTATAAAATCCCGATCCCGACAAACCGACATTTTTGTCGCACTTCGCACAAAAAGGAAGGATTGAAGTGACGAGATGGACGGCATAGCGAACATGGGTCGCATCTTTCTGTTGCATGCCGTGCGGCACTGACAGGAAAGGAGCTGTCATCTGATACAACAACCGGCGGCTACACCCGATAGTGTAGAGCTTAGTGAGGATCATGCTGTTAAAACCGTAAGTCCATCCCAGGTTGGGACGCTTTGAATGAGAAGCGACACGTGAACGTGACGAACCGTTATGACCCCCATTTTATGGGCGATTGTTTCTTGGTCCAATTCTACTCGGGATCGACGTGGCGGTTTTTCAATTTTACCGTGACAACTATCAAGCTCGGGCAGGTCTTCTCGTGAAACCCGAATCGGGACGCCCACTGGAACCGGTGATCAACAAATAGGAGGGCTAGACCATGACGGTGCTGGGATGGATCGTCTTTGGATTGATCGTCGGGATTGTCGGAAAGCTTCTGATGCCCGGAAAAGATCCGGGCGGATTCTTTGCTACCGTTGCCATCGGCATCGTCGGGGCCCTCATCGGCGGCTTTCTGGGGCGACTCGTCGGTTTATATGGCCAGGACGATCCTGTCGGTTTTGTCATGGCCGTGATTGGGGCGGTCGTGTTTCTCTGGCTGTATCGAGTCATCGCACGCCGTTCGGCCGTGTAGTTCGCTGGTCACCCCGAGATCGGCGCTCTAACGCCGGTTGAATAGTCACCCTTATAGACGGTCGTACTCGTTCTGGATCACGTGATAGCACTGGACATTATCATCATCAGTAGCGGTAACTATCGACGACGATGGTTTAACTGATGACTGTCGCCCTGGGGCCGATCACCAACCGAGACGCACACGACGTGAGAAGCCGAAGGAGCCGAGCCATGGTGGCCCGATAAATCGAACTGTCCGCCTGGACCGCGGACATACAGTTCCGTTCGGCAGACAGCCTGTTCCATCAATACCGGTTTATACCTCTTAAAAACCTTCGCTGAAGGCTGCGTTAGGGACGAGTGCTGACCGCTCTCCCACGGCTTACCTCTTGCTAATGTATCGGCTTGTCTCGCTAATCATCTTCATGGCTTCTTACAAGGGATGAGGGACAATGATGAATTCTGGACTGGAAAAATTCGTCGGCGCGAAAAATGCCGACGCTATAGATGCTCTGCCTAACAGAAATCGTGCGCCCTCGAGCCGCTTTAATTGGCTGAGCCCGCAGATGTGGTGGGGTGTCCTCAAAGAGACATTCGTGAAATGGAGTGCCGATAAAGCGCCGCGGTTAGGGGCGGCGCTCTCCTACTATACAGTCTTCTCGCTGGTGCCTTTGTTAGTGCTGACCATTGCTATAGCGGGATTGGCATTCGGGCAGGAGGCGGCGCAACAAGCCATGATGGCGCAGATCGAGAGCCTTGTCGGGCCGCAAAGTGCAGCCGCCATTAGGCAGATGCTGGAGATCGCGCAGAAGCCGTCCAGCGGAATGTTTGCGAGCGTCGTCGCGGTCGGAACTTTGCTTCTTGGGGCATCGGGCGTGTTCGCACAACTCCAAGACGCGCTCAATGCGGTATGGGGCGTGGAACCGAAAGCCGGACGTGGCATCTGGGGAACGATCAAAGATCGATTCCTCTCATTGCTCGCCGTGCTCGGGACGGGATTTTTACTTCTGGTGTCCTTAGTGCTCAGCGCGGTGCTTGCTGCGGCCGGCAAACTCTTCCAGGGCTGGTTGCCCGGCCAGGAAGCGCTGCTCCACCTCGCGAACTTCGTGATTTCGTTTGGGGTGATCACGTTGCTCTTTGCGATGATGTTTAAACTCCTCCCCGATGCCAAGGTCGCATGGCGTGACGTCTGGGTGGGAGCCGCTCTGACGAGCTTGCTGTTCACCATCGGCAAATTCCTGATCGGCTTTTACCTGGGAAAGGCGGACGTCGGTTCGGCGTACGGTGCGGCAGGCTCGTTGGTCATCTTGCTCGTGTGGGTCTACTACTCGAGCCAGATCCTACTTTACGGTGCTGAATTTACCGCCGTCTATGCGAACCGCTACGGGTCCCGTATCGTGGCGGGTGAACGGGCTTCGGCCGCCTAACTCTTGGACTGATTTTGGTAAGCTGATTGACCGGTGAATGACCTATGGATGCCGCTCGACATACCAACGTTCAACCATCGGAGCCTCACCTCACGGCCGAGGCCAAGAGTACAGACACAGCTGGTGTCCCTCCAAAACACCGCCGCTTCTGGTGGTGGATACTTGGAATCCCCCTTATCTTACTCCTTATCATCGGCTTAGCACTGCCGTTCATCGACGAACCGTTGCGCGGCTATGCAGAGCGTGAACTGAATCGGCGGGTGGAAGGCTACACATTCCGCATCGGCGCTCTCGATTTCCATCCTATCGGCTTGTCCCTCGATCTCGAAAACGTCACAGTGGCTCAGAAGGACCATCCCGACCCTCCGGTAGCACAGCTGAAGAAATGGCATGCAAGTATCCATTGGCGTGAATTGCTGTCAGGTCATCTCGTGAGCGATCAGTCGATCGACCATCCCGTGATTCATTTCACGCGGCCGCAGGCGGCAAAGGAAGCCAAGGACGACGTTCCTGTCGAGAAGCGAGGCTGGCAGGAGGCCGTCTTTGCGATCTATCCTCTCAAGATCAACGAATTTACAATCACCGATGGCGACATCACCTATCGGGAGAACAGCACGTCGAAGCCGCTGCATGTGGGCCAACTCAATTGCCGCGCCGGGAACATTCGGAATGTCCGGTCCAAGCCCGACGAGTATCCTTCGGACGTGCATGTGGACGCCGTGCTGTTCGATAAAGGAAAACTCACGCTGGACGGGAAGGCCGACTTTTTCGCGGAGCCGCACATCGGCCTCAACGCGGACCTCAAGCTGGAGGACATTGAACTCGCCAATGTGCTGCCTCTCACGGCGCAGCGTCAAGTCCATCTGACACAGGGCCTGCTGTCGACGAATGGCCATGTCGAATATTCACCGCAGACCCAAGTGATCCAGTTACACAGTCTAAATCTCCGTGAGATAAAGCTGGATTTCGTGCATGCGCCCGCCACGGCTCCCAAGGAAAAGGATACCGGGCGGAAGGTCGCACAAACGGCCGACAAGGTGGTCAATCACCCGAAACTGCTGCTTCGCATCGACCAAGGCAATATTGAAAATAGCGAGTTCGGTCTGGTGAATAAGGCGACCGATCCTCCGTATCGAGTTTTTATCACGGGTACCAACATCTACCTGGAGAATTGGAGTAATCAGCTCACGGAGGGCAGCGCCATCGTGCGGCTTCGGGGGATGTTCATGGGCACAGGAGCCACACAGATTGATGGCGTGTTCCGACCGGAGACGAAATCCCCCGATTTTGATCTCAGCATCCGGATCTGGAAAACTCACGTAAAAGCCATGAACAATTTACTGCGCGCGTATGGCGGCGTTGATATCGCATCTGGCATCTTTTCTGTCTTTACTGAGATCAAACTCAAAAATGGTGAAGTGGACGGCTATATCAAACCGCTGTTCAAAGATGTGAAAGCCTATGATCCGGCGCAGGACAGCGATAAAGGACTGTTGAAGAGAATCTTTGAAAAGATGATCAACGCCGCATCTGAGATCTTGAAAAACACCCCGCGCGGCGAAGTTGCAACGAAAGCGGAACTGTCCGGACCCGTGGAGAATCCGAAGGCCAACACATGGGAAATGGTCATTGCTTTGATTCAGAATGCATTTTTCGAAGCCATCTTGCCAGGCTTTGAAAGATTTGGAAAGGAAACTTAGTCTCGCCGTGTGCGCGTATTGCCCTGGCTGCCGCTCCTGCTTAATGGGGATCAGCGCTCTCGGCACTCGGACCTTCGTGACGCTCAAGTTGGATGATTTTAAGTGGTGCGAAGCTGAGCGTTTTTCTTGTTTAGAGCGCGCCTAGGCTTTACTTTCAAGAAGACCTCGTGACGCTCAAAACGGCGATCTAGCGAATCCCGGGGTGAAACCAAACACCGAGGACCACTCGGGGCGGACGTCGAGGCATTTGGTGAGCCGAGAACGAAGCCAAGCGCCATTTTCCACATCACGAGTAGGCGCGCTCGTTGTGCTGGCTAAGATCCAATCCCATTCGTTCTTGCTCCGGAGACACGCGAAGACCCGGCCAGCGATCGAGCAGTTTGAGAATCCCGAACGTCACAGCCGCGGCAAACAGTCCGACGCTGAGCACTGCCATCAATTGCACACCGAGCAACATCGGATTGCCGAAGAACATGCCATCCGCGCCGGACGCATTAATCGCTTTCGACGCAAACAAACCCGTGGCGAGCACCCCAAATACGCCCCCGACTCCATGGATGCCGACGACATCCAGCGAATCATCATAGCCGTACTTCCCTTTGTACATAATGGCCGCGTAGGATAGTCCGCCGGCAAACAGGCCGATGACGAGGGCTGCGAAAGGACCGATATATCCGGCACCCGGTGTCACGGTGGCCAAGCCCGCCACCGCGCCGCTGGCGATGCCGAGCACGGTTGGTGTTCCGCGATGCATCCATTCGATGAGCACCCACATCAAAGCGGCAGAGGCAGCCGCCGTGTGGGTCGCGACAAAAGCCACGACTGCGGTCTGATTGGCCCCGAGCGCGCTGCCTGCGTTGAAACCGAACCATCCGAACCACAAGAGGCCCGTCCCCAACAACGTCAATGGGAGACTGTGCGGCGCCATATATTCCGTTCCATACCCATGGCGCTGTCCCAAGACATAGGCGCACACCAGCGCGCTCACCCCCGAACTAATATGCACGACCGCGCCTCCGGCGAAGTCCAATGCCCCGAGTTGCGCAAGCCAGCCGCCGCCCCACAGCCAATGGGCAATCGGGCAGTAGACCAATACAAACCAGAGCACCGCAAAGAGCACCAGCGCGCCGAATTTCATGCGTTCGGCAAAGGCTCCGGTAATGAGAGCAGGCGTGATGGCGGCAAACATGAGTTGAAACGCCATGAAGGCTTGGTGCGGTATCGTCGGCGCATAGGTCGCATGTGGAGTCAGGTCGACTCCTCGCAGGCCGAACCATTCCCAGCCACCAATCAGGCCGGCCTTATCCGGTGCAAAAACCAGACTGTACCCGAAGAGAATCCACAGGACACTCACAAGACAGAGAATCACAAAGCTTTGCATAATTGTCCCGAGTACGTTTTTACTCCGGACCAATCCGCCGTAAAAGAGTGCCAGGCCTGGCACGATCATCGCCAAGACAAGTGCTGACGACGTGAGCACCCACGCTGTATCGGCCGGGCTCAGGCTGTCCTCCGCCCGAGCCGCGGCAGCGACCGCGAGGATCGACCCAAGACCCAGCACGAGTGAGACATGCCTCCAAGCCCTCATCCGTCCACCCCCCTTTGTCGGTATCTGTAACAGGCTACCTGTCATCATCGCGGATGTCCTTGATGCCGTACTTCCTGATCTTGTACGCAACCTGCCGCGGTGTTAGTCCGAGCATGCGAGCCGTTCGAGCCTGAATCCATCCCGTCCGTTGTAATGCTTCCAGCAATCGGGTGCGCTCAATGTCCTGCAGACTCCTTCCGAACGCTCCTCCATGTGCATCCGGACCGACGCCCTTCATGGGTCCCGTCGTCGTCACCTGTTTCATATCGGAAAAATATCCGCGCAATGATGGGGGCACGGTGTCCAATGCGACCAATTCCCGCCCTGGGTCGGCCATCACGACCAGTCGCTCCATGCAGTTCTGTAACTCTCGTACATTGCCCGGCCAATGGTACCGGCCCATGAGCACAAGCAGATCGTTCCCCAACCGAATACGACGACGATTCTGCCGGTTCAACTGAGTGAGGAAGTGGTCAATCAACAATGGAATGTCGCCTTCACGCTCTCGCAGCGGCGGGAGGTCAATAGGCACCACATTGAGCCGGTAGTAGAGATCTTCGCGGAACGTACCGGCTGCCACCATGGCTTCCAAATCACGATGAGTGGCCGAGACGACGCGGACATCCACCGGCACGGAGCGGTTTCCTCCCACGCGTTCAACACATTTCTCTTGCAGCACCCGCAGCAACTTCACTTGCGTCGTAGCGGGAATGTCTCCGATCTCATCCAAAAACAGTGTCCCGCCCTCCGCCAATTCAAACTTCCCCTTGCGCTGTTCGTGCGCCCCGGTAAAGGCTCCGCGTTCATGGCCAAAGAGCTCACTTTCCAAGAGGGTGTCCGCCACGGCCGCGCAGTGCAGTGGAATGAACGGGCCGCCGGCTCGTGAACTTTCGAAATGGATCGCCCGAGCAACGAGTTCCTTGCCGGTTCCACTTTCGCCCCGGATCAGCACCATCGCATGGCTGTGTGCCACACGATGGATCGCTTCCTCGATTTGTCTCACAGCCGCACTCGTCCCGACCAACTGGATCCCCGCCGGCTTAGGCGTCGCGTCGGTGTGGGCCTCGGGGAACCGGTCTATCCGGTTGCTTGAGGAGTCAATCAGGCGTTCGTGATCCGCCGCCTCGATCATCCCTTGCAAGATCGCCATCCTAGCCCGAACAGAGCGACGCACGGCGTCGAGCCTGTCCTGTGGAGACGCAATCCGTTCAATCGAAGAGCGCAGCGCTTCCAGAAAGGCCTGCTCCTCACGGAGATGTTCTTTCAAGCGGTCTTTGATCATAGCCATCAAGGATTGAATTCACTGGACGACAATAAAAAGCGCCAGGACACTGCCTAATGATTGATGAGATCATCAAACAGGCCTGGCGCCATTGCCAACGAGCCGACTCCATCGTCGGGCTCTTTGATGCTGAGGAGCGAGTGTTGAGTGTTGACAGTTCCTCTCTTCTCGCTATAGAGAACAATGAAAGAGGCTCAAAATGGCGATCCAACGAGGGCGCAGGCGAAGCAAGAACCGCAGGCGTACCCTCTGGGGTATGTTGAGGATTCTTGCGAGACGAGAACGAAGTTGGGCGCCATTTTCAGCCTCCGACTACTCTACACGTCGTAGTAGAGGAAGAACTCATACGGATGCGGCCGGAGCCTCAACATGTCGACCTCACGGTTACGCTTATAGGACACCCACGCTTCGAGCAGTTCTTCGCTAAACACACCGCCCTTGAGCAAAAACTCGTGGTCCTTTTCAAGATTCTTGAGCGCGTCGTCCAGACTGCCCGGCATCGTCGGCACTTTCGCCGCTTCCTTGGGTTCCAGATCGTACAGATCCTTCTCCATCGGCTCACCCGGATCAATCTTGTTTTCGATCCCGTCCAAACCTGCCATGAGCATGGCCGAAAAGGCGAGATAGGGATTACAGGCCGGATCGGGGAAACGAACTTCGATCCGTTTTGCCCTCGGACTCGGCGAGTACATGGGAATCCGAATACCGGCGGAACGATTCCGGCTGGAGTAGGCTAAAAGGACCGGCGCTTCAAATCCCGGCGTCAAGCGCTTGTAGGAATTCGTCGTGGGATTGGTGAGCGCTGCCAATGCCGGCGCGTGCTTGAGAATTCCCCCAATATAGTACAGGCACATCTGGGAGATGCCGGCGTATTCTTTGCCGGCAAACAACGGCTTGCCGTCTTTCCAAATGCTCTGATGGGTATGCATGCCGGAGCCGTTATCGCCGAACAGGGGCTTCGGCATAAAGGTGACCGTCTTGTGATGGCGCGCGGCGACGTTCTTGACGATGTACTTGTACATCATCATTTTATCGGCCATCTTTACCATCGAATCAAAACGAAGATCGATTTCCGCCTGCCCGGCGGTCGCCACTTCATGATGATGTTTCTCGATGGGAATGCCGGCCCGCTGCATCTCAATGATCATTTCGCTACGGATATCCTGCTGCGTGTCCGTCGGGGCCACGGGGAAATAGCCTTCCTTGTGCCGGATCTTTCCGCCGAGGTTGACGCCTTCTTTCCCGGCGTTCCATACACCTTCGTCTGAATCGATGAAGTAATAGCCGCTGTGGCCATTCTGGTCGTACCGGGCCTGATCGAAGATAAAAAATTCCGCCTCAGGACCCCAGTAGGAAATGTCGCCGATCCGAGTGCCCTTGAGGTACTTTTCCGCCTTCTGGGCAATAAAGCGCGGATCGCGGTCATAGTTTTCACGTGTGATCGGATCGATCACATTGCAAACCAGGCTGAGGGTCGGGACATTGGTGAATGGATCGAGACAGGCCGTCATCGGATCGGGCACCGCCAGCATGTCGCTGTTATTGATGGCCCGCCAGCCGCGAATCGACGAGCCGTCCAGGCCGGATCCGTCCTTGAAGACGCCTTCGTTCAACTCCTCGATCGGGATGGAAAAATGCTGCCATGTTCCGATGAGGTCGATAAACTTGAGATCCACAATTTGGACCTTATTCTTCTTCGCATATTCCAGTACTTCCCGCGGATTCATGCTCTTCCTCCTTTCACAGCCCTGCTATTAGCCGTGCCCATGTTCACTCGTCCTCCTTACACTACTGTTTGCATCTTTAAACTATGATCGATCTCGTCTGTGATGCGAAGTCGAATGGCCTCCAGACGAGCCGGATCTTCGACTTTTCCACCCATCTGATCCGTCACATAAAACACGTCGGCAACTTGATCCAGCCGAGTTGAAATACGCGAGGCGTGCACCGACAATCCAAGTTGGAACATCGTATGAGTCATCACGTAGAGCAACCCTTGCCGGTCATCCGCAAACACATCGATAATCGTATACGCGTCCGACGTCTCATTATCGATGCGCACTTCAGTCGGCTGGCGATTAGCCGGCAGTTGCCGTGATGATGTGAGGCGTCCGCTTCGAGCCACAAGGCTTTCCACCGTCTCGGCGTTTTTCAGAACCTGCTCGATCGTCTCTGCAATGGACGCGGGTCGATCGGCGGGAGGCGCCCCGCGATAGTCCGGATCGGTGACATGGAACGTATCGACGACAATCCCGTCGGGCCGCGTCATGATTTGCGCATCCAGAATCTGTAGTCCCTTTGCCGCCATGACGCCCGCAATCTTCGAGAAAATTCCAGGAATCAGATCATTGAAGGTCACCACCGTATATTCGCTTGCCCCTAAGGTCTCATTGAAGTGCGAGACCACGCGAACTTGCCCGGGTTGCAATGTTCGGACGGCCGCTAGATGGACGGCAATACGGCTTGGCGGTGTGCCGAGCAGATACCGGAGGGGAAACAATCTCAATTGCGACTCGATCCAATCCGGTTCCACCGCGAGCGTGGCGAGCATGCGATCGTGCGACAAGTCCTTCGCAACCTGGTCAATCTGCTGCATTCCGCCTGCCTGCTCGCGCTCGCCCGAGACCTCGGGCAACGTTCTCAAGTACAGCTCCACAAGCAACGACTCTTTCCATTTGGTCAACACGCCCGGCCCCACCGCGGCAATATCTGCGGCTGTCAAGGCAAGCATCTTTCGAAGCACCTCCGGCGTGCCGATCTCGCGCGCGAAGCCCAGCATTACCTTGTCATCATACGGATCTCTTCGAAAGGCGGTATGGGCCATCAACAAGTGGCGATGGACGAGAAAGACGAGTGTCCTGGTTTCCTGATCGTCAAATCC
Source organism: Nitrospira sp. Nam74 (assembly GCF_965152615.1). Classification (NCBI taxonomy): domain Bacteria; kingdom Pseudomonadati; phylum Nitrospirota; class Nitrospiria; order Nitrospirales; family Nitrospiraceae; genus Nitrospira; species Nitrospira sp. Nam74. The sequence goes on along the minus strand of NZ_OZ224220.1, from coordinate 2,442,215 downwards.
CAAACGACGTGCAGTTTCTTCCGCAATCGCTCTCCCGACTTCGCTATGATCCTCTTCTCGTCCCTTTCCTAAGTCGTGGAGCAGAATCGCCAAGTGAAGCAGATCTTTCCGTCTGATCTCCCGATAGACTTCCCCCAAAATGGTCTGTTCCTGGGCTAACGCTTCGCATTTGGCGACTGCAAGCAAGCTGTGCTCGTCCACGGTGTACTTATGGTATTGATTGAATTGCATCAAGCCCCGAACAGTCGCGAAGACCGGGATAATTTTTTCCAACAAATGGGCCCGGTGCATCGCTTCCAATGCCTCGGCGATCGACCCCGGTCCGGACAGAAGCCGCAGAAATATCGCGCTCACCTCCGGTCGCCGAAATGCATCGTCCGACAACGTGTCGAGGTGGCGATGAATATCTTCCAACAAGGTCATATCGATCTTCAGGCGCTGCACACTCGCTAATTCAAACAATCTGAGCAACAATTCCGGATTGCTGAGCACACGGCGACGCACCTCGACCGGGACCGTCAATTCGTGTCCGGACACCAGAAAATACCCGTCGATCTTCGGACTCGGCCACAGCTTGGCCACTCGGTCCCAGAGCGAAACACCTCGGCATTGATCGATAAAACGCACGGAGATTTCATGCAGTCCCATCGTATGGCGATAGTACTGTTGCATGAACTGCTCGACGGCGAGAAGATGCGGCCGATCCTCGAACCCTAAGAGTTTGGCCAACCACACCTGTTCATCGAAGGAAAGAATTTCCTGCGCCATGCCCGCATGCACATGCAGGAGTGCGCGAACGCGCCACAAAAATTCTCGTGCATCGACCAGAGCGCCATAATCCTGCCGGGAGAGAATGCCTTTATCCGTCAGATCCTGGATTGTGGCCGCCTGATACTTGACCATGCCGACCCACTGAAGCACGTGCAGATCGCGCAAACCGCCTTTGCTCTTTTTGACGTTCGGCTCGAGCAGATACACCGTTTCGCCGAATTTTTGGTACTCCCGGCGGCGCTCGTCGATTTTCTTCTCAATATAGCTTTCGACCCCGCGCGCCATGATCCGCCCCACAAACCGGCGTTGAAACTGTTGAAACAGTTCGGCGCTTCCAGCCAAGTATCGTGCTTCCATCATGGACGTCTTGATCGAAAGATCTGTCGGAGCCAATTCGAGACAATCCCGGATCATGCGAACACTATGGCCTACTTGAAAACCAAGGTCCCAGAGATGGTGTAAGACCTCACGCGATAAGACCGCGGCGGCATCACCGGCTTCGGACTCAAAGAGAAACATGAGATCGATATCCGAATAGGGAGCCAGTTCCCGACGGCCGTATCCGCCAAGCGCCACGAGGCAACAGTGCCGCGATCCGGCCAGCGCGAGGTCTTCTTCTCCCTGTCGTACCGCATTCCTGTACCGACCAATGACGAGCCCATCCACCAATTCCGAAAATGCGCCGACGACCTCGGATCCTGAGGCGCCTTCGAGCAATCGCTGATGGATGGCGCGACGTTGATCTGCGAGCCGTGCTCCGGCCGCTGCCACGTCCGCCGCGCTCGGGACACCGAACGCGTCCCGTCCTGAGGACACTGTACTCACAGAGCCGTTTCCCCCGTTTCACCCGTTCGAATACGAACCGCGGTACCCAAATCACGCACGAAGATCTTTCCATCCCCGATGCTGCCGGTTTTTGCCGTGCGCGTAATCGTTTCAATCACCTTGGGCACCTGATTATCGGTCACCGCCACTTCAATCTTGACCTTCGGCACGAATTCAATGGTGTATTCGGTCCCTCGGTACGTTTCCTTGTGGCCTTTCTGACGCCCGAATCCTTTGACTTCCGTGACGGTCATGCCTTGCACACCGATTTCCAGCAAGGCGTCTTTCACTTCATCCAGCTTAAAAGGCTTAATAATCGCTTCGACAAGTTTCATTGACTTCTCCAAAGCACTAGGTTCATTGCTCCCTCGCGATGCTCAAAACAGGTCATCCATTACAGCCACTCTACCTCACCGCATCAAGATGGCGCGGTTCATGAGCAAAACCCCAGGCGGGACGAAATCGAAGCCGTACCTCTGGGCGCGTTGAGGGTCTTTTCGAGCCGAGGAAACAGTTGGAGCGTTTTTCAGCATCATGAATATGCGCGTTCATTGTGTTGAGTCAGATCCAGCCCTACGGCTTCGTCTTCCGGTGAAACACGGAGACCCGTCATGCCGTCCACCAATTTCAAAATCCCATAGGTCCCGACGAAAGAAAATAGGGAAGCGGCCAAGACGGCGACGACTTGCGCACCAAACTGAGCGGGGTTTCCAAAGAAGAGTCCGTTCATTCCTGCGGGATTGATCGACGTCGACGCTAAGAGACCGGTACCCAACATGCCTACAATGCCGCCGACGCCGTGCATCCCGACCACATCAAGCGCGTCATCATAGCCGATCTTCCCCTTCCAGACAATGGCGTAGTAGCACAGAATCCCTGCCGCGGCCCCGATCAAGACGGCTCCTCCCCACCCCACATACCCGGATGCCGGAGTAATGGCGGCCAGTCCCGCCACGACCCCACTGGCGACACCCAAAGCCGTAGCTTTTCCACGATGTGCCCATTCCACCGTCATCCAACTGAGCCCCGCCGTCGCCGCCGCAATATGGGTGGACAAGACGGCCGAGACCGCGACGGCGTTGGCCCCGCGCGCGCTACCGCCGTTCATTCCAAACCATCCGAACCACAAAAGTCCTGCGCCCAGTAAGGTTAAGGGCAAGTTGTGCGGGGCCATATAATCTGTGCCATAGCCGCGGCGACGGCCCAATACCACCGCGCAAGCCAAAGCTCCGAACCCGGAACTGAGATGAATGACCGTGCCGCCGGCAAAATCGAGTGCGCCCATCTTTCCTAACCAGCCTCCGCCCCAGATCCAATGCGCCAGCGGACAATAAATAAAGACGACCCAGAGCGCGGAAAACAGCACGAGAGCACTGAATTTGAGTCGCTCGGCAAACGCTCCGGCAATGAGCGCCGACGCCACCGCGGCCAGCAAGAGCTGAAAAATCATGAAGGCTTGATGCGGAACCGTCTGGCCGTATATGGCTGACGGCTGGCTGCCGACGCCGCTGAGCATGGTCCAATTTAATCCACCGATCACTCCCCCAATATCGGGCGCAAAGGCCAGGCTATACCCGAACACGACCCAGATCAGACTCACCAAACAGAGTACGATAAAACTGTAAATAATCGTCCCCAACACATTTTTCTTTCGGACGAGACCTCCGTAGAACAGCGCCAGACCCGGCACGACCATGGCGAGAACCATCGCCGACGATGCCAGCATCCACGCGGTATCCCCCGTATCGACTCGCGGCAAGAGCGAAGCGGAACGCGCGGATGGTCCTGTGTCAAACGACGAGGCCGTGGTATTGCTTTGTGCCCACCCGAGAGCATGCGATACACAGACCTGGACCAGGATTACCAGCACAACGAGTGCGGATCGTGTCGTCATCTCTGCCCTCCGTTGATCGGAACCAACAGCTTCATCGTCGGTTGCTCCGGTATCCATTGGTGATCGGCATCCGCCGGTCTTTCCCGAATGCACGATGGGTGATTTTGATTCCGATCGGCGCCTGGCGTCGTTTATATTCACTACGATCTACCAGACCGATCACCTGCGCCACGGTCTTGGGATCAAAACCCATGGCCACAATGTCGTCCGGCGCTCGGTCTTCCTCAACATAGGCTTTCAAAATGGGGTCAAGGACATCATAGGGCGGCAAGGTATCCTGGTCAGTTTGATTCGGCTTCAATTCAGCGGTCGGAGGCCGATCCAGGATTCGTTGGGGAATGACCGGTTTGGGTCCCATGCCATTACGAAGCACCGACAACTGGTAGACCATCGTCTTGGGAACATCTTTGATGACTGCAAACCCGCCTGCCATATCGCCGTAAAGCGTGGCATACCCCACGCTCATTTCACTCTTATTGCCGGTGGTCAACACCAGGTGTCCAAACTTGTTGGACACGGCCATGAGCAAATTGCCACGAATCCTGGCCTGAAGATTTTCTTCAGTGATGTCCGGCCGACGGCCTTTGAAGATGTCTGCCATAGCGGTCAAGTAGGACTGGAACATCCGCGTTATCGAAACTGTCTTCACCTGCATGCCCAGGAGGCGCGCCAAGTCCGCCACGTCTTCATGACTGGCTCGTGAGGTATAAGGGGACGGGAGAAATAGTCCCAGGACGTTTTCAGCTCCGAGTGCATCGACGGCGATGACGGCGGTCAGAGCCGAATCGATCCCTCCACTGAGACCGATGACCACGCGTGTGAATCCATTTTTCGCCACATAATCATGAACCCCCATGACCAAGGCTTGATACACCTCCGTTAACGGGTCCGGTGTCGGCACGCTCTTCCGAATGTAGCGGGACCGGCTTTTCGGCGTATAAGACTTCGAAATGACCACGCGATCGACCACAGCCGAAGCTTTCACCGTGGAGGATGGCTTTCGCGTGAGCGGCGGTCGAGCTAGGGTATTCATACCCAGGTCAGCGATCAACAGATCTTCCTGAAAGGCCTTGCCTCTCATCGTGACGTCGCCGTCCTGACTCACAATCACACTATTTCCGTCAAACACCAGTTCATCCTGACCACCGACCATGTTGGTATAGGTCACGATGACGCCGTTCGTCTTCGCGCGCGTGGACAGCATCTCCTCGCGTATCCGACTTTTCCCGACGTGAAAGGGAGACGCATTGATATTGACGATTAATTCCGCACCGGCTGCCGCCTGCACCTTCGTTGGTCCCTTGGGCAGCCAGATATCTTCACAAATATTGACCCCGACACAGGTCCCATTGATGAGGACCAAGGGCACACGATGGCCGGAACGAAAATAGCGGCTCTCATCGAACACCCCATAATTCGGCAAAAACCATTTGCAATACGTCGTCAGTAATCGCTGATCGGCGACGATGGCGGCAGCGTTGAACAGGTCGTAGCCTCCGGCCGATACCACCATTGGATGCTCCACTCTTTCTTTAGAATGCTCACCCTTTGCCACATAGCCGATAACCGCCGCCATGTTCTTACAATGACGGATCACTTCTGCTAACGCTCGACGGTTATCGTCCAGAAATTGTGGCTTCAGTAATAAATCCTCCGGTGGATATCCCGTGATGGCCAATTCCGGAAAAGCGACGAGATCGGCCTTCGCCTTCTGCGCCTCGCGCATCCACGCCAGAATTTGCCGGACGTTTCCCTCGACGTCACCCACCGTCGGATTCATCTGGACCATCGCAATCCGAAATAGCCGCATAGCGTCTGATGTTGAGTTAAAGGTTCAGCCGAGTAATTTATAGCATGCTCAAAAAGGCTGCCAACGCGGCCGTAGGGCATTTGGACACAGAGGCGTACAGTGTAAGTACGTTGAGGTGTCCAAACGCCCGAGAACAAAGTTGGAACCCTTCTTCAGCATGATGGCAAAAAAAAACGTCCTTTGCGCGTAAAAGCAAAGGACGTCATTGTCCTGCACAGTGAACGTCGTCGTTATCCAGGCTCTGCCGAGACGGCATTGTCTCGCAGATCGTGGAATTGTTGTAGCATCTGGGAATTAGCGTGTCAAATGATTTTACCCTTACGAAGGTGACACCATTACCTTCGTGTCTCACGACACTCGTTCGTTGATTTCTCCCGCCAATAAAATCGCCTCGGCAATCTCTCTCATTGACTTCCTCAGATCCATGCTCTGTCTCTGAAGAAAGCGGAAGGCCTCTTCTTCGGTGAGCCTCTTCGTCTTCATGAGATACCCTTTGGCTTGCTCAACGAGTTTGCGTACGGCAAGGGCCTCCTGCATCTCGAATGATTTTTCAATGAGCGTCGCATGCTCGATCGCGATTGCGGCTTGGTTGGCGATGGCTTGCATCAATTTCACTTCTTCAGTCGTGAACCGATAGGGCATGGACGTGTAGCTGTTGATGACGCCGACGATTTTTTCACGAATCATCATGGGAACCGACAACAGCGAACAGAGTCCTTCTTTCTTCGCAATATCCGGATACATGTAATTGCGCTCGCGGGTGACGTCCGGCACGATTATGGGACGCCGTTCTTGCACCACCCGTCCGCTGATGCTTTGGCCCACTTTCAGATTAGGCTTCAAACGATACTGTTCACTGAGGCTCTGTGTCGCCACAATACGGAGTTCGCCGGTCCCATGGTCGAACAACATGATGGAACAAATTTTAGACTGCATCATCTGCGCCGTCATGGTCACCATAAGGTGCATGACATCTTCAATGACCCGATTCGACACGACTGTTTCGGACACTTGTGACAGTGTCTCGAGTTGGCGCGCTTTACGCGCCATCTCATCATACAGCCTCGCATTCTCGATGGCCCCGCCGACCTGATTGGCAATGGTCGTCAATAATGCCAGTTCATCAGGCCGATAGCGATGGAGACGCTTGTGTTGGACATTAATGACTCCGACGACTTCCTTCTTGGCCATGATCGGCACGGACAGGAAGGCTTGATAGCGGTCTTCAGGGAGATTGTGAAAAAACTTAAAGCGCGGGTCATCGCTCGCATTACTGGAAATGACGACTCGCGTCCGTTCTCGCGCGACCCATCCCGTAATACCTTCTCCGAGACCGATAGTGATGCGTCCGATCAGCTTAGGGTGCGGATTTTTCGACGCGCGTAGAATCAATTCTTCCCGGCTGTCCGAGAGAAGATAGAGCAAGCACGCATCGCCTTTCGTGACGTCGGTGACGATCTCAACAATATGAGACAGCACGGCCTCAAGATCGAGGGTGCTGTTGATCGAGTCACTGATCTTATGGAGGACTTCGACTTCACGGGTTTTTTCTCGAAGCGCCCGTTCGACAGTCGTGTGCGATGAGCGAGGTTGTGCTTTCATCAGTATGATCCAGTCAACTCCTGCTCAGCGTCGCACAGCCTCTAGGTGCGTCGTGTTTGTCCCGCATAATCACATCGTTCTAGGTCGATTCAGAAACCATGTCTTGCAATCGGGTCGCTCCAATGGCGCAATTCGCACCTGTCCAATGCGTTCCGGGAACACTGAATGGACACGCCCTTGAGCGACTTTCTTATCATGCTGCATGGCAGTCCAAAGTTCAGTGAAGGTGATTTTCGGAAGGGAATCAGGCAACCCTGCCCGACGAATCACATCTCGTTGACGAATCACCAAATCCTGATTGCACAGACCAAGATAGTGTGAAAGCGACGCTTCCTGGACCATTCCAATGGCGACCGCCTCTCCGTGAATCAGCGTTTTGTATTTACCCAATGACTCGAGCGCGTGTCCGATCGTATGTCCATAGTTCAAAATTCTCCGCCGGTCGGACTCCCGTTCATCCTCCATCACGACCGCCGCTTTGATTTGACACGACTGAGTGACGATGTGCCGAATAGGCTCCTCTTTCATTTTCAAGAGCGAACCCATATGTTGTTCCAAATACATAAAGAATGGCTCGTCGGCAATCACGCCGTATTTGATGACCTCGGCCAGCCCGCCGAGCCACTCACGCGGCGGCAACGTCTTTAAGGTCCCGATATCGCTCAAGACGAGTCTCGGCTGATAAAACGAGCCGATTAGATTCTTGCCAAGCGGATGATTCACCCCGGTCTTTCCGCCCACACTGGAGTCCACTTGCGCCACCAGTGTCGTCGGAACTTGAATAAACGGAATGCCACGAAGATAGATGGAGGCGGCAAACCCGGTCAGATCACCAATGACGCCCCCGCCTAATGCCACGAGGGCAGAGGTGCGCTCGAAGCGTGCTTTGACGAGTTCATCCAAAACCCGGGTCACCCACCGCAAGGTCTTCGTCCGCTCGCCGGCGGGGACGACAATGAGATGTCCATCAAGACCCGCAGATTTAATCGCGCGCATCGCACGCGACCCATACAACTTCCCGACGGCGGCGTCCGTAACGACGCCTACTTTACCGCTGTGGCCTAACGCTTGAAGTCGCCGGCCTAGACTATCGAGGAGGCCGACGCCCACGACAATATCGTAAGTGCGGTCTGCCAGGGACACCTTAACAGAAGATTCAACGATGGCCATATAGATAGGATGCCAAGACCCATAGCATTCGTCGCGTCGCATTCCACCAAGGATGCGCACAAAGGATACATGTCAGAATGGGCAGGATGGTATCACAGAGGCAGGGAAACTAAAAGGCTTTCACGTAGTGTCGTGAGGACGGATGTGTGTTGTAGGCTCCCGAGGCTGCCCTTGCTGAGGCTTCAGAGCGACGGACCAGGGACAGGGCATTCTTCTCGTGTGGCATTATATTGTCTTCACGATCGACGGCGTCAGGAAAATCAGGAGCTCCTGTTTCGACACACTCTCCGTCTTGTTTTTGAAGAGCCATCCAAGCACAGGGATGCGCGAGAGATAGGGCAATCCGGCGACCGTGTTCGTTTGCGTATCGACAAAGATGCCGCCAATGACCATCGTCTCCCCGTCAACGACCAAGACTTGAGTGGTTGCTTCGCGCTTGTCGATACTGGGGCCCGCGGGATTGCTTCGCGCGCCGACGGCATTGCGGGTAGCTCGAATTTTTAACAGGACCTGCTTGTTCGGTTCTTTTGGATCCCGAGAGGTGATCTGAGGGGTGACTTGTAATTCCAAGTTGGCATCGACAAACGTCGTCTGTGTTCCCTGTAGCGACGTGGTCTGGAATGGAATCGATTCACCTTGTGAGATCTTCGCTTCACGTTTATCCAAGGTGGTGATCTTCGGCGCGGCGATGACCTTTGTCAAACCAAGTAATTCACCCGCCGACAGCCGAAGATCTAGCGAGAATCCATCGCGTGATCCGATCTTGCCGAAGGTAAACCCCGCACCAGGCACGGACGTCAGACCGGTTACCGCCGCCGGAAGATTGACGAGAAACGAGCGAGTAATCGTTCCTTTGGTATCCAATTGCTGCTCTGAAAATCCTCCGGTCGGATTTCCGAAAAAGCTCGTACCCGCGCCGTTATTCGAAGTTGCCGTATTAGAAATACCCCATTGCACGCCGAGGGATCGCGAATAGGAGGTATCCGCTTGGACGATGCGCGCTTCGATCTGAACCTGAGGCACTTGTAAATCTAAACTTCGCACGAGTTCGGCAAAGGCCACGACCTGGGACTCCGTATCACGGACCACTAGCGCATTGCTGGCTTGATTGACCTGCATGAGCCCCCGCGGACTGATATATTGCCGGAGGGTGGTCTGGAGTTCCTGAGCGGCAATATTCTGAACATAGATGACCCGAGTCACTAAATCTTCGGCCTTCGTTTTCGATTCCTTGGCTCGGGCCTCTTCATCTTGTTGCTTGGCAATATTCGCAAGGCTATCGATCCAGACAATATTGCCTTCGCGAATCATGCCGAGATTGTTCATCTTCAACAACATGTCAAGCGCCTGATCCCAAGGCACACCCACCAACTTCATCGTGACTTTTGATTTAACGCCCTCACCCACCACAATATTGAATCCACTGACTTCCGCAATCAGTCGCAGCACGTTCGTGATATCGGCCATTTGAAAGTCGAGCGAGATTCTGCGCCCGGCGTACCGGCGTTGTCCGATGTCTTCGGAATCAAGGTCTTTGCCTGATCGCGGCTCCGGTGCCAATTGCGCTAACGAGGGACGCGCATGAATCATTGCCAGTCGTTCCGGAAATGGGACCGACCCCGCTGACGCCGTTCGGACAACGGCAGGGGGCGTCCGTGTCTTGTCGCCACTGGGGTGCTCAGACAAGTGATCCAATGTTTTCGAGACTGATTGATCGGGGTCCTTCTGGAGCGTCAGGTGGACGGCCAGCTGATTGTGTTCCGGCTTGATGGAATAGGCGGTCTGACTGGATAAATCAAATACCACACGAACTTTTTTGGCATGCTGGCCGATCCGGACTTGCCGGATCGAAGGATGATTGACAGCCATCACCCGGCTATGAAGCGACGAGGTGACGTTCGCCAGATCGAGAACCAGCCGGTCACCACTCGACCGCTTCGCTTCATACGTGACCTCGCCATCGGCCACGATGAGGATCGTCGCGGCGGTCTCACTCTTTTGGATGTCTATTCGTGTCAACGTTTTCGCCGGCAATCCCTCAGTGATCTTTCCTGAAACTGCAGGAGCGTCCGCAGCGTCCATGCCGGCATTCGAGGGATCTGCACCCTGTTGAGGAGCAGCCGGTTCCGATACCTGGCTTTTGGGGAAATCAATGAACAGCCGTGTCCCTTCAGCGTGGATCTCCGGTTCTATGGCAGCGGCAAGGGCAAAGACCAACTGCACGCCGGCTTTCGGCGTCGACACGTCTTGCGCCGTCAACTCGAGCACGGATCCCTTGTTGATGACCAGGCGTTCAGGCTGGCTCCCACGCGAAAACCCGGGCAAATCGACGGTCACGCGAGCAGGGCTGTCACTGCTTGACAGAGAGTAGGTCATGGGGCGTCCGCCCTCCACTTCTATGCGAAGTCGGTCGCTAAGTTCGGTGACACCGACACGATCGAGCGACATGTTGGGCGACTCGACTCCGGCAGCGGGAGAGGGCCGGTGCATACAAGACACCAGCCCCTGAAAGACCATCATCGTGCACAGTGACAACGACACTATCGATTTGGCATTCATTCTGCGCCCTCTTTCGCATGCAGGAGTTTGACGTATTCCCGCACTTGTTTATTGCCATACACATCGGTGAACCGCTCTTGAACCACAATGGCATTTTCCGTGATTGAGCTGACAGCGCCTCCGTTGGGTCCGACGCGTGTTCCTTGCCGCACCGTATAGCCTTTTCCGTCCGGCGCCTGCACCATCGCACTGTATCCAAACCCTCCCCAAACAATGCCGATCAAGTTCAGCTCCGTCAGTGAAAGCTGTTGGAGCGGCGGCAAATTCTGATTTTCTTCGCCCATCTTCGGATCTTTGAGCACAAGGGCGAAGGGGTCCCGTCTTCCGGACGGATTATAAGAATACTCCCCGCGCACAGGCGGCTGGGAGGCGCCGGATACATTGCTTGTCGGCGCCTGTCCTTCCGGCGTTGGAAGGGAAGACGGACCAACAGATAGAGGCGGTGTCGGCTGGCCGGAAGGCGGCTGGGCAGAAACCTCCTGGGCCATCGCGAGCGCCATCACCATCATCATCCCAGTCCACGTGCCATACAACCACCCACTTCCGTCAGGCATCGGCATTTCCTTCCTCTTCGACCTTGCGTTCGTGACGTTTATTTGAGGGCAGTGGCCACGGGTTTGAAGTCATTCGTCGACGCTTTGACGTCCGGCGGCGCCACAAAGGCTGTTAACTCGAATAGCGTCTGTATCACCACGTGGTCGTGTTCGACCTTCGAGGAGCCCATGCGGAGGTCCGACACGTTGATGATCCGAGGGAGTTTCTTGATCCGATCGAAGAATACGGCTGCCGTATGGTAGCCGCCTGAGACCTCCACGCTTACCGGCATTCTGACGAATAACTTCGATGAATCTTCCGCCTGATTGCCAGGTTTCCAGAGCTTGATATCCAGACCCAGTCGTACGCCGAGGTCGGATAATTGCTTCAGCAGCATGACGGCTTCTTCCTCGGGGGGCAGGAGTTCCTTTTTCTTTTCGAGTTCCTTTTCCAACTCCTTATTGGCCGCCACAAGTTCGTCGAGGTGCTGTACTTTGATGGATGTCGCTTGGATTTCTGCATCAAGGTTGCCAATATTGGCCTGAAGCGCCGCAATGACATCGAATTTTGGCGTGATGATGTAATAGTAGAACAGCCCGCTGATTCCGCCCGCCAGCACGGCAAGGAGCGTCAGCTTTTTCCTCATGGGAATCTTTCGTAACGCTTCCAGATCGACCTTTGGCAGTTCCACATTACACCTTCAAAGTCATATTCAGTTTAAATTGATAGACGTTCAATTTCGCCTCGGTCCCCGACTTGGATTCCAGCAGCCGGATATTCGAGAAATAGTCGACACTGCGCAAGTTGTTGACAAATTCCACGACGTCATCATTCGTCAAGGCCTTTCCTTCCAGCTCGACATTGCCCCCTTTGACGGTCAGCCGGACCAGCCAGATATTGAGTGGTTCAAGGCTATGGCTCACATGGTCCAGTACTTGGACGGGCCCCGCTCGTGATTTCTCCAATTCATCAATGACGCGGTTCTTGTCCTCCAAGAGCTTTTTGGTACGTTCGAAATCCTGAACTTGTTTGACCTTGTCCTTGAGCAGGGCCAGTTCTTTTTCTTTTCCTTGCTTTTCGACCTGCTTATCGGCGATCTCAGTCTCCAGAGTTTCCCCATAAACCATCCAGCCGCCGATGGTGAGGATCAGGAAACTCACGCCACTGATAAGCTCCACGCGGACGTCCCACTGTTTCTTAACAGCCTTCGCCCGTGGGGTTGAAAGCAGGTTGATGCGTATCATCGGTCACCAACCGTTCTCATGGCCAGCCCGATACCGACAGCCGCCATTGGCGCAAGATCAGAAAGCGAGTCGTCATCGATCCCGGCTGCCGACACATCGATGTTGAGAAACGGATTCGCGAGTTCCACGGGAAGTCCCATCCGCTCGCTCAATTGATCGGCCAGCCCACTGACCTTGGCGCATCCACCGGACAACACGAGTTTTCTGAGGTCGCCCCCTGTCACCGTCGTCTTGAAATAATCAATTGATTTGGCAATTTCCGAAGACACTTCCGCATTCACTCCATCCAGCACGGCCGCAACTGCTGCTGCATTCGTATCGGTGACACGGTGGCTTTTCTTAATCGACTCGGCTTCTTCAAATGTGACCCCCAGTTCGCGTTGAATCGCCTCAGAATACCCGCTCCCGCCGACAGCGATATCACGTATGAACAAGGAGTCGCCATCTTTCAGAATATTAATGTTCATGACACTCGCGCCGATATTCACCAATCCCACCACGTCGCCATCATTGGTCTCGTAGTTCACGCCATACATGTTCTCAATCGCAAATGCATCGACGTCCAGCACTGTCGGGACCAGGCCGGCGCCCCGCACTACCTCCGTCATCTCATTGACTTTGTCTTTTTTAGCCGCGACCAGTAGCAGCGACATTTGCGCTTGCCCCTCATCCGATTGATCGGAAGGCTTGAGTACGTGAAAATCCAAATTCACTTCATTGATGTCAAATGGGATGTACTGCTCCGCGGCAATCTTTACCTCGGTCTCCAGCTCATCATCAGCCATGGATGGTAAGCTGATTTTCTTAACGATCACCGAATGTCCTGAAACCGAGATCGCGACATGCTTCAGCTTGATGTTGGTTTCGCTGAGCAGCTCTTTAATGGCCATCACTACACGTCCGGCATCCATGACCGTTCCATCGACAATCACCTCTGGCTCCAACGGCTTGATGCCGAATTTTTGCAGAAAATATTTCCCGTTGACCTCTTTCATCTGCACCACTTTGATGGCGCTCGATCCGATGTCGAGACCCAGCAGCTGTTTATTTCTCCGAAGCATGGAACCGAAGTCTAACCACTTCATACACGTCCTTTTAATCCGTGGAAGTCTTAGTTCGAATGATCTCCGTGATTTCCTTAATATTCTGCCCCGTGTAGATTCTCCAATTGCGCCAATCTCTCGGCGGTCCCGAAATCAGGCCCTCTCGTTCCCACCGGAACAGAGTTGCTCGCGACACGTTAAAAAGCTTACAGACTTCGTACGTTTTATAGCGCTTCCGCACGTCTTCAAAAGTCTTCATGTTATGGCTATGTAAGTTATTGATATTTATGATTATTATAGACTACGACTAAGTATAGTCAATATATCTGTCCTGTCAAGTTACGGAGCCAAAACCGAGTTCGGAACAATTATTAGACTCGAAGAAAGGAAAACTATTTCCACTTCGGAAACGAAAATGCTTACATGAAGTCAGAGTTGAGGACTAAGACCACGTACTCGTTTACTTTTTTTATGTTTCTGGCTCCGCTACTTTAGTTACGCCGGTATGGTTACTATAAGTGACCGTTTATTGGATGATAAGGACGAGGTGGCGAAATAGCTTAAACGGCCAGCTGTGCCTTGAAGAACAGGCCCATGCACGCACCTTCGCGGAGGGCAAAGTTATACTTAAAGTTGCCGTCCAGGTGATAGATGGCGGTATTGGCACTTCGAACACGCGCCTGGCGAGTGGGCTCGGTTGGATACGCTACGAAGGGAACAGCAATAATGCCGATCAAGCCCATTTCCGGTCTGAAGAACAAGATTTGGGAATTTTCACAGGTCATCCATAGGAGCGAAGAACCTGTCTTCATTACAAAGAATGAGGACATGGTGGTGATGTCTATGGCGCAATACGATCATCTTCAAAGCAAATTGAAGTTGTATGAAAAGTTGGCGCAGTGAAATGTAAAGTTGAAGGTCGGGAGACGAGTTGATCCTTAAGGAAAGTGATGAAACTTTTCGAAAGAGAACTGATAACTCCAAATTAAACACCCTATCAGATGTTCAGCATCGTGTTAAGACAAACAAAAGAGCGCCCGTTATTCGACCAATCCTAGAGCACAAGAAGTATAGTCTGGAAGACTTGGTCAGCAAAATCACCAAACACAATCGGCATGAAGCGACAGACTGGTCGCCCGTGGGAAAAGAGGAACTGTGAAAGAGTGTATTGCCGAGAACACTTCAACTGGAGAGAGAGCGCTTGCTGACAACATCATGACGAGTTTCGGCAGTGCATCCGGTATGTTGGAGTTCATAGACGGTTGCCTTCGCGATACGAGGGAAATGTGCCACTGATAATGAATGAAAGCCTGCTGTTGAGGATGATCACCCGCACCAATCGTAACGTGGCAGTGCACTTTTCTGAGATTTGTCGTCCTTTTCATTAAGAGGTGCACCATTGGATGGGTTGGTAGTTCTGGGGCTCGGATCCCATTGCTCGGGCAGTCTTGCTGTCCGCTGCATGGTCAGGATCGCGCGGGCCGAGCTACTCACCAGGCAGGCGATGCTGGGAGATCCACAGCAGCTCCAAAACTCGCCTTTCTGCCTGCGTCGCTCCATTTTCGGGAAAACTTATGGCGCCCCTTGATTCGGTATCGCTCGTGGGGACTCCGTTCAACACTCCGACTGATCTACGCCATAAGGAGCGCCCCAACAAGACCTTAGAAATTCAAGTTGAATATTTGATCCGGTAAGGCTTGATATCGAGATCAAGGATCGTTTGGGAAAACCCGTTGTGCCGCGCGAATGGTTCCTCGTGCCGCTGTTTGTGATGGACGAGGCTGTTAGCGAATCAAGGACGGAACGATTACAGGCTACCAATACGCCCCCTGGACAGCATCGCTGAAGAGTGCGGTCAGATAGAAGGCCTACATTACCTGCAGCTATCCGTGTCTTTAGGGATCAAAACTGTCTTTCCTAACCGTCTCCCAGACTGAAGATCAGATCGCTGACGACATCCTGACCGTCTCGGCTGATGCTAGGGCTCCATCCTAGGCACAACCCACCCGCTTTCCGGAGACGATGATGCCTTTGGGGTCAGCAAGAAAAAAGAGCTGACACGTCTCGGACCGCGTGAACGGCAAGAGCCCGTACTCATCGGCCTGCCCCGGCATCCGATCGATCGTCATATCCCAGACCAGTTCGGTCAATCGGTCTGTCTCGGCAGGCACAGGATGCACGTTGGGTGGACCAAGCTCATAAAACAAGGCTTCTTTCGGTTTGCCGATCCACCGCGCAATGACTTCATCCCAGGACTGATACGGCCCCTGCACACCAGACGACGGACCCGTTGCACAACCCGGCATGGTCGAAATCAGGCTTAGGAGGAACATCGGCAATAGACGTAGCACAGCTCTCATATTGAAACAACATCGACGCCAGGAACAACATGTAATAGGCCACGCAAAATATTGAGCGAACCCGAAGACGATTCTTTGTCCTTGAGTTGGTTCCTTGTAGGGGCTCATACCCCTGATGCAGTAACGCTGCCGCAATCAACCACTATCATGATCAACTAGAGCATTGGGGTCCCAAAAAACAAGAGTCATCAGTTCGTCGCTACTCGGAAACCAACTGTTATTTGAATGCCTGGCGAGCTCTCTGACATCGCATACACACAATACCTTAGTGACTCGATGTTCGAAGGAATTCTGAATGGGTGCCTGTACTCGAGGCGGTTGTCCTTTCATCTCGGATAGTGATTAGTTGGTAGAAGAAGGCGGTATCACTGCAAGGGAGGGTTGGTTCCTTACGGAGGTGTGACATGGCAACACAGAAGAAGATCATTTTGGTGACGAGCCACGGGAAAAGAGGCGGTGCAGTGGCCAATGCCTTATTGCGCCAGGGCCAAAAAATACGAGTGGCGACTCGACGTCCTGAGAAGGCAGCCGCGTTCAGGAATGCCGGCGCGGAAGTTGTCAAGGGTATCTGACCTCTGCCACCGACTTGCAGACTACGCTGTGCGGGCTTTATGGGGGTATTCGCCATGACGTTATCTCGCAGCCCCGTGGACCAAAGTGACGAACGTCTGTGCACATGGTGTTGAGCCGACAGAGGGTGTTTCGCTTTTCTTATGGGTCTGGGAGGAAGACACCAAGCAAGACCGTCACCCTGTGTGATGCCGCAGGGGAATTATGGGACATCGACGACTACTTGTCCATGCGAAGTCCAGCATAGAACACAGACTGGCGAGGTATGAGATGATCGGAGCGTGGCACACGTCCAGATGTAGTCTGACTCAGAGCGAGGTCTACCAAGGTACGGCGCGCAACGGATTCAAGATTGACGTATGATGGCCCTCAGAAAGAAAACGCGGTCCCAAACAGCGAGACCCCGTTTGCAGCATTTCGGAACAATCGTGGCATTATGGTGGGGAAGGAACCCGTACGGAGGATGTGATGGTCAGAGTGTGGAAGAATTACTGCCTGTGAGAAGCAAGGATGTATTCATTCCTGCAGTGGTCGTCAGCCTGATGGCTCTGGGAGCCGGCTGTGGACTCTTCCTTGATCAGGAAGTGATCTTCTTGCAACGCGCACAAGATCATGCGACGCAACGGGAGGTTCGCGAACGTCTGGGTCCTCCGCTCTGGACCGCCACGCCTCGGCCGGGGGAAACGGTCTTTGTGTATCAGATCACGCAACGGGAGAAGGGCGGTAATAATATTTTCGACATCACCGGGTTCTGGTGCGATGAATATGTGCTGACCTTCGACCAAGAAGGGATCTTGCGGCATTGGAGGCACAAATCTAAGAAGCACCGGGACCCGCCCACATCGGCTAACTGTGTGAGCAATGGTTTCGCACCTGAAGGAACGGTCAGGGTAGGCACATGGTAACGTTCTGTTCATCCCCATGCCGTCGTGAGTTTGTTCCACAAGTGATGACGAACTGGTCCTCAAACGCTCATAAGATATTTCGTGACCTTGCAGCTTTGAGACAAGCATTGGCGAGAACCTGCACATTGGCCCGGTATAGCACCACGGGCGGAGTGCCGGCCATGCGCGGCCTGGTAGCGTTGTGTGATACAACGAGAAACCATGCAGGAAGGAAGAATTTTACTGAGAGCGATGGCACATCCGGACGAAGACATGTTCATAGCCGGAACGACGGTTTGGGTCCGCAGCGACCAGTTATGCCTTATCCGTCGGCGTAGCCAGCCACAGGTGTCACTTGGCGGAGAAGCCTATCTGCTGCCGACTCATGGTAAGCGGTTGCGCTGATCCTGAGGACGACTTAATACTTAAGAAAAGTGCTATAAAAACCAGGGGCCATCTCAATTCCTAATTGGGCCAACTCCGCCTGCATCGATGGGGCGCTACGATGATACGCCTCAGAATAAAGATCGCTTTCCCATTGCGCGACATTGATAAAGTTGAACTTCACGCCCGCATCGAGACTCCGGTACAGCATGCCGGTCACGAATCCCGGCCCTTTGATCAGGGTCTCTCTCCCCTTCTCCCACCACTGGAAAAATCGCTCTTCCTTCCCCTCCGGCACGGAAAACAGATTGATGAGCACAACCGGCTCATTCACAGCGCGACCTCCTTTTCAGTCCGGTTTCACATGAGACGCCGCACCCCGCCCCGAACTTTGGCCAAGGGGCCCTGGAGAAATCCTCTGATCTCCATGGTCTGCTCTCGACCATCATCGGTCCGGATGATTACGTTATGCTGCCGCGAGCAATTTCACCATGGTACCCCGAAGCTGACGGTAGCCCCCTTTCGGCGGAGACGCACACCAGCCCTGCGCCGCGGCCTGCAGCGTTTCCGCGGCCCCAAAAACGGCGTCCATAACTTGACCCGTCTCATCGATTATGAAGACTGCAGGTTGGCCGATCGGAACCGCTGCGAGTTTGCTGCGAATGAGCGGCCGTACGCGATAGGCTCGCTCGTGCTGGTCTTCCGTTGTAATGACGGCCCATTCCTGCCCCACCATCAGGGCTTGAGCGAGTTGACCACGAATAATCTGATGCCATCCCATGTCATCGATGCGGTGATACCCCAACACCATATTCTGCTCATTCACGACAATCTGGAGGCGGTCGCCTTTGTGGAGAGGCCAGATCCCCTTTTCTTTCACCGGCATGGACGACAAATAGCGCGGCTCCACATCGCCCGTATTGACTTTAATCTCATTGGATCTCTAGACGCGCGGCCTGAAGCCAATTATGCATTCCACGTTTTTAAGAAATGGCCGCACCTTTTCTATGAAAATGCCAAGAGGTCATGATTATGGAAAAAACACCACGGGGCCTCACATCAAAAGGTCAAGTGTGGCAGAGCACCATCTGTCCCATCGCCAATGACCCCATGCAAAAGGAGCCCCCTGACAAGGATTCCTACCCATCGGCACTGACGCAACGGGGTAGAGCTAAGTGAAGCACCAGGCATGATGACCATACTTCTTGGCAACATAGAATGACATCGACCGTCTCGACAACCAGACACGGCAGCAGATGATTGTCGGTTTTAGCAGTGGATATCCAGATGGTTCTGGTGATGCGTGGAAAGGGGGCCGCCGGTTGGCGACAGCCCATTATTGTTATCGTCAATCCCCGTTCCTTGGCCCTCGCTCGTCGTCGGCCATCTACCTAGAGCGACACTTCCCCCGACCTCAATCATTTCGGTTTTACAAGATCAAGTCACGGTCGATCCTTGTCCGGTTCAGTGCCTGACGTGCTTGTTCTGTAGCGTTTCGCATTCCAGCTCGCTAAACAATCAGTTCGCAGGGTTGCAAAAAGACTTTTAAGGGCACCTCCTCACGCCCTTGGGGGGCCTTTGAACCAGCCGGACATGCAGCTCCCTCATCGCGTTCACCAATGGAGTCATGTGCTCCTCGTCCAAGGCAACGAGAAATAACTTGCCGCGATCGGTCCATACGCCTTTCCCATACATCATCCCGGTTTGGCCGATCCCCCCACATCAGACATGACGGTGTATCCCTTGACGCCGAGGGTGTTCAACAACAGGCGAACCTGCTCCTCGATTCTCGCGCCACACATTATGGTGAGCATCTGCATAATTGGTCTCCTCTGATCTGGCGAAGTCGATTAGCCTACCGTAAGTCTGGCGGCCAGACATAGAGTGTTGAGTCTAACGATAGGTTAAAAACTCCATCTCGGAAGGTGTCTCCAACCATGCGTAGGCAACGATCGGCCAGAAACACAGCCGATTGGCCTATACCGTCGGCGGCCCGCTCGCTCTACAGGGGCGGCCGGTCGCCACAATATTTTGATTCACCACGCCGGTCGGCTCCATTAGCCCGGACACCCTATAGCCGCAAACCCTCGTCGATGATCTGAAAGCAGCCTGGCGGCATCACGCGCGGCCGTCATGGCCACAGGCACGCTACTAAACTTACAGAACGAGAAAAAGCCAGGGCGGGCCAACGTCTGGTCAGCCAGCGGGGCATCGAGGAGGACGCTCGTCCCAAAATTCGGATACGGGGGCCGGCGCAATCTGCTGGGCGAGGCGCACGTCACCATTGGCATGTTTCAAAACGTGCCGGACCTCGATCACATTCGCTTCCTCCAACACACCACCCGCTTTATTTTCCCTTCGGGTGCGCGGCCCGTCCCGGGGATGTGCCGCTGCTGATCTTAGTAAGCGCCGCGCCCTTGTGCATGGCAATATGGTCCGTCTTGTCGCTCTTGATCTCGTACTGCGGATCATCCTTGCTGGCGTGGCGCTTATGACCCTTGTATTCGCAATCTGTTGTGTGGACCTTGATGATCGTGCCGCTCACGTGTCCAGCCTCAGAATTCCAGCAAACGTGATCGCCGACGTTGAATTGCTCCGTCATAATGGATAACCTCCCACATCCGATGGTGCTAATGCATCGACTTTTGGACAGCTTCATCATACCTGCGTGGCCATTGTCTTCTCGAACTCCCTTTCCACTTGAAGCCTCTCAAGATCTCGATAGACGGCTACTATCAGTTTCTTGCCGCCGTGGCGATACGTGATCGTACAGTCTCGTGTGTCAGCGTCCAGCCGGCCGTCGAGCTCGGCAGTGTTCCAGCGCTCGGCGTGCCCCACATACGGCAGGTATGACGCGTCGAACAGCGTTCGGGTCTGTGAGCCCAGACAAGTAAGTATCAAGGCTTAAAGGCAAGCCACCTGGCTGGGCTACCGCTCCCCTGCTGATCCCCGGTAAACCACCTGTGACATACCTGTTCAGGAGTTTGAATGGAGGTCGTGATGGCGACCACCTGTGTTCGGCAGATGCCAACGGGCACGATGTTAGAATTTTAGAAAGAGGCAGGACCACATTAGACAGTCAGCGTCGCCGTCACATTTCATCTATGTCTGAACGGAGATCAAGGGGTGCCCTGCTTGGCAAAAATCCTACTGTGGGCAGGTAACGTTTATATTATTCTATTAAATAGCGATATCTTATAAGTCATACATTAAGTAAAAGTTTTACTTCATGCCGCGCTTACTTCGGCACCTCATAGACCCTATAGCTAAAATGATCAGAAGTTTAGAATGGCTTCAATGTTCGATGGACAACGAAGCCACATATCCTCGAATCGCATAGTCGTCCACCTTTCTAGCATCTAGGGTTGTCGCGCGGGTTCTTAAGAACGCTTCAAACTGGTCAAGGTCCGCGTGATAGGCAGGGATGGTTCCAGTAGATGCCGGCCTCTCCACTTCGAGAAATTGAAGAAAGGCCTGGATCGATTCACGAACGGATTCTATGCAGTCTGCGCTCGCACGAGATGGACCGGGTCAGGGCGCCTAATTACTCAGTCTTGTGATGGCAAATCCACGTCAGCATTCAATTGGTTTCAAGGTTAGCTCTAGACAATACTTGCGATGGATGCGCTACCAAGACATGGCGACCGACAGCCCCAAGGAAAGACATTCGTCTATCCATCCAGCCGAACAAAGCTAAGAGACTACACGCGGCTACCACGAGCCGCAACACGCCAACGGCCGTAGAAGGTGAGTTGCCCGGTAAGTCAGCCACATTCGCTTCGAACTTCCCCACCACATTGCGCCGAATTGATTTGGCTGAGTTCGACTTACTTGCCAACCACGGGTATCGGGTCGCTACACAAGTTGAGCAAGTTTATGGGTTATGCGGCACCGGAAAGTAGACGAGACTTGTAACAGTCCCTTCGGCCGTCCTTCCCGACAGAATTGATGGAGAGGTTTGTGTTCTTCAAGCGATCTGGCAAGAAGAGGGTGTGTGTTATTCGCAATGCAACTTCGCATTGCGCCTCGTCGCGGCTTCGATTTCCGTTCAGGAATGACATAGATGATGCGACAAGCTAGTTAGGCGTTACTAAATGGATTCTATGGGTATTGCGCGGCACTACACACGGAAGGACATGAACTACTTCGCTTCCGGCGGTGACGATAATTTCATCCCTTATAATCCAAACAACTTCGCTTGCGCGTCGGCCTCGCCCTCACGGCTCTTAGTAATGAGGGCGCATCGGAGCTCTCGTTCTTCCATCTCATCCAAAGGTATGAAGTCGAGGTGGCTACGGTGTCTGGCATGGTGCAGCCAGTGTTACTGAGAGATGAATTCAGGCACTTAATGTTGAACCATTTTTCGCATTAATGACCTGCGTTAATACGTGACGAGGAATAAATGGATCACGCATCCGTATTGTATAATCGCGTTGTAGTGTCTGGCCTAAGTAAACTTTTTTTGCTCGACTCAGGCGGTCCACCGCTGAAAACACTTGCGCCCATGATAGGCCGACTAAAGCGCGAACCAGCCTCTCCAACGTCGTGGGGCCATGAGTCTGTAGAAAGTCCATTACGATTCGTTCTGCCTGTGCGGCGTCATCCCGTTGAACTTGCATGGATAGGGTGTCCTCCCCTTCAAAGCAACCATGGATTGCAGCGGGAAAAGTCTACCAGAGGATAGCCTTTTGCCAATAGGACCAAGGTCCTAATACCGTTGTGGATGTTGAACCGTAACGGGACGCTTGGGGTGGCGGCTCCACCAAACCAAAAGTTGACGATAAGCGGTGGCGATGTACACTCATCTCCACACTCAATACCCACTTTGGAGGTGCCGTATGTCAGCCTGTTGCGTATATGGTTGCATGGCTTCGGCGGGAATTAGCCAAGACAAGACGACCGGCGCGTTCTATTGTGCCAAGCACTATGCGAAACAGACGAATAAAGTCTCCTCTAATACCCCATCCACCATAAAGCGGAAGTAATTGACCCTGTAAAACCCGCCCAGCCGTTCCCGGCCTCACCGCTGGCATGCTTTTGAGTCACCTGGCAGATCTTTCAGGGTGTGTGGGTACCTCTATCTCTCTTTCTCGCTTAGAACGAGGATGAAGAATGCAGCTACACACACCCTGAGATTTTTGCCAGGTTGACTGGCACAGAAGCTCGGACAGCCCGGATCACCTTGGAATAGGTGTTTCACACACCATGAACTCAGCTACGCTTGCTGAGGTAATCTCCAAAAGAAAGGGGGTGTCCTTGCGGGGCGAGCATTCAGGCGTGGTCGCAAGCGATGCGCTTCAAGATATTTGCGCGGCTCTCTTGTTGCATCACGATCAGGCGTTGTTGCGCCACGTCCAGTGTCGAGCTTGTGCCATGTTGGTATGTTCGCAGAGCCGCTCGAGGGAGGTCTCTAAAGCTGCGACGCTCTGGGCATTGAGTTGCCGCGATACGGAGACTATCTCTTGAATGCACGTATGCTGGTTAGGCCGTTGCTGACTGTCCACGATCAGCCGCTTTAAATTGTCTACCCGCTTGCTGAGACGTTCGGTCAGTAACCGTCGTATCCGCACCTCTCTCCCCAGATCATAGATCTTTAAGGCCAGCGTGAGAGCCGTCACAAATTCTCCACGGTTAAAGGGCTTTGGCAGCACGTCGTGGGCTCCTCTGTCGACCGCTTTTGATGCAAGGGTTCGATCCAGATGGCCGCTAAGCACAATGACCGGCACATTGGGACGGAGTGCCTTTGCCTGCTCCAAGACCGCAAAGCCTTCCAGCTCTTTCATTTTGAGGTCGGTCATGACGGTGGCTACTTCGTTCTTTTCGAAATGAGCCAGCGCAAGGCGAGAGGATTCAAAGGCACGGACATGGACCTCCGGCAAATGTAACTCCATTAGGCCCGTTACGGCAGTAAGCAGTGCCGGGTCATCGTCTACGACCATAATAGCTTGATGTGACATGCAGAGGTAAGGCTAAAGCTGTCTGTCGATGAGGTCAATGCGATGAACATCTTAGTGTGTTGGGGTAGAGCCAAGAATGCGCGTTACGATGCCTGCATTTAAGTGCATCCTGGCAGCACACGGACAATACAACGCGGGACATTGTCGGCGAGGACGCAGACGTCGATCCCGGCAACGGTAAGACAGCCGTACATTAGGCTACGGGCCGTGCTGTGGAGGCAGAGAGCAACTGTACATCAGGGGTGGACCTGTATCATGGAGTCCCTATTGCACTGAAGGACGGGCCATGCATAGCGAAGGTACAAGTGGCTGCTACCTTTGTCGGGCCGGCTCGACGCTAAAGAGGCGTACTCAAATTGCCTCATCGGCATCGAAGTGGTGACGGCGAACCGCCATCGTACTCTCAGCGGCTGCAACGTCCTCTTCATCGGTCCGAGAAGCGGGCGCCCAGATCCAGCACCCAATACGGCCGGCCCTGCGAGTCACGGGCATGGCCGACGCCACCTTCTTTAACTTCTGGATGGAGCAGGTTGACTCGATGCGCAGCGCTCTGAACCCAACCCTCGACGACGGCAGCAGCTGTCTCCTGCCCTTCCGCAACGTTCTCTGCAATGAGACGTGGCCGGTCATAAGTGAATGCTTACAGGCGAGCTGCCACGTCGCGGTGCCGGCTGTCCGTGTGGTCTAGTATGCGGCGCCGCGCCATATCGTCTGCCATCCATCGCGCGCCCCTTTCAAGCCGTTCGTTCCGCGATACGGGGATCAGGCCTCGGGCAGACCGTTCTGTGTTTAGTAGGTTCAGCAAGCCTTCAGTGGTATCTGTCCTGGGACTGTCCGAACGGTTGAGCCGTTGGCCGTCACCAATGCTGAGGACAGTTGGTAAGATAAGATCTGCAGCGATGACTATGGCGAATAGGGGTGCCAGACTACCTTTGATGGGTATCGTCCTCGCGGCAAGAGTCGTTTACGGCTTACCGTCGTTCCGGCCCCACACCCCGCACCTATGGAGTCCCCCCGCTCTGCGTCTTCCCTATCTAATGGCTTCTCTCCTCCTTAGCACATCCTCATCTGACTGCCTTACCATCGCGCGTAGCGGATCGTGACGGACGGATCCTCGCCCGGCGATCTTCCTCTGGGCGCGCCCGAGCGCGCCCACATCGCACCACGCTGACTATTTCGTGGCCGTTGCCGTCACAATCCCATGCGATGAGAGAGAACGATCGAGACCCGCTAACAGATTCACGATCATGGTCCGGTCATGTTGCGCGAGTTCGGTATATTGACCTTGCGCTACTGCAAAAAAGGCTGCACGCTGATCCTCCCGAACACCGAGTAGCGAGCCGAGAGAATAGAGGTATTCCCCGCCGCCAAAGGCCATATCGTGCATGAGACCGTCATAGTTGAGTGCGGTGAAGGCAGTGACATGCTCCCCCTGGCGAACGACCCCATCGTTAGTAAACCAGGATCGACCCGACGTGCTGACGGTCGTATTCTGCGTTGTCTCAACGATTGATTCAGTAGTACCAGTGAACGTGCAGGCGGCAAGCATCCATGCTGCGATAGCAATTGTTCCCAAGGAAAGCCGTTTGTGCATGGGAAACCTCCTTGGCCGATCGACGTCAATTTCACCGTACCAATCACCTCGCCCGCCTGTATATCGGCTGTCTGCCTACACATTTTGTCTAATCGGCCACAGCAATCGATTTTGGATTTACTGATGTCGATCTCCCCGGCCCGCGTTAACGGCGGTCTTGCAGAGTATCGGTCACTGAACCGCTGAACTTGGCCGGGTGCGGACACTACTTGGCCTATCGCATCGGGACGAGTTCCGATGCCAACGCGAGAGCGATCAGCGCGAGAACGGAGGAGCCTTGGTTGACAATGAAACCGGGCGCCAGCCAGACGCTTCGTCAGTGGTATAACGATAGGCTAACTTTTAAGACATAACGACGGCCAGTTGAACAGGAGAAGCCGCCGGGAAGTGAGGCGATGACCTCATTTCTCGGCGGCTTTTTTTATTTTCACGCAGGAGTCTAGGCACATGGAAGAACTCGCGGCTCTCAGGAAGCGGCTCACGCACTTAACGTAAGCGTGTCACATGCGCGAGGCATGATTCGCCGTGGAGAAGTTGCAACATGAATACCAGGCCTCCGCAACTGGGCGGAAGTTGCAAGTATGGAGTCAGCCGGTTGTCCTTTTACGATGACTCTAGACTGGCTCACTTTCAGCATCCGGCGTGTTCCGTAGAAGAGACTTCCTATCGGGTTGGTGGAGATTGGCGGCCATGTCCAGGCGGGCGCCACGCAAACCTCTTGAGGTCAGCATAGACCTTTCCTGAGGAATTGTATCTGCTTGGCCGTTGGACAAGGTGCAGGCCATCCTGGATTGGATCGTGAGCAAAAAAGGACATCTCACTCGGATTGATTGCGCTCTCGATTATCGGGAGGTGTTCGTACCTCTGGAGAGAATCCTGGAAGCCATCGATGCCGGGCAGCATGTGACACGGGCGAGGGAGATTGAATCTATGAATCGCCGTGCAAGTTCCCCGGGCTCCTTGCAAGGCGCAACCTTATACTTCGGCAGTACGGTCAGTGACGGCTCAAGCAGCACCAATCCAGAGGGCACCTCACAATGGCAAACAGAGGCGTTGGTTTAATTATCCGAGTAACAGGTGGCAGCTGCGATTGCCTGGCAGAGTTGGTCAGCCGCTGCATCTTTCCTGACGAAAGCTACCGCTCCGGCGGCTCGCATTTCCTGCTCAATTGTGCCGGAGTTGTGAAAGGAGAGCCCAATGACTCTTGTCATGGGCAGCACCTGTGTGATCTGACGCGTTGCCTCAATTCCATCCATCTTTGGCATATTGATGTCCATGATGATTACCTCGGGCTTCAATGTGCGGGCGAGGATAACGGCTTCCTCACCGTCACTTGCCTCGCCGACGATCTGCACCTCGACTTCAGCCTCGAGGAGGCTGCGCAACCCTTGCCGCATTAAGGTATGGTCATCGACCAGCACCACCCGCACGGGACCGGCACGAGGGCGTTGAGGGACGGAGGCTGTCCGAGTCGGTGTGGGGCAAGCTTGGGCAACCGCCGGAGCACTCCACGCTGATGCAGCCGGCAGGACCAGCGTGGCGCGGGTGCCCTTGCCCGGCGCCGATTGCAACTCGAAGCGGCCCCCCAGCGCCTCCATCCGCTCACGAATGCTGAACAACCCGAAGTGGATCGGCCTCTGTGTGCCTTCCCCGCTCACCGCTGTCTCGAAGCCACACCCGGCATCATGCACCGTCAGGCGTACGGCGCCGTCAGAAGTTGTTCCTAAAGAAATGGTGGCGCGGGATGTCTGGGCATGTTTGACGACGTTCATGACGAGTTCGCGTACCAATTGAAACAGCAGCACGGCCTGCGGTTCTGGTAGCGGTAGACTCTCTGGCCCGAGCTGCACCTCGACCTGCAACTCATGTCGCTGCATCTGCTCAGCGAGCCACTTCAGTGCCACGGGCAGCCCGAATTCCTTGAGTACTGGGGGACTGAGCTCTGCCATCAGGGTCCGGGTGTACGTGAGGGACTGATTCACGAATTCATCCACCTCCTTCAGGAGCCCCACGCTCCTAGCCTCACTCAGTCCCTGACGAGCCTGGCCCAACTTGAGTCTGCTCAGGACCAGTAGTTGCGCCAGATAATCGTGCAGCTCGGTGGCCAGGCGGCGGCGTTCCCGTTGCTCGGCAAGACTCAGGTCGGCAGCCAGCGCCCGCAACTGATCCTGCTTCACGAGCAGTTGAGCAGTCCGCTCCTTCACCTGCGCCTCGAGCGTCTCATTGATCCGCCACAGCGCCTCCTCGGCCCGCTTGCGCTCCGTGATATCGACGGCGGTGCCGGTAAACCGCACCGCGCGCCGTACCCCGTCTACCTCATCGAAGAAGGCCCGGCCCATCGCGCGCACCCACCGCTCTCGACCGCCGTCTTGCAGCCCGATGGTGCGATACTCGATGTCGTAGGTCCCCAGTCCCTCCGGGTCGAACGCCTGTTGCACCGTCTTCTCCACGCGTGCCCGGTCCTCGGGATGCAACCCGGCCAGAAAGGTCTCAAAGGGCACTTCGGCCTCTGCATGCAGGCCGAACAGCTCCTTACACCGTGCATCCCACACGTTCTCGCCGGAGAGCACGTTCAGATTCCATGTGCCGATATCGCCAGACGCCAATGCCAGACGCAGCCGCTCCTCGCTCTCGCGCAGCGCCTGTTCTGTCCGTGTTCGCTCTTCCAACTCCTTCCTGAGTTCACTATGAAGCCGGGCATTCTCCAACGCGATGGAAGCACGTCGCCCGATTTCTTCCGCAAAGTCCACGTCCGCTCTCGTGAACTTCCTTGCGGACCATCGTGAGACCACTAACGAGATGGTGCCAATGACTCGGCCCCGGATTTGGAGCGGCACGATAATGGACCCTGTCTTTTCCATCTGGCGTAGGAGAACGGCATGGCGGTGGTCCCGCGCTCGTGCCTCAACCCAGTCCGGCTGGACATCGAGATCGAAATCGGTGTGCCCTGTGCGGACCCCGTCGAGGATGGGATGAGGACGGCTAAGCTCTGACGCATAGTGTTGCAGAAGCTCTTCGGCAATGTGCTGTTTCTCCAGCTTGCTTACTGTGATGGCGACTCGTTGACACTGCGTCTCCTCGTTAAGGACATCAATCAGACACCAGTCAGCATGCCCCGGGAACATCAACTCTGCGATCCGCCTGAGCGTCTGATCGAAATCCAGCGACTCCGATAAGGCTCGGCTAACTTCGGCCAAATCCCGCCCACGCTGCTCGGCGCTTTTGCGCTCCGTGATGTCCTGGAACACCCCGACTGTCGCAACTGGCGATCCTTGGGTGTCACGGATCATCGCAGCATTGATATGCACCCAGACGATGCGGCCGTCCTTACGGAGGTACCGCTTCTCCGTCGAATACTCAGCGATTTCCCCCCTTGCCAACTGCTGCATGCCCTGCATGTCCGCGGCACGATGCTCCGGATGCGTAATATCCGCGAAGCTCTTTCCAAGCAACTCTTCTGCATTGTATCCGGTGATCTCACAGAATTTCCGATTGACCCTCAAAAACCGACCGGTCCAGGGCGCAACTTGGGCTTTCCCGACGCTCGCCAGTTCGAACATCGCCCGGTACTCTTCCTCGCGCTCGCGCAGGGCGTGCTCCATCTGCTTGCGTTTGGTGATATCGCGCAGACTCCTCGTAAACAGGCGCCGACGTGGAAAGTGCCTTTCCCTCACCGCCACCTCACAGGAGATCCAGCCCCGGCGAAACACTCCAGGAAGACCCCGTGCTGTACAGAGCCATTGCCGCCGAGCGGAACCTTTTCACCATCTTCGCCCTTGTCCATGGTGGCCTTTATACAGAAGCCCCTGTTGTGAATGCAACACGCGGTCGCGCTACAATTTTCCCAAGACTTGCCCAAGTGAGGCCCAGTAATTTAAGTCATTGCATCACCGACGAATGTCCCCATCGCTATCATTGCCATCAACTTTGGGAAACAGACTTCGTGCGGTATGAGACCTTTAGATCAGTGGCTCAGCGAGGAATGCAGGCGATCGGGACGGAAGTTCACGAACTGGACCAATTTATGCGATCTGAATCCAGATCAAGTTTGGCGACGCGCTCGAAAGTGGTATTGCTTGGTAGGAGAATACCGGACAGGCGGCTGCTCGGGAGGGCTCATCAGCGAAGACTTTGTTCCTACAGGGGGGACAGTGATGGCCAACTGAGCTCGACGCCCTGTTGCCGGAGCAGCGCTTGAAACGCTTCGAGAAGCGTGTCGCGATTTCGCACAGCCCGTGGCAGAACGTCGCGATCGAGGCAAAACGCTGCCAAGGCACCCGCCGCCTCGCCGACGTTCCACTCAACGGGATGCAGCCTAAATGCTCCGTTCGTGATGTGCGTTACCCCGAGATTCTTCCCGCCAGGCAAGACATTCTCAACACGAACCGGAATCAACGCCCCGAGGGGAATCTGAAATGGCCAGCAACCCAGGTCAAGGTACCCGGCACCGCTCACGCGAGGATGAAGATCGATACGATAACATCCGACACCGACCGAGTCGGCGAAGATCTCCGGTCCATCTGGGCGCAATGGATGCGCAATGTGTTGCTCGACAACGGTGAATTCAGCTCGGATGCGGCGGGATTCTCGGATGTACGGCGCCGGCGCTAGTCCGTCGACCGTTCTTCCCACGACATCACCGCGGAGCCGCAATCCCCTGTAGCCGGCCCCACCATCGGGACGCGGCGCCTCCGTCTGAAGCCAGTACAGAAAACTGAGACTGAGCTCTCGGGCTGCTGCCAAATTCCGTGCCCGTTCCGCCTCATCGACACCGCAGACGGGTCCGAACCAGTAGTCGTTCTGAGGCCAATTGACGACGGTGATATCACTGACCGCAAAGCCCTTCTCGAAATTGTTCCGGTCAAGGATCCGGCGATAGGTCCACCAGGGCCGGCCGTCGTCGCTTTCGAACAGCAACCGAGTGATCGGCTCCTGCGTCTCGGGCTGCACCGTCGTCCAGTCGAGCAAGCGACCCGGCCAGCCTGCGGGACGGTAGTCCCGCCAGAGATCGTACTGCCTCGGTCGGTCGATCGTATGGTCTTCATCGGCGAGATATTCCATCGCGAAGCAGACCGTGATCGCCTGCTGGTCTCTTGGATCGGCCTCTTGGGAGGCATGAGGTTCTCCCGTCTCGGCCTGGGATTCTGCCCCCAGCACATGCTCGACCCCGGCGAGCGCTAGCAGCTCGCCCTGCGGGGTTGCATCAATGAAGAAGGGTGCCTCGATGAGCGTATCCCGACCCGTTTCAAGTCCCTTGACGACGACCCCGGTCACGCGATCACGATGCGTCCACGCCGCGATGGGCCTATGAGAATGCAGGACGAACAGTCTTCCATTGAGCTGGTGCGGAGCGAGCATTTGATGAAGCACCGCCACCGCAATCCGCGGGTCATGGCACAGCCGGCTGACCCATCCATTGCCGGGGTTGAGCGCCTTGAGGCCACGTGCAGCCGACGCTAACGGGAGATGAGCGCGATAATAGGCTCGGATTCCGTCCCGAAGCGCCCGGTAACTCGCGGTCGCACCGAACTCCTCAATCCCTGGGTGCTCGTCCGGGGGAACCGCCTGATTCGTGAGCTGACCTCCCAGCCAATGTGTTTCTTCGGTCAGGATGACGCGCCGTCCTCCTCTCGCCGCGGCCAGAGCGGCGGCACAGGCGCCGAGACCGCCCCCGATGATGGCGACATCCGTGCGAAGCACATTCATGTACATCCCCTTAGCGTCGTTTGCACACGATCATCACCGAGGATTTGGAGGTTCGCTGGACCTCGGCGTCACAGGTTGCCGCTGCTCACTGTGGGTAAGAAGGAGTTGTACGGCGATCTCATTGTTCTCCCGGGCCCGCGCCTGTAACACCGGAAGCGCTTGCGCAATCCTATCCCGCATCGCACCGCGCTCATCCCAAGCGCGGTCGATCAGTGCAATCAACTGTCCCGCGTTGAGCCTGTCCAGTTGAGCCGGGTTCACTCCGAACTCTTCCACGAACCCCGTCACTTTGGGCGCATAGGGCAGCGGCACGAACGGGACGCGCTGCAGGGCGGCGAAAATGAGGAAGTGCAATCGCATCCCGACTACGAACTCGAAATGACCGACAAGAGACAAGAGCTGGCCTACGCTGTATTCCCCGCGCAACACAGACGCATGGTGGACCCCTCGCATCCGCGCCAGCACGGCGTGCGAGTGCTGCAAGTCATGTTTGCGGCGCTCCATCGGAATGAAGACCACATCCGCATCCAAACGATCGACGATGTAGTCTGCGGCGTTGGCCAGCAGCGAGTGGTAATCCATCTCGGCCAAGTCGGGGGCCGCGGGTCCGGGCTCGCGCACCGACATCCCTACCAGACGACGCCGACCTCTCAAGCCCTCGCTCTCGAGGAGATACGACGGCAGCGGTTCCGGCTCAATGAGCAGAGCCGGATCGGCCGTCACCTTGATCTCGCGGCGGACCCCGGAGTACTGAAGCAAATCCTTCGCGCGCCAGTCTCGCACGGTGGCCGCGTCAGCCATCTCCACGCACCGGGTGACCTGCGCTTGTGTCTGCGAATCGACCAGCGGACCGGCGCTGACTCCGTAAATCATCACCGGGATACCGAGTTCGTGAGCCAGTTCCACCTCGCGCAGGAAGATCCTCGCCTCTCCGTCGAAGAGAATGCCGCCTCCGCCGAGGATGAAGAGATTCAGCGGTTTTAATGCCGGGAGAATCTCTTCACGCAAGAACTCCCGCACGGCCACCGCATGCTCGACTTGGTGACGGCGCAAGGTATCGGCGGGATCACGGGTAAACACGGTAATTTCAACCGAAACTGACCGCCGCAATTCGCCGATGATCCCCTGAAGGATGGCCTCGTCGCCCATGTTCCATCCACCATAGGACCCTGAGATCCCCACACGGAACACGCTCCGTACGGCCATCTCTGCGACCTCCCGGTTCGGCCTTTCTTTCTTTGATCACATCATCCTTTGATCGCACACGGATACCTTTCTGCCAGGTGTGCGAGACGGGCTACCAGCTCAATATGCTTCT
The DNA here is from genome assembly GCF_965152615.1 of Nitrospira sp. Nam74. NCBI lineage: Bacteria > Pseudomonadati > Nitrospirota > Nitrospiria > Nitrospirales > Nitrospiraceae > Nitrospira > Nitrospira sp. Nam74. Next base: position 2,409,990 of record NZ_OZ224220.1, on the reverse strand, counting down.
AGACGGCCGGCACAAATCCAAATCTAGCACTCCCGGAGAGTGTCTACCATGAGACCTGAGCTTACAAAGGTAGTCGCTATGAAAAATACGATTTCATGTCGCTCTTCGTTTGGGACGTTGTGAAGCAGGGGGATTTTCATTTTGGCCTGGGCTCCCTGCCGCGCATGCCGGGGAAGATGTGCTGGCTCAGCTCCACGTCATGGCGCGGTACGGAGGCTGCGGGCTTATTCCATCGGGGGCCTATCATCAGCAACTTCCGACAACTGTAGAAGACCGGCGAGTCGACGCCCCACAATTTCTCGCTCACACATTCCATGCGCAGAGGCCCTTGAACCCTTCGACGGAAAGCCCCGGTAGGGCCTTGTAAGTCTTGCGGCCCATGATCTTGTACACGAGGAAGTTAGCGCGGCATAGAAAAGCGAACGCGTCTTGTCTCAGGCAACGCAATGGCGGTGCGGCGGGGCCGAGGTCAGGGTCGCGTCGCGGCTGTGCGCGGTTCCAGTATTTAACATTATTTAAATAGATAGCGGCGGCTATGAAGGTATCCGACGTTCACAAGATCGCCGTCCTTCGTGCTAATGGACTTGGCGATATGGTGTTTGCTCTTCCCGCGTTGGAAGCTCTGCGGCTTGCCTATCCAGAACCGGAACTAATTTGGATGGGACTTCCGCTGCATCACGAGTTCTTTTCAAGTCGGCCAGGCCCGGTGGACCGGGTGATTATCGTGCCGCCGTCACATGGCGTTCGAGACGAACCCGAGCGGCAGGACGAGGGGATTTTGCAAGAGTTCTTCGAGACGATGGCAGCGGAAAAGTTGGATGTCGCCGTGCAGATGCACGGAGGGGGGCGCTTTTCGAACCCCTTTCTCAAGCGCTTGGGGGCACGGATCACGGTTGGACTGCGTAGCTCGGATGCGATACCACTCGATCGATGTGTGCCGTACATTCATTTTCAACATGAAGTCCTTCGGTATTTGGAAGTCGCCGCGCTCCTCGATGCTCCTTGCGCTTAATCACCAGGGGTGTGAGAACGCCATATCCGTAATCCGAAACAATCACGACATCAAAGCATGGGGCCAAATCGATCACTCGTCGAATTAAACTGCTGTTCCTCGGCCTCATCGGGTGGTTTTTCCAGCCCTTCGTCGCAGCGAATCATCATATGGCCACTTGACATGATACGATGCTTGACCAACGTCCCTCCGATCCGCCGTCTCAGAACCCTATCGGTCACCACTCCATGCTGTTGGAGCAGCCGGCACAAATGGTCCCCCTCGCGGTCGTCTCCCATCAACGACACCAGGGTCACCTCGCTGCCGAGGCTTGCAGCATTGGCCGCGGCATTGGCCGCCCCGTCCGGGGCATAGAGGCGGCGGCTCACGGCGATAATCGGGACTGGCGCTTCGCGACACAAGCCCTTGGTGTCGCCCTCTACGTAGCCATCGAGGATCGCGTCCCCGATCACGAGTGTTTTTAAGCCCGAGCATGCCGTAACAACCCGAGCGACGTCTGTGTTCATCCGTGCCTCATCAAATCGCACACATTAACGGTGCTCTCGGCTTCGGAACCATCGGGACGAAGCTTCTTTCTCTGTCTGATGCAGAAGCGTTGCTTATCGGACGCATGAGTACAAGGAGTAACAGCGATCCCAGCATGGCAATCAACAGGTCGACGCATTGCTCCCTTCGTGCTCTCCGAATGGGTGAACTTTCGAGTTCATCAGTCCCCTTCCCCATGTCGCGAAGGCGGACAGGGGTGAGAAGGGACACAGCATCGGTTGAAGACTGAAGAAGCACTTGAAGGTCTGGACGTGACAAAACCGGATATGTGTCAGGTCGGCCAGCGCACTGCAACACCAGATGCACATCCCTCATCAGTGGCATCAAGCAGGAGGTGTTTTTCCATACGTTCAACTCGCTGTATGAAGCGCAAAAGCAAATTGTGCTATCCAGCGATCGGTTCCCAAAAGAAATGCCGGATATGGAAGAACGCTTACGCTCGCGTTTCGAGTGGAGTTTCATTGCCGATCTTCAATCGCCCGATGTAGAGACGCGCATCGCGAACCTTCGCGAACGTGCTCGAAAACATGGACTGCGAAGATATGATCGACGGTGTCGTCGGCAAACGGAAGTGTGTACTTCAGATTGGCAATGACATTGACGGCCGGTGAACGATGCCGGTCAACGCCGACCGCCACGCTGCATTGTGGCCGTCCTTCGAAACACTCCGTCAAGGAACAGGTAGCAGAACACGCGGGCACCTCTTCTTCGGCCCCTCGTTGCCTTCCAACTTTGATTTCGGGATCTACTCTCATTCGGCGTTTTCGATAACTCGGAAGGGCCCTTAAATGCAGGCGCGTAATAAGAGGTCCTGCCTGACTTTTACGTCAGAAGTGGACAGTGTCGATGTGCGTTCACCGATATGTTGTGCCATGAGAAGTGAGCTAAGAAGTAGGTGTCGAGCAGGTCACAAGACCAAGGCCAACAAAAGATGTAAGGAAATGGGCGTTCATTATGCAGATCGCCATTCTAAGAGCACTCCAACTGGGCGACCTGCTCTGTGCCGTCCCGGCATGGCGGGCACTTCGTGCCTCGTTTCCATCTGCACACATCGCGTTCGTCGGTCTGCCATGGGCCCGCCAATTTGCTACACGATTTGCCCACTATCTGAACGAGTTCATTGAATTCCCCGGGTATCCCGGGCTTCCCGAACGCGAGTATACCTCTAAGTCGGTCCCGCAATTCCTCGTGAATATGCAAAGGCGCGACTTCGACCTGGCGCTCCAGATGCACGGCAACGGGCATTATGCCAATGCACTCACCGCACTATGGGGTGCGCGAATGATGGCAGGATTCTATGTTCCGGGAGAATTTTGCCCGGACGCTCATTCTTTTATTCCTTATCCCGATTCCATTCCGGAGATACATCGACATCTGAGATTAATGGAGTCAATCGGCGTCCGATCTTTAGGCGAGGACATGGAGTGGCCGGTCACTCCAGCCGACGAAAGCGCTCTTGAGACCCTCGACGCGGCTCGCTCTTTGAAGCGCCGTAATTATGTCTGCGTCCATCCCGGGGGCCGCGGCTCTTCACGCCGCTGGGATCCCGAATATTTTGCGGGCATTGCCGATGTCATGACGGGACGCGGTTTCCAAGTCGTCATCACCGGTACGAACGAGGAATCGGGTTTGGCAGCGGCTATGATAGGCGCCATGCGCACGACAGCCGTTAACATGGTCGGACAGACAGATCTGGGGATGCTGGGCGTGCTCCTTCGCGATGCACAGTTATTGATCGCGAATGACACCGGCGTATCACATGTCGCGGCGGCGTTGCGATTGCCGAGTGTCATTATCTGTACGGGATCGGATCCTGTACGGTGGGGTCCGCTAGACCGGCAGCGTCATCGCATGGTGATGGGGGCTAATGCGAGCATTGGCACGGTAGTACGGGAAATCGATGACGTCTTAAGGGCAGACTTGCTCCAGACCGAGGTGCCCGCCTCATGAATCGTTCCCGACAAAGACTTCGCATTCTCACCTGGCACGTCCATGGCAATTATCTGTACTACCTGGCGCAAACTCCGCATGAGTTCTATCTTCCGGTGGGCCGAGCCGAACATGGCTATGGTGGACGGGCCCCTGGTTTTCCATGGCCCGATAATGTCCATGAGGTCTCAGCGGACCAGGTGCGCGACCTTGAAATTGACTGCATCGTATTCCAGTCCGCGCAGCATTATCTGAAGTCTCAGTATGAGCTGCTGTCCGATCGACAACGGGAGGCCGCACAGATTTACTTAGAACACGACCCGCCGCAGCAACACCCGACGAACACCCGGCATATCGTCAACGATCCGGACGCCATCTTGGTCCATGTGACGCATTTCAATGACCTGATGTGGGATAGCGGTCATACGCCTACTCGCGTCGTCGAGCACGGCGTACTCATGCCTGAAGGGGTTAAGTATAGTGGCGTCTTAAACAAGGGCTTGGTGGTTGTCAACGCGATTCAACGGCGGGGCCGGCGGCTGGGATGGGACGTGTTCGAGCGCGTTCGGAATGCGGTGCCCGTCGACTTGATCGGCATGGAATCGGAGGAAAGCGGAGGACTCGGCGAGATTGGGCATGATGAACTTCCCGGCTTCATGTGCCGCTATCGCTTCATCTTCAATCCCATCCGTTACACGAGCCTTGGCCTTGCAGTTTGTGAGGCCATGACCCTCGGCATTCCTATCATAGGACTCGCGACTACCGAAATGGTGACGGCCGTGACAAACGGTGTCAATGGGTACGTGGACACGAATGTGGACGTTCTGATCGACCGAATGCGCTACTTGTTGGCGAATCCCGGCCATGCCCGACGCCTCAGTGAATCGGCACGATCGATGGCGGCGGCACGTTTCGGAATGACCCGCTTTACGAAAGACTGGGACCTGGTATTAACGGACGCAGTTCAGCAAGCAGCCGCACGACGCGTAGACGGGCGGATCGCACACGAGACGGGCGTCAGGACTTAGCCCGGAGACACGACATGGCCAAACAAATCGCACTGATTAGCGAACATGCCTCTCCACTCAGCATTCTAGGCGGAGTCGATTGCGGCGGCCAGAACCTCTACGTAGGGCAAGTTGCCAAGCTGCTGGCAGGAATGGGGTACGATGTCGACGTCTTTACGCGACGCGACAGTGCGGTCCTTCCCGAAACGGTCGAATGGTTGAACGGCGTACGCATCGTGCATGTGCCGGCAGGCCCGCCGACGTTTGTTCGAAAAGAAGAGTTGCTTCCGTACATGCACGACTTTACCGAGTATGTCCTGAAATTCTGCCGTTGTCAGCGGAAAGCCTACGATCTTATCCACGCCAATTTCTGGATGTCCGGCTTGGTCGCCGCAGACATCAAGCGGATGCTCGGCACGCCGTTCGTCATCACGTTTCACGCGCTGGGTCGGGTCAGACGTCAGCATCAACGCCAGGCCGATCATTTTCCGGATGTCAGGTTTGATATTGAAGATCGCATTGTCGCCGAAGCGGATCATATTGTCGCAGAAGCGCCACAAGACGAAGAAGACCTCATACAACTGTACAATGCTGACCCGGCCAAGATTACGATCATCCCATGCGGGTTCGATCCGACGGAACTATGGCCGATCAGCAAGCCGCTCGCACGTATTTCCCTCGGTCTTCCCCTGGACAGCCGCGTCCTTCTTCATGTCGGCCGCATGGTGCCACGAAAGGGTATCGACACCGTGATCCGAGGGTTTGCGTGTCTGCAACACGACTATCATATTACGGCACAGCTGTTGATCGTCGGGGGCGAATCCGATGACCCCAACCCGAGTACGACGCCGGAGATTGCGCGGCTCCAAGGTATTGCACGAGACGAAGGCATTGAGCAGCATGTCATGTTTTGTGGTCGTCGCGGTCGCGACACATTGAAGTATTACTATAGCGCCGCCGACCTTTTTGTCACGACACCCTGGTACGAGCCCTTCGGAATCACGCCTGTGGAGGCGATGGCCTGCGGCACACCCGTTATCGGGTCGAATGTCGGCGGCATCAAGTTTACAGTGCGCGACAGCGAAACGGGGTATCTCGTGCCGCCGAATAATGCGAAAGCGCTGGCAGACAAAATTGCACATCTCTACACGCATCCCAAGCTTTTGACGCTCTTCAGTCGACAAGCTGTCCAGCGCGCCAACGATTTATTTACGTGGCAGAAAGTGACCAAAGCATTGTCCGCTATATATGAGAATGTCCTGGTGGAGAACCAACCTGGTCGTGGCAAAGAAGCCGATCAACTGGCGTGCATCGATCAGGGATTCGATACAGCCGTCGACGCGCTCCAAGAATCACGCCGGCGTCTTCGGACGCAGATATCTGGGGCGGCTCACTTGCTCACCTCATGTTTTGCGAGGGGCGGAAAGGTGCTGATTTGCGGCGAGGGGCCAAGTGCTGCCGCTGCAGAATATCTGGCCGCGTCGTTTGTGACCCGATTCCAATGGGCCGATCGGCCCGGACTCCCCGCACTATCACTCAACGCAGCAGCGTCCTCTCTTCGTGATTCGACGGAGGGCACGTTTGCACGCCAGATCGAAATGTTTGGCCAACCGGAAGACATGATGGTCGGCATCAGCACACAGGGCGTCTCACGGGCTCTGATCCAAGCCTTCAAATCGGCTCATCAACGGGGTTTGCACTCAATTGCCCTGATCGGCGGATATGCCAACGAAACCAGCCGATTGGCTGACGCGATGCTCGCCGTTCCTTCGTCCAACCGGCACTCAGTGGAAGAAGTGCACCTCGTATTGATGCACCTGATATGTAGCCTCGTCGACGAGCGCCTTGCCGCCGGAGACCCACAGATGAACGCCGGCGGCACCGTTCGCACCATGTGGGAGTTACCGGGACGCCGGCGAGTGACAGCCGGCCGCGCAGCACGCAAGTAGGAGGGGCGATGGAACTTGCCAACACAGTCGCAATCGTCACAGGGGGGGCACAGGGATTAGGGGAGGCAATTTGCCGCACGCTCGCCGAAGCCAAGGCCAACATCGTCGTGATGGATATCAAGCCGGATGCCGCCGAAGCGCTGGCGAACAAGCTGAGCCAGGATGGGATGAAAGCCCTGGCAGTTCGTCTCGATGTTGGGGATGCCGGAGAGGCTCAACAGGCTATTAGCCGAACGATGGAGTCGTTCGGTCGCATCGATATTCTTGTGAACAATGCCGCTGTTGATAAGACAGTGTCGATCGAAGAATTAACTTTTCAAGACTGGGATCGGGTGTTGACGACCAATCTCAGGGGACCATTCGTTCTCTCCAAGCTCGTGCTTCCTATTATGAAGCAACAACGAACCGGCCACATCGTGAATATCGTCTCGACGGCCGCGAAGCGGGCATGGGCGAATGCCTCTGCCTACCATGCCAGCAAATGGGGACTGCTGGGCTTGAGCCATGCGCTTCATGTGGAAGCCCGCCCCCATCAAGTGAAAGTGACCGCCGTCGTCAGTGGCGGCATGCGGACACCCTTCTTGCTCGACCGCTTCCCAGACATCGATATCAGCACGCTTCAGGATCCTCGAAATGTCGCGGAAACGATTCGCTGTATTCTCCAACTCCCGGCAGAAACTGCCGTGCCGGAGATCATGGTCATCCCGATGAAAGAAACGAGCTGGCCATGACCGAATGCACAATTCATAAAGGCAAGAATAAATACGGCAACGTTGAATGTGTGATTGGAAAGCAGTCCATGAAGCGCGCCGTTTTTCTCGATAAGGACGGGACCTTGGTGGAAGATGTTCCCAATAACTGCGACGTCAACCTGATTCGTCTCATGCCAGGCGTGAAGGAGGGATTGAGGCGGTTGGACGCCGCCGGTTATGACTTGATTGTCGTGTCAAACCAGTCAGGTGTGGCGCATGCAGCCTTCAGACTCGAAGCGCTGACCGGTGTCGAAATGAAGCTTCAATCACTTTTAGCGGAAGAGCATGTCCGCCTGGACGGATTCTATTACTGTCCCCACCATCCTGAAGGACGAATTCCGGCTTATGCGATGACGTGTGCCTGCCGCAAACCGTCCCCCGGCCTTTTACTGCAAGCGGCGTCCGACCGCGGTATTGACCTACGTGCCTCATGGATGGTCGGCGATATTCTTCACGATGTCGAAGCGGGCCGGCGCGCCGGCTGCCGGACGATTCTCATCGAGAACGGCCATGAGACGGAATGGGTCCTCGGCGCTCACCGATGCCCTCATTATCTTGCCCCGAATCTTCGCGTGGCAGCCGATATCATTCTCAGCTCCGACAGTGGCATTCCGTTGCTCAATGGAGCGCAGACCCAGGACTGCGGAGTTCGTGATGCCTGTTGAGCCGATCCCGCCGTGTCATGAGTCATGGGACGACGTGAAACACATTCTTTGCGTGCGGCTCGATACGCTCGGCGATGTACTAATGACGACGCCGGCCATTCGCGCCTTGAAACAGTCGTCTCCTGAACGTCGGATTGCGCTCCTCACCTCGTCGTCCGGCGCCGAAGCGGGCCGGTTGGCTCGCGATGTCGATGAGGTCCTCATCTATCATGCGCCATGGGTGAAGGGCACACCCGGCCAGACTGCTTCTCAGTCGGATCTCGACTTCGTCGAGTCCCTTCGCGACCGGGCATTCGATGCCGCCGTCATTTGTACCGTCTATAGTCAGAGTCCACTGCCTGCCGCCATGCTGTGCTACCTCGCCGATATTCCTCGACGGCTCGCACATTGTCGGGAGAATCCGTATCACTTGCTGACGCACTGGGTCCGTGAGACGGAGCCGGAGGTGTGTATTCGACATGAGGTTCAACGACAGCTCGATCTGGTAGCGACCATCGGGGCCCGTACCGACGATGAACGACTGTCGATCGCCATCCCGAATACTGCCAATTCCTATGTGGACCACCTCTTGGCCGATGTGCTTGATGATCATGTGCCTTGGGTCGTCGTACATCCCGGTGCAACAGCGGCATCGCGCCGATACCCTCCTGAACAATTTGCGGCGGTTGCCCGCCGGCTCGTGCAGGACTTCGGCTATGAGGTGCTCTTCACCGGCACCGAGCCCGAGCGAGGCTTGGTCGATCAGATTCAAGCAGAAGCGGGCGCCCGTTCACATTCATTGGTCGGTGCACTCGACCTTCCCGCCTTGGCGGCGCTGCTTTCACGGGCCTCGTTGCTGATCTCGAATAATACGGGAACCGTCCATGTCGCGGCGGCTGTCGGCACACCGATCGTCGATCTCTATGCACTCACGAACCCGCAGCATACGCCCTGGCGGGTGCCACATCGAGTCCTATTTCATGATGTACCGTGCAAGTATTGTTACAAGAGCGTCTGCCCTGAAGATCACCACCACTGCCTAAGACTGGTGGAACCTGACCAAGTCGTTCAGGCCGCGGCGGAATTGCTCGACGGGGCGCCGGCATTACCACACATCGGAGGTTTGTCACTTGTTCACCCTTGGCGTTAATGCGGCCTTTCACGATCCTGCGGCGTGTCTTGTCAAAGACGGGCGTGTCATTGCGGCTGCCGAAGAAGAACGGTTCACTCACATCAAGCATGGCAAACGCCCGGTTCCATTTTCCGCGTACGAATTACCATTTCACGCCATGGATTTTTGTCTTGGCGCCGCCGGGATCCGGCTCGTCGATGTCGATCACGTCGCCTATTCGTTCGATCCGTTTCTTCTGCTCGATTCCCCTGTCAGTGAAGCTTCCATCAGCCTGCCCTTGCAGCCCAGTGCACGCCCTACTCAAGAGGGGTTTAAATCGCCGTGGGACCCCTTGTTCCTGTCATACATTATCAATGCTCCGCGGCAGTTAGCGGGTGGCGCTCCTCATCATCTCAAGGAACGATTCCAAGATGCGCGGCATGACGGCCCCTATCGCTGGCATTTCGTGTCCCACCATGTAGCCCATGCAGCGAGCGCGTTTCATGCCTCACCCTACCATCAGGCCGCAGTACTCACTCTCGATGGACGCGGGGAACGCGCCACCACAACGTACAATGTGGGGGACGGGAGTCGCTTAGATCAGGTGACACAAGTTACGATGCCGCATTCCTTAGGCATTCTCTACGAACAGGTAACGACCTATCTCGGATTTCTTCACTCTTCTGACGAATATAAGGTCATGGCACTTGCGTCGTATGGGAAACCCTGCTACGCGAACGAGTTTCGTGACATCATCCGGCTCTGTGGCGATGGTCAATATACGGTCCAACCGCCCGCATTATCCGAACGTTTCGGTCCAGGCCGCCCGCGCGGAGGACCGTTCGAACAACAGCACCATGATATCGCTCGATCGCTTCAGACGGTGTTGGAAGAAACGGTGTTGGAACTTGTACAGTGGCTGCACGACACCACTCGCTCCGATACCCTGTGCCTGGCCGGGGGTGTCGCATTGAATTGCGTGATGAATGCGAAGATACGTGATCATGGACCATTCCGCCATGTCTGGGTGCAACCGGCGGCCGGAGATTCCGGGACCGCCCTTGGCGCGGCCTTATGGGTTGACGCCCGACAGCGTCCTGTTCTTGGCGCCACGACTGCCTCAACCTGTCGTACGAATGAACGACTATACACCATGGAGCACGCCTTCCTCGGGCCGGCTTACGATGATGTCGAGATCGAATCATTCCTCCAGCGTTCAAAGGTACCCTACCGGCGGGTAGAGAGCATCGCCGAAGAGACGGCAGACCTTCTAGTCCAAGACAACGTGATCGGCTGGTTTCAGGGCGCGATGGAATTTGGGCCGCGCGCCTTGGGCGCGCGCTCTATTCTTGCGTCACCCCTCTCTCCCGGCATGCAGGATCGGCTCAATGATATTAAAGACCGCGAGGATTTTCGGCCCGTCGCACCGGTCGTCCTAGAGGAAGAAGCGGCCGATTGGTTCGTGCATGCCGACGTATCACCTTTTATGCTGTTCGTCTATGACGTCAGGCCCGACCAGGCCCATCGCATTCCGGCGGTTCGGCATGTCGATGGCACGGCGAGGGTACAGACTATCAACCGTGCTCAGCATCCCTTGTATTATGACGTCCTAAAGGCCTTCCGGAGACGGACAGGCGTGCCGGTCCTCGTGAACACCTCCTTCAATACCCGTGGAGAGCCGATCGTCTGTTCTCCACGTGATGCCGTCGAATCATTCTGGACATCGCCGCTCGATGCGCTGGTGATCGGTTCGTTCATTCTAGAGAAGAAAGGCCAAGCCGCACAGAAGCCATGAATGTAACCAAAGATATTAATCGGGAAGAGAGAATCGCGTCCCCTCATGACTCAGCGGTCGGTACACAAAAGTACCTTCCATCTGTCGCCGGTTGTATCTCGGTTGTCGTGCCTACTCACCAGAGGCCGGAGCTGTTGAATCGCTGCCTGACGGCTCTCTTTTCACAAACGCTGGATGCCTCGAAGTATGAGATTATCATTGTTGACGATGCGCCGTCCGAGAACACGAAACAGATCGTGTCGGCGTGGACCGTGAAATCCGGTCCTCGGGTCCGCTATCTGGCGAACGGGGGCCGACATGGGCCCGCCGCGGCCAGAAACAAGGGGTGGCAAGCCGCAGGAGGAGAGATTATTGCCTTTACCGATGATGACTGCATTCCTGCTCCAGATTGGCTGGCCGTCGGCTTTGCTGCCTTTGAGGACGGCACCGTCCAAGGCCTGAGCGGGCGTATCATTGTCCCGATTCCAGAAATTCCGAGCGACTACGAACGGACGGTCGCCGGCCTCGAGCGAGGCCCGTTCGCTACCGCCAACTGCTGGTACCGACGCAGCACCTTGTTCTCTGTCGGCGGATTCGATGAACGATTCACGGTAGCCTGGCGCGAGGACACTGATCTGGAATTTGCATGCCGCCGGAGCGGCTTTCGCCTCGTGGTCGATCCAAGAGCCGTCGTGGTACACCCGGTCCGGCCTACGACATGGGGCATTAGTGTCCGATTGCAGCGAAATAACCTCTTCAATGCCCTGCTCTACAAAAAGCACCCTGATTTATACCAGCGATTTATCCAATCGACGCCCCCATGGCGTTATTACGTCACGCTGATTGCACTTTTGACCGCCAGTATCGGGGTCGCCGCAGGGTCGATGTCGGTGGCGCTCTTGAGTCTCATGATATGGCTCGGCCTGACCACTGAGTTTTGTCTGCGCCGTTTGGCCAGAACCTCCCGCAGACTGGACCACGTTCTTGAAATGATCGTGACGTCAGTTTTGATTCCGCCTGTCGCGATTTTTTGGCGGGTAAGAGGTGCGCTCAAATACCACGTCGCGTTTTTGTGACACGCCATGCGCAACTCGTACGATACGGGTATGATAGCGAGGGCCGTGAAGCGGCTTAACGTCGGTTGCGGGCCCTGCATCGCCCCGGGATGGCTCAATGCTGATCGACTCCAAGTCAGGGGTATTGATTTCGCCTGTGATATTCGTGTCGGCCTACCGGTTGAATCGAATAGTGTCGACTACATGGTCGGCATGCATCTGCTGCAAGACCTGCCCTATTCCGATGTCCTACCGGTCCTTTGTGAATTTCGACGCGTGCTGAAACCTGACGGCATCCTAAGGCTGGGGCTTCCCGATCTGCGCAAGGCCATGGATGCCTATGCCGGAGACGACCATCGTTACTTTTACGTGCAGGACGATGACGCTGTGAGTATCGGAAGCAAACTCATTACGCAACTAACGTGGTATGGGTCCGTCCGGACTCCTTTCACGTATGATTTTATCGAAGAGTGGCTAGGGAAGGCAGGATTTCATGAAGTGACGCGCTGTTCCTTCAAACGCACACATAGTCTCTACCCTCAGATTGTGGAACTTGATAATCGCGAGCGCGAAAGCCTCTTTGTCGAAGCGATGAAATAGGACAAAATGATGTTGGGACGTCTACGTCAGATGCTGGTCGTCTCACCACACTGCGACGATGCCGTCTTTGCGTGTGGACGTCTCCTCGACGCTCATCCCGGCTCCATTGTCGTCACCGTCTGCGCAGGCAAACCACCCCGTGACATGGCACTCACTGAATGGGATCGTGCTGCGGGATTTAAACGGAACGATGATGTGATGGGCATGCGTCGGAAAGAGGATGAACGAGGTTTGACCATTCTATCGGCATATCCGGTTTGGCTGGATTTTTGCGATAGCCAATACGATCTGTCACCATCGCCCCAACGTATTATGGAAGCCCTTCATCACGTCGTCTCGGCAACTCACGTCACGACGATTGTCCTACCCCTTGGCCTATTCCACAGCGACCATACCTTAACGCATGAAGCCGGATTGCTCTTGCGTCGACGACATTCGACACTATCGTGGTTTCTGTACGCGGATGCCCTTTATCGAAGCCTGCCTGGATTGATGGACGCTCGGTTAAAAGAGCGTGCGTCCACCGGCCTCACTCTGCAGCCGGTTACATTTCCAGTGAATCGAGTGACAAACCGCAAACAAGCGGCCGTGGAGTGCTATGAATCGCAACTACGCGCCCTTACGACACCGGGTCGACCGGGCTATGCCGACACCGCCGCAGAAGAAACATACTGGCGGATCGTATCATAGGAATACCGCGATGGCCTTACCTGACTGCACTGTCACCGTGGTCGTACTCACGCACAATCGTGCCGAAGAGGTATTGAGGACCCTTAAGCGGTTGCTGTCTTTACCGGAGCGCCCTGCGATCATTGTCGTCGATAACGGATCAACAGACGGGACGGCTGACATCCTGGCCTCCCGGCTTCCCGGTATTCGGATCATTGCGTTAGAGCGCAACATTGGCGCAGCGGGTCGCAATGTCGGCATCCGAGAGGCCAAGACCCTTTATGTAGCGCTTTGCGATGACGATACGTGGTGGGCGCCCGGCTCCTTAGGCCTTGCGACTGAGGCGTTAGAGAGCTATCCGCACGTGGCAGTCGTGACAGGGCGGGTCTTGGTAGGCCGGCATAGACGGGAAGACCGCACATGCCAAGTCATGGCAGCCAGTCCTCTCACTGCAGATTCGCCGCTACCGGGGCCCCCTGTCTTGGGGTTTCTGGCCGGCGCTTGTATGATTCGCCGTCCGGCATTTCTGGACGTTGGGGGATTCGAACCGCGCTTTTTTCTCGGTGGTGAGGAGGCCCTGGTCGCCGTAGATCTCGCCTCGGCCGGCTGGTACACGGTGTACATGCCGGAGGTTCTGATCCATCATTATCCTTCCTCCAAACGCGATGCACCGGCACGACGAAGACTGTTATTGCGCAATGCATTGTGGTTCACTTGGCTGCGGCGTCCATTAGCGAAGGCCTTACGGCACACCGGCCGTGTGTTGTACTCGAGCCTGCAGCATCCTCAGGACGCCGTCGCACTGCTCCACGCCCTTGCTGGTTTACCATGGATTCTACGTCATCGCCGCTGTCTTCCTCATGCCGTCGAAGCGGCACTCCTCACATTGGATCAATCGTCCTCATAATCAGGAGATCGACACACACCGGGCCGGCGATATTGGTCATCGCGCTCTTTCATCCGGTGTTCACCCCGTATGTCGAGGAGCAGGATATATCGGCACGCCCCGCCGGTAGAACGGTGATTGTTCCGCCGGGATAACGATCTGCAGATTGGAATCACCCACCAGCCGCAATGTCAGCGACTCCCTATCAAGGGGCGCCATGATGGCGCCGTCCTGATACGGCTCTCCGATGAAGAGTCGCAACATCGGCGTCCATTCCAAGTTAAGCAATCCATATTTATTATGCAGACCGAAGGTATGCGGCTGTTGGTTGTACCGCTCGCAGTACCGATGCACGACATCTGATAAGACGACCCGATGTGGCGATCGGAGTTCATAGCAGTCAGCAGCCAGATGACATCGTTGCAACTGACGAAGTAAATCTAACGCAAGACTGAGATCAAGGTAGTCGGATACGTGGGATAGCATCTTAAGATAGGTCTCCCGGCTCGCGCTCGTGTGGCCGAGATTTGACACGGTCCACGCTAAGGCCTCTTCCAGGAGATCCTGAAACACCTGATCGGCGCGACAGAGAGTCATAAACATGGAAGACCAGACAAGCTCACGAAGTGCCCTCCGTGGAGGATGCGCCCCCCAGGCCGCGCATGAGGGTTGATTCACTGCTTTTCGTCGAGACTCACCACGAGCCCTAGATGATCGGAGAGCCGCGCGCCCGCCGGATTAGGCTGCTCCTTCACCAGATCGATCGCCGTGATCCACCGCAAGGCCTCTGGCCTCGCCCATACATAATCAATCCGCTTATCCGGTCGGTTCGACTCGAAGGTGTATCCCGGGTCGTGAGGTCGAAGCCACGCCCACACATCGGTCCATCCTTGAGCAGCTAAACGCCCCATGAGATCGCTTTCTGGAACTGTATTCAGATCGCCGACAAGGAGGGCGGGACCGGACGTGTCGGCCATGTACGTCAGCGCTTCATTTACATTTGAAACCGCCTGCGAATACACCCATGAGTAGTGACTATTGAAGATCGAGAGGGCCGGCACGGCAATCCGAGCGTGCACAATCACCCTCCGGGCACGATCTTGCGCCTTTTCCTCAGGGTTAATCCCCATGCTGAGCAGACAATGATCCACTTTGGCTAAGGGCAGTTTCGCCAGAAACGCCGATCCCTCTTCTGATCCGTCCGCGCGCCGGGTTGCCGCAACATAAGTCGCGTGCCGATAGCCCGGAAGCCGCTCCGCCAACTGCGTCGCTTGATCTGTACCGCCTTCCTTCGCCGGATGTTTTCCCACCGCCTGTAAGGCAAGGACATCAGGTGCCTGTTGACGAACAGCCTGAACAATAAGTTCTTTTCGGACCGCCCACGGACCATGTTTGGGTTCGTAGACATTGAGATTCAGCGTCATAAGTTTCATATAGATCTTTGGCTCGATGACAATTCAGTCTACTGCATCGCGTCATCTGCTGATGTCGGAAATTCAGGAAGGCAATACCGGCTGGAAAAGGCCCCTACGGACACTCGTGCATGCACAAAACTCGAGATGGGCTATGATTGCGGCGCTGACGAAAGGACAATCACTCCGGCCATTTCCTCTTCCAGCATTCTCAAGACCGATGAAGGTCACGGTGCCGTACCGCGACATCATGCCCGAGATCCGCAAAACGCTGTTTGAGAAAGACGGCAATGGCGACGGAACGGTGGCGTCCACCTGTGCATCCGATGGCAATGGTGAGGTAACTTCTGCGCTCACGCTCGAACTGAGGGATAAGAAAACGAAACAGGGAATCCAAGTGATCGAGCAATGGCTTGGTATGAGGATCTTCAACGATGTATGACTGCACCCGCGGATCTTCGCCGGTCAATGGCTTCAAATCGGGAACAAAATTAGGATTCTGTAAAAACCTGACGTCGAACAACAGATCGATATCATACGGTACACCGAACTTAAATCCAAAGGTCAGCAACGAAATGGTGAGGCGATGTCCGCCAACCTGTTCGACATAGTGACGCGCCACCAACTCTTTCAGCTCATGGACGGTAAAGTCAGACGTATCGAGAATACGGTCGGCGCGCTGCCGTAGGTCCCCCAATCGCTGGCGTTCGAGCTGTACCCCTTCGAGCACGGGAGCGTGAGGAAGGAGGGGGTGAGGCCGCCTGGACTCGGAGAATCGACGAACCAGAATCTCGTCCCGGGCTTCCAGGAATAAGAGTTCGACGGAATATCCCGACGCTTTTAACGTATCCAGATTGCGGAAGAAATCGGAAAAGAAACTCCTCTCCCGGATGTCGATGCCCAAGGCGACATTCTGCACATCGCGTCCCCTCTGAAGACACAGCTCGACAAACTTCGGGAGCAAGGCCGGAGGAAGATTATCGACACAAAAGAACCCAAGATCCTCGAAGCATTTAATAGCATGGGTCTTGCCGGACCCTGAGAGGCCGCTGATGATGACGAGACGCAGCGGTTGCATGATAGCCGATCTGTTTACGACGGGCGCGGATCGATCAATTGGACGGCGCCGCTTTCCGAGCGCCTGAGCACTTGCACGCGATTGATCACCGGATCCTTGAACACCACAACGGCCTGAGGCTCATGTCCAAGCCGGGCTATCGCTTGCGCCATGCTCAAGTCATGAAGCATCACCCTCACGGTTTCTACCTTGACGGCAGCCGACGGGCTCGGCGCTTTTTTGGGTCGTTCCCGAACGACCGCTGGAACCGGCCGAATTTTATGGCTGGTCAGTTTTTCTTTTCGTTTAAGAATCTGCCGCCCAATCTTATCGAACAATTGATCGATTGACGCATACATTTCCGTGGTCGACGTTTTGGCTTGCACAACCGTTCCGTTCAACGGCAAGACCACTTCGGCCACATGCCGATATTTTTCTACGCTGAGAATGACCTGCACATCACCAAATCGCAGGGCATACCGATCGAGTCTTTTAAAGCGTGTCTCAACATAACGCCGCAACGCAGGGGTCACTTCAATGTGACGCCCTGTAATCATCAGTGACATACACGAACCTCGTATCGATGTTTCACCAGTTCTAATCCTTTCTTGCTATCCAGCCGTTACCCGGCGCCGACGTCGTTTAAAAGAAACGCTTTCGCTGACTTGCCGATGGAATGTTGACTTCCGATCGGTATTTGGCCACGGTGCGACGAGCAATGAGAATATTTTGCGTGCGCAACCGTGCGGCAATCTCTTGGTCCTTGAGCGGATGTTGTCCATCTTCTTCGGCCACCATTTTGCGGATCATCTCACGCACAGTGACAGACGATAGTTCATCCTCATTGTGATCGGAACGCTGAATCCCCGTATTGAAAAAGTATTTCAATTCCAAGATTCCTTGGGGACAATACATGTACTTATTTGCCGTCACTCGGCTGATCGTTGACTCATGGAGGCCGATGTCCTCGGCGACCTGCTTCAGCACCAGGGGCTTAAGGTACTGCACACCCTTCTCAAAAAACTGCTCCTGGAATTTGATGATGCTGCCGACCACTTTGATAATCGTCTTATTGCGCTGCTCAATGCTTCGAATAATCCACTGAGCACCACGGAATTTATCCTCGAGATAGGCCTTGGTGGAATCAGCCGGCTGCTTTCCGGCTCCCATGAGTTGCTTGTAATAGGGGCTGATCCGCAGACGGGGCATGCCGTCATCGTTCAACAACACCACCCATTCGCCTTCGTTTTTCACGACGAAGACATCGGGAACAATGACATAGTTATCGGATTGGAAATAGGGTCGCCCGGGCTTCGGTTCGAGCGCCTCGATGACTTTGGTCGCGGCGAAGACTTCTTCAGGCGTGGCGTTCAAGGCTTTGGCAATGCGCCCGTAATGTTTCTTTTCAAGATCCTTCAAGTGATACTTGATCATTGACTCAACTAAGGATCCTTTCAGTCTGACACGTCGTCCATCCACCATTCCGAAGATCCGATCCAGCGATCCTAATTGGATGAGAAGACATTCCTGCAGATCGCGAGCGGCGACGCCGGGAGGATCGAACGTTTGGATATGCCCTAAGACCGACTCGACCTGTTCGGCCGGTACGCCCGCATCCGCCGCGATCTCGGGCACCGACATTCTCAGATATCCCTCTTCATCGATATTGCCGAGAATCAAGCGGCCGATAGCCTTCTCCGCGTCATCCAGCCCCGAGAGATTCAATTGCCACTGTAAATGCTCATCAAGGCTCTGTGCTTTGACGACGGTCTGGTCGTATGAGGGAAATTCATCTTGCGAGGCCGACGGATATTCAGTATCGCCGACGCGCCGATCGCTGTCGAAATAATCCTCCCAACTGCTGGGCGACAGATCTTCGGCGCTCTCAGTCCCTTGTTCGGCGGTGGCCTCCTCGACGTCTGTGCGTTCCGGCTCAGGCTTTTCCTGGGTCGCCTCTTCGCCGGCTTCATCCACATCGGGCGGCAACTCCTCCAATAAGGGGTTTTCCATCAGATGTTGCGTGAGCGTTTGTTGGAGTTCCAGGCGCGAGAGCTGCAGCAACTTAATCGCTTGCTGCAACTGGGGGGTCATGATGAGTTTTTGACTGAGACGAAGATCCAGGCGCAGTTTCATACCGGTCCTCTATAACTTGAAGCGCTCTCCGAGATAAATTGCTCTGGCGGTTGAACTGTTCACAATTTGATCCGGCGTACCGGACTCTAAAATCCCTCCCTCATTAATGATGTAGGCACGCTCTGTAATCGAGAGCGTTTCCTGCACATTATGGTCGGTAATAAGAATTCCGATCTGCTTGTCTTTGAGTCGCGTGATGATGTGTTGGATGTCGCCGACGGCGATGGGATCGATTCCAGCAAACGGTTCATCGAGCAAAAGAAATTTCGGGCGGATGACCAACGCGCGTGTGATTTCAAGCCGGCGTCGCTCGCCGCCGGATAAGGCGTACGCCTTGCTTTTCCGAAGCCCGCTCAGGTCCAGTTCTTTCAGCAGGCTTTCCAAACGCTCGGCACGCTCATCCCCCCCAATCGGCAAGGTCTCAAGAATGGCGAGAATGTTTTGCTCGACGGACAATCGCCGGAACACGGAAGACTCCTGCGGCAGATATCCAATGCCACGCCGGGCCCGTTTGAACATGGGAAGATCGGTGATCACATCTTTATTGAGCAGAATCTGGCCGGCATCGGGCTGACACAGACCGACCATCATATCGAAAATAGTCGTCTTGCCCGCGCCATTTGGGCCCAGAAGACCGACCACTTCGCCGGCGTCGACGTGAATGCTGACGCCCTTGACGACCTCGCGCCGTTTGAAGCTCTTTCTCAGACCTTGGGCTTCAAAGCGGTCCTGGATTCCGACGGACAGCTTTGTATCGATGGAGTTCGTCTGAACGTTCGGCTCGCAGACAGGCATCAGTGTGTCCCTCCGCCTTCTGGTTCAATCATCACCTGCGATCCGCCCTCAACCACACTTCGATCCTCAGCCAAATACATAGTGATCTTTTGACCCGTCACACGCGTACCTTTCTGCCACGCCACAGGCTCTCCCGTCAGCACGATCTTTTCCGTGGCACCATCGTACACGGCTTTTCGACACGTCGCCTGACCATCGTCTTTAAAAATTTTGACCTTGCCGGTCGCTTCGATCGTACTGACAGCACGATTCGACATAACTGGCAGTTCCTCGGAACGCGTACCCGGAGAGGAAGCCATAGTGCCGGACGCAGACGCCGCATCGGCAGCTTTGAAAAATACGACCATGACGTCAGAGTGGACGACTAAGGCGCCCTTCGTCAAGGTGACGGCGCCTTCAAAAATCGCTTTATTTTCTTGGTTTCGTACCGTCATTCTCTGAGAAGTAATCGTCGTGCGGGTTTCTTCGGGGGAAGGCGGCTTCCTGTTCGGCGTATCCGCAAACACGACGATCGCGCTCAACAAAAGGATCGTGCAGGCAAGGCTACTGAGTAATTTCAACATGGACATCGTCAAGGATTTTAAACTCTTCCGAATCCAATTTACCAACCAGGCCGCGCCCCGTAATTTCCATGCCCTGTCCGACAATCGTGACGGGATCGTTCGTGCTCACCTCGCGTCGCTCTTCTTCCCAGTTGAGATGATTGGTGTAAATGGTATACCCGCTCTGCAGCTGGACAGGGATCGTCCCGTCGCGACGAAGCAACGTAAAGTTTTTCTTCACGGTATCGATGGTCCCTTCGTCACCGGATAGCTTGAGCTCCCAGCCTTTTTGGCCGTATAAGGTCACGTCAACTCCTTCGAGAATAGCCTGGTGCTCTGCCTCAGTCATACGCGCTCGCTGGGCCTGTACATGCCACTGCACCGATCCGGCTTTCGACTGCTTAAAAGAGAATTGGTCAATCCCGGCGTCCACCTGAGCCAAGGTGCCGGAAGTAATGGATCGCGGAACGGACTCCGTACGTGTCACGAGCAGATAGACGAGGGAGACGGCCAATACGGCACTGAGAACAAGTAACCCTCGACGCACCCAGGATCGCCACATCAACCTTCTCAATCAAACGGTTAACGATATGATCAAACAGGCATGATACTAGCATAGGAACAGTGGGGTGTAAACAAACTGCGGTGAAAGGAGTGCACCATGAACACGCACAGCATCGCGTTACTTGGGGGTGTCCTAGTCAGCAGCGTTGTGGCTTCTCTACAAACCGGATGTGTCGCCAGCAGCACATATGAACAAGCCCAGCAAAAAGCCTACGTGCAACATCAACAGGATCAGCGTCAGATCCTCGATGTGAGTGCCGCGAATAAACGGTTGAAAGAACGCGTTGAAGAGCTGGAGTCACTCCTTCAGTCTGTGCGCGAACAATTGACGCGGACTGAGCAAGAAAGGAAAGAAATCAGAGACGAGGTGCTCAGGCTAAAAATTGAAAAAGAACAGCAGCCGGGACGCCGACAGCACCGGCTTAGCAGT
The DNA here is from genome assembly GCF_965152615.1 of Nitrospira sp. Nam74. NCBI lineage: Bacteria > Pseudomonadati > Nitrospirota > Nitrospiria > Nitrospirales > Nitrospiraceae > Nitrospira > Nitrospira sp. Nam74. Next base: position 2,389,123 of record NZ_OZ224220.1, on the reverse strand, counting down.
GCGGGCTCACCGTCGGACATAGAAGACGAGAATGCGAGACTTCGCGACCGGATCGAAGACGCCAAGCGCCGCGTGAAAGAGCTGTTCCAGCAGCTGCAACACATGCTGGAGCAATCTTAGGCTGAACAGTCGCACCTACGTATATTATAGGTATCTACTCTTAGGCGCACATGCTTTACTGCTGAGGACCTGAGATAGGAGGCAAATTAATTCCGATTTTCTCCATGCCCATAATAATCGTCAAGGCCGATGGGGCATGTTGGACAATTTCCTTTTGTACCTCTACGCGGCGAAGGTCCACAAACTCTGGTGCGCTCAAGCCGAGATGTTCCCGATAAGCACGATCGGCAATCCCTCGCTGCCGCTCAGCTTTTTCTCGCGCCTCCTCCGCTTTTTGGAATTCAATCATCGTAATCTTTCGCTGCTCTTGCTTGATTGTTTCAGCGGTCTGTTCCAGGACCGATTTTGGAGGCAGAATGCTTCCGATGACGACCCGGTTCAAACGAATGGGAAGCCCTGGTTTATCGAACAGTCTTGTCCGGACTTCTTGTTCCACCGCTTCTTGAAGCTTCGCTCGCGTCGCCGGCTTCGTCGTCAATTCGAAGAGCTGATACTTTTGCACTTCTTCCCTGACGAACGTGCGAAATGCTTCCTTTACATTATTGGCGTACCAGCTTGGACCGAACCGGCTGATGAGTTCCGGAGACCGTCCTTCAAGTACATTGGCAATGAGAAAGGCATCGAACGAAACCGGTGCATTCTCCGCTGAAATAATATCGAAATGTTCGGAGTACTGAACAGGCCGAATGTCGACATCGATAACTTCAGTCGTAGGTGCGACTATAATTCGGCCGGTGGTGGCAGGGGTTGGGTCCACCCCGCCATGGCCGAACAGAATCGGCTTGGTGACCAAGACACCTTCATGGCCGGCATCGATCGACGGCATAATGCAGCCGGCCATCGACAGCACAAGTCCTGTAACGCCCCACACTGTTGCAGCCCGGAGCCCGGGTGCTCTCATGATTCCCCCTCCCTCCTTGTCTAAGTAAGACTGATGGGAGCCTCTCCCCTTCTCTTTGCCTTGCAGAAACGGCGTACAATTGAGGCACGTGTAAACTCAGAGCGCTGTGGATAAGCCAAATTGGAATAAGGTGGCAAAAAAGTCAGGTGAGAAGGACCGCCAGACGGCTTGGAAGGCATTCAGATGCAACCTCATGGGGGATCTGTCTCACATAATACCGGCCTGCCGCTGCAACCAACGGACATACTTCACGATGTGATCGACGTCTTCCGGCTTGACACCCTCGATCCTCGGCATGTCTCCAAATTGCCAATGATGCGCGCGAACTCCATTCGCGGCAGCTCGTTGAAATGCCGCGTCACCATGATGGTTTGGCTCATAGATTTTATGCACCAAAGGAGGACCTTGTTTTGTCCCTGTCGCTTCCGGGCCATGGCATCGCGCACAAAACGAATTAAATTTCCCCTCCCCTGCTTGCAACTCTGCCGGTAACTTGGAAGTCGCGGATTGCGCGACCGGAGGTGCGAATACAGATAGAGTGAATAGCGCACTGCATACCAGCGATGCCATTAGGGCATGACCCGGCCTCCCACGTTCAGACGGATCTCTCCTATCTCTTGTCAGATCGCACGTGTTCATGAAGCTCCTTTTTCCCGAATTGTTCGTGCAGTGTCCGCTTCATCTGCTTCATCGTCAAATAGCGGTACAGTCTTGCAGTGATCGGCACCAAGATGATCAGCGCAATGGTCAGATACATAAAGAACTCTTCGGTCGATACCCTCACGTCTTATTCCTCCGCGTACGCAATAGGATCGGCTGTTCCGGCCGCCAGAAATCCTTCACGCCGGATCCGGCAACTATCGCAACGGCCACAGGCGGTGCCGGACGTCAGGGGATCATAACAGCTATGGGTCAGGTGAAAGGGCACGTCTAAGGATCCTCCGAGCCGAATGATCTCCGCCTTTGATAAAAATAACAATGGCGCTCGAATCTCAACACGGTTCCCCTCTACCCCAAACCGGGTTCCAAGTCTGGCCACCACTTCAAAGGCATTTAAGAAGTCAGGGCGGCAGTCCGGGTAACCGGAATAGTCTACTATATTGGCCCCCAGATACACCAATGACGCGCCGATCGTCTCGGCATAGGCAAGCGCCAAGGAGAGAAAAATCGTGTTCCTCGCCGGCACGTACGTGGAAGGAATGTCGCGCCGGCGGTCCGCCTCGGACCGGTCTTTCGGCACTGGTGCGTCCGACGTCAACGCAGAGCCACCGATTGCGCGCAGATCTACGTCGATCACCACGTGCTTCACAATTCCCAAAGCCCGCGCCACTTCGCGAGCTCGATCCACTTCAATGCGATGCCGTTGGCCATAGGAGACGGTCAAGAAAGACACGTCATGTCCATCCCGCTTGGCTATCGCGGCCGTCACGGTGGAATCAAGGCCTCCACTCGCTAACACAACGGCCTTCACTGCTTCATTCTCCCAACATGCCCTTCCTTGCGGCGGCGCTCATCATCCGTTCACCATCCGCGCAACATTCTTTATACCGATTAAAGAAAAACAACGTGAGTGACCGCCTTGACTTTTCTTGTTCGAGCGTTTGTGAGAGTTCCTGCATGGCTGTACTTATAGCCACACGGCCATTTTGGCTTTAGCAGCCACCGTGAACTTCAATGTTCGGTTGAGAAGGCCTACTTGTAGCATGTGAGTGAGCCTAGAATGAGAATACACTGAGGATGAAGAGAGAGGTAAACGCTATACGTACGTGATCATGGCATGCACATCACAGCCATTCAGCTGTTCACGCCCGCGTAAACTTGTGAGCTCGATCAAAAAGGCTAAGCCTACGATGTGTCCTCCAAGTTGGCGAACGAGGTTCACGGTCGCGGCGGCCGTGCCGCCGGTGGCCAACAGGTCGTCAACGATCAGGACATTCTCTCCGATTCCCACCGCATCGCGGTGGATCGCCAACGAGTTGGCCCCATACTCCAGGTTGTACTTCACCTCAAAAATATCGGCCGGCAGTTTGCCGGGTTTCCGCACCGGAACAAAACCGACGCCAAGCCGATAGGCCAACGCGCTGCCAAAGATGAATCCCCGGGATTCAATCCCGATGATTTTTGAAATCTCTTTGTCGCGATAGCGATCTGCGAGTTCATCCACGATCGACCGAAGCGCTTGAGCATCCTTGAGCAGCGTGGTGATGTCATAAAACAGGATGCCGGGCTTTGGAAAGTTCGGCACTTCACGAACCAAGGCTTTATAGTCCACAACAGGGCTCTTCATAGCAGGTCCTCTTGAGTCATGGTTTTTTTCTCAATGGTCGTCCGCAATTTCACGAGGGCCGCCGTTTCAATCTGTCGCACGCGCTCACGAGTCAGGCCCAAGGTTTGTCCGATCTCCTCCAGCGTATGCGCTTCACCGCCATCCAATCCAAATCGGAGGATCACGACGGTTTTTTCCTTTTCAGGCAACTCTTGGATCCAGCCCATAAGGCTTTCTCGCCGGCGGACCCCTTCCGCGGTCGTGGCAGGCGACACGCTGACCGGGTCTTCGATGATATCTCGCAGAAAGGTACCGGTGCGCTCGTTAATGGGGCTATCCAATGAATAGGTCGTGCGGATGAGTTGTTTCAGGTCCGTCACTTCCCGTTCAGATAATTTCAGCCGTTCGGCAATCTCGTGGACCTTTGGCTCACGGCCAAATTCCTGGACCATCTCCTCTAAGCCTGACAGATACCGATTCAACCGTTCAACGACATGGACCGGCAGGCGGATGATTTTGGATTGATTGATGATGGCCCGCTCGATGAACTGACGAATCCACCACGAAGCGTAAGTACTGAATCGAAAGCCCCTGGCATAGTTGAACTTTTCCACAGCCTTGATCAATCCGATATTGCCTTCTTCCACAATATCGGAGAACGGCAGACCTCGGTTCATATAGCGTTTGCCGATGCTCACGACTAACCGCAAATTCGATTCGATCATCTGCTCCCGGGCGGCAAAATCACCCTCGACAATCCGCTTACCCAACTCCTGCTCCTGCTCAAAATTTAAGAGGGTCGATTTGCGAATGTCCTTCAGATAGCTCTTGACCGCATCGAGTCCTTCGTATTCTGGCTCCTTTGACTCGCGAGCATAGCCTCGGCCGGTGCGAGGCGAGGCTTCGGCGAGCAGTTCCTTTTCGTCCTCCTCGCCTTCGTCCTCTTCTTCAGTGCCGACCGATTCGGTCACATCATCATCATCATGACCCATGTCAACTCCCTGGGCTTAAGCGGTTAATACCAGATCTGAAAATCGAGCGGCAGACCGGTGGGCGATTGCCACTGAACTTGTACGGCTTCGACCTTCGCTCGTGGCGGGCCGGCTTTCAAGCATTCGACAAAGGCTTCAATGGCTTCTCTGTCGCCTTCCGCTTCGGCCTCCACCTTCCCATCGGGGAGGTTTCTCACACCGCCTCGCACTCCACACCTTAAGGCAGCAGCATGAGCAAACGCGCGATAGGCGACGCCCTGCACACGACCCTCGACGAACACGCGCGCTCGAGCCAACTTCGACACCTTTGCTCCTCACAGGCATTGTCCGGCCGCACTCATCGTGCGTCTGATTGATGGAAAAAGAAGGGACTGAAAGGCATGATCTTCGAAACGATCTGACAGGTGAGACGGTGGTGCCTGTTCCACGGTCATCCTGACACACCCGGACTAGACGATAAGAGTTGAATCAAGATGTGGAATGCTGCGGTTGTGGAAATAAAGCTTGGGCACGTCGCCTGACCATCATTAGACCCTAGACGATAGGCGGTCGATGCTCCTTGGCGAAGTCTGGTCGGGGCGAGAGGATTTGAACCTCCGACTCCCGCGTCCCGAACGCGGTGCGCTACCAGGCTGCGCTACGCCCCGATCCGAACAGGTTCTTTTCCTCAGGTCAGCGGCTGATACCGCAGGCCATGCGCTTCAGCGACGCCCCGACATGCAATCTGTCCGTTGATCACATTGACGCCTTGCTTCAACCCATCCTGAGAACGGATTGCCGACGCGATACCCGCCGAAGCAAGCTGGACTATAAAGGGAAGCGTCGCATTGGTCAAGGCCAAAGTCGATGTTCGCGGCACAATGCCCGGCATATTCGGGACGCCATAGTGCAAAATCCCGTTGACGATATGAATTGGAGCAGAGTGACTCGTCGGCTTGGTGGTCTCGATACACCCTCCTTGATCGACGGACACATCGACGATGACCGAGCCCGGCCTCATCCGGGAAACAATCGTTCGAGACACCAATCGGGGCGCCCGTGCCCCGGGCAGCATGACCGCCCCGACAACGAGATCCGCATCTTCTACTTCCCGGTCGATCCAGTTTCGGTGAGGGGCATGTGTCACAATACGTCCTTGATACAGATCGTCCAGATAGCGGAGGCGCTGGAGGTCCAAGTTGAAGACGGACACTCGCGCGCCCATGCCGACGGCCATTCGCACGGCTGCTGTGCCGACCACTCCAGCTCCGAGCACGACGACGTGTGCGGGGGCAACGCCGGGCACACCGGACAGCAACACGCCCCGCCCTCCCTGGGATTTCTCCAAATAATGAGCCCCGATTTGCACCGACATCCGTCCTGCAATCTCGCTCATCGGACTCAACATGGGAAAGCTGTGATCAGCCAGCTCCGTTGTTTCATACGCAATCGCAGTGACCCCGGCATCCATGAGTGCTCGGGTCAGTTCGAGGGAAGCGGCGAGATGAAGATAGGTGAACAGCGTGTGACCATGACGGAAAAGCCGATATTCAGGAGTTAGCGGTTCTTTAACTTTGACGATGAGCTCGGCCTCCTGAAAGACTTCGTTTGCGGAAGAAGCGATATGTGCCCCCGCCTTTCGATACTCCTCATCAGAGAATCCACTCGCCTCGCCCGCCGACGACTCAACCCATATGGCATGCCCAGCAGTGGATAGTGTCCGCACCCCATCGGGCGTCATGCTCACGCGATATTCATGGTCCTTGATCTCTTTCGGCACGCCGATCATCATCGTTGTCGGTTCTCTCGTCTCAGCGCTTCATTATATCCATTTTCGCATTGCTCCTTGTAGTCACTTCTCCGGTGGACACCCCGAGAATCGATAGTGTAAGATCGGCTCCTTCGAGAGAATACGAATGGGACACGATCAACAGATTCCGCATGTAGATATACGGTGTGATGGCTGTAGGACGGACCAGGGCCCGTTCATGAAGCTGTCGATGGGAAAAGATTTTTTCGGACGCGCATATGACCGGCTGTCCCCCTCGCGGGACCAATCTCCCAAGTGGTACTGTGATCCCTGCTCCATGTACAAGAATCTGCAGCGGGACTGTCGTGATATCCGTGGCGAATTGGATAAAATGCTCTGTGGCGAGCCATCTGAGTTGACGCAACCCGATCACATGCAGCGTGCTCGGTTACGCCTTCAGGAAGTCGCTGCTATGCTGTCGACACAGGGCGCCACATCGGCACTGATCGATCCTCACGAAGTGAATGTCCTCATACAAAAGATCCAAGGTCAATCCCTATCACCATCTGCCGGCGTATAGCGTAGATTCGTGTCGACCTTCACCCATCATATTTTTGTCTGTATCAATCAGCGGCCCAAGGGCGATCCGCGCGGGTGCTGTGCCGATCTGGGTTCCGAACGGCTCCATGCCTTCTTTAAGAAGGAGGTCGAGCGGCTAGGCATCAAAGGAACGGTTCGGGCAAATAAGGCCGGCTGCCTGGACCATTGTGAATATGGGCCGAGCGTGGTGATCTATCCCGAAGGAACCTGGTATTGGGTCGGCTCGGAAGCCGATGTGACCGAACTGATGGAACGGCACATTCTCAAGGGTGAAGTCGTCGAACGCCTTCTGATGCCTGGTCATCCGCCGAACCGTCCGCTGACGCCCGAACACCCATAGCCGTGTCGTGAGCTGATTCCATGGCTGTCGAAGATAAATGGAAAGCCAATCAGGCCAAGGTCGTATTCATGAAACAATTTCCCGGTCTGTTCACGACGTGGGAACAGGCGCTCGGGAAAACACTTCAAGCCGTCGCCGGTCTCCCGTCAAAGGCGGGAGCCGCGGTGCTCGTATTTAACGACGGCGCGTTCACGGTGGCGCCTCCGCTTGCACCCGAGCCTGCAGAACTGAGAGAAGGGTTGATGGTCGCGCGTCAAACACTCGAACCCAAGTATCCGGATGCCTATGCCGAATACGATCGGCTGGCTCGGATCGATAGTGAGGCGACCCGCTCCGCGCGTTTGGAAAACATTCTGGGAGCGATCAGTAACAACTTAGAGCAGATTCCCGAATTGAAAGACCGTTTACGGGAACTCGTGAAGCAATGGAAGTGAGGGCGTGCCACTGTGAACATGTTGGAAATGTTCTCGCAGGGTTTATTTGAGGGAGTCAAACCTATGCTGGTCGCTCGAGATCATTTAGTCCGCCACCCCGACCGTTGTACGCATCAAGCAATCTGTATCCCGGTCTGCCCGACCGGCGCCTGGCTGTCAACCCCACCCTTCAAATTTGACTCGTCGCGCTGCATGGAAAGTTGCAGGGTCTGTCTCGACGCCTGCCCTTCCCAAGCGATCTACGCGGTATTTCGGAAAGGTGATAAAGAGCTTTTGCCGCAGAAAAAAAGTTGACGTTGTGGTGGATCGTACCGGCAAATTGGAGAGCGTGCCGCCTTGGCCTTGAACGAACCGAATCTATCCGAAGGTCTTCCGTAGTCGTCCCCAATAAGCGCTTCCCACATACCCGCACCCGCCGGTAAGCGTCGTGAGGGCCATGATTCGGTACACCTGGCCTTTCGGCATTTTCACATTGACGGATGGATCCAAGAGTACGGCCGATTCGGCCACACGCCGTAACGTTTGTCCGGCAAACAGAATCGGCCACATGCACGCCAGGCGCAGACGCAATTCTCGTCTCGGGATCGCCATGGTATACATCCAGCCCTGATCGAGATGCTCGCGAGCCACTCCTATGAGCCTCAAAAGAACAGGCTTGAGACGATCGCTGTTGTCTTGTTTCAATAAGTCGGACGGCGTGAGTCCCGCCTCTTGCAACAACATCTCAGGAATATAGCACCGTCCTCGCTGCAGGTCGCGCGCCACGTCTTTCAAAATGTTGGTCAATTGCAGTCCCTTACCAAACCGCACCCCGACCGTCGCCATATCGGCAACATTCCAGGTCCCCAGCGACCGCACATGTCCGGCGACCATGTCGGTCCAAAACTCTCCGACACAACCCGCGACGTAATAGGTATAGCGGTCTAATTCCTCCATGGTGTGCAGGGCGGTCAAATCCTTCACGGAATCTCCGGGAAAGACAGTCAGATCCATTTCCATGCCATTGATTAACGTACACATCAGCGTTCGAATCCGAGTGCGATCCTCCGGGATGAACGTATTAAGCAACGTGAAGCATTCTTCTAGACGTTGCATGAGCGCACGCTCCCCGAAGGTGGCCTGATGGGGCACTAACGCTGATTGGATGGAATGGATAATCTTCCAGTCGACGCGATCGGTGATGAACTGAGCCTTAAAGTTTTTGAGTAAGGCCAGCCGCTGACTCCGCTCGATGAGGTCGGTATCCGCTATAGTATCCGCTGCTCGGGCGAACAGATACGCGAGCCCGATCTGGGCCCTCACTGTACGCGGCATCACCGCCAGCGTCAGGTAAAATGATCGGGACACCTTCTTCAGGATGTCTGTGAGCCGCATATGAGAGATCGTGATGGGGTCCTCTAGCGCACGTCCAAGAGCCCTTCCATGCCCTTATCTCGATGGCTCTTGAAAAGCAGTAACGCTATCTAATGAAACAACCACGGGAGCAGAGGTATCGAAAGACTCGCCGGCCGAAACTGTGGTGGAAATGCCAGTCCAGCCATGAGGCCGGCAAGAGCCAATCCCAATTGCCTTCGCATAGAATCTTCTATCAAATGGGCTCGTCACGGTCAATGAAATCCACGACATGAGTTCTTGACAACCCTCAGAGAGAGGTTATCTGTGATTTGGTCACAAAATGAAGCATCTGCCTTCTGGATGATTTTCTTGCTGGGTCGGTTGTATAATACAGACGGCCCGAACGACCGCTGTATCGCACGAAAAGGAGCTTATCGATGTTTAAATCGCTAAAAGGGATCGGCTTGTTGCTGATTGCCAATGTTCTGATCTTCATCACGCTCTCTATTACGTTCAACCTGTTGGTGAGCGTCATTCTCCCCGCCTTTGGGATTGACCTTCAGGGAGCGGTCCATCAACAGGACCTCCTTTGGGCATTGGTCATAGGGTTTGGCGGCGCATTCATCAGCTTGGCATTCTCGAAGCAAATGGCCCGCGCCATGTTGGACTGTCGCCAAATTACGCAGCCTCGCACGCAGGCCGAGCATGTTATTTATGGCAGCGTCCAAGAGATTGCCCAACGCCTGCGTATTCAAATGCCGGAAGTTTGGGTGTACGAGGCGCCAGACCCGAATGCATTCGCCACTGGACCCAGTAAGAACAATTCGATGGTGGCTGTCTCAACTGGCTTGCTGAATAACTTGAACGAGCAAGAGGTCAAAGCCGTCTTGGCTCACGAGATGGGCCATGTCTATAACGGCGATATGTTTACCACGACCGTTCTTGCCGGCTTGATGAACACGTTCGTGTACTTTATCTCCATGTGGGTACGGCGGCTCTTTGCGGAACGGGATCAGGCAATGCTAGGCATGGTCTTATCCTTCGTCATTCAGATCGTCCTCGGCATTCTGGCCATGATTCCCATCATGTGGTTCTCACGACGTCGGGAATTTGGCGCCGATGCGTTTTCTGCCCGCGTGTACGGGAAGGACGCCATGATTTCCGCGCTTCGCGGCATTGAACGCTGGGTGACACGCGCTCAGCCTGAGTACACTACCCAGGATCCATTGGTGACCTTTAAAATCAGCGGCAAGACGGGTGGAATGATGAGTATGTTCGCTTCGCATCCCTCTATCGAAGAACGGGTTGCAGCTCTGCAACAGTTGCGTTCATGATGAGACGCCGACCATCTCAGAGGTTCTTGCTTGCGTCGGGAATTGTAGCCGGGTGTTCGCCCGGCTACTTCATGACTCCGATAGCAGCCGAAGCCGTGGACGGGAAGGTTCACACGCAGGGAGCACAGATGCCGCCGCAATCACACAGTATCTACGACTTCACGATGAACGACATCGATGGCAGGCCTGTCACACTGAGCCAGTTTCGAGGCAAAACGTTGTTACTGGTCAATACCGCCAGTTTCTGCGGCAACACGCCGCAGTATGCCGATTTACAAGCGATGTATGATCGCTATCGATCGAAGGGTCTTGAAATTTTGGCGTTTCCTGCCAACAATTTTGGACAGCAAGAACCGGGCACGAATGAAGAGATCAAAGGATTCTGCTTCACGAAGTACAGCCTGACCTTCCCCTTGTTCAGCAAGATCAGCGTCAAGGGCGTCGATAAACATCCGCTTTATCGCTACCTAACGGAGGAGAGCCCCTTCCCGGGAGAGGTGGAATGGAACTTTCAGAAGTACCTCGTTGACTCGAACGGGACCGTCGTCGCTCGCTATCATCATCGGACCAAACCGACATCTGATGAAATCGTAAGCGACATCGAGCACACCTTGGCAAAGAAGCAGTGAAAGGTCGTCTGAGATTGCGAAGTGGTTTCGCTACGCCTTCTTCACGAAACTGATATGAGCCCGATACTCGTGAATCGCGGCCGCTAAAGACTTCTCGCCCAGCGGAATATTGGCTTCTAAGGCCGCCTCCACGGCAGCATCATCAATCAACACTTCATACCGATCCTGCACACGCGTAAGGACAAGCCCCTTGCCCGCGTCCCGCGGCATAAAGATCTCTCGCCAGACTTCCTTTTCAACGAGACACACATCCTTAAAACGTTCGTAGAGCAGCGCTAACTTTTCCGGATCGGTCTCAGTCATATTTCCTCGATGTTTCTATGGTGCAAGGACGGTGTCTAATGATCATGCTGGCCGCTACACCCGCCTTCGCTAGCCGACGGCATCTCTTTCGGTGGCCGAAGGCCGGTGATATTCAGGGGGGTCGGATCCGGGGCGGACAGGCCGACTTCGCCCGACCGTGCCGCGAACGTCGACATGATCCTTCGTACCGCGGCTCCACACTCTCGGCATGTCGTGAGGGGAAGTTCGGCTATGTGTTGAAAATACTCTTTTCTACGTGAGCAGACAGGCTGTCTATCACATTTCTCAGCGACATACTCGTAAATCGGCATAATGGGTTAACGGCTTAGAGTGCGAAACGGTGTAAACTACTGCAGCCCGGTGGCCCCCGCCACACCTGGTTGATCGGCAATTTTGAACCGCATCATTCCCACATGGTTCGCCGCGTGAAACGGCTGTTGTCCTAAGGGAGTGATGAATAGCTTCACCTGATAATTTCCTTTTGGCCACCCATTCGGCGGGCTTTTCAATTCGAGAAAGCCCCATCGACTGTGACCGGGCACTTCCAACACATCCCGGCCTACAGGCGTGTCGGAGACGATCAGGCCGTGCTCATCCTCTAAAAACCACTGGGCGCCGAACTGCGCGGGATCCTCCAATGGCGCCACTTCAAAGACGACGTAGATAGCCGGTGTATTGGGAGCAAAGACAGTGGTTCCAGGATCGATCGGTTTAATGCGGGGATCTTGCGTGTACCAGCCCTGCCGGCCAAAACTGTCCCACTCCACTTCATAGCCTTTGGCCATGTGAATGGAGATAAAAATGGATTGGGGCACTCCTCGCTTCTGATCATCGAAGGACTGCCCTTTAGTCTCGTCAAATGCCGTGTCTTTCTGCTCTTTTGGGGGCAACAGGTCTCTGCTGTCCGCTCGATGGGGCAGAGCGAATGTCGTGAGTGCGCACATGCTTAGACCTACGACTCCAATCGATCGAAGCCCGAGCTTTTGTCCGGTGTCACGGTTCATATAGCACCTCCGTTTCTCCGGTTCTCCACTCAATGCCATGATATAGGCTACTGCAGCGGACTTCGCGACGCAACTGCCCTTCTTCCCAGAACGGCGCTCAATGTGCCGGCGCCATTCCTTTCCCCTGCTCGCGCTCGTCTTGTTTCATCTTGTCAAAGAATCGATCCGAATCCGACTTCACTTGCGAAGAAGGCGGTTGAGGCGGCGCCTTCGGCTTCTCCGCACACCCCAACAGCGAAAGAGCTCCTACTAGGCATCCGCACACGACTCTGTACCTTGTACGCGCTTGCATCGTGCCCTCCATCCTGGAGAATAGACCATGGACCAGAGTGTCTACCGCAACACTGGCGCATCTTACTGCAGACTGATGCGAAAGACTACTGCTGCTATGTGCAGGACTTACTTCTTGACTCATGACAGGCTAGCGACTATGCTCGACTAGGCACAATAGTCGTCATTCTCAGAAGGAATCATGTCTCTGCACGATCGCCTCTCAGAAGATCTCAAGCGCGCGATGAGGGATAAGGATCAGCTCCGTATGGACGTCATCCGTATGATGAAAGCGGCTATCCTTAACAAGGAACTGGAACTGAAAAAAGAACTCGATGATGCAGACATGAGCCGAGTGATGACGATGCTGATTAAGCAACGACGTGAATCCGTTGAGCAATATCAAAAAGCCAATCGAACCGACCTGGCGAGCAAAGAGCTGAAAGAGATCGACATCATCCAGCATTACCTACCTCAAGCATTATCTTCAGAGGAGATCCGCCGCATTGTCGATGTGACGATCCAGGAAACCGGCGCCAAGGGACTGAAGGATATGGGCGTCGTGATGAAAGTGCTCGTGGCCAAGCTTATCGGCCAAGCCGTCGACGGCAAACATTTGAGCGACCTCGTCAAGGCCAAGCTGCAGTAGCATCGGATTCCTGCTGATATCCGACTCGCGCCATTTGACCGAAATCACCCTCACTGCTATCTTCTTACATGATCCTTTAATTATTAGGCACTTACTGAGGGAACATGGCAATTCTGGTAGTTGACGATTCTCGAGATGATACGCAATTGCTCAAGGTTATGCTGGAAAGCGGCGGGTATCGCGATATTCTGATTGCCGATTCGGCAGAGACCGCCTACCAAATTCTCGGACTCAAGGACCCATCTCAGACGGCAAAGGTCGACCTCATTCTCCTGGATATCCTGATGCCCGCAGTCAACGGCATTCAGGTTTGCCGGCGCATCAAATCCATCGATCGGCTCCGCGATATCCCGGTCATTATCGTCACGGCCCAAAGTGACCCCGTCGATCTTCAATTGGCTTTTGCGGAAGGCGCAATCGACTATATTCGGAAGCCGCTGATCAAGGTTGAACTGCTCGCTCGAGTACGCTCCGTACTGCGCCTCACACAAGAAGTCAACCGCCGCAAAGGCCGCGAGCAGGAACTGCTACAGGTCATGCGACAATTAGAGGAGGCAAATGAGCGATTTCGCGAGCTTTCCAGTCAGGACGGATTGACGGGGATTGCGAATCGCCGGCGCTTTGATGAGTTTTTCGAACAAGAATGGCGCCGAGCGGTTCGTGAAGTGCATCCTGTTTCATTAATCTTTTTCGATATCGATTTCTTCAAGGCGTACAATGACACCTACGGTCATCTGGCAGGCGACGATTGTCTGAAACAAGTGGTCCAAATCGTCAAGAAAACGCTCAACCGCCCGGGAGATCTGTTGTGCCGTTATGGCGGAGACGAATTTGTGATCACACTTCCCGGCACCCCAAGCGACGGCGCGGAACGGGTCGCCGACGCGCTTCGGACCAAAGTAGAAAGCTTAGGCATCGGCATCACCATAAGCCTTGGCGTGGCATCCTGCCAGCCTGACCCGAACGTCAGTGCATCGAGCTTGACGGAGGCAGCCGATCGAGCGTTGTATCAAGCCAAACAAGATGGCCGGAACTGCTTCCGCCTCCTCCAGGTTTCCAATCCGACCGTTTCAGGGAACTACAGCGCTCCGTCCAATTGATTCCCGTTCCATACCGCCGCCACTCAGCCGCTACAGCCGCTTAAGAAACAATGGGGTAAGAACCTTTGGATGAACTATTAAGAGTCCAGCCTAAGCCGGTCTTGCGCCCGCCTGTCTCGATCAAACAGCACCTAGAGATCTTGCCTTCGATTGCCATACGCACGTTCACCGCTTGCTTGGTCCCCCGTACCAATGTCTCAGCAACCGGCGCAATGGTACAAGGAGATGCTCACTATTTCATGATGTCCTCTCGAAAACTTCGATGCAGGCTCTGCGACAAATACTTTTCTTAGACAATCCGTGCCGGGCCATGAAGGTGCTGCAGGAGGCCGGCTCACCGGCATAATGCACCAGACCTTATGATGCATTGTGCGTGAACCTCCCAGGAGTGCGCGAGGCAGGCGATAGGGCGTCACGCCTGTCTGTCATCGCGGCGAGGGCTAAAGGTTGTTTTAATGGCGCCGACCATGCCGATAGAATCAACTCCTCCCTCTGATGTATCAGAAGAAGGAGTTGATCTAGCAACCGTATTAACTGCGCGGTTTCCGATTGAACCATCCCAACGCCGCTAGTCCAGACCCTAATAATAGGAGTGCGGAAGGTTCCGGCACTGCGGTGAGGCTGAGATTACCAGACCCATCGATGCGACCAGACGTGAAATTATTGAGGCTAAAGCCCGTCAATGTGGTATTGACCCCGTTAAAATCTGCGATGGTCAAGTTCAACACGAATGGTCCGCTTAGAAATCCACCGACTGGATTCAATCGAACCTGGACATCGAAGTCTCCATTGGCCAATCCGGCAAATGCATGAGCCTCTCCAGCGATTAATCCGGCCGACTGGCCGACAAGGATATCGTCAGCGCCTCCTGCGATGCTAACCGTTCCTCCCACCGTACCGACGGGAGACGCGACAATGCTGCTATTCATGTTGGGATCCACGAACAGGCTGAGATTGAAGTGGTTAAACGTGGCCGTGATGCCGCCTGGTAAGGCTGGTGTAGGCGCGACTGTCCCGTCCCCCGTAAAGACAGCATACAGTTTGTAATTGGTGTTAATCCCCGAGTTGGGCACTACGTCGGACAAGTTTGGGAAGCGGTAGGAACTAAAGAATCCTGCGCCCTGTTCATTGAAGGTACCCGTGCCATTAGTTGCCGTTTGATTGACCAACGCCACGTAGCTAAAGTCCGCAAAGGCTGCCTGCACGGTAGGGCCGGTGACGCCGATGGCTCCCGGGTTCACGGTAAAGGTGTCTGCGGAAGCCACGCCTGCCATCGCGGAGAGGACTAACCCTCCAGCCAGCAGGCTTCCCCGTAGAAACGATGTGAGCATGATGGACCTCCTTATGTGATATGGACGATGATGCGCATCCTCATCGACGGTAAAAGCATGGGCCGTGCCACAGAATAAGTACTTGCAAATAAGTGTGCTTATCCTGCACTGGAAGTGTGCCTCCACATCGTTGTCAGGTTAACTTGCGTCTTTTATAGGTTGGGCCTCCAATATGTACTTAGGAAATTCATTGACATTGGTTGTGCTGTTCATTGCTGTGTGCGCCACAGCCATAAGCCGACTGTCAATTCTTCCTGCGGCGTGATCACCTATATTCATTAAGCTAGTATGCAGACTCAGAAAACTTCCTCGGCCTCGCGGCCATAATTGATTTCGCCATAGGAACGATGCGGCGGAACCTGACTAGAGAGCGCATTGAAGGGAGAATTTTGGTCGATATTGCAGCAGTTCAGCAACGGGTACCTTGAGGCGGCTCAGCAGTGTGAAACAGGTCCTAACTTAGGAAGAGCGATGGACCGAGAAAAAAGCCTATATGGATCCGTGGCAAGTCGATCATGCAGGTCGGTTCAAATCGCTGTATGTCTCGGATGCGACGAAGGCGCAAACCGGCCGGTACGACCGCCTCGTCAAGAGAGTCCGACTGAACTTCAGGCTACTAGGATAGTCGACATCGAAGTCGTTTCATCTCAGCACGCGGGGTCGCTGTATGGTCAGCTTTTCATAGGCGGCAGTGGTAATGCCAATAGCCTGTTTACTTCTTGGACCACCTCTTCAAGTTCAATAAGCTTGAGGAGATAACCAGCCGCGCCGCATTCAAAGGCCTGCTTCTCCACTTCTTCGTCCTCTAAGGACGTGATACTAAGAACTGGAATGGCTTTTGTGCGGAGATTGTTCTTAAACCGTTGCAGGAGAAGAAGTCCCCCTCCTGTCGGGAAACAGATATCCAGGATAATCAAGCCCGGGAAACATGCCAAAGCCTCCTTTATTCCATACACACCATCCATGACTCCGTGTACCTGATACCCTGCAGCCTTGAACGTGGCCCTCAACAGGGCTATGGTATTGGGGCTATCGTCAATAATGAGAAGACGCTCGGCCATTCAGAGCCTATTCCCGAACACATGCGAGCGACTGGACTTCGCAGCAACTTATCAACACCGCCGCATGGTGTATAACAAGCGCGTACAGTATGTATAGCACGCGAGTGGAATGGGCGGGAGCGCACGGATATAAAATAACTGGAGTTGATTCTGGTGGCCATTGAGGGATCGCGAAGCAAACCTAGGCAGAAGAGGAAGTTAGGTCTGTGCAGGCTGTGCAGATGCCGGCGACGCGAATGAGGCGAAATCGCCGAGTTGGTTACTGAAGCCAATGCCATTTTTCCCGCGTTGTTTGACCCGGTACATGGCCGCATCGGCGTCACGAATTAAATCCTCGGGCCGAGCGTGGATGTTCGAGCTTAAGGCAATCCCAATGCTTGCCCCGACAGTTACCGCGCGTCCACTTCCGATGACCACAGGCGCTTTCACCTTCTCCAAAATCCGCTCCCCTATGCGGAGCGCCTCGGTTTTTGAACTGACCCGCGTCAGCAATACACAAAATTCATCTCCTCCGTATCGCGCCATCACATCGCCTTTGCGCAACACTGGCTTGAGCCGGTCGGCCATACCGCGGAGTAATTCATCGCCGGCTCGATGACCATGCTGATCGTTCACCGCTTTAAAGCCATCAAGATCGATGAAAAGGACCGCAAATAGATCCTCGCTGAAACGCCGTGCTACATGAATGGAGTCCCATACACAATCGAGGAATGCGGTTCTATTTGGAAGTCCTGTTAACGTATCGACGGCAATATGCCGTTGAATGCGCGTGGCGTGGGTAGCCAGAAGCTCCGAGCGAAAGACATGTCCGGTGACCAAAGCCGCCATCGTCACCATGACCGGTAGAAGCAGGAGATATTGCTGACTCAGTAAGTGTTGGTGATAGACGACCCCGAGATAACCAGAACATAGCAACGCCACTGACCCCGCCATATGCCGAATATTCTGCCCTAACACGGCAATCATGAGAATCACAAAATAGGGATACGGCAAAAACGCTTCCCCAGGCGTCAACGACATGAACAGATAACTCACAGTAACCGTGTCAGCGAGCACAAGGACGGTCAGCATAGACGGATTCTGAACCTTTGCGGCAATGAGAAACAGGACGAGCAATGCCGCGAAAATCGCGCCATCCTTGCTGTGGGCCATCTGCCCGATTCCATCCAAGGAGAGATACGGTAATACGTTCAAGAGCAAAAGGGTTTGGAGAAGCCATGGAATGTATCGGGTCATCGCGAGTTGCTCCCCCCTAAGCGCTGATTCTGTCTCGGTCATCTTCATGTCTACGGCCCTCGGTTAATATTCCGTCGCGCAAGTTCCACAGCATCATGGCTGGGATCATGGCTTTAGTCACTGGATCTACGCGGATCCGCAGACCAGTGAACCGGCTAATCGCGACACGATGGCGGTCCGAGTACTGCACTTCATTTTTTCCATGATGTGCTTAATATGGGCCTTGACTGTGGGCTCAGTGATCCCCAGCTCGTTCCCAATCTCTTTATTGGTATAACCCTGGGTCAGAGCCTGGATCACTTGTCGTTCTCGAGGGGTCAAACCGAATCGCTCTTGATCGGCCACATTCACCGGTTCTCGCTCGGCGACCTGCTCCAGCATGATCAGAAATCGCCGTGACTCGGTTGGCAGATCCTTCGCTCCTTCGAGCGCCAACGCCCGAAGCAGCACACCCCCCTCCGGGGTTGTCATGAGATGCGTGGCTTCAAGCCGCGCGCGCGATGAGATGGAAAGCTGTCCCGCCACTTTCGATTCCAGGTCGTGACAAAGGCTGATCATAACCTCCGGCACCAGTCCATTTTTCGACACCGTCGAGTGTTGGCGGATGTGTGACAACATTTCCCATGCCGCGTCATTCACATGCACGACTTCTCCAAGCCCATTCAAAATCACAATCCCCGGGCTTCTACGGGAGGCGACAACCGTGTGCAAGTCGGGCGCCGCCGCATGGGTCTGCTTTTCCATTTGCATACTACTTTGGTTAGACATCTGAGCCCCTCCTAATGATGTATGAGGGTGTCTTATTCATAGGTCGTGCCCATCTCACGAGAATGTACATTGCTATAAAAACCAACAGATTGCATAGTCTGCCCACAAAGGAACTGTCACACTGAGACAGTCGCGTAGTATCTCATGAGACAGCAGCGACACTGAGACTGAACCCCGAAATGCTAATGACGTAGCGCTTTGAGCGTGCCCAATTTTATTTAGTAGTGCCGCGACAGCGCCTCAAAGCTGGATGCAGGTCGACGTCTCATGGCAGAACAGAGTGCGGGAGACCTCCACGCACCTCAAGAAAAACGGCTCAAGCCGAGGTCGATCCAGGCAAGACCATGTATTGTGAAATGATGTCCAATTAGAGTACGACGCGGCGCGTAATAGGAATGCCAGCAGCCATTTTGTCTTAGGCGCGCACTACCACGTTCTGGAAAATCTGGATTTTGTGGGCACCGGTTAGGCCTCATACAAGGCGAACTGCCTGATGAGCGAGACGACATGCATTCAGACCTGGATTTCGACCGGAAGCCATTGAACCTGTGGGCCGCAGTGACAGGAGTACCAATCAATCGAGGAGGAAGATGACATCAATCAAACCGGGTTGACCCGACGGAAACGAGAGGCCTGACCTGCTGTCGTAGACCATGGGTGGCACGCGATGCAGACCTTCTTTGCCGGGTTGAAAATCGCCCTGTTCTATTATCGAAGGGTTAACAGCCGAACCTGTAGGTTACAACAAAGCGGGCCTGTATCTTTACGAGATACAGGCCCCCGTTTGTTGAGTTAAAAGCGCTGTGGGCCAGACTGAAAATCGACGGACAATAACAATAATACAACAGGCAGCTTAGGATTTCCGACGCCACGCGGCCAAGCTGAACAGGGCCGTCCCAAGTAAGAGCACCGTTGATGGTTCAGGTACACCAGAGACGGGCGACGGGGGCGAAGCCAGACCATAGGTTCCTACCGTGAACCCGTTCCAGAATTCTTTGGTAAGGCTGGTCCAGGTAATGGAGGAGACTGCTCCCGTAAACCGAATGACTCCGTGCGGTTCACCTGACCCGTTCACTTGAAATTGTCCGGCGCTATGGGTCGACTTCGTTAGGGTCCCATTGCCGATGCATCAGCGACTCAAGTCGCTGGCGCACCCCACTGACGATGTTTTGCTGTGCCGTCGGTTCATTTGCCTTCGACCCGAGTGATGTGCCGACGGCCGTCGCCATCGAAGGCCTGCACATCCGGCGCAGCAGCATTTCGACGGCACACAGTGGCCTCGTGCCATAGAGGCTCCTGTCAGCACAACCCACTTCCCCGGTACAGGGTGGGATCGCGCAATATTTTTAGTTCTGAATCATAGTCAGAGGCGCTGAGTTACTTGTCCGCCATCAGCTGCACCGAGGTCTGCCCCTCCTCCATATCTCTGTGTACGTACTGTAGGCAGTGCTATTTGACCCAGCGTCCGGCCCTACCATGCGACTGTCCCAAAGTTATATAGAAAGGCACATAGCAATGCTCGATTTATAAGCACGGCCTTATGGGAATTTTTCGTTCTTGTTCTTGGGAGGATCTCCATGGAGCGACGAAACCATGCCCGCATCACTCACACGTCTCTCAGTCAACTCCAGGTGACTTTTTCAGGTAAAGCAAAGGGCACCGGAACCCTGTATGACGTCTCAACAGGGGGATGTAAGATCCAAAGCGACACGACGCCCCCACTCGGCGCCTCCCTGACGCTACAACTTGCGGTTTCACCGAGAACGGAACCTGTGAAGATCGATGCCGCGATTGTCGGGTGGACGATTAAGGACCAATATTTTGGCGTGAAATTCCTAGACGTCAAGCCGCGAGAACGATTGGCATTAGATCAATTCATTGCGCGCCTTGGAGTTGGCGGGCCGGGTCTATTTTGACACTCGACCCACAACATTGCGACGGTCGATGATACTTCGATGAACAGCGCTGTTGGTGTTCGTATGGGCTAATCTCTCGATTATGGCGCTTACTTATATTCATGAAGCACAGGCTGTACTTCGTTGATAAAAATATTCCTACATCGGCTGCTTACGTACTCGTCAGCCAATAGCCCTGGCCGTGCTCGCCAAAAGAGTTCGCCCATGTGCGCAAGGGCTGTGGCATAATTCCCGACCATGAGTATGCCTCCTACCCACATATTGCTGGCCGATGATCATAGCGGACTGCGTACCGAGTTCCGCCGAATCGTGGAGGAAGATCCTGAGCTCACGGTCATCGGAGAAGCCGCTGACGGTGAGATGGCAGTGCAGTTGGCCCGTCGCCTCTATCCTGATATTGTCCTCATGGATGTGCAGATGCCGAAGATGAACGGCATCGAAGCGACACAGCGCCTAAAACTGGTCTGCCCAGAGGTAGCGGTGATTGGCTTATCCTCGTCGTGTTATGCGGACGCGATGATCCGCGCTGGCGCATCGGCCTATATCCTGAAGCAAGATGCAATGGAACAGCTGCACCCAACTATTCGTCGCATCGCCGAAGCCGAGATCTACGGAACCGGAGCAGTCAAACAGATATCCTATAGCATCCTCGTCATCGACGATGATGCCGTCTTCTTGAAAGTCATTTCGGAAGCCCTCCACAATGAGCATCCGGACATCAGAACGGAAACCGCCCTGACGGCTGAATATGGCTTATGCCTTCTTGAGCGTGCCCGGTTTGACGCCATCATTAGCGACTTTCGCATGTCCGGTTTAAACGGCGTGGATTTGCTGAAAGAATGCGGAGCGGCCTGCCGCGGCACGCCGGTTGTCTTAATCACCGGATATGGAACCACGGCATTAGAGCAGGATGCATTGAATCAGGGCGCTTGCGCTGTCCTTCAAAAACCTGTGGACCCTGGCCGACTCTATGCCGTGGTGATTCGAGCGATTCGCCGGTCGAAATGGATTCGGCGCACCGCCCCTGCGAATGTGCCATTACCTGACTTGCAAGCGCAGGAACTCGCCCAGCAAGGTGAGGAGCTTTCCGGCAGAATCCGCAACGTCACGCAACGCATTAAAGACATGCTCCAAGCGGACAATCCCTCTTAAAAAGAGACGAATAGAAAGATAGCGGCCAGAAAGAATAGTACAGCCATCAGTGACAGGCTCGGCTGCATACGACTTCGCTCTGCAAACTCTTGAAACAGACACTGGCAGAGAAGACTTTCTCACCGGCTACGGCGCGGTGGGGTCCCGCCAACGGTCATGAGGCCACTCCTCGTTGTAACTCCCGCTACCCTTTTGCGCTGATTCCGTACTTGCTTCGATGATTCGGAATGGATAGGCGTTCAGGACCTCAATGAGAGCATCGTTCCATCTTGCTGGTTCGATGTTACGGAACAGAACGGCAAATCTGTCGCGCGGATAGCATGCTGATTTGGCAGGTAATCAAGGACAGGCAAAACGAGAGCCTTCTTACACCGGCTGGTGTCTTCCAACCAAACTACGAATCGTAGCGGACAAGGTCTCAAAGGCGTCTGCTTTTGACAAATAGGCGGATGCTCCGGATTCGGCCATCAGCTCCGCCATCTTTTGATCTTGCAGGACGGAAAGCCCAATGATGGCTACATTTGGGTGCAAGGCACGGATGAGACGTGTCGCTTCTACCCCATTCATCGTCGGCATGTTTACGTCCATTACCACCACATTGGGATCACACGAGCGTGCGGCCTCAATCGCCATTTGACCATTGGAGGCCTCCGCAACTACTTGCAGATCGATTTGTTCATCGATGATACTACGCAGGCCTTCCCGCAGCATACGGTGATCATCGACGAGTAAGACGCGTATTTTCTGACCACCCGGCTGTCGACTTGGCGGCTCACTGGAGGACTGCTCGGCATAGGGCGTTTGGGTGAAGCTGGTGGGAGGTGCGCTATCAACCGGCTCAGAAACGTGTAGCGGAAGCATAATCCTCGCGAGCGTGCCCTTTTGTGGCACGGAGATGATTGTAAGGTCTCCCCCGAGTTGGTCTATCTGTTCGCGCATATTAAAGAGGCCGAACCCACCCTGTTGACTGGGCCGGCGCTCTGATGCAGTGGCGAAACCCACGCCTCGATCCCTCACAACCATACAAAGCTTCTGTCCATACCGCCGTAGCCGCACCGCCACGTGCCGAGTCTGTGCGTGCTTTAGCACATTGAACAGTAATTCATGCAGGGATTGGTAAGTTATCCGGAGGACCTCTTCGTCCACAGGCTTGGGCTTTCCGTCATCCCGAACCCTGACCGTCAACCCATGCCGCTCGACCTTCGCGATGACCCATTGAACGGCAGACGCGAGGTCATCGCCATCGCCTAGCGTGACTGGACGCAAGTCAGACATCAATTGTCTGGTGTAGGTGAGCGCCTCGTCCAAATGTGCCTTAACGTCTTCAAGAGCCTGCGGAGGTTTGACAGTACCGTCTTTGTGGAGCCTCCCGAGCTTGAGGTTGCAGAAGGCCAACATTTGGGCAAGATTATCGTGAAGTTCCGTTGCCAATCGCCGTCGCTCGCGCTCCTCAGTCCGCCTCAGCTCCCACGCGAGCGAGCGCAGCTGTTCCTGGTACAGCACAAGCGTTTGAGTCCGTTCTTTGACCCGCTCCTCAAGGGTCTCATTCGCTCGATGAAGCGCCGATTCGGCCTCGCGCCGTTCGGCAATCTCGTCCTGTAACTGGCTATTGGCAGCGGCAAGCTCAGCCGTACGCTGTACGATTCGCCCCTCAAGTTCTTCACATGTCCGTTGCAACGCGTCCTCTGTCCATTTCCGCTTAGTGACATCACTAATCGATCCTGCCATCCGAATCGGTTGACCATCGGCATTCCATACGGCTTGACCTCTGGACTGAAACCACCGGTATTCGCCATTCCGACATTGCAACCGGCATTCGACTTCATACGGCGTGTGCTCTTCAAGATGGCGGCGCAAGGCCTCTTTCACGTAAGCCAGGTCCTCCGGATGTACCAGACGGTAGACGACATCCAACGTGGATTGGATCTCATCGTCCTGAAAGCCAAGCAGCGATTTCCAGCGCTCTGACAAATACAGCTGATTCTTTTCAACATTCCAGTCCCAAATGCCGTCGTATGACCCGCGCATGACAAGCGAATAGCGAGCTTCACTGTCCCTCAGAGCCGCTTCAACATACTTGCGCTCGCTAATATCGCGAAGAATGGCCGTGAAACATTGACCGGCCTCGGTTGTCCATAAACCGAGGCTTAATTCCGAAGGAAATTCCACTCCGTCCTTTCTGACCCCGACGAGTTCGAGGACATGACCGCCGTTTGCCCCAACCCCGGCGGTTCGTGCACCTTCGATCATGTCGAGAAGAGGCTGCCGGAATCGTTCCGGCAAGATCCGCGTGATGGATTCGCCCATCATCTGATCGGCAGAATAACCGAACATCCGTTCCGCGCCCCTATTCCAAAAAACAATACCGCCTTGGTTGTCAATGGAGAGAATCGCATCGTTACTGGCTTGAACGATGGAGCTTACATGCTCTTCGGCCGCGACAGCGCGTCGCTTTTCGGCTTGCGCCTCGCCCCACTCTTGCCGTAAACGCTTCTGCATCCATAGGAGCAGCGCGACTAATGGCAGGCCAATAGCTGCCGCGCCCAACGCCAGGCGAGCAATTAGAGCTTGAAGGGGGCCAAGGAATTCACTTTGCTTTGTCCGCAAGAGCACCGTCCAATCAGGTCCCTTGAAATCACGAATTCCTCGGGTGTGGGCATAGCCCGTGACGACTCGAGTATGGTCACGAGAATGATCCTCCTCTACAAAACCAGGATGTCCTGACTCACTGAGGAACGCCGACGGAACGCCAAGTTGCTTCAAATTCACAAACCCCTTATGTTCCAAATCAGAGTCCACCACGGCGTTTCCCCGTGCGTTAAGAAATTGGTATTGCACCGTACCCAACAGCCCTTGCCGAATCTTAAATAACTGGATCGTTCGTGTGACCAGATCCTCTAGCCCCTGCATCGTCACGACTGCCATCACCACACCATCAAACTCGCCGGTCGCATTGTAACGGGGAGCAGCGAAGACCAAGACATCCATGCCACCGTCGCTGGCTTCAAAGGGCTCGACATCGCTCATAGAAACGCGACCCTGGTCGCGTGCTCCCTGAAACCAATGCTTTCGGCTGAAATCCTGTCCCACGCTCATTTCATTGGTCGCTGTCGTGACCCGGCCTACCCGATCGGTCATACCTAACCACCGGTATAGGGGATACGCTTGACGAAGTTCGTTGAGATACGCCACGGGGTCTCGTACGGCGTACCCCGTAGTCTGACCACTGAGCGTTCTCGAGACCATTTGAACATCGCCATACCGTTCGAATAGGACTCGGTCGAGCTTTTCGGCCACCTCTGCCGCGGCCAGTGCCAAACTTTCCCCCGTGGTTCGGAGGAGCGCACTCTTCACCACATCAAGCGCAATTGCCGCCGTGATTGCCGCGAGCCCCACGAGCGTGACGATCAAAAACGGCAGCCAAAAGTAGGCGCTTTTTTGTTTTTTGTAATTCGCCTCGATGTCGTTTGCCATAACTCGTCGTTAGATAAGTCCTCTGGGCCCAAGGACCCTACCAACGGTACTTAGTTTGCAATATAGGCTGTAATGCTAATTAGATATCGGCTCAATTCCTACGTACCATTTGCAGCAGGCATACTGCTTTTCTGTTGTCCAATCGGATAATGCTCCGTACATCTACCACTACTCGCAATTCCTGTCGTGGGGTAGCATGAAGTGTGAGGAATGCAATTACGGCTTTGCGATCGTTGCCCTTTTAATCCTGGCAGCGGGCTGTGCAGGCACATCGGCCGGTGTAGGGTTCTATGGGAGAACCGGTTATTACCCTTCACTGTATGCTGACCCATTGTTGACACCCAGCTTTCCCTCCAACCCGTATCGATACGGCCTGGGATTTGGCCCCCCAACTATTCGAGCCCGTCTATTATCCGCCACGCTTTTTCTCACCGTATCGCACCTATCCACATCGGTATGGTTGGGATGGGTCTCGCCATTACTATCGCCGCTAGATGGCTCTATGGCTTGAAGCGGGACCATGTAGTTGTTAAGGGGATGGCTGACGTACCGGGATTACTTCGATCTAATATTCAGGAGACGGTCAGCTTCTGAGAAGAATGATTCAGGGGAAGATTCTGTGCGAGCCAGTCCTTGAACACGGTTCGTCCGCTTATCGCTTCTCAGCCACCGGGACGTATGGCTCGTCCTATGCCCGCCGACAGGTACCAACGACTGTGGCGGAGGGCAGACGGAGGTGTGACTGCTTCGGCCGTCTAAGAAGTGACGCTATTCAAAATCGCCTCGCACAATCGAATCTCATCAGCCACGAGGGTCGGGCTACGCCTTTCGTCAAGCAGGTCAGGTCTTGCCTGGCGCATCACGCGATCCATATTTCGGTCCTCGTGCATAGAGGGGGCTATAACGGCGGTGTCTGAAAATTCAGCGGCAATCTGTCGTGTCGCTTCCACGCCATTGATCTTTGGCATGTGTACATCCGTGACCACTACATCGGGCGTACAATGGCGAGTCATCTCTACAGCCATTTAGCCGTCGCCCGCCTCACCGACCACCTGGATGTCGCAGACCTTCCTGCATGAGGGCGTGATCGTCCGCGAGTAAGACGCGAATCGCTCGTCCACCTCGCGGGTACTGATCGTCTATGCGTACTCTGACCCCCGATATCGTTTGGGGCTCGTTCATAGAGGAAGCGACAGTTTTCAACGGTAGAACGACCTTCGCACACGTACCCTGATTAGCAATCGACGTGAGCTTCAAGTCGCCGCCGACCAAGGAGAGCCGCTCTCGCATATTGAATAGGCCGAAGGCACCTTTATTAGAGGGACTGCGAGCCGCCAAGACATCGAAACCCACGCCGTGGTCCTGAACCACCGCCTCAAGGTACCCGCCTGTGCGTCTTAGGCTTACCGTGGCGTGTGTCATTTGGCTATGTTTAAGGGCATTGATAAGTAACTCCTGAATGGACTGATAAGCGACGGTAAGCACTTCCTCCGTGACCGGTTTCGGTTCCCCATCGTCCTGAATGTCTGCCCGCAGCCCTAGTCGCTCTACTTTCTTCACTACCCACTGGATGGCTGCCAAAAGGTCGTCGGCGTTGCCTAACAGGGGCGGGCGAAGGTCGGAGACCAGTGTTCTCGTGTATGTCAACGCCTCATCAAGCAAGTATTTTACTTGGCTCAGCCGTGTTGAGCTTCCGTTCTTTTGAAGCATCGAGATGTTCATATTGGCTAATGCGAGAACCTGGCCGAGATTGTCATGGAGAGCCGTGGCGAGCTGGCGGCGCTCCCGTATTTCGGTCCGACTGACTTCGGCAGCGAGCGCCTGCAGCTCCTTCGTCCGCTGCTTGACGTGATCTTCCAGTGTCTCATTAAGCTTTTGCACCGCTAACTCTGACGCCCGGCGCTCAGTCAAGTCCCGTGTGACCTTCGCGAACCCGATCAATTCATGATCGTCGTTACGAATGGCCGTGATAACCACATCCGCCCAGAACCGAGAACCATCCTTTCGCACGCGCCAGCCCTCCTCCTGGGCGCGCCCCTCACTTCTAGCCTTCTCTAAGAGCCGCTCCGGTGTCCGATTCCGCTTAGCCTCCTCGGGGTAAAAGACTCGCCATGACTGCCCAAGGATCTGGTCGGCCGTATATCCCTTGACGCACTCCGCTCCCAGGTTCCACGTTATGACACGGCCCTCGGAATCGATCATAAAAATTGCATAGTCCTTGACTCGATCGACTAGCAAGCGGAAGAGCCGTTCTTCATGTTGACCTGGAAACATAATTTCCTCCCTGGATTGCTCCTTACTGTGGAAAAGGCGGGGTGTCTCCGCTTCCTGTGCCAACACCCTTTTCGGTGACAGTATATGAGGTGGCACGGTGCCGCAATCTGTTAAATTAGGAGGGGTCATTTAGCATGACGAAGCCAAGCATGTCGCGTACAAGAGATCCTATGAAACAGTTCGAGTCCTACGCGAAGCATTGTCGCACCCCAACGCAGTTTCGAACTCTGACGCAGCGGCTCCACGAAATCCTTCCCTATCAACATCTGCTCTGCGTATGGGGATACGTGCACGGCCGTAAAATCGGGTTCATTTACAACGACAACTTTCCCAATGACTTCCTACGCTGGTTCCTCTCCAAGGGCATGATGCCGAAGGGTCCTCTACTTCAAGAGTGGTTTCGTACAAAACGGGTTCAGGTCTGGTCTGATGTCGCACGCCGGTACGCGGACCGGTACACGCCAGAACACCGGGAACGCATCATCAAAGCGGGTTTACAACACAGTCTTGGGGGCGGATGGATCGGCCGCGGGCTCTACATATTTTGTGGCATTGGGATGGCGTCGGAAGAGACGTGCCAGGGTAGCATTGAGCCCTTTCGCCATCTTCTCCCCTATCTTTGCAGGGCCCTCAAGCAAGCCTGTCCGCGCCCAGTCCTCAGCCAGCGTGAAACCGCCATCATCGAGAGGCGTGCCATGGGAGAATCGATCAAGTGCATTGCCGCTGAAGAAAACATCGCCGAGCGAACCGTCACCATGCATTTTCAGCGCATCAAGAAAAAGTTGTACACCGACGATCTGGTGAATGCCATTGTCATCGCAACACGAAGCGGCATGATCGACGAATGTTGGAAACAATGGCGTTTGCCGAAAAGAGGTTGAGCCCTTCAAGTGATGACGAAAGAGGCGCGATTTATGAATCGCCGACGTTCCAACTGACTTGCACACGCCTTCCAGATACCTAAGCTGTATTATGCGCCTCCTTATTTGACACATTCCTTCATAAGCACATTTCGCATCTCTTGCAGGCCGGACCACTTAAAGCGGAGGAGGTGACGAAGCTGCCTGGCAACGTCAGATCGGGTGAAAGGTCCTGCTCCAACAAAGGCGTGGTGCGGACAATATGACTAGGGGTGGCGCACCGGCATAGGAAGATGTTCCAGGCTTAGTACTCAGGTACGTCAGCCGCAACGATAATCACGAATCATGGACCGATACCTAATCGACACTATCGCTGACGCTTTATGTAGGCACTTGGCTGAACCGCAAAAAAGCCTCTAACGAGACATCGATTCGATGTAGCTGCCTATACTCACGCACCAATCAAGGCGCTACAGTCACATCACCGGTAAACAGTTATCACAGTAAACGGTTACAACGAAAGGTGGAATGAAATGACATTGAACGGGCGAAGTGGATGGAGATACCTTCGGTTGGGGACCCTGGTATTATCTGGTTTATGCTCACTCACTTTCCTGCCCGACATCGGTCGGGCGCAAATCGGCACGGAACCGACGACGCCCGCTGAACGCCCTCCGGCGCAAGCCGGTACGGAAGCGACGACACCCGCTGAACGCGCTGCGGCGCAAGCCACTGACGCAGAACGCAA
Organism: Nitrospira sp. Nam74; assembly: GCF_965152615.1. Taxonomy (NCBI): domain Bacteria; kingdom Pseudomonadati; phylum Nitrospirota; class Nitrospiria; order Nitrospirales; family Nitrospiraceae; genus Nitrospira; species Nitrospira sp. Nam74. The sequence goes on along the minus strand of NZ_OZ224220.1, from coordinate 2,360,297 downwards.
GAAGGAGGCCGAAGCCGCGGCTATGCGGCGACCCGAAGAACACCATCGTCCTGGTGAATTCTATGTCGGCGGCTTTGGAGGCTACACGTTTGGTGGAGGCTCCTTCAATAACACGCAGACATCCGGCGGCTTCCCCACCCGCGGTTTTTCGTTGAACGATTCAGGCATTTACGGTTTGAAAATCGGGTATTTTATGCCGGATCGTCTGAATTGGCTGGGGTTCGAGGTAGAAGGGTTCAACACAAGCCCAAACATAAAACCGTCGACCGGTCCAGCTGGCATTACTGTACCCGGAGCCTCTCTTCGAGTGACCACCCTAGCTTTCAATGCGATCATTCGCGGAAAATTCGCATGTGGCCCATCTCGGAATGAGCCGTCCCGACGGACGACGACAGAGACTCATAGGGATGCTTATGGAGATCGGGATGTGTTCTGTCCGCTTCAACCGTATGTCGGCGCCGGGCTCGGCGTATTCTTTGCCCATACGAATGGATTCGGTGGTCGAAGTAGCGACTCCGATAATGCGGTGCCCGGTTTCAATGGGCTGGCTGGCGTACGATATTTCATGAGTGAGCACATCGCGGTATTCGGCGAGTATAAGTATAACCGCGCGACGTTTACCTTTGATAACACGGCTGGCGGATTGAGCGGCGATTACTCTGTGCATAATATCGTCGGCGGCTTGTCGTTTCACTTTTAGAGTGAACGAGGTCTCTCATAGAAGTAACTGTCCAGGGTAGCAAGGCATTCCAGTGAGCGACGGACGCCCCCGTCCGTCGCTCACATGCTTAAACGAGCCATTACTGGCAGACGATTAAAACTGCAATTTCATTCGGCGATCCCACAATGGAACGCGCCTTAGCGCGCCCCTTCCTCGCAACCAGCCGTTTACTTAACCACCAGCTCACAGAGCCATCACCATGACGGGCAAGAAAGCCCCGAGCTAATCGGCTTGCCAGTTACGCGCCTGACTACCTCGAACACGCGCTGTGGTGGTCGCGATGCAACGCACATCGCAAATCAAGAGTCTGTAATAGAGAGAGACTGTCTCTTGTTGAGTCGCGCTTCCGCCACTTGGTAGACGCCATCGCGCGTGGGCAAGGAACTGACTCGGTGTACCTAAACCGGACCCTGTTTCTTTGGACAGTCATTTGGATCACAATACTGTCCAAGGAGGCTGGGAATGGATCGATCGAAATCTTCAAAAGAGCCAGTACCGTTTCGCGAGGACTCTGAGCCGCCTGAGCGGTGGAGTGCCCAACGGAAGACGGAACTGGTCCTTCGGCTCCTGCGGGGCGAACCGCTAGACAGCGGGTCGCCAGAGAGCCGAAGTCCCGGCCCATGAGCTCGAGAGCTGGAAACGGGCATTCCTGGAAGCGGGGGCCCGGGGGTTGAAACGCCACACCGATCCGGAAGACCGGGAGCTGATCCGGACACGCGCCAAGTTAGGGGAAGTGATGATGCGCCTGGAGCTCGCCGGAGATCTGCTCGAAAAAAAAGGGTACGGGGAGGAATTGAAGAAGCGCAGGCCATGAGGACTCACATCAGTCCCAGTACCGGTCGCCGATATCCCCTCGCCCTGATCTGCCGGGTGTATGGCTTGGCGCGGTCGACCGTCTATGCTGACCGGCCGGCGCCGACCCCGGCCGCGACACGCAAGCGCGGACCGAAAACGCCGGTCAGTGATCAGAAGCTGGTCACCGCTATTCGGCAGGTCCTGACGACAAGTCCGTTCCATGGGGAGGGCTATCGCAAGGTGCGCGCCCGCCTAAGCCACGCGGGCATCCGCGTCGGCGGCAAGCGCGTCTTGCGCCTGATGCGGCAGCATCAGCTCTTGGCCCCGCGCCGGCTTGGACCGCCCAATGGCAATCCCGCGCACGATGGCCGCATCATCACAGATCGGCCCAACGTGATGTGGGGGACCGATGCCACGCGCTTCTATACCAAGCAGGAGGGCTGGTGCTGGTTCTTTGGCGCTGTGGATCACCATACCGATGAGGTGGTCGGCTGGCATGTGGCCAAGCGCGGCGATCGCTGGGCCGCCCTCCAACCGCTGCGCGATGGGGTGCAGACGATGTTTGGCCTCTTCGCCAAAGAGGTTGCCCGCGGCCTGCAGATTCGCTGTGACTGGGGCCCGCAATATATCGCCGCGGCCTGGATCCAGGAAGTCCACTGGCTCGGGATGACCATCTGCCCCAGTTTTGTTGGCGAGCCACAATGCAATGGCGTGGCCGAACGGTTTATGCGCACGCTCAAAGAACACTGTCTCTACCTGCATCAGTTTGAGAGCCTCGAGCAGGCCAGGCAGATCATCGGAGAATTCATCCACCGGTATAACCACCAGTGGCTGATCGAGCGCCTGGGCCACCGTACCCCAGTACAAGCACGCTTGGATGCTCAGCAGCCAGAGGCCGCCTAATGCGAGGCAGCCAGTTCATGGCGGGATCCACCTGAAAAATGACGCACACAGTTGACTCAGGATCCAGGATCGCCGGTCGACCCAATACTCACCATAGGGGCAAAATCGGTCCAATGAACGCTCAGACCGCGATCATTGAAAATGGGACCACCCTATTTAAGAGGAACACTGTCCAGAAAACCGGGTGCGGTACATACCAAACGCTTTGCACGAAAGAAGAGCGACAAAATTGTCTTCGACAACTTCAGGGACTTAGTGCATCGGAACAAGCGCTTTCCTTAGACGAGAAACGACCCCTGTCCATTCTTCAGGAAAAAATAACTTACGCGGGTTATTTGACCGCAATATGCCGGCAACGAGGCAGATTCTGAGAAAGATGATCGAGGGAAAGATTCTGTGAACCGGTTCTTGAACACGGTTCGTCCGCTTATCGCTTCTCAGCAACCGGGACGTATGGACCCGCGTTATGCCCGCCGACAGGTGCCAACGATTGTGGTGGTGGGCAGTGACTTTCCAATCATTGGTATCATTGCTCAGTTTTGAATTCCGCGGGGTTGCCTTGATCGGCTAAGTTCCCCCACCTCTGACTGTTTTTATAACTCTTGAACATGGCACTTCGAAGATGCTCGGGTCTTTTCGCTGAACTGATGTCGTCAAATGTGCCTAGCTTGCCGATGACTCCAAAGTCAGTACGAAGCCGAGCTGTCACATCACGATACAGCACTTCATGCCGCCAGTGCTCGCAACATTATTCATGGCGTGTGGCCATCACTAACAGCCAGGGCAACGCGCCACGTGTAGCGATCGCTGCCCGGGACTCCGCGGCAATGACGCGGGCCGCCTCTTAGGCAACTACATCGGCATCGGGAGAGACATCGATGCTCATGCAATCTTCTTTAATCTACATTACGTTGCCAGGACGGGGTCCTGCCAGCCTCCGAGAGGTGACACATGCTGGGTCTGCTCGCGCGGTCCCCATGAATTTGGTTCATATTCATAGACAGGGGTGTGCTCCTTCAGCACAGGATCCACGATCCGCCACGCTTCCTCCACATAGTCTTCCCGAGCGAACAGCGTGGTGTCGCCGGCCATTGCATCTGCAAGTACCCGTGCGTAGGCGTCCATGTCATCGGTTCCAGGCCAATGGCTCGCCACCATTTCGACTGTTTGACCGATCATCTTCTCAGCTGCGTCCATGACCGTCGTTCCGAACGCGATGGTTACCTCGGGGCTGATTCTGAAACGGAAATAGTTCGGCGTTGCGGAACTCGTGGGAAACAGCGCCGGAGGCCGCCGCAAACGCACGATAATCTCGGTGCACGTCACTGGTAGACATTTCCCGGCACGGATGTAGAAGGGGACGCCTTGCCAGCGCCATGTATTGACATGCAGCCGCAATGCGGCGAACGTTTCCACGTCCGAGTCTGAGGCCACGCCTGGCTCTTGTCGATAGCCGCGAAATTGACCGCGGACGATGTCCGCCGGCTCAAGCGAGGGAATCGCCTTGAGGATCTTCACCTTTTCATCCCTAATGGATTCGCTGTCCGTTCTGACCGGAGGTTCCATGGTCAAATAGGCCAGGACCTGGAACAGATGATTCTGGACCACGTCGCGAATCGTGCCTGTGCCATCATAGAAGGCGCCTCGTCCCTGTATCCCGAAGCTTTCGGCCATGGTCATCTGCACGCTCTCCACCAGGTGGCGGTTCCAAAACGACTCCAGAAACGTGTTCGAAAAACGGAAGAAGATCATGTTGTGCACCGGCCGCTTCCCGAGGTAGTGGTCGATGCGAAAGATCGCCGCTTCATCAAAACTCTTCGAGAGGATCCCGTTGAGCATTTTGGCTGAGCTCAGATCTGTGCCGAAGGGCTTTTCGATGACGACGCGAGCTCCGTGAGCCGAGCCCGACTTTGCCAATTGCTCAACAACCATTCCAAACAGGGCCGGCGGGATGGCTAGGTAATGCGTCGGCCGCGATGCTCCCTGGAGCGCTTTGCGGATCGCCTGAAACGTGGCGGGCTCTCTGTAGTCGCCGTCCACGTAACGCAACAATCCACTCAGCTTCTCGAAGGCCGCAGCATCAACTCCGCCATGTTGTTCGAGACTCTCCCAGGCTCGCGCCCTGAGCTGTTCAAGGGTCCAACCAGCTCTGGCTACACCGATGATCGGCACGTTCAACTGGCCGCGTTTGAGCATGCGCTGCAGCGCTGGGAAAATTTTCTTGTAGGCTAGGTCGCCCGTAGCTCCAAAGAAGACCAGGGCGTCGGAGTGTGAATCGTTCATGGCCAATCTCCTTGTCCTCACCCGTCATTTACGAGTTACTTCCAAGTGCCCGCCGAACCCGTAACGAAGCGCCGACAGGAGCCGATCTTCGTACTCCGCCTCACCGCGGGATGTGAAGCGCTGGTACAGGGCCGCAGAGAGCACGGGTATCGGTACAGCTTCGTCGACCGCTGCCTTCACGGTCCAGCGCCCCTCTCCCGAGTCCGACACGCGGCCAGAAAACTGGGAAAGATGGGGATCTTTCACCAAGCTGGCTGCCGTCAAGTCCAACAACCACGACGCAATTACGCTCCCTCGTCGCCAGACCTCGGCAATATCCCGCAAATTGAAATCATATTGATAATGTTCTGGGTTCCGCAGTGGCGTAGTCTCGGCATCGATCTCATGTTGTTGCTTGCCGATGTTGGCGTTGCGCAAGATGCCCAAACCCTCGGCATAGGCCGCCATAAGACCGTACTCGATCCCGTTGTGGACCATCTTCACAAAATGGCCGGCGCCGGATGCACCACAGTGGAGATAGCCCTGTTCGGAGGTGCCGTCCAACTTCTCACGACCCGGTGTGCGCGGCACGTCACCCACACCCGGCGCGAGCGTTGAGAAAATTGGGTCGAGATGCTGGACGACTTGCTGCGGACCGCCAATCATCATGCAGTAGCCGCGCTCCAGGCCCCATACACCGCCGCTCGTCCCGACGTCCACATAGTGGATGCGATTCACCGCGAGTTCCTTCGCACGCCGAATATCGTCCACGTAGTAGGAGTTTCCCCCGTCGATCAGCATGTCTTCCGCTTCAAGATGGGGCAGCAGATCAGCGATCATCGTGTCCACGGCTGCAGCCGGGACCATTAACCAGACGGCCCGAGGGTTCTCGAGCTTCTTCACCAAGTCCGCAAGAGAGGATGCCCCCATGGCTTTCTCCCGGGCCAACTCCTCGACGACTTTCGAAGACCTATCAAACACCACGCACTGCTGACCTCCCCGCAGAAGCCGCCGCACCATATTTGCGCCCATTCGCCCAAGACCTATCATGCCGATTTGCATAATGACTCCTTGTGTTACGCGACTTGTCGCGATTGCGTTCCTGGTTGTTCGAGTCTCACCCGCAGCCGATCCATCACCGCAGCTACTTCTCCACTCTCCCCGAAAACCGCTGTTCCAGCCACAAATACATGGCTCCCGCCTCTACCACCAACGGCGCAGTGCTGGCGTCAATACCACGGTCAATCTCAAGATCACAGCCGCGCTCGCTCTCATCAATCCGACGCACCCGCCGTATCTTGGCCAGTGTCTTGTGTATGACCTATCGGTTGATGAGCTGAACGGTGTGCTGCAAATTGGCGTTCCGTACAGACGTCACGCGCGGGGGCGCTGCCGCCGCTTTGATCCAGGGCGGCAATGACACCGGGATGGGTCTTCATCATTTGCTGTTGTTGTTCGTCAACGCTGAACGTTGTCATGGTGCCCTCTTCAGCTTTCGGTAGCGGCGGATCAAGTTATTCGTTGAACTATCATGGCTGAGCACAGGCTCGGCATCGTTCTCGAGTTCAGGAATGATCCGCTGTGCCAGAATTTTTCCGAGCTCAACGCCCCACTGATCGAACGAATCAACGTTCCAAAGGACGCCCTGTGTGAAGACAGCATGCTCGTAAAGGGCCACCAGCTTGCCGAGTGTTTCCGGCGTAAGCCGCTCCGCGAGAATCATGTTTGATGGTCGGTTGCCTTCGAAGACTCGGTGTGGCACAAGCCAGTCCGGCGTACCCTCCGCCTTGACCTGCTCAGGCGTCTTCCCGAAGGCGAGCGCTTCGGCCTGGGCGAACACATTGGCCAATAGCATGTCGTGATGTCGGCCAAGCTGATGCAGCGGCTGACTAAACGCAATAAAATCACAGGGAATGAGCCTCGTGCCCTGATGAATCAATTGATAGAAGGAATGCTGACCGTTGGTTCCCGGCTCGCCCCAGTAGATAGGGCCGGTGTCGTACGTGACCTCGCTCCCGTTCAGCGTGACATGTTTGCCATTGCTCTCCATCGTCAATTGCTGGAGATAGGCCGGAAATCGCTTCAGGTATTGCTCATACGGCAAGACCGCCACCGTCTGAGCATCAAAGAAGTTGGTGTTCCAAATCCCCAGGAGTCCCATGAGCACCGGAAGATTGCTCTTGAACGGCGCGGTCCGAAAATGCTCATCCATCTGATGGAACCCGTCCAGCATGGCGCGAAAGTGCTGCGGGCCGATGGCCAACATCGTCGAGAGTCCGATCGCCGAGTCCATGGAGTAGCGCCCGCCGACCCAGTCCCAGAACTCGAACATATTGGTCGTGTCGATGCCGAACTTCTCCACTTCCGCCACGTTCGTCGAGACGGCGACAAAGTGTTTGGCCACCGACGTGTCGTCGCCTCCGAATCCGGCGACCGACCAGGCGCGAGCCGTGTGCGCGTTCGTCATCGTTTCCAGCGTGGTGAAGGTTTTCGACGAGACGATGAAGAGCGTTTCACCGGGATCAAGGTCGCGGACCGCTTCCGCGAAATCCGTGCCATCGATGTTGGACACGAATCGGAATGTCATGTCACGCTCGCTGTAATGCTTGAGTGCCTCATAGGCCATTACGGGGCCGAGGTCGGAGCCGCCGATGCCGATGTTGATCACGTGGCGAATGCGCTTGTCGGTGTGGCCTTTCCACGCGCCGCTCCGGACTCGGTTGCAGAAGTCAGCCATTTTATCGAGCACGGCATGGACGTCAGGCACCACGTTCTTGTCGTCGACGACGATCGATGCGCCGCGCGGTGCGCGCAGGGCCACGTGCAGGACCGCGCGGTTTTCCGTGACGTTGATTTTCTCACCCGCAAACATGGCGTTCATCCGCGCTCGCAGACCGGATTCCTCCGCAAGTTCGGCGAGAAGGTTAACAGTGTCATCGGTGATACGGTTCTTCGAGTAGTCTAGAAAGAGGCCCACCGCCTCGGCCATCATCCGCTCACCGCGCTTGGGGTCGTCCGCGAAGAGATTTCGCAGATGGAAGTCCCGAACCTTTTTGTAGTGGGCTTGGAGAGCCTTCCAGGCCTTGCGTTTGGTCAGGGGCTGGATTCGCTGAATTTTGGTGCTGGTAGATGTCGCTGCTGCCATTTCCTATTCCCTTTCTTCTGATGGGTTTTGCAATAACAAATCTCTGCGCTGGCGTGACGAGTGGAAGACAGCATCACGCAATGGCACTTTTGAAGACAAGATAGGATTCTGTGCAATCGTAAAATAAGCTGCGGGCCCTACCGAAAGTAGACTCGAGATGCCTTGGAAGGAACCGCCTATGGCTCCTATGATCCGGACGGCGCAAAGAACCCCTTTAACAATGAACGCGCTTGCATGTAGTACATGCCGATGAAAAAGGGTCCACCACCCCAGGTTATCAATCGCCTCAGGAACAAGAACCCGATGACTAATGATCCCATCGTTTTCCATCCTGAAGTTCTCCGCTTGGCTGCTGGACCGCTTGTGACCCGCCTGTTCCCTCGTCGGCAACGCGCCAGAGATCTAGCAGAGTTGGCGTCTACCAATAGGGCACGCCCTGAGGTCCGACGATGGCAATGTTCGCGGCATACTGAATGCCACTACACGAGTGATCCACCCACCATGCCACGTGGATTTCGCCTTGAAGTTGCGCGTTGGATGAGGGCAGCTCTTGATAGTCCGTGATCCGGCCGTCCCGATTAAAAAAGTTGCAGGTGGTATAGCCGTCCGCCACGAATGAAAACCACACCGAAGGTCCATCCGTCGAGGACGTCAGGTCTCCGGAATTCGGATACAGAGACATGAGTGTCCACCCATTCTTCAAAGAAACCGCCCATTGATCCATGCCGGAAACGCTTGAACAGCAGAACGTAAAGTGTTTTCCGACGGCCGCGGCGTACAAGGTGGGGGGCGGCCCTTTAAGGGCGGCGGCCTCACAGGAATCCGTGGTGCTATTGCGGCCGCAATCGACAAAGAGAACATTCTGATGAGCCACCGGGTCGAGGAAGGACCACACCCGTGTGGCGCGAAATTGGACATCCAATGGGCGCGCCTGCTGGCCATCGGCTGTCGTAATGACGAGCTGGGCGGGTCCATCGAGTCGTCCTGACTGCTGAGGAAGCACCGCTTGGATGCTATCGTCACGCCAATGACCCGGCTGCACCGTTAACGTCACACTTTCTTCCGAGGCGGGGAATCTCAAGTGCACTTGCCCAACCGACGTTCCCATGTGACACCCGTACACCGTGACAACAAATAATGGTTCGACCACAAAGTCCTGTTCTTCTCGTCCGTGGTCAAACGTCGATTCGCTAAAGACGAGAGGAGAGGTGCAGAACGCAATCGTTTCAATGCCAGACTGAAGTGCCTGGATCTGTCCCAGGACTTGTTGAGTCGCAGCTGAGGCGGGGGTCTGGCTCAGTTGGCGTCGTAAGGCTGTGATCTCTTCTCTCAAGAGCGCGTCCAGGTTGCCTGTGATGGAAAGCCGGGCGTACTTTGCCGCGGCTTGTTGGTTATGGCGCTCCAATCGCTCGGCTTGCCGCGCCGCAAACTTCGTTTGAAACTCATCAAGGTACAGCTGCACCCGTTGCTGCTCCTCCCTGAGACGGATTTGGTCAGCCGCAGGGAGTTCCTCGACGCTCCCGAGAGGCGCCGAGATCAAATGAGAAGTGGCCGGACCGGTTTGGCAGCCGGCACTACATAGTGCCACCAGCCAAAGGACCCATAGCGATATACCATTTCGATGAAATGTCATGGCATGGCAGGCCTTTGCCTGCACGATTCTAACGTTCGCGCCCAGTCACTCGGCCTTCGATCGATCCACCACATCTCGGAGCCGCGTCCGCCCGATCATGGACGGTACGAGGTCTGGCGGTCGTTCCATAGAACTCATGACACGGCCAGCAGCAGCCCGTGATGGAACCATAGGCGTACGAACGGACCATAGGCCCAACGGTCTTTTGTTAATCGCGCGCCCCGGTGAGGGCAAATCATGGAAGTGCAATTTAGCCGCGCGGGCTAGTAAGCGCGGGTGGCAAATTACGTATTGCCGCATACACATTCTCCATTGATTCGGCTTTCGAGAAGCACGCCGATGCACCCGCATCACGCATTGCCGCGATCGTTTTGTCATCTTCGTACAACGATAGTCCTATAATGAGAACATCAGGGAATTTGTCTTTAATCAGTCGAGTAGCGTCAACCCCATTCACTATTGGCATATTGACATCCATCAAAATAACATCAGGACGGCTCAGTATCGTTTGCTTCACTGCGGACCCGCCGTCCGCCGCCTCCGCCACCACGGCAAAGTCCTCATATCCCTCAAGCATTGTGCGTAACCCTTCACGCATGATGCGGTGATCATCCGCCAACAGAATTCGGTATAGCGGGACATTTGTTCCTTTCGGAAATATGGCAGGCGTCCCTACTTCACGTGGTTCAACAGTGTTTGCTGAACATTTGAGGGGAACCCGTATCGTCGCTACCGTTCCCTTGCTCGGCGACGAAATAGTGTCGAAGGAGCCGCCAAGTAGAGGTATACGTTCGCGAATGCTAAAGAGGCCAAAACCACTTTCCCGGGAAACGGTTCGGGGCGCCATGGGATCGAACCCAATCCCTTCATCCGTCACTATTGCTTCGACGTAACTCTCCGACCGCAGAATCTCCAGTGTCGCGCGGGTTGTCCTCGCGTGTTTTACCACGTTGGTCAACAACTCTTGTATCGATTGATACGTCGCAATGAGAACCTCCTTGTCCAGTGGCTTTGGCTGTCCATCGTCTTGCAACATAACCGTGAGACCGTGCCGTTGGACTTTCTCGATTACCCATTTGCACGCCTCTAGTAAGTCCTGTTCATCCCCCCACAGAACTGGGCGAAGGTCGGCCATGACGGTTCTTGTATAAGTAAGCGCTTCCTCCACCAACGCTCTCACTCATCGACCCCCCGCACTCGCTGTGGGGTGAAATCCCGTAGCAGCATTTCTGCTTTCATCTTGCAAAAGGCCAATGTCTGAGCAAGATTATCATGAAGATCACTGGCAAGTCGGTCTCGTTCATTCTGTTCAGCAAGGGTCAACTGCGATGCCAAGGACCGCAATCGTTGCTGGTTCATCAGTAATGCCGCTGTCCGCTCTTTGACCTGCTGCTCTAGTGCAACATTCATTTCCCGAAGTACCACTTCAGCTCGCTTGCGTTCGGTAATGTCAACCATTCCTCCATACATCCTGATCGGCCGTCCGTTCTGATCACGCACTATTTCGGCACGATCCGCAACCATCACATACGACCCATTTGCCCGAAGATAGCGATATTCGCCGTCCCAAGATACTGAGCCGTTGGTGAGACGAACATTGATGCCTTCGATCACTCTGCCTCGATCGTCGGGATGGATACGATCTAACCACCACCTATAGGAGGCTTGATGAAGTTCTTCAGTCGAATAGCCGAATATCTTGCGATGCCCGTGGCCCATCCAAACAGAATCCATGATGATGTCCCAATCCCACAAGGCATCACTGGTGGCATTCGCAATTCGCTGAAATCGTTGTTCACTCTCTCGGAGTTCGGCCTCTACTTGCTTCCGCTTCTTCACTTGCTTCTGAAGTAGGAGAAATGCCGTGATAATAAGACCGAATGCGAGCAAACTTCCCCCCAAATCTATGTAGCGCAACTGTGTATCCTGAATCTTTTCGTTATCCAATCGTTGGTGTAGTCCCTCTCGCGCTTTCTGCTCCAACGACCTCACAATGGTCTGAATCTCCTGCATCATCTGTTCGCCCTGATCGCCATGCACAAAGTCAAGAGCCGGTTTTGAGCCTTCGCTCTTCATCATCAGTTGACTGGACTCGTGCAATTGGGCAAGTCTGCCCTGGACGAGAACTCTCAAGCGATTGCGCAATTCAACTGGTAATGGACTCTCATGGGGTACTGCCTGCAAAGTTTCAATCTTGTCAGGAATCAGCGATGCAGCCTGCTTATAAGATTGAAGGAAACGCTCCTCTCCCGTAAGGAGGTAAGCGTGCTGTCCGTTCTCGGCTTCTCGCATCAAGCTCGGGACGTCCTGAATGCTCACGGCAATTCGTTGCGTCTCGTAAACCCGATCCAGTTTCCTGTGTTCACGCAATTCCCAATAAGAGAGGAGGCTGAGGAAGACCAAAATAGCAACTCCCGACCCGAATCCCACGACCACTGGAATGCTGAATCGGTTAAGGCGCATCACCTTCTCCTTTCGACGCGAGGCCGCGAGTTCGGACCATACAGCCTCGACAACGCGATGCGAGAACAGTCGACCTAGTTACCTGGAATGCTTCGCAGCACGCTGCTACAGCTGACGCTCGGCGGCATGATGCAACCGCCAGGGCTCTGGACGGAGTGAGCAGACGTGCGATTGTGCTTCGCCAGCGCTGATGCTCATCGGCAAGAACATTTAAAAATCTATCGGCCTCAAGGTGCTGCGTTTGGCATGTTGTTCCCTAGCGAGCGGCTGGCATCAAACACGTTGCACCGGTTGTCGACCCGTTCCAGGACTCATCGTTTGGGGGCGTTCTTCTATGGCTAGCACGGTCCAACGAACGGTGTCTTCACGCGTGAAACGCAAGGTTGCCTGGTCTCCCACTTCAAGATCCTTGATCGCCTTGGCAAACTCTTCCGGCTGTCGTCACCAGGTGCGCGTTAATCGCGATGATAATGTCTCCAACGCTCGCCGTTCACGGTAACATCCATCTGGCCTCATCGTAAACCAGCCTTCTCTGCAGGCTGACGCGTCGGTTCAGTAGACGGCAGGAATCCGGAGATCACGCCGGTCGTCAACGTCGCGCCGAGGCCGGATGTCCACTGATCAGGACTGGTTGACTGATCTCCAAGCGGTCAGAGTCACTGACTTCGGCGAGCGCGTAGTGCCCTTTCGGTAGCCAGACGCGGAGGAGCGCCAAATCTGTCATGGGATCATTGCCTGCGATCCGTGCTTCCAGCTTGCCCCCTTTATTGATCATGGCGGCGATGCTTGTCGCGCCCTCGATGACATGGTTATTGGTCAGGATCACACCCGTATCATTCAGGACAATGCCCGACCTGGAGAATTGTAGCTGTACAATTTCAGTGATGGAAAAGGAGACATCAGAAAATACGCAAAAAGCGAGCCATTGGAGTTGTTAGACGGCTCCTTGAGTGTCTTATAGAGACAAACACAAGGGCTAGTACTTGTTCACGCCCGATCAGCGCGGACCCGCTCAGCCCGCTCGCGGCCCAGTCATTGACAGCGAGAAATGCCTGTTCGCGGGCTTAATACTGCCGGGGATGTTGTGGGCAGTTTCCTCTTGCAGAAGGATTCTCATCTCCATGGCTTTGTGCTGACGATACATGGCTTTACCTTGTTTGATGTGCTCGGCGCCATAGCGACTGAGCCGTTTGGCAATCAATGACCTGCCAGGTGGTCGGCCAATATTACGACTCTACTGGGTCCCATGGCTTTCTGACGGCGTATGGGGACGTCGGCATGGCGATGTGCTCCCGCGCTGTCATAATCATCCCATTCCCTGCAGCTTCTACATTAGAATGGCGAAGCGGCGCGGATGGGAAGCGAGATCAAGATGCCTTGTCCGGGACGGAATGATACAGCAGTGCTTCATGGCTCATTTGCGTCCGATGATACAATACCCATCGATATCTGCAGAGTGTCCCGTGTAGGTGCATCCGACGTCGGCACCAACCGTGTCGCATTCATCGTTCCTGAAAAGATCCGCTCCTATGCCGAGTAACTCCCAAAGTAAATGTTAGAGGTGGTACCGGCATGCGGAATGTTGTGTTACACCGGCCGATCCCACCCATGAGTAGGCGGATCTGTCTCATTGCCTTGATCTTATGTGCAGGTTGTGCCGATCTGAGCCAGCGGGGATCACGGCGCGACTCCACAACCTTTGAGCGGCGTTGCCATCCCGTCCAGGATTATCGACTCCCATTGCGCATGCCTGAAACCGGAGAAGCCGACGAGGCGACTTCGCCACAAGTCGAAGAGCTCTCACACCGGACCCGTTTCACGGTGGAAAGTATCTACGCAGCCCATGCCCTTAACGCCTTGCCTCTGCTTCAGGACATCGCCGCTTCAGAGCAGCCGGCATTGGAACACCGAGAACTGCTCGAACGGGGTCGGGAGCGCCTCCGGCAAGAATTCTCGAATCGCGTGTTGCTGGCCCTCCTCCAGCTCGAGAGCGTGTTGTCGGAAATTGTCTGCGAAGCGGAGCGGGCCGACCAACTGGCTGATCGTATCGCGGAACGGGAAGAACATTACGCCCGGATCCTCACGATCCTTGCTGTGGTGACGGCAGGTGTCGCCGGGTTGGTCGGGGGTGCGGTGGCGATCGCGAATGAATCAGTCGCGGAGGGCATTGTCGGTGTCGTGGGTGGCGTCCTCTCCTCCGCATTAGGCTCTGCTGCGCTCATTCAGCACAAGGACCTGGACTTTAAGCATCCGCGAAATCTGCTCCAGCACATCTGGGAAGGCCCGCGAACGTCGGCGTTATACCCGCTGGCTGGCTGGCGGTTTTGAACCGCCCATTGGAGGAAGACCCTCGCGTGACCTTGCCGACCGCGATTATCGCCCGGTGGCGCCGCGACGGGCGACTCGGTGAGCCCGGCTCGAAATTGGAGGCTCACCGTACTGAGATCTTATTCGGGGCCGGCGGAAAGTATGACGAGGAAGATTTCCGCGCTCGCGCGCAAATGCTCGACATGTTGGGACCGCAGATCGGCTTGATGCACCAATATCTGGAGCGACTGCTAGAGGAAGTGCTGGCGCAAACTCAGGCATCGGTGACTCCCGCACCAGGATAAAAAGAGACTCTTCCTCGATATGGTGTTGTGTCGGGTTGCCGCTCGGGGAACGCGTCTATCTTCCACGGATTCCTCTTCCCTCATTTCTGATTACGGATGGGGAACTAAATATTCTGCAAGAATTGCCCGGTTCTTCAAGCCATGTCAGCGAGGACCAGGAATATTCAACCAGCCGAGGTGGCATTAGCCTTGCCTGAGTCACGACAGTCTCACGGGTGCACGGAAGGTGCACCGTCACCACCATTATGATATTCGGGCCGAGTGATACGGCTACTGCTGCTCTTCGGACATGAGTCCGTACCTTCAGATCCACGCGAGATTGTGGGCGCGGCGTTAAGAATGTAGGTATTCAGCACGCCATAGTGGTCCGATCCCGGGTGAGCCAGGATGGCGGTTGGCGTCCCAAACAGCTCTTGCCGTAGACAGCCATACGGAGAGTTTGGGGCCTTGCCCATGTGAAACAGATAATCGATGCGCCTGCCCTGCCCCAAACCTTTCCGGTAGTTCGTGATAATTTGTTGTTGTTCCGACTCTGGAAGACGCCTCAGGGCGTGGCGAAGCGAGCGCGGTAAGTCACCTGTTTCCTCCTGCGCGGCGAGAGGGTTGTGTCCCGGATCGTAGCTATACTCCTCAACGCTTTGCCCAGGAATCGTATAGGTATCCCTTAGGCCCGTCTGTCGCAATTCCTGATACTCCGGCGAGTTCGGTTCGAAATTAAAATCTCCTCCTACGACGGCACCAAGGTAGCGCGCATCTGTTGTCAGAAGCCTGGTCAACACGTTCACGAGCCGCCGTATTTCCTGGAGACGGCGCGCCTGGTCTCGCTTTAAGTCAGCCACGACCTCGCGCAATTCAGCAGACCGCAGCTGTCCCGCCTGCTCGGCCTCGGCCACTTTCGTGAGGAAATACATTGTCCGTTCAATGCCGGAGTGAAGGTGGAGACTCACGGCGAGGAATCGGTGGTCGGTGATGGGATTAACAATCTCCGCGATGACGGCCTAGCGCAGTTCTCCCACTTGGAAACCAACGAAATCAGTACAGCCGCCGGGTCCCCCGCTCAGCTTCAGGCCCATCACCTTGCGTAGGTGAAGCGGAGCTTTCGCCAATACCGCGACTCCGTTGTTCAGTCCTGTCACAATTCCCAGCCCGAAGAGGCGGACCCCGCATGCGTCCTCCTGATGGACCTCGGCGTACTCGACGCCATGCTCCTTCAGGGCCGCGACATAGGCCCGGGCTTGTCGGGGCAAGGGGTTGACCTCCTGAAGGAGAATCACGTCCGGCTGAACCAGAGCGATTTGTTGAGCTTGAACCTTGAATCGTGCTTCCTCTGCCTCTGTGGGTCCACTCGGTCTAATCGACCACCCGCGCACCTCAAACCCATGAAGGACGTTGTACGTTAAAATCCGAAAGACGCCTTCGCGTTGAGGACGGGGGACAGCCTTACCAAGTCGTTGACCATCAGATCGGGCGCATCCCGAGGCGAAGAGAAGTACTAAAGCAAACCCTACCGGCAGAGGTTGAATAAGAGCGTTTCGCGACTAAGTCGGTGGACAGGAGATAATTTAACATTGGCCTTCATATAGCACTGGCATTCATACTCTGCCCGACTCCCGGCTTCTTTGCATGGTGGTTTGGCATGTCCTGCTAAGCACTAACAAAAAGGCGTCGCGGTGCATCACGCAGTTTTATGGGTCGCGTACAGGCCCTTCATGTTTATTGCTCGGTGCAGAACGACATAAAATCCATATTGCGCCCACATCACCGGTATCCTGTTATTTGCCCTGCAAGACTCAACCAATGCCGTGAATTTGATCGGGGCTGCAGCTTGACCTTGTTATGATGGTTGTCTTCGTCGTGATGGTAAGAGATGGCTATGGGCCGTGGACAAGCCAAATATTGACCCAGCCCCTTCCCAATCTCCAGTGGGTTCAGATGGTCGTCATGGTGATTTCAAGGCATCACATTCGGCGCCTCGCCGAAAACAAAAAGCCGACACCTTGCATCCTGCGACGCAGGAAGATCGCATCATTGTGCCTTAACGAGAGCGGCCCGTTACGGATACGGATTCCGTTTTGAGAACCGGTGCCACGTTGTGGACATCCAGCCTCTCAGACGTTCGAATCATGACCTTCAGCGGTGCGTCAACTGATGTTAAGGCGGCTGGGATTGTGGATTGGGACACCAGTCTCTCACTGAGGCGGACGACTTCCCGTTGTCGAGGCGCCCGAATGGCGGAGCGCCTTGTACCAAATACCATCATGTGAATCACCCTCGACAATGATTCTTGATCAAGAATCCGGCTTATCTTGTTCTCATTTTTGCAACACCTGGCCAGCGGCGAGTTGCGTGAAAGTCTGAGCCTATCGCCCCATGCTGCTGGTGTCGCCATCCGATGGCATCGCATTCGGGAGGCTGCGGCGCTTTTGTGGATTGGTCGAACTTCCCATATCTCTTGATCCGGATGGATCCTGGGGCTGAGCCATATCTGTATCGCTGGTGTTCCTCCGACTGCCAGTAACCGATTCAGCGGCATCCCTCGCCCTGTTGGCATGGCCCTGCGCCTCATCCCCCATTTGCTTCGCGTCCTGCGCCGCCTGGCGCACATCGTCAGGATTCGCGTCACCACTCTGGGACGCTTGACCCTGGATGAGGTCAGCTTTTGTCTTCGCCTGGGTCGCCTTCTGCCGAGCATCTTGGGCTGCCTGTTGGGCGTCATTCTTTGCGTTGCCACTCAGTGTGTTCGCCAGTTGCTCCGCTTCTTGCGCCGCTTGCTCCGCCTTTTTGGCGTGTTCCGCGGCTTGGCTCCCGAGCTGTTGCAGTTCTTGTCGAGCCTTATCTAAGCCTTGGGCCCACCCATCACGGGGCATCGCCATACCGGTCAGTACCCCAATTACGACACTCATCGACAACATCACGTGTGTGTTCCTCATGATAATCATAGCGAATCCTCCTTCGGTTAAACCGTCAACGAGCCGATGGTTCCTCTATGACCTCCTCCCTGATGTCACTTCTTTTGATCCATGGTCGTCTCGAGCCATCCTCATGCTCTTACTCCCACGGGAGATACGATCAGCCGAGCCCGGCTCCCTGTTGGCTGGATGGATTGCGGCGGTCCAAAGACGGGCCATGCTTCCTCGCTCCTTCGTCTCATCAGCTATTCACGGTCGTGCGCGCCGCCGCCATAGTCTCGGCAGCCCCCTATGAATTCGGAGCCATACCGACTGGCATGGATGGACGAAAACTCCGTCCCGAAGAGCAAGGTCCGGCTTCAGTAATATACTCAGCACAGCAAGATTACGATGAGCCGGCCGGTCCATACGCGGACCCGACATCGGTCTTGCCGAGATATAAGCCAATCAGAAACTTCCCGACCGTGAAGAGCATGCTCCTGAGCCCCGATCCACCGCCTCATAGGGTTTCTGCATCACGCCTTTGCCGCGTTGCTGATCGCGGTCATACATCTGGAGGTTCCAAATGAACGGCTTCACATAGCCATGGATGTTTACGTGCGGACGGCAAGCACAGTGAGCTCAGAGTGCAGGTCCTTGGCAGGCCGGGCACCAGGTGACCGGAACCATCGACACCGCGCAACTCGACGCGTGGCACGTGGCGATGCGATTGGCTCAAAACGCGCTCTTTCGATGAGTGTTGCGCGCTTTGAGCGGCCCGTCCTGCCTGGGAACAGCGCCGTGTTAACGGCCGAGTGATCGCCGAACGTGCCTCAGGCCAAACCGCCGTCCTTTTTCAAATATCAAGTCAGCTTTTGGACCGCGTCTCTTCCGAATCTTCTCCTGTCAGGAACGCCGTTTCGGCCGCTTCTGGCTGTACAAGCTCTGCCACACAGCTCTTCAGCACTTGACGGCACTGCTGAATGGCCTTCTTGGAAACGTCTTGCGCTGCCGGCTCTGTGCCGATCGGGAAGGTTCACCATGTGCTCAGCATCACCGAGCACTGCATACTTGTAGGCTTCCCCACGCTCGTCCGTCGGTCCGAACGTCTCGGCGCTGAGCCCTTCGGTTTCGGCATCGAACTGTTCAAACGCCCGCTCATCGTCACAAACCCGAGTGGTCACCGACTCGACCTTGTCGATCTGCGTCTGAAAGCGGTGCGATCTCGTCCACGGCGAAAACGGTGATTTGGTGTTCGGCATACCCGGCTTTTCGTCATTGCTCACAATTATTTGTCATGCGCGGGCGCGATGCTATCAGCGGTGTGGAGAAGGGGTGTCGGTGCAAACGTTTCCCATGTCTGGCTGCAGCTCATCGCCCTCGGTATAGTGGCTTGACTGACCATCATAAACACGGAGACTGCACGTGTACCTGAATCTAACGTTCTCCTATGATGGCGAACTTCGCTGCCGGATTGAGCATCATCGATACGTCGCCCAAGAATGGGCCGAAGAGTATCCGCACCGACGCAGGCCGCGGAGCGCCTGATCGAGCGCCTCATCCAACAACTTCGGGTTCAATATAGGCCACCCCAACCCGACGAAGAAGACCATGACCAGCATGAAGTGATCCTACGAGATCTCGTCGCATTGCTTGCCGGCTGGCACACGCACACACTCAGGCGAATAATGGGCCGTGCAGTCGGGCAATCTTTCTCAGGAAAGAACGGCGTGGAGTTCAGATATGATAACCACGAGGCATGGAAAGATACAGAGGACGAAGTACCGCCTCTTGCTATGAAAACCACAGGGAGCCGCTATCCATCAATGGCAACCTCATCGTTAATTTCTCCAAAACTTGATACGGTTGTCCAAGTCTTCCAACATGGTCTTCAATCCCCGCTTGAGTACGCGTACCTTTGAACGCGTGTTGTGCGGTGGCGCAGCATCTGCGCGATGAAATTGTCCACTAGGTCCATGCAGAGGCACCCTTGAAACCTGTGGGACGTCAATGTGGAGGTCACGAACAGCACAGGACCTGTACGTCATGACATTCTGGGGTCCGTTAGCCGTTTTGCATGTGCCGTGGCGGTTGAAGCCTCGGCCTGTCAAATTTTTGTCTGATCCAATTGAGGCTGTCCATCACTTTGGGACGTTGGAGAATCCACCGTTGGAGCTTCAGCCTGCCGGGAAAGTCGGCGAGCGCGATGCCGAGCAGGATGGAGAGAAGACCTTGGCCGGGGAGTACGAGCATCGCGATGCCCAAAATGATGAGGACAACCGCAAGGAGGTTTTTCAGGAGGCGAAGCGGAACACGGATGACGGCGGGCTGTTTTGCCAGCCAACTCTGTCGCTGCGTGTCGACTAAATAATCAGCCGGGAGATTAATGATGATAAGCGGAATGGCGACCACACCAATCAGCACGCCAATGCCGGAGCCGACTGAGAGCCAGACTAACATATCTTTCGAGATCCAGCCTTCCATACTGGATCTTACCACGCCGATGTATGCTGACCGACCGTGCGCTAAGGTGATCGCTTTGAAATGATGATGTGGTCGCCGTCCCACCATGGCGACATCTTCGGCCGTCGCCTTGACCCGTGGATCGCCACGGGCAGCCATTCACGCGATGCTTTTCGAGCCATCAGTCATTCTACCGTCCAATATCGAAGCTGAAGTACGATGATGCTGAGGATGTTCTGTAAGTTTGGCGTCTTGCCCGGTACCGTCTTACCTTAGGTTTGAGAATGGCGTTTACCAGAGGGGGGAGACGTTGAAACACTCGTTCCATTCGAGGCCGTGTCTACTCCACTCATCAAGCGTATGGTGTTTGAGCAGGTCCGGCTCAATTAGGAATCGCGATCCGTCAACTAGTCGAACGGTGCGGATTTAAATCGTAATGTCCCCTATGCGGTTATCACGGCGATCTAGATCGAAGCGTTGTTGGTTACTCATCTAGTCAAAGGGTCAAATCCGTATTTCGCCAAGAGTTTTTGTACGCGAGGCGTCATCAGGAAATCGGAAAACTGATCTGCGACAGAGCGTAATGATGGTCGACAGGTCCACACGACTGCTTGCCCGAACTCAACGGGCATACGTCTTCCGATCGGGGTGTCATCGCTGATGCGCACATCCCGGCTGTTGATCACATTTGCACGATAGACCAGGCCCACATCGGCTTTCCCCGTGCGAATCAGATTCACGATGTCCTCCGTATGTGACGCATAGAGAACGTGGGAACGGCTTTTATACGTCGGATCGAGTTTTGTGAGCGCCCGGACCGTGAGGTCTCCCAAGTAGGAGGTCTTAGGATCTCCGAGGGCAAGGCGGATAGTTCTATCATGCAACGCATCCTCAAGGGACATCGTGGTCGGGGAATCCGCCGATATCAGGAGGACGAGGGACGTTTGCACGAAGATGCGAGGGGCGCCATTGAGCGTCAGTCCTTTTTTGTGGAGGTACGCGATTTCTTCGATCCCCGCCGACAGAAATACATCGATGGGCGATCCCTTCTCGATTTGCCGAAGCAGTGTTTTCGATGGCGTGTAGTCGATGTGAACCTTCGCACCATACTCTTGCTCGAACAAGGGCAGGATGTCGCTGAAAGCCGCTTTTAAGGTGGGGGGTGCCCCAACGGTCAGAGTTTCGGCCTGTATGGGCGTACAGGTTCCGACAACGGCTGCCAATCCAAGGATAGTGATGATCAAAACATTGAACATCCGATATCCGCTCCGAACCGCAAGAAATTTGCTGGAGGTGCGAACGATGGCGCTTGCAAGATCGCTGGGCCGAAATATTTTGAACTGTCTTGAGCCAGGGATGGAAAGACTACAGCAACTATTGATGGCGTTCAATACTTCTAGGGCAGATACAGAAGCGAGCGCGTCGCCACGGTCACGGAAGAATGGCACCCGCTCGTCATCGACTGTGGCGTCTCAATACCTTGTCTGGCTAACTTGACGGCAAGACAGAGTTCCATCCAACATGGAGTAAGGCCGGCACCGATCACCATAACGCAGAAGTCCTGAAAAATTAAGATTCGCCTCGGCGCGCGGCCTTAGACCGGCCACGTAGTGCTCTAGTAATACTTTCTATGTCGCCACACTTGACACTCGCTTGTTGTTATTGTCTGGATTCATACCTCTTTAGACATTTGCGGACGCTCCAGTTGGAATGAGTATGCAAATCTGTTAAGGACGAGACTGCCTTCTGCCGCCTGAAGTGTTCAGAGCCACTGCCGCTTGGATGAGGTCCTTGAAGGCGGCTTCATCGATTCCGTCGCCTTCATGAATGTCAATTGCACGGCGGACGTTTCCGTCAAGACTGGCGTTGAAAAGATGGGCGCGATCCTTCAGAGCTGCGCCCTTGGCGAACGTCAGCTTCACGATGTTCTTGTACGACTCGCCGGTGCAAATCAGCCCGTTATGGGCCCACACCGGAGTCCCCTTCCACTTCCACTCTTCCACTACATCAGGATCTGCTTCCTTAATGAGCTTGCGCATCCTGGCCAGGACTTTTCCACGCCAGTCGGCTAGTTCAGCGATTCTCTTGTCAATTAGTTGAGAAGGTGATTCCGTTCTCGTTTGGGAGTCTTTCACTTGGCTCACCTTTATTTGCGCCATTTAGCTAAGCTGTCCGTGATTCCGCACCTCCAAGAATCTCGCGGCTCGATATCCGTCGAGAGTCTCTCTGCTAGTATGTCAGCGTACGGCAGGAATTTGACAATACGATTGGCGTGGCTGCTCGCCTCTTCCAATCGGCTCTTCATCTTTCCAATAGCCAGCTTGGTCTTTATCTCCACGATTGTCTCGGGCACAGAAGCAAGCTATAACCCAGAGCTTTCACTAAAACGAACAGACATTTTGCCAAGAACAAATCCCCACGCCTGTTGATGGCGTCGTCCTTCGCTATCATCGGGGACATTCGTATGATGGACATTCACTGTTGTTTTGTCTCCATCTGGCTCTAAGGTGATGGTGACTATAGACTCCAATCCTTGAGTTGCTTCAGAAACCCAGGTGTGTTGAATCATCCGGGGTTTATCGAGTACGACAAACCGGCCGTAGTGCGCAATCTCTCTGTTTTCCATTTTGTATATGCTATAGAAAAGGCCGTCCACTTGAGGCGGATTGACTATGGCCTTTGCAACTCCAAACCAAGGGCTACCCGGACTGTTGTGATCTAGCCACGCTTCAAATACTTCCTGCGGCTGAGCATCGATCGATCGCTGGAGTTTAATGTCAGTCGTTTTGATTTTGTTATTCATCGTGTTTTGCCTTCCTCTCGCTAAAATACTCTTCAACCCTATCCAGGTGTTTTCTCCAAAATCTCTCATACGTGTTAATCCAGCGGGCCACTTCTTTCAAAGGGTTCGGTTCAAAAGCAATGACATGGTCCCGACCAAGGCGCCTTCGGCGAATTAGTCCGGCTTGTTCAAGCACTTTAAGGTGTTTTGACACGGCGTTAAGAGACATATTGAAAGGTTCCGCAATTTCCGTCACTCGAGCAGGTCCTTGAGTCGAGAGTCTCTTAATGATTGCCCGCCTTGAGGAATGAGAGAGAGCGGAAAGCGCTGTGTCTAATTGATCCACAGCAATATTCAACCATAGGGTTGAACGATCGTCAACACGGAATATACCTCTAGATGCCCATGAAACCGTGTGCCGAAGTAGATCCCGACGATGTCGAGGGAGAGTGCTGGCTGTACCTGTCCATTGTGATGTCTTTACGGCGCTCACGCCTTGTCATTGCACTGTTCCCGGTTGGAAGGAAGCAGGACAAAACAGCAAGCGAAGGACGTGCTCGTCTATCTCCAAGTATCGATTCAAATCAGTGAGCGAGCAGTGCAGGGCAAAAGGATGCACTGAGCAACATGGCAACACGGCAGCGCCTTCGCCGCCCTAGGTTGTCTGTGATATTGTCCTAGTGGGGAAGAGAGATGATTGCCCTTGGTGTGCCATGTTGTGCGATGGAAACTCGGCCCACCCGTCGCCAGCTCAGTACATTCGGTTGCATATCTTGATGTCGGACCGCACTGAACCAGTGAGGATTGGATTGGCAAAAGAGCAGCGCGAGGGTGCTTATTGAATACCCGCCTCGGTACAGTAGGGTGATCCCAGACTTTCTTGGCAGTAGGCCGAAAGTTGCTGAGCACAGCCTTCGCCTCCAGATCGAGCAGCGTTAACGCTGGTCGATCTCCGCCACAATCTGGAGCCGCTATGAATGATGCTCTCGCTTGGATCACTGTCCCCATTTCCACCGAATGGGCCTGCATCCACCAGTTCTACCACGACCGCGATATCGCAATCGCGGAACCCCTCGGGATATGTTCGATGCGCCGGCCGATGGCGCCATCAACTTCTGGACGACCGACGAATCGCACTGATAACGAATGGGTGACCTGTGCGGAACGTTCTACCTTGAACGGTCGGCTGGTCAGCATCTCGGCGTGATTTTCAATACATCATGATCGGCAAGGTCATGGCTGGAGACCCGCCGCAAGACGGGTTGACGTTGGTGTCGAAGCAGTGATTGTCCGATTCGCCTCAGCCAATCCAAACCTCAAGTAGAAGTTGAGGCCGGCTCACTCCCACCTCATTAAAACAGGAACTTCATAAGCTCGGACGATACATTTATCACATGAAGCCGCACCAAGAAGTCATGATTGAACGGCAGCTAAACGCTCTCCTATCCCTCGTCTTTCTATCTTAAGGGGAGGACAAGAAATAATCATTTACGACTCACTTCAATACAGTCAAAAAGCTCTCGAATGTCGTGGCCCCCACGAATGGGGAATTCCGCTTCGAATCCGCCGATCGGGAGTTCAAAGGAAAAATGAACTGGAGGGATTTCTCGCTCGTCTCAAAATAGGCAAGCGGGATACATTTAGCGAGGGATGGTGGAGGGCAGGGGTTTTTCCAATCGTTGGCGCCCTTCTTACAGTTCAAAATTAATGGCATTGCTGCGGCAGCCTAGGGACGCCCCCGCTTAAAAGCACTACGTAACAGTAGCACAATCAATAGGTTAGTAGGATCACCTGTCCAATAGCCTACAATTGCTTACAACAGCTTACAGCAGCGTGTCCTATATAGGACGCCGCCCAGCAAACACCACTCCCGCTGACGCTATTCCTAGGAGAAGGCTTGTTGTTTGAATTAACGTGATTCGGAAAGAAGGTCTTCCACGGACCGCAGGTCCTCACGCAATGACTTGAGCTCCATGGAAAGATAGCGGTAAGTCGCTTCGTTCCCTCTTGACTGCATGAGGAGGCGAACAAGCAGCGCAATCCGTTCCTTTAAATGCCGTACCGCACTCGACAATCCGGTCTCAAGTTCGGCGTTCCGACGAGCTAAGAGATCGAGTGCCAAGCCGATATCTGTCGCGTTGAGACGAAAGGTCGCTTCGGGAACACTGGCAAGAGCGTTACTAGTCATACCTTGATATCGAGAGTCCACTGGATTTTGAATGACCGTCAAGCCGCCTCCTTCGTGCACAGCGCGTAGTCCTTTTGACCCGTCAGCTAAAAGACCACTTAATATGACACCGATGACCCGGTCGCCATACGCCTGTGCCGATGATTCAAAAAGCTGGTTGATCGTGTCACGTGACGAGACTCTCGGGTTCAATGCCTCAAGACTCAGCTCGCCCTCTTGGACTCTTAGAGATTGTCCAGGGGGCGCGACAAACACAATACCCTCACGGAGGCGCTCCTTGGGACGGGTTTCAACAATTTCTATGTGCCCAAACCGTTGAAACCATTTCGCCATATCGAAGGCACTGTCATGAGGGACGTGCAGCATCACAACGATGGCCGCCGGGACATCACGCGACAGCCCCTTTAACACACTCCCAATAGCCGCTGGCCCACCTGCGGAGGCACCGATAACAATCAGGGATCGAATCGGTTGGTCTTGCGCCTGAGTCTGCTCCTTAAAAGAATCTGGTGGGAGATCGTTTCGTCGTAGCATCAGGTTTCTAGCATTACCCTCAAAGGGACGATCTCACCCGCACGAATACCAATGCAATATTATGCCTTGGCCTCGTAGTAGTCGACTCATTTGTTGCCATGCGAGAAACGGAGGGAATTGTGGAAAAGCGTTCAAAGAAGATAAGCCTAAGAAAGACCAATAGGTTAGTAGGATCACCTGTCCAATAGCCTACAATTGCTTACAACAGCTTACAGCAGCGTGTCGTATATATGGCAGGCTATAGCCGACTTGTACCGGCCCGCTGATTAAGAGTTGCGACGATACCCAACCTACCGACACCCAGGACGATCCATCACAAGGAAATATTGCAGTTTTGGAAGAGGAATGATCACGGTGCGTCATGCTGGGTGGGGCAAACATAGATCGCGTCCGCTGCGCCAGCCTGGCTGTGGACGGGACAGTTAGATTGTAATATGCTCTTTGCGAGTGACTAAAGGGACACGTCTCAAGCCGATTTTCACTTAACAAAGCCTCTGAAGATTTGGTCCATGCAAGAAATTCCAAGACACCAATGCCTGATTTATGAAGCCTCTCCCGCAAGGTATCTGCCGGCGCTTGTGTCCTTGATCCGCCATAACCTGAAGGAGAACAACCGATGCCTATATCTAAATAGCCCCCCGATGGTGGCGGGTCTGCGCTCCTATCTTTTCGCAGGCGGCGTAGATGTACATCAGGAGGTCATGAAAGGGAGCCTTGTACTGTCGTCAGACAAAGGACATCTTCAGAAAGGGAGTTTCGATATTGATCGAATGCTGGCAATGTTGACTGATGCAGTGAATCAGGCACTGAACGAAGGGTATCAACGTCTTTGGGTGACTGGCGATATGAGCTGGGAATTTGGTCCGGAAAAAGATTTTTCGAGACTTCTGGAATATGAATGGCGGCTTGAAGAGTTGTTTCGCAAGCACCCGACTCTATCCGGCATCTGCCAGTATCACATGGATACCTTGCCGCGCGAAGTTGTGCGACGAGGCTTGTTGACCCATCAGGCAATCTTTATTAATGACACGCTTTCAAGGTTAAATCCTCAGTATATTGAGCGTGAATGTTTTAATGCGCATCCCAAAGATAATGCAGACATAGACAATATGATTAATCGCCTCTGTAAAAGTCTTGACCAGAATTGAATCCACCTTCATTGCTCGCAATCCAGCATACTCTCCATTTCGGCCTCCTCATCCAGCCAGAAGAAGGATGCCTCAACCCGCTGGTTGCCTATCGCGAGCCAGGCATATTTTCACGATTGAGGCCCATGGCCAACGACATTGTGATTGAGCGATGGCACCACGGCGGGCATTGATCCCTGAAAAGGAGCGGAGATCAATATTGGTATAAGAGCAAAGGCGATATTGAGTGGTAGGCTGGATTGCCGCCTGGGATGAAGCCTCAGGATGCGGCACGGGCCTTTCGGTCAGGATAGAAAAAGGCCGACTCGTGACCCTTCTTTGCTTACAGGTTTAGAGGTATTCTTGCCTTGAATCATTCAAATCCCCGGTTTAAACTCGATGTATGTTAGCGCGACTCATTGCCGGGCTATTCTTCGTATTGTTGGAGTCATCAATCGGTTTGGCCGCAGACGTAATCCCTCCTGTCCCGCCCCCGGAAAAAGGAACGGGGCCGCCTCCGGCGACTGCCCCTGAAAACCCGTCGCAATCATCCGCGCCCGCCATTCCCCCATCGAAATTGGATCCAGGGATAGAGCGACGTCCATCGGCTATTCCGGATTCGCGCTCAGCCGTCCCTCCGCCGAATGTAGATCCCAATATGTCGGTAAATCCTGAGACAGCGCCGCCTGCAAAGGACGCTCTTAAACCACACAAAGGCGAAGAACCCAGCGAGCGACCCAGTCGCTGACCGTCTAAAAGGTATCATCACACCGGGTTCATGCTCGATACGAAACAGTGAGGCGCGGATGCAGTGAAGCACCACGGGTACTCTTACACACTCGTGATCAAAAGAAAACAGAGATCAGCGAGAAATTTCTTCTTTCCCAGAACCACCAGCCCACAAATCCAGCCAAGACGGCAACCGGTGCAGTCATGCCACACACTAGACCGATATCCAGTAAGCTGATCGACGGAGCCGTGATCTGACAGGCAGTTCCTTCCTTTTTCTTGAGTGCACTCACAATGACAGCAGAACTTTTGGCGTGGCTTTTAAAACCAAAGGAATAGAGGTCGCCGAAGACCGGGATGGCCCCGATTACTCCGTTCAGCAGTTGGTAATACATCATTCTGGCAAGATCCTGTCGAGAAACTCCTAATTGACGAGCGGTCAGGAGAATGAACGAACCGGAGACAACGGTAAGGACATCCCCTACCACAGGGATAAGCCCAAGCATGGGATCTAGGCCGAAACGCAACCTGGTGCCTGGAATGTGGATGGCGTCGTCCAAGATGTGTGCAAAGATTTCCGCTTGTATTTCTTTTCCTCGAACTGGCTCCATCCCCTGATTGTACCGCACGTCTCTGGGCATTCGCCGTGCAACAACTACAGGCGACTACTTAGCGGAAGCGTTTCAATGGGTGCTCAAGATTGTGTGTGGCACGTCGGCAGATGGAAGCTGATTCAGTATTGGGAACTGAACTGGCGGCGCGCTTTTACGACTATGAAATTCGCAACCAGAAACGTCGAAGAAGTAACCTACGCTAGGTTGTTGGGGCAAGGAAATATATTGGCTGCAAGGGAAGAGTTCGACGGGCAGCCTCATCTAACTCAGAGTAATGCTCGACACACAGGTCAAATAAGCGTTCAAGATCAACCAGCGTCACCCGCCGCTTCTCCTGGGTTCTCGCGAGGTCTTCAGCATCCTTCGTAAAACCGGCAACCGAAACAAAAAGCCCGATGTCATCATCTCCCAACAAAGCTAACAACGATCTCAACCCATCGACGGTGACTTTTTGTGTCGTGAGCCGTTTTACCTGCACCTTAATACGAGGCGGGCTTGGCACCAAGCGGGTCATTTTGGGCTAGGATATCGACTCCTCCATCCTTCCCCGGTGGTGCTATCCATGCGATGTGATATCCCATTGCCTTCAGGAGGGCGGCCACTAAATCCTGGAACTCATAGGGGGGCATCTTTTCAAGATACTGCCAAATTTCATTCCATGACTGCTCTTCGGCATGTTCAAATGTGATGCTCGCAACCTTATCCGGGACACCATCTTCCAACGACGACTCAGAGGTTTCAGGCTGTGTAACAGTCTTGTTCCGTCTCCATTCCTTATAAAGCCGTATAGCTTCCTTGTAAAACGCTTCGGGGTCTCTATATTTGCCGAAGGCGACCCTACCGGCATCAGTCACCGTCCAGAGCCCCTTATGCTTTAGGAGCCACCCAGCCTTCACACAATCCACCGTCGCAAATCGAACTATCTTCTCGAACCGTGTTCCACCAGACTCATACGTACCCTTCTCGTAGTCAGTTAACTCTATCGCCGAGCGAAGTTTGGCAAGGGCTTCACCAGCCTGCAGGCCATCAGGATTTGCAATGAGAATCTCAAACAACTTGTGCAAGAATTGACCAGTACGTTTGCGTGTCACATCTGCCATTTTTTCTCCACGAAATTACATTGCTTGTGCGGAGTTTTTCATCACTATCATTACTAGCTCAAATCTCACTTTTCCATTAGCTGGACACGGGGCGTTTCATTATAAAAAGAGACTCCTCTTCGTGTCGTTCGACTGCGACTAATTCCCATCCATCTGTTCCTGCAGCATTCAAAAGGCTTTTCGACCTGTCCTCTCGTTAACATGTCAACGCCCGTTGCCCCATGCTTCAGGCAATATTCCCACCGCTCCATCGTGATCCTCCCGTGACCATAAAATGTCATCCGCAGCTGTCGACAAGGACTGGCCATAACGATTCTAGCGCCTTTGCTTTATTTCTGTAGAAGACGCTTCCACTGAGGCGCCAGAACCGAAGGCCCGCTCTTCGGAGCTGCGCCCTCACGTCGTTGGTCATATTCCCATCGTTCGGGTCCATGCCATCGATCCCCATCGCACTCGATGGCCAGTCTTTCTTGGGGGCCTTGGACCAGTAAGTCGATCCTATATTGGTAGTCGCGGTGGAAGGGCCGGTACTGTGGTGTTACCTTATAGTCTTTTTTTATAACAGCCTCCCCTACTTCGATCTCAAATGGGCTGTCCGCCTGCTGATGAAGGGTCTCTATGCTGGCCTCAATTGCGGCAATAGGTGGATTCATATACCACTTCAGCATTTTGTGCCGAACGCAATTCTCGTTCTGCAAGTTTTCCAACTGGACTGAATGAAATAGAAAGACTTGGTCCCGTCCTCGGCTTGTGGCCACGTTAAACCTTTGTCTGGCATCTTCTTTTACCAACGACGCATATGGAGCATTGCTAGCGATAACCATTGAAAGAAACATCACATCGTGCTCGTCTCCCTGAAAGGCATACGCATCGCCACAGATGATACGCCGTGCCGCTCGTTCTCTTTCATCGAGCGCACCAGCGAGAAGGTTTGAGATGTATTGGGCTTGTTTTTCACCTAATAGCGAGATAACCCCAATGGTCTTGTTTGCATATGCCCCACACTTACACAGCAAAAGAAGAGCCTCGACAAGGGCCTCAGCCTCCGGCACATTGATATCGCTGTTGTTTTTGTGACCGTTCGGAACAAAGCATGCCGCTATAGGGGGATGCAATTTATCACATGGCTTTACCTCAGGCACTTGGTGGACGCCATTGCACGTGGGCAAGGAACTGACTCGATCTACCAAACGCTTCGAGCGGAAGAAGAGCGGAAAAAGTCTCTTCTTCGGCAACTGCAAGACCTTAGTGCATTGGAACAAACAGTGTCACTGGACGAGAAACGGCTCCTCTCGGTTCTTCAGGAGCGGATCAGTGACTTCCTGGGATTACTAGGCAGCAACATACCGGCAGCCAGGCAAATTCTCAGAAAGATGATTGAGGGAAGATTCTGTGCCAGCCGGTCCTTGAACACGGTTCGTCCGCTTATCGCTTCTCAGCAACCGGGACGTATGGATCCGTGTTATGCCCGCCGACAGGTGCCAACGATTGTGGTGGAGGGCAGGGGAATTGAACCGCCCTCCCTCGCCGGAAGCGGCTGAAGTGCCTTACCGGCTCTTACGGAGGGGGCCAGCCCCCTCGTACGCTCCCCACGAAGGGGGCTCACCCCCTTCGAAGCCCCCGGTCGGGGGTTCAAAGGGCGCCTTTTTGGTGGAGGGCAGGGGAATTGAACCCCCGACCCCAACGTTGCGAACGTTGTGCTCTCCCAACTGAGCTAGCCCCCCACACTACACTAACAATGAAGGAAAGAATTCACGGGAAGAAGATGGGTCCCGTTCAACAGGCGGCATTATACACAACCCGCAGGGCCGTCGGCAATTCGAACTCGCCGCCCTTCGACGAGAAGACGGCCGTCCGCATAAAGTTGAACGGCCCGCGGGTAAATCACATGTTCCTCTAGGAGGATACGGGCCGCTAATGTCTCCGGGGAATCGCCTTCCATGACAGGGACCGCAGCTTGGAGAATAATCGGACCTTCATCGACGCCTTCCGTCACAAAGTGCACCGTGCAACCCGCCACCTTGGCGCCCCACTCCAGCGTCTGCTTCTGCGCGTCAAGCCCGGGGAAAGAGGGGAGCAACGAAGGATGAATATTCATCATGCGATTCCGGTATGCGTCGATTAACACGGGTGTGACGATTTTCATGTACCCCGCAAGGAGCACGAGATCGACCTCATGTTTTCTCAGGATGTCCAGCACAGCGCGATCATACGCTTCTCGCTTATCAATCCTGGCCGCATAGGCTGCGGGATCGAGAAACACGTCTGTCACACCATGGGTACGCGCCCGCTCGAGCGCCTGCGCATCTTTTTTATTGCTGATGACGGCCGCAACACGCGCCTGCAGGATCCCCGACTCAATGGCGTCGATGACCGCTTGGAGATTTGAGCCGCGCCCAGATGCGAGAACGCCAAGCCGTAACTTACTCGTGGTCATCGGGTCCAACATATTCCACCAGCGGATGGCCACTCGCTCCGGCGGCCATCTCTCCAATGACGTAGGCCTGATCCCCTAGCGCAGCGAGCTTGGTAATGACCGCATTCGCATCGGGCTGCGCGACGATCACGACCAGTCCGATTCCCATGTTAAACACACGATACATTTCGTCACGCTCAATCCGCCCCATGTTCTGCAGCACCGTAAAGATCGGCGGGATGGGCCAGGTTCGCCGTTGAATCCGCGCACGCGTCTCCCGCGGAAAGATTCTCGGAAGATTTTCCGTTAATCCGCCGCCTGTCACATGGGCGATTCCTTTAATGGTCAATTCCCTTGTTAAAGCAAGGATCTGCTTGGCGTAGATGCGCGTCGGTGTCAGCAGCACTTCTCCAAGCGGAAGCTCCAGATCGACCAGGCGACTCTCAATCGTCAGTTTGCCATCATCCAACAGCACCCGCCGCGCGAGGGAATAGCCGTTGCTGTGCAATCCGGACGACGCGACCCCAATCAGCACATCGCCGGCCTGTATCGTTTTGCCATCGATAATCTTCGGCCGATCGACGACTCCCACGGCAAATCCCGCGAGATCGTATTCGCCATCGGGATAAAACGACGGCATTTCAGCCGTTTCTCCACCAATCAGCGCACATCCCGCCTGGCGGCATCCCTCGGCGATTCCTTTTACAATCGCTTCAGCTTTTGGAACCGCCAATTTGCCGGTCGCCAAATAATCCAAAAAGAACAGCGGCTCCGCGCCACTGACTACCACATCGTTGACGCACATCGCCACGAGGTCGATCCCGACGGTCTCATGCCGATCCATTAAGAAGGCGATTTTTAACTTCGTCCCGACCCCATCGGTCCCTGAGACCAAGACCGGGTCGGTATAGCTCGCGGCATCGAGTCGGAATAATCCGCCGAATCCGCCCAAATCAGTCAGAACCTCCGGGCGAAAGGTCGAGCGGACCAATGGCTTGATCCGGTCAACGAATTCATCACCCGCGTCGATATCGACACCGGCCTGTTTATAGGTAGTCATCGGCGCGGCATCTTACCGGAGCGAGAAGGAAGAGGTCAACGTAACAATCATCGCACCAAACTACGATCCGCTTTCAGAAGATGCCAAAGGGCTGCCTATTATGATGTTGGGCGCTTGGACAAAGTAATGCTATGAGGTTGGACAAGCACACCGGCGCGACCGTGTCACCAAGACGTCCACTTCCCTGGCCGCTCGCAGGCCGCTTTCGACTGCGCCGTTCATATAGCCTTGCCACCGGACACTCGTATGCTCACCGGCAAATACGATGCGGCCATGGGGCTTGGAAAGCCAAAGACGCCAGGCAGGATCATAGGCGGGATCAAAGTACGCATACCCGCCGCGCGCCCAGGGATCGTCCTCCCACGAGACGACTCGTGACGCCACCACTTGCATATCATGATCCTGAAGCCACTCAAGGTGTCGTACAAGTCCCTCAATACCCTCACGGGCGACGATCTGTCGCGTTTCTACACTTGCCGATCCGCCGGCCAGCAGCGAGAGGATTCCTTGACGGCCGGATTGTTCTTCATTGCCATCCCAGACTGCCCCGATGGGCAGATCCGTACCATACGCCCTGAGCACCCCGGAATGCTGCCAAAATCGTCGCTCAAACTGCAGGATCGTTCTCGTGGCCCTCCCATACTTCAGTCGAAAAACTGCCTCGTGCTGCTCCGGGGGCAATGGCGGATCCCAGGAAATGTCTCGCAACATCGTTGCAGGCACAGCGCATACCAGATAATCGGCGCGCATGTCGCTTTCTGTGCCGTTCACGCTGCGAAGACGGACCTGCACGTGCCCCGGGGGTTGAGAGAGCGCCACTACCTGCGTTTGCATATGCAGGCGATCCTTCAGCCTGCGAGCTAGACCCGAAGCCAGTTGATCATTACCGCCCTTGATGCGATACATGCGCCCACCACCGGGCGCATCCGCCGCCAATTGATCGACGAGCATGAGTAAGGAAAGATCGCGCGGGTCGGCCAGGAAGAATCCTCTCAGTCCTCTGGTCAGCGCACACATGTTCGCATCGGCTTTTACTTCTTTGAGCCATTCAGCCACCGAGATACGAGCCATATTTTGAGCAATGAGATTGTCCCATCTTTGATCGATCAAACGATACTCTCGTATCCAGGACTCAAGCCGTTCTCTGAGCCTTCGCCATCCTACACCGGCGGGCTCGACGTACTTGCGCGGCCGGCCGTCTTCGCCTCGCATGATAAATCCAAATCCCCCTTCAAGTATGGGCACTAATTCAAGACCCAGCCGGGCTGCGAGCCGCTGCATTTCTTCCTGTCCCTCATCAATGAGATCGGCGCCGGCTTCGGCATGCTGTCCATTGAGCCAACCGTCGCGATGCGTCCACACGCGTCCGCCTACGCGGTTACGAGCTTCGACGACGGTGACCTTCGCACCGGTATCCATGAGATCCACCGCCGCGGCCAAACCGGCCAGACCGGCGCCCGCCACGATGACAGATGTGCCACGCAATACGCCTTCGTCAGTCATGATTGAGTTTACTCATAAGACAGTCGACTTCGCCATTGGACTACGCCGCTGCATGGACAATTAAGTATGATAAAGGATGCCAGGAGAAGATTATGCTCTTGAATGAGGTCGTTCGTACATCACGGCAAATCACGCAGACTCAGTCCCGCTTAGAAAAGATCCGCCATTTGAGCGCCCGCCTTCGATGCCTTGCGCCGGATGAAATGGAGATTGGGGTGAACTTTCTGTCCGGGCGCCTGCGCCAAGGCACAATCGGCATGGGGGCGGCTACCGTCCACGCGGCGGCTCCTGAATTGACCGCAGTCGAGCCATCGCTGACCCTGAAACAAGTCGATGAAACTGTTGAGGCAATCGTCCGCTCGACAGGTTCCGGATCAAGTGCTGAGCGGCGGCGTCTCTTCGACGCGTTACTATCGCAAGCGACTCCGGACGAGCAATCTTTCTTGAAGCGGCTCGTGCTGGGCGAACTACGTCAGGGGGCGCTTGAAGGGATTATGGTCGAGGCGGTGGCACGCGCAGCGGAAGTGCCTGTTGCTGCAGTGCGCCGGGCACTCATGCTGGCCGGCGACCTATCCAAAGTGGCGAGTGCCGCATTCACGGAAGGAGCCGCAGGTCTTTCACGGTTTGCGCTGCACGTGTTGCAACCTGTTCAGCCGATGTTGGCTCAGCCTGCCGGCGATGTAGCGGATGTTTTCAAGACCGTCCATGAGGCGGCATTCGAATACAAAATGGACGGGGCACGAGTGCAAGTGCACAAACTGGGTGACGATATCCGGGTGTTCACCCGCACACTCAACGATGTGACGACTTCGGTCCCGGAGATTGTTGAAGCTGTGCGAAGGCTCTCCGCCCGTTCGATCGTCCTGGACGGGGAAGTCCTGGCTTTGCGGCCTGACGGCATACCGCATCCGTTTCAAATGACGATGCGCCGGTTCGGCCGCAAGCTGGATATTCACCAAATGCGTGCCACCCTGCCATTGACGCCGTTCTTCTTCGACTGTCTCCATCTCGACGGTGAAGATCTGATCGATCGATCATCCTCAGACCGGGTGGCGGCTCTGCAAGATGCATTACCGCTCCCGTTGGTGACTCCCCGTCTCGTCACACCAGACGTGACCGCAGCGGAAACGTTCCTTCATCAGGCGCTGAGCCATGGGCATGAGGGGGTCATGGCAAAAATGTTAGACGCGGCCTACGAGGCCGGTCGGCGCGGCAACGCGTGGCTGAAGATTAAACGCGCCCATACCTTGGATCTTGTCATTCTTGCTGCCGAGTGGGGAAGCGGCCGTCGACAGGGTTGGCTCAGCAATCTGCACCTTGGTGCCCGCGATCCGGGCCACGCTGGTTTTGTAATGCTGGGAAAAACGTTCAAAGGCATGACCGATGAGATGCTGAAGAAGCAGACAGAGACACTCACCGCGCTCCAGACCGCGACGGACGGCTATACCGTGTATGTGCGCCCTGAAGTGGTCGTCGAGATTGCCTTTAATGACATCCAGGCAAGCCCGCATTATCCCGGTGGCTTAGCCTTACGCTTCGCTCGCGTGAAACGATACCGCACCGACAAGACGGCCGAGCAGGCGGATACGATTGAGACCGTGCGCGCCATGTATGTTCGCCAGAGTGAAGGAGCCAAGCCATAAACACTGTCCCTTTCGTCCCCCATGGTCCAGTGCAAATAGTCTAAGCTTGTCGCTTTTCCCCATGCGGCTCTAGTGGTTAAGCGTAATCATCTGTCTGATGTACGACATACTTGCTTTCCACTAGACTGGTTCATCTCACTAGATATAACTAAGACCACGTGAATTAAAGATCTTACACCGAGAGGAGCAATTCTATGGCGCAAAAGAGTCTGCTACGAAATAAACGGGCAAAGCGCAGTCAGGATGAGCAGCACTCCACGCACATTACACGACGCCAACAAGAGGTCCTGACTTATATTGCCGATGGTCTGAACAACCGGGAAATCGCCGATCAATTGAACATCAGTTCCCGAACCGTGGAAGTCCATCGGTTCAACCTCATGCGTCGCCTGCGAGTCACCAATGTCGCTCAACTCATTCGCCAGGGACTTTTGATGGGGTTCCTGACAAAGCTGGTCCGGGCCACCGCACCGCGAGTCTGACGAACTCTGCTCGAAGAGCGGCGTGGTGCCACACACGCGAGGAGGCCCGAGTGGAAGTTGGCCGTGCCAAAGCGTTGCGTAACGCCTGGAACTCGAAAGGCAAGCCGCCTTGCCCCCATAACCGGTTAGATGCGGAAAGTACGGAGTCCGGCTATTTCACCGGCCAGTACGTATGCAAAGCGTGCGGAGATTACGTGCAGGTCGGCAATCCTACCTCCGGCCCTGTCCCCCTGGACATCAAAAGCTCGATCAAAAGCTCTCATTGGGGACGCTATGTCGTTTACACCTCCATGGGGCTGCTGGCCGCGGCCATCCCCATGTTCACCGTGTGGTACAAACGCAATCGACACGGAGCCGGATCCCGATAAGTGGGTGATCGATTCCCAGGCGGCCGGCCACACCTCCTGATCAATTGACCGCGCCATGCGCTGACACCGTATCATTGCCTCTACGCGGGATTGAAACATCATCTCCCGGAGCATTGAAACCGTCTCATCTCAATCAGGAATCTCACCGGCCTAGAAATTCACCGAGCGGCGCTAGCGGCTCGATATGGTCCGAAAATATTTTCATCGAGGCAATGAGCGGGACAGCGAGCAATGTTCCGGGAATGCCCCACAGCCATCCCCAAAACATGAGGCCGGCAAGGATCACAAAAGGATTCAGGGTCAAGCGATGACCAAGAATCTGAGGCGTCACGAACGTGCCTTCAATGATGGTGATCCCCCAATAGGTTCCTGCGATGAGAAGCACCCATCCAATGTTGTCAAAGCTCAATGTGGCCACCAAGGCCACGGTGATGACGCCGATGGCAGGACCGAGGTAAGGAACATAGGTGAGCAGACACGCCATGACGCCCCACAGCATCGGATTCGGCATGCCCAGCGCATACATCGCCACACCCACTGCGAACCCGACCCCAATGTTGATGAGCGTCACGGTGAACAGATAAGCCGAGACCTGCTGCTCCATCTCACGGACGATCTCCACGGCCCGCTTCTTATCATGGAATCGCGGTAAAATCTTGACCAGCTTCTGCAAGAATAAGTCTCCTGAAGCCAGCAGGAAATAGAGCAACATCATCGTCATGATCGTGCCGGTTACGAACTCTCCGGTCTGATTGAAAATGGTGTCGCTCAGCGTGTGTTGCTTGACTTCGATCTCTTGTTGCTTAGTCGGTCCATTCAGAGTCGCCATTTTTTCAACGAGTGCCGTGGCCCTCCCCATCTCCTCCATGGGTTTTTTCAGCGCGCCGATTTTATACTCGATCTGGCGGAACGCGCCCGGTGCTTTGGCGAACCATTCCGCGGCAGGCTCCGACAGCCGGTACACGCCATAGCCGACCACGCTGCCTACGGCCACAAGAACAAGGGCGGCACCCAACGGCTCAGGAACATGGTACTGCTTGAGGAACCGAATCACAGGTGCCAGGAGAAGTCCGAAGAGCAGCGCTAAGATAATCGGCATAAACACCATGCGTGCGGCGTGCAATGCGAAAAAACACGCGAGCACGAATACACCGACTATGGCGACGCGGCCTGCATCGAAGCCCCTCGTTTCCACGTCAGGCGGCTTACCCGGTTGCGCCGTCGGGCCGGACACGAGTGGCGACTCCCGCATATGCTCTTCGGTCAGCATGGCGAGTATCCCGACAATCAGCGAGACTGCGTCGATGTACCTAAGGTACTATTGCCTCTGACGTCTTGCCGTGCCTGTCCGCTCGTGCTGCAATATTCTGTAGGAAGCTAGTCCCTCAGGGATTCGCGCGTCACTACCGACTTGGTTCAGACCAAAACATCGACAATTGGCATAGAGGGGGCCGGCGATAGAAGTATGACTTGAAGGCTCGGATAGTAGATAGTATTCGGGGCAGAGTGATGAGGCTGGATCGGTGGAACAAAGTGGATCGGGTCTAAAATACGATACGTAAGAGGCCACATTGTCCGGCTGCTTCGGTGTCTAAGCCTTCCCGTTGAACCGATCGCGATGGGCTGGACGATACTGCGTATTAACCATACGGGATGCTCTCACACGGCGGTTGACGCCTTCTTGAACAGGCCCCGTCAGTGTCCGTACCTTCTTCCTCTGGAAAGCCGCACAGACATGGCGCACCGTCCCAAGTGGACACCGCTGCAAGGTCAATCGCTTGGGCCAACATTCATTGCTGTTCGGCATATCCCATCCTGATGCCTCATCATCCACGGCGGCGTACCGTTCCTTTGGCTTAGGATGATTGCATCAGATCGCTATGTAAGCGCCATGAGACCTCGACCGATGCGTGGTAGTCTCATGCGATGAGAAGGGCTTGAACCATGTACACAATTCACTGCTTGTATTGATGGTGCTCCTCGTAGGTGCGTAATGGCCATACCCCCTTTACCTAATGGGGAAGTTCCCGTTTCCGCTGGTACCATAAGAACGAGACGCGGATGGCTTCTCATACCACACCAGAAGGATGCACATTCTTGCATTACTCCCGCGACAACATGAAACGAACGGGATAGGAGAAAAGGTCACATGAAACAGCTATTCAGCGCTTTCATTGTTGCGTTGTTCCTCTCGACGCCATCATGGGCAGAAGAAGACGTCATTCCGGGACAGCGAGCATCATCAGATGACTTCAAGGTCGAAGATCTGCCGAAGCCGATCGTCGAGCTGCTGACACAGCTTCAGCGCGTGAGTCGGGACATAGAGCCCCAGATCACAAAGCTGGGGAGCAAGCTGGGTCAGGAGCTCGATCATACCGTGAAGAAACTTAAGGAGGAGCTTCAGTCGCAGCGACGTAGGCAATCGGAATAATTCCGCGTTGGCTGCATCCGGGCAAGTAACTCCGACAGTACTCATGATACATCGTGCGCTTGAACATGAGGTGAATCCATCGCCATCAGTGAACAGGACAACGGTCGGGCGCGAGACAGGCAATGAATCAGCGCATGGAGGGCGATATGCGGAATGTCCTCATAGGTTTCGTATGCGGCATCATGATGAGCGGAGTCGTATGGGCAGGTGCATCGACTCTCTATCCATCCCCGTCACCAAACTCCAGACCCGATCAGCTCTGGGAGCACGACCGCGGAGCGGCCATCAAGCAATACCAGCAACAACGGCAACAAGACATTTTGCAGGAACACCAGCTTCGTAACCTTCAGCGTGAAGGTGAACTGAGACATCAACCTTGTTAGCGGCAGTGCGAGCGAAACGCTTGGTTCAGCGCCGTGTAGTATGCCCGGAACCGAAACACATAGGGGAAAGACAGACGGAAACGCCTTGAAGGCCGCAGCAATGCTCACACCCCAAACCGTGATGGTGCTCTACGAATAAACGTGATATCGCCCACCGATTAGAAGAAATAGCGTTTTTCCTTCTCCTCAAAGGGGACAATCCTTATAAGGCCAGGGCCTATCGGAACGCCAGTATCGCCCTTTTGATGAGCCCGCACGAGGCGCGGGATTTAGTGCAAACCGGGACGCTGACAGCCGTGGCAGGAATCGGTCCAGCCACGGCTTCCGTAATTAGCGAACTCGTCACTACGGGAGCGTCCCGATTCCATCAGGAAGTGCAAGGTGAGTACCCGTCTTCGCTCCTGGAGCTCGGGGATGTGCCGGGATTGAGCATGAAACAGATTCGGCGGCTCCATGACCGGGCAGGCATTCGCTCAATAGCCGACCTCCACAAGGCATGCCTCGAGGGTCGGCTATGTAACATCAAAGGCTTCGGTCCGAAGGTTCAGGCGAAACTGCTGACTGCACTGGGCGAATACCAGCGTGGACAAGGCTATCATCTCTACGCGAACGTACTGGAAGAGGCGACGACCATGGCGAAGAGGCTAGCCACCATTCCAGGTGTGACAGCCGTTTCGCCGGCCGGAGCGATCCGTCGGAAGCTGGAGGTCATCCGGGAATTAGTCTTTGCCGTACAGACTATGAAGCCGACGAGCGTCACACGTCTCGCACAGCATGTAATGGCCATCCCGAACATAACCGACGTCTCGGATCATCTCGATACCATCACCGCACGGTCTCCACTGGGATTGCCGGTGACCATCCAGGTCGCTCCGCGCGAGCACTATGCTTTCGAATTACTGCATGCCACCGGCAGCGCCGAACACCTGGACGAATTGCAACAGCGGTTAGTCGAGAAGGGATTCCCGGATTGGACCGCGGTCAGGACTCGGCTGAATGGCAGCAGTGTGACCGAGGAGCACATCTATCGCGCAGCCGGCCTTTCTTTTATTCCTCCCGAACTGCGGGAAGGTCGTGGGGAGATATGGTGGGCGAGCACGGACGAGCCGCCTCCCCTGGTTGAAGCGAAAGAGATTCAAGGAGTCTTTCATGTCCATACGATATACACAGACGGGGCCGATACGGTGGAAGAGATGGTCATGGCCGCTCTAGCATGTGGGTATCGCTACATTGGCATCTCCGATCACAGCCAGGCTGCGTTTTATGCGAACGGTTTGAAAGAGGATCGCATTCGAGCGCAGTGGGAGGACATGGACTCCGTCCAAAGACAATATCCGGATATCCGGATTTTTAAGGGGATTGAGGCGGACATTCTACCGGATGGTTCAATGGACTATCGCGACGACATATTGGCACAATTCGATTTCGTGATCGCGTCAGTGCATAGCCGGTTCAATCTGTCCGAAGAGGACCAAACGCGGCGCATCTGCCGAGCCTTGACGAATCCCTATGTGACGATGCTTGGCCATCCCACGGGTCGTCTCCTCTTGTCGCGGACCGGATATCGCGTCGATCTGCCTCGCATCATCCACACTGCAGCGGCGCATCGGAAGATTATTGAAATCAATGGAAGTCGTTACCGTCTGGACTTGGACTGGCGGTGGGCCCGGGTGGCCAAACAGCAGGGCGTGAAGTTTTGCATCAATCCTGATGCCCATGCCGTGGACGAGCTGTCGAATGTGGCCCTGGGCATCAATGTCGCGCGGAAAGCTGCATTAGGTCCCGAAGATGTTGTCAACACCTGCTCAGTAGCCGACATAAACAGCATTCTTCGAGCGACCCGCACTTAACGTCTTAGACAGGCCGAAGATTGCTGAGTTAGCATGCCCGTTGGAAGTTATGGACCGCTTTCTTTGGCAACAGCACTTTCAGCAGCTTTGAACCCATTTTTGCTATGTATGCCATCGCAAAATGGTTTATTCGTTAACTCTCCGGCACCGGCAGAAGCGCGATGGGATTCTTGCCCGTCGTATCGATTCGCCGTCCTCCCACGTCAGTAAATGTGACGTCCCCTCGGATACGTCCGTTGGACGTGAGTCCAAATACGTACCGCCATGGTGGCCCTCCTCTCTCACGGTTGGCATACCCATGTCTGTAAGCAGCTATAGTTTTTCGTGCCACAGCTATCCCGAGGATGAGTCGTATCAACCGACAATACGCCGGGGGGCGGGTCGACCCACGGTCGTATAGCAGACGAGCGCGCGACGGCTAGCGCAGCTCGCCTACTAGTCCAAACTTCTAAGTATCTCTATTAAGTAATCCTTACAACCTACCGATAAGAATGATATGTCCAGGTCTATTTGGAAACCCTGCGTCACATGAAACAAACAATAGACCCCGATGGGCGAATCCTGCGTGATCTCACGACGTATACGGATGCCAGAAAGTTAGATTAGGAATAAGACCGCATACATTGTACAATCGGAATGAGAGCGCTGATGGAACCATCGCACGGCGATCCAGATGACGAGGCAGGTATTGAAAACGCCTAAGAAACCAGCTGCGCTTGTGATCGATGACGATCCCCAGATACTGCTGCTGTGCAGCCGAAGTCTTCAGCGGTGTGGATTGACTGTCCTGACAGCAAGCGGACTTAATTCCGCAAAGTGCGTGGCCCCGGCACCCGGTCACGTTGCCTTATTGATTGTTGATGTGCTGCTGCGAGAACCTGTGTTTCGGCTTCCAGGTCAACAGACCGAGAAAGCGGCGAATGGCCTCGAAATACTGCCCTTACTTCAACAACACTATCCCCAGGCAATTCCCCTGATTATCTCGGCCTATTCGAAAGACGAATTGATTGCCCAAGGGCACGATCCAGGTGAAGTGGCGTTTCTTCAGAAGCCGTTTGATCCTCCCGCCTTACGGCGGACGGTACAAAGGCTTCTACCCAAACTCATGGTGGAGAACAGTGAGTCCGCAGAGATCGGTGATGACGTCTGGTTTGATTAGTGGCGCCGGCGCGAAGCACGGGAGGACCTGATCCATTTGGGCCGCGGTAACACCGCATCCCCCGCCCGGCTTCTCTACGACATCCCCTTCTGTCTCTCTCTATTTTTAGCCATACCACCATAGTAGAGTTTCTAGCCTTTTGTTTCGACGCCGCCTCCGGTACTGTCAGGTGAAAAAGCGTTCAACACCGTGAAACCTACAGGCGTCATGCCAATGTGCCGACATCGCCTCCCTCGGACATTTATGCAAAATAGGTCAGCCGAATCGCGGGCTTTCCAACAGTTGATCGCATGGAGTTGCAATGAAACGTCACGTGCTTTCCCTCAAATGCGGGTGTGCAATACCGTTTGCAGTTTCGGTGTTCCTGTTCCACGGCTCGGTGCACGCCCAGACGATTGAATCTCAGGATACGAGAACATTCCAAGACTCACGGGCACAAGACGGTCGGCAGAGCCCGACAGTCATACCTCCGGGCGAGACGGAGCGGCTGAAAAAGCTCACTGAGAAGGCCATCCTTCCTGAAGATACCGGGCAGGCGGCCCCTGCAGAGACTCAGGGGAACAGTAAGCGAGAATCTGAGCCTTCTCGCAGTTACGCCCCCACCACCAAGCAGGAGTGACACTGGCATATGGCTATCAAACATTGGCTTCACATGGCGGGCAAGTCGACACAAAAGTGACTTCCTTGTCCGAGCGTGCTCGAGACAGAGAGATGTCCGCCATGCAAGGCTACCAAACTCTTGCTAATCGCAAGCCCTAATCCTGCACCGCGAGTGTCCGGCGGCACAGAAGCCCCACTATAGAACCGATCAAAAATCCTCGGCAGGTCTGAAGGAGGAATTCCAGGTCCTGTGTCACGCACACTGATTTGGACTTTGCCCGGCTCCTTGATTACCGCTCCGAGGTCGACTCGTCCGCCGGATGGCGTGAACTTCAGCGCATTATGCACGAGGTTCGTTAGGACTTGGCGCAGTTTCCCTTCATCCCCCTTTAGATACATGCCGGACACCCGACTGGCATCTTGCAGAAACGAGATTTCTTTCTGAATCGCCAGCGGCTGAAGCTCTTCGGCGACTTCTGCTATCAGCTGACTGACGTTCACCGAATCCACCTGTAAGCGAATTTGCCCAGCCTCGATCCGCGCAATATCGAGTAATTCGTCAATGATCCGCATCAATCGATCCACGTTTGTCGTGATGCGCATCAGATAGTGCCGTTGCTTGTCAGTGATGGGCCCTGTCAAACCCGACAGCATATTTTCAACATAGCCTTTAATGCCTGTCACAGGGGTACGAATCTCATGTGAGGCGACCGACACAAAGGAGGACTTCAGCCGATTGAGCTGTTCCAGTTGCTGATTAGTGTCCAGCAATTTGTGCTCAGTGCGCCTCAGTTCCTCATTTTTTCTGACCAAGGCTGCCGTTCGTCTGTACAACTCCACAAAAATATCGACCTTCGCACATAAGATCTCCGGTACAATGGGCTTGAAGATATAGTCCACGGCTCCTAAGGAGTAGCCCCTTGCGACGTCGGCATCTTCTTTATTGAAGGCGGTCAGAAAGATGATCGGCAACGATTGCGTCCTCTCACGGTTACGAATCAGCGCGGCGGTCTCATAGCCGTCCATTTCGGCCATTCTGATATCCAGCAGCAACACCGCGACGTCCTGTAAGAGCAAATACCTGAGAGCTTCATCTCCGGATCTCGCCTTGATGACCATGCGGTCGGACCGCTCAAGCATGCGCTCCAACGCCCGTAGGTTCGTCAGATCATCGTCGACGATCAGGATGCTCGGAATATCGGTTACACCACACATGCATCCACTCCATACAATAGTTGTGCGATTCTTCATCA
Organism: Nitrospira sp. Nam74; assembly: GCF_965152615.1. Lineage (NCBI taxonomy): Bacteria > Pseudomonadati > Nitrospirota > Nitrospiria > Nitrospirales > Nitrospiraceae > Nitrospira > Nitrospira sp. Nam74. The sequence goes on along the minus strand of NZ_OZ224220.1, from coordinate 2,316,190 downwards.
GGATAAGAGTCACGTAACAGGGCAGCAAGGTGCGGCAAGATGATTTTCATGTAGGCCGATTCACGGCCAATAATCCCAGCATTTGTGAACCGGGCTTCGGTCATTTTCCAACGCCGTGGAGATGCACCATGGGACGGAATGAGCAAACCAATTAACGACGCAGTACGACTTGACCTCTTCCAGGGTTGAGTGATGGACCACTTTCTTGGAATCATCTGTAGTGCGGCTACTACACACGAATCGCGTTTTTGTCGATTGCGGAGCCCATACCCAATTGTGAAGATAGGCCCGTATGGACCTGGAAGAACATGGTAGAAGAAGCCCAATGCAGATGAACTATTCCAATGGCCGCCGCAAAGAAACTGAAAGGGGTCATGCCATGGAATTTACGGAAAGTGCACTGGCAAGGGTGGGAGTCCGAATCGCGGATAATGAGAGCCTTTGGTTGCAATGTCGAAAATGCACTCAGCGATGGCCGGTAAGTTTGAAGTCCGGGGGAAAGCTTCCGCGCCATTACTGGCGCTGCCCAAATGGATGCAACGCAAGTCCAGGGAACGTGACGCCCTAATCATCACGCGGTGCTCCAGGTTCGTCTCTAGAAATGCAGCCTTATTTTTGACACGAGGTCGTCGTAGTCTAGAGGTTTTGTGACACAGTCAATCGCGCCGGCTCTCATCAAATCCGCTAATTTCTCCTTTTCGACATCGGCTGTGACGATGATGATCGGAAGCTGAGGGCTATCTTTGGTGAGGCGTGTGAGTATGGTGCGACCATCCAGCTGTGGCATACGGATATCGAGTAAGACCGCATGCAGGACGTCCCTGTTAATGATCTCCAACGCCTTATGCCCGTCGCGTGCCGTCAATACGGTAAACCCTAGACTGCTGAGGCGATCGCCAATGACTTCGAGGATATCCGGATCGTCGTCGACCAAGAGAAGCGTCTTGTTGTCATGTTTCATGGAGCAACACTCACCATACTTCAAAGCCTTCAGGAAAGGACGCGCCAGTCCTCTTTGATGAGGACTCACAGAATTCTGCATCTCGTTATTCGGAATGAAGACAAGGAGTGTACAACGCGCCCACGGCTCATTCTGCCGCATTTACTTCGAAAGTCATGTAGCGGCTGCTGCGACAAGGGCCCCCGGGCTCGTGCCATGAATCCATGCCACAGTCTGCCACACACCTTCGCTGAGAGTAACCGCTCTCACCGACGAGAAAATTCTCCTGGGAGTGGCTCCAACAGAATCAAAATGCAACCATTTCGAGTTTCACAATGGATTCCTTCAGAACTTCCATTCCTTTAATGGAAGGTGTATGAAGGGTACTCGACAGTTCGTACGGGACTCTGCCATGGATACCTCTACCCGCCCTTTTCTTCGCCCTTCTGTTCTGATCGTTGATGATGAGCCGGATATTTGTCGTACGCTTTCAGATTTACTGGAGCACGAAGGCTATGACGTTGTGTCGGCCGAAAGAGGCAAGGATGCGATCGCGAAGATTCACGAACGTCTCTTTAGCGCCGTGCTGTTGGACCTCGGCCTTCCCGATATCGATGGATCGACGGTATTGCGCTCCGTGACGGACGTCTACCCTAATCTACCGGTCATTGTCCTGACCGCATGCGCAACGGAGGAAAAGGGCGCCGCGCTGCTGCAACAAGGCGCCTTTGCATTTCTGATGAAGCCGTACAATAACGAACAATTAAAAGCCACGTTGGTCCGGGCAGTGGGGGTCAATACGCTTGCCGCGAAAGCTGAGCGGATGGAACGCGCGTTTAATGACAGCGAGTATCGGCTGCAATCTCTGATGGAATCGGCAACTGATGCCATCATCTTGGCCGATGAAGACGGACTCATGACTTCCTGGAATCGATCGGCCGAACACCTCTTTGGATATGCCGAGCATGAGATATTGCGACAGTCGCTGACGTTGCTATTCCCCAGCCGCTATGGGGAACTGTTTGGCATCGGCACTGAACAGGTGAAAGACCATCAGGGTCCATGGCAACTGATCGGCCGAACCACTGAGTTGCACGGCCGGCGCAAAGACGGGTCAGAGTTCCCGGCAGAGTTATGCTTGGGACTATGGAAAGGAACCCGAGACGCGTTCTACAGCGGCTTTATTCGAGACATTTCTGACCGGAAATCGGCCGAAGCTCGAGTGAGAAAAAGCGAAGAACGGCTGCGGCTGGCCTTACTAGCCGGAAACATGGGGACATGGGACTGGGAAATTGACGAACGACGGATGACCTGGTCTGAAAACGTCTATCCATTGTTCGGGGTGGCCGCACAGGACTTTTCGTGGACGTATGACGGCTTCTTGAATCTGGTTTATCCTGAGGATCGACCAAGAGTCGATCAGGCGATCAGCACGGCCGTGGACACCCGCTCTTCGTATGCGATCGAACACCGCATCCAGAGGCCAAACGGGGAAGTGGGATGGCTCGGCGGCAAGGGACAGGTGTTGTGCGACGACCACGGCCGTCCTACTCGCGTCATTGGAACGGTTCATGATATCACCGAACGAAAACAGGCAGAAGCCAAGTTAATGCGGCAGCACATCGAGCAACAAGTCTTGATGGACCTGATTCCCGCCATGGTTTGGTATAAGAACGACCGCAACGAGATCATTCGTGCAAACCGACTGGCGGCGGAGTCGATTAACCGCACACCAGAGCAAGTTGAAGGACGATCGACGTATGATTTATATCCGGATGAAGCAGAACAATATTATCGGGATGATCTGGAGGTGCTCCGCTCGGGACATCCGAAATTAGGCATCGAGGAGTTATATCAAACCTCATCGGGCGCCAAGCGGTGGGTCCGCACGGACAAGGTGCCTTATCGGGATTCACACGGACAAGTCATGGGCGTCTTGGTGTTTGCGCAAGACATTACGGAACGGCGGCAAGCACAACATGCATTGTACTCAAGCGAAGCTCGGTTTCGCGCCTTCATGGACCATAGCCCCGTCCTGGCATTCATGAAGGATCAAGAAGGGCGATACATCTACGCGAACAGGCTATGGGAATTGCACACCAATAGGACACAGACGGACTGGAGTGGAAAGACTGACGAGGAGCTATGGCCCCCCGATGTGGCGGCCATGTGCGGGGAAAGCGATCGGCAGGTTCGCGAACGTCATGAATCAGTCCACAGCATCGAACTTACGCACGATGGCGAGGGACGGCAACAGTGGTGGCAGGTAATCAAATTTCCTATCATGGGTTCAGACGGTCACCAGTATATCGGAGGAATTGCACACGATGTGACAGAGTTTCAAGGAAAGGGACCCGGTAGTTCGCAGGCCACAGGTTGAGTGCCGATAGTACGTAACCGCTCGCTCATCCCCTCCTCCACTCTCTTCTTTTTTCCATCAAGATGTTTTTGCCGGACAGTCACCTTTTCCCCAGCCTTTGCCGGCATCGCTCATACTCGACGGACCGGGCACAATTTCCCCGTCTTCCGGAGTAAAATTTATGAAGGTGCTTCCGTCCGACATGGTAGGTATCAGAGACCTGCTTGGTTTTCATTGATGTTCAATTTAGCTTCGTGAGTGAAAGAAATCTGCCGACACTATGGAAAGAGAAGACTATGGCAGCTGACGACGCCATTGCAGCATGTTTGTTGTGAACGCCGATCCATCGATTCATCGCTCTCCGGCGCCTTCAGGAATGTGGCATTCTGGTCCTTTCACAATCGCATCGAGGAACTTCTCGTCTATGTGGGCGCCTCGTAAGAACGGACCTGCTCATCCACCGACGAAAGGAGGCACGTGATGCAAAACCTGATGACAATGGTGTTGGCAGGGGGGAAAGGTGAACGCCTCTATCCCTTGACGCAACATCGAGCCAAGCCGGCGGTCCCATTCGGTGGCAAATACCGCATCATCGACTTCACGCTGAGTAATTGCTTGAACTCGGGCCTTCGGAATATCGCAGTCCTCATCCAGTACAAGTCCTATTCCTTGGACCGCCATATTCGGCAAGGCTGGAACGTACTCAATGGAGAGATTGGTGAATATATTGCCTCCATCCCCGCTCAGCAACGAACGGGGGAGGAATGGTACCGCGGAACTGCTGATGCGGTCTATCAAAACCTCTTCCTATTGGAGAATGACCCCTCCGAATACCTCCTCATCTTGGCAGGGGATCATGTCTACAAAATGGACTATGCGGCGATGCTGGACTTCCTGCTACAAAAGGAGGCCGACGCGGTGGTAGGAGCACTGGAAACGTCCCTGGATGAGGCGACGCGCTTTGGAGTCATCGGCGTGGATGAACACCATAGGATTGTGCGGTGGGATGAAAAGCCGCGCCACCCGATGCCCTTGCCGACCGACCCCACTATGGCTTTTGTCTCCATGGGCATCTATCTCTTCCGCACCGAGGTCGTGCGGGAGCACTTACTCGAGGATGCCGAAGACGATGCCTCTGCCCATGACTTCGGTCGGAACATTATTCCTCGCATGATCGGCAATCAGCGGGTCTATGCCTACAAGTTCCATGACGCCAACCGGAAGAGAGTACAGTACTGGCGCGACATCGGCACCCTTGACGCGTACTGGGAGGCGAATATGGATCTCATCGCGGTAGATCCGTTGTTTAATCTGTACGATCAGACCTGGCCGATCCGCACCTACCAGGGTCAATCCCCGCCGGCGAAGTTTGTCTTTGCACAAGATATACAGGGCGGCCGCATGGGGATCGCGCTGGATTCGATCGTGTGCGGCGGATGTATCATTGCAGGCGGACGCGTGCAAAACTCGGTGCTATCGCCCAACGTTATCGTGAAGGATTATGCTGATGTGCGAGAATCGGTGCTGATGGAAAACGTCGTAATCGGCGACCACGCAAAGATCCGTCGAGCCATCATAGACAAGGATGTGACTATTCCGGCAAAGAGCACAATCGGCTATGACCTGGAGGCGGACCGTCAACGGTTTACCGTGACCGAGTCGGGTATCGTCACGATCTCGAAGGGAATGAAACTGTCCGACTGCTCCTAGCGCAATCGTCAATTTACGCTTCGTTGTATGGGCATCCCATACTATGGGCTACACTGCTTCGGATGTCCTAATATCACGTGGCCCTCCCTGCTTCCTGCCGCAATCACTGTGCCACGATCGCCGTATGCTCCTCCTATGCCGCCTTGGTTCTCGTCCTCTGAGTTTCTATTTCCGAATCCATTTTTCATACTGCGTACCCCCTCATGCACGTCAAATACAGTCGTTCTCTTCTTACAGGGAAGACTCGTTTTTGCACTATCGACGATATGGACACTACGCCGGCACCGATGAGAAGCGAACAGCACTCGCGCGTAGGCAACTCGCAACGCCAATCCATGAAAGCACGAATGCCTGTGAATATATGATACGCATACAAAAGGGATGAGCATGCGTGCCAGAACATGCCTCATCCCTTTTTGTACGCCGCGCCGTAACCGCTTCGCCTCGCTTTACTCGTCTCTTTTAGCGTGTTGTACCTACAAGACGCCCCAGTGTAAGCGGACAGGAGTGCATCGGACCAATCGAAAGCTGTCTAACAATCCTGTATGTCTGCCGGCTGTCGGCAGCATCGCTCATTACGATGGCTCAACTATGTACCCTAACATATTCGGGGTAGAGGCCATATTGTGTGCCACCTCAGTCCAGGAGGTCTTTTAGGCTACCTTATGATGCCATTTATCGGTCACCGAGGCTGCGATAACGGAACAAAGACAACGCGTTGGCCCGCACTCTAATGATTGCTCCCTGCCGGCACGAATAAAGCTTCGTCCTAGGCATATATGCAGTAGATCGCATCACGACATATGTTTCGAATAAAGAAGGATACCTTAATGATGGCAACGAGCGTAAAAGAGTGACCCAGCACTTAGAGGAATGTTCCTCAAGAGTACTGACAGAACCACTGGACTAAAGAAGGGACGTGTATGTTCCCGCAACCCCAAACCAGTCACTGGTACGCGATTCGGACACGATCACGGTCTGAAAAGATCGTCAGGGACCAGTTAGCACGGCGTGAAATAGAAGAATACCTGCCGGTAGTCAAGCGAGTCAGTCAGTGGAAAGACCGGAAGAAAGTGATTGAGTGGCCGCTTTTTCAGGGATATTGTTTTGCAAAGTTCTGTCATGAGCAGGCGCTCATAGTACTTCAAACTCCAGGCGTCGTAGACATTGTCGGAAACGGACAGACTGCTGAGCCTATTTTAGAAGAAGAAATACTGGCCCTCCAGCATGTGATGAATCATCCCAGACGGTGCGAGGCTCATCCCTATTTGGAAGAAGGGATGTCCGTGTCCGTGATGCGCGGTCCTTTTGAAGGTATCAAGGGAACATTGATCAGAAAGGGAGACGGATGCCGCCTTGTCTTATCGGTGCGTCTCATCCGCCAATCTGTCGCCGTCCAAATTAATGCCGACGACGTGATGCCGATTGAAAATTCTATGGCTGTCTAATCCCCTCGGCGCTTTTACCCGCCATAGATGCAGACGCGGGCACCGCTGAGACAATACCTCAAAGAAGACGCGACGGTCGTGCTTGCGAAATCAACCTGTCGCGTCCCTTCCGTTTTCATAAGCCCTGCACAATGCCTCTGCAATCGATTGCTGAAGAGACAATAAATCTGCTGATGATTCGTCCGAAACAAATCTGTCGATAATTGCTTCCGCTTCTTTTTCAGCCCAATCTCCAGCGATCATTGATGTTACATAAACGCGTTACACTGTCTAAGCAGTGCCACTGAGATGACGGTGAGGCAAGAGCCGGCACTCATAGCGGCACAGTCTGCCACCATAACGACACTCGACCGTATTCTCACAATGCACTTGTCCATGTACCATCCGGCTATCCAGGGTGTCAGGTACCCGACTTCGATGATTAGCCAAGATATGGACGCTGGAAGAAGCGAGGTCAAGTAAGGGAGTAGCTAAACGAAGATCTGCCGCCCTTGCACGAATCTCTTAATCCCTCTGGCTGCGTAGTAGAGAGACGATTCGCTTTGGGCAAACCGATTCATCAGGTTCGAAGCCTTATAGGTGAATGCGGCATGCAGGTAATGGATCGCTCCGGCCCGTCTCTTGTATTCACCGAAGTACTGCCTCAATTCCTCAGGAGTTTTGGCACGGCCATTATCGGCGTATTTCGCCACATATGGTGAGAAGTCAGGATAGAGTCGTGTATTCGGCCAATGTCCGAGCAGGCAGGTCCGCATGAAATTTCCAATTAAGAGGTCGTCAAAACACTCATAGTTGACGGCCTGCATTAATGAATGGCGAGGCACCTCAAACCTAATCCCTTTTTCGTCGCGACCTCGCTTTTTGAATTCAATGCGATGCTCGCGCCCCCCTACTCTCATGGTTATAAAATCTAGCACCTTCTCGAGATGCTGAATGGAGTGAAAATACTGAGACACGGTTTTGATTTCGTCGCGATCGAGTGGATCGTTCCAGTCATCCCCGAATGCCTTCGGATCGAATATGTCCTCAGGCGTCTGCTCCGGACGGATTTCGTGAAGCTCATCCTTGCTGCAGTCGTATGATACAAAGGCAGGATGGAGCGTGCAACGGCGCGACGCAAATCCAGTAGGGTAATCCTCCAATCCTGTGACGTACTGATTCAACCACGCACTATCACTCCGTTGATATTTGTGAAAAGAGCTAAACGGAACGACATCCGTCACACCGAGCTGTTCCGCATGGCACTGTATCGACTTACCAAGGGGCCATCGTTCCGCGGCAGCCGGCTTTAATCTGCTGCCGTTCTCATCCACAAAATTATTCATGTCCGCATCGCCATACCCAAAGAGCTTCAGAAGAACACTCCTGCTATAGTTCCTTGTGATGCTCTTCAAGAACGACCGCCATCCATAGCCTTCACCATCATTGAGATTGAGGATCAGTACCCCACCTATATCAATCACAAGCAGGCCATCCTGATTACAATCGGCGATGCACATGACATGAATCCGTTGAGAAAGAGGTATCCACTGGCCATCTTTAAGGACTACAACCACGTAGCCTAACTGTTCCAGGTCCTTCATAATCCTTCCGCCGACATGGTCGGGGACCAAGAGAGTCTTGTCCTTTAGCATTGCCAGTGATTCGAGACTGAGATGGTCGGGATGCCCATGAGAAATAAAAATATACCGGCACGCCTTGATCGCTTCCATTTGTTCCGCGGGAATTGCATGGGACAGCGTCCAACTGCCGAAGTAGGCCCCCCCTATCAGCCATGGATCCGTGGCTAGCACGGGGCCATGGTCATAGCCAATGAGCGTCGCGTTGCCGATAGTTTGGAAACCGAGATCCATAGGTTCCTCCCTGAGACAGATCCCATAGTTGTGCATAAGGAGAGTGGAATGACATCTATAAACTGTGCCGAACAATGGCGTAGCGACTTACGATGGCAAAGATTCATGCCGACGATTCCATGATTGTTGAGTTCGGCACCTTGGCAGGACACCCTCATTTCGTGGACATTGGGAACCGGAGATAAGCAGGTGCATTGTGCACGCCACAGGCTCTGGCCATTTTTCTGTGATTATCGCTGCCTACTCTTCAATCCGTGGCCATCCAATCTTCGCTTCCTTCCCTCTTTGATAAGCCATGTGCAAAGCCTCCACAATCGATTGCTGAAGGCACCATAAATCTGCGGACGATTCATCCGCTACAAATCGGTCAACAATTGCTTCAGCTTGTTTCTCAATCCAATCTTCCATGATCGTCGGGTCTGATAGAATCTAATCATTCGCTCGACGAAACCTCATACCTCAGGCCGCCTATGTGTTCCTCCAACAAGCGGCCACATGTAGTGCGTGTCTCCCGGAAGGATTCGGATTCGGATCCGGTTCAATCGGCGGCAAGGGCGGCGTTCGTACTTTTCAGAGATCGGCTACCCTTTACATGACAAATGGACAGCCGTCGTCTTTTCTTAGGGATGCGTTCCGCCGGTGGCGAGATATGCCCCCTAACCCAATGCCGTCAAATTCAACCCCTTACCAACATACAGACCTGTAGGACGGAGACCATGGGTTAGGATAGATGAATTGCCATACAGGATGCGGCGCCTTCGCAGGGCCACCCCCCTCATTTTACGATAGCTTTTCCTCTGGACTGCCAACAGTATTCCTTTCCATCGGTTCTAAGACACTGAGCCTCCGGCTCGGGAACAGTCATACCCATATTACACTGGCGCACTGTTTTCAGAGGATGTGTCTTCGCTAAGTACGCCTGCCGATTCGGTGGCCGATTTCTGCGGTGACTGTAGCATCGCGACGAATTCGGCAATGGCTGAGATAGACCGGACATTATCGATGTGCAGTCTCTCCATTGGAATTGTAATACCAAATGTCTCTTCGAGTTGGACCGTCAGCTCCACAAAGGCCAGTGAGTCGAGCAACCCGGTTTCGACTAAATCGGTATCGATCCCGGGAATATGCAGATGGAGTTTCTCCAGGAGCAGATTGGCAACCGACGTGTAAATACTTTGATCTGCCGACATCGTACCCCCCTGATCTATCGGTCCGGTTGACGTCGACGCACCAGCACATTTTCCAAAAACAGCGCGTCAATGCCCGTCCCTAGAAAGGTTTGAATGGCCTCCCGCGGGGTGTTGACGATGGGTTGGCCCTTAATATTGAAGCTGGTGTTGAGAACCATTTCTCGCCCGGTCATCTTGCCGACGGCTCGCAAAAGCGTATGAAACTCTGCCGAATCGGTCGCGGTCACCGTCTGGACTCGCGCTGAGCCGTTAATGTGTGTCACCGCAGGCAACTCACTCCGAAATTGTTTACGAACATCGGCAGTCATGATCATATAGGGGAATTCCGTCATAGGCGGTACTTCAAACCACTCATGCACTTGTTCCACCGAGACCACTGGCGCGAAGGGACGAAAAGCCTCACGCATTTTGACCATGGCATTGATACGATCCCGCATCTGAGGGTGTCCGGGATCAGCGAGAATACTCCGGTGGCCCAAGGCCCGAGGACCGAACTCCATACGCCCGCGATACCAGGCGACTACATTCGCGTCGGCGATGAGCCTTGATGCCATTGCGCAAGCCTCCTCCAAGGAACTAAAGGACAGACACTCAATGCGATCGCGGAACTCTTCACAGGCCAGGTCGATGGTGCGGTGCGAATAAGACGGCCCGAGAAACGGCACAGGGAATCGCTCATTCCGAATCAATCCCTTCTGCGAGCCCCGATACAACGCCGCTCCCAACGCGGCGCCATCATCGCCTGCAGCAGGCTGGACATAAATTTCATCGAAGAGTCCTGACCGCATAAGCATTCCATTCGCGGTGCAATTGAGCGCCACACCTCCGGCTAACGCCAGCCGTCGGGAGCCGGTCTTGGCCCCAAACGTTCCACACAGATGGAGCATGGCTTTATCGAGACATGCTTGAAGCGCCGCGGCCACATCACGATGTTCGTCCCTGATGTCGGAATCAGGCGAGCGTTCCTGAACAAGGTGCTCGTTCAGAAAGTCTCTCGTCGCACGATACACTTCACGGTCTTCTCTGGTTCGATTCATCCTTAAGATCGGGATGTGCCAGCAGCCGTCATCCCGGAGCTTCACCGCAGCATCAAAAAACGGCCGGAATCGCTCTGCATCGCCATACGGTGCCAGTCCCATAATCTTGTATTCATCCGCATTAAAATCAAATCCCAGATGAAAGGTCACAAGCGAATAGAGAATTCCGATGGAGTCATGCGCGGACATATGGTGAAGAGCGTCCAGATGTCCTTGGTGGCCGCGATACACAGACGCGCTGTGCACCTCCCCCATTCCATCAATAACAATGACAAGACAGTCATCCCAACCCGACGTATAATAGGCGCTGGCAGCATGTGAGAGATGGTGCGATACGGAATGGACGCGCTCCACTGGATAACCGTGCAATTTGTGCGCAACACGGTTCAGCAAGGCATCCCTGGACAATACCTCTTCGAACGAGCGCGATGAGAAAGAATCGAGCGAATAAGCCCGGCGGTACGGAGTATAGTCAAACCCGTGCGCAATCTCATCAATGTCTTCGAGCGAGAGTCCCGCTTCAGAGAAGCAATACCGGATAGCTTCAATCGGAAACGCACCGGTGTGTTTGTTACGTGTGAACCGCTCTTCGGCAGCCGCAGCCACAACCTTTCCCTCGACGACCAATGCAGCGGCGGAGTCATAACCTTGGCACATCCGGTACTCGCGCTCGGTGAGCCCGGGATAAGCTTCCCGCTTGAACGACTCGCTATTGTCCAACCCACTGATGCCTAAAATGTTCATAGGACCGCCGTCCTCACCTTGTTGTGTTGCCCGGCCAACTCGTGCAATGCCGGCCGATCCACTTTACCGCTCCCATTGCACGGGAATGGCTCCAGCTCTAGCCAACCGATGGCCCTCAAAGCCCGCGAAGTAGACGACAACGACGACAGATTCCTGCAGAAATGGCGCGGCATTTAAAGCCGCTCAATCTCACCGACTTCGATTCGATAGCCGCGAAATACATAAAATGATCGATATTGGCATGGTAATAACAACGCCATTCGCCGTGCCGGTCCATCCCATGTGAAGAAAAATGGGCCGGATCATTGACGCATTTCAAGACTGCGGCGGGAAGCCGGAAGGTCCACCGCGGGCACGGGGATGAATACCCGAGCATCGGGGTGCCGCATCCTGTCTGATCCTTTCAACAAATCGACTGCTCGGAATGTACTCTAAGCTCCGCCGTGACGGCATTCAGTAATGGGGCGATCGGTCCTCCTGTGACGGCGATGTCGCTGTCCGTGCGACGCGCGATTGTCGCCGAGCTGGGGTCCAAGTGGATCCTGCCATTGCCTCAGGATGCTAATGAACGAGCGTTCCTCTAGCAGACACCGGGTCTAGTGGCACGAGATGCCGATCAAGAAGAAACTCAAACATTGTTTCTGCGGCCAGGCGATGACCGTTTTCATTCCAATGCCCGCCTCGATTCAAGCCGAAGCCATGCAGATATGTGCCGGTCTTGCGGTGATACTCGCGAAATGTCGGCATGAGATCGAGAAACTCAATCTGCTCCCGCGTTGAAAACTGTTCAAGGATGCGATTCGGCTGGTCGAAATCGAAGGGAAGCTTGTACATTTTCATCAATTGCTCTGATCTTTCTGGATGAACCTGTTCAGCACTGCAGATACCCATCAGTAGAAACCGGGCGCCACGTTCCTCTACGGCTGTCCTGAATCGTGCAACCAGGCCGGTGGTAATATCAAACGCTTCCTTCCACGCCGGCGTAAGGTCGGAACGATACATATTCAAGTAGGAGTACGGACCTAGCTCTCCATCTGTATTGGCCGCCTCGTCGACGTCTGATGTGAAGGTCCAGTGACCTTCCTTCCATTGTCTGTACAGCAACGAGAGTCTGTCGGCAATAAAGCTGGCCAGGTACGAATGTTCCTTGACCCTCTGAACTCGGCGTTTGAGACTGTCTTGATAGTCATTAAAGACGCTGCGATCTAGAACCAGGTTCTTGTGCTCGTCAAATGCGAAATAGAACTGAACCTTCTCCCTATTGAGGAATTTGGAATTGTTCAGTATATCGTTGCCGATGGTAAGCGCCACAATCACCAGATCCGGTGAGTAGGTAGTACCAAAGTCCAGATATCTCATATACTCGTTTGCGGTGCCGAACCCCGACTCACCTAACGCGAGAACCTCAAATCGCATGGACTCGGAGACCGCATTGAGCTTTTTCTCTAACAAAGCACTGAAGGTATCCTCAAGCGAGACCTGTAAGGCTTCAACGTACGAATCGCCCAGGACAAGGATCCGAAAAGAATTGGGCGGCTTATCGTAGGTCCGCTCATAGTCACGATATCCATGGGAATTGTAATATCCCTCCGAAAATCCTTCCTTCGTGTGACGATAATAAGCGCCTGGTATTTGCGTCCACACCTTGTCGGGGATCCATCGTATGGTTGCCTTTGTATTGATTTTGCTCACGGCCAATAGCAGTTCCAATAGGACCCCTACAAGAACTAACGTAGCAAGCAAGAGAACGAGATTGGGGACATTGATGGCGGTGCGTCTTACAAGCGCGTGTTTATCGCGGTTCGCTGACTCGTAGTCCGGCATTGCTCGCACTCAAATCTCGAGCTTGGCGGACGGACCCGTTTACAATGCAGCGGAATATGTTAGGGATAGATTGTCGCGGCGACTTCACCGGTGGCGTCGCTCGCTCGGTCTCGGCTGACACGGCCCCAATGCCCATGTGATCTGAACTACCGCCAAAGTGTCCCTGGTCAGAAGCTCAAGCGGTGGATTTCAGTATGTGTCTATTCGGTCCGGATCGAGGCCCCGCATGCTTGTGATGAGTGAACCGCTCTTTGGCAGCCGCAGCCACGACTCTTCCGTCGACGACCAATGCGGCGGCGTCATAACCCCTGGCATATTTGGTACTCGCGTTCGGTCAGTCCGGGATACGCACGTTGTTTGAACAACTGACTATGGTTCAATCCACCGATGCCTAGAATGTCATGAAACCATCGCCTTCATCGTTTTGTGGTTGACTGAGGAGAGTTCAAAATTGCGACCGATCGATGGCATTTCGTTTATTCGAGTAGATCAAAAGTCTTCCCTGCACCGTAGGAAATTTCTACTTTGACTCTGTTGGCTCATAAACTTTATGACTTCATGTGGTGCCGCCCTTTCATAAGGTCAGCCGCCAAGCACCAGCTCATACCACGGTTGGCGTTATAGTTACGGATATGTCGAGCAGGGTTCGTTCCCTCTCAGTACGGCGCAGGTCACTATTTTGATTGGTTAGGAGCTTGTGAGCCAGGTCGATCAGCCAAAGTGAGTTTGGCTACAAATATCCACTGGAACGCAAACAAGCGCGGCAGCAGCCGAACCATGGCCCATTGCAGGCCATGCCCGAACCTTAGGAACAATCCTGACAAGTGAAGCTGCTCCAATGGCACCCCCGTCGCTGCAACTCGCTGCACCTTCAATCTCGCTTGGTTCAGCATATCCATTGCTGTTGTAAGCGTGAAAAAATGCAGGTGTGTTTTATCGAGAGGCCCGCGTTCCATCTTAGGAAATAGACCAAACAGCAGCATTAGGCGTACTACGATGTAAGCGACGTTGGGCAATGAAATGATAAAAATTGCATCGTTCGTCGCGGCCCCTCTCAGCCTACCAAGAACCTCAACGGGGTTCACTGTATGTTCGAGTACATCGGCGCATACCACTAAACGGTACGTGTTTGCAGGCAGGCAGACTGATTCTATCGTGCCAGTATAGACGTTGTCATAAAACGGTCTCGCCGCGTCCGCCCATGTTTCATTCGGCTCGACGGCATCTATTTTTAAGCCGTTGACCTTTACCAACTGCCCTAGCATTCCTTGAGCTGAGCCAACATCGAGGATCGGCTCGCGCGCCAGCTCACGGACAATGTTGGCAATCTGTTGGTGACTCGAATGTTGATCGGTTTTAAGATAGTAATGGATCATTGCAGAGGCTTATCAACCTCGGCTGATGGTCTGTTCACAGACTGGACAAAGATCAGGCTTATTGAAGACGGGGAAAGCTTTCAGCCTGTAGAGCAAACTTCAGCTTGAATACCTGAAAATCAGGGTTCGAGAAAACCTTCTGACACTGGGCTTGGCATTTTTCTATAAACTGCCGTTCCCATTTAATGTCCTCGGCCCCCACAGGATTTCCGGCCCAGGCTGTGGCACTTACAACAAGATAACGAGCATCGACGTCACGAAAGTAATTCCAGGCTGTTTCATCCGATGATCCGTTATGTGAAGGCATTGGATAGATAGTGGTTTGTCGCCCCGTTAGTAGTGCCAATGCACGTGGCTTACGAAAAATGAGAACATCGCTTGGTTGGGAATTTGCTGTTAGATGCCGAAATAATTCCTTGGATTGCTCTTTTTCAATCCCCTCCTGGATTGGTCCATAGTCGAGGGTTGCGTACTTAAGGGAGTAAGAAAAGACAATAACCGCCGCAACTACGATAGGCGCATATTGCCAGCCGCCACCGTTTATTGCCGTCCTCAATTCTCTTGCTCCGAGACAGGCATAGAAGAAGTAGAGAGGAACAATAGGGTAGAGATATCTGTCCGCAGAGAAGGGAAATGGGGTAAGCACCACTAGATAGATGAGGAGAAAGATCTCTTGGATGGTGAGACCATCCTTTATTCTTTTTCGTAAACCTAGAGTCGCGATAAAACTCACCACCAGAAATACTGTGACCTTGCCTAGCTTGCTGTGTCCGTTATCCCAGTATGCAGACAGAGCTTTTAGATACGTAACGATATTCCCCAAAAGGAGATTCACAATATCCCTCGTCTTAATCTCCTTCCAAAAGCTGAGGTATGCCCCGCCTGCATCTGATAGAAGCATCGCCTGGAAAGTGACCAGACTAGCCACTACAAGAAGCACCGTTAACGCAAAGCCGGAAAGTTTTTTGAATCTTATCAGCTCATAGAGGATAAGAGCGGCAGGGACGACGATGCCAATAGCCCGCGTCCCGTAGGCGAGATACATGCAGACGCCTATCAGAACGGCATAGGGGCTCCCGAGTGAAGACCTGCCTTTCCCGGTATTATCATAATGGTGCTGTAGGCAATATAGCGTCACCCAGACAAAGAAGAGGAACGGGAAGTCAGATAAAATTTCATCCTTAAAATCCCAAAAAAGCGGATTGAGGCCCAACAAAAGTACCAGACCCGCTGCATATGACCATGGAAGTTGAGCGCAGTAATTCCAATATAGGACCCAGAGAGCGGCAAAGAAAAAAATACCTACGACAATTTTCATGACAGTGACATCAAACCCGAACCACTTATATATAGGAGCCAGTACTATGGGTAGGATTGGAGGATAAGATTTTGGACCAATATCAGCATATAAAGGGTTATGAATATATGCAGTTTGAGCATACCCGTTTCCTTCGGCTATATTCTTGGCATGCAACACGTAAAGAGCAAAGTCATCTCCCCAATTATGCCCAGGCCGTATTGTAGATATATAAAACAGCGCGATAATTGTGATAAGGACAAGAGGAACTATCCAGGCATAATAGTGGCTTTGTGAGACTTGCGAGGTGTCCTGTGAGGAAGCGATGCTTGGCCTCATTTCCCTACCACTGTCGGCATATCTAGGATCTTGGCTCGCGACATGGGACGATGGATATATTGCCGGCAATACGGCTAAGAATCAGGATGAAATCAGCGTGTTCATCTTCCGTTGTGCGCTGAAGAGTTCGCGTAGGCGCGGTCGATCCACTTTACCACTAGCATTCCGAGGTAGTTTATCCATGCAATGCCACAGGGATGGCCACATATAAGAGGGCAAGCGTTTGCCCAATTCTTTTTTTACCTCGCTGGCAGAGACCACAGCTTCTCCGGCGGGCACGTAGGCGCATGCGATAACCGCCCCTTCAAATCCTCCCGATTCGACCATAATGACGGCCGAGTCTTGGAGGGATGCCATTGCACTCAGGGCGGTTTCGATTTCTCCGAGTTCAATTCGATAGCCACGAACCTTGACCTGCGTATCGGATCGGCCATGAAAATAGACAAGTTCGTCTTCGCCGACTCTCGCTAAATCACCGGTCTTATACACCCGGCCGACGCCATCGCCGAGGCTTGGATCGCGCAAGAATGCCGCCGCTGTTTTTTCCGGCTCTTGCCAGTAGCCCGGACTCAGCCCTACGCCGCGAATATACAGACCTCCTACCACTCCGCGCGGAACTGGTCTTAAACCCTCATCCAGCACCAACAATTCTTCACCTGGGCATGCGGTACCAATCGGGATCGGTGCTTTGTCGTCGTCAGGGCATGTGGGGACGGTGTAATAACTGCTGGCAATGGTCGCTTCGGTGGGCCCGTAGAGATTGGTGAATGCCACATGAGGAAGGCGTTTCATCCAATAGACGAGTCCGGAGGTGGGGAAGACCTCGCCGCACCATAAAATCCGCTTTACGCATGGAAAGTCATCCGGCTTAACCACATCGAATTTGGCCATGTAATTCAGCACGGACGGCACTGAGAACCATTGTGTCAATTTGGACGTGCGGATGAACTCCGCCAAAGCATGGGGCAGGAGATTCAGCTCATGCGGCACGAGGTGCAGTGCCGCTCCCGCAGATAGCGTTCCGAAGAGATCGAAGACGGACAAATCGAAATGGAGTGGGGGATGAGCCGAGATTCTGTCCGAGGAAGTGAAGCCAAAATAACCCGTGGCCCATTGAATGAAGTGCATGACGTTAGCATGGGTAATCACGACTCCCTTCGGCGTTCCCGTCGATCCTGATGTGAATAAAATGTAGGCTGGATCGTCCGGCCCGTTTCCATAGTTCAGGGCACGGTCCGAAACGCGCGCACAATCGGCCTGAGTAAACGCGGGCCTCCATGTCGTGCCTGTGACACGCTGGGCGCCCACGCATCCCATGATCGGAGTACCGGAGGGCGGTTGCTTTTCCGCCATCATGGCATCCAGGAGTCCGCCCACAGGACCCGAGGCAAGGATCACTCGGCTTTCGGCACGGACCATGGTTGTCGCTACCCTTGCGGGAGGACTCATAGGATCTAACGGCACATAGATGCAGTCCGCCTTAAGAACCGCGAGAATCGCGACGATGGCGGGTATTGATTTCGGCATCAGAAGGCACACTCGATCTCCTCGCTGACAGCCGATTTCCTTCAGCGTTCGTGCCAACTGATTGCTGGCGCGCTCCAGCTCGTCATAGGTCATCACCTGCGTCCCATCGACAATAGCAGTCGCTTCGGGACGGGCGTGGGCTCGGACAGTGACGGCCTGCTGGATCAAAGATCTGTTCATGACACCTGCCTCGCAGCCTGCCTAAAGACCGCCATGCTGTGATCTAATTCTTCCCGGCTGAAGGGAATATCTAGGATGAACGATTTGAATCCCACCTTAATATAGCGAGCGAGTTCCTGTGATACTTCCTCATAGCTGCCGACCAGGTACGGACAAAATGTCTTGTAATTTTCGAAAGGCACCAACCAGTAGGGATGTGGGTGTGTTTTTGCTTCCCCCGCAAGCTGTGACAATTGCTTGTGCCATACTGAATCCGAGACATTCATAGCCACCTGGTGCGTAATCTGACCCTTCCGGCTGACGGGGAACCGTTCATGGGCGATGTGCCAGGCATCATCGGCGTTGTCCCGCGCAATAATACCGATCCGGATGCCGGCATTGAATTCTTCGTCAAGGGGGACGGTCTCATCCCGAGAGGATTTTGGATATTTGATTGCCGTGGCGCCGATCAACCGACACGCTTCCAGCCCCGCGTCTGATGATCCGGACATAAAGACGCAGGGGAACAATTCATCCGGCATTGGCGGCGCCAATTTCAAATTCGTAACGGTATAAAACCGACCTTCGTAGGTGACCGTTTTTCCGGCCAACAATTCTTTAATGATGATCGTATATTCACGCAAGCGTTCATATCGCTGGTCGTGAGGCGTCGAATCGTTCAACGCAATCAAATCATTTTTGAATCCACCCGCAATCATATTGAGGTAAATGCGCCGTCCATAAAGGAGGCCATAGGAGCTGACCAACGTGGCAACGGTGTAGGGATGCATATAGATGGGTTGGATGGCAACGAGCGGACAAAGGGCTTTGGTATGCTCCAGACTGATCTGCGCGACGAGCCAGGGATCCACCAGGCGGTTGTCGGAATAAATCAGCATGCCTTTGCATCCGAATTCTTCGCTCCATTGCGACACATCTATGATGCTCTGTCTATAGTCTTCCTTTTTGACATCAGCCGACTGTGGGCACGTTGAGAAGACTTCAATGCTTTCCGCAGGTAATTCTTCTTGCATGATGACCTCGTATCACAAGTGGCAGAATGGCCTTTTTTGCATGGAAGGATTTCCCCCAACCCAATCGTGATTGTCTTACGGTGCGCGCGTATGTAAGGCGGCGCCGATCTCGCGCACGGCTCGTATGGAATTGAGGGCGACCTTCTTGAATGGGGCGTGGATCGTCCATCCGTCCACACACGCTCTCCATTCTCCGTTCGGCAACTCATGCGGGTCGACATGATGCATACCGCAGGCATTCCATCCATTGCCACTCGACTTGAGAATGGCCATGTCTGCCGCGGGCCGCTCTTTGTAATTCTGACGAGTTAAGGTCACGACCTCAGAGGCGTGGACTTGCAGTCCATAATGGGGGTAGCAGTTCTGGCTATAACGGAGGATACGATCAGGCAACACGATCACGCGGCCCGCTGGACGGGCCTGACGCCGGTCCCCTGACACAATAGGACTACAGGGATGTTCTTTCCACGTCCCCAGGAGTTCCTCGGCATAGTACAAGCGCAACGTCTCCGACCGATTCGTGGCTGTGAACATCCACCAGGTGTCCCGGTACCGAAAGATGGATGAATCCGTGCATGCCATTCCCTTGATGAGCGAGCCGACACAGGACCATTGCGTCGGGAAATCACTCGCCTTGTAGAGGAGTACGGAATGCGAACGGCTGCACTCCGGTAACATGTAATACTCACCTTGCCATTCAAAGACATACGGATAGGACAGATGAAACGGCTCAGTCAGCACAATCTGCTGATATCGCCAGTGGAGACCGTCCTCACTGGTAGCTACGCCAATCTCGCCCTTCCCGCAGAACTGCAACACTTCAAAGAACATGTACCATCCATCATGGCCCTGCACCATGAACGGGTCCGCCACACAATCGGCACGGCGGTCAGATACATCGGCAGCCGTCAGGACCGGATTGACGCTCCCTGGACAGGATGTCAGCAGTGTCGGCGATGGCCCGGAGTACATACCAATGGACCAGACATGACTGAGTCGACGAACCAAATAATTGATTACTCCGTGGCTCATCAGTATTCCTACAGTGGGCGGCCTATGACTCTGCCCAATATGGTTCGACGTGCGAGTGCCATGGTACGTTGTGACGCTGATTCTGAAATCATCGGTGTTTGGCGATTCAACGAGACTAATGAACAGTCTGACAAGAGTCGCCGATGTACTATCTCTGGAGTGGCGAACTTCTTTGAAGTGCCCGCCTTACTGTCTGGCAGGAAGAATACTTTTGGCGCCCAGAAACGCCGGGACCAAGCGGCGGCAGGGAGATGAATTCTTAAGAGGCCCTCACATGCGGCATGCTAGTCCTTAGTCCAGTTGAAATTCGGCCCGCCAATCCGTGTCTTCCGTCAATGGACGCTGTGCCTGTCGCGTAAGCACGCAGTTTCCCAGCACTAAGGCGTCCATCTCGGTTCTCATAAAGCACCGGTACGCATCTTCCGGAGTACATACAATCGGCTCCCCGCGCACATTGAACGAGGTGTTCACCAGCACGCCATATCCCGTCTTGGCCTCGAACGCTTGCAAGAGCGAATAAAACCGGGTATTGGTTTCTCGCGACACTGTCTGGATCCGCGCCGAATAATCCAAGTGTGTGACTGCCGGGATATCCGAGCGTGGACGATTCAACCGATCGATGCCGAAGAGATTCGCGTCGTCTTCGCCGGCAGAAAGCCTCCTCGCGGTGCGGACCGGTGCGACCAGGAGCATGTAGGGCGATGCTTCCTCAAGTTCAAAATACTCACCGACGCGTTCTTCCAGTACAGCCGGAGCGAAGGGGCGGAAAGATTCACGATACTTGATCTTCAAATTCATGACGGCCTGCATCTTGGGGGACCGCGCATCTCCCAAGATCGATCGATTGCCGAGAGCCCGTGGGCCGAACTCCATCCGACCTTGGAACCATCCCACGACCGCCTCTTGTGCTAAGAGTTCCGCCACCTTGTCATACAGATCTTTCTCGACAAATCGTTCGTAGGGATACCCCAACTTCGTTAAGAGCGCCTCGATCTCGTCGTCCTCGTATGATGGCCCAAGATAACTTCCATTCATGCCGTCGAACTGATGAGGGGGTATGATACCGACACGCTGCCGTCCTTCATGCACGTAGTAGGCCGCTAATGCAGCGCCGAGGGCCCCGCCCGCGTCTCCTGCAGCAGGTTGAATCCAGAGCCTCTCGAAAGTACCCTCTCGAAGGAGACGCCCATTAGCCACGCAGTTCAACGCGACACCTCCAGCCAGACAGAGATTGCGCATCCCCGTTTGTTTCCGAACATGCTTTGCCATCCGGAGGACAACGAGTTCGGTCACGTCTTGAATTGAGCGGGCCAAATCCATCTGCCGCTGCGCCAGTTTCGACTCCGGTTCGCGTGGCTCTCCGCCAAAAAGACGATGAAACCGATCATTCGTCATACGCAAGCCGGTGCAATAGTCGAAGTAGTCGAGGTTTAATCGAAACGACCCATCTTCTTTCAGATCAATGAGGTGCGTCAGAATCAAATCGACATACTTTGGCTCGCCATAGGGCGCCAGTCCCATGACCTTGTACTCACCGGAGTTCACCTTAAAGCCTGTGTAATAGGTAAAGGCCGAATAGAGCAGGCCAAGAGAGTGCGGGAATGTAATATCAGCCTGAAGAGTCAGCGAGGATCCTTGCCCGATACCGAAACTGGTCGTAGCCCATTCGCCGACGCCGTCCATGGTCAGAACGGCAGCGTCCTGGAACGGCGACGGATAGAAGGCTGACGCGGCATGCGAAAAATGATGCTCGGGAAAAAGAAATGCCTTCGACCATGGTCGGCAACTTTGTGCGTCCGCCACTCGATTGAATTCATCTCGAAGCATCTTTTCTAAGAACAGCTTCTCTTTAAGCCATATCGGCATCGCGGAGATGAATGAGCGCCATCCGCGAGGCGCAAAGGAGAGATACGTCTCCAAAAGGCGCTCAAACTTCAATAGCGGTTTATCGTAGAACGCAATGCTGTCGATCTGTGACAGCGTTAGCCCGGCATGCTGCAGGCAATACCTTATGGCATGTTTTGGAAAACCTGCGTCATGTTTCCGTCGGGTAAAGCGCTCCTCTTGGGCCGCTGCCACGATTCGCCCGTCAACGACGAGAGCCGCGGCCGCATCATGATACAGTGCTGAAATTCCCAGTACATTCATAGTGACCTACCTAAAACAGTGTGTAAATAAACGGCGCGACAGCGGACCCTTCGGTTAACACCACCAAGGTGCCGAAGAGAACCAGCACCATAATAATCGGCAAAAGCCAAAACTTCTTTCGCTCTCGCATAAATTTCCACAATTCCATCACAAACGTATTCATCGTCCACTCCGCCGGTAAAATGGTTATGGCAGTGATGCAATCATGCGGTCGTCCGACCCCTAGAACTGACGCTCCATACGCTGAGGGACAAACTCTTCGGGCGACCGCGGATGCCAATAGGAGTCGACAGCGGCTGACAATCGGTCCGCAATAGGCTGCTTTCTAAACAGCCGCATGACAAGCGCGACAGGCGTGATGATTCCAAGAAACAGCACAGTCAGGATAATTCGTCCATTCACGAACCCGAGTACGTGGCCGAGTTTCATCCATACACCTCGGACAGGCGCCAGAATTCGCGGCCACGTAAAGGCCGCCAAGAGCAAGACAAGGCCGAGAGCGCCCAGCCACCAGGTAATAATGCCGGTCGAGATGTACCGGATAACTCCCACAAGAAAGAACCCCGCGGCCATCACTATTCCAAACCGTCGATTCTCATCGCTCATACATTCCTCCTGGCGTCGGCATCCTTCTTTTCCCTATGCAGGTCAACGTGCTGCGCTGACAATGGACCCCTTCTCCGGCTTCCCCTCTTCTTTGATGAGCTCATACGCCCATCCCTTTTCGCGCCTGATGAGGCATGAGTTGGCCTCCTCGACGAGGAATTTGACATTGCTATACATCGCGTTCCGATAATCCCGTACCTCTCCTTTTTCGAACGCAGCAATGACTTGCTGGACGCCTTGCTGTAACGTCCATTCCGGTCTAAAGTTCAGCATTTTTTTGATCTTCGTGAAGTCGACCCGATAATTTCTGAAATCGGTATCGGCTCCCATATCTACCACTTCCGCTTGTGGAACAAACGAATGAATAATCTTCGCGGCATCACCCAATTGGTAATTCTGTTCGTTTGATCCTACATTGAACACTTGGCTGTGAATGAGGTCTGTGGGACTTTCTACTGCCTTCAGTAGGGCGAGCGCTGCATCGTTGACATGCAAGAAGGGTCGCCATTGCCCTCCACCGAAGACGGTGATTTTGCCTTCTTTCACCGCTTTCGCCGTAAGGAGATTAATCACAAGATCGAATCGCGTGCGGCCGGACAGCCCATACACCGTGCCGAATCTTAGAATGACAGGAGAAAACTGATCATCTGCCATTTGCATCAGCACCTTCTCCGATCCCAGCTTGCTCCGCGCATAGAGAGAGAGGGGATGAAGGTGCGATCTTTCGTCCAAAATCTCGTCACTTGCCCCGTACACGGAACAGGTGCTCGCAAAACAGAACCGCCTGATCCCGCTTCCCTTCGCCACCTCGGCAATCATCCGTACGGCCATAAGATTCACTTCGACCGTCAACTCCTGATCCAGCGAACAGGCCGGATCTCCCACGATGGCGCCCAAATGAATGACCTCATCCATACCGCTCATCGCTTGGACGATTTTATCGACGTGACGAAAATCAGCCTGGATGATTTGCAAGTTGGGATGCCCAATGACATTAACGATGGGCTCCTTCCCAAACAGAAACAGATCGAGGAGACGGACATGGTGACCACGATCGAGCAGCTTGGGCAGGAGTGCCGACCCAATGTAACCTGCCCCGCCGATCACCAGAATCCGCTTGCCCGTTGCCCCTTTCGTCGTCGGCCGAGGCCGATCCTGGGGCATGCCGGTTCCGTCCATCATTCGCCACAACATCGACCAGAGCCGCGAGACAATCAGCAGGCCTGCAGTCATCACCCAACCGATGAAAAAGACGCTACGTGGAAGTGCAATGGCCCCTTGCGTCAGCAAGGCGACAAATCCAAACATCAAGTAACTCAAGCTTACGGCTTGCGCGACGACGAGCGCTTTATACTGACCCTGATAGAACCGTCCGCGGGTATAAAATCCGCTGACGTAGAAGACGGCAATGGAAATGAGGGTCAGAAGCCAGAAACTGTCGAGAAATTGCCCGACATACTCAATAAGAACATCATGGGGTGACAGGGTTCCTTCTACCCAGAGGACAATGAAGTATCGCGTCAGCATCGCGATGGCGAGCGCGATGTTGACCATAACGACATCGGCGGCGATCCGCATGCCCATGTCGAGAGAAGCACGAATTTTTCCGGTCAACATGTGTTTCCTCCTGTTTCTAAGAATCACTCTTGAAATTGGCAGAGGAGTGAAGAATCGTCGGCAAAGAAACGCGATGAGCCGATTGCTAAAATCTCTTGCTAAGCGCCGTACCGATCAAAGCAGTACCGCGAGGTTCGAAGGAGACTATGTAATCCGGTGGGACACGAGCCCCGGGCAGGAGCCGTTCACGCACTCGCCGGTATCGAGAGCAAATTCATAGTGGTGGCCCAAGCAGCGCAGGATACGGCCTGGAAGGACCTCGCCACTCTCCAAGAGATCATGCCCACCATGCGGGCATTGGCGCTGAATCTGATACGTGCAGCCTTCGGCATGGATCGTAATGTGCTCATTGCTGTTCGCGGATGTCTCGAATCGTTCCACCGCCTCCAGCGATTCAGGATGGGCAAACTTCAGCAGCCCCAGCAAATGATCGTTATATAGGTCGGGATGCCGCCATGCCTGGAACCGCAACGATAAGAAAAAGTCCTCCCAAGGTACGGTTCCCGCAAGCAGCGGAGGCAACCAACGGGACTCAAAACGGTATCGATACGCACAGTCATCATCAGTTTGGAAGACCCCTTCAGACCCTGGACGGAAATCGACCGCCCAGTGACCTCCGCCGTATCCAGTAATATCGAATCCGACACGCATGCCGATTTTTCGGTTAAAATAAAGGCTCATTTTTAGAAGACGCTCGAAGTAGTCGCGGAAGGGCTCCCACTGGGAGGCAGCCGGCTCCGGATGTCGGGCGCGCACCGCTTCGATATAGGGGCGTCGGCGCTCCGCGTACGCGGCAAGATAGATTTCTCTATCCTCCAGCGAGAAGTCGTTCCAGACAGGATCCGCATCCTTGGTCCGACTCTTAAGATCCCATCCGTCTCCCGGCATCAACAACACCGCATTGGTGATCCGTTGTGTGGCCAGCCACTCGCAGACTTGTCGCTGGTCCGGAAAGATCCCGGATTGCATCTCATTGTTATGCCGAACGATTTCTGGATCAAGAAAGCAGGGTGGACCGGCAAAGGGAAATACCGTCACCGGTTCCAGGGTTTTCACCACACGCGCCACATACGCCAGCTTGGCGAGGCGCTTGCTCCGGGACAGTTCTTCGCGTCGGACATCCGCATAGTCGTAGCACATCGGATACCACGAGGCGCCGGCTCCTTGGAGGCACAACAAATCAACTCGACCCCCGACAGAAGTTCGAATCTCTCTCAGTCGTACAGAGGAAAGCCGCGCATCATTCATATTCAGGAGGGTATACCCGCCGGCTTGCATGACGACGGCGGCATCGTGGTTCACCGGTGATTCCTCGGGAACGAAAAAGACCTCCACTCCCCCGGCGAGATTGCCCCGCTCCCAGAAGCCCAGCTCGAGAATAGTCCGCGAACCGGCCGAGAGGATCTTCCGCTTCAAAACTGGTGAAGGGTAACGAGGGATGATCACCGGCACATCCGAGGGCACTCGTGCCAGAAACCAAGGATCCACATGATCCAGATGCTCATGTGAGATCACGATGGCGTTCGGCTTGAACAAGGAAGGAGTTACGAGATGGGCATTATCAGGATATTGGAACCAAGACGCCTGAAACGCGCCCTCGGGTGAGAACCATGGATCCAACAAGATCGTGGCTCTGGTTGTCTCCAGTTTCAATCCCGCATGACCCAAATGAATAACGTTCACCGATGTTCTCCTCTGGTCTCGTAGGGTACGGCCTGACCCTCTTTCTCCACCCACCGATTGTTTCGTACCATTAGGACAAGCATGGTCTTCAGGATCAACCTGAGATCGAAGAGCAATGAGGCTCGGTGAAGATAATCTTTCCCCAATTGAAGCTTCTCCGGCAACAGATGTTGTGCGTACTCCTCTTCAGGATTCTCAAATTTAGCGAGGAACTCCTGCTCATCGGGACGTTTCAAAGAGGCGAGATCCGTAAGTCCCGGCCGCATCGTCAGAATGGCTTCATACTGTGGCCGAAACATGTCGACATAGTGGCGAACCTCCGGCCGGAGCGGGCCGACAAGACTCATATCGCCTTTCAGCACATTGAAAAGCTGCGGCAGTTCGTCGATTTTCGTCTTCCGTAGGATGGCTCCGATCGGGGTAATCCGCGGGTCGGTGGTCGCCGTCACGGTCCCGCCTTTCATCGGAGCATCCTCCACCATCGTGCGAAACTTATAAATCCAGAAGGGACGGAATCCCATTCCAATCCGCTCCTGCCGAAAGAAGACGCGCCCGGGGGAGCCGATTTTGATCAGCACCGAGACGATGGCGAACAGAGGGGCCAACACCAGCAGGCCTCCAAATGCGCCACAAATGTCTAGTGCCCGTTTCACGCGCTCTTACCTGTCTCGATGGCGGCCTGATAATTCTTCACGTCAAACGATGCCCGCCCCACTTGCCGTAAGAGTTCGTCGTACACCTCAAGGGTTTGACGCGCGACCTGCTCAACTGAGAACTCATTCATCACGATGTCGCGACCGCGTTTTCCCATCCTTTTACGGAGTCGCGCATCTGTTAGCAGATCCGTAATGGCTCGCGCGAGCGCCACCGCGTCTTTGGGAGGAACCAGAAAGCCGTTCTCACCATCTCTGACGATTTCGCGGCAACCGGCATTGGCGCAGGCCACGACCGCGCGTGCGCAGGCGCAAGCTTCAAGCAAGATCTTCGGCAGCCCTTCAGTGTAACTAGGCAACACAACAACCTGGGCGCCCGACAGGATTTCCGGGATATCTTCGCGATGGCCCCACCACTCAATGATCCCTTCCTTCTCATAGGAAAGGAGTTGGTTCTCGGAAAGGCTATCCGGGTTGTCGGGGTCGGTTTTCCCCACGAGCACGAACCGCGCCGGGATACGGCGTTGCTTTAAAAGACGGGCGGCGTCGGCAAATTCCTTGATCCCTTTATGCCAGAGCATCCGCCCGCCATAAACAACCATCGGAACACCAGGGCGTTCTTCGGAAGGCGTGTATTTGGTCAGATCGACGCCGGCACCGCGAATGAGGACGACCCGCTCTCTTCGTACGACCTTCTCTCTTACCATCCGCTCGAAATCCTCACGGTTCTGAAAGATCACTTTCGAGTTTGAAAGAGCCAAAGCCGACCGCAGACCTGTCCGCAATCCTGCTCGCAGAACCCTCGCCTGCCATCCCTCGGCGATGAACCCATACCCCAGACCCGCCACGGCATTGACGACAGCGGGCACGCCAGCCAGCCGCGCCGCCCACGAGCCATAGAGAACCGGTTTCATGGCGACGTGATGAACGATATCCGGTTTGAGTCGCCGATAGAGTTGGGCCAATTTGAGTACGCCATACAATTCACCGACTGGCTGTCTGCCACGTCGAAGGAACGGGATCGGCACCAACGTAAACCCTTCTTCTTTAAGCGGCTTCTCATAGTCGCGGATGCGTGTCACGACGTGCACGTCCAGCCCGGCATCCCGGGCGGCGCGAGCGACATGAAGCCGGTGCGACCATAGATAGAAGTCTTCGGTGATGAGCAAAACGAGACGGGGCTTGGCATTGTGCATCGTAACCTTCACCAGTCTCCGGCGATTATGGAGCTGCAGGGCTTCGGATCAGCCCACATCGCCCTTCATCCTCATGAGGCGAGTAAGGCTTCAACACGCCGGCAAATCATGTCGATCTCTTCCTGCGGCATGTGACAGTACAATGGCAACGCCAGGCCGGCTCGACTGGTGGATTGTGTCTGCGACAGGCGAGCGCTGACCTTCATTGGAAATTGTTTGAAGATGGCCTGCTCATGAAGCGGGGGATAGAAATATCGCTTCGTCTGGATGCCCGCCTGCTTTAGCGATTCGTATACATCATCCCGGCTCGCCTTGGCCTTGTCGGTAATAAAAAGGACAAAATAATTGCCGCTGGTCGTCCGATCATCCGGATACTCCTGCACCCAACATCCCGGCAACGCACCGAGCCGTTCGCGGTACACACCGATCCGTGTCATCCGTGCCTTCACCAGTTCATGGATGGACCGCAGCGAGTGCAGCCCGACGGCAGCATGCAGTTCGCTCATGCGGGCGGACAATCCCAGATACACCATTTCCTCGCCCTTGACCGGATCCTTGCCGTAGTCTCGCATCGCGCGAATGCGGCCGGCGAGAGAGGCATCATTAGTCGTGAAGAGACCGCCTTCAATCGCAGTCACAACCTTACTCGGGCTGAGCGAGAACACTTCACACGTCCCCCATGACCCGAGCGGTTGCCCGTGATAGGTCGCTCCGAGTCCTTGCGCACTGTCGAAATAGACCGGCACGCCGGCGCGGCGGCCGACTTCGAGCAACGCATCGATATCGGGAGGCAAACCATAGACCGCCACCGCACAAATTGCCGACGTTCGCGGTGACAGATTTCTCTCGACATCTTCCGGATCCAACGAGCATGTCCCGGGCAGGCATTCACAGAACACCGGCACGAGACCGTTCCAAAGAAGCGCTTGCGCCGTCGCCGCAAAAGTGAATGAGGGCACAATGACCTCGCTACCGGCCGCCAATTCTAAGGCACGTGGAATCATCATCAAACCGGCAGTGCAGCAAGAAAGAGCGACGGCGTGTTGCGCGCCGGTTTGTCGACACGCCTCCTCTTCTAACGCCTTCACGGTCGGCCCGACCGTGACCATGCCTACGTCCCAACCGGAACGAATCTCGTCCATGATTTGTGCGATGGAAGGAAGCGTGGGGCGAATAATTGGAATAGGTGTCATATCGGTTCTCCTCTGTATGGATTCTTCGGTGCATCGCTTAGGATCGACGAGGTCATTCACGGAGAGTGCGGCGAACGGCGCTCCCCGGCGCACGCCGCAAGATTTCATGTCGTCTTGTATCTACTCAGGGGACGGGCTGGGCCGATACCGCCCCGAAAGGCTTGTCTCGCTAGAAGAAGCTTTGTGGCACGACGATGATATCTTCCGGAAGGACCGGATCATCGAGTTTGACTCGGATCGACTGTTGCTCTCCCTGTATGGTACGCAGCACCTTCGTGCGCCGCTCCGCTGCCTTATCCGTGAATCCGCCAGCCAACGTAATGGCCTTATGTATCGTCAGGCCCTTCTCATAGGGGAATCCACCGGGCGTCTTAACTTCTCCATTCACATAAATTTTTTGCGCATGAGCGACCACAACAAGATCGTCGGGCATGATCACCGCATCCAGCTCTACCGGGACTGTATCGAGCGCCGCTCCGTGCACCCGGACGACGGTCATGCCTGCCTTATCTGCCTTCTCGGTAAACCCGCCTGCCATTGTAATCGCCTTTTGTACGGTGACGCCCGGTTCATAGAGATACCGACCGGCACTTCTCACTTCTCCGCTGACATAAAAGCGCTGCCCCTCCAGCACCACAATGTTGTCATCGGGCAGAACCGGCGCCGTGGCCGTCACGAGGACCGTCGCTTCCCGGCCATTCACCATCCGTACCACTCGCATGCTTCCACGGTCAGCCTTTTCAGTCGTGCCGCCGGCGATCGCAATGGCCTTCTGAATAGTGAGGCCATCTTTGTACGGGTGGGCTCCCGGCGTCTTCACCTCTCCGCTGATATAAAACTTGTGCATCTGCGGTTCGACCACGATAATATCGTCCGGCAACACGAGCATGTCGTGCCCGCCATGGAGGGTGCTGACCTGGCCGTCCGCTAGGCGTGTCACTTTGACCGTGCCTTCCTCGGCCTTTTCCGTGGTGCCTCCGGCCATGGAAATGGCCTTGTGGAGAGTCAGGCTTTTCTCGTACACATACCGTCCCGGTGTTTTGACTTCGCCGCTGATATAGAAGCGCTGCGCCTCGGGGACAACAAGAATGTCATCGGGAAATACCGGCGCATCGAGCCTGACGGCAACGGTCTCTTCACGACCGTTCGTATGGCGAAGAATTCTGAGAAGTTCGCGCTCGGCCTTCTCCGTCAAGCCTCCCGCCATCGCAACCGCTTTGTGCACGGTCATGCCCGCCTTGTAAGGATAACTCCCCGGAGTTTTCACTTCGCCACTGGCGTAAAACTTGTGGTTCTGCAATTCCACGATAATGATGTCGTCGGGCAGCAGGAGCGTCTCCACCTCAGCTTTGATGGTCTGCGCCAGCCCATCTGTGAGCCGGGTCACCTTGATCATGCCCTGTTCGGCTTTGTCCGTGAATCCACCCGCCAGCGTAATGGCTTTTTGAAGATTCATGCCTTCTTCATAGGCATAGGTCGCGGGTCGGGCCACTTCCCCTGTCACATAGACCTTCTCGCTGGGGGCGACGACAATGGTGTCGTCGGGAAACACAGGAGTCGCAGCATCCCCTGATATGGCCTGCACACGACCATCGATGGATCGGTTGACCTTCACCCCGCGCCGATCTGCTTTCTCCGTCAATCCGCCGGCCAAAGAAAGAGCCTTTTGAACCGTCAGGCCATCCTCATACGGGTAGCCACCCGGCGTTCTGACTTCCCCGCTCACATATACATTGCGATAGCGGACGATAGAGATACTGACCTTCGGCTGCCTGAGATAGCCTTCTGCCAACCTAGCCGTGACATCATCCCGGACTTCCTTGACTGACCGGCCACCCACTTGGACTGGACCGAGCAGAGGAAAATTCATCGTGCCGTCACCGCCGACTTTCCCTTCCGTAGTCAAATCATCTTCGCCAAAGATTTGCACGCGCACGATGTCATTGGGACCGAGCCGGTACCCGGGATCGGGCAGTGCGATCGGGCCCGCTCCCTTCGCAAATGCCGGCATCAAGAGAATAGCGATGAAAAGAACCGTTAGGACTTTCATGCGGCGTTCAATGACACATGTTTGGCGAGCATCCATTGTGTCTGCACTCCTGGTCGCACGGCTCTGTCAATGGGTGATTCGCCTTGACCGAAGAAGCGATGTCAGATGCGATGGACAGTTAGAAAAAGCTCTGTGGAACGACGATAATATCTTCTGGGAGGACGGGGTCATCCAGTCTGACTCGAATCGACTGCTGCTCGCCATTAATGGTGCGCAACACCCTTGTGCGCCCTTCAGCCGCCTTATCCGTAAACCCGCCGGCCAGCGTGATCGCCTTATGCATCGTCAGCCCCTTCTCATATACGAACCCTCCCGGGGTCTTCACTTCTCCGCTGACATAGATTTTTTGTGCATGCGCCACAACGATCACATCATCGGGGCGAATGAGCGCATCAAGCTGAACGGGCAAGGTATCGAGCTTGTCCGCATTCACCCTGACCACCGTCAAACCCGTCTTATCGGCCTTCTCGGTCAATCCTCCGGCCCAGGACACAGCCTTTTGAACCGTCAGACCGTCTTCATAGGGATACGCCCCCGGTGTTTTTACTTCTCCGCTGATATAGATATTCCGATACCGGATAATCGAGACGGTGACCTTCGGTTGACGAAGATACCCATCCGCCAAGCGAGCCGTGAAATCGTCCGCCACTTCTTGAGCGGTTCTTCCCACGACCTGAAGAGACCCGACAAGTGGAAACGTCATCTTGCCGTCTCCGCCGACTTTTCCTTCCATCGTCAAGTCATCTTCGCCAAAGACTTGAACTCGGATTACATCATTTAGGCCAAGACGATACCCCGGATTGGGAACCGCCACACGATCGGCAAGGGCGCCGAGAGGCCACAAGATAAGGCCGATGAATAGATAGATGACAGTCTTGTTGCGGCGTGAGCAACGCAGCACAGCGACGAGTGACATCTCCCTATCCTCCTCTGGTTCCTGCCGGGCTCTATACCGGACGGTAATCAATGCCCTTCGACCTGAGAACTTGCACGCCGGGCATCGACAAGAGAAGAGAGTCGCGGGCGCGGTCGGATGGCCGGAGAGATCCGGTCATGGAGCCGGAGTGAAACGGACTTCTGGATTCCAGCTATTATTGATCTGAACGGCCTTCCCCATCCGATAGATCGTATCACCGACATTATCGGCAAAGATGTTCGGCCTCGGCTGATTGTTCGACTGTGAATTGTTGAAGTCGCGCCAATTGCCGTATGCAATGTTGTTGCGGATTTCATTCCCGCCTGTCTCGCCGCCCACAAAGCCGGAGAGGCGATTGCCATAGGCACGATTGTTCCGAACAATATTGCCGGTCCCCGGTCCGATCTTGACCCCTTCACCATCGCCGCCCGTCCCATAGCCATTGTTGTAGATGGTATTGCCTTCGATGACGTTGTTGCTGCTGTCCCAGACATCAATTCCGTCATCGGAATTGTGATAGACGGTATTGTTTCGTACGGTCATGCGGATGGACGGTCCGTTCAGGGCAATACCGTCCCCGGTATCCCCGCTCAGGGCGGCATTGTTGGGACGGTAATCGTAGTTATCATGCACCGTACAATTTTCAATCACCCCGTCCGCCGCTTTCCAGGCATCAATACCCGCCAAAAAATTATTATGGACATGCAGCGCGTCAAGCGTCACGTGGTCGCCGTATATATTGACCCCGCAGCCTGCGGCATTCTTGATTTCTAGGCCTTTGACCATAATGTAGCTGCCCGCAACGGTGAGGAGCGGAGGATTGCCGTCATTTCCGGGCATCAGGTCGGGATTCGGGGCTCGCCCTGACCCATCGATCGTCACTTGCTCGCCGGGATGGGCCATAAACGTGATAGGCCGTTCGGCTGTTCCACTCGTCTGCAGCACGACATATTCAGAATAGGTCCCGCCTCGGATCTCGACGACATCGCCCGGACCGGCTGCCAAGGCTGCCCGGCTTATCGTTTCAAATGCCGTGGCAGGAGAGCGCCCATCCTGATCGTTGGACCCTGTAGGAGCGACGTACAAGGTCGGAATGCCGACATCATGCGTCGGATATGCGAAGGATGGCGTGGCATGTGCCGCTCTTTCCACAGGCAAGCCATCTCGATAGCTAAGATCGGATGATGGATGAACACAGGTAACCATACTGTGTGAAAGCATCGACCACGCCAGAAGCATAAGGAGGTTTTTGTTACGCTTATACAATTGCCCTCGATGGAGTGTATGTGTCGTGCGGTTAGAAAAAGCTTTGTGGAACCACGATGATGTCCTCGGGGAGGACGGAATCTTCGAGTTTGACCTTGAAGGACTGCTCTTGGCCGTTGACCCTACGCAAGACTTTAATGCGTCCTTCAGCGGCCTTATCGGTGAAGCCTCCAGCCATCGTGACGGCTTTATGAATGGTCAACCCCTTTTCGTAAGCATACCCACCGGGCGTTTTGACTTCCCCGTTGACATATACTTTTTGAATCTGCGCGACGACGATCAGATCTTCCGGCAGGATTAGGGCGTCGAGTTCAACGGCCATCGTATGAAGCGTATTGCCGTTCACTCGAACGACCGCCATTCCGGCCTTATCCGCCTTCTCGGTAAATCCGCCGGCCATCGTAATAGCCTTTTGCACAGTGACCCCCTGTTCGTAGAGATACCGTCCGGCGGTCTTCACTTCTCCGCTCACGTAAAAGCGCCGGCCTTCCGGGACAACGATCGTATCGTCCGCTCGTACGGCCGCGTTCAGCGTTACGTTTGTACTCTCTTCGCGGCCATTGATAACTCGAACGATTCGTACGCTGTCCCGATCGGCCTTCTCCGTGGTCCCGCCCGCCATCGCGATCGCTTTTTGCACATTCAGCCCTTCTTTAAAGGGATGGCCGCCAGGGGTCTTGACTTCTCCGCTCACATAAAACTTATTGGTCTG
The DNA here is from genome assembly GCF_965152615.1 of Nitrospira sp. Nam74. Classification (NCBI taxonomy): domain Bacteria; kingdom Pseudomonadati; phylum Nitrospirota; class Nitrospiria; order Nitrospirales; family Nitrospiraceae; genus Nitrospira; species Nitrospira sp. Nam74. The sequence continues at coordinate 2,282,281 of NZ_OZ224220.1, read as the reverse complement.
CGGCTCCACGACAATGATGTCATCAGGCAAGACGAGCGCATCCGGTGCAGCTTGCATGGTCTTAGCCTCACCGCCTGTCAGGCGCGTCAGTTTGACGGCCGAGTTTTCCGCCTTCTCCGTCACGCCCCCGGCCATCGAAATCGCTTTATTGACGCTCAGGTTCGTTTCATACAGATATCGCCCGGGGGTTTTGACTTCCCCGCTGATATAAAAGCGCTGCCCCTCGGGAACAACGATAATATCGTCCGGCATCACCAGGCTATCCAGCTTGGCCGGCAGACTCTCCTCTTGTCCGTTGGTATGCCGCAGGATAGCCATGGCGCCGCGCTCGGCCTTGTCCGTCAGACCTCCTGCCATTGCCAACGCCTTATGAACCGTCAGGCCCTGCTTGTAGGGATATCCCCCCGGCGTTTTCACTTCTCCGCTGGTATAAAACTTATGGACCTGCGGTTCGATGACAATGACGTCTTCGGGCAGCACAAACGAATCCGGATCGCCTTGAAACGTCTTCGCTTGGCCGTCCGTCAACCGGGTCACTTTGATGGTGCCCAACTCAGCCTTTTCCGTCACACCGCCGGCCATCGAGATGGCTTTATGAATCGTCAGATCCTTCTGATAGAAATAGTGACCAGGATTTTTCACCTCGCCGCTGACATAAAACCGCTGTCCTTCCGGGACGACAATGATATCGTCCGGCAGCACAGCGCTATCCAACCTGACGGGAAAAGTGTTCTCTTGGCCGTTGGTGCGCCTCAGAACGTTGATGGTTTCGCGAGCAGCCTTCTCTGTCATTCCCCCTGCCATCGCCAACGCTTTATGCACCGACAGCCCTTGTTTGTATGGATAGCCGCCCGGGGTCTTTACCTCGCCGCTCGCATAAAACCTGTGGGTTTGCGGTTCAACGGCGATGATATCATCCGGCAAGATGGAGACATCGAGCCCCGCCTGGATCGTCTGCGCATGACCGTCGGTCAGTCGCGTCAGCTTCACCGCCCCCTCCTCCGCCTTCTCCGTCACGCCGCCGGCCAGGGAAATCGCCTTGTTGATCGTCAGGTGCGGTTCGTACCGATATCGTCCGGGCGTTTTGACTTCGCCGGTCATGTAGAACCGCTGCCCTTCCGGGACGACAATCATGTCATCCGGCAGCATGACGCTCTCCGGCGTCACGGGCACCGCCTCTTCGCCTCCATTGGCATGGCGCAATACGGTGAGATGATTCCGCTCGGCTTTCTCCGTGAACCCTCCGGCAAGCGTGATGGCTTTCTGAAGACTAATCCCGGCCTCATACAGATAACTGCCTGGGCGTACGACCTCGCCTGTTACATAGACTTTCTCGCTCGGCGCCACGATGACCGTGTCATCTGGTCGCACAGACTGTGAAAGTTCAAGGGGCAGCGTCAGAGCGTGCCCGTTTGTCACCCGATTCACCTTGACGGCGCGCCTCTCCGCTTTGTCCGTGAACCCACCGGCAAGGGAAATCGCTTTTTCAATGGTCAAGCCATCCTCATAGGGGTATCCTCCAGGCGTCTTCACCTCACCACTCACGTAGAAGTTCCGATAGCGGACAATATAGATCGTGACTTTCGGCTGCTTCAGATACCCTTCTGCGAGCCGTGCCGTCACCTCTTCACGCACCTCTTGGACCGTCCGCCCTCCCACCCGGATGGGTCCCAGGAGGGAAAAGTTCATCGTGCCGTCCCCCCCCACCTTTCCTTCTACAGTCAAATCGTCCTCGCCAAAGACTTGGACGCGAATCACATCATTAGGCCCAAGGCGATAATCTGGATTCGGAACCGACATGGCATCTGCGCCGTAGGCAGTCGGTTGCCAATTCAGCAACGTTATGAGCATGAAAAGCACAGCCATAGGAAAGCGTGTCGGCCATATGTTTCTAGACGACTGCATGACATCACTCACCGGGTTGTGACAAGTATTGTGCAAACAATGAACCTCATAGCGGGAATCAGCCGTCAACCTTTTTTAGAACCGATGGCGCTATCCCCGAGAATCCATTCGTCGAGGGGTTCGTCTGAACAGGTGGTGGATGTCCTCCCACGATTGGGCGGGCCGGATTTCCCAAGACAGTCGTGTTGGCACCGACCGGGGAAAACACTGCGGCCCCCATCGCGACCTTCGACCAACTCCCGACCGTCGCATGAGGAAGAATCGTGGCGCCCGCCCCGACCAACACACCCTCCCCAATCGTGGCGCCCCCTGAGATCAGAGCACCGGCTCCTATCACCGAGTAACGGCCGACGGACACGTCGTGCCCGATCACGGCACCGATATTAATCACGACGTGCGGGCCGAGGAAGGCATGAGAACTAATCACGGCCCGTGCGAGAACAAGCGTCCCTTCTTCAAAAGTTGCCGATGTACGGATCAGGGCGGTTGGGTCTATGAGATTCGCCGCTGTATGACCGTAGCGCCTCAGGTCTTCGATTAGATTGCGACGGATCTCAGGATTCCCCACCGCCACACATACCATCACTGAGTCAGGTGACAGATGGCCCAATACTCTCCTATCCCCGATAACCGGGACGCCGTCGATCAGCGTGCCCGCCTGGACAGTATCATCAATGAAGGCGATATCAGCATATCGACATGTCGGAGATGCCCGGACGATATCGACGAGTTCACGGCCCAAACCGCCCGCCCCGACGATGAATAAACGCTTGGTCGTGTTCATATCGTGGTCCTTCTATTCAACTAGCGAACAGATAGAGGTGGATGTTTCACGTAATTTTCGGGGTGGGACAGCTCCCTCTTTGCCTCCTGACGAGGCTCGAAAGGATCGGGTGTCACAGCTACCGGCTGCATCCCTTTAAACGGTTCCATGGTCGCATGCCCGGGTTGTGTAATGCCCTCGCAACGAAGCACCTTCCAAATGGTTCGCAGAAGGATTTTCACGTCAAGCCATAACGATTGGTGTGCGACGTACCACAGATCATGCTCGAACTTCTGCTCCCACGTCAGCGCATTTCGTCCATTGACTTGAGCCCAACCGGTGATGCCCGGCAGGACATCATGTCGATGTTGCTGCTCAGGACTATACCTGTCGAGGTATTCCCTCATCAGAGGCCGTGGCCCGACGAGGCTCATCTCTCCCTTCACGACATTCCACAAACCTGGAAGTTCGTCCAGACTGGAAAAACGGAGAAAACGACCGAACCGTGTGATGCGTTGCGACTCCGGAAGGAGGCGACCGTCGGCGTCCCGAGCATCGGTCATCGACCGAAGCTTATAGATGGTAAAGATGCGGGCACGTAAGCCGGGGCGTTGCTGCGTGAAGAGAACCGGCGAACCGAGATTCACACGCACCAGCACGGCGAGGCAGACGAATAGTGGCGCCGATATCACCACGGCAGGTATGGTGAGGCAGACATCCAGATACCGCTTCCCAACGCGTTGATAGAATGATTGCACGTCTATTGACCCGTGTCGGATGACTATGGAAATGATGCCCGCTGTCTATCGCTTCACATGGCCGTCCTTTATGCTTTCAAGCCAGCCCTGAAACATCAACACATCCCAGAGTTCGTATGCCCAGTCTCGGTGTCCCGAAAGATGCTCCGCCCATTTTTTCCGGATCGGCTCGGGGGAAAAAAATCCTTCATTCCGCAACCGAGTCTCATTTAGTAAGGATTCCGCCCACTCCCGCAACGGTCCCCGGAGCCATGCTTCTATCGGCACGCCGAATCCCATTTTGGGCCGTTCGATCAGTGCTTTAGGCACATATCGATAGAGCAGTTGCCGTAGAAGCCATTTGCCCGTCTGCCCTCGCATCTTCATGGACAGCGGTAACCGCCACACCAACTCGACGATGCGGTGGTCTAGGAACGGAATTCTTGTTTCGAGACTGACACCCATAGCGGCCCGATCCACTTTCACAAGAATGTCGTCCGGCAAGTAAGTTCGAGTGTCGACGTACATCATCTGCTCGGCAAATGCCGAGAGGTGAGGCCACTCGCGTCGATCCGTCAGCACCGTCGCAGGCTCCATGGCGCCGTGAACCAGCGATGCAGGGGATTTCCAATGAGAGACGAGCCTATGGTACATCGCCGTGCAGTCCCGCACGGCGAGGATCTCCGCCAGTTTATGGACCTTATCTCCCGGCTCCCAGGATTTTTTGGACCGGTATAACAGAGGTCCTATCCCGCCAAGGAGGGTCGTCCATGTGTTGCGCGGGACGGAGGTCAAGAGCGAAGCGGCGGCTTGACGAGCGCCAGCCGGCACGTATCGCAGCATGTTCCATATTTTTAGCGCAAGGAAGTAGCGGTCATACCCGCCGAATAGTTCGTCACCTGCGTCTCCCGACAGACTAACGGTGACATGGCGGCGAACTAACGCCGACAGGAGATATGTAGGTATTTGCGACGAATCGGCAAATGGCTCGTCATATAAATCCGGAAGACGGGGAATGACTGCTCGCGCTTCCTCTGGTGACACATATAACTCTCTGTGGTCTGTTCCGAGATGGGCTGCCACGGCTTTCGCATGGATGGCTTCGTTGTAGGCCGCTTCATGAAAGCCGATCGTAAAAGTATGTACAGGCTTGCTCGTTTGGGCTTGCATGAGGGCGACGACCGTCGACGAATCAAGGCCTCCCGAAAGAAAGGCCCCTAACGGTACATCCGCTTCCATTCGAAGCTTAATGGCGTCGCGAAGTAGCTCATCCAAGGAAGCGATGGCTTCCGATTCCGACCCAGGAAAGGGATTCGCCATCCCACGTTCGGCCGCGTCCCGAACAGACCAGTATTCTGTACAGGTCATGGACCATTTGCCGCTGTGGGATCGAAGGACAGCCACCGTGCCGGGCGTGATCTTCGAAACATGGTTATAAATGGAATAGGGAGCCGGAACGTAGGCATAGCGCGTGTAAAGAGCCAAGGCATCGCGGTTCACGTCGGCGTTAAATTGCGGGTGCGCTCGGAGGGCCTTGAGTTCCGACGCGAACACAAATGTCGCGCCCATCCATCCATAATACAGCGGTTTCTCTCCTAAACGGTCCCGCATCAAGTACAGAGTCCGCTCTTCTCGATCCCACAATGCACACGCAAACATGCCGTTGCATCGCGTGATCGCCGTTGAAAGACCATGGTGACAGATATACTCCAGCATGACTTCGGTATCTGAGTGCCCTCGAAAGGTCTGGCCTAACCCGGCTAATTCCTGCCGCAATTCCTGGAAGTTGTAGATTTCTCCATTGAAAACAAGGACATATCGCCCGCATCGGCATCGCATTGGCTGGTGTCCTTGAGGCGAAAGATCCAAGATGGACAGACGCCTATGTCCCAGTGCAATCCCAGCGCGCGCATCGACCCATGTCCCGCCATCATCGGGCCCGCGGTGATACAGAGTGTTCGCCATATCAACGGCGGCCGATGTAAGTTCCTGCTCGGTGAAACGACCGGCCGTGTCGAGAAAACCGCTAATGCCGCACACTCAGCAACCTCCAGCTCTTGGCGCTATTCCGAAAACAAATGGAAATGTAAGGATCGACTCGCTGAACTGATTGATCTATCAAACGAGCAGAATAAGTTAGGTACGGAGCAGATACGCCGCGTTCATATCGTTTCATTCATACCGACACGCGGCTGACAGCTTTCGGGTTCGTGATATTCCCGATACCATTCGACGAACCGTTGCACGCCGACTTCAATGGGAGTATCGGGCTTAAAGCCGACGTCAGTAACCAGGTCATCCACATCGGCATAGGTCGCTTGTACGTCGCCAGGCTGCATGGGAAGCATGGTTTTGACGGCCTTCTTCCCCAATGCTTTCTCAAGAAGTTCGATGACGTAGAGGAGGGCCACCGGCTGATGATTACCGATATTGTAAATTCGATACGGCGCGGAGCTGCTATTTGGCTGAGGAGAGTGTCCGGACCACTGAGGATCAGGGCACGGCGGTTTTTGCCAGACCCGGGTGACTCCTTCGACGATATCGTCGATGTAGGTGAAGTCACGCTGCATCTGTCCATTATTGTGGACAGAAATCGGAGTGCCCGCCAAAATGGCTCGCGTAAACATGAATAGCGCCATATCGGGCCTTCCCCATGGCCCATACACCGTGAAAAATCGTAACCCCGTGCAAGGCAAACCATACAGGTGCGCATAGGCATGCGCTTCAAGTTCATTGGACTTTTTAGTGGCCGCATAGAGCGACACGGGATGGTCAACGTTATCGCGAACTGAGAACGGCATGCTCCTATTCAACCCGTAGACAGAACTGGACGACGCAAACACGAGGTGCTGGACCTTTCCCGTTCGGCAGCATTCCAGCATGTTTGTAAAGCCGACGATATTACTGTCGATATAGGCCTGAGGATTGGTCAGGGAATAACGGACCCCCGCCTGTGCCGCAAGATGGATGACCGACCGAATGGGATAGCGGGTGAAGATGGCCGATAACGCCTCCTGATCGGCTATGGTCACCTTGCACATGGTAAAGCGCTCGAATGGCGCCAATCTGGCCAGACGTGCTTCCTTCAGACTGACATCGTAGTAGTCATTAAGATTATCGATGCCAACCACGTCATGACCTTGCTGTAGCAAGGCAAGGGCGACATGAGAGCCGATGAATCCGGCGGCGCCGGTCACGAGAATCATCCGTTGTCCTCCATATTGGCCCGATACCGTTCGTTCCATTCCGCCAGACTGAGAGACCCTAATGCCGGTTAGATGACGTGCCGCCCCCGACTACGCATCATCCTGAGACGCAAACCGTTCGAAGACCCCCTCATACCGCGTGACAATATCGGGAAGATTGAAATGCTCTCTCACCCGCCTCCTCGCTGCTCGTCCCAATTGTTGCCGAACTTCTGGAGTAGCGTCGATGACGCGGGTCCATGCTTGGTAAAGCGCCTCCGCATTCCTAATCGGTACGACGTAGCCGAACTCGCCCACAATTGCGGCGGAGTCCCCAACGTCGGTCACCACGCAGACGACTTCGCAGGCCATCGCCTCGATGATGACGTTCGGGAAGCCCTCGCCAAATGCCGAGGTGGAGGTCGCGATATCAAGGGAGGCCGTGAGGCGGGGGATATCCATGCGAAGTCCAAGGAGGTGAAAACACTGTGGCGCCCCGGTGCCTTCAATCCAGCTCATGAGTACGGGATTCGCCTCGGTGATCTCCTCGCCGCAGAGTAAGAAATGCGCGTCCGGCCTGTCGCGATGCAGCCGTGCAGCCGCATCTATGAACGTTCGATGATCCTTTTGCGGGTGGAATCGAGCCATGAACCCAATCAATGGAGCCGCATCAGGGATGCGAAGCTCTTGTCTAACCAAGTGCCTGGCCCGTGAATCCGGCTTGAAGCTTTCCACATCGGAGCCGTTCGGGATGACGCTCATCTTCTCGGCAGCATATCCGACCGCCACATGCTCCCGCCGGGAGGCCTGAGAGCAGCAGATGATGTGCTGAGGCAGATAATGCGACGCGCCCGCACAGGTGCGTACGGTCCAGAAGAGACGCCGCTTTTCGTGACGATCGAGATTGCTATGCCGTATGTTCCATACAACCGGAATGCCACCCGCTAATTTCGCAGCGAGTCCGCCAAGCAGGTCCGCGTGATACAGCCAGGTTTGAACCAAATGGGGGCGGTCTTCTCGAAGCCAGCGCGCGAGCCTGAGCATATAGACGGGGTTAGGTATCCCTCGCGCCATGCCGAGCGCATGAACCGGCACGCCCAGGGACTGGATCCGTTTGCCCATCGGTCCAATCTCCATCAGCGTGACGACTTGCGGGCTGAATCGATTGCGATTGAGCCGCGACAGCATCTTGTAGAGCATCATTTCAGCGCCGCCCATGACGAGATTGGTAATCACGAAGGCTATTTTGCGAGGCTTCATGGAGTTCTCGTGCGTCAAGACGTCGATTATTAAGAGACACGACACATCACATCGGTCCGACATGAGCTCCATCGAGCGGATTCATATCAGTATCCGAAGAAAGAGAGCCTGCAGAGATGTCTTCATCAAGAGGTGGACGTGAACGACGAGGGGCGAGTGATCATGGTTACATTCATCTGAGTCGTCCATGCGGAGTCGTTGACTTCGCTCGTGACCGATTTCCCCTGCTCCCCTGAACTGTCACGGCTCAGCGCCGTCATTGATGCCATCAGTGCGAACAGAGGAAGCGCAACGGTATCCATGAGGATATTGTGACTGAAGAAGCCCAAGATGAGAAGACTGGCAGCAAAGGCTGTGCTGGTGCCTTTCACATTGCCACGCGCACGCCAGACCGCTGCGAGGACAGAGAGGGGAAAGACCAAAACTCCAAGGATTCCATGGTCAACCATATAGGTCAGGTACATGTTATGCGACCCAACCGCGACGATATTCTCTTCGTTCCCACCAGCCATCGCAAGATGTGTACCGACGCCCTGTCCCCAGAATGGCGTTTGGCTAAACTTGTCCCATGCTTCTGCGGCAGCATCCATCCTGCTGTGCGTGTTATCTTCATATGGAGACTCTTCAAGGGTCGGGTCCATAACCCATCCCACTCGCTCTTCAACAAAGCGGCTCAAGCCGACGCTTTCCAAATACGATATCAACGCATCGAGTCGGGGAAGTAACACACCAAGGACAAGAAGGAGCGCCAGGGCACACGCGACCGCTATTTGCCGTACGTCAATGGCTTTCCAAAAGAGACCTAATCCCACCGTAACACAGAGTGCCAACGTACCTTGTCTCGAAATCGTCGTCAGCACGCCAAGAAGAACCAGCACGACGAATGGCCCCCGATAAGACGGTCGCAAAGCGGTCAGACTCAGGGCCATCCCTACGACTAACGCTAGGGCGGCTGAATTGGGGTTGATATAGAGACCGGCAGAACGGCCGATGGAATAATTCAGCACTGTCGGAACAAAGACTTCGAACACATTCAAGAAGACCCCCACGACAACCAACAGTGCAATGGTCCTCCTAGCCCACAGAATAGCGCCCGCATCCGAGAAGACAAGCAATAGGGAGATGAGCAGGAGGACGGACTGCGCACGCAATCGTAGTTCTTGCCACGCCATTTCGCTATCGGAGGCGGTAAAAAACCATACGAGAGACACCGCCACATAACAGACACACCACAGTAGTATCGGGGATCGTCGAAGATCCCACGAAAGGATATGGTGGAATAATGGCACCGTGAGCACGACAAAGCCTATCACCCATATCTTCGGGGGCCCCAAGACGTCCCACCCCTTATAGAACAGAAAGTGAGAGGCATTTGAGAAGAAGAGCGCGATCGCTAGGACGGCGAGCAGACGCTGATATAGGTTAAACAATGGGACCCTCATATCGCTGCATGGTAGCGGCTCCTCCGCAGGATGGATGCAATTGACGGAACTCCTACGAAACGGGAGGCGAGTTATGTAATGTGCGCTGGAGCAATATGTCCCATTGATCCATAATCTTGTCGATGCTGAAGCGCCTCCTGACTTCTAACGCCCGACCAGCCAGACGCAGCCGTACCGCCGAATCGTCGATGAGACACTCAATAGCAGACGTCAGGGCCTCTACGTCGTCCGGTGGGACCAATAGACCGTCGATCCCGTTACGGATGATCTCACTTGGGCCGGCGCACGCCGTGGAAATTACCGCCACTCCGCACGCCATCGCTTCCAGTAACGCATTGGGAAATCCTTCGAACCGAGAGGACTGGACGAAAATGTCCGCACCGCGGAGGATCACGTCAGGCTGACGCGCAAGCCCCGGCAACATTACTCGATCTTTGAGGCTCAATTGGGAGACCAGTGCTTCCAGAGTCCCACGCTCTTCACCTTCGCCAATGATGGTGAGAGACCAGTCGGGATGCCGCCGACTACAGCGATGAAAAGCCCGGATCAGAACATCGAACCCTTTTTCCTGAACCAATCTCCCGACCGCCACAATCCTCGCATTCGTTTTTTGGAACGTCGGGAGAACCGTCGTCTCGTCCAGACGCGGATCGATGGGATTCGGAATCACTTGCACCCGGCGCTCGGCGATCAGTCGTGCTGCCCATGGCCTTACAGCATTCGTTTGTACGACAACCGCCGCAGCCCTCCGGTAGACCATGGTTCGCAGAACGTTCCACATGCGGCCCATCGCATATTTGCGGGGGTCAGTCCGCTCCGATACGATTACCGGCACAAGAGTTCCCACGGCCAGCAACGTCAGCGTATTCATTCTATCGACAAAGCTCACAACCATATCCGGCCGGCATCTACACACTTCATGCCGCAACCGCCGGAACCGGGTGATGTTGTTCCAGATCGCCGCACGTACATGGGCCGACGGCATGAGTAGATCTAATCCCACACGTTGAACCCGGACATCCAACGGATACCAATCGTCATGCGTACCATCCAGCGTCAATAAGGTCACTGAGTGGCCTTGAGCGACCCAATAATTTGCCATCAGGCTCATCACACGCTCGGCCCCTCCTGCACGAAGCGAAGAAATCATTAGCATTATTCGCATGAGAGACGGTCCTCGTAGGAAGAATCAAGACGACGATTACGTCTGCTCCGGCCATCCTCGCGCTTCAATCACATCAGCCAAGCGTGTCGCAACAATATGAGCGCCGCGACTAGTCAGATGCGTGTAGTCGAGATACGCTTGATCTTTTTCTTCCTTGAAGACATCGGAAATATCACTGAACCAGATGCCGTGGCGAGACGTTGCCTGCTTCAGGCGGTCGATCAGTCGATCCCGCCCGGTGGTATGGAGCCAGGTGTAATAATTCCAGTATTGCTGGATCCGGACTTCCTCTGGTGTCATTGACTTATGTCGCTCTCCGCATGCTTCGGCTTGTACAACAAACAGCGCGCGTGCACCGCCTATTCTCGCCGACGCATCGAGCCGCCTCACTGTTGTCTCATAATCATTCAGCCACCGCTCAATCTCCGCCTCGCTCGGTATGCGGTCAAACTGCTTTTTAAATTGCCCTTCCAATGCGTACCGCCAGGCAAGTTCCCGCACTCTAGTGGACGCCTTTCGGATGAACAGGCTGTGGTCTTCTCCGAATTTGATGATCTGACGGATCACATCGGACACCGTCGGTTCATTGACGGCCCGAGCGAGCGGGCCTTCGTTTCGATGATGATACGGCTGAATCTGGAGAACAAGCGCATCCAGATCGTTATGTCCATCCATGGCAATCACAATATCAGGATTAAAGGCCGCCACATGATGATTAAAATGGATGAGATTCTGAAACAGCACATACCCCACAGTCCCGGCATTGATCACCTGCACTCTGGTCGTTTCATTTCGCGCCTCGGCGCGTGCATTAAGGATACGTTCGAGCTGTCCCGCGATTGTGTCGCGGTTGTCGATGCTTCCCGAGAAAGGATAATGCGCATCGGACCCCCAGACCGTCGAGCCGCCCATCATGACGATGCGTTTGATGTTGGCCGGCTTAGCTGTCGCGATTTCTTCATCGTTACGAAATCCGGCGGCATTGATTCGAACCGTTGCGGTGCGATAATCAGGGTTCACGCGATAGAACCTATAGAAATCCACCAAATGCTGCGGCTTGTACGCCGGCAAACTTTGCTTCATCGTCCAGACGTGATGCAGCCACGTGCCCCCCTCGATGAGGATACACATCGCCATCGTGACGAGGGTCACTTTAAGAAATGCAGCCATGTTCCATTCTCTCTCGTTGAGATGAATATCGCATTACAATGCCTCACGCCTCGCCGGCTCATCCCGTCTCCCTGTCGTCTGCTCCGCCGCCGCCGTTAATCTCCAGGCCATAAACACTAGGTATGCTGTTGAGGCGAGATGCATGAGACTGACCGACAATGCCAATCCTTCCACTCCCATGCGCTGCATCAACACATAACTGAGCAGGATATTCAGGCATAAATTGATGACAGTCCCCCACATCATCACGTGATTGGCCTTGAGGGCCGAAATGAGCCGGACCACCATGATGCCCAGGGAAAGAACCGGAATTTGCAACACAAAGAAGGCTTGCACTCGGCTGACCAGTAGGGTGTCGGCATCCGTAAAAGCGCCTCTTTGGAAGAGCACGCGTGTCAGCGGCTCCGAGAAATAGACGAGAAGAATTGTGAGTGGCAGGGTGACCAAAAGGATCAATCGCGTATAGGTGGCGAGCGTGTGCCTGACCCCGCCCCAATCATTCATCGCCACCATCCGGGAAAAATGCGGGAGGACGGCGGTGCTGATCGCCGTCGACCCCACGCCGAGAAGCAGGGCAGTAAACTTGCCGCCATAATTAAACGCCGCCACACTGCCTTGCCCCAACATGGCCGCCATCGATTGCCCGATGATGGGCGTGCTGCCCATCAGCAGCGCAGCGGTAATAACCGGGATCGATTGCCTGAACACTTCTCTGACTGCCGCACTGATTCCGCACCAGCGAGGCATGCATGAAATCCCGATTCGGGAAAGCGCCCAGGCAAGCAGCACCGCTTCGAGGAGTCCTCCCCCTACTGTCCCAATCGCTAAAGCATAAATACCCCACCGCTGACTGAACAGGACGAGCGCGAACAGCGTGACAAGCGAGGTCACCATCGGAAGCATCGCGACCCCGACAAATCGATTGCCCGCGTTCAGTACGGCCCCCCATGTGGTGGTCAAGCCACTGAAGACGACTGTCGGTAACAGCAGGTAGTACAGCCACCCCGTCAAATGTAACTTGTCGGCGCCAAAACCAGACGCCAACATCGGAACCAGTCGTCCCCCGGCCAAAGCAAACACGAATGAAACACCGATGAGCAATGCCACGATCCATAGGGCCACGCTTGAGAACAGTGATTGGGCAGCCGCGAGCCCGTCATGCTCGCGAACGTGTATATACGTCGGAATCAGCGCCGCATTAAGGGAACCGGCGATCAACGTAATGGCAAATTGGGGAATTAGAAAGGCAATGACAAACGCCTCAAGCGCGTCACCGGTACCGAACTGGTAGGCAATGGCCACTTCCTTGAAGGCCGCAACGGCTTTGACCAACACGGTACAGCCACCGACAGTCAAAATCGTCGCAAGCAGCTGCCTGTTGACCGATTTGCTTTGCCAAGCGAGCCATCGATTCCAGCCCATCCGGCTTACCTGAAGGCCATTTGGCATGTTCAGCCGCTCACCGACATATTAAACACCTCTCCTGGCACGCCGCCCTACGCGGGGCTGATGCGCATTAATATGAATGTAAATTTTACAGGGTACGCGGCCGGCAAATAGGATACCAAATCAAAGAACCCGCGACAGAGGTTGACCGTCGATTAGCGCTGGACCGGCAATCGCTGGTGCGTGAGCTGGTGACTGCGATCGCCACCATTATTGCGGCCGTAGTAAGGTACTGCACGGGGGATCCCTTTTTGGATCACCAATCCGACGATCTTTGCGCTATTGTGGGTCAAGCGCTGGACGGCCAATACCGTTTCTTCGCGCCTAGTCTCAAAGGCGCCGACGATCAGGAGAACTCCGTCGACCATTGTGGCAAGAATGGATGCATCCGCCACCGGCAATGCCGGCGGAGCATCGATGATCACATGCCGCCCCTGAGCTCGGCAGTGTTTCAGAAGCTTCATCATGGCTTGCGAATGAATCAACTCGGATGGATTCGAGGGAATGGAGCCTTGTGGCACCACAACAAGATTGGGAATGACAGTTGGGTACATCACCTCATCAATCTGTGCGTGGCCGGCTAAGTATTCGCTGAGCCCTCGGCCCTCGCCATTCCCCGCCATGACGTTGAGCAACGGATGAGACTCCACCTTCCGCAAGTCGGCATTGATCAGCACGACGCCGACATGCTGCAGTTGGGCAAAGGCGGCGCCAAGGTTGACGGCCACGGTTGTTTTTCCCTCACGCTGCCCGGGACTGGTAACAAGCAGCGACAGGGGTTGTTCTTGTCCTGCCGACAGCAGCAAGGTCGTTCGCAAGTCGCGAAAACTCTCTGCGGCCGCTCGGCCACCATTGTGACTCTCTATAAGTTTCAACTGGCCAACATCATGCTTAGTGAGACGTGGAATAATGGACAGGATCGGAAGCATGGGCAGGTGTCGTTCTACATCATCGGACGACTTCAGTCGGCTATCCCTCGCTTCCAACACGATCGCCAGCCCAACGCCGGACATGAGGCCGGTCAGCATACCGAGTAAGATATTGAGTTTTTTCTTTGGCTTTACTGGACGGGCCGGCGGCACAGCGGCATCAGCTAAATACACGGGGGTGTCGCTGACCTCGGGCGACAGCTCTCGGTCTTTCATTTGCTTGAGAAACATTTCATACAGTTGCTTGGTGCTCTTTGCCTCTCTATCCAAAATTCCATACTCAATTTCGTTCTGCTCGAGCTTGGTCTTCGCAACTCTTTGCCGATTCACCGCCTCTCTGATCACCCGAACTCGGGCCTCTGCCATATCAGAGTCTTGCTTGACTGAGTGGTAGATTTTCTGGACTTCACCCTGAATCCGTTCACGGAGGTCGGCAAGTTCAGATTTGGCATGAGCCAATTTTGGATGGAGCGGACCGTACTTATCCATCAACTCAGCAATCTGCCCGGAAGCCTTGATCTCTTGCGCACGAAGGGACTGAATCAACGAGGAGGACAACACCTCGCTGAAGGAATCGATCAGTGACCAATTAATCGGCCCCTCGGCATCCCCCTGTCTGACCACAGAGCTGACATGTTGCGATCGGGTCAACGCTTCGGCCGCCTTCATTTCAGCTCTGATAAGCTCCGAATTCAGCTCACCAAGCTTCTGTGCGATATCTCGCTGTCCGTCATGGGCATCGACCAATCCATGTTTAATCCGGTACGCATACAGTTGATATTCCGCTTCCTCAACCTTTTTTCGAAGTCGCTCAAGCTGGTTCGAATACCAGTCTGCCGCCTTTTCTCGCCCGCGCGCGCTCATTGCCAGTCGACCATCGATATAGGCTGTGGCCAGGGCATTCGCGGCACGGGCGCCCAATTCGGGGTCCTGAGACTCGACGTAGATACGTGCTAGCCGGGTCCCGCGGACCGGCTTCACTTCAATTCGCTGCTCAAACGCTTTAAGCAAACAGCCGTCAATTTTGGGATCGTGACCATTGTCCTCGCCGGGATACGTGCGGCATCGATCTTCTACCGCTGTTCCCAGGAATGACGGTAAAGTACGACTGACCCATTGCTCAAATTCTGATGGCGGTTTCTGCATATATTCCGGCCATTGCGATAATTCCAGATGACGGGCCGCCTCCTCTATCACGCCTGGGCTTTTTAACAGCTCAAAATGGGTTTGGTAGTATTCCGGTATCAAAAAGTAACTTCCGACGCGTTCCAAGCTGGCCGGCTCTTCCCGTTCCACCACGACCGTCGCCACAGACTTATAGACCGGGGCCTGGCGGTAAGACCAGATTGCGGCAACTGCTCCACACAGCAGCACGCTTGCCACGACCAACCAAAACCGCCGGAGTACGATCCCGAGCAGATTTTCAAACTTGACGACTTGATCAAATGGCATGGGCGCAGTCCCTTTCAGAGAGTGAGGCCACCATACAGATTGGGGTTGGGAGTAATCAATTCCGACACGCTCTCTTCGGAAAGGAGACCTAGAAGAGGGTCTGCAACGACACCATGACGGTATTCGCGAAGTAGTTAAACTGCTGGACGTTGGACGTTCGGTCCTCAAAGACGTACTGGAAGCTGATGCCGAGCCATTTGACGGCACGGTAATTGACACCGACAGCGATGTTCTTCAACGTGTCGGATCGAGAGGACCCGGTGGGTCCTGTGGATAGGCTCGAATCGAATTTGTCCCTTTCTAACCCGGCATTGAGGGTCGCATCCATACGTCCAGTGAGCTTCTGAACCGCCGACAAATTGACTCCAGTGGATGTAAAGAAAAATGTACCGAGGAGGACAGTCTGTTGGATCGTCCTGTAGGGTTGTAGCACGAGGGTCAACCCGGAAGTCGGCTTCCAGGACAGACTCCCGGACACAAAGAAACCCGGCGCCGTATCCTTGCCCGGCTCCCTATTGAATTGGCTGAGTATGGGACCCTCTTGCTGGACGGGAGCCTTATCAAACTTCAGTACTTGATATCCCACGAGGAATTCGCCCGTCGTTTTGCCTGTAATGTCCCATCGAGCTCCGACACTGCCGGTATAGACTGTCCCGTCAAGGTTCTTGTTTTGATCATAGATGGTCTGAATCAGATGAAAATCGACGAGGATTGATGTTCTGCGGGACACGGTTCCCGTCAGTGTCAGGCCCACATAGTTCGAGAGCTGGTTTCTATAGATTCCTTGGTCATTGTTCAAAAAGTCCCACCGCAATATTTGTGTGGTGAAGACGGCTCCCAGACGCGTTCCGTCATAGCCCATTTGCGCGGTAAACCCATTAGCTGTCCATTTGTTGACTTCTAAGTTTTGGAGATCGAATGCAGATCCTCTAGGGTCATGTCCCAGTTTATGCTGGCCCTGCAGGTCCAGACGTCCTCCCCAGGGAAAGTTAAATTGCAAACGGCCCGACGCCGTCTGATCCTGAACATTATTGGACGGAGTGCGGCTATAGTACTGAATATTGGTTTGATAATCCGCCATGAAAAGATGACGACCTGATGAAAACGGCAACTGTGCTTGTATGCCAGGTGCGAGGGTCGTGAAAAAATCACTGCGCCGATTGGCATCCGTTCGAAACACGTTATCCGTGTACATTTCCGCAATACCCATCGAGGGATGCAAAATGACGGGACCGGCGCTCATCCCTTGTTCTCGCCTAATCGTAGTAAATCTCCCGGGATAGAGCGGATAATACCCTGTCAGTGGTAGATAGGGCGTGGAATATAGCGCTCCAAGCAGAGCTGGGTTCACGAACCGCGACACAACGAGAGACCCCGTTCCACCAAACAACTGCGGCGATGGCGTCAGCTGTTGGCTCCAGCTTTTTTCTTGAAGCTCTACTACAACAAGAAGTGCGGCAAACGCGATGACTACACGGCGACGATGATTCACTTAAGATATCGCAACAATAGGGCGCAATGTATTCTTAAGGTTCAACGTTTGGGTGTTTCGTTGTCGCCGGATCTGTCTATAGAGTCCATACAACGGTGCCACGATCCCTCAAGGGCGATAACGAGTCTTTCGTTGCCCACGGTGGTCCGGCGGCCCGATCCGATACTTACGGAGGAGGTTGAAGCCGGTGACCTGAACGGCAAGGTCGATTCTCCCGAAAGCGGCAGCGATTGCTACGAGCTGGTGGCGATTCTAGACGGCCGCTATCTGCGCCAACAACTCTGTCTCTCCAGAGTATGCAGGCGGATATAGCTTCGCCTCGTAAGTTACATGAATGTGAACTTTGGCTCGAAGGGGAAAGCCCGGAGGCAATGACAAGCTAAGCTCTATATCCAAGAATGGCCAGTAGGATTTTGCTGAAATTTATATCGGACGAAGGATGGCAAAACTTTGCTGTAGGCCCAATGCAGCGACAGATTACCGCGCAACGATGCAACCAGAGAGTAAGGACCGAGAGAGTACGTAGAACAATCCCATACGTAGACTTGCATGTCGTACTGATACAGGACGAAACCATTTGGCTCTATCGTGCTCTTCTCCTTTTGCCATGAATGAACAAAGCGACGAACTCAGGTTGTATGGTTGGCCGCCAGGACGGCGACACCAGTACGTCACCAAGCGTGTGCTGCTGCTGAAGGCGGCCCTATGGACATTGAGCTTAGGTGCCGCGTTTGGTCTTGGAGCTATGTGGGGCTCATTCCGCACGCCGATTGGTGGACGCGCTGAGCCATCTGATGTCGGCAACTATGCCGAAGCCAGACCAGCATACAAGGAAACGACACTCGCCAAGGACGCAGTAAGACTCTGCTGCTTGAAGGATATCCGTTCAGCTCAAGAAGCGCTGACAAACCTTGCAACGGACGCAGGGAAACTGCGGGTGCGCCTCACTGGAAAGGAGTCAGTACGGACCGAGCTAGTCAATTTCACCGAGTTTCTGGAAAACCATGCCAGGGCGGTGTGGGATCAATTCGAATCGTTGTTGGACAACCCACAGGAACATAGACAACAGTTGCGCGATATTCGCATCAACCTCGCGCGGCTCAAAGAGCAGCTCAAGTTGTTAGCCAACTGCTGCGGGCTTTCACCAGGATCCTTGCCGTCGTTGAAACATGAATTAGAAACAGCGGAAAGCCTCTTTCGTCAAGTCCAGGCTCACGTGGTGCCTTCCTATGTTGAAGGCGAAATTGACCCCTCCAAAGTCTCACACGAAGCCGGTTACAGCTACGTCTTTTACAAAACCTTTGAAAGCGTAGGGGATACGATGGGCGCGCCGAACGCATCCAGCCTCAGAATTTATGAAGATGGAGTGCCTGTGGGCCCAGCTCATTCACAACATCTTGATATCCGACGACATGGCCGAGGCCGTTACAGTCATTGGGGTAACACGCTGTACTTTTCCGCCTCCGACAATTCCAATCCTATCACGAACAAGCGACGGTATACTTACCGCGCATACAGCAATATTCCGATTGACCGGGATGAGGACACGCAGCATCAAGTCGAAGCAACATCCATCACCCGCTAACCGGATCGTATGCACGGCGGGCCCCTGCATCAAAGGGACCTGCGGATCCCGGCCTTCCGTATGGCGTTCAACCTACACATCAGATCTTGACTGACAGCAATATCAGCAATTGGGGTATTGGACTGGCAATAGAGTCTGGTATTGGTATGCCGCATCCTATGCGGCCTGTTTGAACTGTGGGTCAGAAGGCGAAGCATTGCTTGAAGAGGATGCGCCTACGGTACTGACTCTTTCTTACCTCCCTTCCTGTCTTATGGCGCCAATTGCCGCTGGCGCCTCGACAACGCCCCGATGAGACTGATGATAACCAATTATCTATGTCGGCGTTAGAGACAAAAACGACTATTCCCACTGCGACGACGTCATTATTTTTCGTAAGCCGCGTGCCTTGCCCTGCCGACTGGGAGGCCCGCGTCGATTTATCCCGGGCCACGTGGGAACAACTCGGGAGATGAAACGGCGTGGAGTTACTTTCAACAACTTCACGGGCGGTATTTTGTCCTCGGCGCAACGGCTTGGAGGAGGAATTGTCAGGCCTGAGAATATCGGATGGGAACGCCACTCTATTGAAAGATGCCTCGACCTCTGCAAGAAGGTATTTTCAAACGCCGACTTTCACGTTTACGAACTGACGTACCCATTCATCGGCACGAATGTGGCCGAGAGCGATCATGCATCCATGTGATAAGCGCATTCAACTTCGCGTTACGCCGCTCCCACTATAAATCAAGCACGCACCCTTTATCCCGCTACGCCATTAATGTTCGACCGACAGGGCCAAGCCGCCCTGATATGCAACGGTATTGCCGCACCTCTTGCCTTTTAACTGCTGCACAACCTCGATATTTCAAGGAGGAGACAATATGAGCGTTCAGGGCGCAATGGCAGCTACATGTGTATCGAGCGAGGTAGACGATCCCGAGAAGGACGGCCGGCTTCCTGCTATAGAAATATCCGTGGTCATGCCGTGCCTCAATGAAGCGGAAACCTTGGAAACATGCATTAGAAAAGCTCAGCAGGCCTTTGACGACCTCCGCATTTCAGGAGAAGTGGTGATCGCGGATAATGGGAGTACGGACGGCTCGCGGGACATTGCCTACCGAACCGGGGCGCGTCTCGTTGACGTCACACGACGAGGCTACGGAGCGGCATTGATCGGAGGCGTCACGGAGGCGCGTGGAAAATTCATTATCATGGGGGATGCCGACGACAGTTATGACTTTTCCAATCTAGCGCCCTTCATTGAAAAGTTACGCGCCGGCTACGACTTGGTTATGGGAAACCGATTTCAGGGCGGTATCAAATCGGGAGCCATGCCGCTCTTGCACCGATACTTAGGTAATCCGGTCCTTACGCGCCTTGGCCGTCTCTTCTTTGGTAGTCCATGCGGAGATTTTCACTGCGGCTTGCGGGGATTTAGCAAGGCCGCATTTCTGGGGCTTGGTCTGCAGACAGCCGGGATGGAGTTTGCAAGTGAAATGGTCGTCAAGGCGACGCTGCAAGGCATGCATATCGCCGAGGTGCCCACGACTCTTTCTCCCGACGGACGGTCACGGCCTCCGCATCTTCGGACCTGGCGCGACGGTTGGAGGCACCTGCGCTTTTTGCTGCTCTATTGTCCTCGTTGGCTGTTCCTTTATCCAGGCGCGCTCGCGATGGCGCTTGGGGTGGCGGGGTGGATTTGGCTGCTTCCCGGCCCCCGCACCATCAACAACGTCAGCTTCGACGTGCACACTCTCCTCTACGCGGCGCTGGCCATCAACGTCGGCTTTCAGGCCATCAACTTTGCGGCCTTTGCAAAGATCTATGCAATCCGCGAGGGATTGCTGCCCGATGATCCGGCCATTCAGCGGGTCTTTCGATACATCACGCTGGAGGTCGGCTTAATCATTGGAGTGGTTCTCATCGGCTTGGGCGTGGGTGCAACCTTATTTGCCTTAAGCTCATGGGGAGCGTCTTCCTTCGGACCCTTGGATCCCTCCAAGATGCTGCGCATAGTTGTACCCGCTGTGACTGCGGTCATGCTCGGATTTCAAATTGTGCTGTCCAGCTTTTTTCTCAGCGTGCTCGGACTGCAGCATAAGTAAGCTCGCCGGCTTGGTTTCAAGACCGGCCTTCCCGGGTCCTTCCACACACATGCGAAGAATTGAATCACACGGATTAACCACGGATGCGTGTCGTCCCAAGATTATCCTTGCCGGAAATGCATAATTCGGTCAACGTCGTCATCGGCTCTGGCCCATGTGGAGTAGCGGCGGCAAAGGCGCTGCTCAACCGGGGACAGTATGTCGTCATGGTTGATGTAGGCTTGACCTTGGAATCCCACGTTGCTGAAAAAATCGCGACCATGCGCCGATCACCGCGTGAACTGTGGGACGGCGGGACGCTGGCAGAGATTCAGCAACCTTTCCTGGAGCATCAAGGCTCGCTCCCAAACAAATATTTATTTGGATCTGATTTCCCTTACCGCCCACCTGCCTACGGCGTTCGGTTTTCATCTAACGCCGTAGGCCTTCAACCTTCTTTTGCCAGAGGAGGATTATCTAATGTGTGGGGGGCATCGATGTTGCCGTATGCCGATTGGGATTTGGGCGGATGGCCCATTACGGAAGCCGACCTCGCGCCGTATTATAAGACGGTACTGGATTGGATCGGATTTGCCGCTCACAAAGATGATCTCTCCGATATCTATCCGTTGTATGGAACGCCGCATGCCGGCTTGACCCCTAGCTCGCAAGCGCACATTCTGCTGGAGCACCTCAAGAAGCATGCCGTCGCTCTCCGGCGGCATGGGTTAACATTCGGAGCCAGCCGCTTGGCAATTCGGCCGACAACGTTCGCATCCAACTGCGTGTACTGCGGCCTATGCATGGTCGGCTGTCCTTATGGCTTGATCTACGAGTCGGGCGATTCACTGGAGGAGCTGAGCCGTTCCCCCCGGTTCTCCTACCGCAGCGGCCTCCATGTGAACCGGCTGCACGAAACGGATCGAGCTGTAGAAGTATCGTGTACGAACATCTCCGACGGGACACGTACTCGACTTACGGGCAATCGGGTCTTTGTTGCAGCCGGGGTAATAAATACCACGGCCATTGTTCTCAAAAGCCTAAAGAACTTGGCTGAGGCTGTAGAACTTCAGGACAGCCAATACTTCCTCATTCCGGCGGTAATGTTGAAGCGGCATCGCGAGGCGTCCGTGCTGCCAACCCATACGTTGTCGCAATTGTTCCTCGAAATTCGGGACAAGGCGGTCAGTCCGTATACGGTTCATCTCCAAGCTTATACATTCAACGCCGTGTACGAATCGCTTCTGAAAAGGAAACTCGGCGCGTTCGCACGCCTCCTTCCGTTATCTATGGAGAAACAGTTCTTGGATCGACTGATTGTATTGCAGGGATACTTGCACTCAAGCCACTCCGGACAAATCCGGCTGGACATCGGTACGGACGAATCGACGGACATCCGCACTTCGGTCGTACACAATGCGGAAACGCGAGCAGTGGTCAGAAGGGTGTACCGTTATCTCGTCAAGCACAGCGGCAAACTGGGATTCGTTCCCATGCCTGGACAGCTACAGCTCGCAGACGTGGGACGGGGCTTTCATTCTGGTGGGAGCTTCCCCATGCGGTCTGGGTCAGGACACGAATTCACCACCGACTGTCTTGGCAGGCCCCACTCGTTTCGACGGGTGCATGCCGTGGACGCCACCGTGTTTCCGACGATTCCAAGCACAACGATCACATTGTCCGCGATGGCAAACGCGTATCGAATCGCGGATACCATAGCGGCTACGGGTTGATATGCGCTGCGCGGTTACAGGGTATTCCGGCTATGTTGGGTCAGGAATCGCCCGGACGATGAAGAATGCGGGAATTGATGTCGTTGCACTTGGGCGGGCCTCCACGGCCCAGTTCCAGTGTGACTTGGCGAATGCGGACCGCCTTACGCTGCCGGATGCCGACACTCTCATTCATTGCGCCTGGGCACTTCATTTGAACGAGACGGCCGACATCGCGCGGGTGAACATCGAGGGTTCGAAAATGCTCATTCATCAGGCGACACGCGCAGGAATCAAAAGGATCATCTTCATCTCGTCATTAAGCGCATTTGAAGGCGCCCGATCAAAATACGGACAATCAAAGCTGCTTGTAGAAAAAGAAGTCCTGAAGGCCGGCGGCGTCGTCATACGGCCGGGATTGGTCTTCGCGGACGGATCGTCCGGCGGAATGGTCGGTTCGTTGGAAAAACTTGCCGCCCTTTTTCCCATATTGCCCATGGTGGGCCTGGGCGGACAGCATCTCTACTGGTGCCATAGAGAAGATCTTGGACGCCTTATCGTGGCCTTAGTTCAGAATGGAACATCATCGGCCACCTTTCAAGCCTCGAACTCTCGCATTTTCATTGCGGCGTCTCCAGTGAGGTGGAGGTTTGCGGAAATCGTCCGCCATCTTGGGAAAAAGCAGGGGCGCAACATCCGGCTTTTTGTTCCTATCCCGCCGTTGCTCATTTGGGCGGGGCTACGAAGTTTGGAAAGGGCCGGTGTGAGACCGCCGTTTCGCAGCGACAGCTTGATCAGCCTGTTAAACCAAGACCCAGATCCCGATTTTGCCCCGGTTCGCCGCCTAGGTATACGATTTCGCGACTTCGCGTAGACTGACTCCTTCTATGTCCTGCAAGGGAACCAGACGCCTGGGCACCAAAGATATAACTTCGCTATGACGAATCTATTCCATCATAAGCCATAAAGATGGCGGCGGTTTTCGACATTCACAAGATTTTGAGCACATGATTGACCGGATGCATCGGAGAAAGGAGCACCTTTGCAAGTACCGTAGGTCCCTATCCGACCAGTTGACCCCCGTCAAGCCGCTCGCGATATTGAGCATCACTGAGGAACTTGACTTCTCAAACCATCCGGATATCTATCGATCAACGATTCTCGACCCGGACCTTCCCTTCGATGGACATTCTAATAAACTCCGACTGATTCCTGGAACGAAGCCGGGAAGGGCCAATCGTCAAGGATGGGACTCTTGGGTTAGAGGCCTCATTCTTCACCTACATCACAAACTTGGTGCTTCAAAAAGCGCGCATCGCGGAGCGGTGACGCACGAGATACGGATACAGAAAGGGGATTGTGCCGGGGTTCGCTCAAACCTGAACCCACCATATCGTTATTGGTTTGCAATAGAGGAAGACCATGAAGTTAATTCTCGTGATCGGCCATATGAAGGCGGGGGGTGCCGAACGTGTGATGTCTATTATCGCGAATTATTGGGCAGCGCAGGGTCGGCATGTCACACTCATTACGATTCGCGCCACGAGTGAGGATTTTTACCAACTACATCCGCTCGTGAAGCGCATTGGGTTCGGCCTGAGGGAACGGCACATTCTCCAAAACCTCAGCCGGCTACGCCGGGAGATTCGCCGGACTCGCCCGGATGCCGTCATCAGTTTCATGCCGACCGAGAACGTCCTCTCGATTTTGGCTTGTGTCGGCCTGCGAACCCGCAACATTATCTGCGAGCATACTGATCCACGCCAGGCCGCACCGGACATTCTCCCGCTCCGAGCGCTACGGTATCTGTTGTATCGGAGGGCCTATGCCGTCGTCGTTCTGTCTGAAAGAATACGTTCATGGGCTGAGACTTTGGCACCGAAGGAACGTGTGCATGTGATCCCAAATCCGGTCGCGCTTTCCCTCTACCAACGGTTTCCGCCACAGCGAAAACGTGCGGGGAACACTATCGCGGCCATCGGAAGACTGAACGATACAAAAGGTTTCGATATATTGATATCGGCCTTCTCTCAGGTGGCGTACGAACATCTCGATTGGTCATTAGTCATTATCGGAGAAGGACCGGAGCGATCGAAGCTTGAAGCCATGGCGGGGGCTCTAACACTTCAGGATCGGGTTCATTTTCCCGGTTGCATTCAGGATACGATCGGTTTTCTGAGGACAGTGGATTTATTTATCATGTCGTCTCACTACGAAGGTTTTCCAATGACGTTAATTGAAGCGATGGCTTGCGGGTTGCCGGTCATCTCCACCCGCTGGGACGGTGCCGCTGAAATTATTCGTGACGAAATAGACGGGGTCCTTGTCACTCTCAACGATCCTTCGGCCTTAGCTACAGCCATGAACCGTCTGATATCCGATCCTTCGGAACGAAAGCGCCTCGGAGAACATGCTGTAGAAGTATCGAAACGATTTAATACGGACAGCATAATGAACGTCTGGGAAACACTTATCAATCCCGATGAACGCCGGACTTCATATGACCATAACATCAAGGCGCATGGCACCCAACGACGTGCCGACCACACAACCGGATGATTATTGTCTGGGTTCATAGGAGGCGAACAGTCGCGGGGACGTTCGTCCTAGGAACGCCCCCGCAAGCTGCTCTCCATTTCCCCCTAGTTAGGTGATTATCTGTACAAGGCGCGGCATTGAACTGCTCACCCATACCGCATTCCGGCTTAATAGTCTCACCGGATTATGCCGACCAGTTGTTGCCGCTCTGAATGGCGGTGTTCATGCCGTTCACCTTGGTCCCGGTGTTGTTCTCAAACACGTTGGGAGTGGGCTGGCTGTTAGAGAACCCGTTATTGAAGTCCACCCAGCGTGGATTGTAGGCCGTGTTGCCTATAATCTTGTTGCCGCCAGTGTCCCCGCCCTCGAATTGTGCCAGACGATTGTCGTGCGCAATGTTATTCTGGACGAGATTGCCTGTCCCCACCCCGATCTTAATCCCTTCGCCATCGCCGCCCATCCCATAGCCGTGGTCGTAAACCGTGTTGCCCTCGACAACATTGTTGCTGCCGTCCCACAGATCGATCCCATCATCCGAATTGTGGTACACGGTGTTATTACGGATCGTCATGTGGCTTGAATACCCGCTTAAGGCAATGCCGTCCGCATTATCGCCATCCCAGGTGGAATTGTTGGGCCGATGATCGAAGTTGTCATGCACCGTGGAATTTTCGATCACCCCATAGGTCGCCTGCCAAGTATGGATGCCAGGCCCGAAGTTGTCGTGGCTGTGAATGCCGTCGACGACGTCATGCGCACCGTAGATTTGAACACCCGGCCCGGCGCTCTTGGTGACTTCCAGATTCTTAATCGTCACATAATCCCCCTTGATCGCAATCAGCCCGTCATGCATGTTGCCGGGCGTCGCCGAGGGATCGGGCGCGATGGAGGAGCCGTCGACTATGACGGTCTCGCCCGGATGGCCCGTGAACACGATGGGTTTGTCGGCCGTGCCGCTGTTTGCCAACGTGACATATTCTTTATACGTGCCGCCTCGGATATCGACAATATCCCCCGCCTGAGCGACTCTCGCCGCTTGCCCAATCGACCGAAAGGCAGTATTCGCCGAGTGACCATCGTTACCGTCCGACCCGGTCGGAGACACAAATAAGGTCCCGGTCGCTTGATCCGCGGATATGCTTGTGGATGTGATTCCGGTTGATGGCACGGTAGAGGCCATCGGCAGAGAAGAGGTCTGGCTTGGCGGCGCGCTTGGCGCTGATGCCCCTTGAGAGAAGGACGTCGCCGGCTGCGCGAGGAGTTGAGCCACCGTGAAGGTCTGCTGCGTTGGTTGCACCGGCACAACCGGAGCAACGGCGGCAAGATCTCCAGACAGCAGCACTCGGGATTCCAGGGCTTCGAGACTATAGGAACTTGTCCGTTTCTTCACATCTCTCTGACCCTTCCCGTTCAACCGGCGGCGCATGTTCGATCGTGTCATTTCCCCTCCTTGAAAATGGGTTGATGAAGGCCCGGGACCTTAACCAAGAATTTTCTGAAGATCAATGGCAAAAATTAGGTCCTGTGCCCCGAACTGGTCGAATCAAACCTCTCTTCATTCTGTGTGCGCAGAAAATACTTGTATTTTTAACGTGCTGGAAGGAGATGACACGGAGAGAGCGTCAGACTGGACATTTCAGTGCCTAGCGTTTCTGTTTTATCACTCGAGGCCGACAAAAGCGAAGCCGCTACGTTACGCGTCTCGGTGTAATTCCGTAAACCTAGCGCCATGAGTTATGGCAGATGGCTCAACTTAGAAGAATTTTTCGTTCGAATGGCGGGTGCGCGAATATTATCGACTCTACCGATATGCTGCGCGGAGCGCTGAATCACCTGCGATTTTGTGAGGCAGTATGGAAATCTCTTTTATGGTCGACCCGGATTTTATAGTAACCGTCTGTGGCAGGGGAAATGACTATTCTATGCCGCGAGGTAGGATTTGACGTTGGACATGTTGAGATCCGTCGACAGAATGAATTACCCACCCTCAAACAGAAGTTGCACAACACTTTCAAACGATGCCGCTGGAAGACATGCTCATTCGACACTCCCGTATGATTCTCACGCCACTGTTTCATAAGTTCACCAGTCAAGTTGACTATTCGAGAAAGGAGCTCAGCGGTATCGGATTGAACGAGAGAGAGCAGCCGCGGAGCCCATGTTTATGGTCCATGAGCCCCGCAAGCTGCCCTTCATTTTCCCGAACGACGTCGGCATATCGATGGATCTTCATGAGAGGGTGCTCGAGATCCATCGTCAGCCCCTACCGATGGGCTCTGCTCAACGGCCACCGCCGGGGACCGTCACCGGCAACGATTCTTGCCAGTCATAAGGTCCATTATGCCTGCCAGCTGTTGCCGATCTGAATGGCGGTGTTCATGCCGTTCACCTTGGTCCCGGTGTTGTTCTGAAACACGTTGGGGGTGGGCTGGCTGTTAGAGAACCCGTTATTGAAGTCCACCCAGCGTGGATTGTAGGCCGTGTTGCCTATAATCTTGTTGCCGCCAGTGTCCCCGCCCTCGAATTGTGCCAGACGATTGTCGTGCGCAATGTTATTCTGGACGAGATTGCCTGTCCCCACCCCGATCTTAATCCCTTCGCCATCGCCGCCCATCCCATAGCCGTGGTCGTAAACCGTGTTGCCCTCGACAACATTGTTGCTGCCGTCCCACAGATCGATCCCATCATCTGAATTGTGGTACACGGTGTTATTACGGATCGTCATGTGGCTTGAATACCCGCTTAAGGCAATGCCGTCCGAATTGTCGCCATCCCAGGTGGGATTGTTGGGCCGATGATCGAAGTTGTCATGCACCGTGGAATTTTCGATCACCCCATAGGTCGCCTGCCAAGTATGGATACCAGACCCGAAGTTGTCGTGGCTATGAATGCCGTCGACGACGTCATGTGCACCGTAGATTTGAACACCCGGCCCGGCGCTCTTGGTCACTTCCAGATTCCTAATCGTCACATAATCCCCGTTGATCGAAATCAGCCCGCCATGCATGTTGCCGGGCGTCGCCGAGGGATCGGGCGCGATGGAGGATCCGTCGACTATGACGGTCTCGCCCGGATGGCCCGCGAACACGATGGGTTTGTCGGCCGTGCCGCTGTTCGCCAACACGACATATTCTTTATACGTGCCGCCTCGGATATCGACAATATCACCCGGACGAGCCGCTAATGCCGCCTTGCCGATAGATCTATAGGCGGTGTTGGCGGAACGGCCGTCATTACTGTCGGAGCCTGTGGGAGACACAAATAAGGTCCGAGCCGTTAGATCAGGTGAGGGTGACGGGGCGGGCGTGGGACTCGGCGCGGGCGCAGTCGCGGTGCCGACCAGATACGTATAGGTGCGCCCATTGGTCATCGGGTTGGTGTTATCCGAGGCGGAGAAGAATAGAT
Organism: Nitrospira sp. Nam74; assembly: GCF_965152615.1. NCBI lineage: Bacteria > Pseudomonadati > Nitrospirota > Nitrospiria > Nitrospirales > Nitrospiraceae > Nitrospira > Nitrospira sp. Nam74. Next base: position 2,254,029 of record NZ_OZ224220.1, on the reverse strand, counting down.
TCATCGCCGTCCCGTTGCTGCCGCCCCAATAGCTGAATCGGCCATTCCCCAGATTCTCAATGTCCGCATGAAGCGAATGCGCCGGGCCGAGTTCCCGGCCGTTCTCGAAAATGCGCAGTGACGAGGCCGTCGGGGCCGTAGGCGTATCCCGAGCCGTCCCGAAGTCCTGCGACACCAGATAGGCATTGCCAGAGTCACGCATCGCCTTTGCAACATTGATGGTCCCGCTGACGCCGGTCGGTGTGGGGGACGGGGCAGGAGCCGGCGTCGGCGTGGGACTCGGCGCGGGCGCAGTCGCCGTTCCGACTTGATACGTATAGGTGCGCCCATTGGTCATCGGGTTGGTGTTATCCGAGGCGGAGAAAAACAGGTTCATGGCGGTGCCGTTGCTGCCGCCCCAATAGCTGAATCGGCCATTCCCCAGATTCTCAATGTCCGCATGAAGCGAATGCGCCGGGCCGAGTTCCCGGCCGTTCTCGAAAATGCGCAGTGACGAGGCCGTCGGGGCCGTAGGCGTATCCCGAGCCGTCCCGAAGTCCTGCGACACCAGATAGGCGTTCCCGGAGTCGCGCGTTGCGCGAGCGAGGTTAATCGTCCCACTCGTGCCTGATGAAGTTGTAGTCGCCGTTGATGCAGGGGCCGTTTGGACATTCTGCACGTTCTGTACGACAGCAGGCTGCTGACCGAAAGTCGTGCTCTTGATGATGTCAGCCACGGATATCGCACCGGCGAGATCCGCACTGAGCAGCACACGAGCTTCGAGCGATTCTACAGAGAATGCCGATGACCGGCGAGCGCCCGGCCGGGGCGTCTTTCGTCGGCCCCTCCCCGACAAGAATCCTCGGAGCTTTGAAAAATATTGTGTATCGGTCATGCCAAAACCCTCCTGGTGTTAAAGGAAACATTGACTGTCTGCACGCCTTCTACTGCACTGCGTTGCGATGGTTCTTCATCAATGCGCTTACCCGACAGTTGTACTGTTGTAGTTCCAACAACATAAGCTCTGCGAACACGCTTGGCTTGCTATGCTTCATATACCGAAAATCCTTAGATAGAATGATGTGCTGTAGACAGCTCTTTATGGGCTGATCGCAACTGAACCAACCGTTGAAGTGCCCTCCTCGGCCTGTGGCCATATACTTAATGCGTGCTTGTTGCGCTGTCATAATTGCATCTACGCGCTGTCATAACACCGTGTACGCAGACAAGGGTATAGACGTTATTCTTTAAACTTTGCTCCATTCGTCCAACCTCACGACCTTAAGATCGTTCCCCAATAATCTAACTAAGCTAAAAACAAGGCATGGAAATGAATTAGGGCTCTTAAGAGAATGGCCTGTTCTTGATCAATTGCCCGCTCCTACACCTCAAATTGTCCGGTCAAACGCTTTCTATCGTCGTGCCATTGAGAATTTATAAGGCGGGGATCTGCGATTAGAGAACGAAGGATAGTTGCTCAATCGATTTTGGGGGGAATGAATCGATACGTAGTTCGCATTGTTTATCCATTAAAGTCCCTTCTCTTCGACAGTTATACGTGCACTCATACGATGCCTGTTAGGGCGATGTGCTGGAAGAGACTGCCATCGGCATGGCTGGTGAGGCACAGACCACGAAGCGAGATATTGCGGTCAAGGACCTGATAATAGATACGGGGTCAGTCTACCTAGGCCCTCTTCGACTTTGGCGGCTTTCTGAGAAACTTGCGACAGTACTCTGAAGTAAGCCGAGGCACCGCAGTAAGCTGCCGACCACAAGACTATCGTGCTTAGCACACCAACGGTACTAAGAACATCGTCTGCCCTCCGCCATTGTCTGACCGACGTGCTCAACACGTGGCTCTACTGTCATAGTGACGACGACAGCCGGGCAACGCAGTCTGGACTGTTAAATGGCAGAATGCACGATAGCGCCCTTGAACCGGCTAGGCTATGAGGGACACCTTGTAGATGCGTCCTTTTGGGAGCTGCACGGCAATCGGTTGGGCATTATGAGACCCCTGAAAAATTGGATCGGCACATTGCCATGGTGGTGCAGGAGAATTATTAGTTTAGGCATCTCCTACTACGGCTGGAAGTTGACCTGCACCGGAGCAGACTCACAGTCCGCGTCCTATTGCTATGCTGTTTGGCGCCGACATTTCACAATGGCGCAACAGAACGGACTCCAGGCAATTCCAAACACTGTGGTGGAACTGGGCCCTGGACATTCCCTCGGCGTCGGACTGACAGCCTTACTCTGGGGAGCGAATCAGTATTATGCTTTCGATCGTGTGCGGCAGACTGAGCCCAAGAAAAACCTGCGCCTCCTGGATGAACTAGTCGAGCTGTTTCAATCGCACCACCAAAACCTATCGTACGAGCGGGTTCAGAGCCTTCGAAAGGCGCTGACTCAGACAGGGCAGAGCGAAGGTCTTACGGTTGCGTATGTCGCTCCTTGGGACGGCAGGTCATGCGAACCTGTGAGACCAGACTCAGTCGATATGATTTGTTCGCACGCCGTCTTGGAGTATGTCTCCATGGAAGACACCTACTCATTGTTCCAGCGGTGGTTGAAACCGGGTGGCGTCATGTCGCACCAGATTGACTTTAGTTGCCATACTCTCGCCCGCACATGGAACGGCCATTGGGCCTATCCAATGAAAACCTGGCGCTACTTGGAAGGAACCAGGCCGTACCGCCTCAACCGACAGCCGCACTCAGCCCATATTGATCAGCTGAAGCGACACGGCTTCCGACTCGTCTGCGATTTGCGCACCATAGATGAATCGGGAGTTCAACGACAGGAGTTAGCCCCTGAGTTTCGGGACCTGACGGATGAAGATTTAGCGACGCGGTCAGCTTTTATGCAGGCAATAAAAAATACTTAGCTGGAACGCGACTGGCGCGGAAATCTTCGCTCGCTTTGTTCTCCCTAGTCGAAAGTGCACTTAATCACGCAACGTTTCACTTCCACTAACAACCAGAGGCGACTGCGAGCCGTCCTGACAAGATTGAACAGCTTGGCAGACGGATGGCGCGCTTTCTTAACTTAACTAATGTAAGCGCGAGAGGGGGCTTCTTGAAATCGAGCGGTGAAATGCCGAAGGACAGGAGCTTCGTATGTCAGAGTGAGCCCACGGATCATATCGCGGCGGCGATACAATTCAATAATCGACTCAGCCACATACATAATCTGCATATTGGTATAGACGCGACGAGGGATCGCTAGACGGACCATTTCCAGCTCGGGATAGGTCGTTCTTCCTGTGATCGTATCTTTCTTGCCGAACATGACCGTTCCGATCTCTACGCCTCGGATGCCATATTCACGATAGAGCGCGACGACCAACGCCTGACCCGGATATTCCTCCCGACGGACATGCGGCAGGAACTCTTTGGCATTGAGATACACCGCATGTCCACCGATCGGCCTTAAGATCGGGACGCCGGCATTGCCCAACAGCTCCCCCAGATAGCGAACTTGTCCGATGCGGAAGCGGAGGTATTCCTCGTCAAGAACTTCTTGAAGTCCGAGGGCCATGGCTTCCAAGTCGCGTCCCGCCAGTCCTCCATACGTCGGGAAGCCTTCCACGAGAATGAGCATATTGGTAATGTCTTGCGCCCATTGATCCTGATTCAGGCTGAGGAACCCGCCGATGTTCACCAGTCCATCCTTTTTCGCCGACATGGTGCAGCCGTCCCCGTAGCTGAAGAGTTCACGTGCAATCTCCAGCATCGGGGTATCGGCGTATCCAGGCTCTCGCTCTTTAATAAAAAAACAGTTTTCGGCGAACCGGCAGGCATCAAAGAACAGGGGGATGCCATAACGATTCAACAGCGCTCGAGTCTGGCGGATGTTTTCGATTGAGACCGGTTGGCCGCCCGCGCTGTTATTCGTGATCGTCACCATGGCGAGCGGGATACGGAACCGGCCCACGCGATTGATGACGTCCTCCAGACGAACCAGATCCATGTTGCCTTTGAAGGGCAGATCGCAGTGAGGATCATAGGCTTCCTTGATGACCAGATCGAGCGCCTCGGCTTGCTGATGTTCGATGTTGGCACGAGTCGTATCGAAATGAATATTGTTCGGCACGCACATACCGGGCTTCACCACAGTGGAAAACAGCAGGTTTTCGGCCATGCGGCCTTGATGCGTCGGGATAACGTGTGTGTACCCAAAGATCGACCGGACCACTTCTTCAAAATGATAATAGTTTTTGCTCCCGGCGTACGATTCGTCGCCCAGCATCAAGCCCGCCCATTGATGATCGCTCATCGCCGAGGTTCCACTATCCGTAAGCAGGTCCACATACACACTGTCCGCGGGCACCTGAAAGAGATTGTACCCGGCCTTTTGAAGCAGTCCCTCGCGCTCTTCACGCGTCGTGCGCCGTATGGGTTCCACCACTTTGATCTTAAATGGCTCAGAGGGGAATCTCATACCAGGCTTCCCAGCTTGGCGTTTTTCACCCGCGCTACCTGTGCCCTGAACGACTTCGCGCCGTCATATTCAAAAACATACCGCGTCATATCAAAGAGCGGTGCCGGATTCAGGTCCCGAATCAGTTCCGGTTTCCACGTAATCATCAACTGATTGATCATCGTGATCGGCGTCGGTTTTCCTACCATCCCGAGAGGCACCTCGCCATACGATTGAGAAAAGATCAGGATTTCACCATCAAACATCGCAGCATTGAGATCCTGGGCGGCGCCATGCTTTTTAAAATCTTCTTCAAGTCTTTGAAAGGCCGGCGAACGAATCAATTCCTCACGGAACGCATAATAGATTTTGATGCCGGCGCGCTGCTGATCATCCATGACTTGGGCCGCATCGGCAACTAAAGCCGCCCGCTGCATCTGCTCGCATGTGAGGACCAGCAAACGGCGAATCTTGACACCACGGCCCACGGCGGCCTGATTGGCTAAGAGATAGCTCGGATAGAGGGCTTCGCCTTTTTTCCAAATGTTCCAACGCTCCATCAGCGTATCCACAGATCGCTCCGCCGTTTCCATCAAGCGAACTGCCTCCGCACTGGCCGCCGCACCTTCATAGGCCAAGGTCTGGGATTCAAGCTGGCGCAACTCACGCCCGATTGCTTCCACCTTGCGCGGGATATATTTAGGGCTCTTGGGGACGTGCAACATGACGTCGACGGCGGTTAAGGCCAGCGTCCAATATTCCTTGGCCTGTGCCGGCGCCTTGTCTTTCTGGGCGGTTAGGAGAAGCTCGACGGGATTCTTTCCCAACAACTTGGCGATCTTGATGCAGAGCTCCGGCTTCGGCACTTTCAGCCCACGCCGGATGAGGTTGGCATCAGGCTGAGCGATCCCAAGCTTTTCCGCCAAGGCGTAATCGCTCGTGAGACGATAGCGGTCTTTCACTTGCTCGAGATACCTGGGAATCTCAGACATGCTCGCCTTTCATCAGCTCACCTTTAAATTGAACCCAGGGCGACCCACCCTCTTCAGCATCGAGGGCTGCTCCGCGGGTCTGCGTCCTGGCGTAATTCAATCCTTTCCAAAATCCTTCGAGGTAATCTAATACGGCGATCATCCCACTGTGAAAATCACCTGATTCGGTCGGAGACATCCTTCCCGACCCGAGACCCGGTGCAGTTTCAATCGCCTTCACCGCCTTGGCCATGGCCTCCTCGTGTGTCGACTCCAACGCGCGATGGAATGTGAAGTATGTCACGTCCATCTCAGGATATCGGTCTCGACGAAGCTTCTCGAGCCCTGGAATCAGATGGTCCCACATCGTAATCGCCATATTTTCCAAACCAAAGGATGCCCCCAGTGCCTTGGCGTGGTTGCCGCTGCTGTACAACTGTTCCATGCCCTCAATGTACGCCCGCGTAGACGGCAACATCGCACCCGCCATCGCCTCATGGACAGCGATGCCCATCGATCGGAGGAAGTCTCGATAGAGTAATTCATGCCGATGTTTCGTACAGCCATCGCCAAGTTCAGAATACAGGACCTGCGTCAACTCGTCGGCCACCGCCTCATCCTCGGTATTCACCAACTGGGCGACGAGGATCTTCGGAAAGAATCGCGCGAAATTATAAAATTCGACTGCGAACAATCGCACCTCTTCATCGGTGAGCCCGCCGGTTTCAAACCGGTCGAGATAAGGATTATTGATCGCCCCATGTCGCAACACCTCCGCTCGCATCTCTTGATAGAAGGTCATGACGCACCTCCTCGCTCACACAGGGACATCACTATTTCATTAGTTACTGTGGCATGATATAACGTTCCTATTACTCTGGCAAGATAATATTTGTCTCTATATCTCTTGCCATATCAGGCTAATATGATTACACACTCGATCATACGAGACATCAGGAACATCTTTTGCTGCAACATTTAATGTATTTTTTATATTGAATCATGCATTTTATTTGTTATACTGGCGACATCTGTAGGAGGGACATCTTATGAAAGACTCCATGGGCATTGATCATGTGACCCTCTGCGTGGAGGACCTCGCGGCCTGCGAATACCTCTTTACGAAAATCCTCGGATTCGATGTCATCTGGTCGGCGCAAGATGTGGGAAGCGACAAATCCAGCATGGATACTGTGGTGGTCCAGCGCGGGGAAGCCAAGATCGCGCTCATGCATGGCCGGGACAAGGTGGTGAAGTCCCAGATCAACGAGTTTATCGAGAAATACGGCCAAGGCATCCAGCATGTCGCGATTGAAGTGGATGACATCGAAGCCGTCTGTCGAGAGTGGGAATCGCACGGCGTCAAATTCAGCGGCCCGCTGAAGGAAGGCCGGGATGGCTTTGGTCCGTTGAAACAGCGGTTTACCTATCCGTTATTCCCGGGCGGCGGTATGTTTCTGGAGCTCACTCAACGCCAGCATGGGGGTGAGCAAGCCAAGACGTTCGTACGGGGCACCGTCGAAGCGCTGTACAAAGATATCGAGCGGGACCAGATGACCGGCGTGGAGCAGACAATCATCGATTATGACGCCCTCTCAGTACGCGACGATACGGCAACGCCGACACGGCGCGCGTCATGAGCAACCCATATCAAGCTATGCTCAAAAGTCGGAGGATATTCTACCAGGATGTACAAAAAGGCCGTCCGGCAGGCCGCAGGCGACAAACAACCGGAGGCGTATCATTATTTCACCCGCCCTGCCCCGAGCAGCCGCCCAAGACCGGCTCTTTCCTCGAATACGTTGAGGATTGTTTCAAGCCGAGAACGAAGCAGGGAAGGGGCGCGTCTTGGCGCGCCAGGGGCGGGTGGGTGTAACAGGCGACCTTTTTCAACATCCTGCCAAGGGGAGCTCCGCGATGTACCTAATCAAACAAGGCTGCGCGCCCAACCAGGCACACGTCGCTGTGCCCGAGGGGCTGTACGAAGAAGAACACGGCCGTCAGGGATTTAGCGGCCCGGCTTCTCATCTGTATCGACGACATCCTCCAACCGGTTGGCTGCGCATCGAGGGACCGCTTCGTCCCCGTGCCTTTGCGTGCTCGACCCTCTCCGCTTCCGATCGGCGGGTAGCCGATGCCAGACCTGTTGAAATTCTTCACAGCGCCGATGTCCGCCTCTTCGTGTCACGGCGGAGCGAGACGATGCCCTACTTCGTCCGGAATGCGGACGGCGACGAACTGTACTTTATCCATGCCGGATGCGGACGGTTCGAAACCGATTACGGGATGCTGGCGTATGAGCCCGGGGACTATGTACTGCTTCCAAAGGGCACCACCTATCGGATCAACGTCGAGACCAATCCTTCACTCTTTTTGATTGTGGAGACGCCCGCCATGATGAGACTGCCTGACCGAGGTCTCCTCGGCCAACATGCGTTGTTCGATATGGGAGTTGTATCGGCTCCGATTCTCGATCCCGGTAGTGACGCACTGCAAGATGCACGAGAATGGGAGGTCCGCATCAAACGGGCCGGCATCTATACGTCCGTGGTTTACCCGTTTTACCCAATGGATGTGGTGGGATGGAAGGGAGACTTATGGGTCGCCAAACTCAACGTGCGGGACTTCCGCCCCGTGGCGAGTGCACGTTACCATTTGCCTCCAAGCGTCCACGCCACCTTCCAGGCCGGGGGATGCCTTGTGTCGACCTTCGCTCCACGTCCGTTGGAAAGCGATCCTCAATCACTACGGGTCCCCTTCTATCACCGGAACATGGATTATGACGAAGTGCTTTTTTATCACGAGGGGAGCTTCTTTAGCCGGGCGGGCATACAGCCGGGCATGATAACCCTGCATCCTCAAGGCATCCATCACGGCCCACAACCGCAAGCCGTCGACGCGAGCCGGGCCAAAACATCGACAGATGAGGTGGCCATCATGATCGAATCCCGAACCCCGTTCACCGTGCTATTTGAGCTGGAACCCGTTGAGGTGAAAGACTACGGCGATACATGGAGACGGGTATGAAACTCGTGAGCTTTCGAGTGGAGACTCCGGTCGGCGCGTTTGTTCGTGCCGGCGCTCTCTATCAGGACAGTATCATCGATCTCAATATGGCCTATGGCCGACTGCTCGCCGACCAGCACGAGCCGCAACCGTATCGGATTGCCAATGCCGCCGTTCCTACGTCCATGCTGGAGCTGCTCGAAGGCGGAGCTTCAGCTCTGGGAAGAGCCCGAGAGGCCTTTAACTATGCCCAGCGCCTCGGCGAGAGTGTGCGCGGTCCGGAGGGCGAGTGTGTCCTGTACTCCTGTGACCGTGTTCGCGTGGTCGCGCCGCTTCCCAATCCCCCTTCCCTCCGTGATTTCATCGCATTTGAAGACCATATTGCGGCCACATCACAAAAGCGGGGTCAGCCAGTGCCACCCGAATGGTATAAAGCGCCAGTCTATTATAAGGGCAACCATCGCACGATCATCGGGCCGGACGAGGATCTGCCGTGGCCGTTGAATACGACGAAGCTGGATTACGAACTGGAGCTCGCGTGCATTATCGGCCGACGCGGACAAGACATCGCTGAATCAGATGCCAGGCACTATATCGCCGGTTACACGATCATGAACGATTTCAGCGCCAGGGACATTCAATTTCAAGAAATGGCGTGCCGGCTTGGACCCGCCAAGGGAAAGGATTTTGCGACCGCCATCGGGCCATGCCTGGTCACGCCCGACGAAATTCTCAATCTCGACTCGCTCACCATGATCGCGCGCGTCAATGGAGCGGTCTGGTCGGAAGGACGATTCGGCAGCATCCATTGGTCCTTCCCTCAAATGATCGCCCATGTGTCCCGTGGAGAACCGATTTACCCCGGGGACGTCTTCGGGTCAGGGACTGTCGGAGGCGGATGCGGACTTGAACTGGATCGCTACTTAAGTCCGGGAGACGTCGTGGAGTTGGAGATCCAGCCCATCGGCATCTTGCGAACGCGCATCGTCGACGAACCCATGAAAGAAGGAAGACAATCATGAGCGTGAGAGTGATCGATTCCCCAACGGCCCACGCCCTGCAAGAACTTCGTGACCGACATCACCGACTCTACAAAGAACAGGACATCGATGCGAAACTTGCCGGCATCATTCGTGAGTTTCCAGCATCCAAGCTTAATGACTGGGACATCCTTCGAATCCTTCGCACGTCGCAGTCGGTCTTCTTCGACACACACGTAGCGGTCGTATCGGGACATCACACGGCTACCTATCTGAGATTCGAATCGATCGCCGGGATTCCTCAGCTCATCACAGTCACTGCCCGCGACATGGCGGATTGGATCGCGCGCCTTCATGAGAAACAGCGCCTTACGGGTCTTGTCGCCCCAGCCTCGGACGCCCATCTGCTTGCCGAACGTGTCGCAGAGCTGCTCCAGCATACCATCCAGCTGCGGGTCGTCTTGACCCCCTACAACCAGGAGACCGGAAAGATTGGGACCGAGGTCGCGAACGGTGACATTCGGCCCGGCGAGCGTTTTCTGGTCTTGAACGACGTGACGACACGCGGCCAGTGTGTGAGCAAGTTAGGCAAGGTCGTGACGGATCATGGAGGCATCTTGGCCGGGATGATGGTGTTTGCGAGGCGCGACAGCGGTCAGTTCCCCCTCATGGATGAACTGACCGGCACATTCCCCTTTTACTACACGGCCGATCTCTTGATGCCGCAGTGGGACCCGTCCGTGTGCCCGCTCTGCCAGAATGGAAAGCCGCTCCTGTCTTGGAGGGACATGCCGGAACTATAGTCTCGACTGTTTCAGTGAAGGAGGGACTTATGGATCTTTCGGTTGCCGCCAAAGATATCACACGTACCGACCTCCTCCATCTCTACTACTATCTGCAGCTCACACGGACGCTGGAGAATCGCATCACAGCCCTCTACCGGCAAGGCCGAATCGTTGGGGGCGTCTATACGAGCCACGGCATGGAAGCCATCGCCGTCGGCTACGCCTTCGCCTTGGAGAGCCAGGATGTCATCGCCCCCTACCACCGCGACATGGGCGCCTTTCTCATTCGCGGCATCACGCCCGGTGAGGTCATCGCGCAATACCTCGGCAAACGGACCGGACCTACAAAAGGCAAAGACGGCAATGTCCATATCGGGGATCTGAAACGCGGCGTGATCGGATTTGTCAGCCATCTGGCCGATAACTTGCCGGTGGCGACCGGTGCCGCACTGGCCTTTCAGATCCGCGGCGAACGTCGTGTCGTCGTCACGAACACCGGTGATGGAGGCACGAGTCGTGGCGATTTCCATGAAGCTATGAACTTTGCCGCCGTTCGCAAATTGCCCGTCGTCTTCTTCTGCAACAACAATCAATATGCCTACTCCACCCCGCTCCGCGCCCAAATGGCCGTTCAGCATGTGGCGGAGCGGGCCAAGGCCTACGGCATGCCCGCTGAAATCCTGAATGGGAACGATGTCGCCGAAGTATACCTCGCCGCGCGCCGAGCCATCCAGCGAGCACGGTCCGGCAAAGGGCCGACGTTTCTCGAGTGCAAGACCATGCGCATGCATGGCCATTCCGAACATGATCCCGCCACCTATGTTCCCCGCGCCCTGCTGGACGAGTGGAAACAAAAGGATCCGGTCCTGATTACCGAACTGATGTTGAAAGCACTCACCTATGCCGACGAGGCGTACTTCCATGATATTGCGGAACGGGTGAAGAAGGAGGTCGAAGCCGGGGTGGAGTGGGCTGAACACAGTCCACTTCCCGAAGGGTGCGATACCTTGGACGGGGTGTTCGCAACCAAAGACGAGGTGGCATCATGACGACCGGCGTTGCCGACTCCACCACCTCACATGAGGTGACCTATTTGGAAGCGATCTCGCAGGCGCTTGATGAAGAGATGAGCCGGGATGAGCGGGTCTTTCTGATGGGAGAAGACATTGGAGGGTATGGTGGCGCGTTCAAGATTACCGAAGGCTTTCTCCAAAAGTACGGCGACCATCGTGTCCTCGACACGCCCCTTGCCGAATCAGGTATCGTGGGCGCGGCCATCGGCGCCGCCATGATGGGCCTGCGACCGGTTGTGGAAATGCAGTTTGCCGATTTTATTTCCTGCGCGTTTGACCAGATCATCGAGGTCGCCGCCAAGAATCATTACCGGTGGAACGCCCCGGTGCCAATGGTCATCAGAGCCCCGTTCGGCGGAGGAGTGCATGGCGGACCATTCCATTCGGAATGCCCGGAAGGCTGGTTCTTTCATTCCCCCGGTCTCAAACTGGTTGCTCCCTCCACGCCCTACGATGCCAAGGGTCTGCTCAAAGCAGCGATTCGCGATCCTAACCCGGTCATTTACTTCGAGCACAAATTTCTGTATCGCCGGATCAAGGCCGTCCTGCCGACAGAGGATTACATTGTGCCTATCGGGAAAGCCGAGCTGAAACGAACCGGCAGCACGATCTCCCTCATCACCTATGGCGCCATGGTCCACGTTGCGCTAGAGGCTGCCACGGTGCTGGAGAGCGAGAACATTCATCTGGAAGTCGTCGATCTACGGACCCTGATTCCATTGGATAAGGAGACGATTTACGAATCGGTCAGAAAGACCAGCAAAGCCATCATGCTGCACGAAGACAATAAAACCGGTGGGATCGGCGCCGAAATTGCGGCGCTCTTGGCGGAAGACTGTTTCGATTACCTTGACGGGCCCGTCCTTCGCGTCGCGGCGCCCGACACGCCGGTTCCATTCAGCACGCCCATGGAGGAGTTTTTTCTTCCAAAGGTAAGTGATGTCGTGGCAGCCGCGCGCACGTTAGCCGCGTATTGAGCTCAGGATAGTGGGGAGTACCATGCAGACCGATATTATCATGCCGCAACTCGGCGAGAGCATTGCAGAAGGGACCATCGTCACCTGGCTGATTCCTCAAGGAGCCCGAGTGGAAAAGGATCAATCACTATTAGAGGTCGAGACGGACAAAGTCGCCCTCGAAATCCCATCCCCATCCAGCGGCTTTCTAACGGACGTGCTCGTTCCTGCGGGCAAGACGGTTCCCGTGGGCACTCTTCTCGCACGCCTGGATACAGAACCGCCTGACGCCAGAGTCGTGAGCCGTGTCGGGGGAGTGGTCGTTCGACAGATGGAACGCTCACCCGTCGACGAAGATCATTATTCGCCGGCCGTCAAACAGGTCGCCAAGGAACACGCCGTTGATCTATCACTGATCAAAGGCTCCGGCGGGGGCGGCCGGATCACGAAGAAAGATGTATTGGACTACATCGCACAACAAGACAATGAGCGCAAGACTGCGACCCGACACATTACGAACGAACAACCGGTCGCCGTGCCTCAGAGTGAGCAGGTTCTGCCATTGACAGCCATGCGAAAGATGATCGCCGAGCGGATGATCAAGAGCCGTCAGACATCTGCCCATGTCGTCACGGTCTTCGAAGCCGACTTCTCAGCGGTGGCGAAGGTCCGTGAAGGGCAGACATTGACCTACCTTCCGTTCGTGATTCATGCCGTTGCGCGCGCGATAAGAGATTTTCCCGTTCTCAACTCGTCATGGGGAGAGGCGGGCATCATTCAGAAGCGCGATATCCATATCGGCATTGCGGTCGCCTTAGAGGAAGGGCTTCTGGTCCCGGTCGTCAAGCATCCCCATCGGAAACGCCTGACTCAACTGGGCCAAGAAGTGGCGGATCTCGCCGAACGTGCGAGGACGAAACACCTCAACCCGGAAGAGGTGCAAGGCGGGACCTTTACGATTACGAACCATGGCGGATTCGGCAGTCTCTTCAGCACGCCCATCATTCATCAGCCGCAGATCGCGATTCTTGGCGTCGGGGCGGTTCACAAACGCGCCGTCGTCATCAATGACGCCGTCGCGATTCGACCGATGGCCTATTTAAGTCTGTCATTTGACCACCGTGTGATCGACGGGGCTACGGCGGACCGGTTCATGAATAAGGTGAAGGGCTACCTTGAGCAAAGCAATTGGGAGCAAGTCCTGTGATGAAGCAACAGCGAGCCGTCATTGTCAGTGCCGTCCGGACTCCACTCGGAAGTTTCAACGGGGTTTTCAGTGCCGTCCCTGCGACCAGGCTGGGAAGCGTGGTGATTGCCGAGGCCTTGAAACGCATCAATCTTTCACCAGAACGCGTAGACGATGTGTTTATGGGCTGTGTGCTCAGTGCAGGACTGGGGCAGGCGCCCGCGCGGCAAGCATCAATCGGCGCGGGCATCCCGCATTCGATTGGTGCTACGACCATCAACAAAGTCTGTGGCTCCAGCCTGCAAACAGTGATCATGGCGTCACAGGCCATTGCACTGCGCGAGGCAAGGATCATCGTGGCGGGCGGCATGGAAAACATGACCCGCGCCCCGTATCTACTGGAGAAGGCCCGGCAAGGCTATCGGTTAGGACACGGCGAGCTGACCGACAGTCTGATCAAGGACGGCCTATGGGACATCTATAACAATTTTCATATGGGACATGGCGGCGAACTCTGTGCGGGGAAGTACCAACTGGCGCGAACGGAATTGGATGATTTCGCCTTGGAAAGCTACCGCCGGGCTCGGGAAGCCATGGCGACCGGGACGTTTAAACGGGAGATCGTGCCCGTCGAAGTCCCGCAGAAGAAAGGACGCTTTGTTACCGTGGCTGACGACGAGGAGCCCAATCGAGTGGATCTCGGCAAGATGCGCGAGCTGAAGCCTGTCTTCAAAGAAGACGGCGTCCTCACGGTCGGGAATTCCCCTTCGTGTAACGACGGCGCGGCTGCGCTCGTCATCATGGCAGAAGAGGAAGCCGTCGACTTGGGCTTCCGTCCTCTGGCCCGGATCGTCGGCTATGCCGGGGCCGCGCTCGCACCGGAGTGGTTTACGATCGCGCCGGTCGAGGCCATCAAGCGCGTGCTGAAACAAACAGGCCTGTCCATTGCCGACATCGATCTCTTTGAGGTCAATGAAGCATTTTCTGCAGTTTCCCTGGCGATCAATCGCGAGTTGGAACTCGATCCCAAGCGAGTGAACGTCAACGGCGGGGCCATCGCGCTCGGCCATCCAATCGGCGCCACGGGCGCGCGCATTCTGACGACACTGGTTTACGCCATGGAGAGCCATGGCGCCAGACGAGGGCTCGCCAGTCTCTGCATCGGAGGCGGCGAGGCACTGGCCATGGTGGTGGAACGTCCGTAACCGGCGGGGATGTTGCAAGAAGACATCAAGACAATCGGAGTGGTTGGCGCGGGCCAGATGGGTCGCGGCATCAGTCAGGTTTGCGCCACGGCCGGGTATGAGATCGTTCTTTTGGATCATGCTGAATCGGCGTTGGCCGATGCGCTCAACAAGATCCGCACGGGGGTGGAGCGAGCCGTCGAGCGCGGGAGGGTTTTTCGGGATGAGGCTCGCGGCATCATGAGCCGCATTCATCCGAAGACCGCGCTCGAGGCTCTGGGCTATGCGCAGCTTGTGATAGAGGCTGTGCCCGAAGATCTCTCGCTCAAGACCAATGTGTTCATCCAGCTTGGCCGCATTGTCCCCCCCGCAACGGTTCTGGCCAGTAATACGTCCTCCATCTCAATCACCACACTCGGTGCCGCCTCAGGCCGACCGGACCGGGTGGTCGGACTTCACTTCATGAATCCCGCGCCGGTCATGGCATTGGTCGAAGTTGTGCGCGGCAGGGAGACATCCGATCATACGATGGATCGGGCACTGGAGTTCATCAAACGGCTTGGCAAGGTGTCGGTGGTCTCCAAGGACGCACCCGGCTTCATCGTCAACCGCATTCTCATGCCCATGATCAACGAAGCAGTCTTCCTGTTGGAAGAAGGAGTCGCGCCGGCGGAAGCCATCGACCTCGCGATGACTGCTGGAACCAATCATCCTGTCGGCCCCCTGGCGCTCGCCGATCGGATCGGCTTGGACACGGTTCTTGCCATTTGCGAGGTGTTGCATCAAGACCTTGGCGATCCCAAATTCCGCCCCTGCCCTCTGCTTCGCCGGCTTGTGGAGATGGGCCGGCTGGGGAAGAAGAGTGGCCGAGGGTTCTATGGGTACACTGAAACGGACGCACAGACGCCTGCACACGCCGGGCATGCGAAGACCGGGGCATAACCATGCAAGAACGCAAAGCACCCTTCACCTCGCTCTCGGGATTGGCGCTCAATCGCGTCTACAGTAGCGATGATCTGAAGGGATGGTCGCCCGAAACGGACCTCGGAACCCCGGGCGCCTTCCCCTATACGCGCGGCATTCACCCCACCATGTATCGCGGGCGGTTGTGGACGATGCGTCAGTTTGCCGGCTACGGGACAGCCGACGATACGAACCAACGGTTCAAATTCCTGCTCGCGCACGGGCAAACCGGCATCAGCGTCGCCTTCGATATGCCGACGCTGATGGGAATCGATTCCGACGATCCGCGTGCCCACGGGGAAGTCGGCTACTGCGGGGTCGCCGTGTCCTCTTTGTCGGACATGGAACGATTGTTCGATGACATTCCACTCGATCAGGTCACTACTTCGATGACGATCAACGGTCCGGCTGCCATTCTCTTCGCCATGTATCTGGCCGTGGCGGAGAAGCGCGGCATTCCGTATGAACGCCTGGGAGGAACCCTGCAAAACGATATTCTCAAGGAATATATCGCGCAGAAGGAATGGCTGTTCCCGCCAACGCCCTCGCTGCAGCTCATCACGGACACCATCACCTATTGCGCCACGCACATTCCGAAGTGGCATCCCGTCAGCATTAGCGGCTATCACATCCGGGAAGCCGGTTCGACCGCCATGCAGGAATTGGCGTTCACGCTCTACGATGGGCTGACGTATGTGGAGGAAGCGGTGAAGGCTGGGGTGCCCGTAGACCGATTTGCCCCGCAACTGTCTTTCTTCTTCAACGTGCACAATGATTTCTTCGAGGAGATCGCTAAATTCCGGGCGGCTCGCCGACTATGGGCGCGTGAAATGGAACGCCGGTATCATCCTCGCGATCCGCGATCCCTCCAGCTTCGATGCCACGCGCAAACCGCCGGCTGCTCGCTCACCGCCCAGCAACCGATAAACAACGTGGTCCGCACCGCACTGCAGGCACTCGCCGCGGTGTTGGGCGGCACCCAATCGCTGCACACGAATTCCATGGACGAAACCCTCTCCTTGCCCACGGAGGAGGCGGTCAAGCTCGCGCTGCGCACACAACAGATCATCGCCCATGAGAGCGAGGTGCCTAACACGGTCGACCCGCTCGGCGGCTCGTACTATGTCGAGTCCTTGACGAACCGGCTGGAGGAAGCCGCTCGGGACTATTTCCGCATACTCGACGAGATGGGTGGAATGGTGCGGGCGATCGAACGCGGCTACCCGCAAAGGGAAATCCTCGACGCCTCTCTACGTTATCAACGTGAAGTCGAACGCAAGGAACGGGTCGTCGTCGGCATCAATGAGTTCAACGAGCAGGAATCGCACTCGATTCCGACTTTGAAAATCGGACGGACGGTGGAACAGGATCAGGTCGCGCGCCTTGCCGACCTGAGGAAGTCCCGAGATCCGTTCAAAATGGCCGGCGCCCTGGAAGAGCTGCAGGAAGCTGCCTCATGCAGCGAGAATCTGATGCCCTATCTGATTGCAGCGGTGAAGGCCAAGGCAACGGTGGGGGAGATTTGTGCAGCCCTCAAGGAAATTTTTGGCACCTATCGAGACCCGGTCGTCTTGTGAGAGGCGCACATGAAACTTGGGAATTGTGAACTCTATCCTCTCTCGGACGGATCGTTCCGATTGGACGGAGGCGCCATGTTCGGGGTCGTTCCCAAAGTATTGTGGGAGCGCTGTTGTATGGCCGATGAGCTGAACCGTATCCCGCTGAATCTCACCTGTTTGCTGATCCGGGCGCACGGCAAGAACATCCTCGTGGACACCGGATTAGGCAGTAAGGAGGACCTCGCATTCAAGGAGATGTTTGCGGTGGACCGCAGTGTGTCCTTGGACCGTTCCCTGAAACGTCACGGTTTATCTCGCGAGGACATCCATCTGGTCATTAATACCCATCTACATTTCGATCATGCCGGTGGCAATACGATAACAAACGGGGGCGGCACACTAAGCCCGGCCTTCCCGAAGGCTCGGTATGTCGTTCAGCGCGGTGAATATGAGGATGCCGTTCGAGCCAATGAACGGACTCAAGCGAGTTATCGGCAGGAAAACTTCACGCCCATCGAAGACCTCCATCGTTGGGAATTGCTGGACGGCGACACCGAACTGCTGCCCGGGATCACAGCCGTGGTCACGCAAGGCCACACCCGTTACCATCAAGGCATTAAGATCGAATCGGAGGGACAGGCCGCGTTCTACCTTGGCGATCTGATCCCGACCGTGTGCCATCTGCCGCTCCCGTACATCATGGGCTACGACCTCTATCCCATCCAGACACTCGAGACGAAACGGCGAGTGTTGGATCGCGCCTTTGAAGAGAAATGGTTGCTGCTCTTTGAACATGATCCCAAGGTGCAAGCCGGGCGCGTCCGGCAACACGCAGACGGAAAGTATTTTTTGGAGGAGGTGACCGTATGACCGTCGCGAGTAAACCGATTCGCGTGTTGATCGGAAAAGTGGGGCTCGATGGGCACGACCGCGGAGTGAAACTCGTGGCTCGCGCCCTTCGCGATGCGGGCATGGAAATCGTCTATACCGGCCTCCATCAGACACCTGAACAGGTCGTCAGTGCGGCCATTCAAGAAGATGTCGATGCCATCGGTCTGAGTGTCCTGTCGGGAGCGCACAATACGCTGTTCATCCGCGTCCTGGAACTGCTCAAAGAGCAGGCGGCGGAAGACATCGTCGTGTTCGGCGGCGGCATCATCCCCGATGACGATCGTCCAACGCTCCAAGCGGCCGGTGTCCGAGCATTGTTCAGACCGGGCACCCCCGTGAGCGAGATCGTCGACTTCGTCAAAGGAATCTAGGCTCGACAGTGAGGATGCTCCCATGCGCGTGCTGAAGACGTCGCTGGTCACCACTTCCAACGAGTTCGAGCGTCATCACACTCACTACGAAAGCCGGGTCGCCGATCTGAAAAAGTACCTGGCCCACGTGCAAGCCGGTGGACCGGCCGACGCGGTCACGCTCCACAAGAAGCGCGGCAAACTGACCGCCCGCGAGCGCGTCAGTGCGCTACTCGATCCGGATTCTGCCTGGCTGGAGCTCAGTCCCCTCGCCGCGTTCGGGATGTACGAAGACCAGGTGCCGTCCGCCGGTCTGATCACCGGCATTGGATACGTGTCCGGTCGTCCCTGCATCATCGCCGCCAATGACGCCACCGTCAAAGGTGGAACATATTTCCCGATGACGATCAAGAAACATCTCCGGGCCCAAGAAATATCGCTGGAGAACCGACTGCCGGCTATCTATCTCGTCGACTCAGGCGGCGTCTTTTTGCCCATGCAGGCCGAGACATTTGCCGACCGGGACCACTTCGGACGCATCTTCTACAATCAAGCGCGCATGTCCGCCTCCGGCATACCGCAAATTGCAGCTGTCATGGGCATGTGTACCGCCGGCGGCGCGTATGTGCCGGCCATGTGCGACGAGAACATTATCGTGAAGAACACGGGAACCATTTATTTGGCCGGACCTCCGCTGGTGAAGGCGGCGACCGGCGAAGAGGTCACGGCGGAGGCGCTGGGAGGAGCGGATGTGCACACACGGCTCTCCGGCGTGAGCGATCATCTGGCGGAGGACGACCGGGATGCACTGGAAATCTGTCGCTCCATCATCGCCACGCTGGGACGAAAACCAATGAAGGCTCGCCGCATCGAGATCGAAGAGCCGCTGTACCCCGCCAGTGACCTGTACGGTCTCATCCCCAACAATCCCCGACAGACGTTCGAAGTTCGGGAAGTCATCATGCGACTTGTAGATGGCAGCCGATTCCATGAGTTCAAAGCACGGTATGGCCAGACGCTCGTCTGCGGCTTCGCGCACTGGATGGGACATCAGGTGGGAATCGTCGCGAGCAACGGCGTCCTCTTTTCGGACAGTGCCCTAAAAGGAGCGCACTTCGTTCAGCTTTGCTCGCAACGCCGCATCCCTCTCATCTTCCTGCAAAACATTACGGGCTTTATGGTCGGAAGAGAATATGAGGCGCGAGGGATCATCAAAGATGGCGCCAAGATGGTCCAGGCAGTGGCCACAGCGGAAGTCCCGAAGTTCACCATCATCATCGGCGCCTCACACGGGGCGGGCAACTATGCCATGTGCGGGCGCGGGTACGGACCCCGCTTCCTCTTCACGTGGCCTCATGCGCGCATCTCGGTCATGGGGGCTCAGCAGGCCGCACACGTGCTGACAACCGTCAAGCAACAACAGCGGGAGCGAGAACAAGGGGCATTTTCGGAGGAAGAGCGGCGCCGGATCGTGGATGCAACACTGACCCAGTATGAGCAGGAAGGTAATCCCTACTTCGGCACGGCCCGTCTGTGGGATGACGGGATTATCGATCCAGTCGATACGCGACAAGTATTGGGCCTATGCCTGGACGTGGCCATGGCCGTTCCTCTGCGCGAGAGCCGCGCCCCCGTGTACCGGATGTGAGGCCAGATGAAGACACTCTCTTCAATCATCGTGGAATTGAAGCACGCGGTGGCTTACGTCACGTTGAATCGGCCGGACCGGCGAAACGCGTACGATGGCCTTCTGATCGCTGCGCTATACAGAGCCTTTGAGCAGATTGGGAAGGACCATTCCATTCGGGCCGTCGTCCTGACGGGGACCGGTGCGGCCTTTTGCGCGGGGGCAGACTTGCGATGGGTGATGCCCCCATCATCGGTTTCGGATACGCAGGCGCGTACAGACGCGGATCAGCTCGGCGCCATGTACCGAGCCATCGACGAATGTCCCTGTCCCGTGATCGGACGTGTGAATGGTCCCGCCTTCGGAGGTGGCGTTGGGTTGATCGCAGTCTGTGACATCGTTGTGGCGATACAAGATGCCAGCTTCGCGCTGAGTGAAACCCGGTGGGGACTAGTCCCGGCAGTGATTTCTCCATTTTTGCTTCGCAAAGCAGGGGAATCCTTTCTGCGGCGCTACTGCCTCACCGGTGAGGTCTTCTCCGCATCGGTGGCCAGGCAGTTCAATCTCGTTCATGACATCGTCGAGGAAGAGAGGCTGGACACGAGGATCTTTGAACTCATCAAGGAAATCTTACAAGTCGCGCCGCAGGCAGCGAAGGACACCAAAGTTCTCCTTCGAAGACTCTGGTCGCTCGCCGAAGCGGATCGCCGATCGGTAAGCGTAGAGGCGAACGCGCAGGCCAGACTTTCGGTTGAAGCCGGTGAAGGGGTTCGAGCCTTTCAGGAAAAGCGTTCTCCTGCCTGGGTGCCACGGGACCAGGATACTTCAACAAGAGAACGTTGAGGCCGCACGATGTCGCAGATTGTCGAGCATAGCCAGGACAGACTGAAAGACCGACCCGTCCGGATCATCGAAGTCGGGCCGAGGGACGGACTGCAGAATGAGCCGGGCGTCATTCCAACGGAGCATAAGATTGCGTTCGTCAACGCACTGTCAAGAACGGGCGTGATGGAGATCGAAGCCGGTGCATTTGTCTCGCCCAAGGCCGTGCCGCAGCTCGCGGATTCGGAAGAAGTGTTTCGGAAGATCGAGCGGATGCCCGACGTCATCTATTCGGCACTGGTGCCGAACGAGCGCGGCCTCGAGCGCGCACGCACAGTTGCGGCGCAGAAGATCGCCGTCTTCACGGCAGCTTCGGAGACTTTCACGCAACGCAACATCCACGCCACGATGCGCGAGTCGATCGAACGGTTCAGACCGGTGGTCGCCGGGGCCAAACGGGACGGCATGGCCGTGCGTGGCTATATCTCGACAGTGGTCTACTGTCCGTATGAAGGGCGGATCGCGCCGATGCGCGTCGCGGAGGTGATGGAGCGGCTGTTGGAGCTTGGGGTAGATGAGATCTCGCTTGGCGATACGGTCGGCAAGGCCTCGCCGTCAGATATCCGGAAGTTGTTGGATATTCTGTTGCCCCACATGGCAGGCGAACCCGTATCGCTGCATTGCCACGATACCTATGGCATGGCCATAGCCAATGCACTGACGGCATGGTGGGAATATGGGATCGAGGCCTTCGATAGTTCAGCCGGTGGACTGGGAGGCTGTCCCTATGCACGGGGAGCCTCCGGCAATGTGGCGACCGAAGACCTCGTCTTTGCGCTCAAAGCATCAGGCGCCGCCATCCCGGTCGATGAAGCGAAGATCATGGCCGCGTGTCGACAGATCGGCGGCTATCTGGAACGCCCGTTCGCCTCGCGCCTGTCTCAGGTGGAGAGAAGTCCTTCGACACTGGTGGTCTAACGGATGGGTATCTTCGTGAGTGATCGAATACGAAGAGACATGGTGGACACGGATGTCTTGGCGGCCCAGGTAAAGGCCGGGAATGTCCGCGCCGTATCCCGTGCGATTACCTTGCTCGAGGATCTGAGTTCCGACGGTCTTGCCATGCTCAAAGCACTCGAACCTATTTTGCACCATTCGACTGTCATCGGCGTGACAGGCTATCCCGGGGCCGGCAAGAGTACCATCATCGATCAGCTCATCACCGCCTACCGCCAACAAGACAAGACGGTCGGTGTCTTGGCGATCGATATCAGCAGCCCGTGCACGGGAGGCGCGCTGTTAGGCGATCGCATTCGCATGCAAACACATACATTGGATACCGGAGTCTACATCCGAAGCATGGCGACGCGCGGGCAGCGAGGCGGATTGGCACGCGCTACGCGCGAGGCCCTGATAGTGCTTGACGCAGCCCGCTTCGACGTCGTGCTGGTTGAAACAATCGGCGTCGGACAAGGTGACCTGGATGTCCTCGATGTGGCGGATACAGTCCTGGCCATCGTGGCACCGGGTCTGGGAGACGACATTCAGGCCATGAAAGCCGGCCTCTTGGAAGTCGCTCATATTATCGTCGTCAACAAGGCGGACCACCCAGGGGCGGAGGCAACGTTGCGGGATTTGCGCGAATGGTATCCGCAGGTTCTCGGCACGGTCTCCGTGAACGGCACGGGCATTTCAGACGTCATGGCGGCGATTACTGCCCATCAGCAAGGTGATCTCTTGCCGAGAACAGTTTCGCCGAGCAATGACGCGCGAGGAGTCCAGTGACGAATAGAGAGGATTGTCCTGTCCCCGAAGGACGGGTCCCGACCTCTAACTATTGAGGGAGCACGTTTGTGATCGCTGCACGGCTCGCTGGATATGCCCAGTCCCTCCGCTATGGGGACCTCTCCCCTGCTGCGATACATGAGGTCAAACGACGTGTGCTGGACAGTATCGGTTGTGCTATTAGCGCGTTTGATGCCCCGCCTTGCCGCATTGCGCGGCGCCTTGCGCAATCCGTAAAGGTGGTAGACGGCGCGACCGTGTGGGGGACGACCCACCGGACACTCCCCGACCTAGCGACCTTCGCCAATGGCGCCCTGGTCCGTTATCTCGATTTCAACGATACGTATCTGGCAAAAGAGCCGGCTCACCCATCGGACAATATCGCGGCGGTGTTCGCAGTCGCCGAAACCCGACATGCCTCAGGACGAGAAGTCATTCTGGCCACTGCGCTCGCCTATGAAATTCACTGTCGTCTGTGTGACGCCGCAGCCTTGCGTCCCCGCGGCTGGGATCATGTGACCTATGGACCATTCTCGTCGGCGCTTGCTGCGGCAAAGATCTTAAACTTGTCTGCAGCCAAGAGCCTTCAAGCGGTCAATCTGTCCGGCGTCGCCAATGTCGCGCTTCGGCAAACCCGTGTCGGAGACCTTTCGATGTGGAAGGCCTGCGCCTTTTCGAATGCCGCGCGCAATGGGGTCTTTGCCGCCATGTTGGCGCAGCAAGGGATGACCGGGCCTTCCCCGATCTTCGAAGGTGAAAAAGGGTTCATGAAACTGGTCTCCGGATCTTTTGACCTTCCTGCGTTCGGAGGCGAGAAAGAGGAGTTCCAGGAGCACGCGGACTTCAAGATCATGGAGACCTACATCAAACATTACCCTGTGGAATATCACGCGCAAACCGCTGTGGAAGCTGCCGTCGACGTGAGAGCTGAACTGTTGAAGTCGGAAGGGACGCAGGGGCTAGCGGGCATCTCGGGAGTGGAAATCGGCAGCTACGATGTCGCGATCGAGATCATCGGGCGTGATCCCGAAAAGTGGCATCCTCAGACTAGAGAAACCGCCGACCATAGTTTTCCGTATTGCGTGGCCGTCGCCCTGCTGGACGGAACGGTAACATTGCGATCATTCGACGAGAAGCGAATGGACGATCCGATCCTCCAGGCTCTCATGCATAAAGTGCGTGTCGTTCAGCAACCGGAATTTATCGGCCGGTATCCCAGCGCCATGCCCACGCGCCTCACCGTGACAACCGCATCCGGCAAGGACTATGTGTCGCAACGAGAATATCCCTTGGGGCATCCCAGACATGCGATGTCCGACCGCGAGGTTGAAGAGAAATTCTCTCTACTGACGGCCGGCCGCTTGGAACCTGCTCAGACCAGAAAGATCATGGACGTCATCTGGAATCTGGACAGGGTAAAGGATATGAGCGTCTTAATGCCCCTCTTGAAGGTCAGGCGAAGGACTTAGCATGCGCGACCATACGTTAACGAAACCCCGCCGTTTGCGGGAACTGATTGCCAAGCGAACGGTGGTGCTGCCAGGAGCGTTCAATGCGCTCTCGGCCATGCAGATCGAGCGGGCCGGTTTCGATGCTGTCTATGTGTCCGGGGCAGCGCTCGCGGCGTCACGAGGTCTACCGGATATTGGTCTCTTATCCATGACCGAAGTCGTCTCGGATGCCGCAACGATTGCCAATGCGGTGGCCATTCCCGCGTTAGGTGATGCCGACACGGGCTTTGGACCTCCCCTCACGGTGATGCGGACAGTCCGCGAGTTGGAGCGCGCGGGAGTGTCGGCGATTCAACTGGAAGATCAGGACATGCCGAAAAAGTGCGGGCATCTCGCGGGAAAGCGGCTGGTGTCGCGAGGCGAGATGGTCGCCAAGATCAAGGCGGCTGTCGAAGCAAGGCTGGACCCGGATTTTGTCATTGTGGCTCGAACCGACGCCCGGGCGGTTGAAGGAGTCGCCGCGGCCGTGGAACGTGCACAGGCCTACGTCGATGCCGGCGCTGACGCCATCTTTCCCGAGGCGTTGGAATCGGCCGAGGAGTTTGAAATGTTCGCTCGACAATTCGCCAAGACCGGCCTCAAGGTGCCGTTGGTTGCCAACATGACCGAGTTCGGCAAGACGCCCTATCTACGCGTGAGCGACTTCCAGCGTCTTGGCTATCGTGTCGTGCTCTTCCCCGTCACCGCGTTGCGCATGGCGACTAAGGCGATTGAGACCATGCTGACCGAGCTTAAATCAGCGGGCTCTCAACACACCCTCTTAGAACAGATGCAGACCCGGCAACAACTGTACGACCTGCTGCGATACGACCAATATGAATAGCGGAGCAAGGAATGCCATGAGCCTGATTGATGAGAAGAGTTATAGTCCCGGCCTCGAAGGCGTGTTCGCGGGCGAGTCAGCCCTCTGCCAGGTGGATGAGGGCGAGAGCGGCCTGCGTTATCGAGGATATGCCATAGAAGATCTGGCCAACAGCGCCGGCTTTGAAGAAGTGGCCTATCTGCTTCTTTTCGGTACGCTGCCGACCCAAAAGGAGCTCGATCGCTTCAATGAGCAGATCGTCGCCGGCTGGGAGCTGCCTCATCCTGTGCAGGGGTTCCTCCGCGACGTGCCTCCGGATGCGCATCCCATGGATATTCTGCGAACGGGTGTGTCGGTTCTGGGCATGACCGATCCGGACGCCGCCGATCATTCGCACGATGGGAACCTGCGCAAAGCCATCCGACTCTTGGCTCAGATTCCGCTCGTGATGGCATCCGCGTACCGCCGCATTCACGGCAAGGAGATGGTGTGGCCGAAGCCCGGGCTGAGCGTGGCCGACAATCTCCTCTGGCTTCTCACGGATCGTCACGGGGATTGGACCAGCAAAGCCATGGGACAGCTGCTGAATGTCTCTCTGATTTTGTATGCCGAACATGAATTCAATGCCTCGACATTCGCTGCCCGGGTCACCGCTTCGACGATGACCGACCTGCATTCGGCGATCACCTCGGCGATCGGCACGCTCAAAGGTCCGCTTCATGGGGGGGCCAATGAAGCTGTGGCCGCTATGTTCTGTGAGATCGACACCCCGGATCGAGCTGAACGTTGGGTCAGGAACGCATTGGCGACCAAGCGTCGGGTGATGGGATTCGGCCACCGGGTCCTGAAACAAGGTGACTCTCGCTCGCTGATCATTCAACGGCATGCCGAGGCACTCAGCCGAATGTGTGAGGACACTCGATGGTATGAAATGGCCACCACCATAGACAGCATCATGCAGGAAGAAAAGGGGCTGTTCCCTAACCTCGATTTTTATACCGCCGTGGCCTATCTCCTGATGGACATTCCACGCGAGCTGTATACGCCGATGTTCGTCTGTTCACGCATCGCAGGATGGTGTGCGCATGTGATCGAACAGCAGGACCACAACCGTTTGATTCGTCCACGCGCCCTGTACACGGGGCCGCCACCACAAGCCTATGTCGCTATTGACCGACGCGCATGACAGCATTCAGCAGGCCAGGCAGATGGCGGGTCCACCGTGGACGCCCCCGTGCCATTCCTTTGCCGAATTCTTCAGCACCCGTGTCCATCATCCCGCCGTGTCCGATCGCCCTTTTCTCACGTATTACGATGACGACCGGGACATCCATCGCAGTTACACCTATGGCCAGTTTGGCAGAATGGTCGAGCTAGCCGCGACCTTCCTTCATCATCGACTCGGTCTCACAAGTGGAGACCGCATCGTCACCGTGCTGTTCAACCATGATCAGACCGTGGCCCTCTACTTCGCCGCGTGGACCTTGGGAATCGCGGTCGTGCCCATCAACGTCGAGGAGCCGGCAGACAAGAAGCGCTACATTCTTGAGCATTCAGAGGCCGTGGCAGTCTGTTGCTGGCCTGACTATCTCGAAGAAGTCCGGAGCCTCCAACAGGACTTGCCGACTCTTCACCATGTCATCACGGTGACGGACGAAGGATTGAGTGAGGAGAAAGGACAGGGGTCAGAAGACCGGGAGGAACCAATGTCTGTCCCGTCTTGCCGGAGCCCTCATGGCTCCGACCTGGATGATGAAGCCTTGATTGTCTATACCTCCGGCACAACCGGGCCACCGAAGGGTGTCATACTCAGTGTTTACAATCTTCTGGTTGATGCCGACGGGATTGCCACGTGGCACAGTTTGGGGCCCGAGGATCGGCTGATGTGTGTACTTCCGATTCACCATGTCAATGGCACCGTGGTGACGTTGGTGACTCCCTTCTATTGCAAGGGCAGCGTAGTGCTCAATAGAAAGTTCAAAACGGCCGCGTTTTGGCGGCTGTTGCATCACGAACAGATCACGCTCGTCAGTGTGGTCCCGACATTGCTGGAATTTCTCCTCGACGCGAATGAGGATATGACCTCGTACGCACTCGATCGCCTTGGGGGATGTATCTGCGGCGCGGGGCCCCTGCTGAAAGACACCGCGGCGCGCTTCGAGGAACGGTTTCATGTGCCAATCCGACATGGCTATGGACTGTCCGAGACGACATGCTACTCCTGCTTTCTTCCCAATGATCTGTCGACGGATGAGCATCGTCATTGGTTGACTGAGTACGAGTGCCCCTCGATCGGTGTCCCGTTGCCCCATAACGAAATGGCGATCCTTAACGAGGACGGTAAGCCACTAGCGGCGATGGCTCGTGGAGAGATCTGTATTCGGGGGCGGACCGTCTGTGCCGGCTATTTCAAGCGGGACGACGCGAATGACGCCGCGTTCAACTGGGGTTGGTTTCGCTCGGGGGACGAGGGATTTTACACCTATGACGACCATGGAAGACCATTTTTCTTTATCTCGGGTCGGCTCAAGGAACTCATCATTCGCGGAGGCGTCAATATTTCACCACTCGAGATCGACGACCTCTTGAAGCGTCATCCCGGTGTGAAATTTGCCATGACTGTGCCTTTTGAGAATCGGTACTACGGAGAGGAAATCGCGGCGTACGTGGTCCCGCGAAACGGCGAGGCCTCTTTGACCTCTGCTGACGTACTGGACTTTTGCCGATTGCGACTTCCGTTTTCGAAGCGTCCTAAAGTGATCCTTTTCGGCGAGGAGGTTCCATACACGTCGACCGGCAAACCCAAGCGCTTGGAATTGAAAAGTCGGCTTGTCCCGCTGCTCGCCGCCTATCGAGAGCACCAGTTCAAAGAAGGCGGATAAGGACATCCCGATGTGAAGGAACACCATGTCTCAACTGTTTAAAGGGTTGGAGCGAATCGAAGAGGCCCGGGAGCGCCCGACCGGTGCAAGTTTCATGGCGGGCCTCTATGATGGCAGGCCTGACTTTACCCTATTGTTTCCCGCCGAAGAACCTCCGGAAGAACGTGCAGCCGGGGAGGCCTATTGCGACACCATTCGTTCCTTTCTCATTGCCCACGTTGATCCAGACGAAATCGAGCGAACCGCCAAGATCCCGGAATATATCTTGAAAACTCTGTTCCAGCTCGGAGCCTTTGGAATGAAGATTCCGAAAGAGTACGGAGGGTTGGGATTTTCCTATAGGAACTACGGCCGTGTGCTTACCTTGATCGCGAGTTGGAGCAATATCCTCGCCTTAACTGTCGCAGTCCCTCAGTCTATCGGCATTGCCATGCCGATTCTGCTGTTTGGGAGCGAGGAACAAAAGAAGCGCTATCTGCCGCGTGTTGCACGCGAAGACATGTCCGCCTTTGCCCTTACAGAGCCGATGACGGGTTCCGATGCCGCGCATATTCAAACCGAGGCCGTCCTCGATTCAACGGGGCAGGCGTTCGTCATTAACGGCGACAAACTGTGGTGCACCAACGGACCCATCGCCCGCTTCGTGACATTGATCGCCCGAGTGCCGGCCAAGCGTGTTCAACGAGACGGCAAATCTATGTGGGCGCCCGTCCGTCAGGGCGAAGTGGCCGAAGACCACGTGCATTCGGCCTTTATCCTCGACATGTCCACGCCGGGGGTACAGATCCGACAGCGATGCCAATTCGAAGGCTGTCGCGGGATCGAAAATGCCTACATGACGTTCCAGAACGTCCGCATCCCCACCGACACGGTGATCGGTGACATTGGTAAAGGATTAAAGTATGCGCTGACGATTCTCAATATCGGGCGGGCGGTCAGTATCCCAGCTATCTGTCTCGGCATGGCCAAGCAGGCATGGCAGCCGACTCTCGATCGGGCCAACACCCGGTACACGTTTGAGAAACCCCTGGCCGAGCGGCAGACACAGCAAATGCGGATCGGGCGTATGGCGGCCGACCTTTTCGCGATGGAATCCCTTGCACAACTTGTTTGGCACCTCGCGGATGAACACCGCTATGACATCCGCATGGAAGCCGCCATCGCGAAACTGTTCTGCTCTGAACGCACCATCCAATTTTTGAAAGATGCACAAATTATTTTCGGCGGGATGGGTTATGAGACGGCCGAGTCCAAACGTCTTCGCGGGGCAGCCGGCTTTGGCATCGAACAACTGGTACGCGATGCCGAGATGTATCGCATCGGAGAGGGCGCCACCGATGTCTTACGGCCGTTCGTGGCCCGTGAAGGCCTGAACCCCCATCTTGAGCGCGTTCAGAAATATGTTGATGAACGCATAACCGGCCGGAGGCGCATCAAGGAAGTGTGGACGCTGCTCCGGTTCTATGTTCCTTGGTACATCCGACTCTGGAAGCGCACGCCCTTGCCATCCAGACCGAAATGGCAACACCGCGAACTCCGCTCCAAGCTACGGTATATCGAACACGCCAGCCGCCGACTGGCACGGGCCATTGCGTATGCGATGGCCATCCACAGGGAAGCGTTGCGAGACGATCAAGGCCGGCAAAACCGGATCGAGACGGCCGGCGAACTTCTCCTCACGATTGCAGCCACCGCCTGGTATGCCGAGAAGGAGGAACGAAAGTTAGGTTCTCCGGAAGTGTGGGAGCTCGCCAACGACATCTTTTGCAGTGCTCGAGCACACTTCGAAAGGACGGCTCAAGAAATTGTGCGCAATCAAGATATAAGGTCGACCGACATCGGCAGAAGAGCCCTCAGCAACAACTATCCTTTTCTCTCCGCTGGGATCATCGTCCGCACCCTTAGTGATTATGAGCCTAAGGCAAGTTCTGCTCGTCAGTGCACGGAAGCCAAAGGCGAGCCATCAGTCTGTAAGCTGACGACATAAATGCCGCACCCTTTTGCGATCAGTCGAATGTGACCTTCACGGCGGAGGCGGTCCACCTCCCGAAAGATGTCAGGCCACCCAAACTGCGAACACAATAAGATAAACTCATCCAACTCACATGTCCTTTCTCCTCCAAGATGTCCAGAATCCTCACAGTCCCGGCATGAACGACTTCCATGGTCTCCTCCGGTTCGTGTTTGATGTAGACCGATCCTACTCCTAGCTGCTTCTCATCTACTTTGCACTGTAGCGCATGCGTGTTTCAGACACGTTGCAGCCAAGTTAACTCTCGTTAAATTCGAAGTCAGGAAGCCGTGCCGGACAAGCATTTAATGGCTGGATAATCCGGGGAGCAATGAAATGGTGATAGAAACGGCAATCAACACGATGATGATCCACTCCAGTACTTCCATCCGTCGTGTGGCTGCGCGGTCCGCCATCTTTCCATAGATACTATCCAGCGTTTGCAGTTTGCGGTGAATCCCTGCATCCCAGGCCGCCAGGTGGAACCGGTCCGACGCCACACGGTAAACGCGGGCGAGATATTGATCGCCGATCAGCTTCAGCGTGTTTGTGACCCGTTCAAACATAATGGCACTGTCGACCTGAAGCTGCGCAACAAGGCGGAGGTCCGCTTCAAAAGCTCCAGGTCTCTTGAAGCGGCGTTCCATTCGCTTGGACAACGCGTCATATGCCTGATCGAGGGCATCATCCAATTGTTGGTCGAGCAAACGCATTTCCAACAACTCTACATTGGCAAACTCTAAGACCGCCTGCACATCCTCCATGTCGGCCCCGAACAGCAATGAGGCGTTCCAATCGATAATCGCCGCATCCTCCTTCCCGAACGAGACCCAGCAGGACGTGGCTTCGCGGACCTCCTGCTCGGACAACGTACTTTCTTCGGAACGGAGCACGCGTGCAATATCTTCAGAATATTGGTCCAGATCAGCCGGTGGGAGCGCGTCCAGATGGTAGATCACATAGTCCTCGACGGAGTCGGAGATCGTCGGCCGCTCGATCATACTTTCGATCGTTTTCTGGAGGTCTTCCACGCGCTGGCGGGAGTCGGCCAACAACAGGACATTCTCATAGAGCACTTGGCTTAATGCCAGGACTCGTGGAAACGGCCCTTCAAGCGGGATGCTATAGATGACGGATACGGACCCGAAGTCGTAGATAACCAGATCGACGCTTGTCGCGGTACGAAATTCAGCAAGCGCGAGCGGTTCGACTCCCTGGGTCACGCGCAAGGGGGCGGGGCGATAGTCAAAGTACTGTGGCGCTCGACGCTTATGGCGGATACGGCTGCGTTGCTTGATCGCGGTGATGTGACGTTCAGCCTCGTCCAGATTGATGGAGAGACCGATATCGTAAGCAAACAACGCGTAACACGTCCCTTTCATCACGCTCAACGTGAACGTGTTTTCCATCGCTGTCCGTGCCTTAATCTGGGACGCGTCGGAGGAGCGCTTGAGTGAGCATCTCAGTGACTATAATTGATTGTAACAGAGCGCTGCATCGTATTCCGATGATACTTTGCAACAGTGGAGACGGCGACAGGACGTTGCTGGAACGGACGACTGAGTGGGATCCAGCGGCGAATAAGATGATATGGGAGGGATGAGCGCCCAGACGCCGTCACATTACGACTAGTGATCAGGAGAAGATTTGCAGTCGGAAGAGCGCCTCACCCTTAGTCGTGACAATACTCGTCACGCGATCGACATCCTCACTGAATCCTGCATCGAGGGTCAGAGTGGTCCGAGCGGTGGCGGTCTCCTTCCACAGCCATGTCAACGATGTCTTGACTCGCGACGATTCCCCTTTGATCGTTTGATTATCGCTCGTCATGCTGGCAAAGCTGCCTCCTGTATTCCATTGTACACCTCGCATAACTCCGTAGGATACGTTGAGAGAAGCGGATTGCGTGTTGACGAGCGCCGCGCTTGAAGGTCGATAATCTTGGCGTAGGCTAACAATGGGAGTGATGGCCAGACGGTCCGAGGGACGATAGTCAATCTGAAGCGCATACGTCTGCCCACTGGTTCGCATCGCCTGTTGAAGATCGGTAGCCGTAAAGTAGGATGACGTGATCTTGCCCGACCAAGCGTGACGGGTGAACTGCAGCGAGGTTTCATACCGATCGACGCCTGTGCGGGTGCGGGCAGTGTTCTCCGGAATGAGTGAGGTTCCATAGTCGTCGTGGATATAGGAAAGGTTGAGCTGCGGCCAATCTGGCTTGGCCAACGTAATGCCGGTCCTGTGCTCCAACGTATTGTTGCGCGGGCGGGTCGGATCTTTGAGCAGGTTATCCCACCGTTGAGTGATACCACTCCTCACTTTGAGAATTGTCGACGACCATTCTGACCATACTTCTTGAAGCCCCTGATCTGGAAGCTGGCCGAAGGCGGCTCCCGTTGTCCGGTAGTTGGCCCCATATCGCCACGCACCCTCTTGTCCAGTGAGGTTGACCCGCACGTTACGATGGTCCCATTGGTTTGAAATTTTCGAGGTGCCTTGATTGTTGTCTTGAAGTTCTGCTTCCCCTTTGAGGTTTCCATCGAGAAAAGAGCTGTTCAGGCGCATGCCCACCACGGGTTGCGTATCTACATGGCCGGCAAACAGGGGTTGAAACGGAGTCAGAACCCCTTGCGGCTGCTTGATGGTTGTCTGAAGCGCAAGGAACTCTCCAACGCGAGTAATCGTATGGCTTGTAATGTTATCAGGTGACGCCTGCTGAGCGTGCGTGGGAACAGGGCTCAGGAACATCACCATCATGGTAAGGATAACAGTCCGACGTGCCGGTGCCTGGAAGGGAAGCGAAAATGGCATAGTGACGTCCGGTAAAGGATATGTAGGTTTATTTCCTACGCATATGCCATGCCAACCGCCACAGACTCTCACGAGAGCCCACCGGCGCGTGTAATCAAGGCGAACGCGCTGCGAGGGGGTCTTCTGCTATCGTAGGAAGCGACAAATTTTGTCGTTAGTGTGTGGAATAGAGTCATGAGGAAAAGGAAGTCAATGGAATTGTCGGCACGTCTGGATAGGTGATGCGAAGTGGGACGTCCAGTGGTGACTTACGGTTTGGTAACATCGTCCGTCTTGCTAGCCGGCTACAATCCTGTTGAGGTCACCGCACCAACGATAAATTTTATGGCTCTAGTAAAACTAGGGTCATGATAATCTATCTCGTACGGATAAAGTTGATAACACTACATTTTTCAGATTTATACATATGCCGATTCAGCTCTAGACATTCAGAGCCATTTGACGTGTCGAATAAATTAGGATAGTCGGCAAAGCGGGTGATCCCTATAGTGCCGTCGCATGAATCACGAACGCCCGATTATGCTGATTGACGACGATCCGAGTCTGCTGGAAGCCCTGCCACCGCTGTTGCAGAGACGGCTGCCACACGTTCCGATCGAAGTGGTGAATTCCGCCTCAGCCGCCCTCTCGGAGTTAGCCATGCGCCGGTATGGTGTCATCATGAGCGACGTTCGTATGCCCATCATGGACGGATGGCAATTGTTACAGACCGTCACCACTCGATATCCCGATACGCCCGTGCTGCTAATATCGGGATACTTGGACCCTCCTGGTGTGCTGAATGCTCTAAGCGCCGGGGCTTATGATGTGATCTTAAAACCGCTAAGTCCGACCTTCTTGGCGGAGCGGATTCGACAGGCGCTCATCATCCATCGCTGCCTGCGGCGCATCAAGGCGCGTCAGCTACTCATCGCCCGAGCGCGCAGGCAAATGGTGGTGATGCAACAGATCCTGGACAATGCACAAGGCCGTCCCGTTCCGATCCAGAATCCCGTCCTTGCGAAACGCATTGTGGGGCCGAGACATCTCAAACGCTTGACCGTCACCGAATTAAAAATGTCTCTGGAGCGGCTGAAAGCGCATATCCATCTCCTGCAAGCTAAGGCAAATGGGACAACTGCCGATATTCAATCAGCGTATGCCCAGGCTCGCCTCTTCGCTCGTCAACGTGCAGCAGGTCTATAACTCTTTCCGTGTGATGAGACCCTCTCCCCTCTAGTGGCTCGCTCCGCGCTGACGATCGGAATCATCGTCGACATGGCCTTCCATTGTTGCGGTGACATCGAGCAATTGCGTCCAACTTGTCCGGACCTGCCACGGTGTTTCCTGAATCAGGCCATCGCTCAAGATCGTCACCACTCGATACCGGTATGGACGATCTAATCGGACAGCAAAAGGAAACCGGAGGCTCCTCGCATAGATATCAGGCTGTTTACGCTGAAACCTCGCCTGGATACTCACTGGACGCCCTCCGACTCCATCCGCTTCAATGTCGACACGCTTTTCATAAATGCCTGCCTCTTGCTTCTGAAAATCATAGCAGTAGACGTCGAGCGCGGCATAGCCAGGAGGCATGCGTTCATTAATATCCACTCGTTTGAAGAGATCCGGCCACTTTATAGCATCGACCGTGACGGCGAACGCCCCGGCCCGAATGGCAAACGCGGGCATCTGCCGAGGATCCGTCGATCCGGTGTCAATACGAGCGCGCAAAGCATCGGCGAGTTCGGCCGGTCCTGTCAGTTTTACCTGTAGCGGTTCATTCGCGACTCCATCCGCCATGAAGGCATAGCCGACACTCAAAACCACCTGTCCCTGCTGCAAGGCCGACCAGAATAATTGTGACGTGTCATTATCGAGAGCCAGCGTGTAGATTCGTTCGGTCCAATAGACGTCCGACCGGGCCTCCTTTTCGTCTTCCGCCTCCTGAAAGTGTCCGGCGGGGAGTTGTTGGGCGGTCGATTGTTGCGCGTCGCGCGTCAGAGGAGCATAGACCAAGACTGCCTCTATGCGGCGAATCGGAAGGGGGCGTAATTCGACGCTGCCGTTCTTCGTCGCCAGCATGCGCTTCACCGCTTGGAGCTCCTGGGCTCCGATCGGGGGCATCACGACGCGGAACTGTAGCAGACTCCGGTACACCATGTTGCCCTGATCGCCGGCCGCCATGGTCCCCGTGTAGCGCATTTGAAGAAAGTGCAGATCGGGTTGACCCGGTAAGAGCTCAGCGAGGCTCAACTCGTTCGGCGCATAATAATAGAGCCCCGGACGGCGGTCGTCTCCATACACGGTGAGGGAACCCGCCTGTCTGCCGGTTTTCAGATCAGGCTGGGCAAATACCGACGAGCTGCTTGCAGTCAGAACCACGGTTAGAAGCCATAATATCCACTGCGGCGCGCGGCCTCGTATCTCGTTCACTCGCTTCCTCGGTTTACCTAGAATGTAGTTCTCACTGCAGCGGATCGTAGATCGTGCAGCACCATCCTCGTTTACCATTTGACTCCCGGCCAATTCCCCTTGATCGGCTTCGGGTAACCGGCATCGACTTTGTTGGCTTTCAGATCGTATCGCATATATTGTTCGCCCTTAAAAAAGTATGCTTTGTCGGCATTCCACAGCACGGCCGCATCGATCCCGTCTTCCCACACGCCCGGCCAACTGTCTTTAATAGGCTTTGGATAGCCCGCATCGGCTTTGTCAGCCTTCACGTCGTACCGAATGTACTGATCGCCTTTAAAGAAATAGACCTTGCCGTTGGTCCAGGGAACGGCCGCATCGACTCCATCAGCCCACACACCGGACCAGGCCGGCGCGATAGGCTTCGGATAACCGGGATCAACTTTCTTCGCGTTCATGTCATATCGAACATACATGGGTCCTTTAAAAATATAGGCCTTCCCATTCCCCCACATCAGTGCGGCATCAATACCGCCAGACCACAATCCCGACCAGTCACTGGCGATTGACTTTGGATCGCCGGCACTGACTGTATTGGTCTTGACATCGTAGGAAATATATCGGTCCCCCTTGAAAAAGTAAGCGGTATTGCCTTGCCACCGGACTGCCGCGATTTTCCATGCGCCGGCGAATTGAGTAATGCTGCAGGCGTCCGAGTTCGGCAAAGGTGAATTAGCCTTGAATTTATCTGCGCAGTCTTTGATCGCCTGAGCGGCGGCGGCATGAGCCGCGTCATGGGTGGTTTGGCCAGGAAGCATCCACATCGGTGAAGCAGCAGACAGGGGGTTCTTGTTCGGGAGTGTCGCAGCCGTGGCACGGAGACCGAAATCCCGAGCGGTGCCTTTGGCATCCGGGAGATTAAGATTATTGACGCCCATGCGATGGCACTCGTTACACTTGTTGCCGCCGACTTCGATCGTATAGGCCTTCCATGATGCGAAATCCTTTCCGACAAAGTAATAGGGGTCACCGGGACTGTTGAACGTGTATGCCTCTCCTGCACCGGGAAGAAGTGGCCGGCCATCCGCCCCCTTGACCTGAGACAAATACGGGGACCGAAGAATGGCCCCGTTGTCGTGGCAGCCTCCACAGCCAATGCCCGCCGTTTGTGCGGGCGTCTTCCAGGGCCATGCCCCAATTCCCTTGGAAGGAGCCTTGACGTCCTTCCCATTGAGATCCTCTGCAAGCGCCTGATAGAAACAGGTTGCGCCATTCTCGAGATTGTGCTGGATGACCGCGATGTCTTTATATTTCCCATCATCGGCAGCATGGCCTTGCTTCCGGCAATGGGCGACCACATAGGATTTTGCATCGCTGCTCAACACCTGAAATCGGCTACCCGGATCGCATTCTTGATTGAGCTGGTTGGGCCGATCACATGGTCGCTGCGGCCGATACGAGGCCGGACTCCCATCGGCATTCGTATGATGTGTCGTCGGAACTTTCGTTCCATCATCACAGCTAAAATCGGGGACGGTCACGCCGATGGCCGCATCACATTTCTGCGCGTACTCCTCGAGCGTGTCCCCGGCATAGGCCAAAGGCGATACGGCAATGAACAGACACAGGACTAGTAATTGATAATGTCGCACGTGAGGTCTCCTTGTGATAGTCACAGCACACACAGAGCGAAAGCACACACCGCACGCTCTCTTACGACTGAAAGCACGACTATCTACTCTTCACTTGGGAGACAACACCCTGGGAGCCATCAAGATCTGAGGGCGAATCTTCCTGTCCGGCGTTCGGGCAAACGTATACTGCTCACTTCGATCCTGACGTCCACTCCGGTCCGTATAATGGTCGTTCATTTGGACTTGCAGCTGGTCACCTGTACGTCTGAAAGAAATCCGAGTCTCCTTGAAACCAAACTGATACAGGCCGACCGTCCATGGCTGTGACAGGGACGTCGTAATCGCGCCCCAATCACAGTCGCTCGGCGAGCATTTGCCGTAGCCACGCAGACCGACTATCTGATTGTCGACTTTCGTGATTACGAGCTTCGTCATGCCGCGTGTATTGGCATCCATATTCATCCACGTGCCGAGAAGGTCGTCCATGGCGGTGGTCGCCGGTTCCGCGGGCGATGTCGCCGTGTTGGAAGGCGTCGGCGTGCTCGCCGGCGATGGTGTGGGGACACCTGCCGTCGTGGGCGGCGGCGCGCTTGGCGGTGCCGCGGGCGTACCTTGTGTCCCCGCAGGTGGGCGACGCGTCAATACGTCAACGACTTGGTCTAGAGTCAGGTCCGCGCATCCGCCTAAGCCGGCCAGAGCGAGTACGGCCAGCGAGAGACGCGCCATGCTGAGTGCTGTGCGAACGTTCATGATATCCTCCTTCCGCCATTACGGCTGTGATGGTTCCTTCCCAGGTACAAATCCCAACGCTGCTTTGATTTGCGCGGATCCGATGAGCACACGAAGGCTTTGGCTCGGGATCCATCGCGTTGATTGATGCACAACCCCGTCTCGCATGACGACCGAGAGCTGATACTCGAAAATGGGATCGGATGGGCTTGAAGCGCTTTCTGAGCGATTTTCCAGATATACGGCGCCGCTGCGATACTCCTGTTCGTCCTTGCTCAGGGACAGATCCGGCAAGACTTGTAGCTCCTGAGCGCGCGGGTTCAGATAGGAGGACCGCACGGCCACAAGTAGTTTGTAGGCGCCGGTATCGGCCAACGGGGTAATCGTCTCAAAGACAATCGTGGACGCCTTGATGTTGCTGACCCCGCTGGTGATGCTCGCCACCACGTGTTTATCGCACTCCTCACACCCCGGCATGACGGCATAGTCGATCCATACGCGCTTGGCTTCTTTCTCAACCCACGAAGGGATCCGTTTCGCGTCCCATTGGACCTGCGCCGTCGGGATGATTGCGGCATTGCCAAGGCCCCAGGAATAAATGATGGGCACCTTATTGTCTTTCAGAATCAGGGCATGCAGATATTTCAAGCGAAGCGGATACGGCGCGCCGTTCCGCCAGTTCTGGTCCCGGGTCCAACGAAAGCGGCCCAGCGTATCGGCATCCGCAATCGTGATCTTAATGGGAATCTGAGGCTTGCGGGTGGCCGCGCCGGCCGGCGTAAACGTCAGTGTGCCGCTGATGCCCACCTGTTCGGTCAGGGCCAATTCGATATTTTCTTTTGTGACCGTATCCGTGACCCACGCAATGTCAATCTCTCCCAGCGCCTCGGATGTCGGATTGGTGCTAATCTTCTCCGAGGGAACGTTAAAGAGGGTTTTCAGCCCGCCAGATAGAGACACTTCCGGCGGTCCGGCGAGCGGCACCGCTCGCAATGCCTTGACCTGCTGACCAGCCGCGACGAGCAAATCCCGTGCGAGCTGTATCTCGGCGGCATCCACACTGGCCGTTAATCGTGCCGTGATGAGGACCTCGCCGGCCTGGCCTTCCTTGGCAGCGGCGTTGTACATCATACGCATGCCATACCCCTGGTCCGCTTCCCAGTCGAGCCGATAGAGGCGCGGGAGAAAGTAAAACAGTCCGCTATTGGGATTCTTGTCCGGGTACACATCCTCGAAGATATTCAGGACGTCTTTCAGTTCGAGATCGATAGAACGGCTTGTGCTGATCGTACTGATCAATGTAATGGGTTTATCGAAATTCGGCCCTTGGCCGCTGTTGTCGGTAATTTCTTTTCGCAGTCCATAGACGAAGGGTGACACCACCTGTAACGTTCGCGGGTTCACCACGTCCGGTTTCAACTGAACCCTCTCCGGCCGCATCATCACGGCCCTGTCCTTCTGAACCTGGGCCGCCACCACCTCCACAACGGTGAGCCCCATCGTGGCCATCATCAGCGCAGGTAACCACAAAAGTCCGAACATGACCCTCCTCCTTCTCTATCCAGCCCTGTGTGCCGCTTCAAAGAGCTGCGACGAACGTGTTCTTATCTCCGATCCGGAAGCATGAGCTTCGGCATGAGCAGCGCGCCTTCTCTCATGACTTGGGGACTGAGTTTCTTCGCCGGCATGACGGTGATGACAGGACGTTCAGTGAGCTGAGCCGCCTCTTCGATCGGCTGCGGCGCGATGATCGTCACGATGTTTTCGGGTCGGATTTCCATTTGCCATTTTTTGGCAATGTCATAGGAGCGAACCAGTCCCGGCGGGGAGTTCGAGGAACTTGCAACGTAGAGCTGAACCGACGCCGAGTTCAGTTGTGTTTCTTTGGGCAATTTCTCATCGAGATTGAAGACAAGGTCTGTTGAGGTCGACCCGGCGGGGACGACCGTCGAGGAGGTGAGAATCTGCGTCTGGCGCTTTCCATCCTGATCACGCAACTCACCCCACAACACTTTATTGTCCAATTGCGAGGAGCTTACCGACAGCACCAGTTGTCGTTCGCTATCATGCTTAACCACGACTCGCGTAATATTCCCGGAGACCTTATTGCCTTTATTGAAGAGACCTCCGAGCAGAACGCCTAAATCGGCTTCGGTATTCTTCCTCGCCTGCAGCTCTTGTCCGTTCAGACCGCTGAAATTTTGTGCGCGGCCGTCCAACGCCGCGCACAGCACCATACCCGTACCCATGAGCAACAGGGCCATGAGTAAGCGTCGTCTTGGTTCGTTCATAGTCCTTTCCCTCCTCCCTGTCTGTGCTCAACTCGTCGGCAACTCATCGACGAACAACAATCCCGTCGAGTTTGTTTTACGGCCCGATGACACGGTCCGATTCCCCTTCAGTTGCCAGACGATTTCATAGTCGTACTCTGTCGTGTCGGGAGGAGTCATAAATTCGACTTGCTCCGACAACTGCCCCTTCGAGACATTCAACGTGACTTGTTTGACCTGCTGCTTCCCGGCTAAGTCATAGAACAGGCGGACCGTAATGGAACGAATGCCCGCATCCGCAACGGCCTTGGGATCTCCTTGTATGTCCACCTGCCGACGGGTATAGGGGGGTTTCACGGCAATGCCGTTCGCAGTCCACTTCTGCCATTTTTCTTCGATTGTCCCTCCTCCGAAAAAGCTCCATACCGGCCGGTACTCGAATTCTTCCCACCGGCGCCGATCATTGTCGCCTTTCCACCCATACAGCAGTTTGAACTGGTTGCCCTCTTTCGTGTAGTTGACCCGATCGATCCGTACCTCATCCGTGGTCACGGCACCTTCCGCGTGCTGTTTGCGCATTTGGACGGAGACAAAGTTCACATACTTCCCGAAGTCGGGCCCATTCAAACCGTCCAACGAGACGACGATCTCGCGTTGACGGTACAAGGGATCATCCAGATTGACGTCGCGAAAGATGTCCGGCTTATCTAGATATTGGCGAAGATCTCCGATATTCTCGTCAAAGCGCAGCGTGATGTGGTCTGCCGTATATTTATTAAGATCAACTTTGAACACGCCCTGCTGGTGCACCTTCTTCATCTCAAACGCCGCTACGACTGCAAAGGAAGGGACAGGGACTTCTTCTTTTTCCGCCCGCGGCTCATCAACCGGATCGCCAGGACGTGCCCCGAAGGGATGAGTGCCGACTAAATGTGGAGGGGTATCGACAGTGGCTGCCGGTCGATCCTGTTCAGCGTTGGCAGGTGGTTTTTCAGTGGTAGCGGCGACAGGAGTCTGAGGCCGGCGGGTCGCTTCCGCGGCCCGCCGCTCCTGCTCAGCTTTTTTCTTCTCCGCCCGGATTCGCTCGTTTTCCGCCCGGATGCGCTCATTCTCTGTCCGGGCATCCTGGCGGCTTTGTTGCAACAACGTGGTCGCTCGATCCAGCAGACTTCCCTGTCCGCTTGTCGCTGCAGTCATACTGTCCAGCGAAGGCGTTCCCGTTCCACCTAGAGGACTGAACATCAAGTCGGCGATCTTGTTGTAAGCCGTCGTGATCAACGCCTCTAACTTTTCGTTTTCCCCTACCTGGGTCAGCTTGATGGCCCCCTGCCGCTTCAGATCGTCAAACGCCCCCTTGATTTCCGCGGCGAGATAGGTCGAGGCAACTCCCGCCCCAAATGCTTGATGTTCGTAGATCTGATCGAAGTTCGCTTCGACGACCGCTCGTTGCGGTGAGCGATAGCCGGCCATATCCATCTCGAAGCTAAAGCTGATGTCCGGCGCCGCCGTGTGAAATGATTCCCAGAGAATCTTGGCTCCTTGTTTGGTCAGCTGCATCGACACAGCGGCCTTTTCTCCATCGAGAATCGGCGCATTCCCAAGACCGACTACCCTCGTCGACAGCTTTCCATCCGGATCTTTGAAAGAGGATACAAGGCCGAACTTGCCGGATCGGAACACAACCGGACCATTAATTTTTGCGCCGGGCTTGAGCCGTTGAAGCGCGCGTTGCGCATCCCGGATTTGATCCGGCGAGACCGACAGGCTCACGAGCGCATGGACGATGCCGCCACCGTCCCCTTCACGGGCTTCAGGCTGATCGGCTCCCGTCCGCACATTGTCCACATATCGCAGAAATGAAAACTGCGGCTGGCCGTTGGCATCGATGGACAATCGGGGCTTGTCAGACACGTAGTAGTAGACGGTTTCATCGTTCAGATCCGGAAAGACCGTCAATTCACCGGCCTTGACGGGCTTGTCCAGCAGCACTTGCTGCGCCTGCGCGGGGAGTGCGACGGCGAGTGACAATCCGATCGCACATATGACCAGATTCCATGTCTTGGACTTCATGCTTCTGCTCCTTCTGTTCTCACCTTTATCACTTGGGCTCCGCCGGTCCCGATAACAGATCGTCCAGGACCTTTTCTGTGGAAGAGGTACTGATAGTCTTCCCGGCTTCCTTTGCTTCGTTTTTCGCGGTCGCATCCTTGAGGACCTCATCCGGAATCT
Organism: Nitrospira sp. Nam74; assembly: GCF_965152615.1. Lineage (NCBI taxonomy): Bacteria > Pseudomonadati > Nitrospirota > Nitrospiria > Nitrospirales > Nitrospiraceae > Nitrospira > Nitrospira sp. Nam74. The sequence goes on along the minus strand of NZ_OZ224220.1, from coordinate 2,212,214 downwards.
TGGCGTAAATGTAGTTGTCGGTCATGGGATCACTCCACTTCAGGACAAGTTTCCCATCGTTTTTGTGATTGATGACCAATCGATACACGTACCCCTTGCTCTCGCGATCCGTAAAGATTTTGCGCGACATCAAGGGCTGATTCTGTGCCGGAGAAATTGCAATGTTCTCCTCTGCTTCCTGGCCGAATTGAGGATAGTGGACTTGCACGGTCACGCGGCTCACGTCGCTGGCTTTCATCTGCTCCAGATCTCCTTCCACTTCAATAACGCGGGGAACGACGGGCGGCTTGAGCGTGACGCCTTCAAATGTGCCGTTGACCCATTCCGGCTTCTCCGGATAGACCTTGCCGCCCTTGAGACTCCATTGCGCCATCCACTGATAGCTGTCTGGATTCTTATCCTCTCCACGCGCATAGGTCACAGTGGCGTTGATGCCTTTCTCCTTGATGTACTTGGCATCGATCGTCACGCGGTCCTCGAAAGGCGTTCCCTGGTCGCGCAGTTTCCGGACGTTGACCGTGACATAATTGACGGCTTCATCGAACATCTCCTTGCCGTCGAGATCGAGAATGAAATGAATGTCGCGATGTTGGAAAAAGCGATCGTTGAGGTTCACGGCGGCGACGCATTTGGGATTGTCCCGGACGCCGTTGTACCAGCTGGCCAGGTTCCCGACGATCTGGAACTCCGATTTGTATGCCATGCGGGCGCTCAGACTCATAACCTGCGTTTTCTTCTGCAGGTTTTTCTTGAACGAGCTCTGGCTGAAGCGATAGCCGTCACCCTGGCGAATATCCGGAGCCTTCTCATCTTTCTTCTCCGCAGCCGGGGGCGGAGCTTCCTGAGCTTGTTGCGTCTTTTCTGTCATGGAGGTCAGGAAGAACTGGAAAAAGGCTTCGCGGACTTTTGCTAATCGCTCATCGTTTTTCGATTCCATCCAGTCCAGCTTCACGATCTGTTTCTCTTCGAGAAATTTGTATTGGTTGCGGACTTCGTCATACGAATAGGAGTAGGTCGGACGGCTCGACGACGCGCAAAAAATCATGAAACAGTCCGAAGTGTTCCGCGTGCCGGTTTTCTTTCGGGTGTATTCGGCGCGCAACGATTCCGATTCCTGTTCCAGTTTTGACCAGTCGAACGTGATGGTGCCCTTCGCGGCCGGCGCAATCGTTTCGTAGCCATAATTCAAGGCAATGGAGAGATCCGTGATGGAGCGCGCTTTCTCGAATGTGGCGGCCAACAACTGTGCGCCATCGGCCGACAACCTCGATGCGGCCGCCGCTTTCCCTCCCGGAACCAACGGCGCTTTGCCGGAGGTGACGACCGATTGCGCCAATCCCTTATCGCTCAATGTGGCGGACACGATTTGGAACGACCCCCCGTTCGCGGTATCCTGCGTGAGCGGGACCGCTCCGGCGAGTTCCGCGTTGCGCACCTGGGCTTTCAGTTTGCTTCTCAATTCCTGCTCCTGGGCCGGCGATAGATCCCACGTCATGAGAAAATGCATCAAGGCGCCGCTGACTCCTCCACTCGCCTCCGTGGTGAATTTGAGAAACAGAAATTCCGGGGTGCCATCAGGTCGTTGCGACAGATGGAGGTTCATCGGGAGATAATAGTATTTGTTGCTTTTCGCTCCGGAATCGGTCGCTTCCCCATAGAGGGTGACCGTCAGTCCGTCCTTCAGAACGATATCGACTTTATTATCGTCATCAAGCCGGACAGCTGCGGCACGATCCGGCGTCAGGAGGGCGATGGCACAGAATGCCACCACCATGACACCGGACCAGACGATTTGTTGAAATCTTGAATGAGACATAAGAACCTCCTTTACAATCCAATTGCCTACAATGGTGATTGTGCACTGCCGGGCGGAGACAGAATGGTGGCGGAGCCATCCGGCAACTCGTCGATGAACACCAATCCGGTGGAGTCGCGCCGATGATCCGTCAGACGACGGTCGTTGGTCATCTGCCAGGTAATGGTGTACTCATAATCGAACTGTCCAAGCGGGAGCGTGATGGACACTTGCGGCTCGTCGGTCTGTTTGTCAGGCCTCAGGACCAGCTGATGGCGACGCCGTTCGCTGAAGAAGGGATATTCCACTTGCACCACGACGGCTCGTACGCCTTTCCGCTGAAGGTCTCCGTTGTTCCCGACAAGCTGCACGACCCTCCGTTCATAAGGAACAAACACGTCGATCATCGGGGCATCGATACGTTTCCACTCCGTCTCATACGTCCCGCCGCCTTTAAAACTCCATCGTGTGCGATAGTCGTACTGCAGCCAGGCCTGACGGTCTTGATCTCCATTCCACCCATAGAACATGCGGAAGCCGCCGGCACTCTCGGTGATGGACTGCCGGTTGAGGACGACTTCCCGTAACGTGTGCTGCCCATTCTGATGTTCCTTCCGCATGGTGACAGTCACCGTGTTGATGTAGCGGTCGAAGTCCGGCAAAAGGGCCCCATCCAGCTTGACGTGCACTTCTCGCTGCTGAAACATCGGATCGGCCAGATTCACATCGCGAAAATAGTTCTCGTCCTTTCCAAACCGCTTGTAAAAATCCCCGATATTGAACGTGATCAAACTGTGCCGCTCCACCGAGGCCCGATGATTGAAATTCAGTATCGAAGTGCCGGACGATTTCATGTCCTTCAGTTGATATCCCACATACGCGCCGAACCCGGTGGTATTTCGACTCGAGAGGGGGCCGTCCTCGGGATCTGTCAGCGCAGTGATGGCCTGCATGAGCCCGCCGCGTTTATCGGGCGGCACTTTTTCCGGTTCCACCGGACGGAACAGCAGATCGAGGAGTTTGCTGTAGACACTCGTCAGCAAGCCTTCCATGGCGCTGTCGCTACCTCGTGAGTGCAATTGAATGGCATTGGTCCGTCGCAGTTCGTCAAAGGCTGATTTCACGTCCGCGCTGACGAAATAGACACTTCCTCCGGCTCCAAAGGCTTTGCTGTTGTGAACCTCCGACCAGTCGATCAGGAGGTCGGCGTCATAGGCTTCACTCAATCCCAGAAAACTCATGTCGAACACCAACGAGATGTCCGGGGTATTCATGCGAAAGCTTTCCATCAACAAGGTGGCTTCTTGGGGTTTGAGATCGAACGACAAGGCGAGGCGATTGCCTTCGAGAACGGGGGCCCGCCCGGACGCCAGCAGCTTGCGCTCGGCCGTCGCGGATGCCGGATTCACAATCGAGGACACCAGCAGGTATCGTCCGTCCTGAAACACAAGCGGTCCCCTTAACACAATGTCTTTATCCTTCAGCTTCTTGCGTAGCTCCGCTTGCGCGTCGTCCACCATGGATTGCGGAGTATCGAGAAGCACGAGGAAATGAAGAATGCCGCCGCCATCGGCGTCGGTAATCGTATTGCCGTCCGAGGCGACACGGTCCGTGTTTTGGCCCGTGGCAGCAGTCTTCGGGGCCGTGATGACGTACCGGACGAAGGAGAATTGCGGCCGGCCGGCATCATCAGCGGCGAGGCGCGCGCTATACGGCAAGTACACATACTCGCGCGCGTTCGCGAAAGTGGGAAAACACCAGAGTCCACCGACTCGCATCCCCTGATCGAGCAAGATCTGCTGCGCCCATCCGAATTCCGCTCCAAGGACGGTCCCGCACAGCAGGATTGATAGAAAGACGAGGCGAATCATCGGATACCTCCTGCCGCGGGCGGCACCATCGGTTTGGCGTCGATCGGCCCGGTCGGAGAGGAAGACGGAACGACAGGGGCGGTAGGTGCAACGGGTGTGGATGACTGCGGAGGAGCGAGAGCTATGAAATCCTGCTCCAGCACCATCTGCTGCTGGCCTTCTTTACCGTTCGGACTAAACCACGAGACTCGGACCGCAATCGGGGTATCACGATCGTGATAGATCGAAAGCTCCTGGCTGGCACTCGGATCCTTTGCGCGGAGGATAGCTTTGCGCTCCAATTGCTTCTTGCCCGCCAAATAGCTGCCGGATTCGATGACTGCCGTTACCATTCCACGCTGGGCAAACAACTGCCGATCTGCCTCGATCACGACGGTCCGACGTTCAAACGGCGGGACCAACGAGACTGCGGCGTCGCGTGAACGGATCCATTTCGTTTCATCCGCGGGCACTGCAATAGTGGCCCCGTTCCGCACGCTCCAACGGATCTGATACTCGTATTCCTGCCAGTCGTCACCGTCGACGGCGAGCCGGGGATAGGCGATCTGTTGGGTCATCTTGCCCGCCTTGATCTCTTCCTTGGTGTAATGAAGTGATTTGGCAAAGGACGGTTGGTCCTTGTACATCTTGCGCATGTTCACGGATGCAAAATTGATCGTGTCTTGAAAGGAGTCGATGTAAGAGCCATCGACTTGAAAGTGAACCGTTCGGAATTGGAAGGCAGGATCGTTGAGATTGACGATCCGGAAGTACCGCTCATCCTTTCCCATGGCCTTGTAGAGACCGCCGAGATTACCGGCCGTATCGACCGGCACTTTGATGGTGGTGCCTTTCGTAAGGGTTAATGAAAACGTATTGTGACGGATGTCTTTCCGATCCTTCAGCACGTACTGATCGTCGGTGAAATACGGCGTATCCTGCGCTCCGCCGAAGACGCTCGAAAACCAACCGCGCTCTTGCCGACCTTGAATTTGGTTGGCTTCGACCGCCGCTTCTCGAGGCGGGTCCGCTGCCCATCCGCTGGTATGATCGAACATCAGTTCAGTCAGTTTATCCGTGACGGTTTGAAGCACCGCGTCCATCTCTTTGGCGTCGATGCCCAAGCTCTTTGACCGATCGAACACTTCTACTTTGAGTGTCCCATCCCGCTGAAGGTCATCCACCGCTTTCCTGACCTGCCGCTTTGTGTATTCCTTTTGTTGGCTGCTGGTCGTACTGAAGTGCTTGTAGACCGTCGTCATGTCTGCCGTCACTTTGGCGTTATAGCCTTGGACCGCGGCTTCGTAATACGCCTGAATGGCCACCGACACATCGGAGGTGGGCCCGGTCAGGGAATCCCAAAGCAGCGTCGCACCTTGCTGATTGAGCACGGCCGCGACAACGGCTTTTGAGCCCGGTGTCAGCGGCGCACGTCCTGACGTCACCAGTGTGCGGGTGAATGCTTTGTCGCCTCGATCGCGCAGAACGGAAGATACGATTTGGAATGCCCCCGTGCCGTCATCCCCTTTCTCGTTCTTCTCGGTACTCTGCATGAGCGGAACGGCGCCGGCGATCCGGGCATTCGGAACCTGCTTTTTGAGCTCCTTTTCGATCTCCTGGAGCAATTCAGGCGGAAGACTGAATTCGATAAGAGCATGGAAGAGACCGCCGCTGGCCCCGTCCTCCTTGGTATCTACGAACTTCAGACACACAATTTCAAACGTCCCGTCTTCTTTCGTCGCCAATCGCGGAAACTGCGGCACATAGTAATAGGCTGTCGGATCGTTGAAGTCCTGAAGGAGCTGCACGCCTTTGATTTGGCGTTGCCCCTGGTCGTAGTTCACGAGCGCACGGCTGCTATAGGGACACAGGAAGACACACAGGAACGTTGCGAGAGCGATGCGGGCATATTTCATGTCGACCTCCATGGCATCGCCATGCCGTCATGGTTTTTCTTTTTTCCAGTCGCATGGCAATGGTCGAGTTAGCATTCGGCATGCCATGAAAAATTCTTCTGTCGAGAATCACGATTCGCCCACGAAGCAACCGTGAATTCAATCAAAGCTCATGATCATACTGTAAATGTACGTATACTCCTCTTGACTGTGGGTCTTGTACTCAATCAGATACCCTCGCGTATCTAAAGCGATTCGTGTACATATTTGAGCGCCATCGATAGAGTACGTATAGCCGTATATGCCTAGGCTCAAACGGCCGTAAATCGGAGAGGGCCGCTTGCCCGTGAGCGGTGAAGCAGCGAACGCGCGCCTCTATCAACAAGAGCCACTGCCCAAGAACACCACAGACCTGCCCTTGTGATCAGTCAGCAACTAATCAATAATGGGCCCGCAGTTTTAGGTAAGTGCGTTTCGTATCGAAAGGAAGAGGACACAACATGCATCAACTCCGTTCTAAAACAGTCATCATCTTTCTCTCGTCCATACCGTTGCTGATGCTAATGATGAAACCGGCGGCGCCTGCCGAGGCCGGCGAGGCGCTCGCCCACGTGAATGGTGTCGCCATTAACAACGACGAGGTGGAGAAAGCCCTGGGCGCTCCGCTCGCGAAGTTGCAGGAGCAGGTCTATGCTATGAAGCGACAGATGCTTGACATATTTGTGAACGACGCGCTCTTGGCGGGTGAAGCGGACAAACGCGGGATCACCACGGCGGCTCTTCTCGACGCTGAAGTGACCGCCAAAGTCGGGCTTGTAACGGAGCAGGAGATCGAGATCATTTACAACTCCCATAAGAATCAGATAACAGGCGACGAGGTAACGGCCCGGGAACAGATCCGTGCTCAGCTCCAAAGACAGAAGCTGGCCGCGCAGCGGGAGACGTTTCTTAATACACTTCGATCCCAGGCCGTCGTGAGCGTACACCTCAAGTCCCCACCGGTTTTTCGGGCGACGGTGAGCGTGGAGGGCGCACCGTTCAAGGGATCACCGACGGCGCCGGTCACCATCGTGAAGTTCGAAGACTTCCACTGCCACTACTGTCAGCGCGTCCAGGCCACCTTTACCGCACTCCTGGCGAAGTATGGCGATCAGGTCAAGGTGGTTCACAGGGATTTCCCGCTCGACGGAATTCATCCGGAAGCCCGACGAGCGCATGAGGCGGCCCGCTGCGCTGATGAGCAAGGCAGGTTCTGGCCGTATCACGATGTAGTCTATTCGCAGGCGCCGAAGACGAGTCTCGAGAACTTGAAGACCTATGCGCAGGAAGTGGAGCTCGACGTATCGGCGTTTGAGCAGTGCCTGAGCAGCGGAAAATACAAGACCATCGTCCAGCAGGATGTGGAGGAAGGGACACGGCTGGGCGTGACAGGAACGCCGGCCTTCTTTATCAATGGCCGACAACTCGTAGGCGCCCAGCTACTGGAGACCTTTGTCCAGCTTATCGACGACGAACTGGCGCGCGAACAACACGGCGCAGGAGGCGCCGAGAAAACAAGCCGCCGATAGGACACCTTTGTTTCGTGCGACACAATGAGAGTACGGCTCCATGCGCTGCCGAGATCGCACTCCTCCTTTCAATGACCTAATGTATATTTCGTCTTGGTGAATAGATATCAAGATGAGGTACGTCGCCGAGGGGGTGTGGGTTCAGCTTTATACTGAAACGAACGATGCCGACTCGGTGTGTCGCCGTTGCGGTAGTAGCCGTTCAATGCCACGACTTTAAAATTTCACCCGAACCGCCCCCGGGTCCCCATACCAACAGCAAGGTCGAACGGTCACAGGAAACCGATTAAGTGGAACTTAATTCTACCCTGGACATGGAGGATCAGGCAGTGCCTAACCCGCTTGAAGAGTGGCAGTTCTTTTATAATTGGCATCGCCCGCACAGCACATTGAACAGCCAGACACCAATGGAATGCTGCTGTGAACTCCTGGAACTGACTCCAAGCCAAGAGGAAGTTGAAGACCGTACCACCTCAAGCAGGAACGAGCCAAGATGCGCGATTTGATACCGATCAACGGCTAGAAGAATGGAAAGGATGTCGGTGATCTTGACATGAGGTGATGCCGCAGTCGCGGGGAAACGCATTCAGTGCAGGTTGTTTTCGTGGACCGAGGGTGAGATCGTTAAAATACCGAGATTACTGATAGGCGCGTGACCGCGCGCAGCCATCAAACGCCTCATTCAAGATGCGGTCGGCTTTCGCAATCAGCGGATTCTCTCGGCGGACGTGCTGAAACACGACGGCGCGAAACTGTTGTACTTTTCGTTTGACTTCGTCGAAGAGTGGACGTAATGCCTCGTTCTTTAATCGATACACTCCGGTCACCTGTTTAATCACAATCTGGCTATCGCTATAACACGAGACACGGCCCCGCGTGTATCGAGCGCATAAGTCCAACCCTTTAATCAGCGCCCTATATTCAGCCTGGTTGTTCGTGGTGTGCCCGATACATTCCGCGTGCTCATACAGCACGGTGCTCGCCGCATCACAAATTACAATCCCGATTGCCCCGGGGCCTGGATTGCCCCGACAACCGCCGTCGGTGTAGAGGCTGATCTCATAACTGCACGCATCATTGATCAATGGACCGCCCTTTCCTTCTTTAGCGTCCTGCCAACCATCATCCCGCTTTAAACCCCTCCGCCTGCAGCGATGTCCAAAAGGCCTTTGCCTCCTGGCCTTCGAGCGTCAATTCAGTCTGGTCACAGAAATGGACATGCAGTTTGCCGGATCCATCCGAGTCCATTTCGCAGTGGGTCATCAGATCGATGTTTAGGATGCGACTTTCGAAGACTAAGAGACGGACCATACGACCTCGCTTTCATGGCGGGCTCCAGACCGCCTCACCGAACCTACCCCGAAGAAGTCCTGAATGTCCACCTCTTTGAGTCGTGGTATCGGGTTTAGAGAGCAGGCAGCATGATTAAGTGGTAATTGAGAAGTGAAGCTTGTTACACAAGGGTTCCCTCATGGCCATGACGTCCATCAACCTTGCCTTAGCACCGTCCTGTTTTAACGACAAGCCTGGCAACCGTGACTGACATCCCATAACGCAGCTGCCATAGTACTGTATGGACCTGAATGGATATGGGCAGCATGGTAAGGATGTCGACACAAACCACATCTCCTAAAGCACATCCACATAACGGCCTGCCCTCCCCGGCATAAGGAGACTTTATCTGAGGATTTGGCTTTCACGTCGCAGTTTTCTCCTCCTGCCGTTTTTCCTTCGCTGGCCATTCTTCGAGCGTGACACCTCTACCTTGGATCTTGTCGTACCCGCTCAAGATCGCAAGAACCGCAAGTTGCAGATGCCGCCACCCCGTCGGCCATCACAGACGAGCGGACTAGCCGATGCCATTGTGATCAAGGACGCGGACCTCTTCTTTCTCACCAATCCTGATGGCACGGTTCCACTGGAAGAAGGGCACGGTCTCGGTCTCTATTATCATGACTGCCGATACCTGAATGGTTATGAAATGCGTCTGGGAGGAATGCGGTTGACTCCGTTGGCCGCGACTGCCTCCCGAGGATTCATGGCCAAATTCGAGCTCGCGAATCTGAAAATGAAGGCCACGAATGGCCACGTTCTCCAACGTGAAGAAATCGAAGTGCGATGGCATCGGATTCTCGACAGTCAAATACCGGCTCTCGATGACATGCTCACCGTGCAGAACTTTTCGCGGCAGCCCGCGGAATTGTCGCTGGCGCTCATGTTTCGCGCTGATTTTGAAGACGTGTATGCGGTCAGAGGCGCGCTTCCTCCTTTTCCGGAACTGGTGCAGGAGCCCCGCTGGAAGGACGGCATGTTGCAGTTTCGCTATGACGGTAAAGACGGTCTGCATCGCCGGCTATCCGTCCATTTCGCCCCGTCCCCTGACCTGATCGATGGCGCCAGCGTGCAGTACCGCTTTCGTCTGGCCCCCCGGGAGCGAACACAGGTGCGGCTCTCGCTCGTCATTCAGGAAAGCCCCGAACGGGACGCGTCAATGCCGACGTACCGCCAGCCGGACGTGCTGGACCTTGAAGCCAAGCTGCAGGATGCCTCCGACAAGTGGCTCGCCTCCGCCACAGATATTTTCAGTGATAGTGAGCTCCTGGAGGAAATGATCGATCGCTCACTCCGCGACCTCCGAGTTCTACGGATGAAGCTTCATGACCAATTTTTCTTTGCCGCCGGCGTGCCGTGGTTTGCCACGCTCTTCGGTCGGGATAGTCTCATTACGGCGTGGCAAATGCTCGCGTATGATCCCAGTATCAGCGCTCATACCCTCAGGCTTTTAGCCTCTTATCAAGGCCGACGCGTGGATGAATGGCGGGATGAACAGCCCGGCAAGATTTTGCATGAACTGCGGGTGGGAGAGGCTGCGCACCTCGGTCTGATCCCTCATACGCCGTATTATGGATCGATCGATGCTACCCCGCTTTTTTTAATGTTGATTGGTCGCCATGCAGCCTGGACGGGAAGTCTCGCCTTATTTCATGAGCTGCATGAACCTATCGAACGGGCCCTTGAATGGATGTCGCACTATGGAGGCATCAATGCCGGCAAGTATCTCACCTATGCCAATGGCACTGACAAAGCACTGGAGAACCAAGGCTGGAAAGATTCGGGTGATGCAATTGTCAACAAAGACGGCGCCCTGGCCACGGCACCGATCGCGCTGGTCGAGGTACAAGGCTATGCATATCAGGCACTCATGAGTATGGCGGACCTGTATGGGCGAGCGGGGGACGATTTCCGGGCCCAGCAACTCCGCCGCGATGCCGTTGGATTGCGTCACCGCTTTAACAAGGACTTTTGGATGTCCGACAGCGGGTATTATGCCTTGGCCCTTGAGAAGGATGGAAAGCAGGTCACTGTCATCTCTTCCAATCCCGGGCATGCGTTATGGACCGGCATTGCGGATCACGATAAAGCGTTACTGACGGCAACCCGTCTCATGAGTACGGATATGTTTAGTGGGTGGGGCATTCGTACTCTGTCCGAAAAGGAAACTGCATACAATCCTCTTGGGTATCATCTAGGAAGCGTGTGGCCGCACGATACGTCCTTGATTGCCGGAGGATTGCGTCAATATGGGTTCGACCACCACGCCGCCCGCGTGTTTGAAGGCCTTGTCAAAGCGGCTAGTCATTTTAGGAGTTATCAGATGCCGGAGTTGTTTTCAGGCTTTAGCGACACCGAATATGACACGCCGGTTTCTTACCCTGCCGCAAACCACCCGCAGGCATGGGCAGCCGGGGCCATTCCCTATATGGTGCAGATACTCCTGGGTCTCACCCCCGCGGCATTCGAGCACCAACTCCTGGTGCGTCGCCCGGTACTCCCGGACTTTGTGGATGAGGTAGAGGTTCAGCGGCTTCGGGTGGGCCATGCGGAAGTGGATCTTCGATTCGAACGGCGGCAGGATCATTCGGTCGGGGTGGAAGTGTTGAAAAAGCACGGGCATCTGGACGTGATCATCACGCGATAGCCCTCAGTGTCCCTCGCTCAGCCGTATTTCAATTTCAGCACGAGAATGGCGCCGGACAGAATCAACGTGACCGCGTTCGCCAGGATGATCGGGACGGCATTGATCAAGACCCCGTAGACTAACCAGAGTAAGACGCCGCTGCAAAAAATCAAAAACATGCCCAGCGAAACATCCTTCGCAGATTTGGACCTCCATGTCTTGGTCAATTGGGGGAGAAAGGCAATGGTGGTCAACGTGCCCGCCAAGAGCCCGATCATGGTAATCGCATCCATGCTCATCCTATCGCCGCCAGAGGTCTTCACCGATCAATGCCCGCGAACGATGTCATCGTACACTTGCACATACTCACGCGTCATGCGTCCGGCCGTAAAGCGTTCCTCGAAGGACTGACGGCATCGGGCACGATCAATACCAGCAACGTTTTCAATCGCCTTTACCATATCATCGACATGTGCACAGAGAAATCCCGTCCTGCCATGTTCAATAATCTCTGGGAAAGAACCATGGTTATACACCAAGACCGGCGTGCCACAGGCGAGGGACTCAATGAGCACTAACCCGAAAGATTCCGGCCAAAACGGGCAAAGCAGGGCGACTGCGTCTCCAAGGAATGTATTTTTCTCGCGGTCCGTCAGCTCTCCGACATACTCGATCGATCCGTCGGTCAAGAGCGGCTTGATGACTTCTTCATAATACGTCACATCCGCGACATCGAGTTTCGCCGCGATGCGTAGTGGGAGACCGACCCGTTTTGCCACCTCGATGGCTTCGACCGGTCCCTTTTCTGGGGAGAGACGTCCGAGAAAGGCCAAGTATCCACCAGGGCCGGTATTGAAGCGATAGAGATCGCGCGGCAGCCCATGATGAATGGTCGCCTTCCAGTTGGCCCACCGGCATGGTAGGCGTTGAGCGTCTGACACGGAGATTAAAGGCACCTCCGAAAATTCCCGGTAGACGGTTTGCAATTCCGGAAGATTGAGCTTGCCATGCACCGTGGTCACAACCGGGGTCTTCGACCGGCGCGCGAGGGGAAAGGCCAAGAAGTCGAGATGGGCGTGAATGATATCGTACTGTGTCGAAAGTTGGAGTACTCGCTCTTGCAATAATATCAATCGAGCCATGCGCTCCGTCGGCGTTTCAGGACTGCGAACGGCCTCCCCACACACGGACTCCAATCGGGCGGTCGTAGAACTATCTGCGCTCGCAAATAGCGTCACGTCATGTCCCAAGTGAACGAGTTCGTCGGTCAAATACGCAATAATGCGTTCACTCCCCCCATACATCTTCGGCGGCACGCTCTCTGTCAAATGCGCCACTTGAGCAATACGCATACTATTATCTGAATGAGTCTGACGCCCGACCGACACGCGAAGTCTACACCATTCGGCGGCCTCCCCGCGGTCTCTTTTCGCCTCATCTTACATGGACCCATCCGTAAAGTGATCCTCAAATATCGCCGTAAGATTTTATCCTATGGTTAACCGTCAATGGTCCCTTCCGCCGATTCGGACGGTCTTCAGGCGTGGCAGCCTGACACAATATGTCGGATTCGCCGAACCACGGGAGAAGCACGTGGTCACGTGAAGTTGATTGAGAAGAGGTGTATCATCTCCGTGTGAGCCAGCTCTATGTAACAAGGAGGTGTGCCATGAATGGAGGACGCCCATCAATGGTAAGCCGAACTTTGCTCGTGACCGGTCTGCTGATCTTGCCAGGTTGTGCCACGGAGAGCGACCTAGAGGCGCTCCGGACTCACGTGAACAACTCGCTTATGCACAATCGACAACAGATGCAGAGCCGTTTGAGCTCACTGGAGGACACGAAGAAAAAGGTGGAAGCGCAGGAGAAACAGATCACCTCCATGCAAGCTCAGGAGGGTCGATTAGACGCCCTCGAGTCAGCTATGAAACGGTCGCTTGATCAGCAGCTGGTGTTGAGCGAAGAAGTGGCTGCGGTACGGCTCGCTGCTCAAAATAAGGATGATCAGCTGCTCTTGCTTCTTGACGCCCAAGAGAACATTCATCAAGATGGCCTACGCAAGCTGCATGCGATCCGGACGCAACTGTCCGGAAAACACAGTCAGATGGGCCAGTCTCGGGCTCAAGTCCATGAATCGAGTGGAGCCCTAGCGCCGCTTTCTGATTCTGTGTCTGACTTTATAGACAGAAGCGAAATTATCAAGCCGAAAGCCCGATGAGCCCGGGCAGGACTTGTTCTTCTCTCGGGGGAAGGCCGTCTTCCCCCGAACTCAAGGACTGCCCCTACTCCTCCTGCTGCCGGGGAGTATCGAGTCAATACTGCCAGTCAAGATTGCGTGATCCTACTGTTTACCGAAGCCAGCTCCCGCCACATGCAATGCGAGAACTGGAAGATGATCAACAGGAGCCGTGCCCTCTGTTCGAGCCCTATTTCTCATGATCGACCGAGGTAGTGGTATGGCGATGAAACTAAACAAGCGCGCCATCGATCATGCCAAACACCGGTTCAAGGATGACAAAGTAGTCTTCGACGAAGGGGTGCATGGAGCGAACGCGAACCTTCGGGGCAGAAAGAAAATGAGTTTATCCTCCTCCACGGATGGGATGCATACGCCAGGTGGTATTGGACATCAATGAGGAGTCCGGTATAACTTCCCGTACGGTGATTTTGAAATGTCCAATGCTGTGGCGTGCTGGTCTGCCGAAAGCTCGATGATTTGAACGTCATTGTGGCCTATCACCCAAACAGGGGAGATGATATCGCCCGTTTGGCGAATCGTGATCTTTTCCCGCCTGCTGTACATTCTAGCCGGCCAGCAAGTGTGTAATTGAAGCGGTGACGGGACATGGGAGGGATTCACTGCGCCAGAACAGGATAAAGATGGTTCTGGTGCAGCATCTCCTGCTTCAGTCCTATAGGCCGATGGTCACCACGTTCAGGCTCAATCACTTCTCACAGGAGGAAGATTCATTCTGTGACACGAATACTGGTGGCCGTAGACGGATCCGAGTGTTCACAGGAAGCCGTGACCTATGTGGGTGGGTTGCTCCGCGAGACGCGCGATGTACAGCTCACGCTGTTTCACGTTCTCAAACCTCTCCCGCGCGAATTGTTGGAACATGGAGGATCTGAAAATCCACATGTTGAGGCGGGACTGAGCAGACACTTACGGACGGAGCAGGAGGAATGGGTCAAAGCTGAAAGCGCTGTTGAATATCCGATCTTGGTGAAAGCGCTTGAAGCTGTGGCGCATACCGGATTCCCGATCGACCGTGTCACTCTTAAATTCGGACACGAAGACGATGTGGGCAGAAATATTCTGGAGGAGGCTCGCGCCGGGGCGTATGGGACAGTTGTGGTCAGCCGGGACGGGCGTTCAGGTATGAAGCGGCTCTGGCGTAGCAGCATTACCGACCATTTGCTTCACGAAGGAAGCGGTTTCACGCTCTGGATTGTGGGATAAGACGCTGGAGTTTTATCATGGAATCCTCACTAAACGAATATCATCACCATGATGCCGATGGATCCGAGGTTATCAGCAGAGGCAGCGAGCCTCTAAGCGATGACGCACTGAAAACGAGCTCGGATCAGTTGGTAGGCAGCCCTGAGGAGCTTCTTGAGTGTTATATCAACCTGTCGATTTCTAACGAGCTCTCTCGCTGGTTGGCAGATCTGGGTCTGCCGTTCACCGGGACAGTTGAGCACAAACTTGCCCGCTTACGAGAACACCGACGAGGCCTCGCCTTGGCGGCCGAAAGCGTCCATCGGCAAACTATTTTCTATTTGAACAACTATAGCGCGGAGGTCCTCGTTGAAATCTGTCAGGAACTCGGGCTCAACACCGAAGGTGGTCAAAGCGTCCTTTTTAAACGAGTCTACTGCGAGGTCGGACTACGCGAGGGGTGGCTGTGGCCAATTCCTCCGGATACCCAATCTACCTTGAAGCAGATATTCGAGTCCGTCATCGAAGGGTTCGACCTGGATCACTGGAATCGCCTGTGTGATCTGCTCCAGGAAGAGAAGAATCGCGTGTCTACTCCCCTTGCCTTTGGCAGGGCCTTCATCATCATTCTCATACCTCAACTCCTCCGCGAGGCACACGCGGCCATGCTCAATGATGAACTGGCGCTCATCCGCAGGACATCGTAATGTTGGACACTCGCCATGGCGTAATCGCTTCAGTCCGACCGGACAGATACAGATCGAACAGATGGAAAGTAAAACAGCAATGCACGTCCCCGCCTAAGTGATCGGTGCGCCGAGATCGCTCCTCCACCTGCCGTCGATTAATGATCGATATACGCTAGGTTAACACTCTAACTCCGAGTGGCTCCATCACTTGAGACTTCTTTAGCTATCTATATCGTTCGTCCTCATAGATCTACAAAGCGCCCACGATGTTATCTGAAGGTCTATCAATTGTTTACCTTAAAAATCCTGGAGGAGCCACCCCCCATCTCGATGAGGGGGGCAACATTTAACCGGATCCGAAGGAGTTACTTGGATGCGAAACGGTTATTTGCTGATCGGGCCTGGCCTCCGGGATCACTTTAGAAGTAAGTGGCGGCCATCGCCATGATACCGTTGTTATGAATGCGTTCTTCCGTCACCGCGTTGGTGCTTTTCAGATCGAAGAAATAGGCGAATTTGAACACCGTATCTTCGACCGGCCGGAAGTTCAGGCCCAAGGTCAAGCGCTCCAGATCGCCGAGTCCACCCGGGTGGTCCAGGTTCGTGTTGACTCGGTCCCAGCGCAGGACGCCGGTGAAGGTGGAGCCTTCTCCAAACCGTTTCGGCGCAAGACGGGTGAGAAATTCGGGCATAAAATGATAGTTCCCTTGAATGTAATAGCCGCTCATCCGTTGAGGAGGGATGCCCTGGCCGCTGTTCCCACCCAGGCCGGTGAGAAGGCTGCCGGGAGCAAACGGACCGGGTGGAGAGGGAATCGAATTATTCATCAATGCTCGCGAGTTATCCTGAATATACGCCCACGCGGCTTCGCCGATTAACTCCCATGGCCCGCGCTGGAATGTCCAATCGACGGCCCAAATGCTCATTGGTCGTTTGCCGAATGGATCGTATGCGCCTCGGTAACCGGATCCGGCGATTTCCACACCGAGGAAGGGGCTAAAGGCCATACGACCGACGACCGCCTTATTATCATTAATATCCAATCCATCAGTGGTCAAACACTTTCGTTGCCGAGACCCCCGCGTCCCATCGACTTCATTGACGGTCGGTGCGCCCGTTTTGTCGTTCCCGCAGGGACCTGTCGTGACATAGAATTCGTAGTCGAGCTTGGATCTGCGACTGGGATAGAACGTGCCGTAGAAACCCGCACCGGTCTCGGACATCGTCGTGGGAATGATGAATTGGCTGACTAAGGGGCGATCCGGCAAATCATTCAATGGAGAATCGTGCAGGAGGTTAAACTTTCCGACGGGAAGCAGAATGATGCCTGCGCGTAAATTAAATCTCTCATGCACCAAGTAGTCGATGTGAGCAAACTCCAAGCCGAACTCCAGTTCATTCTCCGACGTTTCCCGAATACCGTGTTCGATTTCCAATTCAGCGGCCATCTTCACGTGTTCGGTAATATCAGCGTAGATAAACGGCACGAAGCGCTGCTGGTCGTAACTACTGTGGATGCCACGGCCCGTAATATTGCTATAGCCGTTATCGATGCTGGCCTTGTTAAAGAAGTTGGTGTACAGGATATCCATGTAGCCGCCGAGGATAGCCTTCGGCGCAGAGACAAAAGGCTTGGCATAGACTAATCGGCCGGATCCGGTTGAACCGAAGGACAAAGGGGCCTGCTGTTGTCTCCGAAGATCTCTCGCCACATCCGGTAATGATCCAATACCGGCTTGGGGTGGCGGTTCGTCAGGCCGGAGGATCTCCGGCCTGACGACGTCCGGCCTGGTCCCTTCTCGTTCACGCTTTTCTTTGTCCTCCAATTCCTGATAGCCTCGCTCGAGCCGCTTCAGCCGCTCGTCAAAAGTCGCGTCTTGTGCCCATACTGGAAGTATCAGCGTTAGATGCAATGCACTAGCCGCAAATACGAGCCACCTCTTCATTTCTCCCCCCTCCTGTTATGTGAAAACCCGGTGTGAAAAGCGACGTGCCCGCCTTCAATCTCGAACAGCGAATGATCTTGGATGCTTCCCCATTGAGAGCCGACTCGAACCCTATGCTCAGCGGTAAAGTGATTATGAGAACTATTTTTAATATCGGTTCTTGGCCATTGTCAAGGGTTCCTTAGCTTTAGCATGGTAGTGAAATACTCGTGCAGGCCTCCTGCTGCTGAATGTATCGGGCTAGTCGGTCTGTTCGAGGTACCCGGAAGGCCTACTTAAAAAGGGCGGAGGGTTTTGTCACAGACAGAACGCGTGCAATGTAAAGGCAAGGGTTTGTGCGCTCTAGATGAGGCGAAGACGACGAAGAATCTGTCGAGCCATAGACGCGGTACCGGCTACCATGGATAAGAAACCTTCATGTTGACCTTTGAGCAGAAAGTGCTGGTCAAGTCGTGCATCTGATGGATGTATCCGAAGACGAGAGCGCCGAAGTGGGCCGCGACCGTCTTCGTGTAGTAAATGGTGCCAATACGATGGCACCCACAAACGGACGGCGTATCCGATCCCAAAAGCGGTGTCCCTACCTACAACTCTCGGTGTTTCGCGAATTGTGCGGCAGTGAGGTCGGCAGGAAGCGGTTCAATAATCAATACGAGGGGCCAACTCTCGACAAGGACATCACCGGTATCAGGGACGCCACGATGAGGACTTCCCCCTCAACGCAGTGGGCCTTCTTCTGTTTGTGATTGTGCGTCGTTTGCCAGCCCTACGCTGAACATCCCTTATGGGCAGGTTGGGGATTGATGGTGCAAGCCTGCACCACCGGGTTTTTCGTTGTTGCGCCTGATTGCGACTTCTGGGAATCACAAGACACAACAGGTGTTCCAGGAGTTCGGGCAGGAGTATGAGGCGGTAGGACCCTGCAGGGGCCGCTCGTCCGCACGGATGCGCGAGCGAGTACTGCGGTAGATTCCGGGCACCCCTTAGGCTACGGTGGCAGAGAGCCGCTAGGGCACCAGCGAGGAGGGACGGTGACTAGGCTAAAAATGTGCAGCCCGATGTTCTTCCCTCTTTGTACTTCGTGAAGTCTCATCCCGTTCAACGGCCACACCATGCACATAGACCAACTCGCCGCCCAGCCATCCCGATATGCTTAATAGGGCGATGCCCACCACCGACAAGAAAATAGGCGCATATGAGTCCGGTTGGTCCCCCGTGCGCAACCACGCGTTCAGACTAAACAGCACCACCGTACAGAGATTGATGGTCATGTGCCACCAAGCCACTCGTTTAACTTGCGAGTCCGTCAAGGACCGATAATCGAGGAGTCCCGGAATCGCAGCAAGCAACGCGCCTCCTATGCCTCCGATCATGGTGTAGAACGCCATATCTTTCCAAATACTCGCTCCCCATCCCATTCCATACACGATGTCGCAGAACAGAGAGAATATCCACAGTGCAATGGGGAAAGGCACCAACATCGGGTGGATGGGATGTTTGTGAATACTCGCTGGTGTAGCCATCACTATTTTCCTTTCATCAAGCGGTCATTCCGACTGCGAAGGCTTCATCGATCCAGAATCCAACTGTTACACAGAGCATGCAAGTGCGGGAGTCGTTGTGTAACGGAGCGTTATCTACGCTCACTCCAGCACAGATCTCTCCCCCTACATACCCGGCGCATACAACGGATCCGCTTCGCTATCTTGAGCGCATCCTCCTCGATTGGACCTTAAGGCAGGCGACCTCACCGAAGATCCATCTTGGCGCATCGGCATGTCGTGGTCACCTCGATGGTCTAACCTACTTTTGTTTTTAGGACCCCAACAATACAGCAGGTCCTGTATTTAGAGCCGAAAAGGACTGTAGATCTCATCGCTGCCGCTCAGCGCGATGATATCCGCGGATAAAATCCATCAGATCGTCACAAACCTTGTCGATAACGCCATTAAGTACAGCCCCCAAGGCGGCGCCATCACCGTGTTTGTTCGACTGGAGACCGAGACGCGGGCCCGCGTCTCGGTGCATGACACAGGACCAGGCATTTCGTCTGATGCGCTCCCCAAGTTGTTTAAGCCGGTCTTCCATATAGGTCTGCAGGGGAAGACACAAGTCAAAGGCCTTGGCATAGGCTTTCAATTGTAAAAACCTTATCGAACTCCACGGTGGCGACGTTTCGGTGACCAGTAAAGAGAATAACGGCACCGAATTCCATTTCACCCTCCCGCGTCCAAAGTGGAAAGAAGGGCGCGTGTGGGATTTGTCGCAACGTAAACGTATGCTGGTCGTCGATGATGATCCCGATATTCGACAGCTTCTTGTGATCGACTATCGGCAAAGGGGTACTTCGTTGAACAAGCCGGATCCGTGCCATGCAGGCAGGTGCCCAAGCTTATCTTCTAAAGCCGTTTAATATTGAGGTCCTGAGCCAAATCGTTGAAGTTTGGTTTACGACGGCGGTAGCTCCAGACAGTTAGTCCGGGTGCACTATCGTGGCCCCCGATACTTTGCAAATCAATGGATCTCCGCAGCAAGGGGTACATCTCTTCGCGTTCCCCTACCCCATCGGAATCGCTTTCCTTGCCAGACAGTCTACGCGGCCGAAACACGGCGGCAACTGACCGAGCCCTTTCTCAAGGGAAAGGGTACTGATGAGCCGGCGGTCAGGCTGCTGGACGTTGTATCGACTTTGAAGGCGGCTCTAATGGTGGCGCCGTTGCTTCTGGCAGGGTGTCTCGCCTAATCCGGCGCCGCTCATTCACGACATCGTAGACCCATAACGCTAAGCCGAGGATGGGTGCGAGGATTAGGAAGATAATGTATACATGTACCAGATTCACCCTGGTAGTGTGCGACCTGATTGAAGGCGCACACAATCAGTGCGGAAGGCAATGAGCAGTAAGTGGGCTCGGAGCGGCTTTGTCCGATAGAGCGGCAGATTTGCAAAGAGGGTACCGGGCGTTCTTACGGTCGAGACAGCTTGGCACCCTGACCCCTCGAGCAGAAATCACGACATTGACGAAAACTCGAGGAGAAGCAGCTCCATCACACAGAAGAATAGCGTCATACGATTTTCGGAAACTCAAAAGAGACTGCTCAGCCAGGATCCCATGATCGCCTGCCGCGGATGAAGTTTCCGGCGCGGCTGATCGCATGTCTGCCGGCCGCGACCTGCTGATGGAACAGATGCCACGCGTGAATCATGTCCGGCCATACCTCAAGTGTCACCGCCACGTCAGCGGCCCCAGCGACATTAGCGAGACGAACTGCGTCGTCGAGGAGCGTCTCTGCCGAGCCGACCTGAATCAGAAGTGGCGCCAAGCCCTTCAGATTGGCATATAGTGGCGCAGCCAGCGCGGAGCGGGGATCGGCGCCATTGAGATACGCCGCAGCCAACTCCTTCAGGTAGGGTTTCTGAATCAACGGGTCGACCTCAGCCTTGCTGGTCATGCTTGCCCCGAGGCATTCCAAATCTACCCACGGGGAGATACACCAACCGCAGGCTGGCTGCGGCAGGCGCCCATCGCGGGCGGAGACCATCAGCGCCACGGTCAGGCCACCGCCGGCGCTGTCGCCTGCCACCGCGATGTGACGTGGGTGGATGCCGCAGGACAGCAGAAAACGATACCCGGTCAGTGCGTCGTCGAGCGCCGCTGGGAACGGATACTCGGGTGCCAGCCGGTATCCCAGCGCCAGCGTGCGAGCTGCGGACACTCGGCCGATCTCCGCGACCAATGCCCGATGACTATCGAGCGAACCAGACACGTAGCCACCCCCATGCAGGAATAGGATCACGCATGCAGGGTCGGCATCCGGAGTCGAAGACCATTCCGCTCTGACGCCGTTTGCGTCGATGGACTCGATACGCACGTCGGTGGCGATCTCATATTGGATTCCTAGAGCATCTAGGCGCTTCCGCCGTTCGCTGAGCTCATTCGGCCGAGGCTTGGCCAGCAGGAACGCACGGATGGCATCGATTTCTTGGTCGGCCATGACCCTCCTCGCACGACGCGATCGTGGGATATACCTGAATCAGATAAACCCTGGTATCGAGCGTCGGAAAGCACGGTGCTTCCGGCAAGCGATCACTGCTCACATATTATAAAGACCGGATAATGCCGAATTCGAGCCGGATGCTGACCGTGTTTGTGAAATTGAGACGTATTCAGTCTTTTTTTGACGTGAAGAAACTTGCATAAAAAGTTCGCCAGGCGTGATGGCAAATGCGGAGCACTACACCGCGGGCTATAGTACCGTTGCCGTTCAGTACATGAGACGTCGGCATGCGGGACTGTGATCGGCTTTTTCTTATCCTATCTGCGTCCCGGTGTATGTCCGCCTGGAAATCAGGTCAAGGCGGCCACCCGGCGTCGGCCAAAGGTGTCGGCAGAAATCCGGAACCTTGCCCCGGATCAGGGTCCACAGGCCACACAACGCCTGATTGCACTAATGCATTTCAAGAATGAAAGAGGCAATGAAGAGGCCAAAGCATCTTACCGCACAGGAAGCAGCGAGATGGTGAACGACACATCTATCCTGGTGTATTGGAGTAGCTGTTGGTCGCTCAGAAACTGGATCCATTCATTCTCAGCATGTCGGGTATGCGCGCGTCATCCTATCTAACCAAGTAGAGTGCCGCCACTACTCCGAAGAATTCAGACGTGTTTCGACCCGTCAGGCTGAACCATGGGCCGACAATGACGCCGAGGCGCTCGTTCCAATTGTATTCAACGCCCGGGGCGACCGCGATGACTTCCTTATAGCCGCCACCGATGGTCACCGGTTGGCCGCTCAGGCCGACACCAGTCGTACCCGAAAAATGCGTCGCGTTGGTCACCTGTAAACCGATATCGAGTGAAAGGGCAACATGGCGCGTGAGGGTATACTCGCCAGCAACGATCACAGTCGTGACTGACCCCGGCTCAACCGTGCCCTGAGTGCCAAACCCGCCGCCGTATGCATTGAATCCTTGGACCTTGACTGGCGAGTAAAAACCATAGGTCACGTTGAGGCGCGTACGTAACACGTGGTCCTCGGTCCACCAGAAGAGTTTTTGCGCGCCGAGGCCTAGGGTGGTGGCAAACGATCCGCCGCCGGTCGCCGCGACGGCCTCGCTCGTTGGACTCAGTTCAGTATAGTGCCCCGTAGGAAAAGTCTCTTGCACCCATAGTCGGACATTGGGGAGCCAAGTATCGAACCGTTCGCGCAGAGCCTGAAAGCCAACTTGAAGGGGAAAATCGCCGAATGCGACAAACGATTTGCCTTCGGCATGATTGCCGACCCATTGCGGCGCGATCTCAACATCGATTCGGCTTGTCAACCCATAGACCAGGAGGGTTTGCTGGATATTGGTGCGCGTCACGGTCGCTGATTGGAGCCGCCAATTGTTGTTATAGAGGCCACCGTATCGCGTAGAGTAGAAGTACGGCATGATCATCAGATTGCCCTGGCTGACCGTACTTCCCCGGGTCGTCAGGAGCGTTCCTGTAAAGGCTGTATGCTCAAGTATCGATCCGCGGTCCTCCGAGCCATCCCCGCGCACGATGTTTGGCAAGGCACAGCAAGCAACAACCACAGTGAGAACAGACAACCCAGCGCGGAGAAGACACTGCGTGTCCGTTTGATCAATTAGCATTCGGTTTCTTAATTGGCTTGTTACGGCGAGCGTGCGATCGGAAGGTGCCAACCTCGACGCATGGCCATAAATCGAAGTCCAAAGCAGAGGATTGCGCCGGCTACAGCCGCCCCGAATGATGGGAGATGCAGCATCCTTCCAATTACTACCACAGCCGCGCCAACGAAGGCCGCGACCGCGTAAAGCTCGGTGCGCAACACGGTGGGGATTTCCCTCACCAGCACATCCCGTACAATGCCGCCGCCGATTCCTGTCAGCATGCCGAGCAACATAGCCGCAGTCGGCCCGGCCTGAAACGCCATGGCCTTACTCGCGCCAGAAACCGCAAAGAGCGCCAGTCCGGCAGCGTCGAACACCAGCACAGGGCTACTCAGTTGGTTGATGATTCCATACCAATAGAACGTAATCAGTCCGGCAAGGATTGAGACAGTGATGTATCGCCAGTCGCTGATGGCCGCGGGGGGAAGCGCCCCAATCATCACGTCGCGGGCGATCCCACCGGAGTTACCCGCGGCGAACGACAAAACGAGAACTCCGAAAAGATCGAGCCTGTGCTTGACCCCGGCCGTCGCGCCGCTGAGCGCGAACACGAAGGTGCCACTAAGATCGAAAGCCACCAGCAGCGTATTCACGAGGATATATCAGCCGACAACCATTGCCCTTTATGTCGGTTAGCCAGCCCTGACCGGCCTCCACGAGCGCCTCCGAGCCTGTGTGCAAAGTTGGTTGGATCGCCACGGAGACGTCAGGACTGAAAAAGGTCAAATGACTGATGCCGGTAGATACGTCCGGCTCTCATGACAAAATCCACCTTTTCGGTGGCGGCGATATCGGTAATGGGGTCGCCCGGCATCGCGACGATATCGGCCTGTTTGCCGAATGCAAGCACGCCAATGTCGTCCCGTTGCAAGAGGCTTGCTGCTACACTGGTTGCAGCTTTCAATGCACGGAGCGGTGCCAGCCCTGCCGCGACCATCGCCTGAAACTCGAGTATTCCGTGACTGAACGGAAACATGCCGCAGTCGGTCCCATAAGCCACAGGTGCCTTGCTCGTCACAATGCGTTTCTGCGCGCGTTCGATCTCAGCTACATCGCGCTGAAACTTCCAGGTTGCCTGCATCGGCAATTGTCCCGTCTTTAGCATGGCGTTGTCTTCACGCGTCATTTGCATGGTCGGAACGAGAAAGGCTTCGCTTTGCTCTGCCATGGCGATGCCTTCATCATCAATCAGGTAGCAGTGTTCCAGACTGCGGACGCCGGCGCGCAATGCCTGCTTGCATCCTCCGCTGCGCCCGTATGCACCGCGACAGGCATCCTAAGCTGACGCGCGGTTTCTCCCAGACACTGCATCTCGTCCTCGAACCACGTCACCGTCGCCGGATCGTCGCCGAAGCTCATGTATCCGCCCGTGTTCATCGTCTTGATCCAGTCGCCGCCGAACGCATGTTCCGCGCGAACCAGCTCACGAATCCTGCCGGGTGAATCCGCGACCTTCGAGAGCTCGAGATGGCCTCGACATGGAAATGCGCCCTGCATGTCGCCGTGCCCGCCGGTTGCGCTGATCATATGTGCGGCAACGATTAGGCGTGGACCGTGAATGAGGCCGTTGTCGATCGCATCGCGCAAGTTAATGGTCGGCCAGTCCGGATCCAGCGTTCCCATATCGCGCAAGGTCGTAAAGCCGTAGCGCATGTATTGTTGCGCAAGATGCAGTCCTCTCAGCGCTTTGGTCGCGGAGCATTCAAGGATCTGCTGTCGGAGATTGAGTCCGTCTAGACAGAGATGGACATGAGTATCAATAAATCCGGGCATGACCGTCCGATCGCCCAGATCAATCACGGTCGCCGAGGCTGAACGAGCGACCGCTTGCGCAATCTCGGCAATGACACCGTTGTCGATCAAGATCTCGGCCGGCCCGGCGAGTGTATCGCTTACCCCATCGAAAAGTCTCTCACATATAAGCACCGTCTTCGACATGAATGACCTCGCGCCACTCGGCCGACACGCGTTGCCTCACCGTATCTCTGCTGGTTACGCGGATGATGACAAGCGGTTGCCTCACATCGCGCCGATCTGCTTCATCAATCCCACTTGGTCGTAGAAGAGTTTCTCCTCGACGATCTCGCCGTCCTTCCAACGTGCAACCGTGCAGAACTCGACCTCGAAGCACTTGTTCGTGGGTGGAATCTCTCTGCCGTCAGGCCCTTTCATTGGCCCCTTCATTGTGCCCGTAAATCTAGCTATGGAGCAGGTCCAATCGCCCTGACCGAAGAGCACCTTGTAAGGGCGGTTGTCGATATGGTTGTCAGGGAATGTCTTGAAAAACTCGATTGATTCCGTCCGATGATTGTCCCGCCCCCTCGTTGGCTTGGGCTGCCCCGGCCAATACACCGCCGTGTCGGCAGTATGGCGCTTGTTGAAGGTCTCCCAGTCTTGGTTATTCCAGGCATCATCCAGAGTCTGCATCAACTCCATATTTTTTTCACCGCTCATATTGTTCACCTACTATGTTGAATGTTTATTCCTCAGCGTTTGCCCACGGTCTAATGCTGCGCAACCTACGCCCTATCTAAAAAGGCCCCTCAATCGCGACATCTTCTACGCGGGTAGCCACGCTCTTGTCGCGACGACCAGCGCCTCAACCCCAGTTCGCAACGTGGGATGGATGACCGGCGCAAACTTCGGGCTGTGGTTGACCGGAAGCTCGTTCAGTCGATTGGCCTCTTTGGCCTTCGCATAGATATTTGGGTCCGTGCCGCCGACGAACCAAAATACTGATGGGGAGTGCCACTCGGATCCGAACGATCCGAAATCTTCACTCGCCGGCGCCGGCCCCGTTTCACGAACCCGCTCTGCGCCGAAATGCCCCCGGAAAGCGTCGACCACCCGCTTGCTTGCGTCCCGGTCATTCACATTCAGCGGATAATGATCCAACGTCGTGATTTCAGGTTTGCGCGGAGCTCCCGAGGCTGCAGCCTCGGCGTTGACAATCCGTTCAATCGCACCCAGCACGCGTGTCCGAACGCCCGCATCAAACGTCCGCACGTTGAGTTTAATGATGGCTTCGTCGGGAATGACATTCTCTTTCGTGCCGACCTGCAGCGCACCCACGGTCACAACGGCAGCCTCGGCGGCGGCCACCTCACGCGAGACAACAGTTTGAAGCCGCATCACGGTTGCGGCCGCCATGACGACGGGATCGATGCTGGCCTGCGGCATCGATCCATGCGCGCCGCGACCGAACAAACGAATCTGCAAGCTATCCGCCGCGGAGGTGATCGCACCCGCGCGTCCGGCAACGGTGCCCGATGGCCCCACCATGACGTGCTGGCCGAGTACCACGTCCGGCTTGGGAAAGCGCTTGAAAAGACCGTCGTCGATCATAGCCTGTGCACCTTCCGCTGTCTCTTCTCCGGGCTGGAAGACCGCCATCAACGTGCCGCGCCATGTCGAGCGTGACTCGGCCAATAATTGTGTCGCACCCGCAAGCCAAGTCACATGCATGTCGTGGCCACACATATGCGCGACCGGCACGGTCTTGCCTTCTCGATCGGCCGTCGCCTTGCTGGCATACGGCAGGCCTGTCGCCTCTTCGACAGGCAGCGCATCCATATCGGCTCGCAGCATGACCGTCGGCCCATTGCCGTTGCGGAGCACGCCCACGACACCGGTTTTGCCAACCCCCGTTGTTACTTCATAGCCGGCGGCACGAAGACGGTCCGCCGCGATGCCAGCCGTCCGTGTTTCCTGCATCGACAGTTCGGGATGAGCATGCAAGTCTTTGTAGACGGACTCCAAGCCAGGAAGCCAATTGCCGAGATTTGCGAGTGCAGTGGCGGAAGTTATCGCGTCCATATGTCGAAATCCTTTCAACTGATGGATTTACGACCATTCGATCCAGGTAACGCCAGGGGTTTTCCACTCTGAAACGTACGACGACAACGGATACAGCCTGTTCATTCCAAGTTAGCGCTTCTTGCATTAACCCCAACTTGCACAGCGCTCCACAGCCTCTCGTGCGAGGCATCCGTAGGATTGAGTCTCTTTCAACGCTACTTGCGTTTGGACTCATGTCATTCATCGTTCAAGTTTGCCCCCAATTCGGAGGACACTTCGGTTCTGTGGGTATATCATCGAACTATTAACCATGCAGTTGCATCAGCCGAAGACGGAAAGTTATGTCCAACTCCATTCGACGTTGGATGCCATCGAAGCGGCAAGAGTTTGCTTGTTTCCTTCAGAAGCTGGTCGAGACAATTCCAAATATTCCCAGAGGTTTATCAAGCAGCACCTGACCTGAGAAACGCATGGTTTCATTAATCGCGTCGCGTTATGCCAGCTTTTGAGTTTTGGAAAAACACCTATCACTATTCGCTACTGACGGCCTTGGCGCCATCTGTTTCATACCAGTAAATGTCACGTCGACATAAAAGAAGAGAACCTATCTCGCACTGGCAGAAACGTGGCTGCAAGCCAAAGATCCGGTCTTTACGGAGTTGGAGAGCCGATTAGCCACTGGGTCCCAAGTGGAGAGGTGCGCTCCAGCGCCGGTGCGGAGAGCAGGGTCAAGTGAAGTTCATCGCTTGCTACAAATTGGTGATTGAGGCGGGTCGAGCAATTATTGTTTATCATTCAATTGCTGCTGTTCTTCGCTCTGCGTGAACGCAACATTAGCTCGGTGCCAGAACCAGTGTTGTTGCGTGAACGGGCTTGGTCGCATTACGTTGACTAGAGCTCAGGGCCAGCCGTTCACTCGTTGCTAGAGAGATGGCAGAAGAATCGCGGGTTACGTGGAGAATCTTTTCCTGCAGGGATGTGTTGCCACACCAAGTGGTACCCGACATGATCTGCTCGCTAACGGCCATACTTAGCGGCCAGACCTCTCACCTTTATTGTCCGATTGGAGCCTCATTCCCGGCCAAATCTTGTGGCATCGATCGACTCCGCTCCTCTCCCAATGACCTCGATCATGTATTCCTCACTGCCACATCGAAACCGGCAACATCGACGTTCGAATCGCCGACCTCTTGGCCACCAGACCTCTCTCGCTGATTCTTCAGGGCCGCCGATCTTCAATCGCTCAGCCGCACGGTTTCGATACAGTAGTTCTCCGCTCGACCTCCACAGGTTGATAGCATCACTGGTGGTATCTAAAAGAAAGGCGATGGGATCGTGCCGAAAGAATGCGGTCCACGCGAGAGGCCCCATGCCCCGACGGGCTAAAAGGGCAAAGGCCGCAACTAACGCCGCTGCGCCGATCTCGCCGACAGTCTCCCCCAATTCTTCATTGCCAGCAGGCGAACGCCCGGGTGTCGGCAGCCGCTCGATCGTTTCTGTATCCTCAACTCGCCTCTGTACTGTGCCCATGAGCATCCTCGGAACAAACCCAAGCAGCGGAGTTCTTTATTGCTTGAACAACCTAACGGAGAAATGACAGGTCATCTATCAGGCACCCGGTAACCGTCTGTAGACCTACTCGACTGGCAGTCGCTGGGGCTGTGGACTACATCGACGGACTTCCGCGATTTTTCTTTTTGTGGAGTACCATGGTTTTGCCGCGCGAACTAGGTCCGCTGATGACGGCCGAGCAAAGATACCTGGATGCAGAACGTTGCCTGAATTGAAACGCAAGGCGACTCACACCGACCTGGCGATCCGCGAGCAGGATGGTGCCCTTGTGTGAGGTAAAGCGACGCGCTTCTTCAAGATCAAATCCTAGGTCGACGTCGCGGGATGATTCCGGATACTTGTAGGCTTCTTGGACTTTCTCAGCCGCCTTCAGGTACCCCTCCTCGTTCACACGTGCGTCCGGCAAGCGCCAGCCGGATCGATACGGCTCGAGGATATCCTCATCGCTCGGCATGCCCGCCTGCGGGTCCTGGCCGATCGCACCCGATCCAATCCGGACGTACGCCCACACAAAGATGGCGGCAAGCAAGAGGCGGTCCGTAAGGCTTAGGGCCGGTTCATACGGTTGCCTCGCCACCTCTTGGGCGTCATCGTATCTTTGATTCGTCAGCCCTCCAGCCGCGCATCCATCGTGATGTTGGTATTGAGCAATCGCGAGATCGGGCAGCCGGTCTTCGCTGCGTTGGCCGCCTTCTCCCAGGCTGCCGTATCGGCTTTCGGGACCTTGCCCTTTACATCCAGATGAATCTGCGTGACTGTCCAGCCGGCATCGACCTTCTCAAAGGTGATCGTCGCGGCGGTCTCCAGCTTCTCCGGCACCAATCCGGCCTCGCCCAATTGCGCAGAGAGGGCCATCGTAAAGCACCCCGCATGCGCCGCCGCAACCAATTCTTCCGGATTCGTGCCCTTGCCGCTCTCGAATCGTGTCGTGAACGAGTACTGCGTCTGCGACAGCACGCCGCTTTCCGTGGATACGGCGCCTTTCCCGGTCTTCAGATCACCCTGCCAAACTGCCGAAGCCTTGCGTTTCATAGTTCCTCCATATCATGTTGAACGGTGTCAAGATCGCGACCTGCTGAGATACCCCATTCTTTCACTTGATTGTTGCAACCGCTCACCGGCGTGGCAGATCAATCGACTGGACGAACCTCCTTGTGCGCCTGCGCGGTTAAGCATCGCGGCCGGAGCGGGGTGCCTGCTGGAACTCAATGTCGCTGGGGCAACCCGGGCTCCATTGTCCCGAACAAGCGGCACGTCCACTCAATGTTCCGAAATGAACCAGACTTGCAATTCATTCGTCCTGATTAGGTCGCTCACGAGCCGGTCATTCGTGCCCTCATCACCCCCTTCAGCGGCCTGGCGGGCCATCGGTTCACCAGGCATTGTTCCACCGGCGCATTTTCTGAACCAGCATCATAGCTCGGCGACACCCACAACGCCTCAGGATGTCGACTCGGCCACACTCAGTTTGCGTTGCATCGGCTAATCCCCCATACGCGGCCCAGGTCAACATCTGAGAGCCCGTTCGAAAATGCCACCACCTGGTCCGGTTGCCGAATCCCACCAGGATGGCAGCCACGGCAGAATTGACGGCAAGCAGAAGTGCCGAACGGCCAACCCGCGTCGTGATCGCAGGCATCACGCTCCTCCTCATGCGTCGTGTTCTATGTCAGCGTCACGAAACCATCGGCGCCTACAGCCACGAGAGACGCGCCGTGCTGGAGAAACTTTCGCCCATCCATGTTCTCATTCTCTTCATTCATAGAGAGGCTCCTTTCTCGGGACTCTTTAACCCCGATCCTTTCGGCTCGAAGTCTGTTGCTCTGTTTCGGCTATTTCACGTGAGCCGCGTCGAACAATATCCCATTAGATTTTATCGAAGCCCCCGCCAGCCGCAACGCAACCGCCGGCAACCCGAAACGATTCGATCGTCCCATGGTCCTCAATGGGAGGGACACCGGGGCCGTTTGTCTTGAGGCCGCCGTTAATATCTATTTCACGCGCGGAACCACCGGGTTTGATGCTCAGTGCAACAGCGGAAAGAGTCATCACAACCCCTTTGACCAACGATTGACCGGTGCCGCCGAAGGTCTCGATGCCGCGACGCACCACGATCCGGCCGACCGGTTGGCTGATTTGGATGCCTACTGCGCCGTCCGCGTGGGTGGTCACGCGATCGAACTCGACAAAGTTTACTGTTCCGGTATAGACGTTGAAGCCACGAGCGCCCACACCAAAGGTTTCGATCGGGGCGCGGACCCTCAGCTCATTGACGGTTCCGAAGTTGACGAACCCGATGCCGCTCGGACCGTATGACGTGATCTTCTCTTCGGCGATCCAACGATCGACGACACCCCAATTGTCCAGCGCCATGTCGTTTGCGCCATAGGTCACGACCGGGCCGCGATTCCGAACCGTGTCGACATGAGCGCCATAGACCGTGAAGACTCCCCCGGTGATTTGGTCCGGCGTTCCGGGAACGAGTTTGCCGTCGCTGGAAACCGCATTGGTCTCCAGGCGCCGCACGACAAGGCGGCCGCCCTTGTCACCAGCACCGCTCACGAGCACGCCGCTGCCCAGAACGGGTGCACCGTTTCGACCGACCGATAGGCCCACCAAGTCCGCACTGACGACAACGCCATCCTGAGCCTGCATGTTCCAGAGGGTGAACGCGCCTTGGACGACAGAGACGCCGTAGCCGTGAGGCCGTTCGCGCTCGCTGCGCGCATTAGCTGCCATGATAACGAGCCCGTTCACCTCAAGATGGCCCCCGCGCACGTTGTCGCGCGCGAGAATCTGAACCCGACCGGTCGTCGTGACCTCGCAAAGTTCGATCCGTCCAAGACTATCCACGCTAGTGTCGTTGAAGATCGCGCGCTTCTCGGAAGATGCGAGAAGGCGAACGTTTTGAATCCGATTATCGGACGAACTCTGAAGACCGTCGGTCCCACTGGCGAAGGTAATCCCGCTGTGACCGCCTTCACCTTGGAGAGACTGGCCAGGAGAAAGACGAACAGACGGCGCGTCGGTTAAGTCGCCGCGGATGATGATCCGTCGGACACTCGCATCCTGCGTTGCGGCAATCAGTTCAGTAGCGGTGGAGACTGTTTTCCCCGAATTGTTCATACGGTGATCTCCCACTGCATCAGCATCAGTCCGCTTAATAGCGGACCCGAGTGCCAAACCGCACCAGCATCCACATGCGCGTTCTACGAACTGCTATATTTTCTCCTCCTGTGTCGTCCATTCTGCTTGTATTTGATCCTGCGTCCTGTTCTATGGGCTACCGCACATCGGGCCGTGGGTCCGGAATAAAGCCGTTCCGATTCGGCATTGACACTTTCGGCAGCGTCTGCGCATTGATCACCGCATCCTCTTCGATGACCTGATTCTGGAATAAGAGCCAAGCGATGACGGAGTAAGTCTCATCCGGGGTCAGCGACTGCGGCGCGTTAAACGGCATCGCGCGGTTTATATAGTCGTACAGCGTCGTCGCGTAGGGCCAGTAACTGCCGATGGTCCTGATCGGCTTGGAAGTCGTCAGTGTATTGTGGCCCCCGACCAGTTTGTCTTTCGGCCCTTCAATCCCGGTGGGCCCATGGCAGGCGGCGCATTTATGCGCATAGACCTGTCCTCCCTGCTTCACCGTTCCTTGTCCCGGAGGCAGCCCTTCACCGGCCGGTGACACATCGATGTTCCATGCACGGATGTCAGCCTCTGTCGCAACCCGGCCCACTCCATAATCGCTTTCTTCTGCAGACGAGGCTGCCCACACACTGCCCAGCGCTAGAGCGGCTGCGCCAATGAGTGCCATCACATATTTATGCGTATATGTTGCGCACCCGTCCATCTCGTTCAACCCTCCAGCTTTGAATGGCATTGTAGTGATAGACCGAACTGGTACCGCGCACCTTCACAAGATCCTGACGTGTCGGTTGAAGATACCCCGTCTCATCGAGGCACCGGCTTTGCAAAATGGCCTCTTGTCCATTCCACCGCCAAGGGAACTGAAAGCGGGTATGGCATTTGGGAAGCACCGGATCCTGAAGGTGAGCGCCTTGCCATGTGCGTCCTCCATCTACGCTCACTTCCACTTTTGTCACCCGTCCGCGGCCGCTCCATGCTAATCCGCTGATCTCCTGAAACCCGGGCTGAATACGCTGTTGGCCGGACGGATAGGTGATCACCGACTTGGCTTCCATGACGAGCGTAAATTGATAGGCCTTTCCATCCGGCAGGAGGTCTGTATATTTGGCAGTTTCCCAGCGGGTCATAAAAGGGGCCGATCCGAGCTTGAGCCGCCGAAGCCATTTCACGTTGATATTGCCTTCGAAGCCGGGCAAGAAAAGCCGCAGAGGATAGCCCTGTTCAGGGCGTAACGCCTCCCCGTTTTGTCCATAACAAATCATGGCCTCGTTCAAGACTTCTTCCGTAAGTGGAACACTGCGGTCCAATCCGGCCGCATCACCGCCTTCCGCCAACATCCATGTCGCCTCACGTCGAGCACCGACAGCCTCCAACACCGTTGAGAGTTTAACTCCGGTCCACTCGCTCGTACTGGTCAATCCGTGGATATCCTGAACCGTCAAGTCCTGCGCCTCACGCCAACCGTCCCACGTATTACCCGAACATTCCAGAAATGCGATCCGCGAGATGGAGGGCAACCGTTCCAAATCCTTCATGGTAAAGATGAGGGGCCGCTCGACCAACCCATGAACCAGCAGGCGATGGCGCGCCGGATCAATGGCCGGAACGCCGTTATGGTGTCGCTCAAAGTGGAGCGAGGACGGGGTGATGATGCCGTGTAGTTCATGAAGCGGCGTGAGCGAGTTGAAGTTATTCGGGGCATTGACGCCCCAGCCATGAGGCGCCCCTGGTCCGGCTCCGCCCAATCTGGTCTGCTTTTCAAACGGCGATCTTTCCCCATACGGACGAGGCAACGTTCCCGGTACGCGCATCGGGTCCCTGGCTGTTTCGGACTCTTCCGCATGCACACGGGGCAGGACAAGACCGGCGGCTCCTACAGCCAGGACAGAGGCGCTGCGTCGTAAAAACTTTCGTCGGTCCATATTCCGCATATCCTCCTTCATATGAAGCCTCCTTGGACGAGACCTTCGCAGTGAGAACTTGAGATGGTAACGAGCCCGATACCTGCGTCGCTCAGATTCTCATGTCGCGACGAAGGTTCTTTCGAAGAACTCCGATAACGTCTATTCGATCTCTTCTTCGGTGTTCATCACAGGAGACCAACAGAAAGCGAACTGACAGGCTTTCGGTCTTCACCATCACGGCGTCGCCGTCACCGGCTCGAAGAGGCGCACTCCTCCGAGTTCTCGCGCACGAGAATTCTCAACGCTTGTTCTCATAATTCAATACCCAATCCCAGTCCTATGCGGGCTCGCAGAAGGTCATGACGGGTGACCGAATATGCGACCTTGCCTTGCTTGATGACCGGCAGCACCAGCAAATGCTTTTCTTTCATGATGCCGATGGCACTGCTAATAGTCGTCGATTCATCAGCGACAAAATGATCCTTGTTCATAATTTGGTCGGCGGTCACCTGGCTCAAATTCTGACCTGTTTCAATCGCGGTCAACAGATCAAACTCACTAACGAATCCCATGAACCGACCTGCGTCATCCACAATGGGCGCCCCGGAGGTATGGGATGAGAGCAGTTCGACGGCTATGGCCAATGCACTTTGCTTCGCATGGAAACGTAACGAATGCGTTCCATCGATTTGCCCGATCTTCGTAAACCCAGCGGGTGGTACGCCCTGTATTGCCATGTTCGTCTCCTTTGCAACATCGAGCAGCCACGGCTGCCCCATCGACAACGTGTGCATTGCGTGGGGATAGTCCAAGTAGTATTGGTCGAGAATCTCGGGTGATGACTTATAGTGGCACCTCCTGGTCACTGGGACAGTGCGATGATCTCGACCCAGTTCGGACCCTTGCCGACGTCCATGTGCGACAGTTTCCGCAACACGCCGGTTTTTTGATGGATCGCGTAGATGGTCAAGCCATGGGATTTTTCACCGACGGCGAGAAGGTATTTCCCTCCGGGATCAATATTGAACCCGCGCGGCTGCATCTCGGTCGCATAGTTGCCGATCAGCGTCAGTTTGCCGCTGTCGCCGTTGACTCGACATGCCGCGATCGTGTTCGAGCTGCGCTCAGACGCATACAGGAACCTCCCGTCCGGAGTCAGGTGAATGTCGGCGGTCCACGGCTTAGCGGTGAACCCGGCCGGCATGATGGACATCGACCCGTGCGGTGTCAGCGTGCCCGACTCGTGGAAGGCATACATGGCGACGGTGCCGTCGAGTTCGTTGGTGCAGAAGACGAAACGACCATCCGGGTGAAACGCGACATGGCGT
This sequence comes from Nitrospira sp. Nam74, assembly GCF_965152615.1. NCBI lineage: Bacteria > Pseudomonadati > Nitrospirota > Nitrospiria > Nitrospirales > Nitrospiraceae > Nitrospira > Nitrospira sp. Nam74. The sequence continues at coordinate 2,177,648 of NZ_OZ224220.1, read as the reverse complement.
GGGCCGGCGCCCTTCTTGGTGGCGACAGCCGGCGGGCTGTTAGGCGCTATCCCGCCGCCGACCTCGTTGAAGCGGTATTGCATGATGAGATCGTCCCCCAAATTGGGGACGAGTAGAAACCTATTGGATGAATCAATCACAATACAATGCGGGTGTTTGCCGGTCGAGATGACCTGCAGCGGCTTCGCATTGACCTCGCCTTGAGCGCCGATAGAGTTGACGGAAATTTTGTGACCGGAATAGGACGCGCCGAACAGATATCGGCCACTGCGGTCTGTCGAGAGATACGTCATATTATCGGCCAGGGGAACGGTTTGCATCGGCCGTAGCCTCCCGGTGTCCGGATCAATGGCCCAAGTACTCACGGAATACGGCTCCGACCGCAGCGACGCATACAGATGCTTGCGGGCGGGATCTATCGCCAGCGGCATGACGTTCCCGGCAACCGCCACTGTCTCGATGATTTTCACATTGCCGTGCTCGTCCAGTCCGAGGACAGAGATTTCACGGCTGTCGGCGTTCGAGATATATGCGATCGTGCGCACATTCCTCATACACGTTTACTTCCCGTCGACCGTCCGGCGTCTCTATCAGGCTTCGGCCCAGCGCGAACGCAGAAAATGCGCAGCCATCTTCGGCCGCCGGTTGCGGGTAAACACGCCCTTGAAGTTCATTCCGGCAGCGCGGCCGATACTCTGACGTGTTTTGAAATCGGCGAAGGCCCAGACATGCAGCCCGGCCATGAATGGCCGCTGCGCCGCAACGTCGAGATAAAGGCGCAGAAGCTCAACCTGATATTCCTCCGTCCACATCTCAGACGGCGTGCTATGCGTTCCGGGGATGGCGTCGGCGCCGAACTCGGTCATGATGATCGGTTTGCCGAACGACCGGTGCAGGTCGTCGAGTTCGCGCGCCAGCGTCTGCGCCGCCTCGTCGAGTCGGCCGGCCTGAGAGTACCACCCATAATAGCGATTGATACAGACCACATCGAAGGGACCAAGCCATTCCTTCGGACCACCCTGTACACCGGCGAGCGTGACGGGGCGGGTCTTATCCAGGCGACTCGCCTCTGTGTACAGTTGCCCGAAGAAGCGCATACCCGCCTCAACGGCCCTTGGTTCGGATGCATTCTCACCGAGGATGGGTCCTGCCGTCGGCTCGTTCGCCACGCTCCACATGATCGTGCTCGGGTGGTTCTTGTCACGCGCGATCAATTCGCGGAGTTGCTGCCGGCACTGCGCTAGACGCTCCGCGGTCGGAACCTCGATACCTTCGAAGTTCAGGCCGACCGCGGGGATTTCATTAATCACTAACACGCCGAGGCGGTCGGCAAGCTGCATCGCCTCTTCGGCGTAGGGGTAGTGCGATGTGCGATAGGAGTTCGCACCCAAACCCCTGAGCAGCTCATAATCCCGAATCCATACCGGCAGGTTCAGACCGCGACCGCTGAGGGGAAAGTCTTCGTGCTTACCGAACCCCTTGAGCGTGAGCGGCTGTCCATTGAGCAGCAACCGGTCTCCGTTCACCGCGATGGTACGGATGCCGATGTCGAGCGTATACGCATCGGTGACGCGCTGCCCTTCGGTCAGTGTGATCGTGAACGGATAAAGGTAGGGATCGCGAGGGCTCCAGAACCGAGCCGAGGGGATTCGCACGGTGGCTTGGGCTGAGCCTCCGCGGAAGGTGATGTCGGCCTCGATGTCGCGCAACTGAATTTTTCCTCTGCCGGCATATTCGCCGAAACTCTGCACCGTGACGGTCATGATGCCGTCGGCGCCGTCGGTCGTCGTGACTACCGTGACGTCTTCGATGTGCGCGGCCGCCGGGACGGAATAGAGCACGACCGGCCGGTGCAAGCCCGCATAGGGGAAGAAATCATATGTTGTCGCGGGAAACCCGCTGAACATCCCATCCAGCCTGCCGGCGGGAATTCCAGGCGGTACGCGCTCGGGGAGTTGCGTGTTCTCGACGTTGATGGCAATGACGGTCTTCCGATCGCACATGAGGTGACTGGTGATGTCGGCGACGAACGGAAGATGTCCGCCGAGGTGCTCGACCGCGAGAGTGCCGTTGACCCATACCTTGGCCGCATAGTTCGCCGAGCCGATGCGCAAAAAGACGCGCTGCCCGAACCAGCCCGATGGAATCCACAGTTCTTGTCGATACCAGGCGAGGCCCAGATAATCCCGTGCATCATCAAACAGGTCGTTCCAACTGCAGGGCACGGCAATGGCACGCGGTGCGGGCAACGTGTTAAACCAGGCTTGCGCTTCGCCCTCTTCCTTTGGGTCAAGTTGAAACTGCCAGAGCCCGGAGAGATCCAGAACGTTGCGCGCCTGGTTCTGCTGTGGGTACAGTAAACCACCGGCTGCAACCCCGTTCGTCGGCTGAGGAGAGGAGACACCGGCCCCCTCTTGTGCGGCGGCATATTGCTCGTCAAGGCTCGGGCCGAAGACCGCCTTCATCCGACCGACGACATCGAGCGGCAGGACTATGGCGCCGGTTCCTGCAGCGAGGACAGAGGCGCTTCTCTGCAAAAACTTTCGACGGTTGATGTTCTGTCCGCCTTCTTTCATACGAAAGAAATGCCTCGATCTATCGGAACGATCGGCCTCCGCACGAAGTCATTAAGGATTTCCCTTTCCACCCGACGCGCCATATACTTGGCCGGTGGCGTAACTCGACTCATCAGAGGCAAGCAGCACATACACCGAGGCCAGCTCGGCCGGCTGGCCGGGACGTCCCATGGGCTCGTTGTTGCCGAACGTTTCGAGGGCGCTCTGCGGCTGACCCCCGCTGACTTGCAGCGGCGTCCAAAACGGGCCGGGCGCAACTGCGTTCACGCGAATACCCTTCGAGGCCACCTGCTTGGCAAGTGACTTGGTAAACGCGATCATCGCCGACTTCGTCTGCGCGTAGTCAAGGAGGTTCGGGGAAGGATCGTAGGCCTGGACCGAAGCGGTGTTGATGATGCTCGCACCGGCAGTAAGGTGCGGCATGGCCGCTTTGGTGATCCAGAACATCGCGTAGACGTTCGTTCTGAAGGTCGCATCGAACTGTTCGGTCGTGAGATCGAGGATCGAGTCGACGGAGTGTTGCTTGGCGGCATTGTTCACCAGAATGTCCAGCCCGTCGAGCTCACGCACTGCATCGGCGACGAGTGTCCTGCAGAAGGCTTCGTCCCGAATATCGCCGGCGAGCGCGACCGCCTTCCGTCCTGCTGCACGGATGAGTTGGATGACCTCGCGGGCATCCGGCTCCTCGACGGGCAGATAGTTGATTGCGACATCGGCGCCCTCACGGGCGAAGCCGATTGCAGCCGCCCGCCCAATGCCAGAATCCCCTCCCGTGACGAGGGCCTTGCGGCCCACGAGGCGGCCGGTTCCCTGATAACTCGCCTCCCCATGATCGGGCCGTGGGATCATTTTGCTCGCGAGGCCTGGCGGCTCCTGTGGCTGCCGAGGGAAGGGCGCCTTCGGATATTGGGTCACAGGCTTCCGCTCGACCGTCTTCTTGCCTGTCTGCCGTGTCTCGACCGAGTCAGGTGCCAGTTGTGCGAGTGTCGGAGCCGTGACTGCTGCGACAAAACCTGTCGTTATCCCGCCCAGCATCTGACGTCGTGAAAGCTTGAATGAGTCCTTGTGTTCCATACTTCCTCTCCTCACGTCGCTTCCTGCGAGCACGCCCTCCTTGTTGCAGTTCCAAGTCGTCCTCCGGCGTGTCCACCTCTGTAGTCCCCATTGGAAACGGCAGGCTCACAATGTCTAACCTGTGAGCGGCGATCATGTGTTGTGCGCCCGCTGCTCCATTGAGCGCCGCGAGTGTCGTAACGTGTTCGTGCCTGAACAACGCGGGCGCACCGAGGATACCACTATACTCCGACGCAATAATTCCCTTGCCGCTCGAACGATATGCTGCGACAAGATCGTCGATCGCGACGGCCGTCACCATCAACCGCATTCACAGGCATGACACAAGACGGCATCGGCTTGCGTCCAGATGTACCGCTGGTTTCGATCGTCAGGGCCCCCATGCGAATGGGAGCATGATCATAAGACCGCGAAGCGCCGTTCAGTATCCCACGGTGAAGCGCTGCCGGATATGCGCCGGACGTTCCAGTTCGTCGATCATGGCGGCGGCATAATCCTGCGTCGAAATGTGACTCTGTCCATTGGCATCCACCAGCAACTGATCCGTTCCCAGTCGAAATTTCCCCGTGCGTGGACCCGGTTGCAGCATCGCGGCCGGGCTTAGGCAGGTCCATTCGATCTCGTGTTCGCCACGTAGCAGATCAAGGACATCCGCAGTCGCACGAGCAGTCCCTTTCCACTGTTCAGGAAAGTCTGGAGTATCGATTACGCGAAGGCCAGCCTTGACCTCGAGGCTCCCGGCCCCGCCCACTACCAGCAACCGCTTGAGACCGACCCGTTTCATGGCGGCGATGATCGATTTGATGCCTTGCACGTGTTTCTTTCTGATGTCAGGATCGGTTTTACTAGGGCTGAAGGCGCTGATGACAGCATCCTGACCGGCCACCAAGCGAGCCATCTCATCTTCGTTATAGATGTCTCCTGTCTTGGGATGAAGGTTCGCATGCGGGCGTAATTTCTCCGGATACCGGACGATCGCCGTCACCTCATGGCCACGACTCAACGCTTCCTGCGAAATGGCTGATCCGACAAATCCGGTCGCGCCGATCAATGCGATTCTCATCCTTCCCTCCTTCCAGGAGGCACATTCTGCGTCAGCTGAAACTCCTCTACACCGTACGACTAACGTCGCCGTCCACAACGCGAACGATGCGGGCCGGGTTACCGACAACGACGCTGGCCGGTGGAATGTCATGTACGACGACGGTACCGGCGCCGACCACGCTCCTATCTCCGATCGTCACGCCCGGAAGAACGATCGCGCCGCCTCCGACCCAGACGTCGTTGCCGATGCGAATGGGACGAGCATATTCGAGACCCGATCGTCGCACCTCCGCATCGATGGGATGGGTGGCGGTGTAGAGCTGCACGGCTGGTCCCATTTGGAGATTGTCCCCGATCTCGATCAGCGCACAGTCGAGAAAGACGCAGTGATAATTGATGAAACAGTTTCGTCCAAGCCGGATGTTATAGCCATAGTCGCACGCAAAGATTGGTTTGATGACGGTGCCGTCGCCTAATGAGCCTACTAGTCGGCCCAAGAGCCTCATTCGATCGTCCATCTCATCGGGAGAGGTCATATTGCACTGTGCTAACAGACACTGTGCCCGTTGATGGTCTGCGAAGAGTTCAGGGTCGGCTGGGCGGTAGAGTTCACCGGTCAGCATCTTCTCTTTTTCACTCTTTGGGCTCATCGATATTGCGCTCATTGAATCGACGACCTGTGCCATCGCCTTGCGCGGCATGATCATTCCGCCGACTTGAACACTTCAGCCAATGTTTTCCCATAGGGATAAAACAATTCCGCTCGCCTGTCGTCCCGCTGCCAGGCTTCGCGCAGGTCGGGTGTGGTGATATCCCAATCGGGACGGATCCTCCGCGTGATCTCTCTCAAATCGTGTCGAAGCTCTTCAATGGTGGGACGCCCCCAGTACCAGTAGCCGTTGTAGATCTTGAAAATTTTTAATCCCGGCTCGAGCACCAAAGTGTGGGGAATCATCGGATCGTGATCCGGGTCCGTGTATTCGGCGATGTCCAGATCTTTCTGAACCTTACGGCCTGGATCGGAAAGAAAGGACCATTGCGCCCCGAGCCCATCCCTAAACTCGTTCGTTTGCAGCAGATTGTCTGTGGAGATCGTCACGATGCGCGCATAGCCGACTTTTAATTCCGGATAGAAATCGACCAACTGCCGAAGCTGCCGACGATCCTTCGGGCAGTAATGGCCCCGGGATAGCAGGAGGATCATGGGGTCCATGCCTTGGAGATCGGACAGTGTTCTCTTGGTGCCCGTGTGATCCGACAGTTCATAATCCGGGAATGCCGCCCCGATGTGTATGCCTGGTTTCATGATCTCTCCATGACCTCCGTCATCATCCATGTATCCCGGGGTTGATCGTCACATCGAGAACATCGATCCGCCCAGAGCCCCACAAACGGCAGGTGGAGAGCCGCAGGGGCGTCATCTGGAGTACATCATCATCGCGGCAGCTGCCATGGCTCTATCGTCCATGCGCCGATTTTGTTGTGAGGGATGGGGCCTTGTTGCGTCGTATGAGGAGGACGTAGCACGACTGTGCATCGGCTCTTCCTCCGGCTCGCTGAGAAGAGGTTGTCTGTCAGATGGAAGCGCAAGCAATCCTCTCCCGCTCTTGCCACTTTGAAGCCCCTTTTTCGACGTTTACGGGAGCACCGGAATGGGAGCAATAAAGTCTTCCTTTGCGAGCATCCAGGCGAGTGAAATCTGGGCGGCGTAGCGCCTTTTTCGTCAGCAAAGCGATGCAGCAGGTCAACGAGCGGCTGATTCGCAACGATATTCGCTTTGTCGAACCGGGTTATCACACGTGTCACATCGTCGCCGTGACATTGATTGTCGGCGCGCACTCTGCGGGAAAGAAAGCCGCCGGCGAGCGGCGAAAACGCCACGAACCCGATGCGAAGTTCGTTGCAGAGTGGAATGACATCACGTTCAAACATGCGCTCCATCATCGAGTATTCGTTTTGCACTGCAGTCAGCTGACTGACTGCGTGCGCACGGCGGATTTGTTCGGCGATCGCTTGCGATTGCCCCCAGCCGTGAATCTTTCCTTCACGAATAACGTTGCCCATCGTTTCTGTGTGTTTCCATTGCTTCTCCTTTCAAGCAGCGCACTTCAAGCAGCGTCACGCTCGACCGTGGTCGTGACGCTGCCGATCCTGTTGTCCCGAATCGTGTCGCTACATCATGGCGATCCACGACGTGGGTTGCGAGTAGTGGCCTTCAAGCGACAATTGAACTGCTTCCAGTCAGCGTGGTCTCCTATGCGGCCTTCTTCAGGCTGCCATGGGGGTCGATGAGGAATTTTTTGGCGGCCCCTTTATCGAAGTCCTTATAGCCTTGGGGAGCCTGATCCAGCGTGATGACCTGCACGTTGACCACTTTCGCAATCTGGATCCGATCGTGGAGGATGGCCATCATCAAGCCGCGGTTGTATTTCATGACCGGCGCCTGGCCGGTGAAAAACGAATGCGACTTGGCCCATCCCAATCCGAACCGAAGAATCAGATTGCCGGTTTTTGCGGCACTGTCCTTGGCTCCCGGGTCCTCGGTGACATACAACCCCGGGATACCGATCGCGCCCGGTGCGCGCGTCACTTCCATCAATTGGTTCAGCACGACTGCAGGTTGATCCGCCCCGCCCTGTCCCTTCGCTTCGAACCCCACGCAATCGACCGCGCAGTCCACTTCGGGCACTCCCAGGATCTCCTCGATTCGCTCAGTGATCGTGCCGCTCTGCGACAGATCGATCGTCTCACATCCGAACGTGCGAGCCTGCGCAAGACGTTCCTTATTGAAATCGGTCACGATGACGACAGCGGCGCCAAGAAGGAACGCGGCCGCCCCAGCGGCCAGGCCTACCGGTCCGGCCCCGGAGATCAGGACAGTCGAGCCGGTGGTCACCCCGGCGGTGACGCACCCGTGGTATCCCGTGGGTAGGATGTCCGATAGGCATGTCAGGTCACTGATCTTTGCCATCGCCTGAGCCTTGTCCGGGAACTTGAGGAGATTGAAATCGGCATAAGGCACCATGACGTATTCGGCTTGCCCACCGATCCATCCGCCCATATCGACGTACCCGTACGCGGCCCCGGCACGTGACGGATTGACGTTTAGACAGACGCCCGTGTAGCGCTCTTTACAGTTCCGGCAACGGCCGCAGGCGATGTTGAACGGAACCGAGACGAGATCCCCGACTTTGATGAACTCTACATCGCGTCCGGCCTCGATCACTTCACCCGTGATTTCATGCCCCAAAATGAGTCCTATCGGGGCTGTGGTCCGTCCCCTCACCATGTGTTGATCGCTTCCACAGATATTAGTGGCCACGATCTTCAGGATCACGCCGTGATCGCATTTTCTCCCGCCGGGACCAACCAACTTTGGAAACTCGATACCTTTCACGTCGACCTTTCCAGGCCCCTCATAGGCAACCCCACGATTACTGGCCATGGTTTGTTCCTCCTTCTTCACACTTCACTTGAAAGCGCCGGCGCCGGCTTCGGCCACCGTTTGATCCTGCTCGCCGGATCCACCACTCACGCCGATCGCGCCGACCACTTTTCCCTCTCGTTTGAGGGGGATGCCGCCCGCAAAAATCATGACGCGGCCGTCGTTGGACGCATGGATCCCGAAGAACTGCGCACCCGGCTGTGAGTATTTCGCCAAGTCTTTCGTGGCGATGTCGAACGCACGGGAGGTGAAGGCCTTCTTGATCGAAATATCGATGCTGCCGATCCAGGCCCCGTCCATTCTCACGTGAGCGACAAGATTGCCTCCGCCGTCGGCGACGGCGATATTCATGGGCTGGCCTATTTCCGTGGCTTTTTTCTCTGCTGCGGCAATGACCTTCCTGGCATCATCAAGCGTAACCATGTCGACCTCCTCGATTATCCACTCTGCGCTCGAACGTGCAATTTCGCCCGTCGAAGAGGGGAATACATTCGTTGAACGAGCTCGGCATCTCGGTTCCCCAACGAGCGATCCTGCGCCTTGGAGTGCATCGCTCTCCACATCGACACTGTCTGTGGCTTGTTCTATTCGGTGCGGTGAATGAACGAAGCGTAGCGTACCGGTCGCAACTCGTCTGTCAGTGACGCGATAGGATTGGGTCGCGATCAGGTTTGAGCCGTTGACGAGGGGGCGATTACGAACTGATCTCGTCCCACGTTGCCCTAAGCAAAGACTAAAACGATTGAGTCCGCCCATAAGTATGGTTCGACCTACGACCAGGCACGGTATGAGCCGGATATTTTATGTGCCCCGTTTCGGATTCCATGTGCGCAAGATGAAGGAAACACGATCCAAGACGTCTGAAGCATGAAACCCCACCCGTGTGGAAGGCACGAGAGATACGAGCAGGTAGGATGCACTCGGTCTATACTGTGGTGTCCTTTTCGTCCTGCGCGACGATTTCCCAGCTGATGGTTTTGGTTCCCGGCTCCAAGCTGAGTCGCTCCATAATTTGTTCAACCGCGTGATCACTCCGTCCAACCGTGACAACCTCGGCCACCACGCTGACGAGGTTGCCCTCGGCAATGTCCGCACTGCGCAAGGCCTTGAGTATGAACACATCGCGCGCGACCGCTTGCAGGAGCAGCATACGAATATGTTGCTCCTCTCGATCCAGACAGGTCACTTGCAACCGATAGGTCACCTCGACTTCGGAACTCTCTAACGGCTGCCGGTTGATCAGCTGCCCAATGGGCCGCAAAAGGACATTGGCGGTGACGACGAGACCGGCCACGAGTGTCGCGGCGGGCAGGAACCCTGAACCCGCCAGCGTCCCCACCGCACCTGAGCACCACAGTGTGGCGGCGGTATTGAGCCCTCTGACGTTTAAGCCCTCCCGGAGAATGACGCCGCCACCCAAGAAGCCGATTCCAGACACGACTTGTGCAGCCATCCGAGTAGGCATTTGCTCTTCGCCGATAAGCCTCGGCAATGTCACGAAGGCAGCGGCGCCTAATGCGACCAACGCGTTCGTTCGGAGACCGGCCCCTCGTTGTCGCCATTGCCGTTCGAATCCAATTGCCGCCCCAAGCAATAGGGCGATGCCCAACGGGGGGACCAATTCAAGCCACATGATCATCTCGTTCTTCCCGCCGGCTCCATCTGCCAAGCGACCGATGTGCCGCACTTCAATACGTGGTTACGTGCGGGCGATATAGCAGTGTCGACGACGGGATCGCTGCGTCCTAGTCTTTGTGGGCAGCGTTTCGATGGGTCGTGAAAAGGACGGAGGTTCAACGAGCCGAACGTCCGCTTCTATGACCGGCCCCGAGCAGGGTCATCACGCCGGCGTTCGTTTGAGGGTTCCCATGGACTCCGCTTGATCGCCCGCACGGTCGGAATCCGGAGCGGCATGTCCGTCTGCCCTTCTCGGCCATAGAATCGCTGCCCCGACTCCTCCTGCCACGAAGGAAGCGAGGAAGATCGCGATCTTTGCGGCGGCGTAATCCGCGGGATCCGGAAACGCCTGCCCTGCGATGAAGAGCGACATCGTGAAGCCGATTCCAGCGAGCGCGCCGGCGCCGAACAACTGGCGCCATGTATACACTTCAGGCTTCACGGCAATGCCACTGTGCACCGCAATCCACGCGAACACGCCGATCCCGAGCGGTTTTCCGAGAACCAGTGCCAGGATGATCGCCAGGATCAGGCGCCCGTGCCCTTCGAATACCTCGGAGGACCAGAGGACGCCGGCATTGGCTAGAGCAAAAACCGGCAACACGGCATAGCTGGACCAGGGTTCCACCGAGCGAAGCAGTTTGTTCGCGGGCGAATCGATACGGTCATGAATCGCATCCAACGCCCGCAGGGCCGGTTCGGACGGGCCATGTCGCATCACGGCGTCCCCGTTGCGCCTCATTTCCGCCTGTATCACTGTTTCGGCCTGCGCCAGCAGTGCACGCAAATTCGCTGGGGGCCGCGTCGGCGTAACAGCGGCCAGAATCACCCCTGCAAGCGTCGCGTGGAGCCCCCCCTTGTGTACGCACACCCACAGGAGCACTCCGAGGACGGCGTACGGCAACGGGCGATACACGCCCCAGTGGTTGAGCGCCATCAGCAGACCGGTTGCGGCCGCCGAAGCGAGCAGGTAACCCATATGGAGCTCACCCGAGTAGAACAGGGCGATGATTATGATCGCCACCAAATCATCGAGAATGACGGCCGCGGTCAGGAACACCCGAAGCTCGACCGGGACGCGGTCGCCGAGCAACACGATCAGGGCGACCGCAAACGCGGTGTCGGTCAACGTGGGAATCGCCCATCCTGCCATGAGCGGTCCGGATGGCACCACCAGGAGGTAGACGAGTGCCGGTACGATGATACCGCCGGCCGCGGCAATCACCGGAAGCGCAGCCGTTTGTCGCGTGGCCAGGTGGCCGACGGTGAGCTCGCGCTTGATTTCCAGTCCGACGACCAGGAAAAAGATGGATAGGAGCCCGTCGTTGATCCAATTCACGAGCGGCAGGGTGAACGCCCTGCCGCCAACTTGAATCCCAAACGGCCGGCTCCACCACAATTCGAACGCCGGGCCGATGGGCGAGTTGGTGAGCACGATGGCGAGCACCGACATGATCAGGAGGAGCAACCCGGCCGATGGCCCCCATCGTCCGAAGTCCAGGGCCGCAGTTTGCATCCGATGCCCGAGCGAGCCCAACAGCGCCTCGGCCACCGAACTCTCATCCCACGGCCCCTCATAGCGACGATCGTTGATAAAGAAGGTCGGCGTCACGAGGGCGCCGCTGCGCCGTGCGCTCTCGGCATCGTCCCGCACTTTGTGTTGAGCCGCTCGCCATGCAGGCGCATTCTCGTCCCGGTCCGGCACACTGAACTCGGCGGCGATCTGAGCGAAGTCGTCGGAGGTGAGCGTCGGCCCGCGTTTCATCAGGGCATCGTGAATAGCCCAGAACCGGCCGGTCGCCTCGAAGGCGTATTCCGCAAGCTCGGCGGCTCGTGACGCATCGTCGCTATCGGCGTCGGGGCGATGCCGAAAGACGTACCGCAGTCGGTCTCCAAATCGGTCCCGTAGATTCGAGACCATTTCATGGACGGCATGACACCGCCGGCAGGCGTAGCTGCCGTACTCAACCAGTGTCATGTCGGCCTCGGAATTTCCCAAGACGTGATCGCGGCGCACATCGACCGGACGATCGAGTGTGACGGGTCGTTTATCGGCCATGCAGCACCATCAAACCCACGGTCCTTTCTCCACGCGCGTGCTTCGATTCGGCTCAATTGCGGTTACGCCGCGGGACACAGTGAACAAGCAGAATGCGAGACCCCGTATCCTTGCTCCGCAGCCTCTTTGGCACTCGGTATCGGGGCGTCGCGAGGTCAATACCCGGCAGACAAGGGTCTCATCCTGACGCCCCTGTCGTCTGTTTCCAATGATGATGACCATCTTGAGCATGGTCCGTTGTCTCACAAAAAGAGTGGAAGCTAGGAGTCTGTCCGAGTAATCCTTCGTTGCGAGGAAAAAGAGATGCCTGGCAGATGCGAGGCCCGGGTGCGAAAAACCGCAGGCGTAGCTTATTACTACACCCACCCGCCCCAAGCGTGCCAAGACACGCTCCTTCCCGAGGGAATACGTTGAGGATTTTTTCGGGCCGAGAACGACGCGGATGCCTGCAGATCGTTTGCCGCAATAGAATGGCATGACTCGGGCAGACTCCTAGGAGAAGAACGGCCGACGTCGCATGGAATATGGTCAACACTCCGATGGATCGGCGATGTACGTATTCAGGACGCCGTAGTGATCGGACCCAGGTTGAGCAACGACAGTCGTAGGTGTTCCAAACAGTTCCTGCCGTAGACATCTACGAGGATTGTTCGGGGGCCTCCCCATGTGGAACAAATAATCAATCCGTCTCCCCTGGCCCATGACTTCCCGGTAGCCTTCGACAATCCTCTGTTGTTCATCTTCTGAAAGACTCGTCATGGCCCGGCGAAGCGAGGGCGGCAAGGTGAGTTCGTTTTCTTGTCCGGCGAGCGGGTTGCGCACCGGATCATAGCTGTATTCATAACTGCTGAGACCTGGGATTGTGTAGGTATCTCTCAGCCCCACACGCCGCAGCTCGCGATACTCCCGGGAGTCCGGTTCAAAGTTGAAATCCCCTCCGACGATCGCTCCGAGATACGTCTCCTCGGCTAGAAGCCTTGACAATTCCTTCACTAACACGCGTATCTCCTGCAGTCGTCTGTTTTTGCCCTGTTCAACAGCCGCAACGAAGTCTTGCAACTCCTCGCGCGGAAATCCTCCGTGTTCCTCGACTTCAGCCACTCTCCGGAGAAAATAGGAAGCTCTTTCGATGCCGGAATGCAAGTGCAGGCTGACGACCAGCAATCTATTCCCCGTTGCGGGATTCTCAACCTCCGCGATGAGCGCGTATCGAAGCTCACTCAACTGCAGACCAAAACAATCACCGCAGCGTCCGATTCCACCACTCAGCTTGAGCCCTTTCAGCTTGCGCACCCGCAGCGGGGTTTTGGCTAGAACGGCCAGACCGTTATTCAAGCCTGGAACAATTCCCCACCCGAATAGGCGAATGCCGCAGGCATCCGCTTGATGCACCTCGGTGTACGCTAGCCCAACCTTCTTCAGCGCAGTGACATACGCTTGGGCCTCTCCAGGTAATGGGTTGACCTCCTGAAGGAGCATCACATCAGGTTGAACCAGAGATAATTGTTGAGTTTGGAGATTGAACCGTGCCGCCCGGGCCTCTTCCGATTCGATCGGTGTGATAGAGGAATCGCTTACTTCGAACCCGTGCAGGACGTTGTAAGTCAATATTCTAAAGTGCTCCATCGGAGTTGGGCCTGGAACCCCTTCACCAAGAAAGTGATAATCGGAATGCGCGCAGGCTGTCGAGAAAGAGCAAACAATGATCACCGCGACACCGACATGCATACATCGTTTCATGCAGGAGTCGGTCGCCATAACACCAGCGCTTGGCGGCATGACCATCGCGTTGTCTTCGTTTTATCGCTCAGCACTGCCGCCGCATCACCATATGAACATAGGTCAACATCATAATGTAGGGTCTCACCGAACCATGGCGATGACGCTGTAGGTCCGCACGCTACCTCCCCGGCCTCAGATCGGACGAATATTCAATCCCGTCGTTCGACACTCCATGCGCTCGTAGCATCCGTGTTCCATCTGCCTCAAATAACATGAAGGACACTCCCCCTTCCTCCGTCCGAGCCGTCGCCTTTCCATCTGCTATGGTCAGTTTGCCTTGCCCTTTGAACACGCCAATGAGTCGGTAATTCTGGAAGGCATACTTACCATCCTGTCGGATCACGACTTGGACCCAGTCATCGCCAACGATTCGTGGGCTCTGCGGGCTTCTTTGCATCGTGCCTTCCCAACGTCCCGCAATACTCGTGAAGTCCGAAATACCGACTTGTGACCATTGAGGGGATGGATGAGGACCCACATTCGTACAGGTTGAAAACAAGAGGAGAAGTGCGACAGCGGGGAGACGCGCCCTACAGGGTGTGATTGTACGATTGCCTTCCCGACGAGGCATGCCACTCACGGAAGCGTCCTTTCCGATGTTGTTATCGTGCAGTCACACACCTCGTCGAGGGCATTCGTCGCTGCAAGCCCATCCATTATCTGCGGACATAGCGTGACACAGAGATATCCTGCCCCCAATCGGAAGCGTAGTCTTCTTTCTGTCGTCCAAGCGGTAGGGACTTGTAGAGACAATGCCACGTCTTGTCGACGCCCGGTCAGGCGGGCCTTAGTTCAGATCGAACCACAGTCAACTAGAACATCATCCCGTTGCTCAAACGACGAAACCGTCGAGGATAAGTCTTGAGAACAAGCAGTCCTCTGCGTGGCACATGTGTACCGTCGCGATTCATGAGCCACTAGCCCGGATTATTTATGAATGCCGCCGCGAAGCGGCCGAGACCGAAGTCCCTCATTTCACCCGCCCACCCCAGACCCGCCAAGACGCGTCCCTTCCCATAGGCTTCTCGCACGTGAGATGGACACAGGCGGACGTGCGGTCCGTCGAGGAAACAGAACGAGAAAAGCCGCGCCGGGCGAGAGGATCGGCCGCTGCAGCAGGTACTCATCAATAATTCGGGCTAGTAGGTTGAGAGTACGGTCTGCACCGACAGGGTCACCAGGGAACGCAGGATGTTCAAAAAGGACTTCTAACGCGGCCGCAGCGAACGAAGGGGCGAGGCGTACTCAGGGCAGTACGTTGAGTCCCTGAGCAACGCGAGAACAAAGTTGGAAGCCTTTTTCGAGATCCTCCTAGTGTTTTTTCTTGCTTCGGTCCCTTGGCCGCGACAGGAGCGATGATGCTTCGAAAATCAGCCTACGAGGAAGCGTCTGCCGTCGCTATCGGGGAGGACAGCACTTTGTTGTGGATGGCGCATAGCATGGATTGTAAGGGCGTGCCGACGGAGGAGGCCGCTGCAGATGTAGCCGTGTCGCGACATCGGTCTTGGACATTCCATTAGGCCGCTCGGCACAAGGGGTGCTTTTTCTTCCAATGGGCTTCGCCGCCGAGTTGCTCGATTTGACGGACCAACGACTGCAGCGCCGCTTCCCCGTTCGCCGCGGCGACGACCTTTGCTCCACGTGCAGCGAACTGTAGCGCGGTCTCACGCCCGATGCCGCTCGATGCACCCGTGATCACGACCACCTGCTCATTGATCGGCTTGAGTGTGATCTCCATACGGACTCCTTATTTCGACGCTCGTGCGTCTATTGGCATTGTGGATTCGAGCTTCGCAGTGGATCGTTTTCGGATAGGAGTTCGCCGTTGACTCTCGTCGATCATCGGCATCACAGAGTTCTGTGTGGAGATGGAACTGTCTCCCCTTGCATGCACCAGCACCCGAACTTTTACCGAAACCGGGACTCCAGCAAAGTCACGAAAGTCACGTCGGAATTGATTATGAAGAGAGAGTTTGATCTATCAGTATCGGGCGAAAGCTGAATGGAATGTCGACTGATGGAAAAGGGCGATGTGGACTCGTTGATTAGGCATTACTGCTCGAGAATCGCGAACAGGGTTAAAGCCGGCATTGTGTTCTACTCTAACCCCGCTCATACCTGAGGCCATCGTTAGGATTATCACCCTCTCGTGTGATGCGGGCTAACGCGCCGTGAATGATGGTTTTTCAGGGAGCACGAGTCCCACCTCGTCCGCATACTTCTTCCAAAGAGCCGTGAGCTTCATCAGTCGATCCGGCTGCTCGTGTGCAAGATCCCGTGTTTCTCCTGGGTCCTGATCCAGATTGAACAGTTGCCAGTCCGAAGGACCGACAGGCGGCCCAATCCACGTGGCCTTCCAGGGACCTTGGCGAACCCCGCGCCATCCGAATAGCTCGAAGCCGAACACGTGATCTGGGTCATGCACCGTCTGTACTTTCGCTTCCAGAAAAGACGCCATTGATCGGCCCTGCATGGGAAGGACCTCGCGTCCCTTATACGTGCCGGCATGCGGAACACCGGCGTAATCTAGGACGGTCGGCATGATATCGCGGACATCGGCCACCGTGTGGCTGATCTCACCGTTACGTGCCACGCCCGGACCCTTCACGATCAGCGGCGAACGCATGCCACCCTCACTGACATAGCCCTTGAACATCCGAAAGGGCGCCATGCCGGCGAGTGCCCAGCCTGGCCCTACGGAGACCCGTGATGCACGCCTCCCGAGGTTGTCAAACCGATTGTCGGAATTCCGTTCAAGCCAGGCTGCGTCTGTGTCCACATAATCCGTCATGGCATGTCCGTTTGCGCCATTGTCCGAAAACGCGATAATGAGCGTGTTGTCGTAGACATCCAGCTCTCTTAAGGTCTCAACGAGGCGTCCGACATTGTCGTCGACCGTCTTGATCATCGAGGCATAGATTTCCATGGCCCGGGAGGAAATCGCCTGCTGTTGCGAGGTGAGCGCGTCCCAGGCGGGAATGAAAGAAGGGCGCGGAGACGGGACAACGTCGTCTCGGACGATACCAAGCGCTTTCATCCGGGCTAAGCGGGCGCGTGCTAACACATCGTAGCCGGCGTTGTAGACCCCCGCATAGTCTCCCAATCGATCATCGGGAATGTGGAGGGGATCATGCGGAGCAGTAAAGGCAAGATAGGCGAAAAATGGACGGTTGTCCTGTTTCGCTTTGAGCCACTCCCTTATCTTGCTCGTATAGAAATCAGAGGAATAAAATCCCACGGGCAGATGAATCCGCCGACCGTCCTCTCGATAGACCGGCGTGTAGTCGCGATAGAGCATCCACTCATCTGCAAAGTGGCTGGCGCCGCCTTCCAGCATCGTAAAGGCGTGTGCAAAGCCCCTCCGGGAGGGATCCTGCTCGATGGCCTCGCCCAGATGCCATTTTCCCGACATCATGGTGGCATAGCCGGCATCGATAAGAAGCTCGGGCAGCGTGACCGCTCGATCGTTCAGGTAACCCTCGTAGCCGGGCTTGCCCTTTTGGTTAGGCTGCAATATTTCTCCCATCGTGCCTAATCCCACCAGATGGTGATCGATGCCGGTCAGCAGCATGGCGCGCGTGGGCGAGCAGGTCGGCGCCGTGTAAAAATTCGTGATTCTGACTCCCTCGGCCGCAAGCCGGTCGAGGTTCGGCGTGTGGATCTCGCCCCCGAACGCACCCCAGTCGGAGAAGCCCATGTCGTCCGTCACGATCACGAGAATGTTCGGCCGCGCGTCTCGAGCTTCGGCCCGCTCCCACTGAGCGAAAAGCGAACCTATCACCATAAGCGCCAGGCATAGAATTGTACGCATGGCTAATCTCCTTTATTTGTCTAAGACCCGAAGCGAAAGTCCTTCTCGTGGATGCTCCTTGCGATCTCATGCCGGCAGGCAAAGAGAGCATGGGGTGTTCATCAGAACATAAGCTCGGCCTGCACGTAAGCATAGTCGGCATGATCCTGAGTTGGCCCGCCCGGAACCTGTCTCGGATAGGACCCGTATGCAAAGTGAACATAGCCGGCCTGCATATAGACGTTTTCAATCAAACCCCAACGGGCGCGCAATTCTACCGTCTGTCCGAGGAAACGGCCTGATCGGCCGGTTGGATCCTGAAGGCCGGTGCCGACCCATGGTCCCTCGTCATTGGCCAGCCACCACGCGCGATGCTGCACAAAGAGGCTCATGCGCTCCGTCGGCGTGACCATGATTCGGTAGCCGGGTGAGACGATATTGCTGCGTTCGAAGGGGCCGAAAATGCCGGTCGGAATCAATTCGAACGCGCGCGCCCCGTACAATGTATCGAAGCCATTGGAGGCGTAATCGAATCGCACCAACACTTGCGGCGTCCACGTCGCCTCGAAGGTGTACCCGATTTCACCATGTTGAAAATAGGCAAACTTCGCGGCCGAACTGATATCCCCGAATTGGTACGATGACTCGATCTCGTATTGAAACGTGCCCGCCTCGCCGGGGCGAAACAGCCGCAGACCGAGCATGTCGAAATCTCGGTGAGGGCCAGCGCTGCGATGGCCGAAGTACTGGAAGGCCGTATGGAACCACGGCAGCCGGCGTGATTCTACATAGAGACCCCATAGGGTATTGCGTTGCGCCGGTGCCGCCTTATCCAATCGTTCCGGCAGAATGTCAACCGGCTCGACCAAGAAGGCTCTGACATGCCATCGCTTCTCGTCGCCCAATCGCCAGTGCACGCCATCAAAGGCTTGGGTGGTATTCCGGAACGTATTCCTCGCCACCCATCGGCGGCGGCCGATGTCCATGTTGATGCGTCCAATGCTGAGGATGGTAGGTTGTCCGGTTCCCAAAAAATTGGTGGAGACGAGATCGAGGTGGAGTTGCTGGATATCGGTCTTGTTGACGGCGTCACTCGTAAACGAGCCGGTATCGGTTAAGATCGCCCGCGAGTCTTGCAGCTCGAAGGTGAACCGCACCGGATCGAAGATATCCTTGACGGCAAAGAAGAGCCTCGTCCGCAGCGCCACCTGCTGGTCGGACCCCTGTTCGCCCGCCCGCCAGCGTCCGTTGAGGGTTTCATACCGGGTGCGCTGCTGTCCGCCCACAATGAGCCATGTCGGGAGCCTCAGCACCTCGCGCAGCGACTCCGGCCCGGGTTCCGTTCGCTGCAGGATTTCGTCATAGATTCCGTAAGCCGGTTCGTACAGGCCGAGATTGTATTTGACTTTGGAGTTGCCATTCTTCTCCTCCTCACGAAGTAATTCTTGGCTCCTGGCTTCGAGTGCCGCCGCGAGGCTCAAAAGCACAATCAAAAGGACCCTCGATCGATAGCGTATCGGGAACATGCGTTGACCGGCAGGTTGTCGACAATGTCCTTGTTTTACACGATGAACACGCCATGGCCCTCTCTCACCTTTCCGAATGGGCCAATATGGTCTCACGGTCTGACGTTCGACACCACGATCTCGTTGACGACAGCGGTGACGCCTTCTACTTCGGATGCCAGCTGTTCGGCTCGAGACCGCTGATGAGAAGTCGATACAGTCGCCCTCAGAGTGACGACGCCCGCCGGAGACAAAGATCACCACATCAACAGTCCGCACATCCGGGGCGTGCCTTACGCCTCTTTCACGGTCGACATCGCAGCACAGCTCTCACCTTGCGAGGACTCCGGCCGGATCGCGGTCAGAAACTCTGTTTCTCGTGTTCTTCCGACAAATAATCGGTGGTTCGATTGTGACCGCTCTCCGGCCTTGGCCGTCACATCTTACTCGGATAAGGCCCCCACGCCTCCCGCTTGGTCGTCGAAGGCTTTTTGCCGAGCTTGCCGGCGCGTAACTGCGAGGCAAGGGAGTCGAGAATCACGCGCGCCGAGACTAGCGATGTCTGCTCGGCCCAATCATACGGAGGAGAGCATTCCACGATCTCCATGCCGGCGAGGCCCGGCTGAGAGATGAGCCGGACCAGTCCGAGCGCCTCTCGCGGGAGCAAACCGCCCGGCTCTGGCCAACCCGTGCCGGGGATAAAGCACGAGTCCACAACATCAATATCGAAGGACAGATACACGGCCTTGGCGCCCTTCCATGCAATCTCCAATGCCATCTCCGCAATCTTCTCGATGCCGACACGCTCAACGTCCCCCACGGTGATAATCGTCGTGCCGCGCTTCCGGCCGACCTTGACGCCGGGTCGGGGCGCCTGCCACCCTCCGATCCCGATCTGGACGAGATTGACCGCGGGGGCATTCGGAATATTGGTGGCGTGAAAAAACGGAGTCGTGTGCATCCGTTCGTCGAGGTCGTATTCTTGTGTATCGACATGCCGATCGAAGTGAACGATGCCGACATTTCCGGACATGTGCGGCGCGAGACCGCGTATGGTCGGATAGCCGATGGAGTGATCGCCTCCCAACACGACTGGAAACGCCCCGGCTTTGACCACGTGATCCATGGCCCGGCTGATCTGATCGAACGATTTCTCGAGGTTCCCCGGAATCGTGAAGACATCGCCGATGTCCACCACATTGAGCTGCTCACGTAAATCCACACCTTGATCATAGGAATACGGTGTAAACACATTTGTCGCGCGGCGAATGCCTCTGGGGCCGAACCGCGTGCCGGGTCGATAGGTGGCGCCGGTGTCGAGCGGGACGCCGAAAATGGCAACCTCGGAGTCTCCGACGTGGTGCACGTCTTCCATGAAGGGACACTTGAGGAACGTCCCTTTCTCGCCCGCGAAATGCGGCAATTCCCCGCGCACGAAGGTCGAGATGGTGCGATCCCGAATCGACTGGGCAGCTTCCAGTCCTTGCGCCAACCCGCGTTCCGTTTCCTCCTTGAATCGCCGCTCGGGGATATCGGCTTCGGCCTGCTGAGCCCATGCACCCTCACGGTTGACCGCCCGCTCGCCCCCTTCCCGCTCCCGCTGCGCCGCGAGCGTAAGACTTTCATCGGCCATGGCTGCGGCCGCCGCCGTGCCGGCTGATAGCTTTAAGAACTGTCGTCGTGAGAAAAGCATGGTGCACCTCCTTGGTTAACGAACTGTATGTAACTGGAACTTGATGTGGCGCCCAGGCGGTAAGGAGGAAATAACGATCGGAATCCCGAAGCCCATCCAGAGTTCGAGAGGACCGGCATTGCTGAGCCAGAGCAACTGGTCCTTGGGCATCACGTCGCCGGCCCGAGGCAATCCGGTCGCGTGATACTTGAGCAATAAATAAAGGGTCACGTTTCTGAAACAATTGTCCATCGGCAATCAGTGGAAGATGTGGACTGTCGCCAAGAGATCCGGTCCTAACTGGTGCCTCTACGCCCGCGGGTCGCCCGGTCGAAAGGCCAGAGCGAAGGGCGTCAGGATATTCAGTTGGAGACCCAACCACTGCTTCGTCTCCTCTTCTTCAACTGGTCCAGCGCGAAGCCTACTCGAGGATCGGTGCGTTCTCGTCAATCGACGGATCCCGAGCTCTACCTGAATAGTAGACAGGCTCTGCGCTATCACCGATATCAGAAGATCGATTCCTTGCAGCTACCCTTTCTTTAAGGAGCGTTCGCACTTGATGACTCCGGCCCGATCGCGATCGGCTATTCTGTTTCTCCTGTTCCTCGAGGAGAATCGCGTTCATCTGGTGAGCGCTCTCCGGCCTTCGCGATCACGTTTTATTTGAATAAGGCCCCCATGCCTCCCGCTTGGTCGTCGAAGGCTTCTTGCCGAGCTTGCCCGAACGGATCTGCACGCCCAGGCAGTCGAGGACCACGTTCGCCGAGATTAATGTGGTCTGCTCGGCCCAATCATACGGTGGAGAGCATTCCACGATCTCCATGCCGGCCAGGCCCGGCTGAGAGATGAGTTGAACCAATCCCAGCGCCTCTCGCGGCAACAAGCCGCCGGGGCCAGGAAAGCCGGTGCCGGGCGCAAATCCGGGGTCAATGACATCGATATCGAAGGACAGATACACGGCTTTCGCCCCTCTCCACGCGATCTCGAGCGCCATCTCGGCGATCTTCTCGATGCCCACGCGCGCGACATCCCCCACAGTGATGACCGTCGCACGGCGCTTGCGGCTGACATTGACTCCGGCTCGAAAGCCTTGCCAGCCTCCGATCCCGATCTGCACGAGATTGACAGGAGGAGCATTCGGGATGTTGGTGGCATGAAAGAAGGGGGTCGTGTGCATCCGTTCGTCCAGGTCATATTCCGACATATCGCTATGCCGGTCGAAGTGGATGATGCCAACATTCCCCGACACGTGGGGTGCGAGCCCACGAATGGTCGGATAGCCGATGCAGTGATCGCCTCCCAACACGACCGGAAACGCCCCGGCTTTGACCACGTGATCCATAGCCCGGCTGATCTGATCGAACGATTTCTCCAGGTTCCCCGGAATCGTGAAGACATCCCCGATGTCCACTACATTGAGCTGTTCCCGTACATCCACGCCCAATTCATAGTCATAGGTTGTCAGCACGTTCGTCGCCCGGCGAATGCCCCTGGGGCCGAACCGCGCACCGGGTCGATAGGTGGTGCCGGTGTCGAGCGGGACGCCCAAAATGACGACTTCGGCGTCTCCGACGTGGTGGACGTCGTCCATGAACGGACACTTGAGGAATGTCCCTTTCTCGCCTGCGAAATAGGGCAATTCCCCGCGCGCGAACGTCGAGATGGTGCGATCCCGAATCGATGGGGCCGCTTCCAGCCCATGCGCCAATCCGCGTTCCGTTGCCTCCTTCCGTCGCCGCTCCGGGATGTTAGCTTCGGCCTGCTGAGCCCATGCGCCCTCGCGGTTGAGCGCACCCTCGCCTCCTTCCCGCTCCCGCTCGGCCGCGAGCGTCAGACTTTCATCGGCCATCGCCGCGGCCGCCGCCGTGCCGGCTGATAACTTTAAGAATTGCCGTCTGGAGAAGAGCATGGGGACACCTCCTGTTTACGGAATTGTGGACAGAACGGTGACTCGCCACTTGCACGGAACCGGCCTGCATTAGGGAGGAAATAACGGTGCGATCGGAAACCCGAAGCCGATCCAGAGTTCGAGAGGACTGGCGTTGTTCAGCCAGAGCAACTGGTCCTTAGGCACCACATCACCGGCCCGAGGCAATCCGGTCGCCTGATACTTGAGCAACATATAAAAGTTCACGTTTCTAAACCAATTATCCTTGGGCAACCAGTGAAAGATGTGGAATGTCGCCAGGAGATCCGGACCGAATTGGTGGTGGTACGCTCGCGAATCGCCCGGCTGAAATGCCGGAGCGAAGAGCGCCAGGATATTCAGTTGGAGATCCAACCACTGCTTCGTTTCCTGTTTATTCAATAGGTCCAGCCCGACGCCGTACTCCAGGATCGGTGCGTTCTCGTCAATCGACTGGATCCCCAGATCTTTGGCTGTATAGCCCGTAAAGGGGTTCGTGTCCGAGTCTGCAAAGGACACAATGACCACTCTTCCGACTAGACTGACCCGTGGCAGCGTGGTCGGGACTTGAAGGTTGAAGATCGTCCCAAAATGCGCGGTGGGATTCAGGGTTTGCTCCATGCCGGTGATGAGCGAGCGCACTCTCGGTTGGACAAACAACTCCTGGAGAACGACGGAGGGAAACACGCTGAGTAACGGCGTGCAGATGAAGCGACAGTCATCCCTGTCTTCTGCCTTGGCCGCTCGTTCGCACAGGAGCGCCCCTATGCAGAGGAATATGATAAAGAGAGGGCACAATCGATAGCCACGACTGTCAAGAAAGGCGCAAGGTCGAATGCTCATGACGTTCGAAACCCCAAACGCAGCGATGCCGTATCGGCCGCGTGGCGCTTCTCAAGATGGTGTGCGATCGACCGTCGATCGAGTCTCTTCTATTTGCGACGGACCGGATGACGAGCACTTCATCCCCTGGTGCTTCGGTGTCCATGAGCTTATTATCGTCAGAGGTCGAGGAGACGATATCCGGCAAACGGTAAATGAGATGTCAAGAAACGGTGAGAGCAATGTCGAAACGCTCATGACAAGATCACCGGTATGTCTTAACCTTTGCCTATTAAGATGCGATGGACTGCCATCTGCACAGTGCACGATTCACGGGCCCGCCGTGATCGGATCCGGACTGGCTCAAAACACGTCACTGACACAATCGGCGAGTTCTTCCGGATCCACCATCGTGGGTAACGGTGGCACGAGCGACGAAGTGATCGTCGTATCAGCGAGCGATAATCATGCGATGCGGCTTCGCCCTCTTATGAAAGGCCTGCCGTGTGCTCGTACCTCGTTTGACTGCCTAAAGAGGAGAATCATCAGGAACGTTGCCTCGGAGATGAGAGCGTCCTGAATCTTGTGGGATAGCTGAAACGGCGGTAACGCTTGCCGCGCGACAATGCCGGCATCCTTCAATATCGTTTGACAATATCATTTGACTTCAAGCGCGATCTTGCCCCGTCGCGCTACCTGCGTTGTTCAATTGCCGGCCCCGAATCGACGCCATACGAACAGGGCTGCGAAGGCGACGAGCGCCGAGACTGCCCCCAGTTCGGCATACGTATCGGGACCAGGATAGACGAGCGCCGCCCTCACGCAAGCCACGAACGTGACGGCCAGCGCGATCATAGGGGCCACTCCTATCGCCGTGCCGAGCAGGAAATCGCGCAGACGGATGTACGACGCGCCGGCGACGGCATTGACTATCGAGAAGGGCGTGATCGGCAGCAGCCGTGTGAGCGCGACAGCCAGCATGCCTTTCCTCGCAAGCCTGCGTGTGATGCGATTCAGCCGGGCTCCGGCGAGCCGACGCACCGTGTGACGCCCCAGGCGTCGGCCTGCCCAGTACGTGACGGCCGCGCTGAGCAATGCCCCGCTGAGAGCGTACACGCTGCCGAGAGCCGGACTGAAGATGAGGCCGGTCAGGATGACGAGTATCGTAATGGGAATGACCATTAACCCCGCCACGACGTAGACGGCGAGAACGACGAGAACCGCCAAAGGCGAATCCGCGACGCTGACGACCGATTGCGGCGAGATCCAGTCTCGCCATGGCGTCCAGCGCCAGACCGCCGCCACGGCAGCGACCACGAGCAATTCGGCGGCGAAGCGTGCCATACGGCCGGCTATGGGTCTGTTCAAGTCCGGCGGTACGAATTCCTTGACCAGCACTTCGGGATCGGCGGGCCGTTCCGGATCAACGAGGGCGCCGGCGGTCACGAGACGATCGATGTCCGAAGAGACCGCCGGGTTGATCGGCTCAAGCGTGCGGCCTGGACGCCTCAGCGCATCGATCGTCCGAATGAGGCTGCCGCTCCGGAGCATCATTTCCGCTGCAACTTCCTCGGGCTTGGTCCCCAGATGCTCCGCGAGCAACCGGTTGCGCAGACCCGCAATCACGCGCCTCGTCCGCTCCTCGCCGCGTGCTTCGATCACGATATTGCACTCGGTGTCGAATCCCATCGAGCGATTATTGAAGTTGGCGGAACTCACGCTGCACAGCTCATCATCCATGATGAGCACCTTGCTGTGCACGTTCAGCAGATTCGGTTTCTGGGGATTCGGCACATACGGGTACAGCAGACGGTAACGACCATGCGCATCAGCGTCTTGGAGTCGTTTGTGCAGGAGCGCGCGCAGCACTCCCATCGTGTGCTCTTCGAGCCAACCTTCCTCCGTCAACCGGGAGACGACGACCACCTCGGGGCCGTCGGCCGCACGCAGACGCGCCGCAAGCGCAGCCCCGACGACGCTCGAGCTGAAATATTGATTTTCAAGATACAACGAACGTGTCGCCGATGAGATCGCGTCGACGTACAGGTGGCGAATCTCTTCAACGCGCCGCCCGGTCACGAAGCCGGGATCGGTGCACGCGATCGCGACATCGACGCCGGTGATGTCCGGTACGAGCAGGCGCGGCCACGGATCGTGAGCCGGCGCTTGATCGACAGGAGGTGTTCGTTGGCTGGTCACGCGGTGCCAGCGATCGCGGCAGAGTTCGCCGAGCGCGCGGGCCGCAGCCCCGTCCACGATCGCCCGCACGTCGTGGTACGGCCGGGACGGCATGCCTTGCGCATCGCGTCGGTGCGGCTCATCGCGGCGATGCTCAGGTGTATCCCAGCGGCCGTGCGTAAGATCGAGTCCGCCGACGAACGCAACCGCATCATCGACGACGACAACCTTCTGGTGGTGCGAACCGCCGACCGGATGTCGGTCGTCGAGGCGAAAGCTCAGTCGGGGGCGCGAGTGCGTGCGCCAGCCGAGTTTGTAAAGCGGTATCCATTCGCGGTCCATCGCAAACACCATCGCGAAGTCCCACGAGAGCACGTACACGTGCAGGTCGGGCTCCCGCCTGACAACTTCACTGATAAAATCGCCGAGCGCTTCGGGATAACCGTCATTGGCGCCCTGGGGCACGAGCCGAATTCGGCTGTCGATGTCCCAGCTAAGGATGAACACACTGCGTCTCGCCTGTGCAATGGCGGAACGCACGGCGGCAAAATACGCAGCACCATCGATGAGAAAGGCGAGCCGATGCGCGCGCTCAATGCGCCAACAGTTCCGGCCAGGCACAAGCAGCCGACTGCCTGGCACATGTGTACCGTCTCGATTCATGAGCCACGAGTGGACGTGTCGGTCGGATGCACTGCTTGATGCCAGGTAGACACGATGTCTGCAAGGATTTCATACGAGTGAAGCCGCCCCGATGGTCGTAGATCGCCGAAACGACGATCACTTCGTCCACACACGTTTGTTCGATGAACTGCTGTAAACCGTGGCGCACGGTTTGGCGCGAGCCGACGAATGAATACGTGAGCATGGCAGAGGCCTGCGCCTTTTCCTGCGGCGTCCAGTACGTTTCGATGTCATCGATGGGTGCGTGAAGCTGGCCGGGCGTGCTGCGGAAGAGATTGGTGAACTGCTGTACCAACGGCACGTGGTTCGGCAGCATGATGCCGCCTGCGCCAACGCGGATCGTGCGCGTCGCTCCCGCGATATACCCGATCACGACCGCTGTCGCCGCGCTCGCAATCCCGGTCAGGTTGTGATGCTGGGCGAGCCAAAACCGGTGATATCCCCAGCGCTCGGCATGCTGCGCCAGGTCTGTCGAATGCCTCAATGCGTCAGCCGGGGTGTGGCCTGTCGAAACAAATGCCAGATCGAGAATGGAGAAAAGAGGCATAGTAGGTTTCAGGAACTGGTCACTGAGCATCTGAACGGTTGCACTCAGATCACAATAACCACTCGATCGGTAACACCGACATGAACGAGACCCCGGCACGTTGCCAAAAGCTCGTGCCGGGCTCCGTATCATGCCGCACCAACTCCCCTTCCCAACGCTCGATCCAATACAACTGCCCGGTGTCCGCCAGGCGCACTTCGTACGCATTAGCGGGAATGCTACTGTTGAACGCGGCTTCGATTTGCCGTGCTAGTGCCGGACTCTCGATCACAAAGCCCATCTCGGTGTTCAGCTCCGCCGACCGCGGATCGAAATTGAACGAACCAATGAACACTCGCGAACGATCTACCGAAAATGTTTTTGCGTGCAGGCTTGAACCAGAGCTTCCCATCAGCCCGGCGCTTGTATTTGCCCCGGTATCCCGCGACAAACGGCGCAATTCGTAAAGCGTAATGCCGGCTTCAAGCAGCGGCACGCGCGACTTTGCATAGCCGGCATGAACCGTGGCCACGTCCGTGGCCTCTAACGAGTTGGTGAGCACCCTGATTTTGACGTCCTGTCGAGTCAAAGCGACAAACGAGTCAACGCCCGCGGAGGTGGGCACGAAATAAGGCGACACCAGTTCCACCTCGGTTGTCGGTTCGCCAATAATGAGCTTCAGCTTCTGGGCAAAAGGGCTTCAGGCGCAGCCAGGCCGATTCCTTTGGCAGGGTCATCGCTGACCATGCGGGTGTGGGCCCATTCCAGCGGCAAGCGCCCCTGAACCAGTTGAGGGACAAAAGAAGACTTGCGAAACGCATTTACGTACGCGACGGATGCAGGCTGGCGTTCGGCCAGCAGCGCAGTCGAGGCGAGTTCTACGATGAGAGCGGACGTGGCGGGTGGTAACAAGCGGTCGACGGGATATGAGGATTCGCTGGCCCAGTAACGGTCAAAATCATGTGACACCTCATGTACGACGGGGCCCACGGCAAGGACGTCGAGATCGACAAACAGGACAACCTCAGTCGCGCCGAAGTACTCATCCCCTATATTGCGGCCTCCGATGATGGTGGCTTGATTATCGGCGGTAAACGACTTGTTGTGCATGCGTCTATTGACCCGAGAGAAGTCTGTCACGTACCCGAGCGCGCGCGGGTTGCGAATCGCCAATGGGTTGAAAAGGCGAACTTCGATGTTCGGGTGAGAATCGAGTACAGCGAGCGTCGGGTCGAGCCCGGCGGTGTTGTTGTCGTCCAACAAAAGCCTCACACGGACACCGCGATTGGCCGCGACACGGAGGGACTCGAACAGCAAGGTACCCGACAGATCTTTTCTCCAGATGTAACACTGCACATCAAGAGAACGCTCGGCGGCCTGCGCCAATAGAGCCCGTGCGGCAAACGCATCGCGCGCGTCGACCAGCGGGTAAATGCCGGAGTGTCCAGGATGCTCGTCGACCAGCGGAGAGATCGCCCTCCCGAGTTGGGTGGCACCGGTGTCGACAAGGGCCACGGACATGCTGCGGTTTTCCAGCGACGGCAAAGTAGCGCATTTCCCACCCATGCCCGCGCCCAAGCAAAGAGTCAACATGCAAGTTGCGATGCCTCTGCGCATGCTCATCGCGTCAAGCATCCGCCGGCCCTCTCCCGCTCACTTCCTCTAATTCAACTTGCTTGTGTTGAACTTTTCCGATGTGTACCTCATCGATCACATCTTTCACGCCGGACACCGACTTGATGTGTTTGATGGCATCGCGGTTCACCGCCACGGTATCGTCGAGGTCGATCACCCAATCCAATTCCCTTCGTCGCAACTGATTCAGTACATCTCGCGCTTGATACCTCTCATGGAAACCGACGATGATCAGATCTCGTATCTGTTACCTCCCTCGCGTTTCCGCTACGGTTGCATTCGATGTCTGATGCTCCTCAACGACATATCCATCCTGTCGTGCTTTCGCATGGCCAGTAGCCGCACCCGTCGGCCTATCGCGATTTTGCATATTCGAATTCCGGCATAGACTTGATGCTCTCTTTAGTGGCCCCCTGGAGGATGAACTTGCCTCCTTCCTCCTTGAACTGTCCCACGGGAATCGCCACGTCATGCTTCCCGAGACCGATGAACCCCCCGGCTCCGACGATCGCGTAGGAGACAGCCTTGTCAGGGGCGATGATGATGTCATCGATCGTGCCGACCTTCTCATTCTTCTCGTTGTACAGGGTTTGACCGAGAATCTGTTTCTTGGCGCTCCAACCCTTCATAATGCCCTGCATCTCCGCCGCCGCCACACCAAGGGTCGTCGATCCCGCCACTTGGGCAACCGCATGTCCGGACATTGGAACTGTCGCGATGATCCCCAGCATGATCATGATCAGTCTGATTCCCTTCATCGTGGTGCCTCCTTTCCTGTTTGTCGTGGAGGCCGGCATCCTACCGGCCGGCTCAATCACTGCTGCTCGATAGTATTTGGGATATTACAGCGAGAAGTTGAGGCATGCTATCCGATCAAAGCGGAACGGGATGTCAAGGGATGCCACAGTGTGATGTAGAACTATTATGAGGGATGAGAAGCGAGCATCTCGAACCTCAGATTCTCGGAATGGCACGACGCCGAGCGTTTCCGATCACTGTCACTCACAGCAAGGGAGAGAGCAGCCTCGCCACCGAGTCCCTGAACCGAACAGCGGCGTTGCGTTTCCGATAGCTGGCTAAATCGAATGGAGTACAATGAGCAAGGTCCCGCTCAAAGTCTTCCTCCAATTCTTTGGCCAGCTGCTTACTGTAGAGCACCGCGTTGAGTTCGTAATTAATGCTGAAGCTGCGGATGTCGATATTCGCGGAGCCGATCGAGCAGATTTCGGAGTCGATGCTGATCGTCTTGGCGTGCAGATAGCCCTTTTGATAGAGAAAGACGCGCGCGCCGCTCGCGACGATATCGGCCATAAATGTGTTGCCTGCCCAAGCAGGGAGCTTATTGCCGGAGGGCCTGGCGCTCAACATCAGTTTGACGTCGATCCCCGAGAGCGCGGCCGACATCAGCGCTTCGGCAATCGTGGCGTCGGGAATAAAGAAGGGCGACTGAATGTACACGTGCTGCTGGGCCGATACGATCATGAAGGAGTAGAGCTGCCTGATCGCCGCCCATTGCGAGTCGGGTCCCGAGGGGAGAATCTGAACCGGCACGTCGCCCTTGCTCAACTCCGTCGCCTCCTTTGGGAAGTAAGCCTGCGCAAACAGGTCTTCACGAACGGCGTTGTACCAGTCGACCATGAACACCGCCTGTAACAGGGCCGCGCCTTCCCCGACCATGCGCAACTGAGTATCGCGCCATGAGTCGAATCCTCGCCCTCCGTCTATGTGCTCCTGCCCAATGTTCATCCCACCGGTATAGCCTATCGCGCCGTCGATGACGGTAATCTTCCGATGGTTGCGGTAGCCGATCGTATGCAGCCGGTAGAGGGGCGAGGTGGCCGCCATATGGACTCCCCCAGCTTGCATGGCTCTGACATAGGCGCGGCTCAGATGCCCGTGGGAGCCTATCGGATCATACAGCAGCCTGACCTTGACGCCTGCCCTCGCCCGTGCAGTCAGGATGTCCTTCAAGACTTCGGTGAACGGGTCCGCACCCCAGGTAAAGTACTGGAGATGAATAGAGTGCCGCGCCGCCCTCATGTCCCTCATGAGGCTGGGGTAAAATTCGGCGGCGTTTTGCAAGATCGCCACATGATTCCGGTTCGTCAGCGCCGAATTGGAGTTGCACCTCACGAGTCTCATCAGCTTTCGGCGGCTGGCACTCTCGCCCTCAAGTCGGGTGATTTCCGCATCCTGGTGTGACAGCATGGGCGACAGGAGTGGAAGGGCATTCCCCTCAAGATCTTGCTGAAGAAGCCGACTCTCTTTGCTGAAGGCTTTTACATCTCGACCGAAAAATAGATAGATCACCAACCCTACTCCGGGGGCGAAGATAAAGACGAGCATCCATGCCAAGGTCGCTTGAGGGCGGCGGTTCTCCAAAATGAGGAACACACCCGTGCCAAGTGCATAGAGAGCAAGCGATGTGGTCAAGATCGTATCCAGATGGCTCATCGCAATAGTTTCGCAGTGGCTCGGGAGCTATTCGTGCAGTGGCTTGAATCTCTGGTCTTCGTGCAGCCTACCTCCGTAATCCCATCGTACTTGACGAAGACGGCCCTCAAACTCCCATTGCCTAAGTGCTTCCTGAGCTTTAAAAACATTTAGCATACGTGTTTGGGAAGCGTACAGTTCTTCGAAAGTCCTCAGGGTCCCCGGCATCGGATATCGAATTCAGTGTTACCCCAATGACAAGCTCTTTGGGCAGCGGCTTCTCGGAACACCATCCCGGTGCTCATCCTGAATGCAGTTCCCGATTCCCCGATGGCCGCGTGCACTATATCAATACACGCCGATATCCCCGTCTCCGCTATGCGATGCTCCGGTACTGTGCTACTCGACCGTGCGAATGGATTGAGCAGTCGATTTGAGCTGACAGTGAAGAGCGAACGTGTATGAGGGCGGCACCAAATAGGCAACGAGCGCCAGAGGAGGAACCATGAACTTGGCGGGAGAGCAGACACGAGACCACAACAATTCCAAAACGCCACGGGAACTCCAAATGGCGGTAATACGTCTTGCCCGCGAAGAGTGCGGGACAGATGAAAATGCCGGGCGGCAAGACCTGGTTGTGATTCCTTCTCGTCTTCCTCACGAACTACGTGCTGGTGAAGTTGCTCATTCCCAGCCCAGACGAGTCGGCTCCTGTATAAGCACCGCAAGCAACTCGATGTGCTTGCCGAAGTCTAATTGGTGCGGGGAGAGCACGGACAAGATCAGTCATGGTACAGCGTGGCCGCCCTGCGCTAGCCACGCTCCTTCCCTTCCTTGGCGGCTTGCTTGAGATCTTCATCCGATAGCATTCGCGTGTCCGGATCGGCGGCGCCGCCGTCCGCAGGCGTAAACCTGAGCCGTTCCATGTATGGTGTCGGCTTCTTGCGCCGGAAATCGGCGAACTCCTTGGCGTAATAGTTCCTGGCCTCCTGTGCCGTCTTTGCCCCGGTGACAATGTCATGCATGAGATTGAGCGCCAAGAAGTTGGCCTCCTCGTCGTGACAGCGAGCGGACACTTCCCCTGCGGTCCGCTCGATCACGACGCTGCCATCGAATTCCGCGACCGGCGTAAATTTCTCTACCGGCACATGGTAATCGATGACCGACTCGACCGCATCGATATGCGGCGCCGGGAAGTTGTGCTGATAAAATGCCTTTGAGGCGACCATCCGCTTCCATGGCCCTGGGTTGTGCCATATGAGCTGGGTCTCCGTGATCTCGTCGGGCTTGCCGTACTCATCGATGACGAGTTGAGCGGCTTCTCGAGACTCCTCCGGCCAGGCTTCAATGTATTGTGGATGATCTGCAGCCATACGTTCACCTCCGTGATCTGTGGCAAATGCAGTCCTGATCGGAACACTAGGTTGCATGCGGCGGCGCGGAAAAGCCGGTTCGATGCATTTCTCGAGCAGTGGGTCGGTTACTTCTTCTGGGTATACGCTCGATCGAGATTGAATGCGGCGCTGATGAGCGCCACGTGCGTAAACGCTTGGGGGAAGTTGCCGAGCGCTTCGCCGCTGCCGCCGATTTCCTCTGCGTACAGTCCCAGGTGGTTGGCATACCCCAACATACGCTCAAAGAGCAGCCGGGCCTCCATCAGCCTCGCACGATCAACCCGCCCCGCCCGAGTCAGCGCCTCGACAAGCCAAAAGGTGCACATATTAAAGGTGCCTTCTCGTCCGTGCAGGCCATCTTCCCCTGTTTCGCTGTCGTAGCGATACACCAGACCGTCCGAGACCAGCCCGCCGTCCTTCGGCGAACGGTTGATGGCCTCCAGCGTTTTGAGCATTCTCGGATCGTTTGGAGAGAGAAAGAAAACCAGCGGCATGATCAAATTCGAGGCATCCAAGGACCGGCTGTCGTAATGCTGCACGAAAGCCTGACGGGCGTCGCTCCATCCCTTCGCCATGATTTCCTCATAAATCTGATCCCTCACCTGAAGCCAGCGGGCGCGATCTGCGGGAAACGATCGTTTCTCGGCCAATCGAAGACCGCGGTCCATCGCCACCCAACACATCAGTTTAGAATAGACGAAGTGCCGGCGTCCGCTTCGCACTTCCCAGATGCCTTCGTCCGGCCGTTGCCAATTGTCACACAGCCAATCGAGACGCCGGCGGATGCCGGCCCAGGCATCATACCCAATAGGCATCACATATTTATTGTACAGGTACAGGGAATCCAGCATCTCGCCATAGATGTCCAACTGTAACTGACCATATGCGGCGTTCCCGATCCGCACGGGCCGAGATCCTCGATAGCCGTCCAAATGGTCGAGCATGCATTCCGTCAACTCGTGGCGTCCGTCGATCCCATAGACAATCTGCGACGATCCGTTGCCGTTGACTTCGAGGACGCGTGCCTCTAGCCATGCCATGAAACGATCCGCCTCCTCGGTGAATCCGATTCTGAGCAAGCCGTACAGCGTGAAGGACGCATCCCTGATCCACGTATATCGATAATCCCAATTCCGCACCCCGCCCAGCGTCTCCGGCAAGCTGCACGTCGGTGCGGCAATAATGGCCCCCGTCGGCTCAAAGGTCAGCAACTTCAGGGTCAGCGCCGAGCGGTACACCACCTCCCGCCATCGGCCTGTGTAGGTGCATTTGGAGAGCCATTGATGCCAATAGTTCACCGTGCGTTCGAAAAGCTCTCGCGTTTCCTCTGGGGAGGGGCCTTGAGGACAGGCCTCACCGGCTTCGAGGCGCCCCAGTACGAACGACACGGTCTGCCCTTCCTGAAGGACGAACCTCGCGCGGACACCGCGATCATCGGCAGACAGCGGGATAGCGGTTGCCAGTCCCAGCCTGAGGGCAGCCGACTCAAAATTCGCTCCATGTTTGGTGATCGTCGTGCGATGCGGCGCGCGTGCATAATCAAACGCCGGGTGGCATCGCATCTCAAAATCGAGGGCCCCTCGTGTGACACTTACCCGCCGGACCAATTGATCGGACCAGGGCGAATCACGGGGTAGTCCTGCCGGCATGAAATCAGCGATTTCCCCGACTCCATCTGCCGACAAGAAGCGCGTGATGAGGACATTCGTTTCCACCCAGTAAAATTGTTTGGTGGTGATTCCGGTCCCATGGGGCGAGATCTCGAACCGGCCTCCCTTGTCGTCATCCAAAATGGCGGCAAAAACGCTCGGTGAGTCGAAATGCGGAAAACAGAACCAATCGATAGATCCATTTATGCCGACGAGCGCCGCCGTCCGCATGTTACCGATGATGCCGTAGTCCTCAATAGGTTGATAGGCCATGTGCGAAGCCGATCGAAGTTGAAGTTAGTCGGATGATTAGCTCTTGGATCACAGTCATGCAGCAATAAGGAAACACTGTGTTCTTATCGTTTCGTTAATGAGCCCTGGGGCCGTTTCGAAAACGATATCCTCCTCGTCGGATCGTGCTGTGGCGCCAGCCTGCCATGTCGATGAATCGTCGGCTTCGCACAGTCGCAACGGGACACCGAGCCTCCCATAGTGCATAGGCATTCATTCAACATCCAGGCACAAGGGAGGTAGATCACTGGTAGGGGAAACAACCCATCAGCGAAGAATCACCCCTGCATCAACAACTGATCGACGTAACACCAGCGCCAGTCCTCGCCGGGTTCGAAAGACTGGACAATCGGGTGATCAGCGTTATGAAAGTGTTTCGTCGCGTGTTTGTTCTTTGACGAGTCGCAACAGCCGACGTGGCCGCAGCTGAGGCACAGCCGAAGATGCACCCAGGTATCCCCTATCTTTAAACAGTCTTCACAGCCTTGCGCGCTCGGTATGACTTCTCGGATTTGATCAAGATGAGTACAGATGGCTGCCATGATGGTGTCCTTTGTTCGCGGCCGTTGTCTTGATCGACCATGCCCTGCGGTGCAATGAAGTCGACGTGGACTATCGCATAGAAGCGGTTCCAACGAAGCGCGGTCCCAGTAAGCCAAACTGGCTGCTGCATCCTATGTAACGTGCAAAAAGGCAAGCAGTCTGGACCGCATGGTACGGCAGGATGAATTCCCGCAATTCATGGCTGATGACCGAGAGCCCGTAGATGAATTGAAATGGTCGGTGCCGCGGCTCGACGGCGAGACATTGCAGGAGTCTGTCAGAGTCATCCTTCGTTGCGAGCCACATGGCATGATTCGGACAAACTCTTAGGCTCCATTGTCCTGCACAAGCGGCACGTTGACCAAATGCTCCGAGATAAACCACGCTTGTAATTCGTTCGTGCGGATCACATTGCTTACCAGGAGATCATTGGTACCGTCATCGCCGGCTTCGGCCGCCTGTCTCGCCATCGTTCGGGATTCGAGCAGAATGACTTCATGCGCGTGAAGTAATCGGGCCAGTTGCACGGGCACTTCCTGCCGACCGCGCGGAACTCGGGGAAGCATCGTCGTCTCCGCGACATCGTGCGCCATGGCGATGGTGATCCCGCCGAGCGTCTGAATTCGCTCGGCCAGGAGATCGACGAGTTCGCTCTGTTCTTTGTAGTGTTTATCGTACAGGAGATGCAGTTGGTAGAACGTGGCGCCGGCCACCTGCCAATGGTGTTTCTTATATAGGTCGCGGAGGGTGATGGTATCAGCGATCAGCTGATTCAGATTGTCTACGCTCGCCTTGCAGACACTCTCTTCCAATGCAATCGGAAGCTTGACGATCGTTCCATACGGCTGAAGTTCTCTGGCGTGTTGATCGGTCAGCGGCCGGACTCGATCAAGAAAGCTATGCTCCTTTATACCGTGGGCCTTCATGCTGCGCCTCCTCTCAATGCCATATTCATACCGTGCATCCGGTGCCGGCCTGATTCTCTTTCTTCTCTCAGCCTCACTACTGGCGGGCGACTCAAAAGGCTACGCGAAGGTGTGTTCCAACGATAGAGGACCATCGCGCACAATCGAGTGTAGGGTAAAAGATACAAAACCATTTTCAGCGAGGGAGTCTAAAACAGGCTTTACGGCGGGTCTATCGGCCAACGACCTGCCACGGTGTCAGAGGGCTTATCACCTGTTCCCTTCGTACGTCCTTCACGAGGATTGTGCCACGATCCATAGGGGACCGACACCGAGTGAGCCTCAACCTTTGACTTTGCCGGTGCGATCGGAAAACCGGCCGTTTGAGAGGTCGAGCGATTATTTTTTGGTTCGTGCCATATCGTAAAGACGGAGAGGTCTTCGGATAGGAGAGATCTTTTTTTCAGAATTGATATCGGCAGAACAGGTGGCTACCGAGTTCAGGCCGCTTCACCGTCATCAAGCGGCCGGATGGAGCCTCGGATGGAGCAAAGCTTATCTCCTCGGCAAAATGCGGTCGGTGCATCGCATTTCCTCCGATTTGCGGAGCTATGGTCAAAAAGAGCTCATCAACCAAGCGTGCGCGTAAAAAGGAGCTGAACAAATGAGCGCCCCCTTCGTTCAATATCAGTTTCGCACCGTACTCACTCTGCAATAGCGACGTGATATCGTGAGGGTCCAATTCAGCCCGGCCTGGAAGAACATGCATTTCAGTGTTCTGTGGCAACATTTGGCCATAGTCATTCTCGAGCCGCTTGCTCCCGGTGTGAGTAGTCAGGATGACGGTCCTCACTCCCTCGGTTGAAAACACTCGTTCCCGGAGGTTGACGCGACCGGATCCGCTGACAATGACAGTAAGAGGGTTGCCGTGGGGTTTGCCGAGATGTTGTCGGAGACGCAGAAATTCGAATTCGAGTGTCGGATAGATGAACCCGGGCGTCCAGATATGTCCCGTATCGTCGCGTAGTGTCCCGGCTCCTACGATCACCGCATCCGCACATGAGCGAAGAAGACCCATGATGAATCGGTCTTCGTCGTTGAAGCCGCTGATCGCTCCTCCATCGGACGCTCCAGGGATCTTCCAGGAAATGATTCCGTCGAGTGTCTGGACAAAGTTGCCGATGATGAGCGGGCGCCCGTCCTCCTTGGCGCGAAAACCAAGTGAGCCATCATACAGACTTGATAGCGTGTGGGATAACAGGTTGGGTGCTTGCCCTAATGTACGGTCAAATATGGTGACGAGGTGCATCGGATGTTCCTATGGCCCTTCTACTCGGTGTCCTGACCTTGTTGAAAGGGATGGGCCGGCCTGGCCCTCATCCTCACCGCATTGCTTGGTCTGGGGACGCATTAATGGATCGGTCTAGCAAGCCATCATTCCCGAATCGGTTCCCCCGAATCAACTTATCGAAGTGATTGCATCGCCGAGCGCTCTACGGGGCGATGGTGGAGGGATTCGATACTTCAGACGCTCATCTTCAAAGTGTGCTTGTGCGCGCCGGTTCTTCTTCCCGGAAAGTTCATCATCTTAGTGCCGTCTGGAATGTCCGCGCACAGACCCCGAGGTTTAGAATGAGCATACATGAGGGGGTCGGTTCGAGCGCCTGACCGCCCTACGCGACAAATTGAAGGGGGGCCGCCTTGCCAACGCGCCGCCAAGACAGAGTGCCTGCAGCGAGTCCGTCCAGCCAAGGGATGCGCTCTGCCGGAAGCCCGTTCCGCCATACATCGTTCACGGTGATATGGACGGCGACTGTCATCTCGAACATCGGCTGGTGGATGTACAGTGCCGCATCCGGCTGGCTGATGACCAGCCTCAATCCGTCGCCCCTGATCGTCTCGTTGGTTCAAGTCGCAAGCAGCCTGCCGATGTTCTTATTGGCACTTCCGGCCGGCGCGATCGTCGATATTGTGGACCGCCGCAAGTTTCTCATCGTCGGTGAGCTGGCCACGACCGTCTTCGCCGCAGTATTTGCCGCGCTCGTTTGGCTTCAGCTGGTGACCACCGGAAGCCTGTTGTTTTTTACGGTCTTCGTTGGCGGGGGGCCGCGATCACCGCCCCCGCCTGGCAGTCGGTTGTCCCGCAACTGGTCCCCATGTCAGATCTCGCCCCGGCCATAGCGGCCAATAGTGTCGGCATCAATATCAGCCGCGCCATCGGCCCGGCGCTTGGCGGTGCGTTGACTGCCGTCTATGGCATTGCCGCGCCATTCTGGATCAATGCGGTCAGCAACCTCAGCGTCGTCGGGGCGCTTCTGTGGTGGCGCCAACCGCTTCGGGACAGACCGCAGCTGCCACCCGAACATTTGACAAACGCTATTCGCACAGGGCTGCGGTATGCACGGTACAACACCCCTCTGCGTGCGACACTGGCGAGGACAACAGGCTTTTTCCTATTCGCCAGCGCGTACTGGGCATTGCTGCCGCTGCTGGTTGAGCGCAGCCAGATTGCCGGCGGGCCGGAAATCTATGGGATCCTGCTCGGCGCAATCGGCGGCGGCGCGATCGGCGGTGCGTTTGCCTTGCGGCGTTTGAACGCGGCGCTTGGCCCCGACCGGCTTGTCGCCGTCGGTACGCTTGCAACAGCCCTTACTTTGGCGCTGTTCGCGCTGGCACACGATCTAGGCCTCGCCCTGCTGGCCAGCCTGATCGCCGGCGCCTCATGGATCGCGGTGTTATCGACGCTCAACGTCTCGGCGCAGGTCGCCTTGCCCGACTGGGTACGCGGCCGTGGACTGGCCATGTTCGTCACCGTCTTCTATGGTGCCATGGCGATCGGCAGTGCGATTTGGGGCCAACTGGCCAGCGTCGCAGGCCTTCCTGTCGCGCATGTGACCGCTGCGGCGGGGGCATTGATGGCCATACCGTTAACGTGGCGATGGAAACTGCAGACCGGCGCCGAGCTGGACTTATCCCCCTCCATGGACTGTTCTACACCGATCATGACGCGCGACATCGGACAGGATCGCGGCCCGGTCCTGGTCATCGTGGAATATGACATCGAGCCGGAATACCGCGATCCATTCCTCAACGCGCTCAGGAAATTGGCACGTGAGCGCCTTCGCGACGGCGCTCACGACTGGGGAGTGTTCGAGGATCCGGCACACCCCGGCCGATTTGTCGAGACGTTTCAGACCGATTCCTGGCTGGAGCACCTCCGTGGACATGTCCGTGTGACCCGCTCGGACCTCGCACTGCAGACCACCGTGAATCACTTTCTGCGAAACGGTGCGCCGAAGATCACCCATCTGATCGCGGCCGACGCTACGACGCCAAGGAAGGATACGACGTGAGAGGATTGTCCTGAGCAGCCTGTGCACCACAACATAAGTAGTGCGCGTGTCATGCAATTTCTGGCCGATGAAAAGGATTGTCAGGCGTTGGAAGAGTGCGTGCAACCTATCGGAAGGCCCTCTTGGGTAGAGAGCCTTCCAACCGCGCATGAGCGCTTGCCTTGGCGGTATAGAATTTCTTGCCTCATCAGAGGTTCTCCCACGCTTCGCTTCTCTCGTCGTGCCTAGAGCAGCCCTTGCGTCTATAGGAAATATCCTTTTGTGCAATAGCACAGGCAAGGAGCCCATCCGTAGAAGGATGGCGAGGGAAAGTTTCCCGATGAGGGAGGATCTATTTCGATGGAGTAAGGTCGCTGATCACGTCCCCTCCTGGTTATAGCCACGCCGGAGAGAATGCCTCGGACCCGCGGAACTACTCGCACCGTGCGAGGTGAATATGGCAACCTGAAACTAGACCTTCTTTATGCACAGATGAATCCGTGGAATCTTCTTAAGTAAGAGCTCAGTTCCCATGCAATGATTAGCGGATCGTCACCGAGCCATGATGATCACAATGGCTGCCATGCTGATAATGAAGGTGGCCACTGACAATGTAGTCGACATGATCGCCATGAGGCACGGCATGGTGCCCACATTGGGCATGATGTCGATGCTCCCGTTCGTGCTCCTCGCAGGCGTGGCCCGATGTGCACGCGATGGGATTACTCGGGCCGACGTCAATCGTATGCTCGTCGACATGGTCGCCATGCAGATGGTGCATGTGACCATCGTGCAAATAGTCGTTATGATCGCCATGCATGATGGTGTTGTGTCCGCACTCCGGGCCGTGCGCATGCTCATGAGCCTGATGGACAGAATGTTGCTGCATAATCCACCTCCCATTGGTGGCCACTCTAACAGCCTTCTCAAATAGGATCTATCAGGTATTGTGATTATCGGGTGGAGTAGACAATGCTGTCGTTAGTGCCATTAAAATTGGCACTGATGCGTGACGATATTGAACGCATGGTCCCCGCTTCTGTCGAGGCGCTGGGCGGGCTCAATGTGCTGGTGAACAACGCCGGCATTGCCGGTCCCACAGCCGCTGTCGAGGACGCGGACCCCGCTGGGAAAGCAGCCGCAGGGCATTATTATGTATACACCCGACGGCTACATGTCGGCGCAGCTCATGCGCCCCGGCCGTCCTACCTTCGCATCGGGCGACTGGTTTCGCGGCACCGACGAGGAGATCAAGGAGGAGGCGCTGGGCTACATCGCCTATTCCGGCCCCTTCCACGCGGACGAAGAAAAGCAGCACCTCACACACTCGATGTTCGTATCGCTCTTCCCGAACTGGCTGGGACAGACACAGCCGCGCGTTGTGAAAATTGAGGGCGACATGCTCCACCTGAGCATGGCGGCTCCTATCAAATCCGGCGGAAAAGAGACGAACTCGTACCTCGCCTGGAAGCGGGCCGAGGCCGGCTGAGCATGGCATGGATGGAGACATTTGTGTAACGAAGGAGAACGAAAGGAGCGGTTATGACGCAGTTATGATCCCGGAACAGAACTTCCACTTGATGAAGAGGCTGGATGACTCCTGGAACGCCAAGGAACTTACAACGTTTCGTAAGCGCTCGTGCCAACGATTGGTGGTACGATAGCTTAACCAACCGCCGGCGTATGAAATAGAAGCTGATGAGCAGTAAGCGCTTGCCTTTGAAAAAACGTTTCCCGACCAGCATCTCGTCAACAATTTATAGAAGGTGATGATCCCGCAGAGTACCCTGACATGCCGAATAGGAGCACTGACTATCCCCAGTGTTCACTCGGTGATTCGAGGCTCGCTTGGATTAGGATTGCTGGGGGCTTCCAAGGAGTAAAGTGACTGATAGCACTGTTTCTCTCGTTGTTCCGATGAGTGTCTATAGAGTGGCCGTTCGCGGTGGCCTGGCCCCTTCTAGTTCATGCTGATGTTTCAGGCAATACGGAGTCCACGGGATGGTTTCCAGCCGTTTCTCCTCGATCGGTCCCCCATCTACCACGCATCTGCCGAACGTGCCGTTCTCGATGCGTTTGAGGGCTTCGCGCACCTGGGTCAGTACTGTTGACTCCGCATCGACATGCCTGAGCTCCATCGCTTTGAGTTCGTTCTCGACGCTTGCGCTTGCACCACCGGCGGTCTCATCATCGGCCGGTTCATGAGCACTTGCCCCTGCTTGTTTTATCCATGTCGATAGCTCTTGTTCCTGTTGCTGCAACCGTCGCTTGTAGTCGTCTATATTCACGATTGCCTCCGTGTTGCACGATCCTCATGAAGGATTGCTCTCGCTTGCTTCGACAGCAGGCCCGATTCTTCTGCAAGACTATCTTGATGACCTCATGGCAGTCCTCTTCTTGATTCCGCCAGACCCCGGGTCACTAATGGATGATCCGTTGCCGGTCCTTCGACCACTGCGCCAGAGTTTCCAACAGAGCGCGTTCACTTCCGAAGGTCGCATCAATGATGATGTTGGCCTTATCCACAAGGAACATGGCCGGGACTCCTACCGGAATATTGAGGACCTTCCGCCGCGCGCCTTCAGTCACTTCATAGGGTTCAAGCTTGCCCTCGACCGTGCGAATGACGGCCCACCGCTGATCGCCGATCAGTGGTTGGGCAAGATGCGCCTTCAACACGCGGTCCCAGCCGGGCTGACCTGCCGGGTGAAAGTCGATGACCTCGTTTTGGTCCGACACGACAATCATGAGTTTTTCACCCGGCTTCAACGATGATATTCCCCTTTCACTCGCATCTTGAACCGATAGAAACAGCGGTTCCACCTCGCCGATATTGACTTGCATGAAACCCGATCTGACATCCTGCACCGTTCCGCGGACGATTCGATCTTCCGGCAGCAGCACCCGTTCACCGCTCGGTGTCTCGCCGGCGTGAGCGGCTCTCGCTTGCAGAAGGCTGTCCCCTGTAGTGAATACGAGAAGGATTAGAATGAACCCCATAGTCCGGACGCCGTGTAGGTTCGAGATCTTGCGAATGGCTCTATTCGGCGGTATCGATAGCAAAGGACCATAGCGTGCCCGTCAACAACTGTCTGTCAGCCAGGCGACAGCCTTCTGTCGTTAATACCCCTATCGCCCTGTTCGTCTCGGTTTGCTCGCAATGTCTTTTCTACGGCCGGACGACTTAGGCCCGTACACTGCCGGGCCTGAGGGGCAGAGCTGTCTGCTGTCAAAAGTGACTCGTTGCCCGGCATGGACGGACTGCTGCACTGCCCCATCGGCGATGCCGTTTCTATTCGTCGTTCAGCGTGGCTTGAGGAACTCGCGCAAGGTGATGGGCGGCACACCGGTGACCGACTCGACGGT
This sequence comes from Nitrospira sp. Nam74, assembly GCF_965152615.1. Classification (NCBI taxonomy): domain Bacteria; kingdom Pseudomonadati; phylum Nitrospirota; class Nitrospiria; order Nitrospirales; family Nitrospiraceae; genus Nitrospira; species Nitrospira sp. Nam74. The sequence goes on along the minus strand of NZ_OZ224220.1, from coordinate 2,135,360 downwards.
GTCGTTGACTTCGGCGAGTTCGCCCTTTGCGCTGGCGATGTAGGTTGACACCCAGGCGTCCAGCTGCCACTGCGGGGCATTGTACGGTGCACGCGATGCGTAGGCCTCTTCGATCGTCTCCTCGTGATACGTCGTCCGGCGGCCCGTGACCTCGGTGAGGGTGCGGGCCACCTGCTCCAGCGTAAGCGCCTCGCGGCCCGTGAGGTCGGTAGGTCGCGTCTTGGTGAGCGGCCGGATCCCGCAGCACGGTCGCGGCCACGCGGGCCACGTCCGCCCGAGCGACCGCGCCCACACGCCCGTCACCGGCGGGCCCGCGAATGACGCCGTCGTCTCCAGCCAATTCTGGAAGGAAGTCGAGTACATACTGTCGCGCAAAAACGTGTAGCGCATTCCCGTCGAGCGCACCCGCTCCTCGGTGGCCCAGTGGTTCCGAGCCAGCGTGAACGTCACATAGGGCGCCGCACCCAAGAATGAGAGGTACACGAGGTGCATCACACCCTCCTCGGCTGCGGCGTCGACAAATGTCTCATGCTGCTGGATCCGGTCTGCACTCTCCGAGGCCGACACCATGAACAGCACGTCGACCCCCTGCAGCGCCTTCAGCGAGGAAGTCCGGTCGCCGTACTCCAAGAACGTCATAGCTCTCGAGCCCGGAAGCTGTGGGGCGCGCGCCCGGTCTTTGACCAGCAGTCGCTGCTCTACGCCCGCATCGGCCAGATGCCGGGCGACGAGCCCACCGACACGGCCGGTTGCTCCCGTTATTGCCATAACCATGATCGTTCTCCCCTGATGGTATGGGTCCGTCGCCGACTAAACATTTGTTGGAGTTGGCCGAGAGAGAGCATCTGGCCCAAAATGGACTTGCCGACGTGACGGAGCGGTCAAGCGGTGTCGAATCCAGGAATCTGTGCGAGTAATGTCATTCTACTTCGGCAAACGATCTGCAGGCATCTGCGTCGTTCTCGGCCCGAAACAATCCTCAACGTATTCCGGCGATTACGCCTGCGGCTTTTTCGGACCTGCGGCCTCGCATCTGCATTTCCTTTTCCTCGCAACGAAGGATTACTCGGACAGACTCCTAGCATGCCGTTCAACTACTGTTACTGTCTGTTGGCGAGTCCGGCAGCAACAGTGTGGTGTCTGTTCCAATTTCATCAGAGCAGGCACAAGAAACGCCGTCCACTGGAGGTCGACAAAAGGCTCCGCGCTTCTCGCGATAGCAATGGTCACCACACGTTCATGAAACAATGGGAGGAGGGCAGGACCAGCCAGTCAGAACACTCCGCGGATGAAAGCCGGCGTGAGGTCATGTAAGGACGACAACACGGCTTCGACCGTTTGTAGACTTGACGAACTCGGAGGATAGTGGGGGTTTGGCACAGCAATGACACGCATGCCTGTCGCCTTCGCGGCCAGAATACCGTTCTCGGAGTCTTCGACTGCGGCACAATGGCTCGCTTGGATCCCGAGTCGGCGTGCTGCTTCAAGGTACACGTCGGGCTGAGGTTTCCCGTTCACCACTTCCTCGGACGATAGCACGACGCGAAAGCAGTCCCGTAATTTGGCGATTCTGAGAACCGCCTCGATGAGGGATCGATTGGACGAAGACGCGACGGCAAGCGGCCATTCACGCGCCAGGCTCTGGACGCACTCCACGGCGCTCGGCAGCAACGGCACATTTCTTTCGTAGTGTTCCGCCACGCGCCGCACGACTTCCTGATTGATCTCTTCAGGAGGCTGAGGAAGATCCAGGCGTTCGTGCATGTATCGAGACCATTCAGGAGCGCTCATCCCCATCATCTCCTGATGCGCGCAATCATGCCAGTGTCCACCCCAAGCCTCCGTGAGCTCACGCCGCACGGCATCCCAGATGGGTTCGGAATCGATGAGCACGCCATCGAGGTCGAAGACAATAGCATCAACGGGCGGCGAGCGCGTCATTTCGGTCTTACTCTTCTCTTTAGGTATACGGCATCCTGTATAGATGCAAAGCCCTCTTCCATCTTACAGCGACACCTCCTCCGCTGTGGATGGGTCATGAACCTGGTTCCGGGTCCGACAATATCGTCATTGCTCACGAGCGACAGACCGCGGTGAGCGTTCTCCGAATCGTAGTGCTTGCCGAAGCTAACACTATGGCGCGAGCCCAGCCACGGCGTCCATGTATGAAAGCGCTCTTCAGCAGACCCGACGGCAAGTATCGGTGTACGGAAGGCCATCATGTCTCCTGTCCGATAGTTACTAGCCATCCTAGGTCAGCCTTTCCTTCGGCTCAGCCGGACACGCGGCATGTTTCGTATCAGGACGATAACTGCAAACGATGACTTAAGGATGCAGGTATTGCGACGCAACCCCAAGAACCGTGTGAGCCGCGCCAGCTACTCCGCACCCTTCACCGACAAGCCGACCTTCATGATGAACAGAACCAATTCAGGCCGACAGAAAAGTTTTCATTTTTAGCCGATGATCCCAATTTGACCGGCAATCCATACGGCGTGTACCAAATCCACGGCGTACAGCTTTCTGATGAGTTCCTCCGTGTGCATTTTGACCGTGCGCTGAGAAATGCCGAGTTCAGAAGCAATCATGTTAGGACGCTTTCCCTGTGCACGCCACAAAAGAATGGTCTTTTTACGATCCGTCAGCACCGGGTATCGATAAGAGGTGGAAAGCGCTTGAAAGAGTGCTGGAAGGAGTTCGCCAAATGCTGGAAGACTTCTCCTCGCCTCCTGCTCTGAATCAAGAATTACAGAGAAGATTCCTTCCCGGTCCGGGTTGGCCGCTGAGCCTACGATTTCATATTGAAGATTGAATCGCTTAATCCGTTTTTCCTGTTCCGCATTATGCCGACCAGGCAAGCGACGCATGACATCGGACCGGATTTGGGGTTGTTGCGTTCGCAAGCTCTCCTGAAAGACCGGATCTATCCGGCACATTCCAGTAGCGAGGTACCAGCCAAGATAATGACGTGGATAGTCGACATCCACCATTTGAACAACTCGATGTGTTGCCGGGTTACAGGAAATACACACGAGACCTCGATATGGGATCAGCGAGCGCAGATCCTCGAGCAGCCGGTTAAACTGACGGGGTGAACGGCACCTGGCCGCGAATTCCTGGATTGATTTGACGGTAGCCTGTGCCACTGATCGGCCTCCTTATGACTATTCCTCTGACGTAGAACGGTTCCCTAGCAGGATGTTGAAAAAGGCTTCCAACTTTGCTCTCACGTCGCTCAGGGACTCAACGTACTGCCCTGAGTACGCCTCGCTCCTTCGCTCCTGCGCCCGCGCTGGAAGGCCTTTTTGAACATCCTGCTATCCCTGGTGACTGTCATCCGGCCTTCCATGTTTTTTGATGCTCTTGTCAGAGTAGAGCGTTGTTTCAACAACCTGCTAGTCAAGGTTGGTTCTCGGTCGCTCAAGAAAGTGAATGGTATCCATGTCTTCGTGGACAGGGGGCTGGCGGGCAGCTAGGCAGCGTAAATGGATGGTGTATTGTGTACCACCCAAAACAAGCAATCACTTCGTTCCTCGAAAGTCGAGCGTCATTCCTCGGCATAGGATCCATGCTTTGGCATCAAAGCATACCTCTTGAGGAGGTTCGAGCTGAATCGGCCATGGAAGACATGGGTGAGTAGACCTTTTCCGACGACCGCCGACGAGATGAAGACCTATCGATGTGAAAGGCCTGACATTCATGGCGCCATGGACGGGCAATGGTGCACAACTGAAGACTTCGAAGGGCGGCGAAAGCCGCTCCCTACCGGACTTCATGGTAGCTTTTGATAAAGATTGCACGCGGCATGATACCCTGTCGTAACTCGGTTCCGAAGACGGACCCCTCGAAGATTCGCGTCGTCCTCGCCGACGATCATCGGAGGATGCGCGAAGGACTGCGCGGTATCATCGAGGAACAAATCGATATGATCGTCGTAGCAGAAGCGTCCGACGGGTGCATGGCGGTGAACATTGCGCATGCGATTCAGCCGGATGTAATCGTGATGGACGTCAACATGCCGAAAATGAACGGGTTGGAGGCTACGAGGAAGATCAAAGCGGAGCTGCCTCACATCCGGGTAATCGGGCTATCGTTATACAACGATCACCAAATTTCCGGCGCCATGCGACAAGCCGGCGCGGAAGCGTATCTCTCCAAAGGCTCATTTCTGGACCTCTGCGCGGTGATCCGCGATGGAAGAGCGCAGGAACAACCTGCCATGCGCAATAGCACATCGCGGTCATCGTAACGGCCATCCACCGGTTTCACAAGACGGCGCAGTGGCCTGTTCGACACGTGAAGCTTCTTGTCGGCTTCCACACTTCACTCGGCGTGGCGTATCACGCCTGTTTTCCCGTCATGTCTGCGCGCCCGTCCATTTCCAGTCACGGATTTCCGGCATATCGTCGCCGTACCGCCGGATATATTCCTGATGTTCAATGCGCTTGTCTCGAATCGCCTGCTTCGCGTAAGCCGCGGCCGATCCTAACCCCACGCGCTCAATCACATCTGCGGCAAGATGAAAACGATCCATATCGTTCAGAAACACCATGTCGAACGGCGTCGTGGTCGTGCCCTCTTCCTTGTAGCCGCGGACGTGGAGATTCTTGTGATTGGTCCGGCGGTATGTCAGGCGATGAATCAACCAGGGATACCCGTGGTAGGCGAAGATAATGGGTTTATCGGTGGTAAAGAACGTGTCGAAGTGTTTGTCGGGCAGGCCGTGCGGATGTTCCTTTTTGTCCTGCAGCTTCATGAGATCCACGACATTGACCACCCGGATCTTCAATTCGGGCACGTACTGCCGCAGGATCTGCACAGCCGCAAGTGTCTCCAACGTGGGAACATCGCCAGCGCATCCCATCACCACGTCAGGCTCGCCCCCCTGGTCGTTGCTCGCCCATTGCCAAATGCCGATGCCGGCCGTACAGTGCTTGACCGCGGCGTCCATGTCCAGATATTGCAAGGCCGGTTGCTTGCCCGCCACGATCACGTTGACGTAGTCGCGGCTTCGCAAGCAATGATCCATGACGGAAAGCAGGGTGTTGGCATCAGGCGGAAGGTACACGCGAATGACATCCGCCTTCTTATTAACGACGTGGTCGATGAATCCGGGATCCTGATGTGAAAAGCCGTTGTGATCTTGACGCCAGACATGGGAAGTCAGCAAATAGTTGAAGGACGCAATCGGAGCACGCCAGGAAATTTCGTGCGTCGTCTTTAGCCACTTGGCGTGCTGATTGAACATCGAATCGACAATATGGACGAATGCCTCATAGGTCGTGAATAGACCATGGCGACCGGTGAGCAAATAGCCCTCCAACCAACCTTGACAGGTATGCTCGCTGAGAATTTCCATGGCATGGCCATCAGGGGCCAAGTGATCGTCCTCGGGCAGACGCTCGGCCATCCACGTACGGTTGGTGGCCTCGAGGACTGCGCCAAGCCGGTTCGAGGTCAGTTCGTCGGGCGCCATCACGCGAAAGTTCTTGCTTCCCAGATTCTGCTTCATCACATCGCGGAGAAAGCTCCCTGACACCCGAGTGGCCTCGGCGACCACTGTCCCGGGCGTCGGGACCTCGACAGCATACTTGCGGAAGTCGGGGAACCGAAGATCCCTGAGGAGCAAGCCGCCGTTCGCGTGTGGGTTGGCTCCCATTCGGCGTGTGCCCCTCGGGGCAAGCTCGGCCAGTTCCGGCTTGAGCGTGCCGTTCGTGTCAAAGAGTTCTTCTGGCTTGTAGCTCTTCATCCATGCTTCAAGCAACTTGATGTGCTCGGGCTTCGAAGCCATTTCGGCCAGCGGAACCTGGTGTGATCGCCAAGACCCTTCTACCTTATGGCCATCGACCTCCTTGGGACCGGTCCATCCTTTGGGAGTGCTCAGAATGATGATCGGCCACTCGGGAGGCTCCAGCGACCCGTTGCCGCCATCACGCCGGCTGCGGGCTTTTTGCTGAATGGCCTTGATCTCGGCAATGGCCGCGTCCACTGTTGCCGCCATCGTTGGATGCACGAGCTCAGGATCGCAGCCTTCGACATAATAGGGCTTGTAGCCATAGCCGATGAACAAGCTGTTCAGTTTGTCACGGTTGATTCTCGCGAGCACGGTGGGATTGGCAATCTTGTACCCGTTCAAATGCAAAATCGGCAACACCGCGCCGTCGGTAACGGGATTGAGAAATTTGTTCGAGTGCCAGGATGCGGCAAGCGGGCCGGTTTCGGCTTCTCCATCACCGACGACACAGGCGACGATGAGATCCGGATTGTCGAAGGCCGCCCCGTATGCGTGCGACACCGCGTACCCGAGTTCTCCACCTTCGTGAATCGAACCCGGCGTCTCCGGCGCGACATGGCTGGGGATACCGCCTGGAAATGAAAACTGCCGGAACAGCCTCTTCATCCCTTCCGTATCTTGCGACACGTTGGGGTAGACTTCGCTATAGGTGCCTTCGAGATACACATTGGCTACAATTGCCGGGCCGCCATGGCCCGGACCACAGATGTAGATCATGTCCAGATCATATTTCTTGATCACACGATTGAGGTGCACATAGATAAAATTCAATCCTGGCGTCGTCCCCCAGTGGCCCAGGAGCCGCGGCTTGATATGTTCAAGTCTCAGCGACTCCTTGAGCAACGGGTTATCGAGGAGATAAATCTGGCCGACTGAGAGGTAGTTGGCGGCTCTCCAGTAGGCGTCGATCAGCTGCAGTTCCTTTTCAGTGAGCGGCGTTTCAACTACGGTGTTCAGCATACGTACCCCTTCCTTTCAATGAAGATCTTCGTTTATCAGCCTCGACGTTACTTGTCCTTTCAATAGTCCTGCGTGAATTCAAGCGCCAGGACTCCTTCTTCGACGATCGAGGCGACCCGCTTGAGGAGCCGGACCCACGTGCCCGGAGACAAATGCGCCGGACACAACGCGGCCTTTTGCGCCTCGTTCAATATGAGATAGGCCACGATCAGCAAATCCTGGTCGCTCACGTCTCACGTCCCGATCGGACGTAAACCTTTCATCCGCGCCGATCCAGGCCGAAATGGAATGTCGATCAAGATGCGTGTGCATTCTTTTCAGGATACGGGCGCGGCTTCGCCCAGCCTCCCTACGTACGCACGAATGCGTCCCGCATTCATACCCACATCGCTTTTACCGACCCGAGAGATCGACCGAACATCGAGACGGCTTCCATCGTTCTGACCCTGGACTCGAATGATAATATCTCTTTGAAGCTAAGCCAGAAAGTTGTATCGGTTGCCTGAATCCGTCCTTCTGCCCGATTCAGCGCCAGGATGTCCCATCCCGTCGCTTCGGAGGAGTATAGCGCCTGTGCAAAAGCCGCGATCCGCGGGGCATACTCAACATGAAGGGACCGAAGTCGGGATATGCGGCGTGGTGCTGAGCCGCGATATTTGATCGGCCATAGTCAAGAGAGTTAGGAGCATCCTTTCTGTATACCAGAATGTCGACGACGTGACGAGGATCGTCGGTGTCGACAGTTACGTAGTTGCACAAGGCGTTTTACATTGTTCTTATTATCTGTATTCTGGTTCGTCTCCGTATGTTACGTCAGTCTCCCAACCTAGAATGTGGTCCCTTTAGAAGCCGCTCGTCATCCGAATGAGCATATCGGCGAAAGGCATGTGGTTGAAAGAGAGGATCGGATCGGCTGCAAATCGGAGCACGCGCAAACCTCGAAGACTGACGCGTTGCGAGAGAGTCAATCGCTAAAGTGGTCGACTTGGTCGAAGCGCCGGTACGCGGACTCGATCTGTCGCTGGACGTGAGCGGCACGGCGTTTCAAGAGCGTGTCCGGCAAGCGTTGCGGAACATTCCGGGAGGCTCGAGACAAGCTATACCGACATCGCGAATCGGATTGGTTCGCCGAAGTCTGTGCGAGCGTCGCGCGGGCCTGCTGCGCCACTGCCTTCGCCGTGGCGATTCCTATGTCACCGTGTGGTACGCAATGAAGACGCGCTGTCAGGATACCGATGGGGGGTTCGACCGCAAACGCGCGCTGCTCGAACGGAGGTACGAACATGAATGTATTCACCAAAACCACATCTCCGATCGCATCGCCGAACAAGATGGCAGAACGCATCAGAGCGATCGATTGGGAGCAGATATCCCACGAGCTGGATGCACAAGGGAGCGCGATGAGTGAGCGAGTGCTGTCTCCGGAAGAATGCGAGACATTGGTCGCCCTGTACCCCCAGGATGAAATCTTCCGCAGCCGCGTCGTGATGGCGCGCCATGGTTTCGGGCGTGGAGAGTACAAGTATTTTAATTACCCGCTGCCCGATCTCATCGAAAGCCTCCGGACAACGCTGTATCCGTATCTCGCACCCATCGCGAATCGTTGGAACACGGCCATGGATATCGAGGTGCGCTATCCGGCGACGCATGCGGAGTTCATCGAGCGTTGTCATCAAGCCGGGCAAATCAAACCGACTCCACTCATGCTTCAGTATGGCGTGGACGATTACAACTGCCTGCATCAAGACCTGTACGGTGAGCATGTGTTTCCGCTCCAGCTCACCCTTCTGTTGTCCGAGCCCGGACGCGACTTCACGGGCGGGGAGTTCGTGACGACGGAGCAGCGGCCGCGGATGCAATCTCGGCCGGAGGTCGTGCCGCTCCAGCAAGGCGATGCGGTGGTCTTTGCCGTCAATCAGCGGCCGGTGCAGGGCACACGAGGCGTGTACCGGGTCACGCTTCGGCACGGCGTCAGCCGCATCCGCTCGGGACATCGCCATACGCTTGGTGTGATTTTCCATGACGCCCAATGAGAGTTGACGAATATGAAACCGAGGGGGACCGTCGCTCTCTAGTATCTTCAATCTTACTCGGATCAGTGCCCACCCTATCCCGCTCTCTTTGACTCTTACAGCCGGTATTTATCCGCCGCACGCACAGCCTCATTCGAGACTTTCTCATTGAGATCCGGCAGTCAGGTAGAGTGCTGAATTCTTACCACTGGGAATGGAGCCATTCCAATGGCAATCATTGGCGTGCCAGCTGGAAAGGTAGTTTATCTTTTTTTGCGCAGGAGCGGATGGAAGACGCGGAGTGCGGTTATAGAAATGCATATGGTGTCTGGGCGACTTTTTTCGGACCGGGTACATGGAATAGCCGTGTTCACCCGGGGAATATTGGACAATCATTGACGAGCTGCTTCACCCTTGACCTTGTTTCATTTAAGACTATCTCTTATGGTTCATGGAACGGTTTTGCATGCGACAAATGGTTGATGACAGGCCCGCTATTGTTTGATATGAGAGGGATAATTCACGCCGGCAAGCGCAGGGAGGGCTCACATGATGAAGAAACTATCCTTCAGGCAACGCAGTAGTGAGCAGCATTGGGTTGGGGACGGTTTCCCCGTGCGGAGTATTTTCTCCTACAACGACCGCGCCGCGGACCTGTCTCCCTTTCTCCTTTTGGACTATGCAGGACCGAGGAGCTTTCCGCCGACGACGAAGCGGCTGGGAGTAGGAGAGCATCCCCACCGCGGATTCGAGACCGTCACGATTGTGTACCATGGCGAGGTCGAACATCGCGACTCATCGGGCGGAGGTGGAATCATCCGGCCGGGCGATGTGCAATGGATGACGGCGGCGTCCGGCATCGTGCACGAAGAGTTCCATAGTGCCGAGTTTGCGACACACGGCGGCCCATTTGAGATGATCCAGCTCTGGGTCAATTTGCCGAAGAAGGACAAGATGGCGCCGGCACGGTATCAGGGCCTCACAGAAGCACAGATTCCGACTGCGGCACTTCCTGGCGACGCCGGTACGGTGCGCGTGATCGCCGGAAACCATGAGGGCACGCCGGGGCCCGCGCAAACGTTCAGTCCCATCAATGTGTGGGATGTACAGTTGAACGCGGAGCGCCATGCAGACTTCCGTGTGCCAAGCGGCTACACCACCGCCCTATTCGTCTTGAAAGGCCGACTCCGCCTGCCTGGTGGTGAGGTTGTGGATGAAGCGGAATTGGCCGTCTTGGAGCGCGAGGGTGACCAGGTTGCCATCCAAGCGTTGGAGCCGACACGGCTCCTCTTCCTCAATGGGCAACCGCTCAATGAACCAATCGTGGGCTACGGACCCTTTGTGATGAACACCGAAGCCGAAATCCGGCAAGCGTTTCTGGATTACCAGAGCGGTCGAATGGGGCAAATTGCCCGTCCGGTCCACCAGGAAGTGAAAACTTGAGATCAATCTGCTGGACGGACATCGATAGGATCATCGGTCAAAGCAGGCTGCTTAATCAGACGTTGATCCATCGGGTGCCACAGAGACTCTAGGGGTCAAGCTCACCCTAGCTCTTCAGTGGGTGAGGGTCGCAGTGTGTGCGTGAGCCGGAAGTTTTCGGTTTGACATACGCTGCGATCGCATCCTCCAGTTTACAATGGAGGACGCAACGCTGGACTATAGCTTTATACTCGTTATACCAGTTATGCCGCGATTGCCAGCCCCTTAGCCCTTGCTGCTCATGCTGGCTCACATCCGTATCCCCCGAAAGGCGATACATGATCTGAATGGGCGAATCCGTCGACGAACTTCGCCGCGCAAGCCACCCCATAAAGTAGGCTGCCGATCGGGTATCTCCGAGCAGCGCCATCATCGCCATCGCCAACGAGGCATCACGAATCCACGCGAAGCGATAGTCATAATTCAGATCGCCGCCAATGCACTCGGGAAGCGATGTCGTTGGGGCAGCCACGACGGAACCAGTTGGGGCAAACGTTGAGAGATGGATCAAGAGAGCGACCGTCGAGCTCTTTGCATGTGTGGACCCGAATAGGCAAGACCGACCAGTGCTTCCAATACTCCATCGTTGTCACGAGCACGTTGGACAGTCGCTCAGAGGACCAGTCCCCCGGGATGGGTCCATACTGGCACAGCCCACAATTCCTCTGCCTGGTGCAGATTCATGACTTGCGAGGCCGCGCTGCCTCGCATGTCGACGTTGTTGCTGACCCAGACCGCGAGTTGGTCCTTTCCTATTTTGAAGATCATTCCGAGGGCAGCCGTGCGCCGATCGCCGATCATGCCGTGTTCCTCGATTGCCGGATATGCGACGAAAGGGAACCGAATCATGTCCAACCTCGACATGACTGAAGGACGGGCGTTATGCCTGTGTGAGAATGCCGGTGGACTGCCCGACTTCAATGAGATGCCCGTCAGGGTCGCGTAGGTAGCAGCGAATCTCACGCCCACGGTCCTTGGGTTCGGTCAGGAACTCGGCACCGCGCGCCTTCCATTCCTGATAGACTGCGTTGACATCGGCGACCCGGATGTTAAGACCACTGGTGAGTACATGCGAGCTCTGTGGTGGCGCAGCGATGACATCCGGCTTATCGTCAGTCGGACCGCCGCCGGTATTGATGATGAGCCAACTGTTGCTGAGGCGCAACCCTAGGGGGTCACGTTCGCGGATCACTTCTGCGCCCAATACCTTGCGATAGAACTCCCGTGAGCGGTCTTGATCGGCCACAATAAGCAGGTGCGTGACCACGAATCCTTCGCTCGGCGCCGGGAACCCCCTTATATCCTGGGGATTCAGATTAGATGGCATATTTTCCCCTCTTGTATCTTTCTCCCAAGGTCTACGTGATCGTCATGCTCTTGTTCTGCTTTTCCTGCGGCGCAGCCTCTCCCTCCGCGTAGTCGCAGACTCCTTCGAGCGCGAATTGTCGCGCGGCGCGCCAGACCTCCGCTCCCAGCGCACGGAGCTGACGCTCGATCCCTCCATCACGGGCCTTGCCTTCTTCGTCGAATACTTCCCACGCATGGGGAATCGGGATGACCAGCGGGACGCTCCAGCCGCGCAGTGCCCGCACGACGAACTCCATCGTATTCACCGCCTGCAGGCCGTACACCCCTCCCGCTACGCTGATGAGGCCCACGACCTTATGGGTGAGGAAGGGAGGATCGCGGTCACTCAAGAGCTGCAGCCAGTCGAGCGCGTTCTTAAACGCGCCGCTCACCGATCCATGGTAGAGCGGGCTGCTCAAGAGCAGACCACGCGCACTGGCCACCGCATCTGCAAGATGACGAGCTGCCTCCGGCACTTCGCTGTCGTCTGGGTCGTACATCGGAAGGTTGAGCTTGCGCACATCGAACAGCTCGACCTGCGCACCCGCTTCTTCCGCGCCCTTCAGCGCGATGGCGAGCGCCGCCAGGCTGGCCGAGTGTTGAGCAAGGGAGCCGCCGAGCCCTATAACCTTGATCTCGACCTCAGCCATAGCTCTCAGCTGGTCTCCTCCCTTTCACAGCGACTGCCGAGGGTATCGCGATAACCCTAGAACCTCCTCATCACCGGCTGTTGTACCGCCGGCGTTCCTTCGTAACAAACGGATCAGCATGAGCCTAGCCCGGATTATTCATGAGTACCTGCTACAGCGGCCGATCCTCTCGCCCGGCGCGGCTTTTCTCGTTCGGTCTCCTCGACAGACCGCAAGTTCGCCTGTGTCAACCTCACGTGCGAGAAGCCATGGCGGGCGACGGCATTCATGAATAATCCGGGCTAGCGCTTGCCGCTACAAACCGTTATCCCCGTTTCACTTCCAAGACGACTTTGCCCCGAACATGTCCTTCTTCGAGAACTTGGAAGCCCTCTTTGCCTTTCTCCAACGGGAATACCTTATCAACGTGAATCTTGATTGTTCCGCTGTCCACGAGTTGCGCGAGCCGCTTCAAGACCTCCGTCGTGACATGCGTCTGTTGTCCAATAGAGGTGACCCCGTGCTCTTGCGCAAGCGTCGGATTCGGCTGTCCAAGCATAGACACGAGGGTGCCGCCTTTTCTGAGCACCTTGAACGATCTCTCGGCCGTGTCGCCTCCCACTGTGTCAAAGACCGCATCGAAGTGTGTCAGCTTTTCTTCAAAGCGTTCCTTTTGATAGTCAATCACTTCATCGGCGCCCAATTCCTGAACGTACGATCGGTCCTGGGCAGTTGCAGTGGTCGCGACATAGGCTCCGATCGACTTCGCGATTTGGATTGCCATGCTGCCGATGCCGCCGGGGCCGCCATGTATGAGAATCTTTTGGCCACGTTGAAGTTTGATGTGCTGTTCTACCGCCTGGACCGCGCTGGACCCCACAAGCGGCAAGGCGGCGGCCTGAGTCACATTCACCTTCTGTGGTGCAGGCGCGATGGTCGGCACTGCGGCTGCCGCGAATTCGGCGAACGAACCTGATCCTCCTGACACCACGCTTGCGTAGCCATACACGCGCTCACCGACGCTGCCGGAAGCGGAGTCGCCGACTTCGGCGACGATGCCCGCAACATCTCCGCCTAGCGTCGCAGGCATCGTCAGCGGCAGATGCTCTTTGAGATACCCATCACGGATTTTCCAATCGATCGGGTTGATGCTTGCTGCATGCACCTCGATCAGCACCTGTCCTTTGCCGGCTACGGGCTTCGTCGCATTCTGATTGAGTTCCAAGACATCCCTTCCACCGTATTGGTTCATCTGTAGTGCTTTCATGTGGAACCCTTTCTGGCGTCCTTGTTGCCCCTCAAGCACTTGCTTGCATCAGTCCAAGAAAGTCCCTCACGATCTTCAGCGGCCGATCAGACCGGAACCGGATGTGTCCCGCCCATTACTTCTCGATCTCGAACCCCTCGTCCTTCCACCATCGCCAGCCCCCGTCCAGTTCCATCACGGGATAGCCTTTCGCGGCAAATTCTACGGCGGCGGTCGCGGCGAGATGGCACACGATCGAATAACAGTAGAGCACGTTCGTCTTGTCCTTGCGCAAGCCTGTCATCGTTTGCCACTGATCTTTCGGCAGATTGACGGCGCCCGGAATGTGTCCTTCGGCGTAATCCTCGGCGGCTCGGACGTCGACGATGTTCACGTCATTGTTCTTCATCATGCGTTCGAGCTCGACGGGTCCGGTGGTGAACGCCATCTTCGCCTCGAAATATGCTCTTGCCTTTGTCGGATCATTGATCTTGACTTGTGTCGGCATGGTTCATTCTCCTTCTTCTCTAGCGAGATGTTGAAAAAGGCTTCCAACTTTGTACTGCTTTCAGGAGACGTAGAGTCACTGCTTCCCTCGATGACGTCGAACGGTATACGTTACGGTAATACCTTCCCCTCGTTGTTTAATGTCCGCGGACCGGGTAAATCAATGCCGGACACCGCGCGTGTCGAATGATGCTCCGTATGGTCAAGGCTCTCTGCGGATCGAGGCGACAGCGCCATGCCAGGGCGATGAGATCAGTCTCGTGCTCGGAAGCAAACCGCATGATCGCTTCGCCGATACCCTCGGTACAGAACACCGTTTGCAGCGTCACCTCGGACGGCGGTTGTCCTGCGGCCCACGCACGGTGGAGAAACTCCCGACCCCATGCCGGCCATTCATGCTGCGGCTGATCCAGATAGCGGGGCGCCTCAAACGTTCCCGGTTCCTCAGACGGCCTGGCAGCAGCGCTCGCCACATGGAGAACCGTCACACGGGCGTTGGAGCGGCGGGCGAGATCCGCCATCGGGCGAATGGCGATCGCGCTTCTCGGCGTGCCGTCATGAGGCAGGAGCAGGTGTCGGAGCGACCAAGGGCCTTGACCCCGTCCCGGTGGAACCAGGACGATCGCGCATGGCGTGTTCGTCAGGATACCGTATGCGGTACTCCCTAAACCGCTTTCAGCCTTCGCCCCGGTATAGGGGCACATCACGATCAGACCACTGTGCCACTTTTCCGCCTCTTGAATGATCGCCGTCGCCGGGTAGCCGGTCTGTTGCTCCAGAATACAGCCCGACAAGTGCTCGGGCGTGAGCTTCAGCTTGTCACACATCTCCCTGGTGGTGAGACTGTCGGGGGGAATATGCAGGAGACGGATGCCGGAATCGGTCACCTTCGCGAGCGCGCGCGCAACAGGCAACGCATCGAGCGCCTGGACTGATCCATCAAGCGGCACAATGACCGTCGATGCTTGCCATGTCTGGAGACTCCATGATTCAGAGTCTGCCTTCAGCGATGTATATTGGTAGTTCACGACTCACCCTCGTGTTCAGCGTGGCGTTCACCCTTCGATACCTTCCACTCGCCCCAGCGGGATCCCAGGCGGCTGGCAGTGTAACGACCCTCCGGCTCGAGTTGTATGACCATCCCGCCGGCCAGTTCGATCGTCATGGGGCCGCCCGTCTGAAGATCGACGGTTACCTGCCCTGGCCGGCGATTGATCGCAATCGCTAATTTCCGACCCCTCCACTGTAGCCGGAATGACCACTCATTCCACGTCGTCGGAAGATGCGGGTCAATGATCAGGCCATCGTCCCGAAGACTGATGCCTGCGATGCCGAAGACGGCCGCCTGCCACAGCCCGCCAAGGTTGGCCATGTGAACCCCTCCCGCCGCATTCCCCATGTGATCGGCTAAGTCCATCTCTGCCGCCTGGCCAAAATACTGCGCCGCCAATTCGGTATCCCCCAGCCGCGCGGCAACCAACGCATGTATGGACGGGCTCAATGAACTGCCATGAGCCGTCCGCGGCTCATAGTACCGAAAGTTCGCCTCATGGACTGCATAGGGGAAGCGATCCCACAATAAGGCGCTGAGGGCGATCACGTCTGCCTGCTTCACCACTTGCGATTGTTGGGTCCGCTCGTATCCGAGAATGATATCGATGGGGAGTGTCCTGGCCCGATACGTAT
This sequence comes from Nitrospira sp. Nam74, assembly GCF_965152615.1. NCBI lineage: Bacteria > Pseudomonadati > Nitrospirota > Nitrospiria > Nitrospirales > Nitrospiraceae > Nitrospira > Nitrospira sp. Nam74. The sequence goes on along the minus strand of NZ_OZ224220.1, from coordinate 2,119,697 downwards.
CGAGATCGACCTCGTCCAGTTGAAAGAAGCCGGCGAATTGTTCAAAGAGATGAGTACGCGCGTCGAGTCCGGTCACCATCGCTCCGGCAATTCGCCGCCAGAGCTCAGGCGCATCAGGTTGGACCTGCAAGCGATCAGCGATCCCATGCCACTCATCAGGCCGTTCCGTGCGAAGCCATTCCACGATGTCGGCGGCACGTTCCAGATTCCATTGCGCCATTACATTGGTAAAGGCGTTGTCATCAATGGTTTCGTGGTATTCGTCGGGACCGATGACCTTGCGGATACGATACCGTCCATCCGACTCCAGGCGACCGCGAGTCGCCCAAAACCGAGCCGTCTCGATCAGGATCTCCGCTCCTGCCTTGAGCAAGAAAGCTTCGTCGGCCGTGGCCTGCCAATACTGCCACACGGCATAGGCAATATCGGCGCTGATATGATGTTCTTGTGCTCCGGTCAAAATCTGAACCACCCGACCGTCCGGTGCGACCGCCGAATCCGGTGTGACGTCTTCACCGGTGTCGGCCGACTCCCACGCATACAGCGCCCCCTGATATCCGAGCCGCCGGGCCTTATCCCGCGCAGCCGGCAAGGTATGAAAGCGATACATCAGCAGGGCTCGAGCGGCCGGCGGATCGGTGAACGTGTAGAACGGCAGCAGATAAATTTCGGTATCCCAGAACACGTGCCCTTTATACACGGCGCCGGTAAGGCCTCGCGCACCGATGGACGTGCGCTCATCATTCGGATTCACGACGCTGATGAGATGGTAGGCGGCAAAGCGCAGGGCGCGTTGAGCCATGTCGTCGCCGACTACGGTTAGTCCGGTATCTTGCCAGCGTTCTTTCCATGCGTGAGTATGGCGCAGAATGGCTCCGTCCATCCCTTCGTTCCGCTCGTCGCGCAGCTGTTGCCGAGCGGCGTTCGTCGGCTCCTTCGTATCCCGTGAGGAATAGACTGCGACTCGCCGAGCAAAACGGGTGACCTCGCCTATGGACGCCGAGCACGTCCAGCGTTCTACGAGTCGTGCCCCCTGGACCTCGCTCGCTCGTGCCACCCGTTCTCCCTTCTCGCCGAGAACCGTGCTCCGATGCGCCGTCGCGATCGTCGTTCCCCTTCCCGTGGTGCCTAGGATCATGGCGACCTCGTCCTCCGCCTTTGGAACCCACGGTATCTTTCCGCCTGGCGCTTCAGTTGAAGCCTCGATGGAGATGACGCCGGTGTAATTTTCAGGTCGGATGATCACGGATTGCAGCAGGAGATGACGGTCGTGGAGGGAAGCCCTACGAACGAATTGCAGAGTCGTCACTCGGCCGGTACGATCTCGGTGCCGCCATAGACGAGCGAGAACACCGTGACGAAGATCGAGGACCCGTCGATGATCCAGGATTTCCCCGTCTTCCAACGAAAGTGGAATTCGCTCTACGATAATTCGAAGCTGAGTCCAGTCGGGCAGCGTCACCAGTTCGAGGGAGGCCGCTGATTCATTCCCGGCATCGAATACACCGGCCAGGAACGTCGCCGGAGACGAGAGGGCCACGCCTTCGGCGAGTGAACCTCGTGTCCCCACATAACCATTCGCGACCGTCATGATCGATTCAATTTCATGCTCCCGCGCCGGCGAATATCCCTCTTCTATCAGCGCCCAGTGTGGATCGATGGTGAGTGCAGCATCGACCGAAAGCAGGTGAGCAGACGGCTGTAATCCTACTTCAGCCCGAGCGGGTGACTGAACGATGGGCTTGTTTCCCTTCATCGACATGCTCCTTCACATCCCTCTCATCGATTCGAGCGAGCGGCAGAAACCGTCTCCAGCCATGGAGTGAGAAAGTGACTCAGCGGTGAACGGACCTGCCTGGCGGCGAGGGTGCTCATGGCGTTCACGCTTATCGGAACCGGGTCTGCAGCCCATCAAGGCTCATGCCGCCGGCCCCATACGGCAGGACAGACCTTTGCAGTCTCCTCGTTGAGGAGCGAGACCTGGCTCACCGTAAAGCCGTTCCTCAACTGAAGGCTTTTGCCAGTTTCTTGACCCGCCCCTCGTATTCGGCGCGGATATTCGCCACCCACTCGTCATACCTGCCCTTCTTGTCAACTTGGGCTTTGGCGGCTTTGTCTTGCAGCGCTTTCACCTTTGCATCACGCTCCCGCTTGGCCGTTTCGGCCTTTTCATTGGCCTGTTTGATCGCACTCTCCATCTTGCCTTTCAGCTCATCGATCCTGGCCTGCAGCTTTGCCTTGCGCTCTGCACCGGCCTCCGCCCGTTCCGCCTCCAGCTTCGCGATTTCGGCCTTCTTGGCAGCGATCGTCAATTCCTGCCGGGCATTGACATATTCGGCCCAGGCATTCCGCAAGACGATGCCGCCGAGTTTCTCCATTTCGGTATCGATCGGTGTGACCCATGGCTCATAGACTTCAGCCAGCAGTGCCGTCTTACCCGGAGTGAGGAGTTTCGAAATCTCGTCCACGAACTCGGGACTGATGCCGGAATCCTCCAGGTCTGCGATGGCGCCGATAAAACCACCCGTAAGAGCGCCGGCGGCCCAGCCGGCAGGGCCGCTAAGGACACCGATCAGACTGCCCAACAACGCGCCCGACACCATTCCCAATGGCGCGAGGTCGTCCGGTTGTTTTTTACTGACGGCCCCATCCGAACCCTTTGTGACCACGGCCATGGCATGGACGGCTATGCTGCCCTCGGCATCCAACCGCATGAGGGCCAGTCGTCCGTCGTAGGCGTTCTCCTCAGTATCGAAGACGACCACAATGATCTTTTCCATGGTTTAGCCCTTTCCGATGAGAGATGAATGATGGCTCCTTCTCCCGCGAACTATCTGGCGTTCATGCGGCGGTGATGCTCAGCATGTCGATCCGATGCCACGGTCGGCTTCGGCAAGTTGTACGACAGGCAGTTTTTAACAACCCACCGGAAAGCGCTGCCGATATGCGTCGGAGGTTCTACTTCGTCGATCATCGCCGTGTCGCAATCCGCGCCCGAAAATGCGGCTGTGTCCGTTGACATCCTTCGGCAGCTGATCCATATCGAACCGGAACTTCCTGTCCGCCGGCCCGGGAAGCGATCGGCCTAGGGAGAGGTAGGACCATTCGAGGGATAGCTCCTGACACAGCATGTTGAAGGCTTCACGGGTGGCGAGCGCTCCCTGCTTCCACTCCATCGGAAACTCCGAGGTATCTACCGGCTCGACACCCGGCTTGATTTCCAAGATGATGACATCATGGCGCGCCACCAAACGAGCCACCTCATCTTCGTGGTCAACATCACCTTTCTCTGAGAATACAGCCTGGCATGTAGTTCTACTTTTTCTGGATGCCGTACAATGGCGGTGACCTCATGGCCACGATTCAACACACCTGCAAAATCGATGACCCAACAAAATCCGTCGCGTCAATCAAAGCAATCTTCATCTTGCTCTCCTCATTTGAGCCGGTTTGAACGGAGTGGACAATACCGTGGCCATTTTGCATCCGTTAATGTTTGTCATTGCCGCTCGCCCGGTGCAGATCGATCAGGACACCTGCCTCATTGAGTTCTGCGGTCACCAAGGAACCCTCTGGAAAATCACCCGTTTTAATCTCCTGGCGCTCAATTGGAAACACTCTCTCGCCGTCTGATGTCGCGAGCTTGATCTCTGGCTTCATTCTGCCGACATAGATCAACTTGCCCGTCACGAAACGATGTATTCCTTCCTGGCCTTTCGGGTGGAGATCGATGACCGCGTTGTTTGTATTTAATAATATGGTAACTTCATCACCCTCTTTGGGGGGTTCATGCCCATGGCGTTGGGAGACGTTCGGATTGAGCTGGTACGTAGCTCCACCCGGACCATTTACTGCGAGGGTTCCAGCCTTTTCGACGACCACACCCGAGATTTTCAAATGACCCCGTGGCGGCCCTTCTGTCTCGGTCGCCGCAGAAATCTGAGGAGCAAGGATGATAACGGTTCCGATCAATGCGAGTACGAGCACCTGTTGCCGGCGTGTGGACATGATGTCTCCTTTCATAAGTTTGATGGGCGCCGTGTGATCTATCGCAGGGTATAGAGCCTTCCCTTTGAACTCCCGTGCCTCAGTACGCCACCGCCATCTGCCCACTGCCGAAGACTGCGCGGCGTATGCTGCACGCATATCCAATTGGATCCAATTGATCAGTTGATCAATAGAGACCACCGTCCAAACATTTCATCTTGGGCGATTGGCATGAGAGGCGATCTTCCGAGATGCGCCCGTTGCGTCCGCCGCGCCACTGACCGTTCAAGGGCATCCGCTCGAATCACCATAAGGAGTCGAGATCATCGGGTATTCAGCCGACAGACGTTGTGCCATGGCGTTCTCCCCCCTGATCTGTCTTCTCTCGGCGGGGATGAAAGTGGCGCGCGATGGAGGTGAACTACAGTCATGGGGAGTCTGGCTGTTGCGGACTCCCCAATGACCCTCCTCCAACCTTCGCGTCATGTACCGTTCATGATGAGCTGCTGCAAGCAGGTTCAGACTCCGAAGGCATTTGTTTCGACGACGAGAAATTCGTCCTTCATGTTGCCATGGATATCGCACCAGAATGGATATTGTATGGTCTCACCTTCGCCGCCCCGGCCCTTGGTGAAATAGAGCGTGACCACCTTTCCTGGGTCGACATGGAAGGACTTCGTTCCCTGCTTCGTGGTTACCTCTTCAGCCTCGCCCTCTTTCCGAACCCGAACTTGTTTAAAGAGATTGGAGCTAAACCCGTGCGTCACGTTATCCCGATTGCGAATGATGATCGACGTCAGAACGCCGGGAAACGTGTGTCCTTGGACATGAAACTCTTTGTCTTTCATCGTGACTTCTATCTTCATCTCCTGTTGGGGCTCCTGAGCAATCTGCTGCTGCATATCCTTTACGAGCGCCTGAACGTCAGGAGAGATATCCTTCGTATCACGACTAACCGTCTCAGGAAGAAGTTCTTCACTCGTCCTCATCACGCTCACTTCACCGCTCTTGGGATCGATCTTCATATCCCTCCATGAGACGGGAAGCAGAGCGAGTGTGTTGTTGGCAGTCGTATATCCGATCACCCCCGCTTCGATTCTCCCGGTGCCGGTATCCACAATCACCTTTTCCAAGGTGCCGAGTTCCTTCCCTTGCTTGTCCTTCACCGTCTTACCCACAATGCCGTTTTTCTCCGTTGATTCAAGCGGCCCACGCGGAACAGGAAGCGTTTTATAGTTCTTCGGTATCCCCCCTTCACTCCCCGCCGGTTCAAGATTGCGCTGAGCGAATGCTGCCCCTGCAGAGAGAAGACCGAACACTGCAAGCAGGCTGAAGGCTTGCCTCGCGTTGATGGTCGTCATGGGACTTCCTCCTTTAACTCTAGGATAGGCTAACAACCGTTCGGTGTAGACTGTTAATTCAGTCCGCCACCGTTTCTGACTTTCTCTTCTGCTCTTGACCGATTGCAGTGAGGAAACGAGCACATCTCACCTCCTCTCTTTGTCGGCGGTACGGTTCGGGATCGATGCCGACCAGTCCCTTCGCATCCAACAGCTTCCGGCGCGACGAACCTGGATCGTTAAAAAGCCGTTGAATGTTTAGGGCAACGAATACGTCAAGCGAGGCCATGCGGCATAGCCGTATATCCGACCTTCTTCTTTCCGCTCGATATTGATGCCGCCGACGAAGGGCGTCGTCCCCGTGATACCCTTGAACGCGCCGCTTCCCCAGGTGAAGGTATATTCACCTTGGCAGTCATCCTTCTTTCCGATGCAGCGCATTTCTCCATACGCGGTATCTTTGCCCTCGTGTGCCGTGATCACGCAGAGAGCGGTCTGTTGCTCTTTCTTATCCTGCGTCAAACGCGCCACGGTTTGGCATTCTATTTTGGCCGCATGGATCTGGGCCGGTCCCTGGCCTTGCGGATGCCGAATAAACATCGTCCCGGTTATCACGCCACTAAAGGCCCGTTCACCATCCCCGAGCTCATCGATCACGCCTTTTCCGCTCCAGCTCGCTGTGGCCTCGCCCGCTTCAATAGTCTTTGCCTCAGCTCGGCCGACATGGTCGAATAGTCCCGTGTGGGTGAACAGCGAGACAGCTGCAAGCGTACTCAATATTAGAACGAGCATGATCATCTCCTCCGCATGATCTTGCAAAAGTGCCGCACTCAGCGCCCTCTATCTCAATAGTCCACCGGTTCGTGCATCGCTTCAGTCTCCCGGATCGTGCGCAAAACGACCCTACGCCCCGGTACTTCGTTGGCTCTCCTGTGAGAGCCTTGCTTGATGTTCAGGTAAGGTTCTGTGAGCCTCGCAGGGTCCTCACCCGTTCATCACTCTGTGATGACCAGTGGAACATCGGAAGCGCCATCCGGAGGGCTATTCTTCACGTGCCGGTGCGCAGTGGAAGTTTACATCCCGTCCATCACGAACGAGCATTAGACAATGCGTACACCGGCTCTCTGCGTGCCGGTTATGGCTGCGTAAGTGCGAAGGTTAACGCCGACTGCTTATGCGATGAATCAGCATGAGGCGTGGAACGATGTAAACCTATTGCCCTCATCTTCCTCAGACGAATAGGAACGCCGGCAACCGGATGGCCGTGAAGATCGGAAAAGCAAACCTGTGAGACAGCGAAATGCAAAGAGATCGCGCTCTTCAGCACTTCGGGCACGGAGTAGTTGTATTCCGGGGGATGATCAGCGGGTATAGCAATGAACGAGATTGATGTCGATTACCGGCGCTGCGCTGCTTCTCGAAGCGTTCTGTTGAGATCCTCGCCGAGGGCGGTCAAGATCAATCGAAGAGCTGCATTCCACCCATTGACCAGCGCCTCGGGGGACTTCTCCACGACCTCCACTTCTTGCCGATACTCCTGGTGCAAGAGGATATCTGCGGGACTCGAAGACTCATGGACGAGAAAGACCTGCAGACTCAGAACCGCCTTCGATGGAGTCGAACGGTAATCTCCATACAGCGCGGTCACGTTTCCTTCCAGGCTATGGGTCGCACGCAATGGGCCCGCTGAATCCATCACATATTGAAACAAATTGGCTTCTGTCAGCCAGTTCAGCACCTGCTGCGTCAGCATGGCATTCGGCGAGACAAACCACTCATTGTAAAAGTCCGCTTCATATCGTGCATCGCTGATGCGGTAGACGAATTCCTTTCCTTCGAAGGAAGGGGAGATGCGGAATTTGCGCACCTTCAGGAGCGCGTGAGAAACTGGGCTGAACGCGCCGTCGTCCCGTGGCGCCTCGAGCGCATAATAGTGTTTTTCGGGGTAGTTCGTACTCAGGTTGACACATCCGCCGAATGCAAGAAGGGCGACGCCTGTCCATATCACCGATCCCTTCAATCTCGAACGATTCACCGCCTTGTCGACCCCGCACGCGGCGGAGGTTCGCCGAAGAATACCTGGGCCGGATAGCGTTTCGCATTGTCGGTTAATTCTCGAAGGTTCTCTGAGATCAGTCGCATATTCTCAAGTGTCTCTTCGAAGTCCCGCCCTTTGTTCGAAACAATCCTGTCTATTCGCTGCACGGTCCGGTCCAAACGGCTAAGGGTATCGGGAAATGCTCCAGATCCGCTCTTGATCTGTTTCGAGGCCTGCGACAGGTCGTCCAGGACGTGCCTCGTCTGTAGGACCGTCGCCGCCGCATCGGACATCATGGGTCCGAACTCCGGGTTGTCCAGAAGCCTCCGCGCCTGCCGTGCCGTCTCTTGAAACTCAGACAACATGTGCTCTGCCTCATTCGTCAACTGCTGCAGGTTTGTCTCCTTGACTAACGTCGTCGCATCGAGCAGGAGCGTATCGAGATCACGGGTCACCTTGTCAATGTCGGCCTTTTCCAGGGTTCTGGCGATATTATGGAGGGCGGCACCCAACAGGCTCGCAGTACTGGGCGCGGACGGCACATACTCATGCCGAGGCTTCCAGGGAGGCTCCATCACCGGGTATTCCTTTGGATCGAGATAATCCGCCTCCAGGTACACCACTCCGGTCACGCCTTGCGACGCCAGCCGAACCCGGAGACCGGCGGTGATCTTGCTCAACCGCGCTGCCTTCTTTTCTTCCTCGGCAAGATGCGGCGCCAGGTCGGTCGCGGAACCACGGACGACCACATAGCGACCGTAGCGCAACAGATCTTCTTTGTTCATCTTCGAGCCATATTCATCGCCTACGAAGGCAATGTCGTCAACCGTGCCGACCTGAACGCCGCGATACTTGATCGGCGCGCCCACGGCGAGACCCTGGACCGATTCATCAAAATAGCTTTCCCAATATACGACATGTTTCCTAAACCACTTTCCCCCACCCAGCATCACGATCGCGATGACCGTAACGGCCAGTGCCGAGAGGATGAAAGCCCCGATCTTGAAATAATCCGCCTTGGCGCTCATCCGTTTACCCCGTAGTCTCCGAACTGGACTTCGCGATTGAAGAATTGCCGCACCCATGGAGTGGGAGACTTATCGCGCAGCTCCTGCGGCCGCCCGGTCGCCACGATCTTCTTGACCTGTCCGTCCAACATGATCACGCGATCGGCAATGGTATAGATACTGGGCAACTCATGCGTGACGACGACAAACGTAATCCTGACATTGCGGACGAGGCCCAAAATCAATTGGTCGAGTTCCGCGGAGGTAATGGGATCGAGCCCCGCGGACGGCTCATCCAGAAAAAGAATTTCCGGGTCAAGCGCCATGGCGCGCGCGATAGCCGCGCGCTTTTGCATGCCTCCGCTGATCTCGGACGGCATATACTCCATGAAGGGTTCCAAACCGACCAATTTGAGCTTCATGCGCACGATCAAATCCATGGCATCGGGCGGGAGGTCGGTGTACTCATCCAAAGGCAGCCGGACGTTTTCCAACAGGGTCATGGAACCGAAGAGGGCCCCCCTTTGGTACGCGACGCCAATCCTTTTCAGAATCTTCCTGCGTTGCTCTCCATAGGACATGACGATGTCGTTTCCGGCAATGAGAACGTGGCCGGCCAGAGGTTGGTAAAGGCCGATCATATGCTTCAGTAATGTGCTCTTCCCGCTCCCCGAGCGGCCCGCAATGACCAACACTTCGCCGCGATAGACGTCGAAAGAAATGTCGTCGATCACGACCGTGCCAGGGTAGCCGGCCGTGAGGTGCTGCACTTGAACGATAGGCCTCTCGCTTGGCCGCGTATCCGTCACAGTCCTACAGCCTCAAGGCGTTCACGACGACCGCAAAGACGCCGTCCACAATGGCGATCAATATAATTCCGCTCACCACGGCGCTTGTGGTCGACTGCCCGACCGCACTCGCGCCTGTCGTCGTCTCCAAGCCACGCAAGCAACCAATTGCCGCCACGACGACGCCGTAGACCAAGGATTTGAACAGCCCCAGGAGAAAATCCTTCATCTGCACGGCGGACTGAATCTGGTTGATATAGGTAACCAGTGGAAATCCCATTGACTGCATGACGACCGCGCCTCCGATCAAGCCGAAGAGATTCGCGAAGACGGTTAGAAGCGGCGTCATGGCCACGGCTGCCATCACCCGTGGTAGGACGAGAAATCGAACCGGCTGGAGACCCATGGTGATCAGCGCATCAAATTCTTCCCCGACCTTCATCGTGCCGAGCTCGGCCGCGAACGCCGAACCGGTCCGACCTGCCAGGATAATGGCCGTGAGCAGCGGCCCCAACTCTCGGAGCATCGATATGCCGAGAAGGTTAGCGACGAAAATCTCGGCGCCAAACCGCCGCATGGCCATCCCGGCCTCAAAGGCCAAGATCAGTCCGAGGAGAAACCCAACCAGGGCAATGATCGGCAGCCCATCGACTCCGGCCTGTTCTGTCGTGAGCCACGCATCGGACCACCGAATCGAACGCGGATGGCGAGCGGCATGGAGGAGTTCCATCGCCAGTTCACCGGCAAACTCCAGCAGGACCTTCACGTCGTGCCAAACTTGGAGTGCCGCTCGCCCCACCTGTTCGATGATCGACAGAGATGCGCGGCGACGTCCTGTCGCTGGTTCTATTGCCGGCTCTCCATAGGTGTCGAGGAGGCGCATGAATCTCTCCTGTAACCCATGAATCGCCAGATCGCCGCCTGTACTCGTTTGATGTTGACGAAGCTTGATGATCAAGGCGACACCCGCTCCATCACAATAGGACACTCCCGATGCATCGATGACGACATGGATCGGGTGGGATCCTTGCAGTATGCCCCGAGCTTCCCGCCACAAGCTTCCGGTCGTGCTCATATCTAAACGCCCCGATAGGATGAGCGTCAGAGTGGCAGTATCGCCCGCGACTCGGGCATGAAGTGCACCGCCTTCTTGAGCGACCGCGGCCGGAGTCATGATGCAAGGCCCCTGTTCTCGTGTTGTATTAGAGCGCTTGCCTGCCGATCAAAAGAACGCGTGTTCGCTATCCGGCCCGCGTCAATTCAACATAATAGTGATTGCCGTCATTCAAGGCCGCTTCAACCACTAATACGCCCTTGCCGGATCTGTCGTGCAGTGTAAAGGTTCCCTTTCCCCTGGACGTCTTTCCGAAAAGGTGACCTTCTATGAGCGTGAGGGTGCCGGCTCCCAATAAGATTGCACGGCCTTCATTACTCACCACCGTAAACGTTCCGTTCTCTTCAACATTCAACCTAACCCAAGCATGCTTATGCATGTCCGGTACGTGTTTGCTCAGCCCTTCCCATTTTCCGGCCACCTTGTCGAAGGAGAAAATGGGAACGATCGTCGAACCAGGATGGGTGTGCAATGCCCCACAGCCGACAAGGATGGCCGCAAGCCATGCCACAGTGAACAGCATCGCTGCTTTCCTAAGGCTCTTCATCACGCCACCATTTCCGTCGGTTTCTTTACAACCTCTCTGAACATGCGCTCAGCGACGGATGATCGGTCACTGCGTATGCGCGCCCGAGAGAGACATGTGACTCTCGATCAAAAAACAAAAAAGGAGTCCGACGCCGACCATTTCTACCTTTGTGCGAAGAACTGACCGTAGGGAGCGAAGCCGTGGTTGGGCTGCTTTGCCGGTGACCGGAGCTAACTCACGGCAGGTGCTTCGACCGCTCCTTGAGCTGCATGAGCTCGATCAACGCATGGCGGGCCTCGCGGGCCGTGGACTCCACGTCCAAGCCCTCGAGCATGTCCGTGACCCCGGCGACGATCCTCTCCTTCAGCTCCGCCGTTAAGCGTGTCTGATACAGGTCCTGCCACCAGGCGTCCATCGCAGGACCGAGATGGTCAAGGTGATGCGAGATTCCTCCCCGACCTCCCGCAAGGTGCTGGACGAGGAAGGGGCCGAGCAGCGACCACCTCAGGCCCGGACCATGAGCGATGGCCACGTCGATATCGGCGACGGTCGCCACGCCGTGTGCCACGAGACCGTAGGCCTCCCGCCGGAGCGCCGCTTGCAGGCGGTTGGCGATATGCCCCTTGATCTCCTTGCGGACTCGGATCGGACGCTTGCCGATCGCCCCGTAGAACCACATGGCGGATTCGACGGACTCCGCGGAGGTGGCCTTTCCCCCGACTACCTCGACCAGCGGGATCAGATGGGGCGGGTTGAATGGATGACCGATGAGCACGCGCGCCGGGTGCCGGCAGCTCGACTGCACCTCGCTGATCGGGATACCCGACGAGCTGCTGGCGATGATGGCGTCCGGCCGTGCCGCCTCGTCGATCGCCGCAATCATCGCGCGCTTGGTTTCGAGCCGCTCGGGCCCGTTCTCCTGGATGAAATCGGCCTCCCGGATGGCGTCGGGCAGCGATGAGACGAAGCGCAGACGAGCCTGGGACGCGCCTTCCGCCAGACCCATCCCCTCGACGTCTCGCCACTGCTCTGCCACCCGAGCGCGAAGCCTCACCTCGGCCCCGGCCGATCGCCCTGTCGCGACCACGTCGAAGCCACGCGAGAGGAAGTAGGTCGTCCAGCCGGCTCCGATCACACCGGTGGAGACGATACCGATCGTGCGGATCTCTCTCATCATGGCTCCGAGAGGGAGGACAGGGTCTTGGCCCAGCCCGCAACAGTCACGAGCGGGCGTCATCGCCTAGGCCGAGCACGTCCCTGATGACTTTTTCGTTCGACGTCGGCCACGGTCGAGCGTCGCGACTGTTATCGCGGGTGTTATCATTGACCAGCGGCGAGAAAGAGCGCTATCAGCAATGGGACGAATATGGCCGCTACAAATCCGGATCGTGGCTGTCTCACCTCGCACTACGAAGTCGCCTGCCCCTGTCGCTGACGTCGTCTGCAATTCCCCGGCTGGACCAGTACTCAGGAAGGCCTGACAGGGGCGTTCAGCCTGCCCCCACATGCAATTCATCCCCCAGACGATGCTCATCCGGTACGGCAACGAGTATGTAGAGCGGGTTCCAGGTCCGACCTCTTCGGGATGACGACGGGAGTAACGAGCCGATGCGGCCAGACGGCGAGCCATCGGGTCTGAGGGAAGGCGCCACGGTCACGCCACAGCCTCGGGACCATCCGGCCCCAGCCATGGATAACCTCGGGCCGACACAAGACGACATCTCGGCGGAGATCGAGGCTTGGCACCGGCAGGGCCAGGAACGCCGAGCCAGCGGCGAGGCACGATACCACCCGGAGCTCGACTTCGCTCCGTATCGCAGCAGCGTGCGGCGATATCCCTGGCACGCGCCGCACCTTGTCGATCCCGAGACGATCGAGCTCACCTCGCCCATCTTCGGGTCCCACGAGGTCAGCCCGGAAGAGAGCGACTTGACCAGGCAGCACGTCGGCGAGCCGCTGGGGGAACGGATCATCGTCGCCGGCCGCGTCCTCGACGAGGAGGGCCGTCCAATCCCACATCGGCTCATTGAGATCTGGCAGGCGAATGCCGCAGGCCGGTACGTCCACCAGGGGGACTCGCATCCAGCGCCCCTGGACGAGAACTTCACAGGGGTGGGACGGTGCCTCACCGACGCCGACGGAACCTATCGGTTCCAGACCATCAAGCCCGGCGCCTATCCCTGGCACAATCATCGAAACGCCTGGCGGCCGGCACACATTCATTTCTCGATCTTCGGAGAGACCTGGACGCAGCGCCTCGTCACACAGATGTACTTTCCTGACGACCCATTGCTCCCGCTCGACCCCATCTATCAATCGATCGTCGACCCCGCCGCCCGGGAGCGGCTGATCGCCCGGTACGATCACGGCCTCAGCGCGCCTCAATGGGCTCTGGGGTACCGGTGGGACATCGTGCTGCCTGCGGCAGAGCCGCGTCGAGGAACCAGAGGAACCAATGGGTAGCAAGGAGGCCTCGTGACCTTCGCCCCCACGCCCGGACAGACCGCGGGCCCCTTCTTCGGCTTCGCGCTGCCGTATGCCGGCGGCCCGGATCTGGTCGACCGCAGCCACCCATCCGCTACTCGATTGCATGGGATCGTCTACGACGGCGCGGGAGACCCGGTGCCCGACGCCCTGATCGAGATCTGGCAGGCCGACGAGCACGGCCACCTCCCCGCGGTCGCAGGCTCGTTGCAGAGGGACGGGTACACCTTCACCGGGTTCGGCCGCACGGCGACCGATCCGGCTGGACACTATCAATTCACGACGGTCGAGCCGGGCTTGGGGAAGGAGGGGGCCGGCCCCGTCTTCATCGCCGTCGCGATCTTCGCTCGCGGGCTGCTGCACAAGTTGCACACGCGTATCTACCTGCCCGAGCACCGCCATCTTCTGGCAGCCGACCCAGTGCTCGCTCCCCTCGGCTCAGTACGTCTCGCCACGCTGGTGGCCACCCGTGAAGCCGAGCGGGTCCTGCGACACGACATCCACCTGCAAGGCAAGGATGAGACGGTGTTCCTGGCTTATGAAAGACGATCGCGTGGACTTGCGAACCGCTGACGTCGGGCTGCTCTCCCCGTTCTGGGCCGGGGCGCCGATCACGGCGGCGACCTCGGACCAGGCAATCGTCTCGGCCCTTGTCGAGGTCGAGCTCGCGCTGCTCCAGGCCTACGCCCGGCTGCAGCTCGCCCCCGAGTCAGTCCCGGCCTCCGCGGGCGCGACTGCCCGGTCACTGGCGATCGATCCCGCCGAGCTCGCTGCTCATGCCACCGCCGGCGGCAACCCAGTGATACCCCTCGTGGGGCAGTTGCGAGCGGCTGTCGCGACGCGGGATCCGGACGCGGCCGCATGGGTGCATCGCGGAGCGACCAGTCAGGACATCCTCGACACCGCGCTGATGGTGACCGCCCGAGGCGGCCTCGACCTCGTGCTCGAGGATGTGCAGCGGATCAGCACGGCGCTGGCCGCCCTGGCCGATCATCACCGACGTACCATCATGGTGGCCAGGACGCTTACACAACACAGCGTCCCAACTACCTTTGGCCTCAAAGTCGCCGGCTGGCTGCACGGCGTCGTGCAAGCCGGCCGGCGGCTGATTCGGACCCGCACAGCCCTACCAGTCCAGTGGGGCGGGGCAGGAGGCACGCTCGCGTCGTTCACGGTACTCGGACGGCGAGCGGCCGCGATCGCCATGGGGGAGACGATCGCCGACCAGCTCGGGCTCCGTCCTGCGCTCATTCCGTGGCACACCCAGCGCGCGCCCGTCACCGACGTGGGCGATGCGGCCACACAGCTGACCGACGCCCTCGGCAAGATCGCGTGCGATGTGGTCGTGCTCGCACGCCCCGAGATTGACGAGGTGCAGGAGCCTCGGGCCGGCGGACGGGGTATCTCCTCGGCCATGCCCCAGAAGCGGAACCCCGTGCTGAGCGTGCTCATCAAAGCCGCCGCTCGTCGCGCCCCCGCAGTCGCCGCAACGCTGCATGAGTGTGCGGTGGCGGTCGACGAGCGGCCGGACGGCGCTTGGCACGCCGAATGGTCGGCGGTCCGGGAAGCCCTCCGCCTGGCCGGGGGCTCAGCGCACCTGGCGGCCGAGCTCACCTCGGGCCTGATCGTTAATGCGGACGCGATGCGGATGAATCTGCTCCGGGACGGGCCGCTGGTAGTCACCGAACGTCTCATGCTGGAATTCGGCCCCCTCATCGGGAGGGCGAGGCTCCAGGAACTGGTCGACGCGGCTGCGCAGGATCATGGGGTGAACCTGGCGCGACAACTCCGTGCCGAGCCCGCCCTCACCTCGATCACGGACGAGCACCTCGCCAAGAGCCTCGACCCTCTGAACTATCTGGGTGCCGCCGACGATCTCGTCGACCGAGTGCTTGAGGACTTCGCTGCGCATGGGCTGAAGGGATGACGGTGCCCACGCTCGTCGGCACCCGGTTCGGACGCGCGGGGGGACCGCCCCTGCTCCTGGGGCCTTCCCTCGGGACAACCGTCCTGTTGTGGAAGCGGGCGGCCGCACTGCTCGCATCGCAGTTCACATTGCTGGCATGGGACCTGCCCGGACACGGCCGCTCTCCGGCGACCACCCATCCGTTCAGCGTCGCGGACCTGGCCGAGGGTGTGATCGCGATGGCCGATCGAGCAGGATTCGGGGAGCTGTTCCATGCCGGGGACTCCCTCGGCGGTCAGGTGGGGCTGCACCTCGCCCTGCAGCATGCAGGGCGGGTGAGGGGTCTGGGGGTGATCTGCTCCGGCGCAAAGATCGGCGACAGCAGCGCCTGGCACGAGCGGGCTGCCACCGTGCGCGTCCATGGTATGGCCGTCATGCGGCAGGGATCGGCACAGCGGTGGTTCGCCCCGGGCTTCCTCGAGAAGCAGCCGGAACTGGCGAACGTCTTGCTGGATGAGCTGTCCACGGTGGATGCTGAGAGCTACGCGCGCTGCTGTGAGGCCCTAGCGGCCTCCGACCTCCGCAACGACTTGACGGGGATCAGAGCGCCGACGATCGCCCTCTACGGTGAACACGATACGGTCGTCGGCGCTACGGAGGCACGGTTCATTGCCGCCCAGGTCCGGCAAAGCGCAGCACGAGCGATTCCTGGGGCGGCGCACCTCGCCCCGGTGGAACAACCCGGTGCGGTCGCCGCCTCGCTGGTCGATTTCTTCCGATCCGCTGAACAGGAAAGGAGACGCCATGAAGACGCGTGACCGCACGAGCCAAGAGATCTACGAGAACGGCATGCGGGTCCGCCGGGCGGTCCTCGGGGAGGACCACGTGGATCGCGCGACGGCCGAGGCCGACGACACGACCGCAGACTATCAGGACCTGATCACGCGCTACGCTTGGGGAGACATTTGGACGAGGCCCGGGCTCGATCGGAAGACCCGTAGCGTCATCACCATCACGGCATTGGTGGCCAACGGCCATTACGCCGAGCTTGCGATTCACCTGCGGGCGGCGCTCCGGAACGGGCTCACTCGCGCCGAGATTGGCGAGGTACTTCTGCAGACCGCCATCTACTGCGGGGTGCCGGCTGCGAACTCTGCGTTCGAGGTGGCCCAGCGGGTCTTCGGGGAGGAACGGCAGTCCGAAGGCTAGCACGCTGTTGAAATACAGGTTCGGAGCCTGTACGCACAATCGGCTCAGCGCATCACCGGTGACAACGGGAAACCAGGGCAGGATGTTCAAAAAGGCCGGCGCCCTCATTGCCGATTCGGCAACGGGTAGGCGCAGGCCACAGCGAGGCGCACCGCGCGATGAATAAAGAGCGCCAAGTTTATGCGCGCCCGTGAAATGGTGAGCAGGCGGTGTCTTAACGGCGGAGGCCTAGTCTTGTGTCTAGGTTGACTCCCTGAGCCATGCGAGAACGAAGCTAGCAGCGTTTTTCAACATCCGTGCTAAGCGGCGACCAGCCCGTGGGCCGGCCAGCCGGTATAGGAGTGGGCCAGGAACGTCCGTCCCGCCCGAGATTCGAACCTGGCGTGCAGGTCGGCCCGTTGCCGACGTCTCTGGAAGGCGTCCATGTCCGGATAGTGGTGCAGGATAACGGTCATCCAGTACGAGAAGTTCTGCGCTCGCCAGACTCGCTCGAGCGCCCGGTTGCTGTACTCGACGAGCAAATTCTCCGACCCGCTCCGGAAGAACGATTCGAGCGCCTCATGGAGGACCTTCACGTCGGCTAAGGCGAGATTCAGGCCTTTCGCGCCGGTCGGCGGCACGACATGGGCCGCGTCTCCTGCCAGGAACATCCGACCGTACTGCATCGGTTCTCGGACGTAGCTGTTGAAACCCAGCACGTTCTTCTCGAGGATGGGGCCGCCCTGTAGCTCGAAGCCGTCCGTTCCCGCCATCCGGCTTCGCAGCTCCATCCAGATCCGGTCGTCGCTCCAGGTGTCCGGGTCTTCGTCCGGATCGCACTGGAAGTACAGCCGCTGGAGCGACTCAGTTCGCTGGCTAATCAGGGCGAACCCGTGGTCGGAGTTCGTATAGATCAGCTCGTTGGCGCTGGGCGGCGATTGCACCATGATCGCGAACCAGGCGAACGGGTACCGGTGAAAGTAGTCCGTCCTGTGCTCTTTGGGCACGATTGCCTTGCATAGGCCTTTTGAGCCGTCCGCACCGATCACGGTCTCGCACTGAATCTGGCCGCTGCGACCCTCGTGGTCCCTAACGTGAATGCTTGGAGACTTCATCGTGACGTCGGCGATGCTCGTAACTCTGGTCCGAAATCGCACGTCCCCTCCCTCCCGCGCGAGGACATCCGCGAGGTCCTTCCAGACCTCCGTCTGGGGATACACCCACACGGCCTGGCCCAGGAGCTCCGCGAAGTCGAGCCGGTGGTTCTCGCCGTCGAAGCGGAAATTGACCGCCTCATGGCGGACGCCGTCGGTCAGAACACGATCGGACACGCCGGTATCGATGAGCATCCGGACACTGCCGGGCTCGAGGATCCCGGCGCGGTTGGTCTCGTAGATCTCCTGGTAACTGCGCTGCTCCAGCACAATGGAGTCGATGCCGGACTTGGCGAGCAGATGCGAGAGCATCAGGCCGGCCGGTCCGCCTCCCACGATCCCTACCTGCGTCCGCGTCACCGTCGCTCTGTCATTCATGTCACCCTCCGCGATGAATCGCCTCGGTTGCCGCCAAGAGGGCTGAGAAGTCCTTCGCCGCATGTACTTGTAATGAGACATTCTCCCGGGCCGGCCTGTACGTCCGGCCCGGGACCGACAGCGACGGCTCTCAGAAAGGGTACGGTCGAGGCGTGTGCTGCACGCTGATCCACTGATCGGTTGTCAGCTCATCAATGATCCAGTCCCCGCCGAATCGCCCGAGCCCGCTGTTCTTCTCGCCGCCGAACGGACAGTTCGGCAAATCGTTCACGGGCGAATCGTTCACATGTGCCATGCCGGCCTTCACCTGAAGCGCGACTCGGACGCCGCGCTCGATATCCCTGGTGAACACTGCGCTCGACAAGCCGTACTCTGTGTCGTTCGCGACGCGGAGCGCTTCTTCTTCGCCGTTGACCTTGATAATGGAGACCACCGGCCCGAACATTTCGTCCTGGGCAATTTGCATCTGGGGTGTGACATCGGCAAACACATGAGGGGGCAACACGAGGCCGTGCGGCTCTCCGCCTGCCGTTTGCCGAGCGCCGGCCGATCGGGCGTTCTCAATGTGGGTGATCAACCCTTGGAACTGCGCTTTGTTGATGATCGGTCCAATCGCCGTATCGATGTCATTGGGATTGCCGATCTTCAGTTGACGGACGCGGACCGAGAAGCGCTCGACGAACAGGTCATAGATTGTGGCATCCACGATCAGCCGGTTTGTGATCATGCAAATCTGTCCCTGGTGAAGGAATTTGCCGAATACGGCCGCGTTGACGGCCAGATCGAGATCGGCATCGTCGAGGATGATGCAGGGTCCGTTCCCTCCCAGTTCAAGGGCCACTCGTTTCAGAATGGGACTTTTGGAAGCCAGTTCGGCAATGTGTCGCCCGACGGGCGTCGATCCGGTGAACGAAATAACGCGCGGCACCGCATGAAGGACGAAGGCACCCCGATCACACTCCCCGGCCCGACCACCACGCTGAGGACACCGGGCGGAAGACCCGCCTCTTCATAGATCTTCGCGAGCAAGAGCCCGCCCGTCACCGGAGTGTCCGAGGCCGGCTTGATGACGACGGCGTTCCCGACCGCGAGAGCCGGCGCCACCGAGCGGTTGCTGAGGTGCAACGGAAAATTCCACGGACTGATCACGCCGACGACCCCCGCCGGCTGCCGGTACACGCGGTTTTCTTTGCCGGCGATGTCGCTGGGGAGAATACGGCCTTGTACTCGGTACGGGACTGAAGCCGCTTCGAGCATGATGGCGTGGGCCGAGTCCCATTCGACGTTCGCTTTCAAGCGGGTGCTGCCTGATTCACGAATGAGCCAGCCGATGATCTCCTCCCGTCGCGCCTCCATGATCGCCGCGGCTTGTCGAAGCACAGTGGCACGTTCTGCGGGCAACATCGCCGCCCAGTCAGGCTGCGCGTGTTTGGCGGCCCCGTACGCTTCATTCAGGTCCCGCTCATCGGCGAGCGGAATGCGGACGAGAATTTCGTTCGTGTAGGGATCGCCGTCTTCCGCGCTCCGCCCGCTCCGTCCCTCGCGCCATGACTTGCCCAAGGGCATGCGGTTGAATCCGTCGTAGGCCACCGGCTTCGCGCTGATGTCGTTTGATAACAGTGTCTGAGTCATGATCATCCTCCTGGCGTCCGCTGCATATAGGTACTCATGATGCTGATCGGACAATCGGTTTGATGGTGACGCCTTTCTCGCTGTCCTCCGCCGCTTGGTTGATCTGATCGAAACTGTAGAATTTGACCAGCTTGTCGAACGGAAACCGTCCTTGTGTGTAGAGTTCCACGAGAGTCGGGATAAACAGATCCGGCATGCTGTCGCCTTCGATGATCCCAATAATCCGCTTGCCCGCCGTCATGACCCCGTTCACATCGAGGCTCGCTTCGGTCCCCAGCGCCGGCGCTCCCACGATCCCGCACGTCCCTCGGATCGCCAGCGCGTCGATGGCTTGACGCAGAACGGCAGGTCTGCCGCTCGATTCGAGCGTGAAATCGGCGCCGCCTCCGGTGATCGTGCGCACCGCTTCGACGGGATCGGTCTCGCCGCTGTTAACGGCATGGGTCGCGCCGAGCTTCTTGGCCAGCGCAAGACGCGACGGCACCACATCCGCTGCGATGATGGTGGTCGCACCGGCCACGCGCGCGGCCATCACGGCGCTCAAACCGACCGCTCCACCGCCGAACGTCGCGAAGCTGCTCCCAGGCCTGACCTTCAACGCGTTCATGACGGCGCCCGCGCCGGTTTGAATACCGCAGCCGAGCGGCCCGAGCAGATCCAGTGGAACCTGACTGGACACTTTGACGGCGTTCCGTTCATGGGTCAGGGCAAAGGTGCCGAACGACGACTGTCCAAAGAAGTGATCGTGCACGGCTCCCTGCTTATCATGAGTCGCCGTACTGCCGTCCTCGCGAGCGCCGCCGAAGTTCAAGGCGTAGAAATTCGCGCAGTAGGTCAAATCGCCGCGCAGACAAGGTACGCAATGGCCACACCACATGTAGGTCAGCACAACATGGTCGCCGGCTGCGACTTTCTTGACATTGTTGCCCACCCGTTCGACGACGCCGGCCCCTTCGTGACCGAGAACGATGGGCAGGGGCACGTCGTACAGCTGATCACGCGCCACCATGTCAGTGTGGCACATGCCGGTTGCGACGATACGAATCAGCGCCTCATTCGGGCCAGGATCCTCCAGGTTGAGCGTTTCAATTTGAAACGGCCCGCCTTTGTTGCGGACCACCGCCGCTGTGATCTCGCGAGTCTGCGTCTTCTTATCGGTTACCATTTCAGGCTCCTTTCACTCGTCACAGGACAACGGTCGCCGTCCATTCGCATCAGGCCCTGGATTCATATCCGGTTGGTCCTCTGGTAGCGAATAGTCATCTTCGGCCAACCGCATGGCCATCGATCAGTCCTTCCTTCTTTTGCTAGATATTGATGCCAACGACGAATGGCGTTGTTCCCGTCTTGCCTTTGAATCTGCCGCTTCCATTGGTGGCACCCATAGGGTCTCTCCCATCTCTCCCGATCTTCGATTACCGCGTTCTGTTCCAGCTCGCCGTGGCCTTGCCCACTGCCGAACCATGCTACTATGCCGCCGAGGGGAAGCACCGGTTACAATCTGATGCCGGATTTGCCCGGCGCCAGGATGCCGTTGGGGTCGAGTGCCCGTTTCAACGTCCGATTGACAGACCGCTGAATAGGGTCGTAGGTGTTCGCAACCTTGTCCATAAATGCCGTGTTGGTGCGGTACGATCCGTATCCCTCGGCCGAAAATGTCGTGATGAGCTCATCGAAGCACTGATAGGCCGCCTTGGTCATCTCCGGATCCGTCCGGTCAAACAACATATCCAAGATGTGATGCATGTCCCGCATGCCGACGATAAACTCGCCGGTGTAATCCAACCCGTGCTTGGTCAGGATGCGCTTGGCCATCGCCATCTGCTTGAGGGTCTCGCTGCCCCGCGCTTGACACACGGGCGCAAACCAGAGAGAGCCGCCTCCTCCGCGCCAGTTGTAGAGATTGAACTCTCTCAGATCCATCCCGCCGCGCATGAGGGCCGACCGGTACCCGAATTGCGGATCATCGCCGGCATCCTCTTGCGTCAGGAATTTGGCCTTGCCCGACTTGCCGAAGGCGTCGGTCACGATTTTCCAATTCACGTCCACCTGTTCCTTTTTTATGCCATAGAGCGCAGCCGTGACGTTCCACATGCCTAAGTTATGATCCCTGACCAATTGCCGCACCGCTTCATCCGAAATCGAACCGGGCCCAGACACGTAGTCACTCCGCTTGGCCTTCAACGGCGCTTCGTACAAGGCATGGGCGATCACCCCTGAATTGGGAATGACTCCACTGAGACGCAGCGGCCTCATGATCTCCACGATCTCCACAACGTCCTCTTCATCCTGATATTGAATCAGGAACGGTTTGTATACCGGCGGCGCCGGCTGGAGCCAAAAGCCGAATTTCGTGACGATGCCGTAATTGGATTGCGTGAAGATGCCGTCGAGATACGGGCCGTAGCCCCACTTGAAGACCTGCCACGTGTTGGATTTCGGCAACCCGCCCATCGCCGTGCGGAGGACTTCGCCGTTCGCGAGCACGACTTCCATGCCGCAGGCGTTCAAAAAATGCTCGCCGTAGGGCGTGTAGCCGACTCCGCGATCCAGCGTATTACCGGTCGGCCCGGCAATGGCGGAAGGCGCCGGAACGGACAACCACAAGGGTAACTTGTGCTCCTGAAAGTAATCGTAAAGCTGCCGATAGGTGACGCCGGGCTCGACGAGGGCGTAGCAAAGGTCGCCATCGACCTCGAGGATCCGGTTCATCCGATGCAGATCCAGCACCACCTGACCACGCTCGGCCGGGGCCGCGGACCCGTAGCCTAGATTCTTGCCGGTTGAGATCGTCCAGATGGGAACCTTGTGCTTATTGCAGGTTGCCACGATCTTCTGGATCTGTTCCACGGTCGTCGCCAAAAGTGCCGCGGACGGCGTGTGGTCTTCCTCCGGGACCGGCATCATGACTTTCGTATAGGGAGCAAGCTGTTCCGCCTCCGTCAGTACGTTGCGGTCGCCCAAGATCTGCCGAAACTCCTTGACGGCGGCCTCAAACGTCTGTTCGGAGACGCCCTTCGGCAACGCGACATATCGGCTGGTCATGCTCTATCCTCCCCGCTCTAGACGTCCATGATGAATGAGGCGAACCGTTCCGTCGGCTGCGCCCCCGTTCCGCGGCTCGACTGATGCACGAACGCGCGACCGGCACAGCATTCCGGGGCGGAGTCCGCTCCCAGGGCCGTCGCCATCGCGGCATAGCCTACGGATTCCACCCCGTTCTCTGTCTGCCACGTAACCGAGTCGTGATGACCTGCTTGCGGCGGAATGGGAATCCAGTGATCTGTGGTACGCAGGCTCATTAATTCGCATCCCTCGGACAGCGAAAGCCCTGAACAGTGCATGTGGAGGGCTTCCGCCCCATTCAGCCGGTAGGAGAGGAATCCTTTCGCAGACCAACCAGTCGACGCAGCCTGAGCCGGTAATGCGTGGAGGAATGTTTCTTTGATCGAAAACCCGTGGGGTCCTCGGCTCAATTGGGTCGCCAGTCGTCCTCCTGGACTACAAGCCGCAGATGCTGTGGCTAAATCATGGGATGAATGATCCATCGAGCATGCGTGCATCCCCATGGAGATCAGCCTGGCTCCGGCCGTCCGCGCCAGTTCAAGAAAGATCGCGGCACCGGCATCGTCCATGACCGCAATCCATCTCGCCCCTCGGGACTGCTCCAGCAGCTTGATCATCCTATCCGTGCCGGCCAGCAACCCGCCCTTCAGCTTCACGGTTTCCATATCCTTATATGCCATGCCGGCACAGGCCCCCCGTGCGCCGCTCTCGAACATGTGGTCCGGTCTGGTGTCGCCCAACAATAGCAGGCAATGTCTGGGTCTTCGCGAAGGCTGGTCCGCGAACGCCCATGGAGGAGTGCCGAGCGCCAGGAGAGCTCCGCCCGCCAGCATGCCTTTCATGAGACTGCGTCGGCCGATCTCCATGTGATAGGCCCTCCTTACTTGTCGGCCCCTGCTTTCGATACATATTCGGCCAGCTTCTCCAGCGATTCGTCGTCGATTTCGGCGACGCGGAAGGCCGGCATGGCGCGGCTCCCGTGTCGCACGATCAAGCGAATGTATAGGGGATCGTGGCCCAGGCCTCGGATGGCGGGAGCTACGGACGTCTCATGACACAAGGCACAGACTTTCGCATAGATTTCGGCTCCATCCGTCCATGCGAAGCCCGGTGCGGCCGTTTCTTTGGGGGCAGCCCATGTCACGCTTGTCATAAGCGCGGCTGCCGCCGCTACGGTGAGAATCAGTGCAGCAGGAGCGCTTATCGGCATTGCGTCCTTCATAGCCCGCCTCCTCTCTATGTCGGCAGTTCCCTGTCGGCTTTTCTTTACGTATCAGGCCCTCGCCTTTTTCAAACTCTTCGTCCAGTCTGTGAGCGCCTCCAGCAATTCCTTGATCTTTTGGCTCGTCATGGCATCCTTCAAATTGCCGTGCTCGTCAAACTTCTCGATGGCATGGGCGATCATGACTTCCGGCTGGTTCAGCGGCAACATATTGAGAAAGACAAACATTTGACGCAGGTGATATTGTGCTCGACCTGTCCCGAGCATTCCGATCGAGGCGCCCATGATCCCGACGGGTTTGCCATTCCATACATTGTCCTCATAGGGGCGCGAGGCCCAATCGATCGCGTTCTTCAGCACGCCCGGAACGGAGTAGTTGTATTCCGGGGTCACGATCAGGATCGCGTCGGCCTCCGCGATCTTTCTTTTGAACTCTCGTACTCGTTGCGGCGGTTCGTTCTCATCATCCTGGTTGAAGGGGGGAATCCCATCCAAGTCAAAAATCTCCAGCGTGCTGCCGGAGGGCACAAGTCCGACCGCGACTCGTAACGCAGCTCTGTTGTAAGACCCTCGTCGGAGACTTCCCGCGATACCGAGTAATCTGACCTGATCCGTCATACCTCTCCCTCCCTGACTGGTCCTTTCACCGTTCACCCGGCCTGCCCCATCTGGCGTCTATCCGCCGAGGGAGCAGCCACGTCTTCCTGCGTTCCGGAAACGGGCAGCCTTCGCGCGGCCAAGGCGAGCATGATCAGCCATGTGCCGCTGAACACCATGTCGATGCCGATGAACAAACCAATGATCCACAACCCCGAGACCGGCCATTCGCTCCAAATCAGAATGCCGAGCAGCAGGGTGATAAGGCCGCTTGCCACCAGCCAGCCCCACCTTGGGGGGCGGAGCGCCGCGGCGGCGACAATTCGGAATATCCCGCCAACCAGGAAAAACGCGGCCATGAGGAGTGTCAGCGATACAGCGCCGACTCCCGGATTCACCACCATCAAAACACCGACCACCACGTACAGGATGCTGGTCAGCAGCTCCAGCAGGAATCCCCCCCATCGAGCGTTTTTGAAGGCATGAACCGCCTCGAAGACGCCTCCGAATACGAGAAGCCATCCGAATAGGAACACCGAGGCCAGCGTCACCAGAACGGAATAGGCCAATGCGATGGCTCCGAACACGACGAAGGCAATGCCGGAGGCGAGAACCCATTTCCAATTTTCGTGGATCGAATTGAGATTCGTCTGCAACAGGGTTTCCCGACTTATGGTGGAATCGTAGTTCATGTTGATTGCCTCCCACCTTTCCAAAGAGTTACACGTCCTTGTTCTCGAAGCGATCCCTTCGGAAGCCAGGATGGTCCTAAAACGTCATCCTGGCTCTTCCACGCTCCGCTCAATCTCCTCGCATCGTGCTACTTCCGCAGGGACTCGACGTATGCCAGCACCTCGTCGATTTCCTTTTCCGAAAGCTGAGTCTTCCACGCCACCATGGACGTCTTGGGCACGCCGTTTTCAATGATGTCTCGCAATTCTTTCGGTGACTTTTTCTTGCTTTCAGCGCTCTGAAAATCACCCGCCGGCGGCTTGAGCTTCTGCCCGAGCGGGCCATCGCCCTTGCCTCCCGGCCCATGACAGGTGACGCACTTCGACTGATAGATTGACTTCCCCTTGGCCGCATCTCCGCCGGCGGCAAGAGCGGGATGCCCACACGACCACATCATCGCCATCACCGCGCACGTCAACACCGTGGTGCCCCTGAAGAGTGCCGTCATCGTTCCCTCCTTGGAAGAATGATTGAAATCTGCGTCTGCTCGGTCTAGTAGGAATTCCAGAAACGGATCGCGTAGAAAATCCCCCAGACAATCAGTCCCACCGCGACCGCTTTGAGCCACATCGGAATATATCCGCTTCGTTCCCGTATCCCCGCCGGCTCATACACGTAGATCTGCGGATCGTCGGTGTATTGTGGCTCCCGCCGACGCAGGTCATCGGCGTGCGCGGGATGGTTCGTCATCGCTCCCTCGCTGGTCGTGTCTTGCAATGTCTGGCGCCTGAGCTTCCTGAGCGTCGCCGGCCGTCGCCGCTTGCTGACCGTGCGTGCTCTCCGATAGCGAAGCCCAAATCCTGTCTCTCGCGACCGCCCGGTCCTCCTCCTTGAGCCCGACGGCGGCGACCTCGGCCTCGTGGGCCGACGCCCGCAGGGATTGCACATAATGGACGAGGTCCCACCCCTCGGCTGGGCTCACGCTTCCTTCAAAGGGAGGCATGGGGGTTCCGCCGATACCGGCCATGATGCTTTGAAACAAGCGCCGGCTATCGTGGCCTAACTTGACTCCTCCAGGTGCGCCCGCAGGGAGCGCAAGATGCGAGGGCTTGATCGCCTGTCCCCAGTCATCCTGGAGTGCAGTTGCCAAAGGGCCGTCCGCCTTACCCTCGGAGCCGTGACAAATGGCGCAATTGCTCTCAAACAGCGTCTTCCCTTTTTCAATGGACGCGGGGGTCACCGGCGGCTCTGAAGAGATCGACACGGGCTGCCCTACGGATTCCCGCCGCCATCGTTCCGAAAAGGTCTTGAGATACTGCACCACGGCCCACCGCTCACGGTCAGACAGGTTTTGCCAAGACGGCATGGAAGTCCCCCATAGTCCATGCGTGACACTGACATACAGATCGCCGTCCGTCGGCAACGCGTCTTTCCCGGTGGTCGACTTGAACTTGTAGATGCCGGTGGTGAAATCACGCGCCTGCGGCGAGAGAAACCGGGCCGCTGGGCCTTTCCCGTCCCCTTTGTCGCCGTGGCATCCCGCACAGCGTCGTTCATAAACCTGTCGGCCGAGGGAGAGCACTTCCTCTTGGGCCTGCGGCGGTGCGGGGAGCACGACCGCAGTCGAAATCGGTATGGATCCGAAGCTCTCACGCCAGTCGCCGATCGAGGTTCCCAGCCGTTGCAGGTAGGCGACGACGGCCTTCCCATCGTCGTTCAGCTGCGGCGCCCCGCCATTCTGGCCCGGGGCGAACAGCCAGGGGAATCCGGGCATCATTGAATCGGGAACCACCTCTTGCGGATTCCAGAGATGCGCGATGTGCCAATCGTCGCCATACTTCCGCCCCACCCGGCTGAGATCAGGCCCGATGCGGCGTGTGCTGAACATATGAGGCCGGTCATAGGCGTATTCACCGGTCTGGGAGACAGGTCCCCAGCGTAGCGATTCACCCGTCACGGGACGGATGAATTGGGAATGGCATTGCCAACAGCCGTCTCGAAGGTAGACCTGCCGGCCGCGCTCCTCGAGCGGGGAATACGTATTCACGCGGACCGGCAGGCCGGTCACGACGTCGGTCACCGTAGTGGAACGTGTCGAGGCTTGAAGCCATGGAAAGCCGCCGAGGAGAAAGACGGACCCGACGAAGAAGACGACGCCACCGAGGAGGCCGACCGTCGACGGGTTTTCGAGCCAATTCTTGCGCGGCACCGAGGGAGTCGGTTGAATCGGCGGCAGAGGTTCTCGCTCGTCCGCTTCGAAGGGAGCGCCCTCGCGCACGGTCTTGTAGAAGTTGTAAGCCATGAACCCCAGAGCGACATCCATGATGGTGCCGACGATCGTTCGAGCCACCCACCAGGGTTGCATCTCTTTCACTGAATCCACGAAGTCGGCGCCGTTCTCCAGCATGGACCCTTGAATAAAGCCCTGGGCGGTCAATCCGAGCACCATCGTTGTAAACCCGGTGATCGTGAGCCACAGGTGCCAGCTGGCGAGGCGATCGCTCCAGAGCTGCCTGCCCGTCAACCGGGGCCAAAGGTAATAAAGCCCGGCCACCACCCACATGATCATCGAGCCGAACACCGTCAGATGGGCATGGCCGACGACGAAATCGTTGAAATGAGTGAGTTGCTGAAAGCGGTGCAGGCTTTCGATCGATCCCTGAAAGCTGCCGATCAGGTAATAGACGACACCCACCATCAAGAACTTGGCTGCGTAGTTGTCGGCTCCCCCGCCGCCGAGCACGGCACCCCAGCGTCCCAGCATGGTGCCGAAGAAATTGACGATGACGGTGAAGACGGGAATGATCATCCACATGCTGTGGACGACCGCGAGTGTCTGGGTCCAGTGAGGGATGGGGCTGTACAAATAATGATGCGTACCCGTAAGGGGATAGAAGAGCGCCAGCGTCCAGAACCCGAGGAGCGAGAGCTTATGACTATAGAGCGGGTTTTTGGCGCTTAATGGCAGGAAATAGTAAATGGTCGCAAGCCCGGCAGGCGTGATCCAGAGTCCCACCAGATTGTGCATGTAGAGGCCATGCATGGCCGCACTGTTGACGCCGCCGATTGGTCCGTACGACAGCAGCACGCCGCCCAAGGGGAGGTTGAGGAGAATCCAGATTGCTGCAGCCAGCGTATACCACAAGGAGACATAGAATCTCGGCGCTCGTCTCCGGAAGATGGTGCCGATCACCTGGATCGCCACGCCCGCAATCACGACGTAGCGCAGAATGTTCAAGGGCCAGGTGAACTCGGCATATTCCACGCCGCTCGTATATCCCAGGAACAGCGACAGCGAGCCGACTATCAGGAACGCGTTCCAGATCCAGAGAAGCCACCGCCCCCACTCGACTTTGTATAGAGGCGTCCCGCACAGACGTGGAACAAAATAGTAGAGGAGCCCAATGAAGCCCGTGGTAAACGATCCGAACAGGACGCCGTCGAGGTGTACGGCGCGAAGTCGCCCGAACGTAAACCACGAGATCCCGCCCAAGAATTCAGGATTATGGAATTGGATCGAGACGAGAATGCCGACGAACGGGAATACCGTGAGCCAGACGATCGCCCACCACGCCCATGCCCTTATCAGAGACTTATTGATCAAATCAGTCTCGTGCATAGTGTCTTCCACGTCACACGCCACGCCATAAAGCCCTTATGGGACGATTAGCTGGCCAGTTCGATGTCACGATCTCCATAGCATTACACCCTTCGCACGGCTGCCGTGTTTTTTGCCGGTTCCCTCGCACTGGAGATAAGACCTCACCTTTTTAATCCGGTGCTGAAGTAACCCGAGCCCCGCTGAGGCGGTGATGTTGCGTCGTGTGGGATGAGAGCTTCCCTCACAGACTGCGAGTTAGCCTATAGGCCATGGCCCAATTTTGTTGTCCTCCATACGCGCTCCTCTTGGTCATCGGTTGAGCATCATTCTCCGCATTTAACCGACTCCTCTTGCCGGTGGATTAAGCAGTCTTCTCGGCCAAGATAAACAATTCTAGTACCTGAAGCGGTATATCGAAGCTCACATCACTGTCCGCGAATCGAATTTCGTTCCAGACGAACGTGACGGACCACGCTCTGTGACACGCTAAAATAAGATCAGGGGTGGGCTGATACTCAGGCGAGCGAACTTCT
The DNA here is from genome assembly GCF_965152615.1 of Nitrospira sp. Nam74. Taxonomy (NCBI): domain Bacteria; kingdom Pseudomonadati; phylum Nitrospirota; class Nitrospiria; order Nitrospirales; family Nitrospiraceae; genus Nitrospira; species Nitrospira sp. Nam74. Next base: position 2,090,461 of record NZ_OZ224220.1, on the reverse strand, counting down.
GAAGAAAAGCTAACGTTCTAGGCCAATGTCTTTCCACGGGGAGCTGGACTTCATCGCTGAAAGGTGTAGTTAGTCTCGTTGGCTGACTCCATTAAAAGACTTTCGTTATGCTGTTTCGGATGGTGCTACACAGCACGTCAAACGAGCCGCCTTTTGAGAGATAGGCCGACACCCCGGCTTCCTGCATCGCAAGCGCCATTTGTTGATCTCCGTGCATGGAGAGACCAATGACCGTGATCTGTGGAAATTCAGCCTTGATCTGCCGCGTGGCCTCCAATCCATTCATCCTCGGCATGTTCACGTCCATGATCACGACATCGGGTCGGAATTGACGTGCCGCTTCGACCGCCATTTCACCATCTGCAGCCTCTGCCACAACTTCCAAATCACCTTGTTCCTCGATAATGCTCCGCAACCCTTCGCGGATGATCTGATGATCATCGACCAATAGTATGCGAATCTTCGAGCCCGTCGTTCGGGCGGGACCTACATGCCCTTCCGCAGCAAGAGGTGCGGACGGAGCTTTCTGTATTGCGGCTGGTGAACGGATCGCAGAACTTTCCGCTTTGAGCGGTATGATGAGTTTCGCGGACGTCCCATGTCCGGGACGAGAGTCGATGTCAAGGCGACCACCGAGCGGCTCGACGCGTTCGCGAATGCTTAATAGACCGAATATCCCTTCCTCTGACGAGGGCCGGGTAGCCGACATCTCGAAGCCCACCCCGCGGTCCATTACGACCGCTTCAAGATAATCACCCGACCGTCGCAGGGACAGGGTGGCTTCCATTGTCTGTGCATGTTTTAGAACATTCCACAGCAATTCCTGAATGGATTGGTAGGTGATCGTGAGCATCTCTTCATCGAGTACCTTCGGCGCCCCATCGTCTTGCACCGTGACGATCATCCCGTACCGCTGCATTTTTTGAACAACCCAAGAGATCGCGATGGAGAGATCGTGTTCATCTCCGAGGAGCATGGGGCGCAGGTCTAGCATGAGGGTCCGCGTATAGGCAATCGCCTCACCTAGGTGGTCCTTGAGTTCGGTGAGCACCACGGGTAATCGGTCCCCCGGCTCAGTGAGGGCAGCACCCACCTTCATCTTGCAGAAGGCTAGTGTCTGAGCAAGATTGTCGTGTAGCTCAGTCGCCAGCCGCTTGCGCTCGCGCGCCTCTGTTCGACTCAGTTCCATGGCCAAGGACCGCAATTCTTGCTGCTTGCTAAGCAAGGCCGCGGTGCGGTCTGTCACCTGCACTTCAAGTGTCGCATTGAGCGCCTGTAGTTCTGCTTCACTCTGTCGCAGCTCCTGAGTGCGGGCCTCAACACGCTCTTCTAACTCGGCTTGGGCATGGCGCAGTTGATCTTCCGTGAGCCGTAGCCGATTCACGGTCCACAGCGCGAGACCAAACATCGGGAGGAATACCACAAGTCCAGCCATCGCGACAGATCTGGTGATCTTGGCAATCGGTCCGAGCACTGACTCTCGCGTGACTCGGACTAACACTCCCCAACCGAATCCGGGGAATTCTTGAAAACCCCGCATGCGGGCGTAGCCCGTGACCATGCGCGCCTGTCGCCGGCGCGAGTCTTCCTCTACATAACCGGGTGCGTCCGACGCGCTCACCCGCTCAACTGATGGGAGGCCCTTCAGATTGACCTGGCCTTCCTGCCCGAGGAGAGAATCCAAGATGACGTCCCCGTTACGCGTCACGACGAGATATTCGAATGACGACGCGCCTAGCAGAGCCTGCAGCCTGCTCTCCATTCGTTCAATCATCTCCGCAAGAACAGGAAGGCCGACAAGGGCGGCGACCACGCCTTTAAATTGCCCGGAGACATCCATAATAGGGCTGGCAAAGGATGTGGCCCAGGCTCCTCCTATTTCCACACGTGGTTGGACATCCTCGCTGATTACTTGACCCTCCTGTTTCGCGGCCTGAAACCAACTTGATGTCGCGTGACCTTCGCCCACAGTGGCCGGATCAGTCGCGGCAATGATGCGGCCCGTTGGATCAGTAACACCGAGCCAGCGATACACGTGATACGTCTTCTGCATCCGTTGTAGGGCCGTCGTAAGCTCTGCGCGATTGCCCATCTGAGGGCCAACCGAACGGGCAAACGTGTCGATATCACCATAGCGCTCAAAGAAGATACGGTCTAACTTACCGGACATACCGACCGCGGCAAGCGCGAGACTTTCTCCGGAGCGCACAATTAAATCGTCCCGTAAGGCCTTGAGCACAATGATTCCGACGAGCAAGGCCGCCGCAACGGAGCCGAGGACGAGCAGCATCAAACGACGATGGGGATCAATCAGGAAGGCGGTGGGGCGTGGATGTATCATGCCGACGGCGGCGTGTGATTGCCTTCCGTTAGGAATGCAGACTATATACTACCCTAATTTGTGCCTGTAGGAAATGCAAGAATCACTAACGCCCGGCCAGAGAAAATCCGCCGTACTCCTTCAGGATGCTGTACCGCATCACTGACAATCCCAGTGTCAGACTAAGACAACTGGACTGATCGTTCTCCTCCATCCGTATGTTTTACTTGGCCCGCAGTGAAGCAACACAATCCCAAGCTTTTTCATGAAGTGCCATTATGGAATTCTATTGCGGCATGTCGTGATTGAAGACGAGGGTTCACGGCATTTTAACGGGAGAGAGAATAAGAAGATGAGAGCCGGTGTAACTAATCTACATGAGGCTGTTCGACACCCAATGTGTCGCTGCGGGGAATAATTGTTCGACTCGTATGGCACCTCCGCTTCATCAACATCGCCATTCCGCTGGATCAGCCCTCTTGGGATGGCATCTTTGAGGTATATGAATATTCCATCGCGCCGCCGATGATACTGAGGAGGTCAGCTGGACCATAGGGCTTCGCAAGCCAAGCATAGGCGCCCATGCCAATAGCACGGCATTTGACGTGGCCGGTATCTCCAGACACCATTACAACGGGTATCTGAGGCCACAGAGCTTTCATAATCGTTAAGAGATAGAGCCCATTCAGGTTCGGCATGGTATGGTCAGTGACAAGCACATCGTAACGATGTCTTTCAAGATGAGTAAGCGCATCCAGACCGTCCTTCGCCAGATGAACAGTGTGCCCGGCCTCGCTGACGATTGTATAGACGATGTCTCTCGTGTACGGATCGTCTTCGACAATAAGAATTGTGCCTCTGCTTTGTTGCATAACTCTCCTCTGGCGTTCCAAGCACCTCTCAATTGAGCTCATTTAGCTTAAGCTGCCAAAGTGGTAAGCACCGTGGCTAAGTTTTGATTCTCTCATTAAGAGAGAACGCCCATTGCAAAGGTCATGAGCACAGGAGGATGAATCAGCGGACGCAATACACAGATCATCGTTACGACGGAATTCAGGGATACGGGCGACGCGTGGAGTCTTTTTGCTGCTGCTCTTTCCCCGTTGGCAGACAACACATTCGTGCCCGGATACGGTTCGCCACGGTCGAGTCCCCGATGCATTGATCGCACCCTGCGGGGTGCGAACCGATTTCCTCCCAAGTTCCCTCACTTGCATCTTCGTGTGTGAGCATCACGAAGGTATGACGCCGCTTGTGCACGACTTGCCACTCGATGTCGGCTTGCTCGACATAACCGAATAGCTCTAAGATTCTGATCCACGGCCGTCGCTTCGCTTCCTTGACGGCCTCCGCTTTGCTCCCGAACTCTTCGATACAATACATTTCCTCCGGAAGGCGGACCGATGCTCGGATGATTCGGAAGGTTGTAGCCTATCAATGTCTTGGATGGCACCCAGACCCTTGCATCGTCTCGCTCGTCGGCAAAAGTCGCTCGGAAGCTTGGTATGTATCTACGCATTCGACACCTCTTGCACCGTGGATTCTTTTCACGCTTGGGCTCAGGCCTATTTTAGGCCTATAACATGGCGTCAAGATAAAGTGACCGTGAAAAGTTCTTCATCCTAGGATCACCATCGCTGACTCGCGCTATGTATGGGCTTCATCCTATCGCCCCAGCGCCCTTCAGTGAGTGAGCGGAAAATCACCTCATCTGTCCATGTCGGCCGTGCCGATTGTCTCGAGGCTTCGCACTACGCAATCGAAAGCATGCCAACCGTACCATCCTTTCTCCTTTCTCTCTAACCATGCTGGCACTGTAGCCCAAGCATAGGATTGCACCATGAACCGATCATGAAAACCTGTTCATCAGTGTGGAGGTAATTATTGTTTTAAAGGGCTTGAAGACGAGTAAGCGTACAATACCGCAATATAGGGCATGAACTACGGTTTGGAGTCACGGCAGGGGAACCCTTGTATGAGAAGTTTGGACCACCATGGAATGACCTTTGATAAGACCACAAGTTTTTGCAAGGCGTCCTACCCGAGGAAAGGTGAATTGGAAATAATGACCTCTTGGCGTCCTGCCTTCATCCGATCCTTGTCACGACGATTCGGTATGGATACATGTCTTCCCAGCGATGTCGATTTCGCCTAGCAGCGCGTGCATCAAGGGACCACTTCCCTCCTCCATCGATCACCAAAGCACCATTCATCACCAGAAGGAGAATGTCAACTTCTGCCGTCATAATGTGTTCTTGAGTCGGCCACTCCATCGCCATGTGAAGAGGTCCGAGTCCCAGGAGCAGTAAGGTGATCAGCGCTAGGCCCGTAAAGCGAGTATATAATCCCAACGCCATCATGACGCCTCCCAAAGCCGTCCCGAAGAGGGCCAAGAAACCCCCTATCGTCGGTCCGCTGTCGGCAGACATGGCGTTGAGGGGCTCGAGCCAGTTAGTAAGACGACTTATAGAATGGATGAGGCATACACCCGCGATCGTCATTCTTATGAGTAAGCCTGACCACAGCTCCTTCGTCTGTAACAAGCTATGCCTCTTGGCGTGGCCAATAATGGTGGGGTCTTCTCTGCAACACGATGGGCTTAGCGTGCAGTGCTCTCCACTACAACGAGAACGAAGGGCCCTCGAGTTCGACCCAGGGATTTGTCTTGCGGCGCCCTCTTGATTTTGTTTGCCATTACTAATCTAGCCGCAGTAGATCGATTAGTTAGGCTGCTTCGCGGTCAAATGGTGCGGCTCTCCATCAGTGAACAGGCCACACAGCACCGCTCAACTCAACCAGTGTCAACCCTACGACTGTTAGAACCGCCATACATTTCTACCTTTCTCCTTACGGCGACTCGTCTATTTGTTATTTCAACAATTCAGGTTGTTGGCTTTCGCTTTACCATCCTAAGGTGCAGGTTTGGATACGTTTGAGTAAACCAATCAGTATTCTTTTCGCTTTTTACTCCCTTGTATGAAAGGGATCATAGCGTCGATATATGAACCGACGATGAACCCAAAATGAAAAGATGTTCATTGAACTCGATATGAGTAGACGACTAGCGCTCAAAGCGTAGAGCTCGCAAGGCATTTTTAGAAAGGTGGTTAACAGACCGGGAAAGAACAATCAGCCAGAAGTATCACATTGTTCCCAGTAGTAATCGCCGCAAAAGATGCCCTCTTATCGCCTTTGATTTCAGACTGAGTACTGAGCATCCAGTTAGCCTGGCATTGAAACAACTAATGAAGGGGCACGGACGGGATCGCTCCTCCTTTTATTAAACGGCGATGCAGAGGACAGTGACGATGCCGGTCTCGCTTTGGTCGCAGTAGCCCCATCCCAATGGAACGCGCCCTAGTAATCACCGACGATTGCAACAATGGCTGGGATGGTTCGTATTCCCATATCTGCCAACCTGGTCTTCATCCACGGCACGTTTTGGCATCGAATATAGGTTAATCGCACCACTGGATGATTCATCCCTATTGCCTTTCTAATCTATGTCAAAACTTGAACCTCGGCAATTGCCGTAGTCTTTAGCTTAACGGAGTGAACTGGGACAGAACCCAAAAGACAAGCAGGGCGAGCCCGAGTATCATTATGCCCAAATACATGGACAAGATGATGATGGTCAATGCCTCTACCCGCTTCCGGCTGCGAGGATTGTTGTGGTTGGCGGGTGGCAAAGCTCGATCTTTATTTACCCGTTTACTAGCATCGATATGAATTGGTCCTCTGCGGGACCTAGCACGATCATGGGGCTGTAGGTTTTTACCAATCGTAGTGATGAGATTTACCATTTCTGTGTGCCTTCAGTTTGCTTTATGCACCTGTATGATCACCGCCATGCGCATGAGTCTAGTCGCCGCACTCCTTAAACGGTGCGCTGTTTCCATAACATCATAGCTTCGCGATATGAATTGACGCCGAACCCCAAATGAAAAGTTGTTCATTTCGTTCTGAAGACCGGATACTTGACTGGATTCAAAGCGGAAGACTAAGCCGCGACTATTTTGGAGATAATGGTACTCAACAGACTGGGAGGAAACTATCGGACAGAAGGTAATGAATTTTCGCCAGCAGGAAGAATCAGGGTAAAGATGGAGCCTTTCCCTACCTGGCTTTGAACCGTGATTGTCCCACCATGCGCCTCAGCAATGCCCTTGACAATGGGCAGGCCGAGGCCCGTACCTCCAGAATCTCTTGCACGGGCGGAATCGGTCCGATAAAACCGTTCGAAAAGGTAGGGCAACTGCTGCGGTTCAATCCCGGGGCCAGTATCCTGAATGCTGACAGCGACCGTTTCTTCCGCCGAGCCGAGGCGTATGGTGACTGTTCCATCACGGGGCGTATATCGAATGGCATTGTCAAGCAGGTTGATTATCGCTTGCTTAAGCCACTGAGCATCGCCGAGTACGAGGGGAACCGGCTCAGTGTGCAAGGAGAGATCAATCTGACGATCATCGGCGAGCACGCGTAATTCATCGATGAGTTCCTTGAGCAAGGGTTGCATATCGAGAGGCGCTTTGCGAACTGGAGTGCGATCACCGGCAAGTCGGGTGAGTGTGAGCAATTCGCGGGTCAGCGTCACCAAACGCTCCACCTGTTCTAGGTTATTGATCAGCGCCTCTCGATATTCCTCCATGGTGCGGGCTTTATGTAGTGTGACTTCCAGGTTGGCCTGCAACACAGTCAACGGTGTTTGCAGCTCATGGGCCGCATAGTCGGCAAACAGTCCCTGGCTCTCCCGAGATGTCTGCAGGCGATCCATCATGGCGTTAAAGGCCTTGGTTAGTTGCTGAAATTCTTCATACGGGGCATCGAGCACGAACCGACTCCGGGCATCAGGCTCTGAGATGGTCGCCGCTGTGGCGCTCAAGGCCTGCACCGGAACGAGGAGTTTGCCGGCCAGCCACCCACTACTGATCCATGCCATCGCAAGCACCCCGCCTGATACCACGATCAGCAGAAGGGTGAGACCAGTGAGAGCCTTTTGAGAAAACAGGAGTGACGCTTCGGCCTGCAAAATGTACTGTAGATCGCCATGGATGAGGATCGGATATGAGACTCGGCGGATCGACGAACCTTCCATACCTCGCAGCGAATCGTATACCGTTTCACCGCGGCGCATCTCTTCAATTAATGGAAGGTCCATCGCCGGTCGCGACACGACTTCTGACCCCTTCCATACTACGCGTCCGTCCGATGATAAGAGGCGGACCGAGTGTGTCGCCTCCCGTAGTTCGCGGCTTTCCTCTTCACTGCGGCCCACTCCCTCCTCTTTAGAAATAAGATCATCACTTAATAGCATAATGAGCTCCGGCCGTTGCTGAATCAATCGACCCAGCGTTTTCGCAAGTGCCAATAGACGGCCGTCAATATACTGATGAAGTAATGTTTCAAAGCCCCAATAAAGAAGTAGACTGAAGACCAGGATCAAGCCGGCTATCAATACAACGGTGGATTGCCGAACGAAACCCCGCAACGATTTCATGCCTGCGCTTCCGGTTCTTCCAACATGTAACCAGCGCCCCGGACCGTGGTAATCAGCGCTGGCGAAAAGTCGCGGTCGATCTTGGCACGAAGCGCGCGGACATGCGCGTCGACAATATTCGTCATTGGATCGTAGTTCAAATCCCAGACGTGCTGGATAATCGCGGTTCGTGTGAGCACGCGATTCTTGTTCCGTAAAAAAAATTCCAGAAGGGCATATTCTTTATTGGTCAGGATCACCTCTCGTCCTGACCGCCACGCGCGACGGGACGCGGGATCCAATTCGAGATCAGCCGCCTTTAATCGAGCGAGATGCTGCGGGCCCCCGCGCCTCATAAGGGCGCGGACTCGGGCGAGAAGCTCTACGAAAGCAAAGGGCTTGGTCAGATAATCATCGGCCCCAGCATCAAGCCCTGAGACCCTATCCTCGATGGCGTCGCGCGCAGTCAGCAACAGGATCGGGGTCACACTACGACTATTTCGAAGGAGCCGGCACACCGTGAGCCCATCGAGCTTTGGGAGCATGATGTCGAGGATGATAAGCTGGTACGGATTTTCGCCAGCAAGCAGTAATCCCTCTTCGCCTTCTCGAGCGAGGTCTACAGCATAGCGCTCCTCCCTGAGGCCTTTGCAAATAAACGTGCCCAGGTCCGTATCATCCTCAACGACGAGGATCCGCATGGTGACTTCTCCAAGCAGAGGAATCGTGCCTCGTAACGACCCCAGTCGAGATTGGAGGCATTCAGCATTTTTCACGACATCCGTGTTACATACTGCCATGGCAGATGCCCTCTAAGGATAGGACTGGTTCACCAGGTGTCGCTCAGACATAATTGCGTTAACGTATCGATCGCCGTCTTACAGGGGGCCGATGATTGTTCAGCTCACACAAGTATCGAAACTCCCCACATGATCACGACAACCATACAAAGAATGATCAACAACATGTAAATCCCGGCGAAGATGTTTTCTGTCATGTTTCTCTTCTCCTTTATATTCCATCTCAGAGTCCCCTTGCGCCTCTTTCCTGTAGTAACTAATTGTCACACTGAATCGTAACTTAATTGCATGAACCGGCCTCTAAGGAACGATGAAAAGCTATTCATCTGACATGCGCATTTCCATCTTGGAGTTAGAATGGCAATTACGAAGAGTCGTGGAGAGATGTTGTGACAAACATGGATTGCAATTGATTTCTAGAAGGAGGCGGGAGATGGACATTCAGACCCAGGGGCGGGCTGTGTATAGTCCATACCACGAATCCCAGTCGTCCCTTATGGCTCGTTTAATGAACTACGAAGGCATCATAAGAACGGATCGGCCAGAACGTTGTCAGTCAGCGTGTCAATCGAAGTCGGTTTTCGCTGAGGAGGCGCAATGTGCCAGAATTTCGGAGCGATCATTAGTGACGAATCGAAGGCCTTGCTAAGGATGTTACAAACGGGATCCGAAAAACTTCAGGCCTTCCTAATCGTTATCCATCGGCATAATGACCTGTGCCCGCTTTGAAGCCTACGTCCGGTGAAAATGGTTAGCAGAGCAGGCGACTTCTGATGATCAGTCGTGTCGTGATGGGGCAGCACGGCTTCCTCCCTTTGCGAGAGATCAAGCTCACTACGAGGTCGAATCTCCTGCCAGAGAACTATTGAGATTTGATGCTTGTATCGCCCCTCGCTGATACGGCCGCTGCTGTAGACAACTCACACTTCGCCTGCCCGGACACGTTCACATCGTCCCATCGATGGTCCTCATATTTGCCCATACAATAGGGACACCCATTTCGGCGAGTATCGGACCACTGACGCCGGCATTGGTCGCACTCCCAAATCGATATCGTGGCAAAGGGTGAGACTGAAATGCCAACTTCTTTCTTCATCGTTCAACGTCTCCTTACTTTGGTAATGAATAACAACGGTCCCTTAAGATATCGATTTCTTTCGGCGCTACCATCGACCTGAATGCGTCTCTCTTACTGCGGGTGCTTTCGAGAGGCTGCGCGTGAAGCAGAAAACTCTATTCCGCGGGATGTTCGAGACTTATTAGGAGACTCTCCCGGCGGAACGCTGTCCAATCGAATACTGAGTAAAGACTCATGACGTCTTCCTCTTCAGCCGTAATTGTTGCCACGTACAAATGCTGCTCTTCCTCTTACCGCTCGTTCCCTTACAACCCGCTGTCTATTTCTCTCGCCCGATTCTTTCTCATTAATCACCTGCTGTATACGCGCAGTCATGAACGAACCTTCTGCCGTCAACTCCACCCCATCCTCGTACATCCACTTCAGTACCGCCCTGCCATCTGCATCGATAAAGTGAAGCGAGGTTAGATCGACGTGCACGGGTCGATGTGTAGCGTTTTCACGTACACGTCGCCAGAGTCGCTCCAGGTTCTCAACCCAAGGACCGCCCAAATTCCCTTCCAGCTTAAACGTGGTGCCGTGTGAAGTTGGCTGAATCGTGATCCTCAACATCTCGCTCCTTTCTGTCCGGCAAAACATGCAGACCTGATGGAGGGTGACTCCAAATGGGCATCTAACGCCTGTCGTCAAAACGTAAGGACTGCCATGAGATCGTTAGTCATCTCAGGTCTCTTTTCGATCTACAAACCATATGCACCTCCATTCTAGGACAAGGTGTCTGCTCGCCATGGTCGACCCACTGCTAATGGGTCAAGGCGCTCCTGCGGGTTCATTATCTGGCGTCAGAGTGAGCGTCAACGTCCTCTTACGGCTGAGAACAACTTTTTCATCCAAGCTCCTAGCTCTCTACGCCGCTGCCATAGCAAATCTCTTCTTGGCTATCGCCTTAATCTCGTCCTCAGGTGTCCGGCCAACCAATTGAGCACCTCGCTCATGTACTTCCCATGTAACCTTTGTCTCCTCCACATCGCCGAATAGTTCTAAGGTTCTGGCCACACGCGGCCCTTAGAGCACGCTACGGCCTTTGTTTTACTTGCCAAGTCCTCTATGGAGTACAGCGACTGCCACAGTGGCCGAACAACCAACAATGATGCTGTACGCGACCAACGTCTTGTACGGCATCCAAACTGACTCACCTCTCCGTTCCTCCACATACATATGATCTCTGAGATTTAGTAGCGCTCTTTGGATCATTCTCCGATACTTTCATATCGCCATCACCATCGGTTGTTCATTATTAATAGAAACTCTACTCGTACAGAATGAATAGGCTACTAATGAATCATGAACTGTTCTTCATCAATTGGTTTCTCAACTTTGGAAAGGCAAGGAGGAGGAGGGCTACAGATCCCGATCTTACCAGACCTAGGACAAGCACACGGAAGGGCATGGCACAGGGGTTCGGCCGTCAGGAGCAGATCTTTGGAGAGCCCGTAAGGGCTCTTATGGGGCTCGTCTTAGACCGGGGCAATTAAAGAGACATTTCCGATGGGGGTTCTGCCCCGATTTTACGGACACCTGACTTAAGGTCCATCATGGACCGGGAGGGGTGTCATGGGACAACGACGGACTTTTCGGCCGAGTACAAGCGTGAAGCGGTGGCGATGCTGGATGCACCGGGGGTGACGGTGAGCCAAATCGCCGGCGAACTCGGGATTGGAGTCAATGTGTTAGGGCGCTGGCGACGCGAGCTGCGCCGCCAACCCGATCAGGCCTTGGTGGGCAACGGACGATCCCGTGAGGAAGAGCTGAGCCAACTGCGTCGAGAGTTGGCCTGCGTGACGAAGGAGCGGGATTGTTTGCGAGAAGCGGCGGCGTTCTTCGCGAGAGCGTCGAAGTGAAATATCGGATGATCCAGCGATGCCGCGATGCCTTTCCCATCCGACTAATGTGTCGCTGTTTGCGGGTTTCGGCGAGCGGATATTACGGCTGGGTGCCGCGGCCACCGAGTGCGCGGGCCCAGGCGAATGCGAGATTGCTGGCGCGGATTCATCAGGTCCATGCGGAGCACGACGGCATCGTGGGCAGTCCGCGGCTCTGGGAAGACCTGCGCTATGCGGGCGAGCGCTGCGGTCGCCACCGCGTGGCACGTCTCATGCGCCGAGCCGGCTTGCAGGGCGTACCCCAGCGGCGACGCTGGCGCACCAAGCGCTCTGGAACTCCGCCTGCGGGGACGCGCAATTACTGGCCCGCGACTTCACCGCCCACGCACCCAATACCAAATGGGTCACTGACACCTATGTGCGAACCGCCGAGCACTGGGTGTATCTCTGTGTGGTGCTGGATCTGTACTCCGGGCTGGTGGTGGGCTGGTCGATGAGTCCACGGCAGGACCGCCAACTCGTTGTCCAGGCGGTGTTGATGGCGGTGTGGCAGCAGCCGGGCCGCACGCCAGTCATTCTGCACTCAGATCGCGGCTGTCAGTTTACTTCCGAAGCATATCAACGGTTCCTGGCGGCGCACCACATTATTTGTAGCATGAGTGCGGTGGGCAGCTGTGCCGACAATGCGGCCGCCGAAAGTTTCTTTGGCCTCCTCAAACGGGAGCGGGTGAACCGGCGACAGGACCGGACGAGGGCCGAGGCGCGAGCCGATATCTTTGACTACATCGAGCGCTGGCACAATGCCCGGCAGCGGCGGCGCCTGGCGTTCCAGCAACAGGAGGACAAACTCTTAACTCAACCGTCCGTGGAAACGGGATAGAACCGTCTCGAGTCTCTCGCTCGCTAACACGAGCATGAAACACCTTCGCCTGGCACCAGCATAGCTTCTAAATTGTTCACAAACTCTACCCACTTCTTCGTCAGACCATTGTGAAACAGACCGTCATCAAAGAGGCTCTTGAGACCCCTAGCTGGTGCCCAGGGATTCGGGGAAATTGTCCTGCAATTGCCTTCGCGTGCGCGTTGTGATCCTGCTCCTAAGAGCTTGTCTTTTTAGACGGTACATTCACAAGGACGATCAGCCTTTCGACCACTCGACCGTCTTCACCCATTCTGTAAAAGAGGTCAGCGGAATCCCGAACTTCTGCCTCAGTCCGGGTACATCGATCGCGTATCCCACGTCGTTAAACCAGCGAAACATCGTGGCGAGATCGTGGCCCATCGCGGCTTCCACTTGGTCCAGTGGAAACTCTTGGAACCGGATTAATCGCCCCATGGCTTTCGTTAACAGCGCTGCCACCTCCGGGATTGTTAATTCATCCCCCGCCAGATCGATGGCCTCTCCGAGAAAGTCCTTTGGACGGCTGAATGCTGCCGCGCCGAATTGTCCAATATCTCTGAGCGCGACCATTGCAAGCTTTTTATCCGGTCGCATTGGCATTATGAGCACACCCTCAGGAGACGGCTTTGCAAAAGCCTAAAGTTCTCCATAAAAAAGACAGGGCGAAGGATGGTCGCGGGCAAGGCAATCTTCGTGATGTGTTGCTCCACTTCCCACTTGCTCTCAAAGTGTGGAATGCCCGTATGACGGTGGGCGCTACCCACGGACGTATAGACGTAGTGCGCCACCGCGGCTTGTTTCGCCGCATCGGCCAGCAGCACCCCCTGGCGTACCTCTGCGTCCATCCCAGCCTCGAACGGAGTGGACATGGCAAACACTCCGTAGACCCCACGCAATGCCGCCTGCAAATCGGCCTCGTTGGTCAAATCTCCTTTGACCACCTCGGCGCCCACCTTTGCTAGTCCGGCTGCTTTTTCCGGGTGTCTCGTCATGACGCGAATTTTCTGCCCCTTGTTGATCAAGGCCTTGGCCACTGCCCCCCCTTGCTGTCCTGTCGCGCCGGTCACCAGAATTAGATTCGTTTGAGTTGCCATGCGACACCTCGTGCAAAGAATTGGTTGCCATTAGATAAAGTGGCTGTCCTGACACCAGCAGAAATCACTCCTCCCCGGCGGCTTCTTCATCTCCGTTTAGCATCCCCTGAGGCCTGCACGAGCCGGGCTTGACTGACGCTCACGGTGTAGCCGGTCCACGAGGACCAGGATAGCGAGGATCACCATTGGGACGTAGGTTGATATGAAGATGAGTATCCAGGACATGGTGCTTCCTCCTTTCGAAATGGTGAAAAAATTATCGCCTCGGTCTCTTCAAATCCTTTTACCCGTACCTGTCTCGCATAGACCGTTCCATGCGACAGAAGATCGACGATTGAGGACGCAAGGGATGAAAAACAAAGGGGTTGTTGGTGACGAACCTGGGGGGTCTGATTGTGAGGGAGGACTACAGTGACGAAGCGTTCTGCGCCATCCTATCGACAGGTGACGAAAGATCAGCGGACTTTGGCTGAGCCAGGCAAGAGGGGAAAGAAAATCGTGTAACAGATATTCATATACGGCGTGAATTCCGCGGTCAGATCCCAAGTGCACAATCCAATCCCCTTGCACCTGCGTCAATCTCTAACGGTCTAGTCTCCACCGGTTCCGACTCTCCGCCGGTTCCGCGCTCTACCTTGTTCAGATACCCGGTGTTCCTCATCCACAAACCGATGAATATGCGCGAGACTGGTTGCCCGTGGCCTGTCTCACTGTCAGTGGATCGTTGTTTGGGGTTTGAAAATTAACATGCTCCTCTTCCGTCGTGCGGTCAGAACCGTAGTCGCCTAGCTTCAAGCCTTTCGAACCAGTGGCACATCCGACGAGATGTTCGGAGAGAAACCAAACTTGTAATTCCTTGGTGCGGATCACATCGATCAATGTGGGTTCCCTTTGTTACCACCACTTCATCCTAGAGCAAACGGCATGTCGATTGTCGCGTACACGTCCACCGCCGCAGGGCTTGAGTTATCCGCTGTGATCTCCATCTCACCACGCCGTCAACCAGTTCGCACAAAGCATGAAGGAAAGCGAGCCAGTTCGAGCAGCGTTCCTATCATCCCCGCTATAACGCATTTCATGCGCGCTGAATGCCCGACGCCAGGAATAATCTCCACCACCGCCTCGGCGCCCGGTGCGGGATCGGGCGCATCTCGATACTCAAGTGCCGAAAACTCGCCAAAGTGATCGAACCTCAAGCTTTTGATTGCAGCCTATGCGACGATAGATCGTATTCGTACAACGACTCACTCTAACATCACGAAGACTGATTTTCGGGGGCGCTTGCTCATCGCACGGCTGATATGGCCGCGTCCCGTCTGATCCTCCGCCAATATGACGTCGCCCGTACCAAACCGCCGTGTCGTCCCGTCGCCGACGGTGATCTCCACGTCTCCCTCCAAATTGATGATGTATTGCCGGCGAGGAGCATGGTGCCACCCATAGTCGTAGTCCCCGTCCGTCTCTCGGAAAATAATGCTGGTGGCCTGAATCGGCTCGGACAGTCTGCCGATCGCTTGTTTCAACGTGAGAGGAGTGTCGATGTCTTGGAAGTGGGATTCTCCGTCCGGTCCTGTATACAGGCGCGTAACCGTTATGCCCTCCTTGTTTTTCGACAGATCCGCGGGAGATGCCGCCAGCCGATATGCCGGTTGGCCGACCTCCTTCGGCCAGAGCCCAAAATTGAATTCCGCTTCGGAATAGGGACGATCCAACCCGCGCTCGCGTCGGCCTGCCCGGTCCTCGATTCTGATTGGATCGAGAATCAGTTCCTCCTTGACGGAAAAGACCGCATCCGAATCGATATAGGGGTCGCCTTGGAAAAAGAGTTGAGTTGTCAGGGGGGCATAGCCGTCCTTTGAAATTTTGACATGGATATGCGCGGACCGCCAGGGATGGCGCCCCAACTGTGCAAGAAATGTCCCGAGCGCACCATCATGGGGAAGCTGGTACGGACCGGGTTGGACCGTTTGAAATTCATAATTGCCCTGGGCGTCGGTCGGAAAACGGCCACGGAAGTTGTATGGCGGTTGTGTGGGATCCTGGTGCTCATAGAGTCCGCGGCTGTTTGTTTGCCACACATCGAGGACCGCGCCGGGGAGTGGGACTCCTTCGTGGTTGGTTATCCTCCCTTTGATGAACAACGGGTCTTCTTCGTCCCGCTCATACAGCTTCACGGGGCTTTTCCGGAACGGAGCGTCCTCCCGATAATACGGTCCTTCAACATCCGTGGGCGTTGCGCTGCCAACCTTCGGATAATTCACCAGATCCATGAGGGCCGATAGGCCGAGTACGTCGGCCAAAATCTGTATCTGATCCTTCCTGCCCAATTCTGTTAAGAACTCAACGGTCTTGATCATCTCTGCCTCAGTTGGCTTCAGCTCTTTGATGAGGCCATGCAACGAGTCAACTAGGCGGTTCACGCATTGCTGTAGTCGTGGGTTCGTCGCTTTGTCTCGACCAGCGCTCTTCACGGCCTCTGAAATGGTGGTCGTCGTCAGATGTGCCATAGATTCCTCCTCGGGTGACTAAAGTCATGAGCGACAACGTCAGCATCAGATCATAGTGGTCGCCTCCCATCATAGGCGGCCTGCAACAAGAGACGGATATCGCCGCGGTTAAAGGGACGTGGATTGAACATCTCAGATGCGGTCGCCAGCTCAGTCGCCCGATCCAGATCCGCCTTATGCATTCCGATATCCTTCAGCGCGGTCGGCACCCCTAACGTAACCGCCAAATCATACAAACCTTGCGGCGCGCGATCGGCATGCAACGCGTTGGCGACCCTGGCCATCGCATTGGGTGCGGCATCTGCATTGAATCGTGCGACATGAGGAAGAAGGACGGCGTGGACAGCGGCATGAGGAAGATTGAAGGTACCGCCCAATACATGCACCAGCTTATGGTGAAGCGCCATCCCGACGGTCCCAAGCACGATCCCGGCAAGACACGCACCATACTGCGCCTCACTGCGACGGCCTAAATCGTGACGGTCCCGCACAATGGCTCGCATACCGTCGGCGAGGCGCCGGATCCCCTCTGCCGCCATCAATGAGGAAATTGGATTCGCCTGTTCGGCATAGAGCCCTTCTACACAATGCGCGATGGCGTTCATACCGCTCGCGCCCAAGACACTCTGCGGCATGTCTCTTGTGAGCGAAGGATCATATAAGACGACTTTCGGCAAAACCTTGAGGTTCCGCCCGGTCTGCTTGACCGCACCTGCAGTGATGCCCCAGATCGGCGTCATCTCAGATCCGGCATACGTCGTTGGGACGGCTATGATCGGCAATCCAGATTCGAGAGCCACGGCTTTGGCGAGACCGATCGCAGACCCGCCACCGATGGCAATCAACCCATCAGCGCGGCATTGTCCTGCCCGGGCTCGCGCCTTCTGAGCGACTTCAAGCGGCACATGCATCACGCTGCCGAGAAACACGTCCGCAATGCGGCGGCCAAGCCGCTGCATCAGATCGTCGATTAACGGCTTGCGTGAACCGCCCAACAACAGGGCCTGATGTGAGTCGAGACGGTCCAGTTCCGCCGGCAGTTGTTGTAATGATCCGACGCCGAAGACTACACGAGTCGGCAGGGATTCGTAGAAGAAGCTCCATTGGTCGTTCATGTGCCCATGAGCCTCCCCCTGGGGTCCAGTGCGACTCATTACGGTTCAAAACTATGGGTAGTCTCCCAAATCAACACTTCTGCACCATTGTGCTCGGCTGCAAGCGACCGCCCGCCTGCCCGCGTCAGCCGTGCTTCATCGCCAGCACTCAGCACACCGACATCTTCAAGACGGGCGGATCCCTTTGCCACGAACACATGGACATACGGTGCATCCGGTACCGTCACAGTCTCGCCGGAACCCAGTCTCCCGCCCCAGAGCACGGCGCCGTTCTGTCTGATCGAGATGGCGGCCTCATGTCCGCGGCCCGATGCCAACGGGACCAATCCGCCTTTGTTCAGTTGGCCGTTAATATCCAACTGTTCATAGCCGGGCGTAATCCGTTCTGTATCCGGTGGTACCCACATCTGGATGAAGTGGACCGGCTTGTCGCTTTTGGGATTCATTTCGGAGTGCCAGATGCCAGTTCCCGCGCTCATGCGCTGCGCGAGCCCCGGGTAAAGGATCCCATGATGGCCTTCCGAGTCCTTATGTTCCAGTTCGCCGTCTAACACCCATGTCACGATTTCCATATCCTGGTGAGGATGCGTCCGAAATCCCGTGTTCGGTCTTACCACATCATCATTGTGGACCAGCAATAACCCGTGGTGGGTATTGGTCGGATCATAATGATTCGCAAAGCTGAAGCTGTGTCGGGACTGGAGCCAACCCGCATACGTTTGAAAGCGGTCTTCCTTGCGGCGGATCTCAACGGTATCATTGCGCTGAATGGTCATGACGGCAACTCCTTTCTACATATTCCGTGGTGACAAATCGCCCATCGTTTTACTCACCGCTTTCTGTATAAGGCGGGGGTCGGCGAAAACAAGAGCGCACCGTGTGGTACGCTAGGCACCAATTGGATACTTCATCGTGAAACGGAGTTCGATGAGTTCCATGGCAAAACACCTCGCCTGTCCTGCTGAGTTCACTGCAGAGTTGATCGGCGGCCGATGGAAGATTGTGCTCTTATGGTATCTCTTCCAAGGGATACAACGGTTCTCCGATCTTCAACGGGCTGTCCCTGGTATTACACAGAAAGTGCTCACGCATCAGCTGCGCGACATGGAGAAAAAGGGACTTCTCAAGCGGACGGTTTATCCTGAGGTCCCACCCAAAGTGGAATACGAAATCACCCCGCTAGGTTTGACTCTCAAATCCGTCGTGGATGCCATGCATCAATGGGGAGCAGAACACGTCCCCAAAAAGAGTTCGGATCAGCCATAACCTGAGCCGCTTCACAAACGTCGCTTTACCGTGACGAAGCCTGGCATCGTCACCATCTCGAACGGCACGAGGCTGTCAGACTGAGGCGAATCACGGCCTGGTCGCCATGACACTGGTGCTGCCGTACGCCTCCCGAGCACGAAGGCTCAAGGGGCAGCGGTCAGGCTATCAATGAGTGAATTCGAGATCAGCCTCACGCAAGCTCCAGGAAGGCCGTCTATGAGGTCGTTCTTCTCGATGACCAGTCATTCTCCGACACAATCTCACCTGAGTGCCTGTCCTGCTGTTTTCTCTCACGCGACTTGGCGCGTGAATCTCTGTATCTTAGTCTTGCTGTGACAATCTAGACGACGCGACTTGACTGAATCCACATAACCAAAGGTGTCGTATGGGGCTACAGGTACTTCAAGATGATCATCAGCACGTCACTCTCCTCATGCACCGTATCAAAGCGGAGTTCGGAAAGGCCGAGTCATCCGCGCGGCTTGAACTGTTCCAACAACTGAAAGAGGCCTTACTGCTCCATGCGCGGGTGGAAGAACTCCACGTCTATCCGGTCTTTCAGCAGTCTGAGACCACCCGAGATAGTGCCAGGCAAGCGCTGGAGGATCATCGAGCCATGAAAGAGCTCCTTGAAGGTCTCGCCGGGATGCCGCCCTCCGGGTTCCAGTGGGTAGCGAAGTTCAACGATCTGTACGAACGAGCCACCCGCCATATGAAGATGGAGGAGGAGGAATTATTTGGCCACGCTCGCGAAGTAATGACACAGCAAGAGACGGAAGAATTGGGAACGAAGGTGGAGATGGCGAAGAAGGAACTTCGAGGGGAGGCACCTGCTCCAGCCGGAGGAATCCCCGAGTAAGATGCGAGGGGATAAAACTCACACTTCCATCAGCAAGGGCGGGATGGGATGTCCCGTCCGCACAATGATATAGCCCTCGTTTAATGGGCGGCTTCCTTCTTCTGCCCTGCCCCGAATCTGCGTGTCGCATGGGGCGTTAGCCGGTCAACTGCATGAGCTCATCCGTACGGGTTGACTTGACCGAATCGTGATCTGCCCCTTTGTGACAGAAGTTCGAAGACGCCTCTCGTCGGACAGGGGCTTCTTCCATGATTGGAATAACGAGCGGATTGCCCTCATATCCTAGGCCAGTACAGATCAGCCTCTACTGTGCCCCTTTTACACATCCCCTCACCGGCTTCCTACTCTTTTGCTCAAACGCTTCAACGGCTGTCAGGCGATCCGGCTTGTGGATCAGGGAGTACTCGATATCCCGCTGTCCCGACAGAGAAGAGAAATCGCTATAGCATTGCCAGTGTGGTCTTCCTTTCACAATCAGGTCGACGCCTGAGGCGATCAGAGGAAAGATAATTTAGGGGTTCAAGTTTAAACGGCCGTCGGCTCAGAGCCGGCACGCTGACTTGTCTGTGGTCCGTGGGGCACGCTGATCGCAGAGAGTATCGTGTCCAAACTGTTACTATCCTGGTTCACCAAGACCTCGTGTGCAGGCCGGCAAAGGGAATTAGGACAGATCTCTTCCCCAAGGATCACGAGTGGATGAACCTGAACCGCCCTGGCAATCAGAGGGGAGGGAAGCAAGTGCCTATTGTACTGGCAAATGAAAGAAATTTTGCTGCCGGGAAATGAAATCGTGTTAATGAAGTCTTCCCACCGGACGAGATCATCGTCATGAATGTCGTTGTTGACGGTCCAGGTCATTTCGACCGCCAGTCGGATACCCGTATGTCCATCTACCTGCGCCTGATGTAAGGTTCGGGTGACGAAGTTCAACATCGTGTTGAGGTCAAAGAGCCCTGGTTGCCGATACTCGTGGCGCGTCCAAAACAGCAGGCGGCCCGTGTTCATTTCATGGTCGGCATCGACGCCCCAAAATTTGAGCGCCTGCACAATCGCTTCTGGACTATGCTGATCCACGACATAAATACACCGTTCGCCATTGCGAAGCCCCGCCACCGCTTCATCACTCAAGACGTGCGTGGACTGCTACGCGGTTTCTGGCCGGTCCACGTGGGCCAGGTATCGCTTCACAATCAATCGTCATTAATTCTAAGATACGAGATGGGCTTCCAACAACTATAAGGCAAGCTGCACAGAATGGCTGCACTCCGCTCGCGGCATTCCCCGCGAGGTGAGCACGTCCGCCAGGAGAAGAATGAAGAGCACAACATTCTCTACCGACAATGAACCTGCCGCTTCAGAAAGGACCACTTCGAAGGCGTCCCCGAACTCTGGCTTATTCATATCCACGGTAGTGTCGCGGATGTGATGGGTGAAATCTTGCGTCGAGAGGAGCTGCGTCAACGGTTTCAGTCACCGACACATTAAATGGTACTGGGTGCTTTTCCAGGCGCCAACGGTGCAACGGTCAGCGCAATGGCTTCTATTCCCCTTCCATCAGCATCAATTTTTCGGAGGGCATCGCAGGTCTACGTCTTTCATTTCCAAGCACGCGTGCCGTAAGCCCCGTCGAACGGGCAGGTCGGGATTCTTTCGAATGGCTTGTACACGGTGTCTGGCTCATCAATGACGGCAGCAGGGGGTGCGCCATCCACGAGCGCGGGAGCAGATTCTTTACAATACCTCCGGCGGTATAGGCGGCTTTCAGGTCAGTGTCGCTGCTACGCCAGTACCTAAACCGTCAACGATTCTACTGCTTGGCACAGGGTTCCCCGGAATCGCATGGCTTTATGGCAGGAAGAGAGGAATGTGAGCCTGCTTCCATAGCTCGACAAATCTGTTTTTGATAGGCGCCTCGAACACTCACTATCTATAGAGCAGTACCTGGGCCACCTTTCTTTTTGGAACAAGACTATTCCCCCGGCTAAAGATAAATTCCAGTAAATGCGAAGTCATGAATGAAGGGGCGATTAGGGGTGATGATGGTGACTTCTGTCATCGAAATCCATTTGCGTCCTTCTATTCCAACAGGTCTTTTGTAAGGCAGGATCACCATTCTCACCAAGGCTCATGACGCGGGGACAGCATCATGTCAGTGTGTCAGCATGATTTGGGAAAAGATGGCACTGTGATCGGACACCGCTGGTTCAGCAGAATTAATAGGACCGGTTGCCGCATTCCCAGGGTCGAACACCACTTTACTCAGTGACACCGTGTCCGCGCTGTGAAGAAAGAGATAGTCGATGCGCGCCGGCGTTGAGAACCCGGCCCCCGTCTGCTGGTCGATAAGCCCTTGGATCGAACTCACTCCGTCCGTGCAGTGGGCGTCAGGAACGCCATTCCCGCACAGGCTTTCGAGCGCGTCGCCAAACTTGGTCTTGCGGTACTCGGCATAGACATCGCGGAAGCCCGCCCTTGTAATCGTCTCGTAGATCGCCTGCTCCGCTACACCTTTCGATATGTCGAGATTGAAATCCCCACCGAGCATGACATGTTTACCGCGAACCTTCCCCTCGGCGCTTTGCGTGAAGGCCAATAACGCCTCGACTTGTTGGCGAAGGGCGTCGACGGAGCAGGCGGAGCACAGATGTGTGTTGTAGACATGCAAACTGCCATATCCGGGGATATCAATGTGCCCCACTTGGACATTGCGCGTTATTTTCAATTGGACACCCTCGAAGACCACTTCTGATTCGATGGGTAAGAAGGTTGAGAAGTGGCGAGTGAAGGTGCAGCGGCTCAAAATCGCATTGGCTGTCGTCAGTACCAATGGCACGCCGGTTTCCCAGGCGAAGCGAAGGTCGTACGGTTCAGCACTTCGCTGATTCAAGACCCTCTGAAGGTCCCGTGCACTGTCAGACGTGCCGAGCAGTTTCTGTATCCGATCGACATCGGTGAGCACGGCCTCCTGTAGCAGCAGCACATGGACGTTATTGGCGACCGCAAACTGCGCGATGTCCGTCCAGCTTTTCTCTCGTATGGCGGCAGGCGCATCAAACAGCGTATTGAGGCTGAGCACATTAAGTTGCCCCGTTTTCGCAATATCCGGGCATCCAGCCGATAACACTGGGCCGCCTTTGGAAGCACAGCCTGGGAGGACTACGATGAGCCCGAACATGACAATCAGACTATAGTTCAGACGTCCCTTGGGCATCCCTCTCCTAGGCTTGTATGGTTGGTCCATCTGTACCCCTCAGTGTTCGTAGGCTTCCATGTGTACAAGAACTAAACACGATCTCGCTGTGACGATGACACTGCCTTCGAAGAAATAAGGAACGGATTCTTCCCCTTAGCGGTGAATCTGCGGCCTCTTTGCGGCCTTCCAGGTAACAAAGAGAGCAACCGCAAGGCTGACAAAAAACATCAGAATCAAGAAGCCAAGGAGCCATTCGCGCCAAAGATGAACGGTAAGAACAATGTCTTCCCACCACTCCATTCCCGGCCCTCAAATTTGCGATTCATCCTTGTAGCCTCTTGGTCTTTGTATCTCTGTCAGCACCGTTTGCCATGCGAGTCGTGAGACATCGCCATTTATTAGTCGGATTCAACCCTACGCCCCGCCCCCTCAGTGCCTCATATGTTTTACCAGAGGCACACACCTTCAATACCGTAGCCCAGTACCTACGGCCCTTTCGATTCGGCGCAAGGCTGTACCCGCCGGTGGTGTAACCAATTTTGTAGCCATCTCTCCGAAACCGGTAGGCAACACAACCTACCGCAAAGATCACTTAGCCTCATCCGGAGTCGATTTTTCAGAAGTGATGGATATTCGAGGTTGGTCAGGCACAGGGAGGCTCTGAAATCGACCCCGGTTAAAGTAAACCGCCGGTCTGGAACTAGCATAGTTGTCTGCTCCAATTCGCTGCGTGTCGGAGGTGCATTTCTCGTGATCGACTAACCTCATCTGCAGCGTGATGGGCAGCAGATGGACCACGGCATTGTAGTGTACTGGCGAAATTCTCTGTCCCTCGATCACTAGCTCAGGCGGAAATGAAACTGGTGCGTATACGGGCCGATGTCCTTGAACCGATGGCCAGTTTGAAGTTAATGGGGCTATTGTTGATAATGAGTGACCACCTTCGGTGTCAATTTTCAACAGTACGGTGAATGGTGGAGGGAGATCTATGACACTGGTCTCAGGAGGTGCCGCCATGCACCGGGAAAAAGAGATCGCAGGACAAGAAAAATTTTACTAGTTGTCCAATCTCTGCTATACCAAAACCTAACGATCACAAACTTTCAAACATGGAAGGAGGTGGAGTTCTGATGGCGACGAAGAAAGCAGCAGCGAAGAAGCCCGCAAAGAAGGGCGCCAAAAAAAAGTAGGCGCTACGATGAGGAGGCGATGGCCACATCGCCTCCTCCATTCCTTGTTCCTCCCCCCACAATTCGGCCGTTCTCTAGTCGATACATCAAATCGTTCACACGTGAGACTGTCGGAATCGCCAAGCCTCTTCATCCATTCCGAATGGCCTCACGCCGTGGCCGCATCACTGGCTTAGAGAACATGGCATCCTCTTAGAGGACACTCATTTCTGGTCGTGGTAAATATCTGGTGCCGACGGACCACATCGATGACCAACAGCAAGAACGGCCGAACACCAAAAAAAGAGGGAGGTGACGGCCACATCACCTCCCCCAGATCTTCTTCGCAAGGGGGAGTCCCCTTAACGAGAAGAAAGCAGCGTTTGGGATCATTTCACTCCCAAACGCCTGTAGCTTAGCATGAACTTCCACATGAAAGAAGAAGGAATAAACACTACAATATCAGCATGTTCCATTATTGCTGTATCCCACAAGA
Organism: Nitrospira sp. Nam74; assembly: GCF_965152615.1. Taxonomy (NCBI): domain Bacteria; kingdom Pseudomonadati; phylum Nitrospirota; class Nitrospiria; order Nitrospirales; family Nitrospiraceae; genus Nitrospira; species Nitrospira sp. Nam74. The sequence continues at coordinate 2,066,301 of NZ_OZ224220.1, read as the reverse complement.
TACACTCCATAACGACCTATCCGCTCGTCTAAAATGGCAATCTCTCTCTGCGTCCGAAAGGCAACGATGAGCCCGTCGTGGTGCCAGAGGACGATGAGCCTATCACGGTGCCAGAGATTATCGTCAAAGAGGTCATACGACGCGACGACGATGGAAAGTCATGCGTGGCCGAAGAATCGAATACTGCAGCTCGCACCGACACCCCGCTGATCCAAGTGCCTCAGTCCGTGGAGGTTGTCACGCAGAAGGTCATTGAGGATCAGCGCGCGATCCGGCTGGCCCAGGCTCTTTCAGGAAACATAAGCGGGTCCTCTTTGGAGGATCGGGCAGTTTGAATCAGACTAATGACAAAGCATTGTGCCGTGGGTTCGAATGCGAGTTCTGGAAGAACTATCTCCGCAACAATAGTCAGGAACAGACCCTGAGCTTTCGGGACATTGCCAACATCGAGAGAATAGAGATACTCAAGGGCCCCTCCTTCAGTCCTCTATGGGAGAAGCCAACCATCAGGTGTAGTGAATATTTTGACGAAGCAACCCTTGTCGACTCCTTATGCATCGCTGACCACGATCTTCGGCAGTTTTGGCCTCTACCGGCCCATGATAGATGTCTCTGGTCCTCTTACAAAGGACAAGGACCTTAACTTCCGGATCAATGGAGCTTACGAGAATTCTCAAAGTTTTCGAGACATTGTCCATGGAAAACGGTATTTTGTTTCACCCGTTATGGCATGGACTGCCGGCCATAACACCAGTCACGTTCGAAGGGGAATACATCCGAGACAAGCGGACGTTTGATTCTGGCCCGCCAGCAATTGGCCAGGGGATAGCACCGCTACCTAGTAGCCGTTTTCTTGGTGAAGCGTTCAATGCGACACAGATTCAAGAGTATCGATCGGGTGTCGTGCTAACACAACGATTCAACGACAACTGGCGTCTGGAAAGCCGATTTCGAGCTGAGCAAGCAAGTGACAACGCCCTGTTTGTCTTCACCAAGGCGTGGCAGCGGACAACATCACCGCGACGCGGACGTTGGAAGCCTTTCAGACCGACCTCGGAAGTTATTATTGGTGGAACGATCTCATAGGCAAGGCAAGATGAATTTCGCTGAGCATACGTTTCTGACCGGCGTCGAACTCGGTCGCCAGACCTATTCTAATCAGATCGGGCAAACCGCCTTTACCTCGATCAATATGTTCGCACCAGTCTATGGCACAGGAGTGGTACCTGCTACACTCCCCACCACCACTCTCGTCCATTCCTTCGCGAACGCGGCCGGCGGATATGTTCAGGATCAGGTGGACGTCATGGACAAGCTACATATCCTGATTGGCGCACGCGGGGGATTACTTTTATCAAAATACCAACAGCTTTGGTGTCACCACGAAAGCAGAAAACTATGGGTTCAGTCCGCGCATCGGTGTGACGTATCAGCCAGTGATGCCGGTGGCTATTTACGCCAATGTGACGCGGGCCTTTGTGCCGGTCTTCGGTGTGAGCGGATCTGCGACCAACAATTTTATCCCCCAGACGGCGACTGGATCTGAAGCTGGGATTAAGACTGACATCGCGCCTGGCCGATTGGTGAGTACACTCGCGATCTATCGCCTTCTGATCAACAATGCGCTCGTTACGGATCCGACGAACCCAACCCTCAGCTTGCAGATTGGCCGGCAACGGAGCCAGGGCATCGAATACGATCTCACTGCGCAACTGATGTCTGGCTGGAAAGTCATTGCAAGCTATGCATATACGGATGCACGAGATGCCGAAGACACGACCTTCCCGATTGGAACCCGACTACGAACATCCGCGCAATATGGGGAGGATTTGGAGCACCTACGATTTCCAGCAAGGGACACTTAATGGCGTAAGCATAGGTGGCGGTATCTTGGCCATAGGCAAACGTGCTGGTGATCTGCAAGATGACTTTTATCTCCCGGGCTTCATGCGAGTCGATGTGGCGCTTTATTATCGGAAACGGGAAGTCTTGCCCCGCACCAACCTTCAGCACAATTGAACATTCAGAATCTTCTCGATACCCAGTATTTCATGAACGGTGGCGGTAATAGAGGATTTGGTGCCAACCCCCGCTCTCCTTTGGCCTTCATGGGGCAGATTAAACTGGAGTTTAACTAGAGTCTACCTCGCAATTGTTTGGACCGAGTCCAACTGTTAGGGAGAGACCTTCATTGATGAGGGACATTATGGTTAAAAAGGGCGGCGAAGTGACTAACAAGTGTCTGCAGAGTGTTGCCAGAGCGACTTTTGATGGCTATTCCCACCCTTATAGTTTTTGAAAATTCTTCATTGTTAATAACAATCATATCTTTCCCCTTCGTGACCGATGTAGCTAACACAGGAGGGTAGAAGTTTGTGGAACTGATCTGTATCCCGCTTGGATTGGCAAGCTGGTATTGCGCTTCGGAAACTCTCTCCTGGTGCCCTCGCTGTAGTCATCTCTAGGACATTTGAACGCCGCTTTACCGATGGTGTTTCGCCTGCCGTCCTTCGATAATGAAAAGAGGATGAAATGCTCCTGAGTACTTGACCAAGGAGGTATGCCATGAGCAGAGCGATGCGCATGCTTGCAGTTGCAGCGGTCTTAGTCGCCGGCGCTGTCGGCGCTGCCCACGCGGCTGATCCAATGACAAACAAGGAGGCTTCCCCCTCGATGAAAGAACGCATCATGGAAGATGCGGTGAAGGGCACCGTCCTCACGGTTGACAGCAACAGTATTAAAATTCGGGATGAGAAGGGGAAAGAAGTGAAGTTGCACATCGACAGCAGTACGAAGATGGATAAGGTGATGTCAGGAGATCGCGTGAAAGCCTATCACACCGAGCAGGGCCACGTGACGACGCTGGAGCGCATCGAAAAGAAATAGGGTGGTTCTCACTACAGTACGCCGGGGAGGTCCGCTCCCCGGCGTACCCTGCCGGCTCTGTCAGTGATAGAAGAGGAGAATACACTCGGCTCTTGAGCTAATGTTGCGAGGCTGAGTGTTGTTTTGTGCCTATCGTGGTCAACTATGAGCAGGTGATCCCGTATACCTCCACCAGGCATTCCAGTACTTCACCGTACGGGATCAACAAGGCGGCGCTGGTGGTCGCAACCATTGTACCAGCCGAAGGTTTCCATCACAGGCTCATAGTGGATCATCGAAGCCGGACTATTGGGCTGGTTGACCATCTGCCAGGCTGCTGGCGCAAGAGAGCGGCGCAAAGTTAGCGTTTTGGCCCAGGAGTCGCCGTCGTGATAATCGCATTGGTGATCCGGCGCCAAGAGAAGGACATGGAAGGGCTCTTGGACGTACGCTAGAGGACCCGATCACCTCTCACATGCGGCTCACAGACATCCTAGAAGGGTCTGGCAAGTACTAAGCGATACCACCCTTCTTGTCACCATATACGACACGCAACAGTAGATAAGCCACGATCGCAAGATTTGACAGCATGACCATCACTCTGGGAATGGTTACACCGCGGGTGAGCTCGAAGAGTTCCAGCGGAATAAACACGCTGGTCGCGACCACCGATAGATACGCTGCCCACCGTTGTTTGAACCACAATCCTCCGCCTTCCAGCAACAGCAAAGCGGCGTAGAAAAAGGTGCCGACACTGAGAGCTTCCAGCCGCCGCCGGTCGACCCAATTCAACTGCTCGAGCATGCCATGCACGTACCGGTTGTGCGGATCGAGGCGAAACGTTTCAATCGATTGCGTCATGAGAAGCGCCGGGTCGGCATCCAGGTGTCGAAGCAAATCCGAGCCGAGAACGATCAGCAGGACGGCTCGGATGAGGTTCCACAAGATGATGAGTTGCAGCCCCATCGGATATAGGATGTAGAGAGAGGGATTGCCTTGAGGATGGAGCATTCCAACGCCGGCGACAAGTGGATGATCGCGAACCAAGGCGATCGGCAATGCGATGCCTCCGTCAGCGATAGGATGACAACTGGTGAACAGGGTCGCAAAGGCCAAAGCCGAGCTGAAGCGCTTGGACCGCAACGGCTTCTTCGGCTGGTGTGATCAAATTCGGTTGCCCAAAAATCGTAGGACGGAAATTATAATACACGTGCACTCGATCGCTGCTGGGGACGGCGCTGACCAACGTGAGCCCTGTCGCGAGGGCCTGAGTGGTCACGCTTGGGATCAAACTCAGTACCGATGAAGACCATGGCCGCTCTCAACATCATCTGCCCTCTCACCGTTGGTGATGGATTGTATAGCGACAGCACTGTAGTGATTGGCGCAGTGTTTGGGAATCAGACAGATGGCTACGAGGGCGTTCTAGAGCGATCCGGCTCATCTTGTAACACGTCGCTATGAGCCACATCTGCGGGGCATTCGGACGGATCAGGGGCGGCGCAGCGCCAAGGCGATCACAACCGCGCCGACAGTAGGACCACTGCGCTGGGGTCCGATGCCGTCGTGAAATTTACCGTCTCAGTGATGGGGTCGGTGTTATTCGGGCTATCAAATACAATCTGGTGGGTGATGATATCATTCACTACGATGTTTTTGGGAAGAAGGCGCGAGGGTCCTGTAGTGGTACAGGTGTACCCTACGATGACAGACATGGATGATCCAGTCCCGAAGTGCTTCCGATCATCGAGCACCATCTAAAGATGAGGACGGACTGTTGTCTGGCAGGAGTGCTTGATTACTTGATTCCCTTTTGAGCCTTTCCGTAAAGCAGCCTTACTGAGTTTGATGTGGTCTATGATCGAAATGCGGGAAAGAAGGAGGGAGCACGTCGCACCCTCCTTCCGTCGTGTTCTGGCGCCGGAGGTCCAATTCAGCGCCATGAAGTTGCGATCTATTCAGGCTCCGCGAGTGAGCCGCCGTCGGCCCCACGCGATTCCCGCCATCCCTGACCCTAACAGCAAGAGCGAAGTCGGTTCGGGCACGGCGGTCATACTGAAATTGCCTGAACCATCAATCCGCCCGGAATTGAAGTTCCCCAAGCTGAAGCCGGTCAGCGTGGTATTGACGCCATCAAACGTACCGATATTCAGGCCAATGGTAATCGGGCCACTGAGGAAGCCGCCGACTGGCTTAAAATTCACGAGTACCTTGAAATCGCCGTTGGCCAGACCAGGAAACGCGTGCGCTTCGCCGGCTATCAATCCCGTGGATTCGCCGACGAGAATGGAACTCCCGGCATTATTGACCGAGACCGTCCCGCCCACCGTGCCGACCGGTGAGGCAGTAATACTCGTCGTGAGGGTCGGATCGACGAACAACTTCAGATTAAAGCTGGTAAAGGTCGCCGTTTCACCGCCGGGAATGCCCACTGTCGGGGCCACCGTGCCGCTGCCGGTAAACACCGCATACAGCTTATAGTTCGTATTGAGTCCGGTGTTGGGTAGTACGTCGGAGAGTTGGGGAAAGCGGTAGGAACTGAAGAACCCGGCGCCTTGCTCGTTGAAGGTTCCGGTGCCGTTTGTCGCAGTTTGGTTCACCAGCGCGACATAACTAAAATCGGCAAAGTTGACATTAGGCACGGTCGGCCCAGAAACGCCGATGGCGCTTGGGTTAACCGTAAAGGTGGTCGGGTCGGCGAGCGCCGCCGTGCTCATAACGGAGAAGAGTAAGCCTCCCGCTAGGAGACTTCCTCGGATCAATGCGGTCAACATGGTGTAACCTCACAAAATGGTGATAGGTAATGACGGAAGACGCGCGCGCATCTGTAAGGAATAAAAAGCAGGAGGCATGCCAACGTGCTAAGTATATGCAAATAATGATATGTAGGCATTACAGATGAGGAGCGTCTTGGAGCACTGTCAAGTCGCCTTGCGGGGGCACGCCAACAGGAACAGTGAGGGAGAGGTCGCAATACTTAGGTAATTGCCATTTTTACGCTAACACAGAGCATTTCGAGAAGAGAGAGGCCTCTCTGCAGTGTGAATTCTACCGGCACCCCGGGCGTTATAGGTCTTAGGACAAGGCTCTTCGTCCTCCTCTGCCCACAAACAATCCCAGTAGGCGCCGTGAAGTCTTCGTTGACTTCGGCTAGATCCTCTCGCTCCAAAAAATCGTTTTCGCCAGGGAGCATCCGACGTTCTTCAACGAGAACTGGCAAACTCCATCGGCGATTCATCGCTAACCCGCCGGAATACGGCGAAGCGTCGGATTCAGATGCCGCAGCCCGGTCCTCACAACTCCAATGTGGAATCTGTTGCGCAGAGAAGACTGGAAACTCGCTGGGGTATTTCGAACAGCGATAGCTGATCTCCATGCCGAGATCACGCATAGCGTCGACCGTCGCATCGTCTACACCATGTATGGGAGATCCGAGCTGTGGGTCGGGTAGGCATACATAACCTCGCTGAGCTCTGGCGCCTTTATTCCATACTTGATGGCCAGCGCGAAGAGGTTAATGACTTCTTCCGCATGAGGGCCCAGCAGATGAGCGCCCAGAATCCGTTGACTCCCTTCCTCGATCAGGACTTTGAATGCAGAGTACCTCTCTCCTACTCGTCGCGAAGACTTCCAATCAGACGTATCCTCATGATGGACGCGAAACTGCAAGCCTTTCTCTATCGCGGTCTGCTCCAACTCACCAACGGCCGCTAGCGGTGGCACGGTAAAGACCACCGAGGGGATGCCGACATAATTCCTCTGATGATGGTTGCCTTGCAAGAGATTCGCAGCCACGATCTTCCCTTCAAAGCCGGCGACCGGCGTCAAGGGACACCCTCCTGCTGCCGCGTCTCCCGCCGCATACACCGAGGCATTCGAGACGCTTTGTTGATATTCATTGACCTCGACACCGTTCTTGCCGAATGCAACATTTGCCACGCCCAAATCGAGATCCGCAATTTCAGGAACGCGACCCGCTCCGTGCACGACCATCTCTGCTTCGAATACCTCGGGGTGGCCGTCCCGTGAGGCATGCACCCTCAGGTCGCGCTCCTGTCGTTCGATGGCCTTTACTTCGGTGTGAAGACGAACCTCGACGCCCAGATCGCGGGTCCGTTGTACCAACCGCTCGACGAGATCGGGGTCAAAGCGCTCGAGTGGGCGTGAGCCGCGATGCAGGATGGTGACGTGGGCACCAACGCGAGCCGCCACATGGGTGAACTCGAAGGAAATGTATCCACCCCCAACGAAAGTAAGGCGTGCCGGTAGTTCATCTACCTCCAAAAATTGATCACTTGTGGACAGATATTCTGCACCGGGGATGGACAAGGGGATTGGCTTAGCGCCAGTGGCGATGACGACGTATCGACCTTCCAGGACGTCCTCGCCAACTTGGACTGAGGTGGGGCCGACGAAGTGAGCGCGGCCGTGGAAGGTGCCTATGCCAGCCTGCGCCAATCCCTCTTCTGTCCGTCGGGGCACGGGATCTGTAAAGGTTCGCTTAAAGCGCATCAGCTCTTGCCAATCAATTCCTACGCCGTTGGATCGAACACCTTTGCGCTGCATGCGATCAGTCCAGTCGAGTACCTCGGCCGCACTGACCAGCACTTTTTTCGGATCGCATCCTCGCAGCGCACAGGTCCCCCCGAACGGACGGGAATCAACCACAGCGATTTGCCACCCCGCAGCGCGGCATGGAAAAGCCACGGCCATTGCCGCTGCGCCGGTTCCTATGACCACCAGGTCAAATGGCTTTTTTCCCATCGTGCCCCTCCTCATCGTCAGGAGACGGTGACCGGCTCGGCTTCCGAATCGTTAGTACACCATGATGCGGGCGGGCCCAATTAAAGAACGTGTTTCATTCGGCAGTGTTAGTGATCGCAACAATTCAGATTTCCCGTTGATCGAATTCCACACGTATAGTCCTTATAGGCCGCATACGCTTTGAGCGCCCATTCTTCATCAGAGCATCCTTGCATCATCATGGCAACTGACGCCGTTCATAATATCGCACCGTCTCAACGTGGACGTGCTTCCCGAGTTGCCCTATCGTCAACTCTGAATCCATACACACCCCTCATCACCTCTATGCTACACCCTGTACCGTGGTACAGGCTCAAGAGGTACGCCAACGGTCCAAAACTCTGACTCAGACTACCAGCAAATCCTATGTATCAGAGTTAGAGAGACGATCTGAGGAAGTACTAAGGCTGTTGAATTGTGATTCGTGAGAACCGTGGGGGGGCCCAGAGAACCGGCTGCTATGGCTGGAGAAGTCGCTAGGAGTTCTACCCCCTTATAACTTTTTCACGCTAGTGTCACGCGATTTTTACCGATCCCCTACTGTATCCCGCAATGAACGACACGATCAGCTCTCTTTTCGGTCACAGATCAATATGTTTAATCTCTCCAAACCCATTTGCAACCTACGGCACAAGGAAAAGATCGTGCCTGCTAGAGGTCTCAGCAGAAGACTTACAGTTGGTGCCCGGTGGTCGCATGATGGCTGCCAATCGCCAGCAGCGAGACGGATCATAGCCAGACATATGACTGACTGACGGGTTCGAGGTCCCGTGCTGACGAATCCCCATAGACTGGTCTGCGTCAGATGACGCGTGCAAGGAACGGATATGTCGTCGCGGTGATAATGGTAAGTCCGTGCGGAGTAGGAACCGGACTAGTTTGGGAGGTGCTCAATATCCGTGGCGTCGACGCAGATAAGGAGAGGAAGCAGGACACTGTTGCGAAACACATGCACTTGCGCGGTGACCTGTATACGGGCTCCTTCTCGCAGCGGTACCAGCAGTCGCCCGGCGCGACGCACAGTCACGTCAATAGAGCCTGTGTCATCTACCAACGTAAAGGCGCTTGCCCCACAGGTTCCGCCCAGTTGTTGCTGATGTGATCGCGTCAGATGGACGATGCCTTGAATGGTCACCAGTTCTAAATTAGAGGCCTCAGCAGACGCGCGGAGGGTGCTGATGGAAACCTGACCTGCTGCCTGAGCGGTGGCGATCACGAGCAGAGCCATGGTGAAGACGAATGCACGTAAACGCGTCATGGAGTCCTCCGGCTCAAATCCATGCGCCTCCGCCCACAGGTGATGATGAACAGGTGACTGCGCCGAGGCCGCCCATGATGGATGTCCTCTGTATGTTGTAGAGCCCTCTGGCCACGGAAAAGTCTCCCGATCTCACTCTCCAGTTTTATCAAAGTTTGTGACACCTTCTACTTGATCAGCACATGATAGAGCGGGATTCCTAATGGGAGGGAAGGAACTTTCAAGTCCTGTTACGTAGCCGCAAGGCTTGCAGGCCTCCAGTGTCGGTAATGACCGGAGGCCTGGGTGAGAGTTGTTCTCGGGTACTTCAATTGTCGGCCTCACAGAACACAATCACGCAGGATTGACGGCGATGCCTGGGCAACGCATATCGTGTGGCCCGACCGATACCTGAGTCAGGCTGCAATTCAAGGGCAATTAGGCGGTGCCGTACCTTGAAACATGCGGCGCAGCGTTTGCCAACGATCAATCTGATCTGTTGAATCATTCTTGAAACCACCCTGCGTCTTCAGGCCCAACTCCACGTATTCCTTGTACAGCGAACAGAGCGTTGCAGTCTCGGTCTCGTTTGAAGTGGCCTGCTGGGACGGTCGTTCAGCGATCGTCGATGGAACTTGGGTCTTTCCTTCTTCCGTCGCTTCAGGAATTCGACTGAACCCCTCCTTACTGGATTCTTCAAGGGGTCGACAGCCAGTTGTTGGCTCATTCGTATAGAGTTCCCCTGGGCACACCCACAGGGCGGCCGCAGCCACGATCAATTCAAACATCAATACACCTCATCCTGTTGGCCTGTTCATCCTTCGTTAAAATATACGTCACGATGGCCATTTTGTCTCGTGGACACAGGTCCCCTCGGATTCCACGCAAGCTTGCGCTATCCGTGTAAAACGGGTCGAGCGCTCGCATGGCGCCTGGGCAGAACTAGTGGCCCCCGGTTTACACTGGAATCGATTCAAGGCCCTGCTCTACAGCAGTTATCACCACTAGTGGCGTATAACGAGTTATTTTTTACTGGTCCTTGCGCCAAGATGGTTATATTTCGCACTAGTGCTGCTTTTCCCAGCACGCCCATTTCTACCATCCGAAGTTTGTCGATCATGCGCCTATCATGGCGTGCGGACTGGGCGATTGCGCACTCCCTAGAAGACCGGTGAATTGCCAAACGATGGTCGAGCGGCATCCTTGTGCAGAGTTGTTTTAGGCCATGGGCCTCGTAATTGTTCATTGAGGAGATTGATGAGACAACGCTCTGGAATAGCCTTATACGGCAGCATGGGCTTATGGCGGTGGTCGTTGCATCATGCGCAAGCGAATGGGCTGCGTCGCAAGATATCACTTCCACAGTAGCCGACGTAGGACGTCGAGATCTTTCTGTAACATGCGAACGGTTTCTGATAAGTCACGTACCTCGTTACGCAGCTCGGCGATCTCCTGTTCCACTTGCTCACTCCGCAGGTGCGGTGTGCTATGTCCATTGCCTCCTTGAAGAGCCATGGCATCCCTCACGAGCCCTAGAGACATGGATTCGTGAGGCCGAACGGCGGTATCAAGCGTATCGTGAAGGCACCATCACGGCAAGACCCGCTACCGATGTGTTTCGCGACCTTCACACCACATGACCGTCGTCTTTCTTCCTCAGGCTGAGGAGGATCTCCGTGCTGCGGCTCGCTACTACGATCAGCAGTCACCTGAACTAGGCACCCGCTTTAGGCAAGAAGTTCAACGGACAGTTCACGCCGTCTCGCGTGCCCCGCATGCGGCACCATCGCCGACGGAATTCGACGCAGAATACTCAAACGCTTTCCGTTTGGTCTCCTCTATACCATCGAGCCAACCCTCATTGTCGTCCTCGCGGTGATGCATCTGCGGCGGCGGCCAGGTTATTGGGCGGAACGGGTGCGAGAACAGTAGACCAACCGAGTGTTCTATGCCCCTACCTTCCGGACGGCCTTGCGGTTTGAGTAACTTCATCAGCCCTCCCAGACCCACGTGTTAAGAGACAACCGCGCTGTCGTCCGTGCTTGTCCCTCATCACCATGATTCTCCCATGCCGCGATGTTTTTCTAAGGAATCCTATGTTGACGGCCCCGTCTTCGCACCGACACGACTTGCAGCCGCTCGTCCACTTACTGACAGAATTGCAAGACGCCCAGAGCGTCTCTGCCCTCCGCCACTTCGTCCCCCACCCACACCGTTCCGAGGATGAAGGCGTGAACGCGCGCAGCTGTCAAGACAGGTGACCAGAAGCACGAAAACCCCCTGTAGCTTCCGGGTCTTCCATCCCTGCAGACCCCACATCCGGCAATGCCGCCGGTGCCGCTCCGTCTCATCCGTTTTCCATTTTTGCGGGTGTTTCTCGCCAAACCTCATCGTGCCCGCATTCCCTTTCACGTCAATTGCAGACCGACTCTCCACCTAGGTACTATATGTCATTACATGAACGGATCGTCACTCGAGCACTGAGGCGGCTCGTAATACCTCATCACAACGATCGATCGGGTTCAGCGGGGTAGGAGGTCCATGTCAGGAACAGGCGCCACAGTCACACAGCGCCTTCAGATCGGCCACACTCAGGGACCGCCATGGCCGACAATTCGACAGGGGTCCCTTCGTCTCTGGCTGCGCTTCGGCAATTATCTCCGCTGGCGCCGGGCTCAGAGCCCGACCCTTCTGCATCCCGACACCTGGGCACTCGTCACGTGCTCCACGCCCGCCTCAGCGCCACCCGGCACCTGGTGGCTCAGACGGCGCCTTGATGTGCCGGTCAGTACGGCCCGGTTGTACGTGACCGCCCTGATTTCTATTCCGACGACCGCACCGCCTTCTCACGAGCAGGAGCACCCAGGACCAGCCGCCTTCGCCTCGTCGGTCTTTCCCTCTTCGTCGTCCTGCTCGTCGCGCCAGGCCTCGTGGCAGCCCTCGACCTTGAGGGCCGCGTCGTCGGCGTGGCCGATGGTGATACCCTCACCCTCCTGCAGGATCGGCAGCGCTTCAACATCCGACTTCAACACGTCGATGCGCCAGAATTACATGGGCAAGCCTATGGCCAAGCCACCAAACGCTTCACGTCTGATTTGGCCTTCGGCAAAGAGGTACACGTCCATACGGAACAGCAGGATGGCTACGGGCGCTGGCTCGGGGTCGTTACCCTGCCCAACGGCCTCGTCGTCAATCAGGCGCTGGTTCAAGCCGGGTACGCGTGGTGGTATCGGCAGTATTCGACCGATCGAATCCGGCTTAGAAGCGAAGGCCCAGGCCCAGCATCGCGGTCTCTGGCAGGACCCGCACCCCGTCGCGCCCTGGACCTTTCGCCACCACCAATTCCTCACACACTGACACAAGGAGCGTCATCATGACTCGATTCGCGACATTCCCCCTCATGGTCTTGTTGCTTCTCCTCATCGGCTGTACTGGACGCCATGAATCCATCGGAATCGGAACCGTCGAGACCGCGCCATCCTTGACCGCCGCGGTCCCCGCCCACTCTCTCGCAGAGAGCACGGTCCCGCGGATCTCTGAGGAACCGGTGAGCCTCGCCGCACGCGGCAACCGCGTCTCTCAGGAACAGACCGACTCCGCGTCCTTGGGGGATATCTTCTTTGAGTTTGACAGTGCGCTCTTATCGCCTCAGGCGCAAGCGATCCTCCAACACTATGCCAACCGGATGCGCACTCAGCCGACTGCCGGATTGCGTATTGAAGGCATGGCCGATCCGCGGGGCACACAAGACTACAACTATGTCCTTGGCGAGCGACGCGCCGTCGCGGTGAAGACGTATCTCATTCATCTAGGCCTCAATCCCGAGCAGCTGGTCACCGTGTCATACGGGAGCCTGCGGCTAGTCTGTCATCGTAAGGACGAGGAGTGCTATCAGCTCAATCGACGGGCTCATCTGGTCGACATGCCGGCCCCTCCGATGCCGCGGGAGGCGTCGCGATGAGTATCAACCACAAATCGTGCATTTCGATCCGCTCCGCTGAGTCGAAATAGACTACCCCAATCTCCCGCTGCAGCGACGGGCTTCGTCTCCATCAGAGGCCTGCTGTGGTAGCGCTGCCCCTGCTCGGGCTTGAATAACCGAGCTGTCGGTCATTATTTCACTGTCTAGAGCGCCTCATAATTCTCATCAATCCCAAGACCGACAAAGGCTCTAAGGCTTGAGACCCCACATGACATTTCACGGGGAATCGTTCACTCTTCATCATTAGGGATAACGATGAACAGACTGGCGGGCTTTTAATCTTCGCTCCTCTTAATGTTATTGCTGCGATCAACGCCTTCCCCAACGCTCAGTTGGCTGGCAGATAATTTGCCATAGAGCAAGCACATGACGTAAACGCCAATAGCGCGCTAGCCCGGACGGAAGCCAGCTGAGACAGATTTATGGAGGAGGCGTATGGATTATGTGAAGCCCCAAGACGTCGTGAAGAGCATGTTGCACACGGCGGAGTTAAAGCTTAACTTGCCCGTTTCACAGTTATTGATGCGAGGAGCTCTCGCGGGCGGCTTCCTGGCAGTCGCCACGAGTCTGGCAGTTGCGGCAGCAACTGAGACGGGACTATGGATCGTGGGCTCCTTACTCTTTCCGTTTGGGCTCTGCCTGGCAATCTTGCTCGGGATGGAATTGCTCACTAGCAGTTTCGGGCTACTGCCATGCGCCTCGGTTGCGGGAAAGGAAAACGCCACCCCGAGCCGGGTGCTGGCGAATTGGAGTTGGGTCTTTGTAGGTAATCTTCTTGGCAGTACCTTGTATGCCGTCCTCCTGGCCATCGTGCTCACGACAGGGGGGACGGGCGACCTGTCCGCAGTGGGGACCAAGCTCATCAAGATCGCCGAAGCCAAGACGACCTACTATGCCGCGCACGGCATGGCGGGACTGCTGACCGTCTTCACGAAAGCGATGTTGTGCAACTGGATGGTCAGTCTGGCGGTCGTGTTTGCCTATGCCTCAACCTCTCTTTCCGGAAAGATGCTGGCGATCTGGGGACCCACGGTACTATTTTTCTCACAAGGATTCGAACACTCGGTCGTAAACATGTTCGCGATCCCAATGGGTATGCTGCTTGGGGCCCATGTCAGTCTTTCGACCTGGTGGTTCTGGAATGAAATCCCTGTCACGCTGGGCAACCTAGTGGGTGGCATGGTTTTCACCGGCCTCGCCATTTATTACTCGCATAGGAATGTGACAACTGTCCCAGACATGAATCTGGCAGCTGCTTCTCATGAGAAATCCAGTGGGCACACTAAAGGATATCCTGCCTCCCTCTAATGTCCAAAGCTTTGTATACCTTGTGAATAAAATAACAACGATGGTGTGGCCCGAGTGATGCCCGAAGATTCCCTCCCGCGCCTCCGAGGCTGGCACTTTCTTCTGTTCAATCTCGTCCTGGGCCTAGCGCATATGGCCGTCTTGTTCAATGCGGCCTCCTATATCGCCTTCCTGCCGCATGTCGCGGGCGATCTCGGAGGGAACTGATGGAGCAAACCCTGATGCGCGGAATCTTCTTCATCAAGTCCAGTATCAAAGCGGTGCTAGCGTTCAGCATCGTGCTCCTGTGCGGAAGTTGTGCCTGGCTCTCCGGAGACAAAGAGCGGGCGGAGTTTTTAGAGCCCTCCTCGATGGAGTACACGCTCGAGGAGGCAGCCAGCTTTGGAGCCGCGCGGGCGCAATGGCCGAACGACCGCTGGTGGGTGCAATTCGACAGTCCAGAATTGGATGCCCTCATGGACTTGGCGCTCAAGGACAATCCTGGCCTGAAGGCCGCCGCAGCACGGTTGCGGGAGGCGCAAGGAGTGGTGAAAGTCGAAGGGGCCCGGTTATTGCCATTCCTCGATGCCGATGCCTCGTTGACCTATGAGCGGCTCTCACAGCACGGCGTGTTCGCGGCCCTGAATCAGGAAGTGGCCGGCGCCCGCTTCCTCTTAGGGGTCATCAATCCCTTGAGCTTCCGGTATGAGTTCGATTTCTGGGGGAAAAATCGCGCAATGATGGAAGCCGCACTCGGGCAGGCTGCGGCCGAGGAAGCCGAGGAGGCGGAAGTGCGCTTGCGGCTCACTACGGGTATCGCCAGGGCGTACGTGCGAGGCCTGGCTCTTCGCCAACAATACGACATCGTCCAGCAACTCGTGGGCCTCCGTCACGACCTGTTGCGACTCGCCCAAACCCGTGCTCGTTTCGGACTGGATAATGACCTTCCGGTGAAACAAGCGGTCGCCGAGTTGGAAGCTGTCCGTAAGCGGGACGCAGGAGTCCGGGATCACTTAGATGTGCAACGGAATTTGCTGGCGCGGCTGATCGGGAAGGGCCCGGATAGTGCGAGGGAGTTGTTTGCCAGTCGCACGATGACGATGCCGCATGAAATTCCCTTACCCGAGCACCTCCCAATCGGCCTCTTGGCCCATCGCCCGGACCTGGCGGCCGCCCTGTATCGCACCGAGGCCGCGGCGCGACTGATCAAAGTCGCCAAAGCGCAGTTTCTCCCGAGCATTGACCTCACGGCGTTTGCCGGCTTCAACGCACTCGTGCTCACGAAAGGCACCAGCCAGCTCGCCAACTTGCTCTTTTCCGGACAGAGCTTTTCGTATGGCGTGGCGCCAGGCCTGCGTCTGCCGTGGTTTGAAGGCGGGCGGCTTCGTGGGGAACTCGCCGCACAACGTGGGCACTACGATGCGGCTGTGGAACTCTACAATGAGACGCTGCTGGACGCCATGCGAGAGGTGGCCGATAGCCTCAGTGCCTGGCAAGCCACCAGTAGTATGCTGGACTCTCACCACCGACTCCTGGCGTCATTGCGTGAGGACTGGGGCCTGGCGAAGGTCCGTCTCGCCAGCGGCCTGGATGATGATCGGGAAGTACTGCGGCACCGACAGCCCGTGCTGGAACAAGAGTATGCGTTGCGAGCCTTGGAAAGCGACAAGCTGGTGGCGATGGTCGATCTGATAGAAGCGCTGGGAGGCGGCTACCATAACCCGGATCTGCCGCAGACGACCAAGCGGCCTGGGCCACAGCCCGTCATGACTGGTGCGGTGAAGGAGACGACCCCATGACCACGGCTGCTATTGAGACGCCATCCATGCACGTTCAGGCGACCTCGAGGCACCGGACGCGGCGGTTGTTAGTGGTGGTCCTGCTGGTCGTCATAGCGGGCATTTTGTATGGGGTCTATTGGTGGTCATATGACCGCTACCATGTACGCACCGATAATGCTTACGTGACAGGCAATCTCATCCCCGTGGCCGCGCAGGCCTCAGGTATTATCACACATGTATTGGCGGAGGAGACACAGTTCGTGAATAAGGGCGATCTTGTTTTACGTCTCGACGAGCACCAAGCCTATACTGCGTTAGGGCGTGCCCGAGGTTACCTCGGGGAGACAGTCCGCCGGATTGCCGCGCTATTCATTAGACAACGCCAACTCGGCGAAAAATTGTCGTCCCGTTCAGCGCGCCTAGACCTCGTTCGACACGATATCACGCGCTATCAACACGCCTCTCCGCACGGTGCGGTCTCCAAGCAAATCTTGCAGAATGCCAGCGACCAGCTCCGGGCCCTTGAGGCGGAGGTCCGGGAAACACAAGCTGAGTTTGACGCCCTCACCGCGGAAGTAGGAGGCACGAGCGTCATGGAGCATCCGTCTGTCGAGTTTGCCAAGCATCAATTGATTGACATGTTTCTTGAATACGAACGGCAGCAAATTAGGGCACCGGCCTCGGGCTATGTGGCCAAGCGGAAGGCCCAGGTGGGAGACCAGGTGCAGCCAGGTAGCATGTTGATGACGATTGTTCCTCTGGAGCATTTGTGGGTCGAGGCCAACTTGCGCGAAACGGAACTGCGTGACATTCGACCTGGTCAGTCCGCACTAGTCACGGTGGACCTTCACGGACGGAAACAGACGTATCATGGCACGGTTGAGGGGTTGGTCCCCGGCACCGGAAGTGCTTTTGCACTGCTGCCTCCCGACAATGCCACCGGTAATTTCATTCATATCGTAGAGCGAGTACCGGTCCGGATAGGGCTGCCGAGAGAAGAGATTCGTAGGCATCCCATCCGGCCGGGACTGTCGACTGTGACGGAGATCGACATCAGCACGCCCGCTCAATCTATCTGGACCTCATTAGCATCCTCCTCCACGGAAGAATACCAGACCGACGTCTTTGCGGATGAACTGACCACCGGCGAAGCCATGGCGCACGCCATCATTCTGGCCAACATCGTGTCGAAGGAGTAGCACTCGTCAGGGCAGCCGTGGCGTAAACACCAAGCCGTTATTTCACCGCAAGTAAAACTTGGCTTTGAGCCACCGGGCGCTGCGCAACGCATTCTCACCGCCTCTGTCCGACCGATTGAGCGGACTTACTTACAGGACACAAGGCTATTGCCGCGATTGACAAGGATCACCATGTCCTCCAGATGCCCGCAATTCAGACAGCGCTCAGCTTCGAAGCCCGTCCTAGATCCATTCTCTTCTAGGAATTCCTCATTTTCTTCTATGAATTCCTCGACAACTGTTAGTCCTCCACAACGTCTGCAGGCCATCCTCCTCCTCCTATTGGATCGTTACGTCGGCATGAGTGCGATTCCTTTTTTAGTGGCGCTCCAACCGGTGGACCTCTCATCGGAACAGGAAGATGGAGACCACCACATAGGACAGGAAGGCGTTGATCCCCGCATTCCGGTTCCCAATGGCCCGGCGTTCGAGATATGAGGAAAACGCACCACCATGGTCATGGTTACTGTCTTCCTCAGCACCTCCCGCTGCCTGGGCAGTGAACGGTTGAGTAAACTGGCCAAACACCGGTTTTAGGGGGACTTCAACATTGCTTTCTAACCATCCGGTCCCAAGGAATCCATCACGAAGGCCTAGACGGGGCAGGACCAAGGCCGTACTGAAGAAGCATGCCCCACGATGGTCGGGACCTGCCAAAATCCGCTGACCAGTCCGAGTTCGATTGTTCCTTGTTTGACGACATCATGAGCCTCCACGGAAAGCCAGAAGACCAGCATCGTTATGACCGTGCACATTCGATCGTGCCAAAACATTTGCCTCTCGCTCTTTTCCTGCCTGAGCTCGGATACTGGCATTGCTCCGTCTACCTTCCACATTGTCGTCATCCATTGAGGCACCCCAACTCCACTTTCGTTATCGACTCAGGACGGACGCTACGAGCGCTGTGGAGATTCGTGATTCGTCGACTCAGTGCGCTACCACCTTAATAACCGGTTCGAGTCTCTCGCTGATTCGTTCGGCCTGGCTCTGTATCTGAATTAAGGCCAGTCTGGCCTGAGTCACATAGTAGATGTAGGGTGGTTCTTGTTCCTTCGAAAGGACGAAGTCGAAGAGCTCTGCAGCCATCTGGGTCTGTCCGTCCGCCTGCGCCGCTTGTCCCGCATAGAGCGCACAGGCTATTGCCATGGCCCCCGGGTCCACTGAGACACGCAACGGCGGCTTCTCGATCATATGGTGGAGGCTCTGTGGCAAAAACCAGGGCCTATATCCCGTCTCTCTCGTGTTGTGTACGGCTCGACTCAAATGTCGCAGATCTTCGCGCATCTCATCGGGGTCTACGCTCGATCGGCAATGACTATAGATTCGCCACAACCGATCGAAACTCTCGTCACCAAGCGTAGCCATATCCGCGGCTGCATGGGGGCTCTGGCATCCAGCAAGCATCATGATCGATATGAGACAGAGCCGAAGGAGTGGTATTCTCATCATCTTCCCTGTAGTCATGACATCCCTCCATCGTCTCCCTGACACGTGGTCGTGAGGGTAGGCTTGTCATCGAATTATCTTCGATGTGCTGCGGCAACCCCGAGCGTTCATCTCTTTGCCGGTCATTTATGTGACCTGCTTGCTGCGGAAAACGCAGTGGGGGAGACCCGGCTCGCGCCATCATGATCACAAGGCCGGTGCTGTCGTCTTCACCCACCCTCCCCGATCCTGTAATGATCACAAAGGGGATGCAGTTGGAGGACGTGTGCAAACAGCGTTCCTCTTTCGTCTCCTGGACAAGCAAGGATAATTACTCAGCAATCATCAACACGATCGCTTTCAATGCGGCGTGGCCATGTTGGGCGCTGGTGAGATCTCGTGTTTTTCACGATGTGGTCCATTCAAGAAAGAGCCTGCGGGTATGGAGGGAGAGTGCGATTACCGCTTCACCCCTTATCGACCGCCCCGTCGAGGAGGCGGTATTATAGTTTTTAACCAAGAAGCTGGCCTGCCGGGGACCGACTCTGAAACGTTAAGGTAAACGCTTGGCAGGCGTGCGAGGCACTGAACCAATGAGCCATGATCATATGAACAGATCGCAACCTCAGAACAATGGATTTACACTCTCAGCTCAAGCTAGGAAATGGGTCAATGAAGATGAAAACCAAGAGAGAGGCTTACTGGAGGTCACCGAGAGCGGCTATCGGGTCTAGTGCCCTATCGGGTCGCCTTTAATCAGTCACGCGCTGGCTCTTCGGCAACACAAATAAGGGGTGAGTAAAATTATCTCTTTAGCGAAGGCAATGAGTGCTTTATTGATGACACGATCACAGTGGGCGGCAGTTTCGGTGATTCAGTCTATGAGGCGATCATTGAGGTCGGCTCCAATCGAGTAGGAGCACCGCAATTAATTGGAATGCGAATGAGCTGTACACGGATCTGTCCAGCCTGGGACAGGCACAGCGGACATACAGTCGTCCCGGCAGGCGTGGACGGTCGAAATTCAGTGGCTTGATGAAGTAGGTATTCGCATTGAGAGCTGAGCAGCCATGGTGGCTCCTGCGCACACAAAACGCGGCTTCACTTTTTGTGAATCTCCCGGCCTTCGGCCAAAAGATCTTCTTCGGCAAACGCACTTCCAATATCTGAGCATCGGATAACGGCAAGACTCAGCTACCTGGCCGTGCTCCAGCTCACCTCGCTCGTTTGATGTATGGCCGATGTCGCATTGCCACAAGGACGCTGTCAGAGAAGGACTCGGCATCGCGTGATCGGAGTCGTTGCAATAATGCCAGAGTGATGACCGGAGAGGGGGTATTGAGACCAATGCCTTCGGCCACCGTTCATCGGCTTTCTCCCGAATCTTCGGCAAAGAGGACAATGTCGGTGAGGCCAGGATCTTCAAGCAGCGCGCCGAAGATAAGATGTATGAGCCAAGGGTTTACCACGCTCCCCGCCTCCAGACTCCTGCAATGTGGTGCAGATCGAAGTCAGACTCATGCTTGTGCTTGAGGATCGCGAAACCTTTGGCATAAGCTGCATGAGGCCATATTGGATACTGCCTAGTCCCCTCGTTGCACTTCTCATTGTAGGAGACGAGATCGCAGAGGATCCATCATGAGAGGTCATGTAGTTCACGCTCTGGTAGGGATGGTAGGCGTTGAGCTCATCATCCGGGAATGCTCGTCGCTGCCATAAAGGCGCGTATCAGGGCCAGTAACTTCCCTGGGTCGCTTTTGATGAAGTGGGGCATATCATGCCTGGACTGCCGTTCGACTGGGGCCACTTCATCCCGGGAAAGTGAAGGCCAAGCTGAATCGTCGGCAATCTCTCCGGCCGCCGCAAGATCTTCCAGATTGAGGGGCTTAAGGCTATCACTTCTCACCGTCGTTGGAGTTTTGTCTGGAGAACCGGTCTGATCGTTCCGGTTCCACGGGAACGATGGATCCCCCAGATAAATGCTGGTCAGTATCGATGCATTTGCTCCATGGATGAAGCACAGTGCCGACACCGGCACCGAGCATGGCGAAAGGCGCTGCGATGACAAAGAGCGGCACCGAAAGGCCATAGCCGATCAATTGTAAGGGTATACTGTCGCGTTCATGGCCCGCTTCGACGAGGCGTACCGCAGGATACAGCGGGAAGGTACCATATTCGGTCGCGACACTCGCACTCTCACCCACTGTACGGCATCGTGCATCACTTAGGGCAGGCATCAGCAGTATCGCGAACACTACCAGCAGCGCGTTAATCCTCATTCCTCATCTCCATAGCGTATCACCGTGCGGTCAGATCTTTAGGAATTCGTCCAACTGTGCAACGAAATGATTCTCCGCTCGTCTCATTAGGAGACAGTCACTTATCCACGCCAGTACCCAATCCCGCCAAGCCGTCTCGGAAACTCATATGACGTTGTCTCTCTAACCTTTGGAGATCCGTCCCGTGAGACGGAAGCTGATCATACCCTCAGCGATCCGATCCGCTTCGGGAAGATGGACTTTCATCCGAAGACACGTGCCCTGAAGTAGGGTCAGCACGTGACGTATCATCATGCATCGTGAGCAGCGCCTCCGGAAACCGCTTTAAGGTCGAACACGACTGAAGTCGTTCACAGCACTCGTTTAGCAAAATCAGCGCCCCAATGCTTTCCTGAGGGAATAGGAGTTCATAGGATGATCCATCCAAAGATCACCGTTCTATGGCACGTCATGCGTTTAACATAATGGTTTCATGATTTCATTCCACTCCCCGCAGTTATCTTTCTTCTGAACACGGTCGATGTAGCGCTTCGATTTATACAAGGCTATGGAAATATTCCTGGTATTCGGAGACACAGGCGCGCGAGCAGAATGGCATCATCGAGCGCTTCTTTCGCAGCCTCAAAGAGGAATGTGCCTGACAGCATCACTGCCACATTTGAGGAAGCGCGACAGCAAATCCGTGCCTGGGTCGGTTGCTATGTACTGACCCTCCAGTGACCCCATCCCCCACAGTGTTGGTTGCTGGATTGCTGGATCGCCGACAAAGAGGTTGATCAACATCCGGCTATCACTGTGTCCCTCTGCCTGTCCATCGCGATGCGGTCTACATCAGTCGCGGGATTCCTTGTTCACTCGAGTACAAAGGCACTGCCGGCAGCTGGCTGGCGTAAGTTCTCCTCTCCCCTGTTCCCATTCTTCTAAGGCAAGACCGGCATACCGTAATAGAGCACGGGTGACCACGATTGCCCACGATGCATCCACCATACGAGAGACGAAGGCACCTCATCCAGGCGCAGAATCAACGCTCACCAAGCACTTCACTCTTGGCATCCGCTTTGCTGAAGGTGCTCCACGAGAGAAGGCCAAGCCAACACACAACGGTGAGAAACATGTCACTTGATGAGCCAACGAGCACCACTATTCCCAACATACTCGTCATCTGTGCCTGGTGTCAGACGATTCTCCGACCAGCCTCTCCGGCAAACCTTTCCACAGAACAAGTGAGCCACGGGGTCTGTCAACCCTGTTCTCTCCTCTGGCTGAGCCATCATCCTTGAGGCACGTTAAGCGATAGCAGAACCTCTTCATCACGACGATCTTGCCTCCACGCAACGAGCAGACTCGACGACGATCGCGGAATCTCACTGACACCGCCAAATTCCTCATCCAATGGTGTTTGATCTTTCCACTTCTCTGGTCTGGGCCATTGGCTCATGCGGAGAACGTTGCACCAAGCGTCCACTGGGGCGCTATCGACTATCCTGATCTCGATCGGACGCTTCTTACCGGGCTTACCGTGAATCGGTTTACCGAGTTTAATGGAAGCGGCGCCCGATTTAATTCGTTACATCAAACAGACGGCTTCAATTTTGCCACCGTGAGCTGGACCGAGCGCATCAAAGCCTTGCCAGGATGGAACAGCAATCTGACCGTTGGCGCAGGACCCACGGGAGAGAACCCCTCCCTGGAACTGCAAAATGGGGTTGTGCACAAACTCATCGGCAATAATCCCGTCCCAGTCAATCAAACACGCGTCGACGGGGATTTTATGGTCGGGGGATCACTCACCCGGTGGAGTGCGCTCTTTGGTGGCGAACCATCCGGATTTCTGAGCGTGGGTGCCGCCGCCGGATCCCTCTATCAGGAGATCTATGGCCGAATCGGCTTACGGCATGTCTCGCTTGCCGAGGTCGTGAGCTCCTTCACCCACCAGTCACCAGCCCCGTTCCTTGAAGTATTCTCTCGCTTCGTACGCTTCTCGGCCATGGGACGATATAGCCGTCTCTACGGCGGATCCGCGTACCATGCCTCGTTCATTGCCACTCAGTCCTATCTCGGCCAAGCCTCGATATCGATCGGTGACTACGATTCACGCAACGGAACGTCGCCCCGCTGGTCCCTAGAGTTCGCCGCTACCATCGATTCCGGCTTATTTGTCACGCCCACCGGCCATGGCATTGAACGCCGCTTTGGATCCATCGCGCTCCATTTTCCCTATGGCGTGTTTGAAACATGGAACGATGTGTTAGGCAAGACCGACTGCGGCCCCACGTATGGATTTCGATTCATGCTCGACGTCCTCACAATCAGCACAGCCTTCTCCTCTCGTGATTAAGTACGTACATCCTGGATATCGACGCCGAATCCCTCCCGCAACGGGTGAGAATGGTCATGGTATTGCCCGTCTATTAAGAGAGGATGCCGCATCCCAGAAACATCGACAGCCGCCATGGCTTTTAGTAAATGGACCATGCATGGCACGCCGATCAGTGAAAGTGATTGGGATAATAGGATAAGGTCCTGTTTCTATGAGCAGACTATTAAACCGAACCGCCACAGCGTATTGACACTCCTATGGAAATAGTAGGCCATCCCGATCCCATTGGAAGCATAAACCTGCATTTAGTCCTTGCCGCATAATATGGCCAACCCGGCCATTTATTCCGCCTAGTAACAGTTCGGCAAAGGCATTGGTTGCAAGTGCAGCTAAGAGTACGTTGGTCGTTTAATGCCCAGCTTACGGAGGCGGCTCCGAAGTGTCTCAGGATGGAGGCCGAGCTGCTTGGCGGCTCCTTGAACGCCATAAATTCGCCAAGCAGTCTTTTGGAGGACCGAGATAATATGATCTCGTTCAACCTCAATGAGAGGTGTACCTTGGGAAGGGGTGCGCATCGATGGCTCGAGCAAGGGCTGGGCCAGAGTGGTTATAGGAGGCAGGAACTGCTCGTCCATTTCGACGATCTTGGATGGCGAAAGGATCACGGCTCGCTCAATAACACTCTGGAGTTCTCGTATATTGCCAGGCCACTTATATCTCTCTAATCGATCAAGTGAAAGCGGGGACAGCATCACATTGGGTCGTTTGAGCTTGACCGCCGCCTGCCTCAGGAAATGCTGGGCCAGCAAAGGAATATCTTGGCGCCGTTCGCGAAGAGGCGGAATCGATACTGGAAAGACATGCAACCGATAAAAGAGGTCCGCTCGGAACCCCCCCTTGGCGATCGCATGGCTCAAATTAGCGTTCGTCGCAGCCACAATGCGCACGTCCACCGGCACGGGTTGTGTGCCGCCAACGCGGTCGACCAGTCCGTCTTGCAACACCCGCAACAACTTCGCTTGCGCTTCCAGCGGCATCTCCCCGATCTCATCCAGGAAGAGCGTGCCTTTGTTCGCCAACTCGAATCGGCCTATACGCCGTTGATCGGCACCCGAAAAGGCCCCTCGTTCATGTCCGAACAGCTCGCTTTCGACCAATCCGGCTGGAAGGCCGGCGCAGTTGACCCGTATAAAGGGTTTCGCGTGTCGAGGACTCAAATCATGAATGGCTCGGGCCAGGAGCTCTTTTCCAGTTCCTGTCTCCCCCAAGATGAGCACGGTCGTATTGGTGGGGGCGACGGCCTTCACCTGAGTGAGGACATGCTGAAAGAGCGGAGACTCTCCGACCATCGTCCCAAGATTCCGGCTTACCCTCACCTCCTCGGCAAGATATTCATTCTCATGGCTGAGCTGATCACTCAAGCGTTTGATCCGCTCATAAGCACGCACGTGGTCAATGGCAAATGAGATTTGGGTCGCCACCAACTGCAGAAATTTTAAGTCCTCGGGGTCCGGCTCACCGGTTTGCACGCTGCCGATGTTCAAAGTACCCAGGCAGGTGTCATGGACGATGAGGGGGAGATTAATCATTCGTCCCAATCCTTCTTGCAGATAGTACGTGTCTTCAAAGAAGACTTGCTCCGAATGAAGATTCGGACGGACATGGATCTGGCGGTGTTCATAGACCCACCCCACAGCACTCTGTTTGTTCGGAATCAACGTGTCGCGGTTCAAGACAGGCGTCTCGGAACTGGTCACCACCGCATAGAAACGAAACGCATCCACATCAGGGTCATACAACACAATCCCCGCCCGATCCCAAGGGACGACTCGGTGAATATGCCCTGCAATGACCTGCCATAGACTCTCCGTATCGCGTTGTGACGTGAGTAGATTCGTCAGTTCAAGCAAGATCTCATAATTAAGTTCGGCACGGCTCATGAGGTATTCCTAGATAAAGTACCGCAGCAGGCACTCATGCAGATGGTGGCCATAACCTCAGCGGAGGGTCACCTTGTTTGAGCGAAGCGGTATCGCGATATCAGACGAACACGCATTAGGTTGTACTCTCTATGGTCTCGCTAGTACGCAACAGCGATGCCAAGAGGCATCAAACCACGCAATCTTCGTCAATCACACTAGAGAGCCGCTTGTCTTTAAGTTGTCCGTGACATTCACAAGGCATTATCTACTGCGCGCTCCACTGATAAGCTAACCGTTAATATCGCAAAGGTGCGGAACTCATGTGTGCCAACTGCGCGCAATCGCACTTCTACTTAGTCTAAGCATTTCCCGCTGCCAGCACTTACTTGAGCAAGAGCTGGGCGGCGAAATGCTCTTGTGAGAGCAAGGAGCGGCGATCAGTGTCCTGGCCCGCGTCAATTCGGAATTCTTCTATCAGAAGGGTCCCTGGGCTTGGACGAACCGAGTGGCATGAAGGGACGGCACCGGAGTAGTCCGCCGTGCCACCTCAATCATTCACTCAGACATCGGCGCGTTATCTACACGAGACGATCCATGCGGCTCCCGGCGGAACGGCTACCTCTACAGGAGATCAGATGGTATTAGATATCGTCCGCAGAGGCTCAAGCCACTATCCTGAACATAGCGCGCCAGTCCTTGATACTTTTTTCTACTTATGTTCTGTGCCGATTTTCGATCCAAGCTTTATGACAACTGGGATTATCGATCGTCTACAGGACGTAGAGGCTTACTCCTAGCCATTTCAATGACACTACACTAGCTCTTAGACTATTTGTGCCTGATATTGAGCATACGATCGAGATTAAAGGCAGCGCTGATCAGTGATAAGTGCGTGAACGCCTGAGGGAAGTTACCCAACGCTTCCCCACTCGCTCCCGTTTGCTCGGCATAGAGTCCCACATGGTTGGCGTAGCCTAGCATGCGCTCAAAGAGCAGCCGAGCTTCGTTTAGTTTCTGAGGATCTGTCCGACCGGCACGAGTCAACGCTTCGACTAGCCAAAATGTACACATATTGAACGTGCCTTCTTCACCATGGAGGCCATCGTCTCCCTTGGCGGCATCGTACCGATATAACAATCCATCCGAGACAAGTCCGCCGACACTCGAAGGGCGATTAATGGCATTGATGGTGCTCAGCATCCTGGGGTCGTTCGGTGAGATGAAATAGACCAATGGCATGATCAGATTGGACGCGTCGAGGGACTGGCTGCCATAGTGCTGCACAAATGCCTGCCGTTCGTGGCTCCACCCTTTTGTCATGATTTCGTCGTATATGGTGTCTCGGACCTTCCGCCAGTGATTGTGATCTGCTGGGAACGATCGCTTCGCCGCTATGCGGAGCCCGCGATCTAAGGCGACCCAGCACATGACTTTCGAGTACACGAAGTGCCGCCGGGCGCCACGCACTTCCCAGATCCCTTCATCCTCCTGCTGCCAGTTTTGACACAGCCAGTCAAGCCGTCGCCGTATAACCACCCAGACATCGTAGGGAATGGGTGAGCCGTACTTATCATAGAGGTAGAGCGAGTCAATCAACTCCCCATAGATGTCCAGTTGCAACTGTCTATAGGCTCCATTGCCGATACGGACTGGTCGAGTTCCTCGGTATCCATCAAGATGGTCAAGGACCTGTTCTGTCAGATCTCGGCGACCGTCCAGCCCGTAGACAATCTGAAGTGGTGATTGGGCGTCTTCCTCCCCGGGGCTAGGTGTTTGCATCCATTGCATGAAGGCCGCTGCCTCTTCTGTCAAGCCAATGCGCAGGAAGGCATATACCGTAAAGGCGGCATCCCGGATCCAGGTGTATCGATAATCCCAATTGCGGATGCCATCGATGGCCTCAGGCAAGCTGCAGGTCGGTGCGGCGACAATGGCACCCGTCGGTTCAAAGGTCAGAAGCTTAAGGAGCAGCGCAGATCGATGCACGATCTCGCGCCAGCGCCCGGTATACGTACACTTGGCCAGCCACCGTTGCCAGAAGAGGACGGTATGTTCGAATAAGTCTTCGGCTTCGGCTTCTGTCGGGCCGGGTCCACACTCATCATCAGCGTCGATGCGTCGAAGGATGAAAATAACGCTCTGTCCCTCCTCTAACGTAAACGTCCCCTCCACGCCTTGTCCCTTTATGTGCAAGGGGACCTCCGTGGCGAGACTCAAGCTCAAATTGGGCGTGTGGAAGCTCACGCCGTGTTTACTCATTCGGGTCTGATGCTGCGCCCGGGCATAGTCGAAGGCAGGCGCACACCGTATTTGGAAGACGATACTTCCCCGGGACACTTTCACACGACGCACCAGTTGATGATGCCATTCCGATGTCGCGCTGATCCCGGCGGGCATGAAATCCTGGATCTCGCCCACCCCGCCCGGAGAGAGAAACCGGGTAATGAGAATATTAGTCTCAGGCCAATAGAACTGTTTGGAGGCGGAACCCTCTTGAGCGGGGGCAATTTGGAAATGGCCGCCCTTGGTATCATCCAAAAGGGCCGCAAAGATACTTGGTGAATCGAAGTGGGGAAAGCAAAACCAATCAATCGAGCCATTGAGCCCAATGAGAGCGGCCGTGCGCATATTGCCGATAATTCCATAATTTTGGATTGGGTGATAGGCCATCAATAAGCAAAGCTCCTGTTACCATTACTAGGTGTATTCACTCGGAGGTCCTGATTTGGTGTTGTAAATGCAGGTTAATCGCGCGATCACTTGTGGTAGTTGCCCTTTCCCTACTCATTACCTTACGGGGCAAGCTGACGTAATTAGAATGCGCGAATGGGCTTCTCGCCTTGGATTGAATCACCCCAGTTGACTAGCACATACATCAGGGATGAATGCTGGAGATTATGCACGACCATGTCCCAGCGTTTCGCATTCGCACGTTTAATCAGCTCGCGTTGGTGCGTATGCTCATCCTATAATGTTCGACTTCAATTCGGGGTCTCTCCTCCGCTCGTATGGTAATCGTGTTTGTCCGGCGCCACGCGTACCCTGCATCACTCTCTGCACTAATCAGCTCATTCTTGACGAAATACAGCGCCGTTTCGTCCCAAGGCAAAGATCACTGCTCAGCCGGGCCGCCCTTCATCTCCCGTCCGCGCGACGAGCGACATAGCACCCAGCGATCCTTTCTGTACCAGATCATCTACCGCACGGCGGTGAAGCTCGTAGACGATGCACTCATGGCTGTGCCTCATTAGTCGACTCACCATGTTACTGCCCATTCGTCCAATCATTTTGAAGTGCATGGACAGGCTCCTTTCGTTTCGTATCGCACAGGTTTATCGCGCCACGACGATTGCAGACTGGCAGAACATAGATGGCAGTTGCCTTTGATTTCCTCTACTGAGATTTGTCAGCGTTCACTTGATCGTATCGTCTTTCATGACCGGACACATGCGCAGGGAAACTGACCATTGAAGGTCCAGGCCTGATATCTCGTGCCCCCTCAATCACTGATGACCTTTTTTTAGTAGCCGCCATGGCGATGTCGTATGTCTTCGTCAAGACGAGCATCACTTAGGCCTAATCGCAAGGAGGTGTCCTCCGATGAGCAGAGCCCGACGTGGATCCTGTACGGAATTCAAACAGCAAGCTCCAGGCCGACAGTAAAGCCAAGAAGTCGCGGCATTCCTATATCAGGAAGCTTTTGCGTTCGAGCTGAAACTTCGTCAGGGAGCTGCATTCATTGCGCATCCTCAGATTTAAGATGACTAGGGGCGCTCGCGACACGCTTTAGAGAGAACCTATTGCATTAAGAGACTTTCGCCATGCTGCTTCGGATGGTGCTACAGAGCACATCGACCGAGCCGCTCTTTGAGAGATAGGCCGACCCCCCGGTTTCCTGCATCGCAACGGCCATGCGCTGATCCCCATGCATGGAGAGCCCAATGACCCTGATCCGTGGCAATTCAGCCTTGATCTGCCGTGTGGCCTCCAATCCATTCATCCGCGGCATGTTCACGTCCATGATCACGACATCGGGTCGGAATTGACGTGCCGCTTCGATCGCCATTTCACCGTCTGCGGCCTCTGCCACAATCTCCAAATCAGCTTGTTCTTCGATAATGCTCCGCAACCCTTCGCGGATGATCTGATGATCATCGACCAGTAATATGCGAATTTTCGACCCGACCATGTTTTCCATTACACCTGCTTAATAACAGTCCCGCACGAGCGGTTCCGAACCGTCACGAAAACAAGTGGGGGGCTTTGAACCGCACGGCAAAATTAAAGACGTCAGTCCATTCAGGTCGTTCATTTCTGCATCCACTGAAATATTCACATAGCATGAACAATCGTTTCTTCTCCAAGCAGCCGCTCGCTCGAGAGTGTGCGTGGGTCTCCCATTCATGGATCTCTGGCCGAGTCAGGTGCGAGCGGGAGCCGGCTCGGCACCAGGCAAAGGCACCTTGTCTTCTTGCCCGAGTTTCTTCGCTCCCAAAGTTCCCAACCAGAAGACGAACAGAATGCTGATCCAGAAGAACAGCACGTTGAAGGAGATCATGTTGGCAGCAAATCCTACTGTATGGGTGTACGCCCACGGAGAATTGTCTCGCATGATTTCATTGACGTGCCAAAACAGGCGGACGGACGATCGGATGTACCCCATGAGCGCCATCATCCAGGTGAATTCCGTTGCCAGCATGATCAATGCATACTGTGAACGACGCGACATCTTGCCCCACAGCACCGGCCCTGGTTTCGCGCCCTTCAGCAGCGCGAGGTTCAACGGCGTCATGAGTAGGAGGCAGGAGAGAGTAGTGGCAACTTGCGGAACGGAGAGCCCGACCCGGACGTTGGCCGGGATGTAATAACCGTACACAGCGAGCCAGATGATGTTGACCGCTGCCATGCCAAAGAAGCAGCCCATAAAGATGTTGCCCGCCTTCGCCCATGAGACAGTGAGGACTTTGTTCCCACGCTGGTACCAAATAAAGCTGAGTATCGTGCACACGATCAGCATATTAACGCCGCCGTTCTTTGCCGACATCACGCCGTAATTGCCCAGCACAGGATGCTGCTGTCCGCCCATCGCTTTCAATTCGGTCGGGGTCATGACCATGGTATGCGGCGTGATAAATACCAGGAAGCTCACCGCCATGACGAAGATCACGTACTTAATGTAGCGTTGGTATTTTTCGGCCCCCGGCATCCGGTCCATGCACTGCCACAGATAATAGCTGGAGGTAAGAAAGAGCGCGCCAATCATGGTGGCTTGGATGATGAACAGCCATGCGAGCAGACCACCCATGAGGGTGATGCCCATCTGCTGGCGATAGGCATACACCTCACGCATCAACCAATAGCCGGCAAAGGGTAGCGGGATGAGAAAGAGCACCGCGATGAACATCGCGACGTAGCCCATCCAATCGTAGTGGGCCCTTTCTTCTTCGGCTTTTGCCGACACGAACTTATAGGCCGCATAGGCGGCGACAACGCTCCCGCCAAACGCCATATTGCCGAGGACGCGATGGAGGTTTAACGGGTTCCAGAGCGCAGTATGGATGGCATGCCAGATGTTTCCGAGATACCGGCCTTGGTCGTCCACTCCGGCCGGCGACATCATGAAAGCAATCCAAGAATTCGCTAGAAACATCAATACCGTGCCAATGACGTTGAGAATCACTGACATACTGAGATGCACCCATTTCAGCAAACCGGTCCGCATTTTGTCCCACCCATAGTAGTAGATATACAGCGTGCCGCTCTCGGCGACAAAAAGCAGGGCGTAGATGTGCATGACCGGCCGGAAAATGCCGGAGAGATAGCCGAAGAACGTCGGATACAGCACGAGAAACGTGAATAGGAGAATCCCGCCGAGTATGGCGGTAATCGAATAGGCCGTCAGGCTGATTCTGATGAAATCGTACGCCAAGCGGTCATAGCGCTTCGCGAGCCCCTGGTCTTTCGTCACCATCCCGATGAATTCGATAATCATGCAAAAGATGGGTACGGCTAACACAAAACTGCCGTAGTACAGATGTTGTTGGTTGGCAATCCATATGAGCACGCGACTTTCGAAATTATAGCGAGGATAGTCCTTTGTGCCATCCGTTGTGGTTGGCGCCGGCGGACCCGAGACGATCCCTTCCGTCTTATAGTACACATCCCGTGCCTTTTCGCTTGAATCGCCGGGCGCCACCTTTTCATCCGCCGAGCCAGCGGCATGTTCTTGGGCCTGTACCACCGCGACGCTCGGTGCATCAAACGCCGGCATACCCAAAAACCAGATCGTGACGAGTGCCATAAGGCTTACTTTTAAAAGTAGTATCGACATCCTTTGCCGTTCCATAGGTTCTCCTTTTGTCTGGCCTAATGGTCAACGAGACCAGAGCACCCGCCGCGTGATGATGCGCATAGTCGTCTTAGGCGCGCGCGGGGTCACGGTCACACTGACTGGAGGCTTTAGCAGAGCAATATTGGCAATGCCTAGGATCACTGCGCCTAGCGCGGACAACACTGCAAAGATCGTTTCAAAAGTTGCACCGTCGATGATCATCTTGTATTCCTCAGTTTCAGAACGACTCCTTCTGGCCGAACCGTATGTGTTCCATTGCCTCGGTCGATTAAACTGTGGTTTCCCCGGCGCCCTATATGGGTGCACTGCATTCCTCATACCCTTCAGCCGTAGAACGAACCACACACGCCATATCCTGGAAATTCAGGCGATATTGCGCGCGGTCCACATGGGCCATAACGTGCGGAGCGATGGCTCGCCGTGGCAAGCAACGACAATCCACGATAAAACGCGCAGGCGCCGTTGGGATGCTGCGAAAAGGTTTAGCTGAGAAGGAGACTGATGAACGACAATGGGGGATTGCGCGATGCTGACCTATCGGCCATGCACTTGGGCCGCTGAACACTACGACAAGACGGAGGACGTTACGTCGTTCCTCCGTTTGTGGTGGCATCCAGCCAATGTGGTGATTTCTTCAGTTTGGGTAAGACGGCTTCAGAGTCTGCACCTAACAATCCATCCTTGTACGCAACTCGGTGTGTCAGCATGAGTTATGGCACCAGCTTACCACCACGCAATTTGAACATTTCCCGCGACAGTGCTTTAAAGTCTGGACTAACCAACAGCATGCAACCAGACAGTACGGCCCACTCAGTCATCGCATTCAAAAGACCGTAGAAGCTCCAACAACTCCTCTCCTGCAATGGGCTAGGCTCTGGGACGTAGGCTGCGATGCGGGTAATAGAGTAGAAGGCACGAGCAAATATTCTCGTTCAGAAAATGCAGCGGCACGGGATGATCGTCACGGTGCAAGACGATGGGGCTCCGAAGGTACTCAATGAAGAGACGCTCACGATCACGTACCAATCCATTCAGGAGTTGCTATGGAATGTCCTGAAACATGCACCAACAATGGAAGCCACCTGTCCCTGCGACGGTCGGGGGACTACCTTGAAGCGGTTGGAATGGACCCGCGGGATGGGCTTCGAGAGGTCGGCTACCCGGCGCTCGTCTGCGGAAGGGATATTCGTTCCATTCAACATGCGCGAACGCGTCGAGCCGCTCGCTGGTCGCCTTGAGATCGACTCTCGTCCCGGACATGGGACGTCCGCGAAACTCATCATACCGCTCAAAGCCGAACGTTCTGCGATCCGTTCACCAGCCGCAATACAAGAAGCTCCGCCCGCACCTCTTGCTGCGCGGGGACGTGAGGCTCCGGCCCGAGCCGGATGACGTTCAGAGCATACGCCGTTTGAGCAACATCTTTCTGAATGACAGAGGCAACAGAACCGTTCCCTTCATGCCTCCGTCACCAGATATCCAAACCGATCGCGAAATGCATGAGGTGTCATTCCAACCGTGGCGGCATGCCGCTCCAGCATCGTTGGATTTTCGAAATCTTCAGAGGAGAGCCGAACCATAAACCGGCGGGCAACGTGATAGGACTCCGATGCAATGTCTACCATCCGAACTTGTGTTCGGCCTGTTGCAGGATCTAACATGCGGCCAAATGGAATTGGGGTAAAGCGGCCATTTTGAATGGATACCATCGCCGCGTTGCCACCGTCCATGAGAAATTGGGCTGCGCAATAGCCGAGATCCCTGGTGTACTCCATGTCATAGGGGATTGGATCGGCGCACCGTAGTTCATACCCGATACTTTTCTCAACGATGGTACACACGATGCCGAACGAGGCTAACTGTTTTTCCACCTCACACTTCAGCAGCTCGCCGATATTCACCTCCGCTAGTCTCAGATGACCATGTGGGTCCTCAGTGATACTTCCGAATCCGGATAGCTCATCCGGGTCCAACAGTTCAGCCAGGCCCTCGGCCAAGACTGCGACACCGTCGGGACGCCCCAAGGTCAACCGTTTCGCAATGGCACCGATTAAAATATCGGCGAGCGTGCCGAGTCGAACCGGTTTGATGCGAAACTCTTCAGGAATGATCGTCAGTGTTGCGCCTGCAGCCTTGCCGACACCGAGCGCCAAATGACCAGCCTTGCGACCCATAGTCACGACGAAATACCACCGCGACGTAGTTTGTGCGTCGACCATCAGATTCTTTAGAAGGTGGACGCCGTCATGGCGGGCCGTTTGAAATCCAAAGGTGGATATCCCGTGAGGAAGTTCCAGGTCATTGTCAATCGTCTTTGGGACGTGCACGATCTGCAGCCTCCCTCCCGCCATTTGTTGGAGTTTCAACGCGGAAAACGCCGTGTCGTCCCCGCCGATCGTAATGAGCCCGGTGAGCCGCAAGGCCAGTAATGTTTTCAGGGTCTTTTCAAGAGACTCGGCTGTCTTTGTGGGATTGGCGCGTGACGTACCCAAATACGAGCCGCCATGAAAATGGATCCGACTCACCTCATCAATGGACAACGGTGTCACCTGACTTGTGTCACCTTCCATAATCGATCGGAAGCCGTTTCGTATCCCTAGGACACTCTGGCCGTTCATGATGGTTTGAATCACCGCGGCTCCAATCACGCTATTGATTCCTGGCGCCGGCCCCCCGCCAACCAGGATGCCGATAATTCCTTGCTTTCGTTCTGTAGTCATTGCGTTAGCCGTCCCCCTCATGTGTAGGTGCTCGGGTCATGCCGAAGATCTAATGATTCTTGTGTCGTCGACTATGCATTAGAACTTTTATAGGTACGGGTGGCACTCTTTTGAGCCTCATGGCTTTGAGTTCAGCTTCAAGCCAATCATTCAGCGGCCCTTGAGAGATGCCCTAGATCCTGTGAACTGACCACTAGTTCGTTCTCTCAAGGCCGAGGCCATGTCTCCTAACCACCAGACATCATCAGATGATCGGCCTTGTTAGACCTCTCTCTCCATGGGTGCGCTCTTGTTAGCTCGGGCGATATTCCTCACCTGTTTGCTCCCCCTTCAACCTGTCGGCGATCCGCTCGCCCCTTCCTATGGGTCTTCAAACCTACACACAATTCTAATGCCACTTCTCTCCACGCCCGAAAAGTTCTCATTGCGCCACGTGAAGTCTGGTGTGAGTCGTAAAACATTCAGCATGTTGGGCAACATCGGAAGCGAAGGTATGTGTAGCCTGTAAAGTCGTGACCGTCCTCGAACCTTCATGAGAATAGTGAATAGTCACGAAGAAAAGGAGACCGCGAGCCAAGCCATGCGCCCACGTCAAGTCTTTTATACTGCTACGTACGATCCTGAGGATTCGAGGTACGATCCTGAGGATTCGAGCCGAGCTGTGCAGATGCGGGGGTGATCTCTCGAGAAGATGTCACAGAACCTTGCTGTATGTGACCTAGTAGAGTATTCCTGAGATAAGTAGCAGAGAGAACTCGATTCAGAGTACCGGAGTTGAAGTGTTGACTCGTGCAAGATAACAGCCCCCGCCAGCGAGATCTGGACATCCTCCATCATCCTCAGCCTGGCACCCGTACAGGCATCAAACCGGATTCGCTTCTCGGAGAACTACCTTCGATGGACGGCAGGCAATCAGAAGCATTCTTGTGTGGGAGCGACGGAGTTGAGATGACTTGGCGATCCATCCATCAACAAGAAACGCGTCCGCCGACTCTGTCCCGGTAAGCGTGACGGCATCTGCTTGGGCGACGAGAACCGAGGCTAACCGACGGGCTTGGTGCGCAGTCAGTCTCACGAGTGAGTCTCCGACCTGCAAGATTACAGTCGAAGTGTGTTGAGCCTTCATTGTCTGAACGGACTGAGCTTGTAGTTTCATTATTGTTCCCTTCTCGTCCTCATAGGCCGCTGTGTGGTGTCTGCTGATCCACACCAACTGAACCTGTTATGGGGTCACAAAAGTCACGCAGTCGTAAGGGAGCAAGCACCGTGCCTATTAGATGTGGGCTAACAACTGGCAAAGCAACAGAATGCCAGTATGATCACTTCCAATGCAGAGGGTGCTCACATTGAGGCCTGTGTGATCTCGTGGTTTTCCACGAGGCGTTGGGCCCGCACACGTCAGCATAGTGCCATCCAATGGAATGTGGGAAACGTTGGGGCAGAC
The DNA here is from genome assembly GCF_965152615.1 of Nitrospira sp. Nam74. Classification (NCBI taxonomy): domain Bacteria; kingdom Pseudomonadati; phylum Nitrospirota; class Nitrospiria; order Nitrospirales; family Nitrospiraceae; genus Nitrospira; species Nitrospira sp. Nam74. The sequence goes on along the minus strand of NZ_OZ224220.1, from coordinate 2,030,646 downwards.
GTCCGACTGGCAGGGGGCGCGACACTGCAGCAGTGGAATCGCATTTGGTGAAATGGGACGACGAATAAGATGACTAAGAGACACTCATGGGGAAGAACTCGAATGAAGGAAGAGTCCCCGTCACGCGCTCGCACATCAGCGGCATAAAAGGATCGGGTGAGCACTCGAACGACGAGAGCCTGACTTACCCGTTACCGACCCTTTTCAATCGGCGAATCAATGCAAATCTGGTTAAGCCTAACTGTTTTGCCGCCAGGCTCTTGTTGTAGCCGGCGACGCGCAAGACTTCTTCGATAATGGCCATATCCATATCGGCGAGCGTCTGTTTGCCCAGGACCATCTCGACGCGAACCATCTGCTGGTCGCCTTGCGGCACCGCCACCGCCGTATGCGTGGCGGCTTCATGAAGCTCTCGCGGGAGATAGCTGGCGGTTAATGTGCGCCCATGGCAGAAAATCATGGCGCGTTCGATAATGTTTTGTAGCTCCCGGATATTGCCGGGATACGCATAGCGTTCGAGAATGGCGCGCGCCTCCGCGTCGATTTCGGTCACCTCCTTGCCGAATTCCCGTCCATAATGAACCAGGGCGCGCATCGAGAGCGGCAGGATATCCTCGACACGCTTTCGAAGCGGCGGCAGCTCAAATGTGACCACATTAAGGCGGAAGTACAGATCTTCACGAAAGGCCCCGCGGGCGACTTCCTTTTTGAGGTCCCGATTCGTCGCTGCGATCAAGCGAAAATCCACGGCAATGTCTTCCGTGCCTCCGACGCGCCGAAATGTCCGTTCCTGCAGGACGCGAAGTAGTTTCGCTTGCATCCCGACATCGAGATCACCGATCTCGTCAAGAAACAGTGTCCCACTTTCGGCACGATCCAGGAGGCCGACCTTACGCTGATGGGCGCCTGTAAAGGCTCCGCGTTCATGTCCGAACAGCTCGCTTTCAAACAGCTCGCGTGCGATCGTCGTACAGTACACGGCGATGAACGGGGCCGAGGCTCGCCTGCCATTGTGGTGCAAGACGCGCGCAACGAATTCTTTTCCGGTGCCCGTCTCGCCCAGGAGCAGCACGTTGCTTTTGGGATTGTGGGACAACTCGCGAATCTGACCGACGAGATGTTGCATGGCAGCGCTTTCGGCGATGAGGTGATCCATCGCATACTGGTCGCCTTCCCGCTCCATTTGGTACATCAGCCGCCGACGCAGCGCGAGCAGTTCGAGTGCCCGGTCGACCACTTGGTCCAAGCCTTCCAGATCCACCGTCTTGATGACGAAGTCGTAGGCGCCCAGCTTCATCGCTTCCACCGCATCCTGCACGGTGCCATAGGCGGTTAACATGATGACGAGCGACTGCGGCGATTTGGGATAGATGGCTTTCAGCGTATCGAGGCCCGAGAGGCCGGGCATTTTTAGATCGAGCAGGATGAGGTCCGGGATGTCATGGTCGAGTGCGCTAATCAGCGTGTCGCCGGAGTCAAATCCGGATACCACATGCTGTCGTCGCATCAGCCGTTTGACGACGGCGGATCGAATCGCTGGTTCATCATCTGTGACGAAAATTGTCGCGCGCATAGTCTGCCATGAAAACGTCGTGAGTCGGGACTGCTGCCGTAAGGGTAGCCACATTCGTGCGGTGGTCTCTGCATGCGCATCGATAATATTGCGACAGAGAGCAATGCGAGAATAATGCCACTCAGAATGTTCATGGATATTCCGCTTCGAGTGTTTCGCCAACGCCTCAAAGTATTTTCCGTGATTGTCAGTCGTTCAGACCCCTGTTGGTAAAGCGTCGCGATCATCCATGTATTCTCTACGGTCAGACCTGCCGCGACCTGCTTTCGAATCTGGCCGGATTCGATCAACGGTGAGGTTCCTCTGAGGGCGATAGCATCGCACACGATCTTCGCCTGCCCGACCACCACATCTCGCACGCTGGCCGCATTGGATGTCCTCGCCATCTCCAACGCTTAAGCGTGCAGTCTCAGTGTTCTCTCGGCAAAGTTGGCTGGCAAACTGGAGCTACGCTGGGCGAGCGTTTCGTGGGCGATTGTGGTCCGTCGGAACGGAGTCGGCCGCTGATTCGTGACGGTGATGGCTGGGATGCGCCCCAGTGCAGTTGACGTTGGAGGAGCAACGGTGATGGCTGGGATGCGCCCCAGTGCAGTTGACGTTGGAGGAGCAACGCGAACCAGCCGTTTAGCCATATTCAGCTATGAGGCACTGATGGGCAAGTCCAGGTGGAATCGAGGGGGCGCCAAACCATGGCGCGCCAGGCATACGAATCCAGGATGTGTTACAGAACGCGTACATACCGTGATGCCATGCATCGAGAAAAGCCACGAAATATAACGGACCACGAAATCAATCCCGCCGCATGAAAAGCGACCACATTGTAATTCTGTTGCTATGATTCACGCTCTCAGCACATCAAATGGGAACGCTGTACCTCCAACGGCACCGCTTTCGTGGATGCATTTTAGGTCGTGTCGGCGAAAGCAGAGAAGAAGACAATACGGGATTCTGAGACGACCTCAAAGGGTGGGGCTGCGTATGACTTAGTGAAGGCTGGCCATCTGCCTCATTATTGACCGCCGCCATCTCTTTCCAGATACCTAGATTTATGTGCACGATCCATCGGTCAAGCACGTTGCCCATTAAGATATTCAAATCGCATAACGAGGAGGCTCCGTCCATAGTTTAACGCTCTCTGTGATTGAGGAGCCAGCGATGCATGGGGTATGGCGGGGTCGGGCTGAGACCGATCCCTACCGATCGGGCACCGTGGTGATAGTAGTCGCTTTGTCCTAGCCATAAGATGAGGCTTCGTAATACACTGCCACTGGAATCGCTATGGAGACGTTGTGCTCCATGAATGGAGCGATGGAGCTTCAAGCTTATTCGTCACAGCGCTCGTACTTAATGCGGTCTCTCTCTGCCGTGGGCTGGTGTTCCATCCGGACAGGGTCCCTGATTATAGGAGTTCCATGCCGTCCACACATCTAACTCAGCGAGAACACCAAGTATTGAGATATATTGTGAATGGCGCGACCTCGCGTGAAGTCGCCACACAGTTGAACTTGTCCGTGCAAACAGTCGAAGCGCACCGATTCAGTTTGATGAAGAAATTAACGGTTAAGAATATGGCGCAATTGATCACCCGGGCCCTGAAAACGAGCCTGATGCTCTGAGACAATAGTCGGTGGAAACAAGGGCATATAAAGCCAACTCCAGCACGAAGCCGCTCGAAACAGATGAAGTTGGGCCAAACAAGACGTTAATCCCGGACGCCGCGGAACGAGCACGGTGACGCGAATGCTTCCCAAAACATCCTCCCACTCCTCAGCGAGGGACAGGTAGCTTAGTAAGATTGCAGTTGGCAGTAAATTGGGCTAAAGGCGGTAAAGCCGGAGCTAGAGATCATACGGCAGATGCAGGACGCTTATGTATGCTCTATGTCGACCTGCAATGAAATGAATCATACGTTCAACATTAGGAGACATGCACTGTCTATGGCAGGTCGATCCTATCAGACACGGACTGCTTCAGCTCCGAACCTGAGAATGATTTTACGATTTCCGTGCGCAATTCGAACAATGGTATCCCACGCTCGGATCAACTGATTCGATCCGCAAACTCGGCGCGCCCACAGCTAAATGCTAGAAGCCGAAGCAGGGTGAGAGTTTGTTATCTCTTGGCCTATCAAGACATTCAAACGAACGGAGAACTCCAAGAAGTGGTCCCCGATAAACAGATCTGAGTCAGGCAGCGCAAAAACGTTCCACATAGCAGCGGATTCAGTTGCGAGCAGGATCGAGCTTGACAGATGATACGCAACTCCCTACAAGAGAGCGCGCATCACTGTCTGCTCTCTTAACTATTCAGGAGGTTGTATGGCCAAAGCAATGACTAAGTCACAAGTCCTCACCCATCTCGCCGAGAAAGCGGGCGTCTCGAAAAAGGTCGCCGGTGACTTTTTTGATGCCTTCAATGAACTCGCCTATAAGGAAGCCAAAAACACGTTTACGATTCCAGGCATCGGGAAGCTCGTGCTCATGAACCGTAAGGCGCGCATGGGGCGCAATCCGCAGACCGGCGAAGCGATCAAGATCGCGGCCAAGCGAGTGGTCAAGTTCCGGATCGCGAAGGCGGCCAAGGATGCGATCCTCGGGAAAAAATAATCATCCCCACAACGCATTGCCAGCACGGCGGGTGGGGGTCCTCCGCTGCCCTACGGCACGTCTTCTTTCCCGGGCCATATGGCATGATTCGTGGTTCGCCCAGATGTCCTTGACACAAGCATAGGGCGCGGTGCCCCCCTGCATTCATAGAGCCTGTTCACGCAGTGGTGTGAGGCCAACCCCAATGGCGGAAACCACGCGGACCGGTAAGGATTACCCCATCGAAATACGTCCACTTCGTCAGCCCTCCTGAACTGGCCCGCTGCCATTCTGGCTTCCCACCGTCCACCAAATTGTTACAGGTCATGCTTATGGTAACACTATCGGGATAACTGACCCGACTGACCCGCTCAAGAGCATCATAGGTCGTGGTGGTCGTTCGATGGTGAACAGGCAGCGTTATATGTGGAAAACCACGAGATGTCGTGGTGGATCTCGTGGCCCCGAAGTTAGCCCCGCCGCATTGAAAGTGATCGTGCACATTCTGTGTGATTAATCAGGGCCTATCAGCACGCCTTAATTGGGAACGCTGTTTGCTTACCTCACCGTTGAACCGGGAGAGTCTCTGGCAAACCGTGTCTTCTTGCCGGCGCCTCACGCAGCTGCAACCTTGCGCATTTGAGAGGGGCATTTAATGAAATCTCATGAAGAGCCGAAGCATACGAAAGTGCTTGGCCTTGACACCGCACTCGGTTCGCGCCGGACGTTCTTCCAATGGGCAACCGCAACCGCGGCCGGCCTTATCGGATTCAGTTTCGCCATTCCGTTTATTGGATACCTGACATTTCCGGCACTGAAACGGCGTGAGAAACCCTGGGTCGCTGTCGGAAACGTCGACGACCTTCCGCTCGGGGAACCGACTCAGCTGGATTATATGACAACGCTTCACGATGGGTATCTGGAAACGAAAGCTCATAAGGCAATCTGGGCGATAAAGCAAGCCGATGGCCAAATCACCGTCTTCTCACCCCTCTGCACGCATCTTGGGTGCGGTTATCACTGGGATGGGGAGGAACGGAAGTTTCGGTGTCCCTGTCATGGCAGTGTCTACGATGTGTCAGGAAAGGTTCTCGCAGGACCAGCTCCTCGCCAGCTGGATGCACTGCCGACCAAGGTTGAGAATGGTCAGCTTCAGGTGATCGATAAGGAATTTAAAGTCGGTATCGCTGCTCAGGTGGAACGATGAGTGTCGAAGGCAATCTGTCAGATGAGTGACAGACACAGAGGCTTTCGAGCATTTTTGGGTAGCCGCAGTGTTCATCCTGAGGACGGGATCATATCTCTAGCCGACGTTATCGTGGTGCGGGCGAAAGATCCCATTAAATGGTCCCATTCCGCCATGTGTGCAGGGAGGAGATAATCTGTGGCGTCTAGACTTTACGAATGGGTCGACCGTCGGCTCAATCTCAAATCCGTCGAACGCACGCTGCTCGATGAACCAATCCCCGGCGGGGCGAGTTGGATTTATGTGTTCGGATCGGCCACGCTGTTCTTGTTCGGACTTCAGGCCATCACCGGCATGCTTCTCGCGGTGTATTATGTCCCCACGCCGGGTCATGCGTACGACAGCGTGCAGTTCATCGAGACCCAGGTGACCTTCGGGTGGTTTGTCCGAGGATTGCATCACTGGGGCGCGTCGGGCGTGGTCGTGGCCGTCGGTCTGCACATGCTCCAGGTCTTCCTATATGGCGCCTATAAGCCACCTCGGGAATTGATGTGGATGGTTGGCGTGGGGTTGCTCCTGCTGGTCATGGCATTTGCCTTTACTGGCTATCTGCTGCCGTGGGACCAGACAGCCTACTGGGCCACGCAGGTCGGAATCAACATGGTCGGCACGGTGCCCATCGTGGGGGACGTTCTCGTCAAGGTGATGCGAGGCGGAGACACGCTGGGCGCGCTCACCCTGTCCCGGTTTTTTGCCGTCCATGTCCTCTTCTTGCCCGCGGTGATTTTGGTCGGGGTCGGACTCCATCTGTTTATTCTCCGTCGGGTCGGGCCAGCTGGGCCTTGGGATGAGGCCAAAGCGGCCGCCCGCCGCGAGGCTTTTTATCCACGGCAGGTTTATATGGATGCCATGGTGATGCTAGCGGTGTTTGCTGTCCTCGTCGCCATGGCAGTCCTGGTACCCTTTCCACTCACCGACAAGGCCGATCCCTCCGATACCAGTTTCGTTCCGGTGCCCGAGTGGTACTTTCTCTTTTATTATGAGTTCCTGAAGCACGTCCACGGCCCGCTAGAACCACTAGCCACTTGGGTCCTGCCGGGGGTGTTCATCCTCATCTTATTCCTGTGGCCGTTTATCGATCGGAGGACATCACGCAGCCCAGCCTCGCGTCCCATCGCGATGGCCTCCGGAATCCTCTTCTTGCTCCTCGTATTCTCCCTGCTGAGCGTCTCGGTCAAAAACCTCTATGCCGTGAAACGGACCGATCCGCGTGTCGCCCATGGCAAGGCACTCTTCGCCCATTTTGGTTGCGCGGGCTGTCATCGGATTCACGGAGAAGGGGGCGCGATCGGACCTGATCTGTCGTATGAGGGAGATCATCGTCCTGACCGAGACTGGCATCTACGCCACTTCCGCGATCCGCCGTCCGTCTCCCCCGGGTCCATCATGCCGAAGTTCCCGCTCACCGAGCCGGAATTAAACGACCTAACTAGTTACGTGCTGAGCCTGAAACGATCAACTTAGTTCAGTTGAGTCCATGCCATAGCTGACTGGATGATCGCACAGTGTTGGAACAAAAGTTCTGTTCGGGGAGGCGAGTGCCAACGATGCAGAGTTGGTAACAATTCCCCCTGCACGTTCTCTTGCTCTGCAACGCCCTATTGAGCGTCGCACGCACTACTAACATCTTTAGGTACTCAGACACCACGAGACTGGTGGCGAGGTCGCGATTATAGACGTGTCATGCCAATGTTCGTCACGCCGGAGAAAGGCATGCACCATTACTGGTCGTGTTGCCTTCACAGGGACAGTTTATTAAAGGCGTTTAAGGCAGCGACCTTGTAACATTCGGCCAGCGTGGGATAGTTGAAGACGGTCCGTAAGAAATACTGCAGCCCGCCCCCCAATTCCAACACCGCCTGTCCGATATGGATGAGTTCCGTGGCACTCGTCCCGACGGCATGGACGCCCAGGAGCCGTTGGTCGTCTCGGTGGACGAGCAACTTGAGCAATCCAGTCTCATCGCCGAGGATCTGCCCTCGCGCAATTTCGCGATATCGGGCGATCCCAGTTTCATAGGGAATCTTCTTTTGCGTCAACTCCTGTTCCGAGGGCCCGATGGCCGAGAGTTCTGGAATGGCGTAGATGCCGATGGGGAGATGCTCGACCATCGGCCCGATCTCGACGCCAAAGGCATAGCACGCTGCCAGTCTTCCCTGGAGGAACGAGGTCGACGCTAAACTCGGATACCCGATCACGTCTCCCACCGCAAAGATGTGCGACACGTCTGTGCGAAATTGCTGATCCACCTTTATTCGTCCTCGTGGATCGGATGTGAGCCCGGCAGCCGCCAGATTGAGCCGAGCCGTCGCTCCCATCCGGCCAACTGAAAACAGGACCTGATCAGCCATGAGTCGCTTTCCGGACTCCAAGTGCACGACCGCCTGTTGGGGTGCGCCCGCCATCACATCCACCCTCTCCACCGCCTCCCCTAAACGGAATCGCACATGGCGGTTTCTCATTTGATGCATGAGTTCATCTACGATTTCATAATCCAGAAACTCCAGCAATCGCTCTCTCTTATCGACCAGCGTCACATCAACCTCAAGTGCGCCAAGCATCGACGCATATTCGATACCGATGATCCCGCCTCCAACCACCACCATCTTCTTGGGCAATCGCGTGAGCTGGACGATATCGTCGCTGTTGATGATAATGTCTCCGTCCACCGGCACACCGCGAGACGGCGCCGGAACCGTCCCAACGGCGATCACGATATGCTCGGCCGTGACCGTCCGCTGGCTCTCCTCAGACGCGACGATGATAGTGTGGGGATCCTTAAAAGAAGCCTCGCCAACAATGCAGTGAATCTCATTGCGCCAGAGCTGACTGTCCACGACCTGCCCTTCGCGTTGGACGACCGTGTCCACGCGCTGCAGGAGCTCAGCCGCCGTCGGGTGATTCGTCATGCGATGCGGGAGCCGGGCGCCACCATACCTACCGTTCACTTGCGCAACGGAGAGGACGGCTTCGCGAAACGTCTTACTGGGGATCGTGCCCGTCTCAAGACACACGCCACCCATACTGGGACGCTTTTCAATGATGGCCACCCGTTTCCCCAGTTTGGCAGCCTGAACGGCAGCCCGCTGGCCTGCTGGCCCGCTCCCGATACAGATGAGTTCAAAGTCAAAACGGCCACTCATGAAGAAATGCCTAACATTTGTCGCTCACTTAATAATCAATGGTGGCTACATGGCTGGGCCAATACCCCTGAGAGCATCAAGCGGGCCGGCCGTGTCGGTCTGTGCGTTGCCTAAGTCATTGTCTTCACTGCGCTGGCAGCGCCGCAGTGTCATGATGCAATAAGCTCTGCAAGACGTTGCAGTCCCGTGATCGTGTCTTTGCCAAGATGGATATGTACAAGGCGACGGTGACGGGTGGCGAGACTCCTAAAGTCCTCCATAGCTTGGGCTGTGGTGAGCATCCCAAAGGTATACGCTTTGCCGGGAATCTCCAGGTCCACCTCGTCATCAGCGGTCACATGGAAAAAGACTCCGGTCCCTGGGTCGCCCTTATGTAACTGCCCCGTTGAATGCAAGAATCGGGGGCCATAGCCCAGCGTGGTCGCGACTCGGTATTTCTTGCGAATAGTGAGTCGAATAGTCTGCAACAAGTGATGAATGATGTGAGTTCGCGGGAGATACACGTTTAATGCCACGTAATCGCCCGGCCCGATTCTCCCGAGATGGGCCATCAGGACATCGCGGATATTGCTTTGCATGAGATGTTGCGCATTGACAGGATCAAGATAGACTTGCAGACCATGTTGGACGAGACAATGCCCTTCAGCCGGAAGCGCTTTCATCCGTTGATATATTTCCAATAGTGCTTTCGTGTTGTCATTGCTTTCCTGGACATTGGGTTCGTCAAAGGGGTCCACCTGTAAGAGCGCCCCTGCAACAGCGGTTGCCACTTCCCATCGAAAGAATTCTTCTCCGATATTGATCAAGTGCGGGACATCGATCTCAATACAGGGATGGCCGGCCTTAATGAACGGTGTCAGATCCAGATGACCGCCGTCAGGAGGATGATTGAGAGAGACAAAGATACGATCGGGGTAATAGGTATCAGGTGTGCCCAGCAATTCGTGAGCAATTGGAATCAAGCCCTTCCCGTCCTTCCCCGTGCACTCAGCCAGCAAGTGTTCCAACCACGCCCCGAACGTCTGCAGAGATGGCGAGGTGATGAGTGTGACTTTGTCGCGCCCATACTTCGCGAGCGTCGCCAATGTCACGCCTAATGTGATGCCAGGATTATCTTCGGGTGGGACACAGGAATCGCAGCTATGGCGCATCCGCTCCGCTCGAGACAACAGATCGGTGACGTTGAGTCCCATGAGAGCGCCGGGTACGAGGCCGAAGTTCGAGAGGGCTGCGTAGCGGCCGCCAATCTCCGGCACGCCCGGAAAGATGTGGCGAAATAAGTGCGTGCGTGCCAGAGACTCCAGCTGTGAATCCGGGTCCGTGATGGCGATGAACTGCTGGCCTGCACGCTCCGGGTTTCTTTGGCGGACCTGCGCGTAGAAATATTGGAATAAGACGAGCAGCTCGAGCGTAACTCCTGATTTACTGGACACAATGAACAGGGTGTGGTCAAGGTCGATGGCATCTTCGATGCTGCGAATCTGCGCAGGAATCGTGCTGTTGAGGATGAGCAGCTCGGGATAGCCGGGCACCGGGCCAAACATCTGACGGAAGACATCAGGACATATACTGTTAGCGCCCATACCGAGCAGGACGCAATGTCTGAAATGATCGGCTTGGATGGTTTTGACCCAATCGGTGAGTTGGGCGATCGAGTGGACCTGGCGCTCAATAATATGGAGCCAAGCCAGTGCATCACGAATAAGGACTTGGTGTTGAGGATCCTGACTCCAGAGCGTCGAATCTCTGGCCCAGAATCGCGTGAGAAACCCGTCCTGGCGCAAGCGGTCAAGTGTGGCATGGATCTCCTCGCGATAGCCATTGAGCGCGACTCGCGGCGTATCGAGCTTAGGACCAAGGAGTGCTACCCGTTTCTCGTTGATCACTTCCATGAGTGCGTCAAACGCGTCACGGAAGAGTCGTGTGCCGTCCGAAAGCAGATACTCGGTGACGTTGGACAAATGAATTCCAAACCGTGGTAACTGGGCCAACGCCTCGTTCGCTTCAGTCAAACCCGTCATCAAGCTGGCATGAGGCTTCCCGTGATGACGATAAGCGGTAAAGGTGGCGGCTGGCATCGCTGTGACTGTGTCGGGACCGATCAGCTCATCAACATAGTACGTGTCTGGGTATCGTGGATTTTTGGTTCCCGTGCTGGCCCAGAGGAGTCGTTGGACCTGGGCGCCCTCGCCTTGTAATCTGAGAAAACGAGGATGTGCACACAATTGTTGAAACTTGATATAGGCGATTTTTGCATTGGCAAGAGCCACCTTGCCCATGAGCGCGCGAGCGCAATCCTGGAGAAGGGGGTCCGTGGACGTCTGGATGATCGTTTCAAGCCGCTGATCGACAACCGTGTCTATCCGGCTCAGGAAGAAGCTGGCGACGGAAGCGACCGTCGCTAGCTTCCCACCATTCGCTCGAAAAGCCTCCAGGCCGCGGATATACGCCCAGGCCACCCGTTCATAGACCTCGACACTAAACAGGAGCGTGACGTTCACGCAGATGCCCTGGCTGACTAAAAACTCCATGGCCAGAATGCCCTGCGGCGTCGCCGGAACTTTGATCATGACGTTCTCACGGTTGATGGCAAGATGGAGACGCATGGCTTCCTCAATCGTTCCCTGCGTGTTGTCAGCTAAATGTGGATCGACTTCAAAGCTGACATACCCATCCCGACCCTGCGAGGTCTTATACATCGGAGAAAGGAGGTCAGCCGCATCTTGCACATCGCGAATAGCCAGTGCTTCATAAATTTCTTTGGCATGACCCATGTGGTTGGTAAGCTGTTTGAGGTAGGAATCATAGTCGGAGCTGCCGGCGATCGCTTTTTCAAAAATGGAGGGATTCGAGGTAACTCCACATAGCCCATCTACCTCAATCAGCCTTTGCAGCTCACCAGAAGTGATCAACCCTCGCCGGATGTAGTCATACCAAGGACTCTGTCCGTACGTTTGAAGTTGCATGAGGGGGCTGGTGATCGGGGCAACGGCTGGTTTCATACAATACCTCTTAAGCGGTGAAGGCCGTGTCGACGATCTTGCCATCGTCTAGATCGTTTTGGACGACCCGGCCTCTGACCGACTCAGCGACGTGGTGAAGGACACTATTCAAGACCGGCGATGTGTCAAGGTCATGCCATTGGCCCTGCTGTCAGGTAGCGCTTGCCCAGCAAGATCGGCGCCCGACTTGCAGTGCGCTAAGTTCTTGATGCAATAGGGGTGCATAGGATGCCTACAAAGGCTCTCACGATATGTCACGGCATGCGTGGGATCGTCATGATCTCCCATGGCCTGATTCGTTCCACAGCTTTGAGTGTTTCTATACCGACGAAGACGGATGGGATACCAGCCGAAGGCTGCTGCCCGACAGCGCCGCGCTCAGGGTCGCGTGGAAGATGACGCGTGGCGCGTCCGCAAGGATGGCTCTCCTTTTTGGTCGGATGTTGCCATCAGTGCCGTGTACAGTTTCTCAAACCACTCCTTGGCTGTTCAGACTCACACGAAGCCTCGGCAGAACCGAGGAGGCCCTGCACAAGGTCCAACAGGATCTCGCGATGGGCGTTGCCGATTACACGTTAGAACTGCGCAATGCGAACGAGGCGCTGCTTAAAGAGAACGGTGGGCTTGAGGGATTTTCATACGTCGTGGTCGGCCAGGAGATAAAGAATGATCTCCTTAGAGAAAGATATTCAAGGTCTTCAATGGCAGCCCCAACAGTATCAAGGAACTCAGATCGGCCGCTAGGCCTGCGGTCAGACTTTCATACCGCCTCTCGCCAGCATATCGATGCATTTCGCCACCAGGCTGGTCCATCCCGTTTGATGACTAGCGCCGATGCCCGCCCCGTTATCACCATGGAAGTATTCGTAAAACAGGAGTAGGTCTCGCCAATGCGGATCCGACTGAAACTTCTCCGTGCCGCCGAATACTGGCCGGCGGCCGTCCGGCCCCGGCAGAAAGATCCGCGTGAGCCGTCGCGAGAGTTCGTTCGCGACCTCTCCCAAATGGATCAGGCGATTGGAACCGACGGGGCATTCCACCTGATAGTCGTCGCCCAAGAAATAATGGAACTTCTGGAGCGATTCGATGATCAAGTAGTTCGCGGGGAACCAGACGGGCCCTCGCCAATTCGAATTGCCTCCAAACATACCGGTGCTCGATTCGGCCGGCTCGTAGTCCACGCGATATTCCACTCCCATGGCCTGTAACGTGTACGGATGGTCGCGGTGGAATTGCGAGAGCGCCCGGATGCCGTACGGGGACAGAAATTCTTGTTCATCAAGCATGTACCGCAGCACTTTGCGAAGGCGCTGGCAACTCACTAAGGACAGAAACCGACGCACTCCATGATCACCCGTCTGCGTTTCCACGTGCACACCGAAATCCGGCCGGTTTTCGATGAACCACTCCATGCGATGCTTGAAGCCTGGCAGGCTGTCGACCAACTCGGGATCCAAGGTTTCGACGGCAAAGAGCGGGATGAGCCCGACCATCGATCGGACTTTCATCGGCTGGTTACGGCCGTCGGGCAAATGTAGCACATCGTAAAAAAATCCGTCCTCCCGGTTCCACAGCTCCAGCTTGTCTTCTCCGATTTGATTCATCGCGTGGCAGATATAGACGAAATGCTCGAAGAACTTACTCGCCATGTCTTCATAGGCGTTATTGTCGCGGGCCAATTCCATGGCGATTGTCAGCATGTTGAGGCAATACATGCCCATCCAACTCGTCCCGTCCGACTGCTCGATATGGCCTCCGGTCGGCAGGGGCCTGCTGCGGTCGAATACACCAATATTGTCCAGACCTAGAAACCCGCCCTGGAAGATATTTCTTCCTTCGGCATCTTTGCGATTGACCCACCAGGTGAAATTCAGCAGCAACTTTTGAAAGACACGTTCGAGAAAGCGGCGATCACCCACCCCTCGACGCTTCTTCTCGATCTTGTACACGCGCCACGCCGCCCAGGCGTGCACCGGCGGATTGACGTCCCCCAAGGCCCATTCATAGGCCGGCAATTGGCCGTTGGGATGCATGTACCATTCGCGGAGCAGCAGGATGAGTTGCTCTTTGGCAAGAGTCGAGTCGACCAGTGCCAGCGGCACACAATGAAACGCCAGATCCCACGCGGCGTACCATGGATATTCCCACTTATCGGGCATGGAGATGACATCCGCATTGTAGAGATGCGGCCAGTCAGCGTTCCGTCCGTGGACTCGGCTCTGCGGGAGTTCCCGGTCTTCCGGATCGCCTCGCAGCCACCGATTCACTTCATAATGATAAAACTGCTTGCTCCACAACAGACCGGCGAAGGCTTGCCTCTGCACGCGTCGCGCATCATCCGAGAGATCGTCCGCTTCTAACTCTCGATAGAATTCATCCGCCTCCCGACGACGCTGTGCGAACGTTCGCATGAACTCCGGCCCCAAGAGCGCAGCCTTCGCCTCTCGGTCCGTCAGCCGCATCCGAAGCGTGGCGGTCTTGCCGGGCCCAATCGTCAACACATACTGGGCGGCGGCTTTCGACCCGATATGATCGGGATTCACCGATTCTTTCTGTCCGCGCACGACGTACTCATTGATCCCGTCTTTCACATAGGCGGAACTGTTGTCGACGCCATAGAGCCTCCGGCAGTTCGTGTTATTCTCCGTAAAAAGGACTGTCGGCCGGCCTTCGCACAGGAGCCGGCGTCGGCCATAGTAGTCGTGATCAATCTCGATCACGCTGGCGCCATGACGCACGCCCTCCACCGGGTCGCCCTTCCGCAGCCGCGGGCGCCGCACATCGAGGCCCCAGGACCACGTGTTGCGGAACCAAATCGTCGGCAGTATCGTCAGCTCCGCGGGCTCCGGTCCACGATTCGCGATATCGATCCGGATCAACAGATCGTCGGTATCTGCTTTCGCGTATTCGACGAACACATCGAAATACCGGTCGTGGTCAAAGACACCTGTATCGAGCAGCTCGAACTCCGCCTCGTGCCGTCCGCGCCGCCGGTTTTCCTCGACCAACCGAGCATACGGAAATTCTGCCTGCGGATACTTATAGAGGTACTTCATGTACGAATGAGTGGGCGTGGAGTCGAGATAAAAGTAATACTCTTTCACATCCTCGCCATGATTACCTTCAGGGCCTGTCAACCCAAAGAGCCGCTCTTTCAGGATAGGGTCTCGGCCATTCCACAGGGCCAGCGCAAAGCAAATGAATTGATGGCGATCCGAGATGCCTGCGAGCCCATCTTCATTCCAGCGATAGGCTTTTGATCATGCATGGTCATGGGGAAGATATTCCCATGCCGTCCCGGACGGACTGTAATCTTCGCGCACGGTGCCCCACGCCCGTTCGCTCAGATAGGGCCCCCAACGCTTCCAGTGGGTCTTCCGACTCGCGCTCTCTTCTAACCGCTTCGCTTCAGCCGTGAGGCGGCCAGAGGGTTTCCTCATTACAGTCCTTCCGCACGAGGGATGGTGGGTTCGTTGTACGTGAACTCCTCCTGAGCCACTGTGTGCCGGCTTGGCCCGTCCGACTCAGGGGTCAGGAATCCGGCGACGGGCAGCACAGTCTCTCTTTGGATCATGTCCAGCAACGGCGTAGGATAGATGCCGAACCAGATGAGCAATGCCGTCAGCACGCCCAACACGAAGCCACTGGCGGGGACGACTGGTTGGGTGGATGCCTCGCGCTCGGAGGAGGCCGAGTAGAGCGCCACGAGGATGCGCAGATAGTAGAAAAGACCGATCGTGCTGGTTATGACTAGGATGATAATGAACGACCATTTCGTGGCCGAGGCTCCCGCCGCGAGCACGTAGAACTTGGCGAGAAACCCCATCGTTGCCGGAATGCCGGCGAGCGAGAGGAGCATCACGGTGAAAATGCCGGCAATGAGCGGACGGCGCCAGAACAACCCTCGGTACTCCTCAAGTGTGTCAGCATCGCGATTGGAGTCGGAGAGAACCGTCACAACGCCGAAGGCTCCGAGCGTGGTCACTGTGTAGGCCACGAGGTAGAAGGTCACCGCCTCAACGGCCATGAGTCCACCTGCCACAAACGCCACCAACATGTAGCCGAAATGCGCGATGGACGAGTAGGCGAGAATGCGCTTCACATTGGTTTGCAGCAGCGCCAGCAGATTGCCGGCGATCATCGAGGCCACCGCGATGATCACAAACACGACAAATAACGAAGGATACTGTTGCACGCCGGCGTGGTAAAACAAGCGTAACAGCACCGCAACGATCGCGGTCTTGGAGACGGTCGCAATGAATGCGGTGACCGGAGCTGGCGCGCCTTCGTAGACGTCAGGCGTCCATAAGTGGAACGGCACCACCGCAAGCTTAAAGCCAATCCCAGTGATGATTAGGACGACCCCTGGAAGCAGAAGTGCGAGGTTTGCCGTGTCGACCGCGGCGGCGGCGACTCGCGAGAACTCCATCGTGCCGAGATCGGCGTAAACGAGCGCCATGCCAAACAGGAGAAAGGCCGAGGACGCCGCGGCCAACACCAGATATTTGATCCCGGCTTCGAGCGACGGCTTGCGCTCTTTCAGATAGGCGATCATCCCGTAGAGCGAGACGCTCAGGATCTCCACTCCCAAGAAGAACGACGCGAAGTGGCTGCTGGCGACGAGCACCGCGCATCCCAGCGTGGCGAGCAACAGCAGCACGTACAGCTCTTCACGGTGGCCCTCCTGCTTCTCGAAATATGGGTATGACAGTACCGCGACGGCCACCGCAGACGCGATCATCACGCCCATGTAGAACAACGCATATCGATCCAGGATCAGCAGCGGTGTCACGTGCCGTGGCACGTATGGGGTGACCGCCCCGAGGGAAATGACAGCGGTTACCAGCCCTGCAACCGCCAGCCCCGCCGCCAGCGCGTGATGGCGGTTGAAGGCGATGGCGAGCATGACGAGAATCGACGTACCGGCGATCAGGATGAGTGGTAATAGGGCAAGGCAGTCCGCACGCGTCATGAAATCATCTCTTCTGCCAGACCACGGCCGGGAGATTGGCATCGCGTTGTAAATTGTGCATAGCTGGCGCGAAGGTGTTCAAAACAGGCTGGGGATACAATCCCAGCCACAGCAGAGCCACGATCATGGGCGCGAGGATGAGTGCTTCACGCGGCGAGAGGTCCGGAAGCTGCCAACGCTGGGTGTTCTCCCCATGGAAGACGCGCTGCACCATGCGAAGGGCGTAAAACGTCGACGCTAGAATACCGAGGGCTGCCACGACGGTGATCCCAACGCTGATTTGATACGAGCCCAGCAAGACCAGGAACTCGCCGACAAAATCACCCAGCCCTGGCAAGCCCAGGGAAGCCAGAGCGAAGAAGAGCGCCGCTCCGCTGAGGCGTGGGATTGTGATCCACAGCCCGCCCATCCGGCCCATGTCGCGAGTGTGGGTGCGTTCTTGGAGAGCTCCAACCAGGATGAACAGCGCTCCTGTGCTCAGGCCGTGACAGATCATCGTCATGACCGCGCCTTGCAGGCCGAGCGGGTTCCAGGAAAAAATTCCGAGTAGGACAAAGCCGAGGTGACTCACGCTGGTATACGCCACCAGGCGTTTGAGATCGGTTTGCGCAAAGGCCATCACCGCGCCATAGACGATCCCCAGCACGGCGAGCACGAGCGCGACGGGCGTGAACCCCTGGGCTGCGTTCGGAAAGAGCGGCACGACAAAACGCAGCAGCCCGTAGGCACCGGTCTTCAGCAGCAGGCCGGCCAGGATGACGCTTCCGGCCGTCGGCGCTTCCGAGTGCGCGTCCGGTAGCCACGCATGCAGCGGGAACACCGGCAGTTTCACGGCGAATGCGATGATAAATCCGAGCATGATCCAACGCTCGGCCTCGGGCATCAAGTGCGTGCTGAGCAGATCTCCGTATTGAAAGGTGTACACGCCGGTCGCCTGATGATGCATGACATACAGCGCCAGGATGGCAATCAGCATCAGCAACCCGCTGAGCTGCGTGAACAGCAAAAACTTGATGGCAGCGTAAATCCTGCGCTCGTGGCCCCAGATCGCGATCAGGAAATACATCGGGATCAGCATCAGCTCCCACGTGAAATAAAACAGGAACAGGTCGAGCGCAAGGAACACGCCTACGATTCCCGCCATCATCCACATGAGATTGAAGTGAAAAAAGCCGCTCTTTTCGCGGATCTCCGTCCATGAGCACAGCACAGACATGATGCCCAGGAGAAACGTGAGTACGAGCATGAGCAGGCTGAGGCCATCGACGCCGAGGTGGAAGTGAATGCCAAAGCGCGGCACCCAGTTCCAGTCTACCTCAGCGAGCCAGACGGTCGTTGCACCGGCAGCGCCGGGGCTCGTGCCGCGAATCCAAATGGCCAGTACAAGAATGAAGTCCAGCGCCACAGCGGCAAGCGCAATCCAGCGCGGTGCTTGCGTGCTCCAGCGCGCGGTGAGCCACGCCAGGATGCCGGCGACGAGCGGAATGACGATGAGCCAGACGAGAATCATGAGAACACCACCATCGCCAGAAACAGCACCGAACCGACGGCAATACCGGCAGCGTACCAGCGCATCAGTCCCGTCTGTGTGTGCTGGACAGCGCGGTACAAGGCTTCGGTCAGGCTCGCGAGACCGGTATAGAACGCGTCAATGAAATCGTTCTTATTGATCTGGGCCGCCCACAGGAAGGGCTGGACACCTACCTTGTCGTAGAGCCAGTCAAACCCCCAGCCCGCATACCACCATGCGTGGAGGATACGGCCGACTCGGGTCGCGACGATCCGCTCCGCCAGGCTCCGCTTCTGCAGATGAAACAGAGCCGCACCGTAGACGCCGCTCACGAACGCCAGCGCGGCAACGACCTCCGAGAGCGTCTCCGTCATACCAGCGGAGGCCGCGTCGATCCTGGTCGGCAACGTCGAGTGGAGAAACTCGAGCAAAGGTTCCTTCACAGCTCCTCCCACGATGGCAAAGAACGCCAAAATCAGGAGCGGCACCGTCATCGCGTATCCCGGGCGCTTGCTGACAGGCGTCTGGATGGGACCAAAGAAGACGCGGAAGATCAGGCGGAACGTGTACAACGAGGTCAGTAGCGCTCCTACCAAGCCGACGATCCAGAAGGCCGCGTGCCCCTGTTCTGCCGACCACGCTCCCCAGATGATGAGATCTTTACTGTAGAATCCGGCCGTGATGAAGGGCAGTCCGGCGAGTGAGCACCCGGCGATAAGAAATGTCCAGAACGGGACCGGCAGGTCCTTGCGCAGGCCACCCATGCGGAAGATGCTGTGCTCGTGGTGGAGCGCTTCAATGATCACGCCGGCTCCGAGGAATAACAGGGCCTTGAAGAATGCATGGGTCACGAAATGAAAAATAGCCGCAGACCACGCGCCGACCCCCAGCGCGAGGAACATGTATCCGATCTGGCTCACCGTGGAGTACGCGAGGACACGCTTGATGTCGTGCTGCGTGAGGGCGCTGCATCCGGCCAGCAACAGCGTGGCGGCCCCGACGACGGCCACGGCAAATTGCGCGACCGGTGCGAGCGCAAACAGCACGTGGGTGCGCGCAATCAGATAGACACCGGCCGTGACCATCGTGGCTGCATGTATGAGAGCGCTGGTCGGCGTCGGGCCAGCCATGGCATCCGGCAACCAGACCTGAAGCGGAAACTGAGCCGACTTTCCCACGGCGCCGCCCAGGAGCAGCAGCGCCGCCGCTACGGCAAGCGTGGACCCCACCGCCCAGTGTTCCGACGCTCGGGACATCAGGTCTTGAATCTGCACAGTGCCTAAACTCGTGAACAGCAGGAACACGCCTAGCAACATCGCCGTATCGCCGACGCGCGTGACGATGAACGCCTTGCGAGCCGCCGACCCGTTTGCCGGATCGCGATACCAGAATCCGATCAAGAGATAGCTGCAGAGGCCCACGCCCTCCCAGCCCAGAATCAGCAGGAGAAGGTTGTCCGCGAGCAGCAGCGTGAGCATCGAGGCGACGAACAGGTTCATGTAGGCAAAGAACCGGCTGTAGCCTGCATCATGCCTCATGAACTCAGCCGAGTAGAGATGAATCCAAAAGCCGACGAAGGTGACCACAAGGATCATCACCAGCGAAAGCGCGTCCAGATAGAATCCGATTGTCGGCTGGAACCCTGCGACGCTGATCCATGTCCAGAGGAACTCGGTATACGCATTCTCAGCAGGGGGGGCGCTCACATAGCCGGCCGCTACCAGAATGGTGATCACAGCCGAGGCGCCAATCGAGCCCACGCCCAAAGCCGTCACGACCCTGTGCGTGAAGTGCGAACCCAGCACCGCAAGCACGAGCGCGCTCGCTATGGGTATCGCCACGATTAACCACAACAACCCCGTCACGCTACCCCCTCATCTCGCTGAGCGCATCCGCGTCCAGAGATTTGAACCGATGGTACAGTTGCAGCACCAAGGCCAATCCAACCGCGACTTCCGCCGCGGCCATGGCGAGGATAAAAAGAAAGACAATCTGTCCATCAGCCTGCTGCCATCGCGACCCGGCGACTACGAAAGCCAGGCCTGCTGCGTTGAGCATCACCTCGAGCGACATGAGCACGACAATCAGATTACGGCGTACGAGTAGGCCGATCAGTCCCAGCGAGAACAAGATCCCGGCTAGGAGTAGCCCATCTCTCAGAGGTATCTCGAGCATTTCGAATCTCCGCCCTTTGCGTTGTTCGACATCCGAGGTGGTAGGCGCCCACCAGGCCCGCGAGCAATAGTATGGAAGCAAGCTCCACGCCGATCACATACGGTCCAAATAAAACAATACCGACTTGTTTGGGGTCGACCATCCCCGCTCCCATGTGGTCGCCGCCCCCTCGTGCAAGCAGGTAGGCGACTTCACCACACAGAAGGCCGGCCAGAACCATGGGACCAATCCAGATACCTGGCGTCAGCCATGCTTTCTCCATTGAAATGGCGTGCTCGCCCAGGTTGAGCATCATGACCACGAACACGAACAACACCATGATGGCCCCCGCATAAATAATGACCTCAAGCGCGGCGACGAATGGAGCCCCGATCATGTAAAACACCACCGCGACTGCCAGCAGCGAGACAATCAAGTACAGCAACGCATGGACCACATTCAGCCTCGTCAGCATCAGAGCAGTGGAGATGATGGCCACCGCCGCTGCGATATAGAACGCGACTTCCATAAACACCTCACGGTAGCAGGCTGTGAAGGTCAACCGGCGCCGCCTCGTGTGCGGCCTGCCCCTTGTCCTTCCCGCCGATCTGCACTCCGGCTATGCGCCAGAAGTTATAGTCGGGATATTTGCCGGGTCCATTGATGAGCAGGTCTTTCTTTTCATACACCAGGTTGTGGCGATGGAATTCGCCCATCTCGACATCGGGCGTCAGTTGAATCGCGTACGTCGGGCAAGCTTCCTCACAATACCCGCAGAAAATGCACCGCGAGAAGTTGATGCGGAAGAACTCCGGGTATCGCCGTCCCTTCTCATCTTCCGTGGCCTGGAGTGCGATACAGCCCACCGGGCAGGCGACGGCGCATAGATTACACGCGACGCAGCGCTCCCCCCCGTCAGGATCGCGCGAGAGGATGATTCGGCCCCGATAGCGCGGGGCCAGGTACGGTTTTTCATCCGGATACTGCACCGTCACCCTCTTCTGAAAGGTGTGCAGGAACACGCCCCAGATTGTTCGAAGTATGCTAAGCATGCGCTAACTCCACGCAAGCACCACCGCACCGGTCACGAGTAAATTGACCAACGCCAGCGGTAACATCACCTTCCAGCCCCAAGACATGAGCTGATCGAATCGTGGGCGCGGCAGCGCCGCCCGCAGCAAAATAAACAACGCAATAAAGAAACACGTTTTGAGGAGAAACCAGACGAGCGGCGGGAGTACCGGGCCGAGCCAGCCTCCGAAGAACAGCACCGTGATCATGGCCGAGATCAGCGTCACTCCAAGGTACTCACCAACAAAGAACATGCCGAACTTCATCCCAGAGTATTCAGAGTGAAACCCGGCAACCAACTCACTCTCCGCTTCCGGCAAGTCGAACGGGGTGCGGCGCATTTCCGCCAGGCCGGCGATCAGAAACAGGACGAAGCCAAGAAATTGCGGAATGACAAACCAGATCTCGCGTTGCGCTTCAACGATAGCCGGCAGGCTAAACGATCCCGCCAACAGCACCACCCCCATCAGGGACAGGCCCATGAACACTTCATAGCTGACCATCTGAGCCGCCGCTCGCAGGCCCCCGAGGAGCGAATACTTGTTGTTGGAAGACCATCCGGCGAGCACCACGCTATACACGCCGAGCGAAGACAGGGCGAGAAAAAACAATAGCCCGATGTTGAGGTCGCTGATGATGATTCCCGGGGCCACGGGAAGCACGGCAAACGACATCAACGCCGTCACCATGATGATGGCCGGAGCCAAAATGAACACGGCTTTGTCCGCGAACGGGGGAATCCAGTCTTCCTTCATGAAGATCTTAACGCCATCAGCCACTACCTGGAGCAGCCCGAAGGGTCCGACGCGATTCGGGCCGTACCGGTCCTGCCACAAAGCGAGCAGCCGCCGCTCGAGCCAGATGAGCCCGGCCGCGGTGGTGAGCGCGACCACGAGAATTCCGAGGATCGCAAGGATGGGGTGCGGGCTGGTCATGTGATTCTCACAATCTTCGCCCATGCCGACTCCCCTAACCCGACGATAGGGGACATTCCTGCAGGCAGACCCGCCACGCCGCGCGGCAGATCAGGCCGGATGCGAACGGGCAGCCGGAACGTGCCGCCGGCACAGTGCACTTCGACCTCCTCACCCTCCATCAACTCACTGGCATTGACGGCAACGTGCGGTGTCGCTGTGAGTTCCGCAATTCCCGGCGCGGAGAGACTTAGTTCCTCCGTGCCGAAGATGTAATGCATCGGCACCAGCAGCCACTCCCCTTCCCGCGGCTCAAAGGCAGAAGGAATGCCGCTGAAATAAGACCGGCCGTTACACGGCCTGGGCTCGAACATCCGCACTCCTGGATCGCCTCCGCGCAGAGGGCCACCAATCTCTTTCTGATACGTGTTCGTCGCCTGAATGGAGTTCCAGCCAGGCGACCAGACAAACGGAATGAGTGGCCCTGGGGGGTGCTTGGATGCGCCTTCCATGGAAAACGAAAGCGGCGAGTCAGGATCATCTGGCGGCTTGGGCTCCGAGACGTTGATGTTGGCCAGCATCGCCGTGCGGCCGCTTGATCGGTGCGGCGAGCGCGGCACTTTCGCCCCGGCGATCCGGAATGAGGCCGAGGGTGCAGCATCGCGAGCCGGCGCCAGGTGCGGCAAGGCCGTCGCCATCGCGGCCAGCACATCATCGAGACGGTCCCAAGAAGGCTGTCCAAGCCAGCGCCAGCTGGCCTGCATGTCGCCGGACGGCATGAAGACCTGGAAAAACCGCTGGGCACGTCCTTCACTGCTGATGAACGTGCCGTCAGATTCCGCGAGCGTCGCGGATGGCAGAACAAGCTCGGCTTTTTCGACCGTTGGATTGAAGAGGTGATCAAGCACGATCACATGCGCTGCCGCATTGACGAGCGCATCAATGTCAGTGCGAGGCGCGCGCCGGTACAGATCATTTTCCAGAATGACAAGCGTGTCGGCATCGCCGTTCTTAACGGCTTGTAACGCCGCGCTCAAAGGCTTCGCGCCCATCAGGATGGCACCCACGCTGTTGCACTCTGGCGCCGTAAAGCTGAGCGTTGCCTCCAGAGACATCGCCACATTGGCAGCTGCCCGTATGATCGCCTCGCTGTTGCAACTCGGGCCGGAGATCACCAACGGTTTCCTAGCGTCTTTGAGCGCGCGGGCGATCTTACCGGCTAGCGGGAAGTCCCCAGGCGAGGGCGCCTGCGAATCGAGGGCGTGCGCCACGGCGAAGCCCAGGCGTGCGAGATCGTCGGGAGCTGCATGGAACGTGGCGGTGGCAATCTCGTCCAGCCGCGTGGCATACGGCGTCGCGATATACAGCGGGCCCTTCTTCTCCTGAATCGCGTCCCGCACGCCATGGTCCATCCACAGCGGAATATTCAATTGCTTCGCGATCTCGATGGGCTGCTGGCGCACGGATTGGCGTAGCGCAAGCGCCATGCGGGGCGCGACGTTCGTCACATCTTCACCCAAGATAAACACGGCGTCGCACTCCTCTACCTCGCGTAGTGTAGGTGTCCGCATCGGGTCGCCCCGAAGAATGTCGATCATGAGCGCAATGAGCGTTGCTTCCTGGTCCGCCATACCGGAATAGAAACGGTTCGGGCCCAGCAGGGTGCGCAAGGCAAAGTTAGATTCCAGTGATGCCCGCGGTGAGCCGATTCCGATGGCTTTGGCGGAGGCCAGTGTTTCACGGAGCTGCCGGCTTGCCGCTTCAGCGCTCACCGCCTTGCCGTGTAGCAGAGGCTCTCGTACACGATGGTCACTATTGATGAACTCATAACCGAACCGACCGCGGTCGCAGAGAAAATAGCCGTTGACGTCGTGGTTGTAGCGGTTGGTAATACGCCGCACCGTGCCATAGCGCTCACCGACGTCGGTATTGCACCCAAGCCCGCAATGCACGCATATCGAAGGAGCAAACTGCTGATCCCACTTGCGCGTGTAGTGCCGCCTGAGGGTTTTGTCCGTGAACACGCCGGTCGGGCAGATCTCGACCAGGTTGCCACTGAACTCATTTTCTAGCACGCCATCTGCGTGGCGGCCGAAGAAGACGGTATTCCGCGACGCAAACGCGTTCAGGTCCCGCCCGCCCGCGTAGTCCCGATAGTAACGCACGCAGCGGTAGCACTGGATGCACCGGTTCATCTCATGATTCACCAGCGGGCCGAGATTCTGGTTGCGAAACGTGCGCTTGTCGAACTCGTAGCGCCGGTAATCGTGACCCGTCATCACCGTCATGTCCTGCAGATGACACTCCCCGCCTTCATCGCACACCGGGCAGTCGTGCGGATGATTCAGCATCAGGCCCTCGATGATGGCGGCGCGGAAGGCGACCGTCTCCGGATCGTGGATTGCGATGCGTGTGCCCTCGGCAGCCGGCGTCATGCAGGCCATTACAATCTTTCCGTGCGTGTCGTGCTCGTCCTTGTACTGCTTGACGGCGCACTGACGGCAGGCGCCGACAGATCCGAGCGCGGGATGCCAGCAGAAATAGGGCAGATTCAGCCCCGCCGAGAGACAGCCATGCAGCAGATTCTCTGCTGCATTCATCTGATACGAGTTGCCATCAACATGCACCGTTGCCACAGTTACCTCCATGGACATCGCTTCTCCCGAATGTGCCGCTCGAAATCCTCGCGGAAGTACTTCAAGGCACTTACTAGCGGGGCGGCGGCACCTGGCGCTAGTGCGCAAAACGTAGCGCCAGGCC
Source organism: Nitrospira sp. Nam74 (assembly GCF_965152615.1). Classification (NCBI taxonomy): domain Bacteria; kingdom Pseudomonadati; phylum Nitrospirota; class Nitrospiria; order Nitrospirales; family Nitrospiraceae; genus Nitrospira; species Nitrospira sp. Nam74. The sequence continues at coordinate 2,005,716 of NZ_OZ224220.1, read as the reverse complement.
CCCACATGTTGGCTTGACCTGCCAATTTTTCAAGATCGCCTGGCCGCCCCTGCCCGTCTTCCAAGGACTTCAGGATCCGCTCCGCCCATCCCAGTCCGCTCCAGCAAGGCGTGCACCAGCCGCAGGATTCCTGCGCGAAAAAGTGTGTCAGGTTCCAGGTCATGCCTACGGGACACGTTTGGTCATCCAGCACGATCATGGTGCCGGTGCCCATACGGCTGCCGATTTTCGCCATTGCGGTGAAGTCCATGGGCGTGTCCAGGTGCTCTTCTGTGACAAAGTCGGTTGAAACGCCGCCCGGAAGCAGCCCACGAAATACCAGCCCGTCGCGCATGCCGCCCGCATGTTCTTCCAAAATTTCGCGAATGGTCGTTCCCATGGGCAACTCCCACAGTCCGGGGCGTTTTACTTTCCCGCTCGCCCCAAACAACTTGGTGCCCGCATCCACTGTCCGGCCCAAGGCACGGAACCATGGCGCGCCGCGGTTGATGATGTGAGGCACGCAGCACAGCGTCTCGACATTGTTGACCACCGTGGGCTTGCCGAAGAGACCGACCACAGGCGGAAACGGCGGCTTCGACCTCGGGTTGGCGCGCTTGCCTTCCAGCGCATTGAGCAACCCGGTTTCTTCACCACACATGTAACGGCCACCGCTTCGGTGGAGATACAATTCAAGACTGTACCCAGATCCGAGAATATTCTTGCCGAGATAATGTGCCGCATACGCCTCCGCGATGGCCCGGGCGAGCCGCTCGGCCGCCAGCACATACTCGCCGCGCAGAAAGATGTACGCCACATCAGCCTCGATGGCGAATCCCGAGATGATCACGCCTTCGATGAGCTGATGGGGATCGCCCTCCATCAGTAACCGATCCTTGAATGTGCCCGGTTCCATCTCATCAGCGTTGACGACGAGGTAGGTCGGATTAGGCACCTCTGTCCCAAGGGGAACGAACGACCATTTCAGCCCCGTTAGAAAACCGGCGCCGCCTCGGCCGCGCAGGTTCGCGTCTTTCACCACAGCCGTGACGGCTTTCGAAGTCATGCCGCCGTGCAGGACCTTGCGGGCTGCCTGATACCCGCCGGCCGCCTCATAGGCTTTTACGTCGACAGCCGACCCATCCGGGCGAATGTTCTGCGTTAACGGCTTTTCGGTGACAGGCGTCATCTGTATATCTCCAGGGCGGCGTCGAGTGTGTCGAGATTCAGGTTGGTGTGCAGATCGTCGTCCACCATCATGGCTGGAGCACGATCACAGCATCCGAGACATACGATCGGCAGCAGCGTGAACCGCTTGTCCGGCGTTGTCTGCCCCAGGCCAATGCCAAGCCGCTCATGCAGGTGTGCCCGCATCCTGTCGTAGCCCATCATCCAGCAGCTCACGCTGTCGCACATCATGATTACATGGCGCCCCACGGGTTTGCGGAAAATGAGGTTATAAAAGGTCGCGACACTATCCAGGTCCGTGGTCGACATGCCGAGATGTGTAGCGATATCGTGAATGCTTTCGTCGGAGACCCAGCCTCGGTGCCGCTGCACGATTCTCATTGCATCAATACAGACAGCTTCGCGTTTTGGATAATTCGCGGCTTCACGGTCGATCTCGCTCATCTCATCAGGGCTCAACATCGCAGCCTCCTCATCGATCAATATCGGCGAGCACAAAATCCATCACTCCTAAAATGGCAATCAGGTCAGACACCATTAATCCCCGGCAGATCAGCGGCAGCATTTGCATGTGAGGAAACGACGGCGTACGAATGCGCGTGCGGTAGGACACCGTGCTGCCGTCGCTCACTAGGTAGTAGCCGTTATTACCTTTGGTGCCTTCAATGGCGCTCAGCGCCTCCCCGGGCGGAATCACGGGGCCCCAACTCACGCTCAAGAAATGGGTGATGAGGGTTTCGATGTCGTGCATCGTTCGGGCTTTCACCGGCGGCGTGGCCAGGGAATGATTCGACGTGTACGGCCCTTCGGGCATGTTTTGGACGCACTGCTCGATGATGCGCAGGCTCTGCCGCATCTCCTCCACTCGTACGAGCGCGCGGCCGTAGCAATCGCCGGTCTGCGCGGTGGGAATATCGAATTCGAATTGCTCATAGCCCGAGTACGGTTGTCGCTTGCGGAAGTCCCATTCAAAACCGCAGGCGCGAAGATTCGGGCCGGTCACGCCCCACTCGATGGCCTCATCGGCAGTGTACCGGCCGATCCCTTTTGTCCGCCCTTTGAAGATGCGGTTCTGCATCACTGCCCGATCGTACTCAAGCAGTCGGGGCGGAAGGTACGTGAGGAAATCCCGAAACATGTTCTCCCAGCCTCTGGGCAAATCTGCGGCCACGCCACCGATTCGAAACCATGCCGGATGCATGCGGGCGCCGCAGATGGCTTCGATGATCCCGAACGTCCGCTCGCGATCGTTGAACGTATAGAACACCGGCGACATCTGCCCAAGATCCTGAGCTAAAGTGCCGTACCAGACGAGGTGGCTGTTGATGCGAAACAACTCCGCCAGCATCACGCGAATGACCTGGGCTCGGGGCGGGACCTCGATACCGGCCAGCTTCTCCACTACCGTCAGATAGGCCAGGTTGTTCATCACGCCGCCGAGATAGTCGATGCGATCCGTGTAGGGGATGTAGGTGTGCCAGGACTGGCGCTCCCCCATCTTTTCGGCGCCCCGATGATGGAACCCAATGTCGGGCACCGCGTCGACGATCTCTTCACCATCGAGTTGCAGGGCGATGCGCAGCACGCCGTGCGTGCCCGGGTGCTGGGGGCCCACATTGAGAAACACGAAATCGGCATCATCGCGCTCCCGGCTCATTCCCCAGTCTTCGGGGCGGAAACGCAGCGCCTCCTGCTCGGCCAGTTCTTTGTCCGGAGGCAACTGATACGGCCCCATCTCCGTCGCGCGAGCGGGATGGTCCTTACGCAACGGATGGCCCACCCAGCTTTTCGGCATCAGAATGCGCTCGAGACGCGGATGACCGTCAAAGACGATGCCGAACATGTCCCACACTTCACGCTCGTACCAATTCGCTGCGGGCCAGATGTCCGCAATGCTCGGCAACGACAGTCCGGTTTCCGGGAGGGCCACCTTGATGCGTAGGTACTCGTTGCGATCGAACGACAGGAGATGATAGACGACGGTAAAATCGCTGGGAGGCAGGCCATCGCGATGCGTGCGCATACGCTCGTCGATTGCGGTGAGGTCGTACAGCATTTTGTACGGCTGGTCTACCTCATGTTTCAGGTACCTGAGCAGCGCATGCACCTGGTCTTTCTTGACCCAAACGGTGGGGATGCGATCGCGGGTGTGTTGGAGAACAGTCGCCGATCCGAGCCGTTGGATGATGGTCTCTACGATGGCCCGTGCTGCGATCATACCTCGTGCGGCTCCCGCAGCACGGTGGCCTCCTGCCGGGTCGACCGCATCAAGTCGCGCATTGAAGGAAGCGGCGGCCGCGTGGTCCCCTGCGGGCCCACCACCCAGCTCAGCGGCCGCTGTTCTACTTCCACGGCTTTCTGCAAGAGGAGAAGCCCCTCCAGAAAAGCTTCCGGCCGCGGTGGGCATCCCGGTACATACACATCGACGGGAAGAAACTTGTCCACGCCCTGAACCACGCTATAGATGTCGTACATGCCGCCGGAATTGGCACACGATCCCATGGAAATGACCCAGCGTGGCTCCATCATCTGCTCATACAGCCGCTGGACGATGGGCGCCATCTTGATAAAGACAGTCCCGGCGATCACCATGAGATCCGCCTCGCGGGGTGTACCGCGAATCACTTCCGCACCGAAGCGGGAGACATCGAACTTGCTCGTAATGCTCGTGGCCATCTCCACATAACAGCAGGAGAGCCCGAAGTTGAAGGGCCACATGGAGTTCTTGCGGCCCCACGCGACCAGATCCTCAAGCCGCGAGAGGATGACGCTGCGGCGTACGGCTTGTTCGAATGGCTCGTGGTCCGGGTGAGCCACCAGCCCCGTAATATCGGGTTTTGTCAGCGACCACTGCATGTGGTTCCTCCGTTATCGAGGGTTCGGCCGCTCCGTGGCCCAATCGAGCGCGCCAACCCCCCAGAGATATATCAATGACGCCAGGAGCACTCCGATAAAAAGCACCACTTCCCAATACCCTGCCCAGCCAACTTCACGCGCCGCTACGGTCCACGCAAAAAGAAACACGGCTTCCAGATCGAACACTACAAAGAACATGGCGACGAGATAGAAGCGCGCCGACAGGCGCACACGCGCGGAGCCTTCCGAGACAATGCCGGACTCGTACGGCGTGCCGGTAGCTGGTGCCCAATGCCGTTGTCCCAGCACATAGGAACCAAGCATGGTGGCGGTCACACAGACCACCAACCCGAAGTACACGATCAGCGGGCACAGCACAGTTTAGTTCCTTTGCACCGACGGCCCGTGCGTATCCACATAGCGTTCAGTCCGTAATGATTTGAAGAACGACTTCAACCGGCGGTCATGACAATCCAATCTTGAATCGCGAGCCGGCACACACGTCCAGGTTATCCAGCCTGCGGTTCGACATGGCCGCCGAATTTGTATCGCATGGCCGAGAGCACCTTCTCGGCAAAGGTGTGGTCTTGGCGCGAACGGAATCGGGTATAGAGAGACGCGGATAGGACTTCCGCTTGGACCCCCTCCTCGATCGCCGCCATGACCGTCCACCGCCCTTCACCAGAGTCCTGGACGGAGCCGGTAAAATGGGACAGGTCGGGACTCTCGGCCAGCGCCGTCGCCGTTAAATCGAGTAACCACGATCCCACCACGCTGCCACGCCGCCACACTTCAGCGATGTCCGCGAGGTTCAGGTCGTACCGCATTTCGGGAGGAAGGTGTTTCGAATTGGCATGACGACAGATGTCGAAGCCTTCGGCATAGGCCTGCATCAGGCCGTATTCAATACCGTTGTGGACCATCTTGACGAAGTGTCCGGCTCCAGCCGGCCCGCAATACAGGTACCCGTCCTCTGCTGATCCCTTCATGGTGTCCCGGCCTGCTGTCCGGGGAATGTCACCGTGTCCCGGGGCCAAGGTTCTAAAGAGAGGCTCAAGGCGTTTCACGACGGGCTCTGGACCGCCAATCATCAAGCAGTAGCCACGGTCCAACCCCCAGGTGCCCCCGCTCGTGCCGACATCGACGTAATGCAGTCCCCGAGGTTTCAGCGTCTGTGCCCGCCGGACGTCGTCTTTGAAGTAGGAGTTTCCTCCATCAATGATGGTGTCATCCGAACTCAGCCGGCGCGCAAGAGACGCAATGGTTGTTTCGGTTGCGTCTCCCGCCGGCACCATGACCCACACCGCTCGCGGTGGGCTCAATCGGCTGATCAAATCGTCCAGAGAACTCGCCCCAACGGCTCCTTCATCCGTCAACTGCTGCACGTGCTCACGATTCAGGTCGAACACAACACACTGATGCCCCCCGCGCATCAACCGGCGCACCATATTGGCCCCCATTCGTCCCAAGCCGATCATTCCAAGTTGCATACGTCGTCCTCCCTCTTCATCGATCAAGCCGTCGCCTTTCGCCCTGAACCGCTGACACCCCAGACCTATATCTACCCGAGCCATTGACAGTTCTGTCTTGGCTCTTGTTCAACAAGGCCTAGCTATGACCCAGCCCAGTGACCGACTCCTGTTTGCTCTCGACAACTGCAGGCCCGTTTCGCGAGTCACCGTCTGCCAATGTTGATTCACTGTGCTTTGTTCCAGAGGCGTTGTCCGCCGATGAACGCGTGCGCATTTCCGCCAAGACGAACGCCGTCCGGGAGTCGCTTGAGTTTCTTGGCGTTGCCTCCGCCAAGGAGGACATCATCGGCCACGAGGGCAGCCTTCAGACGAGTCACGACATCTTCCACGGTGCGCCGCCATTTCTTTTGGCCGAGCCGCTCCAGCCCGCGGCGCCCCACATAATCCTCGAAGGTGCCGCCTTTCTTGTACGGCAAATGAGCCAATTCCATCGGCATGATGACGTGGTCGGCAATCAATGCCGACCCCAGACCCGTTCCCAGACCAAGAAACAGCATCCTGCCCCCCGTATAGCCGCCCAAGGCCTGCATGGCGGCATCATTGATCAAGGTGACGGGACATCCGAAGGCCTTCTTGAAATCGAACCCCACCCAACCCGGTCCCAAATTTTTTGGTTCGGCCAACACGGCACCGGAGCTCACGGGGCCGGGATACCCGATCGACACCACCTTGTACCTTAAGCCCTTTGTCGCCTTCAGCACGCCGGAGACCATCTGCTGTGCCGTCAACTCTGGCCCGGAACGAAACGTTCGAATCTTCTGTTGTCCGGACACCAGGATCTTGACCCTTGTGCCGCCAATGTCCACCACCAGCACTTTCATATAATGTCCTCAGGAATGACCTGCGCCGTCTGTTGCCCCATGCCGCCGGCCTTGGCAGTCATTCGTGCTCCTTTGGGCTCTGCCATCCCCCGAACGGCGCGATCAGCGCATGCGACTCACTCGGCCCCCAGGTTCCCGGTTCATACTCATGTACCGGCGTGGACATCGTCAGAATCGGGTCCACCACGCGCCAGGTCGCTTCGACGCCGTCCTGTCGCGCGAAGAGTGATGCATCACCGATCATCGCATCGCCGATCAGCCGTTCGTAGGCTTCCATCTCGTCTCCGCGCTGGTGACAGACAAAGAGTTCCGTCTCGTTGCCGATCATCTTGTCTCCTGGCACTTTGGCTCGGGCCCCGATTGCCACCGCCATCCGATCGGGGCCCAGCCGGAAGCGCACGTAATTGCGTTGCGCGTGCTCAGCCTCGCCAAACACATTCTGGGGCGGACGCTTCAAGGTCACGAAGACCTCCGTGGCCGTGATCGGCAACTGCTTCCCGGCTCGGATAAAGAACGGCACCCCCGCCCAGCGCCACGAATCGAGATCGATCCGGAGTGACGCAAACGTTTCCACGTGGGACTCGTGGGCCACCCCGGACTCGGTGCGATACCCCCGAAACTGACCACGGACCAAGGTGTGCGCCGTGAGCGGCCGCATGCGTTTAAAGACCTTAATCCGTTCGTCGCGCAACGCTTCTCCCGCTCCACTGATGGGTGGCTCCATGGCGAGATTCGCCACGACCTGCAAGAGGTGATTCTGGACCACATCGCGGAGGGCCCCGGTTTCTTCATAAAAGCTGCCTCGCCCGGACACGCCGAACTGTTCCGCCATCGTGATTTGCACACTCTCCACATAGCTACGATTCCAGATCGGCTCGAGAAAGGAATTGGCAAAACGAAAGTACAATAAGTTTTGAATCGACTCCTTCCCCAGATAATGGTCGATGCGAAAGATCGCCGATTCCTCGAACACCCGGTGCAGAGCCCGGTTGAGCGCTTGGGCCGAAGCCAGATCCCGTCCGAACGGCTTTTCGACGACCACACGCGCGCCACGAGAACAGCCCGACTTGCCAAGACCCTCTACGACCGTGGGAAACATACTGGGTGGGATGGCCAGATAATATAGGGGGCGTAGCGCTCCGCCGAGTTCCTGGCGAAGACGAACAAAGGTCTCATCCTCCCGGTAGTCGCCATCGATAAACCGGAGCCGCTGCACGAGCTTGCTAAAAGCCGCCTCATCAACGCCCCCGCCGAATTGAGTGAGGCTCTCCCGGACGCGCTCTCGAACCTCGGCGACGCTTCGATTGGCTTTGGCCACCCCGATCACCGGCACCGTCAGGTGATCCCGCTTGATCATGGCCTGAAGGGCGGGAAAGATCTTTTTGAAGGCCAAATCACCGGTAGCGCCGAACAGCACGAGCGCGTCTGCGTGTAAGCCGGTCATCATTCCCTCCCCATTGCATCAAGCACGCCCATACGTCTTCTTGTGTCGCGGCACGGCCGAACAGTGCCTCCACTCACCGCTGTGGCACAGACCGGCGACCTCTCAGACCCACGCCCGCTCCATGGCCGCCTGGAGGGTCGCCAGCCCCGTCTTAACATCGGCGCCTAGATGTACCCGCAGCACCCGTCGGCCTCGGGTCGCCAAGACCTGAAAATCCCCGCGTGCCTGCGCGGCCTTCACGACGCCAAAGGTATAGCGCTGTCCGGGGACCGGCAGATCTATCGCGTCTTCGCACGTGATCTGGAGAAACACCCCGCTGTTCGGCCCCCCTTTGTAGGCCTGCCCGGTGGAGTGAAGGAATCGAGGCCCGAAGCCCAGGCACGTGGCCACACGTCTCCTGGCTCGGACAATATGGCGTATGCATTGGAGTCGTGCTGCATGCTCAGCATCCATCTCGATATACGCCAACAGCGCGAAGTAATCGCCCGCTACGAGTTGGTTCAGATGGGCGGTCAGATACTTCCTGAGCGAAGGAGACTGGCCCGTCACCGTCGTGAGGATTTCGCCATACGCGGGATCGGCATACAATCTGATTCCTTGCTCTTCTATTAGCGGAGAGTCGACCGTGAGGACCCCGGTATGTTCATACTGAGCCGTTATGTGTTTGGTCGCGACTTTGCTGGCTTCCACGTCAGGCTGGTCGAACGGGTTGAGGCCCATGATCGCCCCCGCGACCGCTGTGGCGAACTCCCAGCGGAAGAACTCTTGGCCCAGGTCATAGATGTCAGCCATCGAGATGCGGACAACCGGCTGTCCCGCTCGCTCCAGTGCGGTGACCGCGGCATCCTGGCTCTGCTCTGGCGCCGACTGCAACCGGATATACACGAACACACGGTCGTCTCCATAGACACCCGGCGTCCCGACCACCTCTCGATCGATCGGGATGATCCCCTTGCCTTCTTTGCCGGTCGACTCAGCAAGGAGCTGCTCAAGCCAAGCCCCCAATGCCGCCACGCCGGGGGACGCAATGACCGTCAGTTTGTCGCGGCCGTGTTTGGCAAGCACACCGAGGATCGTGCCGAGCACCAGGCCGGGGTTCTCCTCCACCGGGACGCTGGAGGCGCAGGCCTGCACCATTTCATCTGCATGGTCGAGAAACTTGGGGACGTCGACGCCCATAATGGCTGCGACGACCATGCCGAAATTCGACAGAGCAGAATATCGGCCTCCGATACTGGGAACCCCGAAGTAGAGATGGCGAAACCCGTGCGCCTCGGCAACCTGCTGCAGCGCCGATCCGGGATCCGTGATCGCCATGAACCGCTGCCCGGCCTGGCTCGCTCCCACCATGCGCTGAACACGGTCAAAGAAGTATTGCTTGAAGATGTTCGGTTCAAGGGTGCCCCCGGACTTGCTCGAGACGATGAAGAGCGTCGTCGCGACGCTCACTTTTCCCTCGACCGCCTTGATCTGAGCTGGATCAGTGGAATCGAGAATGTGAAGTTCTGGATAACCGGCTTTCATGCCGAATGTCATCTTCAGGACTTCGGGACAGAGGCTTGAGCCACCCATTCCCAAGACGACGGCATGAGTGAATCCTGCGCGCTTGGCTTCCTCGGCAAGGTTGATCAAGGGTTGGAGATGGGCCAATTGATCATCGGTGATGCCCAGCCAGCCGAGCCATTGGCCTTCGTCCCGATTGGTCCAGAGGGAGGGATCGCGACCCCACAGCCGTTGCACCTTGTGGCCCTCACTCCATTCCTGAAGAGAGGATCGCACCTCGGCAGCCACGGGAGCCGAGACAGTGTAGGAATATTTATTGAGTCGACCAGAGGCATTCCCCTTGGAGTGATGTTGGACCGCGTCAAGGAGGGTGTCGAAGGCATCCCTGAACACCTTCAATCCTTCTTCCAACAAGCGGTCGGTGATCGCCTTCATCGACACACCCGCCTGCTCGAGCGCAAGCAGGGTGAGCTTTGCCTCGTCGACGCCGACGGTGAGCCGACGCTCGGGGCGTCCGTGATCCCGAAAGGCCTCGAACGTCGCTGGAGGAATCGTCGTGACCGTGTCAGGACCGATCAGTTCCTCCACATACCGCACATCTGAATACTGCTGATTTTTTGTGCCGGTACTGGCCCACAGCAGCCGTTGGGTCATCGCCCCGCGTCTGGCCAGGCCGTCCCATCGCGCACCGGAGAACCGCGCCTGGTACCGCTGATAGGTCAGCTTGGCATTCGCAATGGCAATCTTCCCCTGGAGCGCCCCGAGCATCGCCTGCGTCCTCTCGTTCGTTGAGGGCTTGAGGTGCGCGGCAAGAGCGGCCTCTGCCGCCGTATCAATGCGGCTGACGAATACGCTGGCCACACTGGCCACGCTCCCGACATCGCCACCCCGGGCGGCCAGCTGTTCTAAGCCCATGAGGTACGCTTCCGCGACCCGCTCATAGGTCTCCTGCGAGAAGATGAGCGTCACGTTGACATTGATCCCTCGACTGAGCAATTGCACGATCGCCGGGATCCCTTCGGCAGTCGCCGGCACTTTAATCATCAGGTTGTCGCGCCCGACGGCGTCCCACAGTCGACGCGCTTCGTCGAGTGTGCCCCGAGTATCGCGGGCCAGATGGGGGGAGACCTCCAAGCTCACGTAGCCATCACGCCGCTTCGTGCGGGCATAGACGGGCTGCAGGATGTCCGCCGCGGCTTGAATGTCTTCGATGGCGACCCGTTCGTACCGCGCCTTCGCGCTCAGGCCAGGCTCCCGCCCCAGGGCGCGCAAGGCGTCGGCATAGTCCGACCCGCCGGTGATGGCTTTTTCGAAGATGGTGGGGTTCGACGTCACGCCACACACTCCGTCTTCGACGATTAGGCGTTGTAAGTCTCCGCTCGCGATGAGGCGGCGCTGGATATCATCCAACCAGACTGATTGTCCGAATACTCGCAGGGCAAGCACCGGATTGACGGTGTGGGCATGTGAGACTTTCATCATGTCATCTCCTTGAACAGGGTTCGTGTCGTTTCCGAGGGGACATGCTGGGGTTCGGCCGGAACACGACCGTCTGCGCTCAAACGCGTCGCTTCTTTCCGCGCGAGTTGTTCCTTCACCGCGGCGATGATGCGTTCAGGAGTAAACCCGAACTTCTTCTGTAACTCTTTCAGCGGTGCCGACGCCCCGAAGGTGTTCATCCCGATGCTTACCCCCGCCAGGCCGACATAGCGATCCCAGCCTGTCGTGGCGGCCTGTTCGGCGGACACTCGAGCCGTGACGTGCGGCGGAAGCACCTGGTCTCGATAGGCCTGACTCTGGCGCTCGAACAGTTCCCATGACGGCATGCTGACCACACGGGCTTGGATGCCGTCCGTGATGAGTCGCTCATAGGCGGCAAGGCAGAGCGACACTTCGCTTCCTGTGGCCAGGAGCAAGACCTCCGGGTGGCCATTCGGCGCCTCGGCCAGCACATACGCCCCCCGTGCCAGGCCGGAAGCCGGGGCGTAGGCCGTTCGGTCCAGGGTCGGAAGGGCCTGTCGGCTGAGGACGAGTGCAGCCGGCTCATGCTGAAGCTGCATGATGACGCGCCACGCCTCGACCACCTCATTGGCATCGGCGGGCCGCAGGACGAGCAGGCCGGGGATCGCTCGCAGGGAGGCCAGCTGTTCAATGGGCTGATGAGTCGGTCCGTCCTCCCCCACGCCGATCGAGTCATGCGTGAACACATGAATGACCGGAAGTTCCATGATGGCGCTCAGCCTGAGAGCCGGCTTCGCGTAGTCGCTGAAGATCAAAAAGCCAGACCCGAAGGGCCGCACTTTCGCTAAGGACAGCCCGTTGAGGATCGCGCCCATCGCATGTTCGCGAATCCCGAAGTGCAGGTTGCGGCCGCGGTAGTCGGCGGAAGTGAAATCGCCGGCCCCCTCACCGGTGAGTCGAGTCTTGGTGGAGGGCGTGAGGTCCGCCGAGCCCCCGATAAGCCACGGCACTCGGCAGGCCACCGCGTTCAACACCGTGGCTGAGGCATCCCGTCCGGCCAGGCCCTTCGGGTCTGATGGAAAGGTCGGCAGATCCTGCTCCCAGCCAGAGGGAAGCGCTCGGCGCTGCATCTGAGACAGGGCGTCTGCCAATTCGGGGTACGTTTTTTTGTATTCGATGAATCGCGCCATCCACTGCTCGCGCGCCGTACGTCCCCGCGCTCCCATGACAGTTTGAAAATGCTCCGCCACGCCCGACGGGACAAGGAATTGCGCGTGCTCCGGCCACCCGTACTGGCGCTTCGTCAGCTTGATTTCCTCGTGGCCCAATGGTTCCCCGTGCGCCGCACTCGTATCCTGCTTATGCGGGGCCCCATAGGCGATATGGCTATCGACAATGATCAAGGTCGGCCGATCTTGCGTATTCCGAAAGACCGTCAACGCCCGGTCGAGCCTCGCCAGATCATTGGCATCGCCGACCCGTCTCACATTCCACCCGTAGGCCGTGAAGCGGGTCGCCACATCCTCGCTGAAGGCCAAGTCCGTATGCCCTTCAATCGTGATGTGGTTGTTGTCGTAGATCCAACAGAGATTGGACAGTTTGAGGTGGCCGGCTAACGACGCCGCTTCACCCGTGACGCCCTCCATCATGCAGCCGTCGCCGCACAGCGCGTAAACGTCGTAATCGATCATCGGAAATCCAGGACGATTGAAATAGGCGCCCATCCACCGACTGGCCATGGCCATGCCCACGCTTGTGGCGACGCCTTGCCCCAACGGACCGGTCGTCGTTTCCACACCGGACGTCCATCGATATTCGGGATGGCCTGGACACTTACTGTCCAGCTGGCGGAAGCGTTTGATGTCATCCAGTGTGACCGAGAGTTGCCCGACCGTTTCGTAGGCAGGATTGACCGCCTGCACTCGGCAGAGATGCAGTACAGAATAGAGCAGCATGGAGGCATGCCCGATCGAGAGGACGAACCGATCGCGATTCGGCCAGATGGGATCGGTGGGATCAAAGTTCAGGAAGCGCTGCCACAAGCAGTACACGACCGGGGCCAGGGCCATGGCCGTCCCGGGATGTCCGGAATTCGCGTGCTGCACCGCATCCATCGATAAGGTCCGAATCGTGTTGATGCATTGGGTGTCTATTGATTGTGTCTTCATCGAAAGCCCAACTTTACTTCCATCACTGTGCCCTCCTCACTCTAATGCGTCGATCGCTATTCAAGTGAGAACGATGGACGCCTATGGGTGTGTCGTTCTTTTGCCCACCAGAATAAGCATTTTGTGACTCGATGCCGTTATAAGCAAAGATCAAACCAGTCGCAGTACGCTTGCCCGAGCTTAATAGGGATACTTACTAAATCGGCTCTTCGACCTGGAACACGAGGCGTAATAATGAGAGGTATCAAGCAGGGCACTAGCTTTTCATTGAGCTGAGCCAATCAGGTGCACCATGCGCCACATCAATACGACGTGACATTTTATGGTAAACCGTTAAAGTCATGATCATGCGCCACGGTGGACGGGTTGCGGAATGAACATGGTTCTCCTTTCTTACCTGCGATAGCTATGATTGCTCCCTTGGGTCATCCAGTCCGCTGGCAAGTAGGTCTTCGTAAAGCCCATCCAAATGCCGCGAAGCAGCAACCGACGAACTGCGACATTATTTAAGTAGGAGGCCCTCTAAGGCTTATGCGTAATCTCAGGATATCCGTGAATGGCATGTTATCCACGGCAGAGTTAAAGCTCACCTTCCCCGTCCGGCCGTCGAAGCCCTCGAGCACAAACGGCAGGTGAAGCGTATGATTGTCGCCGCTGGCTGCAGTATTGTGGCTTAGCAACGGGCAGCCATGGTTTCGAGGCGAAGCTGATGGGGTGGGTCGACGTGACAGAGGACTAAGACTTTTCTTTTTTCTTCGTCAACATGCCGCTGAGACGGCGTACGAGTCCCTTATGCCGTTACCGTCCTCTGGCGTGCACCTTCGCGGACTCATCACGCTTATAGAGACTAACTATCGCAGGCTCGGATAGCGTCCTGGTGATCGTTGACCTGACCGCTTGCTAACCACCTGAGGTAGGCCAAGTAGGGACAGGTTTACTTCTTCATTTGCGGATATTTGTACTTAGCTATTCTGGCATATAACAAGGTTAATGAGAGGAAGTAGACGTTCAGGGTGAGTGCCTCATCACCTGACGTAATGGCTGACCGTCCCCTCCTGTCGGTTGGCCATCCTTCCTCTACAGGTCGGGATAGATCCTGTATGACTATCAATGATCCTCGCGATTCAGCAACACGGACTCATGCTGGCCTTTGTGTCTAGCGCAATAGCAGGCACGATTGCGGCTTTCTTCTGGCCATGATCCACCGCTTGCGCCGGGCAGAGAAGTGGTCATGCACCAGCCCAGCGCGAACGCCTGGCATCTTTGTTTGCGCAGACTGACGCGCCGACGCCGCTGCCGCAGACCGCCACCCCGCGCTCGACCGTCCCCGCCGCCACAGCACGCGAGAGCCGGATCACCAAGTCGGGATAATCGTTGCACGGGTTCAAGTCATGCGCGCTAAAATCCACGACCTCATGTCCCGCCTCGCGGAGATGAGCAACCCAATTGTTGCTTCAAACCCAATCCACCATGATCCGTCGCAATTCCCACCCGCATGTTTTCCTCCTCCCGTGTATTCAGCGGTTACCTATCCCGCTGCTGCGCGGTCGGCCAGCAGCAGAGCCTGCTCGCGATGCACCCGCCCTGCGGGAATCGACACGTCGCCGTCACGGAGACGACGAAGCATTTCTACCTTCTCGCCCCCAGTCACAACCCACAGTATCCGGCGAGCCCGATTAAGCATCGGATAGGTCAACGTCATCCGGCGCCTGCCTTGATAGACGCCGGTGGTCGCTACGTCCGCATCCGTCACGTCAAGTACCGGATCACCAGGCACCAGAGAGGCAGTGTGTCCGTCCTCACCAAGACCGAGGTGAACGAGGTCGAGTACCGGCGGCGATCCAACAACCTCCCGGAGGGCCAAGGCATACTGGGTGGCTCCCGCGCCCAGATCAAGTGACTCCACCGGCATGGCGTGGATCTGTTCCGGGCGCAATGGGGCATGTTGAAGCAAGCTTTCACTCAAGTGCGTAAGGTTTCGGTCTGAATGTCCATCCGGGGCCACGCGCTCATCCACCTGCACAACATGTACACCCATCCAAGGGATATCTTCCCCCGCCAGGGCTCGCAACATTATCCATGGCGTGTGGCCACCACTAACAGCCAGGGCAAAGCAGCCACGTGCAGCGATCGCTGCCCGGGCCTCCGCGGCAATGATCCGGGCCGCCTCTTCGGCAACTACATCGGCATCGGGAGAGACCTTGATGTTCATGCGATCTCCTTTAATCTGGACGATCCGGATGGCGGTATACACGGCTCCTTTTGTTGCCAAAGATCATCAACGGAGCCGTGCTGATAAACCGGAAATCGGACATATCCGGAACCTGCTTGCGCTGAATCTTCCCGAACACCCAACATGACCACCTCCCGGTCGGGAATGCAATGTTGGATCGTCTTGAGCATTCAGTTATCGGGCAAAGGTATCTCCGCAGTCTCGGTCAAGTCCTACTGGAAGCAGGATGTCGCGTCCTCCAAAACATAACAAAGCCAACAGATATGAGAGGCGAAAGGCGCGACGCAGCATGACGCTCTCATGACCGGATTGTGAACGGTCCAGATCTCGCGTTATTGTTCATAGCGCGTTCTGGCACTTGCTCACAACTGATTTAGACCATGGTGTTTTCAGGCCACGGCATGATTCACCGTACCCTCCTATTGACCCTAACGTTCATGGCCAGTTTTCTGGTCTGCCTCTCGGCTGGACAAGCGTCGGCCGGTTCGGAAGGCGGCGTCCAACCGCTGCGCGTCGTTACCTACAATCTGCTGCACGACGGGGCCGGCTCAGGATTCCTCGACGGCCAGACTCATCTTGAAGAGCGGCTAGAGATGGTGATCCGCGAGCTGCAGACACTCAATCCGGACATCGTCGCGCTGCAAGAGGCGTCTGACAGCCGGCGGCATGGCAATGTGCCGGAGCGCCTCGCCCACGCGCTTGGTTTCCATGTCGTCTTCGCGCCGGCCACGGAGCATCTGTTCGGCCTGTGGTCGCTCGACCGAGCGGTCGTCGGCCTGCTGGGATTTAAGGAAGGCCCTGCCATCCTGAGCCGCTTCCCCATCGTGGCGTCCCAGGTGTACAAGTTGCCGCGCTGCAAAAGCTGGATCGACCGGCGTATCCTGTTGCGCGCCGAACTCTCGACGGCGTGGGGGCCGCTTCAAGTTTTCTCAACGCATACGGGTCGCGGAGAGGACTGTCAGATGGAGCGGGTCGGCGAGATCGTGCGAGACGGCCTCGGGGCTGGTCCCTCGCTGCTGATGGGTGACTTCAACACACCTGAGACGTCGACAGTGCTCACCACGCTCACAAACGAGGCAGGGTTTGTCGATGCCTTCCGCATCGCCAACCCGGAAGAGCAGGGACCTACGGTGTGGCAGCGTATTGAAGCACCGCGCTCCACGGTCTCCCGACGCGTGGATTTCATTTTGTTCCTGAACGGCCGAAAATCGACGGTCACAGTCCGGTCCAGCCGCATTGTGCTGGATCGCCCGGGACAGTTACCCAACAGAAGTTCCCTATGGCCGTCCGATCACTACGGCGTCTTGGCCGACCTCGACATCCTTCCCGTCAACCGCGCACTAGCCGGCCGCTAGGCTCTCGATGCAGGACAGTGAGCTCAAAGGGAGCCGTCTTCGTAACAGGTCATTGGCGGTCGCGCGCGGACGTGGACCTGGGGTCTCGGTGATCCCTCGCCATTCCCAGTACAACCGCCTGCCTGAAGCCGCCGTCTACTTAGGCACCATATTGACTATAAGACCCACCCTGCCTTCGCCGCCTTCGAGCCGACCCGGTTGCATTCATGCAAGGCGACGACGTAGGCCAAAAAGCTCTTTACGTCGCAATCAAACTTTGTCCTGGCCGGTTGCAGTTGCCGGAATGTTCCGATCTGGATGGCAGATTCCGACGGTTCATGGTCAGTACGGGGCGGTGTGGGTTCGCACCGAGTTGGTAGACCGGCTGTCCTCGCTTACTAACACACTCGCAAAGGCAATACAGGGTCGCCCGTGTGTTTACGAGCCGAATGAGGCGATTACGCTGATCCATTTGGATGGCAATCAAAACGCCGCCGAAGGGAGGCTTTACATTGAGGGCGCAATCATTCGATCTTCGTTCACGCTGACGAACCCGCCGAGCACAAACCCATCGAGCGCTCACCGACGGGGCGCCTCGTAGACGAAGCGACTCTCGCACTGGGTTCCCCAGCAGGGCGGGGGTCTGATGAACGGCAGCGCCTTGATGAGCGTATCAAGTGAAGGTCAGTCGGGGCATGCTGACTCCTTTTGTTGAGGTTATGCTTCTATTGGCTGGGGGAAGCGGAGCCTCCCTGCTGCTCCACCCCCGAGGGCCAGGTGCCTGAGGAGAAACAGCAGGGGACCGGCACATTGCCACTCTTCACTTCCCTTTGGAGGCCCGGCAATGATGGAACGCCCGCGATGGATTGCGACATAGCACATCAACGCCGGAATGCGAGGTTACCCGATGCCATCAGTTTGCGACTTTTGCTCTCTTCCTCGTATCTCCTGGCACTATGAGACCAACGACTTTGGCATTACGGCGGAAGACAATATTTGTCCTGACGCACCGATCGTCACGATTGAGGGGGGGTTCGTATGTCGCCACGGAAGACATTCATCCGGTACGAGGGATAGGCCACATCGCAGGGACTGAGTGGTTGGCATGCGATGAATGCGCCAAGTTCATTGACGGCAAAGACGTCGACGGACTCATCCACCGGGTCGTGACGACATGGGCTCACACGCAGTCCCCCCCCAGGGATCGCAGAGGAAGGATTCACCGAGAGCCCGAAGGAATTTTATGCAGCCTTCTTCCATCAGCTCACCGGCGTGCGACAAGCATGGGCGCCGGCTGAATAGTCAAGAGGTCTTTGCCCTCCCTCTCGTGGTCGTGCATCACACGGGTGAGCCGTCAGTGGAGCGATGCTCACTCCCGATTCGTAGTACGTCTCTCTAGCCTCTCACCGCGTATCTTTTTGAGTGACCGCTCATCACAACAATGGACCATTCATGCCGTTCACGTCCCGCCAGTACCTCGCATTACAGCGTCTCGTTCCCAGCGATTACAGTCAGGCCCTCACCGATCCGCAGCTCGACCGGCTTGCCCAGCTCTGAACCGTCATCGCCCGGCGCCGACTCTGTGCCGGACGACGCCAGGCCGTTGCTTCGTGAGCCTAGCATGGCGGTTCCAGAATCTTCCGGTCGGACACAAGAGTTTTAATCATCCCGAGGCGCATGACGGATCCCTGGTCCGTCTTGACGTTCCAAGATGACCTGGAATTTCAGAAGAGAAGTTGTCCGGTCGTGCAGATGTACAATCTTCAGAGACCGGATTCGGTATCAGTATGGTAGTTTTTCAGTACTCGAGCAGGCTCCAACGTGTCCGAAGGCAGCGACGGCTCTACCGTGTTTATCTCGCCAAGCGACTGCTCGTGTTTATGATGGGATTGATCTCGGTACTGTATGGGCTGATGGTATGAAGAGACTCTCCTCCGATCAACCGCCACCTTCACCGGCCGACGGCGGAATCGATAACGACATCCACTTCCCGTCCTGAGCTGCGTCTTATGGCACTAGAGCGGCAAGTCAAATCACTGCAACGCGAAAAGAAATCATCGGAGCAGGCGGGTTCGCCGATGGCGGCGTGCCTTGGTGAATGTGGAACTGGTCTGGGCAGGGTCGCTCCTCATCACCGGGAACAACCAAAGGCGAGACTTTCATCAAGGCTCAAGATCGTCAGAATCCGTTGTTTCCTTTACGATAGCGCAAACACTATTGGCCTACAATGACTTCATCCTTTGTCGGACATTAATTTTGGTAAACTTCATTTTGGATATTGCAATAAATGATTAGCGAGTGACTCCGGGTGACTTTGTGAAGATGCTATTGCGGCATAGCCGAGGATTTCGTCAGTCAACTAACTCCGTTGTTTTGGGATTAGCCTTCATCGCTATTCCGTATATTGTTGATGTCGCCTTCCTTGGTGATCTCACTCCTACCCACTTTGCCCAGGAAAATATCGTCGAAAGCAAAGACCCCCAGGTCCTTGATGAGAAAGGACCTGTATCCGATACCTCGGATGAACTCCTTATCGCTCAATATAGTGATTCGTCAGCTTCTTCCGAGGTTCGAGTTAATCTCTCAGGCACTACCTTCTGTCCAACGTTCACCCTGACTTCAGCATCCCTCGTTTCGCGTCCCCCGCCTGCTTGTCCACTATTCTGAATCATCAGTTCACAATTCGCGCCTCGTAAATTTAGGCGAGGGCCTTATGTTTTCTGAGAACCCGGTTCACAGACTTTCAAGACAAGAGTTCGATGCTCCATCAAGTTTTGATTTTCATGGCAACCGACCTCAAACGAGTGGGGCAACATGGCCTTAAAGCGAGGGAAGAGCCGAGGGCTGAGTAGGAGCGATTAATGAAAGAGCAAGACAAAAATGGACTCATGAGTTAATTTGCTATCGCCGACAGTCCGATTATGCTTCTGCTAAAGAGAGTCGATGGTCATGCTAATATTCCAGACCCACAGCTGGTGTGAAGCTTTATCCACGCTCTTTCGAGGCGACCTCTGCAGCAGCTTGACAAGCCGGGCCGGGGTTAGGGTCGAGCGAGGGCAGCGCGTCTATTGGCAGGGTGACGCGAGTGCCTCGGTGTACTTCCTGCGCTCCGGACTCATCAAGACCTGCCTCGTCACGGAGGATGGCAAAGAGCAGATCCTACGGATCTACAAACCTGGCGAGGTATTCGGGGAATTGTGCTTCTGCACGGCGGCCCGTTGTGAGGAAGCCTTGGCGCTCGAAGACAGTGAAGTGGTCGAGCTCACCTTTGCAGTGCTGATTGGGCATCTCCAAGGAAATGCCCCGGCGCTCACGTCCTTTCTGGCAACCATTTCGCATCATCTTGCTGATGCCTATGAGCAGATCCAATTATTGACCTCGGAAAAGGTTATGGCCCGGCTTGTTCGGACACTGCTGCGTCTTGCTGAAGAGATGGGCGAACCCACGGGAAATTGGATCAGGCTGCGTCCTCACCTCACGCAGGAAGATTTGGCGCGGATGATTGGATCACGACGTGAGGTCACCTCCACGCTTCTGAACCAACTGCGCGCCATGGGCGGTATTGACTATGCGAGTCGTGGTCAGTTGCTCGTGAACCTCTTGAAGCTCGGGCCCTACCAGCATATACCGCCTCCGCCTACTAAATTGGGTACGGACACCACCCCTTTATCATCGTCCACCCGCAAATAGCCCCGGGGTGTTAGATTTCTAACAGTGCGTGCTCTGCGGATCTGCTACCGTCTCACCGTACCAGACTGAATCCACCATATCACAGAAAAAGCTTCCACTCTTTTATCACGAGGTCCAACCATGAAGATGACCTTGCTTTTCCGTACCAACCTGGTTCTTTCGCTCTCTATTGTTGGTCTAAGTCTGCAGCTCTCTTCACTGTCGGCCGCATTAAATGGGGACGAGTTCGTCCAAGACAATCTCGTGTCCGATATTCCCGGCCTGGCAACCCATACGGATCCGAACTTGATGAACCCATGGGGCCTCGCCTCCAGCCCAACCAGCCCCTTCTGGGCATCCGACAATAAGACGGGAGTGGCTACGCTGTACGATGGGACGGGTCAAGCGTTTCCTCAGAACAATCCCTTAGTCGTGACGATTCCGCCCCCTGCAGGCGGTATGCCGCCATCCGCTCCGACGGGTGCTGTCTTTAACGGAACGAATGACTTTGCCGTCGCCCCAGGTCAGCCCGCCCGGTTCCTTTTTGCAACGGAAGACGGCACGATCGCGGGCTGGAACAATGGAACGCAGGCGGTCGTGAAGGTCGATAACTCAAGTTCCTCGGCCGTCTACAAAGGCATCGCCATGGCCACTGCGGACATGGGCTCATTGCTCTATGCGACGAATTTCCATAGTGGGAAAATCGATATTTTCAATGCCAATTTTGGGTCCGTCTCCATACCGGGCGCCTTCACGGATCCCTCAATTCCCCAGGGCTTTGCCCCGTTCAATATTCAAAATTTGGGTGGGAATCTCTTTGTCACCTACGCCAAACAGGATGCGGCCTTGCATGACGATGTGGCGGGCCCAGGCAACGGCTTTGTGGATGTCTATAATCCCAATGGCCAACTGCTGCGGCATTTCATTGCGAATGGTCCTCTGAACTCGCCCTGGGGATTGACACTGGCCAGCAGTCACTCGGGCCTCTTTAGCAACGACCTGCTGGTGGGAAACTTTGGTGATGGGACGATCAATGCATTCGATCCGGTGACCGGTCAGTTCCTGGGGCAGCTCAAGGATCGAAATGGGCAACCGTTAGTGATCGAGGGGCTCTGGGGCCTCCGGTTTGGAAATGGTGTGATGGGTGCAGATTCCAATAGTCTGTTCTTTACAGCCGGGATACCGGAGAATGGAGCAATAGAGGACCACGGCTTGTTTGGTCGTTTAACGGCCGTTCCAGAACCTAGCTCCATTGCTCTGCTCAGTATTGTTCTTTTTCCTTTACTGCTACGGCGCAAGTTGAAGAGGTGAAACTCCTTACCTCCCTCTCTCTGTCAGGCAGATACGAATCTATTATTCCTGCTTCGAATACCTGCGTGCAGGAGGACGCAGCGCATGCGAACCCTCAGACGCCGGACGATCACCGCCGCCTGTATCGCCTTGATTTGTGCACTCAGCTATACCTGGTCAACCCTCGTTCCTGATGCGACGGCCATTCCGGCGTTCGCGAGAAAATACAACTTTGCCTGTAACGTGTGCCACGTCCCGGGCTTTCCCAAGCTCAACGACTTCGGAAACCTTTTCCGCGACCAAGGGTATCAAATGGGCGTCGACATGGATATCCCGGAGTCGCCGACCATTACGATGGGCTTTTGGCCCGTGTCCTTTCGAACGACGGTCGGCTATCAGCTCGCCAGTGTCCGGACCGACGGCAGTGGCATCACCACCGGCGGATTTGGATTCACGGGGCTCGACATCTTGAGTTACGGCATCCTGTATCGTGACATTGCATTAGGGGTGGTGTTCACGCCTGGACTAAAAAGCGCCGGGTTCGGGACGGGGCCCTCTGAGAGTGAGCTCGAGTCGGCCTGGGTTCGATTGATGCGGTTGGAGAAATTCGTGGGAATTAAACCCGAACCGACGACCTATTTGTTGAATGTGCGCGTGGGAAAGTTCGAGCTTGACCTGCCGTTCAGTGAAAAGCGCAGCCCAACGCTCAATACGAATATGGTGATGTATCACTACTTGCCGGGAACGCCATACACTGCGACGATCTCGGGGACATCGACCAGCTCGTATCTCAATCCCAATGACTTCATGCTCGGAGACAACCAGCCGGGTACCGAGCTGGCCGGCATTACGAAAACAGCAGCGACCAACGGCTATTTTCGATACAGCCTGGCGGCGCTCAGCACGAATAGCTTCGGTGGCCACTTAGCCGGATGTCCGGCCGGCACGACCTGCGGGACGGGGGGCCGCCACGTCAATTTTTACGGTCATGCCACGCAATCGTTCGGCGGCTATGGGATTGTGACGGGACAACGGATCGGCGTCTTTGGCATGTACGGGCAAGCGCCCACGTTGGTCAATCCGACCTGTCCAACATGCGAGGCGGTGGCGGGCAACAGCCAACCATTCAACCGGGTGGGCGTCGATGTGAGTCTCACGCTCGGGAATGAATGGAATCTCTTTGGAGCGGTGATGCACGGCGACGACAGCAAGAATTTGTTTCTCTCACAAGGCATCGCGAATGCGCAAAATGCTTCCTGGTATGGTGGCTTCGTCGAATTGGACTGGTATCCCACAGCCCTCCCGTTCACACGCATGCCGGGGTGGCTCTTGATCTACCGGTACGATTTGATCCGAAACGATCGCCAGGGGGACCCGACGTTTGCGAAGGTCTACAACAATGTCGACTCGCACACGTTTATGGCCAGATATTACATTCACCAGTCATCGCGCACCGATATCGCCGCCCATGCGGAATACAATACGTACCGCACGCGCGGCGTCGGGACGGGAGGCGGCGATTTGCTGGGCCAGACGATGTTGCTCGGCCTCGATTTCGCATTCTGAGCGCAGGGGTCCTGATGATGGCGCTGTACGCGCTCGCGTTCCTCGGATTCGTGGCGACAGTGCCTGGCGACCTGTTCTTCTGGATTGAGGCTCGGTCCAAATGACGACACGCCAGGGCGTCTGCAAACCCGCAGACCGGTCGGTTTCCGATTATGTCATCAAAGGGCACTGGACCGAAGCGCCGTGGCGGCCCGTCTGCACTGAAGAGCCAGGGGAGCCGGAGAAACAGCCGGAACAGCCGCAAGGAATGTAAAAGGATGGTTCGAGAGGCCGTGGTCATGGGCTTCGCTATGCTGCTCATCGGGCTCGGCGCTGCCGCTTGCAAGCAATCGGCAACTCGGCCCGCGTGTGAGAATTGCCACAGTACGAGCCATGTCGTCCGCCTTCAGCGCATCCCGGCCGAGAGCCGAGCTGAGCGGAAGTCGTTTGACCATCCATTCGACCTGCCTGCCGCGGACTGGGCCCGCATCCTCCAAGCAATCGCGGTGCAGCGAGAGCAGTCCGTGTTGATTGTGTGGACCGTCAAAGGGGCGTCTGAACCGGCGTTTCGGCAAGAACAGATCACGTATTTAAGCAGGGCGCTCAGTCAGACGCTGGCAGAAGCTCGACCAGATGAACAGGCCGTGTTTGTTCTGAGCGAGCCGCGATCAGCGGAATTGGAAGACATCACCACAGGAGCATGGTTTCATGCGGACGGAAGGCTGTGGCTCGTCCTGCCCAACTTTCGCGTGGTCGTCAGCATGCCGACGATTCGCGACGCGCTCTGGCGGGAGCCGCTCATGGCCCGCCCAGGTGCGGCGTTCGACTTTGTGGCAGGTGAGTATGAATCTGTTTTTCCAGAGAGCCGAGGATTGCCGAATTTGGTGCGGGCAGTGAGCCCCACGCTGAGGATCGCTTATCGGGGGTTGCTGGGAGCAGTGCGATCGGAATCGGCCGTCGGCCCTCCGGACACCGGGCCGCAGCCCAGCGCTCCAGAGCGCATGGAGGACGAGGTGTCGATTGACGATCGCCTACGGCGATTGAAACGCTTGCACGATGAGCACGTCCTGAGCGACGAAGAATATCTCGACAAGAAACGCGAGCTTTTAAAACGATTCTAACGTCGACGCCTGACGAGGTATCCAGATGAAAATCATGAACTCCCTGGTCCTCTTGTGTGGCGTCATCTTTCTGGCGGCCGCTCCCGGTTCGATCGAGATCGAGCAAGCGGCGGCAGCGACAGACAAGGCCGGCTCTTCACCTCATGGTGCACACGCCGGGGCTGGGGAGCACCATCATCACGCTGCGCCGGAGCTTAAAACCAACATCGACGCGGCGATCAATGCCGCCCTCGCTACAGTCCCAGGATACGTTCGTGAATTAGATGTCGTGGAAAAACGCGGCAAGATGGTATGGGTTGTCGAAGTGGTGAGAGAGGACGGCCATCATGTTCTCGTCGATGTCGATTGCAGCGACGGCACCGTCGTAGGGAAGCAGGACAAGACGGCGATTGAGAACATTGCGGGTAACGCGACAAACGGCAAACTGGTGTACGAACGCCATTGTTCAGTGTGCCACGGGGCGGCCGGGGATGGGCAAGGCAACATGGGACCCCACCTCATTCCTCGTGCGGCGAACTTCTTGAGCCACGATACCCGTGATAAGTCGGATGCCGAGCTGTATATGGTGATCAGGGACGGACGTCCAGGCACAGGGATGCGGCCTTTTAGAGAGTGGCTCAATAAACAGGAAATGCGAGACGTGCTGACATATGTTCGGGCGCTAAGCCGCGATGATATGGTCGCGCGATAGTGGAGGGAGCGCGGGGACGATTGCGGTCGGCATGCCGCCCTACCCTCTTCTTGGAGATGTCGAGTCAATGTCGGTTCATTGCGTGAAATGGTAGCCTGGAAGGCCGCCTTGAGGTGCAGTAAGGCTGAGCGCCAACCATTTTCTCTGCATTGAAGTCTGAGCAACTCCCTTCCATCGCTGCCTCGGTCTCGACGGATAGCCACATGGGCCTGGAGAGGCTTCAACGTGACCCACCATCGCCCATGCCAGTTCTCGCATGTCCTGCTTGGCCTCCTCTTCGATGGTGTAGTGGCGCTTGTCCCAGCTGAAAGTAGCATCGCCGGGGCATCGGAGTCCGCCTCTTCACTGGACATCATTGTTGATGAGGGCGCTGCTGCCCACGTCCGCGGGCATTTAGAACTGGCGTCGAACCGTGAGACCGTCGTAAGCGTGTTGACCGATTATGAGCATTGGCCGCAACTCTTTCGTGACGGCATGCGAATGATCGCGATTAAGCGTTCGGCCGACAGTGTCATCACTGAAATGGACATTCCACGTGCCGTCCTGCCAGGAACGATCCGTCTCGTCATTCGCACACGGGTCTCCGGGTCGGAGCAGATTGATGCGGAGTTGGTACGTGGAGACCTCAAGCGGTTTTGGCGACGATGGACCTTGACGGTACTCCCCGGGGGACAGCGGACACGCGCAGACCTCGAGCTGGTCCTGCAACCACAACACTGGGCGCCGCAGTGGCTAGTGCGCTACGGCTTGGAACAGGACCTGCACGACGACTCTGCGTCGTACTACTGTGGTATACCGGTATATGTTTCCTAAAAAGGTTGTCCTGAGCGTGGCTATGCTTAGAGGAAGGACGAATTTAATTCGTTCGAAATCAGAGATGAGCACTACCAGCCTATAACGACTAGACCGGTCAACCCTCCATAATACTGAAGATCTACGATGTGAAAAACAGTTACCATGGCCGCGCACGTGTAGCTGTGACATCACGCGGATTATTAATATGCTGGGTCGCCATAATTATTATTAGCAGCACTGTCCCATGGAGCACGATTCAATTCCATCCGTTCTGGGAGCATGTCCGTGTGATCCCATCGACACGCTCCTTTGGATCGATTCTCTTCGACATCGCATTAAATATGATTATGTACTTGCCATTTGGATATCTGGCCGTCCGGGCAGGACCCCTACAAAGGAGATCAGGTCGATTCCTTCTCACCGCCGTCTTCACACTGGCATTGTTGTTCTCGGCCGGAATGGAACTTTGCCAGCTCTTTAATTCCTCACGCTATCCTACGCTGAGCGATGTCGTGATGAATGTAACGGGAGCGGTCCTCGGCGGCTATCTGCGCCTAATGAAGCCGCTTGCTTTGGCGGCGCATCGTTGATGCGGCCATCTTTCACATTTTCTGATCGTTTCGTGCTGGACGTGCAATCCTTATGATTGCGTGAGACGGCGGCTGAGACTACTCAACTCTGCCTCACGAGTTTTACGATACCGGCGTACCCGTTTACGAAGCGTGGGATATAAGATCCCGCACCGGCGACATACCAATCCAGCGTCACCCGTTTCCTGATAGAGCTGCACCCACAAAAGCCAGCGGCGCATCTCAGAGTCCATTTCGGCAGTTTAATTGAAACGATGTGTGCGAATCACACACCTTATGTCACCTAACTCCCCCAGCATGATTTTAGTTTTGGCTGTCAGAGACCATGTCTGTAGGTAAATTGGCATGCGGACGTGTACACTATCGCCCGCATGCCTCTGAGCCTGATGAGTCTAGGGCGTGGCATCACGTACGGCATCACGTACGCCTTCACGAACCCCTTGTCTGGCGGCTCCAGAAGTGGTGGAAGACGTATCTGGCTCTGAGTATGTAGACGACCTAGACGGATAAGACCGACCGGTCCTATCATATCGATCGGCGCACGCCATGGTGAACGTGCACATGACTAGCCCAATTGTGAGATTTAAGAATAGTTTCATCTCTCCCTCCTGAGATAAGGGTGGTGTCAAGGGTTACACACGTTACTATAGCGCCACCACTGAGAACGTGAGATCAGCGAGGCTGGGCTACTATTTCAGCGCGATACTTACACAATCGCCTCCCCAAGGATCTGCGGTTCGAATTAGGTACCCTGGTACTTCGGGAGCGCATATGTTCTCTTCATTGGGTATTAATGCCTTTCAAAGATTGGACTTTGGTCGCCCGCTGCACTTGCTGATAGGGGCCGGCGAACCCTAATGCCTGCAGTTTTCGATGCAGTACACGGCCGTTCCAATTCACTTCCGGCCCCCGACGCTCCATGAATCCTCGATAGTAGGGACAGGTTCACTTCTTCATTTTCCGGCTATTTGTACCTAGGTATAATGGCATACATAAGACTGGTCAGAGCAAGTTAGACGTTCAGGGGGTGGTGCCTCATTACTGGATATGATGTCTGACCGTCCCCTCGTGTCGGTTGGCCATCCTTCCTCTACAGGCCGGGGATAGATGCATATGATTATCAATGTAGCAGCCCGTGTTCCTGGCTCCGAGGCTCGCATTTATCACAAGCGCAATAGCAGGCACGGTTGCGGCTTTCCTCTGGCCGTGAGCTATCGCCTGCGTAGACGGGGGTTTGACGGTTGGCGACAGCCTCATACTGTTATCGTCATTCCCCGTTCCTTACCTATCCTCCTCCACCACGACTTTTCTTCTCTAACGCCACACGAGGTTGGATTACGTAGGACCGAGTAACCCATATGGGCAATTGCACGACGCGATTTAGCGGCAGGATAATTTATGTAGAAAGGAGTAGGCGTGATCGATGTCATATTTGCTTAACAGTGAGTCCCGCATCCAGGAACATGGGCTCTTAATGGCAGACGTGGCTGAGCGCCATAGACTGGAGCGGTTAGGGAGGAGATTATGAAAAAACAAGTTGCGCTTATGGTCATACTGTCTACGGGCATAGTGTTGGGGGCCAGCCCTTCACGAAGTGTTGCGGAGGAACAGGTCATAGGAACTTCGCCTGTGGTAGCCCCCGCTATCCCTCCGTCACGCGCCTGTACGAAATCCTCTCCTTGTGAGAATGTTACAGGAGAGATTATCAGGATTGAGGAGGCGTATTGGATCAAGACGCCAGATGGTCTGGAAACGCGCCTCAAGGTGACCGACGGCACAAAAATGAATTCGCCTCTCAAGAAGGGCGATAAGGTCGCGGCTCAGGTCACCTCGACGGGGGATGCGGAGGCCGTCGTGAAAGTCGAGGCTTTGCCAAAGCTACCGGAAGTTGCACTGCCTTCGACCAAGGTTGACGACATACGTGAACAGCTGTCTGGTTCAGAACGCTGAGCTTTACGGACGGAGGGTTCTCCTTCCGTCCGGATTTTTCTAGCAGAAAAACTCCATTGTCTATATTGTCCTAAGCTGATCGCTCCACTTCCGAGGCCGCATCAAGGAAATCTAAGCTTGTCATAAACCGGCGTCCCGATCGATGCTGTTAGGCTGTCGGTGAAAAGAAGCGCCTAGGACCATGGGCCCTTTCGGAGCTGAAATAGCAGGCGTGCATAGGTTTTGAGATGATTCGTTTGTACTGCCAGGGTGGCTCTACCAGACCTCCTTACTATAGATCACCTGGATCGTAGCAATCACATTGCACCCAAATCGGCTCGTTACGTTACGTTGGGATGCGTCCTAAACGCGGAATCCGTATTTTCGGAGGTTTCAAGAATTACACGCGGGCGAAGTCCTTACCTTTTCATCTACCCATGCTTTAGCGAGAGTCTCCGCAGATCGATTCGCCTCTTCAAGAGTTCCATATGTTGTATTTGAAGTATCGCTCAGGGTATGCACAACGTCTTGATCACCTATCCGTTGTTGAATCTGACATTTCGCAATCCAGCCGTTCTCTACCGGGGAAGAAAGAAGGGTTATGAAATGGTCCCGATAACAGAACTCTAGTTTCATATATTGACGATACCACACCGTATGTATGGCTAGTACTGTCCCCACTACAAATCTAATTAGCCCGGCCATTCGCCGTTGGGACGAGACGGAGCGACTACGACTATGGTTGGCACCATGCCCCTCGGCGGCAATACATCATCAATCTTGAAGGAGAGATGGAGATCACCGTCGGAGACGGGACTACTCGACGGTTCGGGACCGGCGACGTTGTGGGACACGGCTATGCCAGTCGTGCGGTAGACAGGCGTCCGCGGAAATCTATCTTCGTGGCGTTGGAGTGACTCATTACACAAATACTTGCCACCGCGTAATGAAGCTCATATGAAACCCCCTGCGTTTGATCACTTCGACGATTTTTCGGCGCTTCAGTATGCGGATGTGCCCGATCCCACACCCGGATCCGATGAGGTGGTGGTGGACATTCACGCCACGTCCCTGAGCCCGGGCGACAGCAAAAACGTTCAAGGGCGCATGGTGGGCACCACCTTGCCCCGGACGCCGGGCAGAGATTTCGATGGCGTCGTCATGACGGGACCCATGCATCTTCTCGGTCAGGAAGTCTGGGGGAGCGGAAGCGATATTGGATTTACGCGTGATGGGTCTCATGCGGAAAAGATCGTTGTGCCGATCGCTGGCGTTCGGCCAAAGCCAAACACCTTGACCATGGCGGAGGCTTTCTCAGCAGGCGTCACGGTGCTTGGCACCAAGGTATGGCACCTGTGAACCATGGAGCTATTTTGACGATCTGTTTCTTTGTCTACGGGTGCGCCACGACTTCGGACCGACCCCTCGAATCCGCATCCCAGCGTGCTGAATTTGAACGTAGATGCCGACCTGTAGAGCACGTGCCGGGCACGATGCTTTTCCCGAGCATGTCCGAAGTGCCGCAGCTCAGTGCGTCTGAAATCGCAGAGGTGTCCGCAGCCACCGGCTTTTCTGCGCTCAGCGTGGAGGCCGCCAACGCGTTTGATGTCTTACCGCTTCTTCAACAAATGCCCGCATTGGAACAAGCCCTGGCAGAGGGCCGCGAAGGAGCCAAGGCGGAACTTCAGGAGGTGCGCGGCCAGATTGTTGAACGGATTTTGCTCGTGTCGTTTCAAGCCAATGGCGTCAATGCAGAAATTGCCTGCGAAGTCGCACGAGCGCAGCAACTGGCCGACTATCTCCAGCAGCAAAAGGACAGCCGTGCTCGCCTTCTGACCGTGCTTGCCGTCGTGGCCGGCGGCGTCGCGGGGATGATCGGGGGAGGCCTGGCAATCGCCGACCACGCCGTGGCCGAAGGTGTGGCGGTGACCATAGGCGGGGCGCTCTCCACGGTATTTGGCTCAACGGCACTCTTTCAACAACAAGAGTATGAGTTTCGACATCCGCGTAATCTGCTGCGGGAAATCTGGGAGGGTCCACCCAATCCTGTGCTTTTTCCCGACGTCATCTGGCGTTTTCTTAACCGTCCGCTGGAAGAGGACCCGAGCACCAGCCTGCGGACGGCGATTATTGCGCGATGGCGACGTGACGGTCGATTAGGCGAGCCAGGTTCAGCCCTGGAGCAGCGCCGAAACACCCTCCTGTTTGGAGAGGGGGGTAACTATAACGTTGAGGACCTTCAGGCGAGGGCTCAGATGTTCAACATGCTGCAATCGCAAGTCGCATTGGTGAATGAATATTTGGAGCGGTTCCTTAGAGATCTGTTGTCGCGCCCGGTGGGGAAGCGACCGTCGTAATCGATTGCTTTTGTATCACCGTTCTTGACTTCGTTGTATCTAGCACTATCTTGAACCTTCTCAGAAGTGATGAGGTTGAAATGGACGAGTTACTGGAATTTCTCACAGAGAATGGTCAGGGAGTGCAGGCAGCGCCGGGCGGGTCACATGACCGACGTACGGATGCGGAGGTGGAGCTTCTGGATGCCTATTCCCAAGCAGTGGTGGGAGCAGTCGAAAAGGTAGCTCCGGCGGTGGTGAATATTGAGGTTCACCACGCTCACAGACAGACGCTCATGCCGAGCGGTCATGGGTCCGGCTTCATCTTTACACAAGATGGCTTCATTCTAACCAATAGTCATGTCGTGCACGGCGGAAGCGGCCTGGAGGTGACCTTGGCTGATGGCCGGCGTCTTCCGGCTCACATAGTCGGAGAAGATCCGGACACCGATCTCGCAGTCATTCGCATCGATGCCTGGCCGCTGGTGGCCGTTCAGTTCGGCGATTCTCAGGCCATTCGCGTCGGCCAATTGGCCATCGCGATCGGCAATCCGTATGGCTTTCAAGCCACGGTGACAACCGGTGTCGTCAGTGCGTTAGGACGGTCGCTCCGGTCTCTCTCAGGACGGCTGATCGGCGATATCATTCAGACTGATGCTGCCCTGAATCCCGGTAATTCCGGTGGGCCACTAGTGAATGCGCGCGGCGAGGTCATGGGGGTGAATACTGCGACAATTCAGTCGGCACAAGGGCTGTGCTTTGCCATCGCGATCAATACGGCCAAGTTCGTGGCGGGGCGTTTAATTCGAGATGGGGTGGTGCGACGTAGCTATATCGGCGTGGCCGGTCAGAACATGCCACTGCCTCGACGAGTGGTGCGATTTCACCACCTCTCGGCCGAGACCGGCGTGTTGGTAACGTCGGTTGAACCGAAGAGCCCTGCGGACAAGGCTGGCTTAAACCAGGGTGATATTATCGTGGAGTTCGATGGCCACGTGATTGATGCCATCGATCGTCTGCATCGATTGTTGACTGATGAACGGACCGGAGTGCCGGTTCGGATCAGGATTCTTCGGCAGACAGAATCACTCACGCTCGAGATTGTGCCAGAAGGAGCGGCGCGGCGAGAGTTGCGCCGTCCTTCGTAGCACAACATTATCGACAAGCCTCGCAGGTTTGGAAAGCTCGTTGGGTCGGCTCTGGCAATATGCCAACATTGCACAAGCGCGTCTCGACGTTGCCCAACAACGCCGGATCGAAATGCAACAAGAGCCCGCTGCAGGTTCTTGAAGCGCATCGGCCTTGCCAAAACATCTAAATCTCCGCATACCGTGTCGTCAAAGAGAGTCTTACCCTATTATTGTTCTAGAGCACCTGTGGTAATCGTTTTTGGCCTATGTTTTGATCGCCTGACTGACATCCAAGCTAATAGGGTCAAGGTACAACTGGCCCGATCTTGGAGCGCGAGCTGGCTATGGTTCGTGTCCTTCTCGCCGTCATGCATCAACTCCTTCGTGCCGCTTTACTGGAATACTGCGGAGAGGTGGAGGTCTTATGTGGCGAAGCGGCAAGCGTGGAAGACTTGTGGGACCAACTACGGCTCCACGAATGGGATGTCTTGATTCTTGATCTTTGCCTGCCTCAACACAGCAAACTGCAAACCGTGCGAATGGTGCGTCGCCGCTATCCCAGTCTCCCTATCCTGGCGATTTCCTTCGCGACTGATATCCCCGCCAAGTGCTGGCAAGACGCGGGTGCCTCCGGGTTCGTCTCAAAGGCCACGCTCAGCACCGAACTTTTTGAGGCCGTGAAGGTTCTCAGTCAGGGAGGGAAGTATTTCCCGAATGCAGGGCCAGTGGAAACGATAACGTGATGTGACAGCCTTCATTGAGTCTGCTTGTGAAAGTCAGCTCGCCTCGTAGTGTCCGCGTCCGCTCTTTCATTGCCCGTACACCAAAGCTCTCGGCGGCTGTTATGCGACTTGGGTCGATCCCGATCCCATTATCGCGGACTGACAGGATGCCCTGTTCCCCGGATCGTTGCAGTGTTACTTCAGCAGTAGTGGCACGGGAGTGTCGGGCAATGTTCACCAAGGCTTCACGTACGATTAGCACGACTAAAATCCCGCGTTCAGCGTCCACGTCGAGAGGTTCACAGCGTCGTTCACACGGAATCCCTGTACGTCGACTAAACGCCACACATTCCTGTTCTAGCACGGGAGTGAGACCGGCTTCGGTGAGACCAGTCGGGTTGAGAAGAAACATCTCTTCTTGTACGGCTCGCATAGCCGCATCAAACTCGGGGATCAACGAATCCACGATGGTTTGAAGCCGTGCTTGCTTCGCCGCATCAAGAGGTTCTCGGAGAGCCTGTTGAATACGGCCAAGTTGCAACTTGGCAAGCGAGAGAACTTGCGCGACGTGATCGTGCAGGTAGAGACCAAGGCGATGGCGTTCATCCGCTCGCACTCGTTCAGCCACGTTTTCTGGGCCCTCATGCTCGCCCGCCATTGTGTACCTCTGACGACTAAGGAACGTAACTGTTACGTCTGCACAGTAAGCTATTTGGGCCGTAGTAATAAGCAGACATCAGCGTTTGACATGGTCCGTAGACCTCTTACAACCCCTAAGAAATGGATGTATTTTTGGTTGCTGAGTTTGGTGCGCTGACCGATCGCCGAAATCCAGAAAGGTCAGTGGTTCATCATCGGCAGTCAGATTGCGTATGTGGCAAAAATCGGTGAGGCTTCGTAACCGAATATGGCGGGCGCCGTAGCAGGCTCCGCGTTATCTATGACGTCGTTTCAGAAATCCCGTTGTGCCTCGCGAATGGATCCTGATGCCGCTATTCCTGATCGACGAGGCTGTTCGTCGAATCAAGGACGGAACGATTACAAGCGACGAATACGATCCGGCCACAGCATCACTGAAGCGCGCGGTCAGATAGAAAGCTCCCATCGGCAAATGTACCCACTTGCTTAAAGCTATCCATGTCTCTCGCGACCGAAACCGTCTTTCCCAACCTAGGTCCCCTCCCAGACTGAAGGTCAGATCATCGACGACATCCAGACCGTCTCGGCTCTGCTAAAGGCTCCATCCTAGACGCAACCCTCGCGTTTTCCGGAGACGATGGTGCCTTTGGAGTCAGCCAGAAAAAAGAGCTGACACGTCTCGGACCGCGTGAACGGCAAGAGCCCGTACTCATCGGCCTGCCCCGGCATTCGATCGATCGTCATATCCCAGACCAGTTCGGTCAATCCGTCTGTTTCGGCAGCCACGGGATGTACGTTGGGTGGACCAAGTTCATAAAACAAGGCTTCTTTCGGTTTGCCGATCCACCGCGCAATGACTTCATCCCAAGACTGGTACGGCCCCTGCACACCAGACGACGGACCCGTCGCACAACTTGGCATGGCGGAAATCAGGCTCAGGAGGAACATCAGCAATAGGCGTAACACGGGTCTCATATCGGAACACAATCGGGGCCAACGACCAAGGTTGCGTAGGCGAATACCTCACTACCTCACTTCACATGTAGTGCCAATCTGGTTTAAGGGAGAGAGGGGTCACGAATCAATCTAATACATATGACCGTGCGTGAGACTTGCAATCACTGCCCATTTTACTTCAGCGGACACCTGCATGGCGCACTTCCTTCCGGAAAATAAGGAACTTCTGGACAGCGGCTTAAATGAGATGCGGACCTTTCGATTAAAACCGGGGACTACTCGCGGAGGTAGACCGAACCATAGTGAGAAGGGATCCTGACGGGTAACCACTGGCCGGCCTGCCTTACCTGTACGGATCCGACCCCATCAATCTGCTCGACCCAGCGGCCGATTGCGGGGAATGGAATCCAAACTTCGGCCTCCTGCGCTGAGAAGTTGAGTAGGACTATAAGGGCTTCTGCTAGTTGGGATCCTGAGGCGTCGGCCTTCCGGCAATAGGCTATTACGCCCTGCCCCAGATGGTGTTGGTTATTGTAGTAGTAAAAATAGCCGCGACTCCCTAGAGCCCGATGCTGGCGTCGCAGGTTGCCCATAATGCGGTGAAGCCGCGTGAGTGCTTTGCCGGGCATATCATAAAAATATTCCCAATGTAGCGGACGCTCATAGAGATTGCGACCGAGCCCTCCCCCGGGGACCCCCCAATTCTCGCCAAATTCCTGGCCTTGCCACAGCATCGGAATACCCTTGGCGGTATACAAGGCAATAATATAAGGCTGCACCTTATAGAATTGGTCCCGGTCCCCGTATGGCTCGCCAAGCAGGTCCCTAAGAGAGAGTTCACCGAATTCATTGATGAAGCGCTTGTGATCGTGCGACTCCAGATACTGGAACGGCGCGACAGGAAAGGACTCCCCGGTGACCGGGTTTCGGTACTCATTGACATATCCTAGCAACTCTGGGTCCAACAAATGCGCGAAATGCTCTGGGACATAGTTCCATCGAGCCATATCACGACAAGAGCCCCATATAGACCCGTGTTTCTTTCCGGTATTTAAACTTATATGCCCTATGACAATTCCTCGCCATCGGACGACACACTACGGAGAAGACGACAGGAAAGGAAACGAAGAGCCCTTCAATTCTCTAAGACCTTGTGGGAGGCTAGGTGCCGTGAGAATGTTTGAGCCTTGAGAGGGGAGACAACGATGAGGATATTCAATGAGTTTGTTGGAAAACTCAGCAAATGCTGCGGATGGATGAATGCCGACTGCGAGCCAGTGGGATACTCGCGGCTCGATGCCGGACTAAGGCAAAATTACGTATCTATATTCGGGGAATACTTGGCGAGAATGGTGGCGTTGTTCGAATCGGCGGCATGGACACTGTGGGGTGCAGGGAAGCTCCATTAGCATGTCCCGCACAGCACTTCGCGCTTCGTAATGATATTCTTGGCGGCAGAAGCGTCTATCGTCCAATGAGGATATGCGGGCCATATACGGTCGCCAGATAGCCAAGAAAAACCAGTGGCCATACTATCCACAAGAGAACAATGGCGAAGAGGGTTTGTAAGAGTATCCGGTCCGAATCGATCTTCAACAAGCCGATGACTTTGCCAATGAGATGAGATTGGTCTTTCACGACAGCGTACATTTCCTACCTCCTCGGTGATCACTCGTTGCAGTGAGCTATAGCCGTGCGATGATGGATACAAGACTCGGCTTCTTTCGTTCCGATACTTCCCTCAGGAACTTCTCTCGGTTCTGAAATTCGTCAAGTGCCCAGTGGCCGTCAGGCTGCTCATCAAAAGGGATGGTATACGCCGTCTTCCTGAACGTTACGGTTAGCACGGCCCTTTTCCCTTCTATGCGTGCCTCTATAAGCCGCAACCCGTACATCTGTCCAAGCGTTTTATTTTGGAAGTAGGCAAGATACTGTGTCACCGGTTCTGTGCGCTGATGGAGCAGCTGCAGCTGCTTCCCTGTATTTCGTTTTGCTATGTGGGTCGTGGGTCGTTCTTGCCCCGGACCGCTCTGCTTCTCTAAAACACGGAGCAAGGCGTATTGTGGCGTGCGTGTCCAGTAAACGCCGAGTGTTGCGATTGTCAGCAGGCTCCCTATGATCACTATTGCAGCTTTGGCTGTACCTGACATGCCGCTACGGTATGCCAAGTCTCCTGTTTGGTAAATTGGACTAAAGGCGGTGACTAAAAGCAGTATGTCGCACGGGCGTAGGGCAGATTAAGAGGACGCAGGCCAGTTATAGTGACTGCGCCATATTTGCAGGCCGCGCACATCAAGACCGCGACTTTAGAGGCGCCCAAATGGTGACAATGGTGAGGTGAAAATTAATAACCTTGAAGCTTTTTGGAGCAGAGTTATTGTACTAGACAGTTTTGTGAATTGACGCTCACCATCCTCACCGCTTGATGTGCTTAAAGCGTAGACTCCACTGTGACAAAACTTTCGTGGTTCGTTTGATGGTCTAGAAATACGGTTCTGTTATCGTTGTGACGAGGCCAAAGCCGGGTTGGAAAGGGAATTCTACACATCCTGAAGTCAAAGCTTCACGATGGGAGAAAACTCAAACTGACAAGACTTTGACCTCTTTTTTGTTTGCGGCCCACTCATAGAATTGGTTTAAGGTAGATGGCAGTATGCGAGAGAAGGAGGCAAGTATGGCCTGGTCGTTAGAACCGTCTTGGAGGGAAGGTTCTTAATTGTTGTTTAGGCGCAAGGCGAATCTCCTGCTCGCTCTTGGCGTCTTCTCAGGTATCCAAGAACCGAAGCACCGATGGTCAGGCATCTATTCGTCGAAGCCACCCGGCAAAACAGTGAGCCCAGCCCCAAGAAGAAGGATGGAGGCAGGCCAGGTACCTGAGTTGAGTCAGAGAAGGCTGTCGAATGAATGCGTTCGACACAAACCGGAAATTTTTCCCCGCGGCGCCCCCGAATAAATGACCGTCGATGGTGAGGCTATTGAGCTGAACGCCGAGGTTGGGCAACAGAAAGGTCCCAGAAAGTGTGGCGCCGCTTGCTGCGCCCTGGACGTTCGCCCCCGACCCCATGAAGTTGATCAGCACATGGTCGGAGGAAATCCCGCCTCTTAGCGTCAATCGCCATCCAGCTTGTTACCGCGAGCCGGGAACTGGGTTTCGGAGTAGAGCGGGTGTACCGTATCTAAGGACACAGAAAGCAAGAAACAGGGATACTGGATATTGTATCCTTGGCGCACCTCGGCGAAATACCCCTGCCCACTCTGAGAGATCCTCCGAGTCAGCGCTCCATACTTGGCCACTGCGTCTTGTGATCGCAACGTCTCCCTCGTCGAGCGTGCCCGCCAGCAGGCCGGAGGCCAATGGCTGGCATCGTTTCTAATCACACACAGCGAAGATCCTAGGTCGGCAGCCACCACGTCTCGATGCTTATGGGCTGCAAGGGTGCACCCGGCAGTCGGCCCAGTGTCGCTTGCCAACATGGCACCCGCGAAGAACTCCTCCGACAGTCAAGAGCCTTCCTACAGACATAGCTTCTCACCGTATTGCCCTCGACTGTCAACCAGGCCCCTATTCATAGAATCTCCTTCGCGGATGCTCGAAAGCTGATCAACGCACGAACAACTACGCTAGCCGCGGCACTATCTGATGATCATGGCACCCGGCTGAACAACCGACCAGCCAACAACTACAACACGTCTTAGGTCTCAAACGATCAATCAAACTCATTTACGCCGCATTAGTTCTAGTGTGTGATTTTGCCTGGTGTTCCAGTGAATCTTTGTCACGTGGCGAATTGATTACTTCCCTGTCATATGAATATGTTTTGCCCGCTACTGTGACGACAACGAACACAACTATCCACAATGCGCTGCCCACAAGGCCAACAAGAAGAGTTAGCGACATCAGATCCGATGGCATGGTTCACCTCATCTGGCTTGAATGGGTCTTCTAGTGAAGCCCCATTCCAGCTAATGCTGAGTCCTTTGAAGATCCATATCATCTCGTTTAACGAGCCTAACGGGGGAGAAATATCGTGACCGTCGCAGTAGGGATCACCTCACCGACTTGTGAAACGCTGAACCTTTCACGTTTCATGGTTTCCCCTTCTTACCGTTTCCCGATCACGACCGCCACGATTGAGTCTTACGTTGGTCCGGTGCAAGTGTCTTGGTCCTCGTGAGTCTCCATGCCATTGAGCCGCAGGACGGTAAGACTCACGCCTTCAACGACTGTACTGTGTAGATTTTTGCACAGGTTGTCGGCTGCCTCGGAGATCTCCATTTTGACGTAGCCAAACCGTAAAAATATCCCCGTGAGTCGCGGAGCACGTTCGGCCGATACGGCAGTACTAAACTGCCGGACAAGGGGACTCAAGTCGGCGGAGGTAAACCTGACGGGAAGCGGATCCACGAAGACTCTGTAAGCTCACGGTATGCCTCTGTCGGTTATGACCGTCCTCCCAAAGCCAATGTGTGCCGGTCAGAGTTAGAGTATAAAGTTCTCGACTATAGAAAGAATTACGGGAGGAAGAAAGCTTCCGCTGCTCCCGCCATTGCGCTTCAGAAAAATGCCCCATGTTCCTGGATGCGGGGATTATTTGGGCACCACGGTTTCTCTATAAATTATCCTGCTGCCCATCGAGTCGTGCAATGACCCATCAGGGTTAATCGGTCTTACCTAGCCCATCCTTGTGTGGTATCAGAGAAGGAATGTCATGGTGGTGAGCAGCGGATGGAAGGAATGGGAAGTGACGATGAATTTGAGGCACAATTCATTTGGCCATAACAGAAATCGTGACCTCAGGCTGGGAGGGCACGTGTCACGCTCTTATCTCCGCTCCTCGCTAGGCGCTTTGCCTAAGTTGCTGTGAGCGCGGCTTACTTGAGCTCGGAAGGCTCACTGACCTTCTTGATCGTCTCGTGAGTCTGGCCTGATGGCATGTCTGCACGATGCAGCAGATCCACCATCGAGACAATTCCCTGAAGCGTGCCCTGTTGGTCCACGACTGGAATGCGGCGAACTTGATTGTCACGCATCAACTCGATGGCCTTCCCCACGTCATCCTCGGGCGCACAGCAGATCAACATGCGCGTCATACAATCCTTGACCGGGACAGTGGCGGGATCGCGGCTTTCCGCAACGACCGCCAGACACAGATCCCGATCGGTTACCACTCCAATCAACCTCCGGCCCTGCTCATTCTCCACAACCGGGATGATACCGACATTGATGTCTTTCATAATGCCAGCGACCTTTGATGCGGAATCTGTCAGCAAGCACCATCTGGGACTCGTAGTCATCACTTCTCGGATTCGCATGATTGCGCCTCCTTAGTTTCAGCGGGAAAAGCGGCGGTGCATGGATCCGACCCGCATGAGTTGAATCCATGCACCTTCCTATTTAGAACTCCCCCCCAGGCAGACCGGAAGCTGGGCGCAACAGGGTGATCGACTGCGCATGGCCCTCAGGTGTGACATAGGCGGAAATCTGATCCCCTTGTTTAAATCCCTGGTACCGAGGGTCTTGCTGGCCCATTGCGGTGGTCGCGTCGATATGGAGGCGCACCTCCTTGCCGCTCTGATCCTTCAGCAATAGGGAGTCTTTGTCAAAGTTCAGCACGGCGCCTCGTAGGACCTCGCACTTTAGACAGGCCATTTGTGAAGGCTGCGGTTCGGCCTTGGTTGAACTCACCATGCCCCCCGGTTCTCCGCGAAGATCAGCCGGCGCAACCGCCGCCTGCATGTCTTGGACGATCCGGTCGATGTCCTTCAGCTTAGGCGACCGATCCTGACTCGCCGTTGCGGTGAGTTCCGGTTTCAGCTCTACCTGAGTACGTCTAAAGATCTCACTCGGATTATGGAATGAAGCGACCTTAAGTCAGGGCGTGTCAAATCGACGTCACAGCGGCGTAGCAGCTAGGGAGTCAGACCGATATACCTTGCACGGCTAAGTCATTGCGTAATTTTTAGACTCCCCACATTAAGAGAGCCATTCGCATGTAATGAGACATCACATTTAACCTAGACCTCATCGCCGAATTACAAACTCGGCCATGTTACGACGATATTCCCATCCAACTTCCGCAAGCTTCGGTTTAGGTGATTCTGCTTCTGGATACCCTAAACAAAGATAGGCGACCAGGCTCCACCATTCCCGAACTTCTAAGGTTTTCTTTACCTCTAAGGGATCGAGAATAGACACCCAACCAACGCCTATCCCATTCGCCCGGGCGGCCAGCCAAAGGGTTTGGATCGAGGCGACGACGGAGTATGATAGTGTCTCCGGCATCGTTCGTTGCCCCAAGCCATCCCCCTGTGGTGTGTGTTCGTCACAAAACACTGCGAGGTGAAGCGGAGCTTGGTCGAGGCCTTCTAGCTTTAGACTGGAATAAAGCCGAGCGCGTTCCCCACGATAGCCCGCCAGAGCATCTGCATTGGCCTTTACAAAGCTGTTTCGAACCGCAGCTCGCCGATGAGCATCCTCAACAAGTACAAATCGCCAAGGCTCGCTCAATCCCACCGAAGGCGCGAGTGTGGCCGTGGTTAATAATTCGTCCAAAACTTCGTCCGGTATGGGATCTCGACGGAACTGACGAACATCTCTTCTCCAAAGAAACAGTTCTCTTAGCCTTTCCCTAAATGCGGTATCGAACTCAGGGACACCTGACATTTGGCCCTCCCTCCACTCCACGGCTTCTGTTGACAACGAAACAGTTGACGACACGGAAAGGGTCACCACCGTTGCCCTGACTGCTTGAAGAAATCACAAACATTTCTTTTTGACCAGGTGAAAGGATACGTCAAAACGCCGAAAAAAATCGACTTGCGGCATGTTTACCTGTCGAGTAGAACTATCGCAAGATCCTGGGGTGAAGCCCTTCATTGAGACAATCTGGCATTAGCACACTTCGTGTTTACTTGTCGTTTGGGATGCCTCCTAAACGCGGAATCTGATTTTCGGACATTTGAGAATCTATGACGGCTCACATCGCCTACTGCCTCGTATAGGTTCCTACACTGGCCCTGACTTATACCCAATAAGGACTAAACTAGATCTATTTGCCTAGCTATTAGTACTACATGGACTATACCGGCCACGCGCACGGCCTGATATAGATATGTACCGATGACACGACTTCTTCGGAGTGAAGACAGACGATCCGACAGTGACAGTCGGGTCGCCGACAGACGACGGGGAGCGTTGCCTGCTCGCCGTGAAACGCTCCGCGTCCCGCACGTCGTCGCAGCCTTTATCCTTATCCTTACTATTTTTGGATTTGATGTAGTCGTGCCGCTTGGGATCGGCGTCTCCTTTCTGTACGTGGTACCTTTGGCTTT
Source organism: Nitrospira sp. Nam74 (assembly GCF_965152615.1). Lineage (NCBI taxonomy): Bacteria > Pseudomonadati > Nitrospirota > Nitrospiria > Nitrospirales > Nitrospiraceae > Nitrospira > Nitrospira sp. Nam74. The sequence goes on along the minus strand of NZ_OZ224220.1, from coordinate 1,964,451 downwards.
CCTTGCCATCTACTCTACGCCCGGACAATCGTCCCCGGTCATTGTGGTCGCCATTGTATCGGCACTACTAACAGTACTGGGCTTTTTTCTGTCCGCACCAGGCCCGATATGGTATGACATTGCCAACCAGGTCCTTGCCATCACCGTGATCGGTATCACGGCGACGCTTTCTCTGGTGCGAAAACGAACGGAAGAAGAGGTCAAGGTACTTCAGGGGTTATTGCCCATCTGTTCCTACTGCAAGAAGATTCGGGACGACAGCGGGTATTGGCAGCAAGTCGAGCGGTATATCGCGGCACGATCCGAGGCAGACTTCAGTCATGGCATATGTCCAGAGTGCCGACCGAAGCACTTCCCCAATGCCTATGCTGAGGAAGCGACACAGGGATCTAAGGCGCCCGCGTCAGACATGCCCAGTAGGGAGACACTCTAACGGCCCCATCCTACCTTGCCTATTTAGTGGATGAGCCTTCCCTGTTGTTGGGGCCGTAGTGAGGCGCCCCGGGGCTTCCTAGACACCAAGCTAAGGGTCACTGATCCGACGCTCGAACGCCAGCGGACTGAGATACCCGAGACTCTGATGCGAGCCGCTGGCGATTGTAGAAGCCTTCGATGAACGCAAAGATATCGCGGCTTGCCTCATCTCTCGTGTGAGACGTCTGATGATGGGCGAGTTCATTCTTCAGGGTACTGAAGAAGCTCTCTGCCACCGCATTATCGTAGCAATTGCCCTTGCGACTCATGCTCGGCGTGGTGCCGAGCGTCGTCAGCTGGTGGCGGTACGCCAAGCTACTATATTGCGCGCCTTGACCTTTGCCTCCGTCGGTGGCGTGGAGCAGGTGAAGCGTTTTATCTCCCGTGTGCTCAACGGCCGCTCACGCCCGCGCGCGATCGTCTTCCTCGACGAAGTCGAAAAGGCGATGGCCGGCGCCCAGTCCTCCGGCGGCGATTCCAGCGGCGTCTCGCAATCGCTTCATGGCACCTTGCTGTCGTTCATGCCAGATTCCCGGACCACCGGGATGCTGTTCGTCGGCCCACACGGCACGTCGAAGAGCGCGATTGCCAAGGCGGCCGGCAACGAAGGCAGGATCCCGACCCTTCTCTTCGATCTCTCGGCGGTCAAAACTTCGTTGGTGGGGGAATGGGAAAGGCAGCTTCGCCAAGCTCTCAAGATCATCAGCACGATCTCGGATAATGCTACCTTGTTCATCGGCACCTGCAACAATATTCAGGCGCTCTCGCCGGAACTGCGCCGGCGGTTTGGCTTAGGCACCTTCTTCTTTCCCCTGCCCACCCGGGATGGGTTTCAGCGTGAGTACGATCGAACATGAGCGGGGAGCCATCAAACGACAGTACGGCTTAAGGAATAAATCCAACTTTATTAAGCTCGCCATTGGGAAGGTCTCCTGAACCCTTGAGGGCGCAAGCCACTGGAGTCCACCTTCCTCCCGCCGACTCTGCCATGGAAAGGAGCGATCCATGTCCACCGCTTCCCATGATGGAGGCCGCGGCAGAGCCGCCTTGAAGGAAGAGCCGGTCCCGACGCTGAACCCACACCATTCCAATGACGACCCCCTCCGGTAGCCGTATCGCGCAGGCGAGTGGACCATGCCCTTCACCTCCAACTCCTCACACATGATCGAGATCCCGCAAGACGAAGCCATGACGCCACCCGCGCCTCCGTGTGGTTCGTGAACCCGAGTTCCCCCTACCGGCCCTCATCGCGGAGCGACTCCAGCGTTGGAAGGCGTATCTGCCCAAACGGGATGAAGGCAACCGGCACCTGAGTGGGAAGCTGGCCTTCCGTCACGCCGCGGAGATGGATGCGACCCTGGCGAGATCTTGAAAGGCAAATACGTCGATGTGACCAACGAGGAACTGGATGCGCTTGAAGCCGAGGCGAATCGCAGTGTCGAGATTCAAGAGTTTGTGCCACGAACTGTGTCGATCCCGTCTACTTCTCCAAGACCTACTATCTGGGTCCGGATAAAGGGGGCGACAAGCCCTATCGGTTGTTGGCCAGGCCATACACCAAGAGGGGCAAGCTGCCGTCGCCCAGTTTGTGAAGTGAGGGAAGGAAGAACTCGTGATGGTCCGTCCGGTCAGTGACGACAAACTCATGTTGCACGCCCTGTATTACGCCGATGAAGTCCGTACGTTTGATGAGGTACCGGCCGGAAAGCCGGCAAACGATCGGGAACTGGCACTAGCGACGCAGTTGATTCGGACAGACGTTTCTAATCGTGAACTGCGTTGGAGGTACGATTGCGTTGACGGCTGCCTCCGTGACGGATGCGTGGGCACCCCTGACACTGCCGACGCGAGACGTCTATATTCTTGGCCTCTTCCTCGTAAATCGGAAGCACGGCGTGATGCATATCGCAGTTAGGCTGCTCGGGCTCTTCGTATGGTCAAGTCCGCTTCTCTTGAAGAGGAGTCCCCTGCCAGGTCGCACTAGCGCTTCTTCGCCAGAGGTGTGATGGGCACATCAGTGTGCCTCGACGCGGGCTCGTTTCATTGTCAACAACCTCCGCCAATAAGAACCTTGATTATCGTGCGGACCCAGAGGAAGCGATAAGTGGGGGCAGATGCCGCTCGAGCTCGAACACACTGTCGAGAACCGTAATGTATGCCTGCTGGAACAGCATTGCATGTGCCTGAGCGGCAGCCCCCCCGACGACAATGAGAGCATGATTGTTGAGCTGCGCTCTTAGCTCCTTCACAAAGTCGGCTGCCTTATTGGGTGCGGGCACCGTCGTGAGTGATAGGACGATCAGCTTGGGCTCAACAAGGCCGCAGAAGGCAGCAAGTGCGGCAAGTGGCACATTTGCTCCTAAATAGGACACGCGGCATCCTCGGGCGCTGCACAGATAAGCCGCTGCTTGCGCAGCAATTTCATGCTGCTCATCGGAGGGGCACGCCACCACAATTTTTGGCCCATACTCGTTCATTGGAAGCTGATTCGTCGCCGCAAAGACCTTCTGCTGCACATGCTTAGTGACGTAATGTTCGGTCGCCACGCCGAGTCGTCCGTCATGCCACAGTTGTCCCACCCGTTCCTGAAGCGGTAACAAAATCCTGTGAAGCGCATCTTCAAAGGGTATCACCGCAACGGCCCCATTGAGCCGTCGTTCAAACGCCTCACGATCGAGCGGATCGAGCGTCGCCGTCAGCTCTCCAATCAGACTTGTATACGGCGCTGGTCGCTCCGCCGCCGTCATATCAATCGCTTTCGCACGGGTAAGCAGTTCGCCATGACCTTGGGCCACGAGCTCACCAATCGACTGTCCCTTTTCAATCTCCGCCTTGAGATAACGCAATAACACGACATCATCGTCCGTATACAAGCGGTATCGGTTAGCCCCACGAAGAGGTTGGACAACACCATACCGTCGCTCCCAGACCCGTATGAGGTCCTTCGATAGTCCGGTCAGTTTGGCGACCCGGTGAATCCGATGTTTGTTCATACCGAACAACACAATAAACTCATGACTAATGTCTGTCAAATGTTTTCCGAAATAACACTTGACACATTGGTCATGATGGCCTTATACATTAGACATACACTGGTCAAGCATTGAACATAAGCACCGGACTGCGGGCCCTTGATTCCTGGCCTGCAAACGAAGGTCACCATCGACCGAAAGGGGAATCGCATGGACCCTCGACACTTCAGCAACCCTATGGTCTTCCTTGTGCTCCTGCTCACGGTCGGTTGCGCAACGGATGGTTTACAATTCACGACCCGACAGACCACACGGGTGAGTCAGGGCCAGGCTCGAAATGTGGTCCTGACCTATCGAAGGCAGGCGACGGACCTTCGTGACTTGCCCAACGATTCGAATTCGAAGCTCGGTACACGGGCGAATCTGGACACCATCCGAGAGAATCAGACCCTCTGCTCGTTCGGGCAAAGGCCCTGTTGGCCTCTGCTCAACGCCGAGGGAGCTGGCGCAGAAATATCAGCGACAGGTGCCTCATGGACCAGTCCCGTGATGAGGCATCACAGCCTGACGTTTTCCGATTGTAATTAGGGAAGCAACTCGATGTGCGTCACCAAAGGAGGTTTCCGATGCGGAGTCAAACAGTTCATCAAGCAGGATTCGCGGTTCTATTCATCGCCAGCGCATTCTCTGTGTCATGGGCAGCGGATAGGCCCGGCGAGGAGAAAGACATGGTGAATATCCCAAAGGGGGAATTCACCATGGGCAGCAGTGAACATGCCGATGAAGCACGGCACCAGGTGGTGCTCGATGCCTATCTTATCGACAAGTATGAGGCCTCAAACGCGCGCTACAAGCAATTCATGAACGCCACGGGGCATCCAGCCCCTGCCTATTGGGACGACCCTCGGTTGAGCAAGGCGAACCAGCCGGTCGTCGGGGTGAGCTGGACGGACGCGGATGCGTTCTGCAAGTGGGAAGGCAAGCGCCTGCCGACCGAAGCGGAATGGGAGCGAGCCGCCAAAGGGCCTGACGGTGATAAGCATTATCCCTGGGGCCATATGCTCGACGCGAAGAAGGCCAATTACGGACAGAATGTCGGCCATACCACGCCCGTCGATTCGTATCCCGAGGGCGTGAGCGGCTATGGGGCCTACAACATGGCCGGCAACGTCTTTGAATGGGTCCAAGATTGGTATGACGCAAAATACTTCAAGGACAGCCAGGCCCTGAATCCCCGTGGCGCTGAAAAGGGCTACAACTTCGCGAATCAGGGTCCGGTCCGAGTGTTGCGCGGGGGGTCCTGGCTGGCACCAGAGACGTCCTTGCATACAAGCCATCGGTTCTGGAATCAGCCGGAGAACAACTCCTACGGGGTCGGCCTCGGATTCCGCTGCGCGAAGTCGGCGCAGAGCGTTTCCGATGAAGCCATGCAAGCGGGACGCGATGCCTTCATTCAAGCATTGGTAGCCATGGGGGCAGAAAAGCACAGCGATGCGATGACCGCCATCGATAAGGCGCTCGCGGCCGATCCGGGAAACAAGGAATACGAGGCGACCCGGGATCTCATCAAGAAGAGCATGAAGCAACACAAATAGCACAGTGCGCGGCGGGGGCGACACCGGTATGGAATGAGGGACAGGAGGTCTACCATGATGAAGAGAAGAATGGGGATGGTAGTCGGGCTGATGTCTGGCCTGGCGTGGTTTAGCGGAATTTGTGAGGCGCAAGAGACGGTGATCCCCAACGAGATGGTGTACGTCGGCGACGGGCCGTTCGTGATGGGACTGGACAAGCAAGAACCGGCTGACTCTGGCAAGACGCTGACGGCTTACGACAAGCGTATGAAGACGCCATGGTCGGCTGAGGCGTTTCATGATGAAGGTCCAGCCCATATGGTGTTCCTGGATTCGTTTCTCATGGATCGGTACGAAGTGTCGAACCAGCACTACGGCCAGTTCATGAGAACACACGGCCATCCTGCCCCTGCCTACTGGCATGGTCCACGCCTCAATCAACCCAACCAGCCCGTGGTCGGCGTGAATTGGTACGAGGCCAAGTCGTACTGCGAGTCTCGAGGCAAGCGCCTCCCGACTGAAGCCGAATGGGAAAAGGCCGCCCGTGGTCCGAAGGGGAATCTCTATCCCTGGGGTCAGGAGTTTGATCCAGCTAAAGTCAACTTTGGCAAGCATCACGCGGCTACGATGCCCGTGAACTCTTATGCGCAGGGTGTCAGTTACTATGGTGTGTTCAACATGGGGGGCAACGTCTTCGAGTGGGTGTCCGATTGGTACGATCCCCGCTACTACGGACGGCTTGAAACCATGGTGAATCCAACCGGCCCGGCTAAAGCCGTCTGGCTGGGTGGAACGGGCACCTATGTGGACCGACTGACGGTCGGAGAAAAGCGGGTCATTCGTGGCGGCTCATGGATCGCGCCGGAAAGCAGTGTGAGAACTACCCATCGCTTTTGGAATCACCCGCTGAATATCAGCTATGGTGTGGGCTTGGGGTTTCGCTGCGCCATGAATGCGCCCGCCGACATTGACCAGAAGATTCGAGACACGTACATCGCGGCCCTCGTGGACATGGGACGGGAACGGTTTACGGAGGCGGATAACACGGTGACTCGTGGCTTGGCGCTGGATCCCAAGAACGTCGAGTTGCTCGAGCTACGCCTGCTCATCCAACAATCCATCAAGCAACCCTAAGGAATGCCGTCGCGGAGGCATCGATGACTGGCTACAAACGGTTCGTTTTGGGTGTTTCATTCAGCGCACTCCTTGGGTCCTCGCCTCTTGGGGCTTGCCCCATCGATTCGGGCCGCCATCCGCTCCCGGAAACCGTGCGAGCGGTCCATGCGGCCGAACAGGCGGTGGATGCCGCATGGGAAGTATATCATCGCGCGGCCTTAGGCGGCACCGTGGCGTCCCCGGGGCTGCAGGCCGACATCGAAGAGCACCTGCACAAAGCACGAACGCTCATCACGCAGGTACAAGAAGCGTCTCAACAGCAGAATGCGCGCCAGGTGGAACGCCTGGTCCGTCAAATTCACATTCATACGTCCCAAGCGATCAAGGGAAGCAAGGAGCAGAAGCCATGACGCCAGATCTGAGCAGGTCAACGAATCGCTGGACACTGATTCCCTTAATCGTTGCCGCAGCGTGGGCCGTGGCGCCCTTGCCCACCATATCGGCGTCGCCTGCCGCTTTAGGACTTGATCCGGTGCCCATGGTGACGATCCCGGCTGGTGAGTTCTTGATGGGGAGCCCGGAAAGAATGGGACGAGGCGATGAACGGCCGCAGCGATCCGTGTACATCGACGCATTTGCCATTGATCAAGTCGAAGTCACCAATGAACGGTATATGGCCTTTGTCACCGCCACGGGACACCGAAATCCCCCCAATCCCTATGGCAGTGGAGCGCTCGTCTCCGTGAAGGGCATTGAGCAGCTACCGGTCGTGCAGACGACTTGGTACGACGCCAAGGCCTATTGTAGTTGGGCCAAGAAGCGGCTTCCGACCGAAGCGGAATGGGAAAAGGCTGCGCGCGGCACCGACGGTCGTCTCTTTCCGTGGGGCAATGAGCCGGCGACTGCGGCGCGGGCGAACTTTGACCGGGAATGGCAGGTGGAGCACACCTTGTACCCTGTCGGATCGCTGTCCGCCGGGGACTCCCCCTATGGAGTGAAGGATATGGCCGGCAATGCGCGTGAGTGGGTCCAGGACTGGTACGACCCGGAATACTACGCGCAGGCGCCGAATCGCAATCCTCAGGGGCCTGCCCAAAAGGGAGTGGTCCGATCGATACGCGGCGGCTCCTGGCATAGTCCCGTCTCGGACATCACCACAACGGCTCGCGGCCGAGGTGGGTTTGCGCTACAGACCCATGGCACAGGCTTTCGCTGTGCGCGCGGGCTCCAAGCGGGAACTGTGGGACAGTAATATCTGCATGGAAAGAAGAAAAGAGGCGACTGGGTCTATCACGTTTCTGGACGCCGATCCGTTCCATTTCCGTATGGGACACGCCGCGACTCCGGCACGGCCGCTCCCGCTGAGGCAGACAGATCCCTGTCGGGACGAGCCTGCGACCCCGGTGAAGGCAGAACTAAATCAGTGGAAAAGCTGACTGAGGAGACGAGCCCATGCATATTGTCGTGAGCGGCGGAACCGGATTTATCGGTCGGCCATTGTGCGAATCATTCCTTCAGGGAGGACATCGGATCACCGTTCTGACGAGAAGACAAAAAGAGGCATCGCGATTATTCGGCCCGACGATGACAACGATCGAATGGAACGGTCGAGACCCGCGCAGATGCCGTGATCAATCTGACAGGAGCACCCATCGCCGAGGCCCGCTGGACCGAGGACCAGAAGCGGCTCATCACCGAGAACAGAGTTATGTCCACGCGGCATCTCATTCAGGCTTGCTCCCGCCTTGCGGTGAAGCCAAAAGTGTTCATTAATGCGTCGGGCATCGGCTACTACGGCGCTCAGGGCGATCACGTTCTCGATGAAACCAGCGTTCCCGGCACGGGGTTTCTCGCCGATCTCTGCGTGCAATGGGAGGCCGCTGCACGACACGCCGCATCTTACGGGATGCGAGTCGTGTGCCTGAGAAACGGCCTAGTCCTGGAGCGGGACGGTGGGGCGCTTCCGCGTATCGCCCTTCCCTTTCGGTTGTATATGGGTGGGCCGGTGATGCCGGGAACTCAATGGGTCTCTTGGATTCATCGTGATGATGTGGTCGGACTAATTGAGTGGGCATTGATGAATACGACCATCGCGGGCCCGGTGAATGCCGTCGCGCCGGATGCTGTGAGAATGGCGGATTTCTGCCGGACGCTCGGACGAGTGTTACACCGGCCGTCGTGGGTTCCCGTTCCCGAGTTCGTCTTGAAGGTGGCGCTCGGCGAACTCAGCTCAGTCATGACGACCGGGCAACGAGTCGCGCCCTCGATCGCGACGCACGCAGGTTATCAGTTCCACTATCCGCTCCTCGAACAGGCCTTACGCGCAATTTTCATTCGGACATGAAGGAAACCGAAAGATGGCGTCGTTCATCGTATACCTTCACACCTTGGCTGGTGCGGTCCTTGTCGGGAAAGTCGTCCTGTTATCGTTCGTGGTGGCTCCTATTCTCGCGAAGAATCTGGAACGAGAGCCTTTCGGGAAGGTGGTTCGCCAGCTGTTTCCCGCCTACCATGGGTTAGGCATGGGCACCGCCGTCGCGGGATTCATCGCCGTGAGCGGACTCATCGCCTTTTACGGGAGCAGCGCCACGCTCCTTACCACAGGCGGAATGTGGCTCCTGGTGCTGTTGGCCGAAGCCTACTGTCGCTCAACGTTGACGCCTCAGAGTAATGCCATAAGAGATCGACTGAAGGAGCAGCAATCATTGGGAGCAGTTGATCGAGGCCTACAGACCGCGTGGAATCGATTGCATCAACGGTCCGTCTCTCTCAACTCGATGGTACTGTTGATCGGGTGTATTCTCATTGCGCTTGTGCGTTGATATATGACGATAAGGAAGACACTCGTATCTCAATCTTGCGTACCGTCATACTGAGGATATGGTCAATCCTCCGGGTGGGCTCGCTCGTATGCCCAAGAGATGATTCAGATGAGCGCGCAGCAACAGTCGGATGGTAGCGCGGCTATGGCCACTCGACTGGACAAAGCCGAGTCGGCTCCTTGTGGAAGGAACAAGCGACAGGGCGGGCAGCGCATCCCGTTTATCTGGTGGTATAGTGCGCCGGCGACATGGGTTCATTAGCAGGGAACGATGCGCCCCAACCCGATTAGGACCGATATTCAGTTCTGCGCGGAGTTTTCGTGGTCGTCGGCATGGTGGGCTGGTCATTATCGTGCTGCTTCGGGGTGCACGCCTAGCAGTTGTTGGCCATGCCAGGCCCGTGGGCCCGGGAACTCAGTTTCCCGTATGTCGATTCGCGACGATCAGTGAGGCGATGAACTAAGTGGCATTCGGATTTCCTGTCGTTCGTCAAGTACTCATGGCTACCAGCCCGGTGTCCATACTTTATTTCTTCCTCCTCCGGCATCTCGTCATCGGTCAATCCGCCTTGACCATTCCGGCGGCATCGATGGCAGAAGGAGAGTAACTGATGCGGGGCCTCGTCTGGTTCAGACGCGATCTGCGCCTCGCAGATCAGCCGGCGCTGACGGCAGCCGCCGAGGAATGCGACGAGATCATCCCACTCTTTATCTTTGACAACCGGTTACTGCAGGCCCAGGTATTCGGACCGGCCTGCGTCAGCTTCATGGTTGGCTGTCTTCGCGAACTGGCCGGCACGTTAGGGACACGCGGGCTTCCGCTGCACTGGAGGCACGGTGACCCCGTCACGGAAGTGGTGTCAGCAGCCCGGGACTGGAACGTTGGAGCCGTGTACTGGAATCGAGACTACGAACCCGGCGCCATTGAGAGAGATCGGATCATCCAGCACAAGCTTACTGAACACAGCGTTCAGGTCCGGACCTTCAAAGATCATGTGGTGTTCGAAGCGGAAGAGATCAGAGGGGCAACAGGGGAGCCGTTGCAACGCTACAGCGCGTACCGGGCACGGTGGTGGAGGACATGGCAGGCGGCCACCCCGTCTGTGCTTCCCGTCCCCAAGACATTGACGGCCGCGAAGGCGCCAGCTCTTCCGTTTCCATCTCCTCTTCCATCCGCCGGTGACCTCGGATACAGCCACGTCATGCCGTGGATTGAGCCGGGTGAACGCAGGGCCCAGGAACGGTTACGTTGGTTTTTGAACGGTCCCATCAACCACTATGGCCATGGTCGCACACGTCCCGCTCTCGATGGAAGTTCTCGACTCTCTCCCCATTTTCGATTTGGCACCCTCTCGCCTCGCCTGGCCATTCACAGTGCCCTGAAGGTCTTGACCAAGGGGAATGATTGCTCCCGTTCGGACGTCCACACCTGGATCGATGAATTGATCTGGCGCGAATTCTTCCAACAAGTTTTAGCCGCCTTCCCGCATGTCACTGCGCAACCTTTCCGGAGGGTGCCGGTTCCGCCGTCGCTTCGCCCTGGCCCCGAGCGGGACCGTCTGTTTCAGGCCTGGTGCGACGGACAGACTGGCTTTCCCATCGTCGATGCCGGTATGCGCCAGCTCAATCAGACTGGTTGGATGCCCAATCGTGTGCGGATGATCGTCGCGTCGTTTCTGATTAAGGATCTGTGGATCGACTGGCAGAGCGGCGAGCAATATTTTATGCGCCACTTGCTTGATGCCGATGTGGCGGCCAACAACGGGAACTGGCAGTGGTGCGCCGCGACCGGCGCAGATGCCATGCCGGGGTACCGGATCTTTAATCCCGTCCTGCAAAGCACGAAGTTCGATCCGGACGGCGCCTATATCCGCCGCTATGTGCCCGCGTTGATTGGGGTGCCACCGACATCCATTCACACGCCGCACCTTATGACGTTCGAGGAGCAGGTCCGCGCGAACTGTCGTATCGGCATAGAGTACCCCGCGCCCATCGTGGATCATCGGCGCGTTAAAGAGGACTATCTCGCGTTTGGCAAACAGCGGGGAATCTCATGACGGTCGCCCCACTTCGCCTTGGGATCAGTCGCTGCCTCCTCGGCGACAAAGTGCGGTTCGACAGCGGACACAAGTGGACGAGTTTCTGACCGATCTCTTGGGCCGCTATGTGGAATGGGTGCCCGTGTGCTCCGAAGTTGAGGCTGGATTAGGTACTCCTCGCGAGGCGATGCGGTTGGTAGGCTACGCGCAACGTCCGCGGCTGATGACGGTCAAGAGCGGGAAGGATCATACTGAGGCGTTGGAAACCATGGCCGCCGATCGAACCAACGAGCTCAAGGAGATGGATTTGTCCGGCTACGTCTACAAGAAAGAGTCACCCAGCTGCGGCGTCGAGCGGGTCCGGATTTACAATGACCATGGGATGCCGGCTCGGAAGGGCATTGGGATCTTTGCACGGGCGTTTATCGAGCGGTTCCCGCTGATTCCCGTCGAGGAAGAAGGGCGGCTGCACGATCCGCCGCTCAGGGAAAACTTTATCGAACGCGTGTTCTCTTATCGCCGCTATCAGGATCTCCTGAGCCGTGGAGTGACGCGGCAGGCGGTGGTAAGATTCCATACGATTCACAAATATTTGCTGCTCGCTCATAGCCAGCCGCACTATCAGGCGCTGGGTCAACTTGTTTGGACGGGCGGAGCGGTATCCGCCCAAGGCCCTGGCCCTCCGGTATGGCGAACTGCTCATGAAGGCCCTTGCGATGAAAGCGACGGTACGCAAACATGCGAATGTGCTGCAACACATGCTCGGATATTTTAAGGCGCAGCTTGGCGTGCAAGAGAAAATTGAATTGCTAGGCGTGCTCGACGACTATCATCGTGGATTGACACCCTTGATCGTGCCGCTGACGCTGATCAGGCACTATATCAGGATCTTCGATGTCGGCTACCTGCGCGATCAGGTCTACCTCAATCCGTACCCCAAACAGCTCATGCTCCGGAACCACGTGTGAGGACATCCGCCGGAATGAACATTGTGGATACGAGGTACGTCAGTGCTATGACGCTTGCAATGCCGATGGCTGAAGGCATATATGAGGCGTTCCAAATAAGCATCTGGCTGAAGCAACAGGCGGGATGAGGAAATGAAAATTCTTCGCCAACCCGCCCAGGCACTGATGGACAGATTCAGAAATCCGCCAGATAGACCATAATGTCCAACCCCCTCGCACGCATCTCATAGCGGAAAGTGTACATCAGTCAACGTATCGTCTGTGCGTTGCTGGAACAGTATTGGGATGTCGCATCATGGCAGGAGTTCGCCAATCAACCTTGACACCCGCGACGACTCATTCGATCTCGTTGTGACTATTAACGCGGCATGCGTGCTATGCGCGGGCGGAACGATAAAGCCGCCGGGTCGGCGACTTCATTGTTCGAGACCGAGACACAGCTCAGCGAAGGTACCTCGGCTCCAAGCATCGCTTCGGACCTCACCACCTCTCTCTTTTGGGAACCGGACTGGCGACCCTCCTGCGTCGGATGGCTCATGGAAGTTCAGGTGAATCGCAGGTAACACCCGGTACTGAGCATGGTTTGTTTGATGGCGCATGCGGCTGACGAATCACGTCGAGGCTTGATCTTATCCTTGTGTTACTGCCGACTCGCGCGCCCAGAAGCGAAGCTGCCGGCACTTCTGAATGAATGCCGTGCACGCCTTCGATCCTTCGAGTGCGATGAATCCATCGTCTCGATTCTCGTTGATTCCGGCCTTCGTGAACAGCGGCGATGTCGCCTCGACATATCCGATGAATTTCATGTGGGCGAAGGCGTCGGCGACAAAATCACGCGCGGCCGGGTTATTGATGAGCATCTGGACGCCGTCCTCTGATGGTAACAGTGCTACCGCATCATAGAGTACCGATGGACCGCCGCCCAGTTTCTGCGCCGCTTCCATCCAAGTGCCATCGCTCGCCTCCACGCCGCCCACGCGGGGTGCGACGATTTCCAGCATCGCCCCTTCCGTTTCCACAGCCGCTTTGAGCGATTTGAAGATGGCGATATCCACGCCATCCGTCACAAGCACGCCGAGCTTGCGTCCCTTGAAACTTTGCGGGCCGTTGAGCAGGATGCTGAGTGCCGGCGATTTTTTCAGATCCGTCCGGGTCGGCCTCGCGGCGTCCGCCGGATCGGGCAGTGACTTCAGGCGCAGACCGTCGGCCACCTGCTTGGCCAGATCCGTGTGAATGTTAAGCAGATGCGAGACCATGCGCGTGCGAATGGCAAGCCGCTCGCACTTGCTCAGCTCAAAGATAAACGCGTCCGCGATGTGCTTTTGTTCACTCTCCGTCTGACTCAGATAAAACTGCCGGGCCTGGCTGTAATGGTCCGCAAAGGTTTCCGAGCGGCTGCGAACTTTGGGCCCGTCTTCCTGAGCGGGATATGAGTGGAACCCCATTTCAGGGGATTCGCGCGGACCGCCGCCCTTGCCGTCCCATGAATTCGGCTCGTAGTTGGCCCGTCCTCTTGGATTCATCATGGCCATATGCCCGTCCTGCTGAAAATGCGCGAAGGGACATTTGGGCGCATTGATCGGAATGTGTGTGAAGTTCGGGCTGCCAAGACGCTTAAGCTGTGTATCGAGGTATGAGAAATTGCGGCCCTGCAGGAGCGGATCGTTTGAAAAGTCGATTCCCGGGACGATGTTTTGGGTGCAGAAGGCGACCTGCTCCGTCTCGGCAAAGAAATTATCGACACAGCGATCAAGCACGAGTCGGCCGACACGGCGGATCGGCACTTGCTCTTCAGGGATGATCTTTGTGGCATCGAGCACATCGAAGTCAAAGCGCTCCGCAAACTTCTCGTCGAAGAGCTGCAAGCCCAGTTCCCATTCGGGATAGTCGCCCTTCTGGATCGCCGTCCAGAGATCTCGGCGATGGAAATCCGGATCGGCGCCATTGATCTTGACGGCTTCATTCCAGACAACAGACTGGAGGCCCAGTTTTGGCTTCCAGTGAAACTTCACGAATGTAACCTTACCCTCGGCATTAATCAGGCGAAAGGTGTGAACCCCGAAGCCTTCCATAAAGCGGAAGGAGCGCGGAATTGCCCGATCAGACATGATCCACAATGCCATATGCATGCTCTCGGGGGTCAGTGAAATGAAATCCCAGAAATTGTCGTGCGCCGTCTGCGCCTGGGGGAAGCCGCGATCCGGCTCCTGCTTGGCCGCGTGGACCACGTCTGGAAACTTGATGGCGTCTTGAATGAAGAACACCGGAATGTTGTTTCCGACGAGGTCCCAATTGCCTTGCTTCGTGTAAAGCTTTACGGCAAACCCACGGACGTCTCGCGCCAGATCGGACGATCCCTTGTTGCCCGCCACGGTGGAGAAGCGCACGAAGGCGGGCGTCTTGTCCCCGGGGCGTTGAAACAGGTCGGCCCTAGTGATGTCGGCGAGCGACTCGTAATTCTCAAAGTACCCATGCGCCCCAAATCCGCGGGCATGCACGACCCGCTCCGGAATACGCTCATGGTCAAAATGAAAGATTTTCTCACGGAAATGAAAGTCTTCGAGGGCCGTGGGGCCACGGACCCCTACTTTGAGGGAGTTCTGATCATCGGCAACCGGGATGCCCTGCTGCGTGGTTAACACGGGCGTGTCACCGCCGGCCGTCTGATGTACCTCTCCGCCGGCGCCGGTTTGCACTGGCTGATCGGCGTACTGTCTGGTCTGGCTCGCGTCATCGCATGGTAAAGCGTCTTTCTTTTTCATGCTTCCTCCTTGGAAATGAATGCACTATGCAACCTGAGTCGCCGGATCGTAACCATGCCCCGTGGCGCGTTCTTCACTGCTGGGCGACATTGTTCCACGGCAATGTTGTTGCCATAGGGTCTCATTCACAAGCGGCTCCTCAGAATTTGTAGGGCAATCATCGCCGGGGCTGTATACTGCACAGCGGAAGCCTTCCTAAGGTATCAGGGAGGCTTCCATCGCGATGTCGAAGAATGAAGAATTGTAGGCGGAAGGAAAACTGACAGGTGGCATGATAGTGCTCCAGGTCCATTCCAACAGTGGGTTGAAGATGATCGGCCATACGACCTGTATTTGTATCCGACGCCTTCGAACATTCCGTATGACACCAAACGCGCCTCTTTGGAGAAGATCGTCACAGTACTGCATGCAGCAGAACGAACCACGCTTTCTCAATGGTCGCGTGCGGGTGCTGACCGGGGATCTCATGTCCCAGGCCATGGATGCTATCGTTAACGCAGCGAATCGAACCTTGCTCGGTGGACGGAGGCGTGGATGGAGGGATTCACCGAGCCGGTGGTCCTGAGATTTTAGTGGCCTGTCAGGAGTCGGGACGAACCCGCTATCCCTACGGCCTTCCGACGGGTGAGGCGGTGATTACACCCGCAGGACGACTCCCCGCACGGCATGTCATCCATACCGTGGGGCGGTGCGAGGCACGCATCGTCATCGCGACGCGCAGTTGTTGCCGCGTGGTGTTAACGGGCGGAAAGGGGGAACGGCTCTATCCGCTCATGCAACACCGGGACAAACCAGCCATCCCCTTCGGAGCCAGATATCGCATCATCGATTTCACCCTAAGCAACTGCCTGAACTCGGGCTCCGCAAGATCGCCGTCCTCATTCAGTACAAGTCCTATTCCTTGGACCGACAAATTCGCCAAGCATGGAATGTGTTAAACGGCGAATTGACGAATACATTGCATCCATTCCAGCGCAACAGCGGACGGGCGAGGAATGGTACCGAGGGACGGCCGATGCGGTCTACCAAAATCTGTTCCTCGTAGAGAATGATCCCTCTGACCACCTGCTCATCTTGGCCGGAGACCATATCTATAAGATGGACTATGCTGATGTTTGAGTATTTGATCGCGATGCAGGCCGACGCTGTGCGGTCTTTCAGCAGTCTGAGACCACCCGAGATAGTGCCATGCAAGCGCTGGAGGATCATCGAGCCATCAAAGGGTCTCGAGCCACCCGCCATATGAAGATGGCGGAGGAGGAATTATTTGGCCACGCTCGTGAAGTAACGACGCAGCAAGAGGCGGAAGAATTGGGAACGAAGGTGGAAATGGCGAAGAAGGAACTTCGAGGGGAGGCGCCTGCTCCAGCCGGAGGAATCCCCGAGTAAGATGCGACGGAATAAACTCAAACTTTCATGAGCAAGGGCGGGATGGGATATCCCGTCCGTACAATGATATAGCGGTAGTTAATTCGCGGCTTCCTTCTTCTGCCCTGCCCTGAGTCCGCGTGTCGCATGGGACGTTAGCCCGTCAACTGCATGAGCCCTTACGGTTTGACTCGACCGAATTATGATCTGCCCCTTTGTGACAGAAGAAGGCGCGACAGGCGCTTGTTCCATGATTGGAAGAACGAGCGTATTGCACGCATATCGGATCTCAACCGGTTGCGCTTCGCTAATGAACCGGTTAATGGCGCATGGACAATGTGGATCTCCTCATGCATGCCGAGTTTCCAGGCCCGCACGGGGCAGCCTCTACTGTACCCCTTCTACACATCCCCTCACCGCCTTCCTACTCTTTTGCTCAAACGCTTCAACGGCTGTCCGGCGATCCGGTGCTTGGATCAGAGAGTACTCGATATCCCGATGTCCCGACAGACTGGTATGGGCCTTTCCTCTCGCGTGGGCCCCAGCATTGTTGTCGGATATCCGTATAAGACCACACGTACGGCATGAGAGAAGCATGGCGGTGAGTGGATGGCGTTCCACTAGGTCCGTATCGGCACGGATCGGCTCCTGCTTTCATGCAGGTATTTGCCCCTTTAGAAAGAGGATGGGAAGCCAGCCACCTCCTTACCATGTGATCTGCAAGGTGAACTGGAGCCGCTTATCGCAAGGAGTGGTGAGGAGGAATAGCCGCTCGGAAATAGGGACCGGCAGATTGACACCATCAAGCAGGTTCTTGGACGTCGCGACCATCTCATCAAAGCCTAGGCCAAATCGGAGACCTTTTCCTCCGTGCTCCAGCGTTGTAGCCGTGACGAGCTGAAGCCCTGTTCCACCCGCCATATCCAAGAGAGAAAGACGCAACTGTGAGGTGGTCATCGCGGAGTCGGAAAGCACGGTAGACCACAACGGGTCGAGCGCGGCTGCTTGAGAGGCTCCCACTAGGGCCAACGCCATGGCCTCGATCACAATCATGACGTATCGCGAGCAGATACTCATGGTAGCCCGGTAGCCTAATTACGTACTCATCACTTCTTTTCATACGCAACTGTATTGCCATGCAGCATGGCCTTGCTGGATCGGCAGAGTTATGTAATCCGCGGACCGGAGTGTCAGGTTTTCCGTGGGCTCTGTTTTAAAGAGGCTAACCATAACTGCGTGGCATGATGCGGAAAAGCAGTGTGGACGCGTGAGACGGGTTACAGAATCAGTGTCCAGTTCTACGGCATCGGAAGTCTCTGCCTGCCGCGTGTCAACGTTCGCCCTACGTTCGACCGTCTCCCAGTAGTGGATGCTTCATGGATCTATCCTTGGCACATACATACACCGCGATGTACGTGATACCGCCAGCTATTCGTCTCGGGGCAGGTGCGTCGGGTCGCGCATGGTATTCCGATAGCCGGCAGGCGGCACGATGCCCTGCTCTCAGAGCCAACGCCGCAATAGTTGACGGCCGTGCTCTGAGGAATCGCCTCGACTGCGGCATGTTGGGAGACCTATCTACACTGCCCACCGCAACTTCACACCTAGGTATGTCCACTGTACCGTCTTAGCTACGCAACTCGCCTTGACACGAGTGGCCCAGGCGAAACCGTAGGCGTAGTTAAAGTACCTGAGTTTAGTTAAGTTACGTACTGGCATTATCTATGCTTCCTCTAGGAGGTGTTTGTGACCGTCTCACCATTCACCTTATTAAGGAGGTTAGTTATGTTGACTAGGTCTGTTCTTCGTACTCTTGTGGCGGGCGGGTTCGTGCTGTCCACCCTGGCCAGCGTCGCGTCCGCCGACACCTTTACCGTCAACCCAGGCGCGATCGGGATCACCGGCCCCACGGTTCAGGCGAACTACGCCGACTTTAGTTATGTGACCCTGGTCAATCAAACAGCGACCAATGGGACCGGGACCTTCAATGAACAGGGGGCAGGGTTTTTCAGTTCCTACCGGTTTCCCACCTTGGCCGACGTCGTTACCAATGCGGGGATTAATACCGACTATAAGCTGTACGCGGTGTTTACCGGCAGCGGCACAGTGGCCCCGACCGTCGGCTCCCCGGGTGGAATCACCGCCACCTTCACCGACTTTTCCCTCAAGCTCTATGTTGATCCCAGCAAGAACAGCAGCATCGTAGCCTCTCCCGTCGGCACGGTGGGGGGAACCGTCAGCATCGCCGGTGCGGCTGACGATATCCTCGTGGGCCAGTCGGCCGGCTTAATCGCTGGGGAGGCGCACGCGTTCCCTGGATTGGCTAATGGCGACTTCGATGTGCAAGTGCGCTTGTCGCCTGTGGGTGGCTTCCTCAGCGGCCCTTTCGTCATGAATCTGACCATCGCGGATTTTAACGGTGTGAATACCAGTTTGCAGGGATTCAGTTTGGGCAGCTTCAACTCCGGACGCATTGACGGATCCGGCAATCTCAGCATGACGGCGGTGCCTGAGCCCTCAGCCCTCTTACTGTTGGGCTCTGGATTGGCGGCGCTGGGATGGGTCCGTCGTCAGGCACGCGGCGCCTAACAGAGACGCATTGATCCTTCCTTGAGACCGATCAAGGAAGGATCGTCTTCGACAGGGACAATAGGTTGCACACCCGAGCAATGTGGAGCTCGTATGCGGAGGACCGTCAAGGACACGAAGGGCAGCACGTCCGCTGCGCCGGCGCTGACACCGCGGCAGCGGCAGATCTTAGAATTGATCACCGCGGGCTATACCAGTCGAGAGATCGCGACACAACTCAAGATCAGTCTACAAACCGTGGAGGTGCACCGATTTAACCTCATGCGGCGGCTGAATGTGCGGAATGTGGCGCAACTGATTCGTCAGGCTCTCATTTTGCGCTATCTTCCCAGAGGGTTCATGCACCAGGGCATGTCAAGGGCAATCGTATGACCGTTGGGAGGGAAAACGGGCAGATCAGTCGCTTTTTCCTCCCTCTCACACGGGCCGTTCGACCTCAGCACGCACATTTTCGGCGAAGGACGTATAACTGACTAAGCGACTATTATTAAAGAGCTTGCTGCCACACTGGCATAGTCTTCAACCATGCGGTGGCATACTCTTGTAGTGTCGGAACGGATCTCTTCCTATCTCCTAATGGAGATAGGCCTAGAGCCAGCCTCGCTGAACCTGTGCTGCAATGTGTTTGGCCGTTTTGTCGCCGTCTTCACCCCTGCCCATCGACGAGCGATCCTCTTGCGTTGGTTATTAACAAAGAGCCACCAGCCACGCTTCCATTGCTTTACATTAACTCATTACTTTCCCCTCTTGCGTCTCGGCTGCTTAACCAGATCATTCCGCGTAACGCCAAGCGCCTTGCATAACTTCATTAGGTGGAGAGCCGTGGATCAAGTTGTTCCGGCCTCCAGCCACGCCACGGGCACGTAATGCACTCAGAAATCTCTCAGAATGGTCGGAGGTTGAGGACGAGACACTATCGATATTCGCGCAAGCACAGCATACATGGAAGGGAAGACCTAAAGTACACACTATCGCTAAAGTGCATAGAGTCGCCGGAGGGCACATTTATCCATATGGATTCTTGGGAGCTTTCAATTGGCTCTGCACCATCTAGAACCTTGATCGCAATGTCGAAGCTCGTTAATTCATGTTTGGACATATATTTACCCCGCCCCTGATGCTAATAGCTCAATCCGTATTTCGAGCGTGAAGGTCGAGGGTCAACGAAGACAATTTCATGGACTTGAATTAACGATTCAGAAACCTGATGTTTATAGTCCTCACATTCAGGCAAACGTAGAATGAAGCTCCGGTAATAAGTTGCTTCGTCACGTTCGCCATCGAACTCAGACATAGGTATCGAGTAATTGGCCTGCTGCCGGTTTTAAAGACACCCAGTTAGGTGTATGAATGAAACCGGAGGTAAGGGCATGGAGCGACGCAAGTTTACGAGAGAGTTTAAGCTGGAGGCGGTGAAGCTGATCCGAGAACGCGGGGTCACTGTGGCACAAGCCGCTCGGGATTTGGGCGTGCATGGGACGGTGTTGCGTCGATGGGTGCAGGAGTGCAGGGCCGATTCACAGCAGGCTTTTCCGGGCCAGGGGCAGATGAAGCCTGAGCAGGCGGAACTCGCCCGGCTCCGTCGTGAAGTCATCAAGCTCAAAGCGGAGCGGGACATCCTAAAAAAAGCCGCGGCCTACTTCGCGCAGGAGGCGCTGTGAAGTTTGCCTTCATCGCGAAGCACCGGGGAATTTGGCCGGCGGCATGGTTATGTGAGGCGCTCGGTGTCTCGCGCGCAGGCTTCTATGCCTGGCGGACCCGGTCGCCGAGTGTCCGGGCGCGGGCCAACGAGCAGTTACTGATCCGCGTGCGGGCCAGCTTCCACACCAGCGATCGCACCTACGGGGCGCGGCGGGTCTGGCACGACCTGCTCGTGGAGGGCCTCGCCTGCGGCCTCCATCGCATTGAGCGGCTCATGCGCCACGCCGCTTTGCGCGCCCGCCCCCGACGGCGACGGATGCCCTCGGATACCGGCATGCGCTCGACGAACGCCGTCGCCGCCAATGTGCTCAACCGGACGTTTGATGCCGCCTCGGCGAACCGCAAATGGGTTGCCGACTTCACCTATCTCTGGACCGCTGAAGGCTGGCTCTATGTCGCGGCGGTTCTCGATCTCTTCTCGCGGCGGGTCGTGGGCTGGTCCATGAGTGCGACGATGACGGCCCAGCTCGTCACCGATGCGCTCGTGATGGCGATCTGGCGGCGGGGCACGCCTCACACGGTCCTGCATCACTCCGATCGCGGGAGCCAGTATACCAGTGAGCCCTTCCAACGGCTCCTGGCCGACCACGGGGTCACCTGCAGCATGAGTCGGGCAGGCAATGTCTGGGACAATGCGGTGATGGAGAGCTTCTTCTCCTCGCTGAAGACCGAACGCACGGCCGCGAAGATGTACCGTACACGAGCCGAGGCCAAGGCCGATGTGTTTGATTACATCGAGTGCTTCTACAATCCGCGGCGGCGGCATTCGACGTTGGGCTATCTCAGCCCGATGGAGTTCGAAAAACAGGCTGGATTAGCGTAAGAGCGTGTCTACCAAACCGGCAGCAGGCCAAATCTTTAATAATGCCACTAGACTTAGTACTAAGTGTAACAAGCGTTATCCCGGACAGTTCCTTTGACCTTAGGAGAGATGAATGGAAAAGATTGGAACTCTAAGTCTTCGGCTTTAGCACACCCACCCCGACCGCAACTTAGGATAAGCAGACGAGCGATTTCGGAATTGCGCGGCGATTTCGACGTATAGAGGGGGGTTGTTCTTCGGAGTCGCCTTGAGACTGCTCTTGCGAGCTTCATGGAAGGGAAAGGTTATCAATCATGCCAAAAACGCTTTATCGATCGTTTTTCCTTGTCGTCCTGGCCACGCTCGTATTCATCGAGGCGCCTCGAGGTCATGCCGCCAATGCACTCGAAACATATATTCAGCAACCTGATAACACCTTTGCCTGGGAAGTCCAGTCCGAGACGACCATCAGCCATTTCGCCGTGACACATGTGAAGATGACATCGCAAACATGGCGTGATCACAGGTGGACCCATGATCTCAAGATTATTCGTCCGGAACGAGTCCGCCACCCGGAGATTGCCTTGCTCTTCATCACCGGGGATAGTAGTGGCATAAGTACTGAACTCATGTTGCAGGCCCTGGCTGACCGCGCCGGTGCAGTCGTCGTAGAAGTGACACGCGTGCCAAATCAGCCCTTATTGGAGGGACGCAAAGAGGATGCGCTCATCGCCTATACGTTTGACCAATATCTTCGCACAGGCGATGAAACGTGGCCGGCGTTGTTCCCCATGACCAAGTCTGCTGTCCGAGCCATGGACACGGTGCAGGCATGGGCGAACGTGAAGCAACTGCAGAAGATTGAAAAATTCGTTGTGGCGGGCGCGTCAAAACGAGGTTGGACAACGTGGCTCACCGGCGCGATTGATTCACGTGTCGTCGCCATTGCCCCGATTGTGATCGATGTCCTGAACATGAAAGCGCAGACGGAATGGGCACAGAAAGTCTACGGTAGGCAAAGCGACAAAGTTTCCGACTACACCGATCTTAATCTCGTTCAACAAATGGACACGCCGCCTATGCAGAAGCTGCGGAGTTGGGTTGATCCGTACACGTATCGCGCGCGCTACACCATGCCAAAGCTGCTGTTGCTGGGTACGAATGACCCGTATTGGACGGTAGATTCGCTGCGGCATTACTGGGATGATTTACCGGACCCCAAATTCGTGTTTCAAACACCCAATGGTGGCCACAGACTTAGCAAGGAGGCCTCAGACACGCTAGTCGCGTTTTTCCAAATGATCGCCGATCAGGAGGAACTTCCGAGAATGGAATGGCAGCTCACAGACGGCAACGTAGGCATGCTCAGCGTCCAAGTAAATCGGCAAGCCAACGCTATTCATCTTTGGACGGCTGATTCCGCCATACGTGACTTCCGCAAGGCGGAGTGGAGCTCTCAGCCTTTGGAGATCGACCGGGGCAGCGGCGAAACCCGTGTGGTGGTGGATAAGCCAGCAACTGGGTATCGCGCCTTTATGGGAGAAGTGGTGTTTACGGCTTCGACTGGACATGATTACAAGTTGTCGACGCAGGTACAGGTCCTGCCCGATGATGTGAAGTGAATGAGTGAACAACTCGCCCGGGGACGATTCGCTCAAGACACGCGCCAGGGGTCACCTTCTGACTCAAAAGCCAGCGGGCTGACACATAATGCCTTCACTTCACTGTACCGGTCACAGCTTTGTTGGAGGATGAAGGCTCTCAGTGCAGAGATGGATTAGGCTCTCGCGTCCTTTAAGCACTGCGAGGAATGCACATTTGCTATACGGATCCCATTCTGTAGCAAGCCAACGTGCTCCAGCTCAGAAGCGAACCTATAACCGTCTCATCCCCCGCGCCTATTAAGGACGCCGATTGTCTTGTCGCGCCGAAACGGTGGGGCTTCCGACGGCAACATCCGGCGCGCCGTGCCCAATCATTAAGATGTCCATATCGGCCAAGGCTTGTCTCGCATGCTCGGCATACAGACGATCCCCGCCTTTCGCATACGACTGGACCACCCGTTGATACAGCCTTTGGGCAGCCCCATACTGTTGTCGGGTCGCGAAGTATTGCGCTAGCGCTAGCCAGTTGATGGCCGACTGTTCTCTCACGGCATCCAAGAGGCGGGTTTGTCGGTCCAGATCCGCCGGCTTCAGTGTGCGACTCCCTGGCACTCGACCGGCTTTTAGCTGTAAACCAATGAGCTCAATGGCGTGATTTTCATGCATGGCCGCCTCTACCTGCTCGCGCTGCAGAAAACTCTGGAACTGGTGGGTATGGAGCTGCAGGACCTCGCTTTGTGTACGATAGAAATTGGTTGAGCAGCCCGGGAATCCGAATACGAGGATGAGGCCAGCGACCATAAAACGAGATGAGAGGACCATGATACACCTCCGTATTCATGCCACGTGACTACAGACAGATACCCCTATTGGCCTAGGCATAAAAATAGGTATGGCGCGTAGCGCGTCGTCAGACCGAATGGAAGAGTATGGAACACGACGGTAGCCGAAGCGAGAGGGATCGACATCTATAAGGAAATGAAGCGTCAGGTTTGTGTGGTTGTCTTTCCATCGGACGTGTTCATCGGACCTAAGTTCATCGGACCTAAGAGGTGGCACTGGAGGCCGAGGCGTCTGCCCGGTCTCCGCATAAATCGCCTTGTGACCGAGGGAAATGACATGGCGAGCGATACGAGGCTCCGTTATGTTGGCTCGCTACACGTGCCTCCTCAAGGACCATCTTTCATGGACTCACCGGCAACACGGGCTTCTGAAGGACGGCATACGCGCCAGCCTTTAGGGCCTGTGTTCTCAAATTATCGTCACATAACCCGGTCATGACTATGACGCGAGCTGCGCCGAGTGATCCCTGGGCTTGCCCTAGAAGAGCCAAACCATTCATGCCCGGCATACGGAGATCGAGGAGTATCAGCCGATAGCGGTAGTCACGAAGCCAGCTGAGTGCGACATCCGCATTGATCGCTGTTTGGATAATGACATGGGGGAAATGCGTTGCTATGAACTCAGGGATGACTAATAGGGTGGCCTCATCGTCGTCAACAATCAGGATACGGTCCACATCTTCTTTGTTAGAGCGGTTGGGCATTGGACGAGGATGGTAGTGGAAGCACCGGGTATTACAATAGACTTCATAATAGGCACATACCTCAGAAGAATATGTCGGGATAGAATGACCTATTACGTAATCAATCGATGGGGTCTTAAGCCGAAAGGGCAAGGACACTATCGCCTAGCCACCCAGCGGCTTCATTATAATAGAGAGACCGGGCAAGAAGATCGACGCCGTTCGTGACGCTGACTGCTTATGCCTTGCAGGAGAAGCCCGCAAGGCGATTGACGCGGGGTGTGTCCCCCACCAATCCCCCGCTTGCCTCATTCAAGCTAATGACACGGTGACCCGGTGGAGCGCGGCGGCTGAAGCCTTATTTAGATTCCGCCCCTTAGCGCGGGGATCATGGTCCATGGCTTGCTACTCCATCCCCTGTATTGCATGGGCCTGGATGAGGAGCGTCGCTACGATGAATGAGTCCGGAAAGGCGAACCGGTGTGAGCCTACCACAACAGTGGTTCCCCTGGTTCCATAAGGATCGACTCGTAGAGAGATTAATCTCACATAAAGGGAGGCTACGCATAGCGTGGCAAGTAACAAGCACAAACAGCAATCTGTGAGCCGAGAAGCAGAGCGCGAAGCTCGACGTGATCTCATGCGACACGCCAGGACCTGATTTGATGGTTAAACACTCTCATTGTCGATGATCCGCTAGTCAGAGCCGCGTGAGAGCTATGTTGTCTGAGACAAGTGCATTCGCATCATTGGGCAGGCTTCAAACAGTGAGGAACGTGGCGGTGCCTAGCACGCCTCGCGACCGATCTTGTGCTCGTGGACATCGGCCTGCCAGGTCAGAGCGGCATCACGATGTTCACACGCCCTATCCAGGCGGCACCTCCATCTTCCCGGTGATTGTGCTGGCCACATATATAGAAGACCAGTACGGCTTCAGGCTGGTGCGGCGGGATGCGCGCGTCACGGAGGAGCGAGACATTTTAAAAAAAGCCGCCGCGTACTTTGCGAGGGAGTCCACGTGAGATATGCATTTATCCGGACTCAGGAACCGCACCATGGGGTAACGCGGCTCTGTGCGGCCCTGGCCGTCAGTCGGAGCGGCTACTACGCCTGGCGAGACCGCGCCCCCAGTGCGCGCGCCGTCGCGGATCAGCGATTGCTCCCCCTTCTCCACCAGCTCCATCAAGAGATGCGGGAAGAGTATGGAGCGATCAAACTCTGGCGAGAGGCCACGCGCCGGGGCCTTCGGTGTGGGCGGCATCGGGTCGTGCGCCTGCGCAAGCTCGGCGGGCTGGAGGCCAAACGGGTGCGCCGCTTCCGTGTCATCGTCGAACACCATCACTTGCCGCCCCCCGCTCCCAACGTCTTACAGCAGCGCTTTGCGACGACCGGGCTGAATCGCGTCTGGGTCGGAGATTTCACCATGGTCGCCATACGGACAGGGTGGCTCTATGTGGCAGTCCTCCTGGATTTGTATTCACGGCGGGTCATTGGCTGGGCGCCATGAAGAGCCAACCGGACCAACAGCTGACGCTGGATGCTCTCGCGATGGCCGTCCGTCAACGGCGCATTCGACCGGGCCTCATTCATCATTCAGATCAGGGCGCTCAATACAGCGCTCTCGCGTATCAACGACAACTCACGACGCTTGGCATGATCCCAAGCATGAGTCGCAAAGGCAATTGCTACGATAATGCGGTGGCGGAGAGCTTCTTCAGTACCCTGAAGAATGAACTCGTCCATCATCAGACGTATCACACGAGAGAGGAGGCAAGCCGCGATATCTTTGCGTTCATCGAAGGGTTCTACAATCGCCAGCGGCTGCACCAGAGCCTCGGGTATCTCAGTCCGCTGGCATTCGAGCGACGGATCAGTGACCCTTAACTTGGTGTCCACGGAATCCGGGCTAGCTCAATGCGTCCCTTAGAGGGGAATGGCGTTGAATTCGAGTCCCGGCCTGTAGTTGAAGTACCTCGACGCCTTCACGCCTTTGCTGGATCCAAGGGTTGCTCACAGTCACCAATCAGTGACCATGTGTCCCCGGTGTAAGCGGCTTCGAAGTGTGATGGGTTGGCTTGAGGCGGAGGAAGCCGCGCACGTCCTTCAAACCCTCGCAGACCACCTGCCACCGAGCATCCAGTATGCGCTTTGCCCCGATGATGAGGACCGACGCAGTGCGATCCTAAGGGGGCCACCGACTCGAGATGAAGACGACCAAGGGCTCATGAAGAATAAGGATCCTCGCTTCTCGCTGCTGCCGTCCTTAGAATCAGAAGTGATCGGGATCGTCCGAAGGCAGGACACGCGAACAGTAACTTCCCGCCTGTATGAGACCCGAGGTGAAGCGTAGGTCTTTCTGCTTGGCCTGCCGGCGCTCTTTATCATCCTGTGGGTTACGGCTCTCGTTCTGAACGTGAAAGCGTGGTGGCAGTTCCTAAGGGGCAACTGAGCCTCAGTAACAGAAGACTCGGAGAAACGACGAAGAGGAAACGATGCCCCTCTTCGTCGTTTCCCATTAGCGTCGCCCCCACCTTATCGTCTTCCCCTCCCATTCCCCTTACCCGGCTTGGCATTCGGAAGCGGCGTCGTCCCCGTGAGATTATAAACAATGACGGCCTCCCCGTTTCTCAGTGAGATTGAAGACGTCTGGGGTCCGACTGTCCCATCTTCTTTGAGCATCTGACCAGGAGATGGGAGGGCCACACTCGCCGCAGACCCATCGCTATAATCCGTACAATCCCACATATCTTTGGGTCGCACAAAGACGGTCACTTTTGTATACGTGCGTGACCAGATTTTATAGGCACAGGGACGGCCATCAGTAGAGGCTACGCCGGCCGTGCCTTCTTGCGCCACAACAGACTGCCCGACAGGATCCCCTATATTGACTTGGTAGGCTGCCAGCCACTCGGACGGGTCATTCTGAGGTTGAACCGTCACGTTGGAGCAAAACCCGGGATCGAAGTACACCAGTGCAGGACTACCAATGGGCTCCTTCATGAGATAGTAGCTGGCGAGTTGCCACATATGATAGCGAGCGATCGCCGACCCATAGTTTCCGCTGGTATACCCGCTTGGACCCCCGTAACACCATGTCCCGTGCAGGTCGACGACACCGCCCGTGTTCACGACAGATTTCACCATGTCCTGGAATTGCTGGTACTGATAGGCGCCGGCCCAGCTATCAGGACGATGCATGAACTCCGTGCTGACCCCGTTTGCAGCCTGAATCTGGGGGATGACCATAGGATCCGTTCCGTATGCAGCTGGATTGATCACCACGCGCTTTCCGGCCTGCTGAAACTGCTGCGCTAAATACCGTAACCAGCCGACCATGGCGTCATTGTATGCGGTATCCACCGGGTCCCCTGTGGTGACGACCCGTTGACTGTTAAATTCTCGGATGGCGCCACCGGAGAGGACGCGCACCTGATTGCCCCAGCTGCTCGTGATCACAAAGCCCGGGCCATGCTCATCGAGGAAGACCTCGTTGGCCCGGCTTCCAATCCCTGTTAACAGATCCTGCGCCTTCCAGGTTCGGAACGCAGTATCGCCAAGGTTGTGAACATATCTTCGGCTCGTCCAAATAAACGTCTGCACACGGCAGGCTAAGGTTGCCGGAGTCTCGGTCGGACACCCCGTCACAGTAATGGTGGCATTTTCTGATCCATCCATGTTGACGAAGCGAAGCTGGGTATCTTCCGAGAAGTGCAAGAAATAGGCTTCCGGTAAGTTGGCCGTATCTGTGCTGGCAAAGGTCGACAGATCGAGTTTGTACACGGACGTCTTGAGAGTAGGATTTCGAGTCACCAGATCGGTGGTATTGCCATTCGACTCGGCCGCATCAATGTGCTGCGTAAACCAGTCATAGGCTGAGGCCTTAGCTGTCGGATCACCGATGTAGGAAAGGGCCCGTCCAAAGTCATACAGGGTGATATGCGACCAATGCGGGCTTTGGGATGCTGGTGACTCAACTACTAACTGTGCATTGGCTTGCTGTATTCCCGTCCCGAGCAGCGCGACCATGGCGAGTGCCGCTATGCGTGAAATACTATTCATCATCCCTCCTATGTGGCCTACCCAAAAAGTGGAAATCATCCTACGTAGCAGAGGGCGTAGCAAGGATGAGGCCCACCTCTCGCAGCATGGACCAGTCCAGTAGGACCGCCGAGTAAGCCACGGGAATTGATGAGATGCCAGGTGATATGGTCTGCCGCCAGGTGCAAGAGCGGTCACCGGAATGCCGAGGTGGAGGCAGTTCAAATATGAACTGGGATACCAAAACTGGCCAAATGCAGAAAGGCAATTATTGGCCGCACGACCTTCGGTAGGTACGTGTGGCCTTTATACTGCTTTCTACGGAGCGAGGCTGGAGCTTTTGCATAGCCGTGTCATGATCGTGGATGAGTGACTGTGTCTGCGCCCCATGGCAGGTGGCATCCCTGCTGATTCCTGAAGCATCTGCATGTACTTTACTTCCATCTCGCGGCCATAGGTCTTGACCGCCTAGACTGTCGCCGCGCTCCTGTGCAAGATGACCCTTTCCAGTTTTCCTTTGTTACCGCGATTGAGAAATCCCAGCAGCCCGGCCTCTGGTGATCTCGTTGTGCGTTCCCGATTCTGCTGCGGCATCCCGTCATTTGATGCACCGGTCATGGTGCACGCTCCGAACGCTAAAGCCGCTATCCTACAGCGGCCACTTTGCAACACCTCATGGGTCGAGGAGGCATCGGTTAAGATGGCGATGATAAGGATCAATGGCTAGCTCGCTATTCCGTTCCTTTCAATCAAGGGCAGTCTGTCGTCTCGATACGGCTACTGCAGGCAGTGGGAGTCGTATTGTGATGTAAAGAACCGACTATGCCTATGTCGGAATAGCGTGCGTGGCCGCAGTGCCGAGGGTTGGGGTTGTTATTGACGAAAAGTTGTCTGAGGTGCGCTGAAGTGATTCAGTCCTTTATCAGGTTCGCATGGCCGCGATTGGGTTTCCGGCGCTCCACCGCAATTCCCGCCGCCGCAGCGTTACAGGCGTAGGAGTACGCCGGGCTGTGTCATTGAGTGTTGTACCGGCCTATCCTAATCGGTTCACCAACCGTGTTACCGCGTGGCTGTATCCAGGTCGGCCGGAATGGTAACCGCGCCGAACGAGATCGAGGCGGGGTCATTTCTAGCTATGTCCCGAGTCTAAACACTCCAGGTCATGCCGGACAATTCGGGAGATCGCTATAGCGTTGCCCGTGTGTCTTCCTTTTACAATCAGTCGACGCCTAAGGCGATCAGAGGAAAGATAATTGAGGGGGTCAACCTTAACCGGCCGTCGGCTCAGGCCGGGCACCCTGACTTGTCTGTGGTCGGTGGGGCGCGATCGCAGAGAGAATCGCATCCAAACTGTCACTATCCTGGGCCACCAACACCTCGTGTGCAGGCCGGCAAAGGGAATTAGGACAGATCTCTTCCCCAAGGATCACGACTGGATGAACCTGAACCGCCCTGGCAATCAGAGGGGAGGGAAGCAAGTGCCTATTGTACTGGCAAATGAAAGAAATTTTGCTGCCGGGGAATGAAATCGTGTTGATGAAGTCTTCCCACCTGACGAGATCATCGTCATGAATGTCGTTGTTGACGGTCCAGGTCATTTCGACCGCCAGTCGGATACCCGTATGTCCATCTACCTGCGCCTGATGTAAGGTTCGGGTGACGAAGTTCAACATCGTGTTGAGGTCAAAGAACCCCGGTTGCCGATACTCGTGTCGCGTCCAAAACATCAGGCGGCCCGTGTTCATTTCATGGTCGGCATCGACGCCCCAAAATTTGAGCGCCTGCACAATAGTTTCTGGACTATGCTGATCCGCGACATAAACACACCGTTCGCCATTGCGAAGCCCCGCTTTGAGATAAGGTACAGCCTGAGTTAACAGCTCTCCCGTGTCCCCGTAAACTGAACAGAGATGCTCGCCCTGTTTTAACAAGGCCATCCGGTGCGAGAAATTTTTCGGTGTGGGAGACGATGCCTGACTCATAGTCGTCTTCTTCCTATTGGTTTTGGTCAAAAGAAAAGAAACATCACCGTATAACGTGAGGGTGGCTCAAAAAAGCTGTCTTTGTCTTGTTTTATCGTAAGAGAGTTCCTACAAAGGGGCGGAGAGAGCACGTGTAGTGGCTGATGGAGGGGGAACAAGGACATCCGATACAACATGGAGGCCAGCGATGGAATGCGCGCACGAAAAGAGCATCCTCACACTTAGCGGAAAAGGATGAATGGGAACTGGGAGAGCTGGTAATAAGCTGTCCGCGATTGACATGGCACCAAATCTTCCGTGACGTCGACCGTCTCATCGCGAGGGGCAGGTTCGACTCCGGGATGCCAGGGGGAGTGTGCAGCGGCTCAGAGAGCAAGATGCGCATGCCTGCAGACAGATTGTGCGAACCAATGAGGAGCGTGTGGTCGATGTGATAGCCGAGAGGACAGCCGAGCTGTATGACAACTTTGATCTTGATGGGTGGAGATGTTGGGAGAGTTACGAGAAGATCGCCACGCTTTGCTGTTACAGACCCAGGCGCTGCGCCAGCGGCGCAATCTTCCCCGACTATGATTCAAGCGTTCGGTCGGTTCGTGTACCTTCAGTCAGCGGCTGAGGCCTGACCATTGGCTAGGGCAGTCTTGTTTCGCACCGGTTTAGCTATATGTATTGCCTCTAATCACGTTCCCATACTTCTGTACGCCACGTAATGCCATGCTGACAAGACCCTAGGATTGCTCTATCGGCGGTTCCCTGGATGATGCATTTGCCGTTAATGCCCTTCAACTGCCCTTCAGTCAGATGCCAGACTTGACTAATCTTGCCGTTACACTCAAGCAATTGGATCACATCACCATCATTGCCAAGTCCGCTCGCTGCATCGAGGCACCATTCTGATGGCTTAGGGTCTGTCGTCGAAGCCGTGGCTTGGATTGCTCCGTCAGATCGAAAATGAAAAACTTTGCAGCCTTTCGCTACGCTGGACAACGTGAGGGGAGCCCGGCTTCCCAAGCCATCGTGTCTTAAACATTTGGTGAATGGTAGCTGACCTGCCTCGTACAAGTAATAATTCTTTTTCATGTCTATTGCGTTCACCGCCATTGGAGGCCACACCCACACCAGAAGTCCGATGGTGAGACATATCGACATTGCTATTCTCACCTGGACTGCTCTCGTATCTATTCTCATTTGATCAAGAGCAGAGAACAAACGAGCTGCCTGATCCTGTCGCGGAATGACTTCGATATAGCAGCATCACAAGATCCCACACGTTGCATGGAGCCGACTTTTCCTTTTTCCTGCTCCAGACGGCACGTCAACTTTTGTTTTTCTCCGTTCGTTTCAGAGTTCAGCCGAAGTCCCACAGTGCCACGGGTTCCCTTTGGATGTTCCTGGTGCCTTGGCGAGCCGCATGAGATCACGTTGCCTTTCTGCTCTGTTTCCTGACTCCCAGAGCGACAATTCGGCTTTGATCCCCGTCACGGAAGGTCACCTTCCCAGACGGGCGCACCTCCCCTGCAATAGGGACACCCATGTCGGCTGGTATCGGAGCAGCGACGATGGCATTGCTCGCACTCCCAAAGGTATACCGGAGGCTGGAGGATGACGCGAGAAGTTGGGATTTCAGTGTCATCGTTTGCCTCGCTAAGATCTAAGCAAGGCATGGGCCAACGTGTCGTCGCCGGTAAGGAACTGAAATCCGCCTCTTTCCGCAGTTGTGTTTTGGGCAGAAAACGCATCAGAGAGCACAATGTCTGCGCAGAAGACCAAAAGGACCAATTATATCGATAGGGCCGCTTCGGTTACGTCGTCAAGGATCGCCTTTTGAATCGATATCTCCCTAGGCACCCGGCCAAAGGGTGTGACCCGAACCAGCTACGCACACCCCGACATTTTTGCCAGGTTGACCACTCTGACGGTGTGCTGCAGGAAGACAAAGACTATACGACGTAGCCACAATGTCCGACGGGCGACTTCACCGCCACTAGTCCCCTATCATCATGCGGACACGTTACGATGTCAGCATGGCCCAAGACCCCCCTCCGTCAATTGCCCCGACTGCTCGGGCGTCGTTTCGTTGGATCGGGATGCTGAGAGCGGCCACCTTCGCTACGTCTGCCAAATCGGCCATGCCTACTCTGTTCAAGAGATCGCGGTGGCGAAGGAGGAGCAAATTGAGAATGCCGTCTGGACGGTGCTGAATCTGCTGGCACACGCCGAACTGATCTATGGTGACCTCTTGCAGGAAGTCGGACGAAGAAAACTGACACTCTTAGAGGAACCATTGGAGGCAAGACTCAGACAGTCGGAAGAGCAACGGCGTGGACTCAGAAGTCTTCTAGAGCAAACGCGCCGCCCGACGGTGGGCGACGTGGAACCCATCCCTGGCACGTCTACCCCATGACTAAGACGATCAATGCCAACCTAATTAAGCGCGATATCCTTGTGATTGGGGCATCAACAGGCGGCCTGCAAGCACTTATCAACCTCTTTCAGAAGCTCCCGTGTCCACTCCCCGGAGCCATTTCCGTAGTCCTGCATCGACACCCGTTAAACAATGTCTCTTTACGAGAAGTGTTAGGGCGAGCCACCTCACTACCACTCATCGAAGCATCTGACGAAGGCCGGTTCGAGTTAGGAGCTATTTATCTTGCACCGGCTGACTCCATATGGTGCTAACTGAGAACGGCATCGGGATACATCGCGGCCCGAAGGAGCATTTCACCCGCCCGGCCATCGATCCGCTGTTCCGTAGCGCGGCAGAAGTCTACGGTCCGCGTGTCATTGGGCTTCTGCTGTCGAGGGCCGGGGACGACGGCGTTCGGGGCCTGATCCATATCAAGGGCGCTGGTGGGTTGTCCCTAGTTCAAGACCCTTCCGAAGCGATGATGCCCTCCATGCCGATCAACGCCTTGCTCTACGATCATGTGGACCTCGTGCTGCCGCTGACCGAGCTGGCGTCTATACTTATTCCACTGATGGCCGGAGAACAAGTTGTCTCCCCAGCGGTGTCTTGGCATTGAGCTGTAGGGTCGTCTTGGCCCGGATGTGAGGTCAGATAAGAAATGGGGTTCACGTCCGGGCGGAACTTGTGTGACTTGCCATCTTCATTGAGCGGAATCTTTTTCCGCCGATCTGACGTGCCTCTTCAACGCTGGGGGACGCTTTACTTTTGGATCAACATACGAGGCGCAGCCGCATAAGTAGCAGGAACGATGCTGCGAGCCTCTGCGTGATTCATGCACAGCTTGGGGATGGCCGCATGTGCAGAAATTACCACGCCCTTCACTTTTGCGCCGACCGAGTGACATGACGGTGAATTCCTCCCTGTCCCGTAATCGTTTCATTGAACGTCGGCGCATGATGCCGCCCCTTGAGGGACAAAACTATTAGACCGACGGTGTACATCGCTGGTCTAGGGCCTAAACATCAAAGCAGCCGCGTGTGGCAGTGCGCATGCCTGTTAGACGGAACAAGAGGCGGTGGCGCCCCCTGCGCCTGGCGAGTACCTACAGATAGGAGGGATGACGAGGGCTTAAGGTATTAGCGTTTTACCTAGCCTTCATAGCGATAGACCGATAGGGCCGATTGTACTAGGATCGGCTTGCTTTCCTTACATCGGCATCGCTTGAGAGATCGACCGAGCGCAATGTGAGTCGACTAAAGTCCACGGCAGGGCATCAAGCTCTTCATACACCGCCTCGGGGAATGCGCACGCGCTGACGACGCTCGTGCACGAGTTCAACCCATGCGCGCCATTTGACATCTTCCTGTACACGCCAGAAGCCCATGGACTGTCGCGCCGGGATAGCGCGTTGCGGATCGTCTGGCGGTCCCACGAGACGCTCGCACAGAGCATGGATTCCGGCCCGTCCAGAAACCGTAACCGTCGCGCCTCCTCGGCCACGGTCGTCAGGGCCGTTTCGACATCGCTGAGCAAAATGAAGGCTCCATCCGGGATCGCGGCCAGATGGGTGACGATCGGCTCGAGGCGAGCGAGGAAGCCGGCGATGAGCGTATCTTGCGCCCACGTGCGCATCCAATCGGAGGTGACAACCGGCACGTTCGGCTGCAGGGGTTGACAACCACGGAGGCCGCGACTGCAAGACCCAACCCCATCCGTTAATCCGGTCGGGGACACTTCTTGCAGCAGCCGATAGAGGCTTTCGGGGTGATCACTGACTTCCAGGCAGGTGGTGGGGCTCTGAGAAAACTGGCGTAGGGCCGTATGCATAATCAATGGCCTTTGGATCGCCACGCCTCTTGACGCATGAGAGGTCGAAGATTAACACGGTTGCGTGAATAGAAGAGCAGGTTTTTGGATAACAGGCCGAAGATGGTGACGCTGATGTTCGCTGTAGAGATCATGCTGGCGTTGATGCTCTTTACCTCGAAGTGTCGCCTAAGAAGTATGGTGGCACGATGCGTGACGACGGGGTCAATGGTTGGACGAATCTGACGAGGAGGTATCGTATGAGGCGTCTATCAATGGCAACGGCGCTGTTGCTGTGTGTGCTCACATCCTGCGCTCAGCAAACCAGTATGGATGGTCGACGAGCGGGAGGCATACTTGACCCGACGACTGCGCCTGGCCGGCTGGCATCGGGGAACTGGATCGACAAGATTATGGAATATGTCCTCATGCAGCAGGCCGTCTCGAAAGAAGGAAACTATCAGGTCTACTTTACGGACTTGCAGACCGCGAAGGGGCTCGGGAACGGGGCGACTGGGCGGGACAGTATGAAGCGATGAACCGGTTTATCGATAAGCTGGACGCCCGCATTGGCGGCATCTCTGAGAAGGCCGCCCGGGCAATACGCGAGTACACCTATCTCGTCGAACCGTACGGATATCACGACCTGGCTCGTGATCGGAAAATACACCCGGAGGCCGTGAAGTGGGCAGAGCGGAGAGCGCGGCAGCGCGAGGAGGCTGAGCGATCGTTTTAACCGCGATTGAACGCATCGCCTGGTCGCCACCCCGCCGGGCCCGCCGCTTCCCGGTGCTGCCCTCTGCGCCGACTCGAGTCGGAACTATGCGATGTCCGAGAAGGTTTGACCGACGCGCGCGACGAACTGAATCGTGCGCCGTTAGGCCATGAAACGTGAGAGCTATTAGATGCTTCCTTGCTCGGATTGCAAAACCTGGATCGCCCTTCTCATAGAACTCTTTGAACCGTCCTGGACCCGGATGCTGGTAAGGACTTTATTCTTTTCCTCTCTGGTGGGCTAACGACTTTGTGTGGCCTGTAACCACTCCTTAAGGCAGTAAGAACCTTATTGCTTCAAAACAATCATGACGTATGGGACCATTCACCTCACGCCCCGCACAGCCACGGCCGCAGTACGATCTTCCCCCAATTTAGTGGACACCTCGAAAAGGGTGGATCATGCTAACCTTTGAGGTGTGCACGATGAGCAAAGTCAGACGATCATTTACGCGAGAGTTCAAGGTCGAGGCCGTCAAACTCGTGACGGAGAGCCGGAATCCAGTGGCCCAGGTGGCGCGAGACCTCGGCCTCCGGCCCAATGTGCTGCGCCGCTGGAAGCAGGAACTGGCCAGCGATCCGGCCGACTCCTTTCCGGGGAAGGGGCGTCGGAAGCCCCACGAGGAGGAGTTGGCGCGGCTCACGCGGGAGCTCACCCGTGTGACGCAGGAGCGGGATTTTTTAAAAAGTGTGGCGGCATACTTCGCGAAAGCCCCGCGATGAGATGCCGGGCCATTCGGGCGCATGCCGGCCGCTTTCCAGTGACGTTGATGTGTCAGGCCCTGGCCATCTCGTCTGCGGGCTACTATGCCTGGGCGTCTCGACGGGAGAGTCATCGCGGAGCGGAGAATCGGCAGCTGGTAACCGCGATCCGAGTGATTCATGCCGAGTCGCGGCAGACGTACGGGAGCCCCCGGGTCCATGCGACGCTCCGAGCGCACGGACACCGGGTTGGTGAACACCGGGTCGCGCGGCTCATGCGGGCGCACGCCATCCGCGCCAAGATGGTGAAGAAGTGGCGGGCCACGACGGATTCTGCTCATGCGCATCCCGTGGCCCCGAACACGCTCAATCGTCAGTTTGCCGTGGCCGCGCCTAATCGGGTCTGGGCGGGGGACATCACCTATGTCTGGACCGAGGAGGGCTGGCTGTATTTGGCCATTGTGCTGGATCTCTACTCGCGCCGGGCCATTGCCTGGGCGATGGGCAGCCGGCTCACGGAGGCGTTGGCCCATGAAGCGCTGACGATGGCGTTGGGGCACCGACAGCCCGCGGAAGGACTCCTGCATCATACCGACCGCGGGGCGCAGTACGCCGCCACCGCCTACCGCGCGCGGCTCACGACCCAGGGCATCACCGTCAGTATGAGCCGACGCGCCAACTGCTGGGACAATGCCGTCGTTGAAAGCTTCTTTCATACATTGAAAACGGAGCTCGTGCACCATCGACGGTATCGGACACGGGCGGAGGCCAAGCAGGACATCTTTGAGTGGCTGGAAGTTTTCTACAATCGGGCTCGCCGTCATTCGACCCTCGGTTATCGATCCCCCGCCGAGTTCGAAGCGATGGCGAGACGGTCTTAACTCGGTGTCCATGAATTCGGGGGAAGATCAGTAGCAATGTCTCGGAAAGGATGATTCCCCAGGTCTAAGAGGGCCTGATTCCTGGCGCGGCACGCTCGGAGAAAGGCCCCTCGCTCTCCGTACTTTTTCACCGAGAATTTTCGCCTCTTCGCCTTCCCCCCGCCGATAGGCCATTGTGCAAGCCAGAAAACATGGCGCGGGCTACTGGAGGTACGGCCTGCAGATTCATGTCGACTGATACCAGATACCCCTGACCGATTGTTCTTCTTGCGGATGGTGCAGAATTCTTTTCGGCTGAGTACGGGTAACGTCTGAGTGAGTGTGTCTCGGTACGCCTTCGCGGCCATCAAAGCGTTACGCTTCCCGCCATGGAGATGATCGCTGAAGTAGCGCTGATGGATGTGATTGCGGCGTTGTACCCTCACGAGCCAGGCATGAGTCCGTGAGCGGGCGCGGTCAATTCGGCAGATCCGGTGCATCAGAATTGCTGCTTCTTCTGAGTGAAAGGCCCTGACACGGTGATTTTGGGTCGTGCCCTTATTTGTCGTCGTCCTTGTCCCGATCTTTCCCCTTCTCCTGGCTCTTCCCTTCATCTCCGTCTCATCGCACTTCGACGATAGCGCTTTATCAGGGCAGGGCCGGCAGTTCCGCATTCGAAGGAGGCGGATCGGGATGATAATACGACATCGCTTCAGGCATCCATTTTTCAATTTGGTCGATTCGATGACCATGACTTGGATGAGTAGAAAGAAATTCGGGCGGTTGTCCTTGACTCATCTGCTCCATTCGCTGCCACAATCCGATAGCTTCGTGCGGATCATAGCCTGCCTGGGCCATAAGAATAATCCCAATATGATCGGCTTCGGCTTCGTGCTTTCGGCTATACGGTAGGATGAAGCCATAATTGGCCAAGGCGCCACCCGCTAATTGAGCAAGTTGCGGATTCACTCCCTCCACCGCCGCGCCCACGCCCGCCACGACCACAGCCGCTTCGGCCATCACGCTCTGGCTCATCCGTTCTGCGCCATGCCGCGCAAGTGCATGCGTCACTTCATGTCCCAGGACCGCAGCGAGCCCTGCTTCATCTTTGGCCACCGGAAAGATGCCGGTGTACACCGCGATCTTGCCTCCCGGCAGCGCAAAGGCATTCATCGTCCGATCATCCTTAATCACCGTCACTTCCCAGTGGAACTGTTTCGCCGTCTCGGCATATTTTGACACCTCCGCGGCTTGAATAATCCGCTGAGCGACCCGCTGCACCGGATCGACTTCACGAGGATCATGCGACATTTTGACCTTTGGATCATGCATCAGTTGATTATAGGCTTGACCCCCCATCGACTGCTCTTTCGAGGCCGGAATAAAATCCAGTTGCCAGCGACCGGTATAGGGATTTTTGGTGCATGCGGATAGCAAGACCATGGCGGCCGCAAGACAACACAGGGTTTTTCGGTGAGTACGTTTAACCACGGTATTACACCAATGCGCCACCTGCAGCGACAGCAGATTCGCCTTAATAGGGCCACAGCTATTCTTGATAGTCGACCCTTGATACGTCACCGGTCTAGAGGAACAGCCGTCATTCAAGTGCAGGAGAGTCGGACAAATCAAGGTCATCATCTCATTCCCCCACCGCCATGGTAACTTCGAGATTCCCCTATGTGCGTCGTGCGCTTTTCCCTGATTGAAGCAAATTGCGGCAGGACACAGATCGCGCGGAGTGAAAGACTAAAACACGATGCCCGACCTAGACCTATCCCGATCATAAAAGTGAATCCAGCCTTCCATGTGTCGGCCCATACGCGGAAGTGAGAGCTGAAGTGCTGGACGCATGGGCGGCATGGATTGAGATGGCAGTCAATTGCCGCGTTGCGGTGGAACGATAGGACTTACCCAATACCGGTATTGGGCGTGCAAACTATGGTGTGATCATTCTGGCGGGAGCTCAACTTGCGCATTTTATTGCAAAACACGAAGTGCTCGCAGCAATGAATCCGGACACAAGTGCTCAGCTTCAACTTGCGCTAGATTTCGCTAACTGGCTACTGGTGATCCTGGATCAAAACCAGGCAAAGCTGTGGTCGAGATGATCGTAAAGTGTCTTAAGAGAGATGAGGGTTGGAAGAGATTTTATAACGAAACTAACTGTTGATCGAGATAGATCGCGCGGTCGCTCACTTGGCAGAGCGCTGTCGTAGCGGATGGCGTGCTGTTTGAGCAGCCGGGTGGGATCGTACGTGACCGGCCGTTGCTCCCAGGTGTGGCTCGGATTGAGGAGGGTATGCAGCAGACAGAGCAGATCATTAGCGATCAGGCGCCGAGCGGGGAAGCCACAGGTCTGAAACAGTTTTTCAATGCCGTTGAATTTTTCGTACACGAGATGCAAGGGCATTCCCTGCGGCGCTTCCTGCTCTAAGGGCAGCGTCACACTAAAGTAGACGTTACAGTCGCGCGGGCGCAGACCCGTACTCGTAATGAGACGCGTGTCGCGCGCGCGGATAAAGCTTGCATACGCTGCGCGTCCCGAGACGGAATGGACTGCTGCCCGGTCACGTTGCGGAGCCCCACATAGTGGTCCAAGATCGGTTCGATCACCGGCGAGCCATGAATGGCCGCTTGGATCGTGGTGCCTTCCGGCAAATCCATCGCATACAACCCGGTCAACCCTTTGACCGCGGCTGCGGTTAAGCCAGTCTGTGGCGGAGTCACCCACTTCCGGCGCGGTGACAATCGGTCGTCCTAATTGCACTTCCGCTTGGCCGGCGATGCCGGTCTGCCCACTAAAGCCGGCGTGCCGGGATGGAGCAAGGCTCATCTCTTCCTGGTGGCTACCATCCGCCTTCATATGGACCAGCTCTTCGTGCCGCCGGTCGTAGACCTCCGTGGCCGGCAAACATGAACTCGCTTCCGGATAGCCCCTTACAGCCCCATTTACTTTTAAAGTTGCCGCAGCCGGTGATCAGGATCGCGGTCATACCGAGCATGAGTACGACCATCTGGCTTGGCTCAGTCTTCATCCTTACCTCCCTCACACGTTAGATACTTCTTGGTATTATGGAATCACTGTCGGAAGAGGAGTACCGTGGGCATCGCGGCAAAGAAGGCCGCGACAGAAACGGCGATTAGCTGCCGTAGTGATTACTGAGACTGATCCTTGAAGCACTAGGGAAAGATGTTTTCGGCTCTTCTCCATTTCATTGATTTCCAATCAACTCCATCTATAAAACTTCCTCAGCGAAACCCCTTCCAGCACGACGCGTCCTGGAGCAGGACACGACCGGCGTTGATTGCGCGCCTATTGGCAGTCCCTGCAACGACATCAGGCTGGCAAATGAGGAGAACGGGCAACGGCGGAAATTGGTCTACAGCCCTGGCTTTACAGCCATTTGAAGGGTTAGCCGTCTAGGGGAAAGAGCACGGTTCAAACAACCGTGCGTGTTTTTCTAGAGGGGCGCTGGGATGACGACGGAAATGTGTGGATGCGGCCAACCGCTGTTCAAAGGTGCCAATCGTTGCGTCGCCTTATCAGACGAGAGGCGCACCCACGATAGTGGTGGAGCACGCAACGGAGCAGGTGCCAGCATGCTAGAGCGCCGTCGCGTCGGCTTTCGGAAGCAATCTCGGCCATATTTCTCTCTCTGTCCGCCCCCTCTCGCTGGACGGGTGTTCTTGTTAACCATGCGGCCATTGAACGTGGTCGTGGAGGCGGGTGTCAAACGCACAACTTGTTTCTTACGGAGTAATGACATCGGCTGTAAAGCACACACAATCCACGTCGTAAGTAAGTCCAGAAGTTAGTCTTCAGCTCGGTTTCAATACTGGTAATTCTAACAGTCCTTCAATCTGGCCTCATGCATTCTAATAGCAGGAATGCGACGCATCGGCCTGTGCTTTGCTGCGATTCTCCTCATGACGATAACTTCGACAGCCAACGCAGCTGGTAAACCGTATTTAGCGCATACCGATGTCGAAATACGAGTGGGGGCAGATTATCTCTGCGGCACATGTGACGCTCATCGAGCGAGGACGACGGTGCAACTGTTTGCGGACCGTTTGTTTCCCATCAGCAACCTGCCCGGTGGAGTATTCGAACTTGGCCCCTACATCAAAGGCGCCCTCCTTGACGGCGGCCATGTGCCCCAGATCGCGGGAGGAGCAGTGGCAGGATACCGATTCGGCCGCTATGAAGTTCTTGTGAATGTCGGACTCGCCTATGCGACAGAAGTCATCGGGAGTCCGGGGGGGCCTGATTCAAACCAATCACGAACCACGTATGACCTAGGCCTTTTTTTGAGATATGTCCTAAACCGCTATTATTTTTCAATTGGCTACAAACACAATTCCAATGGAGACGATCTTGGCCTGAATGTTTTTGGGGCCAAAGAACATAACCCTGGCATCGATGGCGTCTTTCTTGGTTTAGGGGTCCATTTTTGAGCGACATTGGCGGTCATCGAGAGCCGATGACGCATGGGCGCCGGAGCGTCTCGCTCAGTTAGGGACATCAAATATCGAGACAAATCGATGCGGGCCTACTCCATGGTTTTCCTCATCACTTAACAGCCTTGGCGCACAGAACTCCAGGAAACCTCGGCCAAACGGTAAATCGCACGCCGCCAGGGTCCTACAGTTCCAGAGAAACTTAAAAGACCTCCATTACGCATTCGCTGACAGAAATATACGGATGACATCGCTACTAGTGGCCTCTAACAGACATTACTGCGCTCCAAAGCTCATGGGCAAATCGACGAAGTGCAAATATAGCGACCGTGAACACACGAGCAGTACACAATTAACTGTTACAGGTCACTAGAAAAGGTCTTGGTGAAAAGCAGTAATTACACCTTGCAACAGTTCGCAACGTTCTTTTTGAGCAGCGTTTGTGTGCCAGTGGAATTCGGGATCCATGAAACGAGAAGAGTATGTCATTAAGGGGTTGCTGTCGGAGCGTCACAACACTGGCGTGTACCGAATTGTTCAAGGAATCGCGGATGGCATCTCATAATGAAAGAAGAAAAGGGGGTTGAGTCCGATGGCTGACCGAACAGAACCAAGCGTCGTCTCTGCCCCTGCAATCTACCTCTCGAACTGGAAGGACATCGTCGGCATTTGGCGAAATACGAAGCTG
Organism: Nitrospira sp. Nam74; assembly: GCF_965152615.1. Lineage (NCBI taxonomy): Bacteria > Pseudomonadati > Nitrospirota > Nitrospiria > Nitrospirales > Nitrospiraceae > Nitrospira > Nitrospira sp. Nam74. Next base: position 1,922,418 of record NZ_OZ224220.1, on the reverse strand, counting down.
GCGCAGACCGAGGTTACGTACCATGGCCCGTGCATCACGGAACTTCACTACTTGGGCGGCTCTCCCTCCTTGGCGGCGCGTAATCAGGTGGTGGACTACTCTGGGTTCTTTCGTGATGAGGAGGGTCCTTACGCCTACACGGAATTACGCCTATTCGAGGCCGAGGGATGGCTCGAGAATGCGGAGACCATGGCCGGTACATTGACGACGAACTATCTGTCTTATGCTGGAGCAGTAATCCAGCCGCGATATCGGCTCAGTCGGATCTACGCACTCGTACCGAACTGCCCGTTCTTAGTCGTCCGATATGATCTTGTGAATCCAACTCCAACCAGCCTTGTCGTGAGCGTACTGGAGCAAGTCCATCTCACTCCGGCCGGCACGAATCAACAGATTTCAGCTTGGCATGATGCGGCGACGAACGCCTTGATAGCTGATATGGCGGCCTCTGGAGAGGTGGCAGTGGCTCTGGGCGCCTTTCAAGCCGTGGACGGCTATCAGGTCGCCGATGACGCAGACAGCACGCTGACAAGTCCCACAGTCTCAGGTTGGTACAGTTTTAACCATGATGGAACTTTGAAAAACAATGACCAGGTGAAGGCTGCCGATATCTCCATGGCTTTTTGCAAGCGCGTCCTCCTTGCCGCGGGACAACGCACCAGCCTCTATTTCTATCTGGCCCTCGCTGGCGACGTCTCTTCCGTGACCGCGGCAGCCGACACGGCGCGCTCCCAGCCAGGGGGTTACTGGTTCGATGAAACCGCGGCTAGCTATAAGAACTGGCTTTCGAATGGTGACAAGGGACGTCGTGTCGCCTCGACTGATGCCGGAGTGAACGACCTGTACGATAAGTCACTCCTGGTCATCAAGAACATTCAGAATCCTCAACTGGGAACCGTTCCCGCAAGCACGAATCCATTCGCATACCGACACAATTGGGTGCGAGATGGCGCGATTACCGCCATGGCGCTCGATGCGACCGGTCACCCCGGCGAGGCCGAGCAATATTGGAGGTGGATGGCCAGTGTCCAGCATCCTGACGGCACATGGGGGACGATCTACAATCCCTGGACCGGCGCCGAAGAGTCATTCGTCGAACCGGAATACGATAGCGTCGGCCAATTCCTGTACGGCGTGTACCGGCATTATCTGGCGACGGCAGACGCTGCATTTCTACAAGCCTTATGGCCTGCACTGAGACGATCAGCCGACTGGATCGTCCAGAACGTCTCCCCGATCACGGGCTTTAGCGCCCCTGATTACAGTATCTGGGAAGAGACTGACACCTGTCCGGGATCGCGTCCTTGCGAACACAACGTGTTTACACATGCCTGGTATATCGCCGGACTCTACGCGATGCAGCAGTTGGCGGAAGCTCAAGGCAATACAGCGTTGAGTGATTGGTATGCAGGCGGGGTGGCGCCCATCCTCACGGCCCTGCAGCGCGGTCCTGACTGGAATCCCCCTGGCTTGTGGAATCCGCAAGGCTATTACAATCGTGCGATCACCTTCGACACGGGAATCCTTGGGCGCCTCGATAGTTCATCGAATATCCTATTAGCGCTCGGTGTGATTGATCCAGCATCGGGCCGTGCGTCGAACCATGTCAATACTGTTAAAACAACCTTAGTCCAAGATCGGTATGGCATCTCCCGCTACAAAGGCGACCAGTACTATTATAACGAACCCTATGATCCAGCCGGAGATGAGGTCGAAGCACCCGAACCTCCCTGGCCGCAGATGAGTGTCTGGGTCGCCGTGTGGGAAATACTGGCGAGCCAACAAGCAGACGCTCTCCGTCGATTGCAATGGATTGTCAGCACCTCAGGCAAGGGGTATATGCCTCATGGGGAAGCTGTCTCTGCCATCTCACATTCTTCTGTCCTCAGCTCCATGTGTGAGCCGCTCACGGGATCAGCGTTCATGCTGGCGAGCCTGATGTACCAGCAGGAGCATGATCTTCGGATCATTCCGCCGTCGTACCATGCAGGGGCCTTTAAGGCGATGGCGATTACGGAACCGCTGAGCGAAGGCTCACAATGGGCGAACGTCCCTTATTTTGTTGGGACATGGCAGGCCGATCCGCAAGCAATGACAACGATCAAGCGAGTGTACCTGTGCAATGATCAGCAAAATCTGTATATCAGGATCGATAATCTCGCAGGCTCTCTTCCAGTCTTCGAGCAGAACCCGCTGTTTGCGATACGCGTGTACACTCAAGATATCTCTCAAGTGACTCAGGACAGCCTGGCCGCGGGCCTCGACAAGGGACTATTGCCTCGGCCTGTCAGTTTTCTGGTGGAACGGCGGAGTAACGACAACCTGTTCCGCCATTGGGTAATCCGTAATGGGGCATGGTCCCCGCAATCTTCCCTCTCTGGAATCGCGCCTCAATGGGATCCCGCCACGGGGCGAATCGAAGCGGCCATCCCACTCTCTGCCGTCAGTAGCACAGGACAACCCAGTCCAGGCCAAGCGTATGTTGTGCTCGCGCTCGCTGGCCCTGGGCCGACTCCTGACAGCTGGGACGAAACCGGTAAGGTGCTCATTCACTACCGGTGGAGTATGAGCGATGAGGCGTGGATTTACGGAAATATTGAGCAATAATCTTCGCGCTCTCTTAAATGGTGCCTAAGAAGGCCAGGAGAGCGGGACCGGGGCAAAGGCTCGCGTTCGGTACCCTTTTTAGTCAACCTTTCCGGCCCCCAGAGCGAGCCGAAGAATTGAGTTTATCGGATCTCGCATCTAAGTACACTGATCGTCCTGAACGGCAATGCTTGCTCTGACCTGGAGGAACCGATGCCCATCACAGTGATCGCACTGCATCCCAATCCAACGATTCCTCCCCAGCTTGCCGTGGGAGGCATGGTGGTCCTCAGTGGAATCGTGGAGTGTGTATTTAAAGGCACTGGATCCGGAGACATCACACGGGACACGTTGACCTTTACGGTTGGACGGGTGAACTTAGGTTCGAGCGCCACGCCGAGTGCCAGCTGCGTGGTTTCCTTGGCGAGTATCGCTTTCGACGGAACGGTCAACAACGCTCTTTGGGCTGTCGATAGCGCCTCAGTTAATCGATTTGTGAACGTAGATCGGGGTAGTGGAACTGCAGATCTTGAAATAGCGGCTAATCTCGCCGTACGTGGCCAAAACGGCATAGTGCTCCGCGTTAACTACGTCGTCTTTCAGTTCCCATCCTAGAGAGGTGAGTGAGACAACCTAGTCTTGCGCTTGACCGGCAACACTCGGGGCGGCGGTCACAACCTGGCCTCTTAGAGCGCGCAAACGCTGCAGACGCCTGTTCACTCCGATAGCTGTCACGATGGAGCAAAGGGCATGTCACTTCTTTCTGAAGAGATCTCGAAGGCAGGCAAAGCTACTTCGGATGGCTACTTGCCGCCGCTCGTGTCTTAGCATGGCAAGTTAAGGCCTATCTTGTGGTCATTGTCCCCCTCGGGCCTCGCGGCTCAACGGCCGCACGCTATTTCGAAGTCAGCCTGCGACCCCGAAATACCATACGGAGGGAGTAAATCTATACTGCTCCCGATGTCAACCAAAGTGAAACATTGGACCAAGTCTTTCCACGCCAGCCCAGACGTAACGGAGATGTGGATTAATCAGCGTAGCGGCCAAACAAGCATACGCAATGGCGGACATAGAACCTCTCCGTACTGAAGCCTCATCACGACGTGGCGCAGGTCTATGTCCTTATTACATTACGAAGGAACTAAGGCAGAGGAACGAAAGAGAGAACGCAGCTCCAAGGAGATAACCTGTGACTTGACATATTTCTTGGCCGCTCGAAGACATCATAAAATGGCCACGCGGCTAAGTTAAGTATAGGGAGTAATGAAGGATTGACGACCTTGTGCCTATGGCTGTGGGCTAATTCATCACGCTCATCACAGTGCTGTTAAGCTTGCCGACTTACACGCCAACGGCCACTTTATGAACTACAAAAATCTTGTCGGCCATTTTATGATGCCATTCGAAGTAAGACGCCTCTTGGGACACCATAGCCTGAAACGGTGTCGACTTAAGATTTAGTGCAACATGTGGTCGCCAGGCGGTCTCATTTCCGGCCGGACCAAATTAGGTTGAGCCCAGTCACGTGGATTCAGAATTGACTGTGCCAGCGGGAGATCGCTAGACTTCGAGGCCGTACGGTGGCCCATTGTGTAGACAGAGAAAGGAAGGTTCAGCGATGACGAAGCTCACATTCCGTCGTGCCTTCGTGCAGACCGCGATTTCAGTCGCGGCGTTCAGCATGCCTGTCTTGGCATCCATTTCCATTGTAGAAGCGAAGCCGGCCGCTCCAGTTGATAAAACAGGCCTCGATGTACTCTGCAAGGCCGAGGACGGGGCGTATTTCCCCCCGACGAAAAGTGGTCTTTCGTTGTGCGCGTTTAAGGATGGGCAGGTCCTGGTTTGCGACAGCAAAAAAGACAAATGCTCTGCTGCGCCAACAAAAGCCGTTGCCAAAGAGCCACCGAAGGTGACGATCAATGAAGGAGCCATGAACTTGAGAATGCTCAAGCAACTCAATGACAAGGTGAATGCGCTTACGTCTCAGATACAGTCGCTCACCTCGACCTTGAACGACCGGAGGGCCGAGGGTACGAACGCCTCGCCCGCGGCTCCGTAACTTGGCGCCGGACCCAGGGGAAGAGAAACCATCCCTGGAACTGCAAAATTGGTTTGTGCACAAACTCCTTCGCAATAATCCCGTCGGCCCATCAGACCCGCGTCGACAGAGATTTTATGGTCGGGGATACTCACCCGGATGATTCGCTGCCAAAGAGCGGGCTCCACTGAAGCGTCGGTTCCGCAGCCGGATCACTCTATCAGGAAGTATGGGCGAATCGGCTTACGGCATGTCTCGCTTGCCGAGGCCGTAACTTGCCTTACTCACCAGCCACCACCCCTGTTACTTGAAGTCTTGTCCCGCTTCGTACGTATCTGGGCCATGGCACGATATAGCCGCGTCTACGGCGGACCCGTGCTCCATCGATGATATCGGACACGGGCGGAGGGCAAGTAGGACATCTTTGATGCTTTCTACCATTCCCCTCGCCGTCATTCGAGCGAGGGCTCTCGATCCCCCACCGAGCCCGAAGCAGTGACGACGGCCTTAACTCGGTGTCGATGAGATGGTGAAGATTAAAGTCTTCTCGGCGTCAGCGCCATACCGCCTCACGCGATCAGCCGACCTTAGCGGCGTATGCGGTCTCCTGAATTCTGTCGCGCCAAGCCGGACAGCCATGCCGCCGACGCGAAGAAGTTCCGATGTTGTTGCGCCTGCATCTCATCGACAGCTGTCCCTTGCATCAGCTCCGTCAGCACCCGTTGCCCCCGTCGTTTCACCTTCGTCCTCTAACGCCTCGAACTCCACACGAAACGTCTCAAGTTCGCTGGGGAAGGGCTGCTGATCCGCCGTCACCGTCCGGACGTGGGCTTCGAGAGTCGTCACTCGATCGGACAGTCCCCCGGTACGTCCGCTACACCACAAAATGTTGGCGCACCAGTTAGCGACGGCGCACAAAGTCGCCATGGAAGAGGCCGCACACGCGAAGGAGCCGGCGGATTCCGTGACCCAAGCGAGGCATTTGACCGTTGTCGCTCGGTTCATGTCGATCTTCCAACAGGGACTCCAGACGTTGCAGAAACTGCGGCAAGGCGTTCAGCAGCAGGTACCGTTCAGTACGTCAATGTGAGCCAAATCGGGCCAGGCGCTCGTTCGGAATGTGCAGAACAAGAGTTGAGACATAAGCCGGGCCTAACGTCTTTACTCCGGCGCTGCCCCAATTTTTAGCATCCATGCAACATTGCCTCTACACCAATACTAATCAGAACTGTTTCCCAAACACCAATGACGCCGTGGTGCGATGCTTCAATCACAATCTGGGTAGGCAGTAGGTCCGTCAATGTTAATTGCGCTTGGGAAATCGGGCCGCTGATGATCAATCAGGGAGTAGTGCCTCTCGAATAAGGAGACGCCTTAGTGCTAGAGGTTTCGGCTTGAGGGCATGTTTGCAAGCCTGTCCCCGACACAAGAACGATCCTTCTCCTTATCGCGTTTTGGGGCATGTTTCAAAATAATAGGCCTCCCCGCCTTCCTTTGAAGAGGCAGTATGGATTCTTTTCTCGACAGCTGCTCCACCGCATGTATTATGCGGACGACGTACGGAAGATCGGAAATTCCGAAGGCTCACTGTGCAAAGTGTGGCGTCCATGAGCAGCGCAACGGTCCATTGATGGGGTAGAATATCACTATGGCCGTGGACCGACTCATACTAAAGGAACTGTCTGAGGGGCTATCGGAGGCTCAGCTGGCCGAGGCCATTGGCATCCCAGTGCGGACGCTGGAGAGCATCCTCAATGGACAGGCACCCGACGATGAAGTGACATGGGACAAGCTCAAAGCATACTTCAAGATGAGCGAAGACACGCTCCGATTTGGCGAGCTGCTCCAGTCGCCCACTGTCAGTCCATTTTTGCCGCCCCATCCCGACCATGAGGTGGTCAATCGCCGACTTGTGCCGCTCTTGTTATGGTCTCAAGTCCTCGAAGGAAAAGGACCTGATGGCTCAGAGGAGATGGTCGAAACTGATGTGCCCGGCGACCAGGTGTTCGCAGTCTGCATACCGGATGACTCCATGGAGCCGCTGTTTCAAACCGGCAAGGAGATCTTCGTCCAGCCGGGGATAGATTGGGAGGCTGACCAATACGTTCTTGTGAAAAGGGGGAATCCCGCGCAAGTGGTGCTTAGACAGATCAAAGTCCTTGGAAATCAAACTGTGCTTCATGCCTTGAGTCCCCACTATGCCGACGCGCCGTTAACAGAGCACGATACGATTCTCGGAAAAGTCGCTCGGGTGCGTGTCGACCTGTGATGTAGTCACGGATGTGAGCAGGGTATGCTCACTGGGACGATCCCGCTCGTCAAGACGGTTTCTGTTCAGGACAACGTCGGAGCAGCAATATGGGATTACTGGAGATTTCACACGAGGGTTGAGGCCGGGAGTCGTATGTTCCCATACGAACGTCCTGATCTCAGCTTTGCGTACTCTCCACCCTCCGTCTATAGGCTCCGAGTCCGGTTATCTGGGGCCGCCGCCAGCGTTCGCAACGCCGACTGAGCACCCCTGAACGCCCTCGTACCGCAGACGCACACCATGCAGCCGTCGACGTAAGACGGCACGGTCCATGAGACTCACGTGTTCGGCGATATTCATGAACACTCACTACAGCAACCGATCCTCTCAGCGGGAGGGCTTTTTTCGTCCGGACTCCTTCATGGACCGCAAATCGGCCTGCGTGGCTCTCACTTGTGAAGAGCCGCGGTGGACTTCGATCTTCGCTGCCGGGATTCACGAATAACTCAGATCGCAACGGACGGATATTCGGTCCGTCTCCTGGGCCCTCGTTACAGTGACGATTTCGTATGGCATCCTCGAATTCAATTTGTATCTGCAACGAGGATTCTAGTGGATGAAAGAGCTCATTTTGATCTGATCTGCATCGGCAGCGGTCCGGCAGGCCAGCGGGCGGCGGTCCAGGGCGCCAAGCTCGGGAAACGGATTGCCGTCGTGGAAAAACGTCCCTCTATGGGGGGTGTCTGCCTAGATACTGGGACTATCCCAAGTAAGACGTTCCGGGAAGCAGTTCTTTCTTTTTCGCACCCGCATGGCCAGTTCGGGCAATCGTGGCATCCCGTCGCAACAAATCATGTCACGGCGGCCGATCTCCTTGAGCGGGTCGAGATGGTGGTGCAACGGGAAACGCATGTGGTCGAAAATCAGCTCTGGCGAAATGAGATTCATCGGATGGTCGGAGAGGCATCGTTTACAGATGCTCATACCCTGCTGATTACGTCGGATGACGGCCAGCGCATCCTGACGGCCGATTACATTGTCGTTGCCGTTGGCACGGTACCGGCCCCACCGCGCGGGGTGCCGGTGGACGGAAATCTCATTCTAACGAGCGACGATATCGTCCGGCTGAAGCATTTGCCCAAAAAGATGGTGGTCATCGGCGGGGGGATTATCGGAATCGAATATGCTTCGATGTTTGCGGCGCTCCAAATCGAGGTCACTCTCGTCGATAAGCGCGAACGACTGTTGGAATTCCTCGATGGTGAAGTCGTGGACGAACTGATGCACCAAATGAGGCTCCGGAATGTCCACTTTCGCTTAGGCGAGGCAGTCGAGACGCTCGCGGTGACGACCGGTACGGTGCCGCAAGTCGTGGTGCACTTGGAGTCTGGCAAACGCCTGCTTTCCGATCAGGTCTTGTTTTCAGTTGGGCGAATCGGAGCCACCGAGCGGCTAAACCTGGAGGCAGCCGGGTTGAAAGCGGATGCCCGCGGTCGACTGAACGTCAATCAGCAGTTTCGGACCGACGTGCCGCATATTTTTGCCGCGGGAGACGTCATCGGCTATCCAAGCCTGGCCTCGACATCATTTTTGCAGGGTCGACTGGCGGCGTGTTATGCCTTCGGTGTTGAAATAGAGCCGATGGCAGAGTACCTGCCCATCGGTATCTATGCCATTCCGGAAATCTCAGCGATCGGCGCCCCGGAATATGAGTTGACGCAGAAGAAGATCCCATATGAAACCGGCATCGCGCGATACCGGGAGATTGCTCGCGGGCAAATCCTCGGCGATGACAGCGGATTTCTCAAGTTACTCGTCCATCGAGATGACCAACGGCTTCTGGGCGTCCATGCCGTCGGGACGAATGCCACAGAACTCATCCATATTGGACAAGCTGTGCTGGAATTGAAAGGCGGGCTGCAATATTTCTTACGGACCGTCTTCAACTATCCTACGCTGGCCGAATGTTACAAGGTCGCTGCCTTAGACGCCTTTAATAAGCTCGCCCTGTGAGTAACCCGTCAACATCATGGAAACCCGGTCAGAGTGGCAATCCCGGTGGTCGGCCGAAAGTCTTGATAGAAGTCCGGGATCTCGCTCGGAATCATGGCCGAGAGGCCATCGAGCGACCCGTCGTGGAAGCCTGGTGAATGAGTCAGCCCGGCTCTTCGGGGCGTTACTCTGACAGTTTTGCACCTTTCGGGATGGTCACGATTCCAGGCTCGGTCACGGTAAAGCGCTGCTTGTCCGCTTCAGTGCCATAGCCGATCTCAATCTTGGGAGGAATCGTGGCGCCCTTCATCTCCAATCACGATCTCATTAATGAATCGATAAACTTGTCCGGCTGAGTTTGCCGCCTTGAATTTGTTGTCAGCGGGCCAGACCTGATTTACACGCTTTATTAGTTTCCTCCCGGCTAACCCCCCTTCTGTAGTGGCCCGATTTCTCCCCATCCAATGGCTATCTTTGATCCTTCTATAAACTCGGTTATAAACGTGACCCTTCACCTGCCCTAACCATCCACATCTGCTTTGCATTCATTAGCTCACCTGGATACTGACGGTTCACTGCCCAGAACATTCACCACTAAGCATACAACTCAAGACTTCATCTGCTATGTCAAAGGTCAAGGTCCCTGAGAAGCCCTCCCAATCTGCTATTCGTGATCGGAACGCCGACCACAGGTCATCAATTCGAGGGATATCGATGAGAAGAAGGAGCATACTGACAGACGCCCCGTCACTGCCGACGAGGCAGATAAAGTCACGCTCCTTCCGTCCTCTGAATCCACAGTTGGCTTCTCGGCGCCATGGACTTACGCAGGGTACGGCTGCCGGAGGATCACCACGCGTCTGGCGTGCAGGAGCAGACGACGGGCCACAGCGACCACAGCGCGCTTCGCACCTGTTCGTAGTTTCAATCGGTCATAAATGGATCGCATCCCGGGATCTTTTGTGAGAAACCGCCACGCGGCTTCTATGAGCGTCCCGCGGAGCGCATTTTTGCCGGACCGGGTAATGCGGCCCATACGGACCTTGTCCGCACTGGAGTGCTGTGAGGGCGTCAGCCCAACATACGCCGCCAATTGATCGCCGTGCCTGAATCGGTGCAGGTCGCCTAATTCTAACAGCAACTCCATCGCCGCAATGAGACCAATGCCCGGAATGGTTCGGAGCCATTGAACCTGCGATCGATAGCGGTCCGTTTCTGCGAGTGATCGGAGCAATTTGGTCTGCTTGACGATCTGACCCGTGAGGAATTCGTACTCCTCTAAGAGCCGTTGAAAACTGTCCTGCAACCACGCGGTAGAGAACCGGAGACGCTGTAAGTTCTGTAGGTAAATACGGGTCCATGGCCCTGTGGGCTCAGGAAGCTCAATGCCGTAGAATCGGAGTTCCGCTTTAATGCGATTTTGCGTGCGAACACGATCGCCAATGAGCTGGCGGCGCCGCCGAATGACCTGTCGGTGCATCCGACCCTCTTCGTCTGGTACCCAGACCTGCTTCAGCAGCCCCTTCGCTAACAGCAGGGCCAGTTTTCGGCTATCCTTCCGATCGGTTTTCACTCGATTGCCCGCCTCCTGAGGAATCAAGCTGGGCGGCGTGACGATACAGGTGGCGCCCACCGCCACCAGCCGATCGTGAAGCCAGTACCCAAAATATCCCGCCTCGTAGACGACGTGCAGCACGGCACGGCGGTAACGACTGAGGAGGGCCTGCAACGCATCCCATCGACCGGGAATCGTGCCGTGGAAGAGTTCTACCTCCGTTGTTCTGACCGTGACATGCCAATTCTTTCGGTGAAGATCAATGCCAACAAAGAGCACTTGCCCCACGTCCTGCTGCTTTTTCTTGGTCGCCATAGAAGCCTCCATCATAATGAGTAGAACGAAGACTTCCAGGAAGTACTGATCCTTCTCACTGCAGGCAATACTCTCTCCAGAGCATAGTGACTGACAGACAGCAACTCCTTGCGGAGTTTACGCTGCTAGATTTTCTCCTTCTCCAGTGGCACGCTGTCGACACGTTCGCAATCCCCTTAACCGTTGACGGCGGTCCCTGAAGTCAGCCGGGCTTCCGACGACGCACTCTACGTGCCCCTCATCCCCCGAATAACTTGGGCATGCTGCTGACGGTTGCCTTTGATTCTATCCCTCGGGCATTCCCTGGCCGACCATTCATGCCCGCTATCATCTGCAAGCGTAATGAAGTTCTTACGACGGTAGTATCATTCGGACCATTCCTTTGCTAGTTGTTAACGCTTACTCAACACGTCACGAAGTTGTTAGAAAGCGAGGGCAGATTCAACTGGTCAGTGCAACACCACATGGTTTAATCCAAGATTTGGAGGAATGTGAGATGGCACGAGTTGGACGACCCGGCATGACGGATGCTCAGAAAGACGAAATTTGGCGTCGCTGGCGAAATGGGGGTTCGCTGAGCGACATTGGTCGTGCGGTCGGCAAATTTCCCGCGTCGATTTTCGGGCTATTGCGTCTCCACGGCGGGGTAACGCCGCCAGTTCGTCACCGCGCCGTCCGGGCGCTCACGCTGGCCGAGCGCGAGGAGATCTCGCGGGGCCTCGCGGCCGGCATTTCTCTACGTCAGATTGCCCGGGAGCTTCATCGTGCGGCTTCAACAATCAGTCGAGAGGTCTCGCGAAACACCGATCGGCAGCGGTATCGGGAGAACCGGGCGGATGAGACCGCCTGGGACCGGGCCCGGCGTCCAAAACCCTGTCGCCTCGCGCTCCATGGCCGGCTCCGGTGTCTAGTGGCCAGCAAGCTAGCGTTGGACTGGTCTCCGGAACAGATCGCCGGCTGGCTCAAGCGGACGTATCTGGACAATGAGAGCCTGCACGTGTCTCACGAGACGATCTATCGAACCCTCTTCATTCAGACGCGGGGGGCTGAAAAAAGAGCTCCAGAAGCACTTACGGACCCAGCGCGTGTTGCATCAGTCGAGACACAGCAATATCCGCGGCCTGCGGCGCGGCCAAATTATCAATGGGGTCCCGATTGCCAATCGGTCCCCGGAGGTCGAGGACCGAGCCGTTCCCGGGCATTGGGAGGGCGACCTCCTGGCCGGACGCGGCAATACCCACATCGCGACGCTGGTCGAGCGGCATTCCAGGTTTACGATGCGCGTGAAAGTCAACGGCAAAGACACCAAGAGCGTGGTGACGGCCTCAGCACGCAAGTCAGAAGGCTGCCTCAACGGCTCCGTCAATCGTTGACCTGGGATCGAGGCATGGAACTCGCCGACCACAAGATCTTCACCCTGGCGACGGACGCCCAGGTCTATTTCTGCGATCCCAAAAGCCCCTGGCAACGCGGCACCAACGAAAAATACCAAGAGACTTCTTTTACCCGGGTGGCACGGACCTCTCTGCCCATTCGCAAACCGAGCTCAATAGGATTGCAAGGACGTTGAATCAGCGGCCCAGAAAGATATTGGGCTATGAACCCCCCGGCGGATAGATTACAGGCGAGTGTTGCCTCGACCGGTTGAACTCGCCGGTCCTTCTCGCACAAAATTCACCATTTCAAAAACGGTTGCCCCATTAGAGAACAACCATTGCCCCTTGAGGGAACGACTATTGTTCCAGGGAACGGATGAATTGCCCCTTCACACTACGAACAGCCGCTCGTGGAGCCGCATGTCTCGCATTTTAAACAGGTGCCGTTACGAACAAGCGTGAACTGCTTGCATTCGACACACGGATCGCCTTCATAGCCCTTCAGTCGGGCCGTCTGAACCGCCGTCGCCGTATAGGTCACCGTCTCGCGTTTTAGTTCGACCTTGTGCACACTGCCGTTGCCATTCCCATGTCCGTTACCGTTTCCGTTTCCGTTGCTGCGGCGAGCCGGAAAGACATCCGTGTTAATGGCCTGAGTCGCCAGCGTCTGAGGATCGGCGGGTTCACTGTCGTCGCATTCGGGGTCCTGATCGTCTTTCTTGACCGAATCCATCCGCAGATCTTCCTGCTGCACCTGCGCCAAATCATGGCGACCCAAATAGGTGATGGCGAGTTCGCGGAAGATGTAATCGATGATCGATGTCGACATTTTGATGCGGTCGTTCAACTTCACCGGGCCGTTCGGCTCGAACCGTGTGAAGACAAACGCCTCGACAAATTCTTCCAGCGGCACGCCGTGCTGCAGGCCCAGCGAAATCGCGATCGCAAAACAGTTCATCAAACTTCGGAAGGCCGCGCCTTCTTTGTGCATGTCGAGGAAGATTTCGCCCAGCGTCCCGTCGGCGTAATCTCCCGTTCGAAGATACAGCTTGTGTCCGCCGATGATGGCCTTTTGCGTGTAACCCCCTCGCCGATCCGGCATACGCCGGCGCTTGGCAAGATACCGCACCATCACGCGCTCGGTAATCTTCTCGGCCGCCCGCATGACATCCGGATTCTCCTTCACATCGGACAATTCGCCGGAGTCCGAGGATGCATTGAGCGGCTGACTGAGTTTCGAACCGTCGCGATAGAGTGCGACCGCCTTGACCATGCATCGCCACGAGAGGAGATACGCCGCTTTCACGTCCTCGATGGTCGCATCGGCCGGCATATTGATCGTCTTGCTGATGGCTCCGCTGATGAACGGCTGCGCAGCCGCCATCATGCGAATGTGTGCATCGACCGCAATGTACCGCTGTCCGGTCCGCCCGCAGCGGTTGGCACAGTCGAATACCGGCAAGTGCTCCGCCTTGAGATGCGGTGCGCCTTCTACGGTCATCGTACCGCAGCAGTAATCGTTGGCCGCAACGATTTCTTCCTGGGTATAGCCAAGGGCTTTGAGCATGTTGAAATTTGGTTCATTCATCTGCGCGTCGGTGAAGCCGAGCTTCTCCCGGCAGAATTCTTCCCCGAGCGACCACTTGTTGAAGGCAAATTGAATTTCAAAGGCCTGCGCTAATCCGCCCTCCAGCCGATCCAACGCGGCCCCGTCGAATCCTTTTGATTCCAGCGAGGTGTGATTGACATAGGGGGCGCCCTTGAGCGTGCCTCGACCCGAACAGTAGGTGACGATCTCCTGAATCTGCGGATCGGTGTACCCCAGCGTCTTGAGCGCCGGCGGCAAGCTTTGATTGATAATCTTGAAATAACCGCCACCGGCCAGCTTTTTGAACTTCACGAGTGCGAAGTCCGGCTCGATTCCGGTGGTATCGCAATCCATTACCAGCCCGATTGTCCCGGTCGGGGCAATGACCGTCGTCTGCGCATTCCGGTAACCGTACGCCGTCCCGAGTTCCAACGCGCGGTCCCACGCGCGACGTGCCGCGAGCAGCAAATCCGGTGGACATTGATCCGCCTGAATGCCCTTCGGTTTGATCGTGAGTGATTCATATTCTTCTCCTGGTACATGATAAGCCGCCCGCCGATGATTCTTGATGACGCGCAACATCGCCTCGCGATTCCGCGCAAACCCTTCGAAGGGGCCGAGTTCCGCCGCCATTTCAGCCGAAGTGGCGTAGGATTCTCCGGTCATGATTGCCGTAATCGCCCCGCAGATTGCCAGCCCTCTGGGGGAATCATACGGAATCCCAAGCCGCATCAATATCGTCCCCATGTTGGCGTAGCCGAGGCCGAGCGTGCGGTACACAAAACTCTTCTCGGCAATCGCACGGCTCGGGAAAGACGCCATGAGGACGCTGATTTCCAAGGTGATCGTCCAAAGGCGCACGGCGTGCCGGAAGTCATCGAGATTGAACGTGCCGTCAGATGTGTAGAACTGGTTGAGATTCAATGAGGCCAAATTGCACGCAGTATCGTCAAGGAACATATACTCGGAACAGTTATGCACGACAAGCCCCGAGGCCACGAAGTGATGTGTTGCCTGCTCGGTCAAATCGAACACGTCTTCTTCGCCGGCCGGTTCGATGGAAGCGACCGCGTCCGTCAATTCTTCATGATCGTCCGTCATCTGCCCATTGAGATGAGCCAACGCCGCCGCCTTGGCACTGTCCGGATCGAATCCAATCTCGCGTTCGAATAGTCTCCGGGACGCCCCGCTGATTTTCAGGACACTGACATCGTCGATCCGGTAATCCCGCGGATCGGCCTCGCCGGAGAGAATGGCTGCGAGGCCGTTCTTGTGATTGTGCTCGAGCGTCGACTTGATCCCAAACGACAACAAGAGCAGTTGGACTTGGTGCAGCAGATCCTTCGAGCACGAACTGAGGACGATTTCCGCGCCATCCTGAACGGTGCCATCGGCCGTGAAGAGGCCGCGCAAGAGCGCGGCAAGCGCCGGTCGGTCGAGCTCATAGACCGCCGGGGCAAATCGCTTCCGTTCAAGACCTTCCTCCAGCACTGTCAACTGGTGAAACAGATCGATGGCGCATCGCGCCTCGACTTCCAGACGGGCGGTCGTCATTCCCCGGGTCACGACCGCAGTGTCCCTCGTACCAATTGAACCGGCGCCTCCGGCGGCCACGAGGACCGATTGGTGGACATTCACGCCGGCGGCGACACAGGCGAGCAGATCGGCGTCCTTGATCGGCATGACGAGAATCATGAGTTCTTCATGGTTCTCACGCTGGATCGACCGGGTAAAACAGAGATCGCTGATCGCCACTCCGACGCCGAAAGCAGATTCCGCCGGCAACGTTTGATCGCCGAAGCCAGGGCCCTGTAGAAACACTCGATCCAGAGACGTGAGATTCTTGACTGCAATGTCGCCTCGTCCGGCCGTCAAGACACGATGGTCTCCGGTAATCCGGACCTGATACCCGGATTGCGTGCTCAGGAGCATGATGGGCTTTCGGCCCGTCGGGAAGATGTTCGTAACCGTGTGTGGTTGCCCATCCGATCCGATTACCTCCGCAGTCTTGCCGACTAATTCGTCGATCCGTTGCCAGCCATTGGCAGTGGCAACCAGGGTGTCGCCGGTGACGCATGGATTTGACGCATTGATACGCCCATCCTCGGGGCAGGTGTGCCACTCATTGATCGTCGTATCGTACTGCGTGCCGGGATCGGCGCAAATCCAAGCTGCCCAGGCAATCTTGTCCCAAAGTTCGCGCGCCTTGACTGTCTTGACGATTTTCCCGTCGACACGGCGCGTCAACGGCCAGTCGCCATCTTTGTCGAGCACGTCGAAAAAACTATTGGGCATGCGCACGCTGTTATTCGAATTCTGACCGGAGACCGTCTGATAGGCCTTGCCGTCCCAGTTCGTGTCGTATTCGTGAAAATCAAAATGCGTGAACCCTTCTTTGGCGTACGAGAACATCCGTTGGATGTAGGGTTCCGGCACTGAACTCTGGCGTGCCTCCCTGATGGCTTTTCTCAATTCTGGATTGGTGCGCAGGTCGGTGTCGGCCTTCATGCCCCCATTGCCATCCGGCACATGGCAGGCCTTCAGCACCGCATTGAGCCGTTGTGCACAAATCTTCGAGCCCGTGACCATCGCGGCCACCTTCTGCTCCTCGATGACCTTCCAGTCGATGAACTCTTCGATATCCGGGTGATCCAGATCGAGGCAGACCATTTTCGCCGCGCGCCGTGTCGTGCCCCCCGACTTGATCGCACCGGCCGCGCGATCGCCGATCCGCAGAAACGACATGAGCCCGGAGGACCGGCCTCCACCGGAGAGGGGCTCTGCATCGCCGCGCAACCTGGAAAAGTTGGTCCCGGTTCCCGAGCCATACTTGAACAAACGCGCTTCGCGGGTCCAGAGATCCATGATCCCACCGTCATTCACGAGATCATCGTCGACGGATTGGATAAAACATGCATGAGGTTGCGGGTGCTCGAACGCGTTGGTGGCCTTGACCATCTCGCGGCTCATGGGATCGACGTAATAATGGCCTTGCGCCGGACCGGACAGGCCGTACGCAAAATGCAGTCCGGTGTTGAACCACTGTGGTGAATTGGGCGCGGCCATCTGCCGGGCCAGCATGTGACACATTTCGTCGTAGTACGCCTGCGCATCCTCGTCCGTGTTGAAATAGGAATGGCTCTTTCCCCAGTGCATCCAGCATCCGGCCAACCGGTGGAAGACTTGGCGGGCATCGCGCTCTCCCCCAAGCACCGGTTTTCCATTGCTCCCGATCAAAGGCGCCCCATTGGCATCAACTTGCGGGATGCCGGCCTTGCGGAAATACTTTTGCGCCAGGATGTCGATCGCCAGTTGCGACCACTGTTCCGGAACGTCGATATTGTCTAATTTGAAGACTGTCGAACCGTCAGGATTCTTGATTTCAGAAGAACGCTTGACGAACGTAATGCCTTCGTAGGGACTGTGACCTTTCCGCGTGAACCGGCGTTCAATCCTCACGTCAATCCCTCCTGTTGGTGGCGTGCAAAATCGGTCATTGAATGGGTAGGCGGTTTGGGCTTCAATTTCAGGTGAACGACTAGATATAGCTATTCGGATATTTTGTCAACGCTAAATATTGTGGTCTACCGGTGAATCCAGGGGAAAGCCTGTGGATAAACAAATCAGCGCTCAGGGAGCGGAGGCGGGGCAATTTCAATGGGAGTTATCAACAGAAATTGTAGGACGGGAGAGAGGTTTTTGCGTCGCTTTTTCGTCTAGAGCATCAATCGGCC
Organism: Nitrospira sp. Nam74; assembly: GCF_965152615.1. Lineage (NCBI taxonomy): Bacteria > Pseudomonadati > Nitrospirota > Nitrospiria > Nitrospirales > Nitrospiraceae > Nitrospira > Nitrospira sp. Nam74. The sequence continues at coordinate 1,904,983 of NZ_OZ224220.1, read as the reverse complement.
TAATTTTTTTATCAGGTCTTCCTGGCTTTCGAGCGGAATGAACTGAGTACCGACCCCGATCACGACCACTTCGACTTGCTTGACTCGCGTGGTGAACACGCTGAACAGTCCGTAATCACGGCGGGCGGTATTCGAACGAATTAACGATTCGATTACTTTCTTACCTTGGGTTGCCAGAATATCACGCATGATCCTTTGCTGTGAAGTGCCTTCATCAGGGTTCATGCGCGCCAGAGCCTGGGTCAATTGCGTTTCCAGGAAGCGACCGTACTGGCTCGAGGTGGGATTCGTCGCCGCCAAGGCGACGCACACGCCCAACAAGCCGACCAGGACGATTAATGCACGATTACTCATGGTCACTCTGTTGACCCAATGATTAGTTGTGTTCCTAAAGCTGTTAGCATTCAGCTCTCACCTTTCAGCTCTCCCGGACCCCTCGGGGCCGAAGCAGCATGGCAAGAAAATAACCACCACTTCTTTTCGGTAATCACGTCTGCGCAGACACTGAGTGCTGAAAGTTAACGATTGATAGCTTCTTGCAGTAGTTAACTCTACCGCTCTCTCGGAATTCGAAGCTGACGGCTGATAGCTGAATGCTGACAGCTCTCGCTGCGCGCGTTGACAATGACGTAACCGCTCGCCTATGTTCCGCCCCATGCAGTCCATCGATTACTCGTAAAGGAGGTGCCATGTACGTTTGGAGCAAGCGACTGGTTATTGGGTTATTGAGCGCATTTACCATTCTGCTCGTCCTGTTTATCTTCGAGATTCCCCCCAGCGACCCGAGCAGCTTGAAGATGCACACCACACGGTGGATCATCTTAAACTACATCGGTCTGATCATCTGGGTTGGCGTCTGGATGTTCGACCAGGCACGTGTCCGCGGGAAGAATCTCGCCATATGGGCCGTGCCGTTTCTCTTCGCGCCTCTGCCGGCATTGATGCTGTTCGTGTTAGCGATGCAACGGCGAATCAAACGGTAAAACAGGATGTTGAAAAACCCACATTACACCCACCCCACCCCAGGCGCGCCCTTTCCCAGGCTTTGTTCCCGTCTCGCAAGCGTCCTCCACATACCCCCCGGGAAGATAAGCGCATCTTGTCGCGCTTGGCGTGGCGGGTGAGGTAGGGTACGCCTCCGGCGCTTGCTTCGCCTGCTGCCTTGCTTGGGAAGGAGGCCGTGTTGGAGCGCCTGAGAGCGCGGATCGGAATAGATGGCCATGTTGAACATCCTGCATCTTGTTGCAGTCATCTCTTCGTCGATCTAAAAACAACGGGAACCTTATGCTGTAAAAGGATTTTTGGACATTCGCTATGCCGGTTCGGTTTGGAGCGGCGATTCGTCTTTCAGTGCCTGGGATCGGCCGGTGGTAAAATACTCTCGGAGCCGCCACAACAACCAGAGGCCGGGTAGCGCCGCGAGAAACGTGATGAAGAAAAACGAGACCCAGCCGACCGCTTCGACGACATAGCCTGACGGTGGCCCGACGAACACGCGACCCAACGCCGCCATCGCCGATAACAAGGCATATTGGGTCGCCGTATAGCGGTGATCGCACAACGACATCATGAGGGCCACGAAGGCCGCGGTGCCCATCCCTCCCGCCAAATTTTCGAATGCTACCGCGGTTACCATGATCGGATAGCTCTTCCCGGCCCACGCCAGCAGCATGAACGACAGGTTCGACACGGCTTGCAGGGAACCGAAGATCAGCAACGATCGGAAGAGGCCCATGCGCGCCATCCATGCCCCACCGGCTAATGCACCGACAATGGTTGCCACCATCCCCAACCCTTTATTCACTACTCCGACCTCAGCCGCCTCGAAGCCCATTCCGCGAATCAGAAAGGCCGTGGTCAACGACCCGGCAAACGCATCGCCTAATTTGTAGAGCACGATGAGCGACAGGAGAATCAACGCGGATGAACGGGAGAAGAATTCCTGGATCGGCTGCCAGACGGCTTCAGCAAACGTGCGCGGGATGTTGGCGGGGGACGCCGGCTCGGGGCTGAGGAGTGTGGCACCTACGCCGATGAGCATGAGCGCGGCGATCAGCACATAGGTCTCCGACCAACCGAGATAGGTCGACAGGATAAGGGCGCCGGCTCCGGAGACCAACATGGCGATCCGATAACCGGTGACGGACACGGCGGCGCCAAAGCCGCGCTCAGGCGGCTTCAGCACATCCGTGCGATACGCGTCGAAGACGATATCTTGGGAGGCGGATGTCATGGCGATCAGCAACACGAGACCCGCTAAGAGCAGCGGCGTCTGCGTCGGGTCAACGAGAGCCATCGCCGCAATGGCTGCCACAAGGGCGAGTTGCGTGACAATCATCCACCCGCGGCGACGCCCCAGCCATGGTGGAACAAAGCGATCCATGATCGGTGCCCAGAGAAATTTCAACGTATAGGGCATCCCGACAAGCGTGAAGAGGCCAATGGTGCGAAGGTCGACGTTCACGACTGTCAGCCACGCTTGCAAGGTGCCGGCGGTGAGGGCGAGCGGAAGCCCAGATGCAAATCCTAACGGCAACATCACGGCGATCCGGCGATTCCTGAAGCGAGCCAATGATTCAGACAGTGCCATTAAAGCCTACGGCTCCCTTATGGTGAAGAAACACCGCTGTTCGCCGCAGGATAGTTGGAGGATAAGGAGAAAAGGAAAGATGAGTGAAGGAAAAGCGTGCTTCGTTGTGTGTGCTCAACAACGCTGGCCGTTGAATGTGCACGGTTTGAAGCGCGTCGCATCGAAATCGATGTTCTCCTGATACACCCGTTCGTTGCCATTCACGCCGTCCATCTCCGGATCGTTCCACATCGTGTGGTTCCAGTAGTAGAGGATAGGAAAGCGTTCGGTGTAGTAGACGGGATTCCCGTACGCGCTGCGGGAATAGTCTTGCACCGACCGTGCGGTGACATAGTCCACTTCGCCGTTCCCTTTCAGCGAATACAGCATATAGAGCATTCGGGATTCATGGTCATATTGCTCATCCAGTCGAGAGTTCTCATCGGGCTCCACCGGAAGCGATTCCCGCGCGAAACCGAGGTCGGAAGAAAAGGCCGCGATGAGGGAAACGGCTAGGAGCAAAAAGCAGGCTCTTCGTCGCATTCGACACCTCAAAACATGGTGGGCATGTAAAACGGATCATATAGGGCTCCGAAAATCCTGTCAATCGGCCGGCGTGGGACGCACGCGTCGAAGACCGCCGCCTTCCCTTGCGATGATCGCAAAGCGTCTCCTATAATGCCGGCCATGCGCGTATCACTACATACGATCGGCTGTCGCTTGAACCAAGCGGAAACGGCGGTCCTTGCCGATCGGCTGAAGGCGCAGGGCTATGACGTCGTGGCACACGGTGAGCCGACCGATTTGTTCGTCTTGAACACCTGCTCGGTGACCGATGAAGCGGAGCGCGTCTGTCGCTACGAAATCCGCCGAACGCTCCGGCTCTCCCCTCACGCCTTCGTGGCGGTCACTGGCTGCTATGCGCAGACGGGAGCGCACGCGTTGCGTCAAATCCCGGGCATCGATCTTATCGTAGGCGGACAATACAAGATGAATCTTCCAGACTATCTTCCGGCGCGCGACACGTTGTGCAAACAGCCCGCTCCCGAACTCCTGCATACACGCACGATCGACCGTGAGGACTTTGTCATGTCCGGCGTCGGTGACTATACGTCCGTCCGCGCTAACCTCAAGATTCAGGACGGCTGCAATTTCATGTGCTCCTTCTGCATTATTCCCTTCGCGCGCGGACACGAACGGAGCCGGCAATTCGACGATGTGATCAGAGAGGCGGACGCCCTGGCGGCACGAGGCCACCGTGAACTCGTGCTGACCGGTGTGAATATCGGACGCTACAACGATCATGGCCGATCGTTGGTGGATTTGATTACACGGCTGGAGACCATTGCCGGAGTCGATCGCATCCGCATTTCCTCTATTGAACCGACCACGGTTACCGACGAGCTGCTTGACTACATGGCGACATCCCGCAAGCTCTGCCGCTATCTGCATATTCCGCTACAGAGCGGGAACGACGGGATTCTACAAGCCATGAATCGCCAATACAGCATCAAGGACTATAGTGATTTGATCCAGCGTGCCGTGGTACGCGTTTCAGATCTTGGCCTCGGCACCGATCTTCTGGTTGGCTTTCCGGGCGAAGGCGAGCCCGAGTTTGCAAACACCGTTGCGATGGCGCGAGACCTTCCCTTCGCCTACTTTCACGTGTTCGGATTTTCCAAGCGCCCGGGCACCGCGGCCACCCGCATGAAGCCGGTGCCCCCTCCCTCAACCATCAGGGCTCGATGCCGTAGCCTATCGGTCCTGTCTCGATCCAAACGCTTGGCATTTGCCCAAGGCTATACTGGACGGAGCCTCGACGTGCTCTTTGAAGGACAGGACAAAGGGCTTTGGACAGGTCTTACTCACAACTATTTGCGGGTCGGTGTGGCCAGCCCGGGTGATTTGCGAAACGACATCCGCACAGTCACGATTACCGGCGCCATGGATGAACTGGCTGTGGGAGAATGCGTGGCATGAAGTCTTCCGAACTGGTCGTAATCGACACGCCGTCCTCTTCGTGCCATCAGGTAGTTCCGCCATCCAGCGTGTCCCCGATTCCGAACGCTCTGGCTCCCGGCAACGGCCGTGCCTACCGCGTGCATATTGAAACGTTCGGCTGCCAGATGAATGAATATGATACCGAGCTCGTGCGATCGCTGCTGAAAACCTCCGGGTTTGCTTTTACAGACGATAAGGAAACTGCGGACGTCGTCCTACTCAATACCTGTGCCATTCGCGAAAACGCCCACACGAAAGTCTACGGACACCTGGCGCGTCTCCACCCGCTGAAACGACAGCGCAATCTTGTCGTCGGTGTGCTCGGATGCATGGCGCAGAATCTCAAGCAGGACCTCATCGAGGCGAAATCCATCGTGGACGTGTTGGTCGGCCCGGACGGGTATCGCCGCCTTCCCGCTCTGATCACACAAGCCATCGAATCGCAGGAACGAGGCCTCACCCGAAAAGGGGTCTCGGTCGATCTGTCCGAATATGAAACCTATGACGATATTCTTCCCGAACGGCTGGATGGCCTGAATGGATGGATCGCCGTCATGCGCGGCTGCGACAACTTTTGTACCTTTTGCGTCGTCCCGTACACGCGAGGACGCGAGCGATCGCGCAATCCGCAGGGAATCATTCGCGAAGCCGAACATCTTGCAGCTCACGGCTACAAACAGATCACCCTGCTGGGACAGAACGTCAATTCCTATCGCGCTGACAATTGGGATTTCGCGCGCCTGATCACTGCGGTGGCTGATGTCCCGGGCATCGAACGGGTTCGGTTCACGTCGCCGCACCCCAAAGACTTTCCGCCTGCTCTGTTGGATGCGGTCGCCGACCATCCGAAGATCTGCAAGCATATCCATCTGCCGCTCCAGTCCGGTAACGACCGAATCTTGGCTCTGATGGATCGAACGTACACACGGAACGAGTATCTTGCGCTGGTGGAGGACATCCGCCGTCGTCGCTCCGATATCGTACTGACCACCGATATCATCTGCGGCTTTTGTACGGAGACTGAAGACGAATTCATGGACACCGTTCGCGTGGTGGACGAGGTCGGCTATCATATGGGGTACGTCTTCAAGTATTCGCAACGCAAGAATACCATTGCCGGACGCAAGTACCCGGACGATGTACCGGAAGAGAGCAAGACCGACCGGCTGAACCGGCTCGTTGACCGCCTCAAGGCCATCTCCCTGCAACACAATCTCGACGCAGTCGGTCAGACCTTTCCCGTCCTCGTCGAAGGCGATGCCAAGAAATCCTCATCGCAGTGGATGGGAAAAACAGATGGCGGCATTACCGTCGTCTGGGACAAGGGCACGGCGGCCCTCCAGCCGGGAGCGCTTGTTCCGATTACCGTCACACATGTGACAGCGACGACCTTGTTCGGGCATCCCGTCGCGCCTTGAGGGCTGAATCCCTGCCCACAAGCGCACTACGCTTTGGCTAGGCAGTAGACGACTACGATCCTTCGTCGGTAGACTTGCGGAAACCGGGGAGTTCCTATGCCACTGCTTGTCGTCGTCACCCTTCTTGCTTTCTTCTTTCCCGTCCCGACCACTAGCCTAGCTCAACCCGCTGATCCCACGCCTCAACAGATTTACGAGCGTCTTGCCCCCACCGTGGTCTTCGTCGTCGCCACGCCCGATCACGGCACCGGCGTGGGCGGAACCGGCTCGATCATCCGTGCCGACGGTTTGATTCTGACGAATGCCCATGTGGTTGTCGATCCAACGGATCATCGCCCCTACTCACAGATCTCGATTTTCTTAAAGCCGGAACGTGTCACCGGCAACGCCAAAACAGATTTGGCCCGACGCTTCGCTGCTCGGGTGCTCGTCAGCAACGAGTCGTTGGATTTGGCCTTGCTGCAGGTCGAACACGCACCCGTGCTCCCTGCCATCAGCTTTGGAGATCCCGGCGCCGTCCGCATCGGCGATCGCGTGCTCGCCATCGGCCATCCCGAGCAGGGAGGCATGTGGACGCTGACCGCCGGTTTGATCAGTGCTCAATTCGAAGACTTCAATGGCACGGCCGGCAAACATGTCTTTCAAACCGATACCGGACTCAACCGCGGCAATTCAGGCGGCCCGTTACTCGATCGTCACGGACAGATGATCGGCATCAACACGGCCATGGCGCGTGTCGCAAAAGACGGCACACCGATCATGAGTGTTAACTTTGCGGTCGAGTCCAATGTCGCCCGGGAATGGTTGAAACAACACGGGGTCGACATCGCCTATGCCGACGCGGCTCCCACTCCAAGATCGGCGGAACGCCAAGCCGCTGTGACCGCTCCTCCTCAAACCCCGGCAGCCACGTCAACCCCTGCGATGAAGCCTCCGGTCGCCACTGCCCCACAGATCAAAACCGAACCCCACCCGTATGACATGGATCAGGTGCTGCAGAACACGAGACAGAAACAGATGAAAGAGATGGAAGACCTGCTCTCCGAAAGCCGTGAGAAGATGAAGGGGTATCGATAGCGGACGCGGACAGAGAGGATTACAGCATCCTTGAGGTCGCACACGCCATGCAGTCTAGGTATTTTCGGATTATCGACGGCAGGCTGCGATGACGCTCTCACGAGGGGATTGAGAGTGCATGATTCCAGCAATACGTGGAAGATTTGCCGGCTCGTCCTCTTGACGCTCATCCGGATCATTCGGATTGGGCCGGCGATAGAGAACACGTTCCCGACATGGTCGCGGCTGATAGCATGGCTGCGCAGACCAAGAACCGGGACGACATCAGTAGCGGCTCCGTTCACGGAGTCATCGTCGCGACGTGCTTATAGTCATCGATATCCTTTCTAACGTCTAGGTCGAGGGCATACGTCCCGTACGACGGATTTCTCAGCGTGCTCTTATTGGTCGTCCGTGGGCTACCCGAACACAAGTAACATGCTGCTGTATCGAATCTTCTCTGTAGTGCGGCATCACGTACTTGTCCTCTCAATGCTCCCCGTTGGTATCCTGTGCTTCCACGTCCCAGCCGGGCGTATCGGGTATTTACGACTCGTGGGATGACGTCATCGCACGCTGGATTCGTAAGTCAAAAGAGGCTCTCTACTACGAACTTGGACCGCCGAATCTCCATGCACTAGAGCTTACCGATGGACAGACGGAAATGATGTGGGACATGACGATCGATCGGATGCCGGGCCAAGCGGATGAATACGGACTCCTGCCACTCACCCGCTCGCAACCCTGCCGACTACTGTTTGTAGGCGATCAGGAAGGAATGATTCGATGGGGGAAACGGATCGGCTGCGCATAACCGTTGCCGGAACATCTAAGCTAAACGATACGACATGTGTCCTTTAGTCCCTCAACGCGATTCACTTCAATCCCGGACGCTGCTCCCATGTAAGGGTGGGGCATGATCAAGAGTGAATGGATGTGCTTGGGAACCGGTCGGCATCCAATGACCATGGTCTGCAGCCGTAAGCGCACCTTGCGGAATCATTGAAGAGCTACAGACAAATATTTGAGAGGGGCACATCGAAGCTGAAGCATGGGATTGGAAATACTCATCAAGGAGTTTGATTTGTCAGATACTGAAGGAGTCGGGCTATGGTCGAAGACGCCTTCACAATGAAATCGGAGCCCGCTCAAGGAGCGGGCTCCGATTACAGTTAGAAGCCTGAACAGCTGTCCTTCTGCCATCCTCATCCGACTTTGACTTCAATGGCCTTCGGCCTCGCTTTCTCGGATTTAGGCAGTCGGATGTGCAGAACGCCATCCTTAAATTCAGCTGAAACCTTCGCTTCATCCACTACATCGGGCAGTGCGAAGCTTCGCACGAAAGCGCCATACGAACGTTCCACCCGATGAAATCGCCTGCCTTCTTCTTCTCTCTCTTGCTTGCGTTCTCCCTGCAGCGTGAGCACGCCGTCCTGAAGAGTAATCTTGACGTCCTCTTTTCTGAGGCCGGGCAGTTCAGCGGTGATGTGATATTCCTGATCCCCCTCCTCGATATCCACGGTGGGTATCCAATCTGCCACCGTTAAAGTTTCCTTGCTATTCTCACGACGAGCCATTGGACGGGCAAACATTCGATTTAACCGCTCCGACATGTCTTCTAATTCCCTGACAGGATCCCAACGCATGAGATTCATACGACACCTCCTTGCTCGGTTCCCTTCACCTATGGGATAGGTAATACGCCAATAACGAGTGTCAAGAGGAGATTTCTTATATTTGGCGCCGCTGCGCAATCATCCCATTGCTCTTACAGCTTCGGCATCCTGTCGTCTTACTCGCAATCTAGAGAAGGTATATTGAAACTGCAGCAGACTGGCGATTCCAGTCCGTTTACAGCCGGACGACACATGGTTTCGGTATCGCCTCAGCGGATCACAGTAAGGTCGGCGTTGACTCTGTAGCGACGTCATATCACACTGGTGAACCTAATCGGCCCCGTTAGTCGCTCGGCAACTATGACGGATACGCTTCTCAGCACAGGCCACACCGTCTTAAAAGTCCTGGTTGGATCACATGCCCACGGCCTCGCCGGACTGGGAAGCGATAGAGATATTCGCCGTGTCTATGTGCGTCCCACTACGGAGATGTTTCGTCTTCGCTTTAAGCCGCCCGGAACTCATTGGGCGAAGTCTGGCGAAGATGAGACAGCATGGGAAGTCGGGCCATTCCTGTCATTGGCCGTTCAATGCCATCCGCTTGTGCTTGAAACGTTGGTCGCACCAACGATCGCTATTGATCGGTGGGGCGCTGAATTGCAGAAGCTGTTTCCGGCGATCTGGAGTCCACAGCAAGCCTATGATGCCTTCATCGGCTATGGCCTGAATCAGCGGACCAAGTTTTTGCAAAAGAAGGATGGGAGGCCCGCAAAATATGCGGCCACTTATATTCGTGTCCTCTATCACCTCTGCGAACTGCTCGAGACCGGCACATTTACATTGCGCATTGTCGACACGCCAATCGGCGCCGTTGTTGCCAAGTTGAAGGACGGCGCGTTTCGAACCGGTGAGGTAATCGATCTGGCCGAACACTGGACAGACCAGGCCACACGCCGACTTGCCGACTGCAATCATGAGCCTGACCTCGCTGCAGTCGACGACTTCCTGATCCGGCTGCGAAAAGCATTCTTAGGCTGAGGACATGAGGAAGGGCATTCAGCAAGCTGAGTGACCTCACCCTCGGTCCCACATGCAGACACCAAAGCGGTGGCCTTACACGGCAGCACGCTTAGAAGACGACGCTTCGGTCACGCTCGGCGAGCGCCTGGATGTAATCCGGCATGCCTTTAATCGTCGCTCCGGCAATAAGATCCCCGGCAGCGATCTGCCGAGCGACAGCGCAGGCGCCGCACACCCAAACCGGGATCCCAGCCGCCTGTACCGCCGCCACGAGCTCTTTCAGCGGCGTGAGATTCACACCGGTCACATAGTCAGCGGTTCCCTTTCGGCTCAGTGTCACAGCCTCATTCCACAACCATAGGATGACGTCATGACCTTGCTCTTTTGCCGTCTTCGCGGCCATGAAGGGAAGCGTCGCCATGGTCGAATCATCCGTACCCCGACTTCCAGAAATGATGAACGTCGCCATTGTTGCCTCCGTCTTCGATATTCAAGCCCAATCACGTCATCGTGTCAGTGAGGTCACGAAGCACCGCTGCATCCGCGAATCCCATGATCACTATTGCTTTGTTCGCATACGTAGAGCCCCTCAAAGAGTGCTGATGGGACCAGGGCAATGGGTCCAGCCCGAATACCCCGATACTTCGCCATCGCAAGAGAAAGAGAACAATCAAGAGCTAACCGTTCATGTCACGTATACGACAAATCCGGAAGATGCTCAACGCAAGGCCTCAGCGGGGGGACGTAATCAAGCGTGTCGGCAAGCCGACAAGAAACGTGTGTGATTGTTGAGCATTCTACTGGCCGGCAAGCGATCGGACGTACAGTAGCACCTGCCAGGCTTCCTCTTCTGTGAGCACCAGCGGAATGAACGGCGCCATCGCCGTCCCTTGGCTGCCGTTCTTCAAGATCCAGAAAAGTTCCCCGTCGGCTCTGGCGGCCTGCCACTCAGGATCGGTAAAATCACGAGGCAGCGGGCCCTTGAGATCAAGGCCTTTTCCCAATCCTTTGCCGTCCCGGCCATGGCAAGCCGCACAGAATCCCTTCCCATAAAAAATGGCTTTCCCTTTCCCAACGTGTACCGTTGTAGCCGGGAGTGGATTCGTGACCTCACGCATCGCGGCCAGCTGCTCCGACGGTACGCGTGGGCGGAGAATCTCCGGGTCAGTGGCCGACACTGAGCTATGCGTTCCACACACAACCGCTAGCCATACAAGGTGAATCTGCATCGTGCGCATGTTACTCGTGCACAGTGCGCTGCAGGCCCCGTGTCGGCATCCTCATCGCATCGCCCGGCCTACTCGTTCCGAGGCTTGTGTCCGACCGATTGCGGATGTCCCACTTCACCCGTCGGCGCCGGCTTTCCTTTCGGCCACAAATGAAAAATGATCCCGTCCGTTTGCGCCGCGGCCGCAGCGACTTCTTTTGCCTTATCTTCAGGTAAATCCAGCACTTGGACACGACCCGTCGCAATCTCGACTTCATGGTCATGATAGAACTGATTCCAGACGTTCAGCGGCAGTTCCCGTGCAATCGGCTTGGCGACAAAGTATTCGATGTCCGTAAGAACGGCGTTCGGATCGGTTGATTCAAACAGGAGGCATTGCAGGACTTCCGCAGAGATGCCCTTGCAGTAATGGTGGTATGGGCCGTGGACCGTACCGTCCTCGAACTTGTGAGGCGCCATGACATGAATGTTGAATCCATCGGCAGGAGACGCGTTCTTCTCTTCAGCATATGCAGAACCGACGGTCATCAGGCCGATGCTTACGGCAAAGATCACCCCTCGCTTATCTAACATAGAAGCCTCCTTGAAAGTGAATGAACGTTCTAAGCTTCAGGAATTCACGCCACGCTCTCTGGCTATGCCGTTAGAGCAGTGGATCGTCGTGGAAGATTCAAAAATGATTGAGGAGACTTGCGACTCAGGTTGATGATGATAGCAGCTATTAAAGCGATACATTGCCTTACATCGATAAGGCACTACAAAATAAGTACTTTATCAGTTTATACCATCGAGTACTTCTCTGATCTTTCGTGTAAGCGTCAAGGCCAGGAAGGGTTTCCCTAAGAAATCGCGGCCGCGGAACATACGAGCTGGTTCGGATACCACTGTTTCCGGATGGCCTGACATATACAAGACCTTCATCAATGGACGCGCTGCGCCCAGACACTTAGCCACTTCCAGCCCACTCATTCCACGCAACATGACATCCGTCAACAGTAAATGAATATCGCCCTGGAAATTGCTGCTGACTGTGAAGGCCGATGGACCGTCAGGCGCAATCAACACCCGATAGCCACGTCGCTCAAGGATCTCCCGGACCAGGTACTGAACGGGCTCCTCATCGTCCACCAAGAGAATTGTTTCCGTTCCGGTCGACACATCTTCCGTCCCTATTTGGTCGCTGTCTCTCATCGACTGAAAGACCTTAATTGTGCCTTTCTCATGTTTTTTGAAGAGCCGTCTTTGCATAGACGTCGCGATAGCCTGGACAAGAGGGCCCTAGGCTACCGTCGAACGTGGGCATCGAGCAGCGTGCCCATCACGGACCCCTGAAGCGGCGTGAGAAAAAATGATGAATCTCCCGGGCCCGCCTTAAGGCAAGAGTGTACGCGGCTCGTCGTCTCCGTGATGGTGAAAACCGGAACCTGAGGGCATTGCAATTTGATAAGCCGGAGCGCCTCCAATCCATCCGCAATCGGGAGATGACGATCCAAGACGATACGGTCGGGTTGTATGGTGGATAGTTGCTCGACTGCCTCATCGGCTTGCCGGGCAATGGCCACTTCGTATCCGTCCGAGGCCAGCCAATCTGCCAAATCCAAGCCGAATTTCGCCCCATAACTGATAATGATCACGCGCTTTCTAGCCGTTACAACATCGTGAGGCATCGCATCTCCCTTAACTAAAACTAATCGCTCGTCATATCCTGAGAATCGAAGAGTGCCGCGCTCGGCTTCTTGTAGGCAGCCGCCTATGCACGAGCGCCTTGAGACGGTTGCGCAGGATCAGCTCATCGATGATTTCTCCGCACACCAGACAGCGCAAGGCCCGACAATTGTCCTGCCCTATCCCGCTGTCTCGATCATGAAGGAGCACCGGGCACATCAGTCCCTGACAACGATCACAGCTCAGAGGCAACCCATTCATGGATCCTCCACGGCATGCTTTTAGCATTCATCCTAGGTTGAAGACCGGACACAACGACACCTGCGGAGTTGTACCGGAGCATGCCTTGGGAGGCTATCAACCGGGGTCTGAATTTATTGTCGTATGTTCCGTGGTGAGATCGTCCTGGACTCTTCTACAAACGGTCCAGGGAGGCGAAGGGGATGGGCGGATAATCGGCGGTCACACTAATCCTTCCTGCATGGCATAGCGTGTCAGTTCCGCATTGTTTTTCATGCTCATCTTTTCCAGAATGCGAGCGCGATAGGTGCTGATCGTAGTGATGCTGAGATGGATCGTTTCGGCGATTTCACTGACTGTCTTGCCGGAAGCGATCATGCACAGGACCTGGTACTCGCGATCCGAGAGGCGTTCGTGGAGTGCCTGTTCAAGGCCGCTTTTCACCGTGACCGCGAGCTTTTCACCAAGCGCGGGGCTGACATACTGCCCTCCGGCCATGACTTTCTTAATCGCACTGACCAGTTCACACGGCGCGCTGGCTTTCGTGAGATACCCGTCGGCGCCGGCTTTAAACATCCTGATGGCATATTGATCTTCTGGATGCATGCTCAAGACCAGGACGGGAAGGGAGGGATGCGCTTCCTTCAGCGCCTTAAGTCCTTCCGGCCCGGTCTGGCCCGGCATACTAATGTCCATAATCACCAAGTCCCACTTCTTACGCCGAACCAGATCCAACATTTCTTGCGCGTCCCCTGCCTCACCGATCTTCGCCGAATCCAACTCCTCCGTCAGAATCTCTTTCACTCCACGACGGAAGGACGGATGATCATCGACAATAAGGATATGCATCATGAACCCTCCACAACACGGGACGGCTGAGAACACCGAACATGAAGCGTCACAACGGTTCCGCCTTCCGGACCCCTGGCGATGGTGACGAATCCTCCGAATCGCTCTGCGCGTTCCCGCATCCCAAGAAGTCCGAATGCGTGCGGATCGTCAATCTTCTCTTCCGCAATGCCCTGCCCATTGTCGGTGACCTCGAAAATCGCCGATCCGTTTTGTGCCTCCAACCGAATCCTTACAATTGTTGCGTTGGCATGGCGGGCGACATTCGTAAGGGCCTCTTGGCAAATTCGAAACACGACCGTGGCACGTTCCGAATCGATGTCAAGAGGTTCCTCATTCACGTGTACCGTACAGGCAATACCGGTTCGACGCTGGAAATCCTGTGCCTGCCATTCAATCGCCGCTACCAATCCGAGGTCATCGAGAATCGCGGGCCGCAATTCACTTACAATCCGCTGTACTCCTCCGATAGTTGTATCGATAAATTCCTCCATTGAACGGATTTTGTCTTCGATAGGCGGTCGCTTTTCCATCCCTACAGTATTGCCGATCAAGGCTTTGAGCCGGGAAAGATCGATTTTCAGGCAGGTCAATCCCACGCCGAATTCATCGTGCAATTCACGGGCGATGCGTCCGCGTTCTTCTTCGCGAACAACCTCCAAACGACCAGATAGTGTCCGTAGGCGAGTGAGCGCCGACTGCAACTGCTCTTCGGTCTTTTTCAAATTGGTGATATCGATGTTCGAACCTGCCAAGCGGTATGGATTGCCGTCCTTATCTCGGAGACATACCCCATGCCCTAGCATCCAGCGGTACGATCCGTCCTTATGCCGCAGTCGATGTTCCAATTGGTAATGTGAGTCCTGTCCATTAATACAATAACTGTGGAGCGTGTTCAAAGCCCGTTCATGATCATCAGGGTGAAGACGAATCTCCCACTCCTCGAAACGATTTTCAATCTCGTGATCATGATATCCGAGCATCTGTTTCCATCGCGGCGAAAAATATACCTTCTGCGTGCCAATATTCCAGTCCCAGATGCCGGCCTGTGAACCTTGAATGCAAAGCGTCAGCCGCTCCTGGCTTTCCCGCAACGCCTCCTCGGCCTGCTTGCGGGCGGTAATGTTTTCCACCGTGCCTTCGTATCCAACGAAGCGACCGTCGGCATCGCGCATCGCGTGCATGCTTTCCGATGTCCAAATCACGCTACCATCCTTGCGCATCATCTGTGATTCGAATCCCGTGATGGCTCCGTGCTTATCCACCAATCGAACAAATTCCGCACGTCGAAAGGAGTCGACATAGACCTGGCGGCCTATGTCCGTCACACTGGTCATCATCTCTTCCGGAGATGCATATCCATAAATCCGCGCGAGGGCAGGATTGACCGTGAGGTAGCGACCCTCCCGAGTCGTTTGGAAAATGCCTTCCACCGCATTTTCAAAAATGCTTCGATACCGTTCCTCAGCCTGTCTATGACCTTCCTCGGCGAGTTTACGCCCCGTCACATCGACCGCGATCCCACCAAGAGAATGGTTGCCGCCCACGTCTTTCATTGGAAACGTAATCACACGCCAATACTGACGTTCCCCGGATCGGCTCACCGTAGCCACAATGACATCTAGGGTGGCATTGGATCCGAGCACCTCCTGGTCATTCGTTTGGAACTGTTCGGCCACCTCAAGGGGCCACAGCTCAGCATCCGTTTTCCCGAGCCAGCCTTCCCTCCCTACCTGCAACACACGCTCGAACTCGCGATTCACGTAGACATGACGACCTTCCCCGTCTTTGATAAAGATAAGCGCCGGATTATGATCCATAAACGCTTTGAACCGGTTTTCACTTTCCCGCAGCGCCTCCTCGGCCTGTTTCCGGCGAGTAATATCGATCCAGGCCCCGATCAGTTCCTTGGGATTATCGTAAATATCCCGCGTATAGACGGCATTGTCCAAATACCATCGATAAGATCCGTCCGCGGTCTGCCATCGATACTCGGTGGACACCGTGTCGGCGTCACGTGCTCGCGTGAGATCGTGCAGAACTCGTTCCCGATCCTCGGGATGAACCCGTGTGAGCCAGAATCTACGGTCTTCGAGGAATTTGAACGATGCAAAACCGGTCAGACGCTCGAGATTATCACTTACCCATGTTGTGACAAAGTCGCCCGGCACATTCGCGGTATAGAATGCAATGGGAAGGGAGTTTAAGATGAGTCCCTGTCTCGCTTCGCTTTGGCGCAGAGCCGCTGTGGCATGGAGGCGCTCAAGCTCAGCAGCGGCGCGCGCGGCAAACACATTCATGATGTCAACCGCTTGTTGTTCATTCTTCAATGGACCGACATCCATGACGCAGACATGCCCGATGATGTCGCCGGAACTGCTCAGCATCGCGATTCCTAAATAGCTGGTAACCGCTAGGTCGATTAAATGCTGGTCGTCCGGAAAGGCGTGCTGAACGTGCCTGGCATAATACGCCTTCCCATCGCGAAGCACGATTCCACAGGGCGTATTGGCGGTTTCATATTCGAAGGTCTTCCCCCACGTGGTTTTCTCCCAGCTGGCCAACATCCTTAACTTCGTCGTAGTTCCAGGAACAATTTCTGTCACGAACGCATAGGAGACTTCCACTGCAGCCGCCAGATGGCGAACAAAGACAGGGAAAAACTCTTCGCCCGTCACCGAGGCGGTACCTTGAACCAGAGCGCCGATCGCTTCTTCCGCCCGCTTCCGTTGTGTAATATCTCGAATGATGCCGGTAAAGAAGAATCCGGACGATGTTTGCCACGTCGCCAAACTGAATTCTATTGGAAATTCGGTCCCATCTTTCCTTAAGCCGACCGATTCAAACCGGTGTCGGATCAGACGAACGGCATCACTCGCCTCTCGAATGCCTCGTACGTGGCGCTCGCGCAATCGTTCTGGAATGATGCTAGTGAGCGGTTGATTGAGCATATCCTCCATCGCATAGCCGAACATCTGCTCGGCTCCATAATTCCAGAATACAACCACGCCGCGATGATCCAACGAGACAATGGCATCCTGCGTCGATTGCATCACCGACCGCAACTGTTCTTCGCTCTGTCGGAGTGCCTCTTCAATGACTTTCCGTTCCGTAACGTCTCGTGCCATGCCGAGGAGCCCGACGATCTGCCCTTCTTCAACGAGCGGCGTCGTCACAAGCTCTCCCACCCGGACTTCCCCATGCCGTGGACGGATATGCAACATGCAGGTGAACGGACGTGCGTTGTGCAAGACACAGTCAATCGCATCGCGTACGATCGGCAGATCACCCGGATGGACGAGGATGTCAAAAGGCTTTCCGACTAGATCGTTGCGGGACCACTGCGTCATCGTCTCGAATGCAGGATTCAGCGAAGTGATTAACCCATCATGAGACAGGGTGAAAATAGCATCAGGCGCATGGTCAATCACATTTCGAAGACGTGCTTCGGATTTCTCCAATGCGGCTTCCGCACGTTTACGCTCTGCGATATCGCGAATGGTCGCCAAGATAATCCGATTCCTCTTGGTCTTCCAGGCGGCCAAGCTCAACTCCAACGGAAAGGTGCTGCCGTCCTTTTTCCGGCCGACCGATTCAAAGGTAGTCCCGGTCGTACCCTCCATGGGGTCCGTAGCAGCCACTCGCAAGGCGCGCTCAAACGCGTCTTCACTTCCTTTGGTAAGAAGCATCGTGCACGGTTTGCCATGGCCTTCTTGGGCGGAATATCCGAACAGCACCTCCGCGGAACGGTTCCATGATTTGATGACGCCGCAATGATCGATAAACAGGGCGACATCTTTCGTGGAATGCACCACGGCGGTCAGTCTCGCTTCGCTGTCTTGCAGCGCCTCCTCCGCACGTTTCCGCTGTGCGGCATACGTGATCACCACTTCTTCATGGACCGTCAGCAACTGATCCAACGCGGCGACCTGTGCAACATAACATTCGGGTAGAGCATCGCCGTTTCCTTTCGGACCGCCTTCCTGAATAACCGGGGTGCCGTCGAACGGCAACAGCGCCAATTTTGTGCTCAGCCCCAGAGGCTTGAAAAGATCCGCCGTTTCACCGGACAGAAATACCTTTGAGAACAGGATCACTGCAAACAGATTGCCCGTAGGTAACAGGCCGCCGAACCCTAGGACAGATTTAATGCCGAACGGAATGACAAAGTCCTGCTGAGCCGGCACGAATGGACTGCCTAGTGCATGCGGCACATGAAATACGTTGAAGGTATGTTCATCCGCATCACGCAACAGGTTCGAACCGATGCGTACCGTCGTGTCCAGGTCCACGCCAAGCTGGATGAACAACTGAGAGAACATCGGAAACTGTGTAAGAAATTCAGCGCTGACCAACGGGATGGCTTTGTAGAGTTGTGAGTGGGCGATGTGATTCCATTCGAGACGCTCCCCAGCCGTCCCGGCAAGGGTCAAACACTTCGTCTCGGGCAATGCCGGTTCAGACTTGAGGATCTTTTGGACACTGGCTTGGCGATCAAGGGACAGGTCACTGTACGTCTGTGTTCTGAAACAGCGCACCAGTGCGCAGGCCGGCTTCCGCGTCTTGTCGTCAATCAGGTGTTCATACAGATATCGCACGACCCGATCGGCGACGTCCTCCATGCCCCTCACACCCGTGCCGAGTCTGCGAAGCCTTATCGAACATGCCGTCATGTCCTGAAGAGAAAAGTCGGCCAGGCTGTACATAATCGGCTCCGTGACCGGTCAAGTCTGTGAGATGTGGGACGAAAAGACGCTGCGTTTCGCCACTATCCAATATAGTACGCAGAGGTTCTGCAATCCTAACTGACAAAGTTGCCGAAGTGTAGAAAGGGGCAATGCGACTTGTCAAGAAGGTTTCCTAATCATCTTTCATGATCCGGCCTTAGAGGGTGGCATCCAGCCGTTACATGCGGCAGCGTGAAGGAGAAGTCCCTCCCGCAGACCGAGATTGCTGACCAGGCATTCAAACCTTCCGAGGCTGTCCATTACGGTACTGAGAATAATGACGCCGGAGACGATCACCTCTTCGCGCCCTAATTCCAATCCCGGCATCCCTCGCCGTTCCGCCTGCGTTCTAGACAAAAGTTCTGCCTCGAGTTGCACAATGTCGTCGAGCATCAATCGATAATTGTGGATTCGGAGATGTTCAAACCTATCTAGGCGTTGGGCCATCGCCGCCAAGGTCGTGATGGTCCCGGCAGTACCGACGCATGTCATTCGCGGCACATGCCGAAGAAGCGGTTCCATCTCAGCGGTACTGACTCGGACCATGGTTCGCAGCCCCTCCACCTCCATGGAGGTCGGCGGATCATGTTTCAGGAATCGTTCAGCGAGCCGAACGACGCCTATATCAAAGGACCGGACGACCGGAGGACATCCTGGACGATCGACGATAAATTCGGTGCTGCCTCCTCCGATGTCCAGGGCGAGCACATCCGAGGTCCCGTGCGGAAGACCCGAACGAATGCCGACCATCGTTCGACGGGCCTCCTCTTCTCCGGAAATGACCTCCACCGAAAATCCGGTGTCCCGCCACATCAGAGACAGGAACTCGTTTCGGTTGGCGGCATCCCGGACAGCGCTTGTCGCAACGGCGATTTCTCGATCCACAGGATAGGTGCTGATGATTTGACGCCAGTCCTTGAGAGTTTCTATCACCCTGGCCATGGCCGCAGGCTGCAATCTCCGATGTTCGTCCACGCCCTCACCGAGTCGCAATAACTGCCGCTCCGTACGTAATTGGGTTAACTGACCATCAGTCGAAATAGCGGCAATCAGCAAACGGCACGTCAATGTGCCGATATCGACACCGGCAAGGATCATGGCTTACTCTGTGCTATATGAGACAGATTAATGGGGAGCATTCACTTTCCTTGAGCCGGTCACGACAAACGAATCGTGGCACCCTCTTATTTCTCATCACCGCTCCGCACATCATCCATGTCGGTCATCAGCTTTGATCGTTCAGTTCTTAGCGCCAGGGCCTGCTCGATACCGCGCATCACGTCGGGATCCGTCAGAATCCGTTCCATCGGTTCACCACGTTCATGCAGATCCAGGGCGCGTTCCCCGATGTCCCCATACAGATCACTGATTCGGCTCTCCAACTTGCGGCATTCAAGCCTGAGCTGGAGCAGCTCCGTTTCCTCAAGCGCCCGGTGCGCCGCATGCACGGCTCCATAGCGTAATCTCGCTAATCCGGCCTTCAGATCATGTGTCACTCGTTGAAACAATCCCATAGAGCACCGTGATCAATCGTAGGAGCGCGATGCTGAACCATTCATCTGCTCGGCCTCAGGATCATTCCTTCAGCTGATCGCGCCCAAATCAAGTGTCTCCTTCCACCGCCGTAGCGTCGCGTCACGCAAGGCCTGAGAGGTTGGAGCCGTGAGATGTGGGTCTCGCCGAATCAATGCAAACGCCTCCGCTCGAGCCTGCTCCAGTAACACACGATCGCGGATGAGGTGCGCCGCACGAAATTCAGGTATGCCCGACTGGCGTATGCCAAAGAATTCCCCTGGACCACGGATGCGCAGATCTTCTTCGGCAATCTCGAATCCGTCTGTTGTGCGCACCAGAGCTTCCAACCGTTCCCGAGCAATCGACGGGTTGGCGCCTTCCCGCCAGCCGCCCTCCACGACAAACAGACAATACGATGCCTCTGTCCCGCGACCTATGCGGCCTCGGAGTTGATGTAACTGGGCCATGCCGAATCGGTCGGCATGCTCTATCAGCATGACTGTGGCGGTCGGCACATCAACCCCGACTTCAATCACAGTCGTTGACACCAACACCTGTATCTCGCCTGCCTTAAACGCGGCCATCGTCTGTGCTTTTTCCTCGGACTTCATCCGCCCGTGAAGCAGTCCGACGTGATACTGCGAAAAATCGAAAGCCTGTAGCCGCTCCGCCGCTTGGACGGCCGCCGCTAAATCGGTTTTCTCCGATTCTTCAATCAACGGATAGACAATATATCCTTGATGGCCGGCAGCTAGCTGATCGTGAACAATTTGGTACGCGCGCCGGCGCTGCGGTCCCGTAAAGAGCCAGGTTTGAACCGGTCTTCGACCTGGCGGCAAGGCATCAATGGTCGAGACATCCAAATCGCCGTATACGGTCATAGCCAACGTCCTAGGGATCGGAGTTGCTGTGAGGACCAGCACGTCCGGATGCAGCCCTTTTTCGAGCAAGGTCTTGCGTTGCAGCACCCCAAATTTGTGTTGCTCGTCTACGACGGCCAACCCTAATTTATTGAATTGCACGTTCTTTTGAATGACGGCATGTGTGCCGACGACGATCTGCGCCTCGCCGGTCCGAATTTGTTGCAGCACGGCAGCCTTCGCTTTGGCCGGTCCGCCGCTCTTTAATAGCACACTCCTGAGGCCGAGGTCGTGGATCAGATCACGTAGGTTGAGATAATGTTGTTCGGCTAAGATTTCGGTCGGCGCCATCAACACGGCTTGATAGCCGGAGCCACAAGCCAGCAGCATAGCGTGGAGAGCCACGATTGTTTTTCCGCAGCCCACGTCCCCCTGCACCAGACGATTCATCGGACGGGCTCTCCCCATGTCCTTTCGAATGTCTGAGAGGACACGCGCCTGAGCCGCCGTCAATTGAAAGGGAAGGCGCCTGCCAAGTTCAGCAGTCAGCGGCGTATCGACATGAAACCGGATGCCCTTCACGTCCTCCTTCATGGATCGTTGGCGCATGGCGAGCGCCAGTTCCAGCACCAGACATTCTTCGAATGCGAGGCGCTGGTGAGCCGGCGTCGTGCCACGGTCGAGCGCGAGCAGATCAGTCCCGGTCGGAGGGAAATGCACGTCGGCAAATGCGGTGTGGATCCCCGGAAGGCCATACTTACGTTCCATGCCGGCGGGCAACAGTTCTTCTACAGCTGAAAGATACTCATCCAGCACCACTTTCATCAGACTGCGGATCTGCCGAGAGGTCAGTCCCTTCCTCTCGTGATAGATCGGAACGATCCGTCCTACGTGCAGAACCGCCTCGTCTGCTTCGCCGATCACTTCGTACTGAGGGTTCTCCATTTGAAGATCCGTCCATCCGCCCCGTGCAGCCGTCACGCGGCCACTCATCATGACGCGAGCACCCGGGGTGAACATGCGTTCAAGATAGGGCTGATTAAAATACACGACCGGAAGGGTCCCCGTGTCATCTTGAATACGGACGCGGACAAGCGTCATCCTGCGCCGGTGGGTGCGCGTCACATTGCACGCGCGTATAATTCCGCAGATCGTCGATTCAATCCCAGGAGCAAGACGCTCGATCGGTGTGAGGACCGATCGATCTTCATAGCGCCAGGGCAGAAACCAGAGTGCATCTTCAACCGTAACAATGCCTAGAGGTTGGAGCAATGCGGCGCGCTTCGGCCCGACACCACGGACAAATTGCACCGGCAGATTCCAGAGCGAACCCACCCGCGACGGAGCGACGCCAGACGATGGGAGCACCTTGCCCCCACCACCGCGCAGAGGGTGGGATTTTTCGGCCGCGCTCAGGCGAGTCAGAATGCTTTTTGCAGTCGTCAAACGACGTTGCTGTTCCAGCGCATCCGATTGCTGGTTGAAATCGACGAACAATTCACGCAAGGCCAGAAGTTCTGTTTCGATGTGCGGCAGATACACATGATCGGCCAACGCTTGAACGACCTGATGCGACACAAACGGCCCGAGATTTTTTACGCTAGAGAGATGCGCGTAGGCATCGCGGCTTGCGAACGCAATGGGACCGGCCAGACGCTGCACCAGCTGGTGAAGCCTCTCCAAAGGACTTGTCATGGAGAGGCGCGCCGAAGCCATTCTGACGGAAGGCTTGTCAGACAAGAGGTGGCTATGGTAGCATGCGTCCTGTTTTCAATACAACGAATGAGAAGGAGTACAGACCGTGGCATTTGCATGTGAGATCTGTAACAAGCGGCACCAATCCGGGCACAATGTCAGCCATGCCAACAATAAGACCAAGCGCGTCTTTAGGCCCAATCTTCAAACTGTCCGAGCGTTGATTAATGGCGCCGCGAAACGTATTCGTGTGTGCACTCGCTGCCTCCGTTCCGGGATGATCAAGAAGGCCGTCTAAGGCCGCAGCCTTTTCCTCGCTTCAGATGATTTCTCGGTCCCGCCTTGCCGCTCTCATGCCATAAGGCCGTCCTTCGATAGTCGGCGTCGAAAAATTTAACAGTCTCGTCTCCGTATAAACTTTACACTCGCGGAACTTCTCCTTCGTGTTCAGAAATCTTCGTACATGCTCCTCCGTGGTGTCGGACCTGACGTAGCGCTTTATTCTCATGCTGTGACGTTTCCGCCTAGAGGTGTCGAAAAACTTTACAACCATTAACGCCTTTCGCTTTGAATACAAACGCGAGCAGCGACCGCTCTCGCTCTGGTATAAGCGCTTAAAACTTCAATTGGTTTTCAATTATCGCAAAACCCGTCTGGCGACACTCCGACGCTATCGTGCCTTGGTAGGTGTCGACAAATTTAATAGTCGCGGGCGACTTCCTTGCCTCACTGTTAGAGCGCTATGTAAAATTGCTGAATAATAAAGGCTACTTACGCAGTAACGACAAATTGGCCCAAGGATTGCGTGACGAAGGTGAGACTGAGATCGCTCTAGCATCTGTGATGAATAAATCATTGTTCGAAAGCCAAGCGCCTCATCAGCCCGTCATCGAGTACTGGGGACTGACCGCCATTTGTCGGCGGATGAACTGGAAGAATTCGCGTACTCCGGTCCGCCAAGCACTGAATCACGGCTTTCCGCTTTATCTCAAAGCTCGGACTGGCCAAACTCGCCAGTTCTATTACTCCACCGAAAAACTGATCACATCATGGGAGTGGTCGCGCTGTGAGCGAGAGATTGAGCGCCTGGTACGGAACGCACCGCTCGCGCTCGACATGCACGCGTGGCGGCCGTCGCATCAGGAACCGTCGCGCGACGTCCCGAATACGTGACGCTTCCCCTCTATCGGACGACTTCACGTCTAATCTCAACTTCCCGTAATGACTGGGTGTACGGAGCGCAGTGCGCTTTCGCTTTAGGAGGATCCTCTTCGTACCGTTGCAGACATAAACGATAGGCTCGCATCATCTCCGCTGTCTCTTCGCGAACATCCGCAGTTCCCTTCTTTACTCGATACTCTTCGTAATACTGACACCCTATCGTTCCCCAGAGCATGACCATGGTGCAGATCCCTCTCATGAATTTCATACACTCCTCCCGCGATCCGCATTCTTATTATGATACCTATGGAAGGATACCTAATCGAGGAGAAAGATGAAACACACAGAAAGGATGATGTCTTTTGACAGAACGACACGAAGTCGTGGGGATGTCTTAGAATCCGATTCCAATGCCGCCACCGCCCCCAATTCCCACGCCGGTGCCCCCGCCGATGGAGACACCGAATTGTGGTCCGGGGCGAGGTCCGTAGGCAAAGGCGTCCTGCCACACTTTCATATGCCTGACGGCAAGGACAGGATATGTATAGTCGATGTCATCAAGCCGCTGCGTTTTGGCGCCGCTTACTTCGCCGACGATGGTAACGCGCGGCCTGCCGGACAATGTGGCGGGATCCAAGAATTCCTTCTGCACCGCGAGGAATCGCCCCTGAGATTGCTGTATGTCCGTCAACGGTTCGGTGCCATCCAGAGGGAGTTGGAGGACTTCCATCGAGGTCCCATCGGGCGAGCGTTTTGCGTTCAACACCTCCCCTCCCAAGACTACGATCTTGCCGACATGAGACGTTGGAGCTGCGTGGAGTTGGTCAAACGCAAGGGAAGTGTCGATTTGACTTGCAATGGGTTCCGGGATCACATACTCGCGTGATGCACAGGAAGCCGTCAGCAGGAAAAGACACGCGCTGCATGCCGCTATGAGTGAGCGTTCATTCATACTTGTACTATAGCAGATGCAGAGACGGCGAATTGAGTCCACCTTGATTGGCGCGTCACTATCTACGGCGCAGACCTGTTGTTAACTCGCTGATGTAGATCATTTAAGTAAGACGCATGATTGCGTTATCGTAAATACGCCCGTACGATTTTATAAGTGAATATTGTTGCTATGGTCTGATCATGCCGAATGCGGCGTGGCAAGGAGGGCATATGCGAGGACGATTTGTGGCTCTGTTCACCTTCAGTATCTGTGGATCATTGGTGGCCGGTTGTAGTGGCACTCACGGCACGGACCCAGCCATGCAACCAGTCAAATCACAACTTCGGCCTGCCGTGCCTGTAGCAGTAGACCTATCACAACTGTCGAATGGTGACCATACGATCTATGCCAAGGATGGTAACCGCTTGAATGCGTCCATCCAAGACAAGGCCATTACCGGATTACGAATTATCGATAACAGTAATCGCACGGTCCCGATCCACACCATCAAGCGTCTATCGAGAGATGGCCGAACCTACATGGAGGAAGACCCTGAACGGCTCACCTCTCAGCCGACTGGAACCCTCTCCATGGCGCCACCATTTGTTCCCGGCGATTGTGGACTTATTGCAGGTGGACCAGATTCATGGTGGGTATGCGCGACGGATGGCCAAAATACAATGACACCACCGCCTCCCATGGATGCCGCGCAGTTACAATAGATATTGATCTGGGGGACGCACGACCGCTGGTGAGCTGTGGTCTGCCCCTGCATTGGAGAGGACGAGCTTCTACGCGGACGATAACGACACCTGATTCTTCGTCACGTCGCTATTTCCGGTAGACAGGCTGACGATCCACATGATGCTTGGCAATAAGTGGATCCAGCACGTTCCCGCACGTCACACACTTCAACGCCGGGTATTTCACATAGGTGCTCTCCCGATCTTCCAGCGTGACGGTAATCATTAAGCCGGCACAACGAGGACATGACATCGCCGCCTCCTTGGTGAAATGACCAGAATGGCAGCGTAGGGCAAGCGGTCACCATAAACAATTGGGCCGTGGTCTTACGACAAAAGGAGGGTGTTCCGGAGTCTTCAGAACCTTATAGCACGTCTCCGAGACTATCGACGATAGCGTTCCCTATAGGGATGGACGCCGTCGCGGCCGGCGAAGGAGCGTTACACACATGTATGGATCGCGGGCCCTGTACGAGAAGAAAATCATCCATTAACCGTCCATCATCCATGAGTGCTTGGGCTCGGACACCCGCATGCCCAGCGACAAGGTCCTCTGAAGATAGGTCGGGCACAAGCCGTTGGAGATGGCTCGCAAAAAGCGTTTTGCTCAATGAACGAAGGAGTTCCTTTCCGCCCTCAACCCAATTGCATGCCGCGAACATCCAAAATGCCCTCGACCCGAACAGTTCAGTCGAATCATGCAGATCGAAGTTGCGAAAATAACCCTCCCGCTTCAGGGTCAGCACGGCATTCGGCCCTGCCCTGACCTCTCCGTTGATGAGCTTATTAAAATGTGCACCTAAAAACGGATAGCGAGGGTTCGGAAGGGCATAGATCACCGTCTTGACGAGATGCCGTTTTTGCGGAGTCAGATGATAATATTCACCCTTGATCGGCACGATACGCATGCCGGTGTCAACCCCCATGAGTTTGGCAATGCGATCGCAGTGCAAGCCGGCACAGTTGATCAGGAACCGGCTTTGGTATGAGGCCAAAGAGCAATCGATCTGAAGCCCGAATGGCAGGACCTGTATGTACTTCACTTCCGCCCCAAGCCGCAGATCGCCGTTGCCCTTCTGGATAAGCTCGGCGAATTTTTCAGCGACCTGGCGGTAGTTCACGATGCCGGTGCTGGGCACATGCAAAGCTGCTACGCCCGCACAATGCGGCTCCAATGCTCGAAGCTCCTCTGGACAGACTTTCTTAACCTCAATGCGGTTGCGCATGGCACGCCGGTACAGCTCTTCCAGTTGAGGCAGCTCTTTCCGATCGGTTGCGACCACGACCTTCCCGCATACATCATACGGAATATCATATGTCCGGCAGAACTGCACCAGCGCGATGTTGCCATTTCTACAATAGGTGGCTTTCAGGCTTCCCGGCTCGTAATGGATGCCGGAGTGAATCTCACCGCTATTGTTCCCGGTCTGATGATGCCCCCAGCGACGCTCCTTCTCCAAGACCAGAATTTTGGCTCGGGGATGCCTTTGAGTAATCGCCCATCCGACCGAGAGACCGATGATGCCCCCACCAACTATCGCGACGTCGTATAGGGGCATGTCGTGGCTCAGGTCCTTCTGTCCGAATGCGACCGCCTACGGAAACGATGATTCATGACCATCCAGTTCCGCATTCCGTGTGGCTGCCAGCACCTCCGTCACGTCGGCAACACTTTGATGATCCCATCTTCAAGCCAGTCGGCTTTTCCTGCCATAATCTCTTTCGCAAGCCGGTAGACAGCCGTGTCATCGTTGCAACATGACACCTGCATGGCTAACAACGGCGTAGGATCAAATTCGTCTCTGATCTGTGAACAGAAATGCTCCAGTAGGCTTTTGGAGAGACTATGTTCTTTGATTTCCGGCTGCGATGCGTACCAGACCGCGGCTTCAATGGCCAAGAGGTTCATACTGGCTTTGACAAACCGTTTCATTAGGATTTGCTTTGGTACGAGCCGTTGACGATAACGTGCGGTGACCGCAAGGGTTTTTCGAGCCAGTTCCCTACTCTTCTCTGCCACAAAACGCTCCCAGCCTCCATACGGGGCAGCCGTACCGTTCTTTTCATAACCAAGCGCGTTCATGGAGCGGGAGGCAACAGTGATGAAAAACGGCGTGGCGCGAAGCATCTCTGTGAATTGGAAATTGAGGAAACCCTTGCCCTGCTGAAAGTATTCCTCAAGACCTTCCCTCCCGATCCAGAGACTCAAAATGCCATTGGTTCCCTCCCAAATTACGTTAATCAGCGAATCCCGTATCATCCGTTCTATCGGCACCGGAATTTCTCCACGCAGCCGCAATGAGTCCGGCGTTTCAAAGGCGCGTCCGCCGTATATGCGGAACAAATCAAGCAACGATTCCAGCAGCCATTCCGTTGATAAGATTTTGATGGCCGCCGACTCGAGACGAACGTCTTCCTCGGCATCGGCCCATAACCCGCTGATCTTGACGAGAGCTTCAAGCGCCAGCACCCGTGATGCCATGGCGACAAGCTTCGCGCCGATGTCGGTGTGCTCACCGATGGGGCGGTCGTACTGGACTCTCTTCTGTGCGCGGAGCCGGGCAAACCAGAGGCATTTCTTCAAGACTCCTAAACAGGCGGCGGGAAGCGTGAGCCGGCCGACCGTTAGACTTTCCAAGGCACGCCGGAGGCCCTTGCCCTCTTCTCCAAGTCGGTTGTCCACGGGCACAAACACATCGCGCAAATGCACTTCTCCATTGTAGATGCCACGAACGCCCATGAAGCGAAGGCGCCCACAACTACAACCTACAGAATTCGTCTCCACCACAAACGCGCCGAACTGCCGCTGCTCCTTCAAACGATGAACTTCATGAGGAGCTTCGACAATCTGCGCAATGACGATCAGCAGGGAAGCCAGAAAGGCATGGTCGCCGCGCGGAGCATTCGTGGTGTACAGCTTGTCGGCTGAGACACGATAGCCGACGAGTGTGCCGTTCTCTCTGACGGGAATGGCACAGGCCTTAATATCCCAGATATCACAGCCGGCATCCTTTTCAGTTAAGGCAAATCCTGAGATCTCACCGCTGGCAAGGCGTGGCAGCCATCTCTTCTTTTGTGCCGCGTCGCCCACCAGTTTGAGCGGCTCCGCCACGCCGATAGAATTATGCGCCGAGAGCAGCACGGTGCTCGAGGCATCGTGCCCCCCCAGCAGCGTGGCCACCGTGTGATATTCGGCTTGGGACAGGCCGAGACCGCCGTAGGCTTTGGGGATCTTGATCCCGAAGGCGCCAATCTGACGCAGAGCCGCGAACACATCCTCAGTAATTTCTCCTTCTTGATCGATTCGCTCGGGGTCCACCTTCTCGATCAACACCAGACGGAGTTTGTCTTCGAACTCTTGTGCGTCCTGGCTCATGGCTGACAGCGAGTAGGCGCGAAAGAGATGTTGGCGCACAACACCCTGGAAGAGGCCGGACATGAACCCTGAATAGCAAGTCGCATCTCGGGATGCTTCAGCGGCTGCCAGAGATCCCTTGAAGACTTGCTCTGCCTTCCCCATGCTCGCCTCCTTCACGGCCGGCATACCGGCCGATCAACCTCGCCCTTCGCCTTCAGAATGTCGATGACCAGCCGGCTCGGACAGGCGAACTCGCCAACGTGTGAGAGGGAGCAGGTGGCATTCCAGACAGTTGTTCGGTCCGCGTTTTCAGCCGTTCCTCTATCTTTGCCACCGAAATCGAAATGCCATGGCGAGCAAATGCCGGGCCAATTTGCGTGATGTGCTTCTTGATCGTTTGAACGACAGAAAGGTAACCGCAACGCAGTAGATGAATACGATCTCGGAAGCTCAGGAAGCTCCGTTCAAACATCAAGCTTTCGCAAGGGGTAATGACAAAGAACTTATCGGGATGTTCACGTTGGTACAGATCGAGGGCCAAGCCTAACCGGGCTTCCAGGTTGATCCGTGAGGCCACGTCCGCAATCGAGAGAAAGCCGCGATGCCGAGCGTTTACGGGGTCACGATTCGGATCCGGCATTCTTTCAGACGGCAACCCGGTCTGTGAACTGGGGTGAATGATGACCATTAAATCAGCCGCCTTCTGAGTCGCCAAATCGAAGCAAGGGATACGGCCGATTCCGGCGTCGATATACTCGCGGCCTCCAATGCGAACCGGGCAGAAATAAACAGGCGCCGCAGATGAGGCAGTAATGGCCTTCGAAATCGGCACCTCGCGCCATTCCTCCTCGCCGAAGATGACACTCTGCCCGGTGTCCAGATCAATAGCCGGGATGTAGAGCGGATGGCGCAACGCGCCAAAGGCATTGCTCAGGCCTTTCGACGCGAATGTCGCCTCTAAGTATCGGGCAAATGGGTCCAGGG
This sequence comes from Nitrospira sp. Nam74, assembly GCF_965152615.1. Classification (NCBI taxonomy): domain Bacteria; kingdom Pseudomonadati; phylum Nitrospirota; class Nitrospiria; order Nitrospirales; family Nitrospiraceae; genus Nitrospira; species Nitrospira sp. Nam74. The sequence goes on along the minus strand of NZ_OZ224220.1, from coordinate 1,875,344 downwards.
TATAGAACCCGCCCGGAAGCGATTGTTGAGCCGTTTCTAACAGGTCAACGAGACCCATGTCGCGGCGATTGCTGAGATAGAGTCTCGCCACTTGACTGAATTGCCGGACGGCCCGGGGAATGCTTTTGAAGCCCTCTCCCATTGCGGGGACAAAAATATCTCGGCGCTCGAAATAATAGGGGCGCTCCCTGACTAAGTTGGCACGAAGAATCTCTTCCGGCGTCACTCCATTTGCGATCAGGGCGGCAGCGGCTGAACCGGCGCTCACACCCACGTAAAAGTCGAAATGATTGACGTTGAAGCCGTCTTCAAAGATATCATCAAGAGCCGCAAGAGCTCCGATCTCGAATAAATAACCGGTAAACCCTCCACCTGACAGCGCGAGAGCGAGTCTGGATCGTGCACTCATCTGCGCACTCCCCTCAACTTCAGTATTAGCGGTCTCTGAACTGCGGCTGTCGTTTCTCCAAAAAAGCCCCTACCCCTTCGCGCTTGTCTTCCGAGTCGCACAGATCACCAAACAACTGCGCTTCCCGGGCTAATCCCTCTCGGAGTCCAAGTTCAAGACCGTCACGAACGGAGCGAATGGCTGCACGGACGGCCAGTTGTCCTTTTGAGGCGATCCGGCGCGCTAAGCCTTGCACTTGTCTCTGTAGATCGTCTGCAGAAATGACTTGCGAGACAAGTCCCAGCGCCTTCGCTTCCGAGGCGGAGATCACATCACCCGTGAGGATCAGCTCCAGAGCTTTGGACGGACCCAGGAGGCGGGTCAGGCGCTGCGTGCCCCCGAATCCGGGAATAATCCCCAGATTGATTTCGGGCTGACCCAAACGCGCCGCTTCGGCGGCCAGGCGGATGTGGCAGCACAATGCGAGTTCCAACCCTCCCCCAAGACAGGTGCCGTTGATGGCCGCGATGACGGGTTTGTCACACGACTCAATCTTGTTCAACACGGCTTGCCCGCGGAGCGCCATCTCGTTGCCTTCACGGGACGAGGTGATCGCTGCAATTACCTTAATGTCCGCCCCTGCAATGAAGACGCGGCCGGTGCCTGTCAGGATGATCACCTTGATGCCGTCGTCCTTTGCCAGACCATCGAACGTGGCTTCAATCTGTGCAAGTATGGAAGACGTGAGTGCATTGACAGGCGGGTGATTCAGCACCAATGTGGCCACGCCGTTCTCAACGGTGCAAGACAGGTATTCGGTCGTCGTTGTCATAGGCGTCCTCCGGCCCGCAGGCCCTGACATGGTTCAATAGGTAAAGAAGCCTCGCCCCGCAGCGCTCCCTCTAAATCCGGCCGCGACCATCCGACGCAGCATGGGAGCCGGCCAAAACCGCGTGCCCAGCGTCTGAGAGTATGCTTCGAGTTCCGCTAAGACCGTGTCGATGCCTAGCGCGTCCGCATAATGCAATGGTCCTTCCTTCTCTTTAGGAAATCCGATTCCCGCGACCATCGCTAGATCGATGTCCCGTGCCGAGGCAACCCCCTCTTGCAAGGCCAAAACGGCCTCATTCACCATGGCGAATAAGAGGCGTGTGGGCTTCCACGGTGTGTTGCAATGACCCGTCTCGTGCCGGACCTTCTCGATGAGCCGCTCGAGCATCCCCGTATCCGGTCCGTCGTATTGATAAAACCCGTGTCCATTCTTGACGCCAAACCGTTCGGCCTTTACCAGTTCAGCGAGAAGCTCAGCCGGCGCCATTCGAGGCCCATAGTGCTCAAAGAGAATCCGTGCTACGTCGTACGAAATGTCGAGCCCGACGGTATCGAGCAGAGTAAAGGGCCCGACCGGCATCCCGAACGCGAGCATGTCATGTTCGATGTCTTTGCAGGAGGCGGCTGCTTCCTGCACACAAAAGACCGCCTCGTTCAGATACGACATGAGCAGGCGGTTCACCAGGAACCCTGCACATTCCCGGACCACGATTGGGACCTTTCGGATACTTTCGGCGAAACTGACGATGTCATTCACGGTCTCAGGATCGGTTGCGAGTCCGGGAATGATTTCGACAAGCGGCATCGCATACGCAGGGTTGAAGAAGTGCAGCCCGAGGACCTTGCCGGGTCGGCGGGTGACCGCACCCAAGGCGGAAATTGAGAGAGCGGAGGTATTGCTCGCGAACATCGCTCCGGGGGCGGAGCCGGCGTCAAGGTCATGGAAGACCTGCCGTTTGAGCGCAAGGTTCTCCGAGACCGCCTCAATAACGAGATCCACATCCTGCAAGGCACCGAAGTCACCTCCAGCCGAAACCAATAACATTTTTTCCTCAGCCTGCTCGGGAGTCATCTTGCCTCGTTCGACCCGGGCCTGATAGATCCGGCGCACGGTCTCTATTCCCCGCTGCGCCCGGTCCATGGTCACATCGGTCAGCACGACCGGAAGCCCGGCATAGCTGACCACTTGAGCGATTTGCGCGCCCATGGTCCCTGCCCCGACGACCCCGACTCTATAGATGTACATGGGGACCTCACTTCGTTCGTGATCATGTGTCATAGACGCTCGAGTACGAGCGCCGCTCCTTGTCCTCCTCCCACACACATCGTCACCGCACCCAGAGCGGCATCACGTCGTTTCATCTCATGAAGCAGCGTGATGACCAATCGCGTACCGGTCATTCCGACGGGATGACCCAACGCGATCGCCCCTCCATTCACGTTGACCCTGTCCCGCTGTAGCCCCAACGCGCGTTCTACTGCTAGATATTGCGCGGCAAACGCCTCGTTCAGCTCAATCAGTTCGAGGTCGTTCATGGCCACGTTGGCCCGTTTCAGGGCCAACGGAAGGGCTTCGGCGGGTCCGATCCCCATCCGTGTCGGCTCGACGCCGATAAAGGCATAGCCTCGGACGCGTCCCATGGGCTTGAGGCCGAGTTGACGAGCCCGCTCGCCGGACATGACAAGAGCGGCGGCCGCACCATCGTTCAAGGGACAACTATTACCGGCCGTCACGGTTCCGCCTTCTTTAAATAAGGGTGGATAGAGGGCAAGCTGCTGTTCCGATAACCCGACGTTCGGCCCCTCATCCTGAGTCAATACCGCCGGCGCGACATCCCGGCCGGCTACCGACTTGGGAATGGTGAGGGGCATGGTTTCATCTTTGAACCGACCTTCGCGTAGCGCACGGAAGGCTCGACGATGGCTTTCGACCGCAAACTGATCCTGCTCTTCGCGCCTAATTCCAAACTCTTCGGCCAGGTTTTCAGCGGTTCTCCCCATCATCTGCCCGCACACCGGATCGGTGAGCCCTTCCCACAGACTATCGCTGAATTCTGAATGACGGAGCCGTTTTCCCCATCGCAAATCCCGGTTCACATAGGGCGCCCGGCTCATGCTTTCCACGCCTCCGACAATCTGAACGTCTGCGTCCTGGCTTTGGATATTCTGGCATGCGTTCACGAAGGGTTGGAGGCCGGATGAACAGTTACGCTGCACGGAATAGGCCGGTATGCGGACAGGAAGCCCGGCCAACAGCGCAATCACGCGGGCGATGTTGGCGGCATCGGTAAACTGTCCGACGCATCCCACGATCACTTCGTCAATCAGCGCGGGATCCACCGCCGTTCTCGTCATGACTTCCCGCACGACCAACTCTCCTAACTTCTGCGCCGGGATATCTTTCAAGGCTCCGCCAAAGTTGCCGATCGGGGTACGCACGCCTGCGATGACGACTACGTCTTTCATCGTACATCTCCAACGGCCAGTTGCTTATCAGGCCTCAAGGGTTGTGGATCGATGCCTGTCTTGGCGGCCTCTTCATGTTGCAACGCCCGCCGCAAGACCTTGCCCACCATGGTTCTCGGCAATTCATGACGAAAAGCGATGCTTGAAGGCGCCTTGAAGACCGCCAAGGACCGCCGGCAATGGGCAATCAGTTCCAACTCGGTCACCGACTGACCGTCATGCAGCACGACATACGCCTTCACCGCCTCTCCGAACTGGTAGTCCGGGACGCCGGCGACCACCACGTCTTTTACGGCAGGATGTCGGAATAACACTTCCTCCACTTCCCTGGGATAGACACTCTCCCCGCGTGTTTTGATCATGTCTTTCTTCCGATCGAGGAGAAAAAAGAATCCGTGGTCGTTTTGTTGGACAATGTCGCCGGTATGCAGCCATCCGTTCCGAAGGACCTCGCATGTTTCCTGTTCGTTATTCCAGTAGCCTTGCATGATCTGTGGACCGCGAACGGTCAATTCGCCGACTTCGCCAACAGACAAGAGGCGCTCGCCTGTTTCAAGGTCGACCACGCGTGTCTCGGTATCGGGAAACGGCACTCCCATTGAGCCCGGCGGGTGCTCGCCATAGACGGGATTGCAATGAGTGACCGGCCCCGCCTCCGTCAGTCCATATCCTTCCGTAATCCGCACACCTATCAAACGTTCGAAGGCCTCCTGCACCTCCGCATGGAGCGGGCTGGCCCCACTGAGACAGACGCGAAGCGACCCGAGGTTGTAGCGGTGCACCTTCGGGAATTCGGTCATCTTCATAAACATCATCGGTATCGCCGACATAATCGTGACGCGATGCGTCTGGATCGCTCGTAACACCTCCGCCACTTGAAACCGGGGGAGCAAGACCAATGTGGAACCGGTCATCATGGCCAAGTGCTGACACGTGCTCAAACCATAGACATGAAAGAATGGGATGACGCCGAGGAACACCTCGCACCCTTCTTGTAAGTCAGGCACCCAGGCACGGCACTGTGTCGCATTGGCAATCACGTTGCGATGGGTCAGCATGACCCCTTTGGGAGTACCCGTCGTACCGCCGGTGTACTGAAGGAGCGCAAGATCGTCAGGAGAGAGCGATGGCAGCGAGTACGTTCGGGCAGAGTCCGGAGGAATGTATTTCAACGTCTCGCTAAAGTTAGACAGCGAGGGGCCTTCCTTGAGGCTCAACCAGCGCCCGCTCAACCTGGCCTTAATTGGATAGAACAGGCGCTTTCCCCACGGGAGAAAGTCACGCACGCTGGTGAAGATGACCTGTCGTAGCGCGGTCTGTTCCTGGATAGCATGGATGCGGGGATAAAAGAGATCGAGGGCAAGAATCGTGTGCGCACCTGAGTCACGCAGTTGCGTTTCCAGTTCATGCTCGACGTACAGGGGGTTGGTTTGAACGACGGTGGCCCCGGCCAAGAGAGCTCCGTAATAGCCAATGATGGCTTGAGGGATATTGGGCAACATGATTGCGACGCGATCCCCCCGGCGCACGCCGATCGAATCCAGATAGACGGCAAAACGCATCGCGAGATCATAGAGTTCCAAGAAACTGATGCGATGACCGTAAAAGAAAAGGGCTGTCGTGTTGGGAAATTTGGTAACCGACTCACGGAGCAAGTCAGGCAGGGTGCAGTGAGGATATGTACAGCCGACCGGGACACCTCGATCGTAGCGGCAAACCCAAGGGTTTTGCATGGTCCACTCCACAACGTACGATGGTCGAAATGGTTCAGGTGTCAGCAATGCCGCTGCTAATTAATATCGAGAAACGCCCACCTCCTTTCTGTGTGCATGGTCAATATGAGATAGAGAGCCGGATGCATCACTGAACAAGTATGTTGCGAAGTATGCCTCCATGCCTCTGAATCACACAGCCAGACTATCTTAAAACAGTCGGAATAAGTCTGTTATCAGCAGGTCCGTAACCTTACTGTAAGCCCGGTAGGTGTTATCACTTTTTGCGTGTCCCCATGGACAGGTACCAAGTCCCTGCGATTACGAGTCCCAGGCCTCATCATGGCAGGCACTTCCCTTCTTCCATTGGTCTAGGCTAGCTACATCTTACAATGTTCGCCAGACGATTTCATGAGGAAGGACACATCAAGTTAGGAGAGGGGAAGGGCGAACACCGTGCTGGAGGGCACCAAAGCCGAAGCAGATACGAAGGTGCCTGGCAATCAAATGGAAGATTGGAGCGGGCAAGGGGATTTGAGCCTCTCTAATAACGAGATTGGGAAGCGGATTTGAGATTAACCATGCCTTACCGGGATTTTCGTCGGAGGAGGCATTGATGATCAAGGATCTCTCGCTTCGTGACTACGGTTGACCACCCTGCACACCGGTCACCGTAATTTTTTGGACGGAACCGTGACTGAACTCGGAACGGAAAAAGAGACTCATCATGTCCCCATGGCTCTATCCCATTACAGACCTTTGCCCGACTTGACCCTGTCGTACCCATCCTTATAATCCATTTGATGATTACGATTATATTCATCATAGGTTTAACTGCACTGCTGCTGATCGTGACAGTGACCTGGGTATCGATAGCGATTATGCGCCGAGAGTCCGACTGTCAAAGGTCGGAGAAGAACGTTCGGTCGATGTCTAGGCTGATGCTACTATCTGTTCTCCTACTTGAAGGCTGTACATCTAGCATGCCTTCTTGTTGGGAAAATCGACATGCTTTACCTGAAAAGGAATACCGGGCATGTCTTAGCTCTGAGCTGAGCCAGCCTCTTGAGTATGTCCCACAAGATGAAGTAACGTTCCAACAGAACATGGAACAAGAGCGGCTCCTTTATCTGTATAGCCCAGGTATGGGCACTCCCCGTTAGGAAAGGCGGAGTCGCACAGCAAATATCAGGCGTTGCGCTTTTTACCTGAGAGCCAGATTCCTCAATTGCGCGCTGAATTCTGTGCGCAATAGAGATCATTCAGAACATTCTCCGATCAGTCCCTCTCAGTATCATGCGAATGGATAGACTGGCATCCAGATCGCTTGGTTTTGTCATCCAAAGGCCGAAAGTTGTCTCGACAAAGTCCTGAAGAGACGAAGGTTTAAATGGAATTGGAGGAAGGGAGACTGTCAGACGGTGGATCAGATGCAAGTAGTTGGAAGATTTGGAGCGGGCGATGGGATTTGAACCCACGACAACTAGCTTGGGAAGCTAGGACTCTACCACTGAGCTACGCCCGCTCTCGCTGCAACCTCGCTACCTTAGCATCTGAACGAATGCGTTGCAATAGAGGAAGTGTTATTACGGTGTTGGTGTCAGGAAGCGTTTCCAACGCTCTGTATCACTCCAGGCGTTGCGCTGGCATTCTGATTGCTGAATGCAGCGAACTTCGCCATGGCCTTACCGCTGCCGCTGTGCAAGTACGGCTACCAAAGAGTTTGCCTCGGATACATCCCCTGGCGAAAGCGACACCACCCCCCTTGAATACACTAAGCCTTTCATTGCATTGCTCTTATACACACATCGTTTTAAGCTAAACCCTACATGCCACATCCATCCATTATGGTCGTCGACGATGATCCGACCTTGCTGACAGCCGTGAGCGGCCTGATGGAGTTACATTTGCCCGATGTCCGCCTCCATCCGTTTGAATCGCCTCGCTTGGCTCTGTACCACTTGGAGAAGCACGAAGTCTCGACGATGGTAACGGACCTCAACATGAACGAGCTGGACGGCTTTGGCCTATTACGGGAAGCGAAGGCGCTCCGTCCCCATGTGCCCGTCATTCTCTTTAGCGCCCATGTCGATGCGGCTCTGGCATCACAGGCCATCAATATGGGGGCAGACGATGTGCTGGGGAAGCCGTTTCATCGTGAAGAGTTGGTGACCGCCCTCACGCTCGCCTTAAACACCTATGATCTCGCGAGAGAGGTACGAATACGTCGGTTAATGACCGAACGTCTCAGCCGGCGCGTGGAAGAGTTGAAGCGGCTCATCGCGGACAGTCATCTACGGCCCAACACGATCAAGCGCATTGAAGGCCTCGTAGCAACATCGCGGCAACTCAACAACAAGAGCCTCGCCAGCCTGGAAAGCTCGCTGGACAGGCTCTGGAAACATGCCAATATGGCCCACGCGCGTCTGGACGTCGCTCACCATCGCTTAATGGTGAAGCAACAAGAGTCCCGTGAAGGTGTGTTAAAGCGCCTGGCTTCCCGCTAATAGGTGAATCGCCGACAGGCTGTCACTGAGGGGCATCGCGTGCGGACAGGAACGGTGGGCAGAAAGGAGATTACGAATCCTTTCTCTGGAGCCGTTCTAATTCGGTTTCGGTATCATGAAGCCGTTTCTTAATTTTAATCATTTCCAGCTCCCGTCCCACCACGGCCTCTTCAAACTTCTCCAAGTCTCGGACTTTGTCGTAAAGAGTCTCTTGCGCCCGATTGAGGGTACGTATCGTGTCCTGTAGCTGGTGGTTTAAACGGGTGACTTCGTCGAGTGCCTGCTTCATGTCCGTCTGATCGCGCATCACCTTCGCGAATCCCCGAAGCGTCCCCCCTTGTAACGCTATGGTTAAGCCGCTGCACCAAAACTGCGAGTGATCCTTTCGTACGATCCAGCGATCATCGCTGGCCTGCCCGACTGCGACAGCCGTCGCCAGTTCCTTCTCTGGTTCCTGCTTCGCCCGGTCTTCAGCGGTAAAAAACAGGTCCGCCCTTTGGCCCACAATTTCGTTGTCCTGATATCCTAGAAGCTGTTCGGCAGATTCGTTCCAGCTCGCTACGCGGCCTTCAGCATCAAGTGTGAAAATCGCCAACCCATTGACGTTCTTGACGAGCAGATCAAACAGTTCTGAATTGCCGCGCAGCTCCATGTCATCCATGCGTCCATAGTTATTCGCTTGTGGTCCAGCTGGATATCAGGATGAGGGCGGGTGTGCCGTAAGACGGAGGCGGAAACGATTCGTGTCCTTCAGACTCGTTCTAAAGGAGAAAGAGAGGAAATAAAACACCATACCTGAGCAATTGGAAGGTGAACGGTTGCCAAAACGGTCTACTCGCCAAGCGTTTCAAGCGGCCGTCCCCGCGAATTCGGGACCCTTGTCGAGGATCAACGTCTCTGGCAATGGTTGCGTAAGAAACAGCCGATCCAAATCCGACACACCCGTGCCCCGCCAATCGACACCTCGGTTGATCCTCATGCGAATTGTTATATCTGTCAATGAGCAGTAAAGAGCCCTGTCATGGCTTTCGACAATGATGGCTGACTATGGCGATCGAAGGCTTTCTCCATGCAGCGATGGAACTATCAAACCGATTCGGTACACTCCCCCTGGCCTAAATCATCAAACATCCGGAAATCCATGTCCGCTTTTAGGACGAATCCCAAGCGACAAGCGAGGAAGCATTTTGGGGGGTGGCACAGGTGCTAACGTCGGTGTTATTAGGGTGTTAAGGAAAGGGACAAAACGGAAAGACGAGCGACAAATAGAACCGAATTCAAATGAACGGCAAATTGAGTAATCGGTTGGAACGAGGCGAAAACGATACTGGTAGCCCGCCGGCAAGAGTTACACCATTTTGTTCGTTCTGAGGATGAGAAATGAGCGGGTCACTGAAGACGCATTGACTAAACACCATGCTAGCTGGAATTGATGGGTACAAAAACGGATGGGTTGCGGCCATTGAAGTAAGGCGCGGCAAAACTGTGGTGAGAGCATATCCAAACTTTAGTGCCCTTCTAGATGATAGCAGGCTCGCATTGGTCATCATCGATATCCCCATCGGGGTCCTGGACCATGGAGCCCGCACCTGCGATGTGGAGGCACGCCGTCTCTTAGGCCGCGCTCGGGGAACCAGTATCTTTCCCTCCCCCATCCGTAGCATGCTGGACGCCGGCACCTGGGAAGAAGCATGCCGTAGACGGTTTGCACAGGAAGGCAAGAAATGCTCTAAACAGGTCGCCGGCATCCTGCCAAAGATCCGCGAGGTCGATGAAGGAATGACGCCGTCGAGTCAACATCGGGTGCGCGAAGCGCATCCAGAGCTGTGCTTCGCCATGATGAACCAGGGAAAGCCAATGAGATTCAACAAGAGAACGAAACAAGGTCAGAAGGAGCGGCTAACCCTCCTTCTTCGTCACTTCCCCGACATCCCGATGCATGTGCGGGAAGTCCGTGGGGCGAGCACAGATATCATCGACGCCTATGCCTGCCTGTGGACCGCGAAACGGATCGCAGAAGGCAAGGAGGTATCACTGACGGCCGACACAGAAGTGGATAGTAAGGGCTTGAAAGCGGAGATCGTCGTCTAGTGTGACATAGCAACGAATGCTATATGTTGACCATGAGCCGGCATACATGAAGGGCGGCTAGGAGTAGATACCTATTAGGGCTGGAATTGCACCACGGCGAACTTGCGACGGCCAATCCTTACGCGATACTGATGGTTAGGTTCGAGGGATAGGCTTGCATTCGGATCAGCCTGTTTCTGTTCATCAATCTCGACGCCGCCTTGAACAATTAAGCGACGGGCTTCACTCTTACTGGGGACTAGTTTAGTTCGGGCGACGAGATCGACCAATCCAATGGCTGGTGAAGCGGGATCGGACACATCGGCCGGGTGCAAGATGATGCGTGCATCCGGTTCGGCGGGAAATTCCCGTTCTTGAAATTTTTGCTGAAATTTTGTCCGTGCCTGCTGTCCTGCAGTAGCTCCGTGGTAGCGCGTGACAATGTGTTCGGCCAACGACTGCTTCGCTTGCATCGGGTGCACGGCGTTGAGATGAGCTAAGTCCTCACTCGTCAACAACTCGTAGTAGCGCAGCATGAGCGCATCGCTGATGGACATCAGTTTTCCGAACATATCTTCCGGGGTATCTTCGAGCGCAATATAGTTGCCGAGGCTCTTGCTCATCTTGCGAATGCCATCGGTTCCTTCCAACAAGGGCATCGTCAGCACGACCTGCGCTTCCTGCCCAAAGTCCCGCTGCAAATCGCGCCCGACGAGCAGATTGAATTTTTGATCGGTCCCTCCGAGTTCCACATCGGCCTTGAGCGCAACGGAGTCGTACCCTTGAATCAACGGATAGAGAAACTCGTGGATGCTGATCGGTTTCTGCTCATGATAGCGCTTGTGGAAATCTTCGCGCTCCAGCATGCGCGCCACATTGTAATGGGCGCTGACCTGAATCAATTCCTCCGCCGTCATCGTGCCCATCCAGCGACTATTAAATTCCACCGTCGTGCGTGCCGGATCCAGAATCTTAAAAATCTGTCGCTCGTAGGTTGTGGCGTTCTCGCGCACTTTTTGTTTCGTCAGCGCGACCCGAGTGTCCGACACGCCGGTGGGATCGCCGATCATGCCCGTAAAGTCACCAATGAGAAAGATCACTTGGTGCCCGAGATCCTGAAAATGTTTCAGCTTGTGGATCAATACCGTATGACCGAGATGAAGATCGGCCGCCGTGGGATCAAATCCCGCCTTCACTCGCAACGGACGCTGCTCTTTGAGCGAGCGGGCCAGCTTCGATTCCAATTCAGATTGTTGAATGACCTCCACGGCGCCGCGGAGAATCAAATCCATCTGTCGAGTCAGTTCACTCACTGATTGTCCTCATTAGAGCGCCTTTGCTTTGAGTCCGGCATCTCGTTTCGTCTCCACCTTCGTGACTTCATCTACCATGATGAGCGGCCGCAATTGATCCATGCGTTTCTTGCCGATCCCTTTCACCTCTCTCAGATCGTCAACGGCGTGAAACCGTCCATGGGTCGTTCGCTGTTCGATCACCCGCTGGGCCAGCACCAGTCCTATACCGGGCAGATGTTGTAGTTGCTCTGCCGTGGCGCGGTTGAGATCGAGTTTCCCGTGGGTCCTCTGCGAGTGTCCAGCCGTTGGAACGGTCGACAGCGTCGTGACTATGCGCTGAGGAGCGGGAACAGACGTCACCGGTTGCACGGCCGTCTGCTCGCCTTTTTCGACCGACCGGACAATGAGCGGCGCAACTAGCTCGGGCTGTATCGGCCAGCCAATCCACAGGACGAGGACAACGGTGGCCACCAGCATTCCGACCTTGATGGCAAGGGATTTGAACATGGTAGAGCTCTCAGCCATCAGCTCTCAGCAGTCAGCCTCACTGACAACTGATCGCGATTATTGCCGCTTGCGCGCCAAGTGAATAGCCATCCCATCCACGTCTTCGGCCGCTTCCATGATCCCTTCGGAGAAGGTCGGATGTGCATGGATCATATCCGCAATATCGATCGCCTTCGCTCGCAGCTGCATGGCCAGTGCGACTTCATGCACGACATCCGTGGCATGGGCGCCCATGATATGCGCGCCGAGAATCTCACCCGTCTTGGCGTCGCTCACAATCTTAAACAGCCCTGTCGTATCGCCGGTTCCTTGTGCCTTCCCTAACCCGGCGTAGCGGAACCGCCCTACCTTGACGGCCGTCTCGGGATTATCGCCGCGTGCGTGCGCCTCTTCCCTCGCCTGCCGCTCCGTCAGCCCCACCCGACCGATTTCCGGCAGCGTAAAAATCCCAGCCGGCACGACGCGGTAATCGATCTGCCGTGGATGTTCCAGGATATTCTCCACGGCCACTTTGCCTTGCGCCGATGCCACGTGCGCAAGCATGCCTTTGCCCACAACATCGCCGATTGCATAGATGCCGGGCACATTGGTCTCCATACGAGCATTCACTAAAATTTCCCCTCGCCTGCCGACCTGCACGCCGACCGTTTCCAGCCCGACACCTTTTGAGTTGAGCCCGCGCCCGACCGATACCAAAAGTTTTTCGACTTCGACGACCGTTCCATCCTTTAACGCCGCACGGACACAGGCTCCGCGGTCCACTTTCTCTACGGTCGTGCCGGTCTGAACGGTGACTCCCCGCTTCGCCAGTTCACGCGCCATCATGGATGACATCTCTTCATCTTCCAATGGCAGAAGGCGTGGAAGAAGTTCAACGATGGTCACCTGTGTTCCCATCCCACTATAGAGCGCAGCGAATTCACAGCCCTCCACACCACCGCCGACGATCAACAAGCTGGCAGGAATGGACGTGGTATCGAGCGCCTCTTTGCTTGTGATAATCTGTTGGCCATCAATCGGAAACATGGGCACATTTGGCCATGAGGATCCGGTCGCGACGATGATCGCATCCCCTTCGAGTCGGCTTTCGCTTCCATCTCGCGCGGTAATTTTGACCGTCCGCTGACCGACGATCTCTCCGCGGCCGTCAGCATGCTGAATGCCCCAGGCTTTAAATAGGCTCGTAATACCTTTGACCAGTCCATCGACAACTTTATTTTTCCTAGCAACCATTCGTCCCAAGTCATAGCCCACGGATCCTTGGAACGTTAGGCCAAAATCCCCCGCCTTCTTAGCCTTATCGCCCAATTCGACGACCGACAGGAGCGCTTTACTCGGGATACATCCCCAGTTCAAGCACACGCCGCCAAGAGCCTGATTCTCGACCACGGTAACCCGTGCGCCGAGCTGCGCCGCTCTAATCGCCGCGACATAACCTCCAGGGCCGGCGCCGATAATAATAATGTGTTTTGACATATGTGATTGAACGACTTAGAGATGGTCGTCATTACAAGATGTTGAAACGAGAGTGCGGCTCTCGCTTCCCATCATTTTTTTAAGAAGGCTTCGTACTGCTCCGCCGTCATCAAACCATTGACCTGGCCAGGGTCGGACAACTCGATCACCGCAAGCCATCCCTTGCCATAGGGATCGGCATTGACGACTTCCGGATGATCTTTCAGCTCGGTATTAATTTTCACGATCTTTCCGCTCACCGGAGTATAAAGACTTGAGGTCGTCTTCGTCGATTCGACCTCGCCGATCTGTTGCCCGGCGACCACCGTTGATCCTACTTTCGGCATATCGATAAAGACGATATCTCCCAGGGCGTCCTGAGCAAAATTGCTAATACCCATTGTCGCTTGCTTCCCGTCGATGCGAATCCACTCGTGTTCCTCATGGTAACGAAGATCAGTCGGTTCCATAAGTCATGTCCTCAAGGTTAACGTTCAGGGCGAGGTTCGGTTCGGGCTTCGTCACGGCCTCCAACATGAGCCCCAACCTGTCTAGAGAGCGGAGCTTATTTCAGTTCTTGTGGTAAATCAAGCCAATGTCCTTACCCAGTTCCTCGCGGTGCGTCCTTGATGAAATGCCTACTTGCTCCGCGTCGTCCGCTGAGACTGACATGGTCGTCCATATTCGGTCCGAAGACCCCAAAAGTCCCTTCATCTGCTCGACAATCACAGAGGTCTGGCGTCCGTTGGCTCCGGGCGATGAGGCCTGAGAAGCGGCTCGCAGCAGAAAATACTGAAACCGGCGTTTGGCTTCGAGCAAGTCTTCTCCATATCTGACGAGCGCCGCACGAGGGTCTGTGACGGCTTCGGGATGCACCTCTACCGCTACATGGCGTGTGTTTCCGTGCAAGCGCATCGCACGGCTTAGCCGTTCGAGTATCTTCACCCGTTCACGCGCTTTCCAACCGGCCCAACGCCAATATTCAGCGGAAAATGGCTGCGATGATGTCCCGGTGAAGAACTGACCCGGATCCATTCGAGTGTGAAAATCACGCTCAAACCCTCGAACGGCGAACGCGCTGAATCCATCATAGGGTCCAAGCGACACGTCGTTCCGAAATAGAATGCCATCCACACCGGTATCTGCCAGGTCAGTCAATAAACCGACCAGATATTCCTGAAAGGCAGGATGGAACAGATCTAAATACGGTGACAGTCGCAACTGACGATGGACCGTGTCGTAGGAACGATCCAGCCACCCAAGCGTCGGATCGATCCAGTTGATCCGGCGAGGCGACACGGCGGCAAACACGGACAGTCCCTGCTGATGCGCCAGCGGGAGGAGTTCGCCAAAGATATCTCTGATCGTATCCGCCCATTGCGACCGGAAATAGATGCCGCTCGCGCGGCGACCGTCTTCGGACGCAATGCGGGTGGAGCCGGCGCTGGTTCCGATATCGACCACTACCATGGTGATATCCCCGTGCATGAGGCTTTGAACCCACCGTTCCAGTTCAGTTAGTGGAGGTACATCCTCCGGTGCAACGGTTAAAGCCGTGACGCTTCTGAACGTTTTGGTCGATTCGGCCGTGACCACAGAAGGTGCGGGCGGAGCGTATTGGGTAGCCTGTGCGCGAATGAGGGCGGGAGAATGAGAAGAATTTTGTGAGGTCGACGGTTCCTGGCCGGCGCAACCGACCTCGCATGCCATCACCAACCCGACAAGTAGTCCCACGCTCATACGATGCCAGGGCCCACCTGACGGGAAGGCGTTCAACCTATACTCCTAACTCCATCGACGAAAAGAAATAATTGATCTCGACGCGTGCGGTTTCCGGCGAATCAGAACCATGGACAGCGTTGAATTCAATATTGGTTCCATGCGCAGCGCGGATAGTGCCCGGAGCGGCCTTTGCCGGATCGGTCGCCCCCATCAACTCCCTGTTCCGCTTAATAGCGTCCTTGCCCTCAAGGACCAGCACAACGACGGGAGCGGACGCCATGAATGTGGTCAGGCTATCAAAGAACGGTCTCTGTCGATGGACCGCGTAGAACCCTTCCGCAACCGGTTTCGACATCCGCATCATTCGAATGGCGATCGGCTTTAAGCCGGCCTTCTCATAACGACTGATAATATCCCCGATCGCGTCCTTTTTCACCGCATCCGGCTTGATAATCGCAAGTGTCTGTTCCGACATGATTCTTCTCATCCTCCAATGTTCAAGGAATCAGGTGGTAGAACGCACATTATAGTAACACGGGCGGTAGCGGTTCAAGGGTTTCCGATAGCGCCAGATGCGGTCGCACCGTGTTGTGTGGAACCGACTAGCAAAATCCCTGCGCCAGTTCGTGAGGTTTGAAGATGCCTCGCTCTGTAATAATGGCCGTGATGTATTCGGCCGGCGTCACATCGAACGCGGGATTAAAGACCGTGACTCCTTTGGGAGCAATCATAGGTCCGTTAAAGATGGCGGTGACTTCTTCCGGACGGCGCTGTTCGATCGGGATATCCTTGCCCGATGGCGTGGCGAGATCAATCGTCGAATACGGTGCGGCGACATAAAACGGAATGTCGTGCGCCTTGGCGAGCACGGCTACGGAATACGTCCCGATCTTGTTCGCGACGTCGCCATTGGCCGCGATCCGATCGGCTCCCACGACGCAGACATGAATCAAGCCCTGGCGCATGATCGAGCCGGCCATGTTATCCGTAATTAACGTGACCGGAATCTTGTCCTGCATGAGTTCCCAGGCGGTCAAGCGCGCACCCTGGAGGACGGGTCGCGTTTCATCGGCAATAACGCGAATGTTTTTGCCCTGCTCCCATGCAGCACGAACAACACCCAAAGCCGTCCCATACCCGGCAGTCGCGAGAGCACCGGCATTACAATGGGTGAGAATCGTCTGGCCATCCTGAATCAGTGCGGCGCCATGCCGGCCCATCGCCTTGTTCATTGCAATGTCTTCATCGAGAATGATTTGCGATTCTTTGACCAGCGCGGACTTCACCTCCATGACCCTTCGTCCCCGTGATGAGGCCAGGGTCTGCTTCATCCTTTCGATGGCCCAGAATAGATTGACGGCGGTGGGCCTTGTCGCGGCCAAGTGGTCGCAGATCCTGCCTACCTCTTTGACGAAGGCATCGTAATCCGCCGTCTCGATCGCTTGCGCGCCGAGGGCTACGCCCATTGCCGCAGTCACGCCGATCGCAGGCGCGCCACGCACGCGCAGTTCTCGAATCGCCGTTGCCACAGACTGATAATTGCGACAGTCGAGAAATTCTACATGCTCCGGCAATCGGCTCTGATCCAGCAGCCTGACCGCACCGTCTTTCCATTCAACCGTTGGGATCATGGTTCGCCTCTTCCCTCTGCTATTCCGATGTTGGTAAACCGATTCCTTGTGCACGAGACTCTTTGTTACATGGTCGCCCACTGCTCCCACAACCTAATGAGATTATTCTGCTCGGCGGCGAGCATGGAGGGTCCAAATAGAACCGGCTGAATGACCTCTCCACGAGCTGATCGAATAGACAGACCGGGCGATGAGAGTCTGGCAATAACTTGGATAGCGCCGTCTCGATCGGTGCGCAGCACATGGGTCCCCTGACGCCGGTACGCATCTAATACCGGCTCTGTCGGGTGGCCATAGGGATTGACTCGGCCCACTGAAATCACGGCCACCTCGGATGGCGCGCTCGCAATCCATCCCTCGTGTAACGAACTACGCGCCCCATGGTGAGGAACCTTGATGACTCGTCCGCTGAAGGCTCGATCATGCTGCAGTCGCGCAATCGTACCCGTTTCAATATCACCGGTAAAGAGAAAGGAATGCGGGCCGCAATCCAATCTCGTCACGACCGAACGGTTATTCAGCACGCTGCCGCTGCTCGGATTGCCGGCGATCGCCACCGGCGTGCTTGATCGGGGAGGATTGAGCACCTGCATGCGGCACGGCCCTGTGTCGACGACCATCTGTCCTTCCTCGGCAATCTGTTCCGGTACATGATGTGCGTGAAGCTCTTCCTGCAACCTTGCATAGAAGGCTTCCTCGCGAGCCGTTCCATTGTGCCAATACCGACTCACGGCAAATTGTCTGACGGTCCAAGCCAGTCCCCCAATGTGATCGAGCTGTGGATGCGTGCCGATGACATGATCGAGGTGTGTGATCCCTCGATCCCATAGATAGGGGGCGACGACCGCACGCCCGATATCCAGCGTCTCATAGGTTGCGCCCCCGTCTATTAAGATGACCTTCCGATCCGGCAATTCAATCAGACAGGCGTCACCTTGCCCCACATCAAGAAAGGTTACTCGCAGGGTGTCCCCGTCGGACGAGGGGCGTGGCGACCACATCCATCCGATTAAGATGAGCACCGCCATGGCGGCACCGACGCGCTTCAGCCATACACCCGCGAGGGGCCAAATAGCTATGGCGAGGCACACGTAAAAGATCACCATAGCCGGAAGACTCGGCGAAGCAACATGCCATTCCGCGTGTGGAATGCCGGCCAGGACCTCCACCACACGAAATAACACGTCTCCGATGGTTTGATTGATGTGGCTCGCCGGAAAGGTTTCGCTACCCGTGAGCACATACCAGATCCCCGATGCTAATCCTACTGGGACCAGCACAAATCCCGCAATCGGAACGACGACGAAATTGCCAAGAAGACCGACCCAGGGGACCTGGTTAAAATAATAGGCGACGAGGGGCACCGTCGCCAACGTCACGCCGCCCGTCATCCAGCAATAGCTTCGTAGCCACTTCCGGAACCGGTCGGTGCGGCAAGGCCTCACGGCATCATCTTCCTCATCGCGATGGGTTCCTTGCAGAACAAGCCCAATCGCCAAGATGGACAGGAACGACAGTTGGAATGAAATATCAAAGAGGGCTTGGGGATCGTGCAAGAGAATGAGCCAGCCGGCGACGGCCAATGTCAGGAGCATGTTGCTGTCGCGGCCCAACCACACCGCCAATAAAAACAGCAGAATCATCACCAGTGATCGGACGGTGGCGACCTGTGCTCCTGCTAAGAGCGTGTAGAAGACAACGGGTGGGACGGTGAGCGCAGCCGCCAAGCGAGTCGGCGTTGTGTAGCGAGAAAGACTGAGCAGCCAGGTCGAGGGTAACAAGCGACAGCCACGACGAATGACAAAGAAAGATCCCAGCGCAATGAGACCTAGATGCGATCCCGAGATCGACAAGATATGTACCGTACCGGTCGCCATGAAGATATCGCGGATCTCTGGAGAAATATAATCGGGTTCGCCAATAATCATGCCGAGGTACAATCCTAACGCCGCGCCGTGAAGTGAACCCACCGCCCCTTGCCGAATCCGGTCCCGCCACTCATCGATCGTTCGCCATGGCACCCAAGGTGGATCGTCCGTCGTTGAAGCCAGCACTGTGATGCGGCCCGGTCCGGATACCGACGCGACGGCATCGATCCCCTCCCGTTCCAGGTAAGCGCCATAATCGAATCCGCCGGGATTCATCATTCCGGATGGAGCACGGAGCCGGGTGATGACGGAAATCTTTTCTCCCTGAACCAGAGAATGGTCCGGGTCTCTCCACGTGAGACGCACACGCCCATGAAATTGATTCGCGTCGTGTACGGGCACGCACAGAACGATGACGGCCCGATTGGGTCCATGGCGAACGGGTTCGCAAATGGTGCCTTGATACGCAATCGGATCGCTCGAGGCAACCTGTGCGACGGACCCAGGAGACGTCAGCCACAGAAAGACGGACCAATACACGATTCCGCCTAAGAGACTGCCATATAGCAGCGCCCCATGGCGGCACGATAGCCTTCCTTTCCCTTCGAGGTACGTCAAGACACCGCCGGCAACCATGAGAACGAAGACGATCAGAAGAGGAAGGTAACGAACGAAGGATCCTAACAACAGTCCGGAGAGAAAAGCCGCAGTGAGCGGAGGCAGCATGGTGCGTCGGCGAGCCGTGGACTCAGCCGAGATGAGTGCGAACGATTCCGACGAGATCGTCCGCTACTGACCGGATCATTGCATCTTGTTCGCCTTCCACCATGATTCGGAGCAGGGGCTCAGTTCCGGAATAGCGGACGAGGACACGGCCGGTGCCATTGAGTTTAAGTTCCGCTGCCTTGATGGCATTCTGGACGTCCGGCAATGTAGAAAGATCCGGCTTTTGCTTAACCGGCACCCCCAGCAATACTTGGGGCACAGCAGACATGCACCGGGCGAGATCGGATAGAGCACGACCGGTCCGTTTCATCAGCGACAGCACTTGTAGTGCGGAAATCAAACCGTCTCCGGTGGTGTTGTGGTCAAGAAAGATGAGATGCCCGGACTGTTCGCCACCGAGGTTGTAGCCTTCTGCCATCATCCGCTCTAAAATATATCGATCGCCGACCGGAGTCCGGACCAACGTAATACCCGCCTTGGCCATCGCCAATTCCAGGCCGAAATTGCTCATCACGGTCCCCACCAACGTGTGCCGTTTGAGTTGACCGCATTGATGCAAATCCAACGCAAGCGCCGCGATGGCATGATCACCGTCAATCACTTTGCCCTGTTCACAGACAAAGACGGAACGATCGGCATCGCCGTCATGGGCAATGCCAATATGCGCCTCATGCTCAACCACGGCTTCCTGAAGACATTGCGGGTCGACGGCGCCGCATTTGGCATTGATGTTGGTCCCATCCGGCTTATCGCCAATGACCCAGACTGTGGCACCGAGCTCGCGCAGCACTTTGGGTGCGACCTTATAGGCCGCCCCGTTCGCGCAATCAACGACGACACGCAATCCTTGGAAGTCCAGTTGTCGGGGAAGCGACCGCTTGACAAACTCTATATACCGGCCTTCGGCATCATCAATACGGAACGCTTTTCCGACTTCGTCGGCCGTGGGGCGCAGGTGTTCGATCTCATTTGATGTGATGAGGTCTTCGATGCGCAGTTCAATGTCGTCTGGAAGTTTCGATCCATCATTGGCAAAAAACTTGATGCCGTTATCCTGATAGGCATTGTGGGATGCGGAAATCATGACTCCGGCGTCGGCTCGTAGACTTCGAGTGAGGAATGCAATCGCAGGTGTAGGAAGCGGCCCGACCAGGAGAACGTCAACACCCATAGAACAGATTCCGGAGGTCAACGCCGACTCCAACATGTACCCCGAGAGCCGCGTGTCCTTCCCGATCACAATTTGATGCCGGCCCGAACGGCGCTTGAAGAGATGCGCGGCAGCTCGCCCCAACTTCATCGCCGTCTCGCTGGTCATCGGTTCGAGATTCGCGACGCCCCGGACCCCATCAGTTCCAAATAGTTTGCGCATGTTTCTCCTGGCTGTCAGCGTTCAGTGTCCGCGCCGGCTGATTGCCGGTGCTCTCGAATCGCTTCGATCATTTTGATGACATCACGAATTGGGGCGACATCATGCACCCTCACCATCCGTGCCCCGTTCATCACGGCGACGGCCACGGCGCCTGCCGTGCCCATAAGCCGTTCCTCGATTGGTCGGCCTAGAATCTTTCCAATAAACGCTTTGCGGGAGACGCCAACCACAAGAGGACGACCGAGCGCGTGGAACGCGCGGAGTCGCTCCAGCAATACGAGGTTATGCTGACAATTCTTTCCGAAACCAATGCCGGGGTCAAGCAGAATTCTGTTCGGATGAATGCCCGCTTCTTCCGCCGCATCCAAACGTGTCTTCAAAAACTGCCGGACTTCCTCAACCACGTTGGTATACTGCGCGGCGTCCTGCATGGTCTGAGGATTTCCCTGCATGTGCATCAAGATCAGACCCGCGCTGGATTTAGCCACCACGTCGCCCATACGCGCGTCGAAACGCAAGGCACTAATATCGTTGATCAACGCGGCACCCACGTCCAGCGCCTGCCGAGCAATTGAGGCTTTTGTAGTGTCGACCGACACGGGAACGGTTGTCTGCCGACAAATGGCCCGTACGATAGGAATCAATCGGCGGCGTTCTTCTTCCTCATCGATCGGTACAGCACCCGGCTTCGTAGATTCTGCACCAATGTCAAGCACGTCCGCCCCTTGCTCGACCATGCTGAATGCATGAGCGACGGCGGCGTCGAGATTGACATACCGCCCGCCATCAGAAAAAGAATCAGGGGTCACATTCAATACGCCCATAATGTGGACGCGGTCGGCAAGCGGCAACACGCGCCCACTGAGCACAAAGGTTCCTGAAGCGGATGTATCCGTAGGCATGGCGGTCCTATGGCAGGAGAGTGCGGACGCTGTGCATCCGGGCAAGCATAATGGAGAAGCGTTGGCAGAGAACAGGAACGTTCAATGCCCCGGTGACTCAGACTCTTAAATAGGAACAACTTGTGGAGCGTGTTGCTTGATAATCAGGTCAATCTCCGGTGAATCAAGCACTTCTTTTTCAAGCAGCGCCTCGGCCAGCGCCCTGAGAGTCGCCATGTGGTCGGTGAGCATCTTTTTAGCGCGCTCATAGTTCTCGACGACCAATCGTTTGACTTCGTGATCGATTTCAATCGCCACCTGCTCGCTGAAATCGCGTCGTGTGGCAATCTCACGGCCCAGAAAAATCTCTTCATCTTTCTTGCCGAACGTCAGTGGACCGAGCTTCTCGCTCATTCCCCATTCACAGACCATCTTCCTGGCCAGATCGGTTGCCCGCTCGATATCGTTACCGGCCCCTGTCGTGACGTGGTTTAGAACCAGTTCTTCTGCTACTCGGCCGCCCAGCAGAATGGCAAGATTGTTATAGAGAAAGTCTTTGGAATAGTTGTGTCGATCATCGGTCGGTAATTGCATGGTTACGCCGAGCGCGCGGCCGCGCGGAATGATCGTCACTTTATGCACGGGATCCGTCCCGGGCAGCAGTTTGGCCATTAGGGCATGGCCCGCCTCATGATAGGCCGTGGTCCGTTTCTCCTCGTCCGTCAGCACCATGCTTTTCCGCTCTGCGCCCATCAACACTTTGTCTTTTGCATTTTCAAAGTCGGCAATCTCGACGACCTTTTTATCATGTCGGGCTGCCCAGAGAGCCGCCTCGTTCACCAGATTTTCAAGATCCGCTCCGGAAAAACCGGGGGTCCCGCGGGCGATCTTCTCGAGTTCGACGTCGCCGGCCACCGGCACTTTCTTCGTGTGCACTTTCAGAATTTCCGTGCGCCCTTTGAGATCCGGGCGATTGACGACGATCTGACGGTCGAAACGACCAGGCCGCAGCAGCGCCGGATCGAGCACGTCCGGACGATTAGTGGCGGCTATCAGGATTACCCCCTCGGTCGTATCGAAGCCATCCATCTCCACTAGGAGCTGGTTCAATGTCTGCTCACGCTCATCGTGCCCTCCGCCAAGGCCGGCACCGCGCAGCCGACCGACGGCGTCGATTTCGTCAATGAAGATGATGCAGGGGGCATGTTTCTTCCCCTGCTCGAAGAGATCCCTGACGCGAGACGCTCCGACGCCGACGAACATTTCCACAAAATCAGAGCCGCTGATGCTGAAAAAAGGTACGCCGGCCTCACCGGCAATCGCCTTCGCCAGCAATGTCTTGCCTGTTCCCGGAGGTCCTACAATGAGAACTCCTTTCGGAATCCGCCCTCCGAGCTTCTGAAACTTTCTCGGGTCCTTGAGAAAATCGATGATCTCGGACACTTCTTCTTTCGCTTCGTCGATTCCGGCTACATCCGAAAACGTGATCTTCTTGCGCTCCTCCGTCAGCATCCGAGCGCGACTCTTGCCGAACGACAGCGCCTTGTTTCCGCCGATTTGCATCTGCCGCATGAGGAAAAACCATAGACCCAAGAACAAAATAAACGGTCCCCACGTCACAAGAAACGTGATGTACCAGGGGCTTTCATCCGGCGGCTTCGCTTCAATTTGAACGTTCCGCTCGCGCAGCACTTTGACGAGGTCAGGATATTCGGCCGAATAGGTACGGATCCGTGTCCCGTCTTTCAGGATCCCACTGATGTGGCTGGCCTTAATGATGACCTTGGTGATCTCACCCTTGTCGAGTTGCGCCATAAAATCGCTGAAAATCACCTCTTCCTCGGGTGCATGGGTCGGGACGCTAAACAGGTTGAAGAGCAAAATCATGAAGAGCCCTACAACCACCCAGAATAGGAGATTTTTTACCCGAGAATTCATCCAACTCCTCCTCGACGCCCTATCAGACTGGTGTAAACCTTGCTAGAGACAAAATGACAGAGGATTCTAACATACAGTTTGAAAATGTGACAAGAACGGCTTATTCACCGTCCCCGTCATCATCCACCGTATCTAACACAGCCAAATAGGGAAGGTTACGATATTTCTGTTGATAGTCAAGGCCGTAGCCCACCACATACTTATTCGGAATCTCAAATCCCACATAGTCGATGGACACATTCTTTTCACGACGTTCCGGTTTGCTGAGCAGGGAGCAGATTTTAATTGACTTCGGTTTGCGCCTGAGCAGCGTACTGACAAGATATTGAGCCGTCAGTCCGGAATCGACGATGTCCTCGACCAACAGCACATCGCGTCCCGCGATGTCTTCGGTTAAGTCAGTCACCATTTTCACTTTTCCCGAACTTTTCGGTTTTCCCGAATAACTCGTGACGACGAGAAAATCCACGCGCATGGGGATCCGGATGGCTCTGGCCAAGTCGGCATAGAATGCGTAGGCCCCTTTCAGCACCCCGACGAGAATCAAATCCTTGCCGGCATAATCCATAGTGATCTGTCGACCCAATTCCCGTATGCGCATCCGCATCTGTTCTTGGGTGACGATCGGCCTTCCGAATATTTGATCCATTATTCGAGCTCCCTACCTTCGCCATCCAATAGCGTGAGGCGTAGGACACGTCGTGTCGACTCCATCACGCGAAACCGGTGATCGGTGCGATATCCTGCAACCCATACAATTCCTTCCGGAGCGACGACCAGCGGAATGCGCCGCCGCGCCGACCTCGGCACTTTAAGATCGACCAAGAAATCTTGCAACTTCTTCTGATGGCCTTCGAGGCCGAAGGGATGAAAACGATCTCCCGGTCTCCACGCGCGCACCTGAAGGTTTAACGTCAAGGAATCAGCATCCAACATGGCCTGCATCGGTGATAACCTCGACCACATCTGCTCCGATTGAGAGCAGTGTACCAAATCCGCCTTAAGCCTTTGGCCGGTGAGAGACCAGGACACGGTGAAGGGAACGGGGAGCACGGCTGATGGCGCCGGCGTCCCTATCGTCCCACCCGGCATGCCGCCGAGAGGCTGAAACACGATTTTGTCATATTCCCGGCTGACATTTACATGTCTGAGCGTTGCACGGGAGCCGGAATCTCCGTGTACCACGCGCTCCAAGAGAAGGGAGACGGCCGCATAGGATGGGCCGCGCGTCACCCCAGTGGTGCGCTGGACGAGTTTCCGAACGACACGCCGCTGCACGGCCACATGTAGGGAAAGCAGCTCGGTACGGTCGACAACCCATCCATGGTCGTTCTCCTCTTGAGCTACACGAGCACACTGCTGCTCTGCCATGTCATCAAGACAGCGACTGTCCTCACGAAGAATGTCCGCCTGCCGGGTCAACACATCGAGGATGGCCGGATTGAATTGCTTGAGCAACGGCAGCACTTCGTGTCGCACCCGATTGCGGAGGTAGATCGGCTTCGCATTACTCGAGTCATCCCGAAACTCCAACCCTTGCTCACTCAAATACGAAAGTACGTCCGTGCGGCCGACAGCCAGCAAAGGGCGAATGAACGGCAGGCGCAGGGACGGCATGCCTGAAAGCCCTGTAGCCCCCGACCCTCGAAGCAACCACATGACGACCGTCTCTGCTTGATCATCGCGCGTATGGCCAACGGCAACCTTGTTGGCCTCACAAGATGCGCTCACTCGCAACAATGCCGCATACCTCGTCTCACGTGCCGCTTCTTGTAATGAACGTCCCTTGCACACCTCTTCAGTCAGTGCCAGGCGTTCACAAATAAGTGGGATGTGATGGCGTTCACACAGCCGCGCCACAAAACCCTGATCATCATCCGACTCTCTGCCACGAAGACCGTAATTGAAGTGGGCCGCCCATAAAGACAGGTTCCAGGACGGGGCCAGCGCATGTAGGATCGAAAGCAGCGCCACGGAGTCAGGGCCGCCGGACACGGCGACGACGATCCGGTCACCACGCTCCATGAGGCGCTGTTTCTTAACCGCCTCAGCCACGCGGCGCACAAACCCTGCCTGCCGAGAAGTCGTATGAACAGATGGCGCCATACTTAAGACACCTGCGAATCTACAACCGGATTGGCGGCCGCTTTCAACACGTCACGCGCGCGCAGCACATCGACATCAATCTGCCGTGAGAGCTCTTCACCTGTGGCAAATAACCGGTCCCCACGGAGTCGCTCCACGAAGCGGACTGCTATTTCTTGCCCGTAGAGGTCGATCCGCTCATCAAGCAGATACACTTCCAGTAAACGCTCGCCGTTACCGAATGTAGGACGCGTGCCGATATAGGCGACGGAATCGATACTTCGGCCCTTCCACACTGCGGTGGTCGCATAGACTCCATCCGCCGGGGTCACCCGATGGTCCGGTAAACGGATGTTGGCGGTCGGCCAGCCCATGGATTGGCCTCGTTGTTCGCCGGGCACAACGGTGCCGACCAAATCATACAGTCGACCAAGAAACCGAGCCGCACGGGAGACCTCCCCTGCCTGCACCATCATGCGAATGCGGGTGGAGCTGACGATTTCGCTGTCGACACGAATGGGAGGGACTGCATGCACGACAAAACCAGCCGTATGGCTCAATCGGACCAGATCCGCCATACGCCCACTTCTGCCTGCGCCGAAGGCGAACTGCTCCCCTACGAACAACTCCCTCACGCCGATCTGATCTCTCAATATCTTGAAGACAAACTCTTCAGGAGCGAGGGCCGCAAACGCCTTGTCGAACGGAATACAGAAGACGTGCTCGACCCCCGCCTCTTCTAAACGGGCCAACTTGTCTTCCATCGTCGTCAAGAGCCGGAGAGGCGTACCGGGAGACAAGATGGTGATGGGATGCGGATCAAACGTCAGGACCGAGGCGGTCCCCCTCTTGTCGGCGGCCGTCTGCACGACCGACTTGAGAAGGGCCTGATGTCCGCGATGAAGACCGTCAAAGTTGCCGATCGTCAGAACAGGATACGTCGCGATGTGATGATGCGTCAGGCTTCTGGTAACCTTCATTCAATGCTCAATCATTCAATGCTCGTGCGGCCTCTTTTGCGAAATAGGTGAGAATCATATCGGCGCCGGCCCGCTTGATCGATAGCAAGGACTCCATCATCGCTCGCGACTCGTCCAGCCATCCGGCTTGGGCCGCCGCTTTGATCATGCTGTATTCCCCGCTGACCTGATAGGCCGCGATCGGCAACCCGCCGCGCGCGCGCGCGGCGGCAATAATGTCCAGGAACGGCAAAGCGGGCTTGACCATGATGATATCGGCCCCCTCTTCGATATCCAGATCAATTTCGCGCAACGCTTCCCGCGCGTTCGCCACATCCATCTGATAGGACCGGCGATCACCAAACTTGGGGGTCGAGTCGGCGGCTTCGCGAAACGGCGCATAAAAACAGGACGCGTACTTGGCCGCATAGGACATGATCGGGATCTCGGTATGCCCATGGCGATCCAGTTCATCGCGAATGACGCCCACCCGGCCATCCATCATATCGGACGGCGCCACGACGTCCGCTCCCGCCTCAGCATGAGTGCGTGCCATTTCACGTAAACAGTCGAGCGTGTCATCGTTCACGATGCGCCCGTCCTTCACGACACCGCAGTGTCCATGCGACGTGTATTCATCGATGCACACATCGGTCATGACGAGGAGGTCGGGCACGTGATCCTTAATCGCCCGGATCGCGCCCTGCACAACCCCGTGAGGATCATACGCAGAGGTGCCCCGCTCGTCCTTTCGATCCGGAATGCCGAACAGGATGACGGCAGGGATGCCCAACAACTTGACGTCTGTCGCTTCCTTCACCAGCAGATCCACCGACCAGCGGTATTGCCCTGGCATGGAGCTAATTTCCTCGCGCCGGTCCCGTCCGGTCGTCACGAACATCGGATAAATGAGATCCGAGACGGAGAGCGTTGTCTCGCGAACAAGCCGCCGCAAGGACTCATTCTGCCGGAGTCGTCGCAATCGTTGACGAGGAAAGGCCATGCTACTTCCTGGGAAGATTGGTCAAGAAGACCACCAGGTCCCTGACGGATATCATGCCGACCAATTTGCCGTTCCGCGTGACGCCCAAATGACGAAGATGCTCCCGTGCCATCAAATCATTCGCATCCAGCAGAGTCTTACTTTCTTCGATAGTCATGATAGGCGCCGACATAATCTGCTCGATTACCTTATGGGATGGGTCGCCGCCCACCGCGACGACTCTCCTCACCATATCCGTATCCGTCACAATACCGACAATTTCATTCCCGCGGCTCACGAACAAACTTCCAATATTCCGGTCCCGCATAATTTCAGCAGCCTTCCGGACATCGGTATCGCGGTCCACGGTAACGAACTTTTCAGCTGGAACCATGAATGATTTGACAGGAACCATACGTGATCTCCCTATGTATGTTTGGATGGCAATTGATGAAACTCGTGAACGATCGCCTCGACGAGCGCTGGAATGGTATTGTCTTTCGCCATAATTGTCACAGGCAACCCTTCTTCTTCGGCGGTTTGCGCTGTAATCGGACCTATGCAGGCGACCGCCACGCCCGATGTCAGTTTGCGCATCTCATCCCGGTTCGAGAACAGCGCGCAAAAATTGCGCACGGTGGAAGAACTGGCAAAGGTCATGATATGAAGGTCACGCGCTGCCAGTTGGTCCTTCAATTGTTTCACCTCACCGAGAGGTCGAATAGTCCGATAGACCGTCACGACGTGGACCTCGGCACCCGCGGCCCGCAGTTCATCCGGCAAAATGTCCCGCGCGACCGCCGCACGCGCGATGAGGACACGCCGGCCTGACACGCCTGCTCGCGTCATAGCTTCAATGAGTCCCTCCGCCTGAAACTGCGCCGGAATAAGATCGGCGTTCAGCCCATAGCGGGCCAATTCCTCCGCGGTACGCGGACCGATGCAGCCGATCCGGAGACCTGATAGCGCGCGCGCATCCTGCCCTTTACTCTGTAGTCGTTCCATAAACGGACGGATGCCGTTCACACTGGTGAACACCAGCCAATGATAACGGCTCAAATCGACGAGCGCATCATCGAGTTCGTGCCAACTTTCCGGCGGAACAATCTGGATGACCGGATACTCCACGGGTTCGGCGCCATATTCTGCAAGCAACGCGGACAACTCTCCGGCCTGCTCGCGTGCCCGCGTGACAAGAATGCGCCTCCCGAAGAGCGGTCGAGTCTCGTACCAGTTCAACTGGTCTCTGAGCCGTACGACCTGCCCCACCACAATAATCGTCGGAGGTTCCATTCGAGCCTGTTCCGCTTTCTCGACGATATCATCGAGGGTGCCGACCACGGTCCGCTGGTGAGATCGTGTTCCCCACCGAATCAAGGCGACCGGCGTCTCGATCGACTTGCCCCCCTTTGTCAAACGCTCAACGATAGCCGGCAGGTTTTTCATTCCCATTAAAAAAACAAGCGTGCCGTCCGCGGACGCGAGGCGCGGCCACTCCATGCTGGATGTCCCTTTCGTCGGGTCTTCGTGACCCGTCACGAAGGCGACCGTCGACGCCAGCGTGCGATGCGTCACTGGAATGCCAGCATATGCGGGGACCGCGACGGCAGACGTGACGCCGGGCACAACTTCAAACGGGATCCCCGCCTCAGCCACAGCCTCGGCTTCCTCTCCGCCGCGACCAAAGACAAAGGGGTCGCCCCCTTTTAAGCGAACCACAACGTGTCCTTCCCGTGCTTTCCCGATCAGCAGATGATTGATCTCCTGCTGATCTTGATAGGCTCCCCGATCGCGCCGGCCGACATAGACACGTTCGGCTCTTTCTGGCGCATACACAAGCAGCGCGGGATTGGCTAGATAGTCGTACACCACCACATCGGCCTGTTCCAAGCATCTTTTCCCGCGCAAGGTCAACAGCTCGGGATCTCCCGGTCCCGCCCCCACTAAATAGACTTTTCCCAGCGCCTTCATCCTGGTTTACGCCTGGCTATAGATATCCCGCAAGATTACATCGCCACCCGCCGCTAAGAGTTGCTCCGCCAAACGAATGCCCAAGGCCCGGGGCTCGGAGACGCCGCCGGCGATCGCATCGCGAATCAGCGTCTTCCCGTCCGTGCTGGAGACAAGACCGGCCACCGAGAGACGATTCTGCTCAATCGTCGCGTGAGCTGCAATGGGGACCTGGCAGCCGCCCTGCAGCCGATCCAAAAGCGCCCTCTCTGCGGTCACGGCTGTATGGGTCGTCGGATCGTTGAGTTTGGACAAGAGCGCGCGAACGAACTCATCGTCCCGACGCCCTTCGATCGCCAATGCCCCCTGCCCAATGGCCGGCAAACTTACATCCAACGAGAGATATTCGGTCACCTCTCCCTCCCACCCCATGCGGCGCAAGCCGGCCGCTGCCAACACAATCGCATCATAGTCGCCGTGTTTCAATTTGCGCAGGCGAGTCTCCAGGTTGCCTCGGAGCATGGCAATGTGCAGGTCTGGCCTGTAATGCAACAATTGCGATTGGCGGCGCAGGCTACTCGTGCCGATGCGTGCTCCTTGAGGCAACCGGTCCAGCGTCACCCCCTCACGGCTGATCAAGGCATCCCGTACATCCTCGCGCGCGGGAACACAAAGAATTTCCAGAGGATCGGGCAGAACGGTCGGAACATCTTTCATGCTGTGGACGGCGAGGTCGATGTCCCCTTGAAACAGGGCCTCCTCAATCTCTTTAACGAAGAGGCCTTTGCCGCCGATCTTCGCCAATGGAACATCCAAAATCTTGTCGCCCGATGTCTTGATCCGCTGTAATGTCACAGTCAGAGTGGGCGCGATTTCGCGCAGGCGAGCTTGGATCCACTCGGCCTGCCAGATGGCGAGACTACTCCCCCGGGTTCCAATGACCAGGGATGAGCGGGACATGGTCGGTATTGCTGCGGTCAATGTCACTGGCCTCGCTCCTGATAAGGATTCTGAAACGGGGTGTCTCGAGCACCGGGCAATTTTTCGTGCTCATTGCCGCTTGTGTTCGAATTCTGCTGCGGCATTCTCGCCACATCCCGGTAATAGAACGACATCACAAAGAAGCTCAGCAATGCAAGGATGACCGCAAAATACGCGAGCAGGTCCCAGCGAAAGCCTTCCTTGCTTCGATAGTCAAAACCGCACCGTGGACAATCGGGTACGGGATCGTGCCCGAGATAAGTGTGCCGGCACTTCGGACAGGTATATAACTTGGGGCCTTTTGGCACTGACTATTTCACATACCAAATGTAAGTAGTTGAACATCGGTCGCCGATGGTGCCGGAACGCTCTGCTGTATCTCTAGTGTTTGTGTTCGGGACTCAGGTCCTTCGGAACGGCGATAAGGTCGCTCGTCTCGTCGTCCGCGTCGCTGTCCGCCGCCCCGCTCACATGATTGGTGCTTCCATTGTCCACCAGATTAAAGAACCGCCGGGCCGCTTCTAGATAGAGGGCGCACGTTGCGGAATCCGCCTCCGCCTTGAGCGTCACGAGTGACCCGTGCAAGAGTTTATTCACGACGGCTGATGCCAGCGCTTCAATCGCTTCACGGTCCTGTGGCGAGAGGTGCTTCATCCTAGTCAGTGTCTTTTCTAATTCCGCCTGCTTGATTTCATCGGCGCGTTTGCGCAAGGCAACAATGAGGGGCGTGACTTCAAGGGATTTGATCCATTGTTGAATGACACCCACCTCCTCATTGACGAGGCACTCGGCCTTCACCGCCTCACTCCGGCGGTCTTCGCGGTTCTGCTCGACACGCGTTTCGAGGTCATCGATATCGAACAAAAACGCATTATCGATATCCTTGACGGCCGGATCGATATTACGAGGCACAGAAATATCGATCAGAAAGATGGGCCGGTTCATGCGCAAGCGAACCGCCCGCTGCACGTCCTCCGTGTGAATGAGGTAATGCGATGCGCCCGTGGAACAGAGCACGATGTCGGCTTCCGCCATTGCATGACGAAACTCTTCAAAAGGAATCGCGGTGCCGGTGAACCGCTTCGCCAATTCCATCGCACTGACGGAGTCTCGAGTGGTGATCATGACTCGCCTAATGCCGTTGCTGACGAGGTGCTGAGCCGCCAACTTCGCCATTTCTCCCGCCCCCACCAGGAGAACCGTTTTTTCACTCAGATTGGAAAAAATTTTCTTCGCCAACTCCACAGCGGCATAACTGACCGACACGGCGGCTTCTGCAATTTTGGTTTCCGTTCGCACGCGCTTTGCGACCGAGATGGCTTTTTTCACCACTTTGTTCAGAATCAGTCCGCTGGCTTTATGCGTCAGCGCCGCTTCAAAGGCATCTTTCAGTTGGCCGAGGATTTGCGGTTCGCCCACAACCATCGAATCCAGACTCGCCGCCACTCGAAAAAGATGGCCGATCGCTCGATCATCAATATGCTGGTACAGATGCGGAGTCAATTGATCCGAGGTGAGCGCCAGATGTGTATCCGCCAAGAAGCTTTGCACACCGGCGTATCCGGCCTCCATCTCTTCAACCACCGCATAGACCTCGACTCGGTTACAGGTCGAGAGTAAAAAGCCTTCCTTGATACCCGGGTATACACAAAGTCGATGCAGGGCCTCTCCAAGCCGACTGGCCGGCACCGCTAACTTTTCACGCACCTCAATGGGAGCGGTTTTATGGCTGAGTCCGACCACAATAAGATGCATGGTCTCAGGCTCCCGGCCCGTGTCCCTTCACTACTACACCGATGAAGGTCAGAATGACCCCGGCAAATCCGATAATGGTGAGATAGGCAGCACGCTTGGCTCGCCATCCAACGGTCAAACGACCGACGAGGACAGCGAAATAAAAGACCCAGGTCACCAAGGCCCATGTTTGTTCGGGATTCCAGCTCACGAACGATCCTTTGGCAAACTCCGCGGAAACTGCTCCGACAATGATTCCCAAGGTCAATAACGGAAATCCCAGTACAATGGATTGCTGATTCAGGTGGTCGAGAAAATCCAATGGGGGCAATTTGCTGTACAGCACATTGAAGCGCTTGGACTTCAGGAGCCGATCTTGAATCAAGTACATGATCCCTGCGACAAACGCGACGGCAAAGCCCACCGTACCGAGAATGCTCAGCGTCACGTGCAGCCACACAGTTTTGAGCACCGGCTCCAGCGTCGGCACTTCCTTAGGCAATGCCGCGGCGGAGACTAACGAAATCAGAGCCAAAGGAAGAATAAATGAGCCGAGGATATGGATCCCATGCCGAAGCTCGACAATCAAAAACACCAGCACCAGCGCCCATGAGAAGAATGAAATGGCATCATGCGAACTAGTGAGCGGGACTTGCTGTTCAGCAACCATTCTTGCCGCCAGCGCCACTGAATGAGTGAGAAATCCGACTCCCGTGATGATCAAAGACACTCGCGACAGCGCTTCGGAGCGACGGACAAGATAGGCCAGATAAAACCCTGTGCCGACGAAATACAGCACGATGGTGGTCATAAGAAACATGACCGGCATTCATCTATCCTCGCAAAATTCCTATCAAAAATGAAGCGACAAGCGGAGGATTATAGCCGCTTAAAAATAAGACAGTCAAGAAATCTTGGCTTGGTGTATGGTCGCAAGGTAGTCATGCAGCGCTTGGGACGTACTTGGGAATGCCAATTCGCCCCACGGCACGTCGGCCGGGCGAAAAATACCGACATCCAACGTCTCATCGCCCGCCGCAGGGAGGCCTCCGATGATTTCGCCGACATAGACAATAATGATCACTGGATGGTTGGTATAGGAGTAGATGTTGAGCAGTTGCGAAATCTTCACGTCTACACAACTTTCTTCTCGTGTTTCTCGAACCGCCGCTTCGTCCACTCGTTCGCCCCGGTCTACGAACCCACCGGGGAATACCCATTTCCCGTAGGCCGGTTCGATCGCGCGCTTCACCAGAAGAATCCCTCCGTCATGAGGGATGATCGTGCCGACGGCGACTTTCGGATCTAAAAAAAAGATGAACTGACAGGAGAGACACACGAGTCGATCCGGCTCACCCGCTTTGATCGATCGTCGGCAGAGTGAACCGCCGCATTTCGGACAGAACGAATAATCAGCCTTGGTCCATTCGCAAGAGGCATTGATGTCGAGATTCGATTCCATGAACAATCCTAAGGCGCGATTCTGAAGGGTGGCGCAAAATCTTAGCATAGCCGCTTGCAGGGGCAAAGCGCCGAGGCATGGAGCCTAATGGAAGCTCGCCGATCGACATAGACTTTTCCGGTCTGTCCTCTGTACCATGGCCACTAGCCTTGCACTGCTGAATCTTGATGCCGGGAACACTCTACCTCGTCAGTACCCCCATTGGAAATTTCGACGATCTGACGTTTCGGGCCGTTCAGATCTTACGTGATGTGCAGTTTATTGCGGCTGAAACCCCCCAGGTGACCAGGAAGCTTCTCGATCATCATGCAATCGACACACCGGTAACCACCTATCATCAGCTCAACAAAGAAGAGAAGACGCCAGTGATTCTCAATCGTCTTCAAGACGGCCATCATGTGGCCTTAGTCTGCGATGCAGGAACACCGGTGATCGCAGACCCGGGGGCCTTTCTCATTTCTAGAGCATTGGCGGCAGGCATTGCGGTGAGTCCTGTGCCCGGCGCTTCCGCTGTCGTGGCGGCAGTATCCGCATCAGGTCTGCCATGCGACGAGTTCGTGTTCCTCGGACTGTTTCCGCAGGCATCCTCCGCGCGTCGAACACTCGTTGCGGCATTGGCCGACGAAGCACGCACGGCCGTCCTTTTTATTTCGGTCAAGCAGCTTAGGACGGCGCTTGACCTGTTCGGTCCGGTACTCGGCACGCGAAAGATTGTCGCCGCCAGCAATCTGACGACCGGACGCGAAACAGTGTTTCGAGGCCGAGTTCCTGAGTTACTTCAGATGTTCAGCAAGAGTCCGTTGGAGGGAGACGTTACAGTGATTATTGAAGGAAAGAAACCGACACGGCCGAAGCGGAAAAGCCGCCAGCCACGTTAACCGTCGAAGCGTTTCTGAATAATGACACGATGTGCCTTGGCCCATGGTTCCTGGATTAGCACCATATGGCCATCGTCGCTCACGCTTCGCGGGACGTTGTTGATAGGGTCGCCATCATCCAGAATAACGGCAAGAGTCTGCCCGGCCTCCATGGATTCCAACTTCAGCTTCGTCTTAACAAAGTTGTAAGGGCAAATAACACCACGCAGATCTAATTCTGCGTCAGCCTGTATACTGTGATTGTCTTGTTCGCTCTGTTTCAATTCCATGGCTGCGGCAAAATGAGTTATGAATACTGTATCACATCGACTAAGCGATCCCACACTACCGCAAAAACACCAAGGGCGGCCGCTTGGCCGCCCTCAGCTGCTATAACACCACTCACGCGTCCTGGGACGCTTATTGCTTTACGAGATTCGGCTTGTCACCTGTCCCGTAGTCGCTACGGTTCTGCGTGCCGAATCCCCAACCTGGCTGAGGCTCACACTGCCAGCACGGTGCGGCACCCGTCATTTCTCCCACTGAACTGGTAATGCCTGATTGGATCTCACCAGGCAGAATCTGTCCCACGACACCACCGTGGTTAGATCCGCTTTCCGTGATGATGCCGCGTTCCGTCCGTGGATCAGGTCGTTGACCAAGTCCACCAAATCCGGCAAGCTTCTCGTTTCCACGAATGACCGTAATATCACGAACCATTTTTTTGCCGGTTCCATACGGCTGCTTTTCGTTCGTCGCCTCAACCGCCGTGATCATGACATCATCGCCGGTCTG
Source organism: Nitrospira sp. Nam74 (assembly GCF_965152615.1). Classification (NCBI taxonomy): domain Bacteria; kingdom Pseudomonadati; phylum Nitrospirota; class Nitrospiria; order Nitrospirales; family Nitrospiraceae; genus Nitrospira; species Nitrospira sp. Nam74. Next base: position 1,840,170 of record NZ_OZ224220.1, on the reverse strand, counting down.
TACGACCTTGACGTTGTCCATGTTGGTTTTCTCGTCGAGATACGCCACGAGCGCCGACATGGCTCCACTTCCCGCCCGGCCTTCATCATGCGAACTGCCACCGGTCTCCAACAAAATCTTTCCGGCAGGAAGATCGATCGCCAGCACCCGGCCTGAAATCGTCTCCGGCTGCGAGAGCCGCTCCAGCAACGCATTCTTGTCCCACACCTGGGAACGGGTCCCAGTGCCGGCGCTTTCACCGACTCCGGTGCCGAACCCGGAGTGCTGCGGCAAGCGTTCCTGAGCCCCGGCCACTCCGACGGAGCTTGCAAGCAGGATTCCTGCTCCCAATGCTACGAACTTACGCATGTGCTGCCTCCTTGTAAGTTGAAGAAGTATGATGATGAACAACAAGACTGCAAGACGAACACTGAGCCAATAATTACCATAGACGGGCGAAATATAAGCCAAACGGTATGGCGTGTCAAGCCAATTTCTAGCACGTAACGGACAGAGAAATCTGCGTCGTTCTCTTACAAAGAAAGCATGGTGCCCAGAGGGAGGGTCGAACTCCCACTCTCTTGCGAGAACCGGATTTTGAGTCCGGCGCGTCTGCCAGTTCCGCCATCCGGGCCCTGCTCTTAAGTAACTCGATCTTTCTAGCACGACTTCGCCCCACCTTTCAATTATGTCGTGTCTACTCTTTTCATCACTCAAAAATGCATGATATGATTGCGCTACTGTTTTCTGATGGAGGCGAGCGATGACTGAAGTGCAATGCGTAAAATGTGGAAAAAGTGGAGAAGCTATCACGGACATGTTGTTTCTCGGGCGACTGGAAGCCGAAGTGAAATCAAAAGTCTGCAAGACCTGCTGGAAGGCCTGGGAAGGCATGCGAGTCATGGTCATCAATGAATACCAGGTCAACCTGGGCGAGGAAACCGGTCGCGAGCTGGTCAAAAACCAGATGAAGGCTTTCCTCAATCTCGGGGGACAGCCGGCCGATACCGCTAAAATCGAACAGAATTATCGACCTCCGTCATCATAGCCCATGGCCCCGTTCTCCGACGTTGCTGGCGTTGCTGAATGGGCTGCAATGCTCGCCGCATCTTGCCTCTCCGTGTTCATTCACGAGTCATGAACGAGCACCCTGCACGATGGACGAATTCCCGATACGCGGCTGCCTGAGCTCCAAAGTCGCATTGATCACCGGCGCCGGTCGCGGGATCGGCCGTGCGACCGCGGAGTTGTTTGCACGTGAAGGGGCGAAGGTCGTCCGGTGTTCGAGAACAAAGGATCAGCTCGCGGAGACCGTATCGGCCATCGCATCGGCCGGCGGGCAGACCAGTGCGCGCGGAGCAGACATTGGCATCGCACGAGAAGCCGAGGCGCTGGTGCGACTCGCGTTCAACGCTACGGTCGTCTGGACATTCTCATCAACAATGCCGGAATCTTTAGGACCTCGGTTCCCATTGTAGAGTACCCGCACCGAGAGTGGGTTCAGGTCTTGCGCATCAATCTGTGCGGGACATGTTTTGTGTCTCAGGCCGCCGCTTCTGTTATGGCAGAACAAGGTGCGGGTACGATCATCACCTTGTCTTCTTCCGTAGGCAGACGTGGTCGAGCCCGATGGGGTGCCTATGCGACATCGAGTTTCGGTGCAGAAGGACTCAGTCAAGTGATGGCCGATGAGCTCCGGCCCGCCGGTGTATGCATAGTGACGTTCAACCCTGGAGTAACGCAGAGTGCGATGCGAGCCGAGGCCTACCCTTCAGAGAATCCAGGCACCGTGCGCGCTTCCAGTAACGCCGCACGCGCCCTTCTACGATTAACAGCCAATTTATCCCCTGATCTCTCTGGGTGTAGCCTTCGATCTGAGCAACCTTCCGTAATCGCCCATTCCTCTCGTCAGCGTTGACAAACAAAGAAAATCAATGATAGATTGTCGTGCTTTTTAGGGTGATTTTTCCTGTCACCTTTCGCTATAGGGTCCCACTATGATTACGCAGATGAAGGTCAGGGGCCTGATGTTCGACCCCTATAATAACGCCTATATCGTTATTCTGCGCGATGAGGATCGTTCTGATATGTTGCCCATTTGGGTGGGGAAGGCTGAGGCGAGTTCCATTAGTTTTGCGCTCGAAAATATCGCCACGCCGCGGCCGATGACCCATGACCTCATGAAAGCCGTGTTGGACACGGTGGATGCCAAAGTCATCAGCGTGGTCGTGACCGATATGAAAGACAACACGTATTACTCGAAGATCCACCTGATGTACGAAGACAGCGAGTATTCCATCGACTCCAGGCCTAGCGATGCCATCGCGTTGGCACTGAGAACCAATGCGCCGATTTTTGCCAATGAGGATGTCATTCGTAAACAAGCGTCTGAAGAGCTTGACCAATGGTTGGAAAATTTGAAGCCGGAAGATTTCGGCAAATACGAATCGTAGCGCAGCACCATAGATAGGCATTCCTCTCGGCATCTCTCTTCTCTTTGACACATCCCCTCGGCCGTCCGGCTCGAGGGGCATCGTGGGACGAGCAGAGGTTTTATATTGTTGATGCAGATGAAGCACGACTTCGATCGACATCGAGCGGCAGCATGGAACACAACGAACCATCCAACGATCTCATTCAACTAACTGTGCACGGGGTCGTTGCGGATCCGAATACGGAGACGCACATTGTTATTCTGCGGGACGAGCAGAACACCGAAGTTCTTCCAATTTGGGTCGGCACCGCAGAAGGGAATGCGATTCGATTGGCTATGGAAGATATCGTGACACCGCGCCCTATGAGTCACGATTTGATTAAGAGCTTTACCGAGCATTTGGGCATGAAAGTGAGTCGAGTGGTCATTACAGACGTCAAACATAACACCTACTATGCGTCGATCTCTCTCATCTCAAAGGATTCTGAACGGACCGTCGACTCTCGACCAAGTGACGCGATTGCCCTGGCCTTACGGACGCATAGTCCGATCTATGTGACCGCAGACGTGTTGAAGCAACGCGGCGGCGGAAAGTTGGATGCGTGGTTGGAAAAGCTCGATTCAAAGCATTTCGGCAAATATGAAGTGTAGTCAGAGGAGCATGAGGAGAACGGTATGAAAACGTATTTGGCTAAGCCGGCGGAAGTGGTTCGGAAATGGTATGTGGTCGATGCCAGTGGCAAAACGCTAGGCCGGTTGGCAGCCCGCGTGGCAATTTTGTTGAGAGGCAAGCATAAGCCGACGTTTACCCCCCACGTCGACACCGGGGACCACGTCGTCATCATCAATGCCGAGAAAATTCATTTGACCGGCGAGAAGATGAAAACAAAGACCTATACGCACCACACCGGCTATCCGGGCGGGTTTAAGACCATGACGGCGGAGCAGCTACACGAAAAAAATCCAACGGATTTGCTCAACAAAGCCATTAAAGGCATGTTGCCTAAAAATCCATTGGGCAAACAAATGGCCAGAAAGCTAAAAATATACGCAGGATCGGAACATCCACATCAGGCTCAGTCGCCTGAATCGCTCGCAATGTAAGCTCGACAATTTAATTAGCACGGCAAAGCGACACTCGCAGGATAGAAGGAGATACCAGATGGCAGCAGCCACACATTACGCCACCGGCAAACGAAAATACGCGATTGCGAGGGCTTGGGTTTCAGCCGGCGCAGGCGACATGACGGTCAATACAAAACCATTAGAAGAATATTTCCCGAGGCCGACACTCCGGACGCTGATCTTGTCTCCCGTTGAAGTCACCGGCATGACCGGCAAATGCAACGTGCTGGCGACCGTCAGCGGCGGCGGGACCACCGGACAAGCGGGGGCCTTGAGGCATGCAATTGCCAAAGCCCTCATAGACTTGAATCCGGCTTTTCGAGAGGCCTTGAAGAAGGAAGGGTTCCTCACACGCGATTCGCGCGTGAAAGAACGGAAGAAGTACGGACAAAAAGGCGCCAGAAAGCGCTTCCAGTATTCAAAGCGGTAATCGGCCAATCTGTGCATCAGAAAAGGGAAGGCCGTCGGGCCTTCCCTTTTTTATGTCGTTTTCATGTTGCCGTTCAGAATGTAGGAGGACCGCGTGTCCACCAACCACACAGTCAAGATTGCCGTCCTTGGGGCTAGCGGTTATACAGGTGGAGAACTGCTTCGACTCATCGCTGGGCATCCCCGAATGGAGGTTGTCGCCGCGACGGCGGAAAAATCGGTTGGAGCTTCACTCGCAAGTGTCTTCCCCTATCTCGCCTCGGTATTGCCTCCTCTGACGTTGGAACCCATCGAGATTGACCAAATCGCCACGCGCGCAGATGCCGTCTTTTTAGCCTTACCCCATACCAAGTCCTTGGCATCAGTCGCAGCCTTTGCCAAAGCAGGGAAACATGTCGTCGATCTCAGCGCTGACTACCGACTCAAGAGCGCTGCTGACTATGAACGCTGGTACAGCACCCCGCATACGCATCAGGAATTGTTGAAGGAGGCGGTATATGGATTACCCGAAGTCTATCGGCAGGACATTCAAACAACAAAACTCGTAGCCTCTCCCGGCTGTTATCCGACGGCGGCCATTCTTCAATTGGCGCCTCTGGCAGCACGAGGGTTGATCCATCCCGATTCCGTCATCATCGATGCCAAATCGGGCGTGTCCGGAGCAGGTCGCAGTCCTGCACTGGCGTACCATTTTCCTGAAGCCCATGAATCGCTCGAGGCCTATAAGATCGGCCGGCATCGTCACGTTCCGGAGATCGAACAGGAATTGCGGCTCCTTGGATCCCGCTCACTGCACGGTTCGAACGTGGCCCCAGGAAACGACAGCGCGGTTCAAGTCATGTTCACGCCGCATCTCGTCCCGATGAACCGTGGCATTCTGAGCACGGCCTATTGCCGACTGCGGGAACCGATGGAGCAGGAGCACCTTCGTGCCGTGTACCATGACTTCTATAAAGGAGAGCGATTTATCCGATTTGCGGCAGGCGACGCATCCCCCAACCCACGGCACGTACGCGGCGCGAACTTCTGCGACCTGAATGTCTTTGTCGATAAGAGGGCTGGATGGGTTGTCACAGTGGCGGCATTGGATAATCTCATCAAGGGAGCGGCGGGACAAGCGCTTCAAGCCATGAATCTCATGCTGGGATTCCCCGAAGAGATGGGACTTACCGGAGGAGGGGTGTTTCCATGAACGGGCAGCACGTTCAGACACATCTCACTCGAACGTTATGAAATTACTTCGCGGCGGTGTCACGGCTCCACTCGGTTTTCTGGCAGCCGGGATTCATTGCGGGATTAAAAAAGCGTCAATCCTCGATCTCGCGCTAATAATCTCATCCCAGCCAGGTCCCATCGCAGGTGTCTTTACCACCAACCGCCTCCCCGCTGCTCCCGTGCTCCTCGATCGATTGCATCTTCGACGTGGTGTGGGCCAGGCCATCATTGTGAATAGCGGCAATGCCAATGCCTGCACAGGCCCACAGGGAATGGCCGATGCCGAAGAAATGGCCACCCTCGTGGCTCGCCGTCTTGATGCCGATCCACAGGAGATTTTTGTCGGCTCAACCGGCGTGATCGGACAACCTCTTCCGATCGCACGCATTCGAGAAGGTATTCCGACCATTATGTCCCGCGTGCGGCAAACCGGCGGCCATGAGGCGGCGCGCGCCATCCTCACCACTGATCTGAAAACAAAAGAAGTGGCCGCCAGCACCCGCATCGGAGGTCGGACCGTCACCGTTGGGGGCATGGCCAAAGGGTCAGGGATGATCCATCCCGACATGGCGACGATGCTCGCTTACCTGACGACCGATGCGGCGATTGAACAGCCGGCGCTGCAGGCGGCATTGGTCACAAGCACGAACGCGTCTTTCAATTGCATTTCTGTCGATGGCGATACGAGCACGAACGATACTGTCCTCTGCCTTGCGAACGGCTTGGCTGGAAATGCTCCGATCCAAGCGGGATCGTCGGACGCCAAGGCGTTTCAGCGACTGTTGGAGTACATCTGTTTTGCACTGGCGATGAAAGTGTGCCGAGATGGCGAAGGGGTTACGAAAGTCGTCCAAATAGTCGTGAAAGGAGCAAAAAGCGCTGAGGAGGCGAAGCAGATTGTCAGGACCGTCGGCACATCGAGCCTGGTCAAAACAGCGCTCTTCGGCGAGGACGCCAATTGGGGACGGATCATTGCCGCGCTCGGCCGGTCGGGAGTTCCCCTCGAGCCCCATCGTGTGGCCTTGGCATTCGATAAGGTGGCTATCGTGAAGGACGGCGTAGGACTCGGGCGCTCTGCCGAACGGCAAATCAGCCGGATCGTGCGTCGGAAAGAATTTACTATTACGCTGGATCTTGGACTAGGATCATCGTTCGCTCGGCTGTGGACCACCGACCTGTCCTACGACTATGTCAACATCAACGCCTCCTATCGCTCATGACCCACTTTTTGCGATGCCTATACGATCGGCGCTTTCTGCATCTTGCATTGCATGTCCAGCTGTGCTAACTTCCCAAGGCTTTACGTTCGGTGCTTTCTAGAAGCGCGCCTGCCATCGGCAGGCGAATTATCAAAATTCACATTGGCGTGTATGCACGTCACTTTGCTTGGGAATAAGGGGTAAGACCTCTCGCCTGTTGGCGCAGGCGCTCCGCAAGCCGAGGAAGGGGGGTGACGGTATGATCGCGATTCGAGAATTGCTGGAAGCAGGCGTCCACTTCGGCCATCAAACGAACCGCTGGAATCCGAAAATGAAGAAGTTTATTTTCGGCGAGCGCAATGGCATCTATATCATCGATCTCCAGCAGACTGTCCAACGGTTTCAAGCAGCCTATGACTTCATTCGCGATTCAGTCGCGGCCGGCGAATCAGTGCTCTTCGTGGGCACGAAACGTCAAGCCGTCGATATCGTCGAAGAAGAATCAAAACGGGCGAAGATGTTTTATGTCAACCAACGCTGGTTGGGCGGCATGCTGACTAACTTCCAGACCATCCGCAAGAGCATCGACAAACTGAAGAAGTTCGAAAATGCGCTCACCGACGGGACGCACCAACGCTTGACCAAAAAAGAAGTCGGGCACATGGAAAAAGAACGCGTCAAGCTCGAAAAGACGCTCAGCGGCATCAAGAATATGAACCGCCTTCCCGGCGCAATCTTTGTCCTCGATACGCGCATCGAGCGAATTGCGGTACAGGAAGCGAACCGCTTGAGTATCCCCGTCATCGCCATCCTCGACACGAACTGCGATCCGGACGGCATCTCGTACCCGATCCCCGGGAATGATGATGCAATTCGGTCCATCAAGTTAATTGTCTCGCGCTTGGCCGATGCATGCGTTGAAGGCTCTCATCTCCGGGCTCTACAAGAAGAGAGAGAAAAGACGGAAGCTCTTCCTGTGGCTGATATGCGCGTGGCCCGCGGTGCAGCGGTCGAGAACGTGCCGGCTACAGCTTAGGTATTGACGACAAGGTTTTTCTTCAGAAGAGGAGCGCGATTGGAATGGCAGGCAATAGCACACTGGTGAAAGAGCTTCGTGAAAAGACAGGGGCCGGCATCATGGACTGCCAGAATGCCTTAAAGGAGTCCGACAATGATGTCGAAAAGGCCATCGAGCACCTGCGGAAAAAGGGGTTGGCCACTGCGCAAAAGAAAGCCGGGCGTGAAACGAATGAAGGCACCATCTCCGCCTACATTCATCCCGGCAACCGCATCGGCGTCCTGGTCGAGGTGAACTGCGAAACGGATTTTGTCGCGCGAAACGAGGAATTTCAGGCCTTCGTAAAAGATATCGCGTTGCAAATCGCAGCGTCCAAGCCCTCGTACGTGAAGCGCGAAGATATTCCGGCCGCTGTGATCGAGAAAGAAAAAGCCATCTATGAGGCGCAGGCCAAAGAATTGGGAAAACCCGAAGCGGCCTTGGGGAAGATTGTCGAAGGCAAGCTGGAACGGTTCTATCAAGAATCCTGCCTGTTGGAGCAGCCGTACATTCGGGACGCGTCCGTCACGATTCAGGATCTCTTAACGCAGAAGATTGCCAAGATTGGCGAAAACATGGCCATTCGGCGCTTCACTCGCTACCAATTAGGGATCGAATGACCGCTGCCAAATACCAGCGGATACTGCTCAAAATAAGCGGTGAACTGCTGGCCGGCGATCAGGGTTATGGCATTCATCCCAAGGTCCTGGATGACGTCTCCAGTGAGATTGGGTCCGTGGTGGCCCTCGGCGTCGAGGTTGCCGTCGTCATCGGCGGAGGAAACATCTTTCGCGGCATCGCGGCTAGTGCCACCGGCATGGAGCGCGCCTCCGCAGATTACATGGGCATGCTGGCAACCATTTTGAACGCTCTCGCGTTGCAAAATGCCCTCGAGCGAAAAAGCATCACCACGCGCGTGCAATCGGCGATTGAAATGCGCCAATTGGCCGAAGGGTATATCCGGCGCCGCGCGATTCGCCATCTCGAAAAAAAACGGGTGGTCATCTTCGCTGCCGGGACCGGCAACCCTTATTTCTCCACGGACACGGCGGCTGTCCTACGCGCCATGGAGATCGGCGCTGAAGTCGTGATGAAGGGGACGAAAGTCGACGGCATCTACGAGGCGGACCCTGTCACCCATCCAACTGCAAAGAAATTCACCGAATTGCCGTTTCTCTCCATTTTGAATCAAAATCTCAAGGTCATGGATTCGACGGCCATTACCCTCTGCATGGATAACAAGCTGCCGTTAATCGTCTTTAATTTAAAACAAGCGGGAAATTTGCTTCGCGTCGTGCAAGGCGATAAAATCGGAACATTGGTGACCGCCTCAGGCCGTTAAGACAGGTGCTCTCATGCCAACTGCGATGAAACAGAAAGCGACGGAACGGATGGAAGCCGCCATGGACCATTTGAAGCGGGAACTCGGCGGCCTCCGAACGGGGCGCGCTTCCACCGCCCTGCTGGATGGCATCAGGGTGGATTACTACGGCAATCAAACTCCGCTGAAGCAAATCGCCAACGTCGCAGTTCCCGAAAGCCGCCTGATTACCGTCCAGCCTTGGGAACCTCAACTCATCAAAGAAATCGAGAAGGCTATCACGGCAGCCGGGCTCGGACTGAATCCCGCTAATGACGGCAAAATGATTCGAATTCCCGTCCCTCCCTTGAGCGAGGAACGCCGCAAGGATATCATCAAACTTGCGAAGAAACACGGTGAAGAATCAAAGATCTCTCTGCGAACCATTCGGCGCGAGACGAATGACGAGCTGAAGCGTCTTCAGAAAGACGCCAAACTGACGGAAGACGATCTGCGAAAAGCAGAAGCCGACATTCAGAAATTGACGGACCAATACGTGCAAAAGGTCGACCAGATTCTTAAGAAAAAGGAAGAGGAGATTCTCGAGATCTGACCCCGCGTGTCCAATCCACCTTTTCCTCAAAGCCCTTCTTACGCCGATTCCGTAGAACCCTCATCAGTCGCCATTATTGACCTTTCCGCGCTAGGCCACAATCTGGACCAAGTCCGCCAACGGATCCCGAAGGGGTGCGACATCCTCGCCGTCGTCAAGGCTGATGCCTATGGCCATGGTGACGCCGCCATCGCCTCTGCACTGGCCGGAATGGGCGTCCGCCGGTTCGGCGTCGCGACTGTCGAGGAAGGCATTCAACTTCGCCAGTCCGGTCTTCCACACCCCATTTTAGTGATGGGAGCACTGAGACCGGAGCACAACGCAGCCGTCATCGGCCATCGGCTCACTCCAATCATCCATGATCGTCATATCGCGGAACAATTCGCGAAGGAGGTACCCTCCGCTGCCCGGCCCTACCCGGTCCATGTAAAAGTTGATACAGGGATGGGGCGCCTGGGCCTGTGCCACAATGATGTCCTTCCGTTTCTTCAGTCTTCCCCGTTTCCCGAGACGTTGTTGGCGGAAGGGTTCATGACTCACCTCGCAGACGCAGACAGTGAAGACCCCGCCTTCACAACCCTGCAGATAGAACTGTTTCGCACACTCATCGATCGATTGAAGGCGTCCGGCATACACATTCCCCTCATCCATGCCGCGAATAGTGCAGCCATTTTGCTCCACCCGTCAGCCCATTTTACAATGGTGCGGCCGGGAATTATGCTCTACGGCTATCATACGGTCACGCATTTTAACAGTCCTCCCGACCTTCGACCCATTCTCAGCCTCGTGACCCGTGTCGTGCAGGTGCGGGCAATCGCTCCCGGTGAAAGCGTCAGCTATAACCGCGTCTTTACCGCTTGCCGCCCTTCCCGGATTGCAGTCCTCCGGATCGGCTATGCAGACGGCTATAGCCGCCTTCTGTCGGATCGAGGGGCGGTGCTGATCAGAGGCCGCCGTGCACCAATCGTCGGACGCATCTGTATGGATATGACCATGGTGGACGTCACGGACATCCCGAATGTCGTGGCCGGCGATGAAGCAGTCTTGATAGGACAACAGGCGGGGTTACGAATTACGGCAGCCCATCTCGCGGCATGGTCCCAGACGATCCCCTACGAAGTACTTTGCGCCATTGGTCCTCGAGTACGCCGAGTCTACCGCTAAGTCCCATCAGGCAATCGCTGATTGTTCGATCAGGATCCGTCACTTATAATGACGGGAGCGGTTCACCTCTGTGTACATCACTAATGGTCGCACCATCCTTTGCACTTCGAGATACCGTCATCGGCGCACTCCTAGTCATACAGGAATTTACGCTGCTCAGTGCGCATGCTATCGCCGGTCTGGCGGGGTCCCGCAGCTACCTCCCCGAAATCATCTTGCAAATCGAACGCGTCGGCGTGGGCTCGCTCTTCATTGTCATCCTTACCGGGCTGTTCACCGGTATGGTGCTCACGATTCAGGGAGCCATTCAATTGGAGCCTTATGGCGCGACCATCTATGTCTCACGGCTGGTGAGCACGTCGGTCGTCCGCGAACTGGGGCCCGTATTGGCCGCCCTCATGATCGCCGGCCGCGTCGGCACCGGCATTGCCTCTGAACTGGCCTCCATGCAGGTGACCGAGCAGATCGATGCGATGCGCGCGGAAGGGACCGATCCGATCCAGAAACTGGTCAGCACTCGCCTGATCGCGTGCATTCTGATGATCCCAATCCTGACGATTCTGACCGATGGAATCGGCATGGTGGGCGGGTGGTTGATCGCGACAGTCACGCTGAGCATTGATTCCTACTTCTATTGGACCTGGGCGCTAGAGGCGCTGCTGCCACGAGACCTGACCCTCGGCTTAGTCAAACCGGTGGTCTTCGCATTTCTCATTGCCATGGTCGCGTGCTATACCGGATTGCGAACAAAAGGGGGGACTGTCGGTGTCGGCCGGTCAACGACCCAGTCGATGGTGACGTCGTCAATTCTCGTGCTCGGCTCAGATTTTCTCCTGACGAAGCTTTCCATGGTCTGGTCATGACCCTCTTGCTGGAACTTGCAGGCGTCACATTGACATTGGGCGGCCGTGAAGTCCTTCACGACGTCTCATTTCCCGTACAACGAGGCGAGACGAAAGTGATTCTTGGGGCCAGTGGATCGGGCAAGACCACCATTCTCAAGTTGGTACTCGGCTTGACTCGGCCCGATCGAGGATCGATCCTTATCGATGGACGCAACATTGCGCGACTCAGTGAACATGAGCTGCAACGTTGTTGCCGCGAGCGGATGGCCATGGTTTTTCAAAACGCCGCCCTGTTCGATTCGTTGACGGTGCGTGAGAATGTCGGCTACCGCCTCTGGGAACGCGGCACCATACCGGACGCGGACATCGAGAAGATTGTCGAGGAAAGCCTTGCCTTCGTCGGCCTCGAAGATGTGCTCGACAAGATGCCGGCTGAATTGAGCGGCGGCATGAGAAAGCGGGTCGGAATCGCGAGAGCACTGGCCAGCGGCGCCGAAGTGATTCTCTATGACGAGCCTACCGCGGGGCTTGACCCGATCAACACATGCCTGGTCACGCGGCTCATTCTGAAGCTCAAAGCCAAACAGGTCACTCAGATTGTCGTGACACATGATCTCCCGACGGCCGAACGCGTCGGGGACAGCGTCCTAATGATCCAACGCGGCCGCGTCGTGTTTGAAGGCACCCCGGAAGCGTTGAAGCGCTCACATGATCCTGCCGTCCGCGCATTCATCGACCCTGACTGTCTGGCATACATGAAGAAGAACCCGACGGACTCACGCGGCCCTCACCCGGTTGAGTAGGAGAAACGGATGACACGCTATAGCCAACTGAAATGGTCGGAACTGAAAGTTGGGCTCGTCGTCTCCGTAGCACTCGTGATGTTGATCATGGCCATCTTGAACATGGGCCATGGTCTGAGCTTCATTAGCCGCCAAGCCGAACTTCGCGCGATGGTGGACCATACACATGGCTTGAAAGTCGGAGGACCGGTGCGATTGAACGGCGTCGATGTGGGAAATGTCCGCCGCATCGACATTGCGAACGATTCCAATGCTGTCGAAATCCTCTTTTCTATTCAGCGGTCGGTCCTCGGCCACCTGCATCAAGACGCCGGGGTCCACATTCGGCCATTGGGGCTCCTCGGCGACAAATATCTGGATCTGTCCCCCGGTTCAGCTTCGAAGCCACTGCTGCCATTAAATCAGGTGCTCTATGGCCAGGCTGAAGCGGATCTGACAGGCTTAGCATCCGGTGCCGAGAACACGTTGGAGCATCTGAATAGGGCCATCGGCGACCTCCAGCGCATTCTCGTTCAGGTCGGCGAAGGCCAAGGTACGGCAGGGAAATTACTCAGCGACACGAGTTTATACGAACATTCGCAGAGAGCTCTGGAGAAGCTCGAGACGGTGGCCGACAAAAGCATCGGTGTCTTGAGCAAAGTGGAAAAGGGTGAAGGGACGGTTGGCAAGTTGGTCTCAAGCGAAGATTTCTATCGGCGCGCCGATCGCGCATTGGATGATCTCTCGCACCTTGTCGGCAGATTGAATAACCAAAATGGCACGCTGGCGAAGCTCGCGGATCCGACGCTCTATCGCCGCCTCGATGACTTCACGACGCGCGGCGAACAACTGCTGAACAAGATTCAAAATGGAGAAGGAACGATCGGTAAACTCGTCAACCAGGACGAACTCTACACTCGTGCCGATAAGTTGCTCACTGAACTGGAAGTGCTGGTAGCCGATGTCAAGCAGCACCCGGGGAAGTATTTGAAATTATCGTTGTTTTGAAGCAATCGCTCTCAGCGATCAGCCATCAGCTTTTAGCATATGGAATGGCAAAAGTTCCTCAACCCTTGCCGGAGCTGTGTAGTGATAGCTGACCTGAAAGTTTAGTGAGTTCACGTCTTCAATTTCCTCTTCAGTCGCTTCTCCACGCTAGCCGTTTTCCCTGCAAGGCGCCCCTTGTGGTTTTTACGGTAGTCGATCTTAATCGTGCACGAGACGCGGTTACAGTCTTTCCTCATGCGGTCGTAGCATTGGCGGACGATGTCCATCACGTCCTCCCACTCTCCTTCCAAGACGGTACCCATGGGATTGAGCCGATAGTCCACACCGCTCTTGTCGATGATATCCAACGATCGTGAGACGTATTTCCCGACGCTCTCCCCTTTGCCTAGTGGCGACATACTGAACTCCAGCAAAACCATGGCCACTCCTTCCCAAAATGATTCGGTGATTACTCGATCTGAATGACACCGCGGGAGGTGACTTCACGCCTATCATCGCTTCCCGCGCTCCTCTAGCCACGCCTTTGGATAGGTCACCGATGCCGACAATTTGAAGCCCTCGACCGCCTCGCGTAGGAGCGCGCGCCGGCATTCTTCCTCCGCCTCTGTCGCTTGAGCGTCTTCACGGACCCGCCTGAGCCATTCCAAGAACGATTGAAACTCGGCATCGAACACCGTTTCCAAATCTTGGCGAAGCCGGCTCGCTAACGCAGGGGCCACGCCGCTGGTGCTGACCGCGAGACGAAGATGGCCGCGATTGACCAGGGCCGGCATCATACAGGTTGACAGTTCCGGCTGATCGACCGAGCACAGGAGAAACTTGTCCTTCTGCGCCAATTCATACAGGGATCGCGTGTATTGTTGATCACCTTTCAGCGTATTGATGACCAGCATGGCGCCTTCGGCATCGGGCGCTCGAAACGTCCTGACACGGTGAATGATTTTGCCTGATGCCGTCAATCGGCGTAGTGCGTCGTTCAACGTGGGGTGAATCACCGTCACCTTCGCACCGGCATCGAGGAGCCGCTGCACCTTGTCCGCTGCTTCGTCATCCCCTCCCAGCACCAGGCATGGACGGCCCTTCACATCGATCGATACTTGAAACCCAGGATTGGTTGCCATCGTTCCCCTTTCCTTAAAAGCAGGCCGTATCATACAGCACCAGGATTTTCCACGTAAACGCTCTTTCCAAACATGCCAGGTCTCCCTGTATAATGCCAGGCGCTTACAACCGGGGCGATTGAATTGTTGAAAAAGAGGTTTGCATGACACAGGAGACGGTTCGGACGCTCAGTATGGCTGGAGGAATTATTCTGCTCGCTGGAATTGCGGCATGGATGGGGTTGGCGCATGGATGTGAGCAACCACAAGGCAGCGGGGTCATTGCCGGGCATGTGAACATTGATCCTGAATTGGCCTCCAAAGTGGGACCCACCGATGTCTTGTTTATCATCGTGAGACGTCCTGGAAGCGCACCCCGCCCGCTTGCGGCCAAACGGATTGATCATCCACAGTTCCCCGTGGCATTTGAAATCACGAATAAGGATATGATGGTCGAAGGATCGGAACTGAGGGGAATGGTCGACGTCATTGCCCGTCTGGATAAGGATGGGATGGCCGGTCCGGCTCAACCAGGAGATTTAGAAGGTCGGTTTGAAAAGAATCCGACGCTGCCGGGAGCCACGGACGTGGAGATCGTCATTAATAAGGCACTCTAGCCGTCAGCCGGATCGGTGTCCAACTCCATGTTCCAATAAAGATAGTCCCGCCAGCTTTCGGGCGCATTCCGGATCCCGATGGTAATTGTGATAACCGGATTCCAGCGCGGCTTGACCGGTTTTCTGGCCAGTCGCATGTTCGCTTCCTCCGGGGTGCGTCCGCTTTTCCGGTTATTGCAGCGCCAACACGCCGTGACAATATTTTCCCATGTCTTTTTGCCACCCTTGGCGATCGGAACGACATGATCGAAGGTCAGATCTTCGGTCTTGAACTTGTGATTGCAATACTGACAGGCGTAGCCGTCTCTGGTGAAGATATTGATCCGTGAAAACTTGACCGCGCGATGGCTGTCTTTGAGCTTGACCATTTTGAGCAGACGCATGACTGCCGGAAGTTTGATAGAGATCGAGATGCCATGGATCTCACGATCATAGACCTCCAGTACCTCTACCTTTCCTTGCCACAGCAGCGTGATCGCTTTTTGCCAATGCAGCACCCTCAACGGCTCGTAGGTCGAATTCAAGAGTAAGGTCAGCTCCATATCCCCTCTCTCATAAGCCTAGCATAGCTTAGTTCTATCATCCGAGTCCCCGTACATATGCCACATTTATCACATAAATTCAAATTCTTGTGACCCGGCCTGGGGCTTGAAGCCACCCGTTATTCTCAGTACACTGGCTGTTCGATTTTTCGGGAGTCTCTGGTGAAGATCGTCCCTGTCGCCAAATTGGCAGATGTTCCGCCGGGAATATGCCGTTCAGTCGAAGCAGATGGAATTGGTGTGGCTGTCTGTAATGTTGGCGGAACCGTGTATATCGTAGATAACACCTGCCCCCATGCCGGCGGCCCCCTGGGCGAAGGGTCATTGGATGGGGAGCTGATCGAATGTCCCTGGCATGGCTGGCGTTACAATGTGCGAACCGGCAAACGACCGGAAAACCCTGAAATCAGGGTGAGCTGCTTTCAAGTCCACGTTGAGAACGACATCATTCACGTCCTTCTCCCGAACGATGACACGGGTCATTCGGCACACAACCCCTCTTACATCGGTTGATTTCCGGTTTCCTCTGGCGGCATCAGCGTGGACGCCGGGATGGTTAAGGGCACGACTGTCCGCTTCGCGACATCGACGCGCCAGAGGTAGTTTCGTTCGAACCATTCCACAGTCACCTGTTCCCGAATCGAGACTCGTACGAGATACGTCCCTGACGGTTCACGTTCCACTCGCCATTCCCTGAGATTCACTCCGCGCCCTTTGTCAGAGAGCCCTTTTACGCGGTCGGTGATGGCTTGTCGGATCGTGGGCGACTGCTGAGCACGGTGCGTCTGGACCAACGCCATGGCTTCGGCCGCTTCAGGATCCGACATGGGATCCAGAAACGAAGGCCTGAAGAGCACATACGCTATGGCTCCGATTCCGAGTAGTCCAAACACGACGTAATGGGCGATCTTAACCCAGGGTAGCGATTTCGTTTCGGCCGGCATAGTGAGGAAAGTCAGCGAGGAGCACTAGAACTAGCAGAAGATTGACTCCATGAAGCACGCAGTCTCATGAAGGGAGCATAGCCGCCGTAGTGAAGCACTGTCAATGTGAAGCGCCCTCAGCTGGTCATGGTCCTTGACAAGGCGGCAATCCCCTATGGTACAAGTACCCCTCGCACAACCATATGCAGCGTGAGTTTTATGAAATTTTTCTTTTATGGGGACAACTTAAATCCGACACAATTCAAGCGCCGTGCGCCTGAACATCAATTCATCGCCAAGGCGTATCTCCCTGATCATGCCATACACTTTTGCCGATGGTCTTCCCAATGGAGGTCCGGGCTCGCCAGTGTTACCCCATCTCCTGGCGAACGAGTCTGGGGAATCATTGCCGACGTCACTGATGAAGACCTGAAGATTCTGGACACGTTCGAAGACGAGGTGCCGCCAAATGCGTTTCGTCACGTTCAAGTGACCGTCATCAAAGAAGATGGCGAAAAAGAACTTGTCACGACACATGTCGCGACGCCGATCGGCAAGTTCAAACCTAAGGACCATTACCTTGAGTGGGTGATGAAAGGGGTCGCCCATTGGAAGTTGCCGCAGGAGTGCCTGGAGACCTGGAAATCATTTACGCCGAAATAGCTGTGAGCAGTCAGCTCTCAGTTATCAGGCTCTAGTTCTTTTCATAAAGAAACCGAATACCGTAGCTGACGGCGGAGAACGTTCCGCTTAACCTAAGGAGACATGATGCCGAAGCCGAAATACCACATTCTGGTCTGCACGAATTCTCGTCCCCCGGGCCACCCCAAACCTTCGTGCGGCGCAGCCGGCTCCGCCGGTCTTCTCCAGGCGTTCAACATGGGTCTGATGGAACGAGGCATTATGCCGGGCAACGTGCTCGTCACGAGTTCGGCCTGTTTGGGTCCATGTGAACAAGGACCGACAGTCGTCGTCTATCCCGACGCAACATGGTACTCCCAAGTGAAGGAAGCGGACGTTCCCGCTATTCTGGACGAGCACATCGGCAAAGGCACTCCAGTTGAACGGCTCAAACCCAATTCCGTGTGGGGATAAGGTGCTGAAGCACCCCTCTCATCAGTCAGGTCATGCGCATGAAGAGCACAAGGCTCATGCGCCCCAGACCGTGACGTGCGTCGTCATTACCTGCAGCGATACCCGCAACGCTCAAACCGACACCAGCGGCCAATTGATGATGCGCCTGTTGAAAGAACACGGCCATGACGTAGCCGGTTACCACGTGATTAAGGATGAGCCGGACCATATCCAAAGACTGATCGAAGAGGCGACCGCCGATGAAGCCGTCCAGGCGATTCTCGTGAACGGTGGGACGGGAATTTCCAGTCGGGATTCGACATTCGAAGCGGTCGATGGCATGTTGGAAAAACGATTGGTCGGCTTCGGCGAGATCTTCCGCTATCTGACCTACAAGGATATCGGCTCGTCCGCCATCATGACGAGGGCGACGGCCGGCGTTTTTCGCGGACGGATCGTGTTCTCTACACCGGGATCAGAAGGCGCGGTCCGTCTGGCCATGGAATCACTCATCTTGCCTGAGTTGGGCCACATCGTGCAGCAGCTCACCAAATAAACGTGGGGGCGCTGAAAACGATCCCCTACTTCGTTCTCCACTCAAAGAAATCCTCAATGTACCCACCGGGAAGGAGCGCGTCTTGGCGCGCCTGGGGCAGGCGGGCGGGATAAAAACATTTTTGAGCGTCCGGTAGGAAAATCTGTTTAATCCTGGGCGATTTTCGGTTCCGAGACTCTCTTATAGTAAACCAGCAGGTCACGGACTGAGACCACGCCAACGAGCTTTCCTTTGTCTGTGACGCCCAGATGCCGGACACTGAGATCTCCCATCATGTCATGCGCATCTTGAATCGTCCTGACAGATTCGATCGTAGCAATCGGGCTTGTCATAATCGTATGTACGGCCGTTTTAGCAAGATCACTGCCTTCTGCCACAGCGCGCCTCACCACGTCAGTGTCCGTGATAATGCCCACCAGGTCATTATTTTTTTCGACTAATAAGGAGCTCACTTTTTCATCACGCATGCGCTTGGCCGCGTCTTTCACTGACACGTCGTACCGAACGTTCTTCAGTTCTTTTTGCATGACCTGAGCTAGTGTGGACATTGCTCCTCCTTCCATGAGCTGGTAACCGCCGGTCTCACCTTCCGCTTTTAACTCTGAAGGCTTGTCATCTTAAAGCTGACCACTGATGGCTTCTTCGTCAAAACCTCAACGTGCCTTCAATCATCATCACGGCCTGCCCGCCTACCGTGACCCTCTGAATTTCATCATCGTCCGATTCGACCTGAATGTGGATCAGGGATGGCCGATCCATTTCATACCCCTGTTCTGCAATGATGTCCGTCACCGGCCGGACCTCCACGACACCGTGGTGCACCAAATAGGCACCTAAGGCGCCGCTCGCGCTACCCGTGGCAGGATCCTCCATGACTCCGATGGGAGAGGCAAACATGCGCGTATGAACGGTCGATAACTCTTCAACGGTAATCGTCGTAAAAACCATCATCCCGTTTGCGCCATGGCGCGCACATAGTTCGTTGATCGCTGTGGCGTTGGGAAGAATAGATCTCACTGCGGTGAGACTACGGATGGGGACGATCATCACCGGCAATCCCGTGGACACGACCTGGATTGGAAGATTCGCTCCGCTGATGAAACTTTTGGACAGTCCCAATGCCTTGGCCACCTCATAGAGATCTTCAATGGCATCGACCGAGCTTATGAACTCAGGCTTGGGTTGAGACATGACGACTCGGGTGATCTCCCCATTTCGCACGTGTAATTCGATCGGAAACAGGCCGATATTGCACTCTTGCAACACGCGTGTCAGCGGCTCGTGGAGAGGAATGCGCTTGAGCTTCCCGAGAACATAAAACGCGCCGATGACCGGATGGCCGGCAAAAGGGATTTCTTGGGTCGGGGTAAAAATACGGATCTTTGCCGCCGCGGCACTCTCCGTCGGAGGAAAGACAAAGACACTTTCCGAGAGGTTCATTTCTCGGGCAATCCGTTGTAGCTCTTGGTCCGCAAGACCCTGAGCGTCCGGAATAACGGCGATGGGATTGCCGCCGAACGGAAGGGTGGTGAACACATCGGCCTGGTAAAACGTGAGGACGCGCCGCTCGCCTTCGATCATTGCGGCTACTCTAGGGGAACCAAGAACAGAGGTCAAGCCTTGCCTGCGCCCCCTCGACCTCACCGGTCGCTACGCTGAGACGGAAAGGGCTTCATACGCTTGCGCGACCGGATTTTGAACGTAGTCCTCGACGTAATTTTTCAGCAGGCCGCTGCGGTACAGTCGTTGATTGGCAAATTTCGTATCGATCTTGTGCAGCACCTTGACCTTCACGCCGGTCTTTTTCATGAAGTCTTCCAGCGTCACCCCCGCAATGTCCGTATACAATCCTCTTCCCGATTGCATCACGCACTTCGGAACATGAATCGTTTTGTGAGCGTTGAGGGCACGCGCGATGTCATCGAACGTCAATAGCACCGAGCAATCGGAATCGCCGCCCAGCGTGGCGTTCGGAACCATAAGAAACTTTGCGCGATTTTTGCGGTACATGGTGAGCACCTTATGAACGCTTCGCCCCATGACGATGGTATCTTTCTTCTCCAGCTCGAGCGAATCGAAGAGACTGACGATCCGCCTGCGATTGAGAAACGCCGTAATGGGCGCCTCCGTATGGATGGTCTGCAGATTCGGCAGGCCGGCGTCGTACACGCGCTGGGCTTCCTGGGGTAAATACGCCCGCCCCTGCCGCATGAGCGCAGCCGTCTCATCCTTCAATCCACGCACGGGAGTCAGGCAGCCCATCCACAGCACGCATTTTTGATTGACCTGAGAAATCGCCCGCGCATCATCCGACATCGTATGGCGATCGAAGGCATAAAAATTCGCAGAGGATACCGCCGGACCATCAAGGACTTTCATGAGATGCTTCACGGCCGGCGCGTGCGGCATGAGCTGCTGGCGATAACGGCCGAGAGTGATGACGGAGAGCTCGAAATTGATGCGGCCGGGATATTGCGAGACCAGTTGATGGATCTTCGGAACATGCACAAATCCGACGGTGAAAAAGGTCAGGTTTTTGTCGGTATATTTAAGGAAATCCTCGACCCACTCCATTGCCTTGGGATGCAGAAAGAGATCGGTCCATTCCATGTATTCATTGCCGCCAAGGCACCAGAACTGCTGCGGGTCCGTCGGCTTCTGATTAATATACTCGAGCATGAACTGCCAGTCTTCCTGGCTTGTCTTCGGCGGTTCGAGGGTTTCACGATAGCTATGATCCAGTTCATAACAGAACTCGCATTGAACCGGACACGTTTTTCCAAGACTCAGCGGAATTTTTCCTGCATCCATTTCCCGGCGCAGGACTTCACGATAGTCTTTGCCTTCAAAGAGTTTTCTTGGCTGGAGAATCGGCAGCGGCGTGGTAATCGGCATCACATCCTCAATTGACCGGAAGCAGTACAGTTTGCCACACTGAACACGAGCATTGCGAGCGCTTCAACGAACGGACATGTTGAGGATGAACCAGGAACAGATCGATCAAGCATTAGCACTCTTTTCTCTCACTGCGCCTGTCAGCCGACAGCAGTTAGATGAAAAACGCCGTGAGCTCTTGGCCATGTGGCATCCCCACCGCTATGCCAATCTAACGAATAACCCTCGAAGATATATGCAGATGTACAAAAAAGGGGAAGTCATGACGAAGGAGATACAGGCGGCCTACAACGTATTGCTGGCTTGGCTGGAGGGACAGAACGGCTGACGCTACGAAACGCTGTGGCTGACGACTCTCGCCATTGCAGGTTCACCTTCTTTGGACGACTCAGCATCCCCTCTCGCCACCGGCCAGGTCACCAATCCGGAGACACTGTCGATCGAACCCACTGCGGCTCCGCCGTGAGGTTGGGCATAAATCTGCGGCAACCGATTGGTCCCGAATTTGGAAATATACAGAAACACATGTTCGCGGGCATTCACACGCACCGCCCACGGTTCGAAATTGTTCTGGTAGAACTCTTCGCAGAGCTGCATGGCCTCCAGGCAGGTGACCCCTCCAGGCTCATTGAGCGTGTAATAGTAGTCCAACGGAAGGTCGTACTCTTCCTGCTTGTGAATCGTTATGCCGAACTTTTCTGGATGACGGACCATCGGCGTATGGCGATAGGCGACGAAGTAGAACAACTCCACGGAATGGATATGGGCCTTGTTGTCGAGTAGGAATTGTCTCGTCTCTTCCGCCTCGTCCCGCGTCTCTCCGGGGAACCCATAAAACGCCATCACGTGGTTCCAAATGTCGGCCTCAGAAGCGAGCTTGAGATTGCTCGCGATGACCGGTTGTTTCACGTGCTTATCCATCAAATTCAACACGCGCTCGTTCGCCGATTCCATCCCATAATAGAGCGTGCAACAGCCGGCCTTTTTGATGTCACGCCAGAGCGCCGGATCCTGCAAGCTTTCCTCGAATCGAATCAACGTCGTCCATTTGATGCCGACCTGCTGATCGATGAGCAGCGGGACGACTTTTTTAAGGAGGGCCGGTGGATACGATTCATCGGCGAATAGGAAATGTTCCACCTGGTACTTCTCTTTGAGCGTCCTCACTTGTTGGACGACCTGTTGTGCGGTCAGACCGCGATATTGATCAAAGTAGCCCTGCCCGTGGTCGCAAAAGGTGCAACGGCCCCAATAGCAGCCGCGGGTCGCGAGATACGGCAGAATCCTGACCGGCACAAAATAGCTGTCCAGTGGAAAACCTTCGAAGTCGGGCAGCGGTAAGGACGCCATCTTTTCCGTGTGGATCTCCGGGTTCATATGAATACCGTCTTCATTCCGGTAGATCAGATTTGGAATGGACGTGATGGCTCGATCGCCGGCGACCGCTTCGAGGAGCCACAGTAAGGCATGCTCGCCCTCATACATGATCGCCGTATCGAAAATCTCGGTGAAGAATCGCTCGTGCTTGGGCAGCTCTTCTTGGAGTCGCGTGATGATGTTGCCCCCGACAGTGATATGAATCTCGGGAAACGCCTCCTTGATCATCCGGCAGAAGGTTAGGCCTGCCATCAGCTGCATCTGCGTGCCGATGGACACGCCGACGACATCCGGGCGCTCCTTGCTCACGGCCGGCAATACGAGTTGTCGACACACATCGCGATAGACATTCACCTGCTCGTCCTCGAGGCACGCGAACACCTCATGTGATACCCCGGGCCGATATCCCAGATTGCTTTCCATGGGATAAAAGACGAGGGAGGCGGGATAGTACGCCGCCGAAATGTATTGCATCACCTCACGGAAGGTGTTGAGCGCCCATTCCAGTTTATCGGCTGCGTAAAAATCTTCGCTTCGAGTGATGCGTTTGGCTTCCATGGCGTGATCAGCCAGCTCGAACACATCAACATCGGCCTTTTGAGCGAGCACAGCCTTTTGATCCACTTCCTGTTCAGTCAGGAGTCCGGCCGCTTCCTTGGCCTCCAGCGCACGCAGCTGCATGCCCATCCTGGCTTTCACCCAAATCAGAAACGTGTCGGTGAAAAATAGATCATACATTTCGATGTTCACATCTTTTTGTATGACCGCATGCCCGTTCTGACGCAACACCGCCGTGAGACTGGGCAAGGCCAAATAGGGCGCCGTAGGGACCCACTCCGGCGGAAACAGCAGCATGGCCTTCAGCTTGCGACCGGAGGGTTGCAGGGCGGCTACTGGGTCACCGGCTTTTCGAATATGAATAAGGTCACTAGCCATTGCGTAATCGATGCCTGCTATAGCATTCAGCCGTCAGTCCAGAGAAAACCGAAGACGGCACCCTGAAAGCCGCCGCTGATGGCTGCTTAGCTTCTTTCAAGGTCAGCACACCTTTTCTGCGATGGAACCAACCGGATCATCGAAGCGCGGCTTGAACTGCAGTTCGGGCAGCCGATTCGTGCCAAAGCGGGCGACATAGAGGAAGATGTATTCGCGGATGAACACCCGCAGGTCCCACCCTGGATGGTGATTGCGCTCAAACTCTTCAAATACCCGTTCGGCGTCTTCCACGCTGAGACCGTCCTTGACCGTGAAGTAATAGTCGAGGGCCAAGTCCCACTCCGGATTCTTGTACGCCGTCACACCAAATTTTTCAGGGTTCTTGGCGACCGGTGTATGTCTGCTCAAGTCGAAGGTTCCAAATCCAATGGAGTGCACGAGGTCTTTATTCTCTTCCAGGAATCGAATCGAATCCAGCGCATCTTCACGCCGCTCGCCAGGGAAACCAAAAAATCCCATGACATGGTTCCAAATGCCGACGCCTGCGGATAACTCGAGACTCCGATGGATGACCTCGGTGGTTGTCGCCTTATCCATGAGCTTCAATACGCGCTCGTTGCCGGACTCGTATCCGAAGTGCAGGTACCGGCACCCGGAGTCGACGGCATCTTTCCACACCGCGTCGTCGAGCAAGCTCTTTTCAAACCGCATGTGAGTCGTCCAGGCAATGTCCATATTGGTTTCGATCAACTTACGCGTGAGCTTGCGAAAGAGCGCCGGAGGGTATGACTCGTCCGTGAAGTGAAAATGACGCGTCTGATACTTGTCTCTCAGACCCCGGATCTCTTGCATGATCTCATCGATTTTCTTGGTACGGTATCCGGCCGTATAGCCTTCGCCGTGGTCGCAAAATTCGCAACGTCCCCAATAGCACCCTCGGGTGGCCAGATACGGCAGAATGCGTTCCGGCAAGAAATACTTTTCCAAGGGGAGGCCGTCAAAATCGGGCGGAGGTAAGGACGCCATATCCTCGGCAAAGCTCAAGGGGGACGTATGGATACCCGCCGCATCGCGATAGATCACATTCGGCACATTGGTGAGCGAACGGCCGGCCCCAACTGCCTCGACTAACTGAAGGAACGCCGTCTCCCCTTCATACACCACCGCGCTATCGAAGAGCGCAAACACTTCCGGCTTGTCCGGCAGCACATCGCGCAACCGCGTCACGGTATTCCCACCGATCGTGACATGAATATGAGGGAAATACTGTTTAATGAGCGCGCAAAAGGTCATCGTGGAGAACAATTGCTGCTGCAGCACGATTGAAATACCAATGACCTCCGGACGCGCAGCCTCGATGGCCGGCTTCAAAAGATGCTCGAATACGTCACGGTACACATTGACCTGAGTGTCCTGGACGGCATCCAGCAGTTCCGAAGAGACAAATACCTTGTATGAGAGATCGGTCTCCATCGGCGGCATGCAAATGCGAGCCGGTGCATACACGAGCGAGATCGCGCCGGTCACCTCGCGGAACACGTTGATGGCCCACTCGAGCTTATCGGCCTCGTAGAACTCCTGGCTTCTGACGATATGCTTGGCGGTCTCCGCTTTCTTGATAAGTTCTGCAACATAGTCTCGAGTCAGGTCACACAAGGCGAGCTGAACATCCCGCTCCCAATCCGCCAATTCCCGTTTCTTGGACAGCTTGCGCAGACGATCAAGTTGCTGCGGTACTCGCCGGAGGACTCGCTTGAGAAAATCCTCACTGAAATACCAGTCGTACATTTCCAGATTGATGTCTTTTTGGATGACCTGGTGGCCGGCCGCCCTGAGGACTGAGGTGAGCGAGGGAAGACTGAGGTACGGTTCGGAAGGATACCAGTCGGGTGGGAAGACCAACATGACCTTCATCTTGCGCCCACTCGTCGCTTCCGACTCTCGGCGGTGGAGTTGGATCAGCTCGCGGCTCGCCCGTTCCCCCTTAGAATACTCGACTCTCATGAGCGCGGTCCCCCTTAGGAAGTCCTCAAAATCACGGCATCGGTCATTCTATGTGGACTCACCGAGGAAGGTCAAGCAACCTCCGGGGTGCCTGTTCTACCCGGTCATCCGGTCATCGATAGACCGGACTATTTCCTCGTAATACTCATCCAGCATTCCAGCCTGTTCCGGCCTGACGAGAACTAATTGACGTTGGTCGAAGGTATTGGCACAAAACAGATAGTACAGTCCTTGGGCCTGCCCTGTCTCCACGTGCAACTGTTTACCATCTGGACCGTCGCGGGTCGTCTCGTGCACGATCTGACGGCCAGAGAGGTGTGCCCATACAATGTGCGCGGATGCGTCATGATTCTCGTAGAGCGGTTCATCGATTCTCGTGGTCAGTTGGCCGAGTTGTGGAATGTCGACCGTCGGACGTCCCACCCCTTCAGGCGACTCATCCCATTCACAGCTGGATGTACTGCCGATCGAGGCCGGACCGAGGACATAGAATGGACCGTCATCGGCTACCTCTTCAACGATGGTGTAACCGATCGGCATCGAAGGCTCGAGAAGGATGCATCCGCGTGCGGCAAGGGCACGCTGGAAGGGAATCCGTCTCGCTAGCGGCCTGGTTTTTTCAAAAACAAGCAAGCGGCCCTTCGGCGCTAGCGCCGAAACGAGATGGTCGAGTCTTGGGCTCAGACCGGTCCGACGTTCGAACTCACTTTGCAGGCGGGCGTCTTTGGGCCGCTCAAAGCTCTGCCAATCGGCGCTCGGAATACCAGGATCGTGCTCAGCTTGTAACAAGGCGTGCGTCGCGACGATGAGGTCGTACGAACCGACCGGTGTGGTGACATCGATATCACCCCACTCAAATCGAATATTTTTCAGGCCGAGTTCTTTGGCACGTTCCTGAGCCGTTGAGACCGATGCAGCGGATCGGTCAAGACCCACAAAGTCAACGTGTGGAAACTGGCGAGCATAGAAGGTCGTCAGGATCCCGGGACCACACCCGAAATCCAAGACGACTCGCGGAGTCCCGATACGATCCGCAATGAGAGGACCTACAGCCGTGTAGTAATCATAGCGTTGGCTATACAGGGCAGGAAGCACGCCCGATTCAACCGAAAAGTCATAAAAAGCGACTTCAGCGGCGACGTCGCCTTCATTGGCAGACTTTTTCTGAGCCAATTCGATGAGGCGAGCCAAATCGGCGGCTGGAATAATGTCCCGCTGCCATTGGAAATACGCCTGATCGGAGTCAAAGCGGCGCAATCCCCACCAGGCAAGGTGTTCGGCAAGAGCGTCGTGAAGTAAATTAGCGGACACTGGAATAGCTGTGTAGGATGCTCAAAAAGGTCGGCCAACGAGGCCGCAGGGAGTGAAGGTCCCGAGGCGTACTGGACAAGTACGTTGAGGGGTTTCACGACTGAGAACGAAGTTGAAGGCCATTTTCAACATTCTACGAAGGGCGTTTGAGCATGATGGCGTCTTCGTAGGTGACCGGCACCGGATGCGGGTGTTTCAGCTGTCCCGTCCCCATCACAACACATTTTTCACACGTCAGTTGCTCCAGCGCCAGCGGTCCACGAGCATGCATCCGCCCGGTGCTGACGCCAATTTGCCCACCCATGCCGAATTCCTCTCCGTCATGCAATCGTGTCGACGCGTTCACCACAACGGCCGCCGCATCGGTTTCCCTCGTAAATCGCATGGCGTTCACATAATCCCGCGTGACAATGGCGGCCGTGTGTGTCGGGCTATGGTATGCAATGTGGTCCAGTGCTTCATCGAAGGTGTTGACCACCTTAATGGCCAATAGGGGGGAGAGAAACTGCTGCACATAATCTTCGTCCGTCGCCTCCTGTACGACTTTATAGGACGTAAAGGACTGGGCACCGATCAACGACACTGTCTTGGGACACGCCCGCACTTCGACTTTGAATTCATCCAAGAGCCGGCGAATCAGCGCGGGCACCAGCGAACGGGCGGTAGCCTGATGCACAAGCAGTGTATCAATCGAATTGTCTGCCGTCACCTGCTGCACTTTGGAATTCACCACGAGATTCTGTGCCAAGGGAAGGTCGGCCTCGGCATCAATGTACATGACACTCACCCCGAAATCATGGCAGAGAATCGGGATTCGGCTTTGCTCGATAATCGCTTTGCGCAACGACGCATACCCCTTCACGACAAGCCCGTCGATCCATTTCGATTGCCGGAACATTTCAATCGCGGCCTCTTTCTCCGACCGTTCGACGAAAGTCAGGCCATCTGCTGGAAGTCCGGCCTCTTTTGCGGCTTCTCTCCACAAGGCCGCCAGCTTGGTCGTTGTCTGTAACCACTCCGGCCCACCACGGTACACACAGACGTTGCCGGACTTTAGGCACAAAGCGACGGATTCGGTCATGATGGACGGCCCGAACTCGGAAATGATGGCGATGACGCCGATAGGGCCCCGCACGCGACTAACCTGCATACCATTGGGTCGCTGTTGCATGGCCGTCACTTCCCCGACGGGGTCAGGCAGGTCCGCAATGCGGCGCAGATCCTCACACATCTGCTTCAGATCGTCTGTCTTCAGGCGAACGCGATCGACCGCCTCTTTCATCCGATCCTTTTCCCCTTCCAGGCTCTTGCCGACAGCCTTGACATCGCGCTCGTTGATTTCAAAAATTTCCTGTTCCTGTTCAGCCAAACGGTCAGCCACTGCCAGCAACACCTTGTTCTTTGCAACGGTCGAAAACTGCGCCATCGGGCGGACGGCCTGACGGGCGGCTTTCAGCACTCTATCCATGTACAGCTTGACGGGAACTTCAACCATGTTGTCGGTCCTTATTCTGTAGTCGTGGTGTCTTGTTGATTTCCTACGAGTGGACGAAAGGGCACCATTTATTATTCATCGCCGCCAGCGTCAAATCGGAGCATCCAATTATAAAGGCCATAGCTTGTCGTTGTCACGGTCATTCCCTTAGAATGCGACATGACTTCAGAGGAAGCTCGGGCCCAATACAACTATTTACTCACGCTCTGCATTCGCAAAGAGGAATCTTTCGGCCCGCTCGCATTTGCATTTCTGAAGGAACACGACCTTGACCAGATCGAACTCACGCCGGAGGAGCAGTTCAATCTCTACATGGCCACGGCGGAGGTCTTCGCGGCAGAGCCCAAACGATACATTCATAAGTTGGAGTGCCTGCAAAGGGCCAGCCATATTCTTCGCCGAACCCAATACGCGAATCCCGAGCTGGCCCGGCAGCTCATGCACGAAATTCAGAAAACATCCGTCGAATGGGATCTCTACAACGAAGCCATGCGGGCGACCCGCACTGGTGTTGCACCAGCCGGCCTCGACAAACAATACATTATTGTCGAGACGGATCTCCCCGATTATTTTCTCACGACCGCGCAAAAACGCGCGTCGTCCTATTATCAACAGAAATTCAAGCTGACAAAAGAAGCCAAGACCGCACAACACTTCGCCGGACCCGGACGGAAGTTCGAACCGGACAATCCCAGCGTGCACAAAGAATTCGCCGGCGCCTGTGCGCCGTTCATGAGCGCGCGGACGGGCGCACTGCATCTCATGCTGCCATTCGATCTTAAAATCAGTCGCCGTCCGGATGATCCGTTGGAGGCCGGATTACGGATCTGGTACGCCAGGATGGGCTACTCCTTCCCCCTACGCTATGACCTTGGCAAGCTCATCAGCTATTACGATGATGAGGTGTTGGATATCCCGATGGACGATCCTCACCTCCTGTTCGTTTCAGCGTCGCCGGTGAAAGAAGCGGACATGGGGCGAGTTGAACGCCCGCTCCCCGATGATGCCCCGCAAGAGATCGGGCTGGCTCGAGCCTTCCTTGATGGGATCAATACGCTCGGACCATACGCTCAGATCGTCTGCAATTTCAAAATCTGGTTCGATGCGTCGATGATGTCTGTCCTGATTCAAGGCGCGCCCGATCTCCATGAGTACGGCCTCGAAGGCGCGGCCGGGCTTCTGACCCGCACCTATGCGACTGAAAGAGTCCAGGCGTACGCGCCATCGTCTCATCGTCCGTGGCAGGACGGGCTCAGCTTTAATTTCATCAATATGCATCTGCAACTCCTTCCGGGTGTTGAAGCAGCCGTCGTGCCTTATAACACCCCGATCTTCTCAGTCTATCCCGTGCTCAATTGGCAAGGCTTTCGCTTCGAAGACGCGCGAAAACTGGAACAAGGGCGTTGAGGCGATGATCGACCTGCGCAGCGACACTGTCACGAAACCGTCTCAAGCCATGCGCGATGCGATGGCGGGCGCTCCGGTGGGTGATGACGTTTATGGCGAGGATCCGACGGTCAATCGGTTACAAGAAATAGCGGCCGCCCTACTGGGGAAAACGGATGCCATCTTTGTTCCCTCCGGCACGATGGCCAATCAGCTCTCCATTCGTGTGCAGACTCAGCCCGGCCAAGAAGTCATTGTCGAGAGCACGGCCCATATCGTGCGATATGAACAGGGAGCCGCTGCAGCCCTATCAGGCGTGCAGCTTCACTGGGTCTGTGGAGAACGTGGGCTTGTGACGCCCGAGCAGATCGAAACGGCCATCCGTCCCAACGATCCTCATACGATCCCCACGGCGCTCATCTGTCTTGAGAACACCCACAACAGCGGCGGTGGCTCAATCTACCCGCTTGTCACTATTGAAGCGATCCGGTCTGTCGCTCGACGCCACAGCATACCGCTGCATCTGGATGGCGCCCGGTTGTTTAATGCCGTGGTGGCCACCGGCATACCGGCGGCAGACTATGCCCGGCACTTTGAAACGGTTTCCGTGTGTCTCTCCAAGGGACTGGGCGCGCCGGTCGGATCGCTGATAGCCACCAACGATCCGGCACTCCTCGGCAGGTTGCGTCGATTCCGGCGTATGTATGGGGGGGCTATGCGTCAGGCCGGCATCTTGGCCGCGGCGGGCATTTACGCGTTGGAGCATAACATTGCACGGATCAAGGAAGACCACGACCATGCCAAACGTCTGGCACAAATCCTCCACACGATCCCGTCCGTATCGGTGAACCCGACTCACGTCGAAACCAATATCATCGTGTTTGAGGTGAAGGACAATGGGCGCTCTCCGGCCCAGCTCGTCAGCGAGTTGAAACAAGAGGGCCTGCTGATCAATGCGATTGGCGGACGCAAGTTTCGAGCAGTCACTCACCTGGACATTAGCGCGGATGATATTGAAGAAGCCGGACGCCTATTTGCGGCCGTCCTCACCCGCTAATGCCGGTGAGGCAGATCAAGGGCCCCGTTTCACTCGCGAGTTGACGTTCCCGGTGGTGACCTCTAGAATGCGCGATTGCTGCCGTACGGACGATGACGAAGAGGATGATTTGCACAGCCTGACACGCTCCTTGTCCCCCGCACTCCTTAACATGCCGATCCGGACCTTCCTGACCGGGCGCGACGGGCGCTCATGAATCTGATGGACCCGACGGAACCCATGGAACCCAATTCGTCATCTTCGCTGGACCCGACTTCGTCGCTCCCCACCAGAGAAGAACTCGAGGCCGAACTGCTGCCGGTACCCGAACCGCCCGAAGCGATTTTGCCGCCACAGCCGCCGGGCACCGATCGCATTATTGCTGAAGCCTTGACGTACATACGTGGCAAGCGGGGCGCGGATCTGGTGTCCATTATCCTGGTTGGTTCCGGCGCGCGCCGGAGTCTGACGCTACACAGCGATCTCAATTTCATCGCGCTGGTGAAGGGACAGGATGAAGGGGAAGAAATCGTCCGCGTGGCCGACCGGTTAATTGATGTCCGGTACCGTAGCCACAAGGCCGTCGAGCAGGAAATGCCGCATGCCTCCCGACTCCCCCCGCTGCTTCGCAAAGGGCGCGTCCTGTTCGATCATGACATGATCGGCGCCAAACTCGTCGAAAAGGCTGCGCAGCGCTTTCGGCAGGGTCCGAAACCGGCCAGCATGAATGAACGAATACGACTGAAGGCCGATTGTCTGCATCGACTCGGAAAGGCGCAGGACATGCTGCATCAGCCTGCCACCGCCCAGTATCTGCTGGGCGTGTTTCTCGATCACTTGCTGAACGCGTTTTTCCGCCTCAGGGGATTTTGGCTCACGGCGCCGGCGGACTTGCTTCGATTCACCATGACGCGCGATGCGGCCGTCGGGGAATTATTCGACCGCGCAATGACAGCGCCTACTCTCGCCGAACGCCTGGCCTTGGGTCAGGAATTGAGCCAGCTGATTTTTAAAGACATCCCCAATCCCGCTCGTGTTGATTAGCCGATCCCTTTTTCTTTCCATCGCGTCAGCCTGCTACAATCGAATAGAATCATGATCCCGACGACCGGCCCTTGTTCGCTATGGATGTCATTACGACTCATCTCAATGCCGACTTTGACGGATTGGCTTCAATGGTGGCGGGTCGCAAACTCTACCCTGGCGCCAGACTGGTCTTGCCCGCGGGTGCGCAAGAACCGGTCCGGAGCTTCCTCGCCCTCCATGATGTAGGCATCACCCGGCTCAAGGACCTCGATCTCACACAGGTCACCCGCTTGATTGTCATGGACGCTCATGAACCCGATCGTCTTGGACCATTGAAAACCTTATGGGACAATCGAAAGGTACTCGTCCATATCTACGATCATCATCCCCTGAGCGAGGGGCTAGCGCGAGCAGAATACACCCACACCGATTCGGTCGGTGCGACCGTCACGCTCCTGATCGAGCAGTTGAAGGCCAAAGGGCTGGCTCTCAGTCCATTCGAAGCGACGGTCCTGGCGACTGGACTGTATGAAGAAACGGGCTTCATGGCCTTTTCCTCGACTACCCCTCGCGACCTCGAGGCGGCCGCCTATGTGCTTCGCATGGGAGCGGACCTCACCGCAGTCACCGACACACTGAAACGCCCGCTCGATCCCGAACAAATCACGCTGCTCAACGATCTTCTTCACAACAGCGAGACCCTGTATGTGGATGGACGCAAAATCCTGCTGGCGACGAGCACCTATGATCGATATCGCGGTGACTATGCCGAGGTCGTTCATAAATTGGCTGACCTTGAGGGTCTTGATGCCGTCATCGCCGCCATTGCGTTGGACGACAAAGTGCAAGTGATCGGCCGGAGCCGCCGCGCTGACATCGATGTGGGACAGTTGGCACGCCGGTTCGGCGGCGGCGGGCATGCCGTCGCCTCCGCGGCCACGGTGAAAGGCAAAACGTTAATCGAAATACGAGAACAGCTCACGGAGTGGCTCACAGCACATGTGAAGCCGCATCTGCTTGCCGCTCATGTCATGACGGTGCCGGCAAAAGTAGTGACCGACACGTCAACCGCCGCTGAAGTCGAAACAGCCCTGACCAAGTATGGCGTGAACGCCATGCCGGTGATTGACGGCCGGCGGCGCTATCGCGGATTGATCACCCGTGAGACGATCCAAAAAGCGCTCTTCCACCATCTGCACGATACACCGGTCAAAGACCTAATGCAGACCGATGCCTACATCGCGTCGTCAGAGACGCCCTTTCGCGATGTCGAATCTCATATGCTCGAGCGGAACCAGCGATTTGTGCCAATTTTGAATCGGAGCAAAGTCATCGGCGTGATTACGCGGACCGATCTTCTTCGCGCCCTCCACCGCGACGTGCTCACGGCCGCACATGCGCGCTCAAGGGGCGATGAACCGCCTGTAAGTCGGCACACACGGAATGTCCGAAGCCGGCTTAAAGCCCTCGTCTCTGACGAATCATACAGACTCTTGACGTCCGCCGGCGAACTGGCTGAGCGTCGGAATGTTTCCGCCTATGTGGTCGGTGGTTTTGTGCGGGATCTGTTGTTGGGTCGACCGAATTTGGACCTCGACCTGGTGATTGAAGGCGACGCGATCGCCTATGCTCGCGCGCTGAGCCGTGAACTACACGGCGCCGTCGAGGCGCATAACCGGTTCGGAACGGCGGTGATCACATTGCCAGGCGGCCGCAAACTGGATATTGCGACCGCCAGAACCGAATACTACGAATACCCGACCGCTCTTCCGACCGTCGAACGGAGCTCGATTAAAAAAGATCTGTATCGCCGTGACTTCACGATCAATACGCTAGCCATTTCCCTCAACCCGCAACGATTCGGCGTCCTGCTGGATTTTTACGGTGGGCAGCGCGATCTGAAAGACGGCATCATCCGCGTCTTGCATAGCCTGAGTTTCGTGGAAGACCCGACACGCGTCTTTCGGGCCGTCCGATTTGAGCATCGTTTCGGGTATCGACTGGGAAAGGAAACGCTGAGCCTTATCAAGGGAGCGGTGAAGATGGATTTATTTCACCGCCTCTCAGGATCGCGGTTGTTGACCGAACTGGTCTTGCTGCTGTCGGAGGAAGAGCCTCGACATGCGATTGCGCGTCTCGGCCAACTCGATCTCCTTCGGTTTATACATCCCAAGCTGAGGCCGACGCCGCAAACCACCGCGATGCTCAAGCAGATTGAAGACGCGTTGAATTGGTACCGGCTGCTGTACCTGGATCGTCCTCTCGAAGCCTGGCTGGTGTACTTCATAGCGCTGATGGATGTCTTGCCCGCTGATGCGATGGAAGAGACACTCACACGTCTCACCGTCCCGGAACGTCATGCAACAAGGGTACGCATGGCCCGTGCTCAAGCGCCCGAACTCCTCCGCCGGCTGGAACGGCGTCCTGCGCCCAGGCCTTCGGAATCGTACCGAATGCTGAAAACACTGCCGGACGAAGCGCTGCTGTTCTTGCTTGCGAAAAGCGGATCAGAGACCGTGAAGCGCCAAGTCACGGCCTTTTTTACGACGTATCAGCAGGTCAAATCCACGATTACGGGGACCGATTTGCAAGCGCTTGGCGTGAAGCCGGGACCGATCTACACCACTATTCTCAGCCGGCTCTTAGACGGCCGGTTGAACGGGGATCTGACATCAGAGGCCGACGAGAGAACTCTGGTGATGCAGATGATCAAGGAGGCTCAACGAGCCCCCGTCCGCAAGCCAAGTAGGTAGTCATTTTACCTACGCGCTTTCCTCTCCATCCTGACAGCGCCTTCTCTTATGTCCTGCTACCCTTCCGGCGTGATGATGCTTGAAGCCGGACGGCCCGCTAGCTTCCAACGGACTTTCCTCCGCCTGACTTTAGGCGTATGTGCATCCTGCATTGCATTGACCTTGCCCGCATGCCTGATGGAATTGCGGCCGCAGCCGGTGGGGGAGATTACTCTCGTCAAAGGAAACGTCTTTCTGGCACGAGCTGAATTGACGCATCCTGAACCCGTGATTCAGTCCTATCCAATTTTCGCCGACGACGTGATCGAAACCCAGGCACAATCGGGCGCGCGCATCTCTTTACCCTACGGAAGGCTTATGCTGGGACCCAACACCCGGCTCACAGTTCAGCAGCCGGCCGACGATCGGCGTACGATCATCGGCTTGGAACGAGGCACGCTTCGGATGAACGTGATGACCTCAGATGACGAAGACCTATGGACCGTCGAAATTCGTGCGGCCGGGTCCAGCACGACAACGCATCATGGAGAAGTCACGCTCTGGGTTCAAGAAGACTTCGACGGACAAGAGGCAGCAGAACCGGGTAGTGCGATCATACGGTCGGTTGGCGTCATCAATCACGGAAGCCGGGGCGAAGCGACCTTCGGTGCGATGGGACGAAGCGTGGTCATTCCCCCAGGCAATCTGTCCGCCACGGCGCCCGACCATACGCCCGTCCCGGCCATCGCGATAGAAGTGGCCAAGCCGTTCGTCAGCGAGATCGTGGAAACAACGAATCTGGAGTCCAGCCCGGGCACGGCAACGGCGATGTACGCCCCATCGCCGCCTCCTGTGAAGCGACTGACCGAGACGATCGCACAACGCGCGTGTAAAAAGCAGAAGGAACAGACTCTGCGGGTCAAACCATCGATCGACCAGACGAAAGCACGCTTGACGCACTGCCTTTAAGACACGGCGCCTACTTCTCCAATATCTCCAAACTGCCGACGGATGGCGATTCACTCACCGTCGACGGTTCATGCCGTCCCAACGATTTCAAGCCGTACACCACCACGACGAGCTCTTTGCCCTTGACTTTCACGGCCCCCAGCCTGTGCAGCGCGACGTGTCCCAGGCATCCTCGATTATCAACGCGCTCTCCGTCGGCAATCAAACTTTTCAGGCGCGCGGCCGTATATTCCGTGAGCACAATTCCCGTGCTGAAATGGCGCGTCAGGCCTTCCACCCGCGCGGTCAAGTTCACGTAATCGCCGATCATCGTATAGTCCATTTTTTTGCCTTGCGCGCCGATGTTGCCCACCACGGCCACGCCCGTATTGATCCCGATCCCGTTTTCAAATGGCGTCCGGCCCTCGGCTCTCCACTTTGACTGTAATTCTTCCAGGCGCTTGCGCATGTGCAGCGCGCACTTCACCGCCAACTCGACATGATCGGGCTGTTCGACCGGCGCGTTCCAGAACACAACAATGGAATCGCCCACGAATTTATCCAGGGTTCCGTTCCAGCGAAAAATCACTTCCGTCATTGCTTCAAGATATTCATTCAATTGAGCCACCACCACTTCTGCCGCATGCTTTTCGCTGAAGCTCGTAAAGCCGACCACATCGGAAAAGAGCATTGTCAACTCCCGCCGATCCCCGCCGACAGTGGCCTTCCCCGGATCTTTAATCAACTCGTCGACGATCTGCGGGCTCACATAGCTCGAGAATAGAGCTCGCACCTCCTTCGCTTGGTTTTCTTCGATCATGAACCGCAGCACGGTGACGCAGATGAAAATGATCACGATGGTTAGAACCGGTGCGACCATATCGAGCCACAATCCATACGAGACAAAGACCATGTGCGCGGCCACCGCGTACACCAGCCCGAGACCTCCGGTGAGCAGGGCGGCAGGAATGGCTCGCATCTTCGGCAAGGCATAGCCCAATCCGAGCCCCAACCCGAGAATCATGGCGAGGTCCAGGGGCCTGGACCACCATGGTTTCTGCACGAAGGCTCCGCGAAGGATATTGTCAACGACGGTTGCATTTTTCTCGATTCCCGGGACATTGGCGGAAAATGGGGTCGCCTTCTGGTCGTAGGTTCCGAGCGCGGCCGTGCCGACGATCACGATCTTGTCGCGAAACGTCCCGGGGGGGACCCTCTGTTGAAGCACGTCCGTGGCAGAGACGTAGCGGAAGTGTCGTTCGGGGCCAAGATAATTGATCAGGATACGAGCTTTCTGGTCGGTGGGAATGAACCGATCGCCAAGCTGCACGCCCTCGCCCAGCATGAAGGCCATATGATCCCGGTGTATCTCGAGATAGGCGCGGACTATTTCCAATGGGAAGCAAGGGTAATACTCGTCCCCATACCGTATCACAAGGGCTTCATACCGCGTGATGCCGTCCTTTTCCGGAACACTGTAGACGTGTCCCAGGCCGACCGCCTCCTGCGCAAATGTCTTCAGGGGGCCATGTTGATTGATCGCGATGTATGGCTCCAAGGCTGACCCGCTCCTACTGTGCCTAATCAGCATGAATGCACTGCGTTGGAGATACTCCGGGACAGACACCGCCCCGGTGACTGGAGCCGGATGGCTGGGATTGTCTCGCCTGTCGGTTTCAGGCACGACGAACGGCAGCGCTAAGATTGTATTGCCGGCTGTTCTCAGACTTTCGGCAAATTGCCCGTCCGTGTCGACATGAGTCAGCGTCTGCTCTAACAATCCTCGAAGAGCCGGTGAGGCGGCGCCGGGCACCATCGCAGCACGATAGACATCGTCGAGGACACGTCGTGCATCGGCAGACTCGGGCTCGGCATAGATAATATCGAGACCGATGACTTTGGCGCCGCCGGCACTAATAGCTTGAACCAAGCGTGCCTGGGTGTCACGTGGCCATGGCCAGCGACCAACTTCATGCAAGCTCTGTTCGTCCACCGCGACGAGGACAATCTCGGCACCAGGCGGCCATGCCCCTCGCAAGATAAACCGACCATCCACGGATGCATTCTCTAGCCGGCGCAACACCTCCGGTTCGATCAACCCGAGCAACAGCATCACGGCCGTCGTGCCTGCGGCCACCCCGGCGCTGATTGTCTGAATAAGGCGTGTTTTACCAAGCCATACGTGAGACATGTGGTCTTATAAATGCCGAGGCGTAAACATGTTGAATGGGTCTGGCGAGGGAGACAGGATTAGGTAATTGACAGCATACATCAGGCGTCTGGTATGCGCCTCCTGCAATCATGCGAGGGAGCGCAAAAAGGCTCCAACTTCTATGGACTTCCTTGGCTTCGAGGAGTACCCGGGGTCGGAATCACGATGGGACTTGTGACGATCGGGGGACCTGCAGGCGGTGACACTCCGCCACCACCTGGAATGTTTC
This sequence comes from Nitrospira sp. Nam74, assembly GCF_965152615.1. NCBI lineage: Bacteria > Pseudomonadati > Nitrospirota > Nitrospiria > Nitrospirales > Nitrospiraceae > Nitrospira > Nitrospira sp. Nam74. The sequence goes on along the minus strand of NZ_OZ224220.1, from coordinate 1,802,621 downwards.
CACTCGCTCCAATTGCGGATAGGGTGCCTCCTTCGAGCAGTATCCCGCCGCCTCTTAGCGCGGCCGCCCCTGAAATAACCGCAGGAGGCGTCAGCGTACCGCCGCCGGGCAATGACGGTGGTGACGTCAACAGCCCTAACGCCCGGCCGGCACCAGCAGATGAAATTGATTCACCATGGGCCTCCACCCTCAGGAGTTCTCTTACATCTGTATCCAGAATCGTGCGCTGCAGGAAGACGAGCGTATTGATATCGGCTGGGCGCTTCGCGAACACGTTGCCTCCATTCGTACTAAACGGAATCGGCATGGCTGGACCGTCTTCCCTCTCCTCAGAGAATTCTCCTGATTCCAGAATAACTGTGACGCCGTGGCTCGTAAAGTCGACACGACCATGCTCGCCGATGTTCGCGACCCCCGTCCGCCCCGTGTCATCAAGCCACACGATAAAATACGTCCCTCGCGCGGCCGCCACTGCCGACGGCGTGTGGATTTCAAAGCGTGAGCCCGATTCGGCAAAGACCTTTCCCACCAGGGCTCGCAACTTGCCGGTAACCAGATTGATGATGACACTTCTGACGTTTTCATGGGGGTTAAACACGTATTCCGTGATTTCAATCCGACTGCGCTCTCCGACCGTCAGAATGCTGTCATCCCGGAACAGCGCTTTTGTTCTGGATGCTTTCTGAGTTTCGATGACGTCATGAAAGCGTACATCATCGCGAAACTTGGCTGGTGCGGCAGGCGCCCGGGGATGGGAGAGCGTCACCGATCCTTGCACGAATGTAATGACACCGATTTCTCCCGCCAGCGTGTCCTGGACCGTGACCGTAAGAAGTACGCCGATGATCCCGACTGCGAGCGTGACACCATGCTGTGTCGAAATCATCCGGCCTCTCTTGTCGGCAGCAGTGAAAACGTTGGTTATGAGCGGCGTAAGTGTATTTCAGCAGGACAGGTCCTGTCAAAACGGTTTCATAGTGAACTGCCGAGCGGGCACGCCCAAAGGGTTAGGAGTGAACTAAGTCGGATCCCACTGAGGAAATAGACATCAGTTACTCATCGAGTGAGCGCATCATAAGCAATGATGACAATGACAGATGGCGTTTGTCGATGTGCGACGTGGAAAGGCGGTATACCTGACAGTGCAGAACAATACGGCAATACCGCAACGGCACTATGCTACAATCCACTATTAGAGACCAGCTCACCTACTCTCGAAGAGGTCGTGATGGAGATCGGATTCGTCGGCTTAGGCAAAATGGGCATGAACATGGTGACACGGTTGCGCCAAGGCAGCCATCGAGTGGTGGTGTACGATCGAAACCCCGAACTTGTCCAGCGGGCCCAACAACAGCAGGGATGCATCGCGGCCATGTCGCTCGCCGATTTGGCCGCCAAGCTGACTCCGCCGCGAGCGGCTTGGATTATGGTCCCTTCTGGAAATCCGACAGAGGAAACCGTGTGGAACCTAGCCGAGCACCTTCAATCGGATGATATCGTGATTGACGGAGGCAACACACTCTTTCATGATGATGTGCGTCGTGCGACGACCTTGCGCCAAAAAGGCATTGAGTACATCGACGCAGGAACCAGCGGCGGTGTATGGGGACTAAAAGTCGGCTACTGCTTGATGGTTGGTGGCAACGAGCGTACCGTGAAACGCCTGGCGCCAATCTTCGAGACGCTGGCCCCCCCGTCCGGATGGGCGCATGTCGGCGCCCATGGATCCGGTCATTATGTGAAAATGGTTCACAATGGCATCGAATACAGCCTGATGCAGTCCTATGCGGAGGGCTTCGAACTCATGGCAAAGAGCGAGTATCAATTGAACCTTCCAAAGATCGCCGACCTGTGGATGCATGGCAGCGTCGTGCGGTCGTGGCTGCTTGAACTGGCAGCCGATGCCCTCGCTCAGGATCCTCGTTTAGAGAAGCTGAAGGGCTATGTCGAAGATTCCGGTGAGGGGCGATGGATGATCGCCGAAGCCATTGAGAAAGATGTCCCGGTCCCGGCGCTGACCAGCGCCTTATTCACACGGTTCCGTTCTCGACAATCGGAGTCATTTGCCGAAAAGATGCTGGCGGCATTGCGTAACGCGTTCGGCGGACACGCGGTCAAACGCTGAAAACCGAAGAGGAGAAGCGTTCCATGGTCCAAGTCAGCCGGCCTTCAGACCGCGGGCGACAAACTGCGATTGAGCCGTGTACCGTGGTGATTTTCGGTGCATCGGGCGACCTGACACGACGAAAACTCATTCCAGCCCTCTATAACTTGTTGCTCGACGGCATGCTGCCCTCTGGCTTTGCCGTTGTTGGGAACGGCCGTAAGGCGCTACGGCATGAAGACTTCCGCGCCGGTATGCGTGCAGGCGTGGGGACATATTCACGCCGGCCCGTGGACCCTTCAAAATGGTCTGCCTTCGAATCCCGGCTCTTCTATCATCGGGGCTCCATCTGGGAACCGGGGACCTATGAGGGGTTGAAGGTACTGTTAGCGCAGGTGGAAGCCGATCAACACCTGCCTGGCAACCGTATTTTTTATCTGGCCGTGCCTCCTGATGCATTTGCTCCCATCTGCCAAGGCTTGCAGCAGGCAGGATTGGCGTACCGGGCAGATCTCAACAAGCCCCTCTGTCGAATCATCGTGGAAAAGCCGATTGGGCACGACCTTGAGTCGGCAAGACAGATCAATGCCGCGCTTGCAGAAGTTTTCGATGAATCGCAGATCTTTCGGATCGATCATTATCTGGGCAAAGAGACTGTCCAGAATCTCATGGTCCTGCGTTTTGCCAACAGCATTTTCGAGCCGATCTGGAACAGCAAATACATCGACCATGTCCAAATTGCGGTCAGCGAAACGGAAGGAGTCGGCACCCGCGCCGCATATTATGACAAGATCGGCGCCCTAAGAGATATGATGCAAAACCATATCTTGCAATTGCTCTGCCTCGTGGCAATGGAGCCGCCCCACTCGCTTGATGCCGATGTCGTCCGCGATGCACGCATGAACGTGTTGCGGTGCCTCCGCCCTATTAATGGAGAAGATGTGAAGCGGATGACCGTCCGGGCACAGTACGGGCACGGCAAAATCGGCGGGGCGGAAGTGCCTGGATATCGCCAGGAGCCGGGAGTGAACCCGGATTCTACAACCGAGACCTATGTGGCGCTCAAGCTATTCGTGGAGAATTGGCGTTGGGCGGGTGTACCCTTCTACTTGAGAACCGGAAAGGCTATGCCAAAACGAGCAAGCGAAGTCGCGGTGCAGTTTAAAGATATCCCACAAATTCTGTTCAATGCCGATCCGACCGTTCCACAGGCCCCCAATGTCTTGGCACTGCGGATTCAGCCCAAGGAAGGGTTCTCGTTGAGAGTGATCTCGAAAGTGCCCGGCACAAAAGCCCAGACTCATCCCGTCGAGATGAATTTCAACTACGATGATGCCTTTTCGGGAGGCACCCCTGAAGCGTACGAACGGCTTTTGCTCGATGTCATGATCGGAGACGCCTCCCTCTTTATGCGTCGTGACGCCGTCGAAGCATCGTGGGCCTGGATCACGCTCATTTTGCACGGCTGGAAGGAAGAAAAGTTAAGACGCTTGCCTGAATACCCGGCGGGTAGTTGGGGACCCGCAGAAGCTGACCGCTTAATTCAGGCGGACGGCCGGGCTTGGCGCACCATGTAGTGTTGGTGTCACTTTTACGTTAGTGCCGAACGACCAGATGCCCTCGTCGATTTTGCTGGTAGCACGTTTCATCGTGGGCACGGCAAAACGGTCGTTCCTTCCCATAAGACACGACCATTAGCCGGCTCCCATCGAGATGTTGATCCCGCAGGAAATTCAGCACCGCACGTGCGCGCTTTTCTCCTAGGACAAGGTTGTAGTCATTCGACCCCCGCTCGTCGCAATGCCCTTCTATCGTGAGCTTATTCCTTGGATCTCGTTGCAGCCACTGAGCAGCGTAGAGCAATCGTTCACGGGCAGCGCTGGACACGGTGGAACTGTCGTAGCCAAAAAAGATGTCCTCCAACCCCGCGAGAGCCGCCAACCGTTCTCCCTGTTGCCGCTCCTGACCGCTCAACCCTTCGCCATACGCGCCTCCTCGGCTGGCGGAGGACATTGGAGGCGAGATAACGACGACATCATTTGGAATCCGTTCTTCGCTTAGGTTGCTGCCTAAGCTGAGTGGATCCGATGGCTGAAACCGAGAAAGAGAAGGCATCTCCTCTGCCGCTTTGCGTTGCCCGTGCTCCAACGGCACTTCGACTTCCACACCGTGTTCTCCACGTCCCGATTGCATGCCTTTTTCCACGGCATGACCATCGATCCAGCGCGCGCACCCTGATTCCAACAGCAGCATGAGACCGACACAGCATAGTATTCCAGCCCGCGCCCTTGCTTTGGCATTCATAGGCCCACCCCGATAGAAATGATTGATTGAAACATCAGTTCAAACCGTAACAAAAACTACTGAGGTGTCAAACAACAGTTTGGAGACAAAGACAGGCAGAAGTGTCCCGGGGGCGGCTACAGAGGCGGGAGTTGTTTCCGAAGCTCTTCTTTTTTTCCTAGCCCGCCGATGAAACGCTCAAATTGTCCATTTATGTACAGAGCAAGGGCCGGAAGGGATGAAACCTCAAGTTCTGCCGGTATTTGGTAATTTTCTTGGACATTCATTTTTAAAATCAGGAGGCGTTCACCGCATTCCGCATCAAGCTTCTCCAGCTCGTGCATGAGCGCCCGACAGCTTCCACATCCGGGCTGCCAGAATTCCACCAGCACTGGGACGCCTGCACATTCAACGGTACGGTCAAAATTGTGATCGTGAATGTCCTGAATCATGAGACGGCCATGAGTCCTTTAGTTTTGTCCGGGAACGCCCGATTGAAAGACCTGCTCATAGAGAAGATCCGCCATTTTCCGATATCCCTCCGTGGTAAGATGCAATCCATCGTTAGAGTACGGGCCGGCGAGCAGTAACGTATTTGCCTCCGCCGTCGCGGCAAACAGATCGACACAGGCGATCTCATTCTTGGCGCAATACTCGGCAATCAATTTATTCAACTGCTGCCGCTGCGTCACAAGCTCCTTCAGCCACTGCCCGGCGGCAGGATCTACCTCCATTCTGATCGAGGGGATGGTGACAGCCACCGGCTGTATTCCTGCGCCAAGGGCCTGTTCATACATGCATATGAGGTTGCTAAAAATCTCGGCCGGTGTGACATGCCATCCAAGATCGTTGGTGCCGCCCAGAATCACGACATAGTGAGGGCGGTGAACCAGAACGTCTTGCCGGAACCGTAACACCATATCGCGGGTCAGCTCCCCGCACATCCCGGAAGTCATCACGATCGCCTGTGAGCCTAACCGCGCTTGGAGAAACGAGCCGTATGGGGTTTCCCGAATGTAGGGAACCTTGTGGGTCGGAGATTGGTAACCAGCCGTAAGGCTATCTCCAAAGCAAACAATGGATGTCGAACTTGAGTTCCGCATCAAGTCACCGTAGATTTCTAATGAGCTAGTGGCGTGTATAAAATTGACAAAGTGTGCCAGACCAAGGACACTTTTCACTGTAGCAAAGTCTGGTCCAGGCATGGATTGCTATGGCTCATTAAGCCGCCCAGGTATTGTTCATGACCAACACAATGCGCCTGCAGCGTTTTCGATGACTCCTTACAGTGCTTCAAACTCATGACAGAGATCAACCCTACACCCTTAGCGTTCCCCTCAAACTCCCTTGGCGGAGTTGCAGCGTCTGAGCTTCATGCCGTGAAACATCTCCTAGCATTGCTGGACAAGACCTTTAAAACGACGCGAACGTATGGTCCCAATAATCCCGTTGCGCAAAAATTCTTTCAACAATTTTATGAATATCTGACCATTCAATTAGCGGCACATGATGTGTTGCAGTTCCTGGCACAGCGCTCGGAACTCCTCTATAAAGGTGTGCCCGTCTATCAATCAACCTCCTCGAGCGAAAATCTCGCCCTCAAATTACACGCAGATGGAATCCGCGAACTGTCTTTTCATAAGGGGTTGAGCCAGGAAGACCTCGCCTACTTCCTCGAAGCACTCTGGGGTACATACGACTCCGATACTTCAGATGACGATATCGTCACGCGCTTGTGGGAGAAGAACTTATCCACGATTTCCTTTGTGACGGCCGAAGAAATTGTGAAATCATCAGACGTCATGACCGTGCTGACCCCACAAGAGTCAGGCACATTCAATAGTCCTCCTTCAGAGCTTCGTCATATTGCCCGCACTGAGTCCGCACGCCCCCAAGAAGGGCCACCTCGCTCTGCCGGAAGCCAAGGGGCAGGAGGACAGGCCGTCTATGAGATTTCTCCGGAGGAGCAGAAACTACTGCGCCAAGAAATCGACTCCGAGTCGGCCAGAGACAATACGACCTATCTCCTCGACATGTTAACGGCCATCCTGGCCAGTGAAACGTCGGACACTTTGCTCAATAGACTGTTGGAACTTTTTGGCGACATCCTCGCAACCCTCATACGGGACGGCAACTGGAAATTGCTCAATACGTTTGTCAGTCTCCTGCATGAGGCACAAGAATTGTGCCCGAATCTCTCCAATCAACATAAAGCCAAGCTGGCAGACCTCTTCACTTCACTCGGACACCCGCGCAATATCACCGCGATGGAAACGGCGTTGAATGCGTCTTCGAGCACGAGCATCGATGATGTTCAAGCGCTGCTTCTGATGCTGAATCCCAGTACCGCTCAACCGCTGTGCACACTGATGGCGAACTTGAAGCACAAGTCACATCGCATGATGGTCTGCGATGTGCTGACCACCCACGCGAAACAGAATCCCCTTCTCTTAATACGGGGTCTGGCGGATTCACGATGGTACGTGGTACGCAACCTGATTTATATCATTGGCAAACTGGGACACGAGCAGTTCGTCAAACATTTGGAACCGATCCATTCTCATGAAGACGTCCGAGTCCGCAAAGAAATCCTGCGGACGCTGAGAATCATTCGGCCTTCAGGAAACGCAGATCCCTTCATCCCGTTTGTCAACGATGCCGAGGGATCCATACGCCAACTAGCGCTCAAAGTGCTCCTGAACGATACCTACACTGCGACATTCAACGCCTGGATGCCGGTCGTAGACCACAAGTCGTTCCATGACCGATCGGTGCCCGAGAAAAAAGCCATCTTCCGGGCGATGCGCCAGACTGCCGGTGAAGAGAATATTCCATACTGGAATCGCTTAGTCACGCAATCTTCCTGGACGAATCGAAAAAAGCGCCAAGAAGTCGGTGTCCTCGCCGCTGAAGCACTCGGCGCCCTGGGAACATCGGCAGCCATCGTCGTGTTGAAGGCGGGCCAACGCCGCTTGAACCGAGCTATCCGGAAAGCCTGTACCGAGGCATTGGCGTCAGCTATGAAACGAGCCACCATAGGAAACCAACCTTCATGAGTGATGTAAAGCTCGCCCTCGAATCGACCCCTTCGGCAGACCAACCGTTCCTTACCCATGAAAAATCCTTGTCTGCCAAAGTCGCCATGGGATCCGAAGCACGAGATATTCTGGATCAACAGATTCTCTGGCTCGGCGCTCAGTGTGTCAGCCAACTGTATTCGTTACTCAGAACCGCGCGTATCCATGATCGCGGCAATGCTGCCCTGAACCAGCCCGTCAATGCCATTTTAGCCATTGTGAAGACCCTGGCCCATGACGGCGCAGTCACACTCCGGTTCCAAAACGATTTCTTTTTCCTCGGTGACATGCATTTAAAAATGAACGCCCAGCAAATCTCCGTTTTCACCGGATTAATGGATATCTTTGCCGCCTGGAAGATCGGCGCGATCTCATTCTCCCCCGCCACGCAGGCCAACGATCTGCGGGAACTCGCGTATCTGCTCGCCACGCTCGATCCAAACGCCATCACTATTCAAGATTTCGTACTGCAGTTGAACGAGCGGGGCGTCCAGAATATTACATTGCAAGAGGCGAAAACGGCCGGCCCAAAACGGACGGACCGCCACTCAGCGACACGGTCCCTGGCAAAAAGCGGATATGCCCAAGCGGCAGGGGCCGTTCAAAACCTATCCAACAGCTTGCGCGACGGCCGGGCCCCCAACTTCAAGCAGGCAAAACGCGCCATCGAAAACCTTGTCGATCTCATGAAATATGATGAATCGATTCTTCTCGGTCTCACAACCCTCCGCTGTCACGATGAATATACGCACAACCACTCCGTCAATGTCTGCGTCCTCTCATTGGCGTTAGCCAACCGTGCCGGTTATTCGAAAGTCGACCTAGCCGACCTAGGACTGGCGGCGCTCTTCCATGATTCGGGAAAATCCTCTATTCCCCTGGACGTGCTGAATAAACCCTCGGAGCTCACGGAGGACGACTGGCGCATGATGCGAAGCCATCCCACAGAAGGCGTCGTTAATTTAATTCGCTTACGCGGCATTACCAATCTGCCTGGACGAATGGCGGCGGCATCCTTTGAGCATCATATGAATTTCGATTTTTCAGGGTACCCCAAGTTGACCGTGCCATGGTCGCAGTCTCTGACGGGACGGATTCTCACGATTGCCGATTGTTACGATGCCATGACCTCCGCACGGGTGTATCGACGTGAACCGATCCCTCCGGAAAAGGTCTTGAAAATTATGTTTGCGAAGAGCGGCCAGTCTTTCGATTCGACTCTGTTGAAATTGTTTGTCAATTGTGTCGGTATCATTCCAATCGGCAGTCTCGTGTTACTGAATACGAATGAGCTGGCCGTCGTGCTTCAGCCCAATCCCGACAAGACCGCTGCTAACCAACCGATCGTGAAAGTGATCAGCGATACGCAAGGGAATCCTCTTGAAGAAGGAGCCGAATTAGATCTCGCTGAAACGGACGGATCCGGTCAATACCTGCGATGGGTTGTCAGGCTCGTCGACAATACGGAATATCGCTTCGACACCGGCCGTTATTTCGTCTAGTTCCAGAGGGTTCATAGCTCGCCACATTGTCCTGTGCACACACCTCACGTGCATTCCTCAGAAACACGTCGGGGCAGTTGAGACCGAAGCCCGGGTTCTTCCATGTAGGGCAACTCAGACGTCCTCCGGGTCCGATGACGAGTCCAAACGAGAAAGCCTTCGCCGGGCAACGAGGATCGGCTGCCGCAGCAGGCGTTCACGAATTCATGCCAGCACGTCGGCTATCGTTTCCATTCCGAGGGAAGCCAGTCCATTTCGGCCTGCCGGCCGCAATAAAAGCAAGAAAGACGATAGCGGGCTTTTCGGCGAGGATTCGGAAGAGACGTAAAGATGACGGGGGTCTCATCAAACGGACAGATCGCCTGCTGGTGCATCAAATGCTCATTCGCCATGGCCAGCAATGAGGCGTCATCCCAGGGTGGGCTTAATGACTCCGACCCGCTGAGCCGCCGATACCATTGACATCGGGAACAGGTGGCCTCAAACGTGCGGATGCGATCCCGGAGTCGGGATTGGTCGATCACCTCGACAGGGCCTGGACACCCAGCGTTCCCACACAGGAGCGATTCGTGCTGTAGTGCTTTCACGAACCGGAGATGATCGCTTCGCGTGTCATCCGTCATCGCGCTCCTCCTGGTCAAAAGCCTGCCGTGTCAGCCGGCAGGGATATTCTACGCTCCCACTTTCATACGAACAACTCAGATGAGGATTGCTTGACAGCCATACGGTCTACGGCCTATCCTCCCCACGCTTCAGGAGCATGAATTCCACGATGCGAAAGGAGAGGTTATGCAAGTGAGACAAGAGAGGACCACTGCTTCACGAAAGGGAATGATATTGACCCTCTTGGCGGCAGTCGTCCTCACGGTGACACCGTCCTTATCAGGCGCGGCGGACTCTTTTAAAATGGGTGTGGTCGATCCTCAAACCGTCCTGGAAAAATCGAAGGCCGGCAAGCGGGCGCTGGATACCTTGAAAGAGTACGCCGCCACGCGCCAGAAGCTATTGGCCGGTGATGAAGAAGAGCTGAAGAATCTCGAGAAGCAATTGAAGGAACAAGATGCCTCTCTGAATGAACAGCAGAAGCGCGACAAGCAGAACCAGTTCCGCACGAAACTGCAGGACTATCAGCGGCGCGCCCAAGAGTTCAATCAGGAATTGGGTGCAAAACAAAAAGAATTAGTCGACGAGTACATGAAAAAGATCGGCACGGCCACGAAATCAGTGGCGGAAAAGGGTGGCTTCACACTCGTCGTCGATAAGGGCAGCGAAAGCACCCTCAAAATCGTCTTGTACCATCGGGACACCCTCGATCTGACCGATCAGGTCATCAAAGAATTCGATCGCCAGAATAAATAGGCGGCAAATGTGCGCCACCGCCTTTAGAGCATCATGACGTCCCGGCGAACCAACTCGGCTCGCCGGGCAAATTCAGCATCCTCCGGTTCAAGCGACTTGACCAGTAGTTCCATCTCACTTGGTCCCTTCACGCCAAGACCGAGTTCGCCGGCCCTTTTGATTTGCCGCTGAGCCCAAATCGGCGTGCCCTGTACTTTGGGCCACGCCCCGTACGATCGGATCAGTGCCACGGCGACCGCATCCAATGCGACCCGATCCCCGCTTAACAATAAGACATCCGCTTGAACAGGCGTCCCGCTGGTTGGACCTCCCGCAATCATCATCGTCGTCGCATCGGCAATCGTCAGATGAGGATGAACGGCAAGGTTTAGGTCCGCAATCTGCTCATGCCACTGCCCTGACAAAAATCGAATAGATGGCCGATAGCGCGGATGAACAATGCCCACCAGATTCTTTAAGCCGCACGAATAATGGGCAAACTGATGCGTTTTCACGACCGGAAGATTGACGAGTATGTCGGCATCGTAGACCGGCTTTGAGATCAGATAGCTCGGAGACGCGACTGCCAAGGACGGTTCCACCCGGACCCATGCTTGCTCTTCTAATGCCAGCACGCCGGCTCCGGCCGATTCCGCAGCGTGTCGCACACCGGTCTCTGCTAAGTTCTCGGAGGTCGGAAATCTAATCATGCCCGAACTATCTCCGACGGTCACGACTCCTCCCGCCTCCCTGATTAATTGCACCACGGCCGAGACGAGCCTTGAACTGGTCGTACTCGGCGGGGGGCGGTTATTCAAGACATTGGGCTTGATGAACACATGCTTCCCGGCGACCGCAAGAGACGTGAGTCCACCAAGCAAAGCCACCCCCTCGCTCAACATGACCGCCGGGTCGCGTCCATGTATCATGGCCACCAGTGCCTTACCATCCCGATGAAACGGGTTGGGAGGGAGCGGCTTGGGAGGAACCAGCAAAGCCTCAGGTTCGAACAATAGATTCCACAAGAGCGCACGAGGCGCAAAAGCCAGTGCGGACAGAAACGCCACACCGAATGTCAAACGGCTGAAGAGTTCCCGGCGGGTCATGGAAACATCAGGCGCAACGCAACACTGGACATAGAAAACTTACTGCCGCCCATTGCATGAATTGTTGCATTGGCCTTCACTGCAGATCCATCGGATAGCCGCCGTCCCGCCAGGCTTTGATGCCGCCGATCATCGATGTGACATTGGAATATCCCATCTGCCGAAGACTGTCGGCCGCAAGAGCCGATCGGTAGCCGCCACCACAATACAGCACAATGTCGGCCCGCTTGTTCGGAACGATCGTCTCAATATCGCGCTCTAAAACACCTCGTCCAAGATGTCTCGCACCGCGAGCATGACCCTTTTCATATTCATTGTCCTCTCGCACGTCGAGGAATTCGAACACTTCTCCGCGATCGAGCTTGCTTTTGACCTGCTCAATCGTGCACTCCTTGACCTGTCGCCGGGCCTCTTCTACGAGTTTCAAGAACCCTGGGTTGTGCTTCATCCTGCCTCTCCTCCTTACTCAAATAACATAGTTTGTACGGGCAGCGGGGGCAACGACTCGGGCCGACGGAACGTGGATGAGGCCGCAGTCTCGTCATGAGAATCCGGAAACCCCGCTTTCCGCCGACCCACCTCGAACAGCTGCTGAATGAGCTCCCAGTGGGATCCTTGTCCTTCGTACCGCTTGAAGAATTGACCTTCCGAGAGACGACCGCCCCGAACTTCACGCGTGCGATTCGTGATCTTGCCGATGCGGTCAGGAAAGGCGACGGCCATACGCTCTAGAAAGACGGATTGCACATTTCCGGAGAGCCGAAGCAACACGTACACGGCGTCCACCGCCCCGGCCGTCCTGGCCCGCATCAGCAAGTCTGGAATATCGTCCTCATTCAGGCCGGGAATGACGGGCGCAATAGAAATGCCGGTAGGAATGCCGGCATCAGCCAGTGTTTTCATCGCTGCAAATCGCTTCTCGGGGGACGGCACGTGCGGTTCGACCTTACGGGCCATCCCGGCATCTGAAAAGGGAATGCTGAAAAAGACACGGACCGACGCCTGCCGATGAAGCGCCACCAGAAGATCGATATCTTTGATCACGAGCACCGACTTCGTGATGATCCGGACAGGATTACAAAACTCCGCACAGACCTCAAGGCACGCCCGCGTCAGACCATAGGTCGCTTCCAACGGTTGATAACAATCCGTATTCCCGGAAAAGAGAATGACTTCCCCTTTCCAGGATGGTTTCAAAAAGGCCTTTCGAAGCAAATCAGCCGCATTCGGCTTGACGATAAGTTTCGATTCAAAATCAGTTCCGGCACCGAAGCCCCAATATTCATGGGACGACCGCGCATAGCAGTAGGCGCAAGCGTGAAAACAGCCACGGTAGGGATTCACGCTCCACCGAAACGGCAGATCGGGACTTTCATTGCGACTCAGAATCTCGCGTGTCGCATCCTCGAACACGTCCACTCTGGTCTGGGCCGCGGGCTCGAGCAGTTCGCGATGCCGTGACTCAAATGGATTCGGGGGATTGGAAATCGCTTGCATGCGCGTATGGTCCAATTCCTCTCCGACATTGTCAAGTCAGGTTGAAATACCGCCTCTCGCACCATCCCTGCGCCGTTCCGTCAAGTGGTGAGTGGCTACGACATCGCTGATTGCAATGCTCGACATGATTGACTCGGTCAAGGTCAGGTGCTAGATTCCCGCCCATCTATCCACCTGTGGCCATAGGGACTATGCACGACCTGCGATATTTACGAGACAATCTGGATGCGGTTCGAAACCGACTCGGTCCTCGCGGTGCGGATGTTCCCTGGGATGAACTGAATAAGCTGCTGCAAGAACGACGCGGCCTCACGGCACAGGTCGATGAACTTCGACATCAGTTAAAAACCGGCTCCGCCGAAGTTGCCCGACTGAAGCGTGAAAAGCAGCCGGCCGAAGAGGCGATGGCCACGATGAAAGCCGTCGGCGACCGTATCAGCGATATGGACGCACAGGTCCGAACACTCGAGGAGCGCCTGGTCGAATTAGCGTTACGCATTCCCAACATTCCGCATGAGTCCGTTCCTGTCGGCGCTGATTCGGAAGATAATAAGGAAGTGCGTCGATGGGGAGACGCTCCAACGATGTCCTTTGTCCCCAAACCTCATTGGGAACTGGGAGAGTCGCTTGGCATCTTGGACTTCGAGCGGGCCACAAAAATTGCCGGCGCTCGATTTGTCGTCATGATGGGCATCGGTGCGCGACTCGAACGCGCGCTGATCAATTACATGCTCGATATGCATACAGTGCGACATGGATATCGCGAAGTGCTTCCACCGTCTCTGGTGAATCGAGCCGCCATGACGGGTACGGGACAGCTTCCAAAATTTGAGGAAGATCTCTTCCGCCTTCGCGACGATGATTATTTTCTCATCCCCACAGCCGAAGTGCCGATTACGAATTTGCACCGCGAAGAGATCATCCGGGACGAGCAGCTTCCCATCCGCTATACGGCCCACACGCCGTGCTTCCGACGCGAAGCCGGCTCATACGGAAAAGACACGCGCGGACTGATCCGACTCCATCAATTCAACAAGGTGGAACTGGTGACGTTCGTACGACCTGACGAGTCATATGCTGAATTGGAAACTCTTACGGGAGCAGCCGAGGCCGTCTTGCAAGGGCTGGAACTCCCCTATCGTGTGACGGCGCTCTGCACCGGAGATTTGGGGTTCTCCGCAGCGAAGACGTACGATTTGGAGGTGTGGCTGCCGGGGCAGCAGCATTTCCGTGAAATTTCATCATGCAGCAATTTTGAAAGTTTTCAGGCGCGACGCGCCAACATACGCTACAGACGTGCCGGAGGGAAGGCGGATCACAAAACCGACTTCGTCCACACACTAAACGGCTCTGGACTCGCGGTCGGACGTACCGTAGTCGCGATCTTGGAGAACTACCAGCAGGCAGATGGGTCCGTGCGAATACCTAATGCGTTGAAACCATACCTTGGCGGCATGGAATACATCACGAAGGCATCATAAGCCATCAAAACGACCGATTGCCGTTTCCGAAGAGTACTTCCAACCGGTTTGAGATCCCGGACCGACCACGCAGCGCTGCGCACGGGCAGAGTAAGATCTGCGACGGCACGCAAGCCTTGTTTGGCATGTCTTGCATTGAACACCACTCGATAATCCGCCGCAAAAAGGGGACAGCGTCAAATATTCAAGCGTTCGTGTATGTTCCCGAATATGTCTCTTTTGATGCAAATACCAGTTTCACGTAGAAAGGGTCCGTGGTAATGATAGACCGAATGTCGGGAAACGTAATCGTCTGGGTATTGTATTACCCGCTACCGTATAGGCCAGCGGAGAACTCCCGGACGATGGAGCAGTGGTAATGACTGACGTCAATGGCGAATTGGTTACGGAAAAGAACTGAATGGTTTCGGTAAATCCGTTCGGATCGTTCACGTGGTGCAATCCAGAATGGCACTCCCAAGAAGGGGTTGCTAAAGGTTATTGGTTTATGAGAAGGATGAGCCTAGGGAGGGGTGACGGAGCGGCCGAACGTGCCGGTCTTGAAAACCCGAATTTAACCTAAATAATGATTTCGCATGGCGCCCAACCCCACAAGCAATATATCTAAACCATTGATAATACGCCACCTCGTTATATATAAACGGTCCCTATGGGCGTCCGTAGAACCACTGGAAGTATGAGTGTTAGTATGAGTCGATTTCCAGATATCTGATTTTTGACTATTGAACTGACTAGGGTCACTAATGCCTGACCCGTTATCCCTCAGTCCCTCCTACCCTGCTGCACTGAACAAACAACGATTTGCATAGCAGCCTAACCTGTGAACCAGGAGAACCGTTATGGCATATCTCATGACGTTTCGAAGATTGGTGGTGGCTTTCGTACTACTAATCGGGATCGATAGGGTGCACGCCGACTCCGGTCTCAACACCAGCGCCATTGACGCCGCGATGGGCACCGCTGGGCAAGCGCAAGGAGACCTTTACAAGATTTCACTGCCACGCACAGATCTGTCTGTTTTTGTCGACGACGTCAGATTGAAGCCAAGATTTGCCCTCGGCAGCTGGATCGCATTCAAGGCGCGTGGTGACGCCGCCGTCGCCCACGGCGATCTCGTCTTGGTGGGGGATGAAGTCGGGCCAGTAATACGGAGGCTCGAACAGGATGACATCACCGTGACGGCGCTTCACAATCACCTTATTCGCGAAAGTCCCAAAGTCATGTACCTGCATTTTTGGGCGGAAGGTGATGCGGAACAAGTGGCCATCAATTTACGGCGGGCCCTTACCCTAACGAAGACGCCCATCGGGAAACCGAACAGAGCAGAAAACAGCGAGGTGAAGAATGAAGAAGACCTCCCGGCGCACCGGATTCAGGAAGTGCTCGGGGAGAAAGGCACGGTCAAGGACGGCGTGTTATCAATTGCGGTTCCGCGCAAGGAGACGATCACAATGCACAACCTGGAACTGCCCCCAAGTATGGGGATGGCCACGGCTATCAACCTTCAAGGTGGCGGACCCGGTAAGGTGGCCGCGACAGGAGATTTTGTTTTGGCGGCTCCGGAAGTGAGTCGCGTGACGTCGGCATTAACTCGGCATGGCATTCAAGTTACCGCGCTTCACAATCACCTGGTCCATTCCTCTCCAGACCTGTACTTTATGCACTTTTGGGCACATGATGCTCCCGATCGTATCGCACGGGGACTGAGGGCTGGGCTTGACGCCATGAACGGAACACCATGATCACGCTTCAATCGCCGCAGCCCATTTCTTTGGCTCAGATGATCCTCGCGTTAGGGCTCCTGTTCGCTGGCGTTCCCTGCGCCGCCGCCGGCAGTGACACCTCTAAAGGCTGGAACTTTGACACGGTCTCACCGGGCACGTTGCCCGACGGATTCAAGCTCGGCCGACTTTACGATGGGCGTCCAGCCGGTGATTGGCAGGTGATTGAAACGACTGATGCGGTCAGTGCTCCGCATGTCCTCGCGCAACTCTCGGATAAAGGCGCTGAACACGCCTATAAGATGTTCCTGATCGACGGCACCGAATCTTCCAACGTCGACTTGTCGGTCAGTTTTCGCGCCGTCGGTGGGAAAGGAGACATGGGCGGGGGCCTCATATGGCGAGCCGTGGATGATCGCAATTACTACCTCACCCGTGCGAACCCCCTTGAACAAAACATCCGCTTGTATCGAGTCGACAAAGGCGTTCGGAAGATGATCGCGAATCAGGATCAGATCATTGACGTCAGAAAGTGGCATCGCCTTCGAGTGCTCATGCACGGCTGCCACATTCAAGTCTTTTACGATGACGCACACGTCTTTGATCAGTGCGACCAGTCGCTGACCGTCGGCAAGATCGGTCTCTGGACAAAATCGGATGCGGTCAGCTATTTCGATGATCTTCAGCTGGTGATACAGAAGTAAGGTCGACCATCAAGCTTAATGGGAATGGGTCGGGAATTCGCCGTGGGTATGCGCGGGGATCCGGTGATGGTGCTCTCCTGATGCCGTCAACGGGTCAACATGCACCACAACATTGGACAAGTATCGTAGCTGATGTAACAACTGATGCTGCACCTCCGCGGCAATGTTATGGCCTGCTTCGACCGACAGCGACGGATCCACTCCGATATTGACCTCTGCCAAGAGACGATGGCCAAGCCATCGAATCCTGACTTCGGTTACATCCTGCACGCCGAGGACGTGATGAATCCCATGGATGACTTCGCCAGTGACCTCTGGATCCACGCCGTCGAGCATGCGCATCACGATCGAGGCACCCGACTCCCATCCGATCTTCAGGATCACCGCGGCTATCAGTAAGCCGACCAGGGGATCGGCAACGGGGATGCCTAGCCCGACCCCAAGGGTCGCGGCTAGGACTGACAAGCTGGACAAGGCATCGGTCCTCGCATGATGTCCATCGGCAATGAGAGCCGCACTGCCCATCTCATGACCTACTTTGAGGCGGTACCGGGCCACCGCTTCATTGCCGAGAAAGCCAATCACTGAGGCGACTCCGACAGCCCACAAATGCTGAACGGTTGCTGGATCCCACAGATGCCTCATCGATTCATAGGCCACCACAATCCCGCTTCCGACAATCATGAGGACGATGAGGAGGCCGGCGAAATCCTCCGCCCGACCATAGCCATACGTAAACCGACTTGTTGGTGATTGGCGTGCGAGGATAAAGGCTAGCCACAAAGGCAGCCCAGAGGCGGCGTCTGCCATATTATGAAGCGTGTCAGCGAGCAACGCCACGCTGCCGGACAGGAGCACGACCGCAGCCTGAATCAGGGCGGTTACGACTAAGGCGACCGCAGACCACTTGATGGCCGCAATGCCCTGCTCGGTGGTGAGAAGCGCCGGATCGATCGTTCCGTGAGTATGGTCGTGGACATGATCACGCATCGTTCATGATTCCTTCGGCACCATGGTGGTTCCGGGCATCGTGACGTCTAGCGCATCACGGGACGTGGATCGCGACCGAGCGTACAGGGCCGGCAATACGAACAAGGTGAGCAGCGTCGACGAGATTAGCCCTCCTATGACTACAGTGGCCAGGGGAAGGGGGTACCGTGCCGCCGCGCTATTACGTGGCCTGGGGCGGACAATTTGAGTATCTCGAAGGTAGCACAGGCCATGTTGAAAATGTAGCCTCGCATATGTATGCATAATGTAAGTGTTTGCACTAGATCCGTTTACAAATGGAACCGTTTTCCGAGTCCTACATTCCATCTTGGGCTCGCATGTTAGAAGAGTCACGGTTATGTTGACGAAATAATCTTTGTACAACGATATAACCGGCTTCGCAGCTGATAGTAACGTCAAACCACAATACCGGAGGTGCACATGGTAAAGACCACCGAGACAACTTCGTTCACGAAAGATATTCAAGGTCGCTACCTCTGTAACGATATCACTGAGGTAAAAGCGTGGAAGAATAGCGGTGGACGTCCCTTTGACGTGATCGTGATCGGCGGAGGCACCTTTGGGGCGGCGATTGCCGAACATATTTGGTTCAGGCAAAAGCAGACGGGCGGCGGGCTTCGCACGCTGGTCATCGAAGCGGGCCCCTTCACACTCCCGGAACACGTACAGAATACAGGCATTCAAGGGTTCTCTGACCCAGCAAATGGGTTCTTTCTTAACGAAAACGCACCGCAGCCTGAGCCTCCACGCAACGAGGTATGGGGCGTCCCATGGAAGTCGTCCACTGCATTTAAGGGACTCGCATACGCCATCGGGGGCCGTTCTGTGTATTGGGGCGGATGGTCGCCACAGCTCCTCCCAGAGGAGCTCACGACCTGGCCGCCTGACACCGTGACCGACTTGGACAACACTTACTTTGAGGAAAGTTCCAAGCAGATCGGAGTAGATGCGACCAACGACTTCATCTTCGGGGAGTTACATACCGCCTTACGTAAGCAGCTATTTGAAGGGCTTGGCACGGCAGCCGACGCGATTCCGTTGGACAAGCTGCCCCCGTCGCCGCTGCTAAAGTCCGGAGAGGATCCGGCAAAACTCCTCGGCTTAGATCCGAAGACTGGCCTCTCGGAGGACGTCCTCAAAAACATGTTGAAGCTCGAAGCGCCACTGGGAGTGCAGGCGCGCCCGCCTCATGCGGGCTTTTTCCCAATGAATAAGTTCAGCACCATCCCGCTGTTGATCAAGGCAGCCCGCACGGCGTTCTCCGATTCAAACGGTAATGACGCGACGAAAGAGTTTATGGTCCTGCCGAACACTCACGTGTTATCACTGCGCAAAACACCAACGGCGTCCAACACATGGCGTGTCACCGGGGTCGACACGAGCAACGGCTTCATCGAGCTAGCCCCGGGTGGAGTGGCAGTCGTTGCGCTTGGCACAATTGAAAGTGCTCGGCTGGCACTGGCCTCGTTCGATGGCACGGGCATCCCCACGTATCCCCTGATGGGGAAGAACCTTATGGCTCATCTGCGGTCTAATTTGGTAGTGCGTGTGCCACGCGCGGCCATTAAGGACCTGCCCCCGATCACGAATGAACTGCAGACTTCTGCGCTGTTCCTCAAGTGCGCTGCCAAAAAAAACGGTAACATCTTTGGGTATTTTCATCTTCAGATTTCGGCGACAGGGGGGGGCAACACGGCTGGGGCCGAAGACGAGCTTTTCAGAAAAGTGCCGGACATCGATTTTTTTGAGCAACTACGGACGTCCACCGATACGCACGTTGCGATCGCGATCCGAGGCATTGGGGAAATGGCTCCAGCCGATTTCAATAATCCGGGTGCGCATCCCAGCCGCGTTGAACTCGACGCGCGCACGGATGAGTACGGCGTCCGCCGTGCATCCGTGACAATTGCGACGGGTCAACGCGATAACGACCTATGGGACGTGATGGACACCACAATGGCCAAGGTGGCTGCAATCTTCGCCGATGGGCAGCCAATGCAAGAGATACAGAGGAACCGCGATGGCTTGGGCTCAACACATCACGAAACCGGCACGCTGTGGATGGGAACCGACGCCACCAAGAGTGTGACTGATCATGCTGGCCGATTCCATCATACCGAGAATCTTTACGCCGCCGGCCCGTGTCTGTTGCCCAGGATTGGATCGCCTAATCCTATGCTCACTGGCATCGCGCTGGCCCGACGCACAGGCGACCATATCATGAATCCCCCACCCTTCATAGCCGATGATAAATTTGAGGCTCTTTTCGACGGAAGAACGGTGGGGAATTGGAGGATGTCGACGATCCGAAACCAGCCGGGACGCGACAATCCTGGTACTTTTCGCATTAGACGAGGTGCCTTTGAGGCGCTTCCAGGCACCGATCTCGGCCTTCTATGGCTCGACCGTCCGACCCCGCCGCGGTTCGTGCTGAGGTTACAGTGGATGACGACGTCGCCCGACGACAATTCGGGTGTGTTCATTGCCTTCCCTAATCCGGAGAATCAAGGCTACGATAACACAGCATACGTAGGCGTTAACCTCGGCTTCGAGATACAGATCGATGAACTTGGCCGTCCGGATAATGCGCCCATTCACCGTACCGGAGCAATCTACGCCTTCAAGGGACCAAGCGATGGACCCGTGACGGTCCGACCGCTCGGAGAGTGGAATCAGTACGAAATTACTGTTAGCCATCCCGATTTCACAGTCGCACTGAACGGACAGGTCATCAATCGATTTCACTTCACTGGCGACGCGCAGTCACCGAAACGCGGTCTACCGTCAAGTGCAGCAGAACCCCGGTTCATCGGCCTACAAACCCACACGGGGAACGTACTGTTTCGGCATATTCAGTGGAGAGAGATCTGACAAAAATCGAGGCGCGTCGGACGCGGTGTAAATTTACGAGGCAAGTTCACTGCAATGCCACCATGCCGCCAGTCCCTTAGGCGGCATGGTGATCAGCACGGGGACCATGCTATGTCTTTTTTTGGGAGAGTGAACGGTACTACCTGACTGCAAATGCAATTGGTAGATAAAATTAATGGGTGGAACGACTTTTCGGCGAGGGATTTTAAACCGTATTTAAGAAGAGGTCGGGAACAGCGACTATGTGATGGTTCCTGATTGCTAATCCGAGTAGGTGTTGGGTCAAATTGGAGATTCTTACGCGGCTTTCCTGCCCTGACCTACAATCCTCTGAACGGTCCCCACGCCAATGCCCAATTCCTTCGCAATTTTTATAATCCCCTTTCCTTCGCCTCGTAGCGCACTAATCTTCGCTTCCATTTTTTGATCGATTGGCGGCCTGCCAAGGCGTTTCCCTTGCGCTATGGCCGTGGCAAGGCCGGACTTGACGCGCTCCACGATCATCGCCCGTTCAAACTCGGCGAAGACGCCCATCATTTGGAACAAGGCCTTCCCGGCTGGCGTCGTTGTGTCAAGGCCTTGCTGATGAAGATACAGGTCTACACGCTTTGCATGCGCTTCTCCAAGGAAGCCTACTAGGTCTTGTAGCGACCTCCCTAATCGATCAACGGACCAGGCAGCAACAATATCAATCTCTCGTCTGGCCATGGCCTTGCACATAGCATCGAAGGCTGGCCGGGCTTCAAGTTTCTTCGCTCCACTGATTCCTTTGTCGATATACTCCTCTACTACCTCCCATCCTGATCGCTTCGCGGCAGTCCGAAGTTCCCTCAACTGGTTCTCCGTTGTTTGTCCGTCGGTACTGACCCTTGCATAGATCGCGACCCGTTTGGACTTCATGTATTTCCTCCTGTAATTGACCTGCTGCAAGATGACACACTGATATACGGAAATCAATTGTTTTCTGAATGGCAAAAGACTGAAAATAACAACACCTGTTTTCAACGTATTAAAGAGCCGATCGCCGCGGGGATTTCCGTATAGGCAGGAACGCGATGGATCACAGTTGCCGATTGTGATATCTAATCGCCAGTGCCTCCTTGGATGGTAGGGCGTACTGACTCTCGTTCAATCGGATGACAACGTGATGCAAGACAAGTTTTGTGCGGACCCGTCACTTTACGATGTTAGAAGCATGTTTCCCGCAGGTCCCCTTCCTATCTTCTCGCCATCCGAAACACATGCCTTAAATGCATGTCCCGTAGACAGCGTCACCCATGGGTTCCTTGTATTGATTCGAGAGACTTTAAGACCGGACTCCCCGATTGCGGACGTGGCGACGATTATTGAGTTTGCCGCCGATTGGTTCAACGAACAGGGGCCGGATCTTGTCATCCGGAACACAATAGTGAGGCGATTGGGAATTGATCTGGCTACATTTCGGTTGTATTTGAAGGCACCCAAGTCCGTTTCACGTCTAGAGGGCGTTCGACGTGACTTATTTGCAGGTTCTCACGCGCGGGACCCTTCTCCGGATCGACTTTGGCCGCACATCGTAGAGGTTAGTCGGGTGCTGCATAAATGCCCTTCGGTCAGCCATCAGGATCTACTGCGTTCCGTTGGAGCAGACACATGCGCATGGTGGTTGCGCAGGGGGATAGGAGTGCTCAAAAGCCATGGCTTGGTGGAATGCAAAGAAATCGAAATTCCCAAGCCACGCCGTGGCGGTCGTCGCGTAGCCCTGTGGTACCGATCACTCTTAGATGTCGGCACAGATACTTCAGGCCTTTAGGACTTTACGCCTTTCATGACGGCCGCATTACAACCCCCAACCATCAGATAGAAAAACCCTACGAATCTGAGGGTCTTCGAGTCCTCGTGATGTCGACAAGGTCGGGTTGTGCATCGGCTAGCGCACGCTGGCTGATGCTATGTGAAAACTTTGAACCCTTGAATACTTGAATACTTGAAACATTGAAGTAGCCGATAATCCGTTAAGGCATTGCTTTTAGGCTCATCCTCGCCGTGTTCTCGCTAACGAAACGCATTGTGCAGCCTTTGTTTCCATACGCTAAGTCGATCGTGCTCGGCCTCGGTTCCCATCACAATATCTCGCGTGTGTGGCTGATAGCGGAGGCGATAAACAGTAGAGACGTGGCAGTCATCGCATTGCCCGGCATAGACAAAAAGGCCGCTCCCCGACCCTGTAATTTGATGCTCACTAAAAATTGCATAATTAGGGTCTTCGTCAGAGGCAATACAAGACCTATTAAGACAGTTTAGTGCCTCCGATGCGAGACCGCCCCGCCCAGACCCTTCTTGCCTCGCTTTTTCACGGATATGGCGGTCATAGACAAACAGGGGGTATAGGGGTTCGACTTGCGGCGACTTCAATGGGTCACCGTCATAAACCATGGCAACGCGGTAGATCAAATTGAGGTCTTTGAGATGTTCGAGGGCTCGTACCAATGCGTCGCCGTTTCCACGGGTAGCTTCTTCAATGAAGGAATCGCTGGCACGGAGTCGACCCTCTGGTGACACCACCCAAAATCGCCAATCTATCCCGTTATCCCGCTTTCGTCCCTTCAATCCGAGATAAACCAAGCCATCGATGGCGTCACCTTCGGCATTCCATGTCTCACTGAGACATGCCGGATTAATGCCACCATAGTCCGCGTATCGGTTATGCCGGTAAAGTGCAAGCAGGAGCGAGACGGCATCAAGACGGTGATCCCTGTCCATTTTGATCATTTTCACGACGGGCGGCTGACTCATCCCTTTGCCAAGACCATCGATTAACACGTTGGGTAACGCAACCATATCCGTATCGTCACCGCAAGGCGGCAGCACTTTTGCCGGAAACGTCCGAACGCGCGAAGCTACCTCCTCCCGGCTAATCTTCGACCAATCACCAGGCTCCATGACGGCATTTTCCCCGTTATCGCCGATCGATACGCGTTTCAGGGTTTCAACGATTTCGTCTGCCTTCGCTCGCGTCATTTGGAGCTTCTGCGCGATGGCCCAGGCTCCCGCGGAGGTGATATTGCGGTTCCACTGTTTGTGTTTGGCCAACACCAAATAGGCGAGGAGACATTCAGCCCACTGCGTCTGTCGAGCAATGTTCCGTAGAACCGGATATGAAACGATAAAGAAATTGCCGGCCATTCCCGACGACGGTAGCAAACAGCCTTATCTCAATCAAGAATGCTATGGAACCGGTTTAATGCTTAATTAGCGGCCGAGATGCCCGTCATTCCCTAAAGGGGGCTAGGCAAGAGCGAGGGAATGATGGCAACGCACCCATACGTCAGTTGCTTGGTTTCATTTGGGTGCGATATAAATACGTTTAAATTTAATGCTTAATTAACATCATTGGGGTAATAGCCCTATGTACGTAATGTTCCTAGATGAATCCGGTACGCATAATCTTTCAAGCTCAGACCCCGACTACCCGGTTTTCGTGCTCGGTGGTGTTATTGTGAAGAAGAGCTACGCCGAAAATGAGATGGAACAACGTATCAGGCAATTTAAAATCGATTTATTCGGCCGTGACAACATTATTCTCCATACCAGTGACATCAATAGAAACAGAAACGGGTTTGAACGACTCCAGGAAGGGGAATTCCGCGCCAAGTTTTATGTCGAGCTCAATAGGCTGATGCGATCGCTAGAGTACCGAGTGCTCGCGTGCGTCATAATGAAGGAAGATCATCTAAAGGAATATGGTTTGGCGGCACTCGACCCGTACATGTTGAGCCTCGACATTTTGGTGGAGCGATTTTGTTTTGAGATAGGCAACAGGCCGACATCAGGAAGTATCATCGCGGAGAAACGCAACCCGGAGCTTGACCATGAGCTTGAGATCGCATGGCTTAATCTTCGGATCAAAGGTACCCATTACGTAGCAGCAAGAGAAATAGAGAGAAAAATAATAGGACTCACAACGCGTCCGAAGAAAGACAATCTTGCAGGGTTACAATTAGCCGATCTTGTGGTTAATCCGATTGGTAGGCATGTCCTGGGACGTCGAACCCATGAAGATTTTGAAATAGTGAAATCCAAGCTCAGGCAAAACAGCAATGGTGTCTATGAGGGGATCGGGTTGGTTATTTTGCCCGGAAAATAAAAAGGGCCGGGGTCCGCTACGCAGCTCCCAGCCCATGAGGACGAATAATATGTCGATATAGTACTTCACTCACTGGCTCTTGTCAATGCTCACCGAGGCCACGTATCCCCTTGAGACCCCTCGCCTTACTGTTTCATCATCTTTCACCTTATAGCCAAAGCTGGGCGACGCCTGATTTGGGTTTCCCCACCACCGCGCCACCTGATTGCCGTAGAGAAAGAAAGAATATTGACCGTCACACAATATTCGTGGGCCCATTCTTCTCGGTATTGTACGGAATGCCGCCCGTTGACATCCCGCCTCACGCCCCCTAAGCTACCCCTCCAATGAAAAAGGTGGAAGACTTCGGCATCATCGGTCCCTATCCCACGCGCAACGGCCCCCGTTACGGCGTAAAACTACGGATTAAAGGACGACTTTGGCAGCGCCAAGGCTTCAAGACGAAATCAGCCGCCCGCGCCCTTCGCGATAAGATCCGGGGTGAGCGGTATGAGGGGCATGAGGCGACCTTTTTTTCCGAAAAGTATCGAGCGAAGCAGGCGAAAGCCACGTCCATTGCCCATCTCTTGCGACTCGTCGTCGAGGACTATCGACGCAATGGGCGCAAACATCAGGACGATGCCAAGGCCTTTCTCCGCTTTTGGACGAGCTACAAGGGCAACACGAAAGCGGCAACCGTCACGGGGGCGATGCTCAGGAGTTGGGCTGATGAATGGATGGCGAAGGGCACCAGCGCCGCCACCGTGAATCGACGGATGAGTAAATTGCTGAAAGGCTATCGACTCGGCAAGGAGCAGGATCCGCCGATTGTGTTCACCGCGCCGAAGTGGACCAAGCTCAAAGAATCGGACCCCCGCTCAGGGTTTCTCGAATGGGACACCTTCGCGCTCATCCGGCGCGAACTCCCCGCCTATGCCCGCATCCCGGCAACCATCGGGTTTTGGACCGGCATGCGGTATAGTGAAATCGTCGCGCTGCTGTGGTCCCAAGTGACGTTCGACGAGCGGCGCGGCACGGTCCGCATTCAGCTCACAGGAAACACCAAGAACGGCCACCCCAGACAAGTGATCATGCCGGGTGACCTGTATGAGACGCTGAAGGCCTGGCGGGAACACACCCGCGCGGTCGCTTGTCGGTCCGTCTGCCAGTATCACGGGCGCCCAATGGGGGTCATGCAAAAGATTTGGAATACGACGTGTATGCGCATGGGTTTGGGTACCGCCACCTGGAACGAGGACCGCCTTGAATGGCAGCAGTATCGCGGGCCCATCTTTCACGACCTGCGGCGCACAGGCCTGCGCAATCTCATCAGTGCGGGCGTCGATCGGGATACGGCGAAGAGCATCAGCGGCCACCTGACCGATTCTGTCTTCTCCCGGTACAACATCGTGAACGAAGAGAACCTAGAGAAAGCCGGGCAACAAGTCGCTGCCTACATGCAACGTCGAATCGAAGGTATGAGTCCCAGTATGAATCCCCCATCTTTCGGCCAGGTGGTGGAACTTAAGCCATTGAAAACCGTAGCGGAGGGGTGACGGAGCGGCCGAACGTGCCGGTCTTGAAAACCGGAGTCCTCGTAAGGGGACCGCGAGTTCAAATCTCGCCCCCTCCGCCATATTCTCCGGCACAATTTGAGGTTTTCTGGAATTCTGGCTAAACTGTGGCTAAGGCTGTTGGTGTATCACACACCTGTCTGTTTTCCTCTAGTGCAATGAACTTCTTGAGACCCTCCGTCAGGTCCGCCTCACAAACAATCGCGTAGCGCCGGTACACCGCCTCCTTTTTGTGCCCAGTAAGCTTCATCGCCACCGAACGCGGCGCCGCGGCCCGCTTCAGGTTCCGAGCGGCAGTACGCCGGAAGTCATGTGGAATCCGTTCGGGTATACCGGCCGCCGTGCGAGGTTTTTCCCATCGCCGATAAAGCGCCTTCGGATGCATCGGTTTGATTGTGGGGCGATCGGACCAATTGAAGATCTGGACTTCAATGCGACTGCCCCAACACCATTGGGTCACCGATATCACCTATATTCGCACGCACGGAACACTGGCTATCCCTCTGCGTCGTGCTGGATTTGTATTCGGGCCTCGTGGTGGGCGGGTCGATGAGTCCGCGGCAGGACCGCCAGGTAGTGGTGCACGCCGTGCCGATGGCGGTCCGGCAGCGCTCGGCCCGCCCGCCCGTCATTCTATACTTGGAGCGCGGTGGGCAGTTGCGCCGACAACGAGGCCGCGGAAAGTTTCTTTGGCGGGTTCAAACGAGAGCGCGTGAACCGGCGGCAGTACCGGACGCGAACGGAAGCCAGAGGCGATATCTCCATCGGGCGGTGTCACAATCCGCGTCAGCGGCGAAGACTCGCTAGGCAGCCACAGGGTGAACGACTTTTAACTCAATCGTCCGCGGAAACGGGTAGAACCCCAGCAGACGGGCTAATTCAGGGATCGCCATAAAGGTGAATACTCGTTTAGTTAATTGCCGGTTGCGAATCCCCTCTAGCGCGTCCGTGGCGGGTGAGTTACGTTGCGTTATATCGCATAGGTGCTACGAAAGAAGAGTACTAATTGGCCACAAATCCAAAGCACTTCTCAGGTAAAGAAACCAGCTTATATCTCTCCAATGCGTGGACCATGCCGCTTTCATCTCTCACTGTCAAGGTATAGAAAGAATCCTTGGTCCGATTAGGCAGTAACGATACGCCTTTCACCATCCACACTGTGACACCGGAGCGATCTCCAGTTTTGTGAAGTGGCTCCCTCTTCGCCTCCAAGGATTCGTTTTGCGAAATATTGATGGGACCATCCTCACAAGGAATTCGCATGTTGGATTGCACCCGCCATTCCTGCCCTTTAACAATTGTGTTATCGGGAAGCTGAATGCTTAGTTCCCAATTCGCGAGGGTCGTGCTGGAACCATCGTTCCGAAGATGCGCAAAGACCAGGACCCCCATAGCCGTTGCCATCTCATCCGTGCCTGTTCGTGATGCAGAGGCACGCTGCCATGGAAATAGTCGTACTCTCGTAATCTCCCCCTCTATTCGCGGCTTATCCTTAAGCACCTTCGCAATTTCTTCGGTCTTCAACCTTAATTGTTCGGCCAGTAAACGAGCCCTATCAGTTGCATCCCTGGTCAATGACTCTTGTTTCTCCTTCTCTTTGTTTGCGACTTCCTGCATGCGCTCCATCTGTCCGATCTTTGTTCGCATTTCCTCTTTTTTTTGGGCATCAAAATAGACAAGCACGGCGCCACCAACGGTGAAGGTCACAAGTCCAATGGAAAAATAAATCTTCCATTGGGGATAGTTTTGCATTAACCATGTATACCCCGTGCATATAAGAACTATGGTGAGATAGAACCAAAGTTCAATGACCATGTCGAATAATTCTAGCGAGAAGTCCTAGGCCTATCGCTGTACGCAAAGCAACCTCACTTATTATGATAGATGTTGGGGTCGCAAAGCGATTGATCCAATTGCCCCTAGGCATCGGTAAACGCTTTTTGTTCGGAGCAGCCAAACTTCATCGAGGGGGCCTCTGCCTTTTTCTGCTACCACGCTGCTAGCAGAACAACCCGGCTCAGCATGATCCATCAAGATCATCATTCTTCCAAAACTTCGGTTTTATCTTGTGATAGGTCGTCTTAAGTTATGTCGGATAACGGATCTGAGCAGCTCTCAATCAACGGGTCGATGGTAGGTATAGTTATGAGGAGGCAGGCAGGGTGTCTTTGGCGAGAAGATCGCTGAGACTCTGAGTCGGCCTAGCACGGCGCTCAATCCAATCCGCGCCATGTATCTCGCCAACGCATCAGCGAGCTGCTGACGCTCCAGCACGACGGGATGAATCTTCCTCTTACGTGCGTTGATGAGGCTTGGTTGCTGTCCACTGAGTCCAACAATGAGTTTGATCTTCACCGCAAGATTCACTATGGCCAACCTGAGTTGGAATCATTTCCGGCCCGCGAGATCGGCGATAAGCTGACCGCAAAAGTGAAGAGATTGAATGCGGGCTACGCTTGACAAAGGCCATTACTCAAAGGGAAGGACGCCAAACTCTTAGCGAATCTGCGGCAATTCCGATGCCTTCCCGCATGTTAGTTGAAACGAGTCGATCGCATTGGCCATATCGAACTTCCCGAGGTCTTTGACACGTTGATTGGGCACGAAAGCAATTTCGTTACCCTTGAAATCCTTGCGGTCATAGGCTTTCATATACGCATTTGGACCCATAATGACGCTTTCAATATCATTGCCCCAATCCTTTCCTTCAAGATTGTTAAGCGTCGCATATTGAGCTGGCCCTTGTAGGCGCAGAAATGGATCATCTCGATCGAAGTCGTCGTCCTCGTAAAGCTCAACCCAACACTCCTTATCTACGATCTGTGTTTCCAAGGCCGCATTAACGAACGACGAGGATAGCAACAAGGCCAGTGCTATGACGATTCGGAATGTCCGCATAGGTGCTCCTTCGTTAAGCAATCTCAACCAAAGTGTACGACCGAGCCTTAAGCGCGGCCTATCGGATGATGACGAGTAAAGGTGTCCCCGAAACAGGAAGCTATCTATCAGCGGGCCGCGCTCACGCTGTGGCGGCCTCTATCGCCATTCCTAATTCCTGACTGCGCGCAGACAGATATTTCAGTATTGATGAACGACACAACCGTGTCCCATGCTCGGAGCCGGTGTGCAGACCGCGGTACCGTTCGCAAGGCACTCCCCCGGTTTCCGATCCTTTGACTGCCGCCATTGCGATTTGTCTGACCGCTATAACTCTACTCGTTCAATCTTGATGTCACGATATCGGCCAAGAACCGCAACCTTTCTCGCAACTGTCCTAGCTGCCCGCTGCGATTGACCGTGCAACCGTCCCTGTGGCTAGTTTGCAAAAGGTCGAGTTTCCGATCTTTTGTCACATCGCATTCGCATAGCTATGGTGCCTCATAAGTGTCTCAGTTGAAACACATGAGACAGAAGAAGCTCTTGCTTGTTCGCGATGTAGATCCTTCACAAAAGCCTTCGATTCTATCCAGAAAGTCCTAACGCAATACCTGGCATAGTTCCTGAGTACGGGTGGCCTTCGATCGGAAGCATGAAGGCGCAATGACGATACTGTATTCAATGAACGGAGGACGACTGGCCTGCTGCCGGTTTTAAAGACACCCAGTTAGGTGTATGAATGAAACCGGAGGTAAGGGCATGGAGCGACGCAAGTTTACGCGAGAGTTTAAGCTGGAGGCGGTGAAGCTGATCCGAGAACGCGGGGTCACTGTGGCACAAGCCGCTCGGGATTTGGGCGTGCATGGGACGGTGTTGCGTCGATGGGTGCAGGAGTGCAGGGCCGATTCACAGCAGGCTTTTCCGGGCCAGGGGCAGATGAAGCCTGAGCAGGCGGAACTCGCCCGGCTCCGTCGTGAAGTCATCAAGCTCAAAGCGGAGCGGGACATCCTAAAAAAAGCCGCGGCCTACTTCGCGCAGGAGGCGCTGTGAAGTTTGCCTTCATCGCGAAGCACCGGGGAATTTGGCCGGCGGCATGGTTATGTGAGGCGCTCGGTGTCTCGCGCGCAGGCTTCTATGCCTGGCGGACCCGGTCGCCGAGTGTCCGGGCGCGGGCCAACGAGCAGTTACTGATCCGCGTGCGGGCCAGCTTCCACACCAGCGATCGCACCTACGGGGCGCGGCGGGTCTGGCACGACCTGCTCGTGGAGGGCCTCGCCTGCGGCCTCCATCGCATTGAGCGGCTCATGCGCCACGCCGCTTTGCGCGCCCGCCCCCGACGGCGACGGATGCCCTCGGATACCGGCATGCGCTCGACGAACGCCGTCGCCGCCAATGTGCTCAACCGGACGTTTGATGCCGCCTCGGCGAACCGCAAATGGGTTGCCGACTTCACCTATCTCTGGACCGCTGAAGGCTGGCTCTATGTCGCGGCGGTTCTCGATCTCTTCTCGCGGCGGGTCGTGGGCTGGTCCATGAGTGCGACGATGACGGCCCAGCTCGTCACCGATGCGCTCGTGATGGCGATCTGGCGGCGGGGCACGCCTCACACGGTCCTGCATCACTCCGATCGCGGGAGCCAGTATACCAGTGAGCCCTTCCAACGGCTCCTGGCCGACCACGGGGTCACCTGCAGCATGAGTCGGGCAGGCAATGTCTGGGACAATGCGGTGATGGAGAGCTTCTTCTCCTCGCTGAAGACCGAACGCACGGCCGCAAAGATGTACCGTACACGAGCCGAGGCCAAGGCCGATGTGTTTGATTACATCGAGTGCTTCTACAATCCGCGGCGGCGGCATTCGACGTTGGGCTATCTCAGCCCGATGGAGTTCGAAAAACAGGCTGGATTAGCGTAAGAGCGTGTCTACCAAACCGGCAGCAGGCCAGACCATGAGCCAGCAGTTAAGCGTGAAGGAACTCCGATGCCGTGCCCGAATCACCTTGTCAGTCCCGGTCATGGTGACAAGCCTGGATACCGGCTTGAAGTGCCAGGCGATGTGCGACACGCTTGACGTGAGCAGCAATGGCGCACTGCTTCGGCTACGACGCACCCTGCCTCTTGGAACTCGCCTTCGTCTGGACATTCTCCATAGCAGCCAAGTGACGGAGGCGCGTGTGATCCGCTGCGATATGGACGGGACGAGGGCCTGGAAGATTGGGATTCAGCTGTTGCAACAGACAGGAAACTTCTGGGGAGTTAAATGTCCGCCCAAAGATTGAGATGGCTCAAAAAGCGCTGATGACGGTCACTGGTACGGATGATTGCCTGATGGCTGGGATTTGTCTGAGACTGAAAAACCTCAACTGGAAGGATTCAGCACCTAAGCGGGGTTCTTAACTTGCTGTACCTTGGCCACGAGGCGCATGTTCTCCGTTCGTAGTCGCTCCACCTCTTTCTCGAGCGCAATCATTTTCAACTCCCGGTCGACAACCACATCATGAAACTCTTCCAGTTCTCGAACTTTCTCTTCGAGTTTTTCATGGGTCTGCTGAAGCTCTAGGACAAGTCTCTCGCGCTCTTCTTCCACTTTTTTACGGTCGGTAATGTCTCGCGTAAAGCATCGTGTGTGAATGAAATCCTCGTTCTTCCAAAGAACATTCGATGTGATAAGGACGTGTTTGATGGAGCCGTCTTTCGCCCGCAGGCGCGCCTCGTAATTTTTGAGTGTCTCCTTCCGGCTTAATCGCGCGAGAATATCCTCAATCACGGGAGCATCGACATGGAATTCGGCGATGTGATGGCCGATATACTCTTCTCGGCTATATCCAAGGAAGTCTAATTCAGCTTGATTGGCATTGAGGACAGTGCCGTCCGGACCAATGAAGTGTAATCCCACGGCGCCATTCTCAAACAGGTCAGCGAAATCATCAGAAGGGTCGCAGGGATCTCTTGAGCTGGTCAGCATGCGACCATAATTTATCGAAGCAGGCGGTCGGCGTCAACGTGATGAGAAGGGGCACAGACGTCATACAACCTAAGTCCTCAGCACCAATCTCAACTCGCTCGTTGTCAGCATCCGCTTAGTGGTCCTTCCTCATCGCGAGAGCAACGCCCTGGCGCTTTACTGCACCACTCCAGGGCATCCGCACCTATAACTGACGTCCTATGTAGCGGCTTAATAATTACCTAGTTTGGCTTCCCGCTGTACCGGCCTGACCCTCTCTTGACTCGT
This sequence comes from Nitrospira sp. Nam74, assembly GCF_965152615.1. NCBI lineage: Bacteria > Pseudomonadati > Nitrospirota > Nitrospiria > Nitrospirales > Nitrospiraceae > Nitrospira > Nitrospira sp. Nam74. The sequence continues at coordinate 1,770,140 of NZ_OZ224220.1, read as the reverse complement.
TCCTTTCCTTATGTAACCATTGGTTACATTGAAGGCCGACTTCAAGCACATGGACCGTCAGATTGTCTACTTCCAAATCCCCTCGTTCGAAATTTCGCTGGCACGGCGGCAGGACGCGGCATTGCGCCATCGACCGGTGGCGATTGCGCCGACCCATCACTCCCGGGCCTGTGTGCGAGAGGTCTCTGCCGAAGCTTACGGTGACGGCCTACGCCCCGGTATGTCGGTCGAACTGGCTCGACGACTCTGTCCTACTGTCCGTCTCATTCCACCTGACTCGGTACGTATTCACAGCGCTTATCGGGACATCCAAAATATCGTGGCCGAATTCGCTCCCGTGTGGGAGCCTGTTCAGCCGGGCCACCTCTTTTTGGATATCACCGGGACACACCGGCTCTTTGGTGCAGCAGTCGATACGGCCTTTCGCATTGAACGCGAGATCATCCGCCGTGAGAACTTGACCGGCGTGGCAGGCATCGGCACGAATAAACTTGTGTCTCATGCGGCCGGGACGATCATAGACCCGCCGCAACTTTGTGAAATTCGGCCCGGGTTCGAACGAAGCTTCATGGCTCCCATTCCAACGTCCCTACCGTGTCGTATGCATAAGATCTTACCTGCCTCATCTCTAGCATTACTTGAAGATTTAAATCTGCGTACATTGGGCGCCATCGCCGACATTCCCCTCTCTCATTTACAACTCGTTCTAGGTCCGACCGCCGCCTTGCTGCATGAGTGGGCACATGGCATCGACCTCTCACCCGTTCTTCCGCCCATGCAACAGATCAGCGTCGAGCGATCGCACTCCGTGTCGCCGGATGAAATCGATGACGACCGCCTCCGTGGCTTGCTGTATGGGCTGTTGGAACAAATTTGCCGGACCCTCCGTCGACAACAGCGCGTCTGCGGGCGTCTCGCCCTCACGATCCGGCATAGCGATCATGTAGAAATTCGTCAGCAGCAGCCCATTGATCCACCAACCTATTGGGAAGCCGACCTGTACCCGCCTCTGACGCATCTTTTCTTCCGATGCTTCCAACGACGGATTCGTCTCCGCACTATGATCCTCAGGGCGGAAGCCCTTCAGTCCTTCAGTGGACCGTCTGGAGAACAATTATCGCTGTTCGATGCAGACATATGTGATGCAAGGCAACGCCGGGAGCGGTCCCATCGACTGGCACTTGCTCTGGATCGTATTCGCGATCGGTTTGGAGAGCCGGCCATAACATGGGGACTCGCAGGACACCGTTGAACAGGACACGCTTTCATGCCGCCCTTCGTTCATCTCCATGTCCACTCCGACTATTCGCCCATGGAAGGCGTCTCCACGCTGACGACACTCTGCAAGGTCGCCGCAGCGCAGGGCTCAACTGCCATTGCCCTGACTGATACGAACGGCCTCTACGGTGTAATTCGCTTTGTGGCGATTGCCCGTGACGCCGGACTCACCCCGCTCATAGGAACCGAACTGGTAAGTGGGACTCACCGAGCCGTCATCCTGGCCAAAACTCCTGATGGCTATGCCAACCTGTGCCGATTGCTCTCTGCTCGGCACTGTGACCCCTCCTTCAACTTTATTGAAGCCGTACGCCGATATCGCAGCGGGAACCTACTTATGACCGACGATGAATGCGCCCTCGCCACCTGGATGAATGATTCGCCGGAAGATCTCTACGTGGAGTTAACGCCCGGTCCCTCGATGCACCAGGCACTGGCCGTGAGCCGCCGGACTGGCCTGCCGCCCGTCGCCACCAATCGCGTTCGCTTTGTCCAGCCGGGTGGCTTTGTCGTGCATCGCCTTCTGCGAGCCATTGCCTTGAACACGACTCTCTCCCGTCTTCCACCACAGGCGTGCTGCGCGCCCACCCATTGGCTGATGCCGCCTGCATTGATGGAGAAACAGTATCCGCACGTCCCGCAGGCGCTGGAAAATACTCTGCGCATGGCCGATGCCTGCCACACGGAGTGGAATTTTGGAAACACGATTTTCCCCGCCTTCCGCTGGCTCCCGGACAACGAGGCCTTCACTCTGTTGCAAGACAGGACCTATACCGGTGCGCAACAACGGTACGGCTCGATTCACCCGCCCATCCGAGCGCGGATCGAGCAAGAACTGGCCGTCATCCGTGACAAAGGCTTTGCTCATTATTTTTTGATTGTCGATGAAATTGTCCGGCAAGCGCCGCGCACGTGCGGCCGCGGTTCAGTCGCGGCTTCCATCGTCTCGTATTGCCTGAACATCACGCACGTCGATCCCATTCGCCACCGCTTATTTTTTGAACGCTTTCTCAATCCCGGCCGGAAAGATCCACCGGACATCGACATCGATTTTCCATGGGACGAGCGCGATTCCATTGTCGACTGGGTGTTCCAGACCTATGGCGGCGAACAAGCAGCCATGGTCGCAAATCAGAACACCTTGGGGCTCCGAGCCTCGATCCGTGAAATCGGGAAAGTCTATGGCATGCCGGCGGCTGAAATCAGCCGCATCTCGACGCTCATTGCACGCCGCAAAGGCTTTCTGTGGTTCGACCATAGGCCCTCGGCTGCGGCGTGGGCACGCGAATTGTCCGCATCACTGCAACTCAAGACGCCATGGCCCGACATTCTTCATGCGGCCGTCCTGGTCCAAAACCACTTTCGCCACCTGTCGCTTCATTGCGGCGGCATTGTCATCGTACCGGACGAGATCCGGCGCTACGTGCCCGTCGAAATCGCCGCTAAGGGCGTGCCGGTGATTCAATGGGAAAAAGATCAGACCGAGGAAGCCGGTTTGGTCAAGATCGATCTGCTGGGCAATCGGTCCCTGGCAGTCATCCGCGATGCGGTGTTAGCCATCAAAAAAAATACGGGTCGGAAGATCGATTATGCGACATGGGATCCGATCGATGATCCTGCCACACAGGCCTTGATCCGGCAGGGAAATACGATCGGCTGTTTTTACATCGAGTCCCCCGCGACGCGACTCTTGCTGAAAAAACTCTGGGGCGGCATGCCCGCAGATCGCCTTCCCGACGTGAACGTCTTTGAGTATCTCGTGATGGTCTCCTCACTCATCAGGCCGGCTGCTAATCCCTTCGTGGAAGAATTCATTCGACGTGTGCACAGCGGTCAGCGAGACCCGTGGCATCCGCTTCTGAAATCAATCTTGGATGACACGCACGGCATCATGGTGTACCAGGAAGATGTGACGAAAACCGCCATGGCCTTGGCCGACTTTTCCCTGGAAGATGCCGATCAACTGCGGAAGGTCATCAGCAAGAAACATAAAGAAAAGCAGCTCCGGGATTATCACGCGCAATTTTGCACCGGCGCCGCCAAGAAGGGTGTGCCGCCCGCCACCATCGATCGCATTTGGACCATGATCATGAGTTTCGCCGGGTATAGTTTCTGCAAACCGCATTCCGCCAGCTATGCGCAGGTCTCCTTCAAATGTGCCTATCTTCGCGCTCACTACCCGGCCGAATTCATCGCCGCAGTGATCGGCAACCAAGGCGGCTTCTATTCGACCTTTGCGTACCTGTCAGAAGCCCGCCGAATGGGACTAGAGATCTTGCCGCCAGACGTGAATGCCAGCGAGTGGACCTATACGGGTTGTGGCCGAAAGATTCGTATGGGCTTGATGCAAGTGAAGACGCTGCCCAAAGCCTTAAGCACACGCATTGTGACAGAACGGGGCACAGGGGGACTCTTTCAATCCTTCCAAGATTTTCTCGCACGTATCGAGCCTGAGCCTGCGCACGCTCGAACGCTCATTAAAGCCGGTTGCTGCGATTCCATTGCCGGGGAACTGACCCGTCCGGCGCTCTTGTGGCGAACCTATACAGGACGAAAAGCCATCTCCGGCCTCCCGATTCCGGATGAGTACGCCCCTTCACAAACCATTGTCCACGAAGCCGAGGCGTTTGGATTTGTTGTGAGCTGCCATCCGCTTCAACTCTATCAAGCTCAGTTCGATTCACTGCGCCCCGTTGCCGGATCTGACATGGCATCTTACATTGGACGCCGCGTCACGATGATCGGCTGGTTGATTACGGAAAAGTTTGCTGAGACAAAAGAGGGGCTGCCGATGGAATTCGCCACGTTCGAAGATCAGACGGCCCTCTATGATGCCACGATCTTTCCGGAGGTCTATCGCCGCTGTTGCCATCTTTTGGCTCCCGATCGACCCTACGTACTGAAGGGCTTGATCGAAGAGAGCTTCGGCGTCGTGACGTTGACCGTCACAGACCTACACGTTGTGGGAATAAATCAGGATACGACCGAACCACATCCGTGGGGCAAATGGGATGAAAGAGGCGTGGTATGTTAAGTCATGGCGAAACGACCACTCACACGTTCCGCGGCTGATTTCATTCCTTCTACACCGGCACTGCCGAACTTACGGCAGGCGGCGAAATCTTGCACCGGCTGCGATCTGTATCAACAGGCAACTCAGACGGTGTTTGGAGAGGGCGCTTACGACGCCACCATTATCTTCGTCGGCGAACAGCCCGGCGATCAGGAAGACTTGCAGGGGCATCCCTTTGTCGGACCCGCCGGCCGCTTGCTCGACAAAGCACTCTTGGAAGCCGGTCTTGATCGCAACAAGGTCTACATTACGAACGCGGTCAAGCATTTCAAATGGGAGCCGCAGGGCAAGCGTCGCAAACATAAACGCCCGTCGTCCGCAGAGGTTGCGGCTTGTCGTCCATGGCTCGCCGCGGAATTGAACGCGATCCATCCGCATATTCTGGTGTGCCTCGGAGCGACCGCCGCGCAGTCGGTGTTCGGCAAAGTCGTGCGCATCAATGAAACTCGCGGGAAATTCATGAGAACTGAGTGGGGGCCGGCCACGTATGTCACAATTCATCCATCTTCGATTCTTCGCCATCCCGACCGAGTGCAGCAAGAGGCGGAGTATCGACAATTCGTGGAAGACCTCAAGCAAATCCGTCGCAAACTGACGGAAGACGAACGGAGGACCGAAAGGCCTGATGTCTCGTAACAGTCGACACGATCTCCATGGCAATGTGCCGGATACGGCGCATACCGGCCTATTGATCATCGACATGATTAATGAATTTTCGTTTCCGGATGCAATGACCATGTTTCCGGCTATTATTGGCATGGCTGAACGCATCGCCGCGTTGAAGCGACGGGTGAAGGGCGCCGGGTATCCCGTGATCTATGTGAATGACAATTTCGGGAAATGGCAATCCGACTTTAGAAAAGTAGTCGCGCGATGCCTTGAAGAGCCATGCAGGGGAAAAGAAGTCACGAAGATACTGTCCCCGGAGGAGGATGATTATTTCGTCCTAAAGCCGAAGCATTCCGGTTTCTACGCCACGCCACTCGAACTGCTGCTCACCTATCTGAATGTAAGGCGTCTGATCCTCACGGGGGTGGCCGGCAATAGTTGCGTTCTTCACACAGCGGCCGATGCTTATATGCGCGAGTTCGAACTCACCGTCCCATCCGACTGTGTCCTATCCACCAATGCACGCGCGAATACGGCGGCGTTGGAACACATGGCAACCATGTTGAAGACAGACGTCCGGCTCTCCCCAGAACTGAGGCTAACCGTTCATGCGCATTCGACCACCGAATAAAAACGTCAATGTTACTCGTTAAAGTTGCGGATGAGACGTATGTAAAACGCAATCACATCGGCGTAGTTGCCGACGGCCAGCCGTTCGTTGACACCATGAATGCGCACCATGTCCTGAGCAGTCACACGAAGAGGAAGAAACCGATAGATATGCTGACTGAGCGATTGATAATGGCGCGAGTCCGTGGCGCCCAAGACGAGCCCTGGAGCCACGATCACATCACGAAATTGTTGGCCGATCGTATGCTGGAGGGTGGTAAATGCCTGGGACTCTATCGGTGAGACAGCGGACGGTTCGCTGATAATTCCTGGAAGACGGCGCACGATGACACGTGGATCACCAATGACACGAGTGATATGTTCGATGACACCTTCAATACTATCTGATGGATGAACCCGAACATTGACGACCGCTCGCGGCCGTGAAGGCAGGACATTTTCTTTGCTGCTTCCATCGAGCATGGTGGGCGCGAAGGTGGTTCGGATCAATGCTCTCGTCGGGGCGCTTCTATCCAGCAGCAGTTTCAGAACCGGATCAAACAGCCAGAGATTTGCCAGCCCCACGCGATGGCCCGTTGACATTTCGGGTCCGAGAAACTGAAACAGCGCTCCCGCCGGTCCATCGGTATGCGCGGGCATGGGATGGGATTCCAGCGCCTGGATGGCCGACGCCAGAATACCGACACTTGTCTGCGCCGGCGGCATCGAGGAATGTCCTCCGGCCCCCTCGGCGGTGACCTCGACGCTCAGATAACCCTTTTCGGCAAGGCCAATCGAAGCAATCGGACGATCGACCCCTGGTACAATTCCCTCGAGAAGCGCCATCCCTTCATCGAGGATCAGAGCGGGGCGCACTCCAGTTTGTGCCAACCGCGCGGCAATGGATTTGGCGCCGGCCTGCCCGCCGACTTCTTCATCATGGCCGAACGCCAGTAATACCGTACGCCGGGGCGTATAGCGTTGACGAAGCAGGTGTTCCACCGCTTCCAGAGGTCCAAGCACGGCGGCTTTGTCATCCATCGTGCCCCGTCCCCAAATGTAACCATCGGCGACGGTTCCTGAGAACGGTGGATACGTCCATTCATTCTCGGTTTCTATCTCGACCGGCACGACATCCATATGGCCCAGCAAAAGTACGGGGGGAAGCGTCGGGTCCGTTCCTACCCACAGGTACAGCAGACTGTAGTCGTTGATCAGCTCCCGCTGAAGCGTTCGATGCGTCTCCGGAAACGCCTTGATGAGATATTGATGCAAGCCGGTAAACGCGTCACGATTGAACTGCGAATGGTCTTGATAGGAGATAGTCCGAAACGATACTGCCTGCGCCAGCCGAGCGGCAGCGGCATCGACATCGATTTGAATGGGTGGTCCAGGGAGAACGGGAATCTGCCGAGATGTGAGCGCCAGCGTCCGAACTAACAGCACACTACCGAGAGCCAAGACTCCTAGCGTGATGATCCAAAAGAGACGACGGGAACGTCGCCGACGCCGTCGTCTTTGCACTTCACTCAGCATAAGGTGATCTTCTATAACCGGTTCTTATGATCGCCGTCAAACGGCACCGTCGTCCAACTGATTGACGCCGTACGCTTGATTCCTGTCTCTATGCTAAGTAGAGTGCCTCGCCAGCCCCTTTCAATAAAGCGTTCAATGATCACCGTGACCAATCCATGACCAACGCCGCCCCGACCCGCATCCGATGGCGCATTGCCGGCCTCCTGTTTGCCATCAGTGTCGTGACCTATATCGATCGCGTCAACATTTCCGTGACCGCTCGCCAGATGATGCCTGCACTTGGACTGACGGATCTACAAATGGGGCAGGTCTTTTCGGCATTCGTGTTCGGCTATGCCTTATGCCAAATCCCTGGAGGATGGTTAGGCGATCGTTTGGGCGCCAAACGCGTGCTGACTGTGGCGATTATTTGGTGGTCGATTTTTACGGCGCTGACCGCCGTGGCGGCCGTGCTTCCTCTTGTCTATCTGATCGGCCCGCTTGGATCGCTGATCCTGGTACGGTTCCTGGTCGGCATCGGTGAGGCGGCCGCGCTTCCAAACTTCAATCGCACTGTCGGGAACTGGTTGGCTCCCCATGAGCGAGGGCTCGGCATTGGAATCGCCATCGGCGGTATCGGCGTTGGGTCCGCCATAACGCCGCCGGTCACGGCATGGATCATGGTGAACTTCGGCTGGCAGACCGCCTTTTATGCTGCCGCACTGTTAGGCTTAGTCGTTGCCCTGGCCTGGTTTCTTTACGCCTCCGACCAGCCTCGAGACCATCCTCATGTCAATGCAGCGGAAGTCGCGCTGATAGAAACACCGCCGGCTGCGAAGGAATCGGCCGCCGCCATGAGCCCGACTTGGGCGCAGATTGCCAGAACCCGGACAGTTTGGTGGCTCGTGCTGAGCTATAGCTGCCTCGGCTATGTCGCTTATGTGTACATGTCATGGTTTTATCTGTACCTTGTGAATGTGCGCGGGTTCGGAGTTCTCCGCGGCGCGGTGTTCGCCTCCGCCCCGTTTGTCGCCATGGCGGTGTTCTGTCCGGTGGGAGGGTGGGTCACGGATCGGCTGGCTATGCGATGGGGTATTAACCGAGGGCGGGCTCTCGTCGGCGGGACCGGAATGGTCTTGGCAGCCGTATCTATCGTACTAGGCGCATTTACAGACTCACCCTATGCCGCCATCGCACTCCTCTCATGTGGTGCAGGATGGCTCTACTTTCCGGTCGGTGCGTACTGGTCATCAACGGTGGATTTATCAAAGCGCCACGCCGGAGCGCTCTCCGGCCTCATGAATACCGGCGCCAACCTTGGAGGTGTCCTCTCACCCACTCTAACCCCCTGGTTAGCGCAGCAGATTGGCTGGTCTGGAGCACTTGGAGTCGCCGCGTGTGTCGCGCTTGCCGGCGGCTTGATGTGGAGCCAAATCAAACCGGGAGAAGGAATTTGGCCGAGCCGCAAGGCGCAAGAGGATGAGTGGGCTTAATCCTCTCTCAAGCTTTTCGTGACTCCTTCTTCGGAGCGACCGTTGTTATCTTGCGTAATGATGGCCAGTGCTGATAAATTTCCCCCGTGGGATTGCAATTTGAAAAGAAGAATCCGCGTGCCGTCATTTCGACGAAATTTGGCGACATGCTCGTCAAGTTCTATCCCGATGCGGCCCCCCGACACGTCGAAAATTTCATCAATCTCGTCAAGATGGGATTTTACAACGGCATTCGCTTCCACCGCGTCATCCCAGGCTTTATGATCCAAGGCGGCGATCCGGCCAGCAAGTTGCCTGAGCGGGAGTTGCATGGCACTGGTGGGCCCGGATATGGGCTTCCTCCCGAACCGAACGATCAGCCGCATAAGCGTGGTGCACTGTCCATGGCGAAAATGCCGCGCGAAAGTAACAGCACGCGCGACTTCAACGATAGTGGGTCACAGTTTTTTATTTGTGTAGCGGATGCGAGCGGATTGGATCGGCGCTATACAGTGTTCGGCGAAGTCTATCGAGGTGTCGAAGTCCTTGATAAAATTGTGGCTCTGCCACGAGATGAGCGAGACAATCCTCTAGAACCGGTAGAAATGACCATCACGGTCAGAGAGTAAGCGATGGATGACCACTTCATTTTCTGTGGCCCTGATCAATTGATTAGCATTTCCCTCAATTAGCGCCGCCTCTTCACCTCGTCAATTTACTATTTACTATACGACATTTACACCCACATGGGCGGGTACTACCACGTTTGGTGTAAGCGCAACCTTTCACGCTTATTTCCTAAGACAATGATAGGCAGATAGCAGCCGTATCACCCACAATGCACCCAAAGGGGGCATTGTGTCGACACACTGGCTAAAGCATTGTTCGCGACTCTTCTGGCACGGTACCTGGGTGACCCTGCTTGCGGCATGTACGCATGTCGGCCAGCCCAACACATCGATGAGTCCTTTCTCGGCGGGAAAGACTGATGAGTCGACTGAGGTGAAAGGCGAAGCCGATTTCTACACCGCTCGTGCCGTCTCCAAATATCGCGTGAGAGAGTATGCCGGGTCGATGGAAGACGTATCACGCGCGATCGAATTGTCCCCACAACAACCGGTCCCCTATACGACCCGGGCCACGGTGAAACTTCAGACGGGCGATTACATTGGCGCAATCACCGACGCGTCGGAATCACTCCGCTTAAATCCAAACCAGACGGACACTTATGTGATTCGTGCGGTCGCGAAATACAACCTCATGGACTATGCAGGCTCGGTCAACGACACGACAGAGGCGATTCGCTTGTCTCCAACCAACGTCTTGGCCTATGCAAATCGGGCCGGCACCAAGCGCAAAATGGGTGATTCTCAGGGAGCGCTAGAGGATTTATCTCACATGATCGCACTGGCACCGAATAATGCCTGGGCCTATCTGTTACGCGGAGCAGTCCATGTAGATATCGGTGCCTGGTCGGACGCACTAAACGATTACAACCAGGTCGTGGCACTGCAATCCGCTGATGCCGAGGTCCTGACCAACCGCAGTCACGTCAAAATTCAGCTTGGTGACATTCATGGGGCTCATCATGATGCGGAGGCAGCCCTCTCGTACAACCCTCAGCACGCCGATGCCTATGTCAATCGTGGATGGGCCAAACTGCTCCAGGACGATGCAACCGGCGCGGTCATCGATCTATCGAAAGCGTTGCATTACAATCCCTCCCTCACGGCGGCGTATGTCTTGAGAGCCGAAGCGCACATCAAGACACGTCAACTTGCCGCCGCGCTCGACGATCTAAGTCGGGCCATCTCGATGGGCGAAGATAATGCCCAAACCTATTTTGCACGAGGCAAGACAAGGCTCTCCCTCGGCGATCTCTCCGAGGCCATACACGACTATTCGGCGGCTATTCGCCTCGCTCCTCACGATCCCATTGTCTATGCCAATCGCGGCTGGGCGAAGTTTCTGCTGGAAGATCCTCAAGGTGCGTTGGATGATTTGGCGCGCGCGATCGAACTGAGCCCGAACTATGAATACGCCTATGCCGCGCGCGGCCGGGTGGAACTGACACTGCATAAATACCAAGCCGTGCTCGAGGATACGACCCGTGCGGTCTCCATCGCCCCTCGCTATGCCGAGCCATATCTATTGCGGGGCCTGGCTAAGCTCGAAACTGGAGATCTGATCGGCGCCCTCACCGATACCTCCATCTCCATTACACTCGACACCACGAATGCCGAAGCGTACCTGGCACGCGGCCTCGTATACCTCGCGCTTAACGAACCCACTAACGCCAAACAGGACTTCTCAAAAGCCGGCGAGATCTCACCGCGATTGATGGAGGAGATTCGAGGCAGGCAGACGGAGAAGGAGACGTGACGGACGCTATCTTAAATGAAAATTGGAATCAGACCGGATCAGTATCACGTTACGGTCCAATTAAAATCCCTGGGGATCACTTATTAACCTCAGGGCCACCTCTCAAGCTTTTAAACATTTCGTCCAACAGAGGGTCAGTCCAGTCCTTCTGACACCCTATCCCAAAGAACGATTTAGCTGTAGTGATTGACACCCTGGTTATGATGACCCATTTGCTCTAGCCATACGCCAGTCGTCTCTCCTCCAGGGGCGCATAACTCCCCCCACCAGGTCCGAGGTACATATCCCTCGATATACAGTGCTTCGTTCTTAGTGATCTCAAACCCGTACATTGCCAAGGCATTAAGTCCCGGTAATTTTACGACATCGACAGGCTTTGCCCATCGCGCTTGATAGTATCTAGCGATCTTCCCCCAATTTAGTGGACACCTCGAAAAGGGTGGATCATGCTAACCTTTGAGGTGTGCACGATGAGCAAAGTCAGACGATCATTTACGCGAGAGTTCAAGGTCGAGGCCGTCAAACTCGTGACGGAGAGCCGGAATCCAGTGGCCCAGGTGGCGCGAGACCTCGGCCTCCGGCCCAATGTGCTGCGCCGCTGGAAGCAGGAACTGGCCAGCGATCCGGCCGACTCCTTTCCGGGGAAGGGGCGTCGGAAGCCCCACGAGGAGGAGTTGGCGCGGCTCACGCGGGAGCTCACCCGTGTGACGCAGGAGCGGGATTTTTTAAAAAGTGTGGCGGCATACTTCGCGAAAGCCCCGCGATGAGATGCCGGGCCATTCGGGCGCATGCCGGCCGCTTTCCAGTGACGTTGATGTGTCAGGCCCTGGCCATCTCGTCTGCGGGCTACTATGCCTGGGCGTCTCGACGGGAGAGTCATCGCGGAGCGGAGAATCGGCAGCTGGTAACCGCGATCCGAGTGATTCATGCCGAGTCGCGGCAGACGTACGGGAGCCCCCGGGTCCATGCGACGCTCCGAGCGCACGGACACCGGGTTGGTGAACACCGGGTCGCGCGGCTCATGCGGGCGCACGCCATCCGCGCCAAGATGGTGAAGAAGTGGCGGGCCACGACGGATTCTGCTCATGCGCATCCCGTGGCCCCGAACACGCTCAATCGTCAGTTTGCCGTGGCCGCGCCTAATCGGGTCTGGGCGGGGGACATCACCTATGTCTGGACCGAGGAGGGCTGGCTGTATTTGGCCATTGTGCTGGATCTCTACTCGCGCCGGGCCATTGCCTGGGCGATGGGCAGCCGGCTCACGGAGGCGTTGGCCCATGAAGCGCTGACGATGGCGTTGGGGCACCGACAGCCCGCGGAAGGACTCCTGCATCATACCGACCGCGGGGCGCAGTACGCCGCCACCGCCTACCGCGCGCGGCTCACGACCCAGGGCATCACAGTCAGTATGAGCCGACGCGCCAACTGCTGGGACAATGCCGTCGTTGAAAGCTTCTTTCATACATTGAAAACGGAGCTCGTGCACCATCGACGGTATCGGACACGGGCGGAGGCCAAGCAGGACATCTTTGAGTGGCTGGAAGTTTTCTACAATCGGGCCCGCCGTCATTCGACCCTCGGTTATCGATCCCCCGCCGAGTTCGAAGCGATGGCGAGACGGTCTTAACTCGGTGTCCATGAATTCGGGGGAAGATCACTAGTGGGCTTTGGTGTCGCACTACAGCCGGATCCGACAGCAAGGAGAGAACCCAGCAGCGTCACGGCCGTTCCTTTCTTCATCGGCACAGCCCTTTTCATGACTGTTACTTAATAACGTTCACTGAATAAGTTGGCATAGGTAAATCGGGTCCTGTGCTGCGTCCAAAGAATTGGCGCCATAGCAAATCGGCACAATTCATCGCCAATGTCTGCATGGCAGCCTTTGCCTTCGTACCGTTATCCGGGCCTAATAACTCAGCAAGGGGCAGAACAGGCGTAAGACTGCTGTCTCGATCATAGGTGCACACCTCCTCCCATTCGACGGTGTTCTCAGGAAGTCGAATCAAGCGCGCACGTGCTGCATAGATCGCCCGAAATGTCTTCACCTGGCTCGAAAATGCGCTTGGAACGAATGTAATCGCCCAACCTGTCGTCTTGAAATCAAGCACATAATCGGTCCTGAACCTTTTTTGGAGGCTCCCCTCATCATTATCGGCTGCTAATTGAGACTCCGTCAGTTCTCTCAATCCTAATTCGGGCAGCCAAACCTCTAAGAAACGCGCCTGCACTTGGGTAATGGGTCTGTTAGTTGAGTCTGTGATATGAATTTGGCTCCCTCTTCTTTAGCATCAGCCAGTTGCATGCCTCCCTCAATCACCCCTCCGATTAAGGCAAAGAACCCTAAGGCAACGCTTCTGGCTTTTTGTTCTCCCCGCCAGACCATGAACGGCTCCGGGTTGTAGTGCACCACGCTAACGGTCCTTGACGGGAGCGCTTTCACATGTTCTGGACTAATAGGGATATGTTTAGTGCTGCAAGCGGCCAATACAGTGGCCATAAAAACAACTAGAATAAGGCGCAGATCAAAACAGCCAAACACGGACATAAATCCTCCTATTCAGAGGTGGATGACTCTTTAGCTGCGAGCTTTTTCCGCAAACTTCACTGCAACACCATTTACTGTCGTGCAGGTGAAACTGTACACGTTATAGATTGGAATGAAGCCGTACAGGCTTGTTGAAACGGTGACATTTATCAACGCATCACCGCCCCTTTCAGAAAGAGCCTTTTCTACTGCTTTTGAAAATGTAGAGTTGCCGAATGGAATGACCGCAACAATGAAATGGCGGCATACAGTCGCCTCAACCGTCCCAAGCTCTTGAAAGGAAGTACCGTTTCTTAGGAGACCAACATTATTTGCTGATGGCTTGGTAACAATGCCGAGGTTTCCAACTGATGTGCAGCCTCCTAAGAGAAACGCGGCGGTAAAAATAGATGGTGCGTATCTGAACAGTAACATAGAACCTCCTTTAGGCAGGCTAAATGTGCCCCTATTTTACTTACGTATAAAAATCATTCAATAGGCCGGTCGTTTAGTGCCCTTTAAGACGACTCCATACTGTAGGCCAGCTTTGTACGGGAATCTGCAGGCGGACCCTCTTACCGCTAGTTTCGGAACTTCCGTAAAGTGAGGAGACATACTTCGAGCCACACAATCATGGTGATACGTGGGCCCGCGACAAACGGACGAGGAGGAGGAAACCCCGCGCCACGGCAGATATACGCCGTCCCCCATCAGTCTCAGCCTGCGGGACCCGCGAACCTTTCGGGCACTCATTAAGAAAACCGTCTCGAAATGGAACGACGATCCGGTCTTGCGATTTGGAGCAGCGCTTGCCTATTACACGACGTTTTCCGTCATTCCGCTCATCGTCGTCGTGCTTGAAATTGCGGCGCTCATCGTCGGACCGAACGCCGAACCCTATCTGATTAAGCAAATTGAAGGATTCATCGGTGAACGAAGTGCCGGAGCCATCCACGATCTGCTGGATAACTGGCAACGTGCAGAATCGAGGGGCATTGCGACAGGTGCCGCCGTCGTCACGTTATTCTTTGCCGCAGCCGGCGCTTTCGACCAACTTCAAGACGCTTTGAACGCGATCTGGGGGGTGGAACCTAAATCTCCGGGGGGTGTCCTTCTACGGGTCAGACAGCGGTTCCTGTCACTCCTCGGTCTCTTAGGAACCGCTTTTCTACTTCTCGTCTCCATGGCGGTCAGCGCCGGATTGAGCGCCTTCGGGCAGGCATTCTCATCCAGGATTCCCGGTCCCGATCTTCTTGGTCAAACCGTGATCTCGCTGGTGTCCTTCGGGGTGATTACGCTGCTCTTTGCCATGATCTTCAAGCTGCTACCGAAAGCCAAGGTGGCCTGGTCCGATGTGTGGACCGGCGCGATCGTGACCGCCGTGCTCTTCACCATCGGCAAGCAGTTCATCGTGCTATATCTCGGAAGAAGTGCGATTGTATCTCTCTATGGCGCCGCCGGGTCCTTTGTCATGATCCTATTCTGGGCGTATTACTCTTCGCAGGTCTTACTCTTCGGCGCCGAGTTCACCGCCGTCTATGCCAGTGAGTGCGGCTCCCACATCATTCCCACCGAAGACGCAGTGGCCGTTGGTGAGCCCGCCAAGACAGATGAGCAAATAGAGCAGTCTAAGGGAACGCGCCCAGCTTAGGCGGACATTTCAGATCAGCTCCGCCCAGGCTCTCTACTCTTCCATGTTCATAGAGATAGAATTGCTGGGTTGATAGTGGAGCGCACGGATCGGCGTAACTGAGATCAGAAACAGAGCCATGGCAAGAGCAGCCGTGATGGGGACTCTCTCACTCAAGTCGTCGGCGGACCACTCGACGCTTGGTAACTTGCTTGGCGCTCAAACTCCGGCGTGCTGACCGCCGCTCAGACATGTGCCGCCCGCGATGCGGACCCCCTCGCTTCGCTGAGCGGTTTGCCATGCGCTGCAGATGCCGCTCCGAAACTCCCCGCCACGGCTGAGACTAGCTCAATAGATAAGACAGTCCCCTTTA
Organism: Nitrospira sp. Nam74; assembly: GCF_965152615.1. NCBI lineage: Bacteria > Pseudomonadati > Nitrospirota > Nitrospiria > Nitrospirales > Nitrospiraceae > Nitrospira > Nitrospira sp. Nam74. The sequence continues at coordinate 1,754,675 of NZ_OZ224220.1, read as the reverse complement.
TTGGCCCGGCATCACTTTTCCTGAAGCTTGAGCAATACCTGTTCAGCTTGTAACACCCCTTTAGGGGTGATGTGTACCGCCATAGTACTGACATATTCAATGAAGCGATCTTTGTGGAGCCGTGAGAGTATTTTTCGGAAATTGCTTTCGTTTTTATATTCGACTACTGAGCGAAGCTCCTCTTCGGCTTGTGGACTCCGATCATACAGGAGAATAAGAACTTCCTGGCGGGTAGCCAAACCGCTCGCTAAGATTCTTACAATTCCTTCATGCTTCCAAAGAACTGTAAGATGGCGCTCAACGATAGAGTTAACCGCCGCTTGTATTTCCCTAACGTTAGCACCCGACGTTAGACGAACGAGCTCTGCTAATACCCATTTAACGGTGTAGAGTATATATGTCGCATCCATTTCGTTCGGAGATACGACGCCGAGATGACCAACCCCACGCTTATTCCTGATATTGTAAACGGCTTTAAGTATGCGAGGGATCAGAATGCGAAAAGATTCGTCGCCGGAGGCCTGTTCATAGCGTTTGAGCTCAGCGTCAGAAAAGTCAGGTAATTCCTTCCCAATCGGGGTGTGTGATTTAAACAAGGCTTGTTCGATGATCCGTCGCGCCGCCTCCACGAAATGGCCTGCATCGAGTTCACTTGCTTTCCATTTCCGGAGTGCATAGTTGTTCTCAATTTCACTGTACGCCGCAAGCAATGCATCAATGACATCACTCGGAAAGCGGTGAGTAGATGCGATGAGCCGGCGTGGAGCGTTAAGATGGGTCCGAGTGGCTCTACCTTGAAGCGGAGATGGCCGAGGGTGCAAAATCATGACAGGCTGCTCAAAAAGATCATCCAACAAGGCCGCAGGCGAAAAACAACCGGAGGCGTACCCGCTGGGGTACGTTGAGGATTGTTTTGACCCGAGAACGCAGTTGGGGATCTTTTTCAGCAGCCTGACCTGTTAGTAGAACACCACGCTGGCGTACGTCACCGTCGAATTAAACTGATCCGTCACGCCGCGGTCGTAGCGTAGCACCTCGCCTTTTTCCGCCTTCATCAGTTTGAGCATCGTATAGATTGCGGCGAAGCCGGAGATGCGACGCGCGTTGCCTTCTTTTCTAATGAAGCTGGCAAAGGCGTCGGGATCCAGTTGCTCGACGTGCTTCAGCATTTCCATGTCCCATTGCATGCATTTATGGAAGGAAAAATCGGTGGGAGGCTTATTGTCGCCATAGCGCAAGCCGATATGGGCTAGTTCTGCGCTGGCCACGAAGCAGACGGCTTTGCCGGATTCGGCCAGCGCGTCCTTCATGGTGCGAATGAACCGTTCGACGTTCTCGAGAAACTCCGAATGTGCGAGATCGTCCGGTGCAAATGCGGTGAGAATTGGCACGATGGTAAAGGGTTTTTTGATCCCTACGGTGTGTTGAAGGAAGGGCAATTGAAATTCGAGGCTATGCTCATTCTTATGACTCAGCTCTTCGTCAAAGTACGATGCCCCGCCTTTCTTCCGAAGAAGGTCCAGCACATGGCGATCAATGGGCACCGTGCCTAGCGGTGTTTCGAAATCCTTGTCGGTGAGCGCGTACCCCTGTTCTAGGCCGGCCTGGCAGGTGCCGATGAGCACGAAGAGATCGGGTACCTCGGCTTCCTGCACTTCTTTGTAAGCCCACGCATAGATGGGACCGCCTTGTCGCAGGTCGTAATGCGGTGCAACGATCCCTTTCAGGGCCTTGCCGGCATTAGGCGACGGCTTCCAATCCGGACCTTCCTTAGAGGTGAAGAACCCTTCGAGTTCCCGTTTCAGTGGCTCCGGCTCAGCCGCATAGGACTTCCCGGCATATGCAGCGGGCCTGACCGGCGCCGCTCGATAGGCCTCAATGGCGGCCTTCCGCGCCGTGTCGAAGCGCTCACCTTCGAGGAACAATTTTTCATCCAAATCGGCAATCAGTTTTGCCATTCGATCCGGCAGAATGAATTCTCCGAACTTCTTCAAGTACTCGGCGCCAATTTGCTCGAGAGAATGTTCGCCGTCGAAAAACTGCATCAAGTAAAAATAGTTCAGCGGAATGATTAATTTTTCAGCGCTCAGCCCGGTGGGATCCCAGAGGACGATGTACTGCTCGTCCTGCTGCTTGATCGGCGAAAATTGCAAGTTACGCAATCGTGGAGGCTGCGGCGAATGCTTCTGTGACTCACTCATGGCAATACATTACTCCTCGATCAGGATGGTACCTGAGCCGGCGGGTCCTCCGCAACTCTCCGCCATTGAGTGCGGCACCGAACGAGAAACGCCGTTGAGAGGATCGGCTATCGCAGCAGGCGTGCATGACTATCTAGGCTAGACTTCAGGCTGGTCGGAAGGATGTTCCTTCTGGCGGCGGCTCCAGACGATCAATAGGACGATGGTGACCAGCCCGAGCACCACGGTGGCGCTGCCATATTGCGGGCTGCCGTATTCAATGAGATCGCCCAGGCGACCGATGAGAAGAGACATGCGGGCCATCACGGTGTACCCGAAGGCGGCTCCAAAGGAGATCATCAGAAACATGACGCCGGTTCTCGCCGCGAGATGCACGGGTCCCGTATGCTCGACTGAGAAAAAGAAGTAAAACAGGACGGTGATGACGCCGATCAACAGGATGATGGCGTTTAGATTACTGGCCGGACTCAAGAGGCTCGCCGTGAACGTCAGGCCGTCCGAGCCCATCGACACCAGCGGTCGAACAGTATCTTCGATTTGCTTCAGCACATAGGAAGAGATGACGCGAGGAATCGCTAGCCCTGACCCGACGCCGACCACAAACGCAAAAGCGATTCGAGACAGCCAGGCGGCCTTCGGCGCGTACCGGGCCAGCATCAACAGACCGATGGCCAGCGGCAACAACAACGACCAATCGCCCTGCTTGACCATCGGTTCGTAAATGAGCCGCACGACGACCGTGTCATACGCTTTGACGATCGTATACCCGACTGAAATGCCGACGTATAAATGTTCGGCGAGCTTGAAGAGCGGATTGTCCCTGTACAGGAAGCTGAAGATAAAAAGAGTGAGGCCAGTGGCGACCCATGCGCCGAGAATCATCTCAAAGCTCATGCCTCACCTCTTCGTTTGCCGCTGCGAATGAGGAAATAAAAACTGTTGCAGAGAATGACTAGGCCGATGATCGCAAAATGCGTCGCGGACTGAGCATCCATTCCGGCCACCGCGCGGCCTTTTTGGCCGATCAGTACCTCATACTCCGCTGCGCCGCGCAGTCCGCCGATTAAGCCATTGATCTGTCCACTGCGTAACAAGGGATAGAGACCCGGCGCAATGACGCCCGTACAGCCCCCGCCGAGTTCAAACCGGTATTTGTCTTTCCCGAAGACATACCACGTCTCGATGCCGGCGGTTCCGGCCGCGAGGCTCACGACATAATTGACGTCGCGCAACGTCTGAACGCCCTTCAGGACCGCCAGATCTTTCGTCGGATTTCCATAGTAATCGCTGGGAAACGCCTTGTAGAGATCCTGGCCCATCGAGATGATGAGGGAACTGACGCCCGGGCTCCATCCTAGAAAGATGTAGTCCTTCCCGCTGGTCTTGCCCATCTCTTTGGCGACCTGCGTGACCACCTGATCGGCCATGCCCGTGCCGGACACCCAGAGCGTCATCCCAATCACTCGCAGGTTTTTCTTGAAGGCGTGGCGAAGCAACGCGATGGCCTGCGGGTACAACTCGGGTTTCGATGCAGGGTCGAAATCCAGCGATAGCAAAAATACCGAGCCTTCGGGGAGAGCCTCGACGTAGTCGTAGACCCCACGCACCTCCGACGACACCTTGATGGCCAGCCCCACCGGGTACAGCAAAGGAATTAACGTGCAGATGCCGATCAGCAAAAAGATAATCCGGCGATCGATGCGAAGCATCCGCTCGGCGAAACTCATGCCTTCGCCTCGCAATTTAAAATTAAAAATTCAAAATTAGAAATTTCCGTGATGGTCAAATTTGCGTTTTGCTTTGGCTCGTCAGGATACTCAAAATGGCCATCCAACGCGGCCGCAGGCGAGACAAAACCGGAGGCGTACCCTCTGGGGTACGTTGAGGATTTTTTCGAGCCGAGAACAAAGTTGGTGGCCATTTTCAGCATCCTGCTAGCATTACTCTTTGCCGCCGCCAAGATACGACCGCTCCATCCCAAAGATGATCTTCAGTGACAGCGCGACCGCTCCCAAACTGACCCCGATCAAAATGGCGCGACGGACGGAGGCGTTCAGGACGTTGAGAATCCATTGCGTGATATCGCCGGTGATCGGCACGAGGTATTCGCCGAGCGGCACTCGACCCATCATGACGATGATGGCCGCAATCAGTAGGACGGCGGCCTCTCGACTTCTCGCTCGGAACGAGCGATAGGCGGCGGAGGCGATGAAAAACGCCAGTATGGCAAACATGGTGCCTTGGAGCGGGACCATCGTGTAGGAGTAGATCCATCCAAAGGCCGTCATGCCGCCGTTAATCGATTCTTTGCCGTTCACCCACAGCCCCACCGCAATGGTGCCGAGCATCCCGGCATAGAGCACGAAACTATAGCCCCACCCCGGTTCCTTCCGACGAATCTTGACGGCATGTTGATGAAATAAACTCGTCACGCCGAGAATCAATGCAAAACCGCCAATAATCTGGAGCCACTTGTTGACGGTGGTCAGCAATTCTTCAGACGCCGGATGCGGGATGTAATACTGTGCGATGAAGACAATGCCCATCACGAAGGTAATCATCAACGGAAGTTGGCGTCGGAGAAAATTCATTTCAGATCCTTCAACAGGTCCAGCACGAGTGACGGCCATTCCGCATTCAGCATCACCCCCGCGGTAGCCAGCAGCGTGCCGATCAGAATCATGCCGAGGACAATGCCTTTCCCGATGTCCTGTCCACGCAACGTGCCTACCTGAACCGGCTCTCGCGACAGATAGGCACTAGCCGCATACAATTCTTCACCAATAAGTGTGTAATCGCACGTCGTGACAAAGAACGGTAATTGATGGTCGGAGTCGGTCCCGGCGATCTGGATGGCGCCGGTGCTGGCTCCTGTCTCGGTCAGCAAGAGGGCCTCGGCAAAGTACGATCCCATGAAGAAGTTCGCCGCCGGTTGTTTCCGGAGCATGAGTCCATCGACCGATGCCGTATAGCTGAATTGATCGGTCGTAATGAAAAAATTCGAATCTTCCTTAAAGACATCCGGTTTCCCGGCTTCGAGGTATGCCTGTTTAGTGATCTCTTGGCATACCGCCATAACAATCGGATCGCGATGCGGAACCAGTAAGTCGGTCTCGTAGGAGGCCACCCGCTTCGCGACCCGGCCAAGAATAACGGCGGCGGCCAACGTTGACGGCTCACTCATATCCCCTGCGCCGGTAAGAAATAGAATCGGCTTGCCCAACTCTGTTGAACGGCCGATCGCCTCATCCACTGCATCCAATCCGGGGATACGCCTCAAAAAAATTTCGCGCCGTCTCGCGGTGTAGATGGATCCCACTACGACGGCCCCGAACAGGAGCACGACGAGGAGGTTGTTCATGGAATTCCAATTGACCCAGTTTGGCTCGGGAACCGCCTGCACTGTTGGGGCATCGGCACGTTGCTCTCCCCTCACGGTCGAGACGGTGAAGTAATAACTCGTGCCATTCTTCAGCTCAATGCCTTTGCCTGACTTCACGGCATAGTAGTGGTCGTCGGGTTTCCCCGGCCGTGTCCACCACGGCAGTTTTGCATCATGCACATAACGGGTGTCGGAGGGAAACTCCGCAAGCACCTTTCCACTCGAGCCTTCAGTCGTTGCCTTGTCCTCACCATTGGTCATGCGGATTTGGTAACGCACGTCCGGCCCGTCGTAGGGTGCCGCGGACCAGACCAGGGTGATGGAACCCCCGGCATCGCTGGGGGTATCAAACGCTTTCACGCCTTGAGGTGGCTGTACGGGCTGCTGTGAGAACGTAATGGCAGGGACAACGATGAGGACAAGCGCCGGGAGAAGATGACCTGTCCATCGCGTGAGCACTTGGCTTGAGACGTTGACCAGAAACTTCACCCTTCGATAATTTCCACGTTGGCGCGAGGAATCGTCGCAACGGCCTTGTCCGCGAATTGCACTTCAAGCACACGGACGTCGCTTTCAGTCTCGATCTTCGTCAACTCGGGCGGCAATGCGACGACCTGCCCCAGGCGCCCGAAGAGTGGATCGCGGATAATACGCACGTGATCGCCGATCTTGAGACCGGTCGGACCCTCTTCCTCGCCCCCTCTTGCAGGCATAGCTGGTTGGGGACCGGCCGCCTGATCGGTGGCAATAATAATCTCAGGCCGGATGACACCGGCGCGAATCTGGGTCGCACCGGAGATCGAAGCTTTCTGTCCGGCATGTGCCTGCAATAGCTTAAAGGTTTTGGCAGCCATCGGGATCGTGCCGAATCCTTCCGTAATTACCAAGGTGAAGCCGACACGTTCGGTACCGGTAATCGCCACACCCAGATCATACCCTAATAATTCACGTAGGTCTTTATCATGAATTCCCCCGATGACCAAGGCAGCGACACCGCATTCCCGAGCACGCTTCATTGTGTCAGCGCCCAAAAACGCGCCCCCGACGACAATCTTGCCTTTCATGGCGGGCGACAGTTTTGCCGGAGCTAAGATCTCATCCGGGGCCTCCGCCGCCATGGTCAGCTCACCCCACGTTTCTCCGCCGATTCCAAAAATGCCTTGGATCAACGTGCAGGCGGTTTCAACCGTCACGCCTTGTTTCGGATGCACTTCGATGACGCGGCCATCGATGTATCCCAGCAGATTCAACGATCGCGGAGGTTCACGAAGGAGCACCTGACCCGTGACGGTCGAGACCGAGTCGATGGTGCCGTCGATCGGCGAACGCACTTCCGTCCTGAACCATTTTATGAGCGGTTTGTTCTCTGCCACGACTTCATCGCGCCGAACCGCCTCCCCCGTTTTCTTGATGAGGTATTCGTGAATTTCATCGGGGGCCGCGCCTAATAGGTTCGCCACATTGAGCGGATGCACCTTGCCAGGCAATTCCGTTCGCGCCACTATTGTCTCCGACCCAACCCGGTCGCCTACTTGAACGAGGACCGTGCCCGGGATCGGGAGCAACCGCCGTTTGCGTGTCACGGTGCGCTCGGTGACGGTTAAGCCTGGTGTATACGAATGTCCCATAGCAGTCTGCTGAAAAAGCCTTCCAACAGGGTTCTCAGTCGCATGAATTCTTCACGTACCAACTCGTACGCTGGGGGTCCAAGCTCGGGTCCAAGCTCTCTGCGGCCTTGCGGGAAAGCCTTTTTGAGCAGACTGGACCTGATGCTACGAATTTCCGATTCATTTCGGATATAGCTCCACTGCCTTATACCAACGAGTCAGAGCTGCAACGCGGGTCTGTGGATCCGTAGGCAATTGGAGCGGCCGGCCTCGACCATCTAGTAGGAGCCCGACCGCGCCGCCCTTGACGGGACGAGTGCTCGCATTGCCCTTCCCTTCGCCCGCGTCGACACCCTTTGCAGGACGCAATTCGATCTTGGCCTGCTCATGGGCTGTCAGTGGAATCAGTCGGAGTTCGCCGAAGGCCAGCGTCCCGCTCTCCGGCGGTCGACTTCCTTCAAACGTGATGGTGTATTCCAGGCAACGTTCGCCGTCCTTGCCCTGCCCGATCGGAGCCACACAGGTGCCGAGGTAGACAAGGCAATCTTTGACGAACACTTCCGTGGCGGCCTGTTCGTTCACGGTCGATAAGACACCGAGGTGGGGCATCATAAAAATACTATCGACCGCGAGGGTCGTGACTCCCAATGGCTGGTACGCATCGACCATCATCAGCATGGATTGCACGCGGCGCGGCGCATGGGACAAGATTCCGCCACTTCCCACGATCAGGTCCAATTTCAGCATATCGATGAGCGTGGCTCCCGACCCCTTCTGTTCGAAAATATCCGAGATGGTCCGCTCCTGCTGAACGCCTTTCAATCCGGTCGCCAAGGATTTGTGGTGATCCAGGGCCAGCCGCAACGCCTCCCGAGAAATGGCATGTTCGATTTGGAGTTCGTCCAGCGTCTGGGGAATGGTGGTCGGTCGAATCATTTTGTTCTTGATGCGGTTGCGGAGGGTCTGCTCTTCGATCGAGAACGGCACCCACCGCATGATATTCGGCAAGCCCGCCTCCGTAAGGACGTTCGAAATGCTGTACGACATCCCGAGGTTCGCACTGACCGTCCGATTGAATACCCCATTGAACACCGAGAAGACATCGGTCGTCGCGCCACCGATATCCACGCCGATTAGATTGATCCCGTCGCGCCGCGCAAGGCTCTCCATAATCATGCCGACGGCGGCGGGTGTGGGAATGATAGGTGCTCCTGCCCACGAAATCAGTTTCTTGTATCCCGGAGCCTGCGCCATGACATGCTCGAGAAATAGGTCGTGGATTTTATTGCGGGCCGGCGCAAGGTTTTCGCGCTCCAACACGGGACGAATATTCTCCGTAATCGTGAGGGCCGTCTTCTCTCCGAGAATCTCTTGGATCCGGGGCCGCACATCCTTGTTCCCGGCATAAATCAGCGGCAGGTTATACGACATGCCCAGGCGGGGCCTCGGTTCTGCCGCCGCGATGTATTCTGCCATCTCGACGACATGTGTGACGGTTCCGCCGTCTGTCCCGCCCGATAGCAAGATCATATCGGGACGAAGAGAGCGGATACGCTCGATCTTCTCATGTGGCAGCCGACCGTCGTTGGAGGCGAGCACGTCCATCACGATCGCACCAGCGCCCAACGCACACCTCTGCGCACTCTCGCCGGTCATACTTTGCACCGCGCCGGCCACCATCATCTGCAGCCCGCCGCCGGCACTGCTGGTGGAGATATAAATATCCACGCCGCTCTTCGAATCGCCACCTGCCCCACTCGGCGTGATGATCTTTTCGCCGTCGAGAATCTTCCGACCGGACAGTTCTTCTACCTCGGCGATGGCATTCAGGACGCCGCGCGTGACATCTTCAAAGGGCGCTTCCACCGTGGTCGGCGCTTCGCCGCGATAGGTCTGACGATAGCCGTCCGGCGTCTTTTCTATCAGGATGGCTTTCGTGGTCGTACTGCCACAATCGGTCGCAATGATGGTCTGAAGTGAGCGATCGGGCGGCGCGGCAGAACTCATCGTCGATTCGCGGCCTGCTGTGCGTCAGCTCGACTCTCGATGATTGCCGCCAGCCGTGTGAGCGTATCGCGCCGTTCGAGAAGCAGGGCGACGCGCTCAATGTCACGTTGAGGAAATACGACATCAAGTAGTGGGGTGAAGAAGTGCAGGGCTTGGCTGCCAAGAAAGTTCATCGGTCCCATTGACTCTAAAAATACTAGCGCCGGGGTCACCATGCGGCGACGAATCACGGCATCGGCAACTTGTTCAAGCAGCGCCATATCATCAGCCGACAGCGGCTGACCCTCCGGCATCATGGCAAACGCATGTCGTAAACGGGCCGTGAATCCGTTGAGCCGCTGAGCCAGATTGTCCTTTGAAAACGTGGTCATTGAGCCGTGGGAAGACAGACAATCGATCAATCGAGTCATTATATGGGCGGGTCGGAAGAGAGTCAATTGAAGGAATATATGCGCTGTATCACGAGATGCTAGACGCCCATAGATATCGGTTGGCAGGGGCCGCGTCTTGGTGCGCCATTGGGAGAAAGGGTGCAATAAGCCTTTTTGCACATTCTGCGAGACCTAAGAGGCCTGGTGAGCGGCATGATAAGAACTACGGACGAGTGGGCCTGACTCAACGTGGTGAAAGCCCATGGCCAGGCCTTCTTCTTTTAAGGCGGCAAACTCATCGGGATGGTAAAACCGGTTGACCGGAAGATGGTCTTTGGTAGGTTGCAAATATTGACCGATAGTCATGATGTCGCAACCGGCCGCACGCAAGTCTCGCATCACGTCCCGTGCTTCTTCAAGCGTTTCGCCCATCCCGACGATCAGGCCTGATTTCGTCCGTGCACCGAGGCGTTTCGCCCGGTTCAAAAGTTCGATAGAGCGATCGTATTTGCCTTGGGGCCTGATCGATGGAAAGAGGCGCCTGACGGTTTCAATGTTGTGATTCACTATCCCAGGCGCCTCTTTTATTACGGTTTGTAAGGCAATGTAATTACCTTCAAAGTCAGGAATGAGAACCTCTATCGTACAGGTTGGAATCGAATGGCGGATCTGCCGAATTGTTTCGGCAAAGATTTCAGCGCCGCCGTCTTCTAGCTCGTCGCGATTCACTGAAGTAATGACGACATGGCGAAGCCCAAGAGCCTGCACCGCTTGAGCCACCCGCCACGGCTCCTCGCGATCTAAGCCAAGCGGCCGTCCAGTGGTGACAGCACAATAGTGGCATCGACGCGTACAGATATCGCCTAAAATCAAAAACGTGGCCGTGCGGGCATTCCAACATTCCCAGACATTCGGACATCGCGCTTCTTCGCAAATCGTGTGGAGACCGAGTCGGTCCATCGTGCTGCGAATGTCTTTGTAGTCGGGGCCTTGCCGGATCTTCACCTTGAACCATGGCGGCAGCCGCCCCGTCCGCGCGTCCGATGCAGGCATGAGTTCATCAGAAGATCGTCGCACTGCCGAACGAATTTCATGGAGCGGCACGAAGCTCATCGTGAACCATCTCCTAGCACAAGTTGAAGGGGAGCCTCGAGCACCGCCTTAACGTGCTGGAGAAACTTGGCGGCTTGCAGGCCGTCGAGCGCACGATGGTCGCATGATAAGGTGACTTTCATACGTCGGCCGACCTTCACCGCGCCATTGTCGACGACCGGCACGTCCCGAATCGCACCGACTGCCAGCGCAGCGGCTTGCGGCGGTACGAGCACGGCAATAAAATTCTCGACTTCAAACATTCCGAGGTTCGAAATCGAAAACGTCGCGCCTTCATACTCGTGGGGTTGCAATCGCTTGTTCCGAGCACGATCGATCAACTCTTTCGCTTCGCTGGAAATCTGGTCAAGAGTCTTTGACACGCAATTTCGCAGAATCGGAGTAATCAAACCATCGTCCAGACCGACGGCAATGCCGATATCGATGCTTCCATGCTGGCGAAGGGTCTCACCGGCAAACGACACGTTGATCTCCGGATGTTTCGTCAGCGCGAGCGCAGCCGCCTTGATGAGCAGATCCGTCACACTTGGATGGACCTTATACAACCGCTTCAACTGATGACGCAACCGCTCGGCCTCGTCCATAGCAATCTCGGCGGTCAGATAAAAATGCGGAACGGGCGCCTTACTTTGGACCAGCGTACGGGCAATGGCCTTCCGCATCTGGCTCAGTGGACGATCAACAGTCGCGGCCGCCGAAGCACCCGGCTTGGCCTCTGGAAGATCGCGTTCAATAATCCGTCCGTCAGGCCCACTCCCCTTGATGGTTCGCAAATCAATACCACGCTCCGATGCAAGCGCTTTTGCGCGCGGCGATGCTTTGACCTGGGCCTCCTGAGTATGTTCCGCTTCTTTCGCCTTCTTGTCGTCCTTCGCCTCGGGTTGTCCTCGTTGGGGTTGTATCTCCGGTTTGACTTCGGTGGAAGGCTTCGGCTTTTGCTCGGGCGCGGCGGTCTGTCCAGGCGCGACGGCCTCATTCATCGCTGAATCAATATCCTCATCAGGCTCTGCGATCAGCGCGATCAATGCGCCCGACTTGACCGTTTGCCCTTCACCGGCCAAAACCTTCCTCAGTGTTCCCGACCCGAAGGCTTCCAGATCCATGACCGCCTTGTCCGTCTCGATCTCCGCAAGAACGTCTCCGGCCGCCACTTGATCACCCTCGTACTTTTTCCATCCCAGCACGACGCCTTCTTCCATGGTATCGGTGAGCTTGGGCATCACAACACGCGTCGCCATACTTTCCTCCCGGGAGAATGCTGAAGACGGCCCTATTACACCCACCCACCTCAGGCGCTCACTTCACCCGCCCACGCCGAGCCGAGACGGCTCTTTTCCTCATGGACGTGCCCCTTCCCAAGGCTACGGTCTCGTCTCGTTAAAGTCCTCGATGTAGCTCAGAGGCTGCGCCTGCGGCTTTAACTTCGCCTGAGGCCTTCTTGAATGACCGTTTTGATCATTCTCTTACATTTGGCATATCAACAACTGAGACTTAAGACCGGAATAGTTGTAACACTCGCCCGATCCAGCCTGTTCGGCGCGCCAACTGTTCAGGTACCGGCCCCTCAGGGAACTCAGCCGGCCCATGAGGATCCGGATATTCAATCCACGGCTCTTGGGTTCCTAGATAAGCCGCCCCCTTAAAATTTAATCGACTGCGCAGCTGGGTATAGCCGCGGTCACGTAGCATGCGTACCAATTCGTCGACGGCTTGCACAGACGTGTCGCATGCTGCCGTTTCTACCAGTGTTTGCTCATACCGCAGAATGGCGCGGTAGCACGCGTCGGTCCGTTCCACGTCGATCTGACGATTAAACCCCCGCTCTTTTTCATCAAGGCCCGCGACTTGATGCTTTTCAACGTTCTCGAACATAGCCATAACGTTATAATATCGAAAGGTTTACGTCTCGACTTGGCGACGTGTGGGCCTTTCGGACTTTCTGACTCTTGGACCCAGTATTCAGATCGATCTGAATACCGCGAGTAAATCGCTCAACGCAATCGTCTTGTTCTGCAAGACTGCCCGCGCAGCTTTAATATCCTCGGCCATAGCTCCCGTGGCCCCGGCCTGCAAGCAGGCGGATCCCAGTGCAATTGTTCGATCGCACTCCTCCTGTACTTTCGTCTTTACGACTCGATTAATAGTCAGAATCTCGGACAGCTTGGCGATCGTCTCGGCGAGATGCTTCTGAAGCTCCGCTTCCGGATAGGTTTGGCGCGCGGCCTCATTGAGACATCGATCCAAATAGTTCGCGAGAAAAACATATAACCGTACCAATGTTTCAGTGACTTCAATGTGACGCGGCGTCACCGATGTGGTTGCTGCGGTTGCCATGCGTTCTCCTTTCTACGCTATGCTCGGGCGAGGAGCGTTTGAACGGCCCGCACGATACGGGCCCGATCCGGAATAGCGAGATCCTCGAGTGATCGAGTGTACGGAATGGGAACATCTTCGCCCGTGACACGCACAATTGGTGCATCAAGATAATCGAACGCGGCGCTATAGACGGTCTCCACGATTTGAGCGCCCATTCCTGCAAAGCGCCATCCTTCTTCGACAACGACCAATCGTCCCGTCTTTTTGACCGATGCGACGATGGTATCCACGTCCAACGGCTTCAATGTTCTCGGATCGACGACCTCGACATCAATGCCTTGGCGAGTAAGTTCCTCCGCCGCCTCCAACGCCAGTAACAACATCTTTGAATACGCGACGACTGTCACGTCACGTCCCTTGCGCTTCACGTCCGCACGACCAATGGGAATGGTATAGTCTCCGTCCGACACTTCGCCTTTCGTGCCGTACAGCAGTTGTGCTTCGATAAAAATGACCGGATTGGGATCGCGGATGGCGCTTTTTAGCAGACCCTTAGCATCATGCGGCGTCGCCGGGACGATGACTTTGAGCCCCGGCACATGGGCGAACCAGGCTTCCAAGCTTTGAGAGTGCTGCGCACCGAGTTGGTGGGCCGCACTGCCCGGTCCGCGAATAACAATAGGAACGGACAATTGTCCGCCGGACATGTACCGGATCTTCGCGGCGTTGTTCACGATCTGATCCATCGCGAGAATCCCGAAATTAAACGTCATTAACTCTACAATGGGATGCAAGCCGGCCATCGCGGCACCGATGGCAAGCCCCGTGAAGCCGGCCTCTGTGATTGGCGTATCGAGCACCCGTTTCGGGCCGAACTCTTCGACGAATCCTTTACTGACTTTAAATGCCCCCTGATAGTACCCGACCTCTTCGCCTATCAAAAATACCTTCTCGTCACGACGCATCTCTTCCCGCATAGCTTGATTCAAGGCGTCGCGATAAGACATCATCATGCTTGCCACCGCCTAGGAGCTCATATAGACGTCGGTATACAATTCATCTTTCGCCGGAAACGGACTGTCATCGGCAAATTTGACTGCGGCGGTCACCTCGGTAGCTACCTCTCGTTCCACGCGCTTGAACTCGTCCTCACTTATGCCATGTGCGTCCACCATCGTCTGCTTCAATATAACCAACGGATCACGCTTGCGTTCCTTCTCAACCTCCTCTTTGCTTCGATAATGACCGTGCGCAGGATCAGCCATTGAATGTCCCATGAAGCGGTAGGTCACCGCCTCGATAAAATGCGGTCCCTGACCTTGGCGTACGCGATCCACGACCTTACGCATGCCTTCGCGCACCGCCAAGACATCCATCCCATCCATTTGTGTCGCCTCGATCCCGTGGGAACGAGCTTTATCGGTCAGATTCGAATACAAGGCCACGGCGCGCTGCACCGGCGTACCCATTCCGTAGCGATTGTTTTCGCAGATAAAGATCACCGGCAATTTCCAGAGTGCAGCGAGATTGAATGCCTCGTGGGCTTGTCCGCTTGGGACGGCTCCCTCTCCAAAGAAACACAGCACAACTTGATTCCTCTTCTGGTATTGGGAAGCAAAGGCCAATCCCGTTGCCAATGGTAGATGGCCGCCGACAATCGCGTACCCGCCCATGAAATGCCGGTCAGCATCGATCAAATGCATGGAGCCGCCTTTGCCCTTGCATAAGCCGCCTACTTTTCCGAACAACTCTGCCATAACCTTGCCCGAATCGGATCCTTTGGCAAGACAATGGCCGTGATCTCGATAGGCGCTGATCACATAGTCATCCGGCCGTATCGACGCAATGGCGCCAACAGCGACCGCTTCTTCCCCGATGTAGAGGTGCAGAAAGCCGGCAATTTTGGCGAGCGCATACATTTCCGCCGATTTTTCTTCGAATCGGCGAATGAGCAGCATTTGGCGGTAGAGGGATAGGAGATCGTCCGATTCCACCACGTCATTATGCCGGATGGCACAAGGGGACACAAGATGAGATAAGGCTGCGCGCGGTGTGCTAGTTGGCACACGACAGCACCAAACGCCATCGCTTAAAGAGTTGAGCAGAGAACCGATTCGTGACTGCCCTGTAACTGAGCGAGGAAAGAACGATTGAGACAGACCGCCCTAGAGCAGGACCTTAATATCTGGTCCCTCGACTTTCACCTGGTAGGTCTTCACGCAGGCTGACGGATTATTGACCGAGACACCCGTCTTCACATTGAATTGCCAGGAGTGCCAAGGGCAGGTCACCACGTCGCCCTCAAGCTCCCCTTCACCGAGGGGTCCCCCGCGATGCACGCACGTATTATCGACAGCATAGTACGTCCCCTCTACGTTAAAAACCGCGACCGCCTGCCCATTGATCTCGGCCACCATGCCGGTCCCGGGCTTGACATCATCCACTCCAGCCACTCGTGTAAAATCCGCCATCAGCTCCTCCACATTATGATGCGCTGCACTCTATCCGCGTTATCCGTTCGAGAGTGGCCGCTTGATTTTTTTTAGCAGACTTTCAATTGTTGATGAACCGGCGCTTGTGTCCGATCCGGCGCCGAGTCCAGATTGTATCTTCTGGGCAATACTTCTGAACGCCTTCGATTGGGGTGAATCGGGATCGGCTACAACGAGCGGCATTCCAGTGTCCCCCCCGGCACGGATCGCCGGATCGATGGGGATATTACCGAGAAATGGAATCCCCAGTTTTTCGGCCGCCCGCTGGCCGCCACCATGAGAGAAAATCTCATCCCGAGTCCCACAGTGCGCACAGACGTAATAGCTCATATTTTCGATGATGCCCAACAAGGGAACATTCACCTTTTGAAACATCATCATCCCTTTGCGCACGTCATGAAGCGAGACTTCCTGTGGTGTCGTGACTGTGATGGCACCGCTCAATGGCACCAGTTGTGAAATGGTCAATTGTGCATCCCCAGTCCCCGGGGGCAGGTCAATCAGGAGATAATCCAGTTCCCCCCAGACGACGTCCCGAAAAAACTGCTGAATCGCAGTATGAATCATCGGTCCACGCCAGACCACTGCCGTGTCTTCGGCCACGAAAAATCCCATCGATATTAACTTCACTCCATGGCTTTCGGCGGGCTTGATCTTTCCGTCCTGCTGCTCCGGAGGCTGCGTGACTCCCATCATCATGGGAATGTTGGGCCCATACACATCCGCATCCATCAAACCGACACGCGCACCCAACTGTCCAAGGGCGACGGCTAGATTGACAGCGACCGTCGATTTCCCCACGCCACCTTTGCCGCTGCTCACCGCAATGACGTGTTTGACGCCAGGGATCAGATTCTCTTGTGCCTGTCCGGTCGCCCCCGGATTACCTTCTGCCACAATCTCTCCTTCCTACCGAATCTAAACAAGATCTAAACAAGACGGCCATCACACTGACATCGCACCGGGGTGTGCGCGGCCTTCGCCGCGTACACCCCTGTCCCTTCATCATACGCTAACCATTTTCGACGAGACAAGATGCTGGACCCTGAACCGGGCAGGAATAAGGAGGGGCTACGCCTCGTGACGTTGAAGATTATAGGCCAATCCAAGCTTTGACAGCGTGAAGATCAGCCATTTCGAGGGATCGAAATGATACCATTCGGCGCCATTGCGATAGTCCCGGAGAAACATGTGATGATAGTTGTGGTATCCCTCGCCGAACGTGATGAGAGAGATCCACCAACTGTCACGGCTGCTGTCCCCGGTCCCGTGCGGCTGCGCCCCCCACATATGACAGATCGAGTTGATACAGAAAGTCGAATTGAGCACGAAAAACGTACGCCCTACACCGGCCAAGATAAAACAACTGAGTCCACTCATCCAGCCGCCATAGAGAAATCCCACGACAAACGGCAGCGCCAATCCTGATAAGACAATCGGCAAGTAATACCGATCCTGCCACATGATCAGGGGATCTTTCCTCAGCGTCCTTTCATATTTTTCTTCCCGATAGGGCGACTTGGTAAACAACCATCCGCAATGGCTATACCAAAACCCCTTGGTCGCATTGTAGGGGTCTTCCTGTCCATCGCAGCGCGCGTGATGCCGAATATGATCGGAGCACCATCGCAAGGCCGAGTTTTCGAGGGCCCAGCCGCCCGCTATGAGGAGACAGCCCTTCACCCACGGCTTGCATTCGAAACTTCGATGCGAGATCAGACGATGGTAGCCGACGGTAATACCGAGACCGGTAACCAGATACAGCAGCACGAACATGGTCCAATCGAGTGCGGAAAATCCGTAGACGTACCCAAACAGCGGCACACCAATGACAGTCGCCACCGTCATGGTGAAAAAGAGGACAATCGTTGGGTAGTCCGTTTTGAATTGCGGTTGCTCCACTCTTACCCTCCAGTGACTATGGAATTTAAGTTAGTCGATCAGGCAGAAAAATTGGCGCCTATGATATCGATCGGTCGCGCAATTTTCAAGGGGATTCACAGTGAGTGTATACTATAAGAGATGACACGTCTAATCCCGAATGTCACTGAAAAACATAGCGTTCCCGATCTCGAATCGGCGATCGACCGAATAGCTCATGAACTCGCCGGTCGCTCCGCCGGTTTAGCGCCCACCCTCTTCAATCGACGATGGTGGTCGAATACGCTGCTGGACTGGTGCATGAAGGATGAGGCCTTCAAGGTCCGCCTGTTTCGTTTCATCGACCTCTTGCCATCCTTGAAGGACGATCGTCAAGTGACCAAGCTAGTCGCGGAATATTTTGAAGATCTCCGGACCTTAGCCACGCCCCTGCAATGGGGACTTCGAGCCGCCTCCGTCACAACACTTGGCGCGCGTCTCGCCGGCCATACGTTGCGTCAACAAATCCTAGAAATGGCCCGGATGTTCATCGCCGGGACGACGGTGCAAGATGCGGGGCCGAAGCTGTCGCAACTCTGGAAGAGCGGACGAGCCTGCTCCATTGACTTACTGGGGGAAGCGAGCGTCTCAGAAATCGAGGCCGACCGCTATCGCAGGCGTTGCCTTGAAGCCCTCACCCTGCTTGGTCGCGATACTGCCACCTGGTCGTTCGACAACCTCTTGGAACGCGATCATCTCGGAACCATTCCTCGCGTCCATCTCTCCGTGAAGCTGTCCGCGCTCTATTCGCAGCTTGATCCCGTCGACCCCGAGGGCGCCTATCAGGCAATCGCCGCTCGTCTTCGCCCCATACTTGATCTGGCCCAGACCATCCCCGCCGCCATTACGTTCGATATGGAGCAGGTAGAGATCAAAGACATCATTCTGACCGCCTTCATGCGACTCCTTTCCGAAAAGGCGTATCGGAGCTACCCGCATGCCGGCATTGCACTGCAAGCCTATCTGACCGACTCGGCTGAAGACTTGGATCGACTGGTGAGATGGGCTCAGCAACGCGGCGCACCGATCACCGTACGTTTGGTCAAGGGCGCCTACTGGGACTCCGAAATGATACGGAGCCAACAGCGCGGGTGGACGATCCCCGTCTTTCGATCGAAGGCCGACACGGATGCTCATTACGAGCGGCTCAGCCGAACGTTACTGGAGCACATCAATGTCATTCGACCGGCGTTTGGGACGCATAATCTTCGGAGCCTAGCCCATGCCGAAGCGCTGGCTCAAGCCAGCGGTCTTCCGCCGGAAGCTTACGAATTTCAAATGCTGTTTGGCATGGCTGAATCGTACCAAACTGCCGTGGCCAGCTCAGGGCGACGCGTGAGGATTTACGCTCCCATTGGGGAACTGATTCCCGGCATGGCGTACCTCGTCCGGCGACTGTTGGAGAATACGTCTAATGAATCCTTTTTGCGGAAAGAATATTCGGAGAAGGAACGGCTTGATCTGCTCTTGAATCCACCTCTTCAGACATCAGGGTCCCCGGACATTGGCGGCAATGGCGCGGCCGATCCATCGGGCGATCCCGCCGTGTCCGTAGATCGCTTTGTGAATGAACCGCTCACGGACTTTTCCCGCGACGCTTCCCGATCCGCCATGCAAGAAGCCATCGACCGTGTCAAGAAACAGTTCGGCCGACACTTTGCGAGTTCGTTCACAGGCGGCAGCCCGTCCGGGCCTGAATTCGTTTCAC
This sequence comes from Nitrospira sp. Nam74, assembly GCF_965152615.1. Taxonomy (NCBI): domain Bacteria; kingdom Pseudomonadati; phylum Nitrospirota; class Nitrospiria; order Nitrospirales; family Nitrospiraceae; genus Nitrospira; species Nitrospira sp. Nam74. The sequence continues at coordinate 1,735,558 of NZ_OZ224220.1, read as the reverse complement.
GCAATCCGAGCCGACCGGACCAAATAATTGGCCGCCTCCAAAGCTGTTCAACCAGCGATGTTCAACGTGCTCTGAACAGCGCCACAACCCGTGCGTCTCATTGGAGATCCCACACGCCGGATGAGCGCGCAGACATCATGATCAAGGCCGCGGCACTGATGCGCCGGCGTCGATTTGACTTCGCCGCCTGGGAAATTTTCGAAACCGGTAAGCCATGGCGCGAAGCCGACGCAGATGTGGCAGAGGCCATCGACTTTTTAGAGTTCTATGCCCGAGAAATGCGACGCCTGAGCCATCCGCGCCGGTTAGGACATGAGCCGGGCGAATTGAACGAACTACTGTATTCACCGCGCGGCGTGGCGGCCGTCATTGCGCCCTGGAATTTTCCACTCGCGATTCCAACCGGTATGGTGTCCGCCGCACTCGTCACGGGCAACGTCGTGCTGTTCAAGCCATCCGAACGATCGTCCATCATCGGATTGTTGCTGGTGAACCTGCTCAAAGAAGCCGGCCTACCGGAGGGCGTGCTTCACGTCCTGCCAGGCGGACCCGATATCGGACATACATTGGCGACGCATCCGGACGTCGACGTGATTGCCTTTACCGGTTCTAAGGAAGTCGGTCTGCACCTGTTAGGCCTGAGTACGCATGTGACTGCCGGTCAACGTATGCTGAAGCGGGTCATCGCCGAGATGGGCGGGAAGAATGCGATTATCATCGATGAAACGGCGGATCTCGACGAGGCGGTCACTGGCGTGGTGAAGTCTTTTACGGGATATCAGGGACAGAAGTGCTCGGCCTGTTCGCGTGCCGTCGTACACGAGTCGGTCTACGAACTCTTTCTCAGCCGACTCACGGAGGCCGTGATGAGTCTTCACATCGGCCCGCCTGAACATCCATCGAACGTGATGGGCCCCATGATCGACGAGCGCGCTCTCGCAAAGGTTGAAGAGTACATCGAGATTGGAAGGAAGGAAGGTCGAATTGTCGTCATGGGGCGGAAGCAGGAGCCTGGTTATTTTGTTACGCCGACGATCGTCGCCGATATTCAGCCGTTTCATCGGCTTGCTCAGGATGAGATTTTTGGGCCGGTGCTTGTCGTCATGCGGGCACGGTCATTTCAAGAGGCCCTTGACATCGCTAATGACACATCCTACGCATTGACGGGAGGCGTCTACTCCCGGAGTCCGGCAAATATTCGGGCTGCTCGACTTCAGTTTGACGTGGGGAATCTTTATATCAACCGTCCAATTACCGGCGCACTCGTAAACCGGCAACCATTCGGCGGACATCGTCTCTCAGGAGTCGGGGCGAAGGCGGGTGGAGAAGACTATTTGAGCCAGTTTATGATTGCGCGCGTCGTGAGCGAGAACACGTTGCGGCGGGGATTCGCCCCATCAGAATGGGAATAGGCCTATTAAGGAATTCGGCTCGTCTGCGGCGTCGTGGACATGGACTCCAACTCTTCGGTGATTTCCGTCACCATTCCCCGGTCGCTTTTCAATGGCGGCAGTTCCTGCCGTTCGACATACTTAATCAACCCGACCCCTTTCGCAAACCACGCCGTCATGACATCCGACCCCACCGCTGATCGGCGATTACCGGACAACGTAATCCGCATGGTCATACGCGCCTCAACCCGGATGGCATCCGGATAGGTGCCGGCCGGAACGGTCACGGACTCTCGACCCATGGCGGTGACGACGGCCTCCATATCGGCCTGCTCGTTCTGTTCGTCGCCATCGAGGTCGCTGCCGAAATCGAGCCCCTTTCGATTGAACTGTTGAAAGGAGGAGGGGATCTCGATAGGAAACCGAACAATCTGATAGGGAACCAGTTGTTTCTCCAGCGGTGTGCCGGGATCAGAGCCATAGTAGACGATCCCTGCGACATCCTTCCGGTAATAACTATCGGATGGGCCATGGTTACCGGGGTTCGTATCGTGGAACACCTTGACGGTGACACCTTTGATCTTGTCCGTTCCTTTGACCGTGGACACATTCACAAATCCATTTCGCGCAATGGTCTGGAGCGGCCCTTCCATCACTTCCCCACGATACCGCCATTGCATTCCCGGGCTATCGGGGAAATAATCCTCGGCGTTGGCAATTCGTTCCTTTTCGTGACCGGCAGGAGGTTCAAGGGCCCAGACGTTCGTCGGGACAACGATCATGAGAGCCCAGACAGTGACGGAAGCGATGTGCGCGAACGCATGACGGCCGACTAGACACGGCATAGATCTCCTCCACGGTTGCTTTACGCATAACACAACGTCTTGACTCCCAGCAAGCGTCGCGGAAGACCTCGTTGCCTTGTCTTTGGGGATTCCCGTAATATCGCCACCTCTGATGTCCAGACTCACTCAAGCCCCGAACAGAACCGACTTGGCACAGGACCGTAGAGCACGTACCGTCCTCATCACCGGAGGATCACGAGGTATCGGTCGGGCCTTATGCCTCGCATTCGCACGTGCCGGCTGGCAGGTCGGTGTCCATTACCGTGAACGCAAGGCGGAGGCTGAGCACACGATTGCGCTCATGGCTGAGGACGGCAGCGAAGCGATGACGCATCAAGCGGACATCCGTGATCCTATGCAGGTCGAGCTAATGATCAAGAACGTGGTAGCCTCCTACGGTCGACTCGATGTCATGATATGCAATGCCGGTGTGTCGGCCAGTCGTCTTCTCCTACGCCTCACTTCAGAGGAATGGGGCAACATCCTGGCCACGAATCTCACCGGGACTTTTCATTGCGTTCAATCAGCCGGCAGACAAATGATCGAGCAAGGCGACGGATCCATCGTCGTCGTCAGCTCCTATGCAGGTTTGCATGGCGATGTCGGTCAATCAGCCTACGCCGCCTCGAAAGCCGGATTGCTGGGACTCGTCAAAGTGGCGGCGCGAGAGTGGGGCCGGCACAATGTTCGGGTGAACGCTGTCTTGCCCGGTTGGCACAAGACAGAATTATCCGGTACTGCCATGCCGAGCGAGGCGGAGATCAATGATCATATGTTGGGACGGACTCCGACCCTCGAGGACATCGCTTGCTCCATCGTTCATCTAGCGACTTCGCAGGACATGTCCGGACAAGTCTGGAATCTGGATAGCCGTCTGTCATGATTCAGCAGTTCTCATTGCGGCACAACCACGGCTGTTTCATCACGGGGACCGATACGGGAGTCGGGAAAACAGTCGCCACTGCTGCATTGGCGGTTTGCCTAAAGCAGCGCGGGGTTCGTGTTGGGGTCATGAAGCCGATTGAGACAGGCTGCTTGGACGCGGAGGAACTTGGCTCGGATGCATCCCGCTTGCTGAATGCCATAGAGGGAACGGTTGCCCTCGATCTCGTGAACCCTTACCGCTTTTCTATGCCGCTTGCTCCATTGGATGCCGCCCGTGCAGCAGGAGTGACGATTGAGATGGATCGTATTGCAGCGGCGTTTCATATCCTCGCGAACGATCAGGATTGTATTTTGGTGGAGGGTGTCGGAGGGGTCATGGTGCCTGTCTCAGACAAGATGGATGTCCGCGACATGATTGCCTCCCTCCACTTGCCGGCTTTGGTCGTCGGGCGTACCGCGTTGGGAGGCGTCAATCATGCGCTTCTGACGATCGAGGCATTACGGCAGCGGGCAATTCCCGTTGTCGGCATTCTGCTGAATCAGCTGCTCCCTACCCCAAACCACGAGCAAAGTGAATCGACCGCCAACTTGATCCGAGAGCGAAGCGGAGTGCCTGTCTTTGGACCAATCCCCTATCAATCGGCGTGCCGACTGGATTGGATGGCAGGAGTGGGCAAGATCACGCAGGAGCCGGCTATTCACTCATTGGCCGAGTCGCTCGTGCAATCCGGTCTATAAACACATTCACGGCGGTAGCAATATCCGGCGCTGCCCAGACAGCCGACATGACCGCAATCCCGTCCGCGCCTGCTTGCATGATGCCTTCCGCACTGGCGATCGTAATGCCGCCGATGGCAAACATCGGGAGCGGCGTCAACCGCCGAGCGTGCCAAAGGCCTTCCACTCCGACAACCGGCTCATGGTCTGCTTTCGACGCGGTTGGAAAAATCGGGCCGAATCCCACATAGTCGGGACCTCCCGCCGTCGCCTCACGCACTTGCTCGGCGGTATGCGTGGAGATGCCGATAAGCTTGTCGGAACCCATGACGGCCTTTGCCAATGACAGCGGCAGATCGCCCTGTCCAAGATGCACGCCATCCGCTTCTACCGCCATTGCCACATCGCAACGGTCATTGACAATAAACGTCGCCCCGACATCACAAGCGGCCTGCCGCAATTGCTCTGCCTGATGATAGAGGTCTCTCCCGGTCGCGGTCTTATCTCGATATTGAAAGAGCATAGCTCCGCCGGCTGCGGCTTCCTTTAACGCTTCGACCAGCGTAAGCCGTCGCACGAAGTGAGGGTCCACGATTATGTAAAGGCCGTGAAGTGTCTTCCGACTCGGTGGAATTGACACGAGCTACTTGTTCGCAGAAGCGTGATTGGCCAGAAGCCGGTCCAGAAATGTCGTGGAGACGCGTCCCTTCATGAATTCAGAGTCCACGAAGATACGCCGGTGCAGCGGGATGGTCGTCTTGATGCCCTCGATGGCAAATTCTTCCAGGGCCCGCCGCATTCTGGCCATCGCCTCTTCCCGGTCCTGACCGTGCGTGATGAGCTTGGCGATCATCGAATCATAGTAGGGGACGACCATGCTGTTCGATTCCATGACGGAGTCCACGCGAACACCGATGCCCCCGGGTGGATGGTAGCGGGTAATCAGTCCGGGACAGGGCGTGAATTTCTCCGGGTCTTCGGCATTGATGCGACATTCAAAACTGTGACCGGTCAACTTGATGTCCTGCTGGCGAAACGCGAGCGGCATCCCGGCTGCAATCTTAATCTGTTCCTTAATGAGATCGATGCCCGTGATCATTTCCGTGATCGGGTGCTCCACCTGAATACGGGCGTTCACTTCCATGAAAAAGAAATTTTGATCTTTATCGAGCAGAAACTCCACGGTGCCCGCATTGCGATAATGCACCGCCTTGATCGCCTCAACGGCGACCCGTCCCATTTCTCGTCGGAGTTTTTCATCGACAGCCGGGGAGGGCGTTTCCTCCACCAACTTTTGATAGCGTCGTTGGATGGAGCAGTCGCGCTCGCCCAGGTAGACCGTGCGTCCACGCTCATCGGCCAAGACCTGAACTTCGATATGACGCGGCTCGATAAAATACCGTTCGAGATACACCGCTTCGTTCCCAAACGTCGACTTGGCCTCGGTCTGCGCCGCTTGGAAGGCGCGCACCAGTTCGTCTTCTTTATTGACGACGCGCATCCCCCGTCCACCGCCGCCCGCGGTAGCTTTGATGATGACCGGGAACCCGATTTTGCGCGCCGCCTCCATGGCGTCCGCGTCACTGCGCAATTCACCGGGACTGCCTGGAAGAACCGGGATGTTGCGGCGCACCATGATCTCTCGCGCCCGCGCCTTATCTCCTAACGCCGCAATATTCTCTGAGGTGGGACCGATAAACTTGATCCCGATGGATTCGCACACCTCGGCAAAGTGCGCATTTTCAGCCAAGAACCCATAGCCGGGATGGATGGCTTCGGCGCCCGTCACCTCTGCCGCACTGAGCACGTTGGGAATATTGCGATAGCTCAGCCCGTCTTCCGCGGGCCCCACACAGATGTGTTCATCGGCAAGCCGCACATGCAGCGAATTGACGTCGACTTCCGAATGGATCGCGACCGTGGAAATGCCGAGCTCTTTACAGGCTCGAATCACGCGAAGGGCGATTTCTCCACGATTGGCGATAAGGACTTTTTTAAACACGACGGACCTTCACGCAACAACAGCAGGACATACAAAAGGCCGACTCTGACACCCGCTCGAATCAGAGTCAGCGAAGACCCGGCACTCTTCTTGGGATGCGTTGAAGATCGTGACGATCCGAGACGCCGTTGGATGCTTATTCAACATCCTGGTCAAGACGCTTGGGATGGGTCGACTAAGAACAGGGGTTGCCCGTATTCTACCGGTTTCGTACTTTCGGCCAAAATCTTCACCACACGCCCATGCAGCTCAGATTCGATTTCGTTCATCAACTTCATGGCTTCCACAATGCACAACACTTGCCCCTTTTTCACAACGTCTCCCTCTTCCACATAGGGATCGGCATCGGGGGACGGAGATCGATAAAACGTGCCGACGATGGGCGATGTGATCGTGACCATCCCGGCGGTATTTTCCGAGACTGAGACGGCCTGGCTATCCGTCTGTGGCGGTGTGCCGCCCGTCATGCTGTCGGATTTCGTCACGAGCGCCGTTCCGGGAGCGGACTCACGTTTCAATCGAATGCGAAAGCCTTCACGCTCGAATTCCAGCTCGGCCAGATTATGCTGTTTTAGCAGATTGATAAAGCTTTGAATGGACCGGCTGGGCTCGTCCAGCGGGCCGTTGTCGTCTTTGAAAGATTGTGGACGACTGGATACGGTGGGCGGCCCGACCGAGGAGTGTCGGGTTCCTCCGGCGCGTGCTGACCGCTTTGACTTTTTCACCGTACACGCTCCACATACGCGCGGGTCCGCGTGTCGATTTTGATCACTTCGCCGATCTCAAGGTACAAAGGAACCTTGATCATAGCGCCCGTTTCGACAATGACCGGCCTCGTGCCGCCCGAGGCCGTATCCCCGCGGACACCCGGCTCTCCATCCACGACCTTCAGCTCAATAAAGATCGGCAACTCCACCGCCAGTGGCTGATGCTCATAGATGAGCACCTTCGAGATCGTATTCTCTTTCAACAGGTCGGCATTCACGCCCAACTGTTTTTTTTCATACGTGAATTGCTCAAACGTTTCCGTGTCCATGAAGGTATAGGTATCACCCGCGGCATATAGGAACTGCATGTCGCGTTCTTCGAGATCCGGTTCTTCCAATTTTTCACCCGACCGAAACGTGCGGTCGAGGACGTTCCCTGTTCTATAGCTCTTCAATTTCGTGCGGACGAAGGCACCGCCCTTTCCCGGTTTCACATGCTGAAATTCAACGATATAAAACGGCTCTTTATCAATGAGCAATCGAGATCCGTTACGGAAATCTGCGGTCGAAATCACAAACCTATCTCCCTTCTTCTGTCACGAGCATACATTACTGTGCCTGGGAACGGACCGACTTCAGATGGCTCAGGGCCGCCCTCATTCCAAGCAAGTACCCGGTTGGACCAAAGCCGGAAATCTGCCCGACCGCGACCCCGGCAATGTAGGAACGATGTCTGAAAGATTCCCGCTTGTAGATATTGGTAAGATGCACCTCAACGGTTGGAATCGCCACAGCGGCGATTGCATCGCGTATTGCAATGCTGGTATGCGTGTAGCCGGCTGGATTGATGACGATGGCATCGAACCGACTCTTCGCATCTTGAATCCACGTCACCAATTCCCCTTCCAGATTGGACTGCCTGATGTCCACTCGAACGCCCTCCTGTCTCGCCAAATCTTCGATAGTCGCATTAATCTCCTTGAGAGAGAGCAATCCATATATCGATTGTTCCCGCGTCCCGAGGAGATTCAGGTTTGGGCCATGTAGGACAAGAATGCTGGTCATCGTGAGAAATGTCCGCTGTTCGTCCAGTTATTTTTACGAAAATGGCGCTTATTCTAGCAGGGCCTATCCGAGGGGTCAAACAAAGTCGCTGACGGGAATGTCCGTGAGTCCCGGTGGACTTATCCATGTTCACACGGAGTTTAGGCGAGATCGCACGGTGAAATCTTGCAACTCTATATGCCCGTGGCCGATGGGGTTTCAAAGAAAGGCGAAGTCGGAACTGGGCAGCGTGGAGGCGTGAGATGAGCGCCCGGACTGATGCATGCTACCGCGCGGGCTTACGCTGTGGACCAAGCATCAAGATGGCGTCTAATACTCTATCGGCCAACGCCCGCTTAGACATCACCGGAATCGACGTTGTTCGTCCTTCCCGATCGATCAAGACGGCAGCAGAGGTATCCGACCCGAAGCCAGACCCCGCTTCAGCAACATTATTGCCAACGATGAGATCCAGTCCTTTGCGCTTCAACTTGTCCGCTGCGTGTTCAGCCACGGCTTCCGTCTCAGCGGCAAATCCCACAATCAGTTGTGAGGAACGTTGTTGAACCAATAGCGTCAGGATATCATCGGTCGGCTCTAACTCAAGGTGCTGCCAGGCACCGCCGCCCTTTTTGATCTTCTTCAACCATGGACGCTTGGGGCGAAAATCAGCCACTGCGGCCGCCATAATGACGACAGTCGCCCAGGACAGTCGTGATTGCATGGCTTTTGTCATTTCTTCGGCGGTACAGACGCGAACCGACTCAATCGCCGGAGGGGTCGGCAAGTCCGTTGGGCCCGTGACTAGAATCACCTCCGCCCCCCGATGTCGAGCCGCTTCCGCAAAGGCATATCCCATCTTCCCCGATGAACGATTGGAAATAAATCGAACGGGGTCGATCGCTTCTTGTGTCGGCCCTGCCGAGACCAGGACGTGGTGGCCCGCACAATCGCGCTGCGGCATCAAGGCCGCTTCAATGGCGGCCATGATGAGGCCTTCTTCGGTCAGACGCCCTTTCCCAACCTTACCGGACGCGAGCGCGCCTTCTTGGGGATCAAGGACTTTCACCCCTCGCTGACGCAACGTGCGTACGTTTGCCTGGACAGCCGGATGATCCCACATCCCTCCATCCATCGCGGGAGCCAGAATCAGGGGACAGGTTGCGGTGAGCACCATCGTACTGAGGAGATCGTCCGCCAACCCCGTCGCATATTTTCCGAGTTGATTGGCGGTGGCCGGAGCGATGACGATCGCATCAGCGTGTTCCGGAAGAGTAAGATGGAGCATTGCTTGACCGGGGTGGAAAACGCTCGTTGCGACGGGACGCCCTGACAGCACTTCGAAGGTGAGCGGGCTGACAAATCTGGTCGCCGATTCCGTCATTGCCACGGTCACCTCAGCCCCTTCTTGGACGAGGGTGCGCACGAGCATCACCGCCTTGTAGGCAGCGATGCTGCCACTCACGCCGAGGACAATTCGAGCGCCGAGCAGATTCATCGCAATTGGCGGGAGCTACTCCTCAATATCCGGCTCGGAATCAGCGGCGGCCTCAGGTTCCACCTCTTGCACTTTTGGCGAGTCATCGACGTACACACTCAGTTCTTTCTTAATCTCTCGCGCATCCTCTCCCAGCGTCGTACCGGCCGTCGCCATCCGTTCGAACTCACTCTCCCGCTTTCGCTTCATCTCCTTCATCGCTTGACGGGCATCGGGACCCATGAGGAACTCGAGACGGCCCTGCACCATTTCGTCGATGGCCACCGTCGTTTCTTTCGTAAATTTCGTTGAGATCATCGGCCGTGAACCCTGCATGATCTGTTTGGCTCGCTGCGAGGCCGCAATCACGAGTCGATGGCGTGAATCATATCTATTTTTGCTGTTTTCCGGCAGTAAGGCCAGCATGTCGATCATGATCGTTCTCTCCTTTTCAATCAGACTGATCGTTGGCGCTCCGTGAATGGAGCTCCTTTTCCCGAATAAAGTTTTCTTCGAGCCAATGCAAATCGACGCGTTTGGTTTTAATCCGTTCGGCCAGCACGATGGCCTCAAGCTCCTTGATCGCGTGTGTCATATCGTCGTTTTTGACGATGTAATCGTATTCCCGATAGCTCCACATTTCCTCGCGGACCTTCTGCAAACGGCGGTGGATCTCTTCCGTGGAGTCTCCGCCCCGCTGCTCCAGCCGGAGTCGCAAGGCGTCGATCGATGGAGGCAATATATACGTGTATATGGCATCTTCAAAAATCTTTTTGATCTGCCGCGCTCCCTGCACATCAATCTCCAAGAGCACGTCAATCCCCCTGTCCATCATCTCGATCAACGGCGTGCGAGGGGTCCCGTATCGATGGCCATACACCTGCGCCCATTCCGCAAACTCATCGCGCTCGACGAGGTCTTGAAAGTAGCGAGCCTCGACAAAAAAATACTCCCTCCCGTGCATCTCCCCGGGTCGCGGCGATCGAGTGGTATACGAAATTGAATGCTTAAGGTGAGGAACGCGCGCCACCAATTCCTTGCACAGCGTCGTTTTCCCGGCCCCGGATGGCGCAGACACGACAAACAACAAACCCCGACGTTCCATAAATTTAATTGCGCCTTGAGCTGTCCGCTGTCACCAGTCGGCCTCGATGCAAGAGAGCTGATTACCGATAGCGTCTTCCGTCATTCGATATTCTGAACCTGCTCGCGGATTTTTTCCAATTCGCCCTTAAGCTTCACCACATGCATCGCGATGTCGGCATCATTGGCCTTAGAGCCGATCGTATTCACTTCTCGGCCAATTTCTTGAAGGAGAAAATCAAGTGTTCGACCCACCGGCTCCTCAGCCTTTAATGTCGTGTCACACTGCGCAAGATGCGAGGCCAACCGCGTCACTTCCTCGGAGATATCACACCGATCCGCATACAGAGCCAATTCCTGGGAAAGCCGCCCTTCGTCAAGCTCGGGAAGTTCGGTTAACTTTGCTATGCGGGCTTTCAAGCGTCCGAGATAGTCCTGCGCAACGTGCGGGCTCCGTTTCTCCACATGCCCAATTTCTTCCCGAACGGTGTGCAGACGATGCTTCAGGTCCTTTTCAAGCGCCGCTCCTTCACGCCGACGCATCTGATCCAGCATCGACAACGCCTCCGTCGTCACTCGTTTCGCGGTTTGAACGAGGTGTTTCTCGTCAACGGGACGATCGCTGACCGAAATGAGATCTCGATAGCCGGCCAACATCGCGACGTCAATTGAACCGCTTAGGCGTAATTGCTTTTTCAGATCACGAAGCAAGCCATGGTACTGTCTTGCGAGGGCCTGGTCAAGACTCAGTTGTTTGCCAATCTCCTTGCCCCCTGATAATGACACCGTCAGCTCAACTCGTCCTCGTGCACAACGCTGCTGGACCATCCGCTTCAGTTCTTCTTCCAGCGAAGACAGTGCCTTTGGAAGACGAACGACGATTTCGCAGAACCGGTGGTTGACGGATCGCAATTCGGCCGTCACCGTTCCGCCAGACCAGGCGCCTTCACTTCGTCCGTATCCGGTCATGCTGATGATCATCGCGGTCGCTTTCCTTCCCATGAACAATCGCTATAGATGGCGCATTGTTCGCACTTCGGACGCTTCGCCACGCAGATATAGCGGCCGTGTAATAAGAGCCGCTCAGAGCCTGAAGTCCATTCATCAAGCGGCATCACCCGCTGCAAATCCTGCTCAATCACCTCGGGATCCTGACTCTGCGTCAGCCCCAGTCGATGCGCCACTCGCTTCACATGTGTGTCGACCACCACGGCGGGCTGATCAAAACAATTGCCCAAGAGAACGTTCGCCGTCTTACGTCCCACCCCGGGCAATTGAACTAATTCTTCCATAGTCTGCGGCACCTTCCCGCCGAATCGCTCCAGTAACATCCTGCCGGTGCCGATCAAGCTGCGCGTTTTACTTTTGTAAAAACCGGTGGGCATGATGATGGTTTCTAACTCGGATGGATCGGCCTTGGCATAGTCTGCCGCATTCGTATATCGGCGGAAGAGTGCCGGCGTCACTTCATTGACTCGTTGATCAGTGCATTGGGCGGATAAGATTGTCGCGATTAACAGTTCCAAGGGATTGCGATGATTCAATTCCACCTTGGCATTCGGCATGGCTTGATGGAGCCTGGACAGGATTCGCGACACGCGCTGCCTGATGGATCGGCTCGACGCCGGTCGCGCTTTGGCGGTTCTCATGAGACCTCAATGCGACTAAGACCCGGCGGCATTTTCCATCATCGCAAACGGTCGTTTGATCGGATCAGTATCCAGACCGTTGCCTGCGATCTTGGCGTGGTTCAGAGACCGATCCAGGCAGTCGATCAAGGGTGGCAATGTTTCAGGGCGAAGCGCTGAGATGGCGACCGCCTGATAGCGTTTACGCAAAACCTCAGCGTCCTTCGCCTCCAGGCGATCAATCTTGTTGAGCACCAAGAGGCGCGGAATATGGTTCAGCCCTAGATCGGACAGCGTCTTTTCGACCGCTTGGATCTGACCATCAAGATCTCGGGAACCGGCATCCGCAAGATGCAAGAGGACATCGGCATCCTGCAGTTCTTCCAAGGTCGTACTGAAGGCCCCGAGCAGATCTTTAGGAAGATCCCGGATAAACCCTACAGTATCGGTGATGATGACCTCGCGATCATGAGGAAACCTCAGACGGCGACTCGCCGTATCGAGCGTCTCGAACGGCCGATCTTGGGCCGACACATGGCTATCCGTTAAGGCGTTCAGCAGGGTCGATTTTCCCACGTTCGTGTAGCCGACAATGGAGATTACAGGCATCATTCGTCGGGAGCGCTGAGCGCGGCGTTGGTCACGGTGGCGTGTGAAGGCCGACAATTCCCGTTCCAGATGGGTGATCCGATCGCGAACTCTTCGCCGATCCGTCTCCAATTTCGTTTCTCCAGGCCCTCGCGCGCCAATGCCTCCACCCAACCGCGATAGGACAGGGGTGCGGCCTGCAGTGGTCAGCCTGGGAAGCAGGTATCGCAATTGGGCCAGCTCAACCTGAATCTTGCCCTCGCGGCTATGAGCACGACGCGCAAAAATATCGAGAATGACCTGGGTGCGATCCACCACCTTCATATCGGTAATCTCGGCGATAGCGCGCACCTGGGCCGGCGTCAAATCCTGGTCGAAAATTAAGAGATCCGCGCCCTGCTGCAAGGCCTTCATGACCGCTTCCTTCAGCTTCCCGATACCGAGCAAATATTTCGGGTGGATTTCCTTTGGGCGTTGCCGTACCGTGTCGAGGACGGTCATACCGTCGGATTGCACCAGTTCGATGAGCTCCTCCACCCGTTCTTCCTGGAGCAAACGGCCCTTGGTCGAGACGCTGACGACAATGGCCGTGGAGTTTCCGGCCTTGATCTCATGGCTGGCCGCCTCGCGTGCCAGCTCATCTTCGAGCGCGTGTATGAATTCGGCACAATCCAAATGAAACGCATGGAACGACGATTCGGGCAATACTTCACATAATTGCCCTTTCGGATTTGCCGGGAGAATATGCGCCACATACATTGAAGCGGGAAGCGTGTCTTGGCCCACGCCGACTGCGGCCATCAAATCCAGTCGCAACAGTGCGAGATCGGTTAAATCGTCCTGACTGAGGGGCTCATTTTGTAAATGAGTATGAACGAGTCTCACGCCCCGCAATGACCGAGCCCCCACTCGGTATTTCCAGAGGTCGTTTAAGATCAATTCTCGGCCATTTCCAACAATGACTTGTTCGATGCTGCCACGCCGATTGATGACGAGGCCGATCTGGCAGCGAATCTCGGCCGACAGTTCCGTGCAGGCACGAGCGAGTTCAGGCGTGACCACCTTGTCAACCGGCACACGACGCCGGTAGAGATGCTGAAGCCGCAGAAGCTGCCCGGCTTTTAAGCCATGAATATTCCCAAGGATGGTTGGAATCTTAGGATCTCCCTGCAGGACGTAATCGAGTCGATCCCTTGCCTCTACCGCTCGGCACAGAGGATGGGGCGTTCGAATCGGTGGTGTGCAATGACCATTCAGGATCCGCTTCTAACTCCCAGGACGCCCGATGTCCGGCTAAATAGGCTTGACGCCCGGCCGCTGCAATCATCGCCGCGTTGTCGGTGCAGAAGGCTCCTCGGGGAATGGCTAACGGAATGCCCATTTTGCTAGCCCGAGCAGTAAGCAGCGTGCGGAGGCGTGAATTGGCGGACACGCCCCCCACCACCGCGAGCGCGCAGGCCTTGTACTCCTTCACGGCGGCAAACGCTTTATCCACAAGGACTTCAACAATGGCCTCCTGATAGCTCGCGGCAATGTCGGCCAATGGTCTCGGAGTCCCCGACCGCTCCAAGTCGCGCAGATAATACAGTAACGCCGTCTTGATTCCACTGAAGCTAAAATCCAAGTTATTATTTTTTAGATAGGGCCGGGGAAAGGAAACGGCAGCAGGATTACCGAATTGGGCGAGTCGATCCAGTGCAGGTCCGCCGGGAAAACCCAGTCCCAACATCTTCGCTGCCTTATCAAACGCCTCGCCGGCCGCGTCGTCGAGCGTATGCCCCACCAATTGATAGGCTCCCACGGACCCGGTCAGGTACAGATGTGTGTGCCCACCCGAAACGACCAGGATCATACAAGGGCGCGGCAAATCGGGGCACTCCATCCACGCAGACGCAATATGACCTTCGAGATGATTCACTCCAATGAGAGGAATGCCTCTCGCATAGGCTAATGCTTTTCCAACGCTCACCCCGACGAGCAATGCGCCAGCCAATCCAGGTCCGGACGTGACGGCCACGGCATGGAGATCCGACCACTCAATCTTCGCCTGAGTCATCGCCTCGGCCACCACCGCTTCCACCGTTTCAATATGCCGACGCGCAGCCAACTCGGGTACCACACCGCCATATCTCCGATGGACATCGTGCTGAGAATACAGCACGCTGGAAAGGAGTATGCCCTCTCCACGCATCACGGCGGCCGCCGTTTCATCACATGATGTTTCGAGGCCTAACAGGGTCAGAGCCGAAGCCTGCACGGAAGAAATAGAAGCGGGAAATATTGATTTCGCTGCGATGCCGTCACCTTGTGTAATCACTCAATCCGAACTAGCTTTTAGACAGCACGACCCTCGAGTGGAAATCACCCGAGGGTCGTGCTAATTGTGACTTGAACTGACCGATGCGTGTTGAATGTGCGATAGCTGCCTGATTAGACGCCGGCCATCGCCTCCGCTTCAATGAAATTGGGTGCGTTGTCTCGCAATACGACCTTGATCCTCCGCACATCTTTGAACCGGCCTCTGAGCAATTCTTCCGAGAGCGGATCGCCGATGTTCTTTTGGATCGTCCGACGCATGGGCCTCGCACCGTACAGCGGTTGATAGCCTTCTTGGATCAGCCACTGCTTTACGTCATCGCCGACTTCCAACTGCACACCCCGTTCGAGCAGGCGCGCGTTGAGTTCCTTGATCAGAATATCGGTGATGCTGATTAAGTGCTCCTTCTCAAGCGGGTGGAAGACCACGACTTCATCGATCCGGTTGAGAAACTCCGGACTGAAGGACCGACGCAATTCGCCCAGCACATCGTCCTTGATCCGACGATCATGATCGCTTTGCTCCACTCGATGGAAGCCGAGCGAGACGCCTTTCTGGATCAACTTCGTCCCCAGGTTGGAGGTCATAATGATGACCGTATTTTTGAAATCCACCTTGCGCCCGAGGCTATCCGTGAGTACTCCGTCATCGAGGACCTGGAGCATCACGTTGAAGATATCCGGATGTGCTTTTTCAATTTCGTCGAACAGCACGACTGAATACGGACGCCGCCGGACACGCTCGGTCAACTGGCCGCCTTCTTCGTACCCCACATATCCGGGAGGAGCCCCAAAGAGACGGGAGCTCGTGAACTTCTCCTGATACTCCGACATATCGATTCGAACCAACGCATCTTCCGTATTGAACAGGAATTCAGCGAGGGCCCGCGCCAATTCCGTTTTTCCGACTCCGGTGGGTCCAAGGAAAATGAACGAGCCGATCGGCTTCTTCGCGTCCTTGATCCCGGCGCGTGAGCGACGAATCGCACGGCAGACGGCGGAAATAGCCTCTTCCTGCCCCACGATCCGCTTATGGAGAAACTCCTCCATATTGAGCAGCTTGTTGGATTCTTCCTCTTCCAATTTGAAGAGCGGGATACCGGTCATCTTTGAGACCACGTAGGCCACGTCCTCTTTCGAAATGACGGGCCGATTCTTTTCCTGAGTCTTCTTCCACTCTCGCTTCGATTCTTCGAGGAGCTTCCGGAGCCGCTCCTCCTCCTCACGAAACTTGACCGCCTCCTCAAAATTCTGCAGTGAGATGGCGACTTCTTTCTCACGCGACACTTTCTTGAGCTCTTGCTCCAATGCCTTTAATTCGCCGGGCAAAGCATACGTCTGCAGCTTGGCACGAGACCCCGTTTCGTCGATGAGATCGATCGCCTTGTCCGGAAGGAACCGGTCAGTAATATAGCGATCAGACAGCTTGGCGGCTTCCACAATTGCTTCTTCTGTGATCTCCACGCCGTGGTGTTCTTCATACCGATCGCGCAGACCTTGAATAATGCGGATCGTCTCATCGATGCTTGGCGGCTGCACGTAGATCGGCTGAAAACGCCGCTTGAGGGCGCCGTCTTTTTCGATGTGCTTGCGATACTCGTCCAACGTCGTGGCGCCAATGCACTGAATCTCACCGCGCGACAATGCGGGCTTCAACATATTCGAGGCATCAATCGACCCTTCTGCCGCGCCGGCTCCAACCAAGGTGTGAAGCTCATCGATGAAGATGATGATGTTGCCCGCCTGGGCGATTTCTTTCATCACGACTTTGAGCCGTTCTTCAAACTGGCCTCGATATTTAGTGCCCGCGACGAGCGAACCGAGGTCCAGCGCGATCACACGCCTCGACAGCAGGTTATCGGGGACTTCGGATTGCACGATACGCTGAGCTAGACCTTCCACGATCGCGGTCTTGCCGACGCCGGACTCTCCGATCAGAACAGGATTATTTTTCGTGCGCCGGCTCAGAATCTGCAGCACGCGCTCAATCTCGTCCGCACGTCCGATCACCGGATCTAATTGACCTTCTTGCGCCAATTGAGTCAGATCGCGACCGAACTCATCAAGCGCCGGCGTATTGCTTTTCCGATCGCGTTCACGTGGCGCCGACTTGCGGAGGAACGTCACCGTCAGTTGTCGAGCCGTCAGCAAGTTCGCGCCCAAGCTTCGAAGAATTTTTCCGCCGATGCCCTCTTCTTCTCTCAGAAGTCCAAGCAGCAAATGTTCGCCGCCGATATGGTTGTGACCGAGCAGGCGAGCTTCTTCGACCCCATATTCGATAACCTTCTTCACGCGAGGGCTGAACGGGATTTCACCGAACGTCATGGTGGTCCCGCCACCGGGAAGATTCCGTTCGATCTCCAACCTGATCTGCTCAGTGGAGAGACCCATTTTCTTAATGATCATGAGGGCGATGCCGTCCGTCTCACGGAGAATGGCCAAGACCAAATGTTCCGTGCCCAGATAGTCATTCTGGTGGCGCTCTGCTTCCTCCCTGGCTAGGATGATGATCTTGCGACCCTTATCCGTGAATCGTTCGAACATCCTACCTCCTCTGTGGCTTTGCGGTGAGACGAAAACGTAGGCAAACTATCGGAAATGCTGCTGTAATTCTATCGGCCGAAACCGGGCATGTCAAGAGCTCCTAATGCCGAACGTCGCACGAATCCGAGAGACGACAGCCCTTCGTTGACACCATTCTGAGGCCTCGATACAATCGCCCTTCCCACGCTGCAGACCCTCATGTGTAATCACGACCAAATGAACACCATCGGTATCCTGACGAAGCCGAAATTCCCCGACGTCAAACCTATTCTAAAGGATTTGGTATCGTGGTTGCGAGAGCATCAGAAAGACGTCGTGCTGGACAGCAAGACAGCCGCATTGATCGGTGAGTCGGCGACGCATCAAAAGCCGCAAATGGCTGCCCTAGCGGATATGCTCGTGGTGTTGGGTGGAGACGGCACGATGCTGAATGCCGCCCGCCTGGTGGAAGAACGCGGCATCCCGATTCTTGGTGTGAACATGGGAGGATTGGGATTCCTGACCGAGGTCGGCGTGGAACATCTCTACCCAACATTGTTGAGCATATTTGCAGGAGAGTATCACCTGGAAGAGCGGCTCATGTTGCGCGCGCGGATCGATCGTCACGGAGAGCATGTCGCTCAGGCGACCGTCCTGAATGACGTCGTCATCAGTAAAGGAACACTGGCTCGCATGATCGAAATTCAAATTTCGATCGAAGGGCAGTTCGTGACCCGACTGCGAGGCGACGGACTGATTATTTCCACGCCAACTGGATCGACCGCGTATTCGCTCTCCGCCGGAGGACCAATCATCAACCCTTCGGTGCACGCGCTCATTCTGACGCCGATCTGTCCCCACACACTCACCCATCGCCCGCTTGTCATTCCGAGCAATGTGGGGCTCGAGGTAGTGCTCACGGGGAAGGACGAAGGGGCCATGACGACGTTTGATGGGCAGGTGGGAGTCGCCATGGTTCAGGGCGACTCGGTGACGATGAATGCGTCCAATCATCGGACGCGGCTGATCCGCTTTCCGGACCATACCTATTACGATGTGCTTCGAAAGAAATTGAAGTGGGGCGATGGATCGCTACCGTGACATCCCGCTCAGGTTGTTCTGAAGAATGTGGTGCAGCATCTCTTGATTGCTGGCAAACTTAAATTCTCCGATGCAGTCCTGCGTCTTCGTGCAGGCTTTTTCCGCTTGCTCAAGCACACGAAGACCTTCGACTCCGACCGCTTGGATGTTCCGTTCTTGCATGACCTCGCGGAGTCGTTGTACCACTTCTTGCCTTGGTTCTCGTCCGCGCGGCGTCTGCGTCTCGAGATAACGAGCCAACACCTCCGCGCACCATTCGCCATCGCGCTTGGCGATTCCCACCAGACCTTCGCTGGCTTTCCGCGCCCACCCGGTTAGGAAGACGCCTTCCACAATCTCACCGGTGGCCTCGTCGTATGCTTGAAACAGAGCGTCGTCCGGCTCGTTCCCGGAAGGCTTCGGGTTGGTGACGAATATGCCATTTTTATAAGGAAGGCCGAGCGTATCGTCCACGCGATCACCCACCGCGAACACAACGCTATCACAAGGAAACTCGTAATATTGTTTGAGTCCAACGGCAGCGGTGTCTTGTCCCTTGGGTTCGAGCTTCGTTTCCTCGAGCTCTAATGCGCGAACGCGATTGTTCGCATCGGTCAGCACACGTCGCGGTGACGCGAGAAAGCGGAATCCCATTTTGGTGGCACTTCCGGTAGGCTCACACTTTGTGAACTCCTCGGTCATGTCCTTAAAAATCTTGTCCGGCTCCTGGCCGACCGCTTCTAAACGAGAGCGCACCCGGGAGAACTCTGCGCGCAACATCTCATGGTCAATGTTCGTGCAGATGGCACGGATTTCTTTGGGATTGTACTTTCGTTCCAGCGGACCGCGTCGCGCAATCGCCGTCACCTGCTCGACCTGCTTATACCGGGTCAACCAGTGGGCGATATCGACCATCACATCACCGACTCCGATCACGGCGACCCGCCGCCCCATGTCAAATGGTCGCTCGCCGAAGCCCGGCAGCCGATTGAAGTGGTAGACGACATCTTTTGCATGAAATACACCCGTCGCCGAATCGCCTTCCACACCGATCGTCTTTGTACCTTGCGCGCCGGTGGCAAATACCACTGCACTGGCACCGACAGCTCGAAGATCATCGACCGTCAGTGCTTTCGTTTGACCGATGGACACGTTGCCAAAATAATGAACGTTCGGCCGTTCCACCACTTCCCAATACGTCTTTCTCAAACCACCACGCAATTTCAATTTGCTTGGGAAAATTCCATATTCGGCGAGCCCGCCGAATTTTATGTCCCGATTCAAAATGATGACCTCATGCCCGGCTTTGGACATGATATTCGCGACCGACATACCCGCTGGACCAGCGCCCACAACAATGATAACGTGAGCCCGTTGGCCACTCACAGTTACTTCACCCATTGCGACCCCACCGATGAATAAGCATTAAGTCCTGAACAATTTCGCGAAAGTAGCACAGCAACATTTGGAATGTCAAAATGCACAGGACTCCGTAAGTCCTGAATGAGCGGATCGACGAGAGGCGCAGGCGGGACCGATGACGACCGCGATGACGACTGAATGGATCTGAACGCCGCCTCAACCACCTGCAGAACCCACCGGCCCTCCCGGCTCGGTCATACGCCACGGATCCAGCAGTGCCGTGAGCCGATCTTCGGGCAGTACTTTCTGAGCGCGTGCAATATCACGCACGCTCTTTCCCGTGCGATACGCTTCTTTCGCCAGTTTTGCCGCCGCATCGTAGCCAATTTCTGGAGCCAGGCCTGTGCACATGGCCAGACTTTGTTCGATGAAATTTCGACAGCGTTCTTCATCGGCCTTCACGCCTTCGATACAGCGAGCCGCAAAATTATTGGAGACAGTGGCCAATAATTCAATCGACTGGAGCAGGTTGTACGCCATAACGGGAAGCATCACGAGCAATTCAAAATTTCCGGACTGTCCACCGACCGTAATGGTCACGTCATTACCGATTACTTGCGCCGCCACCATGGTGACGGATTCGGCAATCACGGGATTGACCTTACCGGGCATGATGGAGGATCCCGGTTGGGTTTCAGGCAAGATGATTTCGCCGAGTCCGCATCGAGGGCCCGAACCGAGCCATCGAACATCATTCGCAATCTTCATGAGGCTCACAGCAATCGTGCGAAGCACCCCGCTGGCTTCAACAAGTGAATCCTGAGTCGATTGCGCTTCAAAATGATTCGTCGCCTCACGGAACTCGCACCCGATTTCGCGGGAGATACTGGCCAGCACACGACCGGCGAATTCGGGATGCGCATTCAGCCCGGTACCGACTGCCGTCCCGCCGAGAGCGACTTCACTCAGCACTCGTTGGGCGTGCTTCGCTCGTTCAAGTCCGAGTTCAATTTGGCGGGCATAGCCGCTAAACTCCTGCCCTAAGCGCACCGGCGTGGCATCCTGAAGATGGGTTCGGCCGATCTTGACGATCTTGTCAAACTCCTGCGCCTTGCGGGCCAGCGCCTGCTGAAGACGTGTCAGCGCGGGAACAAGTTGGCGCTCGATGCTGTCGACCGCGGCGATATGGATCGCTGTCGGGATGACGTCATTGCTCGATTGTCCTAAATTGACGTGATCATTGGGGTGCACCAATTTACTGCCTCGAGCGCCACCCAGCAGCTCGGCCGCCCGGTTGGCAATGACCTCGTTCACGTTCATGTTCGTCGAGGTTCCCGAGCCGGTCTGGAAAATATCGACAGGGAATTCCTCGTCCCACTGCCCGTCTATGACTTCTCGACTCGATGTCAGGATGGCATCCGCAATCCTTTTTTCAAGCAGGCCAAGAGAGACATTGACACTCGCCGCGGCCCATTTAATTAATCCCATGGCCCGGATAAAGGATCGAGGAAAGCGAAGGTCGCTAATGGGGAAATTTTCGACGGCCCGGGCGGTTTGGACTCCATAGTAGGCTGCGGCAGGGACAGCAAGCTCTCCCATCGTGTCGCGTTCCATGCGTGTCGCGCTGGACGTCGCCGACGAGCCGTGCTGATCGTGACCGGTTTTTGCGTTCATAGCCTGACACTCCGATTCCAAGGTTAATCGTGGCGGTTGCACGAGAGGGGGACATCTTAATGGATCGTATCGAACAGCTACAAGAGCTGACTCCCTGCCAAACAACGGCGGCACGATACCGTAGCCTAGCCTTGACTCCCGGAAATGATAAGATTATTTAAACATCGAATGTGAGACGAGACCAAGAAGGAGTGCCTCATGAGTCTTGTGCGACGGTGGAGTGGCTGCGAGCTGACTGATCGGTGGAAGAATGCTTCGGCGGTGGGCTTGGTACTATTGCTCTTTGGGACATCCCAGTGCTCTCGAGAGCCCCAACCGATGGAGCGCCTGTCGTCCGACCTTGTCGCGCACGCTGCCAGCCCTGCGACTCCATTTCAAACAAGCAGCTTTCCCGGCAATGAGACGTTCATTTCGGTAGCAAAATTGGCGAAAGCCTCCGTGGTCAATATCTCCTCCTCGCAAAAATCGGCTCAAAGCGGCGAGGGGCCGTTGAATCCGTTTTTCAACGATCCGTTTTTCCGCCGATTCTTCGGCGAAGAGGAGCGCCGCCTCCCCGTCCCGAAGGAGCGCCGTGAGCAGGGATTGGGATCCGGCGTCATCGTCAGTGCAGAGGGGCATATCATCACCAACAATCACGTTGTCGAAAAGGCGGATGAAATCAAGGTCTTGCTGCCCGACAAACGAACGTTCAAAGCAAAGGTCATTGGTTCGGATCCAAAGACCGATGTGGCAGTCATTAAGATTGAGGCAACAAACCTGCCGGTTCTGTCCTGGGGTGATTCCAATCAACTTCAAGTGGGGGAACTGGTCCTTGCCGTGGGCAACCCGTTTGGTCTGAATCAAACGGTGACCATGGGCATTATTAGCGCCGTCGGACGCGCCAATATGGGCATTGTCGATTACGAGGATTTCATTCAAACCGATGCCGCGATCAATCCCGGGAACTCAGGCGGTGCCCTGGTCAATCTTCAGGGACAACTCATTGGCATCAATTCAGCCATCTTTAGCCGCACGGGCGGCAATATGGGCATTGGATTCGCTATTCCGAGCAATATGGCAAAAACAGTCATGAACAGCCTTGTCAAACACGGAAAAGTCGTGCGGGGCTGGCTGGGCGTCTCAATTCAAGAGATCAACCAAGACCTGGCGAAGGAGTTTGGGGCAGCCGACACCAAGGGTGCGCTCATTGCGGATGTCATGGAAGACAGCCCGGCGGCTAAGGGCAAGCTCCAGCGGGGAGATATTATTACGGCGTACAATGGGACGGAAATCAAGGATCCAGCCCACCTTCGATCCCTAGTCGCAGATACGGCTCCTGACACCACCGTCACGGTCACGATTCTCCGAGATAAACGTAATAAGGACGTCAAGCTCACCGTCGGCGAATTGCCGAAAGATATGGCAAAAGCTTCACGCGGTGAACCGGGCAGCGGACACGGTGAACATGCCCTTGCAGGGGTCACGGTTGAACCGCTTAGTGACCGACAAGGGCGGCAAGGCCGGAAGGAAACCGGTGTGTCCGTGAGCGAGGTCCAAGCTGATTCTCCCGCCGACCAGGCCGGTCTAAAGACCGGGGATATTATTCGAGAAATGAATAGGAAGCCGGTTCGCAATGTTCAGGATTTCGAAAACCTTGTCAACGAACTTGACGCAAATTCCCGTGTACTGCTCCTGATCACGCGGGGGAATGCAACGGTCTACCTGACCGTGAATCCGAAATAAACGGACATAGTGACTCACGGAGGCGATGAGGCATGGTACGAATTGCCTCGTCGCGGTGACAATGGATCGTTCGGCAAACCGTCCCGCTTCTGTTCTGCTCTGGTTCGAATCCTGTATGACTATATGATTGGACAGTGACGCTACGATACGTTGCCTTGTTCCTCAGCTTTATGCTGGCGGGAGTTATCGCCTATGCGGCAGGCCGCGATGAATGGGGACGCCCGCTTGGGGCACATTATTCAGGCCCCGAGGTCCAACCTCGTCAGATCTCCACTCCAGCCTTCGGTCTGGGTCTCGATGAACAGACCACCATTTCCGTATTTGAGAACGCCTCCAAATCCGTTGTGTTCATAGCGAACACTGCCATCCGCCGCGGTCCCTGGTCCCTCAACCTGTTTGAAGTCCCTCAAGGATCAGGGTCGGGGGTTATTTGGAACAAGCAGGGACACATCGTGACCAATTTTCATGTCATCTATGGCGCCGATACCATCACGGTGACCTTGGCCGACCGCACGGAACACCGGGCACGAGTCGTAGGGCTCGATCCAGATCATGATCTCGCCGTCCTGCAAATCCAGGCCCCTACCGAGACACTGGTTCCTATTTCAATCGGCACCTCACGGGGCCTTCGCGTCGGACAAAAAGTGCTAGCCATCGGAAATCCGTTTGGACTGGACCACACGCTGACCACCGGCGTTGTCAGCGCTGTTGGACGGACGATTAAGTCGATGACGAATCGTACGATCGATGGCGTCATCCAAACCGATGCGGCAATCAATCCGGGCAATTCAGGTGGACCGCTCCTTGAAAGCTCGGGGCGACTGATCGGCATCAATACGCAGATTATCAGTCCCAGCGGTGCGTACGCGGGTATTGGTTTCGCCGTGCCGGTCGATACCGTCAACCGGCTTGTTCCCGAGCTCATCAAGTATGGCAAAGTCATTCGACCCGGCCTTGGCATCACCTTCGTGCCGGATGAAATAGCGGCCCGACTGGGCGTGAAGGGGCTCGTGATCGGCAGAATAATACCAGGCGGTCCGGCCGAGTCGGCCGGGCTGAAGGGGCTGAGGGAGCGAAGTTCCGGCGCCATTGCCTTCGGAGACGTGATTACGCACATTGATAACAAGCCGGTAGAGTCCCTCGACGAGCTCCTCACCGTCCTCGAACATCATGCCGTGGGAGATAAAGTTGTGGTGGATTTTCTTCGCGAGCGTCGCCGCCAGCAGATCACGGTCACGCTCCAAGCGATTGAATAAGGGCGGCGACATCGGTACGCGAAGCCCACTTCCATACCCGTAGAAAACGTCACCTACTTCGCTGGCAGTTCCGCTGTCAGGCTTCCTGCGATTCGACTGATTGCAGATTCACACGTTAAGAATTCTAAAATGGCCTATGAAGAAGAGGGACCATACACCAACCGCTAGGTGACCTATGGGGGAACTCTTGGGACTTGGTGCACTGCTAGGGATTATTGCGCTGGACGCGCTCATCCTGTGGAGATTTGTCAGTCTGTTTGAATAGTCCTGCGCAGGTAAGGATCGGCTACGCCATCGGCTGTTATGCTGCTATCGTTGCTCAATCGGAACATACGGGCGATTGTGTTCGCCGTCATAAATTTGTTCTGGCCGGTACAGCTTGTTTTCTTTAAGTTGCTCGAACCAGTGGGCCAACCATCCCGCGACCCGGGCAATAGCAAAGATGGGGGTAAAGAATTCCAGTTCGATGCCCATCTTGTCGTAGACGATCCCTGAATAAAAATCGACGTTGGGATAGACTCCCTTCGCGCCAAAGTGTTCAGAGGCGACCCTCTCGACCTCCAAAGCCACATCGTAGAGCGGCGAACTGCCGGTTTCCTTGAACAGCCGCTCGCAGATCTTTTGTAAAATTGTCGCGCGTGGATCTTTAACTTTATAGACACGATGACCAAACCCCATGAGTTTTTCTTTCGCGCGGACCTTCTCTTCAACATAACTCCGTACACGGCCCGGCGTTCCGATCTCACGAAGCATCTGCACGACTTCTTCATTCGCGCCGCCATGCAGAGGCCCCTTGAGCGCGCCGATCGATGATGCCACAACCGTGTACGGATCAGCCAACGTGGAGGCCGTCACGAGGCCGGTGAACGTGGACGCATTCATCGTATGCTCGGCATGCAAGATCAAACAGACATCCAGCACCTCGACCCATATTTTTGGAGGGACCTTTTCCGACAACATGTACAAGAAATTTTCAGAAAAACTCAGATCGTCCCGAGGTGGGATGTAATCATCCCCCTTGCGGAGACGCGCGTGCGCCGCGACAATGGTCGGCAACTTGGCGAGCAACCGCACAGCCGACCAATAATTATTTTGGACATCCTTGACGTTTCGACCTGGATAGAACATCCCGAGGGCCGCCACCGCGGCTTGAAGCGCATCCATCGGATGGCCCTGTTCAGGCAGACATTTGATGAGATCGACGATGCGGTATTTGACCCGCCTGTGACAGCGTACATCCTCCATGAACGTAGCGAGTTGCTCCTGGGTGGGCAAACGGCCAAACAATAATAGCCAGGTCGTTTCAAGAAAAGACGACCGCCCGCACAGTTCTTCAATGCGGATCCCTCGATATTCCAAGATCCCCGCTTGTCCGTCCACGTCGCTCACTGCAGACCGAGCAGCCGGCACACCGGCTAACCCAGGCATAAAATCATGAGGCATCGTGCATCCCCCTCAGCCGTCCCACTGTCATACTAGAATAGTATGGGCTCCACCTTCGGCTGGTCAAGGCTGTCTCTCCGCTTGCGAAGACACCGCCGCTTCGGCATACTCTACCAGCGCTTCATGGAGAACAGCCGGTGATGCCGTCATTGTTCCATCTCATGCTTGGATTGGGGGGAACGGCGCTTGCTATCGGGGCTACGGTTGTGTGGCTCCGCGAACCGCAGCAAGCACCTATGTTACCCGATACGTTCACGTCTTCATCGAGAATGGTGGGGAGAAGTGCATTGAGCCACGGAGGGCCTTCGAGCAGTCCGGCGGCCGCCGGGTCTTTTTCTCCTGCCTTTCAGATTGGGCAAAGGGTGATCGTAGCGCCAGAGGAATACGACTCACGAACGGTCAACTTACTGCCTTCACCGCCTGATTCGGCGACATCGATTCCCGGAGCGACACGTGCCCTGCCAGGCGGCACTGTAGTGAGTGTGCGCGCGATGCAGGTTACCGAACGTGTGCCCGGTCGTATGGAACGGTATTATGAAGTGACTCTTGCAGACGGTGGCAAAGGATGGCTTTCGGAGCGTGTGCTGCGTGCCTCCGAGTGAGGGTTGAATGAGGATTGAATCACGTTGCACATGAGTAGGCCATCAACCCGGAGACTTGGTGACCATCGCTCTGCCATCGTGATGGCGACGCTCCTGTGGCTCCTGGCATGTCCTGTCTCCGCGCAGGAGACCATCTTCGCCGTTGTGACTAATGTGGCGAAGGACAAACGCCAGGTCACCGCCGACGTCTCAGTAGGAGGAACGGTCTCGCAAGCAACCCTTACGCCGACCGAAGAGGTCCTGGATAACTTGATTTGGAGGAATTTAGAGATCTGTCATGCGCTGAAAGCAGACGGGCTCAAAATAGGCCCAGGGTATCGAATCACATCCGTCAAAGCTCTGGATGCCGGTATGTTGCCCATGGCACTACAAGGCGTCGCCGGAGAATGCCTGCTCAAAAAGGCCTTGGAGTTCGCTCCGCTGGTGGATTGATGCGAGCGAAGTGAGTCGTGTCTCATCCCCCCTCTCCAATGCTCAGGGCCGACCGGCAACTATGAAGAACACTCCGGACACGTGGTAGGTTCTTCCTCAGCTTGGGCTTCTTCAGATGTCAGTGGGAAAGGCTGATCGCACGAAGCACAGTGACGAATCTCGAAATAGGCCACGCCTTTGTCATCGATTTCTGTGGGAAGCAGCAATTCCGACGGATCGTACCCAAGGCTGACCTCATCCGCAAATTTGACGACAGCGAGACGTTCATTGAAAAGCTGAAAGGTGGCCTCCTGGCCCTTGCGTTGGGGAACATGCCCCACGACAAACACCGGTTGTCCCTTCCGCTTGGTTCTCAAGTGCCTGAGCGTCCGTTGGGTCGCCGACGCACAGGCGAATTCTCCGGTGGAACTAGTTCCTGCAGTCAGCATGGTTCAATCCTTAATCCACACGACCCTTGTGTACCACGCGAGTAAATTTTCCGTCAAGGTAGACCTATTCACATGACAAGGAGACGACATGGCCAAGATGACGATTTATCACAAGCCGACATGCACGACATGCAGACAAGCGGTCCAGATTCTCAAAGACAGTGGTCAGCCATTCGAGGCGATCAATTATTATGAAAAGCCGTTTACCAAAACACAACTGAAGAGCCTGCTCAAGAAAGCCGGATTAAAGGCACGAGACCTGTTACGGACGAAGGAGGATATCTATAAGAGCCTCGGACTGGCAAAAAAGGAATTGAGCGACGACGAACTCCTGGATCTCATGATTATGCACCCGGACCTGGTTCAACGTCCTATTGTGGAAAAAGGAGAGACGGCCATCCTCGCCAGGCCGGCCGACTCAATAAAGCCTCTTCTGTAAACACTGACTCAGGAACAATTTAGTGGGTTAGTGAGACGTTAACTTCAAGGTACCGGTCCGCGGCTCGATGCTGACGTGTAGCTTGCCCTGAAGTACATTCAGCAACGTCTCGCCGGCCAGCTTTCTACGCCATCCGTGGAGGATCGGCAGATCCAATTTCTCACGGTGGTGTTTCGCATCGACGAGTTCCTGGAGATCCGACGCGCCGGCGAGCAGCGTCGGGGCGATCTCTTCTTTTAACGCAATCGCCTTGAGAACGGCCTGCAGCAAATCGACCTGGCCGGCCGCTTCCGGCTCCGGCCGTTTACTTTTCGGGGCCTCGGGCCATTCTGATTCTGGAACGGCCAGACCACGTTCGATGACCTTGATCAGCGCCTCGCCATTACGTTCAACTTCGGAGCCATGGAGACCCCGCATACCCTTCAACGCACTGAGTTTCATCGGAATGTGCCGCGCCATCTCCAACAGCACCTCGTCGCGAATGACACGGCCTCTAGGCACATCACGGCGTTTCGCCTCCTCTTCACGCCACGCCACAAGTTCTCGAAGCACGGCGGCACTACGCGGCTTGAGATTCTCCCAGCCACGAATCCGTTGATAGCGGTGTCGCGGTTCTCGTGACCCATCCGTCAGCTTCGATCCCAATCGAAGAAATTCTTCTTCCACCCAGGCCGTCCGGCCTAGCGCCTTGAGCCGTTCTTGGAGATGCGCATGGACCGATAACAGGTAATGCACGTCATCTAAGGCATAGGACAGCTGGTCCTTTGTAAGCGGACGCTGACTCCAATTCGTAAAAGTATGCGCCTTGGTCAACTTCACGCCGACGATGCGCTGGACGAGCTGCGCGTAAGCGATCTGGGTACCATACCCCACCATGGCGGCCGCCACCTGGGTATCGAATATCGGGCTGGGCACATGCCCGGTATGAGCATAAAATAATTCCAGATCCTGCCGTCCGGCATGCACGACTTTTTCAATGGCCGGATTAGCCAGCAGGGTTCCGAAATCATCCAATGACCCGACGGCAGGAAAGTCAATCGCCGCTGAAAGGTCCCCCGCCGCAACTTGAATCAGCTCGAGACGCGGCACAAAGCTGTCTTCTCCGACAAATTCCGTGTCCAACGCGATGCGGTTGTGATCGCGCAAGCGTTCGACAAAAGTACGCAGGCTATGACGATCGGTGATATACGTGGGAGAGGCTGTCACGGCTGTTCTTACTCCGATGGTGAGTACGTCCCGCCTGTCCCGGGATTGATCGGCGGTTCCGTATTGCTTAGACTTAAATGTTCTTTCAGGAATTGGTACGCTTCGATGATGCGGCGGAGTTCCGGCTCCGAGCTTCGGTCGCCCCGACGCGCGTCCGGGTGCAGCTTCTTGGCGCGGTTGCGAAACGCGCGGGTCACGACGCTTAAGGAACTGCCATATTCCACCTCCAGGGCGGCATAGGCGTCGGTCGGGTTGTTGATGTCCCCCCGCGTCCCCTGCGCTTCTCCCCATCCGCCACCTGCGGCTTTGAAGAAATCGGCCATGTTGATTCGTCGGCGACGACGGCGCGGCCGCTGCCGCACTTCGCTATCGAATTCTTCGAACCGATCCTCCATGAACTCCAGACGTGAGTCCAGGCGTTGAGCGCTCGAAAGATCGACCACGTGTGCCATTTCTTCCTCAATCAAGGTCAACGAGCGATCGATTTCCGTTAAACCTTCTTCGATCCGAAAAAAGCTGTCCACGCGATCTACCATCATGGAGTCGATCGCCACGTCGAGACAGTCTTCGGTTTTCGCGCGAAGCTCAACAATCCGCTTTCTCATGCCGACTTGAAATTTCCCAAAGGTTCTCGCGTTAAACGGCATGATAGACGTGTCCAGCGGCACGATAACGAGCTCAAATCCAGCGCGCATTCTAGCATAAAGAATTTCGGTGACGACAGCAGGAACCTGCATGCCTGGTAGCCAGCTAGACGCGCTATAATAGCGCGTCAGCCCTTCGCCGACCCGTTGATTTTCACGTTATAACCACGGAGGCATCATGGTATATCGTGCAATGCTATTCGCGGGACTTACCTTCGCATGGGCTTCAGTCACATGTCTGGCGGCCGATCCTTCCGGGTATGGCCAAGCCGGTGGCGAATTTGATATCAAACTACCGCGCGTGCCGTCCTCTGACCTGGCCGCCGCCAAGGCGCTCAAACCGCCCTTTGAAGCGACACCGGAAGTGCTCGCCGAAGGCAAGGCGATATTTCTTGGTCGCGGTACCTGCTTTCAGTGCCATGGACCCGAAGGCAAGGGCGACGGCGGCGCAGCGAAAGTCCTGCCTATCCAACCGAGAAATTTCACCAACCCGAAGTTCAAGAAGTATCGGACGCCGGGCGAAATGATGTGGGTCCTCAAAAACGGCAGCTTGGGGCAGTCCGGCAAGGTGCCGGGCACCGGGATGTTACCAATCGTCGGACAGTTCTTGAGCGAAGACGATGGCTGGAAAGTATTGCTCTATGAGCTGAGCCTGGGAGGTGATGGATCGAACTGACCGTTATTCGTTAAGGGTAAGATAGTCAACGAACCCTTGTGCATTACCGATAACGGTGCGCGTCTTATGGTTCATGTTTGGCGGTACGGCGCGCGACAGCGGTGTCCCGCGCCGCTTGCGCGACGGCTTTTGCAACATGAGGAACAACCTGTGTATCGAACACGCTTGGAATAATATAGTCCTCGCTGAGTGTCCCCTCGGGGATCAGGTCGGCTAAGGCTTGAGCGGCCGCCAATTTCATCGACTCATTGATCTCACGCGCCTGTACATCGAGCGCTCCGCGAAAAATCCCTGGAAACGCCAAGGCATTGTTGATCTGATTTGGATAGTCCGATCGCCCGGTAGCAAAAATGCGGCACGATGAAAGCGCCTCAACGGGCGAAATTTCTGGGTCTGGATTGGCCATCGCAAAGACGATGCGATCCGGGACCATGAGCGCAAGATCCTCTCGTGTCAACACGTTTGCCACCGAGAGCCCAATGAACACGTCCGCGCCTGTCAGCGCATCCTGGAGCGTGCCCGTCGGCTTCTCATTCTCAATACATGCCGCGAGATGGTGACGCGCCCCACGGAGATGCTCCGCGTCCCCTGATAACACGATCCCTTGCCGATTGCAGCCCAGCAAGTGGGACACACCTGCCGCTAAGAGAATTTGGCAGCAGGTCAGGCCCGCCGCGCCAAGACCATTGACGACGATCCGCACATCTTCGATGCGTTTTTTGGTCGCCTTCAAGGCATTTTGCAGCGCGGCCAAAATGACCACCGCCGTCCCATGTTGATCGTCATGCATCACGGGAATGTCGAGACTGTCTTTAAGGCGCCGCTCGATCTCGAAGCACCGCGGGGCGCTAATGTCCTCAAGGTTGATCCCGCCAAAACCCGGCGCGATGCCCTGCACCACCCGAACGATCTCATCGGGGTCCTGCGTACTTAGACAGATGGGCCAAGCATCGATGCCGGCAAACTCCTTAAACAGCATCGCTTTGCCTTCCATAACGGGGAGAGCGGCATACGGCCCTAAATTGCCGAGCCCCAAGACGGCCGATCCATCAGTGACGATCGCGACGCTATTGCCCTTCGTCGTAAACGCATACGCTTTGGACCAATCCTGTGCAATCGCCTGAGAGACACGCCCGACGCCGGGCGTATAGATCATAGATAGTATGTTGCGGGTCGTTATTGGCAATTTACCTTCGACTCGAATCTTTCCTCCCAAATGGAGCAGAAATATTCGGTCCGATACGGACATGACGCGCACGTCGGGAATAGCGTTGAGCCGCTTCACGACTCGCTCACCGTGTGTCTCGTCCTGTACGTCAAAGGTGACGTCCCGAACGATGTGGTTCGGTGAAGCCGAGACGATATCCACGGCGCCGAGATTGGCCCGTTCTTCCGCCAGCACAGTGGCGACTCGGGCAAACATCCCCGGGACATTGGCCAGCTCAAGCCGAGCCGTGATGCGGTAGTTGGAATACGGGCCGACATCCACCATGTTGGATCTCCAGAGTCATTCCGTACTACTCAAAGCGTACCATATTCGCGTTCATGAACCGGGGATCACGTCGGCTGGTCACCCCATGGTCATGCCAGTTCCAGGCTTTCTGAAGAACCCGTCTTGGCCAATTCTTCATTGACATCGGGCAGGTAATTTGATTAGGGTAAGCGACCTGCGGGGAGCTTCTCCCGGCATTTACCATCATCCTAAGGAGGGTAGGACAGATGAAGCAGATTATGTTGGCAGCCATGGCAGTGATGTTCCTTGTCGGAATGAGCACCATCTCCTTCGCCGATGAAAAGGGCGCCCCCAAGACCGAGACCAAGGGTGACGCGAAGGGCGACAAGAAGAAGGACGAGAAGAAGGGACACTGAGCAGCGCCTCAAGCACTGTACAGGGAGATTTTCCGGCCCGCCTCCACGTGAGTCGCGGGCCGGTTCTTTATTGGAAGGAGGCACTGCATCATGAAACAGGTATTAGCGCTCGCATTCTCCGGGGTCTTACTTGTGGGCTTCACTGCTGCAACGTTTGCGCAAGAGACCGCGCCGGCACCGGCTCCCACCGCGCCACCAGCCATGCAGTCCGCTCCTCCGGCCACAGATGCTCCAGCCGAGAAGAAGCCAAAGAAGAAAGGCCACGGCAAAAAGAAGGCCCACAAGAAAAAAGGCGAAGCCAAGCAGTAACAACCGTCTCCGCCAAACCCGGCTCTCTTTCGGCCCGCACTCGCTTGACGAGTTTGCGGGCCGATCTTTTTCGCGTTCGCCTTCTCGATTTCGAGATTGACCGCCATTCCAAACCGATGGTACGGTGAATTCATGACCACACAGTCATCATCAAAAAAGCCGAATCGCCTGATTACAGAAACCAGTCCCTATCTGCTTCAACATGCGCATAATCCGGTCGAGTGGTATCCGTGGGGGTCCGAGGCCCTGCAACGCGCGCGCGACCTCAATAAGCCTATTCTCCTGTCCATCGGCTATTCCGCCTGCCACTGGTGCCATGTGATGGAGCGCGAATCGTTTGAAGACGAACGGATCGCGGCACTCATGAATGAACACTTCGTGTGCGTTAAAGTGGACCGCGAGGAGCGCCCGGACCTTGATGAGATTTACATGCAAGCCACACTCGCCCTGAATCAAGGACAGGGCGGCTGGCCGATGACGGTCTTTCTGACACCGGAGCAGCAACCTATTTTCGCCGGCACCTATTTCCCTCCGACTGACCGATGGGGGCGACCAGGCTTCGCCACCGTGCTGAATAAGGTTGCCGAATACTGGCGCACCGACGCCGCAGGTCTTCGCCGGCAAGCCGGCGAGATCACTGCACGTTTACAGAACGAGATGCGGGTCGGCGCTCCGCTTTCAGTCGGCGAAACGGAATTAGACGCGGCGGTGACCCAATATGCCGAGGAATTTGACCCCGGCCACGGCGGCTTTGGCCATGCCCCAAAATTTCCCCCGGCCACCGGCCTGTCGTTTCTCTTGCGCCGCTACAACCGAACCGGAGATGTGCATACGCTCACGATGGTGCGGAAAACCCTTGACGGCATGGCATCAGGCGGAATGTATGATCACGTTGGCGGAGGCTTCGCCCGGTATTCAACAGATGAAAAGTGGCTCGTGCCACACTTCGAAAAGATGCTCTATGACAATGCCCTCCTCGCTCGCACCTACCTTGAGGCGGCTCAACTCACACATGATGCCAACTATCGGCGCGTCGCAACCGAGACGCTCGAGTATATCCTTCGTGAGATGACGTCGCCCGAAGGCGGATTCTATTCGGCCACGGATGCGGATTCAGAAGGTGTCGAAGGAAAGTTCTTTGTGTGGACGCCGGAAGAGATCCGCCAGGCCGTCCAGATCGATGACGATGCCAGGCGGTTTTGCGCCTATTACGACATCACGGCGGGCGGTAACTGGGAACACAAGAGCATTCCGAATACTCCAACCCCGATAGATCAGGTCGCACGGGATTTGCACATCAGCCACGAAGAGCTCCGGGAGACGATC
Source organism: Nitrospira sp. Nam74 (assembly GCF_965152615.1). NCBI lineage: Bacteria > Pseudomonadati > Nitrospirota > Nitrospiria > Nitrospirales > Nitrospiraceae > Nitrospira > Nitrospira sp. Nam74. Next base: position 1,701,884 of record NZ_OZ224220.1, on the reverse strand, counting down.
GATCGAGTCAAACCCCTGGTCTATGCAGCCAGAAGTAAACGAGTACCTCCCGGCCTCGATGATAAGATCCTAACGGCCTGGAACGGCATGATGATCAGCGCCATGGCTGAAGGCGCGCGGGTCCTTGGCGAAAACAAATACCTGGAAGCCGGGGAAGAAGCGGCTGATTTCCTTTTGCGTACCATGAGGCGCCCGGACAACGGCCTCTACCGAACCTATCGGCTGGGAAAAGCGCATCTCAACGCATGCCTGGACGATTACGCCTACCTTGCCGAAGGGTTGATCGACCTTTATGAAGCCGGTGCCCACGAAGGATATTTGGATGAGGCGGTTCGCCTCGCCGAGCGAATCATCGCCGACTTTTTGGATGCGGAGCACGGCGGTTTCTTTACGACGGCCAAAGACCACGAATCATTGATTGTCCGAAGCCGCGAAGGGCCTGATGGAGCGACGCCGAGCGGGAATGCGGTAGCGGCCATGGTTCTGGCCCGGTTGTCCTTTCATTATGCACGCGAGGAGTTCCGCGTGGCGGCCACGAATGCCATTCGTGCGTACGGTCGTCAGATCACCCGCTATCCACGGGCGTTTGCCAAGAGCCTTTCTGTCGTCGATCTCCTGCTCAATGGCCCCGTGGAATTGGCGCTCGTCGGCACGCAAGGGGACACTCGGTATGAAGCCCTCCGCGCAGAGGTAAATCGGCACTATCTGCCTAACCGCATCATGGCCCATTACGATCCGCAAGGGCCCGATCCTCAGCATCCACTCACGAGTGGAAAAAGCCTAGTGAGGGGACGGGCGGCATTGTATGTGTGTCGGAATTTCGCGTGCCAAACGCCGATCATCGAACCGTCTGCCGTTGCGTCGGCGCTAGGCCACTCCTCTTCCGACACAAGTTCCGCCTCCACTGCCTCATCGAAGACATTGCAAGGAAGCCAGATGCCGGGATTAGCCACCAGCGGTGGCACGGCCGCCTATGCGGTCCGCGTCATCGGCAGCCCAGGCAGTTCATCAGATATGGCTCATGGGTACACGCCGCTCGGGGCGACCGGGCTGACCACGAGTCGACTTGGATTCGGTGGATATCGCACCAGCACTGAAGACCCGGAACACCGAGAAGCGCTGACCAAAGCGCTGTTGGGTGGTTGTAACCTCATCGATACGTCCACGAACTACATGGACGGCGACAGTGAGCGTATGATCGGCACGGTCCTGAGTCAGCTGGTGAGCAAAGGCGCACTAAAAAGAGACGAGATCATCGTCGTCTCAAAGATTGGATATGTCCAGGGAGTAAACCTCAAGGCCGCCGAGGCTCGAGAGAAGGCCGGGAATCCCTATCCGGAGATGGTCAAATACGGTGACGGCATCTGGCATTGCATCCATCCCGACTTTCTGGCTGATCAGCTGGCGTTATCGCTCGATCGATTAGGTTTGCAGACCCTGGATGTCCTACTCCTACACAATGCCGAATACTTTTTGTCCGATGCCAAACACCGAGGACAAACCGATCTGGCGCCACTGCGTGAAGAATTTTATGGACGCCTTGGAGCCGCCTTTGCCTATTTAGAGACCCAGGTGGCGGCAGGACGGCTCCAATATTATGGCATTTCATCCAATACATGTACTGCGGAGCCTAGCGACCCGGAGGCCACGTCTTTATCACGCATGCTGGAGGCCGCGCGGCAAGCTGCGGCCGGTGGCGCACACCATTTTCGTGTGCTTCAACTGCCTATGAATCTGTTCGAGTCAGGTGCGCTTCTGACCCCCAACACCGGCAAAGATAACCGCCAGACAGTATTGGATCTGGCACAGAGCGAGCAGATCGCCGTGCTGGTGAATCGCCCATTGAATGCCATGCCCGGCAAGGGCAACGCGATGGTGCGCCTCGCCGACCTTCCACTGGAAGCGAAGGAGGCCGACTTCGAGCCCCAGCGGGATACCATCGCGACGCTCGAAGAAGAATACCGGACTACGTTCGTGCCGCATATTCAAGCCTCAGGACAAGGCATGCCGCCGCAGGATTACTTTAGGTGGGCTAGTGAGCTCGCTCGAATACGACCGTTGATTCAAAATCTGGAGCACTGGGAACAGATCGAGTACCAAATGATCGCTCCCCATATCAATCAGGTCTTACGAGCGTTGACACAACATTTCAATGGCGACTTGGCAGAGAAATGGCAGAGCTGGCGAGATCGATACCTGCCGGAGCTGCTTCGGCTGTTGCGAGAGTTACGTCGGGAAGCTACGCTCAAAAGTCGTGAGAAGACATCGGCCATTACGAGGCTGATCGACCCTCTGCTTCCTGAATCGCGGCGGCATCAATCTCTCTCGCGAAAGGCGCTCTGGGTCCTCAGCAGCACGCCGGGCGTCACGTGCGTACTCAACGGTATGCGAACCCCGGCGTATGTGCAGGATTCGCTTGAGGTGCTGGGGTGGCCAGCCATCCCACATGTTAATGTTATCTTTAAAGCGGTCAAAGAGGCTCGTTCGTAAGACACGCAGTGGAGAAGAATCGGTGATGGATTCCCGGTGGGATCCTCCCAGAGTCTGTCCATTCTGGTGTTAAGAAGATGGCCAGATCAGGCCAAACACCAGGGAAACTAAACCCCACAGGACAAAGGACACGATAACCAGTTCCATAAACACTCCTGCTGTCAAAACCTCAGCAAGTCATATTCCACTCCTTTCGACATGATGAAGTGTAGTCAACCTATCGTAATACCAAAGCTTGTTTTCTCCTGAGCACCACGCCGGCTAACAATCAGTGCGAAATCGCTCTTTCCACAGCGAGCGGTTCCGCTCATGTCGTCTCTTTTGCGAACAAGATGTTACATGACGTCTGAAGAAAGCGCGTGGTGCCTGACCTTACCGAACACCAAGACATACTAGCCAACCTTACGTCCTGACAACTTACCGATGCGGTACGGCGAAGGTGCATAAAGACGTAGCCGGCACAGACCATCCTGTCGGTGACAAAGGAACAAACAGTCGTGTTGTGCTGAACTTGAAGGGGTCTACCTGTGTTAGAACGGATCGTATTCTGAGGGGATGATGTCAACGAGACCGATCGGTCGGGGGGAGCGCGAAGCTCCCCCCGACGATGGCGTACCGAAGGACTATCGTGACGTCATGTTCGCCGAGACAGTGGCTCCCAGTTGAGAGGGATCCGACTCTGTGCGTCGAATATTCGTCGTCCCATTGGACAACGGCATGACCCGCTGGTCGCCTCCAGGCAGCACCCGCAGATACCCCCACTGACCCGATTGAGAGTACGGCAGCCGCTGATTGCTCCAGATATAGTCGCCTGGAATGCGATACTCGCCGCCGGCCGACTTGATAAACGCATCAAGTGTCTCCGATCCGGCGAATTCGACGACGCTGATGTCGTCCGCACCGCCCATGAACGGCTCGATCGGCCATTCATGCTTCTCGACACCAAACATGCCGTTCTGTTCGCTGCTTGCGCCGAACACGTGAATACGCACCGGATCACCGGCATGCGCCTCGATCATGGGCGTCACGGGATCCTCGGGCTTATCCGCCACGCACGGCTGGAACATTTTTCCGAGCGTGCACCCAGTTTCCTCCCTGAACTTATACGGCTCCGAGCGGTAATTTACACCCGTCAAGCCGGCCGCATTTTGGACGTACGGCATGAAGCTCGTTCCGATGATGTTGTCTTCGTCCTGGAAATACAGGGCGGCATCCCGGTAGTTGGCCCGCGTCTCGTAGCCGGGAATCGTCCGGTCGACAATGACATCCGCGATCCAACTATTCTTGTTCGAGATGTCCGCACCGGTCTTCGGGTCCCTGTACTTTGCTCCCTTTGGCCCGATGACGATGGCGCCGAATAACCCGTTGCGTGGATTCAGCATCGGATTGCCCCAATCCCAGACGAGCGACGCGATCTCGCCCAAGAATGGATCGGCATAGTAGGTGTACACACGCGTCTCACCCGGGGCGATGGTCTGATCCCCTGGGTTTCGACCGACGTTGGCTCCGAGGGAGTCCTTCGGGTCGAACGCAAGACTGATGGCCGAGAATGAGGCCCGGCTGTTCTTCATCTTATTCGTGAGCTTCACCTTAATGCAGTCGCCGATATTGGCGCGCAACGTGAGCGGCATCGGTTGAAGTCCGCCCGCCACTTTGGCGACGTCTTCCTCCAAGGCATAGATTTTTGCCTCTGGATTTGCGATTTGGATCTTCCGCTCGAAGTCGACTTCGACTGCATCCGGAGCTTTCGGATTGAACTTCATCCCCGGATAATCCATCGCCACCGCATTAAATGCTCTCACAGGGGCGTCTGCTGGACACACCGGCAACGGCTTTGGAATCTCACTTCGGCTCGTGTATCCGGCCGGAAGCTTTTGCAGATCCGGCACTTCCTTATCATAGACGCGCAGAATGCCCCACGCCCCTTCGGCGAAGTGGGAGTCGCGTCCATTAAAGTGAATATAATCGCCTGGCTGGAGTCTTGGTCCTCCTGCCTGTGGGACAACCAGATCATACCGCTCGGCGATACCGACATGGATGGAATTCTTCCGGTTTGCGTCACCGGCGTAGCGCTCCGTGAGGAACGTATGACCGGACACCGTCCAGACAGACGTTTCGTTCGCCATGGTCTGAAGTAGCCGGAACACCACCGTGTCGCCCAGATAGGCGCGCAGCAACGGCGTATACGGATCGCCGTGGATCGCGCTGCTGAAGATCTGCGAGTAGTCGCCATTGTTCTTCAACCTGGTCGCAATCGGTTCGGCCCTGAAATTCAATCCGCTTCCGGTCGTATGGGTCCCTCCATTCAGGAACGACATCGGCGATGGTGGAATGTGTTCAGGCATTGGAAAGGAAATCGTCTTTCCGGCCTCAAGCGCCACCTCAATCGGTTGCCCCGGTGGATTTCCCTCCGTGACCAGATTCACGGTGTGCGGCACACTGTCATGAACCTGGACCATCAGCTCTCTAAAGCTGCCATTGACACCGTAGCCAACCGGTTCAACGGTGCGGATATCCGCGATGGGTCCGCTACGAATCTCCTTCCCGGTCTTGGCATCATGATAAGTGGATCCCACCGGTTCGATAATGATGGTCCCGAATCCACCATGGCCCCAGGTGACACGACCGAGCGCGTGATCGTGCCAGAAGACGGTACCAACATCCGAGTCGACCCAGAACCGTTGCCGCACAAATTCAACCGTCACGATATCGCCGGTCGGGTGCGCGTTGCGCAGCGGCCGATAGAGTTCGATCGTATTGCCCTTGATGGCTTTAATGCGACCGATCTCGTTGCCGCCCACATTATCCGCTCCGATCAGGATCTCGATGTTCGGATGGTACTGTTTGGCATTCTTGACCGTGATCGCACGATCGCCTTTCTTCGCCGGCTTCGTAAAGACCGAATTCAGCGGAAGCGGCAAGCCCTTGTTCACCTTCTTCTGCATCATCGTGAACGGCCGAACCGACTGTTCATAGGAGAACCCGGTGATCACGCCGTCCGACGACTGATTGTCGAACTGCAGGAAGTGCCAATGTGTGTTGATCTTGGAGGAATGGAAGTTGGTGACGTCGTCGTCCTCCCACTCGCTGGTCAACATCCAATCAATGCAATCGTAAATATTGGCACGGACCACCAACGGATATTTGCGGTCGTTGTTCTTTTTAATTTCCTCTTCTTCTTCATGCAGAACATAGATCAATCCGCCCTTATCCTCGATCGCCGGCTGATCGCCCCGCTTCTCGGCCAAAATCATCGGCGTATGGACGAAGTGGACGTTGTAAGACTTTCGGCCCGCGTTCTCAGGGCACATGCTCCATCGCCCGTTCTCGCCCGGCTTAGCCGGGTAGGAACTCGGCTCGCCGTCCTCATCAAGATGGATCGGCTCAAGCCACGGCGAAGGGTTGTGATTGCCTGAGAACGGCACACGCCTCCCGAAGTGCGGCTTCAAATGCGGCCAGGCGATCTTTCCTGTCTGCGGTTCAAAGAGAATGGGCAGCCGCTTGCCCGGTGCAGGCGACTGATAGCGCGGATTCGGAATGGTGTTCTCCGGCTCCGTCATAGCACGATTGCCGTCCCACGCCCAGTTCAGCACACTGGCATCGTACGAGAGCGTTTGGCCCTTTTCATCGTCCGCGTGCCCCGGCTTCCCCTGGGGCGGCAGGAACATCGAGACCCAATCCTTAATGTTCACGACAGCCGGCGTGGCCTTCCAGTTCGACTTCCCCTTATCGACAATCGTGAACTGTTTGCCGAACCAGTCTACCGTCTTACCGACCAGCCGATCCGACGTGACTCCGGCTTTAATGCGTCCCTGCCGATCGGGCAACTCACGCAGATCGGGCATCGTATCCGTATGAGTGTCTCCCTGCTGCAAGACGTTGTAGACGCGCCAATATCCCCACATACCGGCGATATAGTGATGCGCGACGTGGCAATGAAACAGAAAATCCCCGGATAATTGTTGGCACAAGCCCGATCCGCACTCCGTTTCCAGATCGACTGTTTCCGATGGACCGATCACCTCGACGTCCACTCGATCCGATTTCGCCCGGATGACCGGATACTTCACGGGACCATTTTTAGCGGCGTGCCACATTGGCATCTGATCGACGGCCCGCGGACTCCGCGGCCAGCGGATCGAGCCGCCATGCGGGTGATGAGAATGGAACACTTCGGACCCACCGTGCACCAGCCGGAACTTGGCGGGATCGCCGAGATAGCTACGAGGCACTGTCGTGGCCGGGTCGCCGAACGTATAGGCGCTGTAGGCCATCGATTCATCTTCGAAGCCGAAATACTCGTGTTGCGTCTCCATGTTATCCACGCCGAACGGCTCACTGCGATAGTTCAGCGCGCGCGCCACCGGTCGGTACACATCGGTCAACGGATCGCGCTGCGGAATGAAATCACCGCGCTTATTGACCGGACGAAACGCCTCGTCTCCCACTTCATGATAGACGAGCACAAATTCACGAAAGTCAGGGCCCGCCCCATTTTTAATGATCGCTTGCCAACCACTGGTCATCGGCGTTAACTCGCCGGCGCCAAGCGGGTTGAGATATTCCGAGCCTTTTGGTTCTACCACAAAGGTGCCCAGCAAGCCCATCACAGTTAACTCACGGTCGTTGCTATAGCTATGAAACTGCCGGCCACCTTCCTGCATGGTCGGTGGAATGTACCATTCCAAGTCCACGCTCTTACCCTGCGCCGCGACCGCATCCGAGTTGGTCGTCAACGCGGGCTTCCCGGTCGCGCTGACGATCGTCGTGGAGCCATGAATATGGAGGCTCACATCTTCGCCGCCTTCGAGCTTGTTCTGCAGCGTGATCTTGATACAGTCACCCTGATTGCCGCGGATCACGAGGGGCTGGATCCAATTGTTCTGCAGACCGGCCGCCACGTCGCCGGGATCATAGCCCTCCTTGCCGCGCGCCTCGCGGTTATGCTCTTCCTCCTGGCGGACCTTGTCGATGTTCTCGGTGAGCACGTACATATACCCGGGATAGTAGTCGAGCCATCGGTTCAGCGTGATCTCGACGTTAATCGCCGAGACGTCATACTTCTTCACCGGGGCACTGGCCGGACACTGTCCCCCGAGAGACGAGATCGGTTCCGTGCCGGTTTGCGACATCAAGAGAATATCCTGACCCCCGGCGCCATACTGGTGCATCATATTCATGTCGTTGAAGAAGCCGCTTGTTCGCTGCAGGTCGGCATCCTTCGCCATCTGATCCATGACACGTTGATGCTGTCGTTCCATCATGGACGTACGCTCAGCATGTCCTTCCATGGCATCTTCGACAATGGTTTGCCCCTTGAGCTTTTCCGCCCATTCGGGCGAGCGATGGACCATGGTCTGGACCGCGCCTTCCGAGGAGAGTGCGGCGTGTGATGCGGCGCCTCCCGCGTCATGGCCTCCCGCTCCCGCCTGAACAGACATTGGCACGGCGACACTCAGACCGACGATCGCCATGAGAAATGCTGTCGCGATTCGATTAGACTGCATGCTGGTTCTAATACCTCTCATTACGCCTCCTTAATACAGTAACGGTCACGAGCAATAAGACAGAAAAGAGGTGGAGGGATCCGCATTGCACGGTGAAACGAAAGGAGGCCGGTCCTTGTCATTCCTATCCCTCCACCAAATGTGACAGATGTGACATAGATGAATAATCGTCGCGTTAAAGGCTGCTGAACAAACCGGCCCATATCAAGCAATCTTTGTTCCCCGGATTAATGGAAGGACGGATGCAGAAAGTGATTGAAACTATTGATGTAGCGAATGCGGCCTTAATGGTGAAAGAAATGAAGACAGACAGCCCAATCCCATTGCAATGGCGCCGCGTTCGCAATAGCCACTAATTACGATGGGGCATGAAGTCCCATGGATGGGACGCCAACGCCCCATATCGGCAGATGACAGTGGATAGAAAGATGCGGGAAATACTAAGAGGGTATCCGAAGACCATGCTTCTTGACCATCCGCTCGATGGTCTTCCGATCAACGCCGGCCTCCTTTGCCACGCGGCCCATGTGCCCTTGATGACGTTTCAAAAGATCCGACAGAAACTGACGCTCGAAGGACCGGACGACTTTCTGCTTCGCCTCCTTGAACCCGTTTGCGCCTTCAGGAGGTCCCGTGGAGTGAAGTCGAAGCTTCTGAAGCTTTTCCGGCAAGTGCTCGACATGAATGGTTGGACCATCGGCAAGCGCCGCGGCCCGTTCGATGACATTCTGCAATTCGCGCACATTGCCTGGCCAGTCATAGCACGAGAGGAGGTCGAGCACTTCTGCATCCAGCATGAGCGGCCGCCCTTGAAAGGACGCGGCGAAGCGGGCAAGCAAGGTCGTCGCCAGAAGCGGCACGTCGCCTTCTCGCTTCCGGAGCGGCGGCAATTCAATCTGGATGACATTCAACCGGTAATACAAATCGTGACGGAATTGCTCTGATCGGGAAGCCTCCGCCAGATCGCGGTTCGAGGCGGCCACAATCCGGACATCGATATTCATAAACCGTGTTCCACCCACCCGCCGAACCTGACGTTCTTGCAAGACCCGAAGCAGGCGAGACTGCAGGACGTCACTCATGGCACTGACCTCGTCGAGGAAGACCGTCCCGCCGTCGGCAATTTCAAACAGACCCGGCTTGGAAGCATGCGCGCCCGTAAAGGCGCCTCGCTCATGGCCGAACAACTCGGACTCCAACAGCGTGTCAGGCAGGGCGGCGCAGTCCACCGGCACGAACGTGCGATCCGCACGGCCGCTATAGGCATGAATCGCACGAGCGGCCAGCTCCTTGCCGGTGCCGCTCTCGCCGTAAATCAATACGTTTGCCGCAGTCGGCGCCACCCTGCGGATCAGGTCCCCGACACGTCGCATCGCGTCGCTGCTGCCAATGATCGGGTCGTGCTGAAATACTCGCGAAGGCAAAGACGGTCGAATCCTTTTGACGAGCCCGCGCTCTGGATCACTCCCGTCGGCATGATCAGAGACCTCACCAAATGCCCGTTTGGTCACATCCTCCAGTTGCGAACTTGAGAACGGTTTGGTGAGATAGTCAAACGCGCCTTGACGCATAGAAGTGACGGCGGTTTGGACGGTGGAATGTGCCGTGAGCAGAACCACCTGCACGTCGGGATCCAACTGTTTGGCTGCGTTCAGAATGCCGATGCCGTCCAAGCCGGGCATGCGCAGGTCGGTCAGCACGAGGCCTGGCCGCTCTCGCTCCAACACGTCGACGGCTCGCAACGAGTCCTGCTCGATGAAGCACTCATACTGCAGGCGACTGAGAATCCGCCGGCAGTTTTCCAGCGCTTCAGGCTCGTCATCGACAATTAAGATCTTGCCGTAGATTCCCATACCGATTCCTCGTTCGTCGTCGTCCCGTCACCGAGTGCGGGCAGATGAACGGTAAAGACGGCGCCGGTCTCGCCGTTGGCGATGTCCAGGCGTCCACGATGCTCCGCAATGATCCCGCATGTCAGAAACAAACCAAGACCATTCCCCTCTCCCGCCACTTTGGTCGTGAAAAACGGCTCACAGACATGATCGATCGCATCCGGGGGAATGCCCGGGCCGTTGTCTCGAACAGTCACCGCAACCATGCCTCCCTCCGCCTGATTGCTTCCACGCGATTGCACGATAATGTGCCCCTGCTTGCCAAGCGGCTGAACGGAGTCAATGGCATTATTGACCAGGTTGAGAATGACCGTTTCCAGCTTTACGCGATCTCCCATAATCGGCGGCAGCGTCTCGGCCAGATCGGCCGCAATGGTGATCCCTTTGGACGACGCGCGTTCACCGGCGACCGCCAAGCCGCTACGGATCACACAATTGACGTCGACCGGTTTCAGTGTCATCGCAGTCCCACGAGAGAGCGACAACATGCTGTGCGTGACCCGATAAATGCGTTCCGCTTGTTTGCGAATCGCCGATAAGTCACCGGCCAGATCATCCGGAAGCGGCGCGTGAAGAGCCTCGGCCTCTATGCATTCGATCCTATTCAGAATAATGCCGAGAGGATTATTAATCTCATGAGCAATCCCACTCGCCATCTTTCCCAGGGCTGCCAATCGCTCCGACGTATCCAGTTTCCGCATGTGGCGCGTAACCTCGGCCGTCTTTTCGTCGATCCGGCGGGTGAGATCCTGGTTTAAGGCTTCCAATTCCACCCGAGACGTTTTTAAATTGTCCGCCATGCGATGAATAGCAGTTCCAAGTTCTTCGAACTCATCCCCTGTTTTGATCGTTAACGGCGCATCATACCTGCCCTGGCTGATCGCTTCCACTCCCTTACGCAGCACCTGGATGGGCTTCGCAATTCGAGCGGCCACATACCGACCGATCGCCGCCAATAGTCCCACCATCACCAATCCAATGAACGTGAAATCCCATAATTGTTCACGGATTGGGGCATAGGTTTCGGAGGGGTGCTGCCGGACGAACATATGCCACGTATTGTTCGGTTTGCCCAGGCCCCGGACGGGAGCAAAGCCTACCACGGTGTCATAGGCGCCATGCGCGTCATCCTCGGCAATGCCCCATCCCGGCTCATGCGACACGATCATCGCCATCAATTGTTGATGAATCAGGTGCGCCGGCCTCGGGAGCACCGGACAGACCAGCGGTTGTCCCGCCGAATCGAACAACATAGCGTGGCCCGTTTGTCCAATACGAATTTCCTTGATCATGGCGAAGAACCCATCAAACCGGTATGAAGCTTTAATGGCGCCGATGATCGTCCGTTGATGATCGTCGAAAATGGGCACGGCAATATCGATGGTTTCTTCAGGAGTCCGGAACGATCCGTGCTGACCCGGAATGAGATCGCTGATATAGACATGGCCGGACTGCTCACTCTGTATGTCCCGCCACCACGGCTCATTTCCGAAGAAATACCGATCCGGCTCGGAACTGGCGGCGACGATCGCGCCGTAGCGATCGGTGATCATGAGTCCCACCACCTTGTCGTCGTCCCGGACCTTCGTCTCGACGAGAAACCGTGATAATTCAGAACTCAACAACCGCGTGGAGACATCAGTGCCTTGTTCCCACGCACGACTACGCTGGTGGATGACGTCAGGTATCGAGGAGTGGACCGGATAGGAGAGATTGGCGGCGGAAACGGGCTGGCGAACGCGCAACGGAGCAGATGCCAAAAGTCGTAAGGCTTGGACTTGGCTGTCCACGAGCATCGTCACGCGGTCGGCCGTCTGCGAGGCAATGGCTTGGAAGTTTCCGCCAATGCCGTTTCGCAGCGACCGCATGCCGGACATCGAGGCGAGCAGCAGGCCGATGAATAACGGAATACACCCGACGAGAAAAAACGCCAGGACGATTCGTCTTCTGATCGTACGAATTCCCACGCCTCATCCTTTTAATCTCAAGAGCGCCTATTGTATCCCAGCGAGAATTCATGAGCCAAGCGTGGTCGGCGAATATCGCGACAAACGCTCTCGGAGAGTCCTGGTAACAAACATCACGGTTCTACCTTGTATTCAATTGAGGACGGAGCGGTGTGTTTTGTTGCCGGTCGCTAAATACGAGTGTCGGCTCTCCCTCTCCATCTAAGCTCAACACCACGCGCGTTTTGCCATCGATGTCCCGGATGGCCAACCCCGATTCGTTGGACAAACCTAGCCATACCTTGCGAGTTTCGTGCTGATCCAGGAGGGCGAGATAGGGCAGGCAAAGCTCAAGCCGCGGGGTTGGTGCGCCTTAAAAGTAGCGAGTGGAGCCGGCAAGCGTCGCCAGAGGACGCCCCGATCAGCCCAGGATCAGTAAGGATGCTCGGTCATAAACCAACCGGCGATGGACAGTCGAGCATGGTCGCCACATACGGCGTCGACCCGACACACTCGATGGAATCGAGGAACGGTAAACAGGACCAACGATCCCGGCTTGGGAAGAATACAGTGCGTCACTGAAAGGTCACGAGGCTGATCGGTTCGTTGGCGTTGTGCGGAGTAGATGATTAACTCGCCGCCCCAATCAGGCTGCCATTCTTCATGGACGTAGGCCACGACCGCGATGCGGCGGAGTGGTGGTGGTTTTTGCTTTGTGGATGCCGATGATGGCTGCACTGTGTCATCATGCGTCAAAAGAGCATCCCCGGCAGCATACGAATAATAATTAAAGTTCATATGCCGGCCGATAATGTTGGGAAACGATTCCACGTATCGCATGATGCAGGACAGCGACAGCCGCTGAAGAAACATCCTGGCTTCCGCTTGACCAATCTCGCTCTTCTTCCAGTTTCCGCAGTTCGGAAAATCCCGGTAGACCTGCGGCATGTCCTTCAGGGACTTCCAGATGGCTCGGTCCATTCCATCTCGAATGACCTTCCGCTCCCCCGGGGACCAAAAGCCCTCTACGACCAGCACCGGATCATCATGAAAGGAGAACGCCTCATCCTTGAAGTCCTGAAGTGTAGTGTTCATGCTTGACTCTTCATTGCTGTGATCACACGATGTGCCAGCCGATTTTTCCTACATTGTTGCAGGTCGCCTTGACGCCTGTCCACCCTCGGTCATGGCTCTTTCCGCCTGGTATTCATTTGGCACATGAGCGCAATCGCACGGTCAATACCGTGCGATCATCTATAACACTCGGCAAGTCCAAGATTACATGCGATGCGCCTGATGGCATCCGATTCCTTCACGAATATTGCAGCGTGCATGACCTATAGGCCAATACGTTCGGCTTCATTGTGGCAGGCACGTCAGCGGAGCTTCCTTATGGCTAGCTTGAATAGAGTCTTGATTGTAGATGATGACGAAGCTACACGGCGAGCACTTAGTTTCTGCTTGGCTTCTTTCGGCTATGAATCGACGGAGGCGTCTGATGGCATCGAGGCTTTGAACCGATTACAAACGGGGACCTATGCCCTTATGATTGCCGACTATCGAATGCCTGGGTTGAATGGTCTTGAACTGTTGCATATCGTGAAAAGGACCTGGAGCATACCCGTCTTGTTCGTGTCGGGAGACCTCTCTGAGGGAGAAGAGCTGGTGGCTAGGTCGAATGACGCCTCTGTGCTCCGCAAGCCGTTCGATACCTCGACGCTCATTCCCATGGTCAAATTGGCACTCCTGAGAGGAGGCATCACCGGATGAGCGGCATTCCTCTTAGCGTCTTCTTTCTCTCCCTAACGGATCGCGTGTCGCCACGGCACACGAAAGGCTTGTCCTCGACTGGTATGGAAGTCGGCATCTTCGATGTGTCGCAATTCACGCAACGTCGGCCTTGGGGACTCGAACCCTTCTCGTCGAGAAGCCTCAATCATCACAGCGCCCATCACGTGCACAAGACCTCATGACCTCCTAGTCTGTTACTTGGCTTGGGCCATTATTGCGGTTCGCTCTCTCCTTGTATGAGCGGTCGTGAATCGAAGTCCGTCTGAGGCAGCGACCGAGTGTGCTGAGAGTCGGCATTAATAATGACGGGCATTTTAACCTGATCGGGCACAAGGACCACCTTCGAATTCGGGCTGTCATAGAGCTTGTAACGAAGGTATTCAGGCGTTAGGGTCTTGGTAATCTTCTCCTGGGCTCTTGCCTGTCCTTCCGCGCGGATTTGCAACCCCTGCGCCTCCCCTTCGGAGCGGATGCGAATCGCATCCCCTTCTCCCCGGGCGCGGCGGCGCGCGATCTCAGCGTCCTTTTCTGCAATAGTCAGTTCGAACTCTTTCTGCTCCTTCTGTTGCTCTTTCGCCTGCTTTTGTTCGATCGCGCTCAAGACAATTTGTGGAAAATCCACATCTGCCAGGGCGATACTCTGAATCTCCAAGTGACGACCTTTGAGCTTTTCCACCACCACCGCTTGAACCTTATTGGAGACCTCCACACTTTTCTCCGGGACGGTGACCATCGGATAGCCGGAGACGACACTGCGCACGGCGGCCATAAATTCCGGCCGGACAATGCGTGAATAGAAATCCGATCCCACTTCTTGCGCCAGAAAGTGAATCTCTTCTGCAATCGGCCGCAAAATGACCACCGCCTTGATGTTCACCTGCAGATCGTCGGCGCTTAGCGCATCGACGTTTTCGCTGTAGCTCTGCCACTTCACGTCATACACATACACATCGTTCCACGGCGCCCGCCAGTAGAATCCATTTTTCAGCGGTTGAGACGACAAGCCTCCTGTCAGCGGATACCACCGCAGCCCGCGCTGGCCGGGCTGTACGGTCGTCCCGCACGCGGACGTCAACATCAGCACGACCACCAGAGACAAGACCGCCAAATGATGTCGCATGATTCTTCCTCCCTCATCGACGTGATTCGTGAGGAGCCGTCGGGAACCGCGGCGCCGGGCGTCCTTCGGCCAGCTTCATATGCTGTTCGGCCAGGCGCTCATGTTCAAATGCGGCATCTTCATACGACTGGGCCAATAGACGCGTGCCATTTACCCATTCCGATTCGGCCCCAAACAGGCTCGCATAGATGAGCATGCGCCCATGAAGCTCCTCAGCTTTCTGCCGATAGCCGGCGGCCTCGCGGCTGTAATATTCGGCGATGCGCCATTGGTCCTCTGATGGATCCATGGTCGAAAGATCCAGCGGAGGGCCGAATCCCACACAACTGTAGAGCGCGAGACTCGACAAAAGGACTACCCATGGTAGACACGTTGATTTCGCCGCCTCATGGCCAACCTGCATGATCTTACCGCTTTTGCTGCCACGTCGCCGGCTTCCGCAGTACCACTTCGTAGTCCAAAGGCAGCGCCGACATGTCGATCTGCTGCCGTTTGCGTAAACGGTTCAAGGCTCCCAACAGATCGCGCCATCGATGTTCCGGCACAGCTTCTGCCAGCGAGGTGAACGTCAACTTTCGGTGCTTACCGAGTATGGCGAGAATTTGGCGTTCAATGTCTCCATTGAGAACGGGCTTGTCCGACATCTTCCCGCCTCCCTTGGCCTATCGCAACGACGACAGTCTTTTTTCCAAGAGCACATCAAGAGCACATAAATGTAATGCAAACCCCAGTCCTTACTTTCAGATAGGAGCCATAGATGGAATCAGCGATGGGAAAGAGCCTCGAGATCATGAAGATGACCC
This sequence comes from Nitrospira sp. Nam74, assembly GCF_965152615.1. NCBI lineage: Bacteria > Pseudomonadati > Nitrospirota > Nitrospiria > Nitrospirales > Nitrospiraceae > Nitrospira > Nitrospira sp. Nam74. The sequence goes on along the minus strand of NZ_OZ224220.1, from coordinate 1,686,335 downwards.
ACAACTCGCACCGTGCTGTGAGTTTGGAACGAGACAGCATTGATGTTATGACAGGGGCCTCTAGTGTTCTGCGCACGGTGCGCACGGTGCAATAGCGCTCGTTTTCGATTCCCTGTTCTCCAGGCCCTTATCATGAACATCCTCCAACTGGCCCTTCCTTTGCTCTCCGCATAGCATATCGATTACCCGCTTTACCGTAACGTCCGCGGGCCATGATCTTTCTGAAATGCTCTGCACCGCCTAATTCTCATGGAGCCGTGGCGCAATAGCCATTCTCAGGATAACACATCAAATGGATATCAAAACCGCGACTAATGACCCCGTCCTGGCGGAACACCGCCTAGCTGAAAGTTGGAGACGCTATAGCCAAAAGGGACCGCAGTCGTGGGCAATCGCCAAACAGACACAGACGTTAGTATGATGAAGAAATGATACGGAAGGGCGTGAGAAGTACGCTCACCGTTGCATTTCTTTGCTCGCCTTCTTAGGATGATCTTGACTGGAGCCCGAAGTCGTCATGCGACAACGCATTGTCCGGTTTTTCAATAACTTGCCCATCGAGCGCAAACTTCTTTTGACATCCGTCATTCCGCTCATTGCGCTTGGGCTGTCCAGCGTCTTGACGTACCAGAGCGTGCGTACATTTGCCGAGGACGAGGAACAGCTCAATCGCGTCTACCTTACGCAGCGGACCGCATCGGAGTATATGCGCTTGGTTCTGGAGCTCAACTCCGGATTTCGCGGCTATGTCATGACCCGGCAGGATGGTTTTCTCGAACCCTACCGTCTCGCTCACGATCATATCACGAGCGTGGGAGACCAGCTGGAGGAGTTGCTACGCGACCACCCGCCGCAAGCGAGCATCGTGCATGAGGTTCAACGTTTGGCGAAAACCCTCATGGGTGAGAAGGACACGTTGATTCAGGCAGCTAGAAAGGGGCATTCGGCTGAGGCGATCCATTATGTGGAAGAAGGCCGCGGGCGGGCCATCATGCTGCAGATTCGTGAGCACATGACACGCTTCGATCATCTCGAACAGACGGCACTGAACGATGCGCTGGCGAACATGACCGAGGCGAGAACCTCGATGACGAGCAATATTCTGGGTGGCATCATTCTCGCTCTAGTCTTTATGATGTTCGCGCTTCATTTGATTGCGCGTTCGATTACCGGCCCGCTGGTGACGCTGGCGAAATCAGTAAGGTCGAAGTCCGGATTCTCTCCACCGAACGTGGCGGTGTTGGATCGCCGGGATGAATTGGGAGAACTCACCCGCGTTATGAATGCCATGAGCGAGCAGGTGCGCAACGATTTCCTCAAGCTGCGGCAATCGGAGGCCGATCTGTTGAACCTCAATCGGGACCTCGCGTCCTCGGAGTCCAAGTACCGGAGTCTAGTGGATCATGCTCCATTCGGGATTTTTACCACCAATGGGATGGCCATCACCTTCAGCAACCGCTACAATCGCATCCTGGCGGGCCTCAATCCAAATCAGGAGAGCGACCCTGAAACGTTCCGGCAACAGATTCACCCTGAAGATCGAGACCGGGTGTTGGGTGAATTTGCCGAGGCGGTCGGAGAGAACAAGCCGTATGAAACGGTCTTTCGATTTCTCCATCACGATGGAACCGTTCGGAAGATTCTGAGCCGGCGTATTCCTATCCGGGATGAACAGAACCGACTCATCATGTACCAGGGCTTCAACATCGATATCACGGCACTCGACCAGATGCAGGTGCAACTCAGCCGCGCTGAACGGCTGGCCACGCTCGGCCAAGTGGCGGCCGGCATTGCGCACGAAATACGCAACCCGCTGGTCGGCATCGGCTCCACGGCGGCCCTCTTGCGCGATGATTTCGAACCGAACGATCCGCGGAGAGGCGACCTGGATGTCATTTTGAATGAGACGAGACGGCTGGACCGGATCGTCAACCAGATTATCGATTATGCGCGGCCTCGAGAAATCGCACCGGTCGTCTTTCATCTTATCGACATCGTCCAAGAGGTGCTGAAGTTGTCGGATGCGTCCATTACCGAGAAGAGACTCACCGTCAAGACCGTGCTGCATCCAATGCTGCCCGTGCTTCAGGCGGATCGGGATCAAATCAAACAAGTGCTCTTAAATGTCGTTCAGAATGCCATCGAGGCGATGGACACGGAAGGCACACTCAGCATCGCGGCGTTCGAGTCGCGGCGCGCGGCGGAGGAAGGCATGGTTCTGACCGTCTCGGACACAGGCGCCGGCATCTCCTCTCAAGACCTTGCCCATGTGTTTCAGCCGTTCTTCACGACGGGAAAATCGAAAGGCACCGGCTTGGGATTGGCCATCTGTCGCAATATTATCGATGCGCATGCCGGCGATATGCAGCTCACCAGTCAACCGGGACACGGGACGACCGTACGCATGTGGCTGCCCTTACGGCAGCACCCCCGGCTCACGACGTTTTCATAGGAGACCATGCGCGCACGAATTTTCGTTACAGACGATGAGCCGGCGATTCGATCCGCCGTCGTCAAACGGCTGATGCGACGACAGCATGTGGTATCCGGATTTGACTCCGGCGACACGCTGATCAGCGCACTCGACCATGACATTCCGGACCTCATCCTGCTCGATCTAAAAATGCCCGGGCTCTCGGGCCTCGATACGCTGAAAGCCATCCACCCCAAATCGCCTCAGTCGCTCGTCATCATGTTAACCGCCTATGGCACCGTGCAGGATGCGGTGGAAGCGATGAAGCTGGGCGCCTACGACTTCGTCATCAAGACGGTGGATCTGGAAGGCTTGGACCAAGTGGTCGATCGGGCACTCGAACTGCTCGCGCTGCGTCAGCGGCTGACGTACCAAATGGAGCGTGAAGGCGACCAGTATGCGATGGATCACCTCATCGCCGAAAGCGCTGCCATGCAACATCTCGTCGGTCAGATTCGCGAGTTGTCCCACAATCCCAAAAGCAACGTGCTGCTCCTGGGCGAGACGGGCACCGGAAAAGAATTCGTTGCGCGCGTCTTGCACCACAACGGGAGTCGAGCCTCAGCGCCATTCGTCGCCGTCAACTGTACGGCGATCCCGCGCGAGCTGTTTGAAAGCGAACTCTTCGGACATGAACGCGGAGCCTTTACAGGCGCGCATCAGCGTAAGGTCGGCCTCCTGGATCGTGCCGAAAGTGGGACACTGTTTCTCGACGAGATCGGTGATCTCGATCTGGGGATGCAAGCGAAGCTACTTCGCGTCTTGCAGGAGCGGACATTTCGGCGCGTCGGAGGCACGGAAGACATTGCCGTCGATTTTCGCTTGATCGCAGCGACGAATCGGGATCTCAAAAAGGAAGTCGCCCGCGGGGCCTTTCGTGAAGATCTGTACTTCCGCCTTAATGTCGTTACATTCGAGCTGCCGCCGCTCCGAAAGCGTGTCGAGGATATCCTGCCGCTGTCGATGCGCGCCCTGGTCCATTATGGACGGGAATTCGGCAAGGAGGTCACCGAAATCGACGCGGAGGCGCGCGCCATTCTCGAACGCTATGCGTATCCCGGCAATATCCGGGAGCTACAAAACATTATCGAACGCGCCATGATTTTCTGCCATGGACGCACATTAACCGCCAGCTATCTCCCGCGAGAGCTTCATGAAGCCGCGACGCATACGGCGGTGGCGGTGCCGCAAGGCGACCAGCAGATGGTTCGCGTCGAGATGGTCCTGGGCAAACAGACGCTCGCCGATGTGGATACCGCCATCATCGAAGAAGTCCTCCGCGTGGCCGGCTACAACAAGAGTCTCGCGGCAAAATATTTAGGCTTGACCCGATTTGCGCTTGACCGTCGGTTGAAAAAGATCGGCGACGAATAGGCCGGTCCAGCAATCGTTTTTTTCATTGGACAGGCCTCCGCCTTTCACTTCCCCGTACCCTTCTCAGCTTCCACAATTAACTCCTTCGTTACAGTGCGTTGATCTTGCGGCAACACACACGCGCTATTGTTCCTGCTGATCATAGTCCTAAGAGCGGAGGGTCGTATGCTTAACCTAATCGAATGGACCTGTGTGGTTGCTGTCATCGCGTCAGTAGGTGCTCCCCTATGTTATGCCGTCGCCACCTTGGATGGTTTGCAACACAAAACGATGTATCCGCTCTTTCGAGTTATGCAACACAAAGGGCGTCTGTCCTCAACCGAGACGCCATCGTCTCAGCATTCATGACAGGGGGTCGGCCTGGATGCCGTCCCCTATTAACCAAGGAGGTGTTATGGTCACAGCCATGTCATTGATGAAGCGAGATCTCGCAAAGGTGGCTCACTCAGCCACCGTGTTGGACGCCGTCAAAATGATGTGCGAGCGGAAAATCGGAAGTGTGTTCATCGAGCAAAACGACAGGATCGTCGGCATCGTGACGGAGGCCGATATCGTCCGCCGGGCGGTCGGGGTCGGTCACATGCCGGGATTCATTCCCGTTTCCACGATCATGAGCAGCCCGGTCATCGGCATCGACGGCACACGCCCCATCACCGAAGCAGCCGATTTGATGGAACGCAGTCAGACACGGCATCTCGCGGTGATGCAATCCGGCGACATCGTCGGCGTGCTGTCCGTCCGCGATTTGCTTCACCCTGTCTCCATCGATGAGTTTTAACACATGATCGAGTCAGTGCGGTTGTCCTCCCTGCATCCTTTGATCAACCGGGCAGCCGGTATGGATCTCACCGCCTGGTGGATCAAAGGCATTAAGCTGGTCCTCAGCTTTCTCATCCTGACCATTCTTCTGGCGCTCACCGGCGGCGTGATCAAGACTCTCCTGGACCTGACACTGCTGCTTCACAACCCAGTCGAAGTGGCGCTCCGCCAGATCATCATCGACACCTTGATTCTCTTGGCCGTCGTGGAAGTGTTTAAGACGACGCTCACCTATTTTTCAGAGGGACGGGTGAAAGTCACCTTTATCGTGGACACCATTCTAGTGGTGATGCTCACGGAGGTCATTTCCGAATGGTTTAAGGGGGTCCACGTTGAGCAATTTGCCATTCTAGGCGTCATCCTTCTGGCATTGGCGGCAATTCGAGTGTTGGCCGTACGATTTTCGCCGACGCCTGGAGAGACCGTAGCGGATGTTTTATGACATTCGTCGTATGAGTTTACACATCGATAACAAGGTCGTAATGCAGTGATGACCAAGCCATGGGACAGTAACGCGTGCCCTTGCCCACTCTTTCAATGCCGGGGGCGGTCCCTTCTAGCGATTAACAGAAGCCAGCATGACAACCATCTCATGGAAGCATTCCAATCTGCATGGCACGGTTCTTCTTTTCTTTAGAAGGAGAGACCATATGTCCATACATTCATCGCAATCAGAAGCGCTTATCTTGGACGCCTTGAGGGGTGGAGACCCCATTCTTTTAGAGCAAATCACGGAGCGGATTCCTGAACTTAGCTGGAACGAGTTGTTCCAGGCAGTAGATACGCTGAGTCGCCGAGGAGATCTCATTTTGCGGCGAAGAGGCTTTGCCTACTACCTATCCCTTCCGCATATGAGCCGCGTATCGGCATAGGGATGTATCGTCAATTTGCGCATACGAAAGGACAGCCTGTGACTCGCTTGATCATCTCTGCATTGTTCATTGTTCTGACCCTGGGCCAGACCATATCCCTGAAGGAGATACATGCGCAGCCCCCCTCGCTGGTGAAGATCGATGGCTCGAGCACGGTGTTTCCCATCAGCGAAGCGGTGGCAGAGGAATTTCAAAAAAGCACACGGGGAGCGGTGCGCGTGACGGTCGGCATATCGGGAACCGGTGGCGGCTTTAAAAAGTTTTGCCGCGGCGAGACGGATATCCAAGATGCGTCCCGTCCCATTTCAGCCGACGAGATGGAGGAATGCCGCAAGCATGGGATTCAGTACTTCGAATTGCCCATTGCCTATGATGCAATGACCCTGGTGGCCAGTCCGAAGAACAGCTGGCTGCAATCCGTCACCCTTCTGGAATTGAAACGGATGTGGGAGCCATCTGCTCAAGGCAAGATTACCAGTTGGAACCAGGTCAACCCGGCTTGGCCAGATGAGCCGCTCAAATTGTTTGGAGCTGGATCTGATTCAGGGACATTCGATTATTTCACGGAAGCCATCGTCGGCAAGGCGAAATCGAGCCGTGGAGACTATACGGCGAGTGAGGATGATAATACGCTGGTACAGGGCATTTCCGCGGACAAATCGGCGATCGGGTACATTCCCTACGCCTACTATCCTCCGAATAAGCAAAAGCTGAAACTCATTGGCGTGGACGGCGGACAGGGGCCGGTCCTCCCGTCACGTGAGACCGTTGAGAATGGCACGTACCGCCCGCTCTCACGTCCCCTGTTTATTTATGTGAGCAAGAAATCAGCCGAACGCCCGGAAGTTAAAAGCTTCGTCCAGTTTTACATGAAAGAAGGTCTCACATTAGCCGAGCAGATTAAATATGTGCCCTTGCCGGCAGACGCGTATCAGACCGCGTTGGCACATTTCCGCAACGGGAAGCTGGGCACAGTCTTCCAGGGGCATACGAGTGTCGGGCTGCGCATTGCGGACCTGTTGAAGCGAGAATCGATTCAGTAACGTGAGAAGCATTTCATGAGCCTACGTGTGCTGTTACTCGAACTGACGCATGGCTCCCATTTGGGGACATCGTCCAAATCCGTGATGGCTCAACACACCTGGCGTCGTCTCCGTGAGCGGGTGATCGAGAAAGTCCTCCTGCTGGCCGCATTGGCGTCCATCGCCATTACCGCGGGCATTGTGGCCCTCCTCGTCTATGAGTCGTTCGTCTTTTTCCGATCGGTCTCCATCATTGAGTTCTTCACCGATACGCAGTGGACGCCCTTGTTTGCAGATGCTCATTACGGCATTCTGCCGCTCATCGCCGGCACGCTGGTGACAACGGCGGTGGCCCTCTTAGTGGCTCTGCCGCTCGGGACGGTCACGGCCGTCTACCTCAGCGAATACGCGAGTCGGCGTGTCGGCGAAGTGATGAAGCCGTTCTTGGAACTGTTGAGCGCGGTCCCTACCGTTGTGTACGGCTATTTTGCGCTGTTATTCGTCACGCCCCTTCTGCAGAAGGTGTTTCCGAATCTGCCCGGCTTCAACATGCTCAGCGCCGGGTTAGTGATCGGGATTATGATCGTGCCGTACATCAGCTCCATGAGCGAAGACGCGATGCGCGCTGTCCCCATGCACATCCGTGAAGGGTCATACGCCCTGGGCGCTACGCCCTTGCAGACGGCCTACCGCGCCGTGATCCCGTCTGCTCTCTCGGGGATTGCCGCAGCCTATGTACTAGGCATTTCTCGTGCAATCGGCGAAACCATGGTCGTTGCGATCGCCGCTGGAATGCAGCCCACGCTCACCTGGAATCCCACGGAGCCGGCCGAGACCATCACGGCCTACATCGTCCAGGTCAGCATGGGGGATCTGCCTCATGGCAGCATCGGATATCAAACCATTTTTGTAGCTGGCCTCATGCTCTTTCTCATGACCTTGGTCTTTAACGTTGGCGGCCACATGCTGAAAATGCGGCTTCGAAGGGCGATCTGAAGGAAGACGATGACACATATCCATGGCAACAAAGTCCGAAATGCCGTGTTCGCAATCATCGGCCTCGTCGCCATGTTGGTGAGTTCGATAACCCTGCTGGCCCTCATCGCGGCATTGGCTCTCGACGGCGGCTCCCGTCTTTCGTGGCATTTTTTTCTCTCCTTTCCGTCCCGCTTCCCGGCGGAGGCCGGAATTCTTTCGGCATGGGTTGGGACTTCGCTGGTGATGTGTGTCACGGCCTGCACGGCGATTCCACTCGGCATTGCAGCCGCCGTTTACTTGGAAGAGTATGCTCGCAAAAATTGGATGACTGAACTCATCGAGATCAACATTGCCAATCTGGCCGGTGTCCCGTCCATTGTCTATGGTCTGATGGCGCTCGGATTGTTCGTCTATGAGTTGCACTTGGGCAGCAGCGTCCTGACGGCGGGCCTGACCCTGGCCTTATTAATCCTCCCTATGGTTATCATTACGACGCGGGAGGCCCTTCGCACGGTGCCGAACAGCATCCGGGAGGCCGCTTTTGCCGTTGGCGCGAGCAAGTGGCAAACCGTGCACGATCACGTCCTTCCCTATTCATTAGGCGGCATCTTGACGGGGCTCATTATTGCCCTTTCCAGAGCCATCGGCGAAAGCGCTCCGCTCATGACAATCGGGGCATTGTCATTCGTGGCATTTCTGCCCCATCCGCCGCTCCAGCAGGAATTTCCCTATCTGTCGTTTCAATGGCTCATGGACCCATTTGCCGCGCTTCCCATCCAAACCTTTAACTGGATTTCACGGCCGCAGGAAGAATTTCACCTGAATGCCGCGGCTGCCGGATTGGTGTTGCTCGCCATGACGCTTGCCATGAATGCGCTGGCCATCATCATTCGCGCGCGGTTTCGAAAACGGTTGCAATGGTAAGCCAGACGACGCCGCTCTCAGTGACGCATCAGGCCACCAAGGCCTCGGTGAAGAATCTCAATTTTTACTACGGCACGACCCACGCCTTGAAGAATCTGAATCTTTCCCTTCCAGACAAGCAGGTGACCGCGCTCATCGGTCCATCCGGTTGCGGCAAAACGACCTATCTGCGCTGCTTTAACCGCATGCACGATCTGTATCCCGGCAACCGAGCCGAAGGCGAAATCATTCTGTATCCTGACGGGATCAACATCCTCGATCCTCGTCTCGATCCCCTGGAAGTGCGCATGCGCATCGGGATGGTGTTTCAAAAACCGAATCCATTTCCGAAATCGATCTACGAAAATGTGGCCTACGGTCTCCGCATACGTGGACAAAGCTCACGCAATTTCTTAGACGAGCGCATCGAGCGGGCGCTGCAAGACGCCGCCATCTGGGACGAGGTAAAGGACCGTCTCCACGGGCCCGCCTCGGCGCTGTCCGGCGGCCAGCAACAACGCCTCTGCATCGCGCGCGCGCTCGCCACCGATCCCGAATTGATGCTCTTTGATGAACCAAGTTCCGCCCTGGATCCCATCGCGACCGCACGCATCGAAGAATTGGTGATGGAGTTGAAAAAGAAGGTGACGATTCTCATTGTGACGCATAATATGCAGCAGGCGGCGCGGGTGTCAGACCATACCGCCTTCATGTATCTCGGTGAGGTCGTCGAGGTGGGAGCCACTGAGAAAATCTTTACCAATCCTTCGAACCGTTTGACGGAAGATTATGTCACCGGACGATTCGGATAACCCACAGAGAAAGCGGTCAACACACAGCACGGTTGAGGACGGATCGTTCACGGACGGGGGCTATCATGCAACGTCACTTTGATCTGGAATTGGATGACCTTAAGCAGAAGTTGCTCCGCATGGGAGCCGCCGTCGAAGATCAGGTGCAGACGGCGCTGCGGTCGCTCGTGGAGCGGGATAGCGCATTGGCGCAACGGGTCATCGAAAACGACCTTCGCGTGAATACGTTTGACGTGCAGATCGACGAGGAGAGCCTTCGCCTGCTCGCCCTTCATCAACCCACGGCAAAAGACTTGCGCTTTATCACGACCGCGATGAAAATCTCGACTGAACTGGAGCGCATGAGCGACCTCGCCGAAAACATTGCCGAACGCGCGCTGGAGTTGAATGAAGAACCACAGCTCAAGCCTTATATCGACATTCCTCGGATGGGCAACTGGACCTTACGAATGGTCAAAGAAAGTCTGGATGCCTTCGTGAATGTGGATGCCGGCCTCGCGAGAAAGGTCATCGCCGACGATGATTTTGTCGATGATCTGACGCAGCAGTTGTTCCGTGAATTGCTGTCCTTCATGCTCGAAAACCCCCAAACCATCACTCGCGCCATTCGGCTCACCTTCATCGGCAAGTACATCGAGCGTATTGCCGATCATGCCACGAATGTCGCCGAACTCGTCGTCTACCTGGCCGAAGGGAAAATCATCCGGCATACCGTTCCTTCCGTGTCCTCATCTCCAGACGCGTGAATCGTTCGACAGAACCCTGTACAATAGCCACAGTGGACTCGATAAGACGAGTCACGTGAAGGAATCTCACTACTGATGACAAAGCTGGCCATCATCGATATCGGCACGAACTCCATTCATATGGTGCTTGCTGAGGTCGAGCCTGATTTTTCCTACAAGATTCTTGATCGGTTCAAAGATATGACGCGGCTGGGTGACGGAGTCTTCAAGACCGGTCGTTTGTCGGAAGCCGCGATGGTCCGTGGCCTTGACGTCATTCGTTCGCTCACGACCCTGGCACGCAACAAAGGATACGAACGCATTGAGGCCGTCGCGACCAGTGCCGTCCGGGAGGCCAAAAACGGCGGCGAGTTTCTTGAGGCCGTGATGCGGCACAGCGATCTGACCGTTCGCGTGGTCACCGGCAAAGAAGAAGCGCGGCTGATCTATTTGGGAGTCCGGCACAGTATGGACCTCTCCGACCGGCCGACTATGGTGGTGGATATCGGAGGTGGTTCCGTTGAGCTGATTGTGGGCAATCGAAAGACCATGGCTCATGGTCAAAGCCTGAAACTCGGGGCGATCCGACTGAAAGATCTGTATCTCAGGCAGGATCCGCCCACGAAAGCGATGCTCAAGGAAATGCAGATGGCGATCGATCGTGACCTTACATCTGCCCTGCAACGCGTAAAAGGAAAGGGGTCGGACCGGGGTAATCGCTTAGATGGAGTGAAGCGGTTGGATCGCTTGGTCGCCACATCCGGCATGGCGGGCAACCTCACCGAGATCATTTATCTCCAGCGCACCGGACGTCCGGTACCCCAGCTCAATTTAGCAGCCGTGACGTTGAAGGAGATTCAGAGCGTCGAAAAACAGCTGGCGCATGCCGCCTTTAAAGAGCGACTCGCCATTCCCGGATTACATCCCAAACGGGCAGATACCTTGCTCCCGACGGCGATGGTCCTTCGAACTCTAATGGAGCAGACCGGCCGGCACGAGTTGACCATCAGTGACAAAGCGATTCGCGAAGGTTTGATCTATGACTTTATCGAACACCACCGGGAAGGCATTCGTGCCGAGCAGGAAATTCCTAATGTCCGCCGACGGAACGTCATCTTTATGGCACGCCGCTGCCATTCACCGGAATCGCACGTTCAGCATATCGCCACACTCGCGACTCGTCTCTTCGATCTCACCAAACCGTTACATGGCTTGGATGCCCGGGAGCGCGAATGGCTGGAATACGCGGCGATCTTGCATGACGTCGGCTATATGATTAATGTCCGTCAGCACCACAAGCATGCCTATTACCTGATTAAACACAGCGATCTATCGGGCTTCACCGCGGAAGAAATTGAGATTATTGCGAATATCGCCCGCTATCATCGCCGGGCCGTGCCCCATATGGAGCATGCGGCATTCAAAACGTTTCTTCCATCCCAGCGTCGGACGGTGGAGGTGCTGAGCGCCCTACTCCGCATCGCCGATGGCCTCGATCGTAGCCACTTTTCGGTGGTGCAGGATATCGATGTCAAACTTGGAAGACCGGTTACGATTCGTGTGTACACCTCGGGAGACGCCGAGCTGGAGTTGTGGGCTGCCAAAAACCGCGCAGACCTGTTTGAAAAAGTGTTCAAACGATCGCTACAATTTGAGGTCATACGAACTGGAGCAGAATCTTCATGACACCTCCGCCCCTCACCTTTGCGCAGCCGCATTCCTTCCCCGGCAAGCTGATCATCGTGGAAGGCATCGACGGGTCCGGCAAAAGCACTCAACTCCTATTGCTTCAGAAATGGCTCGAGTCAAAAGAATTCAATGTCTTCTTTACCGAATGGAATTCATCCGCACTGGTGCGGGAAACCACACGACGCGGGAAGAAAAGCAAGACGTTGACTCCAACGACGTTCAGTCTCCTGCACGCGACGGACTTCGCAAGTCGGCTCTACCACGAAATTTTGCCACCGCTGAAGGCCGGCATGATCGTCCTGGCCGACCGCTATGCCTACACCGCATTTGCACGGGATGCGGTGCGCGGGGTCTCGCGCGAGTGGGTGCGCAAGCTGTATAACTTCGCAATCCGGCCGGACATGGCGTTCTATTTTAAGGTCCCGATGGAGGTGGCCATCGACCGTCTGCTCGGCGGCACGCGGGCGCAGCTGAAATACTACGAAGCCGGGATGGATATGGGCCTGAGCCAGGATGTATCGGAAAGCTTCCGGTTATTTCAGTCCCGTATTCTGTCGGAGTATGACAAGATCGTCGATGAATATGGACTGATTACGATGGATGCAACCAAGGACATCGAAGCGCAACAGAACCAAATGCGCCAGCTCGTCTCACAGGCGCTGGTGAACTATAAGCCGAAACGGGGCACGCATGGGAAACGGGCATCAGTATTTTGGCGACGGTTTGCCGTACGTCAATCTGAGTGACTTGAAGGGGAAGCTCATTGCCATTGAAGGCACCGACGGTGTCGGCCGATCGACCCACATCGATCTCTTGCAAGAATGGTTGGAGGTGCAGGGATATGGCGTGATCACCACCGGCTGGACGCGTTCCAATTTGATGTCCAAGACGATCGAAATGGCGAAACAGGGCAATATTCTCGATCGCTGGTCGTTCAGCTTGCTCTACGCCACCGACTTCGCTGACCGCCTCGAACATCAGATCATTCCCGCCCTGCGCTCGGGGTTCATCGTCCTGGCAGATCGGTATATTTATACGGCATTGGCACGCGATGCCGTCCGGAGCGGCGATCGTACCTGGATCCGGAATGTCTTTGGATTTGCGGTGGTCCCTGACCTGGTTCTCTATTTGCGAATCGATGTCGACACCTTGGCCTTGCGCGTCATTGAGACCAAAGGGATGAACTACTGGGAATCCGGCATGGACCTGCGGCTGGGCGGCGATTTATTCGACAGCTTTAAAAAATATCAGAGTTCGCTGATCGAAGAGTTCGATAAAATGGCGGAGGAATTTCGCTTCGAGGTCGTGGATGCCCGCAAACCGCCGGAAGAGATTCAAGATAGTCTTCGTTCAAAGATCCAACCCATTCTCGCCAACGGAAGGCGACCGTCAGAACCGACGCAAGACACCGCTGAACGCCATTCGTTGCCGATTGAATCCGCTAGCTCTGCCCCAAAGCTCTAAGCTGCATGGGCATCAGCCACCAGCGTAGCAGGCCTTCGCCTGGTTTCACCGTACGCTCAAAGCGGACTGAGCACGCCCCGCCTTTCTTGAACAGGAGTCCGGACACAGGACTGCCGGCAATCATGAGCCCAGCCGCCGCACTCAGATGCGGCTCGTGCCCCACGCAGAGCACGCAGGCGTCTTTCGGCAATTTGGCCAGCCGCTCGAACAGGAGGTGCGGCGGTGCATCCGACAGCAGTTCGTTCCATCGAGCAATCTCCGGGGTAAATCGGAGCACCTCCCCAAGTATCTCGGCTGTTTGCCCCGTGCGCAGGAACGGACTCGAGGCGATGTGGGTGGGTTGAATATCCAAACGTATCAATCCCTCTGCCGCTTCCCGTACTTTTTCCGCACCCTTAGGCGTCAACGGCCGTCGCGCTTCGGGCCCATCCCAGTCTTGTGGTTCGACGGCGATCCCATGCCGAAACAGAATGCAATCCATACCCTGCCTCCACCAAGAAGCGGATTGTAGCACGGTGATCGAAGCACCGAAAGGTGACGCAAGCTTAAGGGAAGATGACTTCTCACATTAACTCTGCTCTAATGCAGTTGAGCATGCGCGCTTTAACGTACGTTGAATGCTCCCTCATATCGTATAGTTGTGACGCGGAGATAAATGAGGCACTGATACCACAATTGAGAGGGCTGGCCTGTCGGTATGCAATGACGTGGATTTATTTGCTCTTCTTTCTTTCCGGCTGTTCGCAACCATTCTTTCCTCCCAAGGCAGTTCGAGATGTCGATCCCGCCATGCAGATCAGCCTTTTTAGTTCGGAAGTCGACACGTACTTCAAGGGACATGTGGCACAAGTGGGAGGCCGAATTATTTCGGTAGCTCATTCCTCAAAGGGCTTCCTCATCACAGCACATGAGCTGCCCCTCAAGGATGGTTCCTCCCCGCCTAGCGAAAAAGCTCCCCCGATCGGTCTGTTTGTCTTCCTCTTTCCCGGCGAGATCGATCCCGCCGGCCTCCAGCGAGGAAACGAATTCGTCCTCATCGGTGAAGTCCAAGGTGTGGAACTGGTTCAAGCTGACACGGTTCGTCGCCCGGTTCCGTTCCTCCTTGCGCGCTGCCTTCATGTGTGGAAGACCGGATCTTTCGCAGTGGCCGACTTCCCCCATCTACCGGCCGGATATAGTCCCCTGGAACAGCAGACGTATTGCCTTCCCCAATGGCAGTAGAAAGCCAGCCTCAAGCAGAGGCATCAAGCCTCTGTTTGAACTCTAAACCCATTCTGGTTGCCGCACCGTTATCGAGCGCCGTCTTACGATTGAAGCTGAGTGCTTGTCGCTTGAAGAAACCAGTCTAAAGTGCGGTGCTGATCTGCAAGGCCGTTGCATACCCGCCGCCTCTACGGTCCAACCCACCGACTCCGATACGTACATGCATGTAACGATAAGTTAACTCGCCAGTCACTATTCGATAACATCTTCGACATATCTTCGTCGTCACACATATGAAGAAATTGTCAAGGTATCGTTGTCTCAGATGAGGCCACGACGTTGAAAGAAAAAGCACGAATAGTCATCGGTCTACTCTCCATTGACAAACCACGACACGAAGTGACGGTGAGTTCGCAACCCGTGAAGTTGTCGCCCACGGAATTCGCACTGCTGTGGCAGTTAGCCTCGGAACCCGGGAGAGTCTTCCGGCGGGACGAGCTTCTCCAGGCGGTATGGGGCAGCGGCATCATCGTTGAAGATCGAACGATCGATGCACACATGTCGAAAGTTCGGCGGAAACTGTGCCTGTTACCTGAAAGGCCAAGTCTCATCGAAACGGTCTGGGGCATCGGATACCGACTGAAGCAACCATAAGTCAATCTGCGTTCTCCACAATTAACTTTCCTGTAATACGTCGATGACGCAGGCGTCATGCCATCCCTGTAGAACACACACGGACTTTGCTGGGTACTACTTTCTTATGACTGTCAGGAGGAGGAGATGAAACACATGTTCGCCAGGTTCGCACGCCCCGGCCTCAGTGCGCTGCTCTTTGTTACCATCGCCGTGTCATTGGCCGAGGCACAGCAAACCGAACAAATCCAAGGTCCACCCGCACCACCACCAGCAACGGCGGCCGTTCCTATGAATGACCCGATGGAGAATTTTGATAAACGGCTCAGCATTTTGGAAGAATGGAAAACGAAGGTCGAGAAGCTCCCGATATTGAGCAACAAGGTGAATTTCGGTTTGAACGCCTTGCAGTTTCTGTACTCTCATCAGGATGCCAAAGTCGCCGAAGGAAAGAGCCAAGACAATTTTTCGATTCGCCGATCAGAGATGCTGGCCTATGGGAAGATCAATGAATATATACCGCGGTGGCACGTCCTCTACGAGTTTCAGAGCATCAATCTTACGAACACGACGCCGGGCTGTGTCGCCGGAACGGATTGTACGAACCGCACGCAAAACCCGGCCGGTGGTCCCGGGGCCTCGACATTTTTCCGGGAGTCATACATCGATTTCAGGCCTTTTTTGTCGGCCGCGCCCCAGCTGAATTTTATCCGAATGGGTATCTTCCGTATGCCGTGGGGTATTTATACGGAAACGTCAGGCGGTCTGCGCGACGTCATCAGCTCCCCGTATTTTACCAGCGTAGGATCGGGGAACGGCAATCGGACGGGTACTGCCGGAACCATCGAATTTCTCCAGGAACGCGATTTCTTCGTGGACATGCGCGGGACCCTATTCAACCGCCTTGAGTATGTCACCGGCATCATGAACGGGAACAATTTTCAAGCCAATGCCTTTGGTGCAAACGGTCCGAAAGTGGGGTACTCACGCGCGCGGTTCATGCTCACCGATATTTCGTTTGTCAGCTTTACAGCCCTGTACGGGGAAAGCAATAATACGAACACGGCGATCAACGGCCGAGGGAAAGGGGAATTCGATCGCTTTGGCGTCGATTTTAGGTATACGTCACGAATAATCCCCGGGCTGATGGTTCAAGGAGAAATCTGGCAAGGGCATGACGGATCCAACGCCACCACGGTCGGCCTTCCCGCGCAAGGCGCTTGTTTGAACACCGCTCAATGCGGCGGTTCGGGCGCCCCTGGACAGCAACGCCGGGCGTGGTATGTCTATGCCAAATACCTGATCTCGAGCGGTCCATTGCGTAATTGGGAACCGGTGGTCTGGTATGAGCAGTTTGATCCCAGCACGACAACCTCAAATGACATGTATGATCGTTGGATCCTCGGATTAACCTATTACTTTGAGAATCTGCCTCCCAAGATTCAATCGAAAGTTCAGATCAACTATGAATTCCGGCATCACCAGGGAACTGGTCCGGGATCATCAGTACCCAATACCGATGCATTTGCTCAGAATGCCCTGTTGGTCCAATGGCAGG
This sequence comes from Nitrospira sp. Nam74, assembly GCF_965152615.1. Taxonomy (NCBI): domain Bacteria; kingdom Pseudomonadati; phylum Nitrospirota; class Nitrospiria; order Nitrospirales; family Nitrospiraceae; genus Nitrospira; species Nitrospira sp. Nam74. The sequence goes on along the minus strand of NZ_OZ224220.1, from coordinate 1,669,810 downwards.
TACGGTACCAATAGCGCCTTGAGAATCGGCAAGGGGGTGGACCGGACATGCATTCAGCGATCCATGGACGAGCCGTATGATCGGTCTACCCTTTTGGTGCCTTTCCTTCGATGCCCATCCACTGCATTCGTGACGGTGATTGCCCTCTGCTGGTGCGTTCTAGGATGTGAGTTCGGAACACGCCTAGTCAATGAAACGCCATCCGGGGGCATGGTGGCCTATCGTATTGCCGATGAGACAGACATTTTGCATTCGAATGGAAGACGAGAAGCCCTTCGCATCATGGAGGAGAAATGTCCGAATGGTTATCGAGTCATTACCCAGGGGCAAATCCCAAGGCTTGACAAGGATATCGATAGAGCGTGGAGCGGCCAAATATCGAAGAATTACGAGGATAGGATGTGGGGAATTGAGTTTCGATGCAAATAAAGATGCGTAAAACATACGCTCTCTTACAAGACCCTTCCCCGCGTTATTGGAGCAACAGGCTTCATACGTTCTCGTTTCTCACGAAAACGCTCGCGTGCAGTCTCCTGGTGATGCAGCTTGGTGCCTGCGTTGGACCTCTGCGCCAACGTGTTGTGTATCAACATGGCGAAATTCAAGTGGGCCTTCAGACCGATCTGTCGACCGAACGTGCCTCTCCCCCTGTAACCAACGTTCATCCCCAGGACATCTCGTCGGACGACATGCGCGCCTTGCTCGGATCGGTAGAAGTCTCGGGATGGAGCGGTATCATCGTGGGTTTGTTTCAAGAGCCAAGGCCCTTCCCGGTGTTCACCACGGCCGAACTGGACATCATCGCTGCACCGATTGCTCAGGCCTTCCAACAAGCGGCCCCAAAAGAGCGAGTCTTCTTTTCGATTCCAGGTAATCGGCCTCCCTATCCATCTGAAAAAGAAAAGACAGCCGGAGCGCTGTTCTTTAGGGATCAATACCTCCACATGGTTTTGACCGATCATTATGCGTTTACTCCAGCCGATCCAGGCGGGGGAGAAGAGCGCGACCCTCGTGATACGAAAGGGATGAAGCTGTGGGTAGCCGCTCCGGCCCGAGCTGCCACGGTGCCAAAGGAACAAGAACCCGACTGGAGTGCTTTCGAAAAAGTGCATATCTCGCTCAAACCGAAGGAAGTACTCGCTTCACGCCGATCACCTTCCGCAATCACCCAGGCACCGAAACCCGCTGTGCCACCGAGTTCTGTCCAAACTGTTCCAGGTCCACCCAAAACGGATGAAGGACGAGATCGCGAATCCAATGAGTTACGTTTGCAAATCCGGGAACTGACGAATGCCAATCTGGATCTCAGAGATCTTCTCAAGCAGCAACGCACAGAAATTGAAACACTACGGCAGGAGTTAGACCGTCTTCGGAAAGAGATAAAGCCTCGATCACCGCAAAAGCCCCCCAACCGAACATCGCCGAATTCCAACACCCCCTAGATTTTACACATCTGTAACACACCGTCTCTCTACTGGTAACTCCACGCCGATAGTATTGTTCACGTATCGACTAGAGCAGCCGCCATTCTCACGGAGGCAATAATGACACACATCGTGACAACACTTGCGAAGCACATCGGCCTGCTGAGCCTGATCATCCTATCTTCGGGATGTACCAGTTTGGCTGTCACGAGACCGGCGGCTGATCCAACATCGGAGTTACTAGCCAAGGGGCAGCAAGAGTTTAAGCAAAGACAAATTGCGGAATCGCTCCATACCTTCTCTCGCGCCATTGAAATGGCGCCAGATCGAGCAGACGCCTGGAACGCCAGAGGATTTGTCTATAGCCAGCAGCGCCAGATGACTCAAGCGACGTCTGACTTCAAGGAAGCCGTCCGAATCAACCCAAGCCATCCGATGTTTTTAAACAACCTCGGCGTCGCCTATCTCGAGCAGAGTCAGCCTCAAGAAGCATTGCACGTCTTGAATGATGCAACACGTCTCTCTCCGCAGTCTCCCCTCGTGCTGGTTCATCGAGCGCTGGCGTACCGACACCTCCGACAATTGGATCATGCATTGGCCGACCTGAGTCGCGCACTGGAATTGGATGAACACAATGCCACCGCCTATGCCAATCGTGCCGTCGTGTATGCACTGCAACATAACTATCACGCGGCCAAGGGTGATCTGGACCATGCCGCCAGCCTGAACACCAGTATGAAGGAAGTCTATGAGAGCCGAGCGCTCATCCAGCTATTGACCGGTCACCCTGATCTGGCCGCCAAAGACTTTTCGAGCGCCATTGCACTCGGGGCTTCGGACACATTGATCTATTACAACCGCGGTGTGGCTCGCTCCCTCATGGGAGATACGCGCAACGCCGAACAAGATTACGCGCGCGCCTGTGGGCGAGGGTACGGCCCCGCCTGCTTGTCGAGCCAGCTGCTCGCGAAAGTCAGCGACCCGGCTATCTAACGCTAACGCATGTAGATGTTGATGCTCTGAGTCGAGAAAGCGCTCCCCCTGAGAAATACAAATCTGTATCTCTCAGGGGAAAAAGGCAGGCAGATTTAGGCCGAACAATACGTTTCATGCTCAAGGGGCCAGTAGCCATCCGTGGTATGCGGAAAATCCTCAATTCCATAGGACCCATACTCGCCGGTCTTCCAAACATGCATGCACCGAGCGACCAGATAGGGTTCCATGCGAGGCACTCCATCGACATTCATGCTCTGGGAGCCTTTTGCCAAGGCAACGACAATCAATTTATTACCGAACCGTATGCCGGCTGGATCAACCTTTCCCGGATACAGGAGAGCGAATTCTGAAGTCGGGAACAGCATTTCAGAGGGACCATAGACAGGATGCTTCTCAAGCGGAAGTTCCTGCACGCGGATCAGCATGCCGTCCTTCGTCGTTTCAGCACCAACGATTCGACCACCAAGTTGGACCACCTGCCCGCGGAACACATCGGGCTGAGCCTGCAGCACGCCGAACTCCATAGTCGTAACGTCACGCATGGCACTTGGTGGAAACAGTGGTGTGGAACACGCGGTGAGGAATACTGAGGCCCCGAGCACAAGCAACTGTCCTATGGTCTTCATAGCCCCTCCCTCGTAACGGGCTGCGTAACCGTTATGTAACACACATGTAACATACATTTAACAGTGTGGCAATATTCACAATTATGAAGTTTTCTTTATTAGACCCATATCGCTGGAGGTTCACATGCATAGACTCGTCTGGGTTGCCATAGTTTCCATCCTGCCTGTCGTCGGATGCGCTCCAACCACGCCCTTCCCTCCAAAAGTCATGGAAAAAGTGTCACCGAACTTCGACTTTGACGCTTGGAAGGACGCATCACCGACGAATGTCGCGGGGAAATCAGGTTCTGGTATGAAGATCGAGTTAGGCGGTCGAATCGTTCAGGCCAGTCCGTTGTCTAAAGGAACGTTGATTGTCGCAGAGCAATTGCCTATCGCGAAACACCCGGTCTACGGGCCGACAGATGCTGGACAACGAACCGGTGCCTATGAATTCGTCCTACAATATCCCGAACAGTTACCTCCCCATGCACTTCGATTCGGAAATCGTTTTGTGGTCGTCGGGACAACTGAAGGGCGAAAAAACGTGGTGGTAGATGGCGCGCCTAAGTCAGACCCCTTCCTTGTTGCGGATTGCATTCATGTCTGGGAAACAGGCCGAAGCGAAATCGCGAGCTTTAAAGAAGACGTTGGGGCTGGATTTTCAACACTGAGGGAGCAGACCTATTGCGCTCAGCCCCCAAAATAGGTTCTCTCAGAGAATCGTGACGAAAACCGTGTCAGATGAAGGTGGCTAGAGGCCTGGCGTCGCTAAGCGCTCTGACACACCATTAACCTTCAATGGTTTTCGCCAGGCCGGATAACACTCTTCATCCGAGGTGTTTGGCTTGTCGGAACTTTTTCACAACGGCCGCCACATCACGCCGCTTTCCATCAACCTCATAATTCAATCGCCGCATATCCTCATCGCTGATCATTCCGCCTAGCTCGGACAGTGCAGCTTGAAGTTGAGGAAATTTCATCAAGGCTTTCTCAGAAACCACCGGCGCGGCTTGATAAGCAGGAAAGTACTGCTTGTCGTCCTCCAAGACCGTGAGTCTGAGTTTAGTAACGAGCCCATTCGTGGAATCACCGGCAATCACGTCGACCTGGTGGTCGGCCAATGCCTGGTAGGTTAGCGCAAGGTCCATGACGCGCGGCCGTTCGGCGAAGCGCAAGCCGTAGGCCTCCGCGAGCCCGCGGAATCCATCCGAACGTTCCAGGAATTCATAGCCGAAGGCTGCGTGCCACTGGGGCGCCTGCTTGGCGAGTTGTGACAGAGTATAAATGTCAAGTCGCGTGGCATCATCCGTTCTGATCATGATGCCGAACGTATTGGTGAATCCAAGGGGCGGCAGCCATTCAACCTTGTAGCGCTGATGGTATCCGTCTTGAACGGTCCGATAGACCGTGTCTCGATCAATCGATGGAGGCGCGTGCAGGATAGCCGTTAAGGCTGTTCCCGTATATTCCACATAGGAGTCGATTTTTCCGGAGACAAGGCCCTGATGCGCGACAAACGTGCCACCGAGATTGAATTGCCGTTTCACCCGTAGATCGGTTCGCGCTTCGATCTGTTGCGCCAGGAGTTCGCCGAGAATGATTGATTCGGTAAAATTTTTTGAGCCGATAACGACGGTGTGCTCAGCGTCACAGCCCAGGAGACCCGCAATCAAGATGCAGGGAAATAGGAATGGCCGCACATATACTCCACGCCACCCCGCCGTCATACATGCTGCCTGATCGGGGCGTAACGCCCTCCGATGCGGCGCTCGACGAGACTTAAGCCGTAATTGGCAAGCAGAGCCATCACCGCGGCCGGCAACGCACCCGCTACAATGAGACGCGTGTCCAGCATCGCCAGGCCGCGAAAGATGAACATGCCCAGACCACCGGCGCCGATCGCGGCCGCAATTGTCGCCAAGCCGACGCTCATCACGGTCGCGATCCGAATACCGGTGAATACGACACCAACGGCCAGAGGCAACTCAACTCTCCACAAGAGTTGTCGATCCGTCATACCCATGGCCACCGCTGCTTCTCGCACCGCAGGATTTATCCCCGTCAGACCTGCGAAGGTATTGGCGACGATCGGCAGCAGCGAATAGAGGACCATGGCGATCAAGGCCGTCCTCGCTCCGATGCCGCCGATTAACGGCAGAGGAATCAATATCGCAAACAAGGCGAGGCTGGGGATTGTTTGCAAAATGTTCACGAAGCCGAGGACAACTGTCCGCAAGCGCGGCTGTTCATAGACCATAATGCCCAGCGGGACACCCACGACGATCGCACCAAAGATAGACACCCCTACGAGCACGAGGTGCTCGGCGGTTAACTGAACAATCTCGCTTTTATGATAATCGATAAACTCAAATACACCCATATTTTTCACAGGTACTTAATGCATGATATTCTGAATAGTGAGGCTGCGAATGACGGCACGAACCTCCGGATGCGATGATTGCAGAAACTGAGGCGGCGGAAGACGCTCTACCAATTGTCCGGCTTGCACAAGCCCCACCACGGTTCCCAAGAGGCAGGCCTCAGGAATGTCGTGCGTCACAATCACCATCGTCTTGTTGAGTTCTCCCAACAGTCTCTTCAGCTCTTGCTGGAGTTCCGCCCGGGTAATGGGATCGAGCGCACCGAACGGTTCATCCATGAGTAAGAGAGGTGGATCGGCCGCGAGCGCTCTGGCCACGCCCACCCGCTGGCGTTGTCCACCTGATAGTTCATGCGGATAGCGATCCATAAAATCGCCCGGCTCCAAGCCGACCATGTGCAGCACGTCTTTTACGCGTGCATCGATGCGAGAGGATTCCCACCCTTCCAATGCCGGGACGATACCGATGTTGGCCGCGATCGAGAGATGGGGAAAGAGCCCGATATCTTGAAGCACGTACCCGATACGGCGACGCAGCCGAATGGGATCCCACTGCCGCGTCGACTTGCCATCCACCAATACATCGCCGGCTGTCGGGTCCAAGAGTCGGTTGATGAGTTTCAAGATGGTGGTCTTGCCGGATCCGCTTCGCCCGATGAGTGCGAAGGATTCTCCTTCGCGCACGGTAAACGACACGCCGGATAGAACCGTTCGGCCGGAGGGATGCTGAAACGTCACATCGCGAAACTCGACTGCCGATGCCATCCCCTCCATACGACGGGCTCTATGGAGCAGGCCTCGCGGCTACCATCAGGAAACGGCAGTCCTCGCTCAGATATTCCTCGATCACCTCGAATTCTGCCTGCGTCAACAAAGACAAAAATCTGCTTCGCTCGAATTTTCCTGAATGGTTCATGTGAATGCAGTCTCCGGCTTTGAAGTGGAGCTGCTCGCCACCGACATGAAGCGTACGGTCATCGTGAAGACGAAAAGACTTCTCGAGCCGGTGCATGCCGGGCATAACGTCATTGGATAAGTGGAACATCAGCCGGCCATCGGTTTCAGTGAGACCGATGCTCCGTAGCGGCGCCAACGCAAAAGCACGGTTCGAAGGATGTTCGTAGCCGGCGCGGGTGGCATCGTCATGGCCAAGCTCCCCATCGATGATCAGTATGTCGTCTTCTCGAACAACCGAACGCAATCGACGAAGCATCACGACAGGATCGAATGCCCCCAACGTGTTGCCGACCATCATGACAAGCCGAGGACATGTGTGTGGGCCCGGCTGAAGCGCCGAGAGATGCGCGGGGTCGGTAATGTCGGCTTTCAGCCCTTGCGCGGCCACCCCATGCTGTATAGCTTGCTTGCAGGCCATCTCGAGCAACATCTGCCCCGAGTCAACCGGCCGATACATCCCTTGCCGGCCATTGCTAAGAAGCGCCTTCAGAACATGGAGATCCTTCGTTCCCTGCCCTGAGCCCAGACTGATGACGTCGATCTGATCGCCGACTAAGTGGGCGACCAGTTCCGTCGCGTGCGCCTGAAGGAGCGTATCGGATCGGGCATAATTGCGATATTTCCCATCTGTACACAGTGCCAGCCAGGTGCGGACAGAAAGCGGAAACCAGTAGAAGAACATCTCGGGCAGCACCCGTTGATCGAGCGATTGCCAGAGTCGATCGGCGAGCGCCGATTCGGTCAGGAGGACGTCAAGACGCAATGGTGTATGTATCATGCTGATAATACGACGGGGGTATCACCTCGAATCATCCGTCAGTGTAGGAATGCGCGCGAATTGTGTCAATGTGAGCTTCCTTGCAAGTAATCGACCGACATCCATCTTCTGCGGAGCCCACTGATAAACTGGCTACGACTTTGTTTAGGTAGTACCTGAATGGTGGCTATTTTCTTAAGGAGGTACCCGATGGAAAGTCCAACCGTTATGATGGAAGTCATCGAACTGGAGGAATTGCAACCGACCTGCCATCTGCTGGAGATGATCGACATAGAGGAGCTTGCTCCTACCTGTCACCAATAACCACGCGCGGAAGGACCTGGGCCCAATCCCCTGGATTGGGCCTTCTCTTATGACTAGGCTCAGCCTCGGAGCCTTCTATAATCCCCACCTCGCTGAAGTCATTCTCGCCACCGCAGATGAGATCGACCACTTGGCCTTGGCGGATGCGCCGCATCCGAGTGACCGGTCCTGGCTCCTGATCCGCCAGAATTTTACACTGCTCGCGCATGACTATCTGGGGCAACTAAGCGAGCCCTTGACCTTCGCTGAACTGGATCGCGCGCGCACCATCGTAGAGCAATATCAGTCCCCCTGGGCTGCGGAACATCTCCAACGGATTTATCCCACGCTAGATCAGAATGCAGACCGACCGGACGTATCGTTGGATTATGTCTTCCCTCCCCTCTATACCGAAGACCTGCTGCAGGACTACGTACAGAACGCTCGCGTCCTTCGGAATCATCTGAGTGTCCCGCTCGCCATCGAACCGATTCCGACGTATCTTCAGGTGGACCACCCGCAATTGAGTGAAGCCGCATTTCTCCATCGGCTGTGTGAGGAGTCCGGATGCCTCCTGCTCCTTGACATCCCCCACGCAATGATTTCCGCCCACACGTACGGCCGGGACCCCGCATCGTTCATTCTGGAACTCCCCCTCCATCGAGTCATTGAGCTGCATGTCGCTGGATTGGCATTCAATACAGATCTTCGCCGTCCATGGATTGCACCCGTGGTACCCGACAAGGAGATACTTAATCTAGCGGAACTTGCTGCGGAGCATACGCCTCAACTGCGCGCGATCACCTTCGACGCCTTCAGCCCGTCACTTCAAGCCGACACATTTCTTGAAGGCATGCACTTACTTCGGGAACGATTTGCATAAGGCCCTTTTTGCCTTTGAACTTATTGCTTTTCGCCTGACCCCATGACTGGCCGTTCACTTCATGACACGCTTCTTCGGGTCTTGAGCCACGGACCGATTCGTGCCCAACTATTCGACACAGAGGATAAGCCACCTACCTTCGGTTCGGATGAATGGCACACCTTGAGACGCGTATCGAAGGATTCACTACGAAATATGGCGCGCTTCTTGACGCGGCATTATTACGGAGAGCGGATTGTCCGACTCTTTCGCCATATCCGTCGGTTAGCCTCTCAGACCGGGCGGGATCCGTTGCTGATATTTGACACCCCAGGCGTGCGTGCCGTGCTTGATGGGGCGGTCGTGGGATCACCGGACACTGCGGACGAGATGGCATCCCTCATCAAAACGTTTCTCTTAGTAGACGCTGCCGAGATTCAGAAGCGATTTCCCTATTGGCAGGATCTCGTTCACTATCAAGCGACGATGTTTGGAGCCGAAGCGCGCAGAGCAAAAGGATCAGGGACAGGTTTGCCCTGTCGATCCCCCTCAGGGAACGTCGTGCAGTTTGAATGGGATCTGCCGGCCATCCTTCCCGATCTCGCGTCGTTCAGCGATCAACAGGTAACGCGCCTGCACCGCCCATCGCGCATGCTCATAGCCTCATCGGCAGATAAGCATGTGACATCAGTGCGATGCACGCTTCACGTGCAACGTCTCTTCGAGGCGGCCGACGGAACCCGCACGGTCAAGGAACTTGGGATCATGGCGGATTTATCGGCGCGGCAGACAGAACAGGCGCTGGAGCAAATGAAACAGATCGGGGCGATTCAGTGGAAGGCGGAGGTCACAGAAACCTAATCATTTTTTTCCCGCAGGACCCATCCTTTTTTCCCAAGACAACGTTCTGTAGCTTGCAGTACAAAGTAATTATTTCCTTGCTGGTTCTTCGGATCCAGGAGGGACTCATTCTGGCATTTGTTGTAATCCATGGTGAAGTCATCCTTGGGTTTGTTAGGGTGCACCCATTCTGCGCTGCCACAACTCGTCATCAGAAGAAGACTCAGAGACATCCATGGCAGCAATTTCATACACCCTCCCGTTAGGCTGGCCGAGTGCGGCGAGAATAGCCGAATGCTTGATTCGGGGTCAAGGCACACGGTGGAGACTTGCAAGAGAAAATTCGGTCGTGTACTCTGCGACTGGCGCTGGCGTAGCTCAATCGGCAGAGCAGTAGTTTTGTAAACTACCGGTTGGAGGTTCGATTCCTCTCGCCAGCTCCACCATTCTCGCCTGGGAGGCATCCGCCGCCGCGACGAGTTCAGGAAGATGCGTCTGGGGTTCGGATTTACCTTCCAAGAGCGCGTCATCCAGGCGCTTCACCCATTCACGATTCCCGCTCGGAAACAGGTGCAGTAGATATCCATCGTCACCTGAATGGAGGAGGGGCCTAGTTGCTCATGCACATATTTCGGTGGAGCGCCGGCCTCAGCCATTAGGGAGACACAAGTATGCCGGAGGTCGTAGAAGGAACAGGCCTGATTGTCCAGCAAGCGAAAGACGTTCTCACTAATCTCCAAGTCCTTATGGAAATCGGCGAGCGTGTCGCACGCGCAAAAACGACGCACTGACATCATGGAAACACGACACCGCCTTTGACTGCCCCTACACTCCCAGTGATCTTCGCCTCCGGCAGATGTGTCGGCGAAGGGACCGTTCTTAATCTTGGCGCCCTCGGTTGTATCTATTCTTCTTCCGGTAGTCATCCCAGTACACGCTACCCCCCACGCCATTCCTAGTCTCTTCCCGTACCGTATCCACTCGCCCCAGTGTACCAACGCTACGCCATCCCTCTGCCTTAGAGGTCTGAGCCGAGTACCGTGCTGAATTTTCTCTCGTTCCATCATGTAACCATTGGTCATACGGAATGGCTTTATCGTCAAAGCGACTAAACGAAACTGAAACCGCTCCGACATTGGCGGGAGGGCCACCTGACTTAGTTTTGTAGGCTCGCGTGACAAACGGTTATGCGGATGCTCTGTGGAATATCCTGTGGATAATCGCACATTCAACGTTTCAATGCCGCCTCCCTCAATGCAATTAGCTCCTTGCACATTATTGAGGCATTGTGGCGTCCATTTAGCCAACACAAGATATAGGTCAATATCAATTTGTTGCTTCTCGGTGGAACAGAGCAGACACACTTCATTACTGGCAAGTATGGGGCTGCGCATAAGGCGATGAAACGTCGCCAGTTGGTATGTAAGCGTATCGCCTACCAACGCTCGTGACTTTCTCAACCGCATGACAGTCTGATGGCTCCAAGCTTTTGTGCGGACCCCCGCGGGCTTCAGACAGGCTTAAGTTACGATACGCAAGCTTGGCGGTATTAGCTGGCGCGGCAAATGGACCTGGCGTGGGTTTGGTTCACTTACGCCGAAGGCACAACCAGCGTTTTGTATGGTATTGATCTAGTAGATATATGGTTCTAGGGTAATACTCTCGCTGGAACCCCGGTATGTCCAACCAAACTGTAATGGTCGTAGACGATGACACGGCCCTCCTGACCGCAGTGACCGAGCTGATGCAGTTCCATTTGCCGGATGTCTGCGTCCAACCATTTGACTCTCCTCGCATGGCCCTGACTCATTTTGAAAAGAAGGAGGTTGCTACGCTGGTGACCGACCTCAAAATGAAAGAGCTGGACGGCTTTGCCCTGTTGCGGGGGGCGAAGGCAGTCCGTCCCAATGTGCCGGTCATTCTCTTTAGCGGCCATATCGATTCGGCTCTGGCATCGCAGGCCATCAACATGAGGGCAGACGATGTGCTCCGCGGAAGCCGTTTAACCGTGAAGAGTTTGTGACCGCCCTCACGCTCGCCTTAAACACCTATGCTCTAGCGAGAGAGGTACGGATACGTCGGTTAAATGACGGAACGTCTCAGCACGCGCGTGGAAGATTTGAAGCGGCTCATCGCGGACAGTCATCAACGGCCAAACACGATCAAGCTCATAGAAGGTCTCGTATCAGCATCGCGGCAACTCAATGGCCAAGAGCCTCGCCAGCCTGGAAAGATCCCTGGACCGACTCTGGCAGCATGCCAACATGGCCCAAGCTCGTCTGGACGTGGCGCAACAACGCCTAATCGTGATGCAACAAGAGAGCCGTGCAAGTATCTTGAAGCGCATCGCTTGCGACCACGCCTGAATCCTCGCCCCGCAAGTACGCCCCCTTTCTTTTGGAGATTATCTCAGCAAGCGTAGCTTGTTTCATGGGGTGTGAACACCTATTCCAACGTGATCCGGCTGTCCAACCTTCTGTGCCAGTCAACGTAGTGTGTATGAGCTACGGCTATAACGGACGTACGGCAATTAGCCATGGCCGCCAATCGGGCTTGTAGCCCTCCAGTCATGCCTTGGATTCTTACCACCCCTGGTCGCGCCTACTTTCCAGTTCTCGTAGATGAATTTCCGGGGGCATCGTATCTCAACACAACGCTTCAGGGGATGAACAATATCCTCGTAACTTATGAATGCTTTAACAGGATCGCCTGCTAATAAACCCCAGTAATTTTCGACAGAAGCAATATGCAGATATTTACGCTTGACTGCAGAACAGTGCTTAAATCGTCCAATTACTACTAGCAACTTGCTCTTCGACTTTCGGAAATACCACTGATACTTCCGCCCAAGCTGCTGTAAAAGCCTTATGGTGATGGCCGTCGGTCTCGTTCTACGACCCATTGGCCGCCGTCTTCCTTGCCTGGGGCTTGGTGTTCGACCAAATACGCATCCATCAATCATATGGGGGAAGCAAAATACATCCTTTTGACCATAGCGAGGCGTTCCCTGACTGCGTAAACTCCATCAGGATTTGGAGAAGCGGGTTGTCTGGGTTCGAGTATTCCTTGGAGATGGACACCCAAGGTGCCAAGAGGTCTTGATCTGAGAAGGTCGATTCTGTATGACCTCACATCCAGCACAGCGGAGTTAACCACGGCCTGTCAGCTGCTTTCTATTCTCTTGCCGTGAGCGGCTTTGTCATAGCAGCCAGAGGTGATCCCATGCCTATGTCACAAGCTCGCTCCCTTCCTAAAACTTTCACGATCCTTATTGTCGAAGGCAACTCGTCGGATACGGAGATTCTTCTTCATGCCATTGAACAGGCCGACGTCCGACCGCAAGACGGCGAGATTTGGCTAGAAGTCCGCGCTACGGCGGAGGGAGCGTTGAAGGCAATCAATGAACAATGTAATGAACAATGTATTGACTTAGTTCTTGTCGATATGGTGCTCCCAGGAATGAGCGGCCTGCATCTCGTTAGCCGAATTCAAGAAATTGACCCGGATCTACCCGTCATCATTATTAGCGGCTTGGCCAGTATTGACACTGCTGTGGAGGCAATGAAGCGGGGAGCATACGATTACATTACCAAACCACTAAACGTCATTGACTTCGGGATGCGCCTGCATCACGCCGTCCGTATTTCACAGATCCTGCGCCGTCACTCCAGTCCTGAGATACTTTCCAGCCTCGATCTTTCTACAGAAAGCCTTGTCGGAAGAAGTGAGAAGTTTCAGGATCTTCTGCGGCAGATTCGCGAGGCTGCAAAAGTACGAACGACGGTTCTCATTACCGGCGAAACAGGCACAGGCAAAGGGCTGGTTTCCAGAGCTATTCATGAGCATAGCCGTGAAAAGAATCAGCCTTACCAGGTCATTGACTGTACGACTGTCCCCGAAGGGATGGTCGAAAGCGAATTGTTCGGTCATGTGCGAGGCGCATTTACCGGCGCAGTGTCGGATAAACCTGGGCTATTTGAACTTGCGCACGGGGGAACGGCCTTCTTAGACGAAGTGGGCGAATTGCCTGCCGCGATGCAGACCAAGCTGCTCAGAGTGCTCGAAGAGAATCAAGTTCGACGAGTAGGTGGAACACAGAGCAAGCGGATCGATATGCGCTTTATTGCCGCAACCAATCAGGACCTCCAAGAAAAGTTAAGAGCCGGAGGATTTCGAGCGGATTTATATTATCGTCTCGCCGCCCTTGTGATTCACCTTCCTGCGCTAAGAGATCGCTGCGATGATATCCCGGTTATCGCTGCCCACCTTGTCAGTAAACTCGGGAGAGAAATGGGCAAGCCAGATCGTTACCTTGACTCTGCCGCCTTGGCGGAACTGACGAGGTACACATGGCCCGGCAATGTCCGGGAACTGAGGAATGTCATTGAGCGAGCGATTATCCTGTCCACGAAGCAGTTAATTACAGGGGAGGAGATTAAGCAACTTCTCCTCTCTGTGAGAAATTCGGATTCTGCGCCCGCCATGCCCCTGTATGCCGATGAAACGTATACGGAAGCAAAGAGAAAGGTTCTGACCCATTTTATGCAAGGCTACTTGAATATCAAACTCAGTCTGCATGAAGGCCAAATTACTAAAGCGGCGGCAGATGCGGGGATCCCCAGGCAGCATTTTGCGCTCCTCATGAAGCGCTACCTGGGCCACCACCCTAAACCCTGAGTCCACTCGGTGTTTCTGAAACGTGCCAGTCGACCGATTCTGTTTGCTCTCTTCCGTTACCAAAAAGCGACGGCCGTAGATGCAGGGAAGACGTTGTATCACCCGAGAGGATGATCGCACGTGCAACACTTTCATTGTTTACCTTCCGGCAGAAAACAATATGCGTGCTGAAACTATTATTAACTCAAACGGTTGTGGATCACTCGCCTGCGTCAGGCTTATCGCACGAATACAATCGTATGCCCGTGTCCCACGGCCGTCTTTGCCGCCTTTTGGAGGCGCAACGCCGTTGCTCATGTTTACGATGACTTAGAAAGCGATAACGAGGCCCTTCCCCCTACAATACGTTGGCACTCGTCTTGCTGAAATCTCTAGAGGAGCTTCCCGCCTTCACAAAGGCGAACCCGAGGCCCGGAAGGAGGCGAAATATAATCGTACTGACATATTGGCAGAGGCGCTTCGCAAGGGGCAAGAAGGGAGGTTGTTGCAATGTTTTTGTCACGACGGCAATTTTTAAAGGTCTCGGCGGGGACGGTGGCGGCGGCCGCCATTGCCGATAAGGCATTGGCGCTGACGGCGTTGCAGCCGGTCATCGAGGTGGGCAACCCCCTCGGCGAGTACCCGGACCGCTCCTGGGAGCGGGTGTATCACGACCAGTACCGGTACGATTCGTCGTTTACCTGGTGCTGCTCCCCCAACGATACGCACGGCTGCCGGGTCCGCGCCTTTGTGCGCAACGGCGTGGTCATGCGGGTCGAGCAGAATTACGATCACCAGACGTACGAAGATCTCTATGGCAACCGCGGCACGTTTGCGCATAATCCGCGGATGTGCTTGAAGGGGTATACCTTCCATCGGCGCGTGTACGGCCCATATCGGCTCAAGGGCCCGTTGATGCGGCGGGGCTGGAAGGAGTGGATGGACGCCGGCTCGCCGGAGCTGACGCCGGAAATGAAGCGCAAATATAAGTTCGATGCGCGGTTCTTGGACGACATGGTGCGGGTCTCCTGGGATACCGCGTTTACCTATGTGGCCAAGGCGGCGATTCTGATTGCGACCAAGTATAGCGGCGAAGCCGGCGCGCGGCGGTTGCGCGAGCAGGGCTATCCGCCGGAGATGATTGAGATGATGAAGGGCGCGGGGGTGCGCTGCTTCAAGCATCGCGCGGGCATGCCGGTGCTCGGCATCGTCGGCAAGATGATGAACACGCGCTTTAACGGCGGCGTGTTGCCCTTGTTGGACACGTGGATTCGCAAAGTGTCGCCCGAGCAGGCGCAGGGGGGCCGGTATTGGACCAACTACACCTGGCACGGCGACCAGGACCCGGCGCAGCCGTGGTGGAACGGCACCCAGAACTGCGACGTGGATCTCGCCGACATGCGCTTCAGCAAGCTGAATACGAGCTGGGGCAAGAACTTCGTCGAGAACAAGATGCCGGAAGCGCACTGGAAGTTGGAGTGTATCGAGCGAGGCGCCAGGGTGGTCGTCATTACGCCGGAGTACAACCCGACCGCGACGCGGGCGGACTATTGGATTCCCATCCGGCCGGAGTCGGATTGCTCCTTGTTCTTGGGCGTGGTGAAGATCATTCTCGACGAGAACATGCAGGACATCGATTATATCAAGGGCTACACCGACATGCCGATCCTGATCCGGACGGATACCTTGCAGTATCTGGATCCGCGGGATGTGGTCAAGGATTATGCCTTCCCGGACTTCTCGAAGTCCTATTCGGGGATGGTGCAGTCGCTCAAGCCGGAGCAGGTGCAACGGCTCGGCGGCATGATGGTCTGGGATCTGGCGAAAAACCAGGCGGTGCCGCTGCACCGCGAGCAGGTGGGGTGGCACTATCAACAGAGCGGCATCGATGCGGCCCTCACGGGAACGTATCGCGTGAAGCTGCTCAGTGGCCGGGAAGTCGACGTGGCGCCGGTCTACCAGTTGTATCAGGTGCACTTGCAGGACTATGACCTGGATACGGTGCATCAGATCAGCCGGTCACCGAAGGACCTCATCGTCCGGTGGGCCCGGGATAACGGCACGATCAAGCCGATGGCGATTCACAACGGCGAAGGCGTGTGCCACTACTTCCATATGACCGAGAACGGGCGCGGCGCGGCGCTGATCTGTACCGTGACCGGCAATATCGGCAAGTTCGGGACGGGCTGCCATACCTGGTCCGGCAACTACAAGGCCGGCGGGTGGACGGCGACGCCGTGGTCGGGGGCGGGACTCGCGGTGCATACCGGCGAAGATCCGTTCAATCTGACCCTAGATGCCAAGGCGCATGGGAAGGAAGTCAAGACCAAGTCCTACTACTATGGCGAGGACGTGGGCTTCTGGAACCATGGCGATACGGCCTTGATCGTGAACACGCCCAAGTATGGCCGCAAGGTCTTCACGGGCAAGACGCACATGCCGACGCCGAGCAAGTTCCGCTGGGTGACCAACGTGAACGTGCTCAATAACTCCAAGCACCACTACGACATGGTCAAGAACGTCGATCCCAATATCGAATGCCTGATCACGCAGGATATTGAGATGACCTCGGACGTGAACCATGCGGACGTGGCCTTTGCCTGCAACAGCTGGATGGAATTTACCTATCCGGAAATGACCATGACGGTCTCCAATCCGTGGGTGCAGATCTGGAAGGGCGGCATCCGGCCGTTGTACGACACGCGCAACGATGCGGACACCTTTGCCGGCGTGGCGGCGAAGTTGACCGAAATCACCGGGGATGCGCGCATGAAGGGCGTGTTCCACTTCGTGTATCAGAACCGGGTGGACGTCTATCCGCAGCGCATGTTGGATGCCTCCAGCACCTATTACGGCTACAACGTCGATACGATGTTGAAGTCGGAGAAGGGCTGGATGGTCATGGTGCGCACGTACCCGCGGCACCCGCTGTGGGAGGAGACGAACGAGAGCAAGCCGCAGTGGACGCGGTCGGGCCGCATCGAGACCTACCGGATCGAGCCGGAGGCCATCGAATACGGCGAGAACTTCGTCGTCCATCGCGAAGGGCCGGAAGCGACCCCGTACCTGCCCAACGCGATCTTCACGACGAATCCGTACGTCCGGCCGGACGACTACGGCATTCCGATCACCGCGCAGCACCATGACGACAAGCACGTGCGGAACTTGAAGCTGCCGTGGCAGGAAATCAAGCGGCAGAGCAATCCGCTCTGGGAGAAGGGCTACCAGTTCTACTGCGTGACGCCCAAGACCCGGCATCGGGTCCACAGCCAGTGGTCGGTGAACGACTGGGTGCAGATTTATGAGAGCAACTTCGGCGATCCGTACCGGATGGACAAGCGGACGCCGGGCGTCGGCGAGCACCAGTTGCACATCAACCCGCAGGCAGCCAAAGACCGCGGCATCAACGACGGCGACTACATCTATGTGGACGGCAACCCGGTGGACCGGCCGTATCGCGGCTGGAAGCCGTCGGATCCGTACTATAAGGTGGCGCGGTTGATGATCCGGGCGAAGTACAACCCGTCGTATCCGTACCACGTGACGATGGCCAAGCACGCCCCGTACGTGTCGACGGCGAAGTCGGTCAAGGGGCACGAGACGCGGCCGGACGGACGCGCGATTGCCGTGGATACCGGCTATCAGTCGAACTTCCGGTATGGCGCGCAACAGTCGTTTACGCGGAGCTGGCTGATGCCGATGCACCAGACCGACAGCTTGCCGGGCAAGCACGCGGTGGCGTGGAAGTTCAAGTGGGGCTTCCAGATCGATCACCACGGGGTCAACACCGTGCCGAAAGAATGTCTCATCCGCATCACGAAGGCGGAGGACGGCGGCATCGGGGCGCGTGGTCCATGGGAGCCGGTGCGGACCGGGTTTACCCCAGGCCAGGAGAACGAGTTCATGATCAAGTGGCTCCGGGGCGAGCATATTAAGATCAAAGTCTGAGGACTGAGTGCTGAGGACTGAGTATTCAATCAGAAATCAGGATGAGTGAGGAGGATGGAGGGCTGAACATCAACCACAGTCCTCAGTCCCCGCACCTCAGTCCTGGGATGTGAAGGAGGAAGACAATGCCGGAAGTCTATAACTGGCAACTGGGACGGAAGATGCTCTATCCCTATGAGGAGCGGCATCCCAAGTGGCAGTTCGCCTTCGTGTTTAACATCAATCGGTGTCTGGCGTGCCAGACCTGCTCGATGGCGGACAAGTCCACGTGGCTGTTTTCCAAGGGACAGGAGTACATGTGGTGGAACAACGTGGAGACCAAGCCCTACGGCGGGTACCCCCAGTTCTACGACGTGAAGATCACGCAGTTGATCGAGCAAGTGAACCCGGGCGGACAGGTGTGGAACGTGCGGGTGGGCCGCAAGCACCATGCGCCGTACGGGGTGTTCGAAGGGATGACCATTTTCGACGCCGGGGCCAAGATCGGTCAGGCGGCGATCGGCTACATTCCGACGGACCAAGAGTGGCGGTTCGTGAACATCTACGAGGATACGGCCACGTCGATGCGGGCCCTCGTCGAAGGCATCGACAAGACCGGCTTCTCGCGGGATGAACCGTGGAAGCTGCAGGGCAGCAGTCTGCCGGAGCATGAAACGTTCTTCTTCTATCTCCAGCGGATCTGTAACCACTGCACGTATCCGGGGTGTCTGGCAGCGTGTCCCCGCAAGGCCATCTACAAGCGGCCGGAGGACGGGATCGTGCTGATCGACCAGAACCGGTGCCGCGGGTACAAGAAGTGTGTGGAGCAGTGTCCGTTTAAGAAGCCGATGTACCGGGGCACCACGCGGGTGAGCGAGAAGTGCATTGCCTGCTATCCCCGGATCGAAGGCAAGGATCCGCTGACGGGCGGCGAGCCGATGGAAACGCGCTGCATGAGCGCCTGCGTGGGGAAGATCCGCATGCAGAGCCTGGTGCGGATCGGCGAAGACGGCCTATGGGCGGAGGATCGCTGGCATCCCCTGTACTTCACCATTCGGGTGGAGCAGGTGGCCCTGCCGTTGTATCCACAGTGGGGCACCGAGCCCAACGGCTTCTACATTCCGCCGCGGCACAGCCCGCGGGGGTATGCGCGGCAGATGTTTGGGCCGGGCGTGGACAACGCCATCGAGAAGTATCTGGTACCGAGCCGGGAGCTGTTGGCGGTGCTGCAGCTGTGGCGCGCCAGCCAGCAGATCGTCTTCCGGTACGATGTCATTCCGGGGCCGAAGGTGTTTGAGACCCAGATCCACGGGAAGCGGTTTGAGATGTACAACGATACCGTGCTGGGGTTTAACAAGTCGGGCAAGGAAGTGGCGCGCATCCAGGTCGAAGAGCCGATCTACATTCGGCCGGCTGAACGCGTGACCTGGCTGTAGTCTCAAGCGGGGTTCGATGAGGCACCATTGAGGGGGATCGGAGGGAGGGGTAGGGCGTTACAACCCCCACCCCTCTTTCCTGAACGCATGCTTGAGTAGCCAACACACGTGTACATCGGGGGAAAGGTGCATCTTTTTGTGCGCACCGGGTTGCCAGCTCCTCGAACTATGGCCCCGAATTTCTTTTGGAAGTGCAACCATGGTTTTCAAGGAGAGTGCACGTTAGCCAGCAATCCAGGGGTATCCGAAGGTTTCAGCTGAAATCCCCGATTTTGCTCGCGAGCACGGCGGAAAAGGCCATTTGAGGATCCAGGATACCGCCGACGCACGTAAGAAGGCCTCTTCACTCCATCAAAAAGTCGTTGTATCCCCGCACCAGTATTCTAGCGAATTCTGAACTGCCGTGGCGTAAGGGGGCGCTTCAGTAGGTGGAACAGAATACGTAAGCTATCGAATTCGCGATCGCTTCCATAGCGGTAAGACGTAAGAAAAGGATAACTGCCTCTCTTCCTCCCTGTCCGATGTGCGTATTTTGTCATATGCTGTAAAATCTCATTGTGACACACATACTGCTCGTCGACGATAACCAGACATTTCTTTATGCATCAACTGCTATTGCGTCACCGTCCAACGTTCATCATTGATACGGCGACCGATGCTGAAACGGCATTAACCGCGATACGTACCCGCGATTATGATGTCGTGGTGAGCGATCTTGTTCTGCCCGGTCTTGACGGGATTGCGTTACTCTACGAATGCCATCAGGCACGCCCGGACACGCCCGTCGTTCTCATTAGCGGGCATGGAAACGTGCAACTTGAGCAGCTCGCCGCACAGCGTGGCGCGTATGCCTTCCTTCACAAACCAGTAGACCCGGATGCTTTTTTCTCTGTCGTGAATCGGGCGGTGCTGCGAGCGAAGATGCGCCGGAAGCCCGAGCAAGTGCTGGGTGACGATAGTGTCTGGTATCCGCAGGCGGTTGAACAAGCTCGCAGAAGGTCCGATGCAATACAAGAACGTCTGCGTCAGACACTCCAGAGCGTTGCTCCACTCTCCAAAGGGGACGGATAGATACTTTAATATGTCTTTACCCGCTCATAGGCCGCCTCCTTTTTGGCCCATAACAACACAGTCCAACCTCCTCCTCCATGCCAACCTCAAGAAGGATTTCCGCAAGGCTGCTCTGATCGTCCTGAAAGCTCCTCAGTTTTAACATCTCTGCTCATTGAAGCGGCCTTGGTATTAGGAAATTTGTAGAAGACTACCCATGGCTTTTGGCCTCACCGGTATCTCACCTGCCCTGAACATTGAGGCGTATTCCAAGGACCGCGCACTGAGAGGATCGGTGCACCCGCTTAAGCAGCTGCCTTATGGCGTTCCAGGGATTTGTCCAGGCTCCGGCGGACAAGGCGCTCGCTTAATTGATGGAAAGTTCGCCAACATTTTTCTCTGTTGCTGCTCAAGCTTGTCGTAGTACGCTTGGGCATCGGTCAGTGATCTGAATGTTGGATCTGCTGCCGGTGATACCCCGCCCGATGATGGCGCATTCGAAGCACATCCTGCCAATGCGAGGAGAATGATACACAACCCGCCCTTCATGCTTCCTCCTGAAGGAGACTCACATCAAGCTGACGTGCGTCGATTACAATACAGCTCCTTTGACTCATGCTTAATACTAAGAGTCTACCCGCGTAGGCGCCGTCGGCACGTAGGTAACTAAACGAGTGCTGAAGACCTACGTCGGCCTTGGCGATGTTCATGAGCGTCTTGATTGGACGGTGAAATGTGATGCCCCGCTCCTCGCTGCAGTCTTGCTCAAGGAGCTCGTCTCGGCGCGCTTGTGGCTGACGGGTGGATTACTTGCCTTTTTGAACATTCAGCGCCGCCCTACGCCACCTCTATACGCCACCTCTAATTGCCCTCCCATGCAGTTATCGCTGAGCCACACTATTTGCCGGCATGACTTGAAAAAAGCCGTTTACCTGCACGACTTCAAGGGGCGTCTCAAAGAGGGCACTGAGATTGGCCGCCGTCAGGATGTCCGCCTTCATACCATCCGCAAGGACGACCCCCTGTTTTAACAGTACGACGCGCGAGACCTCAGGCGGGATCTCATGAATATGGTGCGTCACAAGTACGATGGTCTTCTTCTGATGTATGAGATGACGGAGAATGTCGAGGTACTGTATACAAGCCTTCACATCAAGCCCGCTGGTCGGCTCATCCAGAATCAGTGCGCGAGGCTGGTGCATCAGGGCGCGGCCCAGTAAGAAGCGGCGCTGTTCGCCGGTGGACATTTCTGCAAATTTCCGATCCTTCAGATGTATGACCCCCAGTTCACTGATAAGCTGCGTTGCTCGGGTTCGATCGTCGTCACTGAAATGCTGATGTTGATACACCCCGATGCTCGCATAGCGGCCCGACAGCACGATGTCCATTCCGCGAACATGGTCCAGATACTGATGCTGTAGATCATGCGAGACAATGCCAAGCCTTGAGCGGAGCGCCCACACATTCCACTGTTCCTCGCCGAACAGGCGGACGTAACTGCCTTCACGGTGCACCGGATGCAATTCTCGAGACAGCAATTTCAATAACGTCGATTTACCAGCACCATTTGGGCCAAGAATAGCCGTGTGACAGCCCGGCGGAATCTCGAGCGAGAAGTCGGTGAAGACTTCGGCGTCACCGCGATAGACGGTGACGTGTTTGATATCGACGATCTTAATCGGAGATTCTTGCATGGTCACCGTTGCCCTTCATGATGGCGGCCGCAAAGTGTATCGCTGCTGTGTAGATCGTGTCCAGCCTGAACCAAATCAACAGTCCCTGGCCCCTAAAACGACATTGGTACCGCGAAACATCATCGCAATGGCGCTCACTTAAGTGGCATAATTGGGGCCATCATCCGAGATCCATCTTGCCGAAAGGAGCCGTATGCGCAGATTCGTTGCTGTAGCCATGTTGGCCATCGCTGGACTAGCCGGATGCTCCGGTGCATCCGATTCCGGCCGCCTGGATCGCACGAAAGCGATCCAAGCCAAATCTCCAGACAACAAGAGTGCATTGCCCACGGCCCAACAGCCGAGACGGAGATCGGTGAACGTCGACGGGACAAACGTGAGTATTTTGGAAGCCGGGACCGGGGAGCCGGTGATTTTCGTTCACGGTGTCGTCACCACGAGCAATATTTTCCCTAAATATCTTGATGCCTATTCCCCGGAGTTTCGCGGGATTGCCGTCGACCTTCGCGGCTATGGAGACTCGGACAAACCGGATACGGGATTTACGATTGATCAATTCTCGAAAGATCTGATCAAGCTGGCCGACGCGTTACATATTGAGAAGCCCGTGTGGGTCGGCGTTTCGATGGGCGGGATGATTCTTCAACGCCTCGCACTCGACAATCCTTCACGTGTCAAAGCACTGGTATTGGTCTCGACGACCGATGGTGCAATGGTCCTCGATAAACACATTCCCTCGATCGGCGCGCCTCGAGATTACCGTGAAGTATCGAAGAATATGATCGTGGAGAGCTTTCCTCCGGGTACAGACCCTAAAATTTATCAACCGCTTCTTGACCGCATCCCGACCTGGAATGCGACGGTCATTCGGCAGGCCCTGACGTCCATGTCGCAATTCAACGTGCATGGACAGCTGTCGCAAATCAGGGTCCCTACCCTGGTTATGGTCGGCGCAAAAGACGATGTCGCGACACCAGCCATCGCGAAGGGAATTCAGGAACAGATTCCCGGTGCACAGGTGAAGGAGTTCAACACCGGGCATTTCATGATGGCTGAAGACCCGGAACGCTTTCTCTTCGTATTAGGCGAATTCTTGAGGGGGTTGAAAGAAATCTGAGGATCGATGCATGTCGACAGGGAGATGAGACATGAGATACCTCCACTCTCTCGCTATTCGCATGTTTGGCCTGCTCCTGTGCCTAAACGCCTGTTCACAAATCGCCTACCAGCATATGAACGATCCGGAGCGGGATATCTGGCAGCAGCCAAAGAATGTCATTCAAGCCCTCCATATAACAGAGGGCTCGCATGTCGCCGATCTTGGGGCGGGAGGAGGGTATTTCACCTTCCTGTTAGCGGAGGGCGTGGGACCTGACGGCACGGTGTATGCCGTGGATACGGATGAAGCCAGCCTTCGATTTATCGAAACGGAAGGCATGCAACGAGGCGGGATGCCGCGGCAGATTGAATTGACATTGGCCGCACCGAAAGATCCGCGTCTGCCAGTGCACGATGTCGATCTCGTCTTCACCTGTAATACTTATCACCACCTTCCGGATCGTGTCGCTTATGCGAGGGGCCTGGCCCCGTTCGCTCCGGCCGAACGGGCGCATTGCCATCATTGACTTCAAGAAAGGCAGTTGGCTTGGCTCCCTCTTCGGTCATGCCACCTCGAAAGACACCGTGCGATAGGAGATGGAAACTGCCGGCTATCGCCTGTCCGGCGAATTCGACTTTCTGCCCAAGCAACACTTTCAAGTGTTCGCCGTGAATACTCATGAGTGAGCCGCCTGGCGGCCGTTCCAAGATCGGCTGGTTCACGGCCGCCTGCGTCTTGGTCAGCAACATCATTGGCGGTGGTATCTTCACCACGACGGGTTTCATGGCGCGCGATCTGGGCGATCCTATTCTTATTTTGTTTCTCTGGATCTTCGGCGGGTTCCTCGCGATGGCCGCCGCGATGGCCTATAGCGAACTGCCGGCGGCAATGCCTCGTGCCGGCGGCGACTACGTGTATCTGCGTCATGCCTATGGCCCGTTCATCGGCTTCTTGAGCGGATGGACCTCATTTACCGTCGGATTTGGAGCTGGCATCGCAGCCGCCTCGGTGAGTTTCGCCTCATATGCGCTTCGATTGGTCCCTCTAGCCGATGACAATAGCATGGCCTCAAAAACCGTTGCCCTCGTTCTTGTGTGGATCATGACGGCCGTCCATGCGGCAGGAACGGGAGCAGGCGGCCGGCTGCAGCGTGTGCTGACGACTATGAAAATCGGCGCCATTGTCCTCATGATCTTCGCTGGATTTCTGTTCGGGCGCGGTAGTTGGGACCATATCCTGGAACAGAGCCCCTCCATACACCCCGACATCGGTCCCTTCATGGTGGCGCTGATCTTCGTGCTCTATACCTATCTGGGATGGAACGTCATCGGGTACATCGCTGGAGAAATCGCCGACCCTCAACGAACCATTCCCAAGATCGTCATCGGAGGGACGGCCTTCGTGGCGCTGCTCTATGTGTTACTCAATCTGGTCTATCTATATGCGCTGACGGTCACGGCTCTCGCCGAGCCGCCGATCCTCCCCGTTGCGGAAAAGGCAGCGGCGGCCCTGTGGGGTCCAGCAACTGCCCGGTTCGTTGCGGCCCTTCTCTGTGTGTCTATCGCGGGTGGCGTAAGTGCGATGGTGTGGGCAGGCCCGCGGGTCTATTGGGCAATGGCGGCAGACGGTATCTTCCCGTCTTTCTTCAAGGCATTAGCGCCCAACACCGGCGTACCGGTGCGAGCCATTATCCTGCAAAGCGGGTGGACATCGATTCTCATTCTGACCGGCACGTTTGAGCAGCTTGTGGTCTTCAGTGGCTTCGTCCTATCCGTGTTTACGGCGCTAACGCTCGGCGCGGTGATCGTCCTCAGACACCGGCAACCGGCACTTGTACGGCACTATTGTACTCCGCTGTATCCGCTCCTGCCGTGTGTGCCTATCGCCGTCTTCGTCCTCGTCATCGGCTATAGCATGGTCCATCGGCCTCTTGAATCCGCCCTCGGCATGGCAATCGTTCTGTCCGGCGTACCGTGTTATGCAATGTGGTGTAAACGAGAACAGGGGCGTTCTGCCGATGCAACCTGACATGAATCACGGGATTGCAAAGAAGTACAATTCGGCATGGAACAAGTCCGATCAAAAGAACAACAGGCTGAGCTGATCGCGCACCTACTGGACGACGCCATTCGCTTACCCGGTACCAGTATCCGCTTTGGGGCAGATCCCATCGTGGGCCTGATGCCAGTCGTTGGCGACGTGCTTGCGGTTCTCAGTGGGGCTCTGATCCTCCTCATTGCGCGCCAATTACACGTTCCAACCAATGATTTGATACGAATGGCATACCATCAACCCTCAATGGCTTCATCGGAGCCATACCGGTCTTGGGCGATGTCTATTCATTCGGCTTCAAAAGCCACGCCAAAAACTCCGCCCTGCTCGTACGCATAGTGAAACAGGGTCAAGGTGAATCGTGTCACATCGCTGCTCCTTTACTCAGCCCTCTCGATATCGCCGTCGTATTCGTTTTAACGGCTCCGATTGCACTGTTGGTAGGTCTCGTGAGTTGGTGGCTATGGGAGAGAGACATCTCTCTCATTAGGCTTTCTTTGTGCTGTAGTGTATGGCTGAGGAGGGTTCGTCTCTATGAACCGGAGTAATAGCGGTCAGGCACACAGTAACTCGGAAACGCCTCGCCGCCATGAAAATAGTTCTTGTGGGTCCAATGGCGCAGGATGGCCTGGTCGTCAAACATCAAAATGTACTCATCACACCAAGTGCCAGGCGCCGTAACGCGATTATCTCCGGGTTGCCAGTCATGAATCTGATATATCCAAACAGATTGACCTGAAGGAGCCGCTTTGGCGACTGTTGGAGATCCAAGTTGCTGTTGAACTTCTTCCTGAGTTGCGCGATTGTGAGCGCTTCGCAGGAAGCGCATTTCTTTTGCTTCAAAGAGAGTGCATCCGATGAGGACGAAAATCAGCGCGAGGCAGGTGAGATAGGGAAGAAGCTTGACAGGTCTCTCCAGGACCATACTCTCCTAGCATAGACGCCTCTGAAGAAGGATAACAAGGCAGCGGTCAGTGGCCTATCCAAGAAGCGACGACATCACGCTTCACTTGGGTTTGGATTAGTCTTGGACGAAGTAGCCGGCTTTCTTGGTGATCCGTATTCCATAGGGGCCTTGCCGGGGACTTTTCGAGTACCTGTTGTGACATCGGCGTTTTGCGCCCGGTGGAGCAGGGCATGATCCATCAAGACGAGCGCAAGCATGGCTTCGACGATCGGCGTGGCTCGGATGCCGACGCACGGATCATGGCGGCCTTCCGTCTCGACGACCACCGGACGACCCTGCTTGTCGATCGACCGCCTCGGAATGCGGATGCTGGACGTCGGCTTGATCGCGATTGTCACGACAATATCTTGACCCGTCGAAATACCGCCGAGAATTCCGCCCGCATGGTTGGTGACAAACCCCTCCGGCGTCAATTCGTCGCCATGCTCCGAGCCGCGCTGGGCGATTGATGCAAAACCTGCCCCGATTTCTACGCCTTTGACTGCATTGATGCTCATCATTGCCGCCGCGAGATCCGCATCCAGTTTCTTATACACAGGACTGCCCCAACCGACGGGCACATGTTCAGCCACCGCCGTGATCTTCGCTCCGACCGAGTCGCCTGCCTTCCGCAACTCATCCATAAAAGTCTCGAGCTTCG
Organism: Nitrospira sp. Nam74; assembly: GCF_965152615.1. Classification (NCBI taxonomy): domain Bacteria; kingdom Pseudomonadati; phylum Nitrospirota; class Nitrospiria; order Nitrospirales; family Nitrospiraceae; genus Nitrospira; species Nitrospira sp. Nam74. The sequence goes on along the minus strand of NZ_OZ224220.1, from coordinate 1,643,162 downwards.
AGACGGCCTGAGGATCGGCCACGAAGAACGGATTCGTGCCGATGGCCTCCCATGTCGTGAATGGAGCCTCTATAGGACCCAGTTGGCTGAGATAGCCGCGGACGACGACGCCATATTTTTCATGCAACCATTTTTTTGCGATAGCCGCCGCCGCGACGCGCACGGCCGTCTCCCGGGCGGACGCTCGACCACCCCCGCGATAATCACGGATCCCATACTTCTGCCAATAGGTGTAGTCGGCGTGGCCGGGTCGGAACGTGTCTGCCAGATTGCCGTAGTCTCGGCTGCGTTGATCCTCGTTTCGAATAAGCAGCGCGATGGGCGTCCCGGTGGTCTTTCCTTCAAACAAACCGGAGAGAATCTCGACGCGATCGGATTCCTGGCGTTGCGAGACGTGACGGGACGTCCCGGGCTTGCGGCGATCGAGTTCTTGCTGAATATCGCCGACTGTCAGGGATAATCCAGGAGGGCAGCCATCGACGACACAGCCGATGGCCGGTCCGTGGCTTTCGCCGAAGGAGGTGACGCAAAAGAGTGTGCCGAAGGTATTCCCAGCCATTAGCTAGGCGCAATGACAATCAGGATGAACTGCAGCGGCGAGTGGCTACTCAACCCTATCCACCTTGATATGAAGTTCTTTGAGTTGCTCCGGATCGACAGGCGAGGGCGCCTCCGTCATCAAACACTGTGCCTTTTGCGTCTTGGGAAATGCGATGACGTCTCGAATGGATCCCGCGCCGCCCAGCAACATGATCAGCCGGTCGAGGCCGAAGGCAATCCCGCCGTGCGGCGGCGCCCCGTATTCCAAGGCGTCCAACAGGAAGCCGAACTTGGCCGCGGCTTCTTCCTTGCTGATTCCAAGCAAGTCGAATACTTGGCTCTGGATGTCTCTGCGATGGATACGGATACTGCCCCCGCCGATTTCATTCCCGTTCAAGACCATGTCGTAGGCTTTTGCGCGGACCTTTACAGGATCGGACTCGAAGAGCGGCAGGTCGTCATCCAGCGGCGCGGTGAACGGATGATGCATTGCCACATAGCGCTTCGCCTCGTTGTCGTAATCCAGCAAGGGAAAGTCGAGGACCCACAGCGGCCGCCACAACGACCGGTCGATCAGGTTCAACTCCTCGGCCAGTAGAAGTCGAAGCCGGCCAAGCACGTCATGCACGACACTCGGCTTGTCGGCCACGAAAAGCAGCAGGTCCCCAACGCCAGCCTCGGGCACGGCGGCGAGCAGGCTGCGAGCGTCCAGAAACTTGGCAATGACCGATTCCAACTGGCCCTCTCCGATGACCTTGACCCAGGCCAGACCTTTCGCACCAAAACCCTTGGCCGTCTCACCCAGCGTATCGATGCGGCTCCGTGGAATCGACGCGCCGCCTACGACAACAATGGCTTTGACCATTCCGCCCTTGGCAATCGTCTCTTTGAATACTTTGAAGTCGCTCTTCGCCGCAAAGTCATTGAGATCATGGAGCGGCATACCGAATCGCAGATCGGGTTTGTCCGACCCATATCGGCCAATGGCATCGGCATAGGCCATTCTCGGGAACGGCAGCGTGAGTTCGATTCCGGCGATCTCTTTAAAGATCGAGCTGATCATCTGTTCCATGAGCGACATGATCTGCTCGCGGTCGACAAACGACATTTCGATGTCGATTTGCGTGAACTCAGGCTGCCGATCAAACCGAAGATCTTCATCACGGAAGCAGCGTGCGATCTGATAGTACCGGTCCGCTCCAGCCACCATGAGAATCTGTTTGAACAATTGTGGAGATTGCGGAAGTGCGAAGAACGTCCCGGGGTTGACACGGCTGGGCACAAGGTAGTCGCGAGCGCCTTCCGGTGTGCTCTTTGTCAGCATTGGTGTCTCGACCTCGAGAAACTGGTGCTCATTGAGAAAAGACCGGACCCCTGCAGAGACCCGGTGACGGAGTTCGAGCAGCCGCTGCATTTTGGGACGGCGCAAATCGAGATAGCGATACTTTAGGCGAAGCGTATCGGTAATCTCGGCGTCATCCTCGATCATGAAGGGCGGCGTCTTAGCCTCATTGAGAATCTCAAGATGCTGCACCAACACTTCGATGTCCCCGGTTGACAGATTGGGATTATCCGCGCCCTCCGGCCGTTGGCTCACCATACCGGTGATGGCAATGACGTCCTCGCTGCCGAGCTTCTCGCCTTGCTTGTGCACATGTGGAGCTTGTTCCGAATTGAAGACGATCTGCGTTATGCCATGACGGTCGCGTACATCAATAAAAAGCACGCTGCCGTGGTCGCGCCGCCGCTGCACCCAGCCAGTAAGTGTCACGGTTTGACCGACATGGCGACGGCGCAACTCGCCGCACGTATGCGTGCGTGCCATCATGCGGACCTCCGCATGCGGCGCGGAGACCGCCGTGCAGAATCCACGGGCCGCCGTGGCGACCCTGCGGGCTGCCGAGCAGGACGGGCTGGCTTTCCTGGGGAAGGTGTCGGCTGCCATCCCGAACGCATGGGTTGTCCTGCAGAACGCGCAGGCTGCCGTGGCGAGCGAGCCGGGCTGCGCCGAACGGGCTTCTGAAGCCGAACCGACTCAGGCTGTATGCCCTCTAGTTCTTGCTCCTGCTTGTATTTGAAAATCGCCCGCAAGGTGTTCGCTTCACGGTCCGTGAGATAGCGAAATTCCCCGGGAAGGAGATCTCCCAGTGCCAGGGGACCGAACTTGATCCGTTTCAGCTTCAATACCGGATGGCCGACAACTTCGAACATGCGCTTGATCTGATGCTTTCGACCTTCATAGATCGTGACTTCGAGCCATGAGTTTTCCTCAGCCTTTCGCACTTTCTTGACCATGGCCGGGGCCGTCATTCCATCCTCTAATTTGACGCCTCGCGCAAGCTGGCTGATTTCCTCGTCATTGAGCACGCCTTTCACTTTCGCCAAATACACCTTCGCCACATGGTAGCGAGGATGCAGAAGCGCCTGTGCCAGCTCCCCGTGATTCGTCAAGAGCATCAGGCCTTCCGTATCAAAATCCAATCGCCCCACCGGAAAGACGCGAAGCGTGACCCCGTGCAGAAGATTTTCGATCGTGGGGCGGCCCTCGGGATCGTTGAGTGTGGAGACAATGCCTTTCGGCTTATTGAGCAGAAGGTATGCATAGGGCTCTACTCCCTTGATATGCCGGCCATCCACTTTCACGTGATCGCGTTCGGGATCGATGCGAGTCCCCAGCTCTCGCACAATCTTTCCGTTAATCGTCACTCGCCCCTGCGCAATCCACTCCTCCGCCTTCCGCCGGGAAGCGAGCCCAGACGCCGCAATCACTTTCTGTAGACGAACTTCCATCTTATTATTTCCTTCTCAGCGAGTGTAATCTAGGCGACCGTCACTGCGCGCATGGAGCGAGCACCGCCTTCGCGTGCGCGCTCTGCGAGCACAAGGTCACCTAGATCACACCCGCCTTCCTCATTCCCATTCGATCGTCGACGGCGGTTTCGAGCTGATGTCATAGACCACTCTATTCACGCCGCGGACTTCATTAATGATACGATTCGATATTTTTCCCAAGACCTCGTGCGGCAGCTTCGCCCAGTCAGCCGTCATGCCGTCGAGGCTCGTGACCGCGCGAATGGCCGCCACATGCTCGTACGTTCGCTGATCGCCCATGACGCCGACGGTGCGAATGGGCAGGAGCACGGCAAAGGCTTGCCACGTCTCTCCATACAAGCCGGACTGACGAATTTCCTGCTCCACAATGGCATCGGCCTCTCGCAACATCGCGCATCGCTGCGGTGTGACGGCGCCCAGTACACGAATCGCCAACCCCGGCCCGGGAAAGGGATGGCGCCAGACGATGTCGTCCGGCAAGCCCAGTTCTTTGCCGAGCACGCGGACTTCGTCTTTGAACAATTCGCGCAAGGGCTCTACAAGACGCAGTCGCATTTTCGTCGGCAGCCCCCCGACATTGTGATGTGTTTTAATCGTGGCCGAGGGACCTTTAAAACTGATGCTCTCGATCACATCCGGATATAAAGTGCCCTGAACGAGATAATCGACCTTCCCTAAACGTTTGGCCTCACGCTCAAAGTTTTTAATGAACAGACGACCGATGATTTTGCGCTTCCGCTCCGGATCGATCACCCCCTTCAGCGCACCGAGGAACTCTGCGGAACGGTCCAGCACATGGAGGTCAAGATCGAGCTGCGAGAAACTTTTTTGGACCTTGGCGCGTTCTTCCTTCCGGAGGAGCCCGTTATCCACAAAAATGCAGGTGAGTTGGGAGCCGACGGCACGGTGGGTGAGTGCCGCCGCCACTGAGGAATCGACGCCACCACTCAACGCACAGATGACCTTTCCCTTGCCGACCCGTTCTTGAATAGTCTTCACGGCGGTGTCGACATACGAACTCATCGTCCAGGTCGGCTGACATCCACACACGTCATACACGAAGTTCTTCAAAATTTGCGTGCCGCCGGCCGTGTGTGCGACTTCCGGGTGGAATTGCAAGCAATAGATCTTCCGCCCGCCTCCGACCGACTTCATGGCGGCGATCGGCGAATTCTCGGTATGGGCAATGGCCCCGAATCCTTTGGGCATGCGCTCGATGCGATCGCCGTGAGACATCCAGACGGTGCGCGACCTCGGTGCCAGTTTTTTCAGTAGATCCGACGCATCGTCGATCAACAGTTCGGCTCGGCCATACTCCCGATGGTTGGCCTTGGCGACTTCACCGCCGAGAAGATGGGTGACCAGTTGCATCCCATAGCAAATCCCCAGGACGGGGACGCCGAGGTCAAATATCTCTTTGGGGACTCTGGGAGCCTTGCGATCATACACACTTGAGGGCCCACCGGACATGATAATGCCCTTCGGACGGTACGCTTCGATTGTGGCTAAGGATGCAGTGCAGGGAAGGATCTGCGAATAGACTCGCCCTTCGCGGATGCGGCGGGCAATCAGCTGTGTGTACTGAGAGCCAAAGTCGAGAATCAGGATCCGATCATGCCAGAATTCCATGGTTCAACGTCACCGTCGTCAAGACCGTAAAGTCATCATGTCTTAAAGTCCATCAAGACTCCGACCTTATGACTTTATGACGTGACGACCTTCGATCTACTCCCAGTCCGTTCGGTAGTTCGGCGCTTCTTTCGTAATGATAACATCGTGCACATGGCTTTCTTTGAGGCCGGCCAACGTTTGCCGTATGAATCGCGCGTTTTTTTGAAGATCAGGAATGGTCCGACAGCCACAGTATCCCATTCCCGATTTCACGCCGCCGACGAGCTGATAGATCACGCCCGAGAGCGTCCCTTTATAAGGGACACGCCCCTCGATCCCTTCAGGCACCAACTTGGAGGCGGGCCGTCCCGATTGGAAGTAGCGGTCCTTCCCTCCCTTTTCCATCGCACCGAGTGAACCCATGCCGCGATAGACCTTGTACGTCCTGGCTTGGTAGAGCACCGTTTCGCCGGGCGATTCTTCGGTTCCGGCCAACAAACCGCCGATCATGACCGATGAGGCGCCCGCGGCCAACGCTTTAGTGATATCGCCTGAAAATTTCACGCCTCCGTCGGCAATGATAGGAATGCCGGTCCCCTTCAGCACTTTGGCGCAATCCATAATCGCGGTCAATTGCGGCATCCCTGCCCCGGACACGACACGCGTCGTGCAAATCGAGCCGGGGCCGACGCCGACCTTTACGGCATCCACGCCCGCCTTGGCCAAATCCTTCGCCGCTTGTGCAGTGGCGATATTGCCGGCGACCAATTCCAGTGTGGGATGCGTTCGCTTAATAAGCTTGACGGTGTCGAGTACGCTTTTGGCGTGGCCGTGGGCCGTATCGACGACCACCATATCGACCCCGGCTTTGGCGAGAAGCGCCACCCGCTCTTCCGTCTCGGGCCCTACGCCGACCGCAGCCGCAACCCGCAGGCGTCCATGTTCATCCTTGCAGGCATGCGGGTACTGAATCCGTTTCTCGATATCTTTGATTGTGATGAGCCCCTTCAGATTGAATTGCTTGTCGACAACGAGGAGCTTTTCGATACGGTGTTCGTGGAGGATCTCCCGCGCCTTCTCGAGCGTCGTGCCTTCCGGCACGGTGATGAGGTTGTCCTTCGTCATCACCTGGGCAACCTTGAGATCCATCCGGTTTTCGAAACGGAGATCGCGATTCGTCAGAATGCCGACCAGTTTGCCCTGCTTCGTGACCGGAATGCCCGAGATCCGGAACTTGGCCATAAGCTGCAGGGCTTCTCGAATCGTTTGATCGGGCGCAATGGTGATGGGATCGAGAATCATGCCGCTTTCCGACTTTTTCACTTTGTCGACTTCAGCCGCCTGATCGACCGGCGAGAGCACGCGATGAATGACGCCGATCCCGCCTTCGCGAGCCAGGGCAATCGCGAGCCGGGATTCCGTCACGGTATCCATCGCTGAACTGACGATGGGAATGTTAATGGCGATATGGCGAGAGACGTAGGTCTGGGTATTGGTTTCGCTCGGCAACACCTCGGACTTGGCCGGGATGAGAATCACATCATCGAATGTAAGCCCAAGCCGCACATGTTCTTCCAGCATACCGACCTCAGGGTTGGTGTAAGAGCCTTATTATTACCCTGTCTTCAAGTCTCGCAGGTTCCACTGTCAACCGCTTCAACTTTCCGACTTACGACTTTCCGGCGTTTGACGCATTCGCTGTTTGGTCCGTCAACTCGGCTGCGGCTTCCGCTTCTTCCTGCAGCCGCTCGCTGCCTTCGTCGGACGGCATGAACTGTTGAACGCGCGTATTGCCGCTATCGACCACGAATACGCTGCCTCGCGCATCGACTCCAATCCCATACGGAAAATTGAACTGGCCTTCGCCGTTGCCGAATCCGCCCCATTGCGTGATGTAGTTGCCTTCCCGGTCGAACTTCTGCACGCGTTGGTTCCCGGTATCCGCCACATACACATCCCCGTGGCTATCCACTGCAATACCCCACGGCGAGCGCATTTGTCCGGCTTCTTGCGCCTGTGGGCTGCTGGCATGACCCGGGCCGATGCCCCCGCCCCACTTCGTCAACAGTTGTGGCAGTACATTCGTGCTCGTATCGAATTTTTGAATCCGGTGATTACCCATATCCACCACGTACACCGATCCGTCCATCTGATCGACGGCAATGCCGCGGGCAAAATAAAATTGCCCGTCGTTGTTGCCGAAACTGCCCCACTGCATGATGAACTCACCCGTCATGTCGAATTTCTGCACGCGGAAGTTCGCGCTGTCGACGACATAGATATAGCCGCGCACGCGATCGACGGCGATGCCCCAGGGCGAGTTGAACTGCCCTTCCGCATTGCCGCGCGATCCGAACTTCATGACATAGCCGCCTAATTTTCCATCAAACTTCTGTACACGGTGATTGTTCGTATCGACGACATACACGTCGCCCTTTGCATCGCAGGCAATGCCGGTGGGATTATGGAAGCTGCCGTTGGATGTTCCGAAATTGCCCCACAGGATGATGAAGTTGCCGTTATTGTCGAATTTCTGAATGCGGTTATTGCCGTTATCCACGACGAAGATGCTGCCCTGCTGATCGATCGCCATGCCATACATCGGGGCGATGAACTCGCCGCCATGCAGAAGAGACGCACCACGCCCCGGCTTGCCCCATTTGGATACGCAGAGATAGCCCGACGTATTGAGCAGGATGCTGGCGCTTGCGGGTACCGAGACGTTGTTCCCGACGTCCTTAAACCACACGTAGATGGTCTTCTGGCCATCCCCGGGCGACAGGATGAACGGAATCGTCGCACCGAACTTATTCATCGGCTCGACGTCGACCCATCCCGGCACAGTCGCCGTGGGAGCCATCGGACTTTCCGAAATGTAATAGGCCGAGACGCCGGTATCCACATCATTGGCTGAGATCGTGACAATGACCTCGGGTGAGTTCGTCATAAAAGCGCCATGGTTTATGACCGCGTTGGGATTTTGCGGCGCAGTCATATCGATCAGCACCGGAGTGACCGTCACTTCCTCCGACAGCGGGCTTTCGACCCCATCGTCGAACACGGAAGCCAGCGCATAATAGTACGGGGTGTCGTTCGTGAGACCGCTATGAACGAAGGGACTCGTCACCCCCTCAATGCGTGTGCCGGTTTCACTGGTCAAGTTCGGAGAGGTGTGGAAATACAAGTTATAGGAGGTGGCCTTTGGCACCTCCATCCAGCTCAACGTGACTTCGGTGTCGCCGGCTTTGGCCACCACGCTATGGGGGGCAGGCACGCCGCTCGATGACTCCTGCTGTTTGGTCTTGGCCAGCTGGGTCCGCTGAATTTCCTCTTCCGTCGGCACGTACTTCACGACACGATTGTTGCCGCTATCCACCACGTAGACGCAGCCCTCTTTATCGACGGCAATCCCGTACGGAAAATTAAATTGCCCTTCGGTCACGCCTCGGTTTCCCCAGGCGCAAATAAACGTGCCGTTCCCGTCGAACTTCTGAATACGATGGTTATTGCTGTCGACGACGTAGACGTTCCCAAGCGCATCACAGGCGACACCCCACGGCGACTTGAACTGTCCCGGGCCGGCCCCTTCCTTTCCCCACTTGGTGAGGAAGCTGCCGCGGGCATCGAACTTTTGAATGCGGTGGTTGCCTTCATCCGCTACGTAGACGTTCCCGACAAAATCGACCGCGATCCCCCGTGGAAAGAAAAAGGCGCCGTCGTAACTGCCATCGCGGCCCCACTTCATCACGGGCGTGCCATCAGGCTGGTATTTCTGGATGCGGGCATTGCTGGTGTCTGAAATATAGACATTCCCTTGAGGGTCGGTCGTCAGTCCCCACGGCACATCAAACTTCCCCATCTCGGCTCCGCGCCAGGCGAAGCCGAACTTGCCCCAGGCATGCATGCAATTGCCTTCACTATCAAACCTCTGGACGCGGTTATTGCCGCTGTCGGCCACATAGACATCGCCCTCCGGACCGGTGGCCAGGCCCCGTGGATAATAAAACTGGCCTTCTTGTGCACTCGGCTCCCCGCCCCATCGGGCGAGAAACTTTCCATCCTTATCGAATTTTTGAACAGAATGATTGTCGGTATCGGACACGTAAATGTTGCCGTCCTTGTCGAGCGCGATGCCCGTGGGCGCCTTCAGTTCACCGTCATCGACCCCTTCCTGACCGATCGTCATGGCTAAGAGATACGGCGACGGAATGGCGAGGACTTCGGCGGATTCAGGGCTTTCCCCCTTTTCGGTGACGACGGTCACAACATAGTGATAGCAAGTGCCGTTGGCCAGATCTTCATGGACAAAAGGAGAGGCTGCACCTTCGATAAGGTTGCCCTTTTCCTTCTTGACTCCCTTAACGGGATTGAAATCATCCGGGCCGGCGATGGGCCGGGTCAGATCTGAAAATTTAATCTGGACGCCTTTGGTGGTCAGGAAATAGATGTTATAGTACAGCGCATCGGGAACAGGATCCCACGTAATGAAATTGCGGCCATTCCCGGGTTTCGCAATGACATTGGCTGGAGGCGGAGGCAATTCTTCTTCGGCGACCGACTCTCCAGCGCCCCATTCGTCCGGATTACCCTGTGCGTACAGCCTTGTGCGTTTCAACTGCGTCGCATCGTCTTCCCACCACTTTTTCATGTTGCCCTCTTGAAACCGGGGATTAAAAAGGTAAACCGCTTTGCTGTTCAATTAGTTAGGTCGTGCAGTCTAACAAACGGCTGAGAAGCCAGTCAAGGCAGCCGGTCAGCCGCTTTTCACACTGGAGGAATCGGCTCTACGACCCGGCGAGCCGGAAAGAAATCTTTCACCACATGTCGAAACCAACCCTTTATGTCACGAGACCGCTGCCCGATCCGGTGATGACCGCGCTGACCGAACGATTTCGCCTGACACAATTACCCGCGACTACGCCACCGAAACGGGACGTTCTCTTAGCCGGTATCCGAGATGCAGAGGCGCTCATCTGCACCTTAGCCGAACACATCGATGCGTCGATACTGTTGGAAACCTCACATCTGCGGGTCATTGCAAACTATGCCGTCGGCTATAACAACATCGATCTCAATGCCGCGCGGGCTCATAAGATTGTCGTCACTAATACGCCGGACATCCTAACGGAAAGTACGGCCGATCTTACATGGGCGTTGCTGTTGGCCACAGCGCGTCGAGTGCCTGAAGGGCATCGTCTCGTCCAGGAAGGAGCTTGGAGCGGGTGGGAGCCCCGGCAATTGCTTGGCACCGATGTCTTCGGCCGCACACTTGGCATCATCGGCATGGGACGAATCGGACAGGCGGTTGCCAGGCGAGCGGTGGGGTTTAATATGCCGGTGCTCTACTACAATCGAACAGTGAAAAACTTTCCCGACCAACCTTCATGGAAGAGCATGGCATTGGATGATGCCCTTGCTGAAGCCGATTTTCTGACCCTTCATGTGCCTCTTACCCCGGACACGCACCATCTCATTGGACCGCGGGAACTTCAGCTCATGCGACCGACGGCTTATGTCATCAATGTTGCCCGGGGAGCGGTTGTCGACGAAGCGGCGCTCGTCACCGCCTTACGAGAAGGGCGATTGGCCGGAGCCGGCTTAGACGTGTATGAACATGAACCGCTCATTCACCCGGGTCTTTTGGCACTAAGTCAGGTCGTCACATTGCCACATCTTGGCTCGGCCACGCACGCCACGCGGATTCGCATGGGCATGGTCTGTTTGGACAACATATTGGCGGTAATGGACGGAAGACCGGCACCCAACCGGGTGGCCTAGCAGGCTCATCAAAAAGCCTCAAGCTTCGTTCTCAGTCACCCGTCCCCTCAACGTACTACGAGTACGCCTCGCGGCCCGGCCTCGCTGCGCTCTCGCCAGAAGACCTTTTTGAACAGCCTGTCGAGAATCTGGATTAGGCGCGGCCGAGTTTTAAATCTTCCGCGACCTCGTGTATTAAAGCAGTCTCGATTTTGTCTTGTTTCCTGAGGTAGCTCTCGAGAAGCGCGTTGTCGCAGATGGTGTTGATCAGACGAGGAATGCCTTTAGAATAATGGCAAATGAGGTAAAAGGTTTCCGGTTTGAAAATGACCTTGTGTCCGCCGGCAATCCGTAGTCGATAGTTGACGTACGCTTCGGTGCCGGGCGAATTGAGTGCGGTTAATTCATAACGCATGGCCACCCGCTGGTGCAGCGGCTTATCAAGTGCCAGGACCTGGTCCAGCTCGGGCAGCCCGAACAAGACGAAGGTGACCAACTTGCGACCATTACTCTCGATATTCAGGATGCCGCGAAAATCTTCCATCAGTTCTTGACTGCGCAGCATCTGTGCCTCGTCGATGAGGACGATGGCTTTCTTACCGGACTCGGCGACTTCCTCCAGTCGTTTGGATAGTTGCGTTAACAAATCGGTTTTGCTTTCAGCCGGCGTGGCGATCTCCATTTGCAGGGCGATCTTGCGCAACATCCATTCCGACGTCACAGCGGCATGCAGGACGATCAGCAGCGCAGCCTCATATTCCCCGGTTTCTAATTCTTCCAGAAACCGCGTCGCCAAAGTCGTCTTTCCCGTTCCGATATCACCGACGACGAGAGCCAATCCTTTCATATTCTCCGCCGCATACTTGAGGCGCGTGAGCGCCTCGGCGTGCTGCTGGGATTTAAAAAAGAACCGATTATCGATGGTGATGGAGAAGGGGTTCTCTTTGAGTTGGAAGAATTCGAGAAGACTCATGACAGGATGGTGAAAAAGGGTACGAGCTTCGTTTTCACATCGCTCAAAGGCTTAACGTAGGCTGTAGCGTACGCTTCGCCTCTTCGCTCCCTGCTGCCTAGCTGGACAACCATTTTGGCGATCCAGAGAGAGGTTTTAGCTCATCCAATTATAGATACGAGATGCGCCGCTTTTTACGCTCTGTAGATGAAGCGTTGGCGGTGGCAACTGAGGTCGGCTCTCCGGGGTGGCCTTCTCCCTCATGTTGGTCGGAAGTCTGCCCCGCTTTGAGCCGCTCTAAGCGGATCGGCACATCGAGAAACGCCGGAATCGACGACAACATGTCGACCGCCTTTTCCACCAATCCCTCGGATTCATACAGCAATCCTAGCTCATATCGGATGGGAAGGGCTTTGTCTTGATCGCACCGCGCATCGGCGAGCGCGCGTTCCAAACATTCCATGGCGGGTACCGTGAGCCCCTTCTCCTTCAAGCTGGCTGCAAGCAGCGTTGTGGCGTCAAGAAAGCATTCCTTGCCGTTGATGGCTACATGAAATTCTTCGATCGCCTCATCCAGCATACCCATGTTTTTGTAGGCCATTCCGAGTTCGTAATGAACCTTGTATTCGTGTTCGGTGACCTGCCGTGGCGCCGGGCTGAACGAGATCTGATCCGGGACGCTTGCTTCTTCCGAGACCGGTGATTCCGGAACGACTTCGGCAACCGGTACACATGCCTCTTCTGCTTCCTCTAAAGATTCACCTATCACTGGAGGAATGGCTGTTTCAGAAAAACGCAATGCCTCCGGCTCGGCCGCCACCGACTCTTCTGGGACGGCCGCCACTTCTTCTTCTGGCAGAACCGGTGGACGCTCCACGGAAGGTGACGGAGATAATGACGGAATGGAATCATCTGCCACTCCTGCCAGTCTCAACGTCATCGGTTCAGCTACGACGGGGGAAAGTATTGGTGGGGTCTCTGGCGTTTCAGTGAGCCGGCCCTTGGGCTCTTCGTTCTCCACTTGGAATACAAAATCCGGCTCCTTCGTCCCACGCGGTGAGGCAGGTGCGACAGAAAGGTTACCGATCATCGCGCAGGTTGGATCCAGCGCCTTGATTTTCGTTAAGAGCTCGGCCGGACGGTCGGGTGCTTCAGGATCGGGGTACTCCAATAAAACAGACATCGCTTTGCCATACTGTATGGCCGCGGCCGCATTCTCGCCTTTGTGTTCATACAGCGTGCCCAACAACTCCAACAATGAGACGCACGTGTGATCGGCCTTGAGATATTCGAGAATCATCGACTCGGCGAGCCCATAGTCTTCAGCACGAATCGCGGCTTCCGACAAGAACTGAATTTCACTCAAGGCGACTGCTAATTCTCCCCGCTTTAAGTGCAGCATGGCCAACAGCCGGCAGACTTCCGGATCTCCCGGCTGCGCGCTCAAGAGATCGGACAAGACCGTTTCGGCTTGGTCGAACTCTCCGGCGTCGATCTGTCGTTGAGCTTGTTCGAGCGGGCTCTCCGAGCCCCCAACGCGCCGTGACAACTCCACCTGCACTTCGTGCAGAGCGGTTGCTGGGTCTTTCAATAATCGCTCCGCCTTGGCGTTGCCGGGATCGATCTTTAAAATAGTCTTATAGGCTTTGGTGGCTTGCTCGATCTGGTCCTGAGCGACGCATTCCTTTCCAAGGTGAAAGTACGCCTTCACGGCATCGTCGCGAAAGTTTTCTTGGAGACACAATTCAGCCAGCCGCTGTCTCGCGTTCAAATTCGTGGGATCCAAATCGACGATCTTCCGGTAGACTGCTAAGGCCTCCCGTGTGCGACCATCCTTCAGATACAACTTACTTAAGGTGAGATAGTCCGTGACGGCGTTATTGACCAAGCCCCGTTCGGCATTGAGGTCGCCAAGTTGCTGGTAGACGCTATAACGCCCGGGGTCCAGCTTCAGAATTTTTTTGTAGACAGCGATCGCCTTAAGGGCAGATCCGGATGCATGAAATGCCCCACCGGCCAGCAGGTAGGATTCGATCGCTTCAGCGACGGCATTGCGCTTGATATGAAGGTCGCCGATGTTGTTATGAACAGACCCGTCGTTCGGCGAATCGGTGAGAAGCTTTTTCCATTCGGCAATCGCCTTGTCGAATTGACCTTTTGCAGCCAACTGGTTGGCGGTCTGTAAAATCTTGCCTTTGTCCGCCTCCAAGAAGCTCCTCCCCAACGCGTTCAGCAAAAACTATCAATATTGTGCAAGGCTGTCAAGGATTTAGGCCAGATGCTCAGGCTGAGCAGAAACACGAACGCTGGCAATGAATCGTAGGGAAAGGGGGTCCGCCCGAACAGGCGGACCCTGGTGAACGCGGCGAGGTTAGGCTCCGCTAACAGACATTTTCATAACATTAGCGGCTTGCGGCCCTTTGGCTCCCTGAACAATTTCAAACTCGACGCTCTCGCCTTCCTTGAGAGACTTAAATCCGTCTCCTTGTAAGGCGGAATAATGGACAAAGACATCTTCACCACTTTCCAGTCGAATAAACCCGAACCCTTTGCGATCGTTAAACCATTTCACCGTGCCCTTACTCTTCACAATCTCCTCCTTTCCTGCTCACCTGACATTAGTCAGGCGTTACCAGTGGTTCTCGGAACAAAAAAGCCACAAGAAGCGGATTCGCTTCTTGCGGCTACTACAAGGAAATAAGAGTACGATGCATACGAAAAACCTATAAAAACGGTGGATTCTCTAGCATTTATCACGTACCCTGTCAAGCAGTAGTTTTTTTGGTAAGATCAAGAGGCGTTTCCCATGACCCGACTGCCAAATTTACACTGCGTGGTCAATTCGCTATAGTTCGTGCCGAATAGTCCTTCCGGGATCTCCTTTTTTGAATAAAATTCTCGATCGCTACATCTTTACGGAACTTCTGCCGCCGTTTTTCATCAGCGTCGGAGCCTTATGTTTTGTGATGCTGACCAAGGAACTGCTTCGACTCGTTGAGCTGTTCGTGTCCAAAGGCGTTGGCTTCATGGCGGTTATCAAAGTCTTCCTGCACCTCCTGCCGTCCTTTTTAGTGCTGACACTTCCCATCGCCGGTATCATCGCGTCGATTACAGCCTTTGGTCGGCTCTCGTATGATAAAGAGCTAGTCGCCATGCGAGCGGCGGGACTGAGTTTGCTCCGGCTGGCTTGGCCCGTGTTCCTCTTTTCCTGCCTGGTCTTTGGGCTGACATTGATGCTCTCCCAATGGGGTCAACCGTGGACCAGCGTGTCGCTTAAAAAATTAGCGCTCAGCCTGCTTCGCGATCAGTTGACATTGGCACTGGACAAGGGCGTTTTTAACGAACCGATCCCCCATATGGTGATATATGTCTCGGACAGCCGCCACGCTCAAGGCGGAAATATTTTTATTTCAGACGAGCGTAATCCAACCGACGCGCGCATCATTGTAGCCAGCCAATACAGCCTGCTGAACGATCCGCGCAGCAATTATGTCGGCATCCGATTACTCAACGGCACCATCCACAGTCGGCCGCACGATGTCGATCAATATGAACACATCTCCTTTTCCAGCTACGACCTCAAGCTTACGCTCGATCCAAATCTCTATGCCCCCGCCGACGAACGGCCATCCCGGCAGGCCATTTTGGAGCAACTGGATCGCAGTGAGTGGCGAGATACCGGCGCCCTGCGGCGTCTGATGGAATCGTATAAAGATCTTGCCTTTCCCACGGCTGCCTTGATTTTTGGCATGCTCGGCATTCCTGTCGGCATTGTTTCCAAGCGATCGGGACGCATTGGAGGATTTACGGCCGGCGTCATGATCATCATCCTGTACTATGTGCTGAATGTCCTGTGCGAATTCTTGGTGACGACGTTGTGGCTGCCGCCCTTTGCAGGAGCTTGGCTGCCCAACGTTATGTTTTTCGGCACAGGGCTTGTGCTGTTCTATCGTGTCAGCCGCCGGTAGACCATGACGACGATTCTCTTCCGATATATGACCCGTGAGTACCTCAAAATCTTTCTCATGTGTTTTGCGGGACTCATGACGGTCTACCTGGTCGTGGACTTCTTTGAAAAGGTGCGGCGGTTCATTCGTTTTGATGCTGAGGCGATGCATATTCTGACATTCTTTCTTCTGCGGATGCCCGCCATCGCGTTTCAGATCGCCCCTCTGGCCGTCTTAATGGCCACCCTCCTCACGCTTGGTATGCTTTCCCGCAACCATGAAATCACGGCGATGAGAAGCTGTGGAATCAGCCTCTATCGGACCGCGCTGCCCTTTTTTGTCTGCGCAACGCTGATTGCCATTGCATTGTTCGGTCTGAGCGCGGTGATGGTCCCGGTGACGAACGCGAAGGCCGAGTACGTCAAGACCGCCCTCATTGAAAAGAAGAATCCCCTCGCCATCCTGAAAACATTGCGGCCCTGGATACAACTCGAAAATCAGACGCTGCTTAATATTGAAGTGATGGAACCTGATGGCCTCGCGCTGCATGGACTCCAGCTCTACAGGCTGGGACCGGACTTTCAGTTGATGGAAATGACAGAGGCCAAGGAGGCGTTGTATACGCCACAGGGATGGATGATGCAGGATGGAGTCACCCGGGTCTTGTCCCCTGATGGGACCGTTGCCATCCAGGCGTTTGCCACGAAACCGCTTCCGCTGTCGCAAGGCCCACAGGATTTTCGCACGGGACTCTCGGGGGAGTCGGAAGAACTGACTCTCACTGAGTTGGGCGCCCGGATCAGCCGGCTGAAGCAGGACGGATACAACGTTTCCCGCCTGCTGACGGAATACCATGGTCGTATTGCCTTTCCTTTCGTCAGTATCGTAATGGCCGTCGTTGGAATCGCGCTTAGTCTCAAACGAACCGGCGTACGCGGAGGAGGCATGGCCATCGGCATCGGGCAGGCGCTCGTCATCGGATTTCTGTACTGGGCAGCATATTCTGTCGCGATTGCTCTCGGCCGCAGCGGAGTGATGGCTCCGATTCTTGCCGGATGGATGACGAATCTGCTCTTCCTCTCTTACGGGTGGTATCTGTATCTGAAGGTAAGCCACTAACAGGGCTGACATCCGGGGCTCGCCCTCTGCTGAAGCCGACGGTTGACTGAGTCCCATGCGTAGAGTACAACCTAGTCCCGGAACAAGGAGGGCTGGTCGGCACACAATGGCTACACGCGCCGTCATCACAGGGTTGGGAATCATCTCGCCGATCGGGATCGGAGTCGGTGAATTCTGGAAGGCCGCGCTTGAAGGCCGTTCCGGCATTTCGGCCATTACGTCGTTTGCCGATCTTCCGCTCGAAACCTATCGGTCTCGTGTTGCCGGACAGATCCTTAACTTTAATCCCGCACAATTTTTGGATGCGAGCCGGGCTGATCGCGTGGATCGTTACGCTCAATTCGCACTCATCGCATCGACGGAAGCCGTCAATGATGCCGGCTTACGGATGGATCAGGAAAAGCCACATCGTATCGGCGTGATCGTGGGAGCCGGCATGGGCGGCATGGTCATGGGCGAGCGGGAAATCACGCAACTCTATCAGAACCGCCGGCCACACCGTGTTCATCCTAATTTCATTCCCACCATCACGCTGAACTCGGCGTCCGGCATCGTCGCCATGGCCCATGGTGCGAAAGGACCGAATCTCACGATTTCAACGGCATGCTCGTCAAGCGCGCATGCGCTAGGACAAGGACTTCAGTCTATTCGGAGCGGCCAGGCGGATGCCGTCATCGTGGTCGGTGCTGATGCCAGCATCACCCCTCTCGTATTCGCCGGATTCTGCTCCTTGCGTGCGCTTTCCACCACGTACAATGACGCGCCCGAGCAGGCCTCTCGACCCTTCGATCGAGGTCGGGACGGCTTTGTCATGGGCGAAGGCGCCGGGGCACTGATTCTGGAATCACTGGCTCATGCGAAAAAGCGAAAAGCCCGCATCTATGCTGAAGTCGCGGGGTATGCGGCCACGAGCGAAGCCTATCATATGGTTATTCCACGTGAAGATGGCGTCGAAGTCGCCACCACCATGCGACTCGCGCTGGACGATGCCGGGGTCTTACCCTCCCAAGTCGACTACATCAATGCGCACGCGACATCAACTCCGATCGGCGACGCCGTCGAAGCGAAGGCGATCCGTCAGGTCTTCAAGTCACGAGCCGATCGTATCGCCATTAATGCGACCAAATCGATGGTGGGGCACACGCTTGGCGCGGCGGGGGCGATTGCCGGGACGGTTTGCGCGCTGAGCATTCAAACCGGACACGTGCACCCGACCCTGAATTACGATGATCCGGATCCGGCCTGCGCCTTGGCGGGCATTGCAGAGAAGACCCAGCGCCGTCCGGTTAACGTTGCGCTCTTGAATGCGTTCGGATTTGGCAGTAATAATGCGGCCGTGGTATTGAAACGATTCGTGTAACCTAATTGTCCATCTTCTCGATTAAAGGTACCTCCTATGGCTCTTGCGTCAGTTGCTGAACGAATTCAAATTTCGCTGGCTGAGTATCTCAAGCGAGACCGCCAGACCATTACACCAGCCTACTCCCTGCGTGATGATCTCGGACTGGACTCGATGGCGACCATTGAACTGCTCTTCCGCATCGAAGAAGCCTTTGAAATTCAAATTCCGGATGAAGATCTGCACAAGCTCGCGACGGTCGGTGATGTTATCGCCTACGTTGAGCGGAAAGTTAGTCCGAACCGCAGAACCGCTCCCAAACCCGCCGCCCGGGTCGGAGTCAAGAAGAAGTCGGCATCCGGCAAGAAGGCCAAATAATTCAACATGGCGGTTGCGGTGACATCCCGACAGATTCGCCTGGACGAGATCGCGACAGCCGTCGATGGGCACCTCGTTGGCTCACCGGATGTGGTCGTCTCAGGCGTGTCGAGCCTGGGCGAAGCGGGTCCGACAGACTTAGGCTATGTGGCTTCGGACCGATTTATTAAGCCTGCGACAGAGTCAAAAGCGGTTGCGTTTGTTGTCGGACGAGAAATTTCTGATCTGTCCCGTCCCCAGATCGTCGTGAAGAATCCCGCCTACGCGTTCGCTCGTATTGCCGAGAAATTTTTCGTATCTCCATTCGAACCACGAGGAGTGTCTGAACACAGTGCTCGCGGGCAAGGGGTGGAGATCGGCCTTCAGCCCTCCATCTGGCCTTTTGTGACCCTCGGCGACCGTGTCAAACTCGGAGCTCGCGTGACGCTCTATCCCGGCGTCTTCATTGGGGACGATGCCGTGATCGGTGATGACAGCGTACTCTACCCCAACGTGACGGTGAGAGAAGGTTGCCGGATAGGCTCGCGCGTCATCATTCATAGCGGAACCGTGATCGGCAGCGACGGCTTCGGATATGTCCAGCATGAAGGGCGTCACCAGAAGATTCCCCAGCTTGGGATGGTATGCATTGAAGACGATGTGGAATTGGGGGCCAATGTCACGGTGGATCGCGCGACATTCGGTCGAACCGTCATTAAGCGTGGCACCAAAGTGGATAACCTGGTTCAGGTAGCGCACAATGTGTCCATCGGTGAGCACAGCATTCTGGTCGCACAGGTCGGTATCGCGGGCAGTACCCGGCTTGGGCATCATGTCATTGTAGGGGGACAGGCCGGACTTGCCGACCATCTGGAGATTGGAGATCAGGTCATGATCGCCGCACGGTCTGGGGTGAATCGCAGTTTGACCGGTAACCAGATTGTATCTGGAGCTCCCGTCATGTCGCATGAAGTGGCGATGAAAGCCATGGCGATCATTCCGCGGTTACCGGAACTTCGGCAGCAGCTACGAGATCTCGAACAGCGCGTTCGCGATCTCGAAGGCAAAAGTAAAAAGGTTAAAGTAAAAAAGAAGAGCTGACCTTGTTCAACTTTTTACTTTTTATTTTTCACTTCTAAGAGCACGCCGCGCCAAAAATAGACCTTCGCCCAGAAGAATCCCACCCAGGGCAGTAAGAACGCCGCCACATAATAGGTCTGGCCAAATGTTGAGCTCCAGGCTGCAGTGCCAAACAAGGCCACCGCGCCGAGTGCATAGCCGAATGGCACCAGGTTTCGCCTAGGGTGCTCGATCGGCGGAATGACGGCCTCTTTTCGGGGGCGCTTGGCCGGATTTTTCGTGAACACGCGCAGGCGACTGGCTAAGTTTCCGGGAAATGCGCGCAGCAGATAATGATGATAGCGTGTTTGCATCCAACCGAAGACCATCCCAATGAGCAAGAGAGCGGCACTTTCTACAAACGTGCGCCAATCATATGAGATATATAGAAATTGATAGACCAGCGCCGCCATCCCCGCAACCATAAACACGAGCCCCAGGACACTGGAGGGCAGCACAATATGGGTCCGGACATATTCGCGCGCCTTTTCGGATTCGCCTTCAAGGCGTCTGGAGGTAATGATTTTTGGCATGGGTAATCAAGGGACAGCAGTTGATGAAGGTGCTCGGCGCTTTGATTCGTTGAAGCTCAGAGCCTCGCTTTTCGCGACGGCATTATAACAACGACCGCAGTGAATATGAAACGGACCGTGCATGGCCAAAAAAAGACCCTAGGAGACGAGTGCGGCCCTTTTTTTCCACAACAATTGGAAATGATTCGTGGAGAGCGTTATGAATCGAACCACACCGATGAGGGTCTTGGCTGTGAGTAGCAGGGCGCTTACATTTCAGGTGGCGGGTTCGCAGACAGGTGAGTGTTCCGCAAGATACGTGACCGGATTGTTCGACCCGTCACTGGGCGACAAACTGCCGGATAGCGGATCGCTCCTTCTTTCCGTCTTCAATCCATTGTTCAGCAATGGGGACGATTCTCTTTATTCGAGACTCGACAGCTTCCAATCGCGATCCTGCAATCTCAACCGCTTTGTTCGACAGAATGGTCAGAAACGTATGGAGGCCATGAAAGAATTGCATCACCGGTTTCGCCTCCAGGGCTCTGGCCGAATCATGCATAGCTTGGACTTCCTGCAGAAGTTTTTCCATTCGGCCATGCGACAACAGCATGTCTGCATGCGGTGATGCGCAATCGGCAAAGACCCCGACGATCGCCGGTAATCGTGTATGGACGTCATTCATAAACTGATCGTCGGATCGGTCGAGCTCGTGCAGGATCTGAATCACGGTTCGTGCATCGACCGAACGCCAGCCACGTTCCCCATAATCTGTTTTGGCTCTACGGACAACGGCCTCTACCGTATGTCGGCTTCCATGCGATGTCCCCTCGTGCTGACGTTGGAATTCTGCTAATCGATCCATGGCACTGGAAGAAGGCATAGACCCGGATGGTGGCGCCGGTGATCCTTGCTGATGAGCCATGGGGCTCTGTTCGACCACCTCGGCGACTCGACTCAGAATCTGCTCTAAGTTGGGAACGTGCCCGGTTTTCGTGTCGCTCAGGGTCTGTACCGCCCCAATAATACCGTTAAATCCTTCTCGCAACGCGCTGAGTTGCACCGCGGTTGTACTAGCATTGACAGTTTGCATGGCCTTGAGCAGCGGCAGCAAGCCGAATGCCAGCCGTTCAAGATCGCGCAACTCGACAGTCGCGGCTGAACCACCAAGATTGGTGATGCCGCAGACGATGGTGTCATACAGTTTATGTTTTCGGTCTGAGCCAGGGTCGTGTTCTAATTCCAAGAGAGCGGTGTTGCTTTGGTTAATCCACTCTTGCGCTTCCAACACAAAGAGCCCCAATACTTCATCGAGAAAGGAATCTTCTTGAGCAGTACTAGCCATAACAGTAGGTGCGTAACTTACTTCATCGAATCTGAGGGATCACGGCAATAGATTATTGATCCTCTTTGGGTTTGCCAGCCAGACGTCCGATTTTCTCCAGCAGACTCGTACATTCCTCGAGACGTCCATTGGCACGAGCCAGTTCTTGTTCAAGATCTGTACATCGGCTTGCCAGGCTGGAGGCCCGAGTCTGTTCTTCCGCCAACGTTGTTTCAAGCGCCTTTAATCGCTCGCCGGACTCCCCATGCATCATGACCTCGTGAGCCAGTTCAGACAAACGTTGCTGCTGATCCGAAAGCAATGCCTGCAATTCATTCACGGTGGCATGATTCCCGTTCGAAGGCTGGTTTGATTGGACGTCAGCCGGCGCATTGCGTAAGTCGGCAAGCAGTGATTCAAGTTCTCGATTTCGTCTCTCGACACCGCTGAGGCGTTCGGCTTGAGCCGACAGATCTTCGATCCTGTGCTGATATTCGGAAAGGGACGCCTCCAACTCTTCAATTCGGCCTTGTCCTTGATTGAATTGCTCCAATTGCTCGCTCAGACGAGCGGACTTAGCCGTTTCTTCATTCAGGAGATCTTCCAGTTCTTTAATTTTGGCCGCCGACTGACGGAACGACTGCAATTGTTCTTCTGTGATCCGATAAGCCTTCTGGGCGGACGTGGCGCCAGTGGAGTCCTCGGATTGAGGTGACTCCCTGTCTGCAGCCGATATTTCTCCATTCAAAGGGGACGCGATAGCCGACGCGTCGTTCCCGGTCTGTTTGGAAAGAATGTCACGCACGCGATCCTGGAGAGACGCGCCCTGAAAGGGCTTTTTCAACACTCCATTGGCCCGGCACGATTCAGCCTGTCGATTCACCTCATCATTGACGATACCGGAGATCAACAGCACCGGCGTATCAGCCAAGGTCTGTTGCGCCCGCACAAAGCGGCAGACATCATAGCCGCTTTTATCCGGCATGATGACGTCGGAGATGATGAAGTCGGGATGTTCTGTCGAGAGGTAGGCGAGCGCCTCCTCCCCGCTGGCGGCTAGCGCCACTTCCATGCCGGCTTCCGTCAGAAGCCGCTCGGCCACTTTTCGCACCGTAATACTGTCGTCAGCTACGAGAACTTTTGGCATAACTTCCTCCGCTCTCTCCCTCGAGAGATCTCATCGAACTCAGCCCTAATTGGGCCAATGAATAGATCGGCAACTCTTCGTCGTCGATTTGGCACGTTCCAATCACATCCGACTCTTTCCACACTCCGGAGCGAATGCTGTCTTCGCTCACTGATTGCAGCGTCGGAATGTCCCCATCGATACAAACGGCCATCGGCCCGTCCTTGCGCTTCGCGATTAAACATAAGAGCTCTGAGCCATTGACCTGCACGCTCAAGCGACCCGCTAAATCGAACACCGGGAGAATGTCATCCCCTCGTCTGAGTACCGCATTGACATGCAGGGTCCCGCTCGGAATCGACACGGCCTCCGTCCATGGCCAGATGCCGCCCACATCATTCGCTCGCGCGGCAATCCGACGTCCGCCCACGGAAAAGATGAGCAGCATGATCGATTTGGCCTTACGAGGGCCTTGTGCGATTTTCCTAGATCTGAGCCCAGGGAGTGTCGTCTGCATCGGTGGCTTCCTCAAAATTCATGACATTCCAATCGGGACGCTCAGGCCGAATCGCCGTCATGTCGATCATGGTGTTCACGCATACTTCCGGTGCGCGTCCTTGATCCATCGGTTCACCTACGTGAGATGACACGGCGCGGCCGCTACGATCCCCACTCAACAGCCAGTCGATATTGAGCACCAGCGCAACCGTCTGCCGAAAGAGGAACATGCCGGCGATCCAGCGCCGCTCCGGCCCCATGAAGTGCGGCAGCAGCGGCTTGACCTTTGCCAAGTCGGTATCGTGCAGTCCCATCACGCGATCGACGTGGAAAGCCACATGCCTCGATTGCCGGCCGCATACCAGTAGTCTCGACTCCGGAGAAAGGTACGATCCTGTAAGCCCGAAGTGTTCCGACAAATGTGGAGGGGACGACGTCACGCCGAATGCCGACAGCATGCTTTCAGCATCGCCTTCATCTGGCCGAATGATACTGCGTACCATATCTGCCTGAAGCGCAAAGTGAGTCTGGCCGCAAACCACCATCAAAAACTCCAGTATCTTCGCGGTGGGAGCAACCGTGTGTAGACGTCCTCGAAGACTCATACTCAGTTCCTTTTATGGGAACACCGGCACGCACGGATCATCATGCCTTCACTCCCTCGGTGCGCCCGGTCCAACGGCCGACTTCCATGATTAAGGTTCGTTCCTCGACCGGCTTGGCAATATATCCCGATGCTCCGACGCTCAGCGCCATTTGACGATGTTTTTCTCCCGCACGAGTGGTCATCACAAGGATCGGCGTCGCTTTTGTTTGTGGCCGATCCCGCAACGCCTGAATCACCTCATATCCGTTCAACTTAGGCATTTCCAAATCGGTAATGATAAGTCGATACCCTCCCGCAGAAGCCTTGCGCAGCCCTTCTTCTCCATCGACTGCCGTCTCAATCTCGTACCCGGCTCCCTGGAGCATCTTGCCGACGAACTTCCGGATGCTGAGTGAATCGTCGATCAGCAGAATTCGCATACTCTCGGCGACACTACCCGGCCCCTGGCCCGTCGATGAATCGGAATTGGTGAGTTGTGGCATGACGTTCTGTATCGGCATCCCGAGCGCATCGCGCCGGCGGCCTGCCAGTACTCGCGCGATATCCAAGACCAGAATGACGCGGCCTTCCGGATCAATCGTCGCGCCGACAAAACACGATTCCTTAAAGGGCTTCAGGGTTCCAAGCGCCTTGATGACGATTTCCTGGCGCCCCAATAACTCGTCTACTCCAATGCCTTGCATACCGGTGGCGGTCCGAATGATAACGATCGGACTGGAATCCAACTTGGCAGATGACTTCACTCCCAATATGCTGGAGAGGGATAAGACATCAATCGCTTCATCTCCCACATGCAGGACGGGTTGGCCGCCAACGTCCTGCACTGCGCCGGCGACCGGCATGACGACTTCTCGAATATTCGGGAGCGGCAAGGCGTATCGTTCGCTCCCTGCGCGCACTAAAAGCGCCATAGAAATGAGCAGAGTCAGCGGGAGGCGGAGCGTAAATTTCGTGCCGACTCCAAGCTCCGTCTCCACTTCGATTTGGCCGTTGATACTCTCGAGCGTTTGCTTCACCACATCCATTCCCACACCGCGCCCTGCCACGTCGCCGACCAAATCCGCGGTGGAAAAGCCGGGAATAAAAATCATTTTAACCGCCTCGGCATCCGACAGCGTTGAGGCAGACTCCGGTCGGATAAGACCCAGAGTCACTGCCTTCGCCTTAATCTTGGCGATATCGAGCCCGCCGCCGTCATCTTCCACTTCGATCACGACCGCGCTCCCGCGATGAGAGGCACTGATATATACCGTTCCGGTGGCGGGCTTTCCACGCGAGAGACGCACCGCAGCCGGTTCAATGCCGTGGTACACCGCATTACGCACCAAATGGATAAGGGGATCGACGAGTCGTTCGACCACGTTCGTATCGACTTCCGTATGTTCCCCCGATGTAACCAAGGCCACTTGCTTGCCGGTGATTCTTGCCATTTCTCGCACGGCCCGCTGGAAACGGACGAACGGCGTGCCGATCGGGACCATTCGGGCTCGCGCAATTTCGTCTCGCATGCCGAGCGAGAGGCGCTGCAGCAGCCCCATATCCTCGCGGGCTTTTCGAATAGATCCGTTGAGCTGCGCCATTGATTCACCGACATCGGCTGACAGTTCAGCCAGGCGCCTTGCCAGAATGTTGAAATCATCGTACCGGTCAAATTCTAAGGCGCCGAAGTCGGTGAGCCCGGGTAATTCAGGCAGTTGCGGAGGGCCTTGGCTAGTCACCGTCCCTGGACTCGACGAAGCCGTGGGCACAGTGAAGGCATGTTTTTCTTCAAACGCTCGGACCGCCTCCAGCATGCGCCCCTTAAACATCATGACCTGATCCGACAATTGCTCCAGCGCCGCCAGTCGTTGCTCGAGTCGGCCTCGACTAATCACCAATTCCCCGACGAGATTGAGCAGACGTTCGAGGCGGTCTCTGCTGACCCGAATAACCGCGCTCTCCTTTTCATCACTGGACTTCCCGTCATTGTCTTTTCGCGCATCTGACTCAGATCGACGGTCCGTCTCGCCTTCCGGCATGGATGCAACGGCTGAAACTGGTTTTGCACTCTGCTCACCGGATAATTCGGGTAACAGGATCGACCGGAGCTGACTCAGCCGGTGGGTGACATCAGCAAAGTCATGACGCGTCTGTTCCAAGCGACGTGAATCCCGTCGCATCAATACTTTAATGACATCGACCACCCGGAAGATGACATCCGTGAGTTCCATCGTCACTTTTGTTCGACCTTCGCGGATCGCTCCCACAAAATCTTCGACATGATGGATGAGATCGCCGATCGACGTGAATCCCACGGTATGAGCTGAGCCTTTGAGGGTGTGCGCGGTACGGAAAAGCTGTTGCAACGTCTCGGTATCGTCTGGACATTTCTCAAGCCGGAGCAGGGATCCTTCAATCGTTTCCAAGTATTCCTGGGCCTCAGGGGAAAAATATGACGCTACCTCAGCATCCAAGTCGGGGAGAAGATAGCTCTCCGGGAGTTCCACAGTCGGACCGTCCCCTGACTCCTCGATGACAGGCAACGAATGCGTACGGTCAAGACAGCTCGGGAACCGTGCTGCCCATTCCTCATAGCACGTGGGCACTTCCGATCCATGTTCCTTAATGTGCTGCACCTGGGTTCGAGTGGCCCCGACCAGGTCTCGGAGCATCGTCACCGTGTGCGGCCACTGTTCGTTGGCAACATCACGTATATTCTCGACGCATGTCTCGAGAACGTTTGTCAACTCCGACAACCCTCTGTACCCATAGAGCGATGAGGTACCCTTCAACGTGTGCGCAACAATATACTGCTCCGCTATGGCATCCTGCGTCGGCATCCCATTGTCCGAGGGGTGAAGCGCCGACCATAACTTCGCGAGACTATCTTCCGCCTCCGTAATAAAAATGCTGACCAACCCCTCACGGTCGAACTCTGTGCTCATCAGTGCCTCTTCCTTATCGGGGGGCGGTCGCTTGGCCTATCCCCATCTCGTCAGCCCTTTGGTCAGGATTATGCAACCTTGAATTGCGATACGGAGCCCGCCAATGTCTCGGCGAGCTTGGCCATTTCTTCTACAGTGGCACGCGCCGAGTCGGTTGCTTTCTGTGTCGCCACCGCACCACCGGTAAAGTCCTTGATCGTCGCGCCCACCGTCTCGGTGTTGACCGATTGTTCGGTGGCTGACTTGGAAATAATTTGAGCCAATTCGGAGGATCGCTGAGCGATTTCAGAAATATCCTTAAACACGTCGCCGGTTCGCAGGGCTGATGCGGATCCGGCCTCCACCGCCTGAGTCTCCTGTTCCATGGCCACGACAGCATCTTGCGTTTCCTGTTGGATCACCTTCACCAGATCGGCGATTTCACGAGTGGCCTGCGTGGAGTTTTCGGCGAGCTTCCGAACTTGGTCCGCAACGACCGCGAAGCGGGCGCCGGCTTCACCGGCGCCCGCCGCCTCGATGGCGGCATTGAGCGCCAGGAGGTTCGTCTGAGAAGCAATTTCACGAATGGTCGACACGATTTGAGAAATTTCCAAGGATCGATCGCCGAGCCCCTTGACCTGTTTGGACATACGTTGCACCGCCGCACGAATATTCTGCATGTCCTGCACGGTTTCCTGGACTGCGAGGCGGCCCCGTTCGGTCGCCGTCAACACCTGCTTGGCGCTTTCGGAAGAGGCGCCGGCTGTCTGGGCAACCTGCCTCATGGACATCGCCAGATTTTCAACCGAGCTGAGCGCGCGCACCGATTCTTCCGCCTGGTGTTTCGCAGTACCGGCCATCTGGCCCGATGTATCCCGTAAGTTACCCGCCGACGAGTTGACTCGCTCGGCCGCTTCTTTCACTTGGCGCAACAATTTTCCGAACCGATCCAACATCAAGTTGAAGGCATCAGCCAAGTTACCGAACATGTCCTCGGTCACCGTTCCCCGCTTGGTCAGGTCGCCTTTACCAACGTCCGACACCAAGCTCAAGAACTGCATCAACTGGCGCTGCATCTGATCTCGTTCACCTTCGGTTTGAACCAGTGAGGTGATTCGATCGAGCATTGAGTTAAATGCCGTCGCCATCTGTCCCAACTCATCGTGGGTCGACAACTTGGCGCGTGCCTGCAAATGACCGGATGCCGCTTGCGTTGCCACGTCGGCAATGTGAATGACGCCATGGGAGAAGTACCGCGCCATCATGAACCCAATGCCCAACCCCATGGCTACCGCCACAGCGCCGCCCAACAGCAGGAGGAGGGTCCCGTTTCTCGCCAACCCTTGCGAGTCTTCGTTCAAGTCTTTTGCCACTTCACGCAATGTCGCGACCTGTTCGCCGTGGCGCGCGATGACGTTTTCAAAGGTCGGCGTCAGGTTCGTGGTCAGCGCCAACACGCCAAGGGCGCGCATTTCTTTGCTCTGCTCGACGGTCATCTGGGTCGAATCGAAACTGTCGATAAAGGCGCTTAAGGCCGCTTCCGCTTCCTGGAAGTACGTGTCGAGGGCCGGCTTCAACTGGGCCAGGTCTTTGGCTTCGTCGCGGCCGGACCGCGATACCCGTAGCGAGGTGCTTTCATAATCCGTGACATTTTTCAGGATCGCTTGTTTGAGCGGTACCAGCCGGGCCACCTCTTTTTGAAAGTCGTCCTTCCGGTTCGTCTTCGCAATGTCCAACAACAGCTCGTGATGCTGCGTGAGATCGGTGCCCATGGATGAGAAGTCCGACAATGGAATGGTGTAGTCGACATACACTGCTTGAGATTGAGCGCTCAACTGGCGGAGCGTCACGATACCGATGATCGTCATGGTCAAGATGATGACGCTGACAATGCCGAATCCCGCCATCAGCTTCGATTGCGTCTTGAGGTCTTGGAACCACTCCCGAAAGCCTAACTTGACCATGTCAATCCTCCCTTTTCACTCCGACATCCATCAGGAGCTTGCGCTCACCAACTATTCGAAATGCTGTGAAGTCACTTCTCACGCACCCGTCCCCAGTGCGAGCGAACGCGCCCCCCTGCCTTCCATCTCCTCAAAGACCGCCGGAATCTCGAGTACGCCTCCCATACGTTCTTCTATGCAGAGCACAGCGGTGACAAAAGGCGTAGAGTTTCCCCGTGCATTCTGGACGGCCGGAAGAAACTGGTCGCGTTGAATGCTTCGAATCTCGGGAACCTGCTGAACCAATACGGCCAACAGTTGAACCCCATGTCGAACGACGACGGCATACGGAAGCGCGGGACCTGCCGTCGCGAGATGCAACAAGGGACGAAGATCCACGAGGGGGATGATTAACCCTCGCAGATTGGCGACGCCAACTAAGACTTCCGGCATCCCGGGTACGGGAGTAATGAAGTCGACTTCAAACACTTCACTCACACTGTGCAAGTCGATCGCAAATAGCTCTTCACCCAATCTGACCAAACAGACGCGGACGTGCGCCTCGGCGTGTGATTGTCCCCTCACGGGATCGAGCCGTTGTACGGACGACGCTACAGTTTCCATAGGAGCGCGCCTCTTGCCCGACTAATTGAGCACCTTCTTAACGGTCGCCACCAAATCCTCTCCTTTGAATGGCTTGACGAGATAGGCGTTTGCGCCTTGCTGCTGGCCCCAAAATTTATCGCTTTCCTGTCCTTTGGAGGTACACAGAACCACAGGAATTCCCTTAAATCGGTCATCGGCTTTCAGATCCCGGCACGCTTGAAATCCATTTCGTCCCGGCATCACGACATCCAGCACAATGGCGTCGGGACGCTCGATGAGAAGTTTCTCTTCCAGTTTTTCGGTATTGGGGTAGCTGACGACAGTATGACTTGCGCCCTTCAGGACGCCCTCGATCAGCTGTAACTCGGCATACGAATCATCAACGACGACAATCTTGCTCATTGCTTCCCCCTCTTAAGAACGAATAGTGGCTGATTGTTGACTCGGCGCTCGGCGTTTCTATTGATGGATTGGAATGACGAGGCTGATCGCGCCGGCCAGGCCGCCTTCTTTCAACCCCTCTTTCTTATTCCCCGTCAGATCTTTCTCGCCCTTTGGATCGCCATGGCATTTAAGACATGTCGCCATAGCATATTCGGGTGTCATGATTCGAAACGCCGGCCGTCCCTCGTACATGACGGTCCGGCTGTACTCCTTGCCTTTCGGATAACTGGGATCTGAGAACATCTTCAGCACTTCAGCTTCGAAGTCATCAGGTTTATTAGTGGGGAACCGATAATCAACCGCCGTTAATTTCAATTTGATACCGGTTTTGTGCAAAAATTTTTCACCTGTTTTTCGTCCCCAGACGGCGGGAATCATTCCCTTAAACCCGATACCCTGTTTATTGATCACGGGCTGCGCTTCAGCGATCACCTCTTTACCGGATTCGACGAGCGCCAACAAAATCTTGTTATAGGGCGTGCTGTTCGGTTGACGAAGATCGATTTTTGTCGTCTCCCGATACTTCTCGATCATCTTGTCCGCCATATATTCGGGTGTAAATCCTTTGTTTCCTTTACCGGCATCATTGATTAACTCCTGATGCGCCGAGATGACGCTTCGGCCGGATTGCAACAGCTTCACGAGCAGTTCGCCGGTTTCAGCCTCATTCCCCGCGCTGACCGGTGTCGTCCACAACACGGCGACTGCCAAGAGCACCGTACCTGCCCCTAGAACTGAGGATATGCCTTTCATAACGCCCTCCGTGTTGTCTAAATATAGCTAATGATTTGAAAAGCGGAATTTCAGGTCAGTAGAGTAACTATAGTAAGTACATCGAACAGAGGGGCGAGCAAATTCGATGCCTCGTCAAATTACGTAGAAGGTAAATAGTGCCGCTGAAAAAGCGACATGATCACAATGGATTAGAGGAATCGGCCTAGTACGATGAAGGAGAGAGATTGCAGAAGAGCAGGTCTATCGAGAGCCGTCTGTACAATTTCCGTCGCAAGTGACTAAATTTGGCAGTGTGGGATGAAAAGAGGAATGACTGAGCAGGAAAGCATAAGGAAACCCAACGTCATTTTGTATTGTTGCCGAACCGGGTTAGACGAGGCCGTTCAATAGAACACGTCCAGCATGAAGGCGAAGGTCACGGCGGTTACCGACACCCATGAAAGCTAGAGTAACGACGCCGGTAGTGCGCGACAGAAGACGGCATGGCGTTGCTATTTTCTTTGCGAATCACGCTCCCAAAGAAATTCAGGTTCGGCGCGTCGTTTAGCAATCCACCGAGCCCACACAAAGAGAGCATCACTCAGGCGATTCAAGAACGTGATCAGCACGGGATCGACCGCTTCTTGACGCGCCAGTCCCACGCATATACGTTCCGCCCGTCGGCAGACTGTCCTCGCTTGGTGCAAAAACCCAGACACTTTCCCACCGCCTGGCAAAATAAATTCCTTGAGCGGCGCCAAATCCTCCTGACACGCATCAATTGAGTGCTCCAGCTTGAGCACGTCCTTTTCTGTCACGCGTGGCATATTGGGAAACACTTGGCCGGGCGCAGTCGCCAGCAGGCTGCCGAGATCGAAGAGCTTGTTTTGCACCCAGCGAAGCGTCTCTTCCAAATGTTTGGCTGTCTCAGTTGCCTTGTTGTCCCCATTCTCCGCGTTCCCCACGCGCACCACCCCGATTAATGCATTGAGCTCGTCGACCGTTCCATAAGCCTCGACCCGCAGACTGTCCTTCCAGACTTCCTGCCCGCCGGCTAACCGAGTCTTTCCAGCGTCTCCGGTACGTGTGTAGACTTTAGTAATGCGCATCTCTGCTCCCCTTTCTCCTTCACCTTAGGTTTGCTCAAAACGATAGCTCAGGCCACCATAGGCCGTGAGCCGAGGCGCCGGCATGATAAACCGTTCGGGCGCGCCGCCCCCTGGGCTCAGTTCCCAGCTCCGGCTGAAGGCTGATTGGTCACGCTTTGACAAAGGCAGTGGCGAAATGCACGTTTGCTCCCCGCTTACAGTGGCAGCACCGCGATGGCTTCTCACCATCTTCTCCGGCACCGACAATCTTCCTCTAATACGCTCCTATGAACGGTTTGTGCCTTGTAACACCTGTAAGAGGATTGGCACTCGCCCGTCCGGCTCTAATGTTTGCTCGATACACGATCATCGAATGCGGCCGAGGGCAACGTCACTCGAGGCACACCGGACATTGGATGGCGATCCACGAGAACCGGGCAGCCGTAAACCGTCTCGATCGTACCGGGCTGAATTACCTCATCCGGCGTGCCCATTTTGAAGAGGGCGCCCTGGTTCAGCAATAACAGCCGATCGCAATACTGACTGGCGAGGTTCAGATCATGGGACACCCATATGACCGTCAAGCCGCTTTGCTGATTCATATGATGCAGAACGGTGCAGATCTCCACCTGATGGTTTAAATCGAGAAATGCCGTAGGCTCGTCTAACAGCAAGATGCGTGGAGTCTGAGCTAATGCACGCGCAATCAACACGCGTTGTCGTTCACCACTCGAGACTTCACCGACACTGCGACGTGCGAGATGGAGGACACCCATCGTGGCCATCGCCTGCTCAGCGACCGTGAGATCCTCTTGGTCTTCCCATCCGAATGCGCCAAAGGTCGTCTCGCTATGATGAGGAAACCGGCCCATCAGGACAATCTCAAAACTGGTAAATGGGAACAGATGCGCGGGTTCCTGTGGAACAAACGCTACGGAACGCGCGATCGTGTTCTGGGGCAGTGCGCGGAGGTCTTCATGAAACAGCTGGATCGATCCTTCATCCGGCTGCAAAATTTTGGCGAGCAGCTTCAGCAACGAGGTTTTTCCTGAGCCGTTTGGGCCGATAATCCCGAGAATTTCCCCTTGTGCCACACGAAAATTCATGCCGCGGAGCGACCACGACTGCGCATCTGAGGTCCCATGTCTATATTGAAAGCCGAGCTGATGGACGATGTAGGCAGGTATGGATTGATCGATGCCCATCATGGCATTTAACAAGAAAAAGAGAGTCGGGCCTTGCGATAGAGGAGGAAGTAGAGGAAACATGGACCGCCCACAAGGGCGGTAATCACGCCGACTGGGATCTCCGACGGCGCGAGTACGGAACGCGCCACCGCATCCGCCGCGGCTAAGAATGCGCCTCCGGCCAAGATCGATGCCGGCAGCAAGACGCGATGATCGGGGCCGACCAGCATGCGCACTGCGTGCGGCACCATCATGCCGATAAATCCGATCAGACCGCTGACGGAGACCACCGCCCCGGTCAGTAAGGCGGAAATGATAAAAATAGTTCTCTTCACTCTTTCCACTTCAATGCCTAAGGACTTTGCCGATTCTTCACCCAACGTCAACACATTTAGCGCACGAGCCTGCCCCAACAACATGAGGCCTCCACCAGCGATATAGACTGTCAGGATCGCCAGCGCCGGATAACCCGGGGCAGTCAGCGTCCCCATCAGCCATCCCGTCATGGCAAATGATCGAGCGGGGCTCATGATCGAGGTCACGAACATGATGAGCGCCGAAAAAATGGCATTCAAAACGACGCCGGCCAGCAGGAGCGTCTGCACAGGGAGGGCACCGGACGAGGTGGCGACTCGATAGACAATGGCCAAGGCTAACAAGCCTCCACCAAATGCGCATAATGGAAGCGTCGAAAAGGCGAGGAGAGACGCTTCCAGGCCCATCAAGATGGCAAGCGCCGCCCCCAAGGCGGCCCCGCTGGAAATGCCGAGCACATACGGATCAGCCAGTGGATTGCGCAACATGGCTTGCAGGGCCGTGCCGACGGCGGCTAAAGAGCCGCCGACGATAAACGCGAGCAACACACGGGGCAATCGTAAATGCAGCAGAATGACAGCCGTCGGGTCGGCTGATTCGAGACTCGTTCCACCGTCTCTCAACATCTGCAACAAGATCGAGATAGCCTGCCTTGGCCCAATCGCTTCCGTTCCGAAGTGTAGAGAGAATAGCGCGACTAGCAGACTGAGGGCTGACAGCACCAAGAGCGTGACCGTCCACCGTCGTCGCGTCAGAACGGACACGGTCGGAGCGATGTGCACGCGTTCAATGGTACCGCCTTCCATGACAACCGGCTGCGGCTCAACAAAAGACCGTTTCATGGCTCGTCCTTTGCGAATGCTTCCGGATGAATCGCACGTGCCAACTGTTCCAGGCCGTCCACCATCCGGGGACCAGGCCGATCCAGCAGCACGCTGGGAATGCGAACGAATCGCGATTGCCTCACTGCGGAGAGTCTCGTCCAGCGCTTCCACTGCTGCTGCTCTTCGTCAGGGATCCCTTCCTCCTTGCCGACCGGAAAGAGGAGAATTTCCGGGTCATCGCGCAAGACTTCTTCCATTGTGATCCGCGGATAGGCCGTCTGCGCGTCAGCGGCGATGTTTGTGGCTCCCGCTAATTGGATGATCTGATGGATGAAGCTACCGGGACCAACCGTCATCAGGGGATTGCTGTTCAGCACGTACAGCAGCCGCGGATGCGGCAGGTCTTTGGTCAGTTCGGACACCTCGGTCATCCGCCGCCGCATGACCATGACCAATTCGTCCGCCTCTTTTGTGTGATTGAGCATCCGTCCCAACAGATGCAGATGAGACAGAACCTGTTCGACCGTCTTGGCCTCGAGAATGAAGACGGGAATCTTGAGCTGCTCGAAGGTGGTTAAGAGATCCGACCGCATTGGAAGCGTCAGGATCAAATCGGGGCGCTGGGTCACGATGGCTTCCACATTAGGATGGAGGCCGCCTACTTTTGTTTTGTGCGTGGCCTCCGGGGGATAATCGCAAAATTGAGTGACACCAACAATATGCTCGCCCAAGCCAAGGGCGAACAGAATCTCCGTTACATTCGGCGCGAGCGACACGATCCTCGTCGGGGCTTTAGCGAAAAAGATCTTGCGACCGACATCGTCGACGAACGTCCGCGGTGCCAGATTGGCCATAAATGGCATCCCAGTAAGAATGCCTTGTTGCCGTCGCTTCATCGTAACGTCATCCATCTCATAGGCCGCAGCCAGACGGGCGGAAGGGAACACGACTAGGATCAGCGCCCACACGATAACGGCACGCCGACACGATCTATGAGGCCAATGTGTAAACAAAAAATCCTCAAGGCCTGGAGACCCTGAGGATTGCACCCGCTTCTTCACCCTCAGCCTTTCCCCAGCCCACGAGGGAAAGACAATTGGCACGGGCAGGTTTTCTGACTTCTGGTTCCTTCTACTCCCCGCGCCTTCCCGTATGTGGAAGCACTCAGCCTTCAGCTCGGAGCTGACTACTGATGGCTCCCTTTCAACAGTGGCATTGGCGGGTTTCGTCCCCAGTTACAGCGGCGGGACCGCGAGGGATTCACACCCCCTTCCCTACACCCGGGCCGAACGTGTGGCGTCACCCTAAGAGACCTGCGCAATCTTGTCAAGGCGAAAGTTGGCGCTCAAGGCGCTCCCAGCGCTTCGACCGCGGCATCTGCCCCTCTCGCACCGCTTCCATCTGGTGTTCTCCGGATTCATCTTCCGGGTACAACCGTAAGAGAAAGGCTTCGAGCGGTCCGGCAGAATCGGGCCGAATAAATTGATCGAATTGTTGCAAGAGTGCGGCGCGCTCCGCTTCCAACCCCTGCCGATAGGTGCGATCTTCAGGATCTAAGATGATCCAGAGTTTGGACAGGTTGACATTCCGAAGGTCCCCGACGACTGAACCGGCTTGCAGCAAGGCCTCTTCATCTCTATCCGCGGCTTGGCCGCCCAAACTCTCGCGCAGCGCAGATTCAAAATACTTCAGGATGACGTCCTGGAATTGCATGTGCGCCGCCAGGTAAAGCTGCGCCGCCTGCTGCTCATGTCCTTCTTTGGTTAGGACATCGGCTTGCCGCGACAATTCCTGCCCCTTCATGAAGGAATTGGCGGCCGCGTGAGATGGAGAGCCGACCAGGACGGATCCGACCACTACAAGAATGAGAGAAATGACGGGGTGAATCCTGCGAGAACATCCCATACGGAAAACCATTGCCATCACAATTCCACTATTATACTGTGCGGCCTCATTGAGGCACAGGTCAGAAAACCCTGTAAGTACCGAGACGGTCGCATGCCCGACTCATGCTGTTCATAGACAGATCGGGCATTTCACCTATACTTTAGTCAGTTCACCGCGATTCATTTCCGAACCACACACATACCCCATGCAAACCATACAAACTGAACGCGGAAGTGTCGGCACACTCTTGGCATTGCTGGTGCTCTGCATCGGGCTGTACGCCGGGCATCAACTATGGCTAAAGCACCAAGATGCTGGGGTCTTGAAGGCGCCGACCACCGTGGGGCCCGCTCCACATTTGACCGATGAACAGGTACACATCGAACTGGCACCGACGCCACAACCGGTCCAGATACCCACCTCGCCCTATGCCGGAATGTTAACCGGCATCAGTCAGATGATCGAACAGGGCAAACTGAAAGAGGCTCAGGGTAAGTTACAGGCCTTGTCTCCGGATGCCCTGACGGACATGGCGATTCGTCTCAATGTTGCCACACTCTGGAATAGTCTCGGCGTCCATCAGTCGCAGGCTGCCGGAATGATGGGGGCTGGCGCTTTCGCGTACAAGACTGCCGTGTCCATCAATCCACGCAACTCACCCGCATACATCAATATGGTGCTGGCCTATTGGGAATTAAAAGACCCCGCACTTACGACCGAGATGCTTGAAGAAGCCATACGGCTAGCGCCCGAGCAGGCTATGCCGCACCTCATCCTCGCACAACGATTCATCGAGAAGGACGAATTGTCGAACGCCACCACGCACCTGGAGCATGCTAAATCGCACTCCGCCGATTCGCCGCAGACTCAATCGTTCCTCAACAGCCAAATTGCCTATATCGAGAAAGCCAGAAAGGCCGAATACAACTTTCATGCGCGGGAGAGCAGCCATTTCAGCGTCAAATATGATGGTGGAGAGGATTATGCCGTCTGGACACGCGTACTCGAAATCCTCGAAGACGCCTACCGCGACATCGGTCAACAACTCGGACACTATCCCAGCAAGCCGATCCTGGTCGTGTTGCATACGCGGCAGAGTTTTCACGATGCCACCGGCGGGCCGGCCTGGTCGGACGGCCTGTATGATCCGTCGTTGGGACGGATCAAGGTTCCCACGCAAGGGGCATTGACCGATCAAGCCTGGCTCACCAGAGTGCTGCGCCATGAATTCGTGCACGCCCTCTTGGACGATCGCCTCCAAGGCCATCGCATACCCCAGTGGCTCAACGAAGGGCTGGCGATGCAACTCGCCGGCGATGCCCCACCGGACATTCCCGCATTCGTCCGTGGAGAAGTGACGCTGATTAATCTGACTCATTTGGAGGGATCCTGGGCACGGCTGCCGGCGCAATATGCCATGGTCGCCTATTTGGAAGGGAATTCGGCGACGCGATACCTAATCGATCGGTACGGGATAGGGACCGTTCGCGACCTGCTTGACCACCTCTCAAAAGGCGAGACCTTTCCCACGGCATTCCATGACCGCGTGTTTATTTCCTTCGAGGACTTTCAACGGCGGTGGGTCGACACGCTGAATCTTTCGCTGCAGGGCGGACGAAGTTAGCAGAATGTTGAAGAAAGCGTGCAGCTTTGTTCTCGCATCGCTTAGAAGGCTCAGCGTACCGCAAAAGGTACGGGTCGCCTCCTCGCTCGCCCCCCACCGCGTCCCGGGAAGGGGTGCGTCGCGGCGCACCGGTATGGTCGGGAGGGTGTTATTGAGACCTTTTGGAAGATGCCGGCTACGATAGCGATCGATTCTTCACTCGAGTAAAGCTTCTTTGAACTGTCCGCTATGGCTTACAATCACAGTCTACAGATCCGAACCATCGATAGCGATATCGCGCAATGGCGCGATAGATCAAATAGGCCAGCGGTCTCAAAAACGGGATGCGCATAAGCGCCTGTAACATGCGTCCACCGCGTAGACCAGGCAGCAGCGGAAGAAACGCGTCCAATCCCTTTTTGATCGTTCCATCGCGGTCCACCAGAAACGCGACATCAGGACGGCCGGCACGATACTGCGCGCCCAGTCGATCGCGCGCTTCGTCGCTTTGATACGGCACCCACCGAACGTTTAGATCATTTCCTAATCGTTCCACTCCCTCTTTCGCGGTGACGCAAAGTCGGCATTGTGCGTCGTAAATCAGGAGGCGCTCCGACTCACCTCTCTGGCGATCATGTTGAGCCGACGGCTGTTCCATCACGCTCAGCGTATCACCCGGACTGTTCGAAGACAACGAATGGCGCCTAGCATCACGGCTCTGGCTGAACGGCTCGAGCGAGTGGTAGGATGCACTCCGCATACAAGGAGGGACCATGGACATCGCGGCATTTCGGCAGATGGTGACGAAGAATCCAAACGGCTTCTTAGGACGGTACGGACTCGGCAATAAGATTATCCAGGAAGGCGGCGATATGGCCGAAGCCGTCGAACACCTCAGCGTCGCCATCAAGCTGGATGCGACTCATGTGGCGTCACACCTGGCGTTGGGACGCGCACTCGTCGCACTGGGGCGAAACGAAGAGGCCAAACCGATCCTGCAAGCCGGCATTGACGCCGCCACCTCGGGTCGATCGTCGGGTGGCGTTGATCTGGTTCCAGAGCTTCGAGCTTTGCTGCACACAATACGGTAACGGCAGTCGTACATGAGATCTCATCTCGGCGTGGTCATCGTTCTGGTCACGCTTGTCCTCGTCTCACTCGTGGCCACTCTCCAAGAATCTAGCGCGACCGACGCGCACATGAGCGGCGTGGGATGGAATGGCTTCTTGTTCGCCATCCCGATCACATTGATCGCGTTCCTCCTTGCCAGAGCACGATGGGCCCTAATGGCGGCGGTCATGTATGGGACGATCGGGCTGGCGCTGGATATATCGACGGTGGTGCAGGAACTGACAAGGGCGGACGGTCACTCGACGGTGTTGATGCTGAGCGGGCTGACCGGTTCGCTGAACTTCCTGCTCATCGCGATCGGCGGACGCGGGTTTCTCGACGTCCTCCGGCCAGCCTCCCCTCCAGCAAACCATGCTCCCAATCCCCGCTCCCCTTCCTCAAAGGAATAGGCCGCACCCGGTCAAACCCAGCCTTCCGCAGCCATGCGGTCGTGTCCGCGACGCTATAAGTATTGCCTGCCTCGGTAAAGAGTAACATGGTCACCGCAAACAGATTCGCCTCCTGTGGCCACAGGCCATCGGGATCGACAAGAAAGGCATCCTGAATCAGCACACGTCCGCCGGGGTTGAGGGCACTCGCCATTTTTTCAAACAAGCGTTGGTTCTCTTCTGCTGAATAGATATGAAGCACGTTTGAAAACCAGATGACATCGTATCGACCGGGAATGTCATCCTTCAGGAAGTCGAGCGGCACATAGGCCAGTCGGCGTCCATGCTTCACCGACGCAGCAATTTCACGCGCGACATCAAGGGCAGGAGCACGATCGGCCACGGTGGCGTGGAGCGTTGAATTGCGACGTAAGAACTCCAGCGCATACGTGGCGGGACCACCGCCCAGATCCAAGAGCGTTTCAACGCCTTTCAAATTCACCTGCGCCGCCACGGCAGGCGCCACATCAATCGACCGATGATGCATGGCCCAAGTGAACTCTCGTCGATAGGTATCGTCACCCTGATGCTTGTCGTCCTCGACAGGACGGCCGCTCCGAACGGACTCCGTCAGCTTGCCCCAATCCGTCCATTGATCCCGCATCAAATTAATGTAGCCGCGCCGATAGTCGGAACTGTTCGCACTCAAAGTCGTGGCGGCAACGCGACCATTTCGATACGTCTGCCGTTGTTTCACCAAGACCCCCGCGCCAGCTAAATTCCGGCAAAGAATATCAAGCCCGCGCTCACTGACATGAAGCTGCGTGGCCAAAGTTGGGATGGTCCACGCGCGAGTGCCCATGACGGTGAACAGGTCCAGATCTAATGCCGTGAATAGAATGCGAGGCAGCCGGTAGGTCGCAATGGCGTCACGGAAGGCGTCGAAATTCTTGAGAGGAGCAATGCGTGAGGACATACCAGCAGGCTTGCGACGCTTCATCTCTTCAATACGCCATTCGGAAGTCGGTCGAGGAGCCCTACACCGTTATTAACGTGAGCAGCTTTTTGACGTGAGCGTGGGCTAAGACCACATCAGGAGTGCGCTGGAGGGCCTCATAATAGTTCCGCTCGAAGCCCTCGCCGACTTCGGACGCCTTGAGCAACTCTCGAACCTCCATGAGGATCTTCGCGATATCCGGCAAGGTCGTCTCCTGTTCCGCCTCCATCATTTCATCGATCCTCACGACGAGATGTGACAAGGGACGAAGCCAGGCAAACCATGGATCGCTCATCACTAACTGCAGAAGGTGGCCCGATGATCCGATTCGTCCATGGATGCGTTCGTACGTGACCTGCTCAGAATCAAGCAGCGTCTTGTGGAGCCGCAACAGTCCGTGACGGAGATCCTTCAGTTCCCGGCGCAGGGCTTCGGACAGGGGACTCGGCGAATGGGGGAGACTCATACCGTTATTTTACCTTTCTGAAGCGAAATCATCCAGAGTGCGGTCTCTTGGCTTTTTTCGGCATCATGCTTGTCAGGCGAAGATCGCCAAAACCCTTCTTCGATTGCCCTAATTTCACCAATATAACGATGCTCCGCCATCATCCTTGTCCCTCCGCAGACGGAAGGCGATCTGCCTCGATCTCCCATGAATTGGAAAACGGGAAAATTGGACGTGATCAGGTATACTTACCAGGTGAAACGCGGATTTTCTGTTGACGTGATTAAGGCGGAGGATCGTATGAGATCTGTCTACCGATTGAACCGACCTGTGAAGGGCTTCTTCGTGGCGGGTCTTATCATCATGCTGACGGGCTGTACCGGAGAGCTCTGGAATCGAATCTCCGACCTGGAGCAGCAGATGGCCACGATGACAGCAGACCATCGCGTCCTCCCGCAGCAGATCGAGACGCTCCAACTCAAACTCCAAACCATGGATCAGGAAGTCCGAAGCCGGCAGAGCCGGGTCTTGACGGAAATTGAACACTTCCGAGATGAGGATTTAGCGCACTTTACCGAACGGCTGGACGCGCTCGCGCAGAATTTTCAAAGCTTCCGGAAGGAGATGGTGAATTCAGCGCCATGGGAGCAAATGCATGCCGAGGTGGCCGATGTGCAGACAGCCCTCACTCGTATGAAAATGAGCCTCGATCAAGTCCAACTGCAGCATGATCAGTCACATTCACCGGCTGCAAAACGTTCCTCATCTGTTCCGAAACCTATGCCGGCCCCCGATACCAAACCGGTTTCAGCCGCCAAAGCGCCTTAGCATCTGCAGGATTCACGCGTGTTGTCGATTGCACTGAACTAGGTTTGACCGCCCTGCTGCCGTTTGTTAGCCTGCCGCTTGTTGTGATCGTTATTTCGATTCTGCTTACAGAACAGTTTGACCTGAAGCACGGCCGCTTGCAGAAGGAGCACGCCATGGATCGTCTTGAAGCGGTCTTACAGGAGATTCGTCAGTTCGTCAGGGAGCGAGACTGGCAACAGTTCCATGACCCAAAAAATCTCGCCATGGCCATCGCATCTGAAGCCGGCGAATTACTAGCAGAATATCGTTGGGTTCCCAATGCCGAAGCCGATCAATTCACCCAAGCCGTCGAGAAACATAGCCGCGTCTCGGCGGAAGCCGCTGACGTCGGCATGGCGTTACTACTGTTCTGCGAGCGCGCCGGCATCGATTTGTATGATGCCATCACAAAGAAGCTGATCGTGAACCGGAAGAATTATCCCGCCGACCTGTCCCGTGGTCAACCGCAACGACCGAAAGCGTCCGACGGCCACTCTTAAAGCAGTGTTGTCCGGCGTTTTCTGAATGCACGGCAATGATCGCCATAGTAAGATACACACTGAACGATGGCGAAAGGAGAATGTTGTGAACCGGATGTCGCTCATGCCCGATACGGAAAGACCTGTTACAACCTCGCAGCAGGTGAGACCTTAATGATGCGCGTCATGGCCTTCATTCTCATCGCAATCGGCTATCTCTTCGCCACATCCCCTGCCGAGGCGCGCTGCCCTGGCCTGAAGGGAGATGCGCTGCAAAAATGCCTTCAGGGCGAGAGGGCCCGTGGCGGTCCTCAAACGATTTTATTCCTGGGACCAGAGGGACATGAACTAAGGCTGGACACCGCCGCTGTCACACGTTCAATCGAAACGGTGTGCAAAGAAGCAAAGACAAACGGCATCTACACCGCATACCGAAGCGGACAAGACCGGGCACGCAATCGTATTTGGAAACAGGTGGAGTGCCGCTCCGGGCAAGTAGAAGGTCTCTGGAGTGAGTTCTTTCCTGAGGACGATATGACGATCGTGCTCTATTACGACACGTCGGGACGCTCGGTCAAACAAGCGCTCTATATCGGCGGCCAACTCATCCGCGAGCAACCGATCTCGTCATCGGCCAAATGATGGCGCCATGTGAGGATCGCCACGCAACTGGTATATTGCACAACCGCTTGCTACTCTCTTCCGAACACCTTCCGAAGCTCCTCCTTCGCCTCCTCCAGCAGACGTTTTTGTTTGCCATTTAACGCCTTGCCTGCCCGATTGATGTAAAAAGTCAGCATCGACATAGCTGATCGATACGGACTGCTCTTCCGGCGGGTGCTGGATTCAGCGGAACGTTTCAGCGAGAGCGCGATCTGGCGCGGGCTGCCCTTCTTAAAGACACCGTCTTCGAGATCCAACGCATTGCTATGTCTCGTCACTTCTCCTGACCACCGTTTCCGGTTGGACGTCTTCTTGTGCGACTGTTTGCGAGAAGGACTCATACGATTATCATACCGTATGATCCTAAGGATGTTGAGTACCGACTCGGAGTTTAGGCAAATCCCTCACCTCTCGCCTGAACAACAGTTTTGATAGAATAGGAGAGGGGATCGTCTCATTGTATATCCAAACCCTTTTGGATCGCTGGCAGTGGAGGCCCATTCGGCATTGTCCGGGCCGGTTTGTTTTGGTCGCTACGGATCAATCGGTACCTTTAGAGGCGCTCGTAGCAAGGAATTGCCACGCGCGAACATTCACCAGCCATGCGGCAAAAGATAAGGTCGTGGTCGTTCCTCTTGCGGACGGTGGACTCATTTCCTACGCGCGGGCCGATGGACGGATGGTCCACACGTTGAATACCTCCGACGGCTTCAGCCGAAAGCTCTCTCAGCTAGGGATTTCACTAGACCTGAAGGCAAAATAAACACGGCGGCCCACCTACATCGGGCCGGAGGCTTCTATAGCGCTCAGTCGACCAGTCGACACATGCCGAATGTTTGTACGATCGACTCTCGCAGCGCACTTTTTACCCATAGACT
Source organism: Nitrospira sp. Nam74 (assembly GCF_965152615.1). Classification (NCBI taxonomy): domain Bacteria; kingdom Pseudomonadati; phylum Nitrospirota; class Nitrospiria; order Nitrospirales; family Nitrospiraceae; genus Nitrospira; species Nitrospira sp. Nam74. The sequence goes on along the minus strand of NZ_OZ224220.1, from coordinate 1,600,198 downwards.
GTTCACCGAAACGTGAAATACAGGTTATTGACGCTGGCCTTTTTCGTGGGCCTGATCATGACGACCGTTCTCCCTGCGACGGGGGCGCCGGTTCCGGTGCGATTCCTGGAAGGGACGACTCATGGGTTTTTGACGGTCCGAGACGAGCGGGGAGATCGGCTGGCAGACGGTGAGATGATTCAGAACGCCCGTGGGAATCTCGTGGAGAGTCAGCTCATCTTCCGCTTCAAAGATGGATCGCTGCACGATGAACGCGTCAGTTTCACACAAAACCGCGTTTTCTTGCTGCAGAGTTATACATTGATCCAACGCGGCCCTTCATTCCCCACCACCATCGATCTTGCCATGGATCGAAAAACGAAAGCCTACCGGGTGCAATCGTCTCAGAACGGATCGGCCGCCACATCGCTTACCGGCCGGCTTGACCTCCCGAATGATGTCTCGAACGGCATGGTCATGACACTGCTCCGAAACTTAAGGGCCGATCATGGCGAAACCGTGCACTTCATCGCCTTCACACCCGAGCCGAAAGTGATCGCGCTGAAGCTGATTCCTGCCGCGAAAACGACGATCCGCATCGGCGATTTCGTGAAGCAAATGACGCAGTACGCACTGGAACCCAAATTGGATGGCTTGACCATGTTTTTTGGCAAGCTGTTGGGCAAACTGCCGAGCGCCTTCCACTACCATTTTTGGTTGGTGACCGATGAGGTGCCGGCCTTTGGTGGGTTTGAAGGCCCGCTGTATTTGAATGGGCCGACATGGCGGATTGAGCAGACCACGTCGAACGTGTGGCCTTCACCCACTGCATCGACGGCAGACACACCGCGCTGAGTTTCAGCTTCCACACGCCCTGGCAACCCGCCGGTCCCCGATGCTATAAATAGCCATCGGGCTTCATCTTCTTTCTGCTGACCAATAGAGGAGCCGCACTATGAGTGACACACGCGCGACCATCCCGCATGGAAAGGAAACGGCCACACTAGCCGGAGGATGCTTTTGGTGTCTCGAGGCAGTCTATGACCAGATGAAGGGCGTAGAGTCCGTCGAGTCAGGCTACATGGGAGGCCCCAAGCCGAATCCCTCCTATGAGGAGGTGTGCTCGGGACGGACCGGTCATGCGGAAGTCGTGCAGCTGACGTTTGATCCGAAGGCCGTGACGTTCCGAGAGATCCTCGAAGTGTTCTTCGCCATCCACGATCCGACCACGCTGAATCAACAAGGCAACGACGTCGGCACGCAATACCGTTCGGCGATCTTTTACCATTCGCCGGAACAGAAACACGCTGCGGAAGAGCTTATCGCGGGGCTGACGAACGAAAGACTCTATACCCGGCCGATTGTCACTGAAGTGGTGCCAGCCAGCCCCTTCTATATGGCGGAGGACTATCATCAGGAATATTTCGCCCGCAACCCATTTCAACCCTACTGCAGTTATGTCGTTGGTCCTAAGCTCGCCAAGTTCCGCAAATCGTTCGCGGAAAAATTGAAGTCTTAAATTACTGCCGTTCCCTTCATTCACCGCGGCCACCCTCTTCCTACCGTCACACACCCGTGCACTGACAGCACGTAAGACCTAATAGTGATAAAACCAGCGGCATGGCTGCTGCCGCCCACCCCGCCGTCAGCACGAATATTCCGCAGCGCATGGATCGCCTGCCGTGGTCGCGGTGGCATTGGTTGATCGTCACGGCGCTCGGCATCACGTGGATTCTCGACGGCCTCGAAGTCTCCATCGTGAGTGCGCTGGGCCCCGTACTTACGCATCCGACGACGCTCGGCTTGAGTGAATCGGAGGTGGGGCTCACGGCGTCGGCCTATCTGACCGGAGCGGTCTGTGGCGCATTTCTTTTCTCCTACCTGACGGACCGGCAGGGGCGGAAGAAATGGTTCATGATCACCCTGGTGCTTTATCTGGTGGCGACCGTCCTCACCGCCTTCTCATGGGACTTATGGAGCTTCATGTTTTTCCGCTTCTTCACCGGCGCCGGCATTGGCGGAGAGTATGCGGCGATTAATTCGGCCATCGATGAGCTGATTCCGGCGCGCGCCCGGGGGCATACCGACCTCGCCATCAACGGTAGTTGGTGGCTGGGCTCCGCTGCCGGTGCACTCCTGACGCTTGTTCTCCTAAATCCAAATCTCATTCCCGAGCCGCTTGGCTGGCGGCTCTGCTTCGCGTTCGGCGCCATCCTGGGAATCTGCATTGTATTGGTCCGCCGCATCGTTCCGGAAAGCCCGCGGTGGCTCATGACGCATGGACAAGTGCAGGAAGCGGAGACAATCGTTCAGGCCATTGAGACGCAGGTGATACAAGATGAAAAACTTGACAAATTGCCTGAGGCAGAAGGATCCATCACCGTGCATCGACAGTCGCATGCGACCTTCCGCACCGTGATCCGGGAATTGTTCCGCACGTACCCCCGCCGGACCGTGCTCGGCATCACGTTGATGGTCACGCAGTCCTTCATGTACAACGCCCTGTCCTTCACCTATCCGTTCGTCCTGACGAAGTTTTATGGCGTACCGAGCAGTACCATCGGGCTCTATATCCTGCCCTTTGCCATCGGGAATTTCTTCGGCCCGCTCCTGCTCGGACGCTTCTTCGATACCGTCGGCCGTAAGCCGATGATCACCTTCACGTACGCAGTCTCGGGACTGTTGCTCGCCCTGACCGGTTACTTATTCTGGCAAGGCTATTTCACCTCGCTCACCCAGACACTGGCCTGGTCCATTATCTTTTTCTTCGCCTCCGCCGGTGCAAGTGCCGCCTATCTCACTGTCAGCGAAATATTTCCTATGGAGATCAGGGCAATGGCGATCGCCTTTTTCTATATCGTCGGACAAGGAGCGGGCATCGTGGCTCCCTGGCTCTTCGGCAAGCTGATTGAAACATCGGCCACGAGCGTGTTCTATGGCTATCTGATCGGGGCCGGGTGCATGCTGATTGGGGCGATCGTGGAGTTATTTCTGGGGGTCAAAGCCGAACGGCGTTCGCTGGAACATATCGCCACGCCCTTGTCGGCACAGGAGCCGTCCGGCGAAGCGACTACTTGAAGAGCCGGCTCAGACTATCCTTGAGGTCGGTCAGCAGACTGGGCTTCTGAAACACATGATAAGGTTTTAGGATGACTTCAGCCTGGGGTGGACAGAACGGAAATTCGAGTTTGGTTTTGCCTTGGACTTGCGCTCGAAACGGACCTGCTTGAGAGTCCGCCGGTCTGCTCATCACCAATAGCGGGTCGCGCAATTCCAGTACGCATGTATTCTCGTAGCCTGCGCGCTGATAGTCGGTGGGATGTGCCAAGACCACCGTGTGCCGCCCGCTGCCAAACACCGTATCGCCCTCTCGGATCGGTCCTTCCGGCGCCATCGAATAGAGAATGGCCGGAACGACCAGCATGACCGCAATGGCCACGCCGATAGAGCAGAGTGGCGGCCAGGATTGCGCCGTCTCCTTGTTCTCGGCCGGGAAATTCACGGCTCTATTTATGAATGTCGAGGAGGACGAATTCAAGCGGGATAGGAATGTGGTACCCGGCATCATCTTCCACGGCTTTTAACGCCTTTTTTGCATCGATTCGCGTGATACCCCAGAAGGAAAACTCGGCATTCCTCTTAAGGCTTTTCAACGAATCATTGGCCTTCGTGCCGCCGATACTGAAGATGCGTATCCCCGGCACGATCGTCTTCTGTTTATCCAGGATATCGATCACGGCTGTATAGCCGTCTTCGGTTTTCGTCGGTCTCGATCGCAGGACCGCTTTCAGCTGAAAATGGTTCGGGAGAGACCCTGCGCTTTCAATGGAGACATAGGGTGTCCCATCCTCGGCTTCATACCCTTCGATGGTGACTTTTCGCTTCAACAAGCGCTGGAGAGCCGGGGGACCATGCACGTCAAAGTCGAACCATTCCATCGCCCGGATCGAATCATAGAACTGTCGCTGCGCGACCAACACGACGGGGCCGATTTCGATGGCATGTTTGGGGTTCGCATCGGTGTACGGCTCCAACTCCTTTTCTTCGGACAAGACCTCATCCTTGCTGCCAACACGCTCGAACCAAATGCGAAAGACGCCTTCGATGGGCACCTCGCCATTCTCAGCCAACGCCACGATCTCGTTGGGCTCCAGTTTCGTCGAACAGGCATTGATCCATTCGCCTACCACAGCCACATTGATCTCCGGGACGCGAAGTGATGCTTGAATCCCACAGTCTCCCTTTTCAGCAATGGTATCGACATACTCCAGGCGGCCCGTCACGTTCATCAACGCCCGATCGGACTGTTGGACCAGAAGTTCCTTGCGAACACGTAACTGCGCCCCGTCAGCAGCCCCCATCGGACCGAGTACGCACCAGCATATTAGGAACAGACAGAGACTGGAACAAAGCGATAACGAACGGAAGGGATGTCGGGCCGGGCCGTACAATGGGATCCTTTCAGAAGGCTTGGCGATGACCTGTGGGTTCGTCAGAGGGAGCATAGTGAAGACTACCGTCTTAGATAATCAGGTTTGAAGGCACAAGGATGTCAGAACCACACGACATTTTCGAGCGGCATACAGCCTTATTTGTCGGCGCGGCCCACCGCCGTGACAAAACTTTGTGCGAAGAGCCCTTGGGGGCGTTCAGCCCAGCGCTCGAGTGCCTGCACTAGTTTTGCGATGGCCATAGCATCTAACATGCCGATCCCCGGCGCAGCGCCGGGGACTGCCGAAGTCCCGATACGCTCCGCCAGAAGGTCGCAAATGAGACTCGTCCGTTCGTAACAATCATAGGTTGCGGCGAGCGTGACATCTACGAATCCCGTCGTTTGTAACAGTGGCCCCAGCTCACGGCCCACAAACGGATTGCCACCATTCCGCGTTTGAAGCAGGGTATAGAGCTGCATCGCCTGATCGACTTGCGCATCCGGCGGAGAGATGAGCACGCCGCCCCAATCGGGGCTTGCAATCCCAACCAATCCGCCCGGCATCAGCACGCGCCGAATCTCAGACAAGGCCGCTGAAGGATCAGCCAAATGTTCGAACAAGGCATGCGAGAAGACGGCATGAAATGTATTGTCAGGAAACGGGAGCCGGTACACGCTGGCCTGTTGAATGCGAATGTTCTGCAATCCGCGGTCCTGTACGGTCTTGTTCGCCAGTTCGATTTGACTGGGTTCGACATCCACGCCAACGACTGTTCCGGAAGTCACAGCATCAGCGAGACCAATCGTGATCGTGCCCGGCCCACACCCGCAGTCGAGCACCGTCATCCATGGTTTGAGCAGAGGGAGGAAAAATGCCGCATCGCGTGCAGCATGGCGCCGCATCATGTAGCGAATAGCGACCGGGGTGTACCCAGGGGTGTAGGATTCTTTGATCGTGATCGTGGGCGCTTTTGAATTCGTCATCTCCCCACCTTCATCTCACCTTATAACAGAAGCCTAGAATGATGGGGCTCGTGGAACCACATTGGAAATGCTTCGACATGTGCACGGGTCATGCTCCACCAATCGGCCCTCAGAGAAGTGCGTCGCCTTCGTCGACGTCGTGCTCAGACGCATGGCTGCTGCTTCTTTCGCCGGTTCCGGCAGCACGGAGTGAGGCAAAATCAAATAACGTGCGGTCCATGAGAAGGGACGGAGCGACATTCGCCATCGCGGCGAACATGCTGTCACTGCAGCCCGGAGCACGCTCCTCCCATTCTCGCAACAACAGTTTGACCGCCTTCCGCTGTAAATTTTCTTGCGATCCGCACAGATCGCAGGGAATGATGGGGAACTCCCGCAGAACAGCGTAAGCGGCCAAGTCTGCCTCTTTCACATACGCCAGTGGTCGAATCACGATATGGCGTCCATCCTTGGACCGCAGTTTTGGCGGCATGGCTTTGAGCTTGCCGTTATAAAACAGGTTCAGGAAGAGCGTCTCGAGAATATCGTCGCGATGATGCCCGAGCGCAATCTTGGTCGCGCCCAGTTCTGACGCGATACGATAGAGATGGCCGCGTCTGAGACGTGAACAGAGGGAACAGGTCGTCTGGCCTTCCGGAATAAGGCGTTTGACGATTGAATACGTGTCACGTGTTTCTATATGGAAGGGCACGCCCAGGCCGGTGAGATAGTCAGGCAGCACCCGTGCTGGAAAGCCTGGCTGCTTCTGATCCAGATTGACGGCGACCAGTTCAAAGTCAATCGGCGCTCGCCCCCGCAGAACCAAGAGAATATCAAGCAGTCCATAACTATCCTTGCCGCCAGAGAGGCATACCATGACCCTGTCGCCATCGGCGATCATGGCGTAATCTGCAATGGCTTGCCCGACTTGCCGGCACAAGCGCGTTTGCAGTTTCTCAATCTCGTCGGTCAGCTTGCCAACCCGCGGCACGATTCGCTTCTGTTCGACAGCTTTACTCATGGTGAACGGGGCCCATTGTACCGTACTCGTTCCAGAAAAGTAGAGAGATCCTCTCTCCATGAGTTGCTAGAATACCCTCGTGGGGAAAACAAGCGCCGGCCTGCTCATGTACCGACGACGCAACGAGACGCTTGAAGTGTTTCTCGTTCATCCAGGAGGCCCGTTTTGGAGGAAAAAGGATCTTGGCGCGTGGTCTATCCCAAAAGGAGAGTACCGACCTGATGAAGATCCCCTCGTAGCGGCACAACGGGAGTTCACTGAAGAAACTGGCGTTCAACCCGACGAGCCGCCCTTCGTCGAGCTGGCACCGGCCACACAATCCGGCGGAAAAGTCATACGGGCCTGGGCATTCGAAGGAGACGCGGATCCCGCTACCATCATCTCCAACACCTTTTCAATGGAATGGCCGCCTCGCTCGGGTCAACAACAAACCTTCCCTGAAGTCGATCGCGCGGCATGGTTTTCCATCGAAGAAGCGACTCAACGTATTTTGAAAGGGCAGATTCCCTTCCTGGTTGAACTTCAACGAACATTGGGTCGATTCACTGGCGGATGAGGAGTGCGGCATGAAAGGTGCTGGATGTTCAAAAAGGCCGCTAGATCACACGCGCGCCCAGGCGCACTCTTTCTCCCTGCGAAACCGCAACACAGAGAGACCCAGGCGTACCGTTGTGTTCCGTTGAGACCTTGAACGATGCGAGAACGAAGCCCGGGGTCTTTTTCAACATCCCGTTAGACTCGGGTGCGGACGACGCGAAAGTATCGCTCGGTCTGGGACACGGGAATGGGCTCGCACAGCAATTCCGATAACGGCACTGCGCGATGGCAATCCGATGAATCCGGCACACGGGCACAATACACCCGCCGAACCTTGGGAACGTACGACAAGGCGCCATTGTATCCTGCCACTGCACGCCAGGTCGCCCCATGCCGGCCGATTTGCTCGCGAAGAATGACGCCGGCGAAATGCAAGTTTGTACAAGGGTCCAAGGCCCGTACCGGAGCAATGCCTGTCCGTCGTTCCAATACCCCAAGATTGCGGCTGTTCACCTGTGCCAAGCCCACATCGAAACGAATCTGTTGACGTTCGAGTGCATCAAGCTGCGCCACGGCAGCCGTATAGTTCGCGGCCTTGTACGTTCGGCGGGTCCCCTGGCGATCGAACCAGCCGAAGGCATAGGGATGGTCGCCGGACTCCACGGTCACAATCGCTTGCAGGAGAGCCGGATCAACACCGCTGACAAATGCGGCTTCCCGCAAACACTGTGACCACGTGTTCACCGATACCTCGCCGAGATGAAGAGATATCGGCACACGCTGCATACGAATGTCGGGACTCCAGGACGCATAGGCCATCCCGGTGGCAAACACAAGCAGGCACACGAAAACTAGCGCCCGAATAGGGGACCAATCGTTGCGTCGGGAAAGTTTAGACCGGGCTACCTTGGGCATGGCCAGCTATCATAAGATACCCCTACATGGCTTTCAAGCCGACCTCTTTCATAGGGTGTACAATGGCATGACAAACTATCCGCTATGCACGGCATAGAAGACATTTTCCCTATGACATCCATTTTATTCATTTGCAGCGGAAATATCTTTCGGAGCATGGTCGCCGAATATGCCTTGAAATCTTTGCTTGGCCGCTCGTCGCCCTACATCGTCGGATCGGCCGGCACTGAGGCCCTTCCCCAACAAATCCATCCCTTGATCCGTGAGCGCCTCATGGCCAGAGGCACCGACCCCTCCAACCATATCCCACGTCGATTAACTCTGGATATGCTCGACAGCGCGACGCTCCCGGTCGCCATGGGACTCAACCACCGCGACTGTATCCGCCAACACTTTAATCGCGACGTTCGGCTCTTTAACGAGATTTGCTTTCAAAAGTGCGAACCTATTCTCGATCTGCACGAGGCCATTCCAGACTGGCAGGTCAATCTCGAAGCCTCCCGTGATTACGTGCTGTCGGTCATCGATTATATCTGGAGCACAATGCCGGTCTTTCTCGCCTCACTTCCGGAACGCGAAGGCCCATAGAACCAGCCATAATCGCATCGCGTTTCCGAGGCCGCGGCGCAATAGCGATCAATGGCCCCCGATTACCCTTCTGACCGCAACTCGATATTGAGAAGCTTAATTTTGCGATGAAGGTGACTGCGTTCGATTTGGAGATCATCGGCCGTACGCGAGACGTTCCAGTTATGTTCGCGCAGTTTCCGGCCAATATAGTCCCGCTCGAACGCGTTGCGGGCATCCCGGAGGGAATCATAATTCTTCACGGCTAACAGAGGGCCGCCGGAAGTAGCCTGACCGGGAGCAGCGACCGCAGAGGGACGCACTTGCATGAACATGGCGACATGGGAGGCGTCAATGAGAGAGACGGGCACCATGATCATGAGCCGCTCGATAAGGTTGCGGAGTTCGCGAATGTTGCCGTGCCAATCGCATTGCTTGAGAAGTTCCAACGCGTCCGGTGTGATCTCCTTGGGTTTCAGGCCCTGCTCTTCTGCATGCGCATGCAAAAAATGCCGGACCAGTAAGGGAATGTCCTCGCGCCGTTCACGCAGAGGCGGCACTTCGATCGGTAGCACGTTGAGCCGATAGAATAAATCGTCCCGAAAATTGCCTTTGCCGATTTCCTGCGCCAGGTCTTTATTTGAGGCGGCGATCACCCGTACATCGACCTTAATCAGTTTGGTGCCCCCCACCCGGGTAAACTGTTGCTCCTGTAGCACACGCAGCACCTTGGCTTGCGTATTGAGACTCATGTCGCCGATCTCGTCCAGAAACAGCGTGCCGCCGTCGGCCTGTTCGAATTGCCCGCGCTTTTGCACAGTCGCTCCCGTAAAAGCGCCGCGTTCGTGCCCGAGCAATTCGCTTTCGATGAGATTTTCTGGGATAGCTGCGCAATTCACGGCGACAAAAGGCCGGTCGCGCCGAGGACTGGCGACATGAATAGCACGGGCCACCAATTCCTTTCCCGTTCCATTCTCGCCGGAAATCAACACGCGGCCGTTGGTGGGACCGGCGGTGGCAATTAATTGTCGAAGCCGCTGCATCGCGGGGGAAGCGCCCACGAGTTCGAACCGTCGTTCGACCTTCGTTCGGAGGGTCTGATTTTCTTCTTCCAGTCGTCGTTGGTCCAAGGCATGGCGGATCCTCAGCGTCACGTTTTCCAACGATAAGGGCTTTTCAATGTAGTCATAGGCGCCCAGCTTGATTGCCTTGACCGCCGTTTCAATCGATCCATGGCCGGACATCACCACAATCAGCACCTTCGGCATCTGATCACGGGCGCGCTTCAATGTCTCGAGCCCGTCCATCTCGGGCATCCAGATATCCAACAGCATCAGATCGGGCGGCTCGGCCGCTAGGATCTTCAATGCGTCGGCGCCGCTCTTGGCGACCGTCACTTGATAGCCTTCATCCTCAAGAATCGGGCTCAAGGAATTCAAAATCGCCACTTCATCATCGACAATTAGAATGGATTCAGACATGGACCCCCGTGAGACTATGTAGCCATCAGCTTTCAATGATCAGCCGTCAGCCATGCTGGCGGCCGACAGCTATCCCTTCCACCGGCAATTCAAACGTAAAGACGGCACCCTTCGGCTGATTGTTGGCTGCCTGAATTTGTCCATCGTGATCGGTAATGATGCGGTGCACGATAGCCAATCCCAAGCCGGTGCCGGTTTTCTTCCGTGAAAAGTACGGCACGAACAAACGCTCCTGATCCTCCGGATTGATCCCGACCCCCTCGTCGGCGACGGACACGACGGCACGATGTTTCTTCGTATCGTACCGCGTCGTGACCAAGACGCTGCCCTTCTGATTCATGGCTTGAATGGCATTGTCGAAGAGATTGACGAAGACCCGCTTGATCTGCTCCTTGTCGAAATTCAACGGCGGGAGCCGGTCATCCAACGCCAGGTGAAATTCGATGTCGCGGTGGGCGCCGTTGTAGAGCGCCACCACTTCACGCATGACCTCATGGAGCGATTGCCGGGCCATTTGCGGCAACGGCAAACGCGCGAATTTTGAAAATTCATCGACCATCTGCTTGAGGCTTCCAACCTCGTTCACAATGACTTCGGTCGATTCGTCGAAGATGGCCTCGAAATCAGGCGCCTTTTCGAAGAACTTCTTACGAAGCCGCTGAGCGGACAACTGGATGGGTGTTAGGGGATTCTTAATCTCATGCGCAACCCGGCGCGCCACCTCTTGCCAGGCGGCCACTTTCTGCGCCTTGATCAGTTCCGTCAAATCCTCAAAGACAAAAACGAACCCGAGATCTTCTCCCGATTCATTCCGCATCCTGGACAAGTTCAAGCCCACGGTCAAGAACTTGCCTTCGATGTCCATTTGACCTTCGAGCGTAAGACTGTCACGGCCATCCGCCAGCACCCGCTCGTACGCGCTCTGAAAGAGATCCAAGCCCCGTGCCTTGAACGCCTCGTTCACCGGGCGATCTCGAAGCTGCTCTCCGGTGACGCCAAGAATGCGTTCGGCAGACGGATTGAACGTCGTAATCCTCCCAACTTGATCGATAGACAACACGCCGGCGGCTATCGTATCGACCACGGCCTGCGTATAGGCCCGCCGGTCATCCAACTCCTGGTTCGATCGGGTCAAGGACGTATTCGCTTCTTCCAATTTGGATTTGCTTATTCGCAAGTCCTGCGTCATGCGATTAAAGGAATCCACGAGCGTTCCAATCTCGTCGGTAGCTTTGGCTTTAATTTGCACATTCAAGTTTCCTCGCGCAATCGCATTCGTGGCCTCCGCGAGCCGTTGGATCGGCACCGTGATACTGCGAGCGACATAAAACCCGAACCAGGTGGCTCCAAACAGAATCATCAACGTAATGCCGCCGACAAATAAATAGGCCCCCGCCTTGATTGGATTTTTCATCGCCTTAATTTGCTTGTACTCGTTATACTGCCGGGCAATCGCTTCCCATTTTGCCAAGAGCGATTCGGGCAGATAGTCGTCCACCACGACAACGCCGGCCACTGCGCCGTGTTTTATATTCGAGGGGATCGGAACGCCTGCCCGAATCAAACGCCCGTTCTGCGATTCCTGCACCGAGGTAAGTTCCCGATTGCTGTTCAATACTTGCAAGACGAGCTGCCCGACCGGCAAATCAAGGACCGTCGAGGGCACGTCGGGATTGAGCGTCTTCGTGAGCGTCTCCATTTTGGGAGAAAACACTTCCACGCCGGCGACATTATGCTCGGCACGTTTGCGCGCCATCGCCGCCACGAGAAGATCGCGCTGCTCGGGCGTCAGCATGTCTTCTCGGAAGATTTCGCGGCCAATTGCGCGCGCGCTGGTGACCGCCAGGGCAATATGGCCATCACGATACATCCGCGCCACCTCGTGCGAATCCTTCAGCACCTGTTCCACCTGGGTGTTGAACCACATATCCACGGCCTTATTCACCAACCCGCTCGCAACGACCGCCAGTAGCACCGTCGGGATCAACGCGAACCCGATAAACGCGGCCACCAGTTTCGTGCGAAAGCCGGCCCCCAGTAAACGATGCCGGCGCTCGAAATACGTCTTGATCAAGTTGCGGGACAAGAGCAGCGTCAGCACGACCAAGCCGATGAGATCCAGGTTGATCAGCAACAACACGAAGGCATAGTTGGCGGTCGGCAGGAGCGAATCAGGCTCAGCCGTCCCAGGCGTGCCGTATTTGGAGTAATACATGGTGAGGACGAGCGAAGGAACCAGCAGGAGCAAGACGACCCAGACTGGCCGAAGATGCGGACCGCGTCTGTCCGGTTCGCTGACCACTTCTTCAGGACGCCCCACCGTGTCTTCTTGCGACATGGGCGGCTCAAAGAGAAGCGGTGGAGCGGATCGTATGCCGGAAGGCGCAAGATCCCTGGACGGCGGAGATTCTACGGTCGATTCCGATCGCGAATGAAATCGATCTGCCATCACAGACTCCGCTGATGCGTCGCAGCCCAGGAGGCCTCGAACACATGATAGGGTTCTTTCAAGACTGTTTCAAATGCCGTACTAAATTCATCAGCCTGCACGAGGGCCTCTAACAAGCGCCGAACTCGTGACCACCCGTAGCGATGAATGAGGGCCCGTGTGGCGCTGAGACTTTCTGCATAGGCTAACGTGGCCTCACGAGGCGAAAGACTGAGAAAACTCCCGTGCAAGGCATGCAGCGGCGTCAATTCAGTCTGCGGACGATCGAGAATCGTGCTACTCCAAGAGGGTGCGCGGCCTTCGAAGTATAACGCCAGTCCTTCGTCCAGCCAGGTCGGAGCACGGCCCCCGGCAAGACGATGCACGAGCGCGTGTGCATATTCATGCGCCAGCGTGGCCTCTGCTTCCGGTGATGGATGTAGCACGCGTCCGGCCGCCAGATGAATTTTGCCATCGAACGCAGCGCCGGCCCACGATGGACTGTCTGTGAATGCTTGAAAGGCACCATCGGAATAGAGCACGACAATCATCTTCTCCTTCGGCCGATGTTGCAATCGTTCTCCGATTCCCTCGTAGAGGACTTCCAGCCGATGAGCGAGGCGTTTCATCCTCAGGCGCTGTGCCTCAGCGCATTTTACGATAAAATGCGGGGTCACGATACGTGCAAAGTCTGCTTCGAATTGTTGCGCTCGACGCGCATGAAAGAGTCCGTCCTGAATGGAGACGTCATTAGGATTTAACGTCAATGCCGACTCGTAATGGCTGACGGCATCGGCAAGCTGATCGCGCATGAACGCGACATCGCCGAGCACGATATGCGCCTGGTCCATGCCCGCGTCGAGGCGAAGGGCCCGCTTTACATTCTCAACCGCCGCATCGTATTGCACCAACCGATAGTAACTCAGACCGAGGCCCAAAAATACTCGTGGATCGTGTAATGACCCAGCCTTGGCCTTGTTGAAGGCCTGAATGGCACCGCGATAGTTACGGCGTTGGATCAAGGCCCATCCTCTCTCGACGTCGGCACGTCGTTCGTCAGGGATGGCCACCGAGCGGGGACGAGATAGGGCGATCCCCTCGGAGCCAGCCGATAGTACGGCCCGAACACTATGGCTTGGATTGATGGTTGGCGTTGTCGCCGCGCTTGCATCAAACGGAGGTGCTGGGGTTTCCTGAGCAGGATCGGCACGCTTGGCATAGAAGTCAACGTCGCCTCGCCATGAATCAATAGCAATGCCGTCAACGGACGGTCGGGATCCAAGAACGAGGAGGCTCAGGATGAGCGTGAAATGACGAAACACCGGTCATGTGCTCCAATGGAAATGCGTTGCGACGATTGAGAACTGAAAGCGGCGACGTCTTGAAAAGGAAAGAAGCGCTGGCTCAGAGCAATGGCTACGAGGAATGGGGCGAGTGCGTGCCCGAGGCCGCATCGACGTATTTCATTCGCAGAGCATACAGCATGTCCGTCAGTACGGCTTGCTCCTCAGTCGTCAGGTTCCCTCGTGTCTTGCTTTCCAACATCGAAAGAATGTCGATGATCTCTTTGGCTTGAGGCAGGTTGACAGGCATCTTCCCTTGTTGCGGATCCAGCTGTTCCCCCATCAACATCATCGCCGACGTGCTGAGGGAAAAGATAAAGCCGGAAAAAGTCACGGGCATAGCGCCTTCATGACTTGGTGCGGTCTTTGATGTGGCGCTTTCTCGAGGAGCCCCAGAAGACGGCGCAGCGGAAGAAGTAGGGGCAGAGCTGGAAGCAACGGCCTCCTTCTCCTCTCCCCGACCACGACGATCACGGATGACAAATGCTTTAGATTCTTCGTCACTCATCTCGACACCATTTTCTATCCACGCGTAAGCTCTCACATTTTTACCACAGGGCACATTGAATCGCAAACGGAAATCCATAATAATGGATGAGCGGAGGGGCAATCGGATGTCCCTCTATGCTCGCGCACCGCGCACGTTCAGAAAGTGCTCGCCTGGGATTAGGGCGTCTTGGCGCGCCTGGGATGGGTCAGAATAAAAGAGGAGCAGAAGGAGCACCCGGCTGCTATGTCGAAATCATTTGACGATCTTGTGCAGTTGATGGCGAGACTGCGAGCGCCAGATGGGTGTCCTTGGGATCGAAAGCAGACCCATGGGTCGTTGAAGCCCTATTTGGTTGAGGAAGCTTATGAAGTGCTGGAAGCCATCGACCATACCGATATCACGCGCTTGCGTGAGGAATTGGGCGACGTCTTGTTGCAGGTGATCTTTCATGCCCAGATCGGAACCGAGCAAGAGAAATTTTCAATAGACGATGTGATTCATACCCTGGCGGAAAAACTCGTCAGACGCCATCCTCACGTCTTCGGGACCACGGAACAGAAACAAGAAAGCCTCAACGCAGACGATGTCAAGGTCCGCTGGGAACAGATTAAACGGAACGAACGAGAGGAAAAGGGGCAGGACAGCTCCGCGTTAGACGGCGTTCCCAAAACTCTTCCCGCACTCCTGCGCGCCTATCAAGTACAAGCCAGAGCTGCTCGCGTAGGATTTGACTGGTCCGACTTAACGCCCGTCTTGGGAAAGCTGGAAGAAGAGTTGCGAGAATTCCGTGACGCAATGGCGGCTAGTACAACAACGGCACCGTCAACGTCGACTGAGGCTAAAGAGCACGTTGAATCGGAACTTGGAGACGTCTTATTCACGATCGTGAATGTCGCTCGCTTTCTCAAGATCAACCCTGAAGAAGCGCTGAGAAAAACCATTAACCGATTTATCGACCGGTTTCAATATATGGAAGCCCAGGCGGCGCTGGCCGGCCGATCGCTTCAGGACATGACCTTGGAGGAATTGGATGTATTCTGGGGACAGGCGAAACGCCGTACGCCGGTTCCCACCGAGTCCAATAACTCCTGATTTCACGCGTCGATTGATTATGGATAAAGGCAACGCTTACGAAGAAGGCAAACGGGCGGGGGCGCACCCGGCCCTGGTGCTGTTCGGCGTGATTATCGGGTTATGGGTTCTCATCATGCTCTTCATCCCGAACCCCAAAAAAGATAAGCAGGGCACCGTTCCAGAGAATCCCGAAGCCGCACAGCGGATTCACGAGGAACCCGATGCCCCTCCCGTTATGTTTTCTGTCGCCGCAACCGTCCCCGATATGAACGCGGTCAGCCTGCTTGTCCCGCCACAAGCGACTGCCAGCCAGATCGTAGGCCTCGTGAAAAAACTTCGCGAGGCGCGTCTAAGCAATACCCTCGTCGATCTCGGAATTCCACCCACGACGCCAGGGCACAAACTTGGGTCACATGCTATTGCAGACATTTACATTTTTTCTGACCGACAGTATGCAACTGCCGATGCGATCCGTGTCTTGGCACGCGGAGCCCATGCGCCGGGCGAATTATACCCGCAAGCCGTTCCATTTGAGCTTGCGATGGAACACGTCCGTGGCCACTACCGGATCGATCTCCACGATACCGGGAATCCCGACCAGGGATCGCTGGGATTTGCCGATGAGTCGGGGGTCCATTCCAAACATTTCCGACGGGTGTTTGGCAACTCATAGCCACAGCTATGCACAGGTTCTGCCCAAGCCAACTATAAGCCGAGAATAATTACGTACGACACCAATATCTTGTGGTGGACATCTCGCGCTATACAATGCCTAAAAGTTGGGCATCCTGCCAACACCGAACAGAGAGTAGGCGTTTAGACTACGGCAAGAGAGTTGCCCACAGCGTTGTCCACAGATTCTGGGGACGGCGTGACGTGAAAAACCTGTTGACTTTTTATCGGCCGCACGAACTCGTACAGGTACTTAAAGACGGGCTCGCTGTGTAATTTCCTGGCGGAGCGCTGCCTGAGACTCCTGCATCCAGGCATCCAATTGCGCAAAGAGATGCGACAGAGGACCCGTAAATGGGCCCACCATCACGTCGCCTCGCTCTAAGAACATGCCTTCTTCGTTGGCAATCTGTAACTTGCGATCGGCGATCCGCCGTGACAACATTTGCGTGACAATCATCTGCTGACCGGGACTGCCCCCGGTAATGCCCAGAATCTTTGTCTTAAAATAGTCCAGCTCGTCCGGGATCGATACCTTCACTCGCACGCCGTTTGGCGTCGGCCAGTTCGGCCGCTGTATCGAATAGTCGTATGAGAAGACGAGCTCGCGCGGCTCTCGGTACGGTCCACTGACATTGAGTGTGGTAAACGGATGTATCATCGTCGCCGCTCCAGCTTGATGAAGGTCAGCTCGCCTTCGCCATCCGTCGGGCCTCGCCAGGCTTGCAAACCATCCCGGACATTATACAGATTGGTGTAGCCCGCACGCCCCAGCAAGTCACACGCCAGCCGGCTTCGCTCCCCGCTGGAGCAATAGATGAGAATCTTTTCCCGCGAGTCGGGAATATCGGTTCGATACCGTTTATCCAGCTCTTCAAAGGGAACCAGCTTAGCGTTCGTGACATGTTTGGCAGCAAACTCCTTGGGAGTCCTAACATCCACCACGAGCAGCGTATCCGATTGGTATCCTCCACTACTCTCAATGAGGCGTTGAGCTTGTTCTGCCGTCACATCTTCATATAGGCGCCCCGTAACGATCAACTCCGGTAGAACGGGCTTTCCGGATGTGAGATTGGCCACTTGCCATCGCAACGGCTGAATCGCCTCTCGAATGTCTTCGGGCACCCGCTTGAGCCGGCTCTCGCTGTAGTACTGCGCGCGCTTCAAGTCCTGAAGCTCCTTTCCAAAATTCCGGCATCGCCACAATGCCATTCCGGCAAGAACCACTCCGACGAGTGCTCCGACCAATAAGACCGCTTCCATCTGTTCTCTTTACCTCACTACTTCAGCTCGGTTCGTATTCTTCACAAGGTCGTGCAATACTATTCTCCAGCTTGTCCGCAAGTCGTCATCCAGCGTATCCATCTACGAAGACAGCCGGCATACATCGCGAAGCACGCGCTCAGCCGTTTCGGTCCCATCTCGGATACAATCCGGGATACCGATTCCGCGATAGGCCGATCCCGTGAGGTACAGACCGTGGTACGATTGCAGCTGGCTGTGAATTCTATCCAATCGCTGGAGATGACCCACTTGATATTGGGGCATCCCGCGTTCCCATCGATTGACTTCCGCGTAGACCGGTTCCTGGGTGATCCCCGCGATGGTCTGTAATTCGTCGCGTACCCGTCGGATCATAGAGGAATCATCAGCGTACGCAATCGCCTCGCGGCCCACTCCGCCGACATAACACCGAACGAGCGTGTGCGATGCGGGCCCTCGATGCGGCCACTTGAGCGACGTCCATGTCGCGGCCAGCAAATCTCGGCGTTCAACTCGAGGGACGACAAACCCGAACCCCTTGACCAGCGGGCTCAGATCGGTCGTGTGATAGGCCAGTGACACGGTGGCCGTCGAGGCATATGGGATAGCCGCGAGCAAGGCCGACGCTTCAGGACTCAAGGTGCGCACCAGTGCAGCGGAGGCAAAGGCCGGAGTGGCTAAGACGACCGCATCGGCAGCCATCGGCGATCCCTTTTCCAGAAGCACCTCATACGGCGTCGAGATCGATCGCATCGACCGCGCGCGAATAGCCGTAACCCGCTGCCCGTATAGGACTTTCATTCCGGACGTCGTGAGGCGGGGCAGGAGTGCATCGACGAGTGTGCTGAGCCCGCCCTGCAACGTCACAAAGGTCGTCCGGCGCTCCAGGCCATCACCATTCAAGGATTTTGATGCGCTCGCTGCGAGCATGCCGCGGAGCAGACTGCCGTGCTGTTGTTCCAACTCTACGAATCGGGGAAACGTCGCTCGGATGCTCATGTCTTCCGCATCGCCCGCATAAATTCCAGCCATCAGGGGCTCGATGAGGCGTTCAAAAGCTTCCGTTCCAAAGCGCCGACGGAAAAAGTCTGCAAGTGATTCGTCCTGAGTCGTGGAGCCCTTCGAGATCACGAAGTCTAACCCCATTCGCATGATGCCCGGCCACGAGACCAGGCCGCTGCGCAAGAAAGGGCCTAACTTTGCAGGCACGATGACTACGAGGCCGTCAGGTAACGGCCTCAAACGTCCCCGTGAGTAGACAAAGGCCTTCTCACGAGCCTCATTCGTATTGATCAGTTGTTCGGAAAGTCCAAGTTCGCGGCAAAGATCTAAGGCCCACCGTTTCTGCGAAAGGAACGAATCGGGTCCGGCCTCAATGACGAAGTCATCGACCCGGTGGGTGAGAATCTTGCCGCCGCATCGGGCGTCGGCTTCAATTAGCGTACAGGTCAGCGGCACGCCTGAGGATGCAGCACGTGATTGCAGCGCGTGCGCCGTTGCCAATCCGGTAATTCCGCCACCGACAACGACGACATGTTTGGAGGGAGCTGACATCAAGAACAAAACTAACCGACAAGAGAAGCCTGGTGCTCCTCCAGCAGTGAAGCCAGGATCGTAATGAGTGCCGGACTGGCGTTCAGCATCGCTATGCGCTCGAGTTGCATACCTTTAGACTCCGCCAGCCGCCGAAATTCGATATCCACATCATACAGCACTTCGAGATGGTCCGAGAGAAAGCCGATAGGTGCGATTAGGACATGCCGATGTCCGTGGTGGTGGAGGTC
This sequence comes from Nitrospira sp. Nam74, assembly GCF_965152615.1. Taxonomy (NCBI): domain Bacteria; kingdom Pseudomonadati; phylum Nitrospirota; class Nitrospiria; order Nitrospirales; family Nitrospiraceae; genus Nitrospira; species Nitrospira sp. Nam74. Next base: position 1,581,249 of record NZ_OZ224220.1, on the reverse strand, counting down.
CTCGATCATCGACTCGACGGTCGGGCCGAGCCATTTCTCACCGGATCGGCCCTGGCTTTGATAGGCGAAGCGCGTGGTCACGGGACGTAAGTGTCCGCACACTGCCTGCATCGTCCCTTGCACCTGCGCCGGGTACGGATCGTTTATCTGAAGAATCCGCTCCGGCAAACTATGTGCGGTGAAAATAATGGGCACCCGAGGTCGTACCGCAGTGGGAAATTTTTGCAACGCCTGGGTGATATTCTCCGCGATTGCATGGATCAACCCCGGATGACGGTACCAGCTTTCCACGTAGCTGATGGGAAATTCGCCCCCGACTGCGGCTCTGGCCTCTTCGACCTTTTTGACGTAGGCGCCGATGCTCAAGGCCGAATATTGCGGAGCCATGCAGATGCCGATCAGCCGGTCCGGACGCCTCCCCATCAACTCGGCATAGGCATCTTTGATGTACGGATGCCAATGGCGCATGCCGACGTAGACGCGAAAGGTTTCCGTTCCAGCGACATTCAACTTTTGCTCCAGAAGCGTCGCGACTTCACGCATAATCCCGAGGACCGGTGATTTTCCGCCGGTCAGCTTATAGCGCTCTCGTATCTCTTCAATCAGCTCAATAGGGGTCGGCCGCCCTCCACGGACATCCAAGAGATACGGCTCGATATTTTCGACACTGTCCGGCCCGCCTAGGGCCATGAGGAGTACCGCGGTGGAATTCGAAGATCTCGACATCATTGCCAATAATGAGTTAAAGGTCGAACGCGAAAGTGAGCGGGATCCTCACATTGCCTTTTTACTGTTCTCTGTTAACCCGCGCACTCACTGTTGGCTGAGCTTATGTACCAGATCGACCGCGGCGGCCACGTTTTCCACCGGTGTGTTGGGAAGAATCCCGTGTCCGAGATTGAAAATGTGCCCGGGACGCCTCCCTGCGCGCTCAAGGATATCTTCGACGCGACGCTCTATCTCATGCTGTGGTGCAAAGAGGACCACGGGATCGAGATTGCCCTGGATCGCCACGTCATGTCCGATGGTCGCCCAGGCGTCATCTATCTGAACGCGCCAATCTACACCAAGCACATTCGCACCGGCCTTGTGCATGAGAGGCAGGAGCATAGCCGTGCCGGTTCCAAAGTAAATCAACGGAACCGTTTCGCGCTGTAATCCTTCAAAGATGAGCTGCACGTGGGGCAGAACATATTCCGCATAGTCTCCGGGAGAGAGGCAGCCGACCCAACTATCGAACACTTGAACAGCCTGTGCTCCCGCCTGAATCTGCTGCCGCAGATATCCCGTCACCACACGAGCCAGTTTATCCATGAGTCGATGCCATGCCTCGGGCTCGCGATACATCATGGATTTGGTTTCGATGTAATTTCTCGAACCGCCGCCTTCAATCGCATAACTCGCCAAGGTAAACGGGGCGCCCGCAAACCCGATCAGCGGGACACGATCAGCCAAAGCTTGTCGCGCTTGCCGAATTGCGTCAGAGACGTAGCGCAATTCGTCGCCATCGATCGTCTTCAAACCATCGACTGCCCCCCGGCTTCGGACTGGATTATCGATGACCGGCCCCTCGCCTTCAGTGAATTTCAAGCTCAGCCCCATGGCTTCCAGCGGCAACAGGATATCCGCAAAGATAATGGCGGCATCGAGAGCAAACCGGTCGATGGGTTGGAGCGTGACTTGGGCCGCCAGTTCAGGCGTTTTACAGACATCAAGGATGGACCGTGTCGCGCGCACTGCCTGGTATTCCTTCATGTACCGTCCGGCCTGGCGCATAAACCAAACGGGCGTACAATCAACCGGCTCGCGTCGACAGGCTTTCAGAAATCGATCGTTCATAAGGAGTGGCATTCTAAAGACTGGTGAAGGGGAGTGTCAATTGAACGGTGATCGTCTGAAAGTGCGCTTATCGCAAAGACCGAGACAGTGCTGGAAGAATCGTAGTACGTTCACTACGATCGGAAATAGAAGGACTCAACCACCACATTTCCTCAAGCCTGTGGCACCATGGATAACAGCGCCGAAGGAGTGAATCATGAAAATCGTAGTCAGCGGTGGAACGGGATTCGTCGGGCGGCCCCTGTGTCTTCTCTTGATCGAACATGGCCATGACGTGACCGTGCTCTCACGCCGAAGAGACGAGAAAGCAGCCGACTCAAGAGTCAGGATGGTGTACTGGGATGGAATCACGCGAGGCAATTGGGAAGATGCATTGAGAGGCGCGAACGCCTTGATCAATCTTGCCGGCGCACCAATCGCCGACCGGCGCTGGACAGCCACACGAAAGAAAGCCCTGATTGAGAGCCGTGTGGGGCCAACCCGACTGCTCATCGAGGCATTATCTGCACTCCCGCGGGCTCCTGAAATCCTGATTAATGGCTCGGCAATCGGGTATTACGGTCCGCGCGACGATCAGCCGTTGCACGAAACAGCGGAACCCGGGTCAGGGTTTCTGTCGGACCTGTGCCGCAGATGGGAACAAGAGGCCACATTGGCCGAGCAGCGGGGCACGCGCGTCGTGTGTCTTCGCACAGGCATGGTGCTGGGGAAGCACGGCGGCGCGTTGCCGCCGATGCTGCTGCCCTTTCGGTTATTTATGGGGGGACCCATCGGCCCCGGCACTCAATGGATATCCTGGATACACCTGGACGATCTGACTGGGCTGATCCTTTGGCTTCTGACCACCCCTCACATCACGGGTGGAGTCAATGCAGTGGCGCCTCAACCCGTCAGGATGCGTGAATTTGCCGCCACGTTAGGAAGCGTACTGAAGCGACCATCCTGGCTTCCCGTCCCGGCATGGTCACTGCGTCTGGTCCTCGGCGAACTCGCCACCCTCATGACGACGGGCCAGAGGGTGATCCCTAGAGTGGCGCTACACAATGGATTCGAATTCCGATACCCCTCATTGTTGATGGCATTGGCACAACTTGAAAGCACTTCCGCATAAGACTATCGTTGGCTCTACTCCTGCAACGACCTATTGGCAGGTGATGATCGATGCAAATCTGCAACAACGTGGGACGATGACGAACTCTCGCACGGATATGTTCACTGGGTGCAGTGAGTCAAAAGGCTCTCCCAATGACACGACACTACGCGTCGGGATCAGCCAATGCTTGCTTGGCGATGCTGTGCGGTTCGATGGCGGTCATAAGCGCGACAGTTTTTTAACTGATGTACTCGGGAGTCATGTCGAATGGGTGCCTGTATGCCCGGAGGTGGAGGCAGGATTAGGCGTCCCACGGGAACCCATCCACTTAGTCAGTGGGACCACTTCACCGCGCCTAATGAGCGTCAGGACGGGAATTGATCATACCGTGATGATGGAGCGGTTTTCGAAAGAGCGAGTGCAGGCACTTGAGGCCTTACATCTTTGCGGATATGTGTTCAAACATAATTCACCGAGCTGCGGCATGGAGCGAGTCCGGATCTACAACTCACACGGCATGCCGGTGCGATCAGGAGTCGGCGTGTTTGCTCGGACATTCATGGCACACTTTCCGCTCGTGCCGGTGGAAGAGGAAGGCCGACTGAAGGACCCAATCATTCGCGAAAATTTTATCGAACGGATTTTTTGCTATCGCCGGTGGCAGGACCTTCGATCACGCGGCACCACTCGTGCCGCGCTCATTGAGTTCCATACTCGACACAAAATGCTGTTACTCGCACACAGCCGAGATCGCTATCAGGCACTCGGGCGTCTGGTGGCAGATGCAAAGACCTATCCGATGCGTGAACTCACTCGGCGGTACGGCACAGAATTCATGCACGCCTTGACGGTCAAGGTGACGGCGCGAAAGCACGCCAATGTCCTTCAGCATATCGTCGGTTATTTCAGCTCAAAACTCGATATGGCGCGCAAGCGCGAACTTCACGATGTGATCGAGGACTACCATCACGGGCTGGTGCCCTTAATCGTACCCATCACCCTCATCAAGCACTATGTGGGACTCTTCCAGATTCCGTATCTACAGCAACAAGTGTATCTCAATCCGCACCCGAAGGAACTGATGCTGCGGAACCATGTATGAGTCGTGTCAGTCAGACCCAGTCGGAATCGCTTCGATCGCGCGTAGAACGAAGTTGACTGCTGAGCCCCTCCCGAATCGCCGTACTGTCGGCATCTAAGCCGGCCGCCTCCTCATCCGAAAGGATCGAAGCATCATCAGGGTTCAGCTCGATACGATAATGATTCTTACGAATGGAAAACCATTCAATGTAGGGGTGCGGCGACAGGTTAGGATGCGGATCGAAGGAGATAAGGCTCACCTCCCCGACTTGCGGAATTTCAAAATCGGCCAGTGCATGGCCGGCTAGGTCGTCATCTTCGAAACGGCTGTTGTGGAAGCGAATCGCCCTACCCGCAATCTCGCCTTTGAAGTCGCCCTTGAGACACACATCGACAGAACCCAGTGCCGCAAACGTTATCCGTCCCACGACACTCCCCGGCACGCGATTGTCGAGAAAGCCTTCTTTGACCCATCGGCTATTGCCGAATTTCTGCGCCATCAGTCTTCCCGTTAGGAAGCGGCCGGTGACTCGGCGGATTCCACCAACTTCTCCACTTCTGGAGCGAGGGCACCGATCACCACCGCGGTGAGAATAATGGCGCTCCCCAGCAATCCCCGCGCGTTCATCTGCTCACCCAGGAAATACCACGACAGCCAGGCTGCATACGCAGGTTCAAGGGAGAAGATCAGCGCCACGCGTTGGGCGGGTACGAGTCGCTGGGCCCACACCTGCACGGCGAACGCCCCGGTCGCAAACACGCCCGTGACAATCAGGCAAATGAGGAGGAGTGCAGTGGGAGCAAAGGCACCGGGCGGCGGCGCCTCCAGTGACATGGTCGGCAAAAGAATACTGCTCGTTAGCATCAACTGCCAGATGAAGAAAGAACGCGGATCACCTTCACGCGAATACGATTCTAAACAAGCAATGTGAGCCGCAAAGGCGATGGCACATCCCAACGTGAGGACATCTCCAAGGTTCAACAACACCGTGGGATCGACCAAACACCACAAACCGACGAGTGCAAGTGCGGCGGACACCCAAATACGCGGCTGGAAACGGCCGAGGAGCAAGGGAACAAAGACGACGTACAGCGCGGTAATGAACGCTGAATTGGAGGCACTGGTATACTGAAGTCCCACGGTCTGAAGCACATAGCCGAGAAACAGCCAGACCGTGGCGATGGCGCTCCGCCTCAATGTCTTCCGATCCCAGTCCAATCCCTGACGCATGAAGGCGAGCATGGCGAGGGAACACAGGGTCCCGATTAGAAAACGAAGGAAGAGGAAAGACAGGGGCGGAATTTGTTCGAGAACCGCCTTCGTCGCCGGAAACGTGGCGCCCCAGACGAAGGTTGTGAGCAGCAGAGCAAGCTGAGGCATTGGCGCAAATAGTGCTGAGTGACGAGGGCTAAGTGCTGAGTGCGGAGCCGAGAAGCAGAAGAGGTCGCCTTGTCTTGCTGAGCATGCTTGTCTTGCTCAGCACGTACGACTCAGCACTCAGCACTGAATTATGGTTTGCACAAGGAGCAATTTTTCTGGAAGGTGAGCCCGGATTGCTCCATCGCGGCCAATGCGCGTACTTTGTCCGGGTAATCGAACCAGCCACCTTCCCAAAAATCCTTGAACACATGATTCGAGGGAACCTCGGAACAGCGTTCTCGGTGTAGCGTCGCCCGATCGATGGATCGCGCGATGTGAACCCAATACACCATGACACCCACCTCACAAACGCAGGAAAGCTGCTCTTGGTATCAACCTACCATGGGGAAATGGCGGTCTCAACGCACCCCCATGCCATGGTCGTCGACTATTATGGTGAATCACCTCAAACCGGAAGGACTTCCTAGGGCAGGAGCTGCCACTCATCTTTTTCAATAAAGACTTTGACGCCGGTGTTCAATTTTTTGAGATCGTCCTTTTCGAACATCCGGAGATACCGGTCAATTCGATCGGGATCGTCAATTCGCTCTTCCTGAGCCAACCCACTGGCGAGTTTATATTTCCGAATCAGCAGCGGCATCACACCCTCCATACCTGACAGAAACGAACGCGAAGAGGATAAGATACCCGACTGAGATCCGATGGGTCAAGATGTGTGACGCCGCATTTATGGCGCTTATTATGGAGACCATAGCGATCCGACAAACGGGTCAGGTATAATACACCTCTTTCTTTTAAACCGTGGGAGCTATGTATGCCTCGGTATGAATACCACTGTGAAGGATGCGGTGAACAGTTTGAATTGACGCAATCGCTCAGCGCACGCCCCGAGGACACCGTCTGTCCTCATTGTCACGCGCAAAAGGCTATCCGGCTGATGTCAGCATTCGCGTCAAAGATCGTCGGGACGCATAAGACAGGGTTCGCTGAGATGAAAGCCTACAGCATGCTGAATGAGCGAATGGATAAATTTAAGAAACTGCCTCCCGCGTTCGGAAAACGTGCCCCAGCCCCGCCCATTTCTGATGTGTTTTCAGGTTCGCCGAAGAGTCCGGACAAGAGCGGATCGTAAGGGTCATCCAATGATGTCTCGAACGACCGCCCAAGGCCGGGTCATGCCATTTCTCACTCGCATCACGATGGGTTTTTGCTTCATCGTCGCGACACTTTCAGCGGCGTTGGTTGCGGAAGCTGCTGAAGGGGTGTCAGGCAACCTAGTGATTGCCGGAAATGGCCCCGAACAGGCCGTCATGGAACAACTGACGCGAGCCTTTGAAAAGGCAAATCCACGGGCTTACGTCGACATTCTCTGGGATGAAAACTCCAAGCCTGTCGACCTGGTGAAATCGGGCCAGGCACAAATCGCCGTGACAGGCCAAGAAGATGCGGACTTCCATGCCACCCAGATCGGCTGGGACGGGATCGCGGTGGTCGTCAACCTGTCGAATAATACGAAAGAGGTCACTTCTCAGCAGGTCGCGGACATCTTCTCGGGGAAAGTAAAATCATGGTCTGATCTCGGCGGCCCGGACACCAAGATTCTTCTCATCGACCGGCCCCGTAACCGAAATATCCGCGAAACATTTGAGCAACAATTGGGTATCTCTGGCAGGATTCCGGACGGCGTAAAAGTGATTGGGGCCGATGATAAGGCGATTAAGACCGTAGTCGGGACTCTTCCGCCACTGTCCGCGGTCACGTATGTCTCGCTTGGCCCCGCACTCGAAGCGGTCAATTCGGGGGTGGCAATCCGGTTACTGCCGGTCGACAAGGTAGAGCCGGAAGAACCTCCCGTCAAAGACGGTCGGTACAAACTTCGTCGTCCCATCCTCTTGCTCAGCAAACAAGGATCCAATCCAGTCGCAGAGGCTTTTGCCGCCTTTGCACTGACGAAAGAGGGACAAACCATTATCGATAATGAAGGCTATACCCCTCTAGGGCAAAAGAAATAGTGGCCCTCTATATACATCCATCACAACATCATAATGAGATCCTTCATGGAGGAGGCCTTATGCACTATCGTTCGGCCATCATCATAGGACTGCTGTTGACTCTACCGGTCCCAATCGGATGGTCCCAGGAACCGGAACCCCAGAGTAACAATGAGAGCACGCAAGTCGAGGGATTGGGGTTCGGAGCCTATGATACGGAATCGATCAAGGGGTTTGATGAGAACAAAGTCAGCAAAGACCCCGTGTGCGACCGAAACAAGCGACCCCGGATTGCCAAGGTAGAACCGGATGAAGCTCAGCCCGGCGAGAAAATCGTGATCAAAGGTGAAAACTTCGGCACGAAAGAGTGCTTACACGGCGTGACATTTAGCTCGGCGCCAGGCATCAAGGTTAACTACACCTACGTCAATGACGCGACAATTGAAGCCTTGGTCCCGGATGCCAAAGCCGGCATGAGTTTCGTCGTGGTTGTCGCCGGCGGCGGCAGCGCGCAGTCCAAACCCGTCCTGATTAAGGGCAAGTAATCTTTTTAAAAGCTGGTGAGGGAAAAAGATTCCTCTTCCTCCACCAGCTTTTCTTTTCCGACTTTTTCTCTTTTACAACCCAACCATAAGAGAGCTACGGCTGTCCCGATACTGGGCCCCCAAGGCAAGCACATTCTCCTGGGAAGGGACCGTCCTTGGCCTGAAGAGCCTGCTTTAGCAAGGCGTGTGAAAAACGCCCGGGCGATGGGTGGGCCTGCGCGCTTGGCCAGCACTCGACCTAGCTACTGGCTCTACGACCGCCACTCGCCTTCTATCGACAATATTCAAGAGCCTGTGCTAACTTACACCGTTTTCTCGGCTGGTCTCTGAATTTCTTATGACTCAGACCATGTTTAAGAAAATTCTAGTCGCCAATCGAGGCGAGATCGCCATGCGGATCATTCGCGCCTGCCGCGAATTGAATATCGCCACGGCGGCAATCTACGCCGAACAAGATTCGACCGGAATTTACGTCAAAAAAGCCGATGAATCGTACCTGGTCGGCCCCGGGCCCGTTCAGGGCTTCCTGGACATGCACCAAATCGTGGACTTGGCACGTCGAATCGGCGCCGATGCGATCCATCCTGGTTACGGGTTCCTTGCGGAAAATGCCCAGTTTGCGCACCTCTGCCAAGCGTCGGGTATCACGTTCATCGGTCCGTCTCCCCAAGCCATCCATCTCATGGGGAGCAAGATTAAAGCCCGTGAATTAGCCAAAAAAATCGGCGTGCCGGTCGTCCCGGGAACGGATGGAGATATTGTCGGCGTAGATGATGCCGTGGCCTTTTGCCGGCGTATCGGCTATCCAGTCATGATCAAAGCGAGTGCCGGAGGCGGAGGACGGGGTCTTCGCGTCGTGCGAAGCGACGCAGATCTCTGGAGCAACATGGAAACGGCCTCTCGGGAAGCGCAGGCGGCATTCGGCGACGGCAGTTTCTTTATCGAAAAGTATATCGAGCGTCCTCATCACATCGAGTTTCAAATTTTGGCCGATCGCCACGGAAACGTCATCCATCTCGGCGAACGCGACTGCTCGATCCAACGTCGGCACCAGAAACTCATCGAAATCGCGCCGTCCCTCTTGCTGACTCCGAAACTCCGCAAGGAGATGGGTGAAGCCGCCATTGCGATTGCAAAAGCCGTGGATTATGACAATGCCGGCACGGCAGAGTTCCTGCTCGCGCAAGACGGGTCGTATTACTTCATCGAAATGAATCCGCGCATTCAGGTCGAGCACACGGTGACGGAACAGATTACGGCGATCGATATCGTCCGGTCCCAAATCTCCATCGCGGCGGGACGGCCGCTGGACATCAAGCAGAGCGACGTCACGTTGCAAGGCCACGCCATCCAATGCCGAATTAATGCCGAAGATCCTCAAAACAACTTTCGACCGTCCACCGGTACGGTGACCGCCTATTTGTCACCCGGTGGAATCGGCGTGCGGATTGATGGGGCGGTGTACAAAGACTATGCCGTCCCTCCATACTATGATGCGCTGCTCGCGAAATTAACGGTTCGGGGCCGAACGTGGGATGAAACTGTCAGCCGCATGCATCGCTCATTGGAAGAATACGTTCTCCGCGGGGTCAAAACGACCATTCCCTTCATGAAGAAAATCATGAATGATCCCGACTTTCGTGCCGGCCGTTTTGACACGTCCTATTTAGACACCCATCCGGACGTGTTTGAGTATGACGAGGACGTGGATCCCGAGGATTTTGTCCTCGCAATATCTGCAGCGATAGCTGCCTACGAGGGATTATAAGGAAAGCCGTCAGTTACCGGCCTTCTGCCCTCAGCGAATTTCAAAAGCTGAGAGCTGAGAGCTAACGGCTTCAAGCTAAGGGCTACGCAATTTATGGCGATTCGACGACGCAAGACAGTACGACGGCGACCGCCCAAGCAACGCTCGGCGGGTCACCAACCCCTCCGGCGCAAGGCGCCCGCTCGCTCTGCCTTCGAAATGACACCGGCGCCGGCTAAACCGCTTCAGATCACGGATGTCGCCCTCCGGGACGGGCACCAATCATTATTGGCCACCCGAATGCGGACCGAGGACATGCTGCCCATCGCCCAGAAGCTGGACGCCGTCGGCTATTGGTCTTTGGAAGTGTGGGGAGGAGCCACATTCGACACCTGTCTGCGTTTCTTAAAAGAGGATCCGTGGGAACGGCTGAAAGCACTCCGGGCCGCCATGCCGAATACGCGGTTGCAAATGCTCCTGCGAGGTCAGAATATCGTCGGCTATCGGCATTATGCCGACGATGTGGTGGACCGGTTTGTCGAACGATCCGCCACTCACGGGATCGATGTCTTCCGCATCTTCGACGCCTTAAACGATGTCCGCAATCTCGAACGTTCCATGCAGGTCGTGAAAGCCTGCCGGAAGCATGTCGAGGCCACGCTCTGCTACACCGTCAGTCCCGTACATAGCCTTGCGCGATTTGTGGATCTCGCGAAACGACTTGAAGACATGGGCGCAGACACGATCTGCATCAAAGACATGGCCGGGTTGCTGGCGCCGCTCGACGCCTATCAGCTTGTGAAACGATTAAAAGCAGCCGTTCGAGCGCCTATCCATCTGCACACCCATTACACATCCGGCATGGCGTCGATGTCGGCTTTGATGGCTGTGCTAGGTGGACTTGATATTCTCGATACGGCGGTCTCTCCCTTGGCGGGTGGCACGTCCCACCCCCCTACAGAAACCCTCGTGGCGGCGTTGCGGGGTACTCCCTATGACACCGGACTGGAATTGCCACGGTTTCTGCCGATTGCCGATCACTTTCGGAGCGTGCGAAAGAAATATCATCAGTTCGAAAGCGACTTCAACGGCGTGGATGCCGAAATTCTCAATTCGCAGATCCCGGGCGGGATGCTGTCGAATTTAGCCGCACAGTTAGCGGAACAAAACGCGCTCGACAAGATGAAACAAGTGATGGATGAAGTGCCGCGCGTACGCGCCGACATGGGGTATCCCCCACTTGTCACACCCAGCAGTCAAATAGTGGGCACGCAAGCCACCCTTAATGTCCTGACCGGAGAGCGGTATAAGGTCATTACCACCGAGACGAAAAACTACTTTCTGGGACTGTACGGGCATCCGCCGGGTGAGCTCAATGCCGACGTGATGGCTCGGGCTATCGGGGATGAAGATCCGATTAAAGGCCGGCCGGCCGATCAACTGGACCCCGAATTAGAGCAAGCGAAAAAGGAATTGGCCGGGAAAGCGACCTCCACGGAAGACCTCTTATCATTTACGCTCTTCCCCAACATAGCGCGTGAATTCTTTGAGGAGCGCGAACGCGGCGAGCTGAAGCCCGAACAATTGGTCCCTGCGCCCGAAAAGGGACCGGCCGTCGCCCATGAACTGCATCTCGCGCCGGTGGACTTCAATGTCACCGTCCATGGCGAGACCTACCATATTCAGGTCTCCGGATCCGGTCGAAAGACGGATGGTCGCAAACCGTATTACATACGCGTGAACGACAAACTCGAAGAAGTGCAGATCGAACCCATTCAAGAAGTGTTGGCCGGCGTACCGGAAGCACAGGATGCAGGATCTCGTAGTGGCCTGAAACGGCCTAGGCCGACAAAGCCGGGCGATATTACACCCCCCATGCCGGGTCGCGTGGTGAAGGTATTGGTTGCCATGGGAGACACCGTTAAACAAGGCGAACCGGTATTAATGATTGAAGCCATGAAAATGCAGAGCCAAGTCCCCTCGCCGATCGATGGAACAGTGCGAGCCATCTACGTGAAAGACGGAGATGATGTCAAAACCGATGAGACGTTGATTCAGTTGGAGTAGCTGCTTGCGCTGCATCAGCGTCTATCCTTCCTGGTGTGCTCTTGCCGTCTGGCCCGGTCTTCTTGTCATCCTCACCCTGATTCCGGCGTGTGCCCCTACACACTCGATCCCTCACTGGTTCGATGCCATTCATCGCACGCCGGTCAAAACAGTCATGGTGGAGGGAAACCGCATCGCGTATACCGACAACGGCGATGGGCCACCTGTCATTCTGGTCCACGGCTTCGGCGGATCGATGTGGCAATGGGAGTATCAACAGCCGCTGTCGTCCTCTTACCGGGTCATCACACTCGATGTGCTGGGTGCCGGTCTGTCGGATAAGCCGGACATCTCGTATACGCCTACTCAATTGGTCGACTTCATGCGGAACTTCATGGATGCCCTTCAGATCCCGAAAGCCGCGTTGGTCGGCAATTCCATGGGGGCGGGCATCGTCATGGGCATGGCACTGACCTACCCTGAGCGTGTCGACAAGCTCGTGTTGATCGATGGACTGCCCGATCACATCCGTGAAAAGCTGACCAGCCCGTCGCTGCAGCGGGCCTTGGGGCCCTGGCCTCCGCTGTGGATCCTGAAACTGGCCAACTGGTTCGCGGGACCTGCAACGACTCAAAAGATTCTGAGCGAGATGGTCTACAACGATGAACTGCTCACTCCGGCTGTCATTGATCGGTCCACCCGAAATCGCCGACGCCCCGGCTTCTTCGAACCGCTCCGAGCGACCGTCAAGAATTTGGCCTTGTGGGAAAGCGGATTCGCACAACGAATCGGCGAGATCCGGCACCCGACGCTGATCCTGTGGGGTGCCAACGATGCGGTGTTCGCGCCTTCAGTGGGCGAACAGCTGCACCGGACCATATCCGGATCTCAATTTACATTGGTCCCCGATGCCGGCCACATTGCCATGTGGGAACAGCCTGTCGTCACCAATTTTCTCCTGACGAAATTTCTCCAATCTTGACAGACGGGCGGGTTCATGACACGGTCTCCGAGCAGAATGCTGAAAAAGGCTACATTACACCCACCCGACCCAGTCGGGCCAAGACGCGTCCCTTCCGGGCTGCGTGCTCCCCTTATCGACATCCTAAATGTACCCCTCCGGGAAAGAATGCGTCTCGGCGCACCAGGGGCGGGTGAAGAAGGGTTTGCCTGCAGTGCTGGCTGCAGCTGCGGCCTTGTTGGATAGCCTTTTTGAACATCCTGCAACGCTCAGAGTAGCCTGTTAGTTATGCACGACCGAAGGAGGATCTATGTATCGAACGAAATCTATGATCAGCGTAGCGGCCATGCTGAGCCTCGTCAGTGCCGGATGCACAATAACATGGCCGGGTGTAGCATCTGATACGGGTTTTGCCTATCAAAACCTTCCCGTTGCCACAACGACGGCGTCGGCCGGTGACGGTCACACAGTGACATTTAAAGGGACTCCGCTGGCACTGGAAGGACGCGGCGTAAAGGTCGGCGATACCCTTCCCAATGTACAGGTCGCCAAGGGAGATCTCACTCTCGTCAATATTGCAGATACCAAAGGAACGGTTCGGATTATCAGCATCGTGCCGTCTCTGGACACCAAGGTATGTGAACAGCAGACGCACTACCTGAGCGAAAAAAATAACGGGCTCGATAAGACTGTGCAGATGCTGACGATTAGTGTCGACACACCATTCGCCCAGGGCCGTTTTGCAAAGGAAGCGAAGATTGGCAATGTCACATTCCTCTCGGATTATCGCGGCGGCGACTTTGGAAAAGCGAACGGGCTTTTGGTCAAAGACCCGCATATTCTCGCGAGATCCGTCATGGTCGTCGATAAGGATAATGTCATTCGCTACCTTCAAGTGACGCCCGAGCTCGCGCAGTTACCCGACATGGAAGCCGCCTTCCAAGCCGCCAACGCGCTGGTCAAGTCCGCGTCTTAGTAGCTGCTTTGATATAAACTGGTTTGAGGATGCTCAAAATGATGATTCAACAAGGCCCAAGCGAAGTCGGACCCTGCAGGCGTACCCTCTTCGGTACGTTCAGGATGACGACGAGTCGAGAACGCAGTTGAGCGCCTTTTTTAGCATCTTGACCCACACCATATGCACTACGATGTCCTCGTGATCGGCACCGGCCCGGCCGGCCAAAAAGCCGCCGTCCAGTCCGCCAAGCTCGGCAAGAAAGTCGGCATCATCGAGCGCAAGCAAGTTGTCGGCGGGGTGTGCATCAATTCCGGGACGATTCCCAGCAAGTCGCTCCGCGAAGCCGTCCTCTATTTGTCCGGGTTCCACCAACGCACCGTCTATGGTGCGACCTATCGTCTGAAACACAACATCACGATGGAAGATCTGGCCCTCCGCTGCCAGCACATCATCACCGAAGAGATCCACATTATCCAAAAACAGATGGCACGCAATCAGGTGGATCTGATTTTCGGGACCGCCCGGTTCCTCGATGCCCATCGAGTAGCTGTTGCACACGCACAGGGCACAGTTGAGCACACGGCAGATTATATTGTGATCGCCGTGGGGTCTAAACCCTCCCGCCCGCCCGATGTACCCTTTGACGGCCACTCGATTATCGATACCGATGAATGGCTGACGGTACCATCCCTCCCCACCACCTTAATCGTCGTGGGGGGCGGCGTCATCGGATCGGAGTATGCCTCGATCGCGGCCACCATGGGTATCAAGGTCATGCTGATCGATCAGCGGCCTCGCCTGCTGGAATTCGCCGATCATGAGATCATCGATGTCTTGCAGGTCCAGTTGGCAGAAATCGGCGTCGGCCTCCATCTGAATGAACAAGTCATGCACATTGAGCGGCAGGCAGACGGGCAGGTCGTTGTTAAGTTAGGCAGCGGCAAGCAAGTCGAAGCGTCGATGGTGATGTATTCAGCGGGGCGAATTGGTGCGACAGATGGCCTGAGCTTGGAAACGGTTGGCATTCAGCCCGATGCACGAGGACGGCTCCACGTGAACGAGCATTTCCAGACTAACGTTGCCCATATCTATGCGGTTGGAGATGTCATCGGTTTTCCGGCCTTGGCATCCACCTCCATGCAACAAGGTCGCCTCGCGGCGTGTCATGCGTTTGGGTTGCCCTCTGACGCGAAAACGCAATTGCTGCCCTATGGCATTTACACTATTCCTGAAATTTCCATGGTCGGTCCGACTGAAGAGGAACTCATCCGAAATCAGGTGCCGTATGAAGTGGGGATTGCACGGTACCAGGAAATCGCGAGGGGCAAACTCATCGGCGATGACATCGGCATGCTGAAACTGCTGTTCAATAAACAGACGAGACAATTGCTGAGCGTGCATGCGATTGGAGAGGGCGCCACAGAATTGATTCACATTGGACAAGCCGTGATGGCACATGGCGGCAAAATCGATTATTTCGTCGATAACGTGTTCAACTACCCGACGCTCGCTGAATGCTACATGGTGGCGGCCCTCGCAGGACTTAATCGCCTCCCACGGCCGTGGCTGCCGGATACGTTGGCGGCGCGCCAGGGCGGAATCGCCTAATCAGGATGTGGAAAAAGGCTCCCAGCATCGTTCTCGGTCGTGTGCCCGCCTCAACGTAGCTCCGCTACGCTCGGCAGCCACACTCCCTGCGGCCTTGCTGGATAGCCTTTTTGAGCATCCTGCTTTTTTTCATCCTGTATTTAGGGAGTGCCTATGTCGTTCAGCGGTCAACTTCGAAAGAAAGCGCAGCCGATTTGGGATGCGCAGCTGGAACATCCCTTCGTCGTCGCTCTTGGGACGGGCACACTGCCTGAACGGAAGTTTAAATATTATATTTTGCAGGACGCGCGTTTCTTGGGTGACCTCGCGCGCGTGTTTGCGGCAGGAGCCCAGAAGGCGCCGGATGCGGAATCCGCCTTGCGCTTTGCCAAACTGGTCGAGGAGACGATCATCACTGAACGCGGCTTGCATGAAAGCTATGGCAAGCGCTGGAAGATGACGCCGAAGGACATGTCATCCGTCCCGATGGCGCCAACCAATTATGCCTATACACGACACATGCTGAGCATCGCCCAAAGCGGAACCGCGGCTGAAGCCACCGTCGTCGCCCTCCCCTGTGCCTGGATTTACTGTGTGGTAGGGAACCGTTTACTGCGAAACGGGACGCCCAAAGCCGGTCATCCCTACCGTGATTGGCTCATGCTTTATGCGTCGCCCCAGTTTGCTGAAGTGCAAGAGTGGATGCGGGCCAAGGTGGACCGGTGGGCAAAAGATGCAAGTGCAGCAGAGAGGAAACGCATGGAAGAGGCATTCATCATCAGCTCTCGGTATGAGTGGATGTTCTGGGAAATGGCGTGGAAGGAGGAAGAGTGGCCGGTGTGAAGAGGAAGAAGCAGGGACTGCAGGGTGGTCCCGTCTTGCTCGCGCAGCGCGCACGATCAGAATGTGCTCGCTGAACGCGCGCAGTGAGGGATCAACCCTGCAGCCCCTGCGGGATAGGGAACACCGGCCACGGAGGGGAAAAGAGATGAAGAGTAAGGCTCTGTTCGCAGACCGCACACGCTAAGAAGGTGCTCGGTCGACGCGCGCAGTAACGGACCAGTTCCCTGCGGGAAGGAACTACCAGCCACACAGATGAAATAAGGGAAGAAAAAGAAAGCTGCATCTCTTAGGACCATTCATCGAAGAATTGAAGACCAATCGACTCATCTACCACTCCTCCTATCCAGTGGAGATGCTTCACATATCTTTCATGGGGTTAAACAATATGGCATATGCACTCTGTCAGCATTCGCCTACCACCCGAATGACAGACACGAAATATCCAGATGGACTTTCATGCGACACCTTCAAAGAATTATATTTCTCTGCTGTCCGTTTTGCGGGAACTAATAATAAATCAACCTATGATGCGTTGAGGTCACATACGACTGAGTACTTGAAAATGAGGTATTGAAAGCATAAGAGTTTCACTTCCAGACCTAGGCTGTCCCTGTGGTCGGCAATGTTAAACCAATGACCGCGCGGTGCCTGTTTCATTGACAACGGCAACAAGAAAGGGGTAAGTGCAATCTGTTATGGCTTTGAAGCAAGTACTCACAATAGCGGGTTCGGACTCCGGGGGCGGTGCGGGAATTCAGGCGGACATTAAGGCGATGTCGGCGAATGGCGTGTTTGCCATGTCTGTGATTACCGCCGTGACCGCACAGAATACGGAGGAAGTCACGGATGTGTTTGAGCTGCCTGCCTCTATCATCGAGGCGCAGATCGATGCGGTGTTTGATGATTTCGAGGTCGCGGCGGTCAAGACTGGGATGTTGTCGTCGGCAGAGATTGTGACGACCATCGCCCGCATGCTTCGGCCGCAACATGTTACCAACTTGGTGGTCGATCCAGTCATGGCATCGAAAAGCGGGCATCCGTTGTTAACACTGGATGCAATGGATGCCTTGAAACGGGAGTTGATTCCGCTGGCCCTGGTCATCACGCCGAATGTGCATGAGGCGGAGCAACTGTCCGGCATGCCGATCAAGTCTCTTGCCGATGCGCGCCAGGCCGCGAAACTGATCCACAAGCTTGGGTGTAAGAACGTCTTAATCAAAGGCGGGCATCTTTTGACCGACCGGGCGACGGATGTCTTGTACGATGGAAAGTTCTTTAACCTCTTCAAGGGTGAGTTCATCGAGACCCCCCACACGCACGGCACCGGCTGTACGTTTGCCTCTGCGATTGCGGCGCAACTGGCGAGGGGCAAAGCCTTGCCCGATGCCGTCCAAACGGCAAAGACCTACCTCACGGAAGCCATCCGGCACAGCTTGGCCATTGGCCATGGCAAAGGCCCCACGAATCACTTTTATTTCTTGCCGGACTGAATGAATCGAGGCGTATGAAGCATTTGCTGTTTCGTCCCCCGCTATTCTTGCTCACCGGGTTTGCATGGCTCATCCTCTCCTCGCTGGTCGGCCTGTTCTTGTTTCTCGGCATGACACGGGGTATTCCCCTCCCGCCAATGTTGCGATTGCTGCACGTGCATGGCGCATTGATCGGCGGTGTCGCGCAGATGATTCTTGGAGCTATGCTGGCCTTTATTCCGCCTCTGCTGATGACTGGCCGGGATCGCTCGGAGTCTCATCCGGTACTCTTCATGCTGATCAATATCGGCACCATCGGCGTGCTGGTGGGCTTCTGGCTGCAACACTATACGATTGTCGGCGTGTCCGGCCTGTTCGTTCTGGTAGCATTTCTGTCACTCTTGAGTGATGCCATTCGCCAATCTCGAAAGAGTCTGATATCACCACCGCTGAATTTATGGTTGTACGGCGTCGCATTGTTTGCGTTAGTGGCTGGACTGAGTATGGGTCTTGCGATGGCTTTCCGCCTGCTCCCCGTGGCGTTTCTCGGACAAGGCCGCCTCGCCCATATCCATCTCAACCTGTTAGGTTTCGTTACCCTGACCATCATCGGGACCATGCATAATCTCTTTCCAACGGTCTTAAATACCCGGCTACATAGTCCGCGCCTTGCCAGACTCACGTTTTTTATCCTGCCCTCCGGCGTGATTCTGCTTATCACAGGCTTTCTGCTCTCGAACCTTTGGGTGCAAATCGGCGCGGGCGTGATTCTGTTCGCCGGTGTCCTCCTCTACAGCTATAACATCGTGCGAACCTGGATGGATGCGGGCCGCCCCTCGAACATCGCCGCCGAGCACTTTCTGTTGGCCACATTATTTTTGGTCCTGGTCATTCCGACGGGCATCTTGGTATCGGTAAACTTTCTCTGGGACCCGCCCGGCGTCCCGTTCGGACGATTGCATCTGGTGGCCTACACTCATTTGGCGCTCATCGGCTTTATTGTTCAGACCATCTTCGGGGCGCTGTCGCACCTGCTGCCGATGAGCCTGGCGGTAGGACGAGTCGCCAGCAATAAAAAACGCGGACCGTATTTGGCCACACTCACAGCAATTGCCGGGCGATGGCGGGTCGTGCAAGTCTCGACGCTGACGTTCGGAACGATCGGGCTGGCCTTGGTTGCGGCCCTCGTGTGGCAGTACAACCTAGGCTCGACTCTCGTCCAGATCGTATCCTGGACCACGGCAGCGCTTCTGTTTATCGGTGTCGGCGTCTTCGGCGCCAAGGTTGGGTTACTGCTGGTTCAACGCCCGCCAGCCTAGCAGGATGTTGAAAAAGGCCTCCAGCTTTGTTCTCGCGTCGCTCAGAGGCTCAACGTACCGAGAGAGTACGCTTCGCCTCGTCGCTCGCTGCGGCCGCGCGGGTGGCCTTTTTGAACATCCTAAAGTGCGCTCCTGGTGCCGTCATATTCGTCGATGAGCAATGAACCCTCACTGGCGTAGGATGGCTTTTCAAAAGCCTGCGTGCTGCCGGGAGCACGCATGATGCTCGATTTCGTGCTGTACAGCGACTTCAATTGTCCCTTTTGTTACGCCTTTGGCGAAAGGATTATGGCGCTGGGATTTGCCGACCGGATCGAGTGGCGTGGCGTCCAGCACGCTCCCCATCTTTCCGCTCCAATGGCACACGCCGGTCCCACGTTCGCATCTGAACTCGCGCGCGAGGTTCAATTCGTCCAGCGGCTTGCACCCGAGGTCCCCATTGCACTCCCTCGGGGGAAGCCGAACACGGCACAGGCAACCGCGGCCGTCGCCACGGCGATGGACCAGGACCGTTCCAAGGCTCACCGTCTCGCCACGTCGCTGTATCGCGTGTTCTGGCAGCATGGAACCGATATTTCGGATCGATCGGTGATTCAGGATCTCGCTCGTGAGGCAGGAGTTCCTGACCTTTCAATGACGACGCACGCAGTTGAACGGGTCAGGGCGTGGCACGAAGCGTGGTTGGATCGTGGGCTGGGCAGCGTACCGGATCTCATTCGGCAGGATGGGGAATCGATCACCGGACTTGTTGATGTCGACACTCTTCGGCGATTTGTTCGGTAACCACTG
This sequence comes from Nitrospira sp. Nam74, assembly GCF_965152615.1. Lineage (NCBI taxonomy): Bacteria > Pseudomonadati > Nitrospirota > Nitrospiria > Nitrospirales > Nitrospiraceae > Nitrospira > Nitrospira sp. Nam74. The sequence goes on along the minus strand of NZ_OZ224220.1, from coordinate 1,561,601 downwards.
ACCACTCTGAGCCGCCCTCTCAATCTGGTACAATGCGCCATGGAACGATCACTGACATTTCACGACTCCTCCGGTCATCGCACGAAAGCTGTTCTCGCAACCCCCGACACGCCAACCGATCGTCTCGTGGTCCTATGCCATGGGTTCCTGTCCAACAAGAACAGCACGACCAATAAGACCCTGACTCGTCTACTGCTTGAGCAGGGGATCGCGACGTTTCGATTCGATTTTTTCGGACAGGGCGATAGCGAAGGTCCCTTTGAGCAAATCACCCTGACCACAGCGATCGATCAGGCCCGCTCGGCTCTGAAACTGGTCGCTGAAAGGGGTTATTGGCACCTGGGCCTCATGGGATCGAGCTTCGGCGGCTTGGTGGCCATTCTTGTGGCTGCCCAGCAGACAAATCTAAAGGCATTAGCCCTGAAATGTCCGGTCGCTGATTTCCCGGAGACCTTGCGATTGGAGTTTGGCGACGAACGAATGGCGCATTGGAAACAGTGTAATGAAATTCCGAACGTGGCCGGCGGTCCACAACCGGTGCCGCTGAAATACCATCTCTACGAAGACTGCTTGACGTATGATGCCTACAAAGCGGCCGAATCGATACAGGCGCCGACGTTAATCGTCCAGGGAAGCTGCGATGAGTTAGTACCGCTCCATCAAAGCCGCCGGCTCATCGACGCCATTCGAGGCGACACACGATTGGAGCTCTTAACAGGCGCGGATCACGGATTTACAAAAGGCGAGGACTTTCGTAGGATGACAACGATGATTGCGGAATGGTTCATTGACCATCTCAAACGATAGAGAACGATGCCGGAAGCCCTACGGGAAGAACAACTGGAAGTCTTGAAGGTTCTCTATCCTTGGTACAAGGAAGAAGTGTTCCGGCGGCGCGAACAAATGATGCGGTTGACCGCGTTTGCGAGCGCCTTTCTGGTTCTACTCCTTGTGACTATGGTCGCCGTGCCGGCTCGACCACGCCCCGACTTTACCACCGCGCTTTTCGCCATCACTGGTGTCTCCCTCTTTTCCAGTATCTTTGCCTATCTCATCCTCCAGCAACGCAATCGCCATCGGATGGCGAAGCAGGCGCTGATCGAGATCGAACGGGTCTTGGGAGTTTATGATCAAGACCTCTACATCCTGGGAAAAACGCTGTATCCGGAAGATTGGCAAACGGCCTGGCTGAGCGATCGAAGTGTGACCATCTATCTGGCCGTTCTCGCGACGTTGACGGTGCTGGTGATTGCCGCCGTCCTCCTCCGTCCCTAGGGGGCCCCTGAAAACGATCCTTAACTACGTTCTCGGCTCATGAAAAGCCGCAGCATACCTCCGCGGGTACGTTGCGGTTTCACTACGCCTAGGCCTTTGGATAGTCTTTTTTGAGAAGCTGTACTGACTTTATATCTGAAGCGCCGACCTATTCGGTTCACCCGCGAAGAGGACTTTTGGCGAACCAGTAATAGAGAGGAATGCCATCGCAATATTATATGGAAACTTAATTCACAACGACACCGTGAGGTAGCGAGAGAGGGGTGGCCTCCGGTAGTTCGGGACTATTCAGCATCCTGCTACGATTTCGCGCACCGAAAGCCAATATAACTATTCCGGGTATTCGGCGGCAGCTTGAAGCGTCCATACGTGAGCAGATACTTCGGCAGCTCGGACCATGACCCTCCGCGCAAGACTTTGAATTGTCCCACCTCAGGGCCGCGTGGATTGTGCTTGTCGCTGACTTCGTAATAATTGGTGGCGTACCAATCCTGCACCCATTCCCAGACATTACCGGCCATATCGTACAATCCGTATGGGCTCTTCCCTTTATCATAGTGTCCGACCGGCATGAGCGTCTGGCCATAACTGAAGCGGGCGCCAATTCCATAATTGGCGTACTCCGGAGTTGGCGTCTGATTGCCCCATGGATAATGACGTTCATCCGTCCCGCGAGCCGCGTGCTCCCATTCCGCTTCCGTCGGAAGACGCTTGCCTGCCCATCGACAATAGGCATCTGCATCCTCCCAATCTACGCCGATTACTGGACGATCGGCATGCTGTTGGGCATCAACTGTGTCCCAGAATAACGGCGGCATCCGGCCGGTCTTTTTCAAGAAAATCGAGTAGAGAGCCACGGTCACTTCATGCACATCCATCGCATAGGCATCGAGAGTCACCGGATGCCGCGGCCGTTCGTCATCCAATCCTTGCAGTCCATCGACTCCCATCCAGAATTCCCCGGCAGGAATGATGGCCGACGGCGCTGGCTCCATGCGAGTGGCTTCCGCATCCTTTTTAGATTTTCTGAGCCGGTCAAGTTGCGCGGCGGCGGGAAGACAATCAGCCAAGATGGCCAGGATGGTGAAGGCAACAAGAAGAAGACGTGCGACGGCCGGCCTGTCAGGTTCCATCCAGCACCTCGCGCACCTTGTGCGTGAACGCCTTCGGACTGAACGGCTTTTGTAAAAATGCCATGCCGGCTTGAGCCACTCCCGCGTGCACCACGGAATCATCCGTATATCCGGATATGTATAGGACTTTGACTTTGGGCTTCACCTTGGCGATTCGTTCAGCCAATTCTCGTCCGCTCATTCCAGGCATGACAAGATCCGTCACGACTAGTTGAATGTCGTCGGCATGCTGCCCGCATATTCTCAAGGCTTCGGAGCCATCCGCCGCTTCCAGGACCCGATAGCCGTTCAGCGCCAAGAGGTTCCGAACGAATCCACGGACGCTGTGCTGATCTTCGACAACAAGCACGGTCTCCCAGCCCGGTTGCGGCTCCATAGACGTCGTACCATCCTTCGGCGGCTCATGTTCGACCTCACTCTTGGGAAAATACACGGCGAAGGAAGCGCCATGGTTCGGCGCACTATTCACTGAAATCGCACCCTGACTTTGCGTGACGATTCCATAGACCGTGGCCAGCCCGAGTCCCGTGCCCTTACCCAGCTCCTTCGTCGTAAAGAATGGGTCAAAAATCCGAGGTTGGGTTGCGGCATCGATGCCACATCCGGTATCGCGCACCGTCAACTGCACGTACATACCGGGCGAAATCGTTCCCAGCCGGCGGCACGCCGCCTCGTCCAGCGCCACATTGCTGGTTTCGATCGTGAGCGTCCCGCCGTCCGGCATAGCATCTCGCGCGTTAATGGCCAAGTTCAACAACACTTGTTCAAGCTGCCCGGGATCGGTCTTGACGAAGGTCGGCTGCGGAGCCAGCGACGTTTTCAATGCGATATGTTCGCCGATGAGTCGTGGGAGCATCTGCATGAGATTCGTCACGACGACATTCAGGTCCAACACGATGGGCCGAAGCACCTGCTGCCGGCTGAATGCTAATAACTGTCTCGTGAGTGCAGAGGCTCGATCGCCGGCAATTTTAATCTGTTCGACTTGTTTACGGAGCGGCTCGTCATCACGCAGATGATGCTGTAAGAGTTCGCTATAGCCTGATATGACCGTTAGCAAATTATTGAAGTCGTGCGCGACGCCGCCCGCGAGTTGACCGATGGCTTCCATCTTTTGCGCCTGCCGAAGTTGAACCTCCAGTCGTTTCCGATCCGTCGTATCGATCGCCATTCCCGCAAGGATCTTATGGCCGGACGAGTCGCGAAATGGAAACTTAAACACCAGCCAATAGTGGGGCTTCCCATCCGGTGTCGGCACGACTTCTTCCAATTCAACGACCTGCTCGCCGGCCAGCACGGCCTTATCGTTCTCGCGCAACCGTTTTGCGACATCCGCGGGCCACATGTCATCATCCCGTTTGCCAATGCATTCTGCTGCCGACACGGCAAAGCAACGTGCAAAGAGCTGATTGACATAGAGATATCGCCCGTCCTCATCCTTCATAAATGCCACCGTCGGGCTATTGTTCATGAAGACCTGAAATCGCTCCTCACTGGCCCGAATCGCTTGTTCCGCCCGTTTACGGTCGGTTACGTCTCTGACCAAAATAAGTTCAGCAGACCGCCAGCCGAAGGTGACGGTATGGCCCGCGATTTCGACATCGATGATCGTGCCATCCCTCTTTCGATGACGCCAGAACCCCGCAGCATCAAAACCGTCGGTCACTCGTGAGACTCGTTCCATTAAAGCCGGAACATCCTCCGGTGGACGTATATCCTTGACCGTCATCGCGAGGAATTCCTCACGCGAATAGCCATAGTGTTGAATGGCGGCGTTGTTAACCGCGAGGAACGCCAGGGTCTCGAGATCATAGACCCACATGGGATTGGGATTATGTTCAAACAGCAGTCGATACCGCGATTCGGACTCTCGGAGCACCTGTTGCGACCGTGTCAGCTCCTCCGTCTGCAGTCGAAGCGCCTGCACTGTATGGTCAAGCTGCTCGCATTGCTTGATCACGGAATGCTCATGCACTTCCAAGAGTTCTTCAAGCGCAGCGATCCGTGCCTTCAGCCGTTCTATCTCTCGAGTCGGGTCGTTCGTCATGACGCTCCACTTCGGACGACTCTAAGAAAATACAAAGTCTCGTTCAAACGGCAATAAGGCGATCTTTGAGCACAGGGCAAGAGTTTGAAAGCGATCCGCCACTTCTCGAGGAATGGATACCTTGGAAAAGAGAATGACTGCGAATATTTCTCCCGAGGGAAGCAAGCTTCCGAAGCCGAGGACCGATTGAATGCGGTACGGCAGGACAAATTCCCGTTGATGTGGAATATACGGGCTGTTCACCGCCTCTTCTACGTAAAATACATTGTAGCTGTGCTGTTCCTGGTCAACCAAGAGATTGGAGCTGGGCTTAAGAAACGTGTGCAGATCGACGCCGAATTGCGTGAGGAGCTGCGAAAACATTGGAAACTGAGCGACGAATGTATCGCCCCTCAGGGGGATCGCTTTAAAGTGCTTGGACAGCGCCCGATCGTTCCAGTCCGCCTCCTGACCGGCCGATGCGACCAGCACAAAGCATTTTTCACAGGACGTAAGCGCACCCGACGGCAATTTCTTGCCGAGGACGCCCTGCAATTCCGGACCGAGAAGCGTTGTGCGATGGGTTTTAAAGGCGCGGATGAGCGCACACGCCGGACGCCCGGCTTCATCTAGCAGATGCGTGTAGAGAAAGTGAACAATCTTAGAAGCCACACCTTGGAGGTCTGACGCGTCGCCACCCAACCGTCGGATGGCCGCGCCACACTCAGTCATCTCTTTGAGGCCAAACCGCATTAGCTCATACATCAGTCCCCCATGCGGACGTCCGCCAGACGGGTAGGCGTGGATAGAGCCACGCAGTGTGCCAGATCAAAAACGGTTTCGATACGATCTCTAATACACGCGGCCTCCGACCACCCAATGGCGGTCATCGGGAACATCGATCAACAGGCGGCTAAAGTTCATTTCGGCCAATTGCGCCGCCACTTCGTCCTCGGTAAAGGCTGCTAATAGAGAATTATAGAAGTCCCTGCGCAAAATGGGGGGTTCATTCGCGGCATATTGATCGACAATGGCTTGGGCATCCTCCGGGGACTCTGGGCGGAGCAGGTCCATCACTAAGACAGGGCCACCGGGCTTGACCAGCTGCTTAATGGCAAACCAAAACCTTAAGGGATTGATGAGGTGATGAAGTAAACTGTTCGAAATGATGGCGTCATATGGCTCTTCAACCGAGAGTGATTGGAGCCGTTCACAGCGTAACGTGATACGGTCTGCAAGCCCCGAAGCTTCAACGGCCTGCCTGCCAACATCGATCATCGGCCGTGACGCGTCGACCCCAGTGATCCGGCATAGGGGAAGTGCCCGTGCGAGACGAATAGGAATATCGGCTGGACCACACCCCAGATCTAGGACATGGCCGTCCGATATCTCAGGGAAATATTCCCGGAACCGGTCTACGAACGTTTGGTTTTCCTGCTCGAAGTTTGCGTTCGCATAAGCCCGTACTTGTTCCGCTTGATCCATGACTTCAGGCTCGAGCACTCGATCCATATGTACATCCCCAATGAACGATTATGTTGACAGAAATTCTTGAAATCACAAGTGAAGTCTGGCGTATTCACAAGAAGAATGCGCCCTAAACTATAGGGCAAATGGCCCTATTTCCAGGTTAGAGAAGGCTGGATTCATCGGTCGGTAGAGGGACGAGCTCGTGTACCACCGGATCACCCGTTCTCACCATCCCTTCGGTCAGGACCCGAGCATAGAGCCGGCTCCAGCCCGGACATTTTTTCTGCGAAATCCTGCTGAAGTTTTCATTGAGAAACCACCGGCCATTATGCACGCACGGAGCGGTGTAACTGACAAATTCCAACCGCACGGACCCGACGCGTATCCGGTCGCCTGGCTTCACCGAGAACCAGTCGATACCCGCCAGCGTCAGATTTTCTCCGGCCGAACCCGGTACGATCGAGTGACCTTCTGCTTGGAGTGCCTCGATCACTTCAACAGAAAATACACACACCGCCCGGTCGGGGCCTCCATGGATATCGGAATTGCGCTGACGGTCACCTTCTATGCCCCATCTTGTGATCATGGCTTCTGGTACAGCCAGCTTCGGCACACCGCCATTCGACACACTGATCTGATGGACACGCGGAAGACCCCTCAGGGGTAACAACGTCATATCGATACCTCATGATGAAAGACAAATTCCATGGCCAGCCAGCCGTCGCGCGAGTATTCCTCCGCCAACGTACCTCCGCCTTCGTTGAATGCCTCGACGACATCCGCTCGATCGCGGGATAGGATGCCAGACACCATCAGGCGGCCGTTTCTATGAAGACAACGGGCCAGCGAGTCTCTGAGGTTCAGCAATGTCGAACGGTCCAGGTTGGCGAGTACGAGATCGAAGTGTTGAGCGGGCACTGTCGTAAGCGCAGATGTGTCCAGTCTTAATTCTGGACCAAACCCATTTCCGACTGCGTAGCCTTGTGCACAGTCAATAGCAACTGGATCGTGATCGATGCCCCACGCTGAGGCTGCACCCAACTTCAAGGCCACCATGGCGAGAATGCCGCTTCCTGTCCCCACATCCAAGACCCGCTCGCCCCCACGAATCTGCGCTTCCAGCCACTCCAAAAGCAATTGCGTCGTCGCATGATGGCCGGTTCCGAACGCCTGCTTCGGGTCGAGGATAATCTCTACATCGTCTGCCTTGACCATCACTGATTCCCAGCTTGGTCTGATCACGATACGCTGTCCGATGCGGAACGGTTTCACCGATCTGGCCCAACTCGCATTCCAGTCGATCTCCGGAAACGAATGAATGGTCATCGAGGCGGCATCAGCGCCAAGTCGTTGTACGAGTGCCGTCAGTCCTTGACGCGCCTCGGACGTCCATCGCTCCCTCGGCCAATAGAGATGGATTAGGCCATCCTCTTGCCAGCCACCCGCCAACCACGGATCGTTCAACAGTCCGATGAACTCGCCGGCGTCCATTGCTACCCGCACCTGCACGTCAATCCATTCTTTTCCCATTTCTTAGACGGCCCTAAGTTCAGCTTTTAAGGCTCCAGGATGCTCAAAAAGGTCACTGATTACACCCGCGCGCCCCTTCCCGTGCGAGACGAGAACGAACCTTGGGGAAAGTGCGCGTCTCGGCGCGCACGGGGTTGGGAGGGTGCAGTGGGGCCTTTCTCAGCATCCTGATCAGTTGACGTAGTGAAGATGACGCGGTAAGGTCATCTCTAAACAAACGAATGTCCTTGCCTCCCGTACACATTCACCCACGCAGAGATGCTTCGCTCCTTCGCCTCATGGCAAGGATCGACCGTGTGCTGCATCGCGCGACTCGAATCAGCACACAATTTACGCGATGGCGGTTGGCAATCTTTCTCGTCGGCGCCGCTGTCTCAGTCACGTTGTTTCAACAACAGTGGTACCAATTCGGCAATCTGGCGCTTGTCGGCTTTCTGATGCTCTTCCTCGTCGTGGCTCGCTATCATAGCAAGCTGGAAGCCCGGATACAGCGCCTTCGTGCATGGCGACGAATAAAAGCCACCCACCTGGCTCGCCTCTACCTGGATTGGAAGGGCATCCCTGCACGAGCAACGCCCGCACTGGAGCAGCATCCCTATGCGGTGGATCTGGACCTGGTCGGCCCCCATTCATTGCTCGCGCTCCTGGACACCACCAACTCATCAAATGGAAGAGAACGACTAGCAGACTGGCTGCTGACCCAGCCGCCCGACTCGATTCAGTGGGAACATCGGCAGACGCTGATCAAGGAACTCGCTCGCCTTCCACTCTTTCGAGACCGACTCGCATTGGAAGCCTCCTTACTCGGCGAGGCTGAACTCAATGGTGAGCGCATCTATTCGGCGCTCGCTCCGCCCGTCGGCTTTTCCCGGCTGATTCCCCTCCTGCTTATCCAGGCCCTGCTAGCCGGCATGACCCTCAGTCTAGCCCTGGCATCCGCTGTCACGGGTTTCCGAGAATATTGGATTCTCTCGTTCACCGTATACGCGGCCATCTATCTCTTGACCTCAGGGGAGGTCGAACCAGTATTCGGACGAGCGCTGTCGCTGCATGGCCAGTTAGAGAAATTGGGCGGGCTGTTCCGCTATCTGGAACGCCGGTCCTATGCTGCCACGCCGGCGCTCGGACGATTGTGTGCCGCTGTCGTCGCTGGGACGACTCGCCCCTCCATCGCCATCCGCCGGCTGGCTCGCGTGTCGCATGGCTTGAGCGTCCGCGCGCATCCTCTCGTCCATCTGGCCCTCAACGCGATCGTTCCCTGGGACCTTTTTTTCACATGGAGATTGGAACGCGTGCGGGCTCACGTCCTGAACGACATCGCGGTCTGGCTCGAGACGCTGGCTGAGTTGGAGGCCTCCAATGCGCTTGCCACTTTTGCCTTCCTTCATCCCGAGTATCACTGGCCCGTGCCGCTGAAGGCGCACCCACCGACGAACGGGGAGAGAACAGCCGTTCTTACGGCCACCGCGCTCGGGCATCCCTTGATTCCATCTGCGCAACGGGTCACCAATGATCTGGACATGAGAGGACTGGGACGGGTTCTCCTGGTGACCGGCTCAAACATGTCCGGCAAAAGTACGTTTCTACGGACCGTAGGCATCAACGCCTGTTTGGCGCAAGCGGGAGCGCCCGTGTGTGCGAGATCCTTTGAATGGACCTGGGTCAGACTGGCCTGTTGCATACGTGTGGATGATTCACTCGAAGCCGGCCTGTCGTTCTTCTATGCCGAAGTGAAGCGCCTGAAGCGGCTCCTGGACGCGGCAGAAGACCGTGCGGCGCCGCCGGTGTTATTTCTGATCGATGAAATCTTCAAAGGGACCAATAATCGCGAACGGCTGATCGGGAGCCGGGCCTACATTCAAGCGCTCACGGCAAGCCATGGGTTCGGCCTCGTCACGACTCACGACCTTGAACTTGCCGACATGGAACGCACCTTCCCCACGCTGACGAATGCGCATTTTCAGGAAACCGTGCAGGCCAATCAACTGAAGTTCGATTACAAATTACGTCCAGGCCCCTGCCCGACCACCAATGCACTTCGAATCATGGCGCTGGAAGGACTGCCGGTGGGAGACCTGCGGCCGGACGATTCTACCGGCTCAATCCGGAAAGGATGAAGATGAAATCACCGCTCGTCGTCTATGTGAGTCTGCTCTGCTTTCTAAGTGCCTGTTCCACTCCCGGCGCGCCGAGATCGTATTTTAACGAGGACGCCTATGCGCGCTACTACATGACCGAAGCCGGACACACTCTTCGAGTGGAACAAGACGGTACCGTGCTGGACGTGACCTGTCTTCCGCCGGAATTTGCGAAGAACACGCCACGAAAAGAGTTGCCTCACACGCTGTGTGGCGGAGAAAGCATCCAGGTGCTGGGGAAAGTCAAAAAGGTTGGCGGAGAGTGGGACATGTCACCCTATGCGATCGCGCCTGAGACCGGTACGTGTAAACCGCTGCTGCCGTTCTTGACCAAAGACGGGCAGGAGGACAAGCGGCATTCATGTTGGAATCGCCTCTGGGAAGTCCCGACGGCGGTCATCGTATACCCGACTGTTGCGGTTGCGTTTGTCGGCGTCGTCACCGCACCTATTTGGGGTCCCCTGCTGCTTTTACACTGATTGGCCCCGCCGCTCTCGCCCAAACCTCCGTCCGCCCTTTGTCGTCTATTGCCTCACGACGTGCGATCAATTCTTCTCCTTGTACCCCTCGCCTTCCACATATGTAGGCAGAACTCCGATATACAGAGGCAGATACGACTGTTAGATTACGGGGGAATCCTATTTTTTAGCTAAGGAGGTCTGCGATGTATAGAAGTGTGTCCTTCGGACTAATGGCAGTCGCCTTACTTGCGCTGTCGGCCTGCACTTTGAAAGGCACAACCGAACAGATCACCGACACGACGCAGAATACTACCGTAAGCACGTCGGGCAGATCGTGGTTTACCAATGACGGGCTGGTTCGCCAGGGCGAACACGTTAATGCATTCGCCGCGCTCAACTATGAAAATCTCACCCACGACATGGCCTTTGGAGGCGGGGAATATCTTGCGTCTCTTGGCACGTTGATGGGCGTTCCTGACGATCAGCGCGCCGCCTTCTTTCAATTGGCGCAAAGCCACTATACGGCGTTCACGCCATCCGAGAACGCCACTCCGGCCAGCCTCGTGGCAGGTCTCGACCGCTCGCTGGCGCAGCATGGCATTGTGACGGCGACAACCGCGAAGTAGCACGATACCGTCAACGCGGCGTGCTGTGGACGCGCTCGGGCGCGTCCACAGCACGCCCTTCCGGGATGGGCTCGCGCACAGAGCCACTGCGGATGAGGACTCCGTTGCGGAAGACGAGGTAATTCGTCGGCACAGCCGGCACTCGCGCGCCGGGAAGAATAATTCCTGCCAGATTCAACGGGTCGGCGGCCGATACTTTTATGTCGTGGCCGCTCGCTGCCTCAGTACCGCTACGGCGCAGCGCACGCAACGATTCCAAGGCTTCCGGCAGCGCGAATTGCTCACCGGTAAACCCTTCGACAAACCGGCCGCCACGAATTTCTCCTCGCAGCTCCATTCGCCGATACTGCACCAGAAGATCGCGCCATCCCGAGTTGAGTGATTCACGCACCAGCAAATCGCGAAAGACCACGCCATAGCGCCGCAGCAATTGACGGGCAAGCTGCTCGACAGGCGACGTGTGCTCACGGTCCCCTTGGGGGACAAACGACTGCGCGGTCGGACGTAGCAATGACCAGCGTCCACCGGCCAATCGAGGGCGTCGTGATCGTTCACGTCCTTCGGCCCGGCGGCGGCGCGGATCGAGCAGCGCGCGGAGATTGTCGAACCCGTCCGCGGTGACCAGACCCGCAGCGGCCAACTCCCAGAGTCCGCCTTCCACTTCAGAGGGCAAATGGCTGCTGCCTCTGACCAAATCGGCAAAGAAGCTGGCGCCCTGTGCGTGGAGATGTTTCAGCACAGCCTGCGCGACGGGGCTGAGCGCCGTGCGGACATCGAGGGCCGGATCTTTCCGTTCTTCAACAGTCGCCATCAACCAGGCAGCATCGTCGCGAGGAAAGACACTGATCGGAGCGACGCTGGTGGGCATGATTCGATTGGGCCGATTCGATCGAGCCGGGTCAATGGCTGCTTCGAGTCGGGGATGCGGCGAGAGTCGCCCCCACATCACCGACCCGCCCAAACACAATCGGTCTAGCCAGTCCGGATCATATTTTGCCACGCGAAGCGACAAGAGATGCCTCTCCCAGGAGGACGCGGCCGCTTCGAATCCCGCCAATTGCCGGATGATTTCTTGAAGGCCCGCTTCGCCGTGCAAGCGCGCACCCGGCACGACATGTTGCCACTGAAACAGAAAGGTCATGAACTGCGCGGCAGTCACCGGTTCCACTTCTCGACGCAGCGTGCCGATCGTGAGGCGATGAATCCGGGCTAAGAGACGCCGGTCACACCATTCAACCTCTGTCGCCTGAACACCCTCGTCGCCACGGAACCGCCCACGCAATACCTGCCCCTGCGACTCTAATTTCAACATGGCGGTATTGACATCGCTGACGGTCAGATGGAGGCACGTCGCGAGTTCTTCGATGGTGGTCGGTCCGATGCTCTCCATCCAACCTTGAACGATAGTCAGCGTCGACTCATCGCGCGAAGGCCGTGGCTCATGAGTTGATTCCGCCATCGCGGGAACCCACTCCGCGCCCGGGAACTGGACCTTGAGAAAAGACACGCGCTCGGTCGCCACCCAGCCTCGCACCCCGCCCCGCTGATTGCTGATCGTCAGCACGCTCGCGCGCCCTGTGTTCACCAGCGGTGGAAGAAAGTGTGCCCATGCCTTCACCTCCTCTTCCGGTGCCCAGACCAGAGTCAGGAGCGCATCATGGAGTTCATCCGGATCGCGGACCACGGGCCACGCCGCCTCGACCACTTCCGCAATGGCCTGTGGATCCAGAGCACCTAACCGGTCTGCGAGCTCAGGCGGTAAGCTCCGGCGCATTTCAACGGCACGTGCCCGTCGCTCTTCGAGCGGGGCATCATCAAGATAGGCGTACGGGTTGGCATTGAGAATCTCATGGCAGAACGGCGACGGCATGGCGGTATCGATAGCCACACATCGAATCGCTTGCGACTCGATTCGATTCAGCACCTGAATGAGCCCTTCCGAATCCATGGCCTCCGTCAGACAGTCTCGAATCGTCTCATTGACCAATGGATGGTCGGGGGCCGCACGACATTCGCCCGGATGGTTATCCTGGCATGCGGTCGCCTCCGGAAAGACAGCTGCCAAGAGATCCTCCGCCCGCATCCGTTGGATTTGTGGGGCCACGCGCCGCCCATTGGAAAAACGGAGCAACGCCAGTGCCCGTGTAGCATTCCATCGCCAGCGCGTCATGAACATCGGCGCTTGCAGGATAGCCTGTACGAGCACCTCTTGCACCGTGTTCGAATGCAGGAAGCCGAAGATCATCTCCAGAGCGAAACTGTGTTTTTCCCCCAGCGATAGCACAATCCCCTCATCCGTCGCCGCGGCCTGCAGTTCGAAATCGAACGTCGTGCAAAAGCGCTTTCTCAGCGCGAGACCCCACGCCCGATTGATGCGTCCGCCGAACGGAGTGTGGAGGACCAGTTGCATGCCGCCGGCCTCGTCAAAGAACCGCTCGGCAATGATGGTCTCTTGTGTCGGCACGCCGCCGAGAATCGCGCGGCCGGCCGAGACATATGCCGCGGCCTGCTCGGCTCCTCGACGATCCATCCCGCATTCCGCCTGCAGCCAGTGGATGGCGGATTCAAAGCCGTCGCGTCCACTGCCCGTCGGCATCAATCGGTCGATCTGCGCCCGCATCGCGGCAACCTCCGCGGACAGTTCTGCCGTCCGTGAGGGGGCTTCTCCCCGCCAGAATGGAATGGTGGGCGGAGCACCGTGCGCATCCTCTACCCGGACCTTGCCCGTCTCCACGCCGCGGATACGCCACGAAGCATTGCCAAGTAGAATGATGTCACCCGCCAAACTCTCCACTGCAAAGTCTTCATCGACGGATCCCACGACGGTGCCGTCCGGCTCCGCAATAACCACATAGTTCGCCGTATCGGGAATGGCCCCGCCTGAGGTAATCGCCGCCAATCGGGCGCCCCTGCGCGCGCGAAGACGATGGTTGATGCCGTCATGATGGAGATAGGCACGCCCTCTACCACGGCTCGTTGCGATTCCCTCGGACGCCATACGGACCACGGCATCGAACTCGTGCTGGGCTAAATTACGGTACGGATGGGCCCGGCGACACAGGTTGAACAACTCGGCTTCTCGCCATTCTTGGGCGGCCGTAGCTGCGACGACCTGTTGAGCCAGAATATCCAGCGGCGCGGGCGGCACCTCGATGCGATCCAGTACGCCGGATCGAATGGCATGGATGAGAGCGCCGCATTCAATCAGCTCATCCCGTGTCGTGGCAAATAAACGTCCCTTCGGGATGGCACCGATCCAGTGCCCGGATCGCCCCACGCGCTGAAGCCCGATGGCAATCGATCGAGGCGAGCCGATTTGACAGACAAGATCGACCGCACCGATGTCGATACCCAATTCAAGCGAGGCGGTCGCCACGACGACGCGCGTCTGCCCCCGTTTCAATCGTTCTTCAGCAGACAGACGAGTCTGGCGGGAGAGACTGCCATGATGCGCAGCCACCGCATGTCGGCCGAGCGACTCGCGGAGGCGTTCTTCAAGATGATGGGAGACGCGTTCCACCAGCCGCCGCGTATTGACGAAGACGAGCGTCGATCGATGCTGCTGCGCCAACTCCGCCAACCGATCGTAGATGTCGCTCCAGATGGCATTCGTCGCCACTCCGCCCAATTCATCCTTGGGGACTTCAACCGCCACATCCATATTTCGCCGATGGCCGACGTCGATAATGTCGGGCAATTGCCGATCGCCCACCAGAAACTGCGCGACAGTTTCGATCGGCCGTTGTGTCGCAGACAGCCCGATGCGGATAGGTCTAGTCATGGCACCCGCTTCCAGCCGCTCTAACGACAACGCCAGATGTGCGCCGCGTTTATTCGGCGCGAGCGCGTGGATCTCGTCCACGATGACGGTCCGCACATCGGTTAAGATCTTTCGACTCTTCTCGGCCGTCAGCAGCAGATACAGCGATTCGGGCGTCGTAATAAGAATGTGGGGCGGCCGACGGAGCATCTGCTGTCGATCCCACACCGGCGTATCGCCGGTGCGAACCATCACACGAAGCTCGGGCATCAACAAACCGGCGGCCAGTGCGGCATCGGCAATCTCTGCCAGTGGTTGCTGTAAGTTCTTCTGCACGTCATTGCTGAGCGCTTTGAGCGGCGAGACATAGACGACGTGCGTCCGGTCTTCCAATTCACCGCCCAGCGCCCGTTGAAAGAGCGAGTCGATGCAGGAGAGAAACGCCGCGAGCGTTTTACCGGAGCCGGTGGGTGCGGCGATCAGGACATCGCGACCTGATTGAATGGCCGGCCAACTCTGTGCCTGGACGTCCGTCGGAGCGCCAAACCGATGCTGAAACCAGTTCGCAATAATGGGGTGAAAGGATGACAGCGGCATTCGATCAGATCATATCATGGGGCCACGCGCACTTTCCTAGCCGGACTGTACAGCGAAGGCAGTCCCTTCCGGTTCTCCCATGTGAGAGCATCCACGTCTCGCGGTCCGTCGAGGGCCCCGAACGAGATCTCGCAGATGATCAAAAGATCAATAGTTACACCCGGCCTCCCCAAGCGCGCCCAGGACGCGCTCCTTCCCGAGCGAGCCCCCAGGCGAAGCCAACACCGCAGGTGTACTTATTTCACCCGCCGCACCCCTAGCCTGCCAAGACAGGCTTTTTCCCGACGCGGTACATTGAGATGTTGGCCGAGGCGAGAACGAAGCGGGCCGACTTTTTCATCATCCTGCCAAAGCATGTCTTGACAATGTCCCCGGGCCAGAAGGATAGTCCGTAGTCTCATCCAAGGAGGACTCATGAAGCGAGGAGAAACGAGTATCAAGGCACTCTGCATTGTCATGGCCTTGTGCGTGGTCACAATGTACGGTCGCGCACACGCGGCTGATCGCGAGAAGCTGCTGTCGGACCCGGGTATCTACGCGACATTCGCCGCATTCAAAGTCGACCCGAAATGGTGGCAACTAGACAAAGGCGTGCGCGACACCGCCATTGCCGCCGCCAAGGAGGTCGTCCGCCAGCACGAACAGCATATCGCAATCGACACCTACTTACTTCGAGGCCTGTCGGAACACGCGGATGTGCTCTTTCGCACTCATTCCTTGGACATGATTCACAATCAAACGTTTTTGGTGGACTTAATGGGGACGACCTTGGGCGCGTACCTTGTCAATACGTCGACATTTAATGGGATGACGAAGAAGGCGAACTACGTGCCCAACTTCCCGGATGAAACCAAAGCCGCACTCAAGGCGCCGACCGACGCGGGGCCTAAGCCGTATGCCGTGGTCATCCCGATTCGGAAAGATGCCGCCTGGTGGCTCTTGACCCAGGAAATGCGCACGCGGCTGATGAAAGAGCATACCGATGCTGCACTCCCGTATCTCAAGACGGTGAAACGCAAGCTCTATCACTCCACTGGCCTCGATGATTTTGACTTTATTACATACTTCGAAACCGAGAATCTGGCCGACTTCAATCGTTTGGTTCTTGCGCTTCAACAAATTAAAGAGAATCAACATAACCGGCGGTTCGGCAACCCCACCCTCCTCGGCACCATCCATTCGCTGGACGAGATTCTGGAGGTGTTGAACCGATGACATGGATTCGCTGACGTGATCGTGATTCTCGGCGCAGGCTATGCAGGGCGCGTCATTTACAGGCACGCCACGGCGCGCGGCATATCCGCTCTGGTGACCAGCCGGACCCCGGATACCCATCTCGACT
The DNA here is from genome assembly GCF_965152615.1 of Nitrospira sp. Nam74. Classification (NCBI taxonomy): domain Bacteria; kingdom Pseudomonadati; phylum Nitrospirota; class Nitrospiria; order Nitrospirales; family Nitrospiraceae; genus Nitrospira; species Nitrospira sp. Nam74. The sequence continues at coordinate 1,545,243 of NZ_OZ224220.1, read as the reverse complement.
TTGCGCCGTTTTCTCGCCGGTTGCCATTCGATCTTGAGCGGGAAGTCACATGGCGCAACATTCCCCTAGGATGCGATCTCATCTGGTGCTTCCCGGCAACGCCGTTGAAAGCAGTCTCGTCGTTTGCTGATGCCGTGCTTCGCAAAGTACGCCGGATTGTTGTGTTGGGCAGCACATCGGCCTATGAGACGTCCACAGACCATTCCGATTCCGTACTTGACGAATCGGCTCCCATCGACCACACCCGTCCTCGCGTGAGGGGCGAAGACTATCTTCGAACACATGTCGGTGCCACGCTCTTACGCGTGGCAGGCATTTACGGTCCAGGCCGCAACGTGCTGGATTGGATTCGTCGTGGCAAGGTTGGACCCTCGCAGCGGTACGTTAATCTCGTACACGTCGAAGATTTGGCGGCCATTTGTTTATCGGCGTTCGAAGAAGGACGCGCAGGCGAGATCTACAATGTCAGCGATGGACAGCCTCGTCGCTGGAGCGAGATCTGCGAGATCGCGCGCACCCGCTGGGGTGTCTCGCCGGTCAAGAGTGATCCGGATCAGCGCGCAGGCAAGCGCCTTTCCATTGCAAAATTGACCCGGGACCTTCATTACCGGTTCCAATATCCCGATTTGTATGCGGCTTTGGATGCAATTGAACGAACTACTTCAACCCAACCGCCCGGCGGGCAGACTGCGTAATCGACTGGCGAACGGTCCAGAACTCTTTCCAGGGATCCTGCTTCAGGGTTGTGAGCCGATGCGAGACGGTTTTGACGGTAAATTCATCGAGCCTCAGGCGATGTAATTCGTCCCATCCGACCGGCGTGGAAACGGTCGCGCCAGGCCGGGCACGAGTGGAGTAAGCGGCGACAGCCGTGGCGCCGCGGCTGTTGCGCAGATAATCGATAAATACTTTGCCCTTACGTCCGGCCTTCGTCATTTTGCTGGTGTACCGTCCGGGCGCTTCTTTTACGAGATCTTCGGCGAGCGCTTGGGAAAACGTCTTGACCTCATCCCAGGTTTGCTTTGCCGCCAGAGGGACGACCACGTGGAGGCCTTTCCCGCCCGTCGTCTTCACCCAACTCTGCAATCCCGCGTCCGTCAGCCGGCCCTTGACCAGTTCTGCCGCTTCGACCACACGCGGCCACGGCAATCCTTCATCGGGGTCTAGGTCGAAGACCATCCGGTCCGGGTATTCCAGCCGCTCCCGTCTCGACCCCCATACATGCAGTTCTAAGGCACCCATCTGGACGAGCGCAATCAGACCCGGAAGATCCTCCACCATCAAATAGTGCGAAGTCTTTCCGTTGTCTTCCTTGATCTCGACGGCATGAACTTCGTCGGGCACCATTGCATTCTTGTGCTTTTGATGGAAGCATGCTTTCCCCTGACCCTCCGGACACCGCAGCAGCATGACTGGCCGCCCCGTGATGTGCGGCAAAATCGAATCGGCAATGGTGTGATAGTAGTGCGCGAGATCCAACTTGGTTACGCCTTGCTCGGGGTAGAGGACGCGAGTGGGATGGGTCAGACGGATGCCGGCAATTTTCACCTCCTCTTCACGTCGATGAGAGGGTGTCTTATTAGCAGGCCCGGTAGCAGATGGCGACTTGTCCGGCATGGGCGGTGGCTGAGCGATTTCTCGCTTTACGTCTGTCGGTGGCTTGTCTTCACGGAGACCTTGAAAGGATGGATGGCGCAACACGCCCTCCGATGTCCATTCAGTAAATGCAATCTCGGCGACTAACTCAGGACGGACCCAATGAACATCGCGCAGCGGCCCCGGCACGCGAGTGTGGAACGGAGTCTCCGTTTGTGCCAATCGTTTCAGTCGAGTCCCCAGGGCCTTCAAAAGACCCGTGTTGAATCCCGTCCCGACACGGCCGGCATACACCAATCGATGATTTTCATAGACACCGAGCAGAAGCGCCCCAAAGCCAGTTCGAGACCCGGATGGATCTGTATACCCTCCGATGACGAATTCCTGCCGCAAAAGGCATTTCACCTTGAGCCAATCGCCGCCCCGGCCCGACCGATAGGGAGCCGCACGTCGCTTCGCAATCATGCCTTCCAAACCAAGGCGACACGCCGCCTCGTAAAATGCGGGCGCCCCTCCTACCACATGATCGCTATACCGGACGGCGCCATCGGCGGAGATGGCTTTCAACACGCGCTTCAGCACGTCTTTTCGCCTCTCCAATGGAGCCACAGAGAGGTCGTAACCATTAAGATAGAGCAGATCGAACGCATAATAGGCCAAGGTCGCTTCAGCACCTTCACTCAAGGCGCCCTGGAGCAATTGAAATGAACTCCGCCCGTCTGGTTGCAATGCCACCAATTCGCCATCAAGCAATGCGGTCTGCACTGGGAGATGCGCGGCAGCTTGAGCCACGTCTAGAAATCGGTGCGTCCAATCCTGGCCGGTGCGCGTCAGTAGTCGAGCCTTCCCTTTGTCGATCCGGCATTGCATCCGAAACCCGTCCAACTTGATCTCATTCAGCCACTCGTCGCCGATCGGAGGCCGATCTGTCAATGTGGCCAATTGGAACGGCCTGATCTCCGGCAAACGCGTCTTGCGCGCCCCTTCGATCTTTGCAGGATCAATATCAATGTCCGGTGGATGCGAGGACGTTGGCGCACCGCTTCGATTGCTGTGCCACACCGATTCGTCACGCGCCTCCATGTCCTCAATCCGTCTGCCGCTGAGAATGCTTTCCGGTCTCTCTTGGACGATATCGCGCTGATGCTGAGGCGCCGCTACGTCATCGTTTTCCTTGATCAGCAACCAGTTCACCTTCCCATTCTGCTCCGCCCGACCCTGCATGCGGACCAGGTTCCACGCTCCGTGTAGTTTCTTTCCTTCGAGATGAAATTTCAGTTTGCCCTTCCTCAGTCCGGCCGCGGCATCGCCTTCCGGTACCCAATGGCCACGATCCCATAGCTGCACCTTTCCGCCACCGTACTCTCCTTCCGGAATCACGCCCTCAAATTCACCATATTCGAGCGGATGGTCCTCCACCTGCACGGCGAGCCGTTTCTCCGTTGGGTCGAGACTCGGCCCTTTCGGAACGGCCCAGCTTTTGAGCACGCCTCCCTCTTCCAGCCGAAGATCGTAATGAAGGCGTGTGGCCGCATGCTTTTGAATGACATATAGCCGTCGCCCACCCTCTGAATGCACACGTCCTTCGGGCTCCGGCGTCCGTGTAAAATCGCGCTTCTTTCGATACGTCTTGAGTCCCATGCTTTAGGGTACCAGAAGGTCGGGAACACGATTGAGAGTCAGTGTCCTACAAGCCCTCGCCTCAAGTGAGCCGTCCCGCATGGCCATGCCAGTCTGTGTATAGTGAGGTATGCCGCGCGCCACACTCGTCCAGCCGCCGGAAGGTTTTCAGTATCACCCTGACTTTCTTTCAGCGGCGGAAGAGCGTGCGCTGATCGACAAGATTATGATGCTGGAATTTTCAGAGATACGCATGCATGGCGTGGCAGCTAAACGCCGTGTCGCGCACTTCGGGTGGATCTATGGGTATGAGTCGTGGCGCCTGACGCGCGGCCCTCAAGTACCCGGGTTCCTGCTGCCATGGCGAGAACGCGCCGCACACCTACTCGACCGTCAGCCGAAGGATCTGTCTGAAATCCTGGTTACGCAATACCCACCCGGCGCAGGCATTGGCTGGCATCGCGACGCGCCGATGTTCGGGCCGTCGGTGCTGGGGCTCTCCTTGGGGTCGGCGTGCCGATTTCGTTTTCGACGTCATCATGCAGGCCGGTTTTACAGCACGACGCTGGTGCTGGAGCCGCGGTCGGTTTACATCCTGAGCGGCCCCGCAAGAACCGTGTGGCAACATTCAATCCCGGCGACACAAGAGATCCGCTACTCCATCACATTTAGAACGGTGCTTAATGAAAGCCGTTGGATACCGACTCACGATCAAGCCATAACGGAGTGAGTGCAATGATTGCCGATATCAATGGTGCTGTCACCTAAGGACTAACGAGGCGCCAGGTCAGGAGCGGAAGAAGTAAAGAATCGAGAGGCAGACGAGCAGATTATTGGCCGCATGGGCGAAGATACTCGGAAGCAAGCTGCCGGTTTTTTCATAGATCCAAGCCCACAGGAGGCCGCTCCAAAAGACGCTGACGAACCCGACCACTCCATAGCCATGGGCGATCGCAAACACGGCTGCACTGAGCATGGCTGACGTCGACCACGAGAACTTTCGTCGCAACGTTCCAAAGAGCAGGCCGCGAAACGCCAACTCCTCGAACAGCGGAGCCAGCACGACGAACTCCAAGAGACTCACCGGCACCGTAACCCCCTTCCCCCACACAAGATCCGCATCGAACCATTCCGTCCAATGACTGGAGACCTGCCACCGCTCGGCGATGAGTCCTATTCCCCACTCTCCGATCAACCCTGCCGCCAATACCGCCAACGCTGCCGTGATGAGTCTCCCGTGTCCTCCTGCCCTGAGACTCAAGCCGAATCCGGTCATGAAGCCGAGGCCATGCGGCGCCAACAGATACTGCCGAGTCAATATGAGCAGGGGGAGACTGGCCAACGGAATGCTGCTTAACCGTATCAGCAGACTGTCCGTTTCCAGAAAGAGGACCGCGATACTGAGCAGCATACCCATCGCTCCCCCGCGGATCAGCACCGCAAGCCCCAGCCTAGCGCGCCAGAACGGTGGAATCGCTGCAGTGCCGACGGGGTACCGCTGGCCACGATGTCCTAGCAGCACGACTAGCGCCCACACACCCAAGAGAACGATGAGAAGTTCTCCGACAGTCATGAGTCGGACTTTATATAATAAGAGTGCGAGCCGAGCCACAGACTCCGCTTTGATGGCAGCCAAGCGCTCCACATCGCCTGACTGCTCGGCCAGTCTCGTCGCCACCTTCTCATAAAACCATTCGGTGGCCAGCGCATCAGCCAACTCTGCCTGTAGGGAGCGCTCGGTCATCAGATCGACCCGGCGATCGATATAGGCTGCTCTGATCAGGCGAGCGAACAATGGAAACGGGTCTTCGCGATTGTCCCATTCTTTCAGTCGCTGTCTTACGTCCTCCAAGTGGCCCGCTTCGGCCTGCAAAATCAGGAGCTGCAGATTAAGTTCAGGACTGTACGAAATGACCGCCAGTTCGCCATACCAGTCGATAGCCTCGGTCAGATCATTCGCTCCATTCTCCGTGGTCAGTTGATACAAGGCTTGCTCCCACGCAGGTGCCTGCGAAATCGCCTCTTCTATATCCAAGGTTCGACTGACCAGGTGCGATAAGGCACGTTCTGGAAACCCCACCCGATCTAGTCGCGGAATTGAGAGTTGCAGCCAGATAAAAAAGCCGACACCCGTCACTAGGACAAGAGCCATCAGAGTGGTGAAGGCGGTCGATAAGTCGACTTCATGGGGACAGGTGTCTGCTGGCGGGGTCATGACACGGGCATGTCCGCGTGTTCATCCATAGAAGGCGGACTATACCACTTCAGCCGAGCAGCACAAGCGTTGTGTATCTTTCCGTAGCGCCGCTCGAGCCCGTTCGCTATAATGGGCGGCCCTGACAGCGATGAATCGTTCAACGTGATTTCAGGGAAACCCGGCCGTTGAACGATCACGGGTTCATCATACCGAAGACCTGGCTACGAAACGATGGTCGAACGATTCAGCAATCTGTCCCCTCCGACGCGTCTGCTGCTGGGACCTGGCCCCAGCATGGTCCATCCGCGGGTGCTGCGCGCGATGAGCACCGCGCTGATCGGCCACCTCGATCCGGAATTCCTCAAGATCATGGATGAGGTACAACAGATGCTGCGCGGACTGTTCCGAACACGGAATGCCTTCACGATCCCGCTGTCCGGAACCGGCTCGGCCGGCATGGAGGCCGCGCTGGTAAACATCATCGAGCCGAATGATGCGGTGATTGTCGGGGTGAATGGCATCTTTGGCGCCCGCATCGCCACGATCGTGGAACGCTGTGGAGGGCGGGCCGTCCGCGTGGACGCTCCATGGGGCCACATAGTGGATCCGCATGCGATCGAAGCAGCCTTGAAACAATACGCGCCCATCAAAGCGGTGGCAGTCGTCCATGCGGAGACGTCCACCGGCGTCCATCAACCGCTCCACGACATCGGGATGCTATGCCGGCAACATCATGCGCTTTTTATCGTCGATGCCGTGACGTCTCTCGGGGGACTGCCCCTGGAGGTCGACCGGTGGAAGATCGACATCGCCTACAGCGGGACCCAAAAGTGCTTGAGTTGCCCGCCTGGCCTCGCACCACTTACCGTCAGCGAAGGCGCCATGGGCGTCATTCGTTCCCGCAAGTCCCCTTGCCGGAGCTGGTATCTGGACTTCTCATTGATTGCCGACTATTGGGTTAGCGCCAAGCGGGCGTATCATCATACGGCGCCGATCTCGATGATCTATGCTCTCCGGGAGGCATTGCGCGTCATCGATGAAGAAGGACTCGATGCGCGGGTCCGTCGCCATCAATTAAACAGCCGGGCCCTTATGGCAGGACTTGCCGCCCTCGGCTTTAGCCCATTTGCGCAGGAGGGCGCACGCCTCACGACGCTCCATTGCGTAGTCCTGCCGGCCGGAGTTGATGACGCGTGGTCCCGCACAGCGCTACTATACGAATACGGCATTGAAATCGGCGCCGGCTTGGGTCCATTACAGGGCAAAGTGTGGCGTATCGGCTTGATGGGCGAATCGTCGACGCGCGCCAACGTCGGGTCGCTTCTAGGGGCCCTGGACTCCTTGTTTCTGAAACAAGCTTGGATTGACCGAACGGGGCTTGGGCTCGAGGCCGCGTCACGAATCTACGATGATGTGCCGAATGAGCATAAGAGTGTATAACCTATTCGGTCACAGACAATTTCGCATGCATTTTTTCAAGAGGCCTTCATGAAGCTGCGGAGCATCTTATTTGTTTTACTCGGCCTTGGCGTCGGTCTTGGTGTCTGGGGCGTCTCGTCGTTCACTACATCCTCTGATAGCGAAGCAAAACTGGATCCGGAAAAAGTCGCGGATCAAATCCACGCCGTCATTCAAGCCAATCGTACCATCTATGCAACCCACGTCGTCGATAAGCTCCAGGCCAAAGGCATCGTGACGGCCGCGGAGTATTGGAAGCAAGAAGACGTCTTGCCGTTGCCGGCGCAATTCCTGATTGAAACGGGTCGTCTGGTGGGCGAAAAAGCGACCGGACTCAAATACAGGTTAGTGAGCCTCTGGCCCATTTACGTCTGGAATGCGCCTTCGACGGACTTCGAACGAAAGGGGCTGGAAGCCATTTCAAAAAATCCGGACCAACCGTTTACCGGATTCGTCAAGGTCGGACGGGACCGCTCGTTTCAAGCCGTCTATGCGGATATCGCCATTGCGCAATCGTGCGTCGACTGCCACAACACGCACCCAAACAGTCCGCGCCGCGATTTCAAGCTGAATGACGTGATGGGGGGGATTGTCATCACGATCCCTATCGGGAACTAGCAGGATGAAACGATGTTGAAAACAGCCCTCGTGACACGCTCCCGGCGCCATGCGCGCCGAGATGCGCGCTGCCCCCGCGCTTCGTTCTCGGTTCAAGAAATACTCCGTACCCAAAACATCCTTCCCTCAACAATAATACAACTACCGCGATGAAAGAAAACAAATCAGTCAAGACCATTGCTCTGCGGAAAGTGCATCTGATCGATGGCCGAGGTGGCGCGCAGGACCGAATGACGGTCTTGATTCAAGGCAATCGAATTGCTGCGGTCGGGCCGGACCGTGAGATCTCCGTGCCTCAAGGCGCAGAGACCCCCGACGTCCGCGGCATGACAGTGCTGCCGGGCCTGATCGACTGTCACGTCCATTTGTGCCTTGGAGCCGAAGCCGACGTCGTACATACCATCGAACATGATTCTCCTGCACTCACGACACTCAAAGCTTCGCAATTCGCTCGACGCACTCTAGAAGCCGGATTCACCACGGTGCGGGATGTCGGCTGCCGGGATCATTCGATCTTCGCGTTGAAACGGGCCATTGCCGAGGGGCTGCTCCCGGGCCCCCGCATTTCCGCGGCCGGCCTGGCCATTTGCATGACGGGTGGTCACGCCCGCTTCATCGGGCGTGAAGCCGATGGTCCGGTGGAGGTCGTCAGCGCGGTGAGAGAACAATTGGCGGCGGGTGCAGAAGTCATTAAATTTATCGCATCGGGAGGTGTTCTGACGCCAGGCACGTCCCCCGAGTGCGCACAAATGACCCCTGAGGAGCTGACCGCCGGCATGGCGGAAGCGCGACGCGCCGGGCGCCGCGTCGCGGCTCACGCACACGGAGCAGAGGGCATGAAGAACGCTATCAAGGCCGGCACGCACTCCATCGAGCACGCGACGCTGATGGATGAGGAAGCCGCAGGCCTCATGCGAGAGTATGGCGTATTCATGGTTCCCACACTATCCGCCCTGGCGACGACGGCTGCATGCGGTCTGACATGTGGAATCCCCGAGTCGGCGCTCTCCAAAGCCAAATCCATGCAAGCCCGTCATGAAGCCAGCTTTAAAAAGGCCTCGCGGGCCGGCATCAGCATTGCCCTCGGCACAGACGCCGGCACGCCGTTTAACTATCACGGGGAGAATGCGCAAGAACTCGAACGGATGGTCGCTCTCGGCCTGACGGCTATGGAGGCCATTGTCGCCGGAACATCAGCCGCCGCCGCCCTGTTGGGATTGGGGCAAACTCTCGGCTGCATTGAACCCGGCAAGGACGCTGATCTGCTTGTCGTGGACGGTCATCCCCTTAAGAGCGTGACGGTGCTGCGTGTTCGAGACAAGCTCCTCGGCGTGATGCAAGCGGGTCGATTCGTTAGCGGTCCCCTCTCTCGGTAGTGCTGATTGCTCAGTGCTGAGTAAAACTTCAGATCCTCGTTGCATGTCTCCAATCGTTTCATCGACGGGTGTCGTCTGCTCAACTCTCAGCACTTAAAACTCAGCACTGTACGGGCTCACCGGATCGTTGGGAGCGGCGGCGGAGGAGCCGGCGGAGGACTCGATGGTGCGACCGGCCGAGGAGGGGACACTGGAAGAGAGGGTGGTGATACCGGAGCGACAGCGACAGGTGGAGGCGGTGTGACCGGCGGAGTCAGGGCGCCTGAATAATGGCAGGCGGCGTATACATCGCGGCCAAATTGCTCCGCTGCATGGGAGCGACAGGCTCCGGCCGACGGTCGAGACTTGGGAGGAAATTTCTTGTCGACTCTGAAATAAAGGCTTCTTTAAACTCGGTAGAGGCCACGGCCTGGTTGATGTCGACCGGCGCCCCGACAAGGGAACTCACGGGGGCAGGTGCTGCAGGTGCTGTCGCCACGGAGAACTGACCCGGGTTCAGTACCACGGTCCGACTACCGGATGTGAAGGACACTTGCCCGGTCGTTCCGATGTTTGCAACACCGCTCATGGTTCCATCCGTCCACACGACGAAATACGTCCCTTGCGAGGCGGCAAAAGCCGTCGGTGTCCGCACGATGAACTTCGATCCTTGGCCGCCGAAAATGCGGCCGACTAAAGCGCGCAACTTGCCCTCAGGCAACTTGAGCGTCACGCTTCGGATGTCCACACTGGAGTCGTAGGTATGCTCAGCGATTTCTACAATGCTGTTCTCCCCAATGGTCAATAATGTATCGTCCTGAAAGAGAATTTTTGATCGGGCCCTGTTCTCGGTTTGGATGACATCATGTGGAACGATTTCGTCGGGCACGTTGATTCGTGAGGCGTTCCTCCCGCCCGAATGGGTCACAAGTACTTTTCCCTGGACCGCAGTCACCTGTCCAACGGGATTGACCGCGGCATCATGCCCCCAGCCCAGAGGCGCCGCGACGAGAATCAGGAGCACACCTACCCACCGCAACACTATCCGCGCCTCCCTTGAACGCTGCGGGCTCATCCCATTATTTCTCATGTTCCAAACCGACAGCTCGGCGATTTCCGTGCGTCTCTTCATGCCGGCCTTGATTCTGGTCCTAGGTGATAGGCGATACCTCATGTTTTTCCTATCAGAGAGGCCCGAGATACGGTGTCGACTTTGTGGAGTCCGACTATCGGTGACCTCCCTACGCTAAGACCGCCTAATAAATTTACATAGCAGTCAAGACATACGATGCTATACTCGGCGTCCCATGCGGGAGGCGTGCTTGTCTCAGGGAGTAGAACGCGTTGAACTAGCAGAGGGGATATATGGCTTGGTGGTATCGTTCGGGATTGGTCTGCGTCGTAACATCATCCTCGCAATAATTGGGCTTTCAAGCGCATTCGCCGACGATCTGTACGACCTCTCAATGTCGTGATTCACCGGGTTCGCGATTCCGCTGTCCACCACGGTCAATCAGACCAATGCGACTCAGTCGACCAACTTCACGGCTCAAGATGTGAAACTGGACAGCTCGGGTTCCTACGGCATGAAGTTGACTGCGTGGACAACGGCGTTGAGGCCGAAAAACGGATTTGACCTGAGCATCGAATCGACCACACTCGCTTTTCCGCCGATACCCTGGCGCAAACCGTGGGCGCCAGCGGTGTGTCACAAGGCATCGCTGTACGAAGCGCGTTTGTGAACAAGAATGAGGTCTCAGTCCGGACCATTGCCGTCCATGCGCTGTTCCGCATCCCTATGGCATCACGGAGACACTTCCTCATGGACGATGGTACCCTTACCTTGGGGCGGGAGGCGGCGTGCAACATGCCAGCATGCGCCTAACGGAGGACTCGGAGGACAGCAATTCGGCGCTACTGGCTCAGGAACTGGCAGGCGTCAAGATTTTTATTGTCCGGCATGTAGCCATTTTTGGGGAATACAAATTCACCTATGCCGACCACTCCTTCGTGTTCGACTCGACTCGCAACGAAACGATCCAGGCGCACGACATGACGTTCGGCGTCGCGCTGCACTTCTAATTTAATAGATATCTGGAGTCGATACGGAGATAGCCCTTTACTGCGCGCGTTCACCGAGCACCTTCCGAGTCTGCGCGGGTGCGCGAGCATGAAGGGCAGCTCACCAGCCGCCCCTACCGCCGCACGTACCACAGCTCCAAGGCCTGGGCAAAGCCGTGCCACTCTCCTTCTTCAAACACGCGGTGGAAGCGATCGCGCATGGCATTGATGCCGTTCTCGTCCTGCTTTGCAACGACCTGCTGCGAGATCATCATCTGAACCGCGACATCCAGCAGCCGTTTCCCTCTGGCTTTCATCTCGGGAGTCATGAAGTCTTCCAGCACTTCCCTTGCGCGGTCGAGGACGATCTGCTCATGAAACGTATCGTAACCCTGCGCCGCCACGGTACGAGCTCGAATGAGGACCAGTTCCGCCTTGATTCGTGCCGACTGCGTGATGAGCACCGCAAACAGCTCTCTGCGCCCCTCATCAAACAGTTTAGCTTCCATCTGCTTGAGCAGAAGGCCGAGATCGGGCGATTCATCGACGACCGCATCACCGAATTTCAGCCGTTCATACGTCCGTCGGCCTTCGGAATCACCGAGAATCTCATAGGCGGCATTGAGTTCGCGTATCTTGACCTCCGCCTCTTTATCATCGGGATTCCTGTCCGGATGATATTGGAAGACGAGTTTTCGGTATGCTTTCTTGATCTCCTCATCGGAGGCATGCCGGGACACGCCGAGAATCGTATAATAGTCTTGTCGAACCATGGCGCTGAACTATAGCACCCAGGGGAAAAGAGCGGCAACCACACGGCTGGTTTGCTCACGGCCTGAAGAGACACTAGCTCGAGAGAGACACACCAGGCTGTTCGCCGCGGGCAAACATCGTTCTCCCTGGGATTCCTAAAAAAACAAAGAGCGGGACGTTGAAGTGCTTCATTGAGAAGGCTTTTGAAAAAGTATTGCGCCGAACTAGCGGAGGCAATTCAGTCGGCACAGAATTGCTGAGGTCTTGGACAATTGGCTATGTCGGGTTCTCTTTTCCTACAGGCCGTCGATGCAGCGTCTCGCGGAAAAGCAAATTCAAGTCCTGGGTCATCAGATTGACGTGCGTCTTGAGCAGTCCCAACATTTCACTGCGATAGCGGAGCTCAGCGATCCGGTAGATCCCGCCTCCACCAAAAAATAGATCCGCGCGGCGGCGCTCCTGTTTAGATCCCGGCTTTCCCAGGCGCTCACGCCAACTCCAGACAATGCTATCGCGACGGGTCCGCTTCGAGCCTTCACGCAAAGGCCAGTTCAGATAACGCCAGACCGGATCGGGAAACTGCTTCGGGGATTCATCGCCTTGCCAGACATCGGCCATGAGATTTCGTGTGTGCCTTAACTCATATGTTTGATCTCCGCCCAGGGCCGCCACGCCGAATCCAAGTGCCGCAACACTTCCGGACAGATCGATCACACCAGATAGGACCTCTGAGCCGAGCAATAGAAACGTTCCCGCAAATACCCCGGAAATCGAATCGGCCAAAATCGCCATAACCGTCCGGCCTTGCTGAACGTCGTTCCTGATCTCCTCCAAGCGAGCAGCGATGTCCTCGGACCGCTCCTTTTCGCATTCAAGTTCTGCAGCAATGCTGCGCGCCTCAAAGAGAGCGAGGAGCAGTCGATCGGACAGTTCTTGGCGGACTGCGAGATAGCGCACCGAGGCACCTTCAAGCCCGCGCCCAATCTCTTCTTCCAGCAAGCGAAGTTCGATCAGGAGGGCTTGAACGCCAATAATGGTCGCAATCTGCTGCGCACGAGGAGAAAAAGTCGCCAGTTCTGCGGGATCAACCTCATGTCGCCGTAGGGCCGCTCTCCCGTATGCCGGGGCACCTCCTGATACAGGGACAATCTCAGCCGTTGGACCAGTGGCGGGTTCACAATGACTTTCGGTGATCTGTTCTTCGTCATCGTGGCTTGCCCTGACACTAGGTCCGCTGACACAGGCTGGCAGTAGCGCAACAAGCAGGAGGAACGTGACGAGCCTCAGACACCCGTAGGGCTGTCGCAGCCTCCCCGGCGTCACCGCGGGGCCTCTAGTCGGATTCGTAACATAGAGTTGGGGGCAAGTTCATACGACCGCGAATCCGATACAGCGACTTGCCACCGCATGTCGAGTTCAATCATGTAGTTCTTGTTACTTACTAAAGAACTCACTTCTTGGTATATCTACAGGGACTGAGGACGCTACACCATAAAGATGAAGTAGCAGCGAATAATCAATGAAAATTCCTTCATGATGGACTGGAGCCATGATAGATCCAGGATAGATGATGATAGGCGCTTGGCGAGCGACAGTATGGCAATATGCTGCTGAAGGGGAAGGGGGAATGTAACCAACTGCTGCCTGCCATTTGGCATGGCGCTGTTGCCCTGTCGTTAACAGCACGACAGGCGCCATCGACGGAAAGATTGACGCACGCCTGGAGTCCGAAGGGTGGCTTCTTTGATGATGCCAATACAATCAGCGCCTTCAGCTGATGGCAAACAGATTGCTGGTTAAGTGTCGTAGTATTCCGCCATGTGTTTAACTTTAAGTATTCGCGTTGCCCCCGGGCCTCGTGATCCACTGGAAAAGAGCACGGCAACGAATCATAATCGCAATAGGGTTCCGAATAGTTGAGGAACAAGCACACTGACGGGCCTTGATTCCGAGTACGCGACTGGAAGGCTCTGGTAAGGGGAATGCGGCACACAGACTTCCTGGTGATCGGTGGAGGAGTCATTGGACTCAATATCGCTCGCGACCTACGGCGTCGCTATGGAGATTCCTCTGTCACATTAATTGAAAAAGAAGCGGACTGCGGACTTCACGCCAGCGGGCGGAACAGCGGTGTGCTGCACGCGGGGTTCTACTATGCCCCCCAGTCTCTCAAGGCGGCATTCACGCGGGGGGGCAATCAGGAACTCACGGCGTACTGCGAGGCCAAGGGCCTTCCGATCAATCGGTGTGGGAAGCTGGTCGTGGCAAAAGACCGGCATGATCATCCGGCGCTTGATGAACTCCTCCGGCGGGGCCGCGCAAACGGCATCGCGCTCCATGACATCTCCGATCAGGAGGCAAAGACCATTGAACCCCGGGTGAAAACCTGCGAGCGGGCCTTATTTTCGCCGACGACATCCACGGTTGATCCGCGTCGAGTACTCGAGACGATGAAGGCCGATGCCATTCGAGAGAATGTCATGATTGAGTGCGGGAGTCAGTATCTTCGTCGTCGGGGAGCATCCATCGAAACGACAGCGGGGGAGTATCAAGCGGGGTATGTCGTTAATGCGGCGGGGCTGTATGCGGATCGCATCGCCCGGGATTTCGGATTTTCGGAGCGCTATCGCATTTTGCCGTTTAAAGGGTTGTATCTGTACTCGAATGAAGCCCCGGGCGCGCTCAGAACCAACATCTATCCGGTCCCCGATTTGGGAAATCCGTTTTTGGGTGTGCATTTTACCGTGACTGTAAACGGCCACGCCAAGATCGGCCCCACCGCCATCCCCGCCCTCTGGCGAGAGCAATACGCCGGCTATCGTGGGTTCAAGTTTGTCGAGTTTGCCGAGATCCTCATCCGAACGTTTGGGCTCATTGCTCTGTCAGCCTTCGACTTCAAACGGCTCGCTATGCGAGAGCTCGCGAAATACTCACGCGCCCGGCTGGTCTCTCAAGCCGGGGCCTTGCTTGAGGGCGTTCGCCTCGACCATTTTCAGAAGTGGGGTCCTCCGGGCATTCGCGCACAACTGCTTGACCTCAAGCAGCGCAAACTTGAAATGGATTTTATTCTTGAAGGCAATCGCGGATCGATGCACGTCCTCAATGCCGTGTCGCCGGCATTCACCTGTTCTCTCCCGTTCTCCCGTTATGTCTGTGAGCGCATCGACGCAGTCCTGAAATAAAGTCAGCATGCCATCCCTGCCCACGGCCAACTAACCTTCCGAATAGACCTACACGTGTTGTGCGCTTCATCCTTACGTTTTTTACCGGCCAGGCGTATACCGGCTCGGCGGCATGGAGGGGTAAGACTATCTATCTCCTTGTGCAGAAATGGACAGTGAAGCTCTCATCAATGAATAGACGCTGGCATTGTACTCTTTACCCGCGAGGTGCGTTATGCCGACGATGATATTGATCGGGACAGCCATCATGATGCTTCTCCTCCCATTGCCGACGCTTCCTGCTTCAGCAACCGAGTCGATGTTCCGTTGCGATGACGGGACATTTACGAATGTGGCGGAACGCATGTGTGCCCCGTACGAGCCCAAAGGCACGGTCCTCGTCATGCCGGAAGGGACGACATTGGCCGCCATGCGGGCGTTGCTTGGCGAACCCACGCCCAAGACGGCGCAATTGCCCGATCCCGCCTCAATTTGCAACCTGTATAAGGAATGGCAAATGCTCAACCTCCGCAGTGGCGGGGGCGTCACCTTTGCGAATACTCAAGACGTGCCGCGCTGGATGTCTCTCTCCCGGATCTTTACCGCCATTGGAGCGCCCTATTGCCCGTAGCGCGGATCGATGGCCTGTATGGGTAGCATGAGCTTCGATGGAGTACGGCGTAAAGAACCCGAAACTATGGCAAGGCGGAAAGCCGGATCGATTCAACGTCGACGACCGCCGTGTCGGTGACGTCGACGATATCGGCAATCTTTCGGATCAGCGTATCCGGGGTGAACGGTCTCGGCAGGAATGCAATACCTCGGTTGAGAAGATCCGTATGAGTCTTGGAATCGGCCACGTAACCGGACAAGAAGAGAATTTTCATTTCAGGACGTATCGCCATGAACCGCTCGGCGAGCTCCAGCGTGATCGTGCCCGGTCTCATCACATCTGTGAGCAACAGATGGATGGGATTTTTGAACGCCTTGCAAATAGACATGGCTTCAGAGGTGGAAGGGGCTTCGACCACCACATACCCGTGCTGCTGGAGGAGTGCACGGGTCACGCCAAGCACGGTCGCCTGCGGTTCGACAATGAGCACGGTCCCGCATGAGTTCTGATGATTCTGCTGTTGCAGCACGCGCTCCAGCTCAGTTTCCAATTCCTGACGTTCCAGCTGTAGTTTTTCTTCCTGCTGCTGAGCATCCTGCCGCAGTTGATCTTGTTGCTGTTTGAGCCTCTGCTCTAATTCAGTTTCCAGTCGATGTCGTTCCTGGCTCAAGGCTTCCACCTGCCGCTGATAGTCCTCCCGAAGTTGGCCTTCCCGATGTTTCAGCTCTTCTACCAGATAGACATCAACCTTGGCTTTTTCCTGACTGAAGCGTTCTTCTTGCCGAAGCAGTTCCAGGCGCAACTCCTCTTCCCGTCGCTGGAGTTCCTGGCGTTGACGCTCCAGCTCCTTTTGCATTTCCGTTTGTAACCGGCTCTGCTCTTGTACGAGTTGCTCTTCCCGCAGCTTGATCTCCTGCCGTAGTTCCTCTTCCCGGCGTTGCAACTCTTGCAGGTGTTCCTGTTCCTGTTGTTGCAACGCTTGCCGGCGTTCCAGCTCCTCTTGCATCTCCGCCTTTAAGCGCTCATGTTCTTGAGCAAGCTGCTCTTCTCTCTGCCGGTACTGCCGCTGCATTTCTTCTTCTCGATGCTGTAACTCCAGCTCGATCTGCTGCTCCCACTGATGGTACTCCTGCCCCAGCTGCTCTTCCCGTTGTCGAAACTGCTGCTGCAATTGTTCTTCGCGTTGCTGAATCACTTGTTTGTGACCGCGGATATCGCGAATGACACCAACGGTGCCCATCATTTGGCGCTGTGGATTGTAGCGGCCCATGGCGGTCAGCTCGACCTCAACCGCCTCGCTCGGTGTCTCGCCCGTCGCTTTCGGTTTTAGTCGAAGCTCCATGTTCCGGGTCGCCCGATCGCCGGTTCGCCGTTCATTCAGCCGATGCTCGGCCAATGTTCGTTCCTCTTCTGGAATCACCTTTGAAAAATGCGTCCCGATTAGTTCTTCCGGCGTATATCCTAATAATTTCACCACTCCAGGGCCGACGTTGACGAAGCGGCCCTCATGATCCAGTTCATACACGATCTCAGTCATTTCCTCGGATAAGCGCAGGTAAGCTTCGGCGGATCGATCCATCAGCTGAGCCGGCTGGCTTTGCTTGTCAAGCAAGGCTTTCGCTGCTGCAGGAAACTCGACCGAGAAGGTCGGGGACTTTTTGTAGAAACAATGATCGGCGCCCGCACGAATCGCCTGCATGGCGGTCGAGATATCGTTGCGGTCGGTTTGCAAAATGATGGCGCTTTTCGGAAGGCGTTTCCGGATTTCCGGAATGACGGTCATCGCGCTCGATTGAAGCAGCGGTTCGTCCAGGAAGACGACGTGCCATTCGTTCCGCGCGACCCACTCCAGAAGATCATCGGCCGAGTAGATCGTCTCCACGCGGCAGCCTGGAAAGACGGTGCGGAAGCCAATGGTAATCGTCTTGACCTCCTCGGCTTCCGCATTCGCAATGAGGACGGTGACGTGTTGGTGTTGAATCATGCAGGGCCGATCTTGGTCCATTAAAACACGCCCGGTTCGCGCCGGCATCAACAACAGGGATCAATGGAAAGTATCAACGGCACCTGAATTTTTGTCAATTGATCGGGCAACTGCCCGATCATGATTGGCGTACGCTGCAACAAACCTGATCTGCCCAACGGTTCTCAAAAGGAAGCGCACTCGTAAGCTCTTTTATGATCGGCGTTTTTATGTTTTCAACTCTTGGGAATACCGTGTGCCACCCCTCTGCCCTAGACGGTCGACTATGAAAGGCGCCCGGCCAGACACCAATCGTTCACCGGTACACGTTCGCTCGCGTCTGAGTAGAACAGAGAAATGATGGCAGGAGTGAAGGACAACTACATCGTGCAGAATCAATGACGGCGCGTGCCTGAAATCCCGTTCAAGCTCCAGTCGTAGTCCAAGAATTGAATATCATACCGGTTTGTCGTGAGATCGCGAGCCAACGCGGGATCATCGACATACTGGGCGACGTATCTCAACAGTGATCCGGAATGGCCGATGAACTCCTTCTCGTGCCATTTGAAGATCATCGAAAGATAAGCCACTTTCTTCTGACGATCGAATCGATTGCGGCTCGTATCATTAATGAATGCCCGCGCGCCGTCGTTCAATTGCTGATCCAATCGTTCCGACGCATACACCTGTGAGGATAGCTTCGGAGCTGAGCGCGAGGCGGGGACGATGGCGAAGTGAAGGCGTGGATCCCGAAAATCAGGGACTAGCAGATCTTCCTCAAGGTCGTGCAGACTGATCGGTCGTCCGCCAACATAATGATGTTGCGGGATGAAGTAACGATATCGCCCCCATGCGCTCTGCGGAACATATCCGTCCAAGATCCCCTTGATCGCAAATGCGTTGTAGGCATTGATCCAGAACGCCATGCTATGCTGCCGCGACGGGAGCTCATTCGGATTGAATCGGTCCAGCTGCCAAATGAAGAACTGGAACCGGTCATCCTGCGCAATGGCCGGATAGTTAACCACTCCGTCTTTGACATGGGCACGCAGAATCTCATCCAGATACTGATAGCTGAATTGCGACAATGGAATCGGCTCTACCGGCGCAAATGATCGCGGGGCGGACGAGCAGGCGACGAGCACGCCGATTACGAAGGCAACCCATACCCCAAGGACGTACCGCAAAGCATCATCCCTCAACGTGTCCCAGACCATCAACGGCCGCTAAGGGATTATACGTTTTTGTAGCCTTAACT
Organism: Nitrospira sp. Nam74; assembly: GCF_965152615.1. Classification (NCBI taxonomy): domain Bacteria; kingdom Pseudomonadati; phylum Nitrospirota; class Nitrospiria; order Nitrospirales; family Nitrospiraceae; genus Nitrospira; species Nitrospira sp. Nam74. Next base: position 1,526,590 of record NZ_OZ224220.1, on the reverse strand, counting down.
TCATGCGGAATGTTGAGTGAACACCTGTCGCGAACCATGTGCCGTGCTGAGGAGGAACAATGATTGAACGGGCATGCTTAATGCCCCGTCTTTTTAAAGACAATATCGCCGTAAAAGGCGGTCGCGGACTCGCCCGTATTGTCCGTATCCGTCATAATCGCGACGCCGGAGATTAAGGGAGGCTCATCCCCGAATGCGGCTTTATAATCCTCATAGACGTTCCGCTCTTCGGTAACCCATCGATTCAGATTCGCTGCGCCGCTTTCCACAACGATCATCATGGCCCGTTCCGTGTATGGATTAGGCACGATAGTGTCTTTCGCAGCAAGGCTGTCCCAGATGTAGTTTAGCGCACCGAGGGGTGGATATTGGCCGTACAGCAGCCGGGCCGTTTCATATTTCGCCTTCTCGAACAATCCCACCCTGCTGGAATCATAGGCAAAGGTAATATACAGACGAGCCGGATAATCGTCCCCATCCTTGCGCGTCACATCGCTCTTCTTCAGAAGATTGCTTACTTTCCACTGCCATTGAACAACCGGAAATTCTTTGGGATCAATTGTAATTTGTCGGGTCAGCCCGGATGACGACGCTGCACTCTCCGCCTTCACAACCATATCTTCTCCATCACGTACCAGCGTGTAGGCCGTGTGCCGCTTGATTTTGGGAAACGTCAGCGGCTTCCAATTCTCCGGATACTCCGTGCCCGGCGCCGCCATGGAAAATTTCCCGACCTCAAGCAGAGCATCCGACTGAGCATGAACGGTCAACGGCGCAACAAAAAGAGCAATTCTTATCATGGAGGACAAAGTCCGACCGTTCATCTCTATGGCCTCACCATGTATCCAGTGAGCACGGCTTTCAGTGCGCGCTCTGCGAGTCTTTTTTCTTTTCTGTCTCCCTGACCCCTCTCCTTTCAAAGAGCGAGGCTCCATCCACTAATAGGCGTGGAGGAGGGCGGTCGGACTGACCCTGCCCGATCGAGCGGTTACATTCCTCTCATGCGCGCTCCGGGAGCACACGGGTCAGCGCGACTGCCCTCCTCTCCTACCGACTCCATTCAAACCACTTGCTCAATATTTTCTTCTTCCCCTCGCTCAACGTCGTCTTTCTCCACGCATTCGCCACCTTCTTTATTACCTCTGCTTGCGTGGGATATGGATGAATGGTGCCGGCAATCGTGCTCAAGCCCTTGCCGGCTTTCATGGCAACCGTCAATTCGCTGATCATATCGCCCGCGTGCGCGGCCACGATGGTGGCTCCCAGAATCCGATCGGTTCCCTTCTTCACGTGCACTCGCGCGAAGCCGTCCTCCTCGCCGTCCAGAATCGCACGATCGACCTCCTCCAACTTGAACGTAAACGTGTCGACATCAATTCCCTTCGACTGAGCATCCGCCTCATACATCCCCACATGCGCAACCTCCGGTTCGGTATAGGTGCACCAAGGAATAACGAGTGAATCGGTGCCGGCATGGCCCAACCCCAGCGGGTGAGGAAACAGCGCATTCTGGATGACGATCTGCGCCATCGCGTCAGCCGTGTGCGTAAACTTGAAGGGAAAACAAATATCGCCGGCCGCGTAGATCTTTGGATTGGTAGTCTGCATACGCGTATTTACTTTGACGCCATTCCTGGTGTCGTATTCGACGCCGACCGTTTCTAACCCGAGTCCTTCGACATTCGGCGCCCGGCCGATACCCACGAGAACTTCATCGACGGCCACTTCTCTCGTGCCGCCGTTCACATCATAGTGAATGACCTTTTCGTTCCCCCGCTGTTCCACTCGTGTCACCTTGGAATCAAAGACGAAAGAAACACCATCCGTTTTCATCTGTGCCTGGATGATGTCGGCCGCATCCGTATCCTCACGTGGCAGGATGCGGGCCATCTGCTCGAACAGCGACACTTGACTACCGAAGCGGGCGAAGGCTTGCGCCATCTCGCAGCCGACAGGACCCGCACCGATCACAGCCAGACGACGAGGCAGGTCCGTGAGGGAAAAAACCGTTTCATTCGTGACATAGCCGGCTTCCTGCAACCCGGGAATGGACGGAGCTGCGGCCCGCGCACCGGTACAAATTGCGGCTTTCTTAAAGGTAAGGGTCTTTCCACCAACCTGCACGGTGTCCGACCCGGTGAACCGCCCTTCGCCGAAAAACACATCCACGCCAAGGTTCTTAAACCGCTTCGCCGAATCGTTATGGCTGATGCGTGCTCTCAGTTTACGCATCCGCGCCATGACCGCCGGAAAGTCATACTTCACCGTGCCGGCAATGTGGAGGCCGAACTCGTCTGCATGGCGGACCCCGGCCCACGCGCGTGCCGCGCGAATGACACTCTTCGATGGTACACAGCCGACATTCAGACAATCGCCGCCCATCAAATGCTTCTCGATCAACGCGACCTTCGCTCCCAATGCCGCCGCCACGGCTGCGGTAACGAGCCCCGCGGTCCCCGCTCCAATGACGACAAGGTTGTAGCGGCCGGCCGGCTCAGGATTCACCCAATCGGGTGGGTGCACGTTCTGCACCAGCATGCGGTTGTATTCGTCATCCGGCTCAATCAGCAGTGGCATCGCGTCTTCTGTCATGACGCACTCCTTTGTCCACTGAACTTGCGATAGACGACGGGCATGAGAGCCAGCAAACCAAGCAGCGCAAACGCACCCAGAACTCGTGGTGACGCGATCTCGCTGAGCGAGCTGATCGACCCAAGCTGACGTCCCGCATTGGCGAAGACAAAGCCGGCCGGAATAATGCCGATTGCGGTCGCGGCAATGAACGTCGCCACAGAAATACGAGTCAGGCCGGCAACCAGATTGACGAGAAAAAACGGAAAAATAGGGATTAACCGAAGCGTCAGCAAATAGCTAAACCCATTCTTGGCAAATCCCTCCTGAATGGACCCGAGCCGGTGGCCAAACTTCCGCTCCACCCAATCGCGCAGCAAATACCGCGCGGCGAGAAAAGCCAGCGTCGCACCCGTCGTCGCTGCAATATTGACATACAGAGTGCCGAGTACCGCGCCAAAGAGAAAGCCTCCGGCCAGGGTAAAGATCGTCGCGCCCGGCAACGAAAAGGCGGTCTGCAGGCAATAGAGCAGCATATAGATCAGCACCGCCGACGTGTAATTAGCTTCGGTGAAGGCCAGCAGACGATCCCGGTTGGCTTTCAACGCGTCCAATGAGACGTATTGCCTCAGATCAAAATAGAAAAAGGCAAAGACCGCGACCGCAAAAAGCAACACCACGATGACTTTTCCCACCGGTGATGACTTAGGACGTGCTTGAGCAGCCGGCACAGCGACGTTCAGACGATTCATTCTTACGCTCCTTGAGGACTCTCTACTCATCGTTTCAAATGATGCTCAGTCGTTACAGGTTTCGGCGTATACTAGACCAGGAGAGTACCTTCTGTCTTTACTGTTATGTACGTCCAAGTAAGCGCCGGCGCCATCTCTTGATGAGAACGGTTCCACAGGCTCAGCATGGTATAGCGGGATGAAACCAGTCATACAGCAAGATGTCACCGGTTGCGGCATCGCAAGCATCGCCACACTCGTGGGGGTAACGTACAGGCAGGCTCAGCACGTGGCTCAGCAGCTTGGTATTTCTGTGGAAGACCCGTGCCTGTGGTCTGACACCACTTACGTCCGCACGCTTCTCCGGCATTACGGCGTTCGTGCCTCGGATAAAGAACAGCCGTTTCACTCCTGGAATGCATTGCCGAATCTGGCACTTCTGGCGATCAAATGGCATCGTGAAGGCGGGCGTGCTTTCTGGCATTGGGTGGTATTCTACCGGAGACCGCAGGAGCCTGTTGTACTCGACCCGAAGCGCGGACTCCGCACGAATCGGCGTACGGACTTCGGTCGCATGAAGCCAAAATGGTTCATCGAAGTCCTGACTGTGCCCATGGTGTACAGGAGAGCCAGGCGTACTCATCGCTAGGCCACTAGGCAGGCCTTCTCATCTAACTGACATGACCGCGTCCTTCTGCGTAGTTGCTCCGCCCCCGGTTTCCACGTTAACGTAATATTGAACAGACGACAGTCGAATGCATCGCAGAAGGCAAGCATGAAAGCCTATCGGGTGGAACCAGGCGCCAGAATCCAGCTCGACAAGATTCCTCCGGATGACACTGGAAAGTTCGATCCCAAGGACGATGGAAAAATGAAAGCCCAGGCAAAAACCACTGAGTTCCTCGAGAAGATCCCTTCTCTCCAGGAACGCCTCTACGCGAAAGGCACTCAAAGTTTGCTGATTATCCTGCAAGGGATGGATACATCGGGAAAGGACGGAACGATCAAGCACGTGATGTCGGGCGTGAATCCTCTTGGATGCCGCGTCGCTAGCTTTAAGGTTCCGTCGCAGAAGGAAGTGAGGCATGACTTCCTCTGGCGCATCCACCAGGAGACCCCCGAAAAAGGGTATATTGGCTTATTCAACCGGTCTCACTATGAGGATGTGCTGAGCCCTCGCGTCCATGGTCAAGTGTCCGACAAGGTGGTGAAACAGCGCTTCGATCACATTCTCGACTTCGAGCGATTATTGCTGAACCAGAATGATACAACCATCCTGAAATTCTTCCTTCACATTTCCAAAGATGAACAGCGGAAGCGACTTGAAGCGCGGATACATGATCCCGAAAAGCGATGGAAATTTAGTCCGAACGATATCGTGGATGGGAAGTTGTGGGACAAATACATGAAGGCCTATGAAGATGCGATTTCGGCGACCAGCACAGAGTGCGCCCCCTGGTATATCGTCCCGGCGGACTACAAATGGTATCGCAATCTCGTTGTGGCCGAGGCGGTGGTCGACACCTTAGAATCGATGAAATTACAGTACCCGCCGGCCCCGTCCGGTATCGATTTTGACAATCTGAAGATCGAATAAGGAGCACTGAAAGCTTATGTTGGCAACACGTGGATATGCGGCCATGGCTGCCGGTTCTCCCATGGAGCCCTTCACCTTCTCACGGCGAGATGTCGGGCCACACGACGTCCTCATTCAGATCCGCTATTGCGGCATGTGCCACTCCGACCTCCATCAAGTCAAAGATGAATGGGGTGGCTCGGTGTTTCCCTTGGTCCCCGGTCATGAAATCGTGGGAACGGTGAAGCAAGTGGGATCGGCAGTCAAAGGGTTCCATGCGGGTGATACCGCCGGAGTCGGATGCTTTGTCGATTCCTGCCGTCAATGCCATTCCTGCCGTAGCGGACTTGAGCAATACTGCGAGACGCAGTGTGTCTATACTTACAACAGCACGGAGAAGGACGGCACGACACGTACGTATGGCGGCTATTCGGACCAGATTGTGGTGGACGAACGGTACGTCTTACACATTCCCGATCGACTTGCCCCCGAACGTGCCGCACCGCTGCTGTGTGCCGGAATTACGACGTACTCCCCGCTTCGGCATTGGGGCCTGGGCCAAGGGCATACGCTGGGCGTGGTGGGACTCGGCGGACTCGGACATATGGCGATCAAGTTTGGAGCGAAGTTTGGAGCAGAGGTCACTGTCTTCAGCCACTCGGAGAACAAACGTTCAGACGCCACACGTCTCGGCGCGGCGCATTTCGTCAGTACGTCGAATCCGGATACCTTCACCACACTGGCTCGGCACTTCGATTTCATCATTGACACGGTGTCCGCCGAACATGATTACGGCGCCTATCTCGAGCTACTAAAGACGGATGGCACGATGATTCTCGTAGGTGCGCCCGACAAGGGGGCCCCGCTCGGCGCGTTTCCACTCATCATGCGCAGACGCCGGCTGGTAGGATCACTCATCGGCGGGATCCGAGAAACTCAGGAGATGCTCGACTTCTGCGCCAAGCACGATGTCGACTCGGATGTTGAAGTCATTCCCATACAACAGGTCAATGACGCGTATGAGCGGATGCTTCAGGGGGATGTGCGCTACCGTTTCGTCATCGATCTCAGTTCACTCAAGTAAACGACGCAGCGCTGTCGGTCTAGATTCGGTGTCGGATGATCGAACTGCCTATGTCAAGCAAAGCCTACCTTCCTTCTCTTCATACACCGATACCCTGGGCCGACTGATTGTTTAACACTTACGGACTATGGTGGACGGCCCGCGCACTACTCAGAATGCAGCCTCTCTCGGTGCGACGATGCCGCTGGATGTCGCGCGCTTCAAAGCCGCCCTGTTTGACCTAGACGGGGTCGTGACAAAAACCGCTGCCGTGCACGCTCGCGCCTGGCGGCATCTTTTTAACGACTATCTGAAGGCCGACTCAATCCGCACCGATCAACCTTTCCGGCCCTTCGATATCGAGCACGATTATCGTCAGTACGTGGACGGCAAGCCGCGCTACGAAGGGGTGAAGAGTTTCTTGGATTCACGTGGGATTGCGCTTCCTTGGGGCACTCCCACCGACGGGCCTGAGGAGAACACGATTTACGGTCTGGGCAATAAGAAGGATGGATATTTTCAAACCTATCTAAGAGAGACGGGCGTCGAGGTCTACCCGGGCACGGTGCGATTTCTTCGAATGGTTCGAGACCATGGAATGAAAACCGCCGTCGTCTCCTCCAGTAACCATGCTCAACAGGTCATCGAAACCGCTGGCCTGACACCGCTGTTCGATACACGGATCGACGGCCATGAAGCACAGCGCCTGCATCTTCGTGGCAAGCCTGCGCCGGATACATTTGTGGAAGCCGCTCGGCGATTGGACGTTCCTCCCCCCCAAGCCATAATTATTGAGGATGCGCTGGCGGGCGTCGAGGCAGGCCGCAAGGGCGGCTTTGGCCTGGTCATCGGCTTGGACCGGAGGAATCAAGCCGAAGCGTTACGGCAACATGGCGCGGATATTGTGGCGGCCGATTTAGCGGAATTCCTGCCTCATGAGAGCAAGACGTAGACTGTTCACAGATGTGATCGGCACCCGTGCACGACATTCCTGGTCTCGGCTCATATTCTGTGCGTTTCCCTAACGGCGGTGGTGATCGCCTCATCATATACATCTGAGTGCTCATGATTCATCGTCCTCGCTTTCAACCAGCGCCGCACATCTATCCACCTGACGAATGGAATATGGTGGAGAAACAATTCATGCCCGAGCTGCTCCAACAGGGCGAAACGATGTTTGCCGTAGGGAATGGCTATCTCGGGATGCGCGGCACCTTTGAAGAAGGCGGGCCCATCGGTCAAAACGGAACGTTCATCAATGGTTTTTATGAAGCATGGGAGATTCTGTATCCGGAAAAAGCGTATGGACTCGCGACCCACGGACAAACGATTCTCAACGTCACCGATACGAAGATTATCAAGCTCTACGTTGACGATGAACCGTTCTGGCTGCCTCATGCCCATGTCCTCAGTTTTGATCGGCGCCTGAATATGAAATCCGGCACGTTAGACCGGGACATCCTCTGGGAGACGCCAGCCGGGAAGCACGTCTCGATCAAAACACGCCGACTCGTGTCATTTGAACATCGGCATCTGGCTGCGATCTTCTATCAAGTCACCATGTTGAATGCCGCAGCCCCTGTGGTCCTCTCCTCTGAAATGATCGCGAATGAGCCCCCCGTCAATCGGGTGAATCACGATCCGAGACAGGCCAAGGTCTTTACCAGCAAGGTCCTGCATCCCCGTGCCGGATATGCCAAGGAACCTCGCATCGTCCTCTGCCATAGCACTGCCAAGAGCCGGATGATCCTCTCCTGCGCCATCGATCACCGACTTGAAACCGAATGTACCACGAGCTGGCAGACGCACTATACGAAAGATGCCGGACAAGTGGTGATGAGCATCGACGCACAACCGGGTCAGCCGATCACCCTGGTGAAATACATCGGCTATCACACGAGTCGGACCGCGCCGCCGGAAGAAATGTGCGCTCGGGTAGAACGCACGCTCGACCGCGGCGTGGCGAACGGATTTCCGCAATTGCTGCAGGAGCAAGAGCGGTATATGCAGGATTTTTGGCGGCGCAGCGATGTACAGATAACCGTGGACGCCAGGAGCGCCACGCGATCAACGACCCAAGTACAGCAGGCGATCCGGTTTAATCTCTTCCATGTGCTGCAGGCATCGGCTCGAGCCGACACCACCGGTGTGCCCGCGAAAGGTCTGACGGGACAGGCTTATGAAGGCCACTACTTCTGGGACACGGAAATCTACGTGCTGCCGTTCCTGATCTATACCGCCCCGCGTATTGCGAAGAACCTGCTCCGGTTCCGCCATGGGCTGCTGGATATGGCCAGAGAGCGCGCACGGCAGTTGAGTCAGAAGGGCGCCATGTTTCCATGGCGGACCATCAATGGAGAAGAGGCGTCTGCTTACTATGCAGCGGGGACGGCACAATATCACATCAACGCCGATATCATGTACGCCTTAAAGAAATACGTGCAGGCCACTGACGATCAGGAGTTTCTTTTTGATGAAGGCGCCGAAATGCTGGTCGAAACCGCTCGCCTGTGGTTTGATTTGGGATTTTACAATAATCGCCAGGAAGGTAAATTCTGCATCCATGGGGTCACAGGGCCGGACGAGTACAATACCGTTGTAGACAACAACATGTACACGAATCTGATGGCTCGTGAAAATCTCCGGTATGCGGCGGCGACGGTCGAAACATTGCGACGAGAGAGACCGGCTTTGTATACGGCCCTGGTGCACAAGACGAAGCTGGACTTCGCCGAGGTGAGCGAATGGAAGAATGCCGCTGACGCCATGTATATTTCCTACGATGCAATCCTGGGCGTCACGCCGCAAGACGACGCGTTTCTGAAACACGAGCCTTGGGATTTTGAACATACCCCTCTAGATAAGTACCCCTTGCTCTTATTCTTTCATCCCTTAATGATCTATCGGCATCAAGTTATCAAGCAGGCCGATCTCGTCCTTGCCATGTTGTTGCTACCACACGAGTTTTCGGCCGACCTGAAAAAGCGCAACTTTGAGTTCTATGATCCCCTCACGACGGGCGATTCTTCGTTGTCTCCCTGCATTCAAAGCATCATGGCCGCAGAAATCGGTGACATGGCGAAAGCCGTGGATTATGCTCGCGTGGCCTCGCTTATGGATCTGGGGGACGTCGCCGGAAACGTCAAAGATGGATGCCATATCGCGGCAATGGGAGGAGTCTGGATGGTCTTCGTCTACGGTTTCGCCGGCATGCGGGACTATGGCGGTCAGCTCGCGTTCCGACCAAGAATTCCACCCGCCCTCGAGCGTCTGCGGTTCCAGCTCATCGTCAAGGGGCAAATACTTGAAGTTGATGCCGGCCGGACCCATACTCGGTATACCCTACATACGGGTCCCCGCCTGACCATCAGTCATGAAGAGTATGAGATTCAGCTTTCGCCTGAGGCGCCATCCTCGGTTCAACCGAATTGGATTGCAGACGCCACTCAAAAGAGTTAAGGCTCTCGGTGGCAATTCTATCTCCACATAGACACGCTACCCGTTTCCTTCACATTTTTTACAATCGAGAGACTGTCCCAGATGCCCGCTCCGCCCTACTTCGGTCACCACCCAAGGCCGACTCACGAACGGCGGCTGATGACGCACGTGCTGTCCATGTCCGCATGCGAGGTCGGCGACCCAGTCCCCGTGTTCGTCCTGATGAAATCCAATAATCGGTTGATGCATCACCGTCCCATGACGTCGTTATCGAGAGGGGTCTTTTTTCGTTTCCGCCATAGGATCGCCAGCGAGGAAGGCTTCGAAGCGTGAGGGTTGGAATTCCATATCGGCAGCAGACCAGGCCTTTTGGAATCGTTCATTGATCGTCGCACCGTCCAGCTCCTTCTTCTGCACGTGCAGGCTTTCCGCAAGGCCATGCAATGACCACGGGTTTTCCGGCGTGCGCCTGAGGTCTTCTCGAAATACCCGTTCGGCTTCGCCCGCATGACCTGCTGCGAACAAGAACCGGCCCAACGATTCCCGGACCGGATAGTACCAGTCAGGCGGCTCATAGTACCGAAGCCCGTCCTGAAGCCGCACGGCTTGCTCGAAATCTGCCATCGCTTTTTCTACCTGGCCGCTCTTCGCCGCTATCTGACCGTCCAACACATGCAAGGCAATGCCAAGCAATACCTTCGCCGAGTTGAGTCCGACTATCCTCTCGGGCGTGGTAGCATCTGATATCTCTTGAAGCTTCTGACGGGCCTCCTTAGCCGGCCCCGGTTGTCCTTTCGCCGTCAGTGCGAGGCCACGCGCGTAGTGCCAAAGTGCAAGGCTGTACGCCAAATCAGCCGGTGGCGCAGGCAGGCGCAAGACGTTGTCCCAGTGTCCAAAACGGACCATTGTGAGCAAAGGCGGCGACAGTAAGAATTCTAACTCCGGCGCCTGACGAATCGTGTCGGGGGACACCGCTGGAATGAGCTCATGGCCAACCTTCAACGCCTCTTCACTGCGGCCCTGCATGATCAATGCAGACCATAAGAAATGAATATTATGAGGGTAGTACCCGATGGGGTACATCCCCGACACGTGACGTCCCTCTAAATAATGACGATCAGCCGATATCGCATGCCGGTTTCGTTCGGCCGCTTCCTCATACCGCCCCACCCGAATATAAATGTGTGACGGCATATGAACGAGATGTCCAGCGCCCGGCGCTAGGCGTGGCAGCCGCTCCGCGCACGGTACTGCACGTTCAGGCTGCCAGGCTTCAACGGCATGGATGTAATAGTGACACGCCCCGATATGGTTGGGATTGCGCTCAAGCGTCTCCTCGAGGGTTCCGACGATCTCCATGGTGTCCGGTCGCGGTTGTCCGTCGTGAGTCCAATAATCCCACGGTCGCAGATTCATCAACGCCTCGGCAAACATCGTCGCGGCATCGGCGTCCGTCGGATCATCCCGGTAGAGGTGTCGCATCCTGTCCGCATAGGCTCCATCAAGCGCGTGGCGATCGGCATCCGGTGCAATTGAATAGCGAACGGTCAACGCGTCGATGTAGGCCCGCTCTCGCGGCGTCTCGCGTCCCGCCTTGGCTTTGGCTTTCTGAACCGCCTCATACGCCCGTCTTTCTTGTTCCCGATCCATCGGAGCGTTGATGTTCGGGCCCAGCGCATAGGCAATGCCCCAGTAGGCCATGGCCGCGTCAGGATCGAGCATGGCGGCCTGTTCAAACGACCGTATCGCTTCCTCATGATTGAAGGCATAGATGAATCGCAGCCCTTGGTTAAAGTACTCTTGTGCACGAGGATGAGCCGTCGTGATCTTGTGATGGAGTGTGCCTAGGTTCCCGAAAAGCGGCACATTCTCATTCAGCTCTGCTGACTCCGATTGAGCAGGAGGAATGGCATGCGCCATGGAGAACATTATGATAACAAACGCAAAGAGCAATGCCTCTTGACGATGTCGGAAGACATTCATGCTGTTCACCTCACATGCACCGGTGTCTACGACTCAATACGAGAAAAACGATCGGCGTATCCATAATTGACATTGCGAGAATGGACAGGCCAAAAAGAGCATCTGCATTGCTGAAGGGGTGAAAGACTCCGAATGACCAGGGTCATCGAAGCACGAGCACTTACTGCAGGCCGAATTCGCCTTGCGCCTCTTTCGGCACCGACATTATATAATTCCGATCCACCGTGGCCTTGGAGGTTCCGTTACTCATCACTGCGTCACCCCACCCGCGCAGGTATAAGGCGGCCAGCACGGGTTCCGACTCGCTCTTGGGCTCTCCCGAACTGGGCCGTTTGCCTGCAACCTGCCCGACGACAGTCACGCGAGCCCATTGCCGATAGTCTGTCGGAAGCTCCTGTCGCCTCAACATCACCCAATAATGACCGGCTTCAGGACTCTCAAGAGAGGGTGGTCGATGAGGCATATAGTCTTTATCCAAGGGACGGTTCCTAAGCCGCAGAAAGAGATGGTCGCCCATCTGTCTTTCTTCGACAATGACGCCGCCGAGGATCACGACCTTGTCCCTGTATTGATCCGGATTCGAGGCGAGCATGGTCAGCGTCACACCCGGCTCAGCTTGGTGAATGTACTGACGAGGGAGCGTCGAGGAGCAGGCCGAGAGCAGGCAGACCACTCCAACGATCGTGGCCGAAGTCCGCATGGCCGTCAGTACTATATCCCTTCCCATTCGCATGCAAACCTCACATCATTGCGTGCCCAGCAACCTGCGCGTCGGTGCCCCGGAAAGGAAATCATGTTGGCATACACCTCGGACGATTTCCAGCACTTAAGCAAGAGAGCCCTGGCTCGTGGAAGCCACATTCGGTATAGTTTTGCCGAGAGAGGCGCACCGTGACCATTACTGAGAGTCCGACGATTTCTAACGGTCGTTACCGGATTACAAAGATCGAGCTCTGGCCGCTGGATGTACCGATCACCGATCCTTTCGTCGTCGCCACCGGGCAACGCCTCGTCGCTGAGAACATTTTTGTTCGGCTGACGCTTCAGGGCGGCGCGGTCGGCTATGGCGAAATGGCGCCCTTCCCTGAGGTGGGCGGTGAGAGCCGCGATTCCTGCCTGAAGGCCGCACAGCAACTTGCAACTGTCATGCTGGGCAAATTCGCCACACACTATCAAAGGATTGCGTGTACGATGCATGAGATGGCGGCGGGTCATCCGGCAGCCCGGTGTGGGCTGGAGACGGCGCTTCTCGATGCCCTCTGCCGCGAGCTCGGCATCCCCGTGTGGGCGTTATGGGGCGGCGCCGATGTGCGCGCGCGCGAGACGGACATTACGATTCCGATCACGACCGTCGAACGATCCATCTCCCTTGGACGAGGCTGGTACACGAAGGGGTTCCGTCTGTTCAAAACAAAAGTGGGCATGGATGTGGAGCAGGATATCCGCCGGGTCGAAGCGCTTCACCACGCCTTGCCCGATAGCGCCTTCATCATCGATGCGAATCAAGGGTTCACCGAAGCCCAGTGTCGGACATTTGTAAAGGAGATCAGCTCCTGCGGTGCGGCCGTGGTCTTGCTTGAACAACCGGTTCTAAGAGCAGACCTGGAAGGAATGGCAGCCTTACGACGTGACCTGGGCATTCCGATCGCGGCCGATGAATCTGTGCGATCGCTCCAGGACGCAAAGGACGTCGCCCGCCGGGAGGCCGCCGATTTCATCAATATCAAAATTACAAAATGCGGGCTGTTGAATGCGATCGAAATCGCGACATTCGCACGGTCGATGGGATTACGCCTGATGGCCGGCGGGATGGTGGAAACCCGTATCGCTATGGGGTGCTCATTTACCCTGGCCCTCGGACTCGGAGGCTTTGAACTGCTCGACCTCGATACCCCACTCCTATTGGCAACTGATCCGGTAAAGGGCGGCTATTCGTACACCGGTCCGACATTACAGCCTTGCCTCGGCGCAGGCCTCGATATGCAGGTGGAACCGAGCGGCAACACAATCGTGCTCGGATCATAGCGTCGCGGTCTAGACGGCTGTAGACATCACGTTGAGTAAGGCGGGTAAAAAAGAGTGCACTACGTCTCCGGACTTTATTGCCCCTGGCTCGGAATAACGGGGTTGGAATGGGCGGGTAGATTTCTATCCGAGCTCATCGATCCTCCAGCAGCTGAAGAACCGTTGATCGTTTGAATCACGGTCCCCGGCCCTTTACTGGTCGATGCGCTTACCCCTGAACTCTCGAGAGAGCCTTCCGTCGGACCGGAGCTATCACCCGATCCTCCGGATCCTCCACCTGGCCTGCTTTCAGCCATTGCTGGAAGAGTGAGCTTTTCCAGAACGGTGTTTCCATTTTCATAGCGCGTCAAAACCCATGGTTCTAATTGCACGTCGCCCTTAGGTTTGGCCGTCGCCCGATATCCTACTCCAGATGCTGCGGAAGGCACTTCCACTTCAACGGTATAGTATTTCAAGGCCGGCGTCGTCCTGTAGCCAATGGCTTGCAGATCAGATGAATACTGTCCACGTGCTTCGTAGTACATCGTCTCGAGCCGATTCACCTCAACTAACGCTGTTTCCGCCTCAACCGTTTTGGCTTTGTCGCTAAATACTGTATAGGAAACTCCGGCGATAGAGGCGAGAATCCCGATGATGGCCACGACGACCATGACCTCGCTCAGTGTAAAGCCACGCTCCCCTCTAACAATTCCTAGCTTCGCCACTCACCACTCCCTCTCAGACCTCAACGGCACAGCTTGCAGTATACCACCCCCGTCACGGCGCTAACGGACGCCGTCTCAAGCGCGTACAAGCGAGTGTGGCATTCCACTTTACGAGTGGGTCCTTCACCCGGCACCTGTCTAGCCGGCTTGACGGCAGTGTGGCCTATGGATAATCGCGTATAACGTTTTTCGGGTACACGATTCATGTTATAAGGACCGGACTCTTCCACGCTGCTTCAATAATAAACTCATCATCCTCAGGCTTGTGATGGTCAAGTTTGCCTGACAGTGTTTATCCAACGTGGCTGACACCCCTTGCATTCTTTGTTGTTTTCACAGGCGTGTCTTTTGCTTGTCTAGAAAGACTCCCCATCGCGGGCACTGAGAATCAACAGCCATTGAAAGGAATGTATGATGCATGATGCTCTGAAGGGCCTTTTTGTCGCACTTGTCATGGTCTCGATGAACGCGTCCACAACTTGGGCAAACACCATCACCGTGAACCCTAAAGCTATCGGTGAGCCTGATAAGTCATTCGCCGCAGCCTCCATCGGCCTGAATTATGTCTCCGCACTGAGTCAGAACCCTTTGACAGGAGCATTTTCTGAGCGGGGAGGAGGAACCTTTACCGACTTTTACTATCCCGATACAACGAGTGTCGTTGGAAAAACCGGATTAGGTAACCACTATAACCTTTCTGCGTTATTTTCGGGATCAGGAACGGCGATACCAACACCGGAAGGTTTTACGGCGACGTTTAATAGCTTTGACCTTCAGATTTTTGCCGACCGGACACTCGTTGGACGTTCTACAGGCCTGATTAGTGGGTCCGCTCAGCTAGTTCCCGATCCCAACTCTTCTTTTCGGGCGTCGGGTACCTTCGACGTCAGTGTCAACTTTGCGCCGGTCGGCGGATTTTTCAGCAGCAACATTCAGACAGCGGAACTGAAAGGCCTCAACGATAGCTATACGGTCGGCGCGGGATTGACTTTTTATAGTTTTCATACGGGGTCGGGCACTTTGAGCTTCGGCACGGGCGTGTCGCAGGGTCTAACCACATTCGATAATCTCACCGACGGAGAGCAGAGGGTAGTCATTACCAATCCTGAACCAGCCACTCTTGTTCTCTTAGCGTCAGGACTGGCAGGCTTCGCGATGATTCAACTGCGGCGGCGACGGAGTCAACAAAGCCAACGTTAACCAGGCACGATGCGTGGCAGTCGAAGGGGCTGCCGCGCATGGGTTGGTGGATTACGACAGCGGTTTTTGGTCCGACCGGCCCGCTCATATGAAGCCGCTTCATCCTGCTCGCATTTCTCGTCAATCCTCACGCCCTATGCTAGACTTCGCCGACTTTCGTAGCATTCATGAGCGAGGAGACGTCAAATGGGCCTCTCACAATTTCGTGTCGGAGTAGTCGGAGTGGGACGAATGGGCGCGAATATGGCGCGCCGCCTTGCGGACAAGGGCTGTGCCGTTACGGCCGTGTATGACGTCGACCCCATGAAGACTCAGTCGCTCGCGAATGAACTCGGATGCGAACCGGCACAGACGCCCGCCCGTGTGGCAGAGATGAGCAACACTGTCTTCACCGTAATTAGCGACGATACCGGCATGCGTCAGATCTTTAAGGCGGAGCAATCGGACAGCCTCCTGGCACAGGCGAACGGCCGGCTCTTCGTCAACTGCGCCACACTCTCCCCTCAGGTCCATGTCGAAGTCGAAACGATGGTGGAGCAACACGGCGGGACAAGTCTTGAAGCCTGCATGGCGAGCAGTATCACCCAGGCGCGTAACGGGACATTGTATCTCATGTGCGGCGGCAAGCCGGAAGCTTTCCGAGCCGCCAAGCCGCTGCTCGAATCGCTCAGCGCCAGCCTGCGCTACATCGGTCCGTCCGGTGAGGCAGCCAAGGTCAAGGCGCTGGTGAACATGGTCATGAACATCAATACCGCCGGTCTGGCCGAAGGACTAGGGCTCGGTGCAGCGCTCGGACTGAATCTCACCATGCTCCGTGAGGTGTTCGCGCAAACTGGAGCCGCGTCAAGGGTGCTCGAGACGGACGGCGAAGATATGCAACACCGCTCACATGACTGTTACTTCTCGGCTGCCCATGCCGCCAAAGATTCCGGCATCGCATTGGCACTGGCGGAATCAGCCGGCTTGTCGCTGCCGCTTGCTCAAGCGACGTCGGAGCAGTACCAACGCCTGGTGGCGGCAGGAAAAGGCGACCTCGATAAGTCGGGGATTGCCGAACTGACGTTTATCGATAGAATCGGTCCTCCATGAAACTCGTGACGATCCTGGCTGCGCTGGTCGCGGGTTCACCATCGGCTGTTCAGATCAAGGCGGCGCACAGGAACTGTACATGACGGCGCAATTAAAGGGTGCGCGGGGCCACGAATAAGTGGCCCCCATCTGTGCATGTAGCCAAGATGGTGAGGCGGCCGGTTCTTCGGCAGAACAATCTACAACACGCGCATCATCACCAGGATACACAAGCCCGCCTTGCGATACTGAACCCGGTCAACCGAACCAGGAATAATCGCGGACTGCTCAAGCACTCGTAGTAGGGTATACCCGTTGTTGACATGTCCTTGAGCTGGTACTGCCGGTGGCCTCAATCACCCTTCATGCAAATCCAGCTATCCTTCGGGGCAGGATCAGCATGATCCTGCGAGAGGACAAGCACCAGGCTAATACATTTTTCACGACAGGGCGACGTGTGCGGATGGGTGCAGGTTGCGTATTAAACCAAGTCTTTCTTTAATCGTTAACAAGATCATCGGCCAGCAGTTGTACGATCGCGAAGGAAATGAAGATCGCATTTAGCAGTACTATAACGAAACGAATGGAAAATCAGAACAAGATCTCGTCCCGGAACAATCTTCCGCACTGTAGCGTGTACAGTGATATCTAATATCTGCTTCTGACGAACGAAGGTTTAGAACCGATCCGGGGCCGGATTCGGCTCGGGATGAGGAGGGGGCATCGGTTCGGGGCCTGGCGCCGGGATGGGGACCGGATCAGGAAGAGGAGCCGGCTCCGGAACGGGCGGTTGACGATACCTCGTCATACAGTGTGGTCCCCCTGCGCCGATCTGCCAGGAGATTTCCGCCGGATCACGGGTATCGCCTTTCAGAGCCTAGGTCGTTTTTTTCTCGTCTGGCACCTGTGGCGGAGCCGGTACGGAAGTATGGAATGACATCACGCTCGCATGCTCACGCCAGAGCGCGAGACCGCCGACCAATCCATTCAGATTAGACACAATCGTCACATGAGCCGGATGCTCTCCGATATCCACGCTTCGCGCATTCCCGCCACCGATATATAGACGGTCATAGTGAAACATCTTTTCCAGCTTTTTGACCGTTTTCATTAGCCGCTTGTTCCACTTGCCTTTCCCGTCTTTTTGCAGATCGGCGTCACTCAGCTTTTTTCGACCAACCTCGACATTGGGGACGAGATGACCATTCACGAACAGCGACGAGCCGACTCCGGTGCCGAGCGTCAGCACAAGCTCCACTCCTTTCCCCGAAATGGCTCCGAAGCCTTGCACGTCGGCGTCATTGGCGACCCGAACGGGCTTGCCAAGCCGAGCGGCGAGAACTTCGCCGACATTAAAATCCTTCCACTCGCTTGCTAAGTTCGGCGCATCTTTCACCACCCCATTACGGATGATGCCCGGAAATCCAACCGACACACGATCGAACTCCCCTTGTTGCTGGGCCAACGCCGTCAGGGCATCCATTACCTCTCCCGGCATACCGCTGGCGGGAGTCTTGACACGTGCCCGTTCCGTGATCGGCGCACCAAGTTCGTTGAGCACGACGGCTTTTAAGCCCGTCGCCCCTATGTCGATCGCCAGCGTACGAAGCGGCTTCTCTTCTGCTGTGATCTGTGGTTTCGCCGGCTTGGCGCTTTCCTTTCCGTTATCTTTCACGGACTTTTCGATGACGGTCGTCCCCATATCACCTCCACTCAACGTGCTATCGCTACTCTCTCACAGCACCGTTGAAGAAGGTGTAAGCATACCGCGCACTCATACGACGGGGCTTGGCCGACACGGCTGGCAGGGTGTTAAGAACGGGCGTAAGACGATCGCCACCTATGGCACGGACCCATGGGGCGCTGCCGAAGCCCCATGCCGACAGTCGCGTGACAATATGGACAGTCGTTGCTCCATCCTGGTTTGATCCACCAGACCTATAACGGAATCGTTTCGTTACTTCTGTTCGACGAGATGGGCCCGGCGATTTTTTTGCCAGCATGCTTCATTCTGCTCGACACAGACTGGCTTCTCTTTACCGAAGCTGACCACTTTCACGTCGTACTTCACGCCTAGGGCTTCCAGATAGCTTTTCACGGACCGGGCCCGCCGCTCTGCCAGTACCAGGTTATACTCAGACGTGCCACGATCGTCACAATAACCTTCCACGACAATCCCCTTGGGATGGTGAGATGCCAGTGCACGGACATCTTCATCCAGCGTTACTTTGGCATCCCCTCGGATGGTAGCCCGGTCAAAATCAAAATACACATCCCTCAGATTATCAGAGGAAAGAGGACTGGGCGACGCCGAAGACGACAATGTGGCAACCGGTAAGTCTGAACTCTTCGGAGGCTGCGCCACCATCACTGGAGAATCAGAGACATGCGTTTCCGGTCCAACACTATCCGTTGACTCTTTGCCTGCACCCCCTGCTAACGACGGAATGTCCGTTCCTCTCATGGTATCCGAAGCCGCCGATGCCGCGTGCACCAAACCGGGCTTTTTCGTCGTGCTTTGGTCTTGTACAGAAGTGGTCATCTGCTTGCCTCCGCACCCACTCATCACGACAAGACACGCCATGGCCACGACAGATAGATAGGGTAACCCTCTCAACATAGCTTTCTCCTTAGTTCTCGATACCGACATCCGTTCACCGCTTTGCGGATCCAGGTGCGTTGTCATACGACCTTCACTTACGTAGTGACGTTATAGAGAGAAGTGAGTGGGAAGGTCAAACAAAAACGTCTGGAACGATTGAAGTCAATCGGGACAAATCGGCAGCTTGCTATTGGAAGGAAGGGAGGGTTTCGGAGACTGATCGATCGGCGCGCCTATTTTTCCCTCTTCAGAAATCGTATCCCGCGCTAATTTCACGTGAACCCGCTGTTCGTTCTGTGACGCGACCGTAATGACGGCGAGAAACGGCAGATATCCCTCTTTCTTCACCTCGATTGTGAGGGTGCCCTTCGGCAAGGCCATCATAAATTGCGGACCATGCTCCCCTTCCTGTGCCATGGTTCCCACCCACTTACCATTGACAAAGACATGGCCTCCTTCGGCATCGTCTTCACCAGAAACGGTCAGCATAAATTCGCGAGGCTGACATCCCATGGGAAGGGAAACAAGAATGAAGAGTACGAGAATGGAATTGATGACTGGAGAGAGTGGCGCCGGCATAAAAGGTATCAAAGTCCTCGCGAGGTTCTGCAACTGCCTACTCTATGTATCAGCATCCCGCGGAATTAACCAGTCTCGACCCATCTCTCATTCCTGAACGAATCCGTTCTTCATGTCCTTTCAAAGACAAAGCGGCGAGTAGGGGAAGTTGCACCCGTGAATAACCCAGGTAAATTTATATAGGCATCGGTGCTCACAAAAGGCACTTGATTCAGCAGCGCTTAATCACTACAGTCACGCTCATGGTGTTTCGGTCCCATCGCATCCTGTCCCGGCTCACGATTGTGGTTCTTTTGTTGTTTTGGCTTAGCCCGGGAAGGTCCGGACTTTCTACTCATATGATACTAGGGAGCCAAGACGCCGTCGAAGACGAACAACGTGGCCAGGTCAATGAAAAGGGCTTTGTCACCTTCGCCCAAAACGAGAAGCGCGATACCCTGCGTCGTAACGCACCCGGTTGTTCGTTCGTCACCTTGCGTCCTGGGCAGGTATCCCTTGCCCTCGGTGAACCCTTGACCATAGAACCGAGAGGCCAGACGGCGCATATCCCGCCATCGTGTCCCCTCCACCAAAAGATTTCCACCTATCGTCTTTGATCAATTGCTCGCCGGGGCGGCGCCTTATCGACTCATCCCCTTTTGAGGTCTCGGGCAGTCATTCGAATCCTCTTGTCTTGTGTCGTACTATGGATCTCTCTATGCAATGGTCCTGATGGAGAACTCTCTGGTCCTTAAGCTAGGCGGTTGAAGATTCTGAGCTCGACAATCATTTATCGAAGAAGAGCATGCAACATGGCTACAGGTTCACAATCACGACCATCGGAACGATTCCCCCGCCAAAAGCATGGAGCGGTGACGCTTCCTCTGCCGAAGAGCGGAAGGAATATTTTCATCCAGTTAGGCATTGGCGTAACAACAGGATGACCACGATTCATCGACATCTCTTCGTATCATGCCAATAGAATCAGTTTTTCTAGGGGTCTCGGTTCTTCTGCTTCTCAGCGTGCTGGCAAGCAGAGCATCCGCCAGATTGGGCGTCCCGGCTCTGCTCCTGTTTATTCTCATTGGCATGCTGACGGGGTCGGAGGGGCCGGGCGGCATTGAATTCGACTATCCTCGCCTGGCGCAATCCCTGGGCATCGTGGCCTTGGTCTTTATTCTCTTTGCCGGAGGGCTTGATACGGAATGGGCAAGTATTCGGCCGATTCTATGGCAAGGAGTGGCACTCTCTACTCTTGGTATCCTCTTGACCGCCGGATTGGTGGCCTGGTTTGCGGTGCGTATTCTCGATTTCTCTTGGCTGGAAGGCCTGCTCCTTGGCTCGATTGTTTCATCCACGGATGCTGCCGCTATCTTTGCCGTCTTGCGTTCGAGAAACGTCAGTTTGGCCCCTCCCCTGAAACCCCTCCTGGAGCTGGAGTCAGGGACCAACGATCCCATGGCGGTCTTTTTAACGATCGGATTCCTCAGCCTCCTGACGAACAAGGAGGACTCTCTGCTGGACCTGCTTCCGATGTTCGTGCTTCAGATGCCGGTGGGAGCATTGCTCGGGTGGATCATGGGGAAGGGGATAGTCCTGGCGATCAACAGGTTGCATCTGGAATACGACGGCCTCTATCCGGTCCTCACGCTCTCCCTCGTACTGTTCACATACGGTATCACCGATGAGCTTGGAGGCAATGGCTTCTTGGCCGTCTATGTTGCAGGGCTGATCATGGGAAACAGCAGTTTCGTCCATAAGGCGAGTTTAGTGCGGACTCATGACGGCCTGGCCTGGCTGATGCAAATCACCATGTTTCTCGCGCTGGGGCTGCAGGCCTTCCCTTCTCGCATCATCCCGGTTATCGGGACCGGCCTGGTGGTATCTCTGTTCTTAATGGTGATCGCGCGCCCTCTCAGTGTGTTTCTGACGCTGGCCTTTACCCGTCTGTCGCTAAAGGAGAAGACATTCATTGCCTGGGTTGGGCTCCGTGGCGCAGTTCCCATTATCCTTGGCACCTTTCCGCTTGTCGCAGGCATACCCAAGGCCGATATGATCTTCAACATGGTGTTTTTCATTGTCCTGACATCCGTACTCCTGCAGGGAACGTCGTTGCCATTAGCCGCTCGCTGGCTTGGCTTGGAGTCCCCGATTCCTTCGACGCCAAAATACTCCTTGCAGTTAGAAGCACCCGACAGCATCAAGGCCGGGCTGGCAGAGATCACGATCTCGCCAATGTCTCTCGCCGTGGGAAAGCAAATTGTAGAACTTCGGCTTCCCAAGGAGGTCGTCATTATGATGATCGGCAGAAACAAATATGCCTTCATTCCAACGGGGCGCTCTATTCTCCAAGCGCATGACACGCTCCTCGTGTTCGCCGATAAGGATATGCTCAGGGAAACCTTGAAGATTATCGACGCCTACGATCCACGGCAAATACCGGGTCCCAGCGGCGAAGTTCTGTAGACCCAGATGGGGACCATACTGCTGCCGAACCGATGCGAGACCAAGCGCCGAGGGCTGTCGAACCGTCATCCTTTGACATTCGGCGGACCTTGTCGGGCTCGATTCATATTTCTACTACCTTGACTGAAGCCTCCCAAGGGCCTATCTTACATGTGGGAGGAGTTGAACGTCCCGGGGGAACATTGTGCTACAGGGGGTCGAGTGCTGCGGATGGTGTGCAAGCCCAGCTCGACTGGGAAGCCTAAAGTCCCACCAAGATCTCCGTCCTGGTTAAACGCTCCCGCAAGGCGCGTTCTCCTCCCACCCTTCCTCATCCGCTGCCGCGATCGATCTCATGCATGCCTAGTCGCCAATGAACGATCACGCGTTAGCTAAACTGGCAGCCATGGTTGCTGTCCACGTCGAGTGCGCGCCGGGCCGAATGGAAAAGCGGTTGGTGCTGATGCGTGCCTTTGCGCAGGCGCACCAATTCAACTCTGCCGTGACTGATGAGCCCGACCTCACGCTGCTCGATGCACTTATTGGAAAGCCTGATCAGTTGGTGCAAAGGCTTCAGGATCTTTGGGAAGGAAAATAGCGGGACATTGAAGAAAACCCGAGGTGCACCCTGCTGCGTTAAGGGCGTGTTCCAGACTGAAGCTGCTGAACATAGGCACGGTCCGATGCCCATCGTTTCTGAAGATTCTTGAACTGCTCATCCAATTTTCTTTGTTGCTCCGGCGTCAGGTTGCCTTTGAGAGCGTCGATGGTCCCGACCAGCACGTCATCCACATGGGGTTGCTGCGCAACCCGCAATAGCAGCAATTGGGCCTCCGCCTGACTGACAATGGCCTCCACCGTCTGCCGCTGCCCCTCAGATAAGTGCAGTTCACGCGTGAGATGCTTCATCACGCGCGGCTTCATTCCGGCGAACCCCTGCTCCCAGCGATGCTGTCGTTCGTAGTTATAATATGCATTAGTCGCCACGGTCCCGACGAGCAGGCCGCACACAAAGACCACGAGGACTCCGCCCCAGATTCGCCAATCCCTTCGCTGCTGTGAGGGTCGTCCGCTGATCATGGCTCACCGGTCAATAAGATCGAGTCGGCCGTCGCCATCATGAGCAGCGCCGAAAAGTCCGCATCGTCTCGGCTCGCCGTCCAGGTCAACACCGATCCTACAAATAGCGTCGAGACGACCGCAATGACAGCCGCCGCACGCCAAATCGTATGCGGCACTTCAGAGAACGGCGCCTCCTGGCTGGACTGACGGCGAATGTCCCGCACCACGCCATCGACCCACTGGCGAGAGAAATGCGGCGCCTCCCGCACTTCATATGCCCGTCTCAGAACATGTTCGAGTGTGTCGATCAGTTCTTCTTTTCTCGTATTCATACGGGGTCCCTCAGCACGGTGCCCAGGATTTTTCGAAGTTGTTGACGGGCCCGATGCGCTCGCACCTTCACATTCACAACGGTCCATCCCAAGAGCTTCGCCGCCTCCCTTACCGAATGACCCTCCAGATGAACCAAAGTCACGACCATCCGATTTTCCGGCGAAAGCTGTGCCAGCGCCCACTGCAACAGATTGGTCGCGTCCTGTTGCTGTACCATCGCATCAAAGCGCTCCTTGGATTCCGCCGCGAGCACGTGCTCGGTCCATTGTTGCTGCTCCTCTGCGGCTTCACTCATTCCACTCAGCGGTACTTCCTGACGGGCTGAGACGGTTCGCCACACATCGTAACAAGTCCGGACCGCGATGGTGGACAGCCAGTGGGAGAACGGTGTCCGAAATGAATAGGTCGGCAAGGACGTATAGGCCCGCACAAAGACATCATGCGCCACTTCATCCACCATCTCTCGTGGAACATGGCCTGCGACGATCCGGCCCACATGCTGCTGGTAGCGCATCAGCAATTCCTCGAAAAGATCGGTGTCCCCCGCCACTACCCGCTGAATGATCTCCTCATCCGACAGACCCGACCCGGACGCTACCACGCGGCACCCGACAACGAATCCCATACTACCGCAATGGTGGTCGCGGCTATGAGAGCATGCCGGAACTGGGCCGACACCCAGAGGTACCAGGCGCTCTCAATGGATAAGTCGGGGAAGGCCGGCAAAAGGTTACAGATGATCTCCTCCTCGGAACTCGCCACTGTAACCTCCCGGATACTTTCTCCGACTATACCTATGAAGGCCGCGTATTCTACGTCTCATCCATCACGAATTCGGCCATTTTAGCCGTAACGTTGAGCATTTGCTTGAAAGAACGATTCTGCAGGTCACGCGTCCTGCCGGTCAGGTACTTTTGCCGAGGCGATATATTATGATGATACCGACAGTTACCCCAGAAGCTAGGAAGGTCGAGATGCCTGAGTCCATTAGTTTTGCCCAACTCTTCAAGCGCGGATTGCTTGGGCTGCTGATCCTCTGCGTCCTCGGTGTCGGCGCCTATGCTCTGTTGTCGAAATCGGGAGAGGCTCAGCCTCGCGTGGCTTCTCCAGTACCGCCCCCTGGGATCCGTGCGGTCCCGGTTGTGGCGGTGACGGCGAAAACCGGAGACATCGGTATTCGTCTGAGCGGGCTTGGGTCGGTCACCCCCCTGAATACCGTCACCGTGAGAAGTCGAGTGGACGGGCAACTGATGCGCGTCCTCTTTCAAGAAGGCCAACTGGTCAAAACCGGCGAATTATTGGCCGAGATCGATCCGCGCCCGTTTGATGTGCAATTACAGCAAGCCCAGGGCCAAATGGCGCGCGATCAGGCCCAACTCAAAAATGCTCAGCTCGATCTGCAACGCTATCGAGATCTGTATCAGCAGGGGTTTGTCTCGAAGCAGCAAGTCGATACGCAAGAAGCCCTCGTCGACCAATATAAAGGGACCATTCGGACCGATCAGGGGCAGATCGATAATGCCAAACTGCAGCTCACGTACTCGCGCATTATCGCGCCCATCAGTGGGCGCATCGGCTTGCGCCTCGTGGATGTCGGCAACATCATTCACGCCGGCGATCCCAGTGGCCTCCTCGTCATCACGCAGCTGCAACCCATTACCGTGGTCTTTACCATTCCCGAAGACAGCCTCCCTCCGGTGCTCGAAAAACTAAAAGCCGGCGAACGCTTGCCGGTGGAAGCCTTCGATCGGGAGCAGAAGCGACGATTGGCCACAGGGACCTTACTGACCGTCGACAACCAGATCGACCCGATGACGGGTACCGTGCGGCTCAAGGCCATCTTTGCCAATGACGACCACGAACTGTTCCCTAACCAATTCGTCAATGCTCGTCTGCTGCTTGATGTGAAACGGAACACCACTATCGTACCGGCCGCCGCCATTCAACGAGGCCCCAAAGGGACGTTCGTCTATGTCGTAAAAGACGACCAGACGGTTGCCGTACGTCCCATTAAACTGGGCCCAGCCGAGGTAGAAGACGCGTCCATCGACTCCGGCCTGGCTCCTGGGGAACTCGTCGTGGTTGACGGGACGGAGAAGCTACGTGAGGGCAGCAAGGTTGAGCTTCGTGGTCAAAGTAACGGCGCCCCGAAGGAGACGACATCCCCTCTAAGGGGAACGGACGGAACCAAAGGATCAGACGAAACGCCGACCAGTAATGATGTGCCGGCGAAAGGATCGCGCACGTGAACCCGTCTCGCTTGTTCATTCTACGGCCAGTTGCGACGGTCTTGCTGATGGCCGCCCTTCTGCTGGCCGGCTTCCTGGCCTATCGCGAACTGCCCGTCTCGGCTCTGCCACAGGTCGATTATCCTACCATCCAGGTGCTGACCTTCTATCCCGGCGCGAGTCCTGACGTCATGGCATCCTCGGTCACCGCTCCCTTGGAACGTCAGTTCGGGCAAATGCCGGGTTTGAAACAGATGACCTCGACCAGTTCCAGCGGCAGTTCGGTCATTACTCTCCAATTCAGTTTAGGCCTTAGTTTGGATGTCGCCGAACAAGAGGTACAGGCAGGGATCAATGGGGCGACGACGTTTTTGCCGCGCGATCTGCCGAATCCGCCCGTGTACAGTAAAGTGAATCCTGCCGACGCGCCGATCCTGACCTTAGCCTTGACGTCCGATACCGTCCCGCTCTCTCAGGTGGAAGATTTCGCCGATACCCGTTTCGCGCAGAAGATCTCTCAGCTCTCCGGTGTGGGTCTCGTCAGCATCAGTGGCGGCCAACGTCCGGCCGTACGGGTTCAAGCCAATCCGACTTCACTGGCGGCGTATGGTCTGACGCTGGAAGATTTGCGCATTGCCGTAGCCCTCGCCAATGTCAATCAAGCCAAGGGTGCGTTCGACGGTCCCCGACGTGCATCGACCATCGGCGCCACGGATCAGCTGCTATCCAGCCAAGAATATCGACCGCTGATCGTCGCCTATCGCAATGGGGCCCCGGTCCACTTATCCGAAGTCGCCGATGTCATTGACGATGTCGAAAACGTGAAACAGGCGGCGTGGATGAATGAGACGCCGGCGGTCATTGTCAACATCCAACGCCAGCCCGGCGCAAACGTGATCGAGGTCGTCGACCGCATTAAGAAGCTGCTGCCGCAGTTGCAAAGCGCCTTGCCGTCCTCGGTCCATGTCTCCATCCTGACTAACCGCACGACGACCATTCGGGCATCGGTCGACGATGTGCAATTCGAGCTGATGCTTGCGGTGGCGCTCGTGATCATGGTGATCTTTCTGTTCCTTCGCACGCTCTCTGCCACCGTCATTCCGGCAGCGGCCGTGCCGCTCTCGCTCGTCGGTACATTCGGAGTCATGTACCTGCTTGGATTCAGCGTCAACAACCTGACCTTGATGGCGTTGACGATCGCCACCGGCTTTGTCGTGGATGATGCAATCGTCATGATTGAAAATATCGCCCGGTACATCGAGGAGGGCCACTCGCCGCTGCAGGCCGCACTCAAAGGCTCCAAACAGATCGCCTTCACCATCCTGTCTTTGACCATCTCACTCATCGCCGTGCTGATTCCGCTGCTCTTCATGGGCGATGTCGTCGGACGGCTCTTCCGGGAATTTGCCGTCACGCTCGGCGTCACGATCCTGATTTCAGCAGTGGTCTCCCTCACGCTGACACCGATGATGTGCGCGCGGTTGTTGCGGCACACTCGGGAATCCGAGCAAGGATGGTTTTACCGCGTCTCACAACGCGCGTTCGATCGTACGATTGAACGCTACGGACAATCACTTCGTTGGGTGCTTGGCCACCGGACTGCCACGTTGGTCGTGGCGGGAGCCACGCTAGTACTGACCGTGTTGCTCTATATTGTCGTGCCCAAAGGCTTCTTCCCCATTCAAGATACCGGGGTCATCGTCGGCATCTCGGAGGCCCCGCAATCGATCTCATTCGAGGCGATGGCGGCAAGGCAGCAGGCCCTGGCAACGGTCATCCTAAAAGATCCGGCGGTCGCCAGCTTGTCCTCATTCATTGGAGTCGACGGCACCAACACGACGCTGAACAGCGGCCGCATCCTGATCAATCTGAAACCATTGCATGAGCGTAGAACCCCTGCGCTGGATGTCATCCACCGTCTACAACCTGCGCTCGGACAGGTCGATGGGATTACCCTCTTCCTGCAGCCCGTGCAAGACCTTACGGTCGAGGACCGGCTCAGCCGGACGCAGTATCAATACAGTCTCGAAGATCCTGATGCCGATGAACTCAATGCGTGGGCGCCTAAACTGGTCGACACCCTGCGCGCGCTTCCCGAGCTGCGCGACGTCAGCAGTGACCAGCAAGATCATGGACTGCAGTCTTTATTGACGATCGACCGCAGCACCGCGTCCCGGCTCGGAATCACTCCGCAGCTAATCGATGACACCCTGTATGACGCGTTTGGGCAACGACAGGTGTCGACCATTTTCACGCAACTGAACCAGTATCGCGTCGTCCTTGAAGTGAAACCCGATTTCCAGCAAGGACCGGACTCCTTGCAGGACATTTATGTCCGCTCACTCGGAGGCGGCCAAGTGCCCTTGAGCGCCTTTACGCAATTCACGGAGACGACTGCACCCCTGAGCGTGACACACCAAGGCCAATTCCCCGCCGTCACGCTGTCGTTTAACTTGGCGCCGGGAGTGTCGCTCGGTGATGCCGTACAGGCGATGGACAGTGCGACCCAGCAGATCGGGCTTCCCCCGAGTATTCGAGGCAGCTTTCAGGGCACCGCTGAGGCCTTTCAGGCTTCACTGGCCAACCAACCGCTGCTGATTCTTGCCGCACTCGTGACCGTGTACATCGTGCTCGGCGTGCTGTATGAGAGCTATGTTCACCCGCTCACGATTCTGTCGACGCTTCCGTCGGCAGGCGTCGGGGCACTGCTTGCGCTGCTCCTTTTTCGCCTCGAGTTGAGCGTGATTGCGCTGATCGGCATCATTCTGCTCATCGGCATCGTCAAGAAGAACGCCATCATGATGATCGACTTTGCCCTCGAGGCGGAACGACAGGACGGCAAACCGGCTACCGAAGCAATCTACGAAGCCTGCCTCTTACGGTTTCGCCCAATCATGATGACCACGCTGGCAGCACTGCTCGGCGCGTTGCCGCTGGCGCTCAGTACGGGAGTCGGAGCGGAGCTTCGACGGCCCCTTGGGATCGCCATTGTCGGCGGACTGATCGTCAGCCAGATACTCACCCTATATACGACGCCGGTCGTTTATCTCGCGTTCGACCGTGTCGCGAAGCGCATCGGTGAGCGACGCTCGGCATCACTCACGACACACGAAGCCCTCGGTCCAACTCCGGGGTAACCATGAATGTCTCCGCACCCTTCATCGAGCGACCCATCGCCACGACCCTGCTGACGATCGCGCTGGCGCTGGTCGGCATCCTGGCCTTCCGTCTACTGCCCGTCGCCTCGCTGCCTCAGGTGGAATATCCGACCATCTCGGTCTCGGCGAGCCTGCCGGGCGCCAGTCCTGAAACCATGGCGACATCCGTCGCCGCGCCGCTTGAACGCCAATTTGGACGCATCGCCGGGGTGACGGAGATGACCTCGACCAGTACTCTCGGCTCGACCAGCATCACCCTGCAGTTCGACTTGGACCGCGATATCGACGGCGCCGCACGGGACGTGCAAGGCGCGATTAATGCTGCTCGCGGCTACTTGCCGTCAGCGCTTCCAAGCAACCCGACCTACCGCAAAGTGAACCCGTCCGATGCACCGATCCTTATTTTGGCGTTGACGTCCGAGACGTACAGTCGAGGCCAAATGTATGATGTCGCCTCGAGTATCCTTCAGCAAAAGATCTCGCAGGTGGAAGGCATCGGTCAGGTGACGGTCGGCGGCGGCTCCTTACCCGCCATCCGTGTGGAGCTGAATCCGACCGCCTTGAACCAGTATGGTATTGGCTTAGAAGACGTACGCCGTGTACTGAGCAGCACGAATGTGAACCGTCCCAAAGGCCAGATGGCGGACGCCACGAGGACCTGGGAAGTCCGGACAAACGATCAACTCCATAAGGCCGAGGAATACGGACCGCTCATCATCTCGTACCGGGGCGGGCGCGCAGTACACCTGTCTGATGTGGCAACCATCGATGAGTCGGTCGAAGATATTCGCACGACTGGATTGGCCAACGGCAAACCGGCCGTACTCGTCATTCTCTTCCGGCGACCGAATGCGAATATCATTGAGACCGTCGATCGGGTCTACGAACTGCTGCCCCAATTGGAGGCGTCGATTCCAGGAGCTATTTCCCTGTCGGTCGTGCTCGACCGCACGCCCATGATTCGGGCATCACTGCATGACGTGGAGCGCACCCTCCTCATTTCCGTCATCCTGGTCATTCTCGTGGTTTTTGCATTTCTACGAAGCGTCCGGGCGACGCTCATTCCAAGCGTCGCGGTTCCGGTGTCGCTCATCGGCACCTTTGGGGTGATGTATCTGTTCGGGTACAGCCTTGATAACGTCTCCCTCATGGCCCTCACCGTGGCGACGGGATTTGTGGTAGACGACGCCATCGTCGTGCTCGAAAATATCACACGTTACCGGGAACAAGGAGTCCCTCCTCTTCAGGCCGCATTGCGTGGAGCCAGGGAGGTGGCCTTCACCGTCGTGTCCATGAGTCTCTCGCTTATCGCCGTCTTCATCCCCATTCTTTTGATGGGTGGGATGATCGGCCGCCTCTTTCGGGAATTCGCGGTTGCGCTCTCCGTGGCCATCGTTATTTCGCTGGTAATCTCGCTGACCACAACCCCTATGATGTGCGCCGTCTTCCTGCGTTCCGACCACACCCGCCGCCATGGGCGCGTGTATAGAGCGAGTGAATGGATCTTCAATGGGGCGCTCTTTCATTACGAGCGCAGTCTCTCCTGGGCACTAGCTCATCCTCGTTTCATGCTCGCCCTGACGCTCTCCACGATCGCGATCAGCGTGTATCTATTCGTCATGATTCCCAAGGGCTTTTTTCCGCAACAGGACTCTGGGCGCTTGAGCGGGAATATTCAGGCCGCACAGGATATTTCGTTCCAGGCCATGCGCCAGAAACTCACCGAGGTCGTGGACATTATCAAGAGTGATCCGGCGGTTGATAACGTCATCGGCTTCAGCGGTGGAGGCGGCAGCAGCAGCAGCACTACGAATACCGGGCGCATGTTCATTGGCCTGAAACCATTGGATGAACGGAAGCTCAGCGCGGATCAAGTCATTGGAAGGCTGCGGGGCAAGCTGTCTAAGGTGCCGGGTGCGCCGACTTACTTACAGGCGACTCAAGATCTTCGTATTGGAGGACGGTCCAGTAGCGCCCAATATCAGTACACCCTACAAGGGGAAGACCTGGCCGAATTGAATAGGTGGGCTCCACGTGTCGATCAGAAATTGCGGACCGTACGCGAACTCGTCGATGTCAACAGCGATCAGCAGGATAAGGGGGTTCAATCTTCGGTCGTGTTTGACCGCAGCACCGCCTCTCGTCTGGGCATCACCCCACAATTGATCGACGACACGCTCTACGATGCCTTTGGGCAGCGGCAGGTCTCGATCATGTATACGTCCTTGAACCAGTATCATGTGGTCATGAGTGTCGCGCAGCAGTATTGGCAACACCCTGGGACGCTTCATGATATCTACGTCCGGTCGGCGCACGGGACACAAGTTCCATTGAGCGCCGTGGCGCATTATGAAACGACCTCTGCCTCCCTTGCTGTGAATCACCAGGGTCAGTTCCCGGGTGTGACCTTCTCGTTCAACTTGGCTCCGGACGTGGCGCTTGGAGATGCCGTAAGAGGGATCGAGACGGCCATGCAGGAGATCGGCCTGCCGAGCGATATTCGCGGCAGGCTTCAGGGGACGGCCAAGGCGTTTCAAGAATCCCTCTCCAATCAGCCGCTGCTGATCCTAGCGGCGCTCGTTACCGTCTACATCGTGCTTGGCATTCTGTATGAAAGCTACATTCACCCGATTACGATTTTATCCACGCTGCCATCCGCAGGAGTCGGAGCACTGCTTGCCTTACTGCTATTTAAAATTGAACTGAGCACCATTGCGCTCATCGGAATTTTTCTCTTGATCGGTATCGTGAAGAAGAACGCCATTATGATGATCGACTTTGCATTGCAGGCCGAACGCCATGAGGGCAAGAATTCAGCCGATGCGATTTATGAAGCCTGCGTGCTGCGATTCCGCCCGATCATGATGACGACCATGGCGGCACTCCTGGGGGCGCTGCCCTTGGCACTGGGGACCGGGGTCGGGTCGGAACTTCGCCGGCCGTTGGGAATCGCTATTGTCGGCGGACTTCTCGTCAGCCAGTTGCTTACCCTTTATACGACGCCAGTCGTGTATCTCTACCTTGACCGCCTCAGACTCTGGTTCGGGCGCGTGCGTGCCACCCGAAGAGGTGAGCTCCCAAAGCCCGTGTAGCTCCGGTCAGCAACGACTGTGGAGTCTATCGTGACCGCCTGTCGCTTCCTTCGCGTTCGGTTTCGCGGTCGATCGATCTGCGCTGGGATGCATTCGGTCCGGCCTCCGGCCCGAGTGAACCGGATCCAGGTCCGATGGATGGAGAAAGTGGGAAAAAGGGCGAACCAAGATCCGGACTTCGTGAGGGAACGTGGGACTCCGGGGTGAACTCCCTCGCCCTTGAAGAATCCGGGACATGGGACAGCCCTGGGGACCGAGGAGAGTGCAGTGAATCGCGGCTATTGTCGGATGAAAGTCTTTGACCGTTCGCGGCGGCAGCCACGACGATACCGACAATTACCATAAAGCCAACAATCGACGACCTCATCGCTCTGCTCATTGTTCCTTGATCGCCATCATGTCAGGCCGCTTTTGGCCTTCGACGTGGCGAGTCTGCCTCTGAACTGGATCCTCCGGCGCCGGCACGATGGCCAGCTGGTTGCCCCCTTCTTGCGGCCGGCGCGTCGGGGGAGGAAGTCCAGCGGCATGGTCCGCCCGCCATTGATCAACCGCCACGCGGTGCTCTTTGGAGACCACATTCGCTTGAATAATATCTTCGGCCATCGAGCCGGCGGTCGTGAGTTCGTCGGCATAGACGTCGGTCTGATATTCATCCGTCGAGGCGGTGGCCAGTGAACTCCAGACCGATTGCCCGACGGCGCTTACGTCGATCTGCGTCACCGTCGACAAGCCCGGCCGAAGTGGATATTGCCGAATCTCCTCGGTCGGGAGGGCAATGCGCACCGGGACGCGCTCGACGATGTGAATGAAGTTTCCGGTCGCATTGTCCGGCGGCAGCAGGGCAAAGGCGCTGCCGGTTCCCGGCACCAAGCCTTCGACCGTGCCGTGATACGTGTGCTTGCGGCCGTGGAGATCCACCGTCACGGTGGCGGACTGCCCGGGGCGCACATCCCGCAGTTCGGTCTCCCGCAGGTTGGCCTCGACCCAGAGATGCTCCAGCGGCACAATCGTCATGAGCGCGGCGCCCGGCTTCACCCGATCCCCGACTTGCCCCTTGCGCTTGGCGACATAGCCGGAGACGGGTGCCTTGATCTGTTGCCGCTCGTATTCCAGATGCGCCTCAATGAATTCGTGCTTTGCCAACTCCACAGCCGGATGTTCCATGACACTCGTGCCGCCGACCTCGGCGGTCAAGGCATCGTATTCGGCCTGCGTTTCCCGCACCTCCGCTTCGACCGCTCGGAGCTGGTCGGTGGCATTCTGCAGGATTTGCTTGGAGACCGCGCCCCGTGGCGAGGCCTGCTGATAGCGGGCGATATCGTGCCGCACCAGATCCAACCGCGCCACACGGGCCGCGAGCTTTTCCTCGACCTGGCGTTGCCTGATGAACAGCGCCGTAATGCGCCGCACGGTTTCCCCGAGATGGCCCTTGGCGCGTCCCAGCGCCGCATACGCTTGGTGCTCATCGAGGCGAACAAGCAGATCGCCCTTGTTCACAAACTGCGTTTCCTCCGCCAGCACCTGCGTGACGATGCCCGAAGCCTGTGCGACGATCGGAACGAGGTTGCCGGTGACATAGGCATTATCGGTGCGGACATAGAACCGGTCATAGGACCACCAATAGGCGCCGTACAGAAGGCTGGCCACGACGACCAGCAGGGCCACCATTCCGAGCCGGCGCGTTCGGTGCCGCGGGACCGTGTGCACGGGCAGGGGCGTCTCAGCCGTGCTCATCAGCGCGTCTCCTTCACCGCACTCGTCAGCACCGGCGGCGCCTCCGGCTTCTTTGTCGTCTGGGGCAGATCGGGGTTATGGTACCCGCCGCCCAAAGCTTCCATGAGGTCGACCATCGCCACCAGTTTGTCGCTTTCGAGGGCGCGCAACGCATACTCTTGCTCCAACACCGGCTCCCGGTGCCGCAATACTTCCCGGTCATCGTCCAGCCCGCTCGCCAGTCGGACCTTGGCCAGGCTCCAATCCTCGCGGAGCGACGCCAGGAGGCGATGGTGCGAATCCAGCATCGCGGTCGTCGCCTGCCAAGCACTGAGGCTATCGGCAACCTCCCGCATGGCATCCAGCAAGGTCTCATTGTAGAGTTCGACGGCCGCATCGTAGTGCGCCCGTTGCGCGGCCAACTCGCCACGCAGCCGCCCGCCCTCGAACCACGGCAGCCGCAGGCCCGGCGCGACGCCATACGAAAAGCTCTGTCCCGAGAACAATAAATTGCCGAGCTGGCTGGCGCCTTTCGTGAGCACCAGCGCGTTGAACCCGACAAACGCCGTGAGGTCAATGCTGGGAAGAAACTGCGCTTTGGCGACTCTGACGAGTCGCGCGGCGGCCTCCGTGCGATACAGGGCGGCCGCCAGATCCGGCCGATGGGCCAACAGCCCGATCGAGAGGTGCTCGGGTAAAGGAATTTCGTGCGGCAGCGTGATCGTCCGGGTGGCAAACAACTCTCTCGTCTGATCTGGCCCCTTGCCGATGAGCCGTGCCAAGAGATTCCGTTGCAGGTCCAATTGATCGCGCACCCCGGCCTCGCGCTTTCGCGCGGCTTCCAGCTCCGCCACGGCTTGTTTCACCGGCAGGTCATTATCCAGCCCCAGGCGAGCCCGGGTGTCGGCCAGTTGCAACAAGGCGCGACGGATGCTCACGAGTCGCTGGACAATGTCGTACTGCTGGCGAAGAGCCAAGCCTCGCACGTAGGCCCTGGCGATCCCCGTGGTCAGCCGCAAGCGGACTTCTGCCTCTTCGGCCTCCTCGGCCGCGGCCTGTCCGAGCGCGGCTTCCATCATCGCGCGATTTTTGCCCCAAAAATCGAATTCATAGCGGAAGCTCAAGGGATTGATGACCCCTAACAGAAAGCGGGCGCCGGCCACTTCGCGATTCAGGGCGGCGAACACGCCGTGCTGCGAGAGCCGCTCATGGGTCAACGACGCATCAGCATCCAGAAACGGCAATAACCGGGCGCCTTCGACTTTCACCACCCCCTGCGCCTCCCGCAGTCGCGCCGCCGCCGCCTTGAGGCCAGGATTGTCCTTGAGCGCGAGCTCCATCAGGCCGTTCAACTCCGGACTATCGAATTGCTCCCACCAGCGATCGTTCGGCCATTGCGCACGCGCGGCTCCAAAGCTGGCCGCTTCTCCGACGGTGTGCTCCATCGAGGGAGGCTCTAAGAACTCCGCCCGCTCCTTGTCCCCCGACAGCCACGCGCAACTCGCACACAGGACCACGGTGCTGGTCGCCAAGACGGCCGGAATGCAGTATTTGAAGAGGATGCCGCGCATCAGGGTTGTTCCATCAGTTCTTCCGCCTGTCGCTCGCGTACCGCCTCCGCCGGCTTCAACAGGGGAACCCGCGCGGACGGGGCGAACCACACCAGCACCGCAAGTCCGATACAGAGAAAGCTACAGAGCAAAAATGCATCGTTCAGCGCGAGAATACCGGCCTCTTGCTTGATAGCTAGCTGTAGTTGACGCTGGATAGCCGCGGGATCGAATCCCAGGCCATGAAGCTTCGTCGTCACACCTTCCAATGCATCATAGGAGATCGAGATCCGTCCCCCGAAATGATCGGAGAGATTTAACTGGTGAAACGGGCCGCGCCGAAACAGAATCACGCCCTGCGCGGTGATGCCAAAGGCTCCCGCGGCGATCCGAAACAGGTTAGTCGTCTCGGCTGCCCGCAACAGCTTGTCTCCAGTCAAGCCATGCAGGGTCAAGATCGTCAGCGGGGTGAAAAACGAGCCCAGAAACACCCCCTCGACCATCATAGGCCATAGGATCTGATCGAAAGAGTGCGGGTCGTCATACAAGCCGATCCAATAAAAAGTACCGGCAAACCCCAGCAAGTTAAGGCAGGCGAGTAGTCGCACATCCACGCGCTTCGCCACCTCGTGCATCACCATGATGACGGGCACGCCCAGCAGGATCATGGGCAAAAACACCATGCCGGCCAGATAGGACGAATACCCCATCAGTAACTGCAGTTGGACTACAAACAACGAGAGCAATCCTTGCAACGCAAAAAACCCGGCCGTGAGGCCGATCATCCCGATCGCAAAATTGCGGGAGCGAAACAAGCGAAGATCGACCGCAGGATCTTCTTCTTCTAACTCCCAAATGATCCAGCACGGCACTGCGATCAGAACCATTACCAGCAAGCCCCTGAGGAAGTTCGAGTCCCACCAATCAAAATCATTGCCTTCGTTGAGAATCGTTTGAATGCCGCCTAAAATCACGGCCAATAGCAGAAACCCAATGTAGTCAAACCGTAAGCACCGGGTCTCGAACCGCCGACCGCTTAGCAACGCCCACGTCAAACCCGCTATGATTAACGCCAGCGGCACATTCAGGTAAAACAAATACCGCCACCCCAGTTCATCAGCGATCCATCCGCCGACAGGCAATCCGATCGTAAAGGGCATCAAGGTGAAGAAGCCCCAGACACCCAACGCCACGGACTTGAGTCGGTCCGGATATTCTTTGAGCAACAATGCCTGCCCGATCGGGAGCGTCAGGCCGCCGGCAAACCCGAGCAACACGCGACCGGGAAGAAACAAGGCCAAGGAGTCGCTCATGGCGCAGAGACAAGACGCAACGGCGTATCCGAGAAACGCGCCGATAAAGACCGGACCATCGCCAAACCGGCACGATAACCACCGGGCCACCGGAAAGGCTAACGCGAGGGCGATCATGAAATCCGTCTGCGCCCACGTTCCAAAGCTGGGCAGAACCCCGCCCAGATTACCCGCGACATGCGGCAGGAAGGCAATGTATGACGCCGCGTTGAACAAGACGATGATATGAGCCAGGCCCAACACGAGGTTGAACACCATAAATTGCCAGCCGCGGAGGCGCAGTGTGGCCGCATCAGACGTCATACATTTGTCCTACGATCTGTCATGTCGGAAATATTGCCGCTCATCGTCTTAGAGAGCCGCCGGATAACCGGCAGGATTCCCCGTCCTCTGCGGTGAGGCCAACTCAACGCCGGTCGACGACGCAGTGACCGGACCATGCGTGTAGTAAATGGCCAGGCCGGTGAATACCATCCCGCCCACCAGGTTCCCTAACGTGACCGGAATCTGGTTCCAGAGCCACCATGTCGAGAGACTAACGTTGGCACCGAGCAACATGCCCATCGGAATGGCGAACATATTGACGACCGCATGCTCGAATCCCTGCGAGAAGAACAAGACGGTGGGGCCCCAAATCGCGAGCATCTTGCCGGAGAGGGAGGTCGAGGCATACGCGAACACCACCGCGAGACTGACCATCCAGTTGCACAGCATTGCCTTCGTGAAGACGGTCACCAGGCCCGCAGTCCCGTGGGCGGCATAGTAGGTTGTTTTGGCTTCGGCGATCTTGACCAGCTTGGTCCCGACGGCCGAAAGGTCACCCGTCCCCGCTGTTGTAAGGACGATGGCGAGAAGCACGGCATACAGAGTGCTGCCCAGAAGGTTTCCCAGAAAGACCCATCCCCAGTTGGTCAGCACACGCCCAGGTGCGGCATTCTCTTTTCCGGCGACCGTGGCACATGGCAACAAGGCAAAGCTCCCGGTAATCAATTCCATCCCGAGCAGAACCGCCAGACAAAGTCCGAACGGAAAAAGTAGGGACCCTACGATCCATAAGCCCGTTTCAACCGCAGCGACGACCGCCATACTGGTGGCGACGGCCAAGAAGGCACCTGCGAGGGCGCCCCGAATTAACAATTGCGGGACCGGCAGATTGAGTTTCATCTGCCCCGTGGCCAACATGCTTTTCACAACCTCTTGAGGCTTCGCGTAATCCATAATGATTCTCCTTAAACCAGAAACCTATGGACACCATGGAACTTCGGAGTTCCAATTGACAGAGGCAAACACAGGACAGAGCAATCGAAAAGCGTAACCATGGTTGTACTGTGAGCGTTATAGCAAGGTGTAGGCCATTTACTTCGAGGCGAGTAGTAGCAGGAAAACAGGAATTGTCGAGCAAATAAGTACAGCAGACGCCGACGATTTGACTGCCACACAGTGCGGTACGTGCAATTTCGCTCACCATATTTGTCGGTCCAGGACGGAATACCGCCACACGAAACCGTTTCAGGCAACGCAACGATGCCGCCAACGGTCGAGATCAATTGAGTGGGCTGCCGCATTGCCACGAGAAGGCATTGAGTGCCGGATAGCAGAGGACGATCAGGCTGCATCCGTACCGACATAGGATGCCCCTTTACTTTGCTAGTTTGAGATATGTGGGAAACTGAGCGCATTCATTCAATCGGCCGATCACAGAGGATAAAACGGTGAAAACATATAAGACGATGAGCGAGGCTGTGGATGGACTGAAGAAGCGAGGCTTTACCGCAAACTTCGAGTTTCTGAACAATACCTTTCGAGCTGTGGATGGTGACAAGATATTCGCGCCGGATGAACTGACCATCGTTGAGCACCACCGGTTCGAAGGCGCCAGCGATCCGGACGATCTTTCCGTCGTCTATGCCATCGAGGCGAATGACGGCACGCGTGGCACCGTTGCGGACGCCTTTGGTCCTTACGCTAATCCCGACCTGGGTGCATTTTTAAAAACCGTCAAAATACGAGAAGACGCTTAGTCGAACGTCGACAGGCTTGGCGATCCAACGGACGACACCCTCGAAGACAAGACGAGCCGTCACGCAGAGCGCGATAAAGTTTGCGACGATACTTCCTCTGGGGGCTGCAGCGAAAAAGGCCCACCATAATTCACGATGTATATCCTTTGGATCGGATATCATTCCGATGCACCACTCCACGTCGAGCGGCGCCGCACAGCGCCATCCGCCTGCTTCGCACAATCTCTCGGCCTCAAATTTTTTGAAGGCTGAGGTGTACAGAAAAACTTTGAGCCGCATTGCGCCTCATTCTTCAGTCGGCGCCGAGCTTGGCTTAGCGGAATCGCAATATATGCTTGGCCATCTTTACTTGACGGGCAAGGAAGTCGGCACCAATACGGATGAGGCGCTGCACTGGTCGCGCCTCGCGGCGAAGCAGGGGCATCCCGACCGACAGATCAGCCTCGGGCTGATGTCACGCGCGTGGTGAAGGTGTTTCCCAGGATGGAATGGAAGCCGTGCAATGGTTTCCTGTAGTAGCCGAGCAGGTCGATGCTGGAGGCGGGCTGAATCTAGCTATGGCTTACTGGATGGGTTTTGGAATCCCGCGTGATTTGTCGACGCATATCTTTCCGCGGCGCAGGACAACGAGGAAGGCAAAGAGCTGGAAACCACTATTCGCCACCAAATGGCACGGGCTCAGATTTCAAAAGCGAAACGCTTAGTCCGACGTGTACGCGCAAGCCCGTCGCTGCCCTGCAGAAAACGAAGGGAAAACAATAACGGTCACTTCTCCTCGGAGACCGCGAATGTCTCAGACACCTTCTGCAGCAATGCGTTCGAAGTAAAGGGCTTTTGGATGAACCCAAACCGCTGTCCCATCGCAGGTTCAAGAATCTCATCCGTATAGCCTGACATATAGAGAACCTTGATCGGCATGGAGAGCGATTCCATCCGTTTGACGAGTTCTGGACCGGTCATGCGAGGCATCATGACATCCGTCAGAACCATATGCACGGGGTCGGAAGAGGTCTGCAGGACTTGGAGCGCTTCAACCCCATCACAGGCCTCCCTGACTCGATATCCCCGAGGCCGCAACATATCTCCGACCACTAGTCTCACATCTTCATCATCCTCAACGACTAAAATCGTTTTGTGACCAGGCAGCGGCTCCATCGGTGGGACGGCAATCGGAGCGGGTGAGATGGCTTCATAGCGCGGGAGACAAATAGTAAAGGTGGAACCCCTGCTCGGCTCACTCGACAGTTCGATAAAACCACCGCTTTGCCGAATGATGCCATAGGCCTTTGCCAACCCCAATCCGCTTCCTCCGCCCAGACCTGCTCTCTGGAAAAACGGCTCAAAGATATGTGCTTGTGTCTCAGCGTCTATGCCCACGCCCGTATCTGCGACCGATAGTTGCACATAGGTTCCTGGCCTAACTCTGTATTCACAGGCAGTGGCTTCATGAACGATTCCACGTGCGGTGGCGATTCTCATCCGGCCCCCCTGTGGCATGGCATCTCGGGCATTGGTGACGAGCTTGAGGATGACCTGCTCAAGTTGTTCGCGATCCGTAACGACCCGCCCGGCATCAGGCTCTAGGACGATTGTAAGATCGATACGCGTACCGACAAGTGATCGGAGCGCCGGTTCTATGCCGGTCACAAGGGCGTTGAGGTCTTGAACCGTCGGATGGAGTACTTGATGGTGACTGAATGCGATAAGATGTTGCGTGAGGTCGGCCGCCCGATCAACGGTTCTATGGATATCTCTGATACTGCCCGCGCGGGGGTCGTCTTCATCCAACTGCTGCAGAATCCGCTCACCGTGCCCGTTAATAATGGTCAAGAGGTTGTTGAAATCGTGCGCAATGCCGCCCGCCAACCTGCCAAGTGCGTCCATTTTCTCGGATCTACGCACGGCCTCCTCCATACGCTTCCGTTCCGTCACATCGGTTATCGTCTCGATAACATGGGCTTGGCCGTCGGCTGTCACGGCTCTTGACCATTGAACCAACACATATTGATTATCGGGGAGGGTCACTTCATTCACAGTGATCCGCCCCGTTTTCACCGCTTCGGGCATTTTGCAGAAGGAACACGGCGTCGGGCAGTCGGCGATCTTCTCATGACAAGTCTGGCCGGAAATGTCCCCGAACTTGTCGAGGCCCGTCTCATTTTGGAACTGGACCTTATACGTGTCAGGATCGATGACGGCGACCATCACCGGCTGAGCATTAAGCAACACCTGGGGGTCATACGATGGTCGTTCTGCGTGAGGGGCCACCTGACCTCCGTCTCCTTCATCGGCTGCAAGACGAACGCTTCCGGGCAATAAATCTGCATAGGGCATACCAGATGTATTCTTGGCCCTCCCTCTACTTTAGTTCCCGACTCCCTCATTACTTCAGGGCTTCTCAGCCGGTTGGAGCCGACAACCCTTGCCGATGTGAACCAAGAATCGTGTGCGGCGTATCCGATTGAGTACGCGGCTTATCTGCTTTGATACAGGCCATGGCGCACGCTATACGACGGATTGGTTGTTTCCTCTGTACCCGTACTGTATACAGATCTGGTGGGCTTCTTTATCATCTTGCGGTTCCATCGCCGACTGTGTTTCAGATTCATGCGCCTGACCGTGCTGCTTGTCGTTGTGCTACTCCACCCCACCATCGTCAAGGCCGGGGCTGAGCCGAAGGCAGAGATCAGCCGGCATCTCGCGACCATTGCCCAGCTTGCTCAAGCATCTCCCGCAATGATCATTCCAGCCGGCTGGTTCCAGATGGGCACCAATCGCATCGACGACGATCCGTATGGATTAGGGACGCAATTCGACAATACTGAATTGCCTCAACGGCAGGTCTGGCTCGATGGGTTCGAGATTGATCGGGATGAAGTGAGTATTGCCGAGTATCTCGCCTTTCTCCAAGGGCAGCATCGACAACCGCCGGAACAACTCCAACGGCTGATCTGGCACATTATCACGGTGCATTACATGCCGGATCCGGTGATTGCAAGCTGGCCGGTACTGTACGTCACTTGGTCTGAGGCGGCTGAATTTTGCATGGCCCGGGGAAAACGATTGCCGACGGAAGCCGAATGGGAAAAGGCAGCGCGGGGGTCTGACGGCAATTTATTTCCTTGGGGGCGCACGAATCCCGCCCCGGGGTTGGCCGTGTTCGGCCAATATCATGTGCATGAAATCCCGCTTGTGGCGGCAGTGAACAGCGGCGAAGATGGACAAAGCCCCTACGGGGTGCGCCACATGGCGGGCAATGTCGCTGAGTGGGTCCAGGATTGGTTTGGATTCGATTACTATTCGATTATGCCCGAACGCAATCCGAAAGGTCCGAACACCGGCCGCTACAAAAGCGCTCGCGGCGGCTCATGGAAAAGCCATCCGAATCTTTTGCGCACGGCGAGCCGGAATGGTGCCCTCCCCGACCAGCGCTCTGCGACGATCGGATTCCGTTGCGCGAAGTCCGGTTCTTAAGAGCATGCATTGATTTATTGGTGAAAGCGGGAAAAGCGCCCATGGCGGCCACAGGTGCGCCACAGGCCGCGTTTCCATCCTCAGCATGGCAGTCGTTAGTGTTTCTTGTCGCCCTCCTTGGCGCGATGAAGGTCAATCACTGTACCTGCCTCGTTGAGTTCGACCGTCACGAACGCGCCCTCCTCGATACCTCCCGTTTTTATTTCCTGCCGCTCGAGTGGAAAGACTTTGTCCCCTTCAGGAGTAATGAGCTTAATCTGATTCTTCATGAGGCCGACATAGACTAATTTGCCTGTCACGAACGTATGGGAACCCTCATGGCCCTTTGGGTGTGCTTCGATAATCGCGTTATTCTCGTTCAGCACGAGAGTCACTTCATCACCGACCTTCGGAATCGGGTGGCCATGTCGCTCGGCATTCTTAGAATTGAGCGTCATGGTCGTTCCGTCCGGCAACTTCACCGTCAGCAGTCCTGATTTTTGTGCCGTGACCACTGCCGTGACTTCCCTGTGCTCCTTACTGTGGCCGTCGCTCTCCGCTTGCGCCGCAACGGGCATGATGAGGCACGTCCCGATGATGGCCAACAACACAAGCTCTTCTTTCAGCTGCGACGTGAAATCCTCCTTCATTAATAGCCTTGGGCGCATTGGACTTGTCCTACTTGTATAGGTGACTCAGATCGGTTCCCCTATCAGCAGGGAACCCCAAGGGCATGGAGAGCGGCGATTACAGGATAACCCCAGCTTTTCGAACGGTCGCATGTGAACAAAATGAGCTCTAGGATTTTGTAGGGAACCAACGTAGCTATCTGTCTGATGGACATGAATGAGCAAGCCCCATACAGTGCGACGGTCCATACCAACTTAAATGCTTGAGAGGTCATTATGGAAAATTACGATGTGATCGGAGTGACTCGCGCGACCATCATTTTCTCAGTCTTTCTATTGGTGTCACACATCACATCCACCAGCTTTGCGCTCACCTGGACCGATCAACTGCCACAGACCCCTGCCGTCGATGTGTACTATGACTTCCGCCCTACGATTATGGGACAGCCCAATTGGATCACGCCATGGGAAGCGAATTTAGCAGTCACGGCTCTCCAGACCTGGAGTAGTGTGAGCAATCTCAATTTCATTCAAAATACATGGGCGCCGGAGAGCCAAATCATCAATATCGGCGTCAGTCCTATCGATGGGCAGTGGGGTATCCTTGGACAAGGGGGATACAGCTATACCAATGCCGGCGGCTCTTGGCACATCGCCGGCGGCGTGGTCGACATGGGTGCCAATG
The DNA here is from genome assembly GCF_965152615.1 of Nitrospira sp. Nam74. Taxonomy (NCBI): domain Bacteria; kingdom Pseudomonadati; phylum Nitrospirota; class Nitrospiria; order Nitrospirales; family Nitrospiraceae; genus Nitrospira; species Nitrospira sp. Nam74. The sequence continues at coordinate 1,483,389 of NZ_OZ224220.1, read as the reverse complement.
AGAATTGGGACCAGATCATCGGCAATGGAAGCCCTCAAGGGACGTTCGACTTTTTTACCGTAGCCGCACATGAGGTCGGACATGCTCTAGGTTTAGATCACAGCGGCAATAGCAGCGATCTCATGTATGCTTATTACACGGGCGAGAAAGTCTGGCCTTCGGCGACGGATGTGGCGAATATTCAATCGCTCTACGGAGCCGGCTCATTGAACGGCGGAACAGGAAAGTTTGCCTCACTTGAAGCTGTCCCGGAGCCATCCACCATTGCCCTGGTCGGCATAGGGCTGGGCATCCTTGCATGGAAGGTGCGCGGCATCTCTCCGAGTCGTTTGCCTGAATCGCACAGCGTGTAATGGCCGGCGTTCTGCGTTACACCCCGGCTATAGTTTTCACAGTACACGTTCAGCAAGAGACCATTTCAACAGCTCAATCTCACATCTCATACCTCTGCCCGCAATATGACATGCTGTAGGACATCCTCCTTATCTTTTGCTATCCTTGTCTGGTGGTCGTTAAGGAGCAAGAGGAATAATGTCGATCCGCCGGTCTCATATAGTCGTGGCGCTTCTATGTCTTGTGATTCGCCCGGACATAGTCCAAAGCGACGCGTGGACCCGTCCCTTTTGGACAGAACAAGCGATGTTTCGATTCGGAGACGAACTCTTTTTTACGGGACGGGCGTCTTGCGCGCGTAAAGCGGAAGAGGGGCGACAAAAAGCCTATGAGGCCTCCGTTCAAGAAGTGTTGAATTACACGCAAGTCCCCAGGCTTACCGGTGTCCCGATCGAAACGCAGATGCTGTTTGAAGAACAAGGTGGAACAGGCTGCCCATCGCGAACCATCACCGTATGGCGATTGCTCAGGATCTCAGAAATGTCACTTGAGGCATTGGTCAAACGCGCCCGGCAATCCGTACCTTCGATCAATCCTGAAACCGAACCGGCATTCCAACCCATACGAGATTTGACGCTTCGAGCCGGCATGACCCGTGAAGAAATCCACGAACGGTTTGGGCAGCCGCGATCCGTGATGATGCGACGCAGCTCCAGAGAAGTACAGTATGATTATGCCCGGTTCGGGTTGACCCTGACGGTGGACGAAGACGGACGGCTGCTTCGCTGGAAACTCGCAGACCCTCAGTCGGCGACGGCCTCACGCACGTCGCCGGTAGATTGGCCCCCTCACCAGAAGGCTCCCGCCTTCAAAATCGATCCAAACGCGGAACCGACCATCGATCTGACCGATCGGCTCCGTCAGCTGGAGACCCGCGGCCACCAGGAACTAAAAAAGGATGCCAGAATCATCTGTTCACGGAGATGGCCACGAAACGCTGCCTTGCAGCACACGTGCGAACCCTACGAGTATGAACATCTGAAGTTGATCGAAACCCAAGTCGGCCGCGATCAGTCCGCCCACTGACGTCCATGAACAGACGATGATGATTGGATTGCCGGCATGTCTATCGAAGCCCCTTTCCTTTGTGCCACAATTCATGCTGGGTTTGAAAATTCGTTATAAGTAGCGAACTGCCTAGAGCGCTCAGCTCCGGTTCCTGGAGCGTAGTCTGCCTTACCAGCCGGCCTGCTTCGACGAAACGGCAGTTCAGGCCTTCGTCCCGCCACGCACAAGCATATCGATGCATTTCGCTACGAGACCGGTCCACCCGGTCTGGTGGCTGGCGCCAATGCCCGCCCCATTGTCACCATGGAAGTACTCGTAAAACAGAAGCAGGTCCCGCCAGTGCGGATCCGACTGAAACTTTTCCGTGCTGCCGTATACCGGCCGGCGGCCGTCCGGCCCACGGAGGAAGAGGCGCGTCAGGCGACTCGATAAATCATTGGCGACATCGCCCAAATGCATGTGACGACTCGATCCGACCGGGCACTCCACCTGGTAGCGATCGCCCAAAAAGTAATGAAACTTTTGAAGCGATTCGATAATCAAATAATTCACCGGGAACCAGACGGGGCCGCGCCAGTTCGAATTGCCGCCGAAAAGTCCTGTGCTGGCTTCAGCCGGCTCATAATTCACGCGATATTTCGTTCCCATAACGGCCAGCGTATACGGATGCTGTCGATGAAACTGCGAGAGAGCCCGAATGCCGTAGGGGGACAGGAATTCTTTTTCATCGAGCATGTATCGCAGCACGCTGCGAAGGCGCCGGCAATTGACCAGGGAGAGAAAGCGGCGCACCCCGTGATCATGGGACTGTGTCTCTACGTGCGAGCCGAATTCCGGCCGGTTCTCGATGAACCATTGCATGCGATGCTTGAAACGCGGCAATTGATCCACGAGTTCGGAATCCAACGTTTCGACTGCGAAGAGAGGGATGAGCCCGACTATCGAACGGACCCTGAGTGGCAGGTTGTGTCCGTCAGGCAGGTGCAGCACATCATAAAAGAAGCCATCCTCTCGATTCCATAATTCAAGTTCTTCTTCCCCAATTTGGTTGATCGCTCTGCAAATATAGACAAAATGTTCGAAAAATTTGCTTGCCATGTCTTCATAGGCATTGTTCTCGCGCGCTAACTCCATCGCCATGACGAGCATATTCAGACAATACATGCCCATCCAACTTGTGGCGTCGGATTGTTCGATATGACCGCCGGTCGGCAGCGGCTTGCTTCGATCAAAGACGCCGATGTTATCCAGGCCTAGAAATCCGCCCTGGAAAATATTTCGCCCCTCGGTATCTTTGCGATTGATCCACCAGGTGAAATTCAGCAGGAGCTTCTGAAAGACGCGCTCGAGGAACCGACGATCACCGACCCCTCGACGTTTCTTTTCGATCTTGTACACACGCCAGGCCGCCCACGCGTGCACGGGTGGATTCACGTCTGCCAAGGCCCACTCATAGGCCGGCAGCTGGCCGTTCGGATGCATGTACCATTCTCGTAACAATAAGATCAGTTGTTCTTTGGCAAAGGTGGAATCAACCAGTGCCAATGGAACGCAGTGAAAGGCCAAATCCCATGCGGCATACCAGGGATATTCCCATTTATCGGGCATCGAAATGACATCCGCGTTATAGAGATGCGCCCAGTCAGCGTTGCGTCCATGGAGGCGACTGCGCGGGGGCTCCGGTTGCCCCGGATCGCCGCGCAACCATCGACTTACTTCATAATGGTAGAACTGTTTGCTCCACAAAAGACCGGCAAAGGATTGACGCTGCACTCGTCGCGCATCCTCTGACAGTCCATCCGGTTCCAGCTCGCGATAAAATTCATCAGCCTCTTGTCGGCGTTGCACAAACGTCTGATTGAACTGATCTCCAAAGAGTGAATCCGTCGTTTCCCGATCCGTCAATCGCAGTTGAAGAGTAGTAGCCTCGCGTGGTTCGATCATCACAACGTATTGTGCAGCAGCCTTGGACCCAATCTGGAGCGGATTGACCGCATCCTTTCGACCATGAACGATATAGTCATTGATCCCGTCTTTGACATAGGGCGAAGTGTTTTCACTGCCATAGAGCCGCTGCGCATTCGTCTCATTCTCAGTAAACAGCAGTGGCGGCGCGCCGTCACATAGCAGGCGCCGCCGACCGTAATACTCATGGGCGAGTTCGATCACGCTGATGCCGTTGTCGCGCTCGTGGCCTGCATGACCTTGCCTGAGTCTGGGGCGTCGAACATCGAGGCCCCACGACCAGGTGTTACGGAACCAAATGGTCGGCAATACGGTCAGTTCCGCCGGCTCAGATCCGCGATTCACGATGTCGAGACGGATCAGCAAATCATCGCAAGCCCCTTTCGCATATTCGACAAAGACATCAAAATAGCGGTCCGCATCGAAGACACCGGTCTCCATCAGCTCAAATTCCGGCTCGCCCCGCCCACGCCGCCGATTCTCCTCGACCAGCCTGGCATACGGAAACTTTGCCTGTGTATACTTGTACAGGTACTTCATGTAGGAGTGGGTAGGCGTGGAGTCGAGATAAAAATAATACTCTTTCACGTCCTCGCCGTGGTTGCCCTCATGCCCGGTGAGTCCGAACAACCGTTCTTTGATGATTGGGTCTCGGCCATTCCACAGGGCCAGCGCGAAGCAAATAAATTGATGGCGATCCGAGATGCCGGCGAGCCCATCCTCATTCCATCGATAAGCCTTAGACCGGGCATGGTCATGAGGCAGATAGTCCCACGCGTTCCCATCAGAGCTGTAATCTTCGCGCACCGTGCCCCACGCCCGTTCGCTCAGATAGGGCCCCCAACGCTTCCAGTGAACCTTCCGACTTGCGCTCTCTTCCAACCGCTTCGCTTCAGCCGTGAGTCGGTCAGTGGACTTCATCTTCGCCGTCCTTTCGCATGAGGGAGAGTGTGGGGCGTGACCGATCGGCATAATCGGTCACACGCTCAACGATATCAGAAGAACTTCACCGAGGGACCATACCTGAAAGGGACATCCTCGGGTCGTATGGGCCGGTTCGGCGTCGGCAATTTCAGAGATGTGGCGGAGTCCCGCCTCCCGGAGATGGTTAAGTATGGGCTGGAGATACTGCGCCTGTGCCGTCTTCCTTGCGGCCGCCGTGTCGCATTGCACCCGGACCGAGGTTTCAATAAACGTGCCCGCCAGCCAAGGCCACGCCGTGCCTTAATGGTAGGCGCCGTTTTGCTCACGGATCTCGCCGAGATACTGGCCCACGTAGGCAGGGTCATCGGACGCCAAGGACCGCAATCCCATCGGTGCCCAGAGGCGTTGTTCGACAACCTGGACGATCAGTCGAGCCCGTGCGTCCTGAAGAAGTGGGAACGGCAAACCTCCCCGGGCAAGATCTGATTTGGACGGCAGGCGCTATCGGCGGTCCCTGACAGTGATCCCAATCAATCACATCATGAAGCGACCCGCTCGACTCATCCCAGAAACTTTCCTCAAATGTCGCCAGGCCACGTTGCAATGGCTCATTCCATTGATCGGATAGGTCAGAGCCGATCTTGAGCGCATTGAGCCAGAGCGCCTGTACCCGCGACCGCCTTCCCGCTACGGGGTGTCACCACCCGCTCGTCGACTTTCGCATCCATCCAGGTGACCTGTGTGCCAGGCTGACCACCGACCTGCAGTCCATCCCTGTCGAGATGGATGCCGAAACGTTTCCCTTCGCCACAGCTGGCGAGAATCGATTCGATCGCCTGATAGAGAATGGTTGAGTTCTCATCGCTGACTTGCGTCGCCTCCGCTTGGCGGCATGCAGAAATTCACGGATGGCGCCGAACCGCTTCCAATTGTCTGGTCAACGACAGGCCCGGCTGGACGCCATTGTGGCACGTTACATTAATTACTGACAGGGACGATTTTGAACAGACAAGAGTGAGGAGAGGGCTCCGAGCTAAAGACAAACCGACTGATTATGCAGACACCACCATCCGTAAAGCCGCCAACGGCGCGTCGCGAAAGGGAAAACGCTCCAGCAGTTAATTCCAGGTCACTCCATCCTGGTTAATCAGAAAATCGACCAGTTCAATGCTGTCACGCAAGGCAAGTTGAGCCGCCTCTGACATAGGAAGAATCGCCCCCACAGGTCTTCCCGTTTCCATATCATCGAGCGGCGGAATGCCTTCGGAGTTTATCGTCTCATGTTCGGGCCGGTAGCTGGCCATCAATTACTCCTTCGTAGACGGTGGAAGCCAGTCAACGCCGTCGATTTCATCATACCATACCAATGCCGATTGTATAGAAGGGATGGACATTAGGCGGAACAGCCACTACAACCGGTGAATGGATCGCTCAGTCCACGGGGGGTAAGGCGCCGAGGTAGGCGAACTTTCCAACGCGCACGAGCCGGCTGTCGCGTCTAGGACGAAAATCATCGCGGCCTGAATCGACAAATTGCGGATCAGCAGTCACATCAGTCTCTGGTTTTAATTCAGGGGCAGGGGTCGGCGCATCACCGGATTTTATATAATTATGGTCGGTGTTATGAACGGCATTGTAAGACAGTGTGGGATGGCTGGATGGCGCGATCAAAAATCCCACTTGGTTCAGGCCGACGACATTCCCGGAAGCCTCCCCCTTGGAGGCATTGAGAAAGGCGACTCCGCCGCCGTTCTTGGTAATGGTATTGCTGATCAGCACGGCCTTCGCATTGTCCGTGACGATGACCCCTTCAAAGAGATTTCGCGTGATGACGTTCCGTTCAAGCCGCACATCCGATTTCCCAGCCACCGTCACGCCATGATCGTTATCGTGGATCAGATTGCCGACCAAGGCCGCTTGCGAGTCGGCAAATTGAACCCCCGTCGTTTCGCTGCCGCCAATGCTACAGCGCTCGATACGGACGTCCTGCACCTGCTGCCCAAAGAGCATGCCATTAATCCGAACGTCATGGAGCACGATGCTTTTGCCATTAAAAATGCCCATCGCATGGCCGCCGTGTTCACGGATCGTCATGCCGCTGATCTCGATCTGCGTCGCCCCATACGGCCATTTGCCGATGTGAAACACACCGACTCGCTCACGACCCAACACGGTGACCTTGTCGACTCCATCGCCGATGAGCCGCAGCCCATCTTTACTGTGAATCGTGACGTCTTCCTGATACTCGCCGCCCTTAATGCGGATGGTGTCCCCGCTCTTGGCGTCATCGACGGCCTCTTGTATCGATGTATACTGGCCACTGCCGTCACGCGCCACAACTATAGTACGTGGTTCACGCACCATTTGCGCCGGTTCGAGATCCTGGGCCAACACCGTGACGGTCCCAACACCCAGCAACATCGTCATGATGACTGTTGCTAATAGACGCCCCGCAGAGCGACACGGGAAAAGCGAACCATACCTATATGTCGGTCTCATGTTGTCCATCTCTGGTGCCATCACTCCACCAAGGTACTTCATTTTGTTGTGACCCGTAAAGGCCCCATGCTATCTTCCGGCATGCTCCTGATAGGACTCACGGGCGGCGTGGCAACCGGCAAGAGCACTGTGGCGAAGCTGTTCAAGGAATGTGGAGCCGTGGTGATCGATGCCGATGCCCTCGCACGAGAGGTCGTGCAACCGGGGAAACCTGCCTGGCGGGACATTGTGCGGCTCTATGGGAAGCAGGTGCTTGAGGCTGATCGGACGCTCAACCGGCCGGCCTTAGCGCATATCGTCTTCCGGGATCCCCGCAAACTGCGCATGTTGAGTCGCATCATCCATCCCCGGGTGGCACGCGAACAATCACGGCTCACGAGATCCCTGGCAAGGAAAGATCCCAACGTGATTATTGTGTATGATGTCCCCCTGTTGTTTGAGGCGGGAGTCGACAAGCGGGTCGACCACATCATCGTTGTGGTCGCCGACCGAGAGACACAGATCACTCGACTTCAGCGCCGCAATCATCTCACCAGGGCAGAAGCGCTGCGCCGCATACGGAGCCAACTGCCCCTTGCGCAAAAATTGAAACGGGCGGACTACATTTTAAAAGGCACCTTACCGCTGCCGACGCTTAAAACGGCCGTGAGCCGCGTGTATGGAGAATTGCGTCACAGTGTGCAACTGAAGTCCGCGAAACGTAGGAAGGCGATTATTCGGAGACCGAGATCCCGGACATCTCTTCTGGAAGCATCACGGTGAGAGCGTATGGAGCGCTAGAGTCCTTGTGCGCAATGGCGACCAAGGTGCACATTTGGGGTTGCGTTTCCGGCGGAAGAGATAGCAGCGCCCGAAACTTAATCCACGGCGCGGTGATCTCTGCCTGCTCCACGTGAAGTCGAAGCGCAAGCAACACGTCCCGAACACGAGTGTGGCATTCCTCGTCATCAAATTGATGGGAGGCTGTAATCCCCAGTTCCCATAGAGGTTTGCTGATGCCGACCGAGAGGCGCAGGCCGACTTGCTCCGCAATCGACGACACGTCGACGAGGATTCCCGCCTCAATGGCTTCTTGACGATTCAGGAGCTGCACCGGCACCTGCTGTTGAGGTTCAGTGACGGCTAGATCTCGAGTCGTCGGAGGCGCTTCCGGCGAAGAACCTCGTGCACTAGACAGGTCACCCTCATCGCCCGATTGTTGAGACGGCGCTTTCTCTCCGAGAGCGAGAATAATCCCTTCATACACCTCTCGGGCGGCCGCCGACCAAGACGAATTGACGGGAAGCCCACGAAACGCGGCTTCCGCCGCTTTCTTTTCATCGTATGTCAGTTCTCGCGATGCCATGCTCAAAAGATAACGCTAGCCGCCGCCTTGTCAAGAGCATCGAATCAGGCATGACCTCGGTCGTGCAAGCGTATGATGCCGTGTGGTAAATTGCATTCTATGGAAAACATGCTGATCATGGGGTCCGGTCCGGCAGGATTAACCGCTGCAATATATGCGGCTCGCGCCAACCTAAAGCCGGTGCTCATTGAAGGTACGCACGCCGGCGGTCAACTTACGCTGACCACTGAAGTTGAGAACTATCCCGGATTTCGCCATGCCATTCTCGGGCCCGATCTCATCAAGGAGATGCGGATGCAAGCCGAACGGTTCGGCACCGAGGTGAGGACCGGGGATGTGACGTCCGTCGATCTCAAGAGCCAACCCCTTCGTGTCTTGGTTGAGGGCGAACAGATCATCGAGACTAAAACGTTGATCATCGCCACCGGCGCCTCCGCCATCTGGCTTGGTATCCCGGGGGAGACCATGTTGATGGGGCATGGCGTGTCGAGCTGCGCCACCTGTGATGGATTCTTCTTCCGCGGGCAGGACTTGGTCGTGGTTGGAGGAGGAGATACGGCGCTTGAAGAAGCGAACTTCCTCACGAGGTTCGCGAATCGGGTCTTCGTCGTCCATCGACGCGACAAACTCCGCGCATCGAAGATCATGCAGGATCGCGCCTTCAAGAATGAAAAGATCACGTTCATTTGGAACACGGCGATAGAGGAGATCCTTGGCAAGGACGTCGTCACGGGCGTTCGATTACGCAACGTCGTCACCGGTCAATTCTCAGAACTGAAATGCGCCGGGGTCTTTGTCGCCATAGGTCACAGCCCGAATACACGCCTTTTCGAGGGACAGGTGGAGATGGATGCCCGCGGCTATATCGTCACCAAAAACGGGATGGCGACGAACGTGCCGGGTGTGTACGCGGCAGGCGACGTTCAAGATACCCGGTACCGGCAAGCCATTACTGCGGCCGGCTCAGGCTGTATGGCGGCGATGGACGCGGAGAAGTATCTCGAGTCGCTGGACAGCCATTGATGCAGGAGGGTGGTAGGGCGTCATCCGTGCTCGCAGATCGCCCACGATAGGAACGTGGCCGGTCCAAGCGCGCAAGTGATGATCCTCCTATCACCCTCTTAGCTTTCACTGAACGATTTCTCCTATTCTTAACAAGAAGCGGGAAAAGGATGCGCTGCGCGATTATCCATTATCATGAATTGGCGCTGAAGGGGCGCAATCGGCCCTTCTTTGAACAGCGGCTGGTGCGGAACTTGCGCATGGCCATGCGCGATGTGGGTGGTAAGCAGGTGGATGCGCTACAAGGACGCATCCGTGTCATCTTGTCTCCTGAAGCCTCATGGCCTCTCGTCCGAGATCGAATTGCAAGGGTCTTCGGTATTGCGAATTTCTCGCTCGCCCAATCGGCCCCATTCGGGCAGGATGTTCCCCGCCTGCTCGATCCGTTGAAACGCGCCATCGGTGACGCCATCCAAAGCGTGCCGTTCAATACGTTTCGTGTCTCGGCCAAACGATCAGACAAGCGTTTACCTTTGACCTCCATGGATGTGGAGCGGGAAATCGGCGCATACGTGTGTGGGCTGACCGGCAAGTCCGTCAACCTTCGCCGGCCCGACTTGACGGTTCATATCGAAACGCTCATCAAGGATGCATACTACTTTCTTGAACGGGAAGAGGGGCCCGGGGGTCTGCCTGTAGGCACAAGTGGGAAAGTGGCGTGTCTGCTTTCAGGGGGAATCGATTCTCCCGTCGCGGCTTTTCGCATGATGAAACGAGGGTGTACCGCCATCTTCGTCCATTTCCACGGGCGCCCCTATGTCTCTCGCGCATCGGAGGAGAAGGTTCGTGAACTGGCCGACCTCCTGACGCGCTATCAATTCCAGTCGCGGTTGTACCTGGTGGGCTTCGGCGATATCCAACGACAGATCGTGCTGGGAGCCCCTGCCCCGTTTAGAATCGTGCTCTATCGACGGATGATGATCCGGATTGCCGAGGAACTGGCGAGACGCGAGCGTTGTTGGTCCTTAGTGACCGGCGACAGTTTAGGACAGGTCGCATCCCAGACAGCTGAAAATCTCGGCGTCGTAGAAGAAGCGGCCGGCTTGCCGATCCTTCGCCCACTGATCGGCATGGATAAGGTCGAAATTACGGACCAGGCTCGGCGGATCGGCACGTTGGAGACATCCATCGAGCCGGATCAAGACTGCTGCAGCCTCTTTGTTCCTCCGCATCCCAGCACCAGAACAGACATGGACCACATCAGAAAGATTGAGCGCGGCTTCGATCTCATCGCGCTGGCCAAGCAAGGACTCGACCATACGGAACTCGTCGAACTTACCTTTCCTCCACCCTAACGTTGGGTCACAGGTTGTGCATCTGCACCACATCGGCCGACGCTTGACTCGAACGGGACGCTCATACTCTATTCGACCATAGTCGCGCAGGGAAACAGAAATACGCCTTGACCCATGTCGATACAGAGAGTAGCATAACGTATGACGTTTTGAGCCTCGCTGGCGATTTATCGTGGGCTTTTGTCCCTCTCACGCGATTGATTCCCCGGTCTCAGCCGCTCTAGCACCAGAGTTATCGAGCCCGTCAATTCACTGAAGCAACGTCACGACAGTCCACAAGACAAAGGGCGCAAACCGCCCGATCCTGATCACCATCACCTATGATTCAACATCGAGGTTATTATGTTCAATGAAGCCAAAGGCGCAGCAGAAAAACCGTGGATAAGAATCCCCGATGGGACGAAAGTCAGGCACACCGGTGACGGCCATGACCATTGTGACGGCTTTATTGATGGCCTCACTGAGATCGTCAACGGCCCCAAACGTAATCCGGACGGAAAGACTCTGTACCGTCTGAATGTCGGAATGCCGCAGCGGCAGCTTGCCGCGGAAGCGGATCTACTGATCCTCCTGGATCAGGAAGGGTTGGTCCAGGTCAGCGGCAAGAGCGGGCTGGAGTACCGCCGGTCCATGACCGAACAGTTGCACCATACATTCGACGAAAGCCGATTCGCAAAAATAGAGTGACGGCGGTTCGTCGCCGCATTCCTCCTGTTGATGTGGTTCCACCTCCTCCACATCCAGAAGATAGATGCGGGGATCGCTCATTGACCATCCTTCCCTGCTTCAAAGATCCGTCGATGCCGCCGAGTAACTGTGCTAGGATCACGAGGTTGACGTACATGTTGTATACCTCTACGGTAGGATGGATGAAGCTCTGCGCATTGTTACCGACTGGATTCGTCCTCGTCGTCATGCTGACCATTGCGGCTGCGCAGCCCCTGGGCGACTCATCGGCCACGACCGAAACAACCTGTAACTTTGGCATGGCGAAGAACGAAAAGCGTCAAAGCTGCCAAATCCCAATACCCTCCGGGTGCGTGGTTGCCAACTTCCCTGGTACGACGAAGCCCTGGACAAATATTTCAAAAGGCGGATTGACGACGTGCCGCTTCAATGACAAAGAGACCGATTGGAAAACACGAATCACCGGCACGTGCAGCAAATGCACGACTTCCCATTGCTCGGCGAGGTTTGCCGTCGTATTTGATTGTTCAGCCGTCCTTCCGCCTCCAACCCGCCAAGTACCGACGCCCCATCCATGACACTCTCCGAAGCTATTAAGTATGAAGCGACGAACCTGGGGTTCGACGCCGTCGGCATCAGTCGAGTTCCCCTGCCCGATACCGCCGCGCTTTCTGTTCTTGATCGATTGCGCGAATGGCTACGGCAAGGCTATTACGGCGCGATGGCGTGGATGACTCGCAATCCCGAACGGCGCGCTGATCCTCAACTCGTACTCCCCGGCTGCCGGTCCATCATCTCAGTGGCGAAGAATTACTTCACGGATCGACAGCCCGACGAGGCACCGGGCCATGGTCGAATCGCGCGCTATGCCTGGGGGCAGGATTATCATGACGTGCTGGGGCCCAAGCTCGAACAACTGGCCGCCCGCATTCGTCAATTGGCCCCGAATTCTCACACGCGCTGGTATGTGGACACCGGTCCCATCATGGAAAAAGCGTGGGCACAGCAAGCTGGGCTAGGGTGGATCGGCAAACATTCCAATCTCGTATCAACCCGCTTCGGCTCCTGGCTGCTGTTGGGAGAAATTCTCACGACACTGGAGCTGGATCCCGATGAGCCGGCCGTCGATCTCTGCGAGTCTTGTACTCTGTGTATCCGCGCCTGTCCCACGGGCGCCATCACTGAGCCGTACGTCGTCGATGCCCGACGCTGCATTTCCTACCTGACCATTGAACTGCCCCGTACCGGCGATCCGATCCCCGATGAGTTCCGCGGCAAATTAGGAAACCGTATATTCGGGTGCGATGACTGTCTCGATGTGTGCCCGTATAATATCGAGGCAACGCCCACCGCCGACCCCGCCCTCCAACCGTCTTCCCATACGTTGGCCCCGAAGCTGACGGAATGGGCAGGGCTCACCGAACCCGAGTTTACGGCCCGGTTTCATGACAGCCCCATCCGGCGAGCCAAGCATGGCGGATTTTTACGGACCGTCAACCTGGCCATTCAAAATTTGACGGCGACACATCGACATTCATCCACGGGTTTGAAGAGGTAGTTGTCTCTCTCGCCCACGGCCCTTGCACGACCTTCCCCCATTGACTATAGTCAAGATGAGCATGTCGGTGATCAGCGATCAACCGTCAGGCTAATCTTCGAACCCGAAAGCGGACGACTGAAAGCTGGGTGACATGATGCGCCCTGCCACGCTCCTGATTATCGAAGACGAAGAGCGCATGCGCCGCCTGCTCGAATTAGTCTTGAGGCAGGAGGGATATGAACTTCTCTTAGCCGACTCGGGAGAAGAAGGTATTCGCCTTCTCAATAACACCGGGGGGATCGACCTCATTGTCACCGATCTACAACTCGGCCACAGCTCGGGGCTTGACGTGCTTGAAGCGGCAAAACGCGTGCTGCCAGGTGTCCCCGTCCTCATCATTACCGGATACGGGACTGTCAAATCGGCCGTCGAAGCTATGCAGAAAGGCGCCTATGACTACATCTCGAAACCGGTCGATCACGACGAATTAAAGATCGTCATCGCCAGAGCGCTGGAAGCACGGCGGCTCTCGGAGGACTATCACGCCTTGCAGGCTGGTCTCCATGAACGCTTCGGATTTGAGCGAATCGTCGGACGATCCGCAGCGCTGGAAGCAGTCAAACAGCTTGCCATGGAGGTAGCCAGAACGGATGCCACTGTCCTCATTACCGGTGAAAGCGGAACCGGCAAGGAGCTTCTGGCGCGTGCTATCCATTATGCCGGCCCTCGTTCAGCGGGACCATTGGTGACGGTGAATTGCGGCGGTATTCCCGAGACCCTGCTGGAATCAGAACTCTTCGGCTACGAAAAAGGGGCCTTTACCGACGCCAAAAAGGCGAAGCCCGGCCGCTTTCAACTCGCCGATCGTGGGACGCTATTTCTGGACGAAATTGGAGAGATGAGCCCGGCGGCACAGGCCAAGCTGCTGCGAGTGCTGGAAGATCATACTGTGGAGCCCTTGGGCGGCACACGCGGCATCAAGGTTGATATTCGCGTGATCGGCGCCACGAACCAGGATCTCGCGGATTTGATCAAGAAAGGCAAGTTCCGGGAAGACTTGTACTACCGGTTTAACGTCTGCCCCCTCCATATTCCTCCCCTACGGGACCGGCGCGAAGATATTCCGGATCTTCTCGACGCGTTCCTCAAGACCACTTGTCGGGAGCGCGGCCTCCATCTTCGAGGAGTCTCCCCCGACGCGTTGGCCATCTTGCAACGGCACCAGTGGCCCGGCAACGTCCGCGAGCTTCACAATGTCGTCGAGTGGATCACCATGCGTTGTCGCGAAGGCGACATCAAGCCGGAGCACCTCCCGTCCGCGATTCGAACGTCGTCGGAACCGTCCATATCCACCGCATCTCCGTCCTCACCCGTTTCCCTCCTCTCATTGGGACTGTCCGTCGAAGAGTTGGAACGAGCCATGTTGAAGGAAGCGCTGGAAAAAACGGGAGGCAATGTGTCGGAAGCGAGCCGGCTGCTCAAAGTCACGCGCAACACCTTGCGCTATCGAATGGCGAAGTACCACCTGGGCGATCCCGAGGAGAAATCCTAACGCGGCTGATGCCTGCTGTCTGACGCGCCCTTGACTTTCGTCATGGCCGGCGACATGATCGTCATAGCCTTCTGGTTCATACTCTCCTCCATCCACATGATCGGAGTATGATGACATACTCTCCCAGAACCGGCGGCCTGCAAAAGAAGTTTTTCGTGGCCCTCCTGATTGCCGGCATCGTGCCCGGCATCGTGGCGCTCATCGCCACCTACCTCTACAGCACCAATAGTCTGAAACATTCCATCGGAAGCAGCTTCCAGGAAATCGCCCGGTCCACTGCCATCCGCATTTCGGGTGCCGTCGATATGGAAATCGACCGCGCGATACAATTGGCTGCGGCCCCCGCTTTAGTACGTCGGATCGTGGAACTGTCCAACCAGCGCTACGCCGGAAAAACAGAGGGCGAGATTCAACAGCTCTTAAGCGAAGGTTATTCTCCACAACTGCTGACTCATCTTAACAGCGGACGGCTGCCGGTGGTTCAGACCATTAACTATCTAACGGACTGGGCGCACGACACAGGCCATTACGTCCGTGTAATCGTCGCCGACAATCATGGCGCCTTGGTGGCATCCAACGATCTCCATACGCCGTATTTGAATGGACAGGAAACGTGGTGGCAGGAAGGCTTCGACAACGGATTGGACGCCGCCTACGTCAGCTCGCTACATCTGGACCCCCAATTAAACGACTATGTCTTTGAGATCTCCGTCCCGATCCCAGGCGACGATCATGACGAGCCGATCGGCGTCGTCGGCTTGATTCTCCGACGTAAAGTACTGATGGACACGATTTTACCGATCCATGTCGGCGAGACCGGCCACGGCATGTTGCTGGATACCGCCGGCACGCCGTTAGTCTGCCCCGTGCTTCCGCCCACCGAACACCTGATTCAGCATGTGCTGATCAATCAGCTCGCTCAGGACCGTCCTCTTTGGCTGGTCGCCGACGATGACGCGCACGGCGGCCACAATTCCATTATCGGTGCCGCGCCGGTCCGTTTTTCCTCCCGTCTCACGCCGCTCAGTCTTGGAGGCCAACGCTGGTTTGCCTTCGTGCGCCAGCAGCCTGAAGAAACTTATGCGCCCATCTATTCTTTACTGCCGACCGTGGGCCTGATTGGGTTCGGACTGGTCGTCGTCCTCGCCTCGCTGGGTTTTGGTATGGGGTATAAGATTGTGAAACCCATTCTTGCACTCAGACGAGAGGCCGAGACCTTACGAGCGGATATGCTGGCGCGCTCGTCGGGTACGATACCGGAGCCAGCCGCGCTACCCGAACCCTCGGTGGAAATCCGCACCGGCGATGAAATTGAGGACCTTGCCAGAACGTTCGCGGCAATGCGCCATACATTGGAAGAAAGCCTCCATATGATCCGCGTCCAGCACGACGAACTGATCCGCAAAGAGAAGCTGGCCTCGGTGGGGCAACTCTTGGCTGCATTGGCCCATGATCTGCGCAATCCCCTCGGGGTCATCCGTAGCTCCGCTCAACTCGTCCTGGAGGAGCACCAGCCGGATGCCGTGAAACACGAGGTGACGCGATACATCATCGACGAGGTGGACCGGCTGACTCACCGCATCAACGACTTTCTTCGCTACGCCAGACAGAAGCCGCCGGAACTCAAACCGACTTCGGCCGACAGTCTGGTCCAGTCGGCGCTGCGGCAATGGCAAGCACAAGGAGGACACGAGCATATTACCGTGAAGACGCGCTTGGAGCCGCATCTGCCGAACCTCCGCATCGATCCTGAGCAGGTCAAGGAGGCGCTGGTCAACCTTCTGATCAATGCAAGAGAAGCCATGCCCGGAAGCGGAGAGTTGATCATTGCGGCTCGAGGCGAGCCGAACGCCGCCATCGTGATAGATGTCATCGATACGGGATGCGGCATCTCGGACGCAAATCTGAGCCGTATTTTTGAGCCGTTTTTCACCACCAAAGAGTATGGAACCGGGTTGGGACTAACGAATGTCAAGCGCCTCATCGAGGACAACGGAGGGGCAATTAGCGTGCACAGCGACGCCGTTAAGGGCACGCGATTTACCATTCGATTTTCCACGGAGCCGCTGTCATCTCAGGTAAATTACCCGCTTGAGTTGGATCGGCAGGCGGGGTAAGATGCCGCGGTTTTGCTGGATGCAGTACAATAAAAGTACATGGAGTGACCAAGGTGTTTTGGGAATCACGACAGAATAAAGACAAGCGCGACCGGCAGTGTTCCTTCTGTGGTAAGCGTGAAAATGTCGTCAAAAGCCTCATTGAAAGTCCGGCGCCATATCACTGTCAAACATGCCAGACCGGATCCAGTTTGCTGATCTGCAATGAATGCGTCCGGCTGTGCAGTACGTTCCTCGCAGAAGGCGCAGGAGGAGCAGGACAAGCATCATCATTGCCCGTGAATATCCAGCTCCCCAAGCCGACGGAGATGAAAACGATCCTTGACCAGTATGTCGTTGGCCAGGATCGCGCTAAGAAAGTCCTTTCGGTGGCCGTCCATAACCACTACAAACGAATTTTGAGCCGGCACCGCTTGCGGGAAGTCGAGTTGCAGAAGGGGAACATTTTGATGATCGGTTCCACGGGAACCGGCAAGACGCTGCTCTCTCAGACACTGGCCAAGATTCTTCACGTTCCCTTCGCCATTGCCGACGCCACTACCCTGACGGAAGCGGGATACGTCGGCGAAGACGTGGAGAACGTGGTGTTGAAACTGTTGCAGGCGGCGGAGTTCGATGTCAAAAAGGCTGAGACCGGCATCGTCTATATCGATGAGATCGACAAGATCAGCCGAAAATCGGAGAGCGCCTC
The DNA here is from genome assembly GCF_965152615.1 of Nitrospira sp. Nam74. Lineage (NCBI taxonomy): Bacteria > Pseudomonadati > Nitrospirota > Nitrospiria > Nitrospirales > Nitrospiraceae > Nitrospira > Nitrospira sp. Nam74. The sequence continues at coordinate 1,466,311 of NZ_OZ224220.1, read as the reverse complement.
CATCACTCGGGACGTCTCAGGAGAAGGCGTGCAGCAGGCGCTGCTGAAACTGGTAGAAGGGACGGTGTGTAACGTTCCGCCGAAAGGCGGACGCAAACATCCTGAACAGGATTATATTCGTGTCGATACGTCGAATATTCTCTTTATTTGCGGCGGCGCCTTCGTCGGACTGGACCAAATCGTCGGGCAACGGACGACGGACCGGCGCATCGGCTTTGGTTCTGGAACCACTACGCGGAACTCGAACAAAGGTGCCAGTCTGCTTGAAGTGACCCAGCCGGAAGACCTTCTCAAATATGGATTGATTCCTGAATTTGTCGGACGATTTCCCGTCTTCACGACGCTATCCGATTTGGATGAGGGAGCGCTCATTCGGGTGCTTACGGAACCGAAGAATGCGCTGCTCAAGCAGTATCAGGCAATGTTCGAGCTGGAAAATGTACGTCTCGAATTCACACCCGAGGCCGTCAAAGCGATTGCCCATCGTGCCGTCCCTCTCAAGACGGGTGCTCGCGCGCTCCGGGCCATTCTCGAAGACGTCATGCTCGATCTGATGTATGAAGTACCGGCCCTGCAAGGGGTGACCTCCATCGTGATCACAGATGAGGTGATTCATGGTACTGGCCAGCCGCACATCGTCTCATGACACGGCGAAGGATACGGGACCATCTGCTTCGGTCTTGGCTTGTCAAAATCCTCCACGTATCCCAGAGGGGTCGCCTGTGGTTTTGACTTCACCTGCGGCCTCGCATCTGACCCCGGCACCTTCGCCTGATAGGCGCTGTTCATCGGCATGATAGGGTCATGCTATGGCGTATAAAATCCTCGTCGTCGACGATGAAGCCCACCTTCGACGCATAGTATCTCTCTATCTCAGCGCTCGGAACTACGAGGTGGAGACGGCTGAGAACGGCCTAGAAGCCATTCAAAAAGTGGCCGCCGATCGCCCTGACCTCATCATCGCAGACATCGGCATGCCCGGTGTCGACGGCTACGAACTGTGCAGCCGACTTCGACGAGACACGGCCACACGCACCATTCCATTCATTTTCCTGACGGCAAGAGATCAGGACACCGACCGCACTAAAGCACGCAAGATCGGATCGGACGATTACCTCACCAAGCCCTGCCCCTTAGATCAGCTCGCCGAACATGTCGAGACGATGATCGATCGCATTGAGCAGGCCAAGAAAATACCGCTGGATCGGATCGGCTTAAGCGGTCAACTCGATGAGGTGAACGTGTTAGATCTGATTCAAATGTTGGAGCTCGACCAGAAGTCGGGCGCCCTCGTCCTGAGCCACGGTGAACGGACGGGCACCCTCTATTTTAAGGAGGGTACGATTATCGACGCCGATATCCGTTCGCCCAAACGCGAAGAACCGCTTTTCGTGCTCCTTGGATGGAAGGCAGGGCGGTATCTATTTCTTCCCGATGCCATGCCCGAGCACATGCCCATCACGGCCAGCCTGGCGCACTTATTGTTTGAAGACCTTCGAAAATTAGAAGAACAAGAGCACGCCAAAGCGATTCCGGTCGCGAATGTGCCAGGCTCTCGATCCTCCGCTGAGGGGAGCGAGGTCGGTCGCCTGATTCTCCGCTTAGAGGAGGTCCTTCGCCGCGCGCAAGCGGAGACGGCTTCGCTCGGCGACCGGCACATCTTCAGACTGTTGGTGGTCGGCACTGTGGGGACGGGTAAAAGCGAACTGATTCAATTACTCGTGGAAGATCTTTCGTCATCACGATGGGCAGCTGTCGGAGCTGATGAAGGCAATCAGAAACAGCATACGGATTTTGGACTGGTTCGACTTTCGTCGGACGCTCTGTTGCACCTATTATCCGTGCGAGCGGAAAAGCGGTTTCGATCGCTGTGGGAACAATGCCTGCCGAGTGCGCTGGGAGCAATCCTCTTGATTAACCCGTCGATGGAAGGGGAACTCAACCATGTTCAAACCTTTTTGAAAGCCCGCCACGCCCTCGCGCCATCACTTCCTGTGCATGCGCTCGTGATCAATGCTTCTCACATCCCGGGACTGCAAGGGCTACCACAAACAAACTGTTCGCTGGGTTCCATTGATAATCAACAAGTACGGTTGAGTCTGCTTGATCGTATTCTGGAACAATGGTTCCAGACACATCCCGTCCGCGTATGAGTTCTCTCCCACCCGCCTATCGGGCCCACTTCGCCTCAAGTAACACCTCTGCTCAGTTCAGTGAAGGCAGACGGCACGGGGAGCCATCTGAATGTTAGACGTAACTGCGAACCTCATGGCGGACGATCAGCCACATCCGAGCCACATTGCTACAAGGTGCGAATAGCTTCAGGCTGCGTCTCTCGCCGCAAAAGTCGTTTTAGCATTCTCTTGACTGGCTGCGAATAACGCCAATCGCGCGCATCGGCGTTTTTCAGCATCGCTCTCATTCGCCATACTGGCGGCCAAGACCCAATGTAAGCCGACGATGGTGATGACCCCAATTAATTCCACCATAGTTCACCTCTTCGAGTATCATTGAAGCGGATGGGAACTCGCAGAGTGTATAGGTTGTGGAGAGTTACCTAGGTCAGTTCGCTCCGTAATCGTCCCCTCGGACGCATCCGGCATGGGGAAGAAGACTTCGAGAATCACAAAGAGGGCAATTAAACACACTCCGATGACCGTCACGATGGTCCATTCGACTCCTGACATCATGCCCCCCTTTCTTCACCTCATGCCGAGAGACGACCTTAGTGCTCCCAACAGCCGCATTCCTTTATGGTCGATCCTAAAGAGCCCGCCATGACAACACTATGGCCCAAACGATGCATTTAGCGTCACCCATGCGGGTGAGTGTCCATTGTCCGATTAGAGTACAGACGCATACCTACTGTCCGGCACATAGGGGTCCGCATCCCATCCTCCTCGCTGTGGCGTATGCACTGAACCGGCACAGAGAACGACGCTCACCATAAGGACAGTCTGAACAACCATCACACGACAGATTGTTTCCCCTCTCACCACGATGGGGGAAGCCAGGCGCGATAGGCGCTGTCTCATTTAGCACTCAAGTAGAGGAGAATAGCCTCTACCCTGCCGGTGACCTGCAACTTTCGATAGATGTGATGCAAATGGGTTTTGACGGTATCCGACGAGACGCAGAGCTGATCGGCTATTTCTTTATTGCCTCGTCCACCGGATGCACATGCTAGAATCTCCCGCTCCCGGTCCGTCAATATACCGAGGCCCCCGCCCTGGTGGTCGCTGCCTTGAGTCAAAGCACGGTATACCGTACGGGCTCCACGATCCGGCAAAAACGGCGACGAAACCTCTTCACCTTCCGATGTCCCTCGAATGATGCGCAGGAATTCGTCATGGTCGGCGTCCTTCAGAATGTAGCCGCTTGCGCCGGCCTGCACGGCTGCCACGATCCGTGTGTCATCATCGTGCACCGAGAGCATCAAGACCTTTACCTCCTGCGTACAACCCTGAATGAGGCGAGTCGCTGTCACCCCGTCCAGCTTCGGCATATCGACGTCCATCAATACCATTGTCGGCTTTAACTCCATGGCGAGGTTGAACGCTTCCCGCCCGTCGGTGGCTTCTCCGACAACCTCGATATCCGGCTCTCGTTCCAAGAGACAGCGCAAACTCTGGCGAAACAGACGTTGGTCCTCGGCGATGAGCAGCTTGATCATCTTCTATCCTTGCGCATGCAGAGGAACAGCAATTGAGAATTGCGCACCACCGGTCAAGCGATTCGCCGCCCAAATACGGCCACGGTGAGCTTCAATCACCAGGCGGCAGAAGTGCAGACCCAAACCGCGCCCGATTCGTAAGTCATGTCCATCCTTCTTGCGAAAAAACATCTCGAACAGCGAGGGCAGATCCGCGGCGTCGATCCCCGGTCCTTCATCCTCCACGCGCATGAGCAGCACCTCATCGCCAACTCGTCCCAATCCCACAGGCATCGCCCCTTCCTGTCCAGATTTAATGGAAATGGTAATCACACCCTTCGGCGGGGAGTATTTGAGTGCATTATGCAACAGGTTGATGCCGACTCGTTGAAGGCGACGCCGATCGCCGGTCATCATGATGTCTTGAGGACTGACGTCTAGCCGCACGATGACCCCTTTGGCGTCGGCTTCGGATTTGAACAAATGGACCGCCTCATGAAACAGCGCCCCGACGGGAAAATGCGATACGACAATAGGCAAGCCTGAATAGCTCTCCTGGTAGACATCCAGCATATCGTTGATCATCCCTAAGAGGAGATCCGTCGTAAACTGTAAATCCCCAAACCATTGGGCAATCGGCTGCGCGTGAAGCTCCGGCCGCTCCCTGAGTAGCTCTAATGTTTTTTTGATGCCCGCCAGTGGATTACGAATGTCATGCGCGAACATGGAGGCGAATTGACTGAGCGAGGCGAGCCGTTCGGAACGGATGAGCTGTTGCTCCAATTGCCGCTTCTCCGTCATGTCTTCGAACTGCAGCAGAACCGTCATCTCTCCATCGGTCCGTTCCACAGGGACGATTTCCACATCCATCGTGAGGACGGTTCCGCTGAGGGTCGGCACATGGAGGCCTGAGATCGATCGCTCTTTTCGGCCGGTCACGACCTGCGTCAACACTCTGCGAAAGCGTGTCCGATCGTGATCCCAAAACACATTGGTGACGGGCGTGCCGATGAGTTCAGCGCCCGTCCGTCCCAATTTAAATTCCGTGCGGCGATTCACATCACGGATCACGCCTTGGGCATCGACAATTACCTTTGCGTCTACCGCATGATTCCACAACGTCCGGTAATACTCCTCAGACGTCACGGTTTCACGACTCGCTCGAGCCGCTTCACTCATAGTGGCTCTCGACATAACGATCAACGCGGCCCCGCATGGCAGACCCCACCGCTTCTTCGCTGATGCGCAGAGACGCAATAGGAGCGAACCCAACTCTGCGGCTTAAGCCGCATGCTTGGAGTCGGCCGCGCGCGTGGCCTTTTGACTGTCTCGAATGTCCTCCCCGGGCATCACCTTCTTCTCATCCCGATATAAGAGATCCATGCAGAAAAAGAAGATGGTCAGGAGGACCAGGAGCCCTGCCACGATTCCCCAGTAGCCCCACGACATGGTATGCCCCCTTTGTCAAATGCGGCAAGCAGATCCGCCTCGGCGAGTCTGCTTGCCTTCCGACACAGACGATGTGAAAATCGCACCGCCGGTCGATTATGCAGTCTTTCGATACACCGGCTCGGATGGAACTTCCGCCGTTGTCGGCAGCTCCTCCGGTCTGGTGCTCCGGATGATGAGCCCCCAGAACAATCCGATCAGACCAATCGAGCCCGCCGTCAGGAAACCGGTCGGAATGTCAGGCCACGTTCGAGGCTGAGTCACAACGGTCGAGACCGGCTGCGTCGATGTCTCCGCTTTGGCCAAATTCTCGAAGCGCCCCGCCACCTCTTCGTTATGGATCGAGCCGACGATGAGAAGAGCCAATTGCGCTTGGGACTCGGCTTTGGCTTGGCTCTCCGCCTGCAGAGATGCAATCCGAACGATCGCGTGCCCCAGACTATCCTGTATTCGTTCCGCGAAACGCATCGTTTCATCAGCAGCCTGAGCGACGGCCACGACCATGCGCCCCAGCATCGGTTGGCGGCTTTCCTGATAGGCGGTGTCCATCTGCCGAGCTCTCGTCTCAGCAAGAGTGATCATGCGCTGATTGTAGGGGCCATCGAGGAGCGTGGATGAAAGCAAGCCTGCTCGGATTCCATGCCCACTGGAAACGACAATAGAACGCCCAAGGACGTATTGCACGCGACCGGCATGATCCGCATCGAGTTCCATCATGCGGGACGAGAGCGCTTCCATGGACATACCGGGAACATCCTGTACGTCCTGAGCCATCAGCGAGACGCGATTCAGCTCCTTGGCCGCCGCTTCAATGTCTGCCATGATGGTACGGTCCAACAGGAAATTCTGGACCAGCGCCTCGCCAAGCGCCGGCTGTACCCATTCCATAGCCGCCATCGGACCGATGTCCGTCGTGCTTTGCTCGCCTGTGGCAAGTTGAGGTTGCGCGGCTTCCAGCGTACCGTTTGAGGCCATGAAGAGAAAGTATCCCCCAAGGACCGTCGCGAACACGCCCACCGCCACCATCAAATCAATTGGTTCTATACGTCGTGTCATTGTGCTGCCCCTCCTATGCTTGTTCCACTATTCACTGTGATTATGGAAGCAAGGTTCGCAAGCAAAGTGCCATCATGAAATTGTTTTCCTTATCGCTGCCTTACGGATTATTGTTACCGGGAAGAGAGAGCGATGGTGGTGCCTTTCAACCAGCACCTGGGCAAATCCACCAACAACGGGAAGGCCTGGGGCAAGTTGAGGCTGAAGCGGAGGTTGAGAAACCCGAAATCGAGTCTTACCCGCAGCCTATCCTGTTTACTTCAGTTTGACGATGGTCACGCCATCCCCTCCTTCCGCCCGCTCACCGGGTCGGAAGGACGAGACGTAGGGCGAGTCTTTCAGATAGGCCCGAAGGGTCGTTTTCAGTCGGCCGGTCCCATGGCCGTGAATTATGCGAAGACTCGGACTTCCGGCAAGGGCAGCTCGATCTAATGCGGCGAGGGTACGGTCAATCGCCTCATCAGCCGCTGTACCACGAAGGTCGAGAGCAACGGATGCTTGCTCCGAATGCATCGGTAAGATCACCGATCGAGAGAGAGCCACGCCGACCGTTGGTGCTGCCTTCGATGGCCTCGTCGGATTCTCGGATGCCACCAATAGGGCCGCGGCCACCGACATGTCCGCATCTCCCACACGCAGCCGCACCCGCTTCTTGCCTCTCGGCGATTCCAACAACGTCCCGCTCGTACCGAGATGGGCGATTTCTACTTGATCGCCAGCCTGCAATTGCTCCAGTGGAATGCGTGCTTCAGCGTGGGCCAACTGCTTTCTAATCACCTCATCCACTTGCCGCAATTGCAGCTTGGCTTCTTTGGCCCTGCTCAGAGACTGTTCCTGTTTCAGTCCTTCCAGAACGGTGTGGATTTCCGCACGCGCCCGCAGAAGTTCATCGGTCCATTTCTTCTTGACTTGCTTCCGCTCTTCGCGCTCGGTGCTCTTCAGGCGATCCGCGACTTCTCGTGCCTCTTGGGCGGCACGCTGCGTTTCGGTTTTCAGAAGTGCGATCTTCTCCGTCTCTTCATCCAGCCGGCGCTGTGCGTCTTGAAGCTCTGTGAGCATCTGCTCCAGCGCACGATCCTCGCGCTGCACCCGTTGCAGCGCCTCGTCAAGAATCGTTTCGTCCATCCCCAACCGTCCGGCAATTTCGATAGCCGACGAACCACCGGGCATGCCCATCATGACGCGATACGTCGGCGAGAGCGTCTGTACGTCAAATCCGACGCTCGCGTTCATGAATCCAGCCGTCGCATGAGCCAAGACTTTGAGGGAGTTATAATGCGTCGTCACGACCACTTTCATGCCCATGTGGGCAAACCGAAGCAAGAGCGCCTCCGCCAGCGCCGCCCCTTCCGCTGGATCGGTTGAGGTGACCGGCTCGTCAAGAAGCACCAGCGCCGGGGCCGTGCCCGCAGTCCCAATCCCGGCCGCCTGATCAAGAAGGCGGATCATTTGTGTGATATGCGCGGAAAAGCTCGACAGATCCTTGGCGAGATCTTGAGTATCACCAATGTCGGCGAAGATGTCGGGGAACCAGGCCATCTCCGAATCGGCGGCACAGGACGGTTGTAGTCCGGCTCTGACCATGAGGGCGAACAGTCCCAGAGTCTTTAAGGTCACTGTTTTACCGCCGGTGTTGGGTCCGGAAATGATCAGGACTTTGATTGTCTCATCCAACATCAGATCGTTGGCGACCACCGCCTCTTTCGTGAGCACCAAAAGCGGATGACGTGCTTGTTTCAGCGCAATCCGCCCATTGGCGGTGAGCGAGACCTCTTGCCCTTTGACCTGATGACTGAAGGCGGCTTTCGCCGCAATGCAATCGAGAGCAGCTAGGACATCCAAGCCGGCCAATAAGGTCATCCCATGTTCTCTCACGATGAACGAGAGTTCAGTGAGGATCCGGCGAACTTCCCGCTCGATTTCAATACCGGCCACCTTGATCGAATTATTTAATTCCACCAATTCCCGCGGCTCGACGAAGACGGTCGCTCCGCTGGAAGACACGTCATGGACGATGCCGGGAATCTTCGAACGCATGTCGGCCTTCAAGGGAACCACATATCGACCCTCGCGCTGGGCGAAATAGGACTCTTGTAAGACGTCGGCGTAGCGGTTCGACGCCAAGATTCCTTCTAGGCGCCGGCGCATCTGCTGTTTGAGGTCATGGGCATGGTGCGAAAGCCGGCGCAGTTCCGGCGTGGCCGATTCTTTAATATTTGCCTCGGCATCGACGCATCGGTCGATTCGCTCTCTGAAGTCATGTAACTGACTCACCTCCAAAATAGGAGCGGCAGTCTCCCAAAGTGCCGGCGCCAACTCGCGCTGGCGTCCAAGATATCGAACCACGTCAAACGTGAGACCAAGCACTACCGAGAGATCGCGCAATTCATGCCCCTCTAAAACAGCTCCTTTCGAGCCGCGGCTGAGCACCTCTCTGAGATCGGGGAACGACAAAGAAGGAAATGGCTCGGCCGACTCCCGAAACATGACCATCTCGGCCGTCTTGCGCAATCCCAGCCTTGCCTCATCCAAAGAGGCCGCTAACGGGAGCGTCCGACACCGTTCTGCTCCCATGCTGGATCGCGCATGGCCCGCCAATATTTCCAGCATACGAGGCCACTCAAGAGCATCAAGGGTTTGTTGGGACAGTTTTCCAGCTTCCACGGATACCCCTCGTGTAATAAAAACGGCACTCTACCGTGCCTGATAGAACCGACACAACTTAGCGCCGATCCACGTTCTTTGTCCTGGGGCGCAAACAAACTTGACGGTGCGAACGATCATAGGGTCCACAGCCGCCCGCTATCTCACGGGTTTCATTGCAATCGCCATCCATGTTGGCGGCAAAATAGTGTCATCTGCGATTGACAGCCATCCTCGAGAGATATTCTATATTCCCTAAAAAACCATTAGTTCTTAACCGGTATAAAAGTTGCGTTATGCAATATAGACTAGGTATTTTCATTCTCCCGCATATATGGAAAAAGTCAGCGTCATCATCCCGTGTTACAATCAGTCGCAATTCCTACCAGAGACGGTGGAGAGTGTCCTGGCACAAACCCATCCTGCCTACGAAATTATTGCCGTCGATGACGCATCACCCGACAGCAGCGCGGAAGTGATTGGGCGCTATGCGGGCGTTCGTTACATACGGCAACAGCATGGAGGCGTCTGCGTCGCGCGAAACCATGGCATTGCACAAGCAAGCGGGGACTACCTCGTGTTCGTGGATGGGGACGATCGCCTGCTTCCCGACCACCTGGCAACCTGTGTGGCTGCTTTCCGGGCTCATCCAGAAGCGGCGTTTGTTTGCGGTGACTATCGATGGTTTGGCATGAATGACACCTGGCATGTTCACAACTGCGCGCCGTTACCGACTCATTATACGACGTTGCTACGATTCAATTTCATCGGCCCACCCTGCGTGGCCATGTTTCGCCGCGACATCGTTCAGCGCGTCGGAGGTTTTCAGCCCGGATTGGAGGGAACCGAGGACCAGGACCTGTATTTTCGGATTACCCGCACCCATGCCATGCATTGTCACCATGCCGTCATTGCCGAATACCGCCGACACCCGAAACAGGAATCTCAAAACTGGGGCAAGATGTTAACGGCTGCCATGAAAACGCTTCAACGGCAACGGCCATTTGTACAAGAAAGCAACATGTCGAAAGACGCGTACCGCGATGGCATCGCGTTCCGCCGGCAGTTGTATGGAGAATTGCTCTTCTGGCAAGGCCTTAAGGCGGTGAGGAGCAAGCAATGGAAGCAGGCGATGATCTGCTTCATCATCCTAGGCCGATACTCCCCCTCCATCACGATTAAACCCACGTATGAAAAGATCATACAACTCCTCCCTCATACTGTTAGGCCACGCGTTGCCGCGCCCTCTAAGACCTCTCTCTCTCAGAACAAGCCCCTCTGATTGCATTTAATGCTGCATTCCCCTAGCATGGCGTGCGAGCTCAATCATGACGATTCGGCCTCTTGCTTTTGCCAATACGCTGGCCATCACTACCGCCGTCTTGGCACTCATATTGGTCCTGCTTCGGACTGTCTTTCCGCCTCTGTTTGTCTTCATCTTCAATGCGCAATTCTTCGGCGCTGATGTCTCCTCCCTACTCCCTCAGCACATCAGTATCATAAAGATGATAGGAGAGCTGGTGGCGTTTGTCGGCGGGGCCTGGGGATTTGGCCTGCTTGGAGCCATTGTGTACAATCGCCTGATCCAAGGCGACCGCCATTGACCGACGGCCGTTCGCTGGCATAGCTATTGGAGCTCTATGACATATCCCCTCTTGCTTCTCGTTCCATACCCCGCCACACTAGCCATATTCAATGGGACTCTCGGCGACTGACATTGCGGCGGTTGTAAAAGAAATCTCCCCGGTTATTGAGACTGGGTGGATTCAGAAAGTCTTTCAACCCGCCCCGCGCGCCATTACATTGGCCATTCGTACGCCGGGGCAGAGCCTCTCGCTCTTCATCTCGGCAGATCCGGAGACCGCGCGCCTGCATCTGCTGACACAACGCCTCCCGAATCCACCCTCACCACCTGCCTTCTGCCAGTTTCTGCGGGCACATATTCATGGCGCGCGAATCGAACGACTAGAGCAGATGCAGGGGGACCGGATCGTGCGTCTTCATCTGGCGGCGCGAGAGGGACCATGTGCCTTGATTGCAGAGCTGACCGGCCGGAAAGCCGATCTCTTATTCGTGAATGGCGAAGAGCAGGTCATAAGCGCATTGGCGTCGGCACGAGAACAGATCGGCAAGACCTATCAGCCGCCCGCCTTCAAGGCTTTCTCGGGATCCCATGGCGACTCAACTTTGATTGCACCTCAAGATAGGAGCCGGCCATTCCCTGTATCGCATACTATTGAGCAACAGTACCAAACGCGTGAGGATGAGCGGGCCACATCACGATGGCGGCACACCCGACTCGCGGATCTTAAAAGGCGGATCAAGAAAGCGGCGCGGCGGGTGGAGGTGTTACGAGGCGATCTCGACAAGGCAGCCAGCTATAGAGACTATGCTCGGTACGGTGAACTGCTGAAAACGAACCTTCACGCGATCAAAAAAGGGCATGAGCAACTCATCGTCGTCGACTATTTCGATCCAGCCATGCCTGAATTGATCATTCCATTAGACCCATCCAAAAGCCCGCAGGGTAACATGGAGGACTACTTCAAAAAACACCGCAAGCACGTGGCGGCGGAACGCGAGATTCGGCCACGACTCGCACGAGCCGAAGAGGACTTGAACGCCTTGCAAATCGAACGCACCAACCTTGAACTTGGCCTATCCGATCCTGTTCCCTCATTCAGTTCTCCAAGAGGAGCGCCCATAGACGCAACTCCACCGTATGCGAAGGCGAAACGAGAAACTCGGTCAGGGCCGTTTCGTCGATTCGTCTCGCAGGACGGCCTGGCGATCTACGTGGGGCGAAACGCTCGCGAGAATGAGGCACTCACGTTCGGGGAAGCGCGGCCGGATGACCTGTGGCTTCACGCGCATGGCACACCCGGCTCGCATGTCGTGCTCCGCCTCGAAAAGGGCGCCGACCCGTCGCATGAAACCTTGCGCGATGCCGCGACCTTGGCCTTGCTCTATAGCGACCTCAAGAAAAGCGGCAAGGGTGAGGTGATTTATACGCGGCGGAAGTACGTCAGAAAAGTCAAAGGCAAGTCGGCTGGAACCGTCACTGTCACTCAAGAAAAGACGATCTTTATCACGTTGGATCGCACGCGATTAGAGCGTTTAAAGGAGCGAGCCCGCGACATCGATCAGCATCGCGCCTCGCCCTCATGAATAACGAGTCATTTATCGCATCTTGATAGTGTGAGCCTCCAACCACCTCACCGCCACTGGCACGGCTGAACCTCTGTTGGACGCGAGGACGTTTCGGGACACCTTCGAGACATTCGCGAACGGCCGGTCGGACGTCGCGCTGACGCCCGGCCGGGCAATTCGTTACTGACCAGACTTCGCGTCTTGTTTCTCAACCTTCAGCACATTGATATCGAATACCAGTGACTTTCCGGCCAGCGGGTGATTCGTATCCACTACCACTGAATTGCCGTCAATCGAGAGTACCTTTGCTTCCATCCCATTCTGCGCCCGCAACCTGGTCCCGACCTTCACCTCAGGAGGTACTTGCTCTTTCGTCACCGTCACCTTTTTCTGTTCATCGTATGGCCCATACGCATCTTCGGCTGTGACCGTGACGTGCTTCTTGTCCCCTGCTTTCAAACCCGCCAGCGCTTTCTCCAGGCCAGGAATGATTTCGTGATTGCCCTGGGTGTATGAAATCGGCTCCTTCCCGACATTGGTTTCTAAAACGGTCTTATCGGGTAATGCCAGCGTATACTCAACCGTCACCTTCGACCCGTCTGCGATGACCTGCGATGGCTCGGAAGAAGCCGTAGAGACGGCCGCACTCGTGAACATGGCCAACATGCAAGCAGCCGTTATTGACTTCTGTAAGTAGTTCATGTGCTCCTCGTAGTGATGACACCAACAGTCAGGTCACACAAAAGCGAGCTGCGATTATGTGACGACAACTCACCGTCAGATGGATTACAACTTAAAAGCGGTCCCTTTTACCGCCTCGGCCACCGCCGAATCCACCGCCACCACGGCCGCCTCGGCTTTCCCCTCCACCGAACCGCGGCTCCTGAGGCTTGGCTTCATTCACCGTGAGGGTGCGCCCGTCCATTTGGGTGCCATTGAGAGCGGCGATCGCCTTGCTCGCCTCTTCGCCCGACGACATTTCTACGAAACCGAATCCGCGCGACTGACCCGTAAATTTATCCGTAATGACCTTCGCCGAAGCCACGGAACCGTGCGGCGCAAACAGCTCTTGTAATTGCTGGTCGGTCGCAGAGTACGGCAAGCCACCGACATAGATCTTCGAACCCATGAGGGGTCCCTCCTTTAATGGTGATATTGTCTTGGACGGTGGAACACAACAGGAAGGAACGGGCCGAAGACGCGAAAGACCTAGCGACTTAGGTCTGGCTTCCGGAAGATTCCCGGGCAAAACAACATCGGTTGAGGGCCTTGCTGCCCCATCCCACATCACCAGGCCCCACGTGATGAAGAAATTTACGGTACCATAACGCACCATAAACAACAACTCAACAATCCTGCTAATGGCTTTCCAGTAGCGGGTATTGTCGCGTTCGGACGGATGACATACAGGCATGGAATTCTCAGACGTGGGAGCAAGACTGACGTCTTCTCGCTCGCACAACGAGCAACGTTTCGCGGTAGTCCGGCAGCGCAACATGGAATCGAAGAGCCAGCCCAACCAGGCGACGAAGTCGCACTAGGGGCACACGTGTGTATACCAAGGGAAGAACGGGTTGTCGTGGTCGGTAGTCCTAAATCAGGAACGGAAATCAGGAACGGAGACGAAGGGAAATCCTTTGCTGAAGTGAGCTTGGAAGGAAAAGCACAGGCTGCCGTCCTTCGACGGCAGCCTGAATGGGAACTCAGATTTAATTACCAGCGATCGCGGTTTCCGCCTCCCCCACCACCGAATCCACCTCGACCACCACGGTCTCCGCCGCCAGAACGCGGCTCCTGAGGCTTTGCCTCGTTTACCGTGAGGGTTCGGCCGCCCATCTGCGTGCCGTTGAGAGCAGAAATCGCCCTCGACGCTTCTTCACCGCTCGACATTTCCACGAAGCCAAAGCCACGTGACTGACCGGTAAACTTGTCCGTGATGACCCGAGCCGATTCCACGTTGCCGTGCGCGGCGAAAAGGTTGTTCAACTCCTGCTCAGTTGCCGAATACGGCAACCCACCGACATAGATCTTCGAACCCATGAGGGTCCTCCTTTGAAAGTGATATTGTCTTAGACTCGAGGAGAGAAGGAAGGAACGGGCCGAAGACGCGAAACAGAAGCGACTCAGGTCGGACTTCGATCAGATTCTCGGACAAAAACAACATCGGTTAACGGGCCCTGTTATTCGACTTCATCGCCAGGCCCAGGGGATGAAGTAGCTTTACGGTAGCACATGAAGCAAGAAAGAACAAGCGGAGGGCCATAAGAAAACTTTTGGAGAATAACCAGCGCGATGAGACGTACTGTCGCTGTAAATGGGAACTTAATAGACAGATATAGAGGAACCCATCGCCCTTCTTCAGGCAGTTTGGACCCTACGGAATGACCCTTCTATGCCACGGGCGAGCAAAATCATCATTTGGGTCGACTTGAAAGCCTTTTTTCGGATCGATGCTCACGATGCTGGACGCGACCTCATTCCCCTATCCGCACTAGCGATCCCCGTTCCTTGCAGACGTTGAACGTGTGGTGAAACCAGCCGACCATCAACGCGAGATAGAGCAAATTCAATCCGGCCGCCCATACGAGGTGGGCCGGCGGGACCACCCCCGTACTGATGACCGCTCGCATGCCTTCGAACACATGCGCCGCAGGATTGGCCCACGCCACGGCTTGTAACCATTTGGGAAGCACCTCAATGGGATAAAAGACGCAGGAGACCGGTTGAAATAAAAAAACCATGCCCCAGGCGAGCACTTCCGCTTCCTGCCCAAATCGCATGATGAGTGACGTCGTCAACACCCCGATAGTCCAGCCGGCCACGAGCAAATTGAAGACAAAAGGAACTAATGAAAGGCCGATTTTGAAAATGTTGTAGTCATAAAATACAAATGCCGCGACAACCATGATGACGGAAACGGCGGTAACCTTGAAGACACTCAACGCCATGGTGGCGACCAGGAACTCGCTCGGCTTGAGCGGGCTTGCAAAGAGGTTCATCAAATTACGAGCCCAGATTTCTTCGAGAAATGAGATGGTGATTCCCTGCTGCGCGCGGAACAAGACATCCCACAAGATCAGGGCGCCGAGGAAAAAGGTCACGACTCCCGGAATCTGGCCCTGAAACTTCATCAGATACACGGTGATGAATCCCCACACGACGAGATCCAGAAACGGCCAATAGAAAATCTCCATCAGGCGGGGCAAACTCCGCTTGTACAGATAGAGATGTCGGGAGATGAGGGCATCGATGCGATGCAGTTTCATAATGTGCCTATAACATCGTAAGGTCAGCAGGTCTTACAGTCGAAGACAGGACATGATGACTGTGAGGCTTTTCAACGCTTGACGCTTACCCATCACTATCGTTCACGGGCAAGCTTCAGAAATACCTCCTCTAAGTCCTGCTGGCCGAACGTCTCGACGATCTCTTGGGCGGTGCCTTGCGCGACAAGTCTGCCACGCTGCAAGAAGACGATGCGATCCGACATCTCTTCCATCTCCCGCATGTTGTGTGAAGTGTACAGAATACTCAACCCGGTGGACTGCCGCACTTCTTTGAGTACGCCACGGATTTTATGGGCAATATCCGGATCCAGACTTGCCGTGGGCTCATCGAGGAACAGCACTTTTGGTTCCGTCAGGATGGCCTTGGCCAAGGCGAGTCGCGTCATTTGACCGGACGACAACTTGCGGGTCACTTTCGCCCGGAACTCCTCCATCTCCAGAGTCTTGACCACCTCGTTGATGCGGCGAGCAATGTCATCCATCCCGTAGAGCTTCGCCACGACCCGAAGGTTCTCTTCTACGGTTAGCGAAAACGGCATCGAAATGTAGGTCGATGAAAAGTTCACTTGGCCCAATATCGTCTCTCGCTGCGCTTCCAAATCCAGGCCGAACATCTTGATTGATCCCGACGTCGGTGTGACCAAACCGAGCAGCATTTGAATGGTCGTCGTCTTTCCCGCGCCGTTCGGACCCAACAGCCCGAGGATTTCGCCTGGGCCGATATGAAACGAAATATTATCAACAGCGGTAAAGTCACCGAAGCGCTTCGTGAGATTTTTTACTTCCAGGACCGCGGAACACATGCCATCAGCCTCGAGTCTCATTTCATTTCTCGTGAAGATTGTGCCTCTCGATTCTACACTACAATCTGTCCCGGGAATTGACCGTCTCATGACGCGACCACAATCAGTTGAATAAGAACTTGTCCAGCTTGTCCGGAAGATGGCACGTCTCGCAACGCTTGCTGAGGACTTTTCCTTCGTATTGTGTCTTGCCGTCGTGGCAACGGAAGCAGTCCGCCATGGCCGCAGCCCGAAGCTTCGTCCCTTCGGGATGATCGGGATAATGCGGCTCGCTGTCCTCCGAGACATGTCCGCGGGGGATGACAATCGGGTATCCCTTGATCGGCTTCTCATGTACCACACGTGAATGACAGGTCGTACAGCCTTCTTCTTGTCCGCGCTTGACAAACGCCTCCATATGCGCGCGGTGACTCATGATCAACCCGACGTCTTTCACCGGGGGAGGCAAATCGCGCGGCGCCACCTCGGATACCCGTAGGATGGCGTGATGACAACTGATACAGACGGCGGAATCTACCTTGGCGACCAAATTATGGGGGTCGGTCGGTGTGTCGAACAGATAGATGGCAAGATCCTTCGATCCATTCCAGGCTTTGTCATGCAGCCAATTCTGGAACCCAGGACGCACATGACAAACCACACATGTCACGTCCTTATGGGTGGAGATTTTCCACGTATCGTAGGATGGCCTGATCGTGTGGCAACTGGCGCAGAAGTCCGCATGATTGGTCAAGGGAACGGCCACTCCGCCTACAAGGAACGCGGCCGCAATGATCGTCACAATGACGACGGCTCGAGGCGCGCGGATCATCGTTTGGGGAAGTGGCGAATGAGCAGCTCGCTCAGCCGTTTGATCTCGTCCGGATGGAAAGTTGGAACCGCCAGCTCGATCGGCATGTTGGACACGACGGCCAGCAGACCTTCCGTCGACACCGGCACCTCACCTAGTTGATCGCGTACGACCACGACTTTCGGAAACCCTTCGCTCTTCCACCCTTCGGCGATAATGAGATCCAGATCTCGATCCACAAATCGCTCGCGCAGTTCCTCTACGCCGATTTCACTCGATACATCGGAGAACATCGCGAGGCTGCCCTTCGAGACGACGATCACCGTACTGGCGCCGGCCCGCTTATGTCGCCAGCTATCCTTGCCCTCCGTATCGAGATCAAAGCCATGGCCGGCATGTTTGATCGTGGCGACGCGATACCCTGCAAGGACCAGTTCCGGAATGAGGCGCTCGATAAGCGTCGTCTTTCCACTATTCGATCGTCCGACAAAACTCACAATGGGAACTGTCATAGGGTCCTTTGCGGGAGGAGCGTCAGCAACAGTGCGTCCCGTGTCCACTTGAAAGAGGTGGCGGTTCATTCGTCCAAATGTCATGCGTCATCACCTGCACGTTGATCCAGTCACCCGGATTCAGCCGCTCAACGTCCTCGGCAACGTCGATGAGACAATTGGCCTTCACCATTGAGGTTAAGATCCCAGATCCCTGTTCTCCCGTCGTGCGCACTTTAAACACACCCTCTTCGCGCGTCAGTATGCCACGCAGAAAATGCCGGCGATCGTTCCGCTTGGAAAACTTTTCCTGCATCTGTGCCTGCACGACTGGACGGCCATACGTCCGCAGGCCTCCCATCTTGAGCATCGCCGGCCGAACGAGTTGCTCAAACGTAACCATCGAGGATACAGGGTTACCGGGCAGGCCGAACGCCAGCTTGCCTTGAATTTTGCCAAACGCCAATGGCTGACCGGGCCGGATGGCAAGTTTCCAAAAATTCATCTCCGCGCCAAGTTCCTTAAAGACCGCCTTCGTAAAATCGTAATCCCCCATGGACACTCCGCCGGACAAAACAAGAATATCGGCATTCAATCCATGCGCGATTTTTTCTTTCAAGGCCGCCGGCTGATCGTGCGCGATGCCGAGCAAAATGGGAATGCCCCCTGCCTCTTGCACCGCAGCGGCGATGCCATAGCTGTTCGAGTTGATGATCTTCTCTTCGCTGAAGCGCTCATCCAAATCCGCGAGTTCATCCCCGGTAGAAAGAATCGCCACGCGCGGCTGCTGATAGACGAGCACGAACGATTTCGCAAGTATGGCGAGCATTCCGGCTTCCGCCGGACGAATCTGCGTCCCCTTGCGGATAATACATTCCCCTTTTTTTACGTCTTCCCCTTGGGGGCGAACGTTGGCGCGCGGTTCAATCGGTTTGAAAATCTTCACTGTGGTGGAGGACGGTTCCGTTTCCTCGACCTTGACCACGGCATTCGCGCCTCGAGGCAAGGGTGCACCGGTCATGATTCGAATGGCTTGCCCGGGCCCCACGGCCTTGGTCGCGACTTTCCCCGCCGGGACGTCTTCGATGACGTTCAGGATCACCGGCTTGCTGATCGCATGCTCCTGCTTCAAATCCTCCCAGCGGACGGCAAAACCATCCATGGCTGAATTATCCCAAGGTGGATTGTCACGCGTGGCCACAATATCCTCGCCGAGTACACGGCCCAGTGCATTTAATATGGCAACCTTTTCAAGCCCCAAGGGCCGGGCGGCGTCCAGCACTATCTTCTGTGCTTCATGGAGCGAGGTGAGGTCCGACTGTTTTGGATTCATTGAATTCTTTCCGTCCCTAGTCTTCTGCACGATGGTCAAAAAGGTCCTCCAGCAAGGCGGCAGGTTCGAAACAACGGAGGCGTACCGTACGTTGAGGATTGTTTCGACCCGAGAAACGAAGCTGCGGGCCCTTCTCACCATTCTACTAGTGGTGATGGCGAGGAGCGACCTTAAGCAACGAGCCGCTTTTCTTACAGAACGCGTCCACTTTATTGGCGATGGTATGATACGCGTCGGCGGTCGGCGTATCGGAATAGAACATTGCAAACGGCTCACCGGCATCGCATTGTGTCACAACCTCGGGATCGAGCGGAATTCGCCCCAGGAATGGCACACCCATGTCTAACGCCGACGCTTCGCCTCCACCTCTCCTGAACACCTCGATGTGATGGCCGCATTGTGGACAATCGAGCCCGCTCATGTTTTCAACAATGCCGATGATCGGGACCTCGCTATCCTTGCAAAAGGTGACGGACTTTCGAGAGTCCAACAGAGCGACTTCTTGCGGGGTCGTGACAATTACGGCCCCCGTCACGCCACCGAGCAGATCGATCGTCGTGACAGATTCATTGCCCGTGCCAGGCGGCAAATCGATGAGCAGAAAATTCAAGTCCTGCCATTCCACACCACCCAACAGCTGATTGATGAATTCATACTTGTACGCATCTCGCCAGATAATCGGGTCGTCGGGATTCTGCAGCAAGAAGGACATCGAGGCAATCTTGAGATTGTATGCCTGAAAGGGAATGATTCCGCCCGTGGAGCTGATCTTGAGCTTTTGACCTTCCGCGCCAACCATCTTGGGAATGTTCGGGCCATGGATATCCATATCGCAAATGCCGACTTCATGACCTTTCAGCGCCAGACTGACGGCGAGATTCGTCGTCATCGTGCTTTTTCCGACGCCGCCTTTGTTACTCATGATCAGCACTTTGTGCTCGATGCGCTCCATCCGTTTCGCCACGAGCCAGCGGCTATGCCCTTCCTTATCCTTTTGACACGTTTCATTCTCATCGCAAATGGCGCAGGCCCACATGTATGTACATGTATCGCCAGTGCCCGATCCCGACGGCTGAATAACATTCAACTCTCTGCCCATCTGTTCTCCTGTCCTCGTGAATTGTTTATCGTTATCCCGCTACACGGGACATTTTGCAACAACGATCACAAGTCACGTTTAAGGCCCTTTATTTTGTCCGCGGTGTGATTCAAAACTGGCAAGATCACGGCAAGATTGTCTTTAGCCCCTTTGGCGCTGCCGGGAAGATTGATGATTAACGTTTCCTTCCGAATGCCCGCAGTGCCTCGTGACAGCATCGCCGTCAGGACCTTCTTGACGCTTGCCTGTCGCATCGCCTCGCCGATCCCCGGCACTTCCTTGTCGACGACGTCTCGAGTGGCCTCAGGCGCCCAGTCTGTCGGCCTAACACCTGTTCCGCCGATCGTCAAGATGACATCAGGATGATGTTCATCGCACAGACGTACCAGATGTTCGCGGATCTGTACCCGATCATCCGGACTTATCTCATACGCCATGACCTTACCCGGAAGCTCGCCGACGATCTGATCCAACGCCTCCCGCCCCTTATCAGGCTCACCCGCCAGAATCTTGCTACTCACAACCAAAATGGCAACCTGCAACATGACAATACTAAGGTCAAGAGCGACGACTCGAATCCTGAACCGAGACATAGTCGCCTGTCCCCGCAAGTGCAGGTTTTGGGATGGGCATGGACGACCCGGGGGGGCGCGCGGCAGTCGCTCCCGTAGACTGGGATTCGCTCGAAGACTTCTTGCCGAATATTCCGGCGCTGATAATACCGACCTCGTAAAATACATACATCGGCAGGGCCATCAAGCACTGATTAAATGGATCCGGGGTCGGCGTCAGAATCGCCGCAACCAGGAAGGCGCCGAGAAAGGCCCACTTTCGGTAACGCTTGAGAATCGGTGCATTGACCCATCCCAATTTGGCCATCAACGTAATGGCCAGCGGCACTTCGAAGATCAAGCCGAATACGAGCAGAAACCACAGGGCAAAGCCCACATACTGCGCGATGGAAATCTGTGGAATAAATCCGGCGTTGACGCCATAAGAAATCAGAAAGTTCAAGGCAAAGGGAAGGACGAAGAAGAATGAGAACGAAACCCCCGCGTAAAACGCCACCGCACTGATAAACACAAACGGCCCCACAAACCGACGCTCGTGGCTGTGGAGACCCGGCACCACGAACTGCCAGATCTCCCACAGCACATACGGGGTCGCCATCACGAGCGCAAACAAGCCGGCCACTTTCACGTTCTGCCACAAAGCCTCGGCCGGCGCTAAGAAGACAAAGGGAATCGTCGGTAGGTCCGTCGGCTCCCATTCGAGCTTGCCGGGCACGAACATATTTTGCAGTGGCACGCGGAGCCATTGCACCAACGTGTCGGCAAAAAAGAACGTGCCAACGAAGACGACACCCACGACGAGCACGGTCCGGGTGAGCCGGACCTGGAGCTCCACCAGGTGCTCCATGACCGGCATCTTCTTATCTTCGAGCGGCGCAAAGACAGAATCCTGCAGCCACTTCCCGAATTGCTTAAAATCCGCCATCAGTAGTCAGCCAATCGGCCTTTGCAGCGTTGATTCGGCTACTTCGGATTTACCGCCACGAATAGATTATTTCCCTGCCGGCTCAAGAGCAACACAGCCATCTCGTCCTTTTTAATTTTCGCGGACACTTTTTGATAATCGTCCAAGGACTTGATAACTTCGTGATTCACCTCTTGAATCACATCACCGCGTTGCAAGCCGGCCGCTTCTGCGGGACTGCCCGGTTCAACGTGATTAATCAGCACGCCGGACGTCTTACCCGGTAGATTCAGTTGGCTCATGGTCGCGGCATCCAGGGTTTGAACGCGCAACGACGCCAACACATTATCCGGCGGCTTCACGGTTTCCTTGGGCGTTTGCGGTGCAGGTTCCTTCCTCGCGAGCATTTCATCCGTCGGGCGCTCGCCCACCTTCACGTTCAGAAACTGCTCTTTGCCTTCACGCAGCACTTTCAGTTTGGCCTGGCGCCCCACGAGGGTGCGCGCGACCATATTCCGCAATTGGCTGACGTTCTTCACTTCCCTGTCATCAAACCCGATGATGACGTCACCTCGCTTGAGCCCGGCCTGGGCGGACGGACCGTCTTCATTGACGTCGCTGATCAAGACGCCTGTCTTCCGCTGCTCCGGCAGCTTGAACGACTTGGCAAGCGCCGGCGTAATTTCCTGAATCGCGATACCAAGCCATCCCCGCACCACTTTGCCTGTTTTCATCAAGGCATCGGTCACGTCCATCGCAATCGTACTTGGAATCGCAAAGCCGATCCCTTCCGATCCCCCGGTCCGTGAAAAGATCGCCGTGTTGATCCCGATGAGATCGCCGTTCATGTTGACCAGGGCTCCACCCGAGTTGCCCGGATTGATGGCCGCATCGGTCTGGATAAAGTCTTCATAATCGGCAATGCCGACATTGCCGCGACCCAGCGCACTAATGATGCCGAACGTCACACTTGAATTGAGACCGAATGGGCTCCCAATGGCGAGCACAAAATCTCCGACCTGCAGCTTGTCGTAATCGGCCCACTTCAGCGCGGGTAAATTGTCGGCCTCGATCTTAATAATGGCCAAATCGGTCTTGGGGTCCGTGCCGACGACTTTCGCCTTAAACTCACGACTATCGTGCAACGTCACGGTGATTTCAGACGCATTGTCGACCACGTGGTTGTTTGTCAAAATATGTCCTTGCGGATCGATGATGACACCGGAGCCGGCACTCTGCTCCGGTCGTCCGTGAGGCCCCGGAGGGCCGGGAAATGGTGGAGGACCAGGTGGTTCCATTCCCGGCGGTTCCTCTCCGCCACCGGGAGGCCCGCCAGGACCGCCGGGACCTCCAGGCCCTCCAAATGGACCAGGAGGAAGCGGTCGCCTTGGGCCCCCTTCACGGCGTCCACTTTCGCCACCGCCGACCACGGCGACATTGACGACGGCCGGCGTGACTTGTTTCACGATATCAGCAAAGGTCTGCATCCCTGCGGGAGGGACAGCAGCGTCGCCCTGAGACGGCGTGAACCACCCACTCACGGCCATCGGCCCATAGAACAGGACGGCGGCCGCGACGGCGGTTCCGATATGCTGACGACAGCGATGAACCGATGCACGAACACGAAGCGTTTCAATAATGTGCATATGTTGGTCCCTCAATGACTTGCGATGCGGACTGACACCGCATCTAGGTTGTAGCCGTGAAATGACGCAATTTTACACTAACCTCTTGCTACCATTCAAAGACAAAAACCCCCGCCCCTCCTGGGTGGGATAGCGCACGATAGGCACCGCGTGCCTCTCGCCAGGACTCTGGACCCGAAGACACAGCTTCTAGGCTGCGGCTTCCAGTTCCTTTTGACGCTTCTGAATCCAGGCCTCTTGGAATTTAAGGACCAATCGGTTAGCCGCTTCTTTCATCGCGACGACTCGAAGGGTGTTCGGCGCACCTTGATAGGATGGTGGATAGTAGCGTCGGGCCGGGTCCTGAGGTCGAAGCCAAATGACAGGGTACCACTGATTAATACCGGGTGCAGCCGGTCGATCCAAGGTCGCAAAGCCCGCTCCATCGGCGCGCAGTAATATCTGACCCGTTCTGACATCCAGCAATGCCGCTTCCAACCGCGACCAGTTATCACGGCGCCATCCTGGCTGCGCATGCGTCACCCACCCGAGAAACACGGTCATGGGGTATTCCTGCTCGATGGCTGACGCGACCATGATGACCAGATCATCCACTCCATGCCATTTCCCAAGCTCCACGAATTGACCGGGATCGCCTTCCGGGCGTATGCCCTCGGCCGAGATGATCTTGTCGATTACCACCGGAGTCATCTCGCTCAACTCTTGCTTCAGCATCTCCGCGAGCCGGTTCAGAGCTTCCTGGGGCACAGCCACGGCATCCGGACGCGATGTATCGGCAAGGACGACAAGACCCGCATGAACCGGTCTTGGAGGCAAAGGCGTGCTCGGGGCCTCCTTCACAGTCTGCTGGCCGAGATAGTCCGCCAGTTGCCGCGGAGGGGTCGCTGACTCACACGCAACAACCTGGGCTAGAAACACGGTCCACGCTGTAAGCGTCCACACATGGCGCATGGTCCACCTCCTCGGCCCTCGTGCTATCTTTCTGTCGTATTCAAATGCTTCATGCGGTCTGCCAAATTGCGCAATCGCTTGCAATTCTGGTGTATTAGGCTTAGGCTCGGATGCTCACGGTGAAGGCCATTCCCTCAGGGATAACTGTCCATGGACCTGGCCCAGTCCTGATTATGGCGCGTTCTGAAGAACCGATCACGCTCTCAGTCGTCCTCCCCGCGTATAACGAGCAAGACCGTCTTCTTCCGTATCTTACCAGCATCACCCACTATCTTTCTCAGCGTGGTGATCCTTACGAAATTGTCGTCGTTGATGATGGCAGCCGCGACGAGACCGCGCTAAGAGTGACCCGGTTCGCTCTCGATGTTCCATCTGTTCGCTTAATTCGGCTTCCTACCAATCGGGGGAAAGGTTGCGCGGTACGCGCGGGCATGCTGGCTGCCAGAGGAACGCTCCGTCTGATGGCTGATGCCGATGGCGCCACATCGATTCAGGAAGTAGAGCGGCTCGAATGTGCGGTCGGAGAAGGCGCCGACCTGGCGATCGGGTCACGTTTCCTGGGATCACATGACCGGCGGTATCGGGTTCAAGCCAGGTGGCATCGGACGGTCTTCGGAAACCTCTTCAATCAGGTCGCTCAGCATCTGGGGCTCGCCGGCATCACCGACACGCAATGCGGCTTCAAGTTGTTTCAGAAGCGGGTGGCGGAGGATCTCTGTTCGGTTGCGCGGATCGACGGTTATGGGTTGGATCTCGAACTTCTGTACATCGCACGGTGCAGAAACTATCGAATCGCCGAGGTGCCGATCAATTGGACGGACCAGCCGGGTTCGAAGGTGCGTGTCTTCCGGGATGGGATTGGCATGTTTCGGGAATTACTCGCCGTGCGTCGGCATAACGCGGAAGGCCTGTACCGACGTCGAGAATCACCGGACGTTCTACGCGAACTGCGCGAAGCCGCGGAAAGCCACACGTACTGATTCAGCTCATTGCCTCGAGTAAATCCGCACCTTGGAATCGGCATATCGAACCTGCCAGGTAGGCTCTTCACTGAGCACGCGATCCAGTGTGCCACCGATCGCCGTCATGGCCCAATCCACCGCATATTTATCCAAGACGCCCAACGCCGGAGGATCCCAGTGTGTCAATGCGACATAGTCATAGAAGATCCACCGATCGCCGATTCTCCAGGCCGGCATGCGTCCATCAATAAAGATTTTCTCGTCCGGCAGCCACCAGAGCAGGAAGCCCCCGAACCCATAGTCGTTATAGAGCCGCGTGCCGAGCTCGCTTCGGTGTTCCTGAATCCACTCCACCGCTTCAATCGGATACTCGGTCGTTTCAAAAAACTTCGCCGGCGCTAGCCCCGACTGCGCGACCCGCTCAATATGCGCCGAGCCGAGGAACACAATTCCAGCTCCGACCGCCAACGTCACGCCAAGAATCCACTGTCTCATGTGATGCCGAAAGGTTGGAACATGATCGGCCAGCCAAGCAACGATAGCCTGCACCATCTCCGCGGCAAGCGGAATGCTGACAAGAAGAAAGAACGGCACATTGCGCCAGTGCCGCAACGAGAGCGCCAGGAATACAGCCAAGACGGCCCAGCGAGTCGGTTCCACGCGTCGATAGAAGCAGAACATGGTCAACGCCAGTGCGGAGAGATACAGGACATACATCAAACCGGCTCGGTGCTGAGTGGAGATCGGCTGCCATTCCTGTAGCGTGTCGATCATGAACCGGTCACCCAAGGACTGAACAATCTCCGCATAGAGACGCCATCCATACGGATTGATCAACGTCAACGACACCGCAATCCCAAGGATCAAGACCATATGACGGAGCTGCTGCCAGGAGAGGACCGGTTCATCAATCCGCTGGACTAATTTGGGTCGCGCGTCAGCAACAAGCCTCGTCACGGCGGCCACAGTTAATAAGAGGCCCAACGTGAAGAGGCCTGCCGTAAAGCCGCCATGAAGATTAGCCCAGAGCAAGAACAGCGGCGGAACAGCCCACAGGTTTGCGCCCTGCCCCATTTGATAGCGGTGCCAGAACCATAAGACGAGCGCTAATCCAAGAAGCGTGATCATTTGAATCCGCGCGCCGAGAAATGGAAGTGCGATCCACGCGGCTCCAGATACCGCCACCAATCGCGCTGTGCGGGCCGCTCGTGCGGGAGCGGCCGCCAAAAGAAATGCCCCCGCAATTACCGCGGCAAACAAGAGAATGACGCCTAAGGATCCGGCAGATCCCAGGCCTGTATAGATGACACCGATCAATCCATCCGTTAGCCAGGCGTGTTCGACCCATGGCCAATCCGGCATCGTGTGCGAATACGGATCGGTGCGAGGCATCTGCCAACCGTGGTGAAGCAGATCGATCCCGGTTCGCAGGTGCCATCCAAAATCCGGCTCGACCAGGGGCTGAAGCGCAAGGTTGACGAGGAAAAGAAGAAGAAGAGCATCGAGAGCGACAGAGGAGGAGCGATCAGCCATCAGCTTTCAGCTCTGAGCAGGCACATGTGACGCACATGTTCGACATGAGAGCTGACCGCTTGTGATTCCTGGCTCAAAACACCATAGCATGTCCACCAAGTATCGTGAATCTTCCTCAACGAAAACCAATTCGGCGACGAATTGTCCGTCTTGTTTGGTGCACCTGTGGAAGTGGTAGACCTACGATTCAAATCTTGCGCTCCTCTCGATGTAAGTTAGGCAGGGCGTGGAGCAAACATGATGATGGCCATGCCCACCAGACAGACAGCGACGCCAAGCCAGTCGTATGGCGAAGGACGCACGGCGTCCACGCCCCACAGCCACACGATCGCGACTGACACATACACACCGCCGTATGCGGCATAGACCCGCCCGGCATCTGTGGGATGCAAAGTCAGCAGCCAGACGAAGACTGCAAGACTCGCCGCAGCAGGGACCAGCAGCCAGACTGACGCTCCCTTCTTGAGCCACAGATAAGGCAGGTAACATCCGACAATTTCGGCAACCGCGGTGGCGACGAAGAGAGCGATTGTCCTCAGCTCAAACATTGGTAGATATTGTTCTAAGATGAGTAACCTCGTCGCCGCTGAACAGAAGATTCCGGCAGCAGAATTCGATCCGGATGTTCGACAACATTTCGGTCATGATATGGATGACTTCGCCGCAAGCTGTGCCAGGAGGATTTGTTGCCCGACTTCTTTAGCTTTAGCCGGGGAGCCACCTTCAATTCCAGGAAACAGCGCCATGGCCTCCTGAACAAAGGGAAAACCAGCACCCAATTCCTTCACACGCCTGCCAAGATACCAGAGCTGATATACCGATTGCTCCATGGACATGTGCTGAAGCTTCCCTGAATTCATGACTGCCAGCATGAGCAATTCTTCGGTCTCGACTTCATTAAAGTTAAGTATAGCTTTCGGATCTCCGCGAGCGTGTTTGAGAAAATTTTGTGCGTTACGGACGATATTGAAGTAATCAGATGCCGAAAGTGCGTTGGCGGCTTGAACGTTTCGGTCCCATGATTTGGAGGGTGCGTGATGTTCAACAAGATCGGTCAGAACAATCGATGCAGCTCCCGCCAACGTATGGACGCAAACCGGGTCGCCACACGAGAAAAATAGCCGAATCGCGAAATCTAGTTGCCGGTTAGCGGCTTCAAGCTTCCCAATCTGGAGCATATGCCAAGCCTTGCTGCCTAATGTTGATGAAAGTGGATGCAGAAACGAAGCCTTTCGGCATCTCAACTTAGTGTGTGCTATCTCCATCATTGTTTCTTGGGCACTTCACAATGCAAGGAATATCGTGTCCCTGCATTGTCGGCTGCGCGTGCCAAGAAAGCAGTAAACCACTTAGCCTCAAGTCCAGTGTTCCCAATAGAAGCAGCCCTGAGTCTCGGGTTTACGAGTAAGCATGGTTGCACTACATTTGGGTGGAGTTTTGCTTGCTTGATTAAGGGCGCCAGCCAAATTATCGGCCAAAAGATCACTTGCTATCTTGTCGCTATCTTCAAAATAGCCCCAAAGAATTCGTCCCGTTTGTCTATCCAGACAAGAAAGAATCTGAAACATAAGCTCCATATTGCTTCCACGCGGACCCGGAAACTTATCGCCATAAAAGTTCCAGTTGACGTGGCTCGGGCCATCGGGAGAGTTGGCATTAACAGCTTCGTACATACGTTTGTGCATCCTCAAGACGAAATGCGCAACGAACAAGCACATAGCTGCTCTATTTTCGGAAAGGGTCACAGTGACCTTCTCTCCCGTTGATGCCCGTATAAATGGCCCCAAAGCCACTTTAGTACACTTATCTGGGGTGTGGATGTGCTGATAATAGCCTTCAAGTTCAAGCTCCTTAACGAAGTGGTTTACACTGTCCCAGATACTCAGTTCCGATGCAGATATCGCAAGAACACAGACTGGAACTAGTGAAAGCTCTTTAAGGAACTCGTTCAAAAAACCGCTTCCGATATGCACGAGTTGCTTTAGTCCATTTCGTTAGCGTGCCTGTATCAGGACGAATCCGTTTCGCCACACGGTGAGCGAGGTCTGCATGTTCCATGGCAGCGGAAAGCACAAGAACTGTCGTATGCCAATCCTCACCAGTAAGTTGCTCGCTCGGGCAATGATCCATTGATACGGTATAAAGACCATCGCTCAGACGCCTGCTTGCATAGACCCCGAACATCTCCAGAAGCTTGTCTGCATTTGTTTGTTTTATGAAGGCCTCCCGTTCATAGATCTGTTTTGGTCTGCCATAGAAATGTTCAACAGAAACCCCCCGGAGTATGCGAGGGCATCTGCATCTGAAACGGACCAGCGACGGCTGGAACTTCCGAGACTGCTCTAACGATTAGTTGGGTCGTCCAACTAGTAAACTCCCCAGCACCAACCAGTCCACCTCCGTGCGAAGAAAACAACGAATCGCCTCGTCCGGCGTGCACACCATCGGCTCATTCACATTGAACGAAGTATTCAACAGAATCGGCACGCCGGTCTTTCGCTCAAAGGCTTCCAGTAGCATTCTGAATTTCGGGTTGGATTCTCGGTCAACCGTTTGAATGCGGGCGGTGCCGTCGACATGAGTCACGGCCGGAATGAGACCTTTAGCCTGGGGCAGCACTGGAACCGTAAATAGCATGAACGGAGATGGCCCGGGCCAGTCAAAATAGTCGGCAGTGCGCTCTTGGAGAACAGAGGGTGCGAATGGCCGAAACGGTTCTCGCAGCTTCACTTTGGCATTAATCAGTTCGCGCATGTCTTCGCGTCTGGGGTCTGCGAGAAGACTGCGATTGCCTAAGGCGCGCGGGCCCCATTCCATCCGGCCTTGAAACCAGAAGACCAATCGCCCGAGGGCCAGTTCCGTGGCCATACGATCGCAGAGTGCCTGGTCTGAGAGCAGTTCGCCTTTCAAACCGGCACGAGCCAAAGCCTCTCGACATTCTTCCTCAGTAAATTCAGGACCTACATAGGTATGGCGCATGGCCTCTCGATGCAAGGCGGCTCCCCGCCGATTCGATAGCCACAGCGCTGCTCCCAGCGCCGTTCCTGCATCCCCTGCCGCGGGCTGGACGTAGACATTGCAAAAGCCCGCTTCTTGGCGGAGGCGACTATTGGCCACACAGTTATTGGCCACACCTCCGGCAAGACAGAGGTTGTCCGTGTCGGTGAGGTGCCGCAAGTGGCGAGCCATATGCAAGACAGTGTCTTCCAAGATCCATTGCGCACTGGCGGCCAGATCACGATGGCGTTGGGTAATCTCTTCGTCACGACGTCGATTGGCACCAAAGAGCTGTTGCAGCGCGGAAGGAAAAATCCCGACTCTCGCAAGGTGGAAATCCAACAACCGTGTGTTGAGCTCAAACGCTCCCTCAGGACGCAATTGAAGAAGATGGGTACGCATCTGTTTCGCATACTCGGGTTTCCCATAGGCTGCCAATCCCATGACGATGTACTCATCGTAATCCGGTCGGAATCCCAGAAATGCCGTCATGGCAGCATAGAACTGCCCTAATGAATGAGGAAGCGGGATTCGCTTCAGCACGCGGATCTGGGAGCCGTCGCCGACTGCGAGTAACGCGGTGTGCGATTCCGACGCTCCATCGACGATGAGGATGGCCGCTCGATCGAACGGCGAGACGAGATAGGTGCTTGCGGCGTGACAGAGGTGGTGATCAAGATAGGTCGGTTTGACCCGTAAGGCGCCCAGCGCGTGTGAAAGCTTCCCGGACAGGCAGGCCAGTTCGGTCCACTCCTGCGCCATGCGTTCCAGACTGCGCTTCCCTTTGACTTGCAAAAGCTGCGGCGATCGCAACATCGACCCAAGCGCGAGTAAAGAGCGGCGCCCCAGGACCCAATATTTCCAGGGCACTGCAATCGCGTCGAGGTCACGGGCCTCGATGCCGGCTTCCTTCAAACAATAGCGAATGGCGTGAAGCGGGAGCGCCGTCACATGTTTGACCCTGACAAAGCGCTCTTCTTCTGCGGCCGCGACGATGCGGCCGTCTTCGACGAGCACCGCCGAGGCATCACGCATATTGGAAAGACCGAGAATCCGCATAGGAAGAGAGTCCGAGTGCCGAGTCAGAAGACCTTAGCGAGTCACGAGTAGGTCGTTTTAAAGAACCCAGCTCTTAGGACTCTGTTCTCAGCACCTTTATGTGCCGCATAGCATAGAGAAGCCAACCGCTCGTGACAACCCATGTGCACGTTGCATTCCTTTTTTAGTTCCGGTAGGGTGTCGCGCACGTTGAGGGGGTCTTAAGATGCATCCCACTCGTCTTATCGTCGCCTTTATCCTCTGCTCCTCTTTGGTCTCGGGGTGCGACCGATTCTCCTCGCCCTTTCACAGGTCTACCCTTCCGGATATGGGCCCTCGGATACCGGCATCCGTCCGTATGAAGTTCGATCCCACACTCACGACCGCCATTGCTCGGTATGCGGATGCCTGTAATCATCCCCAAGAGCTTCGCATCGGCGCAGAACTTGAAGATGTGCTGATCGATGCCGCACATCAAACCTTCCAATCCGTTCAGGTGGCGGGACAGCGAGCGACAGACACGCCGGCCGATGTCGAAGCCTTCGTCACATTGCAGCAATCGGGGTTGCAGATCCAGACCGACGGTGTCTACGATCGGCTTCCGGCCGAGCTGCTCCTGGAATCCGCTGTCGTCTTTCGGGACCAATCGGGGACGGTGCTGGGTGAGCGCACTTTGAAGACGACTCGCCGTGAAAAGATCATTCTAGAGGCGACCCAGAAGCGGTGCGCCTATGCCACCATGGACTTGTTTCTCCACGATGCGGCAGTCGTGCTCGGCACGCAGTTTATGCGCGAGGCGCGAAGCGTGTTCGAACCATCACTGCCGACAGCCGGGCCGGTCCCCTCCCCTTCTGCGCCAGGAGTGGCTACGACGAAGCCCTCGCCGCCCGCTGAGCACACGGGTGAGACGGCGGCTCAGATCAAGCCTCAAGCTGTCCAGTCGCCCGACTCGGTGATGAGACCGTCCACGCCAACGCCGGCGATGCCCGCCTCGGATACTGCCGATCGGGTACAGACACCATCGGTGACATTTCAACAACCTCAAACATTTGTCATCGCTGTCGGGATCAGTACGCACCGCGACCCGCAATTCTCCGCTAGGAAATATGCGGCTCTGGACGCCGAAATGGTGACCAATTACTTCCAAACCCTCGGCGGCGTCCCGGCTTCCAATATCCGGCTCCTGCACGATATGAAAGCGCTTCGGCCTGACATCGAAGAAACCCTCCTCGACTGGCTGCCGACCCGCGTCACCCCCGACTCTGTGGTGATTATGTTTTTTTCTGGCCAGGCGAAAGTCTCTCCATCAGGCGAGACCTTTCTAGTTCCCTATGAAGGGGGAGCTTCCGTCTCACGCCTCTATCCGCTCAAAGATCTGCAGACGGCCCTCTCCCGATTGAAGGCGCGACAGATTGTCTTCATCTTCGACGGTTCCGTCTCGAGATTAGGCGGCGATCAAAAGGGCAAGCACAAGGAACCGCAGTGGGATCTGGGAGGAAACCGTATCGTTCGCTTGATCGGGACAACCGGCTTGCACGACG
This sequence comes from Nitrospira sp. Nam74, assembly GCF_965152615.1. Classification (NCBI taxonomy): domain Bacteria; kingdom Pseudomonadati; phylum Nitrospirota; class Nitrospiria; order Nitrospirales; family Nitrospiraceae; genus Nitrospira; species Nitrospira sp. Nam74. Next base: position 1,434,414 of record NZ_OZ224220.1, on the reverse strand, counting down.
GTCTCGAATCAGAGAAGGTGCAGCATGGCTTATTTACATACTACTTGCTGCGAGGACTCAAAGGCGAAGCCGACGATAACTTAGACGGGGAGGTGACGTTAGGCGAGCTGAGCGCCTTTCTCGGACGATCCGTGCCACCGGCCGCAAAAAGCGCCTTCAATCAAGAGCAGCAGCCACAAGTCCTGCCCCCGCTCCAATCAGGCAGCAAATTCTCATCGCTGCTGCTCACTAAGCCAACGAATTAACGCTGACTGCTACGTCCTCTTCCTTACTTCCGGCCCAGCGACCGGCCTCTTTTCCGGCAGGACTTAGCTCCAATGAAAAAAGCAGAGAGGGAAGGCCCTCTCTGCTTTTTTTCCGCCCGTAGGGAATGGACTATTCGCCGCCCTTATCTTTGCAGAAGGAGCGCTCGTAGTTGATGATCGTCCAGGCTTCTTCTTCGTTGATTGCAGCCGGAATCAACGGAACCATGCCGGTTCCCGCGCTGCCGTTCTTGATCACCCAGAAGAGCTCGCCATCTTTCCGCTTCTTGTGGAATTTACAGTTCGTAAAATTACGAGGAGCGGGATTAAGAATCTGTCCGGCTGGACCGTCTCCCTTGCCTTCCTTGCCATGACAGTTAAAGCAAGTGCCTTTCCCCTCAAATAATGCCTTGCCCTTGGCAAGGCTTTCCGGCGTCACTGCGACAGGATTCTTCATTGCCTTCGCATCAGCCATTTGATCCGGTGGCACGCGTGGCTTCAAGGGATCCTTCTCTTCAGCGACTGCCACATTCGCCATAAACAGCAACATTGACAGCACACCAACCGACTTCACGAGATACCCCATCACGGCTCCTCCTTGTGTGAAAAATCGCGGAATGTAAAAACCGACTCTACAATACTGACACACACTGCCACTGCGTCCTACCCACCGATTTTTAAGCCGTAAAACGGCGGCACTATAGCAATGCCTCAGCAACTTTGTCAAGCCAAGGTCGCTTGTCAGCACCTCCTTTCGATGCGATCATCCGGGCTTCGACTGAGCTCATACACCGTCATGCCTTATGTCCCTAAACCATCTCAGTGATACTCAAAGTCCATGCCTATAAATCTCTCATGGACCTTTGTTAAAAACCGCGTAAATTTGTATGGATTTGGGATCAGCAAGTGCAGACGATGTTTTTACAGACTTACTTCGTGGGACGTTTTGGCCCTCGACCGGATCAAATACGCCTCATCATCAACGATCGCGGTTCACGCTCCTCGCTTGAGCACAATATCTCGAGCGACTTTTCCGCTGTTCCCGAATGGCCCTTGTTCTTTTCCGTTCAATTCGACTCGAACACCTCCGGCATTTCCCAGTGTCAGGGTAAAACGATCTGAGGCTTTCCATTGCACACGCTCCCCCGGCCGCATGAGCGCTTCTTCCGGGCTTCCGTTGTCCACCTGCACGACGACCCAAGTCAATTCCAATGCTTCAATGGCCAACACCATGGACCCGTCCGTTGGGGTCCCTCCCAACGAGGGGTCGGTGCGAACCAAGGGAGGCGAGATCATTTCTTCGCGGACCGCGGGAACGGCGGTCACGGTGGACAGAGAGGATGGCGGCAGAGCATCTGACGACGCCGTGGAAGCAGCGAGGGATCGTTCCTTTTCCGTACCCTGGAGGACCCCATCCAGTTTGTCCAATGGCGTGGATGACGACTGCCCTTGGGGCTGGATCGCCGGAGGCTCAATCTCCGGGGCCGGCCTGGCAGGTGCCACTGAATTGTGTTCCCGCGACATCAGCAGGATGAGTCCCAATAGGGCCACGGCAATGGCCGCCAAGACGACTTTTCGGTTCGTCTTTCTTCGTCTATCGTCTTCAGCCTGTTTCAGACGTAATAATTCGCGTTCCGCCTGCTTTTCGTAAAATGCACCGGCTGACCCTTCAAAACGTCGCATCGCGTCTTCTTCATCCAGCCCCAGCGACCGCGCATACGAACGCACGAATCCCTTGGCAAACACCTGGTCGGGGAGTTTGGTGAAGTTGCCTTCCTCAAGTGCAATCAAAAACTCGGGATGGATACGAGTCTTTAAGGCGACATCCTCGAGCGTCAACCCCTTGGTATCCCTGACTTGTTTAAAGAACTCGCCGATGGATTCCATAGCGTGATTACGGCTTCAGATGCTCCAGCAGCTTGCCGGCCTCCGCCGCATATTGTCCTCCCTTATCCTGAGCCTTCACCCGGGCCAGCGTCTCCTTCGCTTTCACTTCATAACCGAGTTTGTAATAGGCCCGGCCGAGTTCGAGGTTGAGCACCGCCGACGGAACGGTGGGTGGGCTGATGAGGAGCGCATCTTCATACGCTTGCGTCGCACCTTCCAAATCACCCTCATGAACCAACGCGCGTCCAAGATTAAAGCGAGCGAGGTCGGGAGTGCCATAGAGCGGATTGCTCAGGGCCTGACGGTAGGCTCGAATTGCCTCAGTCCAACGATTCTGTCGCTCCAGCACTTGTCCGAGATGATTATAGGCATCCGAGTATTCGGGATCGATGCGTAGCGCCTCACGCAATTCGCGTTCCGCTTCAGGATATTTCAGTTGCAGCGCGTACAAATGCCCCAGCAAGTAATGCGCTTCTTTGTGATTCGGATTCAATTGAATGGCCTTCTGCAACGAGACGAACGCCTGCTGGCGATCGCCTTGTATGTTGGCCAAGCCTTCTTGATAGTATCCTTTAGATTTTTGTAACTTCTCTTCGGATGCGCATCCCGTGATCGCAATCACCGACGAGCACATCAAGACCGCAAGTCTCATTACCCGGCGCCTGCGTCGATCCATTCCCCGGGCAAACGGTTCCGTCATGATAAGTCCTCAAAATGAGTCAGACGCTTGAACTCTCGAAATCGCGCCTCGATCTCTTTGTAGTCCAGAACCCGGAGACGGTCAAGACTAAAGGCTTCGACGGTAAACGACGCCATTACGCTGCCGAAGATAATCGCTTGGCGGATCGAGGACTCGGAGAGGTTCCCGGTGGCCGAGAGATAGCCCATGAATCCGCCCGCAAAGGTATCGCCGGCTCCCGTAGGATCTTTGACTTGCTCGAGCGGAAACGCCGGCGCGCCGAACACCTGCTTCTGATTGAACATCAACACGCCATATTCTCCGCGTTTAATGATGAGATGCTTCGGTCCCTTCGCGAGAATCGTCTTCGCGACCTGCACGAGATTGGAATCCTGACCCAGGAGCCGCGCCTCACCGTCGTTGATGATGAGGATGTCCACCTTCTCCAAGACACGCCAGAGCGCCTCGCGCTTGCCTTCAATCCAAAAATTCATGGTGTCACAGGCGACGACGGATGGCCGTTGAACCTGATTCAGTACGTCCAACTGCAACTCGGGATCGATGTTGCCCAGGAACAACATGCCCGGCGCACGATAGTGATCCGCGATCTTCGGGCGAAAGGTCTCAAAGACATTCAATCGAGTATCCAGCGTACGGGCCTCGTTCAATTGATAGCTGTATTCCCCTTTCCACCGAAAGGTCTGCCCTGGCCGCTTCTCCAATCCCGCGACGTCAATGTGGCGGCTTTTGAGAAAGCTCAAATGGGCCTCTGGAAAATCCTCGCCAATGACGGCAATCAGTTCGACATTGGTGAAATAGCTGGCCGCGACGGAAAAGAACGTCGCTGAGCCGCCCAACACCTCAGTCGCCTCCCCGAACGGCGTCCGGACGGTATCCAGGGCCACTGACCCGACGACCAGCAACTTTCCCATCTCAGCGGCCTCCCTTTTTCTTCGGCAAATAACGCCCGATGAGCAGATCTAGTTTTGTACGCGTCGCTTTGGGAATCATGTCCGGGGCCGTCACAATGGCATGTTGCATGGCCGCGCCGCACATGCAGTCCCGCGGCTCCTGCGCGATGGAGAGCACCTCGCGGAGGACCCGCTTGGCAAGCTCCACATTTTTATGGAGCGTCGCCAGGATCATCTCGACACTCACGGACTCTTCACTCTCGTGCCAACAATCATAGTCGGTTGCTAAGGCCATCGTGGCATAACACATTTCCGCTTCACGAGCCAATTTCGCTTCCGGCATATTCGTCATCCCGATGACATCAACGCCCCATTGCCGATAGAGCCGCGACTCGGCTTTGGTGGAAAACTGTGGACCTTCAATACAGAGATACGTCCCGCCTTCATGGCACGTCGCCCTTACGGCACGCGCGGCTTGAACAAGTGCCCGCTTAATATCCGGACAGACCGGATCGCCGAACGCCACATGAGCCACGATGCCGTCGCGAAAGAATGTGGACACCCGCTGCTTGGTCACATCGATAAACTGATCGGGGAAGAGCAGATGACCTGGCTCAACGGTCTCTTTCATGCTACCGACGGCGCTGACCGAAACGATCCGGCTCGCACCGACGGATTTAAGCGCATAGATATTCGCCCGGTAGTTGATTTCGCTCGGATTGAGACGATGGCCTCGACCATGCCGAGCCAAAAAGGCCACCCGGACGCCGTCAAGCATTCCAAGGAGCAGCGCATCGGATGGACGCCCGAAGGGAGTCGTCAGGCGATACTCCCGGACGCGCTCCATCCCGACCATCTCGTACAGTCCACTGCCTCCGATGATGCCGATCTCTGCCTGTGGCGTACCCGCTGTACGTGCCAATGTTCCTCCTACGCTCCCGCCATGAGGGCCTCGGGTTGATGGGCAGACGTTACCCAGGAAAGGTCACTCGGATCCGCTAAAAAACGTCGCACCATAGTGATCAGACGCGCCATGACGACCTGAGTGGAGTCGCGCTCTTCGATCTCGACCCAAACGATGCCCGGTTCTTTTCGAAACCAGGTAAACTGACGCTTCGCAAAATGACGCGTATCCCGCTTGAGAAGACGGACCGCCTCGTCATAGGGGTAGTCGCCGTCGAGATAGCCGGCGATTTGCCGATAGCCTAACCCCTTCATCGAGCTCAAGCGGCGATCGTACCCTTGAGCCAATAGCCGTCTCGTTTCCTCAACTAATCCATTCGCTAACTGTTCGTCCACGCGGGCGTCGATACGCCGATACAATTCCTGCCGGTCCCTGGTCAGGCCGATTAAGAGCGTCGAAAAGGGCCTTTCGGCAAACCCATGCTCGCGATGAAGATCTGATAACCGTCGCCCTGTGACATGGTACGCCTCCAATCCGCGGATAATTTTAATCTCATCGCGCGGATGAAGCCGCGCCGCTAAGTCAGGATCGACTTGGGTCAGTTGTCGATACAGTGCCTCCGGCCCTTGTGCGCGGGCCAGATCCGCCAGACGATGGCGATACTCCCAGTCAGGCGGGGGGCCGTCCCACAACCCACGGACGATCGTCCGCACATAGAGCCCTGTCCCGCCGACCATCAAAGGAACTCGTCCTTCCTGATGCAGCCGCGCGATCTCTGCCATGGCCAGGCGACGATATTCGCCAACGTTAAAGGGCTGATCGGGTTCAACCAGGTCGATCAGCCGATGAGGGACGCCGCCACGCTGCTCCACCGGCGGCTTGTCCATGCCAATATCCATGCCGCGATATACTTGGCGAGAATCCGCAGTCAGAATTTCCGTCCTCAGCGCTTGAGCCAAGGGGATGACCATCCGGCTTTTCCCCACCGCCGTAGGGCCGACGACGACGACGAGTGGTTTACGATCAACGTTCATAGGCGGGCTAGCGATTAAAAATCTTTTCCAATTCCTCCGCCGGCAACCGCAACGCAATTCGGCGTCCATGCGGACATGTTGTCGGGACGCCTTCAGCGACCCAATCTTCGATTAGGATCTTGATCTCAGGCAGCGTCATGGACCGCCCGGCTCGGACAGCGCTATGGCACGCCATGGTAGCGAGGATCGGCCGCAGACGTTGCTCGAAGGACGCCATCGAGCTCCATTCATTGAAATCCTCCAAAAGACCGTGCACCAACGCCGCACCGTCCATGCGACCTAATAGAGCGGGAACGGCCCGAATCAGAAACGTTCCGGACCCGAACGGTTCAATAGCAAGACCGAGCTTCTCGAAATCAGGCAGGAACTGCTCCAGTTGCATCGCCTGGTGGAGCGGCACCGTGACCGGCTCTGGAATCAATAAGGGCTGCTGCGTAATGGCCTGCTCGGAACATGCGCGCGAGAGACGTTCAAAGAGGACCCGCTCATGCGCCGTGTGCTGATCGATGACATGCAGTTCGCTCCCGACCTGCGCCACCAGAAACGTCTGTCGGATCTGCCCGAAAGGAAGCACCTCGCTGGCCCGTTGCACCAGATAGGAAGATGTCGTCTCCCCAACACTCTGTGCCGACATCCGGGCTCGCTCCTCCGTCTCCTTGGCGGGGAACTCTGAACCCCTTGAAGACGCGGGCTCAAATTGTCGTTGCCCATGCCCGCCGTCGGTCAACATACGCACGTCGATTCCGGCGGGATTTCCTGGGAGCACGGAGGGAACTTCTGCAAAGGCGCCATCTGATATGGTGGATCCGACTGCGGACCGAACGGCTCGTTGGACGGCTCGATGGACGAGATCCGAGTCGGCAAAACGGACTTCGCGTTTTGTTGGATGAACGTTCACATCCACTCGAGCGGGATCAACCTCAAGAAACAAGACGAACAGCGGATGATGGCCCTTGGGCAGCGAGACGCCATAGCCCTCATAGATTGCATGGGAGACCGTCGCATTTTTCACCGGCCGTCGGTTAACGAACAATTCCTGGGGCGAACGGCTCGTCCGCGCACTCGTCGCTCCGATGGCCATCCCGTGTACGCGAAGACCTGAGAGTTCGCCTTGCACCAGCACCATCTGAGCCGACACAGCTTCGCCATAGACCTGGAGAATGCGATTCCGCGGCGTCTCGGCAGCGGGGTAGTCACACACCTGCTGACCGTTATGAACCAGCCGGAAATGGACCGCTGGCCAGGCCAACGCGGCCTGCTGCACGACTTGGCAGATATGAGAGAACTCGGTTCCTGTAGTCTTTAAGAATTTCTTTCTGGCCGGAGTATTGAAAAAAAGATCGCCGATCTCAATCTGCGTGCCGTGAGGCGATGCGGCTTCCTCGCATTTCACGACCTCCGAGCCCTCCATGATCAACAATGTGCCAACCGGTTCGTCCCGGGTCCCCGTGACCAGACGAATCTTCGCAATCGACGCGATACTTGGAAGCGCTTCACCGCGAAAGCCCAAGGTCGCGATGGAGCAGAGGTCGGTGTCGTCTTGCAATTTGCTCGTCGCATGGCGTTGAAACGCCAGAGGGACGTCGGCCGCGCAGATCCCCTCTCCATCGTCGGTCACTTTGATGAGCCGGCGTCCGCCGTCCACGACCTCCACGACAATCCGCCTGCTCTCGGCATCGAGGCTGTTGTCGACCAACTCTTTGACGACAGCAGCCGGCCGCTCGATGACTTCCCCGGCCGCAATACGGCTCGCAAGTTCACCGGGCAATACGTGAATTTTTCCAAGACGCACGTCAACGCTCATATGGTTGGGGCGCAACGATGGAGAGAACAGGTTGGGTTCACAAGAGTCCCCGAGAGATGGGCAGACATAGGGCGAGGACCAGGGCAATCCCGTATCTGTACGATGTCCGCTTCATCGGATCTCAGCGAGTTTGTTCTTCGCTAATTTGGCTTCATCGGATGTCGAATAATCTTCAATGACCTTCCTCAAATAGCCGCGCGCTTTGGGCAAATCGCCCGCCTCTGCAGTGACCACACCCATCTTAAATAATGCCGGCGCCACCTTTTCACTGCGTGGATGGTCATTCACGACTTTTTGGAACGCCTGCGCAGCATGCGGATAATCTTTCAGGCTGAAGTACGATTCACCCATCCAATAGTACGCGTTGGGTGCCAGCGAAGTGGAAGGGAAGTCTTTTAGGAACCGTTGAAAGCCTGTCACGGCAAGGTCGTATCGGCCATTGAGATAATCGTTATACGCCAGGTTGAAGGCGGAGGTCGGTGAAATCCCCGGGGTGCCGGCCAAGGACTGCGGGGCAGTGAACTCTTGCGGTTCTGAGGAACGCGTAGGCGTCGAAGACATGGATGAACGCGATTCGTCCAGCTTACCCGATACGGTTGCCTGTCCATCTTCCAGCCGAGACAGACGACTTTCAAAGTCCGCCAATCGACTTGTCAGTTGCTGAATGCGTTGAGCCGACGTATCGTGTCCTTTCGAAGCCTCATCAAGCGGTATAGGCTTCCCCGTTTCCAGACGGCGTTGCAATGCCTCCTGGCGCTTCTGCGTCTGCTCCTGGGCCCTCGAGAGATTCGTGACTTCTTCTCGGAGATCGACAAAGTCGGCGTGCTTCGCGCAACCGGTCATGAGCATGATAACCAGCAGCCCGCTTCCACCTATGGTCGCGCGCAGAGACTTCACTCCATTCATCGATAGAACATCCATGCCCTCTTCTTCCCTTCAGCGTATCTGCTTGAGTTGCGCCAGCTTTTCCAATGCCTTGCCTGCTTCGGGGCTATTGGGATAACCATCGACCACCTGCCTCCAGACCGAAGACGCGCGATTTCTGTCTTTCAGCGCCAGGTACGCGAATCCTTTTTTAAGAAGGGCAGACGGTACTTTTTCGCTGCCGGGATAGTCGACTTTTACGCGATCGAAGGCTTCGATGGCTCGCGCGTAGTCCTTCTTGCCGTAATAACACTCGCCGAGCCAGTACTGCGCATTCGCAGCCAAGTCGGATGTCGGATACTCGGTCAGAAACTGAGAAAATCCATGCATCGCTGCGTCGAGGTTGCCTTGTTTGAATGTCGTGATATAGCGATCATACGATTCCCGAGCTTGACCGGTATGGAGGGACGTGTCGCGGGACGCGTGTGCGACGACTGGAGGCGGAGGAGCTTGCTCCCGCACGGCCGGCTGTGAAGCTTGAGCAGAATCTTCCGAGATCTTTGTCGGAGCCTGCTCGCGAGCCAATTGAAGCTGCATAATAGCCTGGTTGGTCGCCGCGTGCTGCGCATCCATGGCTTGAATGAGCTTTGTCAGATCGTCCAGTCGCCGATCCTGCTCTTCGATTCGCGGCACCAATTGGGCGTTCATGGTCTCGACCGCTTTGGCCACGGATCCGACGCTCCTATTGACATCATTGAGATATGTCGTGGTCGCCTTCGTATCATTATCCACCTTCGACGCCAATTGATCGGTGCGGCCGGCGACTTTATTCGACAACTCCGTCGTTCGCTGCTCTTCGTGGACCAGCTTCTCACCCAACGTCGTGAGCACTTTCTTATAGTCCGCCAGAGCCTGCTTGTATTGCGCCATTTGTTCCGTGAGTGCGCGATTCTGTGACTCCAACTGTTGAGCCTTCGTCTCGTACGTCGATAAGCCCTTATCCTGCTCATCGAGTTTTTCGCCCAACTTTTTCGTTACACTCGCTACGGTTCCGTTCATGGCGTCAATACGCCCGGTCAGTTTACTGACGTCGTCATGCAAGCGATCCCGATCCGTTTTGGCAGCCGCCGCCTGATCGCCTTGAGTCTTCTCAATTGCGGCGGCTCGTTTCGTCAACTGATGCTCCAAGTCATCCAGTCGACTGCGCAACGTCGCCATTTGATGCGAATCCTTGTCGAGTCCGCCACGGAGAGCCGGCAGTTCTTCTTCCCGCAACGTGGAGATTTCTTGGCTCAAGCGTGCACGAGTCTCGCTCACCAGCTTGTCGATATCCACCTTCGCCTGCTTAACGGTCTGCTGCAACTCTTTATCACGCTGATCGAGCTTCGTGATTTTGGTGCCCAGATTCCGTTCAACGTCTTTCAGCTCCGCCTGCTGCGCCAGACAGCCGGATAGCAGCAGCGACACGAGCCCGCAGATGACGACACCGCCCGCAGAGGCCACGGACGGTTCACGGAGATGGCTGTTCATGTCACGCACCGGTTCCTCCTGACTCCAGTGAACCTGGATGTTAACCTATTGGACGCGGACTGCAATGTGACCACGGCGATTCTTCTGATAGCAACCCTCTTCACGATCCTTGCAGAACGGGCGCTCCTTTCCATAGGACACCACCGTGAGCCGATTCGGATCGATGCCTAGCTCGACCAGGTACTTTTGCACCGACTTGGCGCGCTTCTCGCCGAGGACAAGGTTGTACGCCAGGGTACCCCGTTCATCGCAATGCCCTTCGATAGTGACATTCTGACGAGGGTTGGCCTTGATCCATTCGGCATCGAGCATCAACGTCTGCTTGCCTTCATTGCTGATTTGCCAACTATCAAATCCAAAAAACACATCTTCGAGCCCGGAGGCGGCTGTCGCTAGATTCTCACGTTGAATCTCTTCGACTTGCCGCCGGCTCGTATCGGAGGGCTCCGTCTTGGCGACTAACATTTCCCCTGGAATGCGCTCTTCATCTGACCGTTTAGCGTTGAGCGGAGGTGGACCTGGATCAAGCGTGGACAGAGACGGGATTGGCGTGGGGGGCTCGGAGACCATCGGAGGCTCGGACACCAGTGATTCGGGTTCCGAAGTGGCAGGGGTCGGAGCGGGAGACGGCTGTTTGCTGCTAGACGGCTTCGCCGGGGCCGAGGCCACGTTCTTTTTCGCACCGGGCTCAAACGATTTCGAGCCCGAATTGGCCTGAATCGACTTGGAGCAGCCCGTCGCCCCCAGGAGCAGACCTCCCAGTAGTAAGGCCACGCAAGAGGTGAGCTGTAGTGTACGCATGCGACTCTCCTTGTTGTTATGGTGATATCCGGTCAGACCATTCACAGGCATATTCATCAGGCTTACATCGGCGACCACGAGGGAGAGGTATGAGCGATGCCTCCCGACGTCAGTCGTTCCAGATCAGTTCCATCGCTATTAATCATGTAAATATGGCTCTTGCCTTCGCCGGTGGAGCTGAAGACCAAATGACGCCCATCCGGCGACCACGAGGGAGAGTCATCGACCCCATGGCCCGACGTGAGCCGCAGGCGTTTTTGGCCGTCAGGGCTGACGAGACACAGCTTGTATTGACGCTCTTCCGTGCGGCAGACGTGTGCGATCCAATTGCCCCGCGGAGACCAGGCGGGCGCGGCATTATAATCGCCCTCATACGTCAAACGCCGCACGTTTGACCCGTCAGCACTCATGACATAGAGTTGCGGCCCTCCTCCACGATCCGACGTGAACACGATCTCTCGGCCCGTCGGAGACCACGAAGGAGACAGATCTCCGGACGCATGGAATGTGAGCCGTTGGAACGCTTTCGTATTCGTATCCATCTTATAGATTTCGGAATTGCCGTCCTGACTCGTTGCAAATGCCAGCGAGTTGCCGTCAGGGGACAAGGCGGGCGTAATATTCAAACCCGGAAGGGCAATGAGCGTCCATCGCTTCCCGGTCGCTACTTCGACCATATCAATGTGCTGCTTGGTTCGCTCTTGATAGGACGTAAAGATCAGGAAGCGCCGGTCTCGGGACCATCTCGGCATCAAGTTTAAAAATCCATCGGCCGTCACTTGCCGGGGACCATAGCCGTCATAATCCATGACATAGAGTTCACGCCCGCCATTTTGTTCCGACACGAAGGCAATCTTCGTTCTCGCGATGCCTTGCTCCCCGGTGTAACGAAAGACCAGCTCATCCGCCAGTCGATGCGTCATTTGCCTGAGCACCGATGAGGAACCGATGTAGCGTCGGTCCGCGACGACATCCCCGCTTCCGCCGTCATAGACGTAGCCGTCCAGCAAGACATCCGCTTCCTTGGTCGAGACTTTTCCCCACACCAGGACCGAGATGCCTTGCTCGGACGCATGCTGAGCTAAGCGCTTATCCACGGCATCCTTTTCCCACTTGCCGTTTAACTTGATGCCCAACTTGGGAAGGTCGGCGACCGAAAAAATCTGCGAACGACGGAGATCGGCGCGAAGAACATCGGCGGCTTTTTCTCCACTGGTGTCGTGGTTGCTGCCGTTGCGGAACCCGAACACACCGATCGGGATTTTTTGAAAGTCGGGACGCGTCGCTTCCATAAACACATCTTCCGCCCCGGACTGCAGAATCCCGACCAGACCGGCCATGACGAGAACGTATGTGCCGAAAAGAAAGAATCGCATGGTGTCAACTCACGGGCTCGCCAATGGCGAAGCTAAAATGAGCATCGAAATAAGATTGCGTTATCTCCGGAGGAAACGACGGCAACGGGCTGGCTGCCAACACGGCCCGCCTAGCGGCGAGATCATAATACTCATTACCGGACGTGCGCTCGATAACGAGCCCGCTGACCTGACCGGTTTTGTCCAAGCGGAATTTCACCATCACTTGAAAGTGTTCGCCGGTCATGCCGACTTGAGGCGCCGTCCAGTGCTCACTAATCCTTCGTTGAATCAGTGCCAGGTATGGGTTTCCCGCGGCCACGCCCGAGGCCTGAAGCGTCGTCACCGGTGTGCGCAACGTAGAAGGCTTTGACGCCACTCGGGACTCGGCAGCGGGAGCAGGTCTCGAGGGTTCGACCTTTACGGGGGGTTGCTCCAGTAGGCGATTCACTTCCTCACTCATAGACGCGCGCGGGGGACTGACCCGTGCGGGTTGCGGCGTTGTCTGTTCGGTCGCAGTGGGCGTCGATTCCGGTACGGACAGGTTGCTCAACATTTTCTGAACATCTGTCTGAGTCTGCGAGCGGGTTTCTTTGGGCGTTCCCGCCGGGATCGGATTCACCTCGCCCAATTTCGGCACTTCGGTCGGCAATGCAATCCCGCGCAGCACGTCGCGATTCAACACCGGGCGAGGGGGAGGCGGCACTGGGACCGGAACAGGCTTGGCTTCGCTCTGGCGCACAACCGGAGCTGGCACAGGCGCCGGCGATGGCGCTTCTTGTCGGACCTTTGGGGCAGGCGGTACGGACATCGGTTTCATTGGAATTGGTTCAGGTGCACGTACATGCGGCGTCGGGGCCAACCGCACCGGCTGTGGCGGGGGCGGAGGCGGAGGCGACGGAGCCATTTGCTTCACCACCGGTTGGGTGGGCCGGGCCACGGGTGGGTCTATCGCCTTCGGAGGTTCCGGCTCGGCGGGTGGTGAGACAGGCTTTGGATCCACGCTTGGAGTCGGCGTGGAGACGAGAGACACCTGGTACGCGGCAAGCGGGCGCTCCGTTTTGCCGGGCAATCGCAAACCGGCGATGAGGAGAATCAAGACCAGGTGCAGAACCAGGGAGAGTCCGACCATGATCTTCATATGCCGACCGGGTGAAAAATCGCCGCCGACCGGGCTCAACGCCATCTGAGGATAGGTTCCAGCCGACATTCAATGCCCCTTGTCCTGCTTCCCGGATTCGTCGACGACACGCTCCCGCCCTCCCGCCGGAGGATCCGTGACCATGCCTAACTTTTCAATGCCCGCCCGTTTGACCCCATCCATGACCTGCACGACGGTTCCATACGCCACGTCGCGGTCGGCACGTAGGTACACGGACACCTCGGCATTCCGCTGTTTGGCCGCCCGGAGCTTGGACTCCAAGAGCCCCAACGGAACCATTTCTTTGTCCAGATAGACTTTTTGATCGCGCTCGACGGTAAGCACAATGCGTTCTTCGGGCTTGATGGTATTGCTTGAAGAGGTTGGCAGATTGATGTCCATCCCACGGTACAGCATCGGCGCCGTCACCATAAAGATGACCAGCAAAACCAAGACCACATCGACCAGCGGAATGATATTGATCTCGGCCAGAAAGCGTCGGTGACGGCTTTCAAAAATCATCCGCGGATCCCGACCTGCTTCAACCGCGCCACTACGATATTCAGCAGTTCAATGCTGAATGCTTCAACGCGGAACGCGGTCTTTCGAATACGAGCTAGATAATAATTATACGCAATCACGGCGGGAATGGCCGTAAAGAGCCCCGCCGCCGTGGCAACCAGCGCTTCCGAGACCCCCGGCGCGACCGCCGCAATGCTGGCGGTGCCTTGCTTGCCGATCTCCCGAAAGGAGTCAATGATTCCCAACACCGTGCCTAATAGCCCGATGAACGGCGTGATATTTCCAGTCGTCGCCAAAAATGGAAGGTACGCCTCTTGCCGTGAGAGCTGATCCTGCATGATATGCGTCACGACCCGATCCAGATATTGACGGTCTGGGACATCGAGCTCGACCGGCGATAAGGCAGCAGCCGGGATACCCTCTCGTTCGGGCGCCACTCGCTCCATCACACCAAGAAACACCGCCGCACTTGGACTGGCGATCAGACGTTTGGCATGACGCCGCAGGTCCTCTTTCTCTTGCGTGCGGGCGTAGGCCTGCAAAAATCGCCGGTCCTCACGCTCACTGGCGCGGAATGCGCGCCACTTGTAGAGAATGATGGCCCAGGAGATCACAGAGAAAAGAAAGAGGGCGAGGAGGACGACTTTCGAGACGGCTCCAAGTGAACCGACAAGCCCCATCGGACCGGCTTGGAACATCATATGCGGTTCGCGCAGCCCTCCTGTCGTATAGACGCTAAACCCATCATCGACAATGACACAAACCTTGAAGGAAAATGGCGGGGCCGACGGGATTTGAACCCGCGACTTCCAGATTGACAATCTGGCGTCCTAACCAGGCTGAACGACGGCCCCCCCGTAAAGAATGGCAAGACTAACCCGGCAGTATGTGTATTGTATCTTAGAGCAACAATATGTTCGGGAGTACAGTATCGAATGTGCTCGCCTGGTAGGCGGAACAGGGATTGAACCTGTGACCTCTGCCTTGTAAGGGCAGCGCTCTCCCAACTGAGCTATCCGCCCAAAATCCGTAACATTGCTGAGCGTTTGCGGATAGTATCAAGTCCCATACCCCTTGTCAACGGTTTGATACGGTTCGAAGTGACCGTCAGCTTCGCCCGGCCTCTTGAGCCGGAATGCCTAAAACAGATTTGGTGCGGCGCGTTTTCCTCGGAAAAAAATCGACGTGAAGGCGCTTCAATCGCGCATACTCGACATGCGTATAAATCTGTGTCGTTGAGATTTTACGGTGACCCAACATGGTTTGGACCGATCGCAGATCGGCTCCATGCTCCAACAGATGGGTGGCAAAGGAATGTCGCAGCATGTGAGGTGAAATGGGCTTCACAATCTGAGCTTGTCGCGCTCGACTGCGAAGCAGATTCCAGAATGCCTGTCTGGTCATGTTCTTCCCGCGCCTTGTCACGAACAAGTATGGGGACTCTCGACGTTTGATCAAGGCCTGCCGCGCCCCATTAAGATACGCCTCGATGGTGCGCCTGGCCGCATCACCGATTGGCACGATCCGTTGCTTCGCGCCTTTCCCTGTCGCCAGCACATAGCCGACAGAAAGGTTCAGATGGGATAACTCAAGATTCACCAGTTCGGAGACGCGCAAACCCGTCGCGTACAGCAGCTCCAACATCGCCGTGTCGCGAATATCCTCCGGCGTGGTCATTTTGCGGTGCTCAAGCAGGGCCGTCACTTCGTCTTGCGTCAGCGTCTTGGGAAGGCGCATCCATTGACGAGGCGACTCGATCAGCAGAATTGGATTCTCCGCAATCACCCGTTCCTTCGCGAGAAAACGGCAAAACCCGCGAAGGGTCGCAAGGCTGCGGGCAATTGAAGCCGGCGATAATTTCATTCGGGTCAGATACTGCAAGAATGCCCGCAGCGCCTCACGTGTCAATTCAGATGGATGCTGAAAGCGCCGCCCGACCATGTACGTTTGCAACGTATGCAGATCCCGCCGATACGCCTCAACCGTATTGCGAGCAAGACCACGCTCGATACGCACGTCAGTCAGATAGCGATCGATGAGCGGCTCCATCGGCAGAATTTCTGAGGAGTGCACGGACATAAGAATCTAACGAGTAGAAAACTGAATCAATCTGTCGCCTGTGACGAGCAGGCAAACTATAGCATGAAGTGCTAAGCTGTGTGACCGATGGATCCATACCGCACAACGTTGACAGCACAAAGCACCCTCTCCTATAGTGACAGCTTCATGGTCGGTTGCGTTGCTCATTCCCGCTCGTCCAACGGCTCATCTCACGAGGAATGGGCTGATCGACATCCATTCTCAGCCTTGTTCGCTCGCCTGCTCATCGTGACCCTTCTTGTCGTGCCCATGAACGTGCTTACCCAAGATCTCTCGATGGCAGAGCCCGTCGCGGCCGGCACCGAACGGGCCAAATCGTCCGGCGGAACACCGCGTCCGACACTGGAGCATGCAAAAAATCTGATTGAGACCCACCAGGAAGGCGCGGCGATCGCGACGTTGAAACGGTTCCTCGCCTCGTCTCCGAAGCAAGACGATATCGATGACGCCTATCTACTGTTAGCCGCCGCACTCATCGGGAAGAAGGAGCATGAAGAAGCCCTGACGTATCTGAATCAGCTTCTCGCCGAGTTTCCTGCCTCCACCCTCGCCGGACGCGCCAAACTCATGATCGGCGCAGCCCAATTAGCGCTCGGCAAATCAGATGCAGCACTCTCCGCGCTAACAGACGCGAAAAGTTCAGTGGAGGACCCGGAGACCAGACGCCAGGCACTACGCATGGTCGCCGAGCTGCATACACAGAAGGCCGATATCCCGCGTGCGATCCAAGCCTGGATTGAAGAGATGTCCCTGGCACCCCTCGAACAGCGACGCGAAAGCCGTGAACGGATCAAGGATTTGATTTTTGAAAAGATGGATAAGAAGGCGCTCATGCGACTTCGCGAAACCTATCCCGCCGAGTTTCCCGGCGATCTGGCCTTGATCCGCTTAATCGAGATGCAGAACGCCCAGGGAGAAGACTATCTTGCCGAACGCAACATCCGCGTGTTCCTCGCTCGATTTCCCAATCACGACTATGGGCCGGTCGCGACCGATATGCTGCGTGCCTTTCAACATAAGCTTCAAGCAAGCCAGCATATCATCGCGGCGGTTCTGCCGCTGTCCGGAAAACTGCAGGCTTTTGGAACGGAAGCCCTTAACGGCATCCAGATTGCCGTCGACAAAGCGCGGGACCATCTCGGAATCAATGGCGTCGGATTGCAGGTCATTGATAGCGAAACGGACAAAATGGCCTTGCGGATGGAATTGGGCGATCTGCTGAACGAACGACATCCCTTGGCCGTTATCGGACCATTGCTCTCCAGGGATCTGCCCTTGGTTGCCGCACTGGCCGATCAAACCACCACACCGTTTGTCACACCATCCGCCAATGTCTCGGATGTCCGGCATCTGGGGGCCTACCTCTTCAGCACCGCCATGACGCAGCCACTACAAGCACGGCGACTCGCGGACTATGCCATCGGCCAGGCAGGTCACCGCCGCTTTTGCATCTTATATCCCGATACGCCCTATGGACACGAGTTGGCCGCTCTGTTCGGCAATGAAGTCAAACAGCGCGGCGGCGAACTGATCGCGATGGAATCATACAAGGAAACCGAAGCAGACTTTAGCCAACCCATCCGACGGCTGAAGGAAGCCGACTTAAAGAAATACGGTCAGACTGAAACGGTGAAGACGGTGAAGAACGGCAGAAACATCGTGCGTATTCTGTATACGCCAGGGTTTGATGCCGTGTTTCTGCCGGGGGACTTTCATCAGATCGCCATGATTGCCCCGCAGTTGGCGTTTTACGATGTGAAAGTACCGCTTCTCGGCACCAACACATGGAACTCTCCTAGTCTCACGAAGCTCGCGGATCGATCGATCGACGGCAGCACGTTTGTGGATGCGTTTTTCGTCGACAGCCCCGATCAAAACATACGCGAGTTTGTGGATCGTTACCGGCGGAAATATCAAGCCGATCCGTCTCCGTTTGCCGCGCAAGCCTACGATGCTATGCGCATTGTGATCGAAGCGATCCGCAAAGGGGCCACGACGGGACGAGCCGTGCGCGATCAGCTCGTGGAGATGCATGAGTTTCCGACATTGACGGGCCCGGCCTCCTTTACCGCCAGCGGCGCGCTCGACCGACGCCTGTATGTGATTCACGTGAAGAACGGCCGGTTGGTACAATTGAACTAAGGCGCACATGAATTCGTTATCACAGATCCTTCACACCATTTCGTATCTCGCCCTTCCACTGATGTTGGCCATCGTGCTGCATGAGTACGCTCACGGATGGGTGGCTGATCACTTCGGCGACTCCACGGCCCGCCTGCAAGGGCGGCTCACGACCAATCCGCTGGCCCACATCGATCCATTCGGAACCATCCTGTTCCCTCTGATCTGCCTGCTCCTGCCCGGTGGCTTCTTTCTGGCCTGGGCCAAACCGGTGCCGGTCAATCCCGCCCAGCTTCGAAATCCGCGCCGTGATATGGCGCTGGTCGCCGCGGCCGGACCGGGAATGAATCTGCTGTTGGCGATCGCCAGCGCCGTGTTTTATGCAGTACTCATGTATGTTGATCAGGCCTTTCCGGCCGGCGCGCCGGAGACGGATATGGCCGCACAGCATGACTTAATCGGGATGTTTGTCGTTCCTTTGGCCGTGATGGCACGCTATTCGATTTTGATTAACGTCTTACTGATGGTCTTCAATCTCATCCCGATTCCGCCACTTGATGGAGGACGGATCCTCACCAATCTCCTGCCCGCGCGTTCCGCCATGGCGCTCGCTCGAGTGGAGCCGTACGGGATGTTGATCATCGTGGGTTTGATCGTGTTGGATCCCCAGATTCATGTGATCGAGACGCTCACCGGTACCGTCGTGAGCACCATCGTGGGCAAGATCGGTTCACTAGGAATGGGATAGTTAAACGATGACACGGAAACGAGTGTTAAGCGGCATGCAACCGAGCGGGCTTCTCCACCTGGGCAACCTGCTCGGCGCATTGGACAATTGGAAGGCATTACAAACTCAATACGACTGTTTTTTCTTCGTCGCGGATTGGCACGCCCTCTCCACGAATTATGCCGACACGTCACGCATCCACGAATTTGTGCGCGAGATGCTCATCGACTGGCTCGCCGTGGGCATCGATCCCCATAAAGCCACGATCTTCGTGCAGTCCTCCAATCCCGATCATGCCGTCTTGCATCTGCTCCTCTCGATGATCACGCCCATTCCGTGGTTGGAGCGTAACCCGACCTATAAAGAAAAACAGGAGCAAATTGCCGACCGCGATCTGGCCACCTACGGGTTCCTCGGATATCCGGTCCTGCAGGCCGCCGACATTCTTTTGTACAAGGCCGACTTTGTGCCGGTCGGCAAGGATCAACTTCCCCATCTCGAACTGACCCGAGAGCTCGGCCGGCGCTTCAACAGCATCTATAAATCCGTCTTCCCCGAACCGCAAGAACTCTTGACGAGTTTCCCCAAAGTCCTCGGTACAGATGGTCGCAAGATGAGTAAGAGCTACGGCAACACAATCAACCTCTCGGATGCCGAACCGGTTCTGCGCCAAAAACTCAAGACGATGGTGACCGATCCGGCTCGCGTCCGCCGTACAGATCCAGGTAATCCCGATATTTGCCCCGTCTTCGATTTCCATAAAATCTATTCCCCTCCGCCCGTCATTGAGCGCGTCAACAAAGAATGCCGCACCGCCGAGATCGGCTGCATCGATTGCAAAAAACTCGCAGCCGATGCCATGGTCACCAAACTCTCTCCCATCTGGGAAGCCAGGAAACAATTCAGCAACGACCCGAAGCGAGTCAAAGACATCGTAGAAGCCGGCGCCGACCGCGCCAAAAAGGTTTCCCATCAAACGTTAGAGGAAGTCAAAGACGCGATGAAGATTTGAGGAGTGGGAACTGTAGATAAAGCACATACCCGCCCCATAGAAAGGCGAGAATCATCAATATACTTCCAAGAGCATATGTAACATGCGCAAGCGTATGGTCATATTGAAGCCATCCGAGCGTACTCAAAATCTGCTCCCAATCGTGGTAATCCTCGACTTCCTTGCCCGTCACTCCGCCTAACAGAACTAAATCTAGCGCCCTCGCATCATTAACATATGGAGCGAGGTCCATCAGACTCTCTGCAAACCACCAGAGGCCCACGGAAGCGCCGAATGCATCTCGATTTTGGATCAGCAATGCGCCCAGACAAATCAGTGGCATTAAGAGTTGACCGAGCGAACCGCCAAGCACCTGTATAAACCGCCCCATTGGGCTAAAAATAACATGACCGGCTTCATGAAAGGGAAGATTGATCAGATGCATGAACGATTGGCCCACGTAATTGCTCTCCATCGGAGTAGAGAGAAACTTTGAACCGCAAACCACGAGCCCTGCATAGATGAGTAAGCGGCCACCATAAGCAATGCGATTGATGGGAAGATCGACTGGGCACAGCGCCTCTTTCGTCCATTGACGGAACGCGGATGGAGGAACCGCGAAAGAGTCACGACTAACTCCATGGTACAGCCGGCTATCCGACCTTGAATGGTACTTGGCGAAGATGATGCCACACCGTAGGCATTCAGTCGTATCGTCGGACTGTTGAAATCTACAGTTAGGACACAGCATGAGAAAAGCATGCCGCAAACGATTCAGATGTCAATGTCAGCATGCTCAGAAAAAGGGAAATTATAAGGAGGGTCGACAGTTCTCTCAGACCCATACGCTTGTCTTCCGGCATCCATGAACACGGTCGCTTTCGCAGCCACCTTGGCGTCATACACGGCTGCTAGAGCACTTCATCTGGTCGGCTTCTCCCTTTTGGAAAACAGACCGCCGTGAATTAAAACTTGGAATTAGTAACGAAGAGTGGTGTGGCACGGTCCGCCGCGCTCTCGCACCGTCGGAGCGGCTGTTCTGGCCGGGCGGCGGGCGGAGGCCTAAGGAAAATTGCTTCGCAGACTCAGTCAGTTTCCGCTTTCCTTCCCGCCACCGACCACAACAGCTCCTTCGCTCCGCCGGCGAAGTCCGCTCTGAACCATGCCACACCCACTAGGGTATAAAAATTTTATTGACTACTACCTTGCTAATAACGCAGTTAATTATCTCTTCGAAAATAGCAGACAGCATCGAAGACGCTCAGAGCAATTTTAAGGAATTACTCCCCCTCATGAAACGCTACAAGCAAGCTGCTGCTTCAAAGGATTGAAGTTACGTTCCAGACCGTGAGTCTCTAAGTTTAATTCCACACACCCTAGGGCGTGATGTGGTTGGCCCTCCACTGCGCCTCAATTTCACACGCCCATCCAGGCGCGCCAAGACGCGCCGCTTCCGGGATGAAGATCTTCTGATAGTGGGCGTTGTGTGAGCACAGATGGTCAGCCACGCCGGGAACCCATACTTTCACCACAAAAGAGGGCGCTGGCCGAGGTGCCCATAACTGCGCGCGTTCACCAAGCACATTCCTATCGTGCGCGGGGCGCGAGCAACTAGGGCTCCTCGGACAGCCCCATTCCACTCTTCCTCCTACCTTTCCCCCAGTTCTCGCCCACCCAGAGCGGGATGATTGGGGAGAGGTCTGCGGCTCTTCGCTGGAGGAGGTGGGACTCACCTTGCTGACGCACAATCCCTTGCTCCTCATGGCAAGGGCGAAGACGGTACTGTCTGAGCGGAGCGAGTTTACCGGCTTCTTCAATGCGCGTCAGTTAGTTGGGTAACTCTGGAAGCGTCTTCCTGCCTTTCCTCCTGTTAAATCACTCCTGAGGCGGCGGTGTGGTTGACCCTCCACTGCGCGCATCCAACGAGCACCTTCTGAGCGTGCGCGTTGTGCGAGCACGGAGAGTCGGGCCATGCCGTCCCCTCTCTTAACCTCTCCCGCCTCCCGAGCGGGACGGTCTACCTACCCCTAACT
The DNA here is from genome assembly GCF_965152615.1 of Nitrospira sp. Nam74. NCBI lineage: Bacteria > Pseudomonadati > Nitrospirota > Nitrospiria > Nitrospirales > Nitrospiraceae > Nitrospira > Nitrospira sp. Nam74. The sequence continues at coordinate 1,412,768 of NZ_OZ224220.1, read as the reverse complement.
GCGCGCGTTGACCGAGCACCTTCTTAGCGTGCGCGGTGCGCGAGTAAGGGGGGTAGGTAGACCGTCCCGCTCTTCCTAATTCTCGTCTTGACAACCTGTCCCAACCATCGCTACGATTCGCCTGGCTTGCCGGTCGCCATTTTACGGCCGGCTTTTTTATTTGTAGGCATTTGCTTTTCAAGCGAAAGTTCAAGGGGAACCACGACCAATGGCTATTCGAATCGGGATCAATGGGTTTGGGCGGATCGGTCGCAATGTGTTACGCGCCTCTTTGAATGACAAAGACTTTGAATTCGTTGCGATCAATGATTTGACGGACGCCGAAACCTTGGCTCATCTGTTGAAATACGACTCCGTGCACGGGACACTGAACGTGGCAGTCGAGGCTCGCGAAGACCAAATCATCGTCAACGGCAAGCCCATCAAGATTCTGGCAAAAAAGGACCCCAAAGAACTGCCGTGGAAAGATCTGGGGGTCGATCTCGTCATCGAATCCACCGGTCGGTTCACCGATCGCGAAGGCGCCAGCAAGCATCTCTCCGCCGGCGCCAAACGGGTGGTTATTTCCGCACCTGCAAAAGATCCTGATGTCACCATTGTCCTTGGTGTCAACGAATCGACGTATGATCCCAAGTCTCATCAGATCATTTCTAACGCGTCCTGCACCACGAATTGCCTTGCCCCCGTGGCCAAAGTGCTCGATGAGTCGTTCGGAATCACACGTGGCATCATGACGACCATTCACTCCTATACGAATGATCAACAGTTGCTGGATCTGCCCCATAAGGACCTGCGTCGTGCCCGGGCGGCAGGACTTTCCATGATTCCCACGTCGACCGGTGCCGCCAAAGCCCTGCATCTTGTGCTGCCGCAACTCAAAGGTAAATTGGATGGCATGGCGATTCGAGTGCCGACGCCGAATGTGTCGCTCATTGATTTGACGGTTGAAACCGAGAAGGATTGCGATAGCGCAAGCGTGAATGCCGCGTTTCGCAAAGCGGCTGAAGGCCCCTTGAAAGGCATTTTGAAATACTGCGAAGAGCCGATCGTGTCCACCGACCAAAATGGCGATGCTCATTCCGCAACCCTGGACTCCCTGCTGACGACCGTGCTCAACCATCGCATGGTCAAAGTGATGGCCTGGTACGATAATGAGTGGGCGTACTCATGCCGCGTCCGCGATCTGGCGAAATATATCGTCGCCAAATCCTGAGGCGGCTCTGCATCTCCCGCGCCGATCGTCCGCGCATTCTCGGACACGTGCTCGGGTCCGTGGTTGAGGAGGTCACATGAACCTGAACAAGATGACGATCGACGCGATCAATTTGCGCGGCAAACGGGTCATCATTCGGGTCGATTTCAACGTCCCACTCGATGCCTCGCATCAAATTACCGACGATACCCGTATTCGCTCCGCGCTGCCGACGATCAATCATGCCGTCGACGAAGGCGCCAAAGTGATCCTCTGTTCCCATCTGGGCCGCCCCAAGGGAAAGCCGGACCCCAATTTCAGCTTGGCGCCCGTGGCCAGACGTCTTCAGCGTCTCCTCGGCAAAGAAGTGACGTTTGCACCTGACTGCATTGGGCCCTCTGTGGAAACGTTGGTCGATAAGATGAAGCCGGGCGATGTTCTGCTTCTTGAAAACCTCCGCTTTCATTCCGGTGAGGAAAAGAACGACGAGCAATTTTCCAAGGCCCTCGCCGCACTGGCCGACGTCTACATCAACGATGCGTTCGGAACCGCCCATCGGTCTCACGCCTCCACAGTGGGCATTCCCAAGTTCGTCCCCGCCTCAGGCGCTGGCTATTTAATGAAAAAGGAAATCGAATATCTGGAGGGCGCCATTGCCAATCCCATGCGACCGTTCGTCGCTATTCTGGGAGGGGGAAAAGTCTCAGGCAAGATCGGCGTGATCGAGAATTTGGGCAAGAAGGTCGACAAGGTCATCATCGGGGGCGGAATGGCCTTTACCTTTATCAAGGCGTTGGGATTGGAAATCGGCAATTCGCTGGTTGAAGACCAAATGTTGGACTTTGCGAAAGGCGTCCAAGAACATGCCTTCTCCCGGGGCACCAAATTTTATTTGCCCGTCGACTGCGTGGTGGCCGCCAGTCCCGATCCCGGCGCTGAAACGAAGATTGTACCGGTACAGGAAATTCCTAAAGGGTGGTACGGGATGGACATCGGGCCCGCATCGGTCAAATTATTCAGCGAAGCGGTGCAGAACGCAAAGACTATTTTGTGGAACGGGCCGATGGGTGTCTTTGAAAACGACGCGTATGCTCGCGGAACGCTCTCGATGGCCCATGCCGTCTCGAACGCCTACGCCCTGACGATTGTCGGTGGCGGTGATACCGCATTGGCCGTACATCGGGCCGGTGAATCCGAAAATATGTCTTTCATCTCCACAGGCGGCGGCGCGACCCTCCAACTACTCGAAGGAAAGGAGATGCCGGGCCTTGCGGCTCTTCCTAACCAACCCGCTTAGACCTCGCCTCTCCGTGTTGGATTAGCGGCGTACACGAGGATTTTTGTGCGTCGACAACTCATTGTTGGCAATTGGAAGATGAACAAGACATCGGCTGAGACGACGACGTACGTTCGTCGACTGTCCGATCTCATCCAGCCCCATTCGATTGACATGGTGATCGCCCCCCCCTTTACCGCCCTCCATGCAGCCTGGCACGCGATGGGACCGTCGTCTAACTTTGCGTTAGCCGGTCAGAATGTCTTTTGGGAAGACAAGGGGGCCTATACTGGCGAGATTTCCGCCTCAATGCTGAAAGACATAGGGTGTCAATATGTGATCATCGGTCATTCTGAACGAAGACAATGGTTTGACGAGCAGGATCAGGATATCAATAAGAAGGTCAAGGCTGCCCTTCGGCATGGACTCAAACCTATCGTGTGCGTCGGCGAATCTTTAGCCGATCGAGAACGTGGAGAGACGACAGCCATAGTGACTGAACAATTACAAAAGGATCTGGATGGGCTGTCCAAAGAGCACATGGCGATGGTCGCCATTGCGTATGAACCGGTCTGGGCGATCGGAACCGGCCGCGCCGCAAGCCCCGCTCAAGCTGTGGAAGTCCATACCATTTTGAGACGCACAGTTGCTACTCATTGGGGCCATGACACGGGTGAACGCATGCGGGTGTTGTATGGCGGAAGTGTGAATGCCGATAATGCCGGCCTTTTTCTTGAGTCGCCGGAGGTGGACGGCGTGCTGGTCGGCGGGGCTTGTCTCGACCCCGTATGCTTTGCTACAATTGCACGTTTTGCAGAGGATCGATCCGTACCCGGGAACAAACGCCGAGGAGTGTAAATGTATACGCTGGCCGTTATTATTCACGTGATCGTCTGTTTTCTGATGATTGCTTCGATTTTGCTGCAAGCCGGGAAGGGCGCTGAAATCGGAGCGGCGTTTGGAGGATCGAGCCAGACCGTTTTCGGCAGCCGCGGACCGGGCACATTCCTTAGCAAGGTCACGATCGGCGCGGCGGTGATCTTTATGCTGACTTCGTTAGGCCTCGCGCTTCTTTCCAAGGAACGAACCTTCTCGTCTACCGTCATCGATTTGAACAAGAAGGAAAGTGCAGCCCCTGCTCCTATTCTGCCGCAAGGCACTCCCGATACATCCAAGTCGGACTCCTCCAAGCCGGCCACGACCGGGGAGAGCGCAGCCCCTGCGACCGCGCACTAAACAGGCAAGCTCAATCTGAGTTGATCATACGGTCGTGGAAGAACGAAGGGGCAAGCTCTAGACGAGGGTCAGCCACTTGGCGTGGGATGGGTCTTCTCCGCGAACAATACTAAAAAACGCCTGCTGAAGCTGTTTAGTCACCGGTCCTGCGGTCCCGGCTCCGATGCGGCGGCCGTCGAGTTCTCGCACAGGAGTAATTTCGGCGGCAGTCCCGGTCAGAAACACTTCGTCCGCCACATACAAATCATCGCGCGTCAAACGTTCTTCGATGACAGGAATGTTTCGTTCGCGGGCTAGTTGAAGAACGGAGTTTCTGGTAATGCCCTCCAAGATCGACGACATCGATGTCGTTTTCAATTGCCCTCGGCGGACCACAAATACATTTTCCCCAGTCCCCTCGGCAACATACCCGTCTGGATCCAGCATGATGGCCTCATCATAACCGGATGCCTTCACTTCGCACTTGGCCAGAATGGAATTGACATACTGACCGGAAATCTTCGCTCGTGTCATCGCAATGTTCACGTGATGCCTGGTAAATGATGACACCTTGGCTTTAATGCCCTTGCTCAGCGCGTCTTCGCCCAGGTACGTGCCCCATCGCCAAGCCGCAATGGCAACACGGATCGGATTCTCACCTGGGTACAGGCCCATGACGCCATAGCCGATATAGACCAACGGGCGGATGTAGCAGGCTTCTAGTCGGTTGACCCGCACGGTCTCGATGATGGCCTCGGTGATCTGCTTCTTATCATAAGGCATGGCCAACATGGCGATGTGCGACGATTCAAAGAGCCGGTCCACGTGTTCCGGCAGCCGGAATACGGCAGAGCCGTCACGGCCCTTGTAACAGCGAATACCTTCAAAGGTAGCCAATCCATAGTGGAGGGAATGGGTGAGCACGTGAACAGTGGCATCCTTCCAGTCTACGAACGCCCCGTCCATCCAAATCTTTTCGCTGGGTTCAAGCATCAGAGGTGTTGTCCAATCAAAATCAAAATGGTGACGCGTGCCAAAAATGAGAGCTGACTATAACAGCGGCCAGAAATCTCCGTCAAGCCGATCCCCCGGCATGAGACGCAGGTACCCGGTGACGGAAAAGTTGATAGACATTTTTTCTCAACCGTGTAGGCGCCCCTGAAGGCACCAGAGAAATTGCCATCATTCCTTGATCTTAAGACAAGGCACGATCCTGCCTAAAGACAGATTCAAATGACGGAATTCTTGTCACTACTCATGACATCCTACTAGGCCATCTATTCCAGGGTGCCCACTTTTCAAGCACTCCCCTCTCTATGAACAATCTGGCACATCATCTGCTCATGACAATGAATAGACCCTAGGATGTATGCATGCACCCAGATTATTTAGCCCAGTGAGTCGAGATACACACATAGCGTCGGACGAAGGACGACACTGGAGATTCAGAAGGAGATGACAATGCGGACGACAATGCGGAGATTAGCGCGAAAGTGGGGATTGCCACTGACGGTTGTCGGAACCACTATTTTTGCTTTTGCGACAGCCCACGCGGAGTTCTATGTTGCGGGGCAAGGAGGCGTAAGTTTTCCCGGTTCCTTTTCAAATGTCGAGGGAATCGGGAACCGTTTCGGTGGCACGGGCTTTAAGTCCAGCGATCTCGATTTGGCCACCTCGCCTCTCTATGGAGCCAAAGTCGGGTATTTTTTCCCAGGGCTCAATTGGCTTGGAATTGAAGGCGAATATTTCTACACCAACCCCCACATCAAACAGCAACCTTTCTCTGTCACCACACCGAGCGGTCAAGTTTTTACGCGTGCCGGTGACAAACCAGGTGCTCATACGAGGATGTCAACCGCTGCCCTTAATATCATTCTCAGGTACCCAGGAAAGCGCTTCCAACCATATGCTGGGGTTGGCGTGGCTATGTATTGGGCACGGATAGCAGGATCAGAGATACAGACTCTGAATAATCAACCACTCTCCGCGTCGGATTCAAGTGTTGGCTTAAATGCCTTAGTCGGAGCGCGCTATTTTCTGATGAAGCATGTCGCCTTATTTGGCGAGTACAAATATAACAAGGCATCATTTGAATTTCAGAATAATGCACAGTTTAAAGCCGATTATAATGCGAGTAATTTAGTGGCCGGCATCTCCGTTCACTTTTGATATTGCCGACATTCTCAATTGCTTCCTCCACTTCCGTGTGTATGCTTTCTTGACAGCCTTTCTCCTCCTATGATAAAAACCTCCGTTCTGCATTGGAGGAATGTTATGTACGCAATTGTAGAGACCGGTGGAAAACAGTATCGGGTAGAACCGGGTACGATTCTTCAGGTTGAACTGCTTCCTGGGGAGGTCGGTGGGACGATTGAATTATCACAAGTTCGCCTGGTTCAAGATGCCAACGCCGATCTCTTGATCGGTCATCCTTGGGTCGAACGCGCACGGGTCACCGCGGAAATCCTGCGCCAGGGACGGACTCGATCGATGATGATCTTCAAGAAGAAGCGCCGAAAGAACTATCGTCGGACCAAAGGTCATCGTCAAAGCTTCACTCAGGTTCGCATTACTGATATCGTGACCGCTTAACTATGGAATGTTCAAAAAACCAGCTCAGCACGGCCGCAGGGAGCTTGGACGCCGAGGCGTAGGGAAGTTACGTTGAGGCGGACAAAGGACTGAGAACAAAGCGGGAGGGTTTTTTCAACGTTCTGCTGACGAAGGAGTTTCCATGGCAACAAATAAAGGTGGCGGATCATCCCGGAACGGCCGCGACAGCAATCCTCAATATCGCGGCGTCAAAGCATTCGGTGGGGAGCAGGTCACGGCCGGAAGCATTATCGTGCGACAGCGCGGCACCCAGTTTCATCCGGGCTTTAATGTCGGCGTGGGACGTGACTACACGTTATTCGCCTTGGTCAACGGTGTGGTGAAATTCGAAGGCAACCGGAATCGCCGAAAGGTCAGCGTCTACCCGGCTTCTTGATATCGGTTTCCCCCCTGTCCCCTCGTCTCTGTCGCACGTAGCGCACTCTCCACTGAACTCACCGCCTGTCCGGAGCCAGAACCATGTTTGTCGATCAGGTTCGCATTTTCGTGAAAGCCGGACACGGCGGAAGTGGTGTCTCCAGTTTCCGTCGTGAAAAGTATGTGCCGTACGGCGGGCCTGACGGCGGGGACGGAGGAAACGGCGGCAATGTTATCCTCGTCGCGTCTCGACAACTGACAACGCTCCTGGATCTGCGCTATCAACAGCACTACATGGCAAAACCGGGCGGTCCCGGTGAAGGATCGCACCGACATGGAAAGACGGCGTCGGACGTGATCATTCGCGTTCCGGTCGGGACGCTTGTGCTGGATGATGAGACAGGTGAGCCGCGGGCCGACCTCACGGAGGAAGGACAATCGGCCGTCGTCGCGAAGGGTGGCCATGGCGGACGGGGCAATAGCCACTTTGCCACATCGACGAACCGCGTTCCCACTCGTTTTGAAACAGGCACTCCGGGGGAAGAACGTTGGCTCCGACTGGAACTGAAGCTCATGGCCGACGTGGGCTTGGTCGGCTTTCCGAACGCCGGCAAATCCACTCTGATTGGAGCCATCTCTGCCGCACACCCCAAAATCGCCGACTATCCCTTTACCACACTGACTCCTAACCTTGGAGTTGTCTCATGGAAGGACAACCGCAGCTTCGTGGTGGCTGATATCCCCGGGCTCATTGAAGGGGCACATGAGGGGAAAGGATTGGGCTTTCAATTCTTACGCCATATCGAACGGACGATGTTCCTGCTTCATCTGGTCGACATCTCGGAATGGGCCGCGGACGATCCGGTGATGAGCTTTGAGGTAATGCGGAAGGAACTGGGGGCCTATAATCCCAGCCTCAAGGACAAACCATTCGCCGTCGTAGGCACGAAGATGGATAGCAAAGGAGACGGTCAACGGCTCGAACAGTTACGTGCGCACTGCCGGCGACGTCGAGTCCGTTTCTTTGCCGTATCCGCCATTACGCGCGAAGGGCTCGACCCGTTGATCGAGTATGTAGGAAAACAGGTTGACGCGTTGAGGAACGTATGCGCCGGCAAATCCTGACTCAGGCTAAACGAATCGTCGTCAAAGTGGGCAGTAGTCTCCTGGCATCCCGTGCATCAGGATTGCAGTTGGACCGCATCGAGCGGTTAGCCAGCGAGTTGGGCGCAATTAAGTCAACAGGTCGAGATGTCTTGTTGGTCTCTTCAGGCGCCATCGTGTCCGGTGTTCAAAAACTCGGTCTCTCCTCGTATCCCAAGAGCCTTCCGCTCAAACAGGCTGCCGCTGCAGTCGGACAAAGCCGTCTCATGTGGGCCTATGAAAAAGCGTTCGAACGACTCGGCGTGAACGTCGCACAGATTCTGCTGACCCATCAGGACTTGACGGACCGGCGACGATTCTTGAATGCCCGCCATACATTGACCGCGCTCCTGAATCATGGTGTCCTCCCCGTCATCAACGAGAACGACACAGTGTCCGTTGAGGAAATCAGGTTTGGCGATAATGACACCTTGGCCGCTGAAGTCGCTCATCTGGTCGATGCCGACCTGCTGATCATTCTCTCCGACGTTGACGGCGTCTTTACGGACGATCCCCGCCGCAATGCCTCGGCCACACGCATCCCCCTCATCGCTGAAATTTCGACTGATATTGAACGGCTCGCAGGCGGGACGAGCAAAGAAGAAGGGACGGGCGGGATGGCGACGAAAATCCAAGCCGCCAAAAAAGTCGCGGCCTACGGCGTCGCGACGCTGATTATGGATGGGCAAACGTCGGGGCTATTGCCAGGGGCGCTAGACGGCCATGAGACAGGTACCTTGATCTTGCCTCATGGGCAACAATTATCGAGTCGAAAACAGTGGATTGCCCACACGCTGCGAGCGAAGGGGCAATTAATCCTCGACGACGGAGCGATCGACGCGCTCATGCAGCGGGGCAAAAGCTTGTTGCCGTCTGGTATTATCGAAGTGAGCGGCGCCTTCGATCCCGGCGATGCCGTACTCTGCACCGATGCCCACGGCAAAGAAGTCGCCAAGGGCTTGATTAATTTTTCGTCCACTCTGCTCGGTAGGATAAAGGGGCTCAAGACCTCGGATATCAAAAAGACCGTGGGCGATCAAGAGTACGAAGAGGCGATTCATCGGGACAACCTGGTGATTCTATAAGTCCTGAGTCCTCAGTGCTCAGTGTTGAGGATGAAACGACCGGAATTATCCGAAATTTACTCAGACCTCAGCACACAGAACTCAGGGCTCTAGACCATGCGCATCGGTTTATTTGGCGGCACCTTTAACCCCGTTCATCGCTGTCATTTGGAAGCAGCTGCCCAGACGCAACGTCGGTTGCGTTTAGATCGCATTCTCTTTATTCCTTCCGGCGATCCCCCTCATAAGGCAAGCATATCCTTAGCTCCGGCCAGACATCGCCTCGAAATGGTCCGGATGGCGATCAAGGACATTCCAGCTTTTCAGGTGTCGGATATAGAAATGCGCCGACCGAACAAGTCGTACTCGATTGAGACGGTCCACGAACTTCAGAAAGAATTCGGACCCGAAGCCGAATTGTTTTTCATCATTGGACTCGATGCATTTTTAGAACTCCATACGTGGAAACAAGCCTCGAATCTCCTTCGTGCCTGCCATTTCGTCGTGCTGGCGCGCCCCGGCTCGACCTTTACCGCTCTTTTGAAAATGTCGTTGTTACCTGCAATGGATCGCGCGCCGCTCCTCGCCCTGGATACGCAGCGCGCTCTCCAGGTCGATGTGCCGCTTCCCGGCGGAATGAGTTTGATTCTCCTGTGGATCCCTCCGTGCTATGTCTCGGCGTCCGACATTCGCTACCGGGTCACACATCAATTGAGCGTGTCAAACCTGTTGCCCGCCCCTGTCGAATCCTATATACTTGAGCAACACTTGTATCAGCAGGGGGAGAAGGTCAATCGCACTGGAATCTAAGGCGAAATCTCTGCTTATCGCTCAGGCGTCGCTCGACAAGAAGGCTAACGACGTCCTGATCCTCTATGTCGCTCCGCTGACTTCAATTGCCGACTATCTTGTCCTCTGCTCCGCCGATTCGGATCGCCAGGTGCGAGCCATTGCAGACCACATTGACAAGACGCTCTCCGAGCAAAAAATCCGTCCCCTGAGCCTCGAAGGGCTGTCGACCTCGCAATGGATCGTGATCGATTATGCCGACGTGATCGTCCACATCTTTCGGACGGACCTGCGCCAGCTCTATACCCTTGAGAAACTCTGGGGCGATGCGAAACGAGTCAAAGTTCCGACCGAACGTGTGGCGCTCGTGACTGAGCCGGATCAGACGCTTAAAAAGCGGCCCGTACGGCGGGCCACAAAGAGTCGGTAATGCTTCGGTTACTGCTGACGTTATTTCTCGTGATCGTCGCCAGCCTCGTGTACGGTTATGTCCGCGAGTTGAATCCCGGTACCATCACTATCCGCCTCAGCCCCACCGGTGTCTACGAACTGAGCCCCGTGTCCTTGATGTTGATCTCAATGGCTATCGGTGCGCTCATCGTGATTCTGACGGTGGGCGTCCGAGAGACCCGCCATCTTATTCTGACTTGGAGAAGCACACGGCTCGTCCGGCGAAAAGAAAAGGTCGATGCCCTTCATCGTGAAGGCGCGCATGCGGTCGTCTCCAAACGAACCGGCGAAGCCATTGGCCTGTTTCAACGGGCCCTTGCGCTCGATCCCAACCATGTGGATTCACTCTTATGGCTGGGAAGCCTGTACCGCACGGAGCAGAACTTTTCTGAAGCCATTCGGCTTCATCGAAAGGCACGCAGCATCGATGAACACAATATCGAAGTCCTGTTTGCTTTGGCTCGTGACCTGGAAGGCGCCAAGCGCTTCGAGGAAGCGCTCCAGACCCTGCAGGAGGTTCTGCGGTTCGACCCGGCCAACCTCACGGCTCTCATTCGTAAACGCGAGTTATACATCCGCCTGGAGCAATGGCCGGAAGCATTGGAAATCCAACACCGGCTCTTAAAATCTCATTTGCCTGAACCGGATCAACGAACGGAGGCAGGGATCATGGTCGGCCTCACATATGAGGTCGGACGGCAGTTACTCGAGCGCGGGCATCCGGAAAAAGCGCGGCGCTACTTCCGCGGAGCGATGAAACGCGACAAGTCGTTTTTGCCGGCTTATATCGGGCTCAGCGAAATTTTGATTCATGAAGGCAAAACAAAAAACGCCGCCGAAATTCTGGAGAAGGTCTACACGAGAACCGGCAATATCATCTTGCTGCACCGGCTCGAAGAGCTGTATTTAGAGATGGGGGAGCCTTCGGAGATCATTCGGGTGTATCAGGAGGCCGCACAGCGACACCCTCAGGATCCAACGTTAAAATTCTATCTCGGCAAACTGTACTACCGGCTTGAAATGGTCGATGAGGCCTTCGATGTGCTGTCGACATTGGAGACCCCTCAGGATCAAACCTCCGATTTTCACAAGATCATGGCGAATCTTTATCTGCGGAAACACCAGATGGATGAGGCGGTCGACGAGCTCAAGAAGGCATTGGGATTCCGAAAACGAGTCGTCGTGCCGTACGTCTGCACCACTTGCCGGCAAGAATCTTCAGATTGGTCCGGGCGCTGTCAGAGCTGCGGACTCTGGAATACCTATGTCGCGCTTCCATGGGTCGACGCATCGGGGACCGATCAGCATGACGCGGCCGGTGCAGTAGGTGTGCGCGCGATTCCGTATCAGGGGATTGCCTCTCCCTTCGAAACAGTCTAAAGGTACATGAAATGCTGAAAAAGGTTCTCAACGGCGTTCTCGTCTTGAAAGCATCCTCAACGTACCCCGGAGGGTACGCCTGCGGTGCTTCCTGTACCTGCGGCCTTGTTGGATAACCTTTTTGAGCATTCCACATCATTGAAATTAGCGAATCGATTAGGAGAAGCAATGACAGACTTTAGTGTGCTTGCGGAGAAGGCGCTTCGGGATGAGATGCTTACTAGAGAGGAGTGCCTTGCTGTTTTGGCCACACCGGATGAACATTTGCTCGAGCTGTTGAATGGTGCGTTTCGGGTGCGGGAGCGCTACTTCGGCCGCACAGTACGGTTGCAGATGTTGATGAACGCCAAGAGCGGCGCCTGCCAGGAGGACTGCCATTATTGTTCTCAGTCGGCGGTGTCGACCGCGGACATTCACCAATATGGATTGCTGCCCAAAGCCCAGATGGTAGAAGGCGCCCGTCGCGCCGCCTCTGCAAAAGCCCAACGCTATTGCATCGTGATCAGTGGTCGCAGTCCGCTAGATCGTGATGTCACAGAAATTTCGGATGCCGTGCGCGCCATCAAGCAAGAAGTTCCCATCCAAGTGTGCTGCTCGCTGGGACTGTTGAATGAAGCACAGGCTAAACGGCTGAAAGCGGCGGGAGTTGATCGCATCAACCATAACTTGAATACGAGCGAGGCCTACCACTCGGAGATCTGTACGACGCATACCTTTCAAGACCGCGTAGATACCATCCGGCATGCGAGAGCCGCCGGCTTGGAATTGTGCTCAGGCGGAATCATCGGAATGGGTGAGAGCGATCACGATGTGGTGGAACTGGCGTTATCCTTAAAGCAGGTCAACCCCCACTCGATTCCTCTCAATATGCTGCATCCGGTTCCCGGGACGCCGCTTCAAGACACGCATCGATTGACGCCGCAACGCTGCCTCAAGGTCCTCTGTCTTTTTCGTTTTCTTCATCCCAAGACTGAGATTCGAGTCGCAGGGGGACGCGAGTTCAATTTACGGACATTACAACCGCTCTCACTCTATGCAGCTGATTCCATTTTCGTTGGCGGTTATTTGACGACTCCGGGCCAACCCGCCTCTGAAGCCTGGAAGATGATCGAAGACCTCGGATTCACCATTGAAGTGGACTATCAGGCAGATGCCTCACAGGCTCCAACGACGATCCGCCCGCCCTTAAATGTCATAACGATCTCTTAACTTATCTCTTCCCTCTTGAACGCCGGCGGCTGGTGGACTCCCACTGCGCGCATCGAGCGAGCACCTCCGACGTGCGCGCTCTGCGAGCACAGGAGTACACCAGTCCTCCCCCTCTTTTATTCATAGCGGAGTCCTTCGGCGATCGACTGCCTGACTGCCCACTGCGCCGGAATGTAAGCCGCGATGAATGCCGCTCCCAGAGCCAACACCAAGGCTTGCACGACCACCCGGGGCTGCAGAAAAAACTGAATCGTCCAGCCGAACGACTGTTTGTTGATGACTTCAATGAGCAGCACAGACAACAGCATTCCACCCAAGACACCAAGAAGTCCGCCGAGGAGACCGAGATAACCCGCCTCCCATACCATCAATCGCCTGACGTGTACGATCGTCGCCCCAATCGACCGGAGCATGGCGAATTCTCGCCGCCGTTGGAGCACCGATAACACCAGCGTATTTACAATCCCTAACACGGCGATGATGATGGCAATCAGTTCGAGGACATAGGTGACGGTAAAGGTCCGGTCAAAAATCACCATAATCTCTTGCCTTAACTCGCCATTACTGATGACTATCAATGGAGTCTGTCGATCTGCTGAACCGTCCATCCCTGCCACGCGCTCTTCGAGAAGCCGCCGGACGGTGGCCCGGTCGGCGCCGCCTTCCACATAGATGGGAATGACGGTTGTCGTATCGTCTTTCCAAAGCTGCTGATAGATATCCCGATCCATTACGATCTTTCCGCCGTCGGTCGCATAGTCCAAAAAAATACCGAGAACTGGAAACTCCTGCTCGCCTGAAGGTGTGGCCAGCAATATGAGGTCTCCAACCTGCAGTTCCGCGGTACGAGCCAATACCTCCGATACCACCACACCGCGCTTGATGACGGCCTCATTCAATATTGTGGCCGAATTGCCATGAACCATGAGATAGCGGCTCCGTGTCGCATGGAGTCGTAAGTCTCGCGACACCAGTGCGACCCTGCGGCCCTTGAGATCCACGAATACGTCCCGATAGGTGTCGAGTGCGGCCACGCCCGGAATGCCTGAAAGCGATTGCACCCACGTGAGAGGAATTCGATTCGCCAGTTGCCCCACTTCATGTCCATGCAGCCAATTTGCAGGAGCCACAATTAAATCAGCCATGACGGTTTGATCAATCCACTCGCGCACGGTCTCACGAAAACTGCCGACCATCGTGTCGACCCCCACCATAATGGAGATGGCTACCATCATGGCCGAGATCGTCACGGCATTCCGGCCGGGCGCGCGTGATATCTGGTCGGCCGCTAATCGAGCCACAAGCGGCAATGTTATGCGCGCGCCTGAACGACCGTGCGATTGACCGGCCGCTAACCACACCGTCCCGAACAAATGGATGACGAGGGGGATTAGGCACGACAGGCCCAGCAAGAGACAGAGTGCCGCCACGTACCCAAAAAGGGGCACCCCCCATACGGGACCGGGCACTGCACATGCTGCGCCGAGAAGGATGAGCAGGATGCCCGTCCAACTAAGAAACGACACCCGTGCCCTCTGAGTTGCCTCATAATTGCCGGGCGCTAACGCTTTCGCCGGAGCTGTTTGTCCGGCGTCCCAACTCGGGACGAGGGCGCCTACCATGGATACGATCGCGCCCAAAGCCGCTCCTTCTATCCAAACTGTGAGAGGCAGGTCGAACACAAAGCGGACCAGCGACACATCCGGTCCCCCCGTATCGACGGACACATACAGGTCTGAAATTGTCGTGCTCAGGCGAGACAGGAGACTCTTGGCGAGCAGTGCGCCACAGCCGGCTCCAAGAAGTCCGCCGACCAGTCCCATGGTGGCCGCCTCACTCATGAACAACACCGTCACGGCGCGGCGCGACATCCCCATCGCGGACAGCATGCCAATCTCGCGTCGACGTCGCACCACGGCAAAAGACACGGTATTGTAGACAAGGAATAGCCCGACCAGAAGACTGACCATGCTCAAGACCGTGAGGTTAAGATGAAAGGCACGGGTCATGCGCTCTATTTGGTCCGTACGACTGGCGGGACGGGTCACGGTTACCGACGCAGGCAGCGCCGCTTGCAGTTCGTCGATGACCTTTTCAAGGGGACGCCCCGGTTCAGTGATGATGTCGATTCGATCCAGCCGCCCCACCAAGCCAAACAGCATTTGGGCGGCCGCAACATCCATGATCCCCATCGTGTCCCAGATCGAAGGCTGCGTTGAATCGGATTCGATGAGGCCGGCCACGACCACGTCATAGTGCCGCATTCCGGTAGTGATGCGAAGCTCGGAGCCGACGTGGACATCCCATTCAACGGCCAACCGTGTTCCGACAAAGACTGCCTGCGGCGAGAGCAATGTATCCAATGATGGGCGCTCTCCATCCCGCCCGCGAAACCGAATTCTTTTTTGATCGTTTGCCTCAAGTAAGTCGAGCGCCATAATGGGCAAGAGACGGGCCTGATTGGGACCGTCGACAACACGAGCCGTCAATTGAATCACCGGCATCGCCGACACGACATCCGGATGTCGAGTCACTTCTTGAATGAGGCGTTCATCGAGCCCCAGCTCACCGCCCGACACCTGCACGGTGGCACGCCCGGCTATTGCCATCACGCTCTGCTCGAAGGACTTGAGAACGTCCACATTTGCAGTCTGAATGGCTACGGCCACTGCGACGCCTAGTACAATGCCGAGCACCGTCAAAGCGGTGCGCACAGGACTGGCGAAGAGATGGCGTCGAGTGATTGCGCAGAGTGCTCTTGTCATGGTCAGAATTGCTGAAGGCGCGTGTCAGCCGCTAATGATCATGTAGGCATTAACACTAATCTCGTTCAAAATGGGACGTAATCTTTCTCATTGTGGTGTTTACAGGAAAAGGCCGGTTTGTTAGACTGTACCCAATGCCGAGAACACGTACAATGACTAGACAGAGCGGGGTATCAAAGATGGAAAGAGGATCCTTCCCGGGAAGGACCACGTCGACGCATTCCCTTACACCACGTCAGAAGGAAATCCTTCGCCTGGTGGCGCAGGGCATGACGAATCGAGAAATTGCGGGTCAACTGGACATCAGCGTGAGAACGGTTGAAGTGCATCGCTTCAACCTGATGCGGCGGTTACGTGTGCGCAATGTTGCCCAACTCCTGCGTCAAGCGCTCCTTCTGCGCCTCCTACCAAAGAATTTCTCCAAGTAGCTCACAACTCCTTCAGTTTTCCTCGACATGCCTCCGGTGAGGCGTAACCTTTTCGCGCGAGCACCTCGGACAATTCCTGGCTCAGTCGCTCAAATGCCCCCACGCCTTCCTCGACCAGCGACGTTCCGATCTGCACTGCCGACGCCCCGCAGAGAAGATGTTCGAATGCATCGGTTCCACTGACGACGCCGCCAACGCCTATAATCGGTATCCGCCCGCCCAGGATTTTCCAGAATGCGCGCACGTTGGCCAGCGCAACCGGTTTAATCAACGGTCCTCCTAATCCGCCAAATCCGCCCTTGGGCTTAATCACGACTGATTCTCGCTCGGGATCGACGACAAGCCCGTTCCCGACTGAATTGATGAGTGACAAAAATTCTACCCCTACACGCTCGAGAACTCTCCCCATCTTCTCGTGATGCGCCGGATCGAAATATGGCGGCAGTTTCACCCCCATCGGGACAGTAATGACTCGCCGAACTTGTTCAAGGAGACGTTCAGAGTCTTCAGCGTCATATCCGATTTGTGGCTTGCCGGGAATATTGGGACATGAGAGGTTGACCTCGATCAGGTCCGGGCGACTGTCGTTGATCACTGTCGCGATCTTTATAAAGTCCGCTTCACAGAGACCGGCCACACTGGCGATCACAGGCTTCCCGAATTCACGCAACGTCGGGATCAAGCTTGCATACGCCAGATACCCCAAATTGGGCAAGCCCATCGAATTAATGGACCCGCTTGGAAAGGCATAATAGCGAGGGTCAGGATTCCCCGTACGCGGCTCAACGGTCATTGACTTTGTAACAATGGCGCCGGCATGCGAGTGGCCTAAGCGCCGGAGTTCGTCCTCCGTCACGCACAGTGCTCCGGCGGCATTCATAAAACAGGTCGGGAACCGAATGCCTGCAATTGTCGTCGTGAGATTCTGCACCATATTGTGAAACCAACCTATACCACACCATCAGACATGCCACAAGAACCAAGCCTTCAAGAGAAACGCCATTCCTTCGGCGTCGTCCTAACACGGCACGACTTGACAGCGAGTAAAATGGTCCTTACAAATCGTATGCGCGAGGACACAGATGACCATAATGTCCGGTGTCCGACGATTGCTCCATGCTGTTCTTCCGGTGCAGTGCAGGAACTGTGACATGCCGCTGAACGGTGACCCTGTGCCGTTCTTTTGCGGCGCCTGCTGGGACACGATTCAACCATTGCGCGGCCCATTTTGCCCCTGCTGCGGACGTCCCTTCGTGTCCTCTTGCGCGCTTGAGTATAGTCCGCAACATATGTGCGGCACATGTCGGCGCAACCATCCCGCATACACCCGCGCGTGGTCTCTCTATCCATATGCATCGCCACTTCGGGAGGCGGTCCATCTCTTCAAATACAGCAAGAAAGTCGCCTTAGCAAAGGCACTCGGTGCGCTGATGGACCGAGCGCCGATCGAGACCGTTCACCTCGATATGATCATCCCGGTTCCGCTGTCTCCGGCACGCCTGAGGAACCGTGAATATAATCAATCGCTGTTGTTGGCCGACCGTGTGAGTCAGGCGAGAAACATTCCGCTCTCATACGATAACCTGGTTCGTACACGAGAGACCGCCCCGCAGACGGAACTGACCCGAGCCGTACGGTTGAAAAATTTACGGCGCGCCTTTGCTATTCGCCGTCCTCACGATGTGGCCGGCAAACGCGTTCTGGTCATCGATGATGTATTTACAACCGGCACCACGGTCAATGAATGTGCCAAGGCACTTCGCAAGGCCGGAGCCTCAGACGTGTATGTGTGCACATTGGCAAGAACCGTCTAGCTGTCAGCCGTCAGCTTTCAGCAGCAGCTTTAGGGGGAATCCGTCCAAGCAGTTGCTGAAGGCTGATAACCGATCGCTGTATTCTTTACCCGAGGGATACCATGCCTATTTATGAATATCGCTGCACGGATTGTAAAAAACGAATCAGCCTGCTGATCCTGAGCGCCAACCAGGCTTCCACTGCGGCATGCACATTTTGTGGGGGGACGAAACTGGATCGCCTGATGTCCCGCTTTGCGTCGCCCAAGTCGGAAGAAGCGCGGCTTGAGTCCCTAGCGGATCCCAGCAAATTCGGCGATGTGGATGAGAATGACCCGCAGAGCATGGCTCGATTTATGAAGAAGATGGGCCAAGAGATGGGAGAAGACATGGGGGACGACTTCGATGAAGCGATTGAAGAAGCCGGAAGTGATATGGCGGAATCCGACGCACCGGATTTGGCGTAACGCGATCTACGATTGAAAGTCTTGACATTTTCTCCGCCTTTGATACGATGAGCCCTCGGGAGCCTTTTCCTTAAGCACAACCGAGCGGACTGACCAGGAGGCGATTCCATGTTTGCAGGTGAGTATCTCTGCAAGGTGGACGAAAAAGGGCGTTTCATTGCTCCCTCTCCTATTCGAGAGCGGTTGGAACTCGAAGGAAACAGCGTTGTTTTCCTAAAAGGGACCGATCAGTCGCTCTGGGTCTATTCAGCGGGCGAATGGGAAAAGGTGTTAGAGCGCACGAAAACCAAACTGGATGAAGACCAGAGTCGGTTGTTCATGCACTTTGTCGTGTCTGAAGTCGGCACATCGGACATCGATAAGACGGGGCGTATTTTAATCCCTGGACGTCTCCGTAAGCACGTCCCGATGGATGAGGATCTTGAGATCATCATCGTCGGTCTCTACAATCGCCTCGAAGTGTGGAATCCATCCGAATGGCGGCGCTACATTAGCCGTACGGAAGATAAGTACGAACAGAACCTGAATAAGATTCTGAATCTTTTGTAGGCGAGGCCGCCACTGTCGCGCAAACCGCCGTCCCACACCACAGCGCATCCCGTTCGACTCACCAGCTATCGGCCTTCTGATTCTCTTTCACAGACGGCACCTGCAAGTGCAACGAAATTGCCACAGACGCGACGTGTGACCCGCAAGTCTCGCGCGCGTCTGTTGCAGATGACGGTGATCCCCCCGGTACTTCCTCCAGCCGCGGTTGAACCGGACCGCTTCACTATTACGTTGCCGATCCCGCCGAGCATCAACCATCAATATGCGACGGTGAATGGCCGACGCATCCTATCCGCTGCCGGACGGCGATATAAAGTCGATATAGGTCAACAGATCCTTGTCGCCCTGTCGCATTCCACCAATAAACAGTTACTTCTCCTCAGGCTACGCTCGGATTATGTGGCGCTGTCGATCCGGTGCCGTTTTATGTCGCTCCTTCACCGGGATATTGATGGGGGACTGAAGATCACACAGGATGCTGTGTGCGAAGCGTTGGGGCTTAACGACAATCGGGTGCTTGAACTGCATTTATACAAAGAGCTGGCTGCCGAATCACCGTCAATGGAACTCACTCTCAGCATCCTCGCTTCACCACCTTGCCACTAACTGCGGCTGCCTTTTCTAAAACCATCTGAAACCCGCCTGGGAAAATTTTCCACGCGCGCCTGTACAGGCATGATAGATTTTTCCTAGACGCCGGCTCAGAACTCTGCCATGGATGAGTGTCGTCTCAGCGGAAAGCAAATACGGAAGATTATTCATACCTCAAGGCTTCAATTGGATTGAGCCGCGCCGCTTTATTCGCCGGGTACAGACCGAAAAACAGGCCTATGAACAGGGAAAATACAGAGGCGACGACGATCGAACCCGGCGCAATAATAGTCGGCCAGCCTGCTACGGCGGTCATGATGCGGGCTGCCGCAATCCCGACGACGATGCCGAATACCCCGCCCAAAAGCCCCAAGGTCATCGCTTCAATAAGAAACTGCATGAGAATATGGCGCCGCTTCGCGCCGACCGCCATACGCACGCCAATTTCCCTCGTCCGTTCGGTGACGGACACCAACAGAATGTTCATAATGCCGATGCCCCCGACTAGAAGAGAAACGGAGGCAATGGCAAACATCATGGCCGTTAACGTTTCACCGGCGCCCTCTTGTAGCTTGCCGATGTCCACTTGCGTTCGGATCGTGAAATCATCCGGTTGATCCGGCTGAAGCCGATGACGGGCCCGCAAGACGTCCCGAATGCCCTCCGCCGCTTCCGGCAGATCATCGAGTCGGCTGGTGGAACCAAAAATCGCGCCGACGATGCCGAGAAACGGTGTCCCCAACAACTTCCGTTCGGCGGTAGTGAAGGGAATAAAGATAACATCGTCTTGATCCGACCCTTGCGCCGATTGCCCCTTTGGGGAGAGGACGCCGACGACTCGGAACGGCACGTTTTTGATACGAATCGTCGAGCCTACCGGCTCTTCTCCGGCATCGTATAGCTGCTCCACAATGGTCTGGCCGATGACGGCGACCCGCGCCGCTGAGTCCAAATCCGCCTGGCTGATCGGACCGCCGCCGGTGAACGACCAATCCCGAATCGTGAAATAGCTTGGCGAGATGCCATTCACCGGGCCGTTCCAATTCTTGTTGCCGTTAATGATCTGCATGACGTCGCGCTTGGCCCAGCCCGTATCGACGAGGAGCGGCACCTTTTTCTTGAGTTCTTGCGCATCGGCCACGGTCAACGTCACGGCACCCCCTTGCGCACTGCGGACGCCGCCGACTGTGGCGGAGCCGGGCCACACAATGATGAGATTAGTCCCCATGGTCGCGACTTGCGCCCGGACAGCTTCTTTGGCTCCCTGCCCGATGCTGACCATTGCGATCACGGCGCCTACGCCGATGATGATTCCCAGCATGGTCAAGCCCGCACGCAGTCGATTACGCCCGAGCACCCGAAACGCCGTCACCATTGTCATGCTCACGAAGGCCAACATGTCTATTGCGTCGCGACCTCTGACGGAATCCGGTGCCGGTCACCGACCAGGTGCCCGTCTTTCAGCAAGACCTCCCTGGAGGTATAGGCGGCGACATCCGAATCGTGCGTTACGACAAGAACGGTGAGACCGTCCCGTCGATTGAGATCGGCAAGAATCCCCATAATGTCATGACTCGATTCGGTGTCAAGATTGCCGGTGGGTTCATCGGCCAGGAGGATAGCCGGAGCCGCGACGAGCGCACGTGCAATGGCGACCCGTTGCTGTTGACCACCGGACAGTTGAGACGGAAAGTGGTGTCCGTGCCCAGCCAGTCCCACACGATTCAGCGCATCGGCGGCACGAACGCGTTGGTCACGAAGTGGCACTCCCCTATAGAACAAAGGAAGTTGCACGTTTTCCAAGGCGCTCGTGCGAGGAATAAGATTGAAGTTTTGAAAGACGAAGCCGATTTGCCGATTGCGAATATCCGCAAGTTCGTCCTGAGTCGCAGAAGCGACATCCCGGCCACCCAACCGATAGTGTCCCTTCGTCGGGACATCCAGACAGCCGAGCACATTCATGAGTGTCGACTTACCCGAGCCCGATGCGCCCATAAGTGCCACAAATTCGCCTTGCTCAATCGCGACACTCAGACCACGAAGCGCCTGAACTTCGACATCTCCCAATCGGTAGATCTTCCAGAGATCTTGGCAAACGATGAGGGAACCCAATATCCTTTTCCTCTGACAACTTCTCACAGAGGAAGGACTGGGCTTCCCCTCCCCTACGCACGTTCGGCGAGCGCATTCTTATAGTGCCCGCTGCGTGAGGACAGACGGGGCCAGTCCTCCTCTTCCCTACATTCCTCGTTCGCGCGGACGCCGCGGCTGCCCGGAGCCAAATCCAGGCGGTAAGGATTCCGGTTTGCGGCCGCTCCGGGATGCCTCAATACCGATGATCACTTCATCCGTCTCTGTCAGGGCGTCCGTGATAATTTCAGTCACGCTTCCGTCGGAGATGCCCACGTGAACTGGAACCGGCTCGGGATCTCCAGACGTTCCCATTTTCCATACAGTCTTGGCATCACTCGGACCCCGGTGGCCTGGGGTGTGGCCCTGAGAGGTTGAAACCGCCAGTCCAGCGGTACCTTCGGGCAATTCTGATCTGGCTGGGGTAAATCGAAACGCTGCATTGGGAACTTTCAGCGCATCGTCTACCTGAGCGACGATAATGGCCACGTTGGCCGTCATCCCTGGTTTCAGCCGCAGGTCTTTGTTCTCTACGCCCACCACGACGTCATACGTCACAACATTCTGAACACTGACGGGAGCGTTCCGGACCTGCCGCACCCGGCCTTGAAACTGGACTCCGGGATAGGCATCGACCGTAAAGGTGGCCTCCTTACCGATCGACATGCCGCCGATATCCGACTCGCTCACCGCTGCATCCACTTGCATCTGGGTCAGGTCTTCGGCAATCAAAAACAACGTTGGAATGGAAAAACTGGCCGAAAGACGCTGGCCGACCTCCACCTGTCTCGAAATAACCGTCCCATCAACGGGGGAGCGAATAACGGTATAGGTCAAATCCAACTCAGCTGCCTCAAGGGCCGCTGCCGCCTGCTTCACAGCCGCTTCTGAAACCGCGAGCGTCGCAATGGCACCTTCATGCGCCGTCAGCGCCGTATCGACTTCAGCTCGAGACACGAATTCTTGCTTGACCAGAGATTGCACCCGATCCAATTCTCGTTTGCGTTGGGAGAGGTCGACCTTCGCCTTAATCAGCACGGCCTTCGCATTCGCGAGGTTGGCCGCAGCCTGATCGCGCCTGGCACGATACGGGAAGGGGTCGATCCGGGCCACGACCTGCCCCTTTGCGACGCTGGAATTAAAATCCGCGTGCAGGCTTTCGATCATGCCTGACACCTGACTGCCGACCTGCACCGTCGTCATCGGGTTGATCGACCCCGTGGCGGTGACGACAGACACGATCGATCCACGCTGGATCGGAGCACTTTTGTAGCGGACCGGAGATTTGCGTTCCCCGCTAAAAAATACGTATCCTCCAATAGCGACTGCCACCGCAATCACACTCAGTATCCAAATGGCTTTCCGCATGGAGGTCATTCTACGAGCTTTCGCACAGGACGAGCAAGGACATGGCGGGCCGAAAGACCCGCGTCTTTCGTCGATAATAAAAGAGGCTACCCGCCGCGTGGCGAGTAGCCTCCGGTGCAGACATATGAAATGCCTTATTGCGCGACGGTAATTCTGTCCTTCAACAGATCAAAGGTGGCCTTCGGCATAATGTTTTTGGCCACCAACTCCCCTTTAATCTTATACGGACGATTCGCGACTACTCGTTCAGCCATATCCTTGGTCAGTCCCAAAAACAATACGAGGTCGCTGGGCGAAGCCGTATTGATGTTGACGGGAGCTACGCCGGCTGATGGAGCCGCAGGCTGCGGCGCCGCGATAGCGGGGGCGCTCGGCAAGGAGGGAGCCGTATCGGTCTTTGCAGACGGCGCGGGCACCAAGTCCGGCGACTTTGGCTGTGCCGGCGGCGTCGGCAACGAGATCGAGCGTTCCCGCTCTTTCAGTTCCTTTTGATATCGAGCGACGGTGGATTTGAGCGTTTCGTTGTGCTTTTTAACGTCCTCGTATTCCTGCTTCAACATGCGCTGATGGGCCGTCATTTCTTTGAGTTTCTGCTCGAGATCTTTGGTCCGGGTGTCGATATTCGACCGCTCTTTATCCCGGCTGTCCTTGATACGCTGCAATTCCGCCGACATGAATTCCGAATCGGCCGTCAATTTCGCATTGGCATCTTTTAAACTTTTTACCTGTTGGTCCAGAGCGTTTTTCTGAGCCCGCGCTTTTTCCAGATCGGCCTTGCTGGACTCGACTTCGGCCGTCGCGGCCATGTATTTATCTTTACTGACGCATCCCGAGGTGCTCAGCGCGAATGCCATGACGACCATCACTGCATACGTCTTCATCCCGTCCTCCACTAGCCTGGTCCCCGCACATGCTACACTGTTTCCAGTGAGCTACAAAGTTGATGTGTAGTTGATCATCGCTCTTTTGTCAATAGTAGAGGCCCATAGGACTGACCTACCGAGTGTGCGCCTCTCCCTGGCTTGACTGGCTGCCGGCAGTCTGTGATGATGCCGCCCGCTTCCGAACATATGGAAAGAGGACCAGAGAATGCGCGAATCAGACGGATCATCCCTTGGATTGGAACTAGCAGCGATCTTAGGGCTGGTGGAAGGCCTGACAGAATTTCTTCCCGTCTCGTCCACGGGGCACCTGATTATCGTCGGCCATTTAATGGGATTCACGGGGGCGGTGGCGGATACGGCCGAAGTCGCCATCCAACTAGGCTCCATTCTGGCCATTATGGTGTACGAACGACACAAAATTGCCTCGCTGTTTTCACAGGCCGCTCAAGAGTTGATCGCGTTGCTGAACCTGCTGCAAAGTACTCCGCGACACGGTGTATGGGAAGGAACGGGCTCAGCCGGTATTCTGAGGCGCTCAATCGAGCAACACCGCAGCCTGTGGTTTTTGATCGGATTGCTGATCGCGTTTCTTCCCGCTGCCCTGGTGGGGTTTGTCGCCCACGATTGGATCGAACAGCATCTCTTCACGCCGCAGACCGTGGCGGCGGCCTTGATCGTCGGTGGCGCAATCATTTTATGGGTCGAGGCGGCCCACAAACGGGTTCATGTGACGACACTCGACCAGGTAAGCGTCAGAACTGCGCTCATGGTCGGCCTGGCCCAGTGCTGTGCCTTGTTCCCCGGCGTCTCTCGTTCCGGCGCGACGATCATTGGAGGGCTCTTAGCCGGCATGGATCGTCGCGTCGCGACGGAATACTCGTTTTTTCTGGCTCTGCCGACGATGATCGTCGCGACGGCCTATAAAATGCTGAAGTCGTTCTCGATCTTCACTCAGCAGGATCTTGTCGCGCTCATGGTCGGCCTCATCGTCTCCTTCTTCGTCGCCTGGGCCGTGATCGCCGCATTTTTAGCCTTTGTCAAACAACATACGCTGTCCAGCTTCGCCTATTATCGAATCGCGCTCGGCATCATCGTGTTGATTATGTTTTACTAGTCAGTATGACGAACCAATCGACAGGAGGAGAAGATGACAGAGACCTCGACCGACACCGTCAAGGTGTTTGACACATGGGTCAACGGCAAGCAAGGCAGACTGCACTTTGATGTCATGACGACGGATGAAGCGACTGCCCTCAAACTCGCAAAGCAACACCTGGAAAACATCGGCGAGGCCGGAGCGTCGGTGACCACGAAAGAGTGTCGATTCTGTCACAGTGAACCGCTGGCGTTCTTCTCCATGGAACAACAGCGGCAACTCAAAGAGCACGGTGGCTTCATCGTGAACCTCTCCACGTAGCATCCATACCGCTATCGTCCTATCCCTCCGCGCCGCGAATTCACATTACATTTCTCATCAGGATCAACATCCAAGACGATGTTGTCTCTGGCTACGTCATGCGGCACATTACGTAATCTCTCTGCAGTATCTTGACGAATTTTCTTTTTCAAGAATTAGCGTAGGATATAGCGCATCAATGATGTAGGCGTTAAGCCCATTGACATGTCGTCCGGAAGGAGCCGCTGTGCTCACCCCATATGATTGACCAGTGTGAGTTTACCGCGCGACTTGCAGTCTGCCGCGAGCGGCCGCGGTGGCAAACGGGAGTGTCGAAATATGTCTCTCCAGAAATCTTTCGCTTGTCAACGAGGACGTCTTCACCGCGGATTCCGATCGACGCCTCACACCACTATTGAGGAGGCCACCCATGAACACGAATGACCCGGACCGATGTCCAGCCGGCCACGATCTTGATCGTGAGGGAACCCGTCTAGTCGTTCAATGTCAACGTTCCATCAATCACGAGGGGAAACATTGTTTCGAGGAAGATCATTACCAGATTCGCTGGCTCGATGATGAAGCGACAAAGCCACAAGAGAACGCCCCGACGCAAATCCTTCTCATCGATGATAGTCCAACCGTTTTGGATGCCGTCGCAGCCACGCTCCGCACCAAACTCTCCCATGCCGAAGTCAACGTCTGTCTTTCTGCCCGACGCGCCTGGGAGGCCATTGTCAATTTCGATTATAATTTGGTCATCGTCGACCAATGCATGCCTGAAATGACTGGCACGGAGCTCATTCATCGCATACGAGCGATTCGCCCAAAGCTTCCCATCTTATTGATGTCCGAATACCTCACCGAAGGGCTCGAATCGAAAGCCGTCGAAATGGGGGCAAGCGGATTTTTATCAAAGCTATTGGATGCAGACGCATTGAAATCCACAGTGGAAGAAGCACTCGACACGGCGAGCCGACCCATGGACCACGTGGCAGGTTAAAGATGATCGCGCGACAGAGGCATCGGCACGTCGCCGGAACGTAAAAGGACGTCGAAGCGCTGCTATAGGCGGCCCTGCTGCAGCACTCCCTCCTCCTCTTTCTTATCCAGCGCGAAGTGAAGAATGAGAAAAAAGACACCGACGCTGATTGCGGCGTCGGCCACGTTGAAGGCGGGCCAATGGTAGCCATTGATAGAGAAGTCTAAGAAGTCGATGACTTCTCCGAAACGCACGCGGTCCAATAAATTACCGATGGCGCCGCCGAGAATCGCCGCGATACTGAGCTGCCCCACCCAATCGTCCTGACGTAGGCGAAAGAAAATCATGCCGAGCAACCCCAACGCAAAAACCGACGTCACCCCGAAGAAGATTAGCCGAAACGCCTGACCGCTGGAGGCCAGCAAGCCAAAAGCCGCTCCAGGATTGCGAATGTAGGTGAGACTGAAAAATTCCGGAAATATGGGAATCGATTCATGCAACCGCATGGTCTGCATGATCTGCACTTTGCTGACTTGATCCAGCACCACGGTCGACACGGTAAGGAATGCGAGAATGAGATATCGGGCATTCCTGCTCATCACCGAATCGCCTCAAGACATCGATCACAGAGTGTCGGATGATCCTTATCGATACCCACAGCTTCACGATAGTTCCAGCAACGTTCGCACTTGGGAACATTAATTTTCTGAACACTTGTCATAATGTCTGATGCTATTGTTGAATTAGATTCAAGCTTTACCTTTGAGACAATAAGTAATGTCGACAGGTCAGACTCATAGTGTTTAAGAAATTGATACACTTCCGGTTTGGCCGCCAAAGTAACTTGAGCCTCCAAGGAGGACCCAATAACCTTATTCTTCCTAGATAACTCCAGATGCCACTGAACCTCTTCTCGATATGTAAGAAGCCGGTTCCAACGCCGCGCAAGACTTTCATCCACCCATCTTTGATCCGCTCTTGGAAAGAAACCCAAGTGTACGCTATCAGCCTTGCCATCACACTTCATCGTCGCCGCCAAAGCCCGCCAAATTTCTTCAGCCGTAAAACTCAGAATCGGCGCCATGAGTTTAGTCAGCGCGACCACGATCTCCAGCAGCACGGTTTGCGAGCTTCGGCGAAGCGGCGAGTCTTTGCGAAATGTGTAAAGACGATCCTTCAGAATATCTAGATAGACGGCGCTCATGTCGACGGAGCAAAAATTATTGAGCGCGTGGAAAATCGCGTGAAACTCAAAATCCTCATAGGCCTTCGTGACGCGGGGAATCAGGTCGGCCAGGCGCGTAAGTGCCCAGCGGTCCAATTCCGGCAATTGCTCGTAGGGAACGGCATGAATCGACGGATCGAAGTCATAGAGATTGCTGAGCAAGAACCGGCACGTGTTGCGGATTTTTCGGTACGCCTCGATCAGCTGGTTCAGAATCTCGCTCGAAATCCGGAGGTCCTCGCGATAGTCTTGGGCGGAGACCCACAGTCGTAAAATCTCGGCGCCGGATTGCTTGATCACGTCCTGCGGCGCGACTACATTGCCGGCTGACTTCGACATTTTTCGACCTTGGCCGTCGAGGACAAACCCGTGCGTGAGCACGGCATCATATGGCGCGCGGTCGTCGGTCGTGACACCGGCCAGCAAGGCGCTATGAAACCAGCCGCGGTGCTGATCCGATCCTTCGAGGTACAAGGCAGCCGGCCACCACTGTCGCGGCTTCAGCACAGCCTCATAGCTCACGCCGGATTCAAACCACACGTCAAGAATGTCTTTCTCCTTTTCAAACGAAGTCTTGGCACACTTGGCGCATGTGGTTCCTGCAGGAACCATCTCGGCCGCCGATTTTTGGAACCAGATGTCCGCCCCATGTTTCGCGACGAGCTCTGCGACATGCTGAATTACCGTTGGATCCGCTAAGACGGTCTGACATCCCGCGCACGTAAAACCGGGAATCGGAACGCCCCATACACGTTGACGGGACAGGCACCAATCCGGTCGATTGGATATCATCCCGCCGATGCGATCTTTACCCCATGATGGGATCCATTTCACTTTCCGTTCGATCTGCTCCATCGCCTTTTGACGTAACTGATTCGTCTCCATCGAGACGAACCATTGCTCCGTCGCCCGGAAAATTACCGGGTTCTTGCAGCGCCAGCAGTGGGGATAGGAATGCGTGATCGATCCATGGCCGAGGAGTCGGCCCGAGGCTTTCAGCAATTCGACGATGGCGGGATTTGCCTTGAACACATGCTGTCCGGCAAACTCTTTCACCACATCCGTGAACCGCCCGGCGTTGTCGACGGGAGCGAGAATTTCGAGCCGTTCGCCTGGCCTCGCTGTGGCATTGTGCGACAGCACCAACACATAGTCTTCTTGCCCATGTCCGGGGGCAATGTGAACGGCACCCGTACCTTGATCGAGCGTGACGAAGTCCCCGAGCAGGATCGGCGATAGTCCGGTTGTCAGTGGACGTTGCGTCTCCAACCCCTCGAATCCTTCGCTCCCCTTTTTTGTACCCAATATCGTATAGGCCGAAAACGAACACGCCTTCGCGACCGACTCAACCAATGGTTGGGCGATGATGAACACTTCCGTGCCGACTTTCACGAAGGCATATTCGATGTCGGGATGAAGGCAGACGGCCTGATTTGCGGGAAGGGTCCATGGAGTCGTGGTCCAGATCACCACGGACACCTGTGTCCCATCCCCGGGAAATGGAAGATGAAAGAGACTGCTGAGGACGCTTGGAGACTGAGCGACTGGGAACTTGACATAGATCGAGGGCGACGTGTGATCCTCGTATTCAACTTCCGCTTCCGCCAAAGCCGTCTGATCGTACGTGCACCAGAGAACCGGCTTGAGTCCCTTGTAGACGCCCCCCTTCTCCACGAATGTACCGAATGCGCGCAGAACTGTCGCCTCATAGGCCGGATCCATCGTGAGATACGGATGATCCCAGTCACCGAATACACCCAACCGCTTGAATTCATCACGCTGGATGGTGACGTACTTCTCAGCATACTCGCGGCACAGCTTCCGGATCGTCAGCGTATCAAGCTGACTCTTTTTCTCACCTAATTCCTTCAACACTTGATGCTCGATCGGCAGCCCATGGCAATCCCATCCGGGTACGTACGGCGCATGAAATCCGGCCATCGTCTTCGACTTGATGATGATGTCTTTCAAAATCTTATTAAGGGCGTGGCCAATGTGAATCCGTCCGTTCGCATACGGTGGACCATCATGGAGTACATACAGCGGCCGGCCCTTTCCCGCTTCCTGGAGCTGCTCGTACAATCTTTCCTGCTGCCACCACGCAAGCATCTCCGGTTCCCGCTGAGGCAGATTTGCCTTCATGGGAAAATCGGTTCGAGGCAAATTGAGGGTGGCTTTGTAATCCATCACGTTGTAGTTAATCTAGCGCACGGCGTTCTGCAAGAAGAAATTTCGGCTGGGGTAAGAATTGTCGAATGATGAGGCCTGCGTTTAACTGACCGCCATCATACGATCCAAGGCGATCTTTGCCCAGATCTTCTCATCATCCGGCACGACAATACGGTTGACCACATGTCCTTCCGCCAGATTCTCTATCGCCCAGCACAGGTGGGAAGCGTCAATACGAAACATGGTGGCACATTGACAGACGGTGGACGAGAGAAAAAAGACCCGCTTATCATGTTGGAGCCGCTTGAGACGGTTGACGAGATTGAGTTCTGTTCCCACCGCCCATATCGTACCGGCAGGAGCGGCACTTACGGTCTTGATGATGAACTCCGTGGACCCGACGAGATCGGCCTTATTGACAACGTTCTCGTGGCATTCCGGATGCACGATGACTTTCCCATCCGGATATTGCTTTCGAAAATAATCCACGTGCGCGGGTTGGAACATTTGATGGACGCTGCAGTGGCCTTTCCATAAGATCAGCCGTGCGCGCTTGATCGCGTCGACCGTGTTCCCGCCCTTAGGCATATTCGGATCCCACACAATCATTTGATCGCGCGGTATCCCCATTTTATTGGCCGTATTGCGCCCCAGATGCTCGTCCGGGAAGAATAAGATCTTTTCCCGCCTGGCCCATCCCCATTCAATAACGGCGCGGGCATTGGAAGACGTGCATGTAATGCCGCCATGCTCGCCGCAAAAGGCTTTGAGCACGGCAGCGGAATTGACGTAGACGGCCGGCATGACCGTCTCTTCGACGGGCAGAATGCGGCCGAGCGTCTCCCAACACTGCTCGACTTGCTCGATCGCAGCCATATCCGCCATCGAACATCCGGCAGCGAGGTCCGGGAGAATCACAGTTTGTTGTGACCGGCTTAGAATGTCAGCGGTCTCAGCCATGAAATGCACACCACAAAAAATGATATTGGGGCGTTCGGCGTGCTGCGCCGCCAGTTTGGACAGCATCAGGGAATCACCCCGAAGATCTGCATGCTCAATGACTTCGTCGCGCTGGTAGTTGTGTCCCAGGATCAGAACGTTATCGCCGAGCGTGCGCTTCGCTGCCGCCGTGCGGGCAAAGAGCTCCTTAGCCGACAAATGCTGATAGTCGATCAGCGGTAGCTCTGTTGTCTCAAGCAATTTCATTGCCTCTGGAGTCCCTTCATGGCGGCCACCCGTCACAACAATGAACCAATTATACAATGAATTGTACGATAGCCCCTGCCGACAATCAATGAATCTTCCGGCCTAGTTCATAGGCTAATAGGCCGAAATGCCCAATTGACAGGGAGAAAAACCAAGGTGTAGGATCGTTCCCTAGCTAGGGGAGCCGTCTTCAAAAGGCTGAGAGTCCGAAGGGACAACCCTCAGAACCTGACCTGGATAATGCCAGCGTAGGGAAGCGGATAGTTTTGGAAGACCAAGCCGCACCCTGAATCTGGTGCGGCTTTTTTATTTGGATAACCGGAGGATCTCATGAGCCATCCACAACCTTCACACAGCGGCCGAGACACGGCGAACGGAAGCGGAACAGGCAATGGGCATTACACCGTTGATACGACACTGACCACCGCTCCGTTTCCCGCATCTCGTAAAGTGTACGTGGATGGGACTTTGCCGGGAGTCCGTGTCGCGATGCGTGAAATTCAGCTCACGCCGACAAGGACGGCCAATGGAGGGCCTGCCGTCGAAAACCGATCGGTTACCGTCTACGACACGTCGGGACCGTACACGGATCCGAACGTCACCATCGATATCCGTGCCGGCCTTTCCCCTCACCGACGGTCATGGATTATGAGCCGCAACGATGTTCAGGAGTTGCCGAACGTCACGTCTACCTACGGACGGATGCGCGCCTCGGACCCCAAATTGGCCGAGCTGCGATTTCAGCACATCCGCAAGCCGCTTCGCGCGAAAGCCGGCCACAACGTTAGCCAAATGCATTACGCACGCAAGGGAATCATTACGCCCGAAATGGAGTACATCGCCATCCGCGAGAATCAGCGCCGTGAGAGAGGACGCGACCTGATCCCCGGCAACAAGAGCCATGGAGGCGGGGTTGCGGAGCATCCGGGACAGGCCTGGGGCGCTCGCATTCCGCCCACAATTACTCCGGAATTTGTGCGTGATGAGGTGGCGCGCGGACGGGCCATCATTCCGGCAAATATCAATCATCCAGAAAGCGAACCGATGATTATCGGCCGCAACTTTCTGGTGAAGATCAATGCCAATATCGGCAACTCCGCCATCGCCTCCTCCATCGAAGAAGAAGTCGATAAGATGATCTGGTCCATCCGCTGGGGCGGAGACACGGTCATGGACTTGTCCACCGGCAAAAACATTCATGAAACGCGTGAGTGGATTCTTCGCAATTCTCCAGTCCCTATCGGAACCGTGCCGATCTATCAGGCGCTGGAAAAGGTTGGGGGAAAGGCCGAGGAGCTTACGTGGGACATTTTCCGGGATACCTTAATCGAACAAGCCGAGCAGGGCGTTGACTATTTTACTATTCACGCCGGCGTGCGATTACCCTATGTCCCGATGACTGCGTCTCGCATGACGGGCATCGTCTCGCGGGGCGGCTCCATCCACGCGAAGTGGTGCTTGGCGCATCATCAGGAGAATTTCGCCTATACGCACTTCGAGGAGATCTGCGAAATCATGAAGGCCTACGACGTCTCCTTTAGCCTAGGAGACGGTCTGCGCCCGGGTTCGATTGCCGACGCGAACGATGCCGCGCAATTCGCCGAGCTGGAGACATTGGGCGAACTGACGAAAATTGCATGGCGGCACGACGTGCAAGTGATGATCGAAGGGCCGGGCCATGTCCCCATGCACCTGATCCAGGTCAACATGGAGAAGCAACTGAAAGAGTGTGATGAAGCGCCGTTCTATACGCTCGGCCCGCTGACCACCGACATCGCGCCCGGATACGATCATATTACATCAGGCATCGGCGCCGCGATGATCGGCTGGTATGGCTGTGCGATGCTCTGCTATGTCACACCGAAAGAACACCTCGGCCTGCCTAACCGGGAAGATGTGAAAGTCGGAGTGATCACGTATAAGATCGCCGCACATGCCGCTGATTTGGCCAAGGGCCATCCAGGCGCACAAGCGCGGGACAACGCGCTCTCAAAGGCTCGATTCGAATTTCGATGGGAAGACCAATTCAATCTGTCGCTCGACCCGGATACGGCCCGCATCTTTCACGACGCGACCCTCCCGGATAATGCTGCCAAAGTCGCGCATTTCTGCTCCATGTGCGGTCCGCATTTCTGTTCCATGAAAATTACACAGGATGTCAGGGACTATGCCGTACAGAAGCAGTTGGATGAGGAGCGAGCGCTCGAAGTCGGCATGAAAGAGAAATCCGAAGAGTTCCGCAAATCTGGAGCAGAAATTTACCAGTAGCAGGAAAGGATGCTTAAAACGGTCATCCAACGAGCCCGCAGGTGAAGTCAACGCCGCAGGCGTACCCTCTGGGGTACGTTGAGGATGTTGACGAACGGAGAACGAACCTCGGGAACGGACGCGTCTCGGCGCGTCTCGTGAGGGAGGGTGTGAAGGTGGTCGTTTTCGGCATCCTTTGAAGGAGTATCGCATGGGGAAGGTAAAACCGGCGCCGCTGCGCGAGCGCGACATCACTCGTCAGATCGCGCGTGAGTGGTACAAAGAGTTTGACCAACTGATCGAAAGCGACGTGATCATTGTCGGCGCCGGGCCGTCGGGCCTCATTTGCGCTCGCGATCTCGCCATGATGGGGTTCCGCACCCTTGTCATCGAGCAATCCCTCGCGTTAGGCGGCGGCTTTTGGTCCGGCGGCTACCTTATGAACAAGGCTACGATTTGTGCGCCAGCCAATGAAATTTTGGGTGAACTCAGTGTCCCGTGCAAACAAATCAAGGACTGCGAAGGCATGTACATCGTCGATCCGCCTCATGCCACGGCGGGATTGATCGCCGGCGCGTACCAGGCTGGAGCAAAAATTATGAACCTGACCCGCGTGGTCGACCTCATCTTGCGGCGAGACGGGATCTTGGAAGGCGTGGTGGTCAATAACACGACGGCCGAGATGGCAGGGCATGATATCATCCATGTCGATCCGATCGCGCTGGAGAGTAAAATAGTGGTTGATGCCACCGGTCACGATGCCGTCGTCGTAAACCTGTTGCATCGCCGGAATCTGTACAAAACAGTTCCCGGGAACGGAGCGATGTGGGTCTCACGGTCAGAAGAAGATGTCATGGAGCATACGGGCGAGGTCTATCCCAATTGCTTCGTCGTTGGGCTCGCCGTCTCGGCCGTGCACGGCACGCCGCGTATGGGCCCGGCGTTCGGCTCGATGTTACTATCCGGGCGTTACGGAGCTGAGCTGATTAAGAAGAAGCTAAAACAGGAGTAACTAGTCCTCCTATTTTTGTTGGCCTGGCAGGCTGCTCAAAAGATCAGCCACCGAGGCCACTGGCGAGAAACGACCGGAAACGTACCCTTATTTCAGGCGCCCACCCCGGAGCCACCCAAGACCGGCTCTTTCCCGCGGGTGCGTGGGGGACTGTGTGTGCCGAGAACGCACAGCGTGAAGGAGGGCAACTTGGCACGCTTGGGGCAAGTGGGTGTGAACATGCCTTTTTCAACAGGCTAATTATGGATATTCAAGATTTTTTGATTCAAGGCGAAGGACGCGAAGAGGATAAGAAGGAAGCGTGGAGCTACTTCCAGAAGGCCTACGAGCATCAGATGAAAGGCGAACTGGAAGAGGCGGTGAACCTCTACAAGCAGTCGATCCAAAGCCATCCGACGGCGGAAGCCTATACGTTCCTGGGTTGGACCTATAGTTTCATGGGACAACTCGACGATGCGATCGAAGAGTGTCAGCATGCGATCCAAGTCGATCCTGAATTTGGAAATCCCTACAACGACATCGGGGCATATTTGATCGAAAAGGGCGAGTACGACGAAGCCATTCCATGGTTTGAAAAAGCATTACAAGCGAGGCGCTATGAGAGTCCGGCGTTTCCGCATCTGAATTTGGGGCGGGTCTATGAACGCAAAGGGCAATGGTCGGAAGCCATCGATTGTTATAAGAAAGCTCTGACACTCAACCCAAATTATTCGTTGGCGAAGAAGGCGTTAGGCCGGGTCATCAGCATGCTCAATTAAGCGACTGCTGAAAATGGCCTTGGGCTTCGTTCTCGGTTCATCAAAGTCCTCAACGTAGCCCAAAGGCTACGCCTCCGGCTTTGACTTCACCTGCGGCCTCGCTCAAGACCATTTTGAGCAGCCGCTACAGAAGAAAACAATGGACAATGACAAGAAGACGATTCTGGTGGCGGTGACCGATATCTTCTTCTATACGAAGATTCGGGATGCGTTGCTCCCTCATGGCTATGTGCTGGAGCGGGCTCGAACGCAGGGCGATTTTGCTGAAAAGCTCATCACGTCGGCTCCATCAGCGATTATCCTGAACATGAACGACGAGAAGGTTGATGCATTTGACGCCCTACGTCATATACAAGGAGCTCAATCCCGGACATCGATGCCCACGTTAGCCTATGCCAATCATGAAGAGGTGGACACCTGGAAGAAGGCAAAGGAATTAGGGGTGACCAAGATTGTGTCTCGAAACGAATTTTCGGCGCGGACCCGAGGATTAGTCGAAGAAGTCCTGTGCATCAGTAGTACACCATTACAAGGACAGAAGAACGAATGAGACAGCTACGCCTTCAGGGCCAGCACGCGAAACACGGGGCCACGTTCGAAGAAGTCTCCGGGTGGGACGTTCCCCGGAATTACGGTGATCCGGTGGCAGAACACACGGCCGTGAGAAATAAAGTCGGCATCGCCGACCTTTCTCACCGTGGGAAGCTTCGCGTGACGGGTGACGACCGGGTGAAATGGCTGCAGAGCATCATCAGCAATGACATTCTGCCACTCAGAGCGGGCCACGGGCTCTATTCAAGCCTTCTTACACATAAAGGCAAGATGCTGTCGTATTTTCGGGTGTACGCGCTCCCCGATGCGCTGATGGTGGAAGACGTCGGCGAGATTGGCGAGACGACCTTTCAAGCGTTACGCAAATTTCTCTTGTACGGTACAAAAGCCAAAATGGAAAATGCCGCGGAGTCCTGGGGACTCCTCCTTATCAGCGGCCCTCAGGCTCCTATGTTGATCCAGGAGACGTTTGGATGCGATGTCGGCAAGTTGCAGCCACTAACGTTCCTGACACAGGAGATCGACGGT
Source organism: Nitrospira sp. Nam74 (assembly GCF_965152615.1). NCBI lineage: Bacteria > Pseudomonadati > Nitrospirota > Nitrospiria > Nitrospirales > Nitrospiraceae > Nitrospira > Nitrospira sp. Nam74. The sequence continues at coordinate 1,377,030 of NZ_OZ224220.1, read as the reverse complement.
CACCAAGCTCTTCTGGTGCGGACGGAAGAAACCGGCGAGACGGATGTCGAAATCTTGATTCCAGCGGACGCACTCGTTTCGGTCTGGGAACGGCTATGGGTCGTTGGCGAACCGATGGGGCTGAAGCCGTTTGGAACCGAGGCGCGCGAAATGCTTCGGCTTGAAGCCGGATTCCCTAAGGCGGGAACCGAGCTAACGGAGGAGATTGTTCCACCGGAAGCCAACTTGGAAGGCAAGGCCTTTAGTTTGAGCAAGGGCTGTTATCCCGGGCAAGAAGTCGTCGCTCGAATGGACACCTATGGAAGTGTCCGCCGCCGAATGGTTGCTCTAGTCCTTCTGGATCCGGTGATCCCCAAAATGGGGGCCAAATTGTTCAGCGGTGAACGGGAGGTCGGCTGGGTTAGCAGCGCGGCCCACTCCCCGTCATTCGGCTGCTCCATCGCATTTGGATTCCCTTTGCGGGACCTTGCATCGCCAGGCACCACACTAACCGTCGAGATCGACGGGCAACGTTACGACGCGACGGTCCGCCCGTTGCCGCTCTACACCTCCTCATAGGATCGTAAGCACACTCCGCCGTCACGTGTTAATTCTCCGGATGACGCGCGTTTGAGACGGCCTCCGTAAACGCCAAGAGGCTCTTGCGCTCGTCGTTATCCAATGCCAGCAACAAGTGCGTCTCATCAGCATGCATCAGCCGAAGACTGAGGAACGGCTCTTCCCGTCGCTTCTCTCGATTTTCCCACACCGCATCGATAAGCTGAATCTTATCCAAATCGTTGACCGACACGATGTCGTAGCGAAAGTACGAATCGCCGACGACCATATCGTAGACGACCTTTCCGCCGGTCAGTAAGAGAACATTAAATCGTCCCTGATCCTCGTACCCTTCCGGCAGAAAGCGATTGATGTGTATCATCGCAACCTTCCGATTGCCCAGCGCCTTCTGAATGTTTTCGCGGAGCGCGTTGTAATCGATCTGCAGCGCTTTCTCGTCGGGAGCAGTCGCGGACGCCGCTGCATCTTGAACTTGTTTCCACACTTCTTCTGCTGTCATCGAACCCGCCATAACATCGTCTCCTTCCATCCGAATATGCTGACTATCACGTCGTATATTTGCCCATCGGCACGCTGCCGCCGCTTATTTCGATGAACGCGGGATGAGTGCCAAACAGATTGTTACGGTACCTGTGAGGTGTTGCAGAATGCAAGGGGTCTATCGAGGACTCGACGCTCGTGCCTGAATGGTGCGTTCGAAGCGAGGGGTCCCCGACTCATCTACGATGGCAAGCCGTAAATTCGACCCCTCAACCGTCACCGCGCCAAAGTTGGCAAAACCGCCTTCGCTAAACACGCTCCTAGGCTTAAGATCGGTACTAGGAGGGACCGGCCTTGCATAGGCGGCCGAGAGAGGACCGCAAATAAACTCATAGAAATCCGTGATGCCGTCCCCGTCCGGATCATAATCGTTCACCTGCGCATAGTGCACATCCCCGGCGAGCCAGACGATATTGGAAATGCGGTGCGCTAGAAGGCTATCGACGATACTGCGCAGTTCGGTGAAGAACCCGGTCCCATCCGAACCTCGAGCCCAACTGTCATTGCCCGGCAGCAGGAGCGTTCCGCCTTTTTGATTGGAAAGCGGCACGCTCGTCGCGATAAATTTCCATGTTGCCGTGGATTTGGTGAGCCCCTCTATTAACCATTCGCGCTGTGCGCTTCCAAGCATGGTCTTGTTGGGCCCATCTTTCTGACCATTGAAACTGCGGTATTGCCTGGTGTCCAAAATGAACACCTCTGCATCAGCCCCCCATCGGAACTTTCGATAGAGCCGGAATGGATCCTCCTTCGGGGCCATAATGGGCCAGTATTCCAGCAACGCCTGACGTCCGGCCGGCATCAGCGGATCGATAGGACCCGAAAAATTATTACGGACTTCATGATCATCCCAAATCGCATAAACCGGTATGGCTGCTAAAAAGCGTTGCAGAGCGGCATCCTGCCGTTGATATCGATGTTTGGCACGGTATTCATCCAGTGATGATGCGGTCGACTCGCTCCCCGGCGCATTCGGGGGGGAAGGACAACGATCGTCGGCGTAAATTGTGTCGCCTAAGAAAATCATGAAATGTGGTCGGCGGCGAAGCATCTCATCAAAGATCGCATAGCCCGACGGCGTTCGACGGCAGCGTTGTTGCCCTCCCAGGTCACCACTCCACAGAAACGTGAACGGCTTGGCGTGATCATCTGAAGGCGGCGTGGTGAACCGGCCTTCCGCAGTGTGCTCGATTCGCCCGCGGTCTGTGGGTTCATCCGGTGGGCCGGCCCGAACGACATATCGATAGGCAGTCTCCGGCTTCAGGTCATCGAGCAACACCGAAGTCGTATAGTCCTGATCTTTAGTGGTCTGGAGAGGAGCGGATTTGAATGATGCCACCCCATCCATCCATTCCACTAGAACCGCCGACGCGCCATTTGTCCGGAGCCATACTCGTGCAGCATGACTACTGACATCGCCCGTCGCGACCCCGTGTTGTAAGATTGAGTCACTCGGTTCCTCGTCGGCAAACGGACTGCCTGGCGGCAGTCCCGGCCGATAGGAGGGCTCACATGCTAGCAGGGCCGCAAGAAGAAATGAGCCGATGGCGATGGGAATACGACGGAGAATCATAACTGATAGGTCCGCATTTCAACTATCCCTGCCCATGAGCCCATCGCTGCATGCGTGCATGGGACAGGGGCGAACACCGGTGTACCTCTTGCAACCATGAAAGAAGGTCCGGCATACTAGTGCTGATATTCCTTGTGGAAAGGAACAAGATTCCTATGAACGACGAACGTTGCTTAATTGAAGGCTGCACGAACCAGGCTTATGCGCCCGGCGGGACTACTTCCCTCTGCAAAGAACATTTCATTAATTTTGTGACATGGCGACGTCGTCGTGGCCCCGCGATGTTCACGAAATATGCCGGCATGACCATGAACGAGCGAGACACGATTGTCACCGAATGGCGAAAAACCGTCATGGCGGCCGAATAGCTTGCTCTGTTTCTTCTTTTCATGGTTCAGCACTAAAGTGATTCCTTCCTTCGCCCTCTATCCTCTACGCTTTTCCAGCGCTCTCTTTTCTCTAAAACAACGCGAGAGTCGGTCAGGCTGACCTCCCCTTCGCCCATCGAGCGAGCACATTCCGATTGTGCGCGCTCTGGGAGCACGCCGTCCCTTCCCTCCTCCAACTTCTTCTTCACTCTTCGCATCTAGAAATGACCGGAGGGCGGGAGGGTCGCCATTCTCTGCGCGCATGCACCGAGCACTTTCTTAACGTGCGCGGTGTGCGAGCACAAAGGGCGCCCCCCGCCCTCCACCACCCTCACCCCATCACCGGCGATCCGTGATGGTGGATAAGGTACCATCGACCCTCTATCCGCTCATAAAGATTGGTTGCGAGAATCTGACTCTCCTGGGTCGTCTCTCCTTGGTAGCTGGTGATATTTTCCATGCAAATGACCCAGGCCAGATCGCCGGCCACCTGGACTAAGATATCGGCCAACTCAAACTTCATCGAGAACGTATTGTTGAATATTAACACCCAGGAGTCGCGCACCGCCGGCCAACCCACGCGATGCGGCCAACCTGGATGAATGCACGTAACATAATCTTGCTTTGCCCAGATTTGATCCATCCGCGCAATATCAAGATGTTCGAACGCTTGATAAAAGTCCTGATTTGCACGCGTCACTTCTTCAATACGTTCTTGAATCATACCGCTCCTCGTTAATGGCGCCATTATCATACGCCAAACGGGTCATCCATTCCATGTCGCGTTGATTGAAGCCCGCCGGGACCCGAGTTTAAAATACGGCATGTCAATCATCAATGGGGTCATTCCATTTATTCCTCACCCACTGATGCGCAATCCCCATACAATGACCATCGCACCGCGGTGGTGGCCGCGCCATGGCCTCTTACGAGGAATTCCATGTGAACCTCGCTTGTTCACCGTCGCGGCCGGCTCTCGTATTTTAGGTTACTGTCATTGGCAGCCACACCCTCCGGGACATGGGACGCTCCTCTTGGTCCATGGGCTGGAAGGCTGCAGCGAGTCACGGTATATGCGTGGCATTGCGACAAAGGCGTGGCGAGCCGGGTTCAATACGATTCGGATCAATCAGCGCAATTGTGGCGGGACGGAACATGAAACACCGACGCTGTACCATAGCGGTCTGACCGCGGATCTCCTGGCCGTTGCCACGGAGCTGGCCGAGAAAGATGGACTTGAGCGTTTATGGTTCGCGGGTTACTCTATGGGCGGAAATTTGGTCTTGCGAATGGCTGGAGAAGTGCAGGCTTCGTTCGCGCCACTCAAAGGCGTAATGGCCGTATGTCCCAATATCGACCCCGCGGCCTGCGTGGCGGCCCTAGAGCAGCGGAGCAATTGGATCTATCATCGACATTTTTTAACCAGCATGCAGGCTAGGCTCAAGCGCAAAGCGGCGCTGTTTCCCGATCGTTTTGATGTCACGGCGCTTTCATCCATTCGGAGCTTGCGGGCGTTTGATGACGTTTATACCGCTCCTGATGGGGGATTCCTCAACGCCGCAGACTATTACGAACGGGTCGGCGCTCGCCATGTGCTTCAACAGATTGCAGTCCCCACTCTTGTCCTGACGGCTCAGGACGACCCCTTCATCCCGTATCGAATCTTCGACACACCCGCGCTCCACAGCAATACATACATTCGGTTTATCGCGCCTCGGCAGGGTGGTCATTGCGGATTTGTGCAACGGCCGCAGGCGGAAGAAGATGTATTTTGGGCAGAGAACCGCTTGATCGAGTTTATGAAACCGAGAGAGTGTGCATCCTAACGGAAGCGTACAGAGAGTCAAAAGCTACAGCGGACGCATGGGGTCTCCTACCCGTCGTCTCCCGTGAGGGTATGCAGCCACCATCCTTTGTCGTTGCTCGGAGGAGAGCATGGCTTCAGCAGCCTGCAATGCCTTAAGACCTTCCAAACGCGCGGTCGTCTGGGCCCGTTCTGAATTCCGAAGCGCCGCTTCAATTTCAGCAGCGGGCGTCTGATCATCTTGGGCCAGTGTCTGAATGTGCAACTCAGCGACCATAAATTCGGCTTCACACGCCAGCCGCGCTTCCTCGTACTCGATCAACAGCGCTTCGAGCTTTGCCGTCTGCTCTTTGGAGAGCTCGAATTCTTTCTTCCTGGTCAGCAACGACTGCAACATGTTCAGCACGAATTCGTCATTTGCGTGATCCGTACTCTGATGGTACCCTCCGGTTGCATCCAAAAGCTCCCGGACTTTCGGCAGCAGCGTCTCCGGACTGAGCGGTTTCTGAAGAAACACCGATCCGTCCTCGAGAATATGCTCCTCTAAAAGGACTTCACGGGGATAGCCGGAAATGTAGAGAGTCCTCATATCCGGACGCAGCGATTCGAGCCGGCGACCCAGCTCTCGGCCATTGAGTCCGGGCATCATGACATCGGCAATCATCAAGTGAATGGGCCCTCGATGTCGTCCCGAGGCCATTAAGGCGCCGCTATTAAATTGGGCCTCTAAGACATGGTAGCCCTTCATCTTCAAAGTTTCTCGAATCAAGGCGCGCACGTTATTGTCGTCATCGACCACCAGAATGGTTTCTGTTCCGGTGGGCAATCGTTCAAAGGCGCTTTTAGCCGTTTCGGTTCTCACCGTGCTTCGTCTCCATCAGCAGTAACGCCTATCAGTATAATCAATCCTTAGAATTTTGCTAGTAGAAAACGCGGCCCTGCCAAGCGATTACGCGCTCGGAGAGAGAAAGTGAGCGACAGGCCTGCCGGGGAAATACAACGACCTCTCCCACTGAAAGGCAATAGAAATTATTTAGGCCGCCTTTACATCAGAGGTGCAATGTGCACATCGTGTCGCCTTCACTGGGATCTCCGATAAACAATACGGGCAATTCTTGTTCGACGGCGACGCGGGAGCATCTGGCTTGTTGAAGCGGTTGACCTGCTTCACCACCATAAAAATCACAAACGCAATGATCGTAAAATCCAGGATGGTTTGGAGAAATACTCCGTAGTTGATGGTGGGGACACCGGCCGATTTGGCCGCGGCCAGAGACGGCTGCGGTTGCCCGGACAGATTCACGAACAAGCTCGAGAAGTCGACGTGCCCCAAGAGTAAGCCAATCGGCGGCATGAGAATGTCGCTGACGAAGGACGACACGATTTTTCCAAACGCTGCACCCAGAATGACACCGATCGCCATATCCAGGACATTCCCTCTCATGGCGAAGTCTTTAAATTCTTTCAGCATATGATCCTCCCATTGTGAGTGACCCGCTAGGTTCGTTTTCTGCTGGTGTCGAAGGTGTAGCCAATGGTCATAAGAAAGAGCGTGTCGGAACTCTTGATGCCCGGCGGCGGCATATTGTTGTACCGATAGGTCAGTTGAAATCCGCTGACGAAGCCTTCAATGATCTTGACACGAATGCCCTGATCCGAGGTGAGATAAAAGTCCTGAGTGTTTTGAAGCGAGGGGAACACCTCATCATAATGATAAAAGGTCATTCGTTCATCGAGAATCGGCCAGTTCCACTTCACCGATACTCGTGCGCGAAGCGATGTTCGATCGGGCGCTACCGAAAAGTCTTCATTGAAATATGCGATACCACTCTCAGCGTAGAGCGTCATATCCCGCAAATATGGGCTCGTAAAATCGTTCTTGTCAATGAACTGATAGCCGGGACCTGAGGAGAGTGCGGTCCGGAGCTTGATATCTTGAAAGGTGTCTTGCTCAAAATAAGACGACGCGAACCAATACAACTTCTTGGTAATAAAGAAGTCGAGCTTGATCGTGCCGCGTGCATTCCGGGTGATCAACCTTCCGTTGTCATCACCATAGATGTACCGACCGTAGAGCGTCAGTCTGAGCGATTCGCTCCGTCCCGTCATGTCTCCTAGTAGGCTGGCATTTCGAAGATGTGAGTTGCCGCCGTTCTGTGATAGCCCTGCGGTCAGACCGCCGGAATAGACGACGGGCGGCTGGATCAGCGGATTGATGGTGCTGACGGACTCCAACGGGACGGTCAACGCACCGGACATTGGCGCGGCTTTCAGCATCAGGGTGCCTGCCGGACCCTCTTCGGCCGTCCCGACAATCACGGTGCCCTCCTTTAAATGAAACGGAAGCGCATGGTTCACCGTGAGCTTCGCCACCTTAGCCCATTTGATGGTGACGACATCGCCCACGCCAAACGAAGTCTTGACCTTCAATTCACCATTGGTCAACTCGATGATCTCGCCATAGATGAGACTTCCATCTTTGAGGGTCACGACATCCAGAGGTGGCGGGACCTCGGGTGTCGGCGATTGTGCATGTACAGAGCCGACGAACGAAACCAGGAATATCACAGCGATAAATAAGACGCTTCGTGTTCTCATTCAGTTCTCCGAGATCGTGGTAGGGTATTACCTTGTTGCATTTCCAAAGGTCACACACCAGTTAAATTGGGCGTGGACAATACTATAAATTAGATGGCCTAGTAAAGAATGCTCGGGCGGTCTAAGCCCTAGGAACGATTTGCAATTGAGGACGCGACCATGAAAACAAAACGCACTTGGTACTTTTCGTGTTGCAGTAGCAGATCAGCGATTGGAGGAATGCAATGGGCCGTTACAGGGGTAGTCAGCAGAAAAGGGCCACAGCTCTCTCAAGTGGCCAGCACTCACGGGAACTATTATTCCGGCGTCAGACTCAACTCAGCGAGGCGGCGATACAGTGTGGCGCGGCTCATTCCAAGCAATCGGGCGGCCATCGTGCGGTTTCCTTTAGCGTGTTCGAGGGCGGCGACCAACCGTGTTTTTTCATCTTGAGGCGCATCAATAGGCATGCGTAGGACGGAGTTGGAATCTACCACTTCAGGGGGAAGATCCTCGATCTGAATGGTGCTGTCCTTACAGCTAATGAGGCCCGATTCTATCGCGCTCTTGAGCTCGCGTACATTGCCGGGCCACCCGTAGTTCGTTAAGGCCTGCAGTGCTTCCGGGCTCACCCGATCGACGAGCTTGCCGGTCACCGCACAATACTGACCAAGGAATGAGGCCACCAGTAAGGGAATGTCTCCGCGACGATCGCGAAGCGAGGGTAACTGAATGCGGGCCACTCGAATCCGGTACAGAAGATCGGCGCGAAATGACCCGTTCTCGACGTCTCGACTCAAATTATGATGTGTCGCCGCCAAGACCCGCACATCGACTTTGCGCGGTCGCGATTCACCAAGCCGCACAATCTCTTTCTCTTGCAACACACGAAGCAGACTAATCTGGACCGACGATGAGATATCTCCGATTTCATCCAAAAATAGGGTCCCGCCATTGGCCGCTTCAAAAAACCCTTGTTGATGGTCCACCGCCCCAGTAAAGGCGCCTTTCTTATGCCCAAAGAGTTGACTCGCGAGCAAGGCATCGGATAACCCGGCGCAATTGATGGCAATAAAAGGCCCGGCCTTTCGTGCACTGGAGAAATGAATTGCCCGGGCGACTAATTCTTTGCCGGTTCCCGTCTCGCCCTCAATCAAGACTGTCGAATCGACCTTGGCCAACTCTCGGATGCGCACATATAACTCCCCCATCAATTTGCTTTTGCCGATGAGGTCGTGAAACTGCGTCTTTTCATTTAACTGACGCTTCAGATCCAGCACGATCTCTTCTTGGTCTCGCAACGCCTCCTCGGCTTCACGGCGACGATCAATATTTCTGACCGATTGCTCGGCGATTGCAAGCCGAACTTTTAGCGTGTCAAGGTTCACCGGCTTGGCCAGATAATCGTTCACTCCGGCTCTCAGGGCGGCCTCAAGATCTTCCCAAGCGTCGCGGGCGGTGATCATGACGACAATCGTTTGTTCACTGTTCGGATGCGATCGAATTTTTCGGCACAGCTCCAAGCCATCCATGCCGGGAAGCTGCCAGTCCAAAAACACGAGAGAATATTGACCTTGCTGATAGGCGGTCCACGCCGATTCCGCGTCTGCACAGCCCGTTACCTGATGCCCGCGCAGGTGCACGACCTTTTCGATTAAGCGCAGCATATCCGAATCGTCTTCGACGATAAGCGCCTGCATGAGTTTGCGCCGCTCGGCCTTAAGCCCTCCCTCACCGCCCACCTCCGGCTGAACAGCCGCATTACTCATAAACGACCTCAATACGGCCAAGGTAGTTCGTCAATTCGTGTACACGTTCCGTAATTTCGTCACTATTTTTCTCGACGGCAGCCTTCTCCAAAGCACGGCCGATTTCAGAGATCTTATGAAACCCATATCCACCACCATCCCCCCTCATACGATGCCCCAACATGCGAATCGTATCGAAGTTCCCAATAGCCAGCGCCTCCTGCAAGGTCTCGATATCGTGCCGCCGGTTGTGAAGAAACCCTGGAATCAAATCCCTGAGATCAGGATCGATGAAAATCCGTAACGTACCTGGGTCGTTCTGAGGTGTCATGACGTCACACTCCTGGTATATTTCGCAATCGCTGCCAGAAGGGTTGCCTTCCGAATCGGCTTGACTAGATGCGCCGTACACCCGGCGTTCAGACTTTTCTGCGCTTCTTCTTTCATGCCGAATGCCGTGAGCGCCAAAATAGGAACTGGTTGTCGCCCATGTTGCCGTTCCCAGTCCCGAATCCGTTCGGTTGCGGTATACCCATCCATCACCGGCATATGCATATCCATCAACACGAGGTCGTAGTGTCCACCCTGAAACCGCTCGAAGCCCGCTTGTCCATTTTCTGCATGATGGATTTCGCACGCCGCCTTTTTCAGATAGGCATGGATCAGCAGGGCATTATCGGGAGAGTCTTCCAACAAGAGAATCTTGACGTAACGGCCCTCGAGTTCGAGTGCGTTATTGACGGACACCGTTGAGCCAAGCCCATTGGGCCGATTCATGGCTATCGTGATGGCCTTCTGCAAGTCAGATCGTCGGATCGGCTTGACAAGATACCCACCCAGACCAAGTTTATATGATCTGGCGATATCCGCACTTCGGCAGTCGGATGTGAGAACGATCACGGTTATCCCGCCAAGGGTTGACAGGTTCATAAATTTCTCAACGACTTCAAATCCGCTCAAGTCGGGCATGAGGCAATCCAAGAGAACCAATTGATAAGGCTCAGTGGCATGGTTCCTCTGCAGTTCCAGCAGGGCCGACTCCCCACCCGATACTTCAGTGACCCATGCACCCCACGACGTCAACGCTTCCTTCAGAATGAGCCGATTCGTCGCGTTATCGTCCGCGATCAATGTCTTCACTCCGGCCAGATCGATTTCCGATACGATGCGATGGTTCGGATACGGTTGCTGGGGGAAACGGGCTGTAAACGAAAAGGTGCTGCCCTGGCCCTCCACACTGTCAACCCATATTTGCCCTCCCATCAGTTCAACTAATCGTTTCGAAATGGTCAGCCCCAATCCGCTCCCCCCGTATTTTCGAGTTGTCGAGGAATCGGCTTGAACGAATCGGTCGAAAACACTCTTTATCTTTTCTGCTGGGATTCCGATGCCCGTATCACTGACCATAAACCGGAGCGCCCCAGGTTCCTTGATGTCAGGATCTTCGATAACCCGTAAAACGACTTGCCCTTTCCCCGTGAACTTAATAGCATTCCCGATCAAGTTCATCAGAACCTGTTTGAGGCGGTTCGGGTCCCCGATCAGGTCCACCGCCACGCCAGGCGCCACCGAACACCCCAGCTCCAAGCCTTTCTCATTCGCCCGCAAGGCCATCATTTCTGATGTCTTATCAATGACCTCACGCAGATCGAACTCAATCCGCTCCAACTCCAAATAACCGGCTTCGACTTTGGATAGATCCAGTATATCGTTCAGCAAATTCAGCAAACTGAGGCCGGCTCGGCGAAAAATGCCGACGTATTCCTGTTGCTCGGGCATGAGCGGCGTATCCCATAAGAGATCGGCCATCCCGATGATGGCGTTCATCGGCGTGCGGATCTCATGGCTCATGCCGGCGAGGAACTCGGTCTTGGCTTGATTGGCGGATTCAGCCGCCTCTTTCGCCTTGCGTAGCTCCGCCACGGCGCGCTTCTGTTCGGTAATGTCGCGGGACACGCTCATGACGCCGAGAATCTCGCCCGACCCATCGCGCAAGACCGAGGCAGACAATAGACTGGCAAACTGGGTTCCATCCTTCCGGCGGTTCGATACCTCGTGCACATAACGCCCGTGTTGCATGGCCGTTGCGTAGAAGTGCTCGCTGACCTGCCGATCGAGATAAAGCAAGTCCATCGATTGGCCCAGGACCTCTCCTGGGCCATAGCCGAACGCGTCCTGCGCGGCGCGATTGAACTCGATAATGTGTCGCGCTTTGTCAAACACAATGATCATGTCTAATGAACTGTCGATAATGTTTCGCGCCAATGCTTGGGACAGTTTCAGAGCTTGTTCAGGCCCTACCTGTCGGGTGTTATCGATGGTAGATAACGTCACTTGGGAGACAATGTCGTTCTCATCACGCATAGGACTTCCCACAAATCCCCGCACCCTTTACCGGCAGGCAGCCTCCCGGTCGTTACGGAGATAACCCTTTTAAAGTGGGGAAATGACTGTGGATGCAGTCGGCGCAGATTCCATGGCTGAACTCCGCCTCGGTGTGCTCGCGAAGGTACAACTCGACCTGTTGCCACGTGCCTTGATCGTTTTTGATTTTTTTGCAATAGGAGCAGATGTTGATCAACCCACGCAGAACCTGGATCTCATGCATCGCTCGCTGCAAGTCGAGGTTCTTGGCGAGCAGCTGTTCTTCGCGGGCCTTCCGGGCATCCGTCTCCCGCTTCAGGGCCAGAGCCGAGCGGACTCTGGCCAACAACTCTACCTTCTGAACCGGCTTAACAATATAATCCATTGCCCCTGCAGAGAATGCCTCCGCAATCGTGTGCGGATCGGTCTTCGCGGTGACCATAATCACCGGTGTATCGTGCAAATGCGGCTCGGCCCGAAGCCTTCGGCATGTATGGATCCCATCTATACCCGCCATCTCAATATCAAGCAGGATGAGGTCAACATCGCTCTCTCGTGGGGCTAAAGGATTCGTCACACGTTGCAGGGCGGCGGGTCCTGAGTCGACCGCCATCACATCCGTATATCCCGCACCTGTTAACCACGCGTGAAGCAGGTGGCGTGACGTTTCAGAATCGTCCACAATCAAGATACGCATGGGGTCCGACTCTCGATTCGTTGCCATATTGCTTCCACTACCGGGACTGCCAAGTCGCCACACGAGTCATCTGACCCCAACTCGCTTTCGCGCCGGAGATCCAACGAAAGAGTCCGATGAAGCGCCAGATAGCATTCAATTGCCGATAGCCAAGATTTTCCACAAGCGCAACGGCAAACAGGCACAGGTTGTGGACCCATTTCGGATAGATATGGAACGACAGCTCTTGGAGGAGCAGTGCACTGACGGACACCACCATTCCGAGACCGACGTCCACCAGCAGAAACACGGTGAGCGCTTCAATCGAAATCAAATTCAAGGCAAAACCAATGGCCATGGTGAAATACGCAATGACCGCGATGAGCGGACTGAGACATTCGAACAGGACCGCAAACGGAAAGGCTAACCATCCCACCGTGCCGCCTCGAGGATGGAACAACAGCTCGCGATTCAGGGATAGGCTTTCACAGAGCCCCCGCTGCCACCGGATTCGTTGGTTGCGAAGCGTGTTCAGATCCTCGGGGGCTTCAGTCCAGCAGATTGGATCCGGGACAAATGTGATGCGATACGGCGTCCGAGATTCTCGTAGCACCCGGTGCAGTCGAACGACCAATTCCATATCTTCGCCGATGGTCTCCGTGCGATAGCCGCCCACTTTCAGGACAGCCTCTTTCTGGAACAGCCCGAAGGCACCTGAAATGATCAGCATCGCATTCAGCGGCGACCATCCGAGTCGCCCAAAGAAAAACGCGCGGATATATTCAACGATTTGAAAGAGCGCCAGCAGATTTTTTGGCATGCCGACCTTGACGAGGAATCCACCGCTGACCTGACAGCCATTGGCAATTCGAATGGTGCCTCCGCAAGCCACCGTAGAGGGATCATGCAGAAACGGCTGGACAATGCGTTGGAGACTATCGCGTTGCACAATCGAGTCGGCATCCAAGCTGCAAAACAACCCGTACTTGGAGAGATTGATGCCGGCATTTAACGCATCCGCCTTCCCCCCGTTCTCCTTATCCACAACGCGCAAATTTGGATAATGCCGAGAATGATACACTGCACGAATCGTCTTGGTGGGAATCCGCATCTGGTACACTTCAGGAAACTGGGTTAATGAAAATTCGCTCATGAGTACATCCAGCGTCCGATCCTTGGACCCATCATTGATGACGATAATTTCGTATTCCGCGTAGGTGAGCTGCAACAAGGATCGAATCGAACTGGCGATCGTCGATTCTTCATTGTAGGCAGGCGCAAGTAGACTGATACCGGGCTCAAAACCGGTATAGCCTTCGGGCAAGCGATCCAGTGTATGTTCGGGAAGGTACCGAGAGAGGGAGGCGAGAGCAATAAGATCTAGCAGCAGATAGCTTGCCGCCAGGAGCAGGAAATAAATAATGAAAAGCCATTCCCATGTCTGTAGGAGGCCCGCGGCCAGTCCGAGAGGCTCACTCATTCTACATCAGCCATCGTGCGGCCGTGACTCGGCCACCTAGGGAGACTATGCGGCGAGCGGGCGATACTCGAAGTGGGCACACAAGCGAATGATCCGTTTCTGTCCATTGTGTAAGGAAATGTACCACATGAAATGCGTCTTGTTTTTTGGCTGGACTGTTCTGGCAGGCTGTACTTTTTTGAACAATGCTGTTGCGGAAGAAATTCCCATTTCCGGTGACATCCCATTCAATATCGAAGAGATCGACCTCACCTATAGTGACGCCGCTCCCCCACGGATTTCGTTTCGATCGACCGTAGCCACCCATGAGCCCCCTCCACCGTTTCGCCCCTCCATTGGGCAATTCGATGTTTTGCCCATTGTCAAAACATCGAAATTGACTGGACCATGTGAGGCGCCGGACATGGGGACGGGAACATGGACAGTGGTCATCCGACCATCGAACGCCAATAGATGTGAGGCCGCCATGACTCTCCAGAGGTCTACGGCCATTGATGTGCTGTCCTATGGCACCATGACCATCAAAGGCAAGGCCTCTAAGCCGGTAACCATCGCAGTGACAAATGGTCTTGACCGGCCCGCTGTTCCGTTGGCGCGGGTCACCGGTAACTTTGATCTACGGCTCTCTCTCAAACCGCTCGTCACCCATGTGGATCCCACGCACGTTACGACAATCGTATTTGAAACCAGCTCCGACGAGACAATCCTTGCACTCGAACGTTTCGTGCTGGAACGCATGCCTCCCTCGCTTGTGGCGCGGCACGCGAAAGGATTTTGGGTCTGGGACTACCATGCAGCGGTGGCACATCCCGAAATCTTGCTACGAGACTGCCGGCGTGCGGAGATCAGCCGAATTCTGGTGCAAATGCCGCACAGGGACGATCCGCCGAGTCTCTGGTCTGCGTATGCGTCGCTGTTGAAGCGTGCCAGTCAATCGGGCGTTGAAATATTCGCCCTCGATGGCTACCCGGAGGCGATCTATGAACCCGAGGCTTTGATTGAAAAGATTGTACGATTACGGACGCTCTTAGCAGAGGGCCATTGGGCAGGGCTTCAACTGGATATTGAACCCTACCTCCTCGCTCGCTTTTCAGATCCTGAGGACTACCGCCTTTACCTTCATGTTATCGACACAATCAGAGCGGCCCTAGGGGACCGCACTCGATTGTCTATTGTGATGCCGTTTTGGTTTAGCGCCAAAACAGTCAACCATCGGCCGCTGGACTTCGAAGTGATGGATCGCGTCGATGAAGTGGCGTTAATGAGTTATCGGACCGATGTGGACGACTTACAAGACCTCACAGAACATACGCTGAGGTACGGTGATGCCATCGAGGTGCCGGTATGGCTGGCGGTCGAAACACGCTCATTACCCGTCGATCGCCAGGTGACTCTGATTCGGGAACCTCGGCGGGACATGGCCAATGCCTATGTCGACAGGGCTGGTCGGCGGCTGGTCCTCACGCCGCCACCTCCGGAACACAAGGAAGGTTTTCGAATCGCACGTCAGGTTACGATTCGACCGGAACGGCTGACCTTTGCCGGGAAAAACCGCCGCGATGTCAATGCGGCACTCAATACGATTTTTGCCTTTCCACACACCAGTCTGGCTGGCGTGCTGATTCATGATATGCCCGGCTACTTTTCCCTTCCGGAGTGACGCCTCAGGGAGATCGGTGAGATAAGGTCCAGTGCGGTTCTTATGCGTGTGGCGCGCTTATCGAGGTGCGAAGAAACGGTTCGAGAATCTGTCTCGCAAGGGCATTCTGTTGCCGTGCGTGGATTTCGGCTAAACGCTCCTGCTTCATGAGCGGTAAATGTGCCAACGCTTCCGCCGCCCGATAGCGCACGTCCCACTGCAAGTCCGACAAAAGCGAGATCAAGAGCCCTTCATCGGCCGGCATTCCTATGGTGCCCAAGGCCGCCACAGCCTGAGCTCGCACGCTTTCATCCGGATGCGAGACGAAGGACCTGACCAATGCAAGATCTTTGGGATCCTGAAATTGCCCAACCAGCTTCAGGCAGGCGACCTTCAACGCCGTCTCGGTCGAGTCGCGTGCCAGCAGCGTCCGCACGGCAGGCAGCGCCACCGTGCTCCGGGTAACTTCCAAATAGTGCAAGATCCGCACCGCCATGTCAGGCGTCGCTGCCATCGCGGCCTCTGATAAAGGCTCAGCAATGAACGCTGAACCGACCTGAGAGAGGAGCGCGGCCACCTTGGGGGGAGACCAATCGGCACGTGCGCCGATCCAGGGCGTGATCAGCGGTAATGCGGCTTTTGAATCGATATCGACCAAGGCTCGCGCAGCGGACAAGGACACGATGGGATGTGAGGATTGAGCCAGCGCCATGAGATCGTTCCAGGCCGATCGCTCACGCAAATGACCCAAGGTGATGATGGCCATGAGCCGTTTGCGGAGACTTTTCGCTTTCAAGAGCTTCAGCGCCGCACGATCCATGCCTGCGAGGCGGGCCAGTTGATTGAGGCCGACGATTTTATCTTCGCCCAGCAACGACTCGTGAAAATAATTCCAGTAGAACAAAAAGTTTAGGGTATCACGAGAGTCGACTGGGGGAACGGATTGTGGAATGTCGCTCAAACTCTGCACGAGTAATGGGCGCCAGGCCGCATGGAAGCGATTGCGTCGCCGAAGCTGTAGATTTTTTGTCAACTGAAGCGCGACGATACCGGCGAAGAGCGCCACCACAACCGCGGCTTCGGCCATCGCTCCCATCCATATCCACTTAAATGACGGCATCATTGCAGGCTGCACCATCTTACCTCGGACTCAACTTATGACACTGCCTTGAGAAATCGCCGGAGGCGGGCCATCAGCTCTTTCGGATTGAACGGCTTGACCACATAATCACTCGCGCCGGCATCAAGGGCACGGACGATATCCCGCTCGGCCGAGTCGGCCGTCAACATCACAATCGGGACTCCCCGCCATGGTTCTTTCGATCGGATATGTGTTACCAATTCAAAGCCGTTGTGGTACGGCAGCATGACGTCCAAAAGCACTAACCGCGGCGGCAACAGCGTGTCGATAAGATGGCGAGCCTGCCGGCCATCTGACGCTAAAATGGCTTGATAACCCTCCCGTTCCAATAAAAACTGCAGGAGTGTCACCATGTCTTCATCGTCCTCGACGATAAGGATGGTTTGGGATCCCGCCGCAATGGTATTCGACATAATTACGCTTCTTGCTGAACCGGCGCCCGTGACACCACCGGCCTATTGACTAACCACACACCAGCCAAAATGAGCATGATACCAATAATCTCCTTCATTTGGATGCGATCGCCAAGGATCAGGGCTGCGAATACCAGCGCCGAAACGGGAATCAGATTCACGAACACCCCTGCACGCGACGGCCCTACACCGCGTACCCCATAGAGCCATGCTTGCTGTCCCAGGGCCGTTGCAAACACAATCAGATACAACAAAGCCAGCCAACTAGATGAGGCGACCGTGTCCACCCCGATCCCCCGCATTTTCGTATCCGTCCAAAGTAATGGAATCTGAAGCAAGATCGAGAACAACAACGTCGTCCAATTGACGGTTAAAGGGGAAAGTCGCTCCATAATGTGGCGACTGCCAATAGTATACATCGCCCAGCTCACAAGCCCTAGGACGACGAGCACCCCGCCGAGCCATACGCGTTCTTCATTGGCGCCGCTCGTATTCATGCCGGATACGAGCGCGACGCCGGCGAACGACACCACACAGCCGGGCAAAACTATACGAAGGGGGACATCGCGAATCAGGAGCGACGCCAGAAAGGCCGTGATCACGGGACTCGCCCCGATGATAACACCAGCCGTCGAGGCTCCGACGTACCGCAGCCCGAAAAGTGTGAAGAGATGATTGCCCAGCACGCCGAGGCCCAACATTGCCAGGATCGCCACATCTCTCGGTGAAAGAGTGACCTTTCGCCCTTCTTGCCGCCACCAGAGAGGAATTAAGATCAACAGAGCGCCGACGCCGCGCAAGACCGATACTTCGACCGGCGAAAAGGATCCGAGCGCAATCTTCTGCGCAACAATGGACCCGCCCCATACAACCGCAGCCGTCGTCAAGGCGGCATAGGCAAGAGCGGCGGACCCTTCCGGCACTCCACGAGAGGCAGCGCGCCCTTGAACACTGTCGCTCACGCTTTCCTCACTACAAAAATGCCATCGCGGATCGTGACGAGCACGGATTTGACTCCTTGGTCTGAGGCGATGACATGATTCAGTTCTTGAATGGCCTTCGTGGAGGAATCGACACCATCAGTTTTCAACACGTCGCCTGACCAGAGCACGTTATCGATGAGAATCACGCCTCCAGGCGCAATCAACTCCAGCGCACGCCGATAGTACTTCAAATAATTGATCTTGTCCGCGTCGATAAAAATGAGATCGAACGGTCCGGAGAGCGTGCCGAGCGTCTCAACGGCGGGACCGAGCCGAGCCTCTATCTTACTACCATAAGGACTTTTGGCCCAATAGATCTTCGCCAGCCCAACGGACGCCGCATCAATATCGCAGGTAATCAGCTGGCCGTCATCGGGTAACGCCTCGGCAAAGCACAGCGCACTGTATCCGGTGAAGGTGCCGACTTCCAGTACCCGCTTGGCTTGGACAATCTGGGCCATCATTTTGAGGAATGCGCCTGCGAGAGGCCCCACCACCATCTGGGGAAACTCCATTCGACGATACGTTTCCTCCCGCAAGGCCCGACAGATATCCGATTCTGCCCATGAATGGGCTTCGGCATACGCTTCAATTTCCGGCAGCACTAAATCTTTCATCGTTCTCCTCATTCTTCGCAGAGTCGACAAAACCACCGCCCGTTCCGTAAACTGCATCATCGCGTGTTGGGACGCGGTTGTGCAAGGAGGCCTTCATGAAAACGCTCGCAACGTTAACGCCGCTCACCACACAGCTCGTAGAAATTCAACATTTCTCCAGCGCCGCGTCATTGCTTTCGTGGGACCAGGAGACCTATATGCCGCCCGGCGGTGGCCATGCGAGGGCGGAGCAGATTGCGACGTTGCAGACTCTAGCGCATGACCGATTCGTCTCACCGGACATCGAGCGCGTGTTGAGCCAGTGGGTCGATCCATCCACCGGCGAGGCTGCCGACACACCGGACGATGCGTGGGATGAATCAGCCCGCGCCCTGTTGCGAGAAGTCTGGCGTGATTTCAGCCGTGCGAAAAAATTGCCGTCGGACTTTGTGAAACGGCTGAGTCGGGAATCATCGTTAGCGCAGCAGGTCTGGGTCGAAGCGAGAAAGAAAAGCGACTTTCGACTGTTCCTTCCCAATCTCAGAACGATCATCGCGCTGAAACAAGAAGAAGCCGAATACCTGGGCTATCGCGATACACCCTATAACGCGCTGCTCGATACCTACGAACCACGTGCCACGGTGGCTCAATTGAAGCCTCTGTTTGTAGCATTGAAAGCGCGGTTGGTGCCGCTGTTGAACAGAGTCATGGCCTCCAGCGTCAAGGTTGATGATTCCATGCTCTTTCTCTCATTTGACACACACCGCCAAATGGAGTTTGGACGATTGGTGCTCACGGCGATGGGATATGACTTCGAGCGCGGGCGACTGGATTTGTCCGCACATCCCTTTACGACATCGTTCCATCCGACCGACGTGCGCGTGACGACACGAGTGTACGAAAAAGAATTAGCGGCATGCCTGTTTAGTTGCATCCATGAAGGCGGCCATGGATTGTATGATCAGGGACTCGATCCCGTCCGGTATGGGACGCCGTTGGGAGACTCGCTCTCGCTGGGGATTCATGAAAGTCAGTCGCGGCTTTGGGAGAATTCCGTGGGACGAGGCCGCCCATTCTGGCGGTGTTTTTATCCGCTGCTGCAGCAGATGTTCCCCGAACAACTCGGCAAGGTGGCACAGGAACACTTTTACGCCGCGATCAATCGGGCCAAGCCGTCATTGATACGGGTCGAAGCCGACGAACTGACCTACAATCTCCATATCATGATGCGTTTCGAGATTGAACAAGATGTGATCGAAGGCAGAACGCGTGTGGAAGACCTCCCTTCTGTATGGAATGAAAAAGTGAAGACGTATCTCGGCCTCGTCCCGCCGAACGATACAGAAGGCGTGCTACAAGATGTACACTGGTCGTTCGGGGCCTTCGGCTATTTCCCGACCTATACGTTGGGGAATCTCTACGCCGCACAGTTGTACGAACAAGTTCAAAAAGAGATCCAGAATCTCGATGCCGAGATCGAAGCCGGGCGACTGACCGTGTTGACCAAATGGCTCAATCAAAAAATCCACCGCTGGGGCCGCATGTTCACAGCCGAGCATCTGATGCAACGCGTGACCGGACGGCCGCTGAGTCCGGAGCCGTTCTTGGTGTATCTAGAGAAAAAATACGGCGACCTGTACGGATTGCAGAGGCCATTGTAGTCTTCACTGATAATGGCGTTGCCGGCATTGTACGTAAGGGTACGCCTTCTTGACCGCTTTCTATTTTGGACATACACTGCGGACCATGATGCTTCGGTATGCTTTGAGCATTATTCTCGTACTATTGGCATGCCCGGTGTGGGGAGGTGAACGAGTCCACCCAATTGCTGACGAGTTGAATTTCGATGAGCCGTTTGAGCAAGCGGCGGCCAAGAGCGTGCTCCGCTCACTCCTCAACCAGGCTTTAGGTATGATCGAGAACTACATCGAATTGAAGGGCGATTTACAGGCGAAGGAAGCGAGCGGAGAGCAGCGTGGCCGCTTCGAATTCAGACTCTACCCGCAGGGCAAATCGCAATCAGACGATCATATTAGTGCCGAGCTCCGGTTTCGATCCTCACCCCATGACCAACACTGGTCTCTTGATTTGAAGAATCCGAAAGAATCATCTAAAAACTCTCCCTCTTCACCAGACAACACACTCTAAGCTTCGATCAGTGAAATCAGAAGAAGTGGCGAAGAAATTCAATGTCTAGCTTTTCCATCAGCAGAAGTCTCATTTGGGGCTGATTTGACTTCCCCCACCCGACATTTAATAGCCCAACGCCGTATTCAGGCGAGCCAGCACCGGCGCCGGCAGGGTAAATTCGCTTTTCGTTTCAATCCGGGATGGCACGAGGAGGATTGTATGAAAGGAGACGGTTTCGATGGCAAGTTTGAATTCCGGTTCGGCTGGTGAACTGATCTCCACCGCTTCGACCGACTTGGAGATTTTGTCGGTGTCCTGAGGTGCATAATTCGTGACGACCGCATTGAGAATGTCGAGCACCTGTGCATTCGTCTCCGAGTTCATCTTCTCCGCTTCCTCAAGGAACAATTCGATCACATCTTCAGCTTCTCTCGACGCACTGAAGTTTTCAACGCGCTCTTTCCTCCGCAGCGACATCAGATCATTGTCCAGATCCTTGCTGAAGGCGCCGTACGCATACCGGAAAAATTCAAAATGGAAGCCTTTGAGTCCTTTGGCGAACATCTGCAATTCGCAGAGGAACGTCAATTGTTGCAATTTGACGTCGTTGAGCAATCCAAACGGCTCGGCTGATTGCAGCAAATGAAGCAAGAGTAGACGATCGATCGTAATCTGGTCCGGCTTCCTCATTTCTTACTCATCACTCTTCGCTTATCCTTCATCCTTGTCACTCGAGCTCTGCCTTCAATCCTTGCGCCATTACAATCTTCGTATCGAGATTATACGTGATCGCTTTGGGATGGGTCAGCACTGGGATCAAGCCGGCCGCGGAAGGGATCAGATTGCCGGATTGTTTGACGCCACCGAATGGCAACCGCACGCCAGCCCCGATACAGGGCAAATTCCAATAAAAAATCCCGCATCGCATATGTTCTTCGGCATACTTCGCCTTCCGATAGTCTTCGGTAATGATGGCGCCGGACAGACCATACTTGGTATCGTTGTAGACTTCAACGGCTTCTTCCACACCGCGAACCGGCACGATGGCCACATGCGGGCTGAAGGCTTCTTCGGTTAAGCACACACTGTCGTGATTCCACGGCCCCTGGTAGACAAATGGCCTCAGCCAGTAGCCATTGGGCGTTGGAGGCGGTTCACTGTTGCGATCCAACAAAATGTGGAAGCCTTCCTTCCGTGCCAACTCATTGAAACGGCGGCCCTTGTTGACTCCGTGCTGATTGATCATGCTCCCGTAGAAGACGTGCTCGTCCATTGGATCGCCGATGGTCACGCGCTTGGCCGCAGAGACAAATCGATCGGCAAACTGGTTGACGAGACTGCTGTCTATCAAGAGCCGACCGGCGGTAACGCATCGCTGCCCGGCTGTTTTAAAGGCCGACAAGACGCTGGCGGACACGGCCATGTCGACATTGGCATCATCCATGACCAATACGGCATTTTTTCCGCCCGTCTCGATCGTGCATACTTTATCTGCCTGCTTCGCTACTTCCTGCTTAATCTGCAGACCAACTTCATAGCTCCCGGTAAAGAGCACCACGTGAGTGTGCGGATGTGCGACCAGCGGCGCACCGACGGCTTCACCGGTTCCATGCAATACTTGAAAGACGCCAGGCGGCAGACCCGCCTTGTCAAAATAGCCCGCGATCTTCGCCCCGCACATCGGCGTCAATTCACTCGGCTTGAGAATCACGCAATTGCCCAAGACCAGCGATAACCCGGTGAGCCAAAACGGAAGCGCGACAGGAAAATTCCACGGCGTAATGGCGACGACCACGCCCCTCGGTTCAAGGACCTCATAACAGCGTTTGCTGGGGACTTCGTCGGCCAGGACCCGGCCATATTGCCCCAAGTGACCGAAGGCAAAGGCGTATTGCGCCGTATGAATCGCCTCAACGACATCCGCCCTGGCTTCATTGATCTGCTTGCCCGCCTCGCGTGCGACCACTCGAGCTAATGCCTCCTGGTCCTCCTCCATCAGTTGGGCGACGCGTAGGAGATATTCCGCACGCTTGACCAAGCCGATGCCACGCCAGTCGTCAAACGCCCGCTTCGCGGACAGCACGGCGGATTCAATATCATCGATTGTCGACTGGGGAAAGAGGCCGATGACGTCATCCGGATTCGCAGGATTGCGACTTTCGAACCAGTCACTGCACGAGGCGGATCGCCATGCTCCCTGAATGAAATTGTCGATTTTTGAAACAGCCATGCCGAACCTCCGCGCCGCCCATGCCGAGTTCTTCCTGACTATAGTCGTTGGCGAAGGACCTGGTCAAACGCCGGACCGCTTGCTCACTATTCGAATAGTTCCACTTGACCCTTCCTACACAATTGGTTTTTAATATTCAATTATCAAAACCGTCTGAATCAAATCATGCCGAAAACTGCGAAAGAAATTTCCGTTCTCAAAGATCATCTGGCCAAGCACCAATTGAAACTCACGCGTCAGCGTGAGCACATCTTGGATATGTTCTTAAAGAACGAGCACATCACCGCTGAGCAAATGTACCGGCAACTTGCCAAAAAAGACCCGCATATTGGACTGGCTACGATTTACCGAACCCTGAATCTCTTTTGCGAGGTGGGTTTGGCCCAGGCTCGTCATTTCGGCACACAAACGCAATACGATAATGTGTCGCATAAGGGGCACCACGATCACCTCATCTGCACGACCTGCGGCAAAATCGTGGAATTCCAAAATGAAGACATCGAGCGACTTCAGGAAGAGGTCGCCCGCCGAAATGGCTTCACCATTCAAACGCATAAACTGGAACTCTACGGCGTGTGCGCCGGCTGCCGACATTGACCGTTTTTCCTTTTTTTTGGTTATTCTTTTTGAGAGAGTGAATCAATTTCATTTTCAGTCGATCCAACCGGTATGAATAGGAGAATATCTTTGATAACCCTTCATGGTCGGTCTCGCTTATCTACGATTCTGATGATACTCATGGCACTGGCGGTTGAGGGTCTCTGCTTCTCAATGGAAAGCTTAGCCGCCGACCGGCTGGTGGTGTATTCCGGACGTGCCGAGCGACTCATCAAACCGGTCCTCGACGCCTTTCAAACCAAGTCCGGCGTGCATGTCGATCTTCTATCATCCGGAAGTACCGAATTGGTCAATCGGCTACAAGCCGAGGGAGCACGCACATCGGCCGATGTCTTTATCACCAATGAGGTGGGAGCGCTCGAGCGAGCACGTGAGCTTAAGCTGCTCGCTCCGCTCGATGCCGCCCTGATCGATGGGAAAATTCCATCGGCATTCAGAGCCTCGGATAATACGTGGGTTGGATTGTCGGGACGCGTGTGGATCATCGTGTATAATACCGCGCTGATTAAGCCTGCCGACATTCAATCGATGTTGGATTTGGCCGACCCTCGCTGGAAGGGAAAGATCGCCATCCCAAATGCGGGCAGTGAATATTTGCAAGCCGGCGTGTCGGTGATCCAAGCGGTTTATGGTGATCAGCGAACACAACAATTCCTCGAGGGGTTGAAAGTTAATGCCGGCACCCATGTCTATGGGAAAAGTTCCCAGATCGTCGATGCGGTGGCCAAGGGCGAGGCGGCGGTCGGGCTCGTCAATCACTACTACATTTATCGACACCTCGACGCACAGCCAAAGGCGCCCATCGCGCCGCTCATTACGGATCAGCAAGATGGCGGGATGGGGGCCATTGTGAATGCCGCCGGTGTAGGCATTGTCGCGCACAGCCGCCATAAAGACCTGGCGAAGCGGTTAGTCGAGTTTCTCGAGTCGCCGGAGGGCCAGAAGATGTTCGCCGACCAGAACAAGGAATACCCCCTGAATCCGGACGTCGCCGCCGATCCTGCCCTGCCCTCAAGACAGAGCTTCCGAACCGCCACCGTGCCGCTGGTCAAACTGGGCGAATTACGCGAGCCCACGATGGCCCTGATTGAACGCGTCGGCCTTCGCTGACCAGGCACCATGGCGCAGGCAATTCGGCAATGGTTCCCCACCTCCGTCTCGGCGCTGGGCGTCCTCGTTGCCGGATTGATTTTCTTGCCGTTGCTCTACATCATCAGCCTAGCGTTCTCCACGCAGGCCGCCGTCTGGAGACGCCTGTGGCAAACCAGGATCCCCGAACTCTTGTCCAATACGGCCTGGCTCGCGGTCGGCGTGTCGATCGGAACACTGTTGATCGGCGTCTCTCTCGCCTGGCTCGTCGTACGCTACGACTTTTGGGGACGGCGTATGTGGGAATGGGCGGTAGTCTTGCCGCTAACCATGCCGACGTATGTCCTGGCCTATGTCTACACCTACCTCCTCGGGACGGGTGGGCCGATCGAACAGATCTGGCGTCTGATTGCGGGCCCCGAGGCACAGGTCTTTTCTCCACAAACCTATGCCGGTGCGACGCTCGTCATGACGCTCGATACGTTTCCCTTCGTCTATCTGCTCACCCGTGCCGCCTTGTTGAATCTCAATGTCTCGTTCGAAGAGGTCGCTCGCGCCTGTGGCGTTTCGCGGCTCGGCATTTTGTGGCGGGTGACATTGCCTCTTCTGCGCCCGGCAATTGTCGCCGGACTGTCATTGGTTATCTTATACGTCGTATCCGATTTTGGCGCCGTCTCCCTCTTGCGGTATCAGACCTTTACGTACGCGGTCTATCAACAGTTGACCGGACGGTATGACCATGCGGCCGCCGCGATCCTCAGCTTGCTCTTGGTAGTCTTCGCGCTGGTGTTCCTCTTGGCCGAACGCTGGTTTCGCCGGCGAAGCCGCTTTTACCAAACGACCGGCCGTTATCGCGCTCCGGCACGAAAGACTTGTGGCCCTATCGGAACCATGCTCATCACAGGCTATTTTGCGCTGATCTTGGGGGCAGCCTTCGCGGTGCCCGCTTGGCTCTTGATGAAGTGGACGGCCACAGTAGTCAGCGAAGGGGCCATTGATGCCCGCTTCCTCGGATTCATTTGGAACAGCACCTTCCTCTCCGCATTCGCCGCGACCATCGCCATTATTCTTGGCACACCCCTCGCCTATTTGGCGACGCGGCGCTATTCCAGGGTAAGCGTCCTGTGCCTGCAGGCCGCCTATGCCGGGTATGTATTGCCGGGCCCGGTCGGTGCGCTTGCGATTCTCGTTGCCTTTGCGCATATCGCGCCATTCTGGTACGGCACCGTCATCGTACTGATGGTGGCCTATGTCGTGCATTTTCTTCCCGCAGGACTCCAGACCATGGAACCGGCGTTGCAACAAGTCACGCCGAATCTGGAAGAAGCCGCGAGAAGTCTGGGGTCGGGCACCGTCGAGATACTCAAAACCGTCACGCTTCCGCTTGTTCGCGGTGGATTCATCGTGGCCTGGGTGCTGATCTTTCTGCAGTGCATGAAAGAATTACCGGCGACGTTGCTGTTGCGTCCGGTGGGGTTCGATACCTTGGCGGTTCGTGTCTGGTTGGAAGCCAGTGAAGAATATTTTCAACTGGCGGCCCCAGCGGCGCTGCTGATCGTGGTCATGACGGTGCCGGCCTTGTTGCTCCTGGTCGCCAAAGACTGGCGCGCCGCTTAGAAAGATGGTGAAAAAGGCCTTCAGCTTCGTTCTCGGTCATTCGGGCACCTCAACGTACTTCACAGTACGCCTCGGCCTCCGAATTCCCTGGGGCCTCGCTGGGCGGCCTTTTTGAGCATCTTTTTGAGGTAAGATGCAGAATGCGCCGGATGTGGAGAAACAGGCAAGCCCCGACATGAACACGCCAGTCCATTCAACTCGCCAGCCAGTGTTGGAACTCCGTCATGTGACATGTGCGTATGAGGCGGGGCGTCCGGCCATTGCCGATATTTCGCTGACCGCTCAAGAGGGAGATATCCTCTGCCTGTTGGGGCCTTCGGGTTGTGGAAAGACGACGACGCTACGCGCCATCGCCGGATTTGAATCGATTTCGGCCGGTGAGGTTTACCTACAAGGCCAGCTTGTCTCTTCGTCGACACTGTTGGTTCCGACGGAACAACGCCGGATCGGCATGGTCTTCCAAGAATATGCCCTCTTCCCTCATTTGAGGGCGGCTGACAATGTCGCCTTCGGCCTTCGCCATCTTCCGGCCGACCAACGCGCCGCTCAGGTCGAGACGATGTTGGCCATGGTCGGTCTCACGGGATTTGAGCGCCGCTATCCGCACGAACTCTCGGGTGGACAGCAACAACGCGTGGCCCTGGCGCGCGCGTTGGCACCAAAGCCCGTGATGTTGTTGCTGGATGAACCCTTTAGCAATTTGGACCCTGATATGACGGGAAAGATGCGAGAGGACCTGCTCCATCTGTTGCGGCACACGAGCACGACCGCCTTGCTGGTCACGCATGACCATGACGAAGCGTTTGCCATGGCCGATCGCATTGCCGTGCTTCGCAATGGCCGCCTTGAACAGCTTGATGTCCCGGAGGCCATTTACCATACGCCGGCGACGCCCTTTGTCGCCGATTTCGTCGGACAAGCCGACTTCATTCCCGGCCTTGTTGAACACAGAACGGTGCTAACCGAGCTGGGAAGGTTTCCGAACCAGAGCGGGTATCCGACAGGGACCAAAGTGGTGGTCATGATCCGACCTGATGATATTCATGTCGTGCCGTCCGATCTGGCGAAGGCGAGGATTTTAGCCCGACAATTCCGGGGATCTGAAAATCTCTATACGATCGCGCTCCCTTCCGGACGCATCGTTCATAGTAGCGCCTCTTCTACCAGCATCTACTCCGTGGGCACTCCGGTCGAACTAAGCGTCATTGCCACCCACACGGTGCTGTTTCCTCAGGACGACACGTTCGCCCAGCCTTGACCACAAACACGACCCATCGCACAATCCGGTTGACAGCTTCCTGTCATTCTGGCATCGATGGTGTTTGCTAACACTTGCTGAGGTACCTCATGGATGCGCTGAAGAATGTCGTTGATTACGGTGTGATCGGGCTGCTGCTTGCTCTGAGTGTTTGGGCGGTCGCGATCGCCGTTGAACGGTGGCTGTTCTATCGCCGCGTGGACGTGACCCAATTTTCAAACCAACACCAGTGTGAAATTGCCCTGACCAGACGCCTGGTCATCATCGGCACGATCGCCGCCAATGCGCCCTACATCGGCTTGTTGGGCACGGTCCTCGGCATCATGCTGACCTTTCACACCATGGGAACGGCCGGCACCATGGCCGTCAGCACCATCATGATCGGACTCAGTTTGGCCTTAAAAGCCACTGCGGCCGGCCTGCTGGTAGCGATCCCGTGCGTCGTGATGAACAATGTCCTTCGCCGGCGGGTCACCGAATTGGTGACCACCTACAAGAGTCGCCATGGAGCGTGATATCGATCAGATCAACGTCATTCCATTGGTTGACGTCATGTTGGTGCTGCTGGTCATTGTGCTGACCACGGCAACCTTTATCTCCACAGGTCAGATTCCTGTCGATCTGGCGAAAGCCAAGGAAACCGGAGATCGGCAGGACTCCCCGCTGGTGGTGACCCTGACGGCTGACGGAGGGTTATTTATGAACGATCAGCCGGTCGGCGAAGATGGACTGAAGAGCGCGTTGGCCTCGCAGCCACGGCAATCATTAGTCGTGGTACGGGCCGATCGCGTGACCGTTCTCGAGCGCTTCGTCAAAGTGGTAGATGAAATACGCGGGATGGGATTTCAGCAAGTTAGTCTCGAGGTGGTCCGGTCGTAGATGCAGTGCTGTGGAATCAGCATGGGTATGACCGACGGTATGCTCCATGCTGAGCGCTCTCAATGTTACTTCACCGTATGCCGGTTGGCTGGGCGTTTGCATCGCTTTCGGCCCTTGAATTGACCCTCAACCAGATGCATTGCGCCGGCAAGTCGCGTTCGTCGGCACGAATGAACATTCAAGAGCCTCCAGCGGCCCGATTGAGCCGCGCAGGCCGAGCCGGCGTTGACCATACCATCGGCCAATGAATTCCCCGGGGCAAATCAAAAGGTCCGGTTATTTGTTCGGCATCAGGCCCACCAACAAGCCCTGCAGGTCAAACGCCTCTCTCCTCTAGGGCTTCCCCAGCCATTCGGAAGGCACGGCGAGTGTTGAATCTTATTATTTATTCGTTGAGTCAATAAAGTGCATGCGAAGGCGCAGGCCAGAGGACACGAGAATGCGGCCTTCACGATCGACGATGACGGCTTCCACGTCCGGTAGTCGCTCCACTAATTCCATCCCACGCTGTGGCCCCATCACAAAAATACCGGTATCCAACCCATCCGCCATCACACCTTCCTTCGCAATGACCGTCACGCTTTGACACTCGCGGGCAGGCTGTAATGTCTGAGAGTCGAGAATATGATGATACCGCACACCATCACGCTCAAAAAATCGCTCATAGTCTCCGGCGGTCGATATGGCTTCGTCATGCAATTCGATCGTGGCTAAGAGTGCCGTATCCTTTCGGGGATGTTGAATACCAAAGAGAAATGTTTCTCCATCAGGCATCCGTCCAAAGCTTTTGATATCGCCGGAAAGGGCCACCACGCCTGCAGTTGCTCCAGCGGCTCGCATCGCGTCGACGGCTCGATCGGCAGCGAAACCCTTGCCGATTCCGCCGACATCCACGCGCATCCCATCCCGCGTCAAAAAAGCCGTTCGCCTCGCACCATCAAGTTGAAGCGCCGAGAGATCCACAAGCGGCCGTAAGCTGTCGAGCTGTTCCTGTGAGGGGATGTTCAAGTGCTCTATCACGCTCCACGCTTGAACGGCAGGACCAATGGCAATGTTAAATCCGCCTTCGGTGAGCCGAGCCACTTCCACCGATCGCGTGAGCACGTCCATGGTCTCGCGGCTGATCTTCACAGGCTCCCGCCCGGCTGCGACATTCAAACTCGACAGTTCACTGGTCGGTATCCAGGTACTCAAGAGCTCCTCAAGTCGGCGAATCTCCATCAACGCTGAGGCCGCAGCGCGCTGTGCAGTCGGCTCGTCTGGAGCCACCGCGGTCACCGACACCAGTGTGCCCATTAGCATCTGGCTCCGTCGCACAGTCGAGACGTCGGCACGAGCAATGTCACTTGCGATCAGCATGCAGACGAGGAAGGAGAAGACGACGATTCGGCAGGCGAAGTGGAGGCTCATTGAAGTGGAGCAGCACTCGGCGGATCTGGCGTCAGCAATGGAGATGATCGCGGCTGATCACTGGGGCGTCCGCTTGCCATAAACGGACGCTGCTTGATCCACATTTCATACAGAGGAATGAGCAAAACGATGAGGAAGCTCGCAGCCATAAGCAGATCGCCCATGAGCATGGTCAGCGCAAAGACGGGCGAAACGTACCGGATCAGCCACGGCGAGAGCAGATCTAGAAACACCCCCCCGAAGGACGCCCACGTCGTCAGCACCTTGAGTCGGTTGCCGGCTTCCGTCAAGAACAGGACATGGATGAGGATCAGGAATAGGACCGGCATGGTAAACAGGTGGAAATGCGTAATCTCAGACAATTCGCGAAAGGACATGGGTTCGCCAAAGGTGGCATCTGATCCGAGATAGTGCTGTGCGACCCGGTCTGGAGACAATTCGGTCATACTGTGGGCCCAAAAAAATGAAAATCCGAACGCAATGACCATGAACATCAGAAAGAGCGTATAAATCAGCCTAATGTGCCGATCACTGTCACGAAGGCGGAAGCGAGTATTGAAGTTACGCATCAGTTGCCGAACAGGCCTCCAAACAAGCGGTTCATAATACCCTGCTGGCTTCGCTTGGCCTCCATCGTATCGCTGCCTCGCCCTAGAGGCTTCAAGTAGAGCTCATCGACCATCACCAAGGCTCGTTTGACCCCTGCACTCATTGACCGTACCGACATCGTCGCGCCGCTGATATTAATGATATCTCGATTGATGCGGATGGGATCGAAAAGCGTCTTCCCTTCATACTGCGCGTTGAAGCGTTTCGTGCGGACTTCGGAACCTTTTGCCTCGCGATAGACCAGCACTTCGATATTGAGCACTTGTCCTTTCGGGTCTACCCCAACCATATACGTAATGGCCTTATGCTTGCCAATGGTGTTTTGGACGATTGCATATCCGTCGACCACGGCGCCTGTCTTGCCGATATAGACGTTAAATTGCGACTCTGGAAAATGCCATCCGATGCGTTCCTCGATCACTCGCTTCTGATCAGCATTCAGTTCGATGCTCTCTAGAGCGATGCGTTCCGACTTTGGAAACATGAGCCGTGCCGCTTCCTCTTCGGTGAGAAACTCCTCTTCGCTGGTCATTTCCTGGGGCGTCAGATACCGCCCCAACTCGGCATCCCAGATACGCTCGGCCCATACAGGGCCGGAACTGACTATGCAGACCACCCACATCAGCGCTTGAATCAGTTTCATGGTGTCGAACACCCTTGGCTTTTCAACTTGCTATTGATTCTGTTCATCACGGCTGTCATCGCTTCTTCAGATGGCTCAACAGAAGACCATTTGGTTGCCTGACTCGTCGCGCCTCCCCGGACATGCCATTGCTCTCTGTTTTCCGTCACGTTGACTTCTGTACCCGGGTCTCGGCGAGTGACTGTTACGATCATGCGGGACCGTTGTTTGTTGTCAAATGCAGCTCGCCGAAACACGCCGAACCTTCGGTCCGGTCCCTCCATTTCGGTCCAACTCGTCTCGATAACGCCGGATTCCTTATCTTTGACTTTCACGGGAAAGTCTTTCATCGTGTCCATTGCCGCGTTCCAGACGGTATCATACGGGCAGAGGACATGCTGTTCTTTTGACAAAGAAGCGCAGCCTACCATGAATATGGCTGAAGAAAACAGTATTGCCAACTGTAAGAATCTCATCGTTTAGCATCCCTCCTAAAAAGACAGGGGCGGCCCCTAGGCCGCCCCACGTGAATCCCCGGACTATACCTTACCTTCAGCTCTTTTAGAAATATGTGGCGGCCGACAATAGAATGGCCCTATCGTGAATTCTGTTACTGTTTCGATCAATAGCCTCCGGACTATATTGAAAATCGACCTTGAATACCGTGTCTTCAGTCGGACGATAGTTCAAGCCGAATGTTGCCCGCTGCAGCTGTCCCAGGCCGTCTGGTTGGTCGAGATTCGTATTGACCTGCTCCCATCGAATCATCGCGGTAAAGGTCGAGATCTCGGGGCGGAAGAAGCTGGGGGCCAAGCGCGTCATCCACTGGGGGAGAAAATGATAGTTCCCCTGGATGTAGTAACCCTGCATGCGCTGCGGGCATACGTGGCCACTCAAATTACCACTAATACTACCCGTCACATTTGTGCACACACTTCCGTCAATTCTCTTATTGTTGTCCTCGACATAGGTCCAGATCGACTCTCCGATGACTTCGAACGGCCCACGCACAAGCGTCCAGTCGACTGCCGCAATCCCTATATGCCTTTGGCCAAAAGGATCGTAGGTCCCGTAGTAACCGGACCCGCCAACCTCAGCCCCGAGAAATGGGCTAAAAGCCAGTCTTCCCACTACTGACTTACCATTGTTGTTATCAAATCCGCCGCCTATAGGGCTGACACGCTGCCGGGCGCCGGCTACGCCTCGGCTCTCTGTAATCGTATTCGCGCAAGTTGATGTATTCAGGCTATTTGCAGCCGTACTCCCTGCCTGGCAATTCCCAAATCCGTTATAGCCGGTCGTGACATACACTTCGTAATCCAGCTTGGATTGTCGGCTCGGATAGAACGTTCCATAGGCGCCCGCTCCTGTCTCAGAAAGCACCGCGCCATACAATAACTGGGTCACGAGTGGTCGTTCCGTCAAGTCACGAAGGGGAGCATCGTGTAAGAGGTTGAACTTGCCGACCGGGAGCAAGAGCACTCCAGCGCGGAAATTCAACTTATCGTTCACTAGGTAGTCAATGGTTGCAAATTCTAAGCTGACCTCGCTGGTGGGTGAGCTTGATCGCTCGAGAATCCCATGTTCAATTTCTATTTCAGCGGCGAACTTAATATGTTCGCTGATGTCTCCATAGATGAACGGAACGAAGCGATGAACCTCCATCGTACTTGGGCCGCCTTGATTACGCCGATTAATATACTCAAAATCCATATAGCCGCCGAGAATGGCCTTAGGACTTGAGACGAAGGGCCTCGCATAGATCAACTTACCAGACCCTTGCATGATCGACCCATATTTGCGCTCGGCACCTTGGCCTTCAGCACCCAACTGTTGCACGTTGGGCGATTCACCGGGGCGCATGGCCGGTGGTTGGCCCTCAACCTCGCGTTCGCGCGCCTCGTGCTTTTTCATGTCCTCGATCGTTTGTTCCAGGCGTTGAAGCCGTTCATCAGTCGTTTCGGCGATTGCAGCGCCAGCTTGAACCACACAACACATCACTAGAAACCCATACCACAGCCGTCCCCGTCCCATGCCTCTCCTCCTGTTGGAATAGTGTTGCCTGGGACGCTGTGGTCCTCTGAGTAAATAGTGTGCCTGTAACGTACCTCCTACGCGCGCTCTACCGGCTCGTAGACGCGCCTTGCGATGTTGTTGACTCCCCAGTTGCGTAAGGAATGACGACAAGGCGCTTGCAGCGCTTGCACTTCAGTTCAACTCCAGCCGTCAACAGTCTGGCAACAAGGTGGCCGCAGTCACACCGCGCCTCTTCGCATCTGATACCGTGGTTCACGTAATGCATTCTCCGATAAATCCACATGAAATTGAGAACGATTATTAATATTAAAAAAGCCACAGACTTGTCAATAGAAAAGATTAGGGCCATCTGGCCCAACTGAATTGCACGAAGCCTCCTGGGCGCAATAGGGCTCTTTGAGGTGGAAGGATGGGGCGGATGGATTAGGAGGTCTGATGTCGGCGAAACCACCAAAAGCGCGGATACGGCGGCGTTTCGTACAATCGAGATTCAATGGTAGATGGAGTCGGCAGCTCGGTTATAATGGGGCGCCCCTCAAGCGTTGGGTACCGATCCAATACTTCACCCTTTGCCGGCTCTCCTTCGGCAACAGCAGAAAGAAGAATGGCTCGGTTGTACTGTGGGGAATCGACGCCAAGCCGCCAGGTACCGACATAGGTGACCGCGCCCTCACGTACTTGAAAATGGGCATGGATCCCGGCCATCGCCATGAAGGCACCCTCGGCGATCTGAATACGCCCCAACTCATACTCCCCTTCCGGCAGAGGCAAAACGAACCACGCATCGTCACTGTTTACGTCTACTCGGGTGCGTTCCTGCGTAGCCGTGTTGACCAATTCGAAAAACCGTAATTCGGGCGTAAACCATCGCGTGGTAGGTCCGAGCAAGACCGTGACGGCTCGGCCAATTACGACAGCGGCATCAGTCGAAACCGAACCAGGAAGCGCCGGCATGGTAGTCACACAACCTGCCAACGCGCCTACCAACAATAAGGAGGCCGCTACTTTTAACATAGAAGAATCATAACACATCGATACCACACTCGGAGTGTCTGCAGATAATTGAATCTTTACTTCTTTGCCCCTTGGGCTAACAAAAAGGTTGACGATACCAATCCCAATATGATATTGAGAATCGGTATCAGCTAACAACGAAGAAGAGGCCAGCGACACATCGTCCCGAGCCCACCTTGTGAAAGCAAGTCGGGCTCTTTTTATTTCAGGAGAACACGATGGACGATGTAGCGCTGAAATCGATAACGGACATTCGATGCCACTGCGGGAACATGCTCGCACGTTGGCATGCCGATGGTATCGAGCTCAAATGTAGACGATGCCGGCGGCTCGTCATAATTCCCTTTTCACAAATGATGGGAACACCGCCGAGGATGATGCGGATGTGATTACGACAGAGGATATTTCCTTGAAGGCCCACGGATTGTTCGTCCAGAGCCAAGACCGAACGTGGTGTTGGGCTCTCTTTGTTTTATCATCCGAAAGAGGTTTGCATGAACACACGCAGGACTATATGGACCGATTCTCTTCCACGAATGGAACAAAATCGTGGCTTCGCCCGGCCATCATCAACAGCGCTCCACATTCTGATCCAGGCAATGCAGGCCAAGGATCCCGCATTGCTGCAGCATGGGCACCGCACAGCCCGTCATGCGACGGCCCTCGGACATGCAATCGGCGTCTCAACTCGCGATCTCCTTGATCTTTATTTGGCGGCCCTACTGCACGATGCCGGAAAAGTGATGCTTCCCGATACCATTCTGAGAAAGAACGGCGCACTGACTCAGGAGGAATACACCTTGATGCAATGCCACCCGCGCGAAGGAGCTCGGCTCCTCGAAGCCATTCCAGTTCTACGTCGGGCAGCCGTCATCGTGGCCCACCATCATGAGCATTGGGATGGATCCGGATATCCCTACGGGCTTCGTCAGACCTTCATTCCCCTGGGATCGCGCATTCTAGCCATAGCAGATCGATTTGACGCATCCTGCTTCGAGAAGAGCCGCTCTCATTCCGATGAGCAATCGGTCTTAAACCGCCTACGGATGCTGGCGGGATCTCAACTCGATCCGACGTTAGTCGGTGTGTTTGTACACGAACGGCAGGACGAACATCCTCATGTATCTTGCACGGGAAGCTCAAGCTGAGAATTCGGGGCGAGAGTGCCGTTCGCCCCGCTGGGTAGGGCGCCTCGGTTCGTCCGAGCCCCCCTACCCATCCTTCGGAGAAATTCATCCGGTTTACCTGAGGAGGCAATTATAAAAATGAAGATTCGCTCATGTCCTCGCTGTCAACATCGCACGCTTGTCCAGACCAGCGTATTTTGGGCCTGTGACGCCTGTCAATTAGCCATTACTACGATAGCCCTATCCGTCGAGGCTCAACAGAGCAAACCAGACTCCAAAACGAAGATCGCTCGGTCCAGCGCCTAACGAACACAACCATGATGCCGCGCAATGTCGGTCACGCACAAGAACAGGCCGTCCTGATCAGTCTTATCATCTCCATTGGCATGATCGCTCTCAGCCTTATCGGCATGTGGGTATGGCGAATGTTCAGTCATCTGTGCATGCGACAGGCGTCCCCTACGATCCTTCTTTTTTGATCTGCTCGCTGAGGTAGTTTTCCAATCCGACCTGCTTGATGGTTTCCATTTGCGTCTCAATCCAGTCGATGTGTTCATCGACGTCCTCGGCCATATCTTCCAGCATATGCCGAGTCGTGTAATCTCCAACCTTCGCGCAATGAACAATTCCCTCTGTCAGCATCGTGAGCATCTCTTTTTCAGCCTGGAGATCCGTTTTGAATTGTTCTGGAACCGTTTCACCGACATGCACGGTCCCCAACCGTTGCACGTTAGGAACGCCTTCAAGATAGAGGATATGCTCGATCAGTTCATCCGCATCCTTCATTTCGTCGAAGCTGCGCTCCTTGATCTTATGATGCAACCGCTCATATCCCCAGTTCTCGCACATCTTTGCGTGCAAGAAATATTGATTGATGGCCGTCAGGTCGGCGGTCAGAATCTTATTGAGTAACTCGATGATGCCTTCTTTTGCTTTCATGGTAGCCTCCTGATTGGTTCAAGGGATCACTAGTCATTCGGCGCACGGAGGCGCTCCTTCTCTCAATATGTCATGCCGTTTTCATCAATTCAAGTGGAACTACCTAGCGAGATGAATTATGAGATTCAGAGTCGCTGAGAGGAGTATTCAAAATCTGTTTCGTGTGGCTGGGGATACATCGCAGGCAAGCACGTTGGCGAAAACGCGCTGCGGCGTCATGCAATGAGGGTTGAAATGAGGTTAGATGCGGGTGACGAACAGAACAAAAAACTTAGCCGGCATCCTTATACCCGCACTCCTCGTTGCGGCACTGGACACTCGTCCCCGCTTGCTTGCTGTATTTTTCGACGAGAAACGGCGCTTGGCAACTGGGGCAGGGCTTGTTCACCGGACGATCCCAAATCGCAAATTCGCACTTGGGATAGTTACTGCATGCATAGAACGTCCGTCCCTTCTTCGTGCGCTTCTGGGCAAGATCTCCTCCGTCCTGCGGGCATTTGACACCGAGAGGAATCGGCTTGGTCGTCTTGCATTCTGGGTAGGCTGAACAGGCGAGAAACTTTCCAAAACGGCCGGTCTTGACGAGCAGGGGTGAACTGCACTTCTCGCACTTCTCATCCGTGGTAATGTCCTGCTTGGCAACGATCTTGATCGTGCCGTCCTCCAGCTTCTCAAAATTCTGCGTGTTCTTGCACGGCGGTTTTTCTTTGTAGGCCGGACAGGCAAGAAACTTCCCATTTCGGCCCCATTTAATTTCCATCATCCGTCCACATTTTTCACAGGGAATGTCGGTCGGCGGTTCAACAATATCCTTGGGTCCGACGATGTCCTTCGCCTTGTCCATATCCTTGGTGAACGGCACGTAAAAGTCTCGAACGGCGCTGACCCATGGTTTATCCCCCTCTTCAACCTCATCCAGTTGCTGCTCCATTTGTGACGTGAAGTCGACGTTCAGGATGTCGGGGAAGCCTTTCACAACAAAGTCATTCACCGTTCGACCCGTCTCAGTCGGCGCGAACCGATTATCCACCTTCTCGACATATTTACGATCCTGGATCGTTGAGATGATCGCCGCATAGGTTGATGGCCGACCAATCCCCTTTTCTTCAAGTTCGCGGATCAATAAGGCTTCATTGTAGCGAGGAGGGGGCTGGGTGAAATGCTGTTTCGAGAGGAGGCCCGGCACCGTATGACCTTCCTGGGCCACAAGGCGCAACCGCTCGCCTTCAGTCAGCATCGGCAACTGCCGGTCGTCCTCGTCCTCCGACTCCTGCTGACCGGCTCGCGCCGAATCGGTTGCCTCCACATCGGTCCCCTCTCGATACACGATGGTGTGACCGGGAAATTTGACCACCGTTCCGTTCGCTCGAAACACGTAGGTCTCCACAGTTCCTTGCGGAACGCATTCTACACGTGTCATTTCCATAATTGCAGGCGTCATCTGAGAGGCCATAAAGCGGTTCCAGATGAGCTTATACAGCTGGTAGACATCCCGCTCCAAGAACTGTTTGACTGACTCCGGATCGCGATGTGCCGACGTCGGCCGGATCGCTTCATGGGCTTCTTGTGCCGCCTTCTGTGTTTTATAGACGTTCGGCGTCGCAGGGAGATAGTCTGCGCCAAACCGTTCGCGAATCAATTGCCTCGCTTCTTCGGCCGCTTCATTTGAAATGCGAGGAGAATCCGTACGCATATAGGTGATCAGGCCGACAGGTCCTTCACTGCCGATCTCGATCCCTTCATACAACTGCTGAGCCAGGGTCATCGTTTTCTTCGACGTGAACCGCAATTTACGGGCGGCTTCCTGTTGAAGCCGGCTCGTGATGAAAGGCGCCACGGGATTGCGTTTTTTTTCCTTTCGCTCAACCGACTGTACGAGGAATTCTTTACCCTGGACCGCTTCGACAATGCGTTCAGCCTCTTGCCCATTCGATATGACGGCATCCTGACCATTGATGCTGTTCAGTTTTGCGGCAAAGGGCGGTGGGTTATTCCCGGCTAAGGTGGCTGTGATGGACCAATATTCTTCGGCGCGGAAAACTTCTCGCTCACGTTCCCGGTCACAGATCAGCTTCACAGCCACCGATTGCACCCGACCCATGCTCAGACCGCGTCTCACCTTCTTCCATAAGAGTTGGCTGCCTTGATAGCCGACAATGCGGTCCAGCACGCGACGCGCTTGTTGCGCGTTCACGAGATTCATATCGATGTGCCCCGGTGCCTGCAGCGCTCGCTTGATTGCCGCTTCGGTGATCTCATTGAATCGGACGCGAAATACCTTCTGATCTTTTTTCTTCGTCTTGCCATTGATTTCTTCGGCAATGTGCCAGGCGATCGCTTCGCCTTCCCGGTCGGGGTCTGGCGCAAGGAACACCTTATCGACGTCTTTTGCCTTCTTCTTGATATCGGACAGCACTTGCGACTTTCCCTTGATCGTCACGTACTGAGGAGCGAAGTCGTGTTCGAGATCCACGCCTAGCTTGCTGGTGGGCAAGTCCTTGACATGACCCACCGAGGCCATGACTGTGTAACCGCGACCGAGATATTTCGTGATGGTCCGTGCTTTCGCCGGCGACTCGACAATGATCAGTGATTTCGCCATTCAAGCTCCCGTATGGCACGGCCTGGTCCACTTTCGCGGCAGGCCAACCCTCTTTCAGGGTACATTATAACCGAACATAGGAATGGCCCGGTAATTGGCGCAATAACCCCTTTAATTCCAGCCCCAGCAGGAGACTGGACACTTCGGCTGCCGGCAGTCCGCATTGCTCAATGAGATCATCAATGTGTATGCCCTCCCAAGTCAAGCACCGATAGACGCGATGTTCGAGTTCATCCGGCTCGGGACGAGCGGCAGGCGGCGCCATGGACGAGCTCAGATGGGCCACAAAGCTACTCTCGAGCTGCGGGAAAAGTTCCGGGAGAATATCCTCGACGCTTTCCACCAATTTTGCGCCTTCCTTGATTAATGCGTTCGGACCACGGCTGGTGTCGCTCTTGACGAAGCCAGGAACGGCGAACACCTCCCGCCCTTGCTCCGCGGCTAACCGTGCGGTGATGAGCGAGCCGCTCTCGAGGGCCGCCTCCGTCACGATGACGCCCAAACACATCCCGCTGATAATGCGATTCCGTCGAGGAAAATGATAACCATGAGGGTAGGACCCGAGGGGCAGTTCCGCAATGATGGCTCCGGTTGATTCGATCTGTTTGCGGAGCGCCTGATGTTCCGGCGGATATGTCCGGTCCAATCCGCATCCTAACACCGCCACGGTCCGTCCCTTGGCAACCAGCGCGCCTCGATGGGCGGCGGCATCCACTCCTCGAGCCAAGCCGCTGACAATCGTAAATCCCAATGACGCCAGCTCTCGGCTTAATTGCTCGGTGAAGACGCGACCCGCCGCCGTTGCTTTCCTGGACCCGACGATAGCGATCGCAGGCTGATCGGCCAGTGATAATACCCCGCTCATATACAGCACAGGCGGCGGATCATGGATCGTCTTTAGACGAGAAGGATATTCGGGGTCCGATAGCGTGACGATGGATATCCCGAGGATCGCTAATGATTTAAGTTCTTCCTCGACGGCACGCTTCGCGTCATCACCGGGGCCCTGGCAAATCGCTTGAGCGAGCGACGGCTTAACGTGCCCCGCGGTCGACAATTCTTCCCGCGAGGCTCGTAAGATCGCATCCGGAGAGCCGAAAGCCTGAACCAAACGCAAATAGGTGGCATCACCAAGGCCCCGTATGGCGCGAAGCAACAACCAGGATTCCACTTGATCAGCGTTGTGCATGGATGTCTTCAGTCGTCTGCCGCAGGCCTGCAGCCCTGACTCCGTGCCTCCTATTGGGTGCTGCGACTCGGCCCCCGAGCTTTAAATCACGATGAGGTCGTACTGTTCGAGGTGCAAGGAAGGATCAGCCTTGACGATTATCTTAGTCTTATACTCTCGTTCCAGGTCTTCAACCCCTTGATGTTCATCATCCAACAGCAACCCCGCGACGGCCGGGTGCGCGCCGACGACGACCGTGCGGTCAAGCGCTTCGCTGCCGAGCCGACGGATGTCTCGAAACACATCGTAAACAATGGTCGTGGGTGATTTTGTATAGCCGTGTCCCTCACAATAATGGCACGGCTCCGACAATGTCCGCATGAGATCTTCCCGGACGCGTTCTCGCGAAAGCTCGATCAATCCCAAATCCGAAATTCGTGAAATTCTGATCTTTGCCTTGTCACTGGCCATGGCATCTACAAACGCCTGATATACCTTCTCTCGGTTTTTCTCCCGCTCCATATCGATAAAATCAATAATGATGATGCCGCCGATCCCGCGTAATTTAATCTGATACGCAATTTCCTTCGCCGCCTCGAGATTATTCTTCAGGATCGTCTCTTCCTGGTCTTTTTTTCCGACAAACCGGCCCGTATTCACATCGATAACGGTCATGGCTTCCGTATGGTCAATGACGATATGGCCACCCGACTTTAACCAAACCTTTCGATTGATCGCCCTGGAGATCTCCATTTCAATCCCCAAGTGATCAAACAGGCTCTCTTCCTTATCGTAATAATGGACACGCGAGGCTTGCTCCGGCAGGAAGCGCCGGACAAAATCCTTAATCGCTTCATATTCTTCCCGAGAGTCCACCCAGAGTCGCTCCACTTTGGTCGTAAACAGGTCCCTCACGACACGAAACGCTAGACTCAGATCCGTGTGAAGCAGATTGGGAGCCGCCAACTGATCCCGCTTCTTCATTACTTCCTGCCATAGCACGGTGAGAAACTCGACATCCGAACGAAGTTCCTCTTCCTTGACTCCTTCGCTGACCGTACGGACGATATATCCATGACCGGGGTGCCGGATCCGCTTCATAATTTCTTTCAAGCGCGCTCGTTCTTCATCCTTGGGAATGCGCCGGGAGATACCGATGTGCTCGACGTTGGGCATGAAGACCAGATAGCGTCCCGGCAAGGAGACATAGGTCGTCACGCGAGGCCCTTTCGTACCGATGGGCCCTTTGGAAATCTGGACCATCAGCTCTTGGCCTTCTTGCAACAGGGCCTCGATTGGTTTGCTGACTTGACGTCGAGGCCGCGGCATATCCTGGCCCTTGTCGTCATCGTCGGTATCGACCAACGTTTCCCCCGGCTCCGTATCGACAGCCAGATCGGAGACATGCATGAAGGCCGCCTTATCCATCCCGATATCGATGAAGGTTGCCTGCATGCCGGGCAAGACCTTCATCACTTTTCCTTTATAGATGTTGCCGACGAAATCCTTGTGTTTCGCGCGATCAACATACACCTCCGTCACCTGATTATTATCCAGGACCGCCACTCGCGTTTCTTCGCGGGTAACATTGATCGCAATATCTCTCCCCATGTCCGTCCTCCGCAATCTGGGATCCGGACTAAACGGTACAACACCGGCCGGTGAGGGACATTGCCCATCACGCTTTATGGTCGGCATTCCACCTAGGACCCGAGCAGATCGCTTTAAAAGTGAAAAGCCTCTACACTCTGAAATGCTCGCGGCCGTGCGCGCCCTAAAACAGGGGGCTCGCGGCCGCCATTAATAGAACAAGGCCAGGCGACGTCGCTTCACGTTCAACAGTAACCCCAGCGCCGCCAACGTCATCACCGTCGCGCTCCCGCCATAACTCATCAGGGGCAGCGGTATGCCGACAATCGGAACAATTCCGGCCGTCATGCCGATGTTCACCACGGCACAGAAGGCTATCATCGCGGTCACCCCTGCCGCCAAGAGTGCGCCCAGTACGTCTTTCGCTTTTAAGGCGATATCGACCGACAGGACGATCAAGGCGATAAATAGACCGAGTAGCACCACCACTCCAAGAAATCCCCACTCTTCGGCGTAGACGGAAAACACAAAGTCGGTATGGCCCTCTGGGAGGAACTTCAATTGGCTCTGCGTGCCGCCATACAGTCCTTTGCCGGTGAGTTCTCCCGCACCAATGGCAATGCGCGATTGAAGGGCATGGTAGCCTTTGCCGCCCGTATCATAATCCGGATTTACAAACGTCATAATACGCTCGCGCTGATAGTCATGAAGTCCTCCCCAGACCATTTCCCAGGCAAATGGGAACAGCATGAGCGAAAAGAGAAACAAGATGCCGACAGCTTTAGAACGAATGCCCACTACCAACAACATCGCTCCGTAGACCGCCAAAAAGCTGAGCCCGCTCCCTAAATCCGGCTGCTTAATGATGAGGAACAACCCGGGCATCATGATGAGGCTGGGCAGGACGACTCGTTGCAGCCATCCTTCTCTGGAACTCTTTGCATAATAACTGGCGAGCACCAAAATTAATACGAGTTTGGCAAACTCGGAGGGTTGGAAAGCGAAGGGACCAATGGGAATCCATCGTTGTGCCCCTCGGCTGGTCTTGCCGGTCACTAAGACCACGGCCAATAGGATGAGCACAAGCGCATAGAGT
This sequence comes from Nitrospira sp. Nam74, assembly GCF_965152615.1. Lineage (NCBI taxonomy): Bacteria > Pseudomonadati > Nitrospirota > Nitrospiria > Nitrospirales > Nitrospiraceae > Nitrospira > Nitrospira sp. Nam74. The sequence continues at coordinate 1,334,535 of NZ_OZ224220.1, read as the reverse complement.
GGATAGGCTAATCTGGCAATCGTATGATAATCAATGGTCAACATAATGAGAAATGCGCCGGCGCCGGCCACGATCCAAATGATCTGCTTGACGTACAGAGGCAGGCCGTTGGCCGGTTGGGAATAGGTGGCACTATAGATCGACAGGACACCGAGGGAAAGAATAGCCACGATCACTGCGAGGAATCGCCATTCAAAGTGATCCGGCTTTCGATTGTCCATCATGCGGTCCATCATGAGGTGCCTTTCCGGGCTCCACCCCTCGCGGAGTCCGAGGCGGGAGGCTCAGGGTCAGCCACGATGGGATCGAGCGGCCGCAATTTGACAAATTCTTCGATTAATTGTTTAGCCAAGGGCGCCGCCGCTGACCCGCCATGGCCCATATGCTCCACCAGAACCGCCACAGCAATGCGGGGCGATTCGACGGGAGCATACGAGACGAACCAGGCGTGATCGCGAAACCTTTTGGGAATGTCTTCCTGTGGGCCGGTTCGCAACGCCGCCGTTTGCGCGGTGCCGGTTTTTCCAGCAATCGACACCAAGGTCGACTTCGCTTTCGCCGCCGTTCCCTCCGTGACCACACCGGCCAGGCCTTCCTGAATCAATTCCAATGTTCTGCGATCGACCGTCAGCCGTCCCTGCAGATCCGCGACGATATCCTCCATGTGCCCGGTTTCCCGACGCATGATCGTGCGGACCAACCGGGGCTTATACGCCAGGCCATTGTTGGCTACGACCCCGACCAATCGAGCCATCTGCAACGGCGTCACCGTGACATACCCTTGGCCAATGGCGGCGGAGATGGTTTCCCCAGGAAACCATTGCTCGTGTCGAACTCGCTGCTTCCAGGCTGTCGAAGGCATAATCCCCGCTCGCTCTGAAGGGAGTTCGATGCCGGTCTCCTTTCCCAACCCAAATTGCCCGGCATACGCGGCGATGGTATCGATCCCCATTCGGTTTCCCACCGTGTAAAAGTACACATCGCACGAATGAATGATGGCATGCTTCAGATCAATCATCCCGTGGCCCCCGGCCTTCCAATCGCGAAACACTCGTTTGCCGAATTGATAGCCGCCTACACACCGAATTTGGGTCGACGGCTGCACCGTATCCGTTTCTAACGCGGCGGCCGCCATGACTATTTTAAAGGTCGATCCCGGGGGATATTGTCCTTGCGTCGCACGATTGGTCAATGGATGCCGTTCATCTTGAACCACCTCTTCCCATTGCTTCCCGGTCAGCTCACGAGACAGCATATTCGGATCGAACCCAGGACGGCTTGCCATTGCCAAGACTTCGCCGGTTGTGGGATCCAGTGCCACAATGGCGCCGGACTCCTCACCCAAGAGATTTTCAGCAAGCTTCTGCAGACGAATATCGATCGTCATATAGAGGTCATCGCCCGACTGAGGTTTTTCAACCATGACGGTTCGCTTCACATTACCCGTCGCATCCACTTCAATGACTTTTTGTCCTGGCCGACCCCTCAGTGATCGATCATACGTGCGTTCAAGGCCATACTGTCCGACAATACTGCCCTGATGCAGATCGGAAGAGTCTTCACGCTCCAACTGATCTGGCGATACTTCGCCGACATAGCCGGTCATATGGCCGGCAGCCAGTCCGGCAGGATAGTTGCGCTGCAACTCCGCCTGGATCATCACGCCTGGAAAATCCAATCGGTGCGATTCAATGAGCGCGGCCTCTCGCAACGTCAAACCGTCCTTCACTTTCCTCGGCAAAAGTTTACTTCCGCGCGCGGACAGTTTCTTGCGCACCATCTCTTCATCCAACCCGATGAGCGTGATGAGACCCTGGATCAATTGCTCGCGATCCTTGACATCTTCCAGCGTGACATACAGCGTAAAGCTTGGCACGTTATTCGCCAGAAGTTCCCCATGGCGGTCATAGATGAGCCCGCGAGCCGGTTCAATGAGCACGGTCCGCGTGCGGTTGTTGTCCGACAGGTTTCGATAATAGCCGCCCTCGTAAATTTGCAGATGCCAGAAGCGGGCACCCAGCAAGAGCAGGAACAACAGGAGGAGCGCGCGGAGGATGGAGAGCCTACGCTGAACCTCACGAAGCTCGCTGTGAAGATCGAATTCAGACATGCATCGTCGCCGTTATCGCCCGAAGAAGACCATTTCGTTTCCGAATTCCGACTCTCTTCTACGCCGACCCGGCATCACCCAATAGATCAGCGCGCCGAGTACGGCATCAAACACCGCTTGCGGGAGGGCGACCGATTGGATGATCTGCGAAACGCCGGTCAAATCGTCTCCGACCCGAATCCACACGGCTACGGTGGACCCCGCCAGCAGGGACAGCACAAAGAGGAATGCACAGACCGTGACAGGGGTCGCATTGGCGAGATGGCGCCCCAACAACCCGGCCAGAATACCAACCATACCCTTTGTTACGAGATTGACCCAGAGGGAGCCGGCCGAGAATAGGTCCTGAACACATCCCAGGAGGATACCGATCAGTAAACCTTCTATTTCCCCACTCAAAAACCCGATGAGAAAGGCCGCGATCAACGTGAGGTCTGGGCGAATCCCGGCGACACTGGCGTAATGTAATACGGTCGCCTGAAATGGCACCAGACTCAGGATGAGGCTACAGTAGAGGATCTGTTTCACGGCTCACCGATCCTTGGCATTCACCTCAGCGTCCAACGAACGCGGCACAGTAATCACGAGGACTTCTTCGAGCTTTGAGAGATCGGCTTCCGGAAGGATCTCTGCTGATTGAAACAGTTCACCTTCCTCCTTTTCAATCGACAGGACGGAACCAATCACAATACCGCGTGGAAAACCTCCGGTCAGACCTGATGTGATCACCGTATCGCCTACGCGTATACCGGCCAGCAAGGGAAGATATTTAATACGAGCGTGACCATGTGAGGTTCCTTCTACAATCCCTTCATCTCGGCTCCGCTGGATAATGCCCGTGATGGCGTTATGCGGGTCCGTGACGAGCAATACCATGGAAGAAAAGGGACCGGTCTTCACGACACGGCCTACGACTCCGGCCGGCGTCATGACACCCATTTCCGGCCGAATCCCATCCCGGTCGCCTTTATTGAGAATGACCCCACTGTACCAGTTCGTGGAGTCTCGACCGATTACGCGCGCGGCGACAGTTTGTGGCACAAATTGCTCCTTGAATTCCAGCAGTGCCGCCAACCGCTGACCTGCAACGGCAGATTCTCGAAGATCGGCGTTCTGCTTTTGAAGCAACTCGAGGTCTCGGCGTAGCTGACGGTTGTCTTCGTGGACATGGCGCAAGGCCACGTAGTCTTCCCATGCCCCGATCACGGTCTGCTCGAAGCCGGTCAACAGCTCGACCGGAAAAAAGATGACGGCTGAAAGCGGCTGGCCGAACGCCTGCAGTACCGCTCGGGTCTGTTTGGGAAGCAGGAAGATAACCGACAGCAGCAACGTCAGCAGCAGCAGAATTAATCGCGTGGTCCCCGACAGTGCGCGCAGCATCCTCTATGACCCTGTGGGGAGGGAGAGACTCAACGGGAGGTTCCGCATTGCGACATGACAGACACCTTGCGAAGCAGATCCAATTCGTCAAGGATTTTCCCCACGCCCAGGACGACCGACGTAAGGGGGTCATCAACGGTGATGATAGGAAGATTTGTTTCCTCTCGAAAGCGCGTGTCCATTCCTTTCAAAAGGGATCCTCCGCCTGTCAGCACAATCCCGCGATCGATGATATCACCGGCCAATTCAGGGGGGGTATTCTCCAACGCCACCTTGATGGCATTCACGATCGTTCCTATCGGTTCCTGGAGCGCTTCCCGGATTTCCGCGTCGTCGATCACCAACGTGCGCGGGATTCCCGAAATCAAGTCGCGCCCCTTGATCATCATCGTTTTTTTCTCTTCAAATGGGTAGGCGGACCCGATTTCCACCTTCACCCGCTCGGCCATATGTTCGCCGATGAGCAAATTGTACTTCTTCTTGACGTAATTCATGATCGCATCGTCCATACGATCACCCGCGACCTTGACCGATTCGCTGTAGACAATGCCCCCCAATGAAATCACTGCAATGTCCGTCGTACCGCCACCGACGTCAACCACCATATTCCCTGACGGTTCCGTGATGGGAAGACCAGCCCCGATCGCAGCGGCCACCGGTTCTTCGATTAAATACACTTCGCGAGCCCCGGCTAATTCAGCCGAGTCTCGGACAGCGCGTTGTTCCACTTGCGTGATTCGTGACGGCACGCCGATGATAATGCGAGGCCTCACGAATGTGCTGCGGTTGTGGGCCTTATTGATGAAATACTTCAACATCTTCTCGGCCATTTCGAAATCGGCTATCACGCCCTCTTTCATAGGGCGGACCGCAGAAATGTTGCCCGGGGTTCGCCCGAGCATCTTCTTCGCTTCGGATCCGACCGCCAGTACTTTCTCCGTTTTCTTTTCCACGGCGACGACTGAAGGCTCGTTTAGCACAATGCCTTTGCCATGGACATAGACCAACGTGGTAGCCGTTCCCAAATCGATCGCGAGATCGTTGGAGAACCAGCCTAAAATGTCACCGGCGAATCCCACTCTGTCCCCCTTCCTCAGGCTCCATCGGATGGTATGGGTTCGTATCCACTACCCGATGATTATTCCCGAACATCTAATTGCCCACTCTGCAAGACTTGCGTATGCGCCATTTCATCGCCGACGCGGAGCCCTTGCTCGTTGCCGATAATCAATAAGGCTTCCAATGCCGTAATGGCCCCAGCCAGGATCCATCCAATATAAGGGACAGAGAACAAGAGATAAGCTGATCCCAGAGGCAGATTGCGAATGATGGATTCCTTGAAACCGGCAACATCCTGGGTTCGGACGTTGACCGTTTGTAGGCCGGTCAAACGCTTTCCAATGCTACGCCCGTCCGAAAAGCCGTCGGAAATCAGTACGTAGGCTAACCCAGCCAGCCAGCCAGCCGGTGAGAGCAGCTTTCCCGCCGCCATGACAAGAATGGCATCAACGAATTTGGCAATAAACCTATTTAAGATATCGGCTTTTGGGTAAATACCCCTTGTCAGACGACTACCCCACCCATCCCGTGGCCAATCTGCATCACTAACCATCAATAAGTGAAGGAGTATAACAAAAAGACCCCTATAGCACAAACGATGCATCGGCTTTCAATGGAGAATCAAATGGCTGCCAGACTTTCCTTCCTCTTGCCTTTAGTCCTGAGCGACGGTAAAATTTTGTTCCTTATGTGCTTGGAAAGGACACTTTATGATTAAGCTGATGCGCGAAGGCGCACACAAGTATCCCTGGTTGTTGAAATCGATGATGGGGGTGTTGGCCATTGCATTTATCGTCGGCATGGGCTGGTGGGGATTCACGGATAGCCAGACCGACGGGATCGCCTCGGTCGGTGACCTTTCAGTCAGCCGTGACGAATATCGACGCGCCTATGAAAATACCTACCGGTATTACAAAGACAACGTACAAGGCGACTTCAAAGAAGAGACGTTGAAACAATTCGTGCTCGACGGCCTGATTCAGAGTAAACTTTGGACCCTCGCGGCGCAAGATTTGGGAGTGACGGTGTCGCCAGCGGAATTGCGCGACGATATTCTGCGCCGGCCGGATTTTCAAAAGAATGGGCAGTTCGATCCCGATCTTTACCGCCGACTTCTCGCGGCCAATCGATTGACCCCATCGCTCTTCGAGTCCTTGCACACCACGGAGCTTCTCAGGGAAAAGGCCAGAATGATCGTCCGGGATTCCGTTGCGCTGACCCCCGCCGAGATTACCGAAGCTCAAACGTTAATGGCACGTCAGTCGCAAACCGAATCATCCGGTCAGGCTGCGCAGACAGCCAATGAGCGGCTGCTGCAAGATTTCTTATTTCAGAAGCAGCAGCGTGCCTTGATGGCGTACCAAGAGGCGCTGAAGGCCAAAGTGCCCATCCAAATTCACAAGGAAATGCTTTAAGCAGTTGAAGGTCATACCGTCTAAAGGTGGAAGGTTCCGGCCACGATTGGATGATGTGTTGACCTTGGACGGTTTCTACAGAATCAGCATGGCATCGCCATAACTGTAGAACCGATATCGCGCTTGAATCGCATCGGCATATGCCGCTCTGAGTCTCTCTACCCCCGCAAACGCAGCAACCAGCATCAGCAGCGTCGTGCGCGGCAGATGAAAATTGGTCAGCATGGCATCTACCATGCGAAACCGATATCCCGGGGTAATATAGAGTGTCGCCTCACCGTTATAGGGAGCGATCGCGCCTTTCTCATCGCTTGCCGTCTCCAACGTTCTCACGACCGTCGTGCCGACCGCCACGATTCGTCCGCCTTCGGCTTTCGTGCGCATGATTTTCTCGGCTGTTTCTGACGAGACGTCCATGCGCTCAGGCAGCATTTCATGATCTTCGATGCGACTCGCCTTGACCGGACGAAACGTCGCCAATCCGACGTGCAGAGTGACTGTCGCGACGCCTATGCCGCGAGCACCGAGATTGGCGATTAATCCCTCGGTAAAGTGCAACCCCGCCGTCGGAGCGGCGATGGACCCCTCTTGCCTCGCAAAACACGTCTGATACCATTTCAGGTCCGCTGGCTCGGGTGCGCGTTTGATGTAGGGCGGGAGCGGCATATGTCCCATGGCCTCAAACAGCGCACGGATCGGCTTCGATGTCTTCATACCCACTCTGATTTTCGACGGACCTGTTTCCAGCACCGTGCAATGCGTATCCGCGTCCAATTCGATCACTTGACCGACCTTTCCTCCGCCCTTCATCAAGACTTCCCAGGTATGATCACCCAGATCTTTCACAAAGATCATGTCAACTTTTCCTCCACCCGGCCGTTTGCGACCGCACAGGCGGACGGGAAGCACTTTCGTATCATTGATCACCAGCAGATCTCCCGGCTTAAGCAGCCCAGGAAGATCGTCGACACGATGGTGCGCGCGTCCTCCGCTCTGCCGAGACACGGCTAAAAGACGCGCTTGATCACGAGGTTCCACTGGACGATCAGCGACTAAGGCCGGATCGAACGGAAAGTCAAATTCAGAGAGCAGCATGATTAATTGGACAAATGAAGTGAAGCCGCCTGTTGCAACTCTGTTCCTGGAAAGTAATAGCGGAGAATAGCATCATAGGGATAGCCTTGATCGGCGAGCTCCTTTGCCCCCCATTGGCAAAGGCCGACGGCGTGCCCGGAGCCACGGCCAGCAAAGACTACCATGCGCCCCAGCGCCTCGATCTCGAACTGCGTGCTTGGAATGACACTGTATCCGACCGCCTTTCGAAAATCTTGGCCGCGGAGAACCACTTCTCCATCCGAATGCAAGATCCGAATTTTATCGACGCGGCCGGCCCGGCTGTAGAGGAAAGGCGTGACAGTGGCAATCGTGCCCACCGGAATACCCTGCTTTCTAAGGGATTGCTCCAGCGACTGGAGCGGCAACTCAATGCGCCATTGATAGTACGGCGAGTTCTCATCGAAGGGGCACTCCACCCCCTTGAGATACGGCAAGTCTTTGGACCACACATTCATAGCATCTTCGGTGGGTCCCGCCGCCGTCGACGAAAAGGCCGCCAGAATAGGGGCATTTTGATACGTAATGACGATCCCACGGGTCGATTCGACGGCATGCTGAACCCGTTCATCCACGCCTTGTCGGCCTCGATAGACCTGGTCCTGAGTGCTGGCAACTACATCGAACTCGCGCGCTGCATTCGATACGCGTTGATACAGCGCATAAGTTCGCGTGGCGACGGCCTGGACCTTGAGCGCCTCCGGATGCCAACCGGCGCTCATTTCCGACGGCACCACTCCTTTCACATACTCTTCCATGTGTAGGTCGTTGATGACCACCAATGCACCGTCCCGGACCATAATGTGAAGCGATCCCCCGACACGAAACGACTGGGGTGACTCAACAGGCGCGTACTTCCTTACACCACTGGAGTCCCGCGCCTGAGTTGGCCTTATGTGAGCCGTAATCACTGCAGACACGTCTCCTCCGCGAGCATGAAACACGGCGGAGGAGGACTGAAACCGCCTCCCGTTCACCACTAGGTGGCCGGCCGCCATCGACACCGTGACCGGACGAGTCGCCGAGCGTCTCTCGCCGTTAGCAAACGTGACAATCAGCCCTTGGTCACCCTGGACCGTCACCTTTTTCACCTGCTGGTCCAAGAGCACGCGGATGGATTCAGAGCCCAGTGCGATGTCCGTGACACACCACATCAGTATGGCCAGCATCAGACGGGAGAGACATTTCATAGACTTATCGTCTGAAAAAGAAAGATATGAGATACAGCACGGCACTGAGCACGATGCTGATCAGAATACTTGTCGCAAGCGGGAAGTAGAATGTGACGTGGTCGCGCTTGATGAGAAAATCGCCGGGTAGTTTGCCGAGCCATCCGAATGCCGACCCCGTGCCAAATAGTTTGTCCAGAAGCGTGATGAGACCACCGACCACCAGCAGCGCAACTCCCAAGACAATTAGGAGTTTGCCGATCCCACCGAGCTCAGACACGGATTACCTCACGAGCAGTTCGGCGATCTGCACGGCATTCGTCGCGGCTCCCTTTCTAAGATTGTCTGCGACCACCCACAGGTTCAATCCATTGGGAATCGATTCGTCTTCACGAATTCGTCCGACGTAAACCTCATCCTTTCCAGCGACATCGAGCGGCATGGGGTAGATCTTATGCTCTGGATCATCATACAGCATGACGCCTGGAGCGGTTGAAAGAAGCGCTCGCGCCTCATTGGCCGTGATTTTGTGTTCAGTTTCGATATTAATGGATTCGGAATGACCGACATACACGGGAACGCGCACGGTCGTCGCGGTCACTTGGATCGAGGCATCTCCCATGATCTTTCTCGTCTCGTTGACCATCTTCATCTCTTCCTTCGTATAGCCCGACGACAAAAAATCATCGATATGCGGGAGACAATTGAACGCGATTTGGTATGGATACACTTTGGGTTCCGCAGAACGGAAGCTTAAGAGATCCCGACATTCGTCCATGAGTTCATCCATGGCTTCCTTGCCCGTGCCGGAAACTGCCTGAAACGTCGTCACGACGATACGCTTGATCCGAACCTGGTCGTGCAAGGGCTTGAGCGCCACCACCATCTGGATAGTCGAACAATTCGGGTTGGCGATAATGTTGTGATGCTGTTCGGCAGCATGCGGGTTGACTTCCGGCACGACAAGCGGCACCTCCTTGTCCATTCGCCATGCCGAACTGTTGTCGATGACTACCGCTCCCGCCTTCGCAGCGATGGGGCCGTATTCCCGACTCACGTCCGCGCCAGCTGAAAATAAGGCGATATCAATCCCGACGAACGAATCTTTGGTCAGCTCTTCAATAGTGACATCCCGGCCCTGGAATAAGACCGTGCCGCCTGCGGACCGTGCCGAGGCAAGAGGAAAGAGCATTTCAACCGGAAATTTTCGCTCCTCCAGAACTTCAATCATTTCGGCGCCGACTGCTCCCGTCGCGCCCACGACCGCCACACGGTACGCAGTTTTGTTCTTCAACATCCTTGACTCCGCGAATGCCACATCAAATATACGGCAAGTGTATGGTGTAATTGGAGATCGGGGTTAGGCCATAATCATACGAATGCGATGATTGAACGTATCGGCGATATAGATATTGCCCTGATGATCCACCGCAACTCCAAAAGGATAGTTCAAGCTGCTGTCGAGCGGTAGGCCGCCATCTCCGTTATATCCCGCGCTTCCGGTCCCAGCCACCCGGGTAATGATCTTTTTGAGCCGATGCCATCGCCGGATCAAATGACTGTCGGAATCGGTCACCAAGAGATGTCCATCCGTTTCAAGTGCAATGCCGTACGGGCGTGAGAGACTGGTCGAAAACTCATGCGGATTGCCTTGATACCGATATTCGGACCCGTCCCCCGCCACAGTCGAGATGACGCCGGTGTCTACATCGACCTTCCGAATCCTTCCGTTAAAGGTATCCGCAATGTAGAGTGTACCATCGACGCCGACCGCCAGACCACTCGGGCCCGAGAGGGCCGCCTCGTGACCAGGCATGCCATCGCCGGAGTAAGCTGCCTCTCCCGTTCCAGCAACAGTCGTGATAATCCCGGTGGCGAGATCCAGTCTACGCACCCGATGATTGCTTTGATCGGCAATGTACAGACGACCGTTTCGATCCAAGGCCAGCGCGGTTGGCTCATTGAGGGCCGCCGAGACAGCCGGCCCGCCATCGCCTAACCATCGCTTCTGGCCGGTGCCTGCGATGGTCGTGATGACCCCACTGTTCGCATCGACCTTTCGAATGCGATGGTTCATCGTGTCGGCGATGTAGACATGCCCGTGCTCATCAACGGCAACGGCACCCGGAAAATTCAGCTGCGCCTCCACGGCAGGTCCACCATCACCACTAAACCGTTTCGCGCCTGGTTGGGTCCCGGTCACAAACCGGACTGTTCCACTGACGTCTCTTGACTGAGTAAATCGGGACGTTACCTCTTGACTCGGCCCCCCCAAGGGATCGTCCTGATCCATCGGCAGCGGATCGTCCTGCACACCGCCGCTGACGTCTCGAGGCACAGGCTCCATCGAACGACCTGCGATCGTGATGATGACACCGGTATGGAGATCGACCCGTCTGATGACATGATTTTCTGAATCGGCGATAAAGAGATGGCCTCCTCGACCGATCGCGATATTCTTCGGCTCATTCACGCTCGCTGCGACGGCCGGTCCGCCATCACCCGAATGAGCGGGCTCGCCATTTCCCGCAACGGTGCTGATAGTTCCCGGCTTTGTCGACACTAACATAGGGGTTGCCTAATTCTGACGCAGATTCTTCAGGATCGCCTCGCCCATTTCTATCGTCCCAACCACCTGACATCCGGGGCTCTGGATGTCTTTTGTCCGATAGCCTTGTTCCAAGGCGTGGAGAATGGCCTGCTCAATCGACTGGGCTTCCTTTTCGAGTTGAAAGCTATAGCTCAACATCATGGCGGCCGACGCAATGGTAGCGATGGGATTCGCGATGTTTTTGCCCGCAATGTCGGGCGCGCTGCCATGGATCGGCTCATACATCCCCACGCGTGAACCGATACTGGCCGATGGCAACATCCCGATGGACCCCGTCAGCATAGCGGCTTCATCGCTTAAAATATCTCCAAACATGTTCGTCGTCACAATGACATCGAATTGTTTTGGGTTGCGCACGAGCTGCATCGCGCAGTTATCGACATACATATGGCTCAATTCAACGTCGGGATAGTCCTTATGCACCTCAATGACCACACGCCTCCATAACTCGGAAGACTCCAACACGTTCGCCTTGTCGATGGAGGCAACCTTGCGCTTGCGCTTGCGTGCCGCGTCGAAGGCGACGGTGGCAATGCGGCGGATTTCCTCCGTCGTGTAGACTTCCGTATTAATGCCGCGTTCGCCGGTCGGGGTCTTTTCAATGCCTTTCGGTTTCCCGAAATAAATCCCCCCTATCAATTCCCGCACCACGAGCAGGTCAATTCCTTCGATTACTTCACGCTTCAGCGTTGAAGCATCGGCGAGCATGGAATAGAGCTTGGCAGGGCGAAGATTGGCAAACAAGCCCAGTTCTTCCCGAAGACCCAGCAGCGCCCGCTCCGGCCTGAGACTGTACTCCAAGCCTTCCCATTTCGGACCGCCGACCGCCCCCAATAGCACGGCATCGCTTTCTTTGGCAAGTGATAGCGTGGCTTGTGGCAGAGGCACACCGACCTTGTCGATCGCATGTCCGCCGACGTCCCCAGCCGGAAATTCAAATGCATGACCGAAGCGTTGACCAATGGCCTTCAACACCTTGACCGCCTCCGGAACAATCTCACGGCCAACGCCATCGCCGGCTAAGACAGCAATCTTTGCTTTCAACTCAAATCTCCTTTTTGCGTTGACGGTTACTGGTCACTCGTTACTCCATGATGTGCTCATCTTCAGCCTTCCATGCCGGATCGACCAGACACAGGAACTCCAGTTTGGAACTGCCGGTATTCTGCACCCACTGTTCGGCGCCGGGCGGTACATACACGACCATGCCCGATTCGATGTGCGACGAGTGACCATCGATGTGAAACACTCCACGACCCGCCAAGAAGTAGTACACCTCGGAGGAAGACAATCGATGCCGTTTGGAATCGGCACCGGGCGCTAAATGTCCATGCGCCAAGCTATAGCCGACCTTCACCGACGCGCTATCGGGATGCAGCAGTTCACGTAAATGCGTGTGGTCGCCCGCGAGAAATTCCTTGCACTCGTTGAGCCTTCTGACAATCACGGTCCTGCTCGCTCTTTCGCAAAGGAATGAACTCTACAGCGGCGTCATCCTCCAAATCAAGCCGACGTTTCCGGATAGATTCGGTTTTTAGATGCCCAGTAGGCCAGCTTGTTGAGTCCATTCAGATAGGCTTCCGCAGAGGCGACGATAATATCCGTGTCCGCGCCATGGCCGGTCACCGTCTTGCCATTCTCCTCCAACCTGACCGCGACTTCGCCCTGAGCGTCCGTTCCTCCCGTGATGGCTTTGACGGAATACGACAACAGTCGACTTTTTGTGTGTGTCATAGCCGCGATCGTACGATAGGCTGCGTCGACCGGACCGTCCCCCGTTCCGGTGTGCTTGCTTGTACGACCTGCAATCTCCAGCTCGACGACGGCCGTCGGAATCTTTCCTGTCCCGCTTTCGACCATGAGCGATGTGAGCCTGAATTGTTGCTCCACCTTTGCAATCTCTTCGGACACAATCACTTCGAGGTCTTCCTCGTAGATTTCCCTCTTTTGATCGGCCAGCCGCTTGAACCGCTCGAACGCATGATTGAGCTCGGCCTCGCTCAACGTATATCCCAGTTCTTCCAGCCGTTGCCGGAAGGCATGCCGGCCGGACAATTTGCCCATCACCATCTTGCTCTGAACCAACCCAATTGAGTCGGGACGCATGATCTCATAGGTGCTTTTCTCCTTAAGCAGCCCGTCTTGATGAATACCCGACGTATGAGCGAAGGCGTTGGCGCCGACGATTGCCTTGTTGGGCTGGACGACCATGCCGGTAATCTTGCTCACGAGCCGACTGGTTTTTGAGATTTCCTCCGTGACAATCGCGGTATCCGCCCCATAGGAATCCTTGCGCGTCCGCAACGCCATCACAATTTCCTCAAGGGAGGCATTTCCGGCTCGTTCACCGATTCCATTGATGGTGCATTCGACCTGACCGGCTCCCTCCCCTACGGCGGATAGGGCATTCGCAACCGCTAAGCCAAGATCATTATGGCAATGGACCGATATCACGGCCTGCTCTATGTTTTTCGTGCGCTCCCGGATCGTCCGTATCAGACCTCCGAATTCGAGAGGAGTCGCGTACCCGACGGTATCCGGAATGTTGACCGTTCCCGCGCCGGCGTCGATGACAGCCTCTATGACTTCACACAAGTAGCTCGGATCCGATCGGCTCGCATCCATGGGTGAAAACTCTACATCAACGACAAAGCCACGCGCGAGTTGCACCATGTCGACCGCCCGCTTCAACGCTTCTTCGCGGGTCATGCGAAATTGATGTTTGAGGTGGATATCCGAGGTCGAGAGAAACGTATGGATGCGGGCCTTCGGAGCCCCCTGCAAGGCGTCCCAGGCACGATTGATATCTTCCGGTCTGGCCCGCGCCAGACTGCAAATCGTCGGACCTTCGACTTCGCCGGCGACTCGCTTCACCGCCTCAAAATCACCCGGCGAGCTATACGCAAATCCCGCCTCGATGATGTCCACGTTCAGCCGCGCAAGCTGTTTGGCGATCATGATTTTTTCTTCCACGTTCATGCTCGCACCAGGCGACTGTTCCCCATCCCTCAACGTGGTATCGAAGATCCGAATCATGCGTGTCATGGCTCTTCCTCCTGCTGTGAATCGCACGGAACTCGAGGAGGCTCAAAAAACCCGTCCAGCAAGGCCGCAGGGGAGAAACAACCGGGAGCGTACCCTCTGAGGTACGTTGAGGATTGTTTCGAGCCGAGAACGAAGCTGGCGGTATTTTTCAGCCTCCTCATAAACAAAAAAGCCTTCGCCCTTGGCCAGGGACGAAGGCTTCTCGCACTCCGTGGTACCACCCCGATTCAGTGATCGGTTCCATTGACATGCAAAACTCGATCACCCTTCATTGCAACCCTTCACGTGGGTCAGACGGGACTCATTACTGAATGCACTTCACGAGTCCGGCTCAGAGGCGAGTTCGGTGCTCGACGGGCTGGTTTGCACCATGTCCATTTTGTAAATGGACCACCAGCTCTCTTGATTCCGTCGTGGCTACCTACTATTCCTCTTCATCGCCCTTACGAGTCTTTCGAATGCAAAACCGGTTGTTCTCCGGGTCCGCGCTTGCCGAACGTCTTCGCAAGCCAGGTCACTCCTTTTTCGATCATTCCTGAAACGGCATAGCCGGCAAAGACTACAAATAACATCACTTGCGGCCAGGCAATCACCAACATGAGTACCAAGACTGCCCATACCAGATAGTTAAAGTGATGCCCGTCACTGAATTTCAAATCCTTAAAACTCCGGTATTTCACGGTGCTGACCATCAAAAACGCGAGCGTGAGCGTCATGATAAGAATCAGCAGCGGCTTGACTTCGGCGCCCATGCGAACAATGTGGTGATCGAACACCACGACGGTCGCAATGACGCTGGCAGCGGCCGGGATAGGCAAGCCGGTAAAGTACTTACTTTCGGACGTGCCTGACATCACGTTGTACCGAGCCAATCGCAACGCGCCACACGCCACAAATGCAAACATCACGGCGGACCCTATCATGCCATGCGCGCTGAGAGCCCAGGAATAGATCAGCAAGCCCGGGGCCACGCCAAAAGAGACCATATCGGCCAACGAATCGTATTCGACTCCAAATTGACTCGTCGTATTGGTCCAGCGAGCAGACTTTCCGTCGAGCATGTCAAACACCACCGCCACCAAAATTGCAATCGCCGCGGCCATGTAGTTGGCGTTAAACACGGCAAGAATGGAAAAGAGACCGCTGAACAGATTGCCCGTCGTCAGCAGATTTGGGATCAGATACACGCCCCGTTTTCGCTTTCCATCATTTTTCATAAAGGCCTTCGTCCGTTTCATGATCGTTCCGCGCATGAAGCCTCCCCGACCGGCAGCAGCGCGAGCAGGTCTTTACCGCCTCTGACCCGATCGCCAATCGCGACATGCAGCGAGCTGCCTTTTGGAAGAAACAGATCAACCCGTGAACCGAAGCGAATCAGTCCGAACCGTTCGCCACACACGACCTTCTCGCCGGGAGAGGCCCAGCAAACAATACGACGAGCAATCAAGCCGGCGACCTGGACGCACAGGACTTTCGCTCCGTTCACACTGCGGATCATCAGCGCATTCTGTTCGTTACTCAGCGTGGCGGCCGGTTGATTGGCGGCAACAAATCGCCCCGGCTGGTAGAGGATATCGACAACCGTGCCATCACAGGGAATACGATTGACATGGACATCAAAGATGTTGAGAAAAATGCTGATGCGTGTGGCCTGCGCTTTGAGAAACCGGGGCTCATAGTCTTCTTCAATGGCGATAATTTTTCCATCGCCGGGCGCGACAACCGCTCCTTCCGTACATGGGCTGTCACGGCGAGGATTTCGAAAAAACCAACCGGTAAAAAGAGTCGCGCTACCCAGGAAGAGGGCAGGTATTCCCCAGCCGAGCGCGCCCGTCAATATCGTCGCACCGCCGAGTGTTGCAATGAATGGCACGCCCTCACGGACGATTGGAATGCCGACTGCTCGATCCGCCATGGTTGCCTATGGATGCCCGGCGTTAATTCTTACTCCGGTCGACCAACTTGCCTTTCTTGAGCCATGGCATCATGGCGCGTAGGCGACCGCCGACATCTTCAATCGGATGCGCCTCGCCCTTTGCCAATAACGCATTATACACCGGGCGATTCGCTTGGTTTTCCAGGACCCATTCCTTCGCAAAGCGGCCGCTCTGAATCTCGTCCAAAATTTTCTTCATTTCCTTCTTCGTCTCATCGGTCACGATCCGCGGACCGCGGGTCACATCGCCATACTTTGCCGTGGTGCTGATAGAGTACCGCATATTCGCGATGCCGCCCTCATAGATCAGGTCGACAATCAATTTCACTTCATGCAGGCACTCAAAATAGGCCATTTCCGGAGAGTATCCGGCCTCGATCAGTGTCTCGAATCCGGCCTGAATCAATGAGGTCAGCCCGCCGCACAGCACGGCCTGCTCCCCGAAGAGATCCGTCTCGGTTTCTTCTCGAAATGACGTTTCAATGACGCCGGCCCGTCCGCCACCAATCGCGCTCGCGTAGGCCAACCCGACCTGACGCGTATTGCCGCTGGGATCCTGATGAATCGCAAGCAGCGCGGGGACACCGCTTCCTTTTGTATATTCCGAGCGAACCAAATGACCCGGCCCTTTCGGCGCCACCATGAACACGTTCGTCGTGGCAGCAGGCACAATCTGGCCGAAATGGATATTGAATCCGTGCCCAAATGCCAAATAGGCCCCCTTCTTGAGATTCGGAGCAATATCAGTCCGATAGATTGCGGCCTGAGCTTCATCCGGGGCTAAGATCATGACCACATCGGCGCCCTTCACCGCATCGGCCGTCGGCATGACTTTGAGACCACTTTGCTCGGCCTTCCGCCACGACGCTCCCTCTCTCAGGCCAACGACGACATCGGCGCCGCTTTCTTTCAAGTTCAGCGCATGCGCATGGCCTTGGCTGCCGAAGCCGATGATCGCGACCTTCTTCTTCCGAATCTCATCCAGATTGGCATCAGCGTCGTAATAAATTTTCATGACCACTCCTGAAGCGTAAAAGATTGGCAGATCGTTCACAAGACGGAACTGGAAGGCTACTCTTTGGCAACCCGTTTTGGCTGCGCGAGGGCAGGCCGAATAGACTCACGTGCGATCGCTACGCGGCCCGTCCTGATCAACTCTTTAATGCCAAGCGGTTGAAGCAGATTGATCATCGCGTCGACTTTTTTAATATCCCCGGTGACTTCAATCGTATACGTGTTCGGAGTCGAATCAATGACGTTGGCACGAAAGATATCGGTGATCCGCAAGGCTTCCGCTCGATCTTCAGCCTTCGTGTGGACTTTAATGAGCGCCGTCTCACGTTCCACGAATTCCGTTTCATTCAGATCGACCACTTTGATGACATCGATCAATTTGTTCAATTGCTTAACGATCTGCTCGATGATCCGATCATCACCGGAGGTGACGATGGTCATCATCGACATGGTGGGATCGAGCGTGGGCGCCACCGAGAGACTTTCAATATTAAATCCACGACCGCTAAAAAGACCGGCCACACGGGAAAGTACCCCGAACTTATTTTCAACGGTGACTGAGATGATATGTTCCATAGTCAGAATTGGCGATCGATGAGTGATGTGATGACCGACCCTTCAGCCGATCACCATGAATTGTTACTCTCCGCTAGGCCGTCACCACCGTATCTTTGTCCTCCGGCGTCACCTTGTCATTGGCGCCCATTTTTTTCTTGAGTTCAGGAGGATCGGCCAGAATCATTTCATGGTTGCAGCCGCCTGCAGGAATCATGGGATAACAGTTCTCGTATGGATACACCGGGATATCGACTATCACCGGGCCATCGATCGCAATCGCCTCCTTGATCACCGCATCAAGCTCGGAAACTTTTTGGGCGCGTAATCCCACCGCTCCATACGCCTCAGCAAGTTTGACAAAATCGGGCGTCGTACTCAGATCGCTCGAAGAATACCGACCCTCATAAAAGAGATCCTGCCACTGACGAACCATGCCGTGAAACCGATTATTGATGATGATCACTTTGACCGGAAGCTTATGCACAACCGCCGTCGCCATTTCCTGCATATTCATTTGCACGCTGCCGTCGCCCGCCACGCACAGCACTAGCTTATCCGGGAATGCGGCTTGGGCCCCCATGGCGGCGGGAAAGCCAAATCCCATCGTGCCCAATCCACCGGATGTCAGCCAGCGCCGGGGATTCGGAAGTTTGAAATATTGCGCTGACCACATCTGGTGTTGGCCGACATCCGTCGAGACGATCGGGTCGCGATCCTTCGTTAATTCATAGAGCCGCTTGATGGCATGTTGGGGCTTAATCGAACCCGTCGGATCCTGATTATAGGTGAGCGGATGAGCGCGCTGCCATTCATTGATCTGATCCCACCATGGCTTTCTCAGATCTTTTTGATCGCCATTCACCGTGGCTTTGAGCACTTGGATCAGCTCACGAAGCACGCGCTTGCAATCACCGACGATCGGAATATCGACATGAATGTTTTTCTTAATCGACGTGGGATCGATATCGATGTGAATGATTTTGGCATGTGGGCAAAACTCCGATACTTTGCCCGTTACGCGATCATCAAAACGCGCCCCCACCGCAATCACCAGATCGGAGTAATGCACCGCCATATTGGCCCAATAGGTGCCATGCATACCCATCATGCCCATGGAGAGCGGATGTTCGCCTGGGAAGGCACCCAAAGCCATCAAGGTCATATCGACGGGAATCTGGCACATCTCGGCCAACTGACGCACTTCCTCGGAAGCCCCTGAGAAAACAACGCCGCCACCAATATAGAGCACCGGCTTCTTCGCCTTGGCGATCGCTTCGGCGGCTTGTTTGATTTGCCATTTGTTCCCGTCGTACGTCGGATTGTACCCGCGAATGGAGACCGACCCCGGGTAGGTGAACTCGGCCTTATTCATCGAGACGTCCTTCGGAATGTCCACAAGCACGGGGCCTGGCCGACCCGTAGTCGCAATGTAGAAGGCTTCTTTGATGGTCACGGCCAGATCATTGACGTCCTTCACCAGGAAATTGTATTTCGTGCACGGTCGACTGAGACCGATATTATCCGCTTCTTGAAACGCATCGTTGCCGATCATGCTGGTGGAGACTTGACCGGAAAAACAGACGAGCGGCACCGAATCCATGTAGGCATCCACTAACGCGGTCACAACGTTGCTCATACCCGGGCCTGAGGTTACTAAAGCCACGCCTGGGCGGCCGGTCGCCTTCGCATACCCTTCAGCCATATGCCCGGCTCCCTGTTCGTGGCGAGTCAAAATGACATCAAGCCCCTTCTGCTGATGGAGAATGTCGAAAATTTTGAGGACAACTCCTCCCGGTAGCGCAAAGAGAGTTTTCACTCCTTCACGCTTGAGGCACTCCACAAAAATTTCTGCGCCGGTGAGTTTCATCGTGATGCCCTCTCTCGAAAGGGTCTGAAAAACAAAAGAAAGTTCGTCGATGCTAGCATTCTGTGCACAAAGAAGTCAATAACAATGCGCCTCCAATGGGCGCTCCTAAGGTCCACATGGACGAACCTTGCCTGCTCCACGCCTCTATGCTATTCAGAAACCATTCCATTCCGATCCGGCGATGATGATGGAAGTGACCATTCTGGCCAGAAACAATTGCCATTTGTGCCATGTGGCACTCCGAATCGCCCGTCATGTGCAAGTCGATATCCCGTTTACTCTTCGTTCCATTGATATCGCAGAGGATGCTCGACTCTTAGCTCTGTACGGTCATCGGATCCCTGTCGTCCTGATCGATCAGGACGAGCGATTGGCCGGAAAGATCACTGAGCGGGAACTGCGAGCAGCGCTGAGAAAAACGCGTTGGAGCAAATCGATAAGCCGGATTCTGTCCCGATTCGGATTTCATCCGAACCGAGGATGATCATTTCTCTGGAGCGCGAGTTACCTCGAGCTTCGTGCAGCCTACCCGAGGACCACGGTCGGGACAACCGTTGAGAAGTGGCACCGGTGCCCACTCCTCGTGTCCTCCTATTTGGCCTTGCTCCGGGTGACGCTTACCCTGCCGGTCATGTCGCCATGACCGCGGTGGGCTCTTACTCCACCATTTCACCCTTACCTGTGCCGCCGCGGAAAGCGTGCTCGTGGCGGTCATCGGCGGTGTATTTTCTGTGGCGCCGGTGTCGGATCACTCCGCCTGGGCGTTACCCAGCACCCTACCCTCTGGAGTCCGGACTTTCCTCCCGAACCTACGTTCAGGCGATCATCTGACCTCCTCCAACGCGCTCAATCACTATAACGTTTACGACAGTGACGTTCAAGGCCACTCGGATTGACCGCCCCCCGCCTGTTTGTTACAGTACGCCCCCCCTTTTAATGATGAAAAATAATTATGAATCAAACGGCCTACAGCGGCGAGCGTATTGGAATTGATGAGTCCGGCAAAGGAGACTACTTTGGTCCATTAGTCATCGCAGCCGTACTGATCAGACCTGCAGACGAACCGGACCTTCGGCTTATGCAGGTGCGGGACAGCAAACGGATTTCCGACGGCCGCATTCTTGAGATGGCACCCGACATTCGCCAGGTCTGTCGGCACAGCGTGGTCGCGATCGGCCCTCATCGCTATAACGAACTGTACGCTAAGATAAGGAATTTGAACCGGTTGCTCGCATGGGGACATGCGCGCGCATTGGAAAACATCCTAGAGCATTCTGAGTGTCCCCTTGCGATTTCGGATAAATTTGGAGATGAAAAATTTATTTTGAATGCGCTCTTGGAAAAAGGCAAACGGATCCAACTGATCCAACGACCGAAAGCTGAAGAAGACTTAGCTGTGGCCGCTGCGTCGGTCCTTGCTCGAGCGGAATTCTTAATACGGCTCAAACGGCTCTCGGACGAGATTGGGGTGTCTCTGCCCAAGGGGGCTTCTCAGGCGGTGGAACTTGCAGCACGTGTAGTCGTAAAAAAGCTCGGACGCGAAGGGCTAGAAAGTGTTGCGAAGCTGCACTTCAAAACTACGCAGTCGGTGCTGGGGTATACTTCTGAAGCTTAAAGAGTTTCTTGTCCACTTTCGCCGGTCGTCGGCGAGCCCCCTGCCGACACACCAGCCGGCTCCCCCTCCCAATACAGGATGCGATGGCAGTAAGAACAGGACTGGAGGTCCTCGGAACGTTTCACCTCGGCCAGCAATTGAGGAGGAAGCTGGAGCCGACATCCGGCGCATATTCCATTTCGGATCGCCACGATGGCGACGTCTTTTCTGCCAGCCTTTAATTTGGCATAGCGTGCGACGAGTTTCTTATCGAGCCCCTGAACGATCTGCTCCCGTTTGTCCTCCAATTGAACAAGCTCTTCGTGGAGTCCAGATGCCAAGGTGTCTATGCGGACTTTCTCTTGGACAAAAATGCGCTCGACTTCAGCAGCCTTCTCATCGCATTGCTTCGCCGCGTGCTGATTCTGCTCGATCCGCTCCATCAATGTGAGAATCTGTTCTTCCAGGACGCCTTTTTTCTTGTTGGCCATCTCTATTTCAAACAGATGGGCCTGATATTCCTTATTCGTCTTGAGCTCCATCAAGCGGGTCCTGAGTTTCCCAACGTGCGCTTCATGAACTTCCAAGTCGCGCTCGCGGTCTCGCCGCTCTTTATTCAGCGTGTCTAATTCTTTGGCAAGCGTTTGAGACTGTTCTCTGGCTTCTTGAAGAGGGGATTCAGAGGCTTGAAGAAGTTGCGGGAGCTTACGTTCCTGATCCTTAATCTCAAGGATTCTCAGATCAATGGTCTGCAAGTCAATCAGTATAGGAAGCTGGGGATGCAACGGAGCCTCTTTGAATGCGCATAGGTGAACTCAATGTTCCCGATGGTGGGCCCACCAGGCTTCGAACCTGGGACCAACGGATTATGAGTCCGCCGCTCTGACCAACTGAGCTATGGGCCCCTTCGGTTCTCAGAAGGAATCGATTGTAATCTCCGCTCGCCGAGGTGTCAATCAAATCCCCTATAAACTTTCAACAAAGCTTTTCAATTTTCGACTCCGGCTGGGATGGCGAAGCTTCCGTAAGGCCTTGGCTTCGATTTGCCGAATCCGTTCGCGCGTCACTTCAAAATCCTGACCGACTTCCTCGAGGGTGTGATCGGTCGCTTCGCCGATCCCGAATCGTTTCCGCAAGACCTTCTCTTCACGCGGAGTCAGCGTTTGCAGAGCATTGTTGATCTGCCGCTGCAAGTCGTACCGGATGGCGGCCTCCAACGGCGAAATCGCTTTCTTATCTTCGATAAAATCTCCGAGGTGACTGTCCTCTTCCTCTCCGATCGGTGTCTCAAGTGAAATTGGCTCGCGGGCGATTTTGAGAATCTTCCGCACCTTATCCAGCGGGAGATCCATGCGTTCAGCGATTTCCTCGGGATTGGGTTCGCGTCCGAGTTTTTGGACCAGATGGCGTGAGGTCCTGATCAACTTATTGATCGTCTCGATCATGTGCACCGGAATTCTTATTGTCCGGGCCTGATCCGCAATTGCACGCGTGATGGCCTGTCGAATCCACCAAGTCGCGTACGTGCTGAACTTATAGCCGCGCTTGTACTCGAACTTGTCCACGGCCTTCATCAACCCGATGTTCCCTTCTTGGATGAGATCGAGAAATTGCAAACCGCGATTTGTATATTTCTTGGCAATACTCACGACTAGTCGGAGATTCGCTTCGACCAGCTCGGCTTTTCCGCGCTTCACTTTCTCGTCAGCAATGTCCAGCTGACGAACCGCGTCTTTGATCTCTTCGGCCGAAACAAGTGCTTCTTCAGTTTCTAAATGACGGACCTTGGCACGTGCCGCCTGATAGATTTTCTTGAGATCATTCAGCGTTTCTTCGGCAAGGCCGGACTTCCGACGGACGGCGAGAAAATCGCGGCGATCACGACAGAGCTTTCGCAACAATTCGGCGCCGGGTTCGCCGGGCACACCCAGCTTCCGCTGGCATTGCGCGATTTCGCGCTCGGCGGCACGGATCTCTTGCGCGACGTCCCGCACCCGCTGTACAAGCCGATCCTTTAAGACGACGTGCAGATTGATGGATTCCATTTTCTCAACTAATTGCGGACGGACCTCTTTAATCTGCCCCTTGATTCGGCGCTGACGAGCCGGGTCCTGGCCCGCATGGCGGCTCTTCTCATACAGGGTCATCAAGGTCTTGGAGGCATTCCGAACTTTGTTGAGCGCTTCGAGCGTTTTTTCGCGCAACTCTTCGTCGTCGCGCTCGACCACCTCGGCATCCTCTTCAAATTCCTCTTCCTGAACAGGCACGATCTCGCGGACGCTGATCTTGCCGTTTTTGAGATCGTCGCGGAGAGACAAAACAAATTGGATAGTCATCGGCATGCCAAAGACGACGGAGGCAATTTCATTCTTGCCTTCTTCGATGCGCTTGGCGATTTCGATTTCACCTTCTCGGCTAAGTAGCGAGACGCTTCCCATCTCTTTGAGATACAGACGCACCGGGTCATCGGTCCGGCTCAACACGCCGGGCGTCAGATCGATTTCCTTTTCCTCTTCCTCAATCTCTTCCTTTTCTTCGACCTCTTCCACCTCTTCCACTGCCTCTTCCGCGTCGCCAAGCTTCTGTTCGCGGTCACCGTCAGCCGAATCGACAATCTCGATGTCCATTTCACCGAACATACTCATGAGATTGCCGATCTGCTCGGAGGACACCATTTCAGCAGGCAATGTGTTGTTCAACTCGTCATAGGTCAAATAGCCCTTTTCCTTTCCGATCGAAATGAGCTTTTTGACTTCTCCGAGCAATTCTTCTTTCGGCATAGTGACTCCTCAGTGAAACATTAAGAGGTCTGAATAGGGACCGAACCCGCCTTGCTGAGCCGTAAGACGTTCACCTGCGCGTTCAAGCGCTGGGCCTCTTCTACCCGACCTTCCCGTTCGGCGACCCGTAATTGCACGATCAATTCCCCCAAGGCCTGCTGACGCTGTTTTCGCTCCAACGCATCAAGACACCCGTCGATATAGGCTGTGACATCATCGAAGTGCCGTTCCGACATCGACAATTCGGTCACCACAGCACTACAGTCCGGATCACCTAATCCCTCATCGAGGAGCGGCCGAACCAAGACTCGACCATCTCCATCAACATGTCGGAGTCCGATTTGGACGATCCGTCGGCATACCGGTTCCGTAAAGAACTCGGGGTGTAAGGCACGAACCTGAGTTGCAGTGAGCTTCCCTTGAACTAAGAAATACGCCAGGTCCCATTCTTCATGATGGTGCTTGGAGCGGATCGACTGCCAAACCGGGGCCGGCCTTGTCGTCTGCCCGTCCGGCTTGGGCCGCAATTCCGGATAGCGTTCAATCAATCGCTGCTGATTGAGACCCAGTCGCTCCGCAACCCGGCGCATACATTCTTCTTGTTCAATTCGATGACTGGTTTTCTGCAGAATACGCAAAATCTCATCGACGCTTCGGATACGATCATCGATCGACCCCGAGGACGCTCGCTGCAGACTATGCTCAACCGCAAAATCCAATAAACTCGGCGCCCGCTCTTGCAACTCTCGGAATGCGTCAGCCCCATGCTCTCTGACAAACGTATCGGGATCGTGACCGCCTGGTAGAGAAATAACCGTCACACCGAGCCCACTGCCGACAAAGAGATCCAACGTCCGCAAGGCTGCACGCACGCCCGCCGGATCGGGATCGAAAAGCAAGACCACCTTTTGAGCAAACCGCCGAATGATCGTCAGGTGATCCGGGGTCAACGCAGTCCCCAGCGTAGCCGCGACATTCCTGATACCCGCTTGATGCAGGGCAATCGCATCGAAATACCCTTCAACGATGACCAATCGGCTCTCCCGGCCGGCCGCATCGCGGGCGTGATCGAAGGCATATAGGGTTCGGCCTTTATTGAAGAGCGGCGTCTCGGGAGAATTCAGATATTTTGGCTCACCTTCCCCCATGACTCGGCCCCCGAATCCAATCACGCGGTTGCGCAAGTCGGTAATGGGAAACATGAGCCGGCCACGAAATCGATCGTAATATCCGATCGCATCGGTCGTGCGCCGGCTAGACGGCTCCTTCGCTATGGCCAGACCCGACAAAGCAATATCCGCCATAGAATACTGTTCCTGCACAAGCGCGCGAATTAGACCATCCCACGCCGGGAGTGACACACCGAGTCCAAAACTTTCAATGGTAGCGCGCTCCAATCCTCGCACTTCGCAATACTTCTGGGCTTGACGCCCGGGCTCTGTGTCCCATAAATTGCGCTGAAACCATTTCATCGCCGACTGATGAAGTCGCTCGAGCCGCTCTCGCTGCGGCGTATCGGCTGCTCCCTGCCCGCTTGAGAAAGACGGCACCGCGATGCCGGCACGTTGTCCCAGCTGGCGCACGGTGTCCGGAAAACTCGTTCCTTCGAGTTTCATCACAAATGTAAACACATTGCCCCCGACCCCACATCCAAAGCAGTGAAAGATCTGGCGTGAGGGGCTCACGGTAAAGGAAGGCGACTTTTCCGAATGGAAGGGACATAGACCTTTAAGATTCTGTCCGGTTCGGGAGAGAGCCACATAATTGGCCACTACCTCAGCAATATCCACGCGTTCCCGAATTTGATTGATGATCTCTTCCGAGATCAAACCCGCAGCCATGATGCCTCTTAATACGAGGAAGAACGACCGGTCAGCCTAACAAATCGACGGACTCTCTGTAAAGGCAAGGAAGGACTCTTATCCGGGAGGCCAGGTCATCGGACGACCGCCCAAAAGATGAAAATGAAGATGAAATACCGTTTGACCGGCATGAAGCCCAGAATTCGTGACGATTCGATAACCTGACTCAGAAATTCCCTTTTCCTTCGCCAGGTCCACGCAGGTTTGCAGGAGATGCCCTGCCAGGCCGGCATCACCCTGTTCTAACTCTTGAACCGATTGAATGTGGCGCTTCGGTATGACGAGAATGTGTATGGGTGCCTGAGGATGAATATCTTGGAAGGCGAGAACGTGCTCATCTTCATGCACAATGGTGGACTGAATCGTGCGATCCACAATCTTGCAGAACAGACAGGCACTCACTGTCTATCCGTCTCCTTTTGAGGTGTACGTATGCCCCGCTTGCCATGGCGAGACGCCAGTTCCTGATACACGTCCTGCAAGGTGATGCCATGATAGCCGAGTACCACGAGCGTATGGAAGAAGAGATCCGCCACTTCATAAATGATCTCTTCGCGTTTGACGTTTTTAGAGGCAAGCATCACTTCGCCGGCTTCTTCCGCAATCTTCTTAAGAATCCGGTCTTGCCCGCCTTCAAATAGTGATGACACATAGGAACCGCTTTTCGGGTGTTCTTTTCGATCCAGAATCGTGCCGTAGATCCGGTCGAGAATACCGCCCATTACCTCGGAGGATTTCGAGCCCTCCATCGTCCCGGTCTCCGCGAGTTGCGAAAAAAAACAGGACTGTGCGCCGGTATGGCATGTCGGCCCTACCGGCTCTGCTTTCACCAATACCGTGTCACGATCGCAGTCAATGAAGAGATCCTTAAGCAGCAGATAATGGCCTGACGTTTCCCCCTTCTCCCATAGTTTGTTTCGAGAACGGCTCCAAAAATGGATACGCTTCGTCGTCACGGTTTGATCCAATGCTTCGCGGTTCATGAATCCCACCATCAGCACGGTGCCATCCCGCCAGTCCTGCACGACCGCCGGTACCAGCCCCCGCTCGTCGAATTGAATCCGAGCCCACGTACTCATGAGGCGACCATTGGATTTGCACTCCGGCCATCCAGCAATCTCATCGGAATGCCCTTCTGGTGCAGAAACCTCTTCGCCTGCCCAATCGTATACGTCCGATAGTGGAAAATTGAGGCGGCAAGAACCGCGTCGGCCCGGCCAACCGTAAATGCATCGGCAAGGTGCTCTAAGCGGCCGGCTCCTCCGGACGCGATTACGGGAATCGACACTCCCATGGAGACGGCAGCCGTCAACTCCAGATCATATCCGTCCTGAGTGCCATCGCAGTCCATACTAGTGAGGAGAATTTCTCCGGCACCCGCGCGTTCCATGGTCTGCGCCCACTCAATCACATCTCGACCCGTTGCCCGTCGCCCCCCGTGAGTAAACACTTCCCAGCGATTTGCGCGTGGATCTCCGACACGTTTGGCATCGATCGCCACGACGATGCATTGCGACCCGAACCGGCCGGCTGCGGCATTGACGAACTCGGGATGTTCGACTGCGGCGGTGTTGATACTGACTTTGTCTGATCCGGCGTTCAATAGGGCTCGAATATCGTCCAACGTTCTCACGCCACCGCCGACCGTCACGGGCATAAAGACCTGTGTGGCAGTCCGGGCCACGACGTCAAGAATGGTTGCACGATTCTCATGGGATGCAGTGATATCCAGGAAACAGAGTTCATCCGCTCCATCGCGATCGTACGCCGCGGCGACCTCCACCGGATCGCCCGCATCGCGAAGGTTGACGAACGAGACCCCTTTGACGACGCGGCCGTCTTTGACATCAAGGCACGGGATAATTCGTTTGGTCAACATAGGATCACGACGCCACCGCCTGGATTGCCTCTCGCAGAT
Organism: Nitrospira sp. Nam74; assembly: GCF_965152615.1. Classification (NCBI taxonomy): domain Bacteria; kingdom Pseudomonadati; phylum Nitrospirota; class Nitrospiria; order Nitrospirales; family Nitrospiraceae; genus Nitrospira; species Nitrospira sp. Nam74. Next base: position 1,307,104 of record NZ_OZ224220.1, on the reverse strand, counting down.
CCAGCTTTCCATCATACAGGGCCTTGCCCACGATTGCCCCGGCAATCCGGGATCCAAGCGATCGAATAGCCCGAAGATCGTCGAGCGATGTAATGCCACCGGATGCGATGACAGGTACCGGCGCTGAGTCGACCATTTCGCGAAGTGCGAGGAGATTGGGTCCAGCCAACATGCCGTCCTTCGCAATATCGGTATAAATGATACCGGCCAACGAATACCCTCCAAGCTGCTGCACAAGATCCGCCACGGAGGTGCCGGAAACATGCGTCCAACCCTGGACGGCGACTTTACCATCTCGCGCATCGATCCCCACGATGATACGGTGAGGAAATTCCTTGCAAGCCTGCTCCAGGAAGCCGGGATTGTTCAGGACGGATGTTCCCAAAACGACGCGATGCACACCGCGCGAGAAATAGAGCCGGACCGTATCCATGGTCCGAATTCCTCCGCCGACTTGAACCGGGATCGAGATCCTTGTCAATATTTTTTCAATGTAGGAAAAGTTTCTGGGTTGTCCGTCCACCGCTCCATTGAGATCGACCAGGTGAAGGAGCCGGCCCCCCAGCTGTTGCCAGTGAGCGGCCATCGCCGCCGGATCTTCCGAATAGACCGTCTCTTGCTTCAGATCGCCTTGGCGAAGACGCACACACTGGCCGTCCTTAAGATCAATGGCTGGAATCACTAACATGAAGCGGTCACCACTATTGAATGCCTTTACACTGTACCAAAAGGAAACTCTCGAACGACGCGTTCCGCTCCGTACTCCGCCAGCTCTTCTGCAGTCACGAAGCCGCCGCCGTGTTGCCAGAACCCGATCAGGTCTTCCGTGAGCGGGCGTTGCTTCTCATAGTAATTGGCCGTCCATAACGTCACCCCGTCCGGTGCCATGAGCTTGACCTCAAACCCAAGGACGGCAGGGATCGCACCCCATCGGCTTCCATCACGTTCACGATAGACCAGCACACGTCCCAGTAGCGCCGCATCCGCGCCCGTTCTTTTCATAACGTCTTTGGCCCTCTGTTCAAGCGAAATACCGCTCACACCACTTCCAGAAGCCGGCATGGCAGCGACTGCCTCTTCAGGAGCAATGACACGGAGGCCGGGCCGCTTTTTGAGTTCTTGATACACCATCCGGCTGATTTTCTCCGGAACAAACGCCGGCACCGTCGTAGCCTCCCTGTCGATCTGCCGACCGGCAGGAGGGAGGGCAATTTGAATATCGGATCGCTTCACTCCACCCGGAACGGAAACGTGGGCACCAGCGGGATCGAGAATTTGCGGTGTCGCCAGTCGCTCGAAAGGCATAATCGCGACTGAGCGGACCTCATATTGGCCGAGCCCAGGCGAAGCCGTAGTCGTCACTTTGGCGGGAGCACACGCTCCCATTACCATGAATGCGACCGCGACCATCGCATGCCTTGCAAGCTCAGCCGGCCTCATGATGACCGCCACTCGGCAAAGTTTTTGACAATTTGAAGTCCGACTGTTTGGCTTTTTTCGGGATGAAACTGACAGGCAAAGATGTTCTCGCGCCAAATACTTGATACAAAGGGACGCCCATAATCCGTCGTCGTCGCAATGACTGAGGGATCCAAGGGTTCGACATAATACGAATGGACGAAATACACGTGCGCGCGGGCCGGCACATCATGAAGCGGTGGCGCCACACGCTCAAGGGCCAATTCGTTCCACCCCATATGCGGGACCTTCAGACGACTCGACTCAGACAATGTTATCGTATCTGGACCGTGTTCGAAGGGAAAACGCCGGACTTTCCCTGGCAGAATATCCAAGCCTTTGTGCACGCCGAATTCTTCGCTTTCCGTAAAGAGCAATTGAAGGCCAAGACAGATGCCCAAGAACGGCTTGCCGCTCGCGATACCTTTCCGAATCAGCTCGATGAGGCCATACTGCGCAAGGTTTGCCATGCAGTCGGCGAAGGCCCCCACTCCAGGGAGAACCAGATGACTCGCCTTATTTAAGATATCGGGTTCGCGCGTGACGACGGCATCGTGCCCCACGGCGGCAAAGGCCTTGTGAACACTCCGAAGGTTCCCCATTCCATAGTCAATAATGGCAATCATGGCGTGCACCATAGCATCGGAGTGGAAGGCCGGGAAGGAGGAACCATACGTTACACCTTCCTGAAGGCCGCTCTCCGAACGGCGTACCTAGAGTTTCCCTTTGGTTGAAAGCACCCCGGTGATCCGTTCATCGATGGAGGTCGCTTGATCCAGCGCCTTTGCCAAGGCCTTGAATATCGCCTCCATAATGTGATGTGGGTTGCGGCCATACTGCACATTGATGTGTAAATTCAATGCACCATGGGTCACGAACGCTTGGAAGAAATCCTCAAACAAGCCGAGATCGAAGGACTTAATGCGCCGCTCTGAAAGCTCGACGTGATACACAAGATAAGGCCGGCCGCTGAGGTCGACCGTCACCTGAGCAAGTGTTTCATCGAGTGGAACGGACGCCCAACCGAACCGACGGATCCCCTCTTTTTTCCCCAGCGCCTGCTTCAGCGCCTCACCGAGTACGATTCCAATATCTTCAACCGTATGGTGATCGTCAATATCCGTATCGCCTTTAGCCCGTATAGTGAGGTCGAAGAACCCATGCTTGCTCAGTAGCTGCAACATGTGATCCAAAAAAGGAATTGTCGTTTGGATGTGGCTGCCACCGACTCCGTCCAGCGCCAGGTCAACGCTAATTTGAGTCTCCGTCGTGTTTCGTTCAATCGAGGCGCAGCGTGGTGTCGGCATAGCGTTCATGGCCGTCTACTCTCCAGCGATTTGGCATGGGCATCGAACCCTTCCATATGGGCCATCCTCGTAAGATGATCCTTGACCTTGCTCAGCTCTTCTCTGCTATAGGCAATGATGTTGCTTTTTTTCAAATAGTCATCGACCGACAGGGGAGAAAAGAAACGGGCGGTTCCTCCGGTCGGCAAGACATGATTCGGACCAGCCACATAATCGGCGACCGCCGGTGGCGTGTACCGGCCCAGGAATAATGCTCCGGCATGCTTAATTTTTTCCAAATAGTCGAAGGGCCGATCGACGGACAGCGTAAGGTGTTCCGGAGCAATGTCATTCGCGAGGTCGATCGCCTCTTCCATGGTCTCCACGACCAAGGCGACCGTATGACGGGCAATGGATTTCGCGACAATCTTCTCTCGCGTCAGGCGCTTCGTCTGCTCCTGTAGTTGTTTGGCAACATCATGCGCCAGATGTGCTGAAGTCGTCACCAGGTAAACCTTGGCATCTTCATCATGCTCCGCTTCGCATAACAAGTCGGCTGCCACATGGGCTGGATTGGCGCCCTCGTCGGCGACTACAAGCAACTCGCTGGGACCGGCGACCATGTCGATCCCCACAGTGCCATACACGAGGCGTTTTGCGGTGGCTACATAGATATTGCCCGGCCCCACAATCTTATCCACTCGTGCGATGGTGTTCGTCCCATACGCCATGCCGGCGATCGCCTGAACGCCTCCGACCTGATAGACCTCATCAACGCCGGCAATGTCGGCCGCGACGAGAAGGTAGGGACTGATGCCTGCCTTCGTCGAAGGCGTACACATCACCACCCGTTTCACGCCGGCTACCTTCGCCGGGATCGCGCACATGAGAACCGATGAGGGATAGACCGCTTTTCCACCAGGCACATAGAGACCCACGGCATCGAGCGGCAGGATCATTTGGCCCAGCGTGGCGCCCCCTTCTTCGTACATCCACGTCTTTAAGCGCTGGCGTTCGTGAAAGGCCGTGATCCGCCGAGCCGCAAAGCGCAAGGCATCGCCCTCTTCTTTTCTGAGGTGATAGTACGCTTCCTTGATTTGCTCAGATGCCACACGGAACTGCTCCGGCTTGAGCACGACATGGTCGAACTTTTTCGTATAGCGGGTGATCGCCTGATCACCTCCCCGCTCCACCGCTTTGAGAATGGACTTAACCGCCGACTCGATCGGTCCGGCCTGAAAATTGGATCGCGTCGTAATGCGTTTGACCGCCGGCTTGAACGCCCGATCTGTGCTTGCGATGACTTTCATGGTCGCTCCCTTAGCGCCTCGTGCCCGCGGCTGCTTTCCTTTGCGATGCGCCGGTGCTTACCAACTCAGCCTTCAATCTTGTGATGAGATCGGTGACGCGTTCGTGTTTCATCTTGAGGCTCGCTCGATTGATGATGAGACGAGCGGTAGATCGGGCGATGAGTTCTACTTCGACCAAATCGTGAGCCTTCAGCGTCTGCCCACTGGAAACCAGATCTACAATGCGATCGGCTAATCCAACGAGGGGAGCCAGTTCAATGGAGCCATACAGCTTGATGATCTCAACCGGTATCCCCTTCTGATTGAAATAGCGCTCGGTAATATTGGGATATTTCGTTGCAACCCTGATTTTTGAGGACAACCGGTCGCGGAATTCCTGTCCACGGAGAGCGGCCACCGAGATGCGACAGGCGCCGAATTGCAAATCCAGCGGCTCATACACGTCACGCTCCTGTTCCAGGAGCATATCCTTTCCGACGACGCCGACATCCGCAGCCCCATATTCTACATATGTTGGCACATCGCTCGGACGAACAATAAGCAAAGTCATGTCCTGGTCGTAACAGGGAATGACCAGCCTTCGGCTGTCTGCCGACAATCCCCCATTGGTGAATCCTGTCCGCTGAAACAAATCGAGTGCGTACTCCAGCAGCTTCCCTTTTGACAAGGCTACGGTGATCATCATCGTGTCACAATCCTATGCCGCAGCCTTCACGCGATGGATGATCGCGCCCAGATCGCGAAGTTTATCTTCGATCCGCTCATATCCTCGATCCAAATGATAGACCCGGGACACCTCCGTCTGCCCTTCTGCCGCAAGCCCGGCCAGAATGAGGCCCGCGCTGGCTCGTAAGTCTGATGCCATGACGGGCGCGCCCGTCAGGGTGGCCTTTCCGTTCACCACGGCATGGTGACCATCGACTTTAATATCGGCCCCCATTCGGCAGAGTTCCGGCACGTGCATGAACCGACTTTCAAAAATCGTTTCCGAAATAACGCTGGTACCGGTCGACACGCACATCAACGCCATCATCTGCGCCTGCATATCCGTGGGAAACCCGGGATACGTGAATGTCTTGACGTCTATACCTTTCGGGCGCCCGGCGGATTTCAGGCGAACGGCTTCCTTATCTTCGTTCACATCGGCACCCATTTCGCGCAACTTCATGGTTACTGCCTCTAAGTGCCGAGGCAGGCAATGGTCCACGCAGATATTACCCCCTGTGATGCTCGCTGCCATGAGAAATGTACCGGCTTCGATCCGATCAGGAATAACCTCATGATCCATGCCACGCAGTTCATGAACGCCTTCAATGGTGATCAAGTCGGAGCCGGCGCCGATGATCCGGGCACCCCGCTTGATGAGGGAGACGGCGAGATCCACAACTTCAGGCTCTTTCGCTGCATTTTCAATAACCGTCGTCCCTTCCGCTAAGCAAGCCGCCATCATCAGATTTTCCGTCCCCGTGACGGTCGGCATGTCCATATTGATGCGAGCGCCCTTGAGACGAACTGCTTTTGCTCGGATATAACCATGCTCAACGGATACTTCGGCTCCCAGCTTCGCGAGGCCCGCTAGATGAAGGTCCACCGGCCTGGTTCCAATTGCGCAACCACCCGGTAGCGAGACCGTCGCTTCCCCCCACCGAGCCAATAACGGACCGAGGACAAGGATGGAGGCCCGCATCTTCCTGACCAGATCGTACGGAGCTTCCGTTGAGTGGATATGTTCCGCCTGAATTATCACTCGACTGTCTTCCACAGACACCCCTGCGCCCATGATACCCAGCAGCTTGCACATGGTAGTCACATCGACTACGTGCGGCACATTGGCGACACGACACTCCCCCCCAAGAAGACTCGACGCAAGAATCGGCAACGCGGCGTTTTTCGCGCCGCTCACCTTGACCGTCCCTTCCAATGGGCGACCGCCTAAGATAGTGATTTGATCCATGGTTTACTCAACGCCGAGCAATGTGCAGATTGATGACTACAAAAGGATCCGCTTTCAATTCGTCACTCTGCCCTCTTCTGAACAACGACCACTCGTTCGATCTTGGCCATATCATGAAAAGTTCGCACATTGTAGTAGTTTTCCCCGTCCTGTGCTAGGGCAGAAACATGACGAGCCTGCCCAATCCCAACCTCGACCGCCAGGACTCCGTTCGGCACAAGAAAACCAGCGGCTTCACGGACGAGACGCCGGTGGAAGAACAAACCATCATTCCCTCCAGCAAGAGCCTGGCGAGGCTCAAACAATCCGACCTCTGGTTGCAGGCCTGCCAAGTCGCCTTCAGGGATGTACGGCGGGTTCGAGGCGATGGCGACGAACCGACCCTGTAATCCAAGCCGTTGAAGCGGCTCCAGAAGGTCTCCCAGTAAAAAATGCACGCGATCTTGCAGATCATGGTGCTTGGCATTTTCTTGGGCGAGGGCCAATGCCTGAGGGGAACGATCCGTGGCATACAGCGTTGCCGTGGGAATGGCACGAGCCAACGCAATGGCAATACATCCGGATCCCGTCCCGACATCGGCAATTAGCGCGCCCGGGGTCTTTGCGCATGCCTCCGCGACTAATTCAACAAGAAGTTCCGTTTCGGGGCGAGGGATTAACACATCCGGCGTGACACGAAAATCCAATCCGCAGAACTCCTGTGTGCCGAGCACATATTGCAGTGGCTCACGAGATGCTCGCCGTTGGAACAAAGCCATGGCATTGTCCCGGACCCGTTCCTCCACTCTCTCATTTTTGTTCAAGTGAAGACCCAACCGATCCTGACCAAGAGCCGATTCGAGAATCCACACGACTTCGTGTTCGGGCTGACCAATGCCGGCTTCTGCGAGCATAGTCGCTCCGGCTCGCATTAGTTGACCGATGGTCATGGATGACAATACGAAAGGATGCTGTTTGTAGGGATAGTCTACCGCGCGGACTGAGCCGGTCATGAGGGCTCAGCGGACTGACTGGCTGTAGTCTGGTTCGCTCGAAGCGCCTCAACCAGCTCATCGAGATCTCCGGCCAGCACCTGCTCCAGCTTATGCAGCGTCAGGCCGATGCGGTGGTCTGTGACACGATTTTGCGGGAAGTTATAGGTCCTGATTTTTTCGCTCCGGTCTCCTGTGCCGACCTGATTGCGGCGTGATTGCGCGATTTCAGCTTCCTGCTTCTCCCGTTCCGCCTCGACGATTCTGGCACGAAGCGTCCGCATGGCCTTGATCCTATTTTTGAGCTGCGACCGCTCGTCCTGACACGATACCACGACGCCCGTCGGAATGTGAGTAATCCGGACCGCTGAATAGGTGGTATTGACGCTTTGGCCGCCTGCGCCGGACGAGCAAAACGTGTCGATGCGAAGATCTTTCGGATCGATGTGGACGTCAACCTCATCGACCTCCGGCATGACAGCCACTGTTGCAGTGGAGGTATGTATACGTCCGCTCGCTTCGGTCGTCGGCACACGCTGCACGCGATGCACTCCGCTCTCGTATCGAAAGAACCCAAACGCGCCTTTCCCCTCGACGAGCATCACGACATCCTTATAGCCGCCGATACCTGTCTCATGCGCTTCGATGATCTCCATGCGCAATCGCTTCTTTTCGGCATACTTCGCATACATGCGAAACAGGTCCCCGGCGAACAAGGCCGCTTCGTCACCGCCAGTCCCCGCCCTGATTTCGACAAAGTTATTTTTCTCGTCACGAGGGTCTTTCGGCTCGAGCAGCTCCAAGGCTTGTTGCTCCATATCATCGCAACGTTCCCTTAAGGACTGCGCCTCTTCAGCGGCAAGCCGTTGCAACTCGGGGCCGATATTCGGCTCATGCGCGATCTGTTCGGCTTCGGCTTCTTGTTTCCGCAACTCATGGTATTCTACAAATAGTTGGGCCAACCCTTCGATATCGGTTCGTTCCTTATTGAGTTTATGCAACAGAGAGGGCTGGCTCAGCACGGACTGATCGACGAGCTGACGGTTCAACTCCTCGTAACGGTTCGCCACCTCTTCCCATTTGGCAAGCAGAAGCGAGTGTTCTGAATCTGCAGTAAACGTTTCAGCCATCGTGCCTATCAATCACTTCACAGCACAGAGAACATGGGCTGCATAAATCGCTTATTGCTTCTTGGCATACTTCTTTTTAAACCGCTCCACTCGTCCTTCCGTATCCACAATCTTTTGCGTGCCGGTAAAGAACGGATGGCAGCTGGAACAGATATCGACATTGACGTTGCCGACGGTCGTGCGCGTTTTAAATGTCGACCCACAGGCACAATGCACGGTTGCCACTCGATAATCCGGATGGATCGCTGTTTTCATGATACTCCTCTTCGTTGACCTATATTGTACTTACAACGACGGCCTTTTGAAATAGCTATTGGGTCAGCGGACCCGGCGAATCCTTCGTCCGCCTCGATCTCTATCGATTCATCGACTGCAAGAACTCCTGATTGGTCTTCGTGCCCCCGATCTTATCCATTAAGAACTCCATGGCTTCCATGGTACCAAGCGGGCTGAGGACCTTTCTCAGAATCCACATCTTGTTCAACCGATCGCGATCCACCAGGAGCTCTTCCTTGCGGGTTCCGGACTGGCTGATGTCGATGGCCGGGAAAATACGCTTGTCTGCGAGACGGCGATCCAAATGCACTTCCATATTGCCCGTGCCCTTGAACTCTTCGAAAATTACATCGTCCATGCGGCTACCGGTATCAATCAAAGCAGTCGCCATGATCGTCAGACTTCCTCCGTTTTCAATGTTCCGAGCGGCTCCGAAGAATCGTTTGGGCCGCTGAAGTGCATTGGAGTCCAAGCCGCCGGACAACACTTTTCCACTCGGAGGTGCAATCGTATTGTAGGCCCGTGCCAACCGCGTAACACTATCGAGCAAAATGACCACATCACGCTTATGCTCGACGAGCCGCTTGGCCTTCTCCAGCACCATCTCGGCCACCTGCGCATGGCGCTGGGCCGGTTCATCAAAGGTGGAACTGATGACTTCCGCCGCTTTCACTTGCCGTTGCCAGTCGGTCACTTCTTCCGGACGTTCATCGATCAACAGCACGATCAACATGACTTCAGGGTGATTTTTGAGAATCGCCCGTGCAATGGCTTGCAGTAGCATGGTCTTTCCGGTTCGAGGCGCCGCTACGATCAGGCCCCGCTGGCCTTTCCCGATCGGTGTCGTCAGATCCATGACCCGGGTGCAGTATTCGCCTTGGTCAAATTCGAGATTGATTCGCTCCTCAGGATAGAGGGGCGTGAGATTATCGAAGAGGATCTTGTCGCGAGCGACTTCCGGGTCTTCATAATTAACCTTTTCGACCTTGAGCAGGGCGAAATACCGCTCGCTTTCCTTGGGCGGACGGATCTGCCCTGACACGATATCGCCCGTCCTCAGATTGAACCGGCGAATTTGGGACGGCGAAATGTAAATGTCGTCCGGTCCCGGCAGATAGTTGGAGTCAGGTGCTCGTAGAAAACCAAAGCCGTCCGGCAGGGTTTCCAACACGCCTTCTCCCATGATCGCGCCATTCTTCTCTGTTTGGGCCTGAAGAATGGCAAAGATCAATTCTTGCTTTCTAAGATTGGCGGCGCCCTCTATTTTGAGATCTTTCGCCACATCATTCAGATCAGCAATTGATTTTTGCTTCAGTTCGGCAAGGTGCATAATCTTCTCCCTTATTGACAAAAAACTAACCTCTCTTTGGACGAGAGACAAAGTGAAAATGGTCGCGACATGTGGTGATTGAACATGGAAGAACGAAGGTGTTTAGCGAAGAGAATGGCCAGCGAAGGAATTCAGTGTTTCGCGCCCCGACCTCCGGTCGCGGTGACTAGGTTAACAATAGGTGTGTCTTGACAAATCGGACTACACCAACAATTCATTTTAAATGTTGACGTCGATGATCTGATTCGAGATCTGCCCCGGCAAGCTACACAGGGTGGAAGTAATGTCGGATTTCTGGAAGCTGTGGGGTATCCTATCGCTGCAGTTAAATTTTGTCAATAGGCATCGTAAAATCGTTCCCCTGGGATGAGTCACTAAAAGGAGACGACACGGGTTCCACGAGCGATCGTTCCATTGCGCAACAACAGCATTTGTGCTAAAGAATGCGCATGGGAAATTTAGAAGAAGGCCAGAATCTGGAACGAATGTTTACGCTCTCTGAGGCGAATCGTCTCATCCCCGAACTTGAACGGCATTTGACTCTGATCGGACAATCAAAACAGCTACTAAACCGTGTGAAGGACGAAATCAATAAGGCCAGCGCAAAAGCGACCTTCGGAGGCGGGAGCTACGCAGGAAGAGTCTATATTACCGCCTTAGAGCAAATGAGCGAACACCTTCAAGCAATTCAGGAAATGGGAGTGCTCGTCAAGGACCTAGACATGGGGCTTTGCGACTTTCCTCATCATATGGATGGCCGAATCGTCTATCTCTGCTGGAAACGCGGGGAAACAGAGATTCGGTGGTGGCACGACCTGCATAGCGGCTATTCAGGAAGACAGCCCCTTGAATCTCAGCAGTAACTAACGCACCATGAAATTCGTCATTCTTGGCTTTGATGGGCCCGATGGTGGCAGAAAGCGTAAAATTTACCGGCCTGCGCATCTTGCCAAATTAGACGTGCTGCACGCTCAACAACGTGTCCTCTTGGCCGGCCCCCTAACGGATGGAACCGGCAGCTTAATAGTCATCTCGGCAGATTCCTTAGCAGAGGCTGAAGCATTGGCGAAAGAAGACCCGTACACCGTAAATGGCGTCTTTGAACGCATTGAGGTTCACCCATTTACCCAAATCCTTCCTAAAGAGAATACGTCTTAAGGTAATAGATGAGACCTCACTGAAATGAATAAGTACATTTGATTTCGATCGACACTATCCGGGCTTGCTAAACTGTTTGCCTTCGCACCCTCCCGTGTGTCTCCCTTCATGCTATCCGGAAGCTTCTGCACTCTCATCCATTAACGGCCCCATAGACATTGTTGATTGACAACAAAAGAACAGGGTCGCTATACTCGTTCACTCAACTTGGCAGGACTATTGACAAATGCTAAGACTTGGCGTTGGGACCAAAGGCCTACAAGACCACCCCTTCATGGCCCATAATCCCTCACCCGTGGGGCTTCTGCCGGCTTGCACATCCTGACAAAGAAAGCTTAGAGTAGAAAGAGGATTTCTTGGTTCTTGAACTATTAAGCGAGCATGCGTCCGAAGAGTGAGGAGTGGTTGGAATGAATCAGTATCGCGTATTGCCAGGTCCGGAGCATTTTCTGCCCCCTGCAGCGGCCAGTATGGGGATCCGATTGCCCAATCCGGGCGAAGGCCATATCAACGGTGTTATTGTTCCTGAAGAGAAAGTGTACGAGGAAGCAGCCCGTCAATTCCTGATGGCCAAAGTTCCCACGATTTTTCCAGGGCCGTTAGTGCTGTGGGCTTGGAATGAAAAAGCGGCGAAGAAAGCCACCGCCATTCGGCACCTGTATGAGACACTCAAAGAATGTGTCCAGCCTGGCCAGAAAGCCATGCTGATCCCCATGCCTGATTACCGACCAAAGTATCCAAAGATCAATCCTGAAATTGAAATTAATCCGAACCACCCGAACCTGACGATTTGGCATAACAAGATTGACTGTTGCATGTTCGTGGGAGTCCACTGCCATCAAGCGAATCTGTCGCTGAAGATCATTAGAGGTGGAACCTCCTGTTACACGGTTGCCATGTGTGCCCAAGCCGGCCATGAAGATGCCATGCTGTCGTTCCGAGATGCATCGGTGGACAAGATTATGCGCGTAGCGGAGTGGATACGGAAATTAAAAGGCACAGTCAAAGTCTCACAGGCTGTTTCCAAGAGTGGAGCATCCAACTAAGCCGCTGACGTCGTCAAAGACACGTGCACTACTCAGACAATTAAGGAGGCGGAGGCCATGGCACATACACAGTCAGTCATCGGTACGAAAAACAAAAAGGGCCAAACGTACACCGACACCTGGCAGATGATGAATGAAGCCCCTCGCACGCCGTCGTTCTTTACAGGCAGCGAGGTGATCAAGGAAGCTCTTCGACGGGCCAGTTGCGACGTCATGATTGCCTATCCGATCACCCCACAAAGCGAGGCGGCTGCCTTGATCGGTGAGTTGTTCGCCGAAGGGTACATCGGTGACTATTTCCGAGGTGAGAGTGAATTCGCCGTCATGTCTCAGTGCGCCGGCGCGGCATTTGGCGGTGCCAGAGTCTTCACCACGACCGCCGGACCCGGCACGATGCGAGCGATGGAAAACTTCCCGATGTGGGCGGGCGCCAGGTTGCCGATCCAGATGATTGTGACGTGCCGTGGCATCAATTCACCCCTGTCTATTCAACCTGACACGCTGGAAATTTCTTATCTTTTGAACACCGGCATGTTGGTCTGGCACGCTGAGACCGCCCAAGACTTCTATGACTGGATTCTCAAGGGCTACATGGTAGCCGAAGAGCCGGACGTGCATCTTCCGCTGGCGCTCTGTTGCGACGGCTTTTTCGTCACCCACACAAAAGACGTCGTCAATCTAACACCCGCCGATATGTGCTTGCCTCCCTACGATCCGTATCGTTCGCCCGTACCATGCATGGATATGGAGTGTCCGCCGGTTCGGATGATGCGGGACCCGTTTGTGATGAAGAGCAACTACATTAGCTATGCAACACACGCCAGCTGGCAACAGGAAGTCTGGGCAGCCGTCGAGCGTTCCCGTAAACATTCCATCCACTGGTTGAATGGACTGGTCGATACCGAGAATACGGATGCCGATATTATGATCGTGTCGTCCGGGACCGCCGTCTCTCAAGGTCGAGAAGCGATTCGCCTCTTGGAAGAAGAGGGCGTACGATGCGGCTTAGTAAAAGTGAAAACTTTACGGCCCTGGCCGGGAGAAGAAATCCGGGAAGCCACAAAAAACGCCAAGTACATCTTTGTTCCGGAATTCAACGTCACGGGGTGGATGGCAAAAGAAATTAGGGCATCCATTCCCAATAGCGATCGCGTGATCGCCGCCCCGCACGTCTGCGGTGGAATGACAATGCCGCCGGAAATCATCGTTGAAGAGATTAAAAAGACACTGGGCATGCGAACGATGTCGTTGGCTGGACGCGGAAGTTGATCGTTCGAACGACCGTTGTGTGATAGCGGACACTGAATAACCGAAATAGACGGCAGCGCGATTAGGAGGCCATCCATGAGTAAAGAGCGAATTAAAATTGCCCCTGAGTTTTTCGATATCATGCCGCCCGAATATCAAGATCTCGTTAATCGGGCGACGTACGGCAATCAAGACCGAGGCTGGAAAGATATCGGGACTTCCAAGGAGCTTATTGAAGAGCACTCGCTCTGCGCGGGATGTCCGGAATCTATGGCGTTTCGTTATATACTGGCTTCACTTCCCAACCCTGAAGACACCGTCATGGTGGGATCGACCGGCTGCACAAGCCTGGTATTCCCTCATGTTGCCGTACACAACATTCACTCGCTGTTCGGGAATCAAAATGCCATTGCCTCCGGGCTGAAGCGGGCGCTCACGGTGAGATTTCCAGGTCGGACCAAGGATGTTGTGGTCTTGGCCGGGGATGGCGCCACTGTCGATATCGGTCTCGATATGACGCTGCAGGCGTGGTTCCGTCAGGAAAAATTCACGACCATCTGCTTCGACAATGAATTGTATGCCAACACTGGCGGCCAGGAAAGCGGACTCATGCAAAAGGGTTTTGTCGCCAAGATGGCGCCGGTAGGAAAGACCTTTGAGAAGGTCCGTTTACCGGAGATTGCTCGGGAGTCCGGGTGTCACTACGTGGTGAATTGCACGGTCAGCAAGCCGTCGTTAGTCGAAAAGGTGATCCGAAACGCAGTACTCGTCGCTCGTGAAATCGGCCCGACCTATCTGCAGCTCTATACGCCCTGCATTCTTGAAATCGGCAAGAACAGTATGGAAGGGCTTCAGGAAATGCGTGACTCTGAAAAGCCGACGGAGCGATTTGCCTATAAAGAATATGTCAGCGAGCCGGCCAAGCAGTTCCTCGCCGAAGTCGCAGCGAAAGACAAAGAACGCAAAGCCGCAGCCAAGCAATTGGCCGCCCAAGAAGCCTAACGTACAGAGGACAAGCCGTCAGGAGGAACACAATGATCAAGAAGCGGATCAATATTCGGATGTCGGGGTTAGGCGGCCAGGGTGCGGTGACTGCGGCACACGTTATGGCCATGGCGGCCTCCAAAGACGGGAAATTTGCCATCTCCAATCCGTTCTTCGGAGCAGAAAAGCGGATGGCTCCTGCAGAAAGCTATTGCCGGATCGGTTTGGAGCGCATTTATGACAGAGGCGAGCTCGTATTCCCGGACGTGATTCAGGTCTTCCATCCTCAGGTCATCACGATGGGAAAGAGCTATACCATGCCGTTCTATTCTGGCATCAAAGAAGGCGGCGTCGTGATCATCAATTCAGACGTCTCGCTGCTTTCGGATGAAGATATTCAGCGATTGAACGATTTACACGTCGCATTGTTTTACATTCCAGGCACGCAGATCGCCCTTGAGGTGGCCGGGACCGAATTATCGACCAACATGACCATGATCGGATCGGTGGCCGGCATTACGAAATGCGTCTCGATGGAAGCGCTCGACTTAGCGCTCCAGGAGCGATTCGGGAAGAAATTCGTCGCATCGGGCGGCACGGCAACCCTGGACGAAGCCATCAAGAAGAAATTCGCCAAGAAGGAAATGCTGCTTGCCAAGAACTTGGCGACTGTTAAACGCGCATATGAAATTGCCTCAGAATGGGCTGACAAGAATCACGTTGAATTGAAAGTCGGCACTCCGGTGGCGGCCTAAAAAGAGGAACACACGCATGTATAATATTGCGCAAGTCATCGACGAGAAGTGTGTGGCCAAGAAAGGCTGCCGTCTCTGCATCATGTATTGTCCCGAAGCCAACTGCTTAGACCTCAACGTCACGAAAATGGTGGCAGAGGTCGCGATCAATCGGTGCAAAGGTTGCGAACTGTGCGTTGTCGTGTGCAATGCGGCCAAACATATGGCCATCGAAATGCAAGCTGTGAGTGCCACCGGCACGCTCCTGTCGCACAAGGGAGAATCAGCCGGCCTTGGGCAAGCCTACCAAGGCTGATCGGCTCACACAGAGTTTAAAAAACCCCATGGGCCTGCGCCGTGGGGTTTTTTATTATGGCATCGGTGCTAAAGCAGGAGGAATGTCATGGAAAGCGAGGATAATGTCCTCCAAGAATTGCTTGGAGAAATCACGGCATTGCTGAAGAGCTATCCCGAATGTTTAGAACGGAGAGCGGCGGAAATCGGGCGAATTGGGAAGGACCCCGAGCTTGCGTCGAAGTTAGTCAAGGGCGCTGATGCCATGCGCGACAGCGGCAACATTTACCTCTCGTGGGCCCGGCACTATGCCTCGCTTTCGGACGGCACCTCGGATGCATCAAACGAAGACGATGAATCCGATGACTTCGGCGTATAACTTTTTGTGCAAGAAAGCCTTGAATCGATGAACTCCATTTAGCTACAATCTGCCGTTCAATAATCGTCTGACACCAGCTTTTCAACACGCGTTCCCCGGTAGCTCAGTTGGTAGAGCGTTCGGCTGTTAACCGAATGGTCGCAGGTTCGAGTCCTGCCCGGGGAGCCAATCCATCCGCGCGCATCAGTCCTCGACTTCTTATTTGCGCTCATCTGACTTGTGATTCGCTGACATATTGCGGCTGCAAGCTCATGCACCGGGAGGAAGTGACACTTCCGTGCACAGTTCAGCATGTCAAAGGCTAGACTGATCGATTTCTTGAAAAGCGCAGTATGATAGTGCCGTGAGCGTCATGAAGTATCACGGTCTGCCCGACCTGTTCCGCTGAGCTCATGCTAACGGCGCGTTGGCCCAGTGTCCAGCCATTCGGCACTTGCACCGTCAGGCCAGCCATGGGCTTGGGGACCTGTAATGTCAGAAGGCAGGTGTCCCCTTCTCGGGACACGTCGGCTGCTACTTCGTTCCTCGCGCTCCACCACTGGCCGAACTGCGAGACGGAGCCGAACCAGGCAAACGACTTCACCCCCTCCACAAAGTGTTTTTCGAATTCCAGTTTGTGATCAACGATATTCGGGTGAATCAATACGACAAAGGACCCGCCATAGCGGCTGATCTGGTGCGCCAGTTCAAGTGCCTCAGGCACACGTTCGCCTAGCTTCGGCAGCTCCTCGTCCTCTACCGTGACCGGGAATTCGAACATGTTGGTTTCCGCTTGGCCGGATCGGTCGTAATTCAACTGATACGGCAAATGGGTGAGCGAGTTATTGGCTGTGGCTGTCGAGCTGTAGCGATACCCTGTCGACTCCAATGCCTGCGGAAGGGAGGAAGGATTCGACAGCTCTCCCGGTCTGAACGAAACCAATGTTTGCTTGGAAAACTGTTCGAGAAGAAACTTGCTGACCCGCAGCTCTCCCAAAATCGTCCCGTTGAACGCCGTCTGCCGATCTTTCACAAAGGGAGTATAGGAAGGATACCGTTCGGAACCGGTCCCCATTGGAAACTTGTTAAATACTTTTGAATGGGCGACCGTATGGCTGCCGATCTCCATCCCTAGTGCAGCGAGCATCTTCAGATGCGTGATACCTTCCTCATTAAAAAAAATATCGTCGTTGAAGTCCCGAATATATTTCGTCTGAACAAAATAGGTGCCCACCAATCCCTGGCTCTTCTCGTACTCGGCATAGGTCACGGCATTTGCCATCGACTTCGTAAAATCGACGTCATGCGTCAACATGACCGAGAGCGATTTGCCAAAAGGCACGGTGCCGATAGTGACCGCATCCGGCTCCCCCGCTGTATAGATTGCCTTAAACAGCCGTAGCCACACATCCAGCGTAGGATCGAAACGATTATCGAAGCTGTATGTAAGTTCCTCACCGCGATTGTTGTGACCTTGTAGGAGAAGAAATCCCACATCAACCCCAATTGCATAGGCATGCCCCTCGCCGTATGGCTTATGAGTCACCGCTGCTGTGCCATCCTCATACAGCGCCACGGGCGTGGTATTCTGCGTATAGCCGTAGCTTCCTAATGCCTCCGGCTTCTTGTCACGGTTCCCCAACCGTAACGTCCATTCTCTGGGATCGGTGAATGTAGCGAGGATGGCATCCTCCTGCTTCAAGTGCACTTCGAATCGTTGCCGTGAGGCCACCGCTTCGCGAAAACCAAACACTTCGTTCAGTCCACCAAGAACCTGGGTGCCAATCAGTGTCCCGCCGCCACGCGGAAACGCCGCAAGTGCACGCAAGGCTTTTTGCGAAAGCACGCTTCCGGAAATGGTTGGATAGACGAGCACGACCTTATGAGTAAGAGCCTCGGCATAGTCCTCGGTGATGAGAAACGGGATGCCGATCGTCTTCAGACCATGCGCAAGCCCCAGCCAGGCAGACGAGCGATCGGTCAACAAAACAGCTAGCCGCGTGCGACTGCCCTGCGCGTATTGATTCCAGTCAGCGGGACGTGCCGGCGGCACGGTGCTCATATTTGGAGGACCGGTGAGACCTTGGAACACATACATCGCCTCTGCAGGAACGATCATCGGTCCGAGTGGGTCAAAATGCGGGCGGATCCAACTCAGCAGGACGGCGGCGCAGACCATGAGCGCCAAGCCGAGGATGAGCCGACCACGTAAAGTGAGCAATGCGGTTACCAATGAACAATGAGATTAATCATGCCACCGCGCCTGACATAGAGAATTCCGCGATCCTCGTAATACCCCGATGCCTCGGCCGAAAGCCGCGACGTAAGCGGGAACGTCACACCTCCTTGGATGGTCCGGCTTTGAACTCTCGTGAAGTCTTGCGTCGCCACGATGCGTTCTCCCGATGTCCCGAATGACCCGGAGGCGAAGAACTGCAGCCGGTCTTGCGGCCGCCATGTCAGTTGTGAAGCCAGGGTGATGGAGCCCGTATCCGGTACGAAATAGACTTTTTCTGTGAGCCAGATGTTGTAAGGGAAGTACACGGTCAGACTGGGAAGTAAGAGATCGATATTATCCTTCTTAAACAGGAGGTGCCGATATCCGAAGGAAAGTTCCAGCCAGGATAGGGCAGAATGGACGGCGCCGAGACCTTGGGCCACCTCACCGACGGCCGAATAGTTGGGGGCAAAATTTGGATTAGCAGTGGCTTGCGCCCCAATATAGCCCCATGCACGGCTCCATAGCGCACTATAAAATTCCGCCGATACCGGCGTGTCATGGAACCCGAAGCGGTTGAGAGCCTCTACCCTCGCTATAAGGGTCTTGTTTCCAATGGAGGTCCCCGCCTCCACCAACACATCCCGCTCATCCGGAATGCCTTTCGTGTACGAATAATGGCCATAGCCGATCTTGGCGTAATCGCGGTAAGGGAGACGGAGGCGGCCTACCTTTTCACCTACCGGTGCTCGAGGAGAGGCGACAAGTTCTTCTTTGACGGCCTTAATCTGTCGGGCCACGTCCGGATCAGCTGTCTCGGCATAGAGCGACTCGTACAGCTCGAGCGCCTTGATACGATTTCCCTGCCAGAAGGTGATGTCAGCCAAACCCTTCTTTGCCTCACGATTCTCTGGATCGTCGTGTAGCACACCCTCATAGAGTTGACGTGCTTCTTCAAAGCGCCTCTGCCACGATAGCGTCAAAGCCAGGGCGATTCGAACATCAACATCGGCGGGGTGTCGACTCAGGATATCCCGATACATGACCACGGCTTCAGCGTGGTTCCCTTCCCAAGCCAAGAGTCGCGCTAACGCGGCCCGCGCTTCGTCATCGTCCGGTCGTTGCATCAGGTAGATGCGATAGGCAGCGATCGCCTCCCCATATTGTTTGCCGGCTTCCAACTTTCGAACTTCAGCGAGACGGCGTGCTGCACCACTCTGCTCAAGCTGAACGCCGCTCGCCTCAGTCGTTGCCGCCGTGGAGGAAGGACCAGCGAGCAGTTCGGTATTGATCACGTCAATCCGCTTGCCAATTTCCGGATCATGAGCGGCCGCAAACACCTGTTTATAATACGGCAATGCCTCGCGTCCACGGCCGGTCCAGAACAGCACGTCCGCCAGACCGCTCATCGCATCCAATTGATTCACATCGTCACGGAGAACGGCCTCGAAAATCTGTTGCGCTTCATCGAAATGTTTCTGCCATGACAGCACGCGGGCTAGGGCCGTCTGGACCTCCAGATCCAGAGGATGCCGGGTAAGGATGTCCCGATACAATGAGACGGCTTGATCATAGTACCCCTGCCATCCCAACAACTTCGCTAGGCTATTTCGTGCCTCGTCATCGTCGGGTCGGACCACTAGATAGTCGCGATAGGCAGAAATGGCCTCAGGATATTCTTGTTGGGCTTCAAAAGCCCTGGCGCTCTCGAGCATCTGACGTGGAGTATGATGCCCTGTCTGGGCGTACAGAGGCGGAAGGATTGCGAGTCCACAGAGATACACCACCATGGCCAGATACAGGCCGCCTACGCCACGCCGGACACGAATGCCGTTTGTTTTAAGTAAGCGGGGAAGTCGGATCATGCTAGCTGAAATAGAAGGAACTCTTCATATGTCGAACCGGCATGCCGACTTGCTTAGAGTGAAGCGAGCACAATGCGCGGACATACCTGAATTCAGCTACTTACAAACCTGATATCACCAGTGGTCGCTTCTTTATACGAGAATCAAAGCGATGAAGAACTACGTGATGAGTCGTGTCAGTCGCTCTGCTTGAAGATAAGTATAGCTGAGGCAGGAAAAGTTGCTGGACTGCATGTAGCTATGGCGTCCTAGAAAAAATCAGTCGTATCGTCGTGAGGATGCACGACCAATACGCCCTTTGACAGACGCGGTGCCATGCTGGCCGAAAACTTCTTATAGCGGCAGCGTGATCACCATTCCACCGATGACATCATTCAGCTTGAAGTTCGTCTTAGGACTTCCCGGATGGCTATTGTGGCATCCAACGCAACCTTGAGAGATCGCCCTGTCGGCAAACACCGCTTGAAAGTATCTCACTCCACCCTTGGTAATGATGCCCGTATGAGGACGATCTCCTTGCCTGAGAACGTCCTGGAGCCCCTCTCGTTCGAAATCGTTCGCCGGTCCATTTCGTTGGTTGATGGGCCAAAGGCTAATCAGCCGAAATGAGACCCCTTTCTGATCTTCCGCCACCAATCTGGCCGATTCATTGAGAAACTGGACCGGCAATGGCAGCGTTCCCCGCTGTTCCCAGTTTTCCGATGCCACGACTATGCCGCGCATCTGCATCCGTTCCACAATCAGAGTTGTATACGTTTTCCGGTCAGCCTGAATGACGGCATGGACGTACGCCGCAACAGCCTCTGGCGGAATACCAAGTGGGATATCCGCCTGCTTGCTTTCGGCCGTCACGCTTAACTGCCCGAGCACAGCCGCGACCAGCATGCCCAGCACACTACCGTAGAGGAAGCTTTTCACGTTCATGTTGTCCTCTCCTAATTAAATCCGTTCTTCTCTTACCATAACAGAGATACGAACCGTCAGAGGCCTCTGGCGGTCTGGTTGGTGTGGCTGTAAATGGATGTCGCCGCAGGGTCGGCGGTGTCGGCGAGGAGGCTATTCGCCAAGCACTTGCACGATCAACTCACGTGTGCGGACGCGCGTATCGAAATCAACCACCACTATCTGCTGCCATGTTCCCAACAGAAGCGCTCGGTCAGTAAATGGAACGACGATCGAGGGACCTTGGAGCTGCCCCCGGAGATGGCTGTGTCCGTTGTCTTCTCCGGCATTGCGCGTGTTGTGTTGTAAGGCGGGATCCGCCGGGATCATCCGATCCCAAAATGACTTTGTGTCGGCCCGTATGCCGGGCTCGTCTTCAATGATCATGACCGATGCGGTGGTGTGCTTGATAAAGACCGTCACGATACCGGCTATGAGCCCGCTACTTTCCACGGCCTTCTGAACCTGTGAGGTGATATTTTCAACGTGGGTCTCCCCTCTCATGGCGAGGCGCATGGGAATGCTTTTTACCGTCATGCTCCTCCTCCAGGGGTCATCGCGCGGAGATACCGCTTCTCCCGCGGCGAAAGCGGTATGCCTCTTGCTTCTGTCAGAATGCGATCGAACGCGCCTTCGCTCGCGAGCGAGACGAGCGCGTCCACCACACCGTGGCTTAAGATGCCCTCCAACCTCAACTTCGTCAGATAGGTCAGTGCCTCTTCGACACTTTCACGCCGACGCGTGTAGTAATCGGCCCCTCGCCGGCGATTGCTGTATGCTTCAAACTGTTCACAGGCCACGAGCACTTCCGCCAATTGACGGACCCATGATGGCGCGCCCTTCATCTTTTCCGGATAATAATAGTAGAGCATGACGAGCTCCATCCAGGACTCCCAACGCACCGATAATCCCTTGAGAAGAGGCTTGGCGGCACGAAGGCGGCGCGAGAGCCGGCGAGCATAGCCCAATCGCATCTCGACCTGCTCGCGAGTCCAGTCATCGATGGCCACACCGGCGTCTTTCAATGCTGGCGCATAGAGTTTCCAAAACGCGGCCGTTTCCTGCCCGTACCGCGTTTCGGGATGAACTGCGCGCCATTCTCTTGGTCGCGTTGGAATGCCGTGTTGCTTGGCCCACGACCAGATCGCCCCAAACAACCGACGATCCAATCCAGCCCGGCCCAGGTCGTGAAGCAGACAGGCAATCTGATATTGCATTACCCGCTCCGGTGGATGCCCGAGCCGTCTCGCAACTGCAGCACACATCCGGGCAGTGCGCACGGCGTGCGGCCGGTCGTAGCCGCGGATCATCCTGTCAGCCTTCCGCGGATCGGGATAATCGTACAATTGCATCAGTTTCGTCACGAGCGGCCGGGGAATAATCAGAGGTGCAGGATCACGGGATGTTGTCACAGAGAATCGACGGATCGGCATGGTCATCGGAGAATAGGTGAGGGTTGGCTGAGCTGTCAAGACATCAGGCCAACTCGTCGAGTAGTTCTTTCAAGACCACGGCCTGGTTATGCTGTTCGTCAGTAGCCCCATAGACCAGTGTGATCCGCTTTCGTTTCGCGAAGCCGGCAAGCTGACGAAGTTCTTCCATCTTGTTTTTACCGCTGAGTTCCTTTCGATATCGCTTACGAAGCTCAGACCATTTTCCTGGATCGTGCTTGAACCATCGACGAAGCGCATCACTGGGGGCTAAGTCCTTGCGCCACTCTTGGATGTGCGCCGCTTCTTTTTTGATACCACGCGGCCATAATCGATCGACCAGAATTCGTATCCCGTCTCGAGGACCTGGCTCCTGATAGGCACGCTTGATCTGAATCATGGGCGCGGTGTTGCCTTTTCTGCTAACATGCACCACGCGCGCCGCGTTTGTGATTTTTGATCGGTCACCGCTTCCCCGGTGAAAAAACTGACATGCCAGGCGACCATATCATCGGTCTCTGACGGTGTCGACGACCAGAAGATCGAAGATTTATTGTTGCCAAACGGATGGCCGGACGGAAGCGCCGGATCTTTCTGTGAGGAATCAATGAGAGTTGAGAGTTCCTTGATCGATGGCAAGCGCCACCCTGTATGCCCACCCACGGTTTTGGCCTTGCAGTGTGCGATGGCTTCAGTCCAGACGCTGTAGGAGAAATCCGGTGATTGTTCCCACGTGAACCCGGTTTGCAGGTCTTTAACCACTGTGCCATCAGACGCGGCAACAAATCGCTGCGATCCTGAGGACACGGCAGGATCGCCTTGTGACGGGAACGATGCGGGAACTTCCTGAGAGAAGACAACCCATGCGAGCAGGCACATGACGCCGAATCCATACCGTTGAATGCGATTCGCCATGGTGACTCCCTTGTGAGGTACTGGTACACCGCCTTGGTCAGAACAGTGTAGCGTTGCCTGACACAAAAGACCAGAAAGATGGGGGCATCAATTACTCGAGCAGATGACTAAATCGTTGAGAAGCATAGCGGAGAGACCTCGGAGGTGGACGAACGTATTACCGTCGTAAACCTTTCTGAAGCCCGCGCAACACAAGTCGTCCAAGCATCATGCCTATCACGGTATGAGTGCCACTAAATTTGAGAGCAGGACCATCGCCGGACACGATCACGGTTGCATCCGTCCCGGTGCCCGTTGCGCCGGCGTTTCCTTTCGAACAATGCACGTTCGCACGAAAGAGGGCTGCCGTTTTGGCCTCAGTCACGACCTGAACGGCGCAGACCATCGCGGATCGGGTGAGCCGCGCATTCGTCACGACTACCATGTTGATGGTCCCCGGGTTATAGTCTTGTCCGGCACTGATTGAATCACCGGCGCGAACAGCATTAGTCACGCCCACCGTGAAAAACCCTTCTACCCACAGGCCTTCTACCTGCTCACGCAGGGCGATCAATCGCCTGATGGGCACGGCAGTCATCAGCCCCACACAATCGTGTGTGACCCCAACCTTCCTCGCTATTGAACCTAAATAGCGGGCTGGGTCCCCCCACTCACACATGGGTGCCGGAGGATCGGACCGTATAGGATTGGCATCGACCTGATGGTTGATGACGTACCGGGCTCGAACGAACCCTCCCCCGCGTGGCGCGGACGAGAGAATGCGGCGCCGTTCTCGAAGATCAATCACGAGAGACTGCTGTATGATCGAAAAGCGGGTCGTGAATTGAGACCACGCACGGCGGGCCGTCCCCATGTCAGGTTTCATAGATTAGCCGAAGGGCTGCAAGTAATGCATCATTGTTACGTGCGGTATTGATTGACACGCGGATGGTCCATTGGTTGAGCCCCGGCACATCTGAACAATCGCGGACAAGGATCCGGCTCTGCCGAAGTGTCTCCACCACCGTGGACGCAGCAAGCACCTGAGGCAGTTCCAGCAAGAGGAAATTCGCCGACGACGAAAAGACATGAATGCCAGGCAGCGACATCAGGGCTCGGCTGAAGCGCTCCCGTTCTTCCTTCATAAAGGCCAAACTCTTCCGCCGATGCCCCCGATCCGTGAGCGCTGCCAGTGCCGCTCTTTGCGCCAAGGCATTAACGGACCAAGGTGGTTGATGCGCTTGCACTTGCTGGATCACATGAGGATGACTCACGAGATATCCAATCCGCAGGCCTGGCAACCCGTAGAATTTCGTGAAGCTGCGGAGCACCAGCAGCCGAGGGTGCTGAGCAATTTCACGCGAGAGGGACTCTTCTTCACAAAATTCGATGAACGTCTCGTCCAACACAATCCAACAGCCGTGCTTGGCCGCGCATTGCACGACCTGAAGCACCTCATGCCGGCTCAGTGCCTGAGCGGTCGGGCTGTTGGGATTGCACAGGAACACGGCATCCACGGCTGCGCGGCGATCATCAAGGCCGTCTATAATTTTTTGGATAGATGGCTGGTACTGGTCCTTTCGTTCTGCGTGCACATACGAGCACTGCCCTCCCCATTGATTCATCGCCCGGGCGTATTCCGAAAAGGCCGGCCCAACGATGAGGGCTCGTTTAAGCGACAGCGCTATCGGAAGGAGATAGATGAGCTCTGATGAGCCATTCCCAATAAGAAAGCACGACGGATCGATGCCGAAGTGTTTTGCCAAAGCTCGACGGAGATCATGCGCCACGGGATCAGGATAGTGACGCACCATCCAGAACCCTTGCCGAAGAGCACGAATGGCTCGAAGGGATGGCCCAAGCGGATTGATACTGGCGCTGAAGTCGAGGATGTCCTGAGGCTGACACACACGTTCCCGAGCTGCCAGATAAATATTTCCACCGTGCATATGCATGATCAGAACAAAAGACACACGGCAACACCTGCCCCGAGGAACGAGGTGAGCCACATGATGGATACGGCTTCACGAATGCGAGATGAGGTCAGCGGTTGCTCAGCCATTCCCAACACCTGACGCGGCATGGGTGTGCCGCCGTAGTAGTTCACCCCGCCTAACTGTACTTGAAGTGCCCCGGCCATCGCCGCTTCCGGTCGGCCGCTATTGGGGCTTGGGTGCTTCCAGGCATCTCGACGGAACACCGTCCAGGCATACCGCATGCGAGCCACACTTCCAAACCGGAAAGCGACTGCCGCGATGAGCAGCCACGCCGAAAGACGAGCCGGAATCCAGTTGGCGAGGTCGTCCAGCCGCGCCGAAGCCCAGCCGAAGTATCGATAGGGCGCGTCAAGGTGTCCGACCATAGAGTCCAATGTATTGACGGCCTTATACGCGAGGGCCAAGGGAGGACCGCCGATAACGAGATAGAAGAGGGGCGCGATCACGCCATCCGACGTACTCTCTGCGATCGTCTCAATAGTGGCGCGGACAATCTCCGGTTCAGAAAGACCGGCCGTATCGCGACCGACAATGTGAGCCACTGCGCGACGGGCCTCGTCGAGGGAGGGCTCGTCAAGGGCACGAGCCACGGCGACCGCGTGATCGCTCAGATCACGGATTGCCAATGCGGTAGAAGCCAGCAATACTCCTGCGATTTGCCCGATGATCACATGAGTCGCCATCGAAAACTCAAGAAGGCAATAGCTCGCTGCATACCAGAAAGCCGGCAACCCCACGGCGAGCACGACCCCGGCCCCAACTTCGGCCATCCGGCGAGAGACCAGGCGCCGCATGCCGCGCTCGTACCATGCGATCATTCGTCCCATGAGGCGCACCGGATGAGGAAGCCACTGGGGGTCTCCGCACGACACATCGAGCACGACGGCCGCAATCAACATTCCAGCCGTCATAAGAAACTCAAACCTACCGGCGCCAGTAATAAGAACCCGAGTTCTGCACACTCATTGATGAGGCCCAGCATATCGCCGGTGATCCCGCTACACAGGCGACGCGCGACCATCACCACTGCACGAGCGGTCGCTGCCGCCACAATCATGAGAGCCATCCCTCTAATTGGACCCACCGCGAGCATGAGGGGAGCGGACAGCAACAGCGTCGCCACGAGGACATCGCGGCCGGTGAGATATCGCAGAAACGGCTGACCTAGCCCCCCTTCCGGTCTGGCATACGGCACATGGAATGCCCCGATCACCATGGCCCATCGACCGATCGCCGGCAGGCAAGTCAACATGGAAAGACGACCGGCATCCGGCAAGGCGGTCAGTCCCACATACCGCAGCCCCAACGCCAGTATGAGACCGGTGGCGCCAAACGTGCCGATTCTGGAGTCACGCATGATCATTAACCGTTGCTCCGGGGAACGACCACCAAGCCATCCATCGAGCGTATCGGCCAGGCCGTCCTGGTGCAGTCCACGCGTGAGCACCACGAGCAGCACGATGAGCAACGCATCCGTCACCTGGCGGGAAAACACCGGTGAGAGTGCGATGGCGGCGGCGGCGAGGATGCCGCCAAGCGCCAGACCGACTAAGGGAAACCAGGCCATGGAACGCGCCCACTCGTATGAGTCGGGGGCACGAGTCTGACGGATGAATGGAACCGCCGTGAGAAAGTGCCATGCGATGACTAACGAGCGAGCCATGATAGACTTAGGTCCCCCGCTCGGACACGCCCGCTTCATCGAAGGTGGCCATCTGCGTCAAGATTTTGATGGCAGCCTGTACCAGCCCGATACCAAGACAGGCGCCCGTTCCTTCTCCGAGGCGAAGGCTCAGGTCGAAGAGCGGCATGAGTCCGATTTGCTTCAAGATCGCGCCGTGTCCACGTTCCAGCGATTGATGGGAGGCAATCAGATAGTGGCGACAGTGCGGCTGCAACTTCACCGCAATGAGGGCCGCTGCGCCGGCGATAAATCCGTCGAGCACCACCGGAATCCGACGCGCTGCACCGC
Source organism: Nitrospira sp. Nam74 (assembly GCF_965152615.1). Taxonomy (NCBI): domain Bacteria; kingdom Pseudomonadati; phylum Nitrospirota; class Nitrospiria; order Nitrospirales; family Nitrospiraceae; genus Nitrospira; species Nitrospira sp. Nam74. Next base: position 1,280,249 of record NZ_OZ224220.1, on the reverse strand, counting down.
CTAGGATGACTCCGGCGAGCCCGGCAATTTCCAACCCGCCGACCTTTGCCAGTACATCGATGGGATCGTCTGGATTGGGATGGTGTCTTGCGATCGCCTGCTCGATCACCTCAACTTTGCGCTGAAAGCCTTGATCGTCGATGCCGGTGCCCCGCCCGGTCACCTGTACAACCGATTCCCCTGTGAAGACGGCTGTAATGGCTGCACTGGGAGTCGTGTTCCCGATCCCCATTTCTCCGGTTCCTAACAGGCCAATCCCCTCATCCGCAAGTTGAGACGCCAACACCACGCCCACTTCCAGCGCTTCCATTGCCTGCTCTCTGGACATGGCTGGCTCACGCAAGAAGTTCCGGGTTCCCCGCGCTACCTTCTTGGCGATCAATCTTGGCAACATCCCAAAGTCGTGGTCCACGCCAATATCCACCACCCGAACGTCTGCGCCGACATGCGAGGCGAGCACATTAATCCCCGCGCCGCCTCTGAGGAAGTTCAGCACCATTTGGGCCGTGACTTCTCGAGGATAAGCGCTCACGCCCTCATCCGTTACACCATGGTCGGCCGCAAAGGTCAGGACGGCGGCCGATGGAACTTTCGGCTGTTCTTCACCCGTGATACCGACGTATCGAACGGCCAACTCCTCCAAGCGCCCCAAGCTGTCTTTGGGTTTAGTCAGATGATCCAGTCGCGCCTGCGTTCGTTTCATACAGGCCTGATTGACAGGGCGAATATTGCGAATGGTTTCTGCCAGTGTCATTGCCCAGCCCTCACATGTGCTGTCCCGAATGGTTTGATTTGAATCGGCATCCCGCTCACGATGAAGTACACCTCATCGGCTTCACCTGCGCAAAGCTGGTTCGTCTTTCCAGCGACATCTCGAAATCCTCGCACGGACGCATCAAGCGGAACCAGGCCTAAACCCAATTCGTTTGTGACCACGACGACTCGCGCCGCTGATGCACGGATGGCGCCTAAGAGCGCACGCACCAATTCCGGGATCTGTTCGTCCAGCACGCCATGGGCTCGTAGGTTACTGAGCCAGAGTGTGAGGCAGTCCAAGACGATGATTCGGTAGGACCGGCCGTTGGCTAGGAACCACTGTTCAAGCTCAACCGGCACCTCGGCGGTCTCCCAGTCTAGCCCTCGTTCGTATTGATGACGTCTGATCCGTTCGGTCATTTCTTCATCGAGCGGCTGACCAGTCGCGATGAAGGCTCTCGGCGTGCCGACGCCCGCAAGCGTGAGCGCCATCGCGCTTTTCCCGGATGACGCACCTCCAACCACGAGGATCAATCGCCCTGTTTGGCCTTCGACATCCATATCGTCTACACTCCCTGCTCAATAATCCTCTCAATGGCAACTAGATCTAGATGGTTCTCGACGAAATCCGCGAGCGTGTCCAGGCGGCGATCAAGTGAGAGCTCCTCCGTGAGGGGAAGCGGTGCCCATCCCCTTCGTTGGCGAAGTTGATTCAGAAAGACGCGGCGAAAGTCCGGCGCATCAAACACGCCATGCACGTACGTGCCGATGACCCCACCATGATGTGACACCGCACCGTCCTTTCTAGACGCCGTCTCGCCCTTCGTTCTAATTTCGAGGAAAGGACTCATATCACGGCCGATGACGGTCTGCCCCATGTGGACTTCGTACCCTTCGACACTGCAGCCGGTCTGTACATGAATGCCGCAGACCTGCCGTGTGCGCTTCTCCCGCTCAAACGTCGTCACGACATCGAGCAAGCCGAGCCCTTTCAGCGCCGGTTGGGTCGATTCCACCCGATCAGGATCTAAGATGAGTCGGCCTAGAAGCTGAAATCCTCCACACAGCCCCATTACGGTTCCTCCGTCGTCGACGACCCGTTTCACAAGATGATCGATGCCTCGATCTCTGACGAAATGGAGCGCCTCTGCCGTATGTTTCGTCCCAGGAATGATGAGTGCATCCAGTGGATGTGTGCTCGCATCGACGACTCGAATGAGATGGACATCCGGTGTCCGTGCCAAGGCTTCGAGATCCGTCGAGTTCGAGAGGTGTGGCAGGTCGACCACGCCAATGGCGAGCCGCTCCGGAGCGCCATCCTCATCGCACCCAGTCGCCCTGACTCCTCCGGGACGGAGTCTTTTCCCATCACCAAACAAGGCAGGCGATCCAACCGAGTCTTCTTCGGGTACGTACATATCGTTCCAATACGGCACGATACCAAGGCACCGAACCGTGAGGCGGGCTTCGACGTCCGTAATGCCCCGTGTCAGTAACGAGGGATCGCCACGGAATTTATTGATGATGAAACCTTTCACATAGGGCCGTTCCTCTTTTCGAAGCAGCAGATGTGTGCCAACCAGTGCGGCAAAGACGCCGCCGCGCTCAATATCTGCAGTGAGCAACACAGGGGCATGGGCGACCTGTGCCATACGCATGTTGACGATGTCCTGCTCATGCAGATTGATCTCCGCCGGGCTGCCGGCGCCTTCCAGGATCACGAGATCAAATTCAGCGGACAATCGCGCAAACGCCTCACAGACGGTGGCAAAGTGCTCGCGCCGAAGACGCCCAAAGGAGGAGGGCGTCAGCGAGCCCGCAACTTCTCCGTGCACGACCAATTGCGCCTGACAATCCCCTGAGGGCTTAATGAGGATCGGATTGAAATCCGTCCGGGGGGTAAGACGACAGGCGGCAGCCTGCACGGCTTGCGCGCGCCCGATCTCCTTGCCATCTGGTGTCACGAACGAATTGTTGGACATATTCTGAGCCTTGAACGGCGCCACCCTGAGCCCTCGCCGTTGAAAGACCCGGCACAAGGCCGACGTGAGCACCGATTTCCCTACGTGCGATGCGGTTCCCTGAATCATCAACGTACGCGCAGCCATGGATTCCTTCAGCGTTTAGGCTCCGGCTGGTCCCTCCCGCCGCTCTCATTTAAGCGGATATCGGTGATCGCCTGTGAACCCTTGTATGCGACCTGCGGCAGACAGTGGGGGCACAGGCAGTCCAGAAACTGCATGGCAATTCCCTCGCGCTGCGAATGGGTCAGCGGCACCTGCATACACCAACACCCGGGACCCCCACACTGGAACGTCAGCCCGCAGCGCTCACATGTTTTATCGATACCCATATCTCCCTCACTCAATTCCCTTATCCCTTGCGCGGCTCAAAATTCTACGCCGGGCTGAGCTTTAATTCCCTTTCGAAAGGGGTGCTTGATCTGCTTCGTCTCCGTCACAAGATCGGCCCGTTCAATCAGATCGGCCGGCGCGCCTCGTCCGGTGATGACGACGTGTTGCATCGGGGGCCGAGCATCGAGAACGGGCAAGACAGTGGACCACTGCACATAACCGTGATGGAGGACGATGTTGAACTCGTCGAGAATCACCATCGCATATGCGGGATCACGCAGAAAGCCGCACGCGGTTTCCCAGGCTTGTTGTGCGAACCGTGTATCGCGATCTCGATCCTGGGTCTCCCAGGTATACCCCTCGCCCATGCGGAGAAACGTGACTTGCTCGCCGAAGCGCTTCAATACCCGTTCTTCTGCCGTATCGATCGCCCCCTTGATGAACTGTACGACGGCCACTTTCATACCATGTCCAAGACAGCGCCACACCATGCCGAGCGCCGCTGTCGTCTTTCCTTTGCCGGCGCCTGTATAGACCATCACCAGGCCTCTTTCCTCCTGCGCAGCTTCGATCCGGCGATCCACCGATGTCTTCAGTCGCTCCATGCGGGCTTTGTGCTCGGCACTCTCTGTCATCGCGCTCCTCCTTGGTTCTCGTGTCTCCGCGAAGCGGCGTTGCGTGCGGAGCTGATAAGCGCACGCGGGACCTCTGGCTGGCTGCCAAAGTGGAGATGGGTATAGAGCGCGAGCGTATTGCCTGTCATCAGACCATCTTGTCCTCGAAGCTCACCTTTCGCATCGGTCAGTCTGCACGCATAGTGAAGAGGTCCGATCGGTCTCAATGAAGAATAATGAAACTCGTGCCCTCGTGCTGTGAGGCCTACCGCCCCTAACATACATGACCGCGTCAGCTCCAACTCTCGATATCCAAGCGTCAGACCGGGACGCTTCATCGCCGTCTCGGCTGGAAAGACACCGACCATGTCGTGCGATCGCCCTTCAAAGTCGCGGATAGCCTGTGTCAAATACATCAGTCCGCCGCATTCGGCGTAGATCGGCCCCCCACGCTCTGAAAACGTGCGGATCGCCTGTCGCATGGCGGCATTGGCGGCCAGTGCCTCCCCGTAGAGTTCGGGATAGCCGCCTCCCAGATAGAGCAGATCAACTGCGGGAAGAGCCTGATCTCTGAGCGGAGAAAACGTGACCAGTTCCGCCCCTTCCGCTTCAAGCAAATCAAGATTGTCTCGATAATAAAAACAGAAGGCCGGATCGTAGGCGAGCCCGACGCGGATTGTCTGTCCTCGATGAGGTCCAGGCGTTCGAAGCGGCGGCGAGAAGAGCCCTCTACAAGATCGAGCCAGTGCTTCGATCCGATCCAGATCAACGGTCTGCATCGCGGCCCGGGCGAGCCGCTGGTAGAGGTCCGTTGAACCGTGTTCTATCGCCGTCGTCAGGCCAAGATGCCGGTCAGGAATCGTTGCGGTCGCATCAGGCCGCAGGTATCCAACGACGGCAAGATCTGTTTCGGCTTCTACCGCATCCTTGAGCAGCGCATAGTGTCCTTCGCCGCTGATCCGATTGAACAGCACAGCCCGCACGTTCAGCTTGGAGTCAAAACGCGCAAATCCACTTGCCATGGCCGCGGCAGAGCGTGCCATTGCGCTCCCATCGACGACCAGCAACACGGGGGCGTCCAACTGCTTCGCCAATGCGGCGGTGCTGCCCGTGTCTTCGGTTGCCGAGCTTCCATCGAATAATCCCATCATGCCTTCGATAACGGAGAGATCCGCGTCAGCCGCTGCGCGGACGAAAACGTCGCGATTCAGCGATGCCCCCAGCATCCAACCGTCCAGATTGCGCGATGGCCGCGCCGTCACTGCGCTGTGATGGCCTGCGTCAATGAAGTCTGGACCGGCCTTAAACGGTTGCACGCGGCGACCGCGCGTGGTCAATGCCGTCAGGATGGCCAGCGTCGCTGTCGTTTTTCCGACTCCACTATGTGTGCCGGCGATGACCAGTCGAGGAAAAGGCTTCGGTGTGTCGACCGTGTTCGTCACGTTCATTGCATTGGCCTCACAACGTGGCTTTCATGCCGGCATAAATCGATCGTCCCGCCGTGCCCGCATTCAATATCTCTTCATACTTTTCGTCAAAGAGGTTCTCTGCCCGGGTATAGAGCTGAATCCGTTTTGTCACATCGTAACTCGCCGCAAGCGTCCAGACATCGAAGGCCTTCTGGCTCTGACGATTCTGGATGTCGTTGAAGCGAGAACCCACATAACGAGCGGCGAGCGTCACCACCAGTGCATCGATCGGCTGATAGTTCAGCAGCGCACTCCACTGATCGACCGGCCATCGCGGCAAGCGTAGTGCATTGCTGAGGTCGCGCGTGAGGGTATTGGTGTATTGGCCCTGGATCTCTAGGTTTTTAATGAACGGCCGATCACGAATCAGCGACACCGTCGCGCCGGCCTCCCATCCTTTTGTGACGGCCGAGCCAATATTCAATGGGCATTGTAAAAAGGTGCTGAACGGCGCACAAGTTGGATCGTTCAGGCTATTGACGATGAGATCGCGGTATCGATTCCAGAAATAGCCCAGGCTGAGACGAACACGGTCCCCAAACAGCCCTTGGTCGATCCCGACATCCATCGATTGACTTTTTTCCGGTCCTAAGTTTGGATTGCCGAAATTCGGAAAGAATAACTGATTGATGGCCGGCGCGCGAAAGCCCGTCGCATAGCTGGATCGGAGCTTGGTATTCGTTTCACGATGTATATAGCCACCCGTCAGCCGGTAGGTCGTCGCGTCTCCGAAGATATTGTAACTATCTTGTCGTATGCCGCCCGTCGCAAAGACCCGGTCGAACAGATTGAGCTGCGCCTGAGCAAATCCCGCATTGGACCGAACGATCTTGCTCGAGAGGCCGGTGTCATTCTCGCCCTGTTGTTCGCGGAATTGATAGCCGGCGGTCAGGAGCAACGGCTTTCCAACCTGGACGTTTTCCTGCACCTCAATCCGATTGGAGAGGGTGCGTGTCTGATTCGCGCCTCCAAAGGGCTGACTGAACACTCCAGTGGTTAGGTTCCTTTGCAACGTGCCCGGAAGAAACAACGAGTGGTCTTCATCGCGCGCGAGCGTCACTTTTTGAGACCACCAGTTCGTAATCCGCTGGTCATAGGTGCCGGTATAGATGAACTCCTGCTCCCTGGTTTGCGACCCAAAGACATCGCGAGGCGGATTCGACACGTTGTCCAGATTGACATGACCTTCCAGCCAGCGAAAGGCCAATTCCAACCGCCCATCGTGGGGAATGGCAATCCCGACCTTCGAGGACCCTTGCCAGTTCCGGAACGCGTCACGTTCAGCCGCACCCAGCCGGTAATCGGCGGCGGAAAACCCGGTGAAGTCCCAGCGGGACAGTGACAAGGAGAAGTCAACCGGGCCTTTTTGCCCGGCCACGTTGCCGCCTTCGCGAATGGACAGAAACGATCCGTACTCAAAGAAGGCGCTCACTTGCGGAATGCCCATACCTCGCTTGCTGATAATATTGACCACCCCGCCCATGGCATCCGATCCCCACAGCATGCTCTGAGCGCCCCTGAGAATTTCGATTCGCTCGATGTTGTCCGTGGTGAGATTGCCGAAATTGTAATACCCCTGCGTGGCACTGTTGACGATGGCTCCGTCAATGAGGACGAGCGTCTGCGTATTGCTGCCGCCACGGATGCGCACACTCGTATCCGTGCCCGGACCTCCGTTTGAGAACACCGTCAATCCTTGGCTTAATCGCAACGCATCGGCGACGGTCTTGAATTTCTGCCGTTCGATGGCTTCCTGTGTGATCACTTCCACCGCACTGGTCACCTGGCTTATGGGAGTGGGGGTCTTCGTCGCCGTCACCACCACCTGTGGAGCTTCGAGGATATCCTCTGTCTGCTCACCGTTCTCTGAAAACGCATTGGGAACACCCGCTGCAAGAAAGATAATCAGTACACCGACCCATCCGAATACGGACGAGTCCTGTCGGCTCCGGTCCATGCTCTACCTCCCCTATGCTCGAAGGGCTGAGTAGAATGTCCATCAGTTGGGTCTCCTGACTCGCGGATCGCCGCGCTTCCGGGCCTTCCCATGTGCGCTGGCACACAGTGGCAGATTGCGGAAGCACTCCTCGCTTACAGTGGCGGCACCGTGATGGCTTTACACCATCTTCCCCGACGCTGATGGGCTTCTCTCTGCTATGTTCGTCCTAAACTTTTTCGTACCCCCTATGATGAACGAGTGGACCGGGTACGGGTCCAGCTCACTCCAACGGTCACGACCACATCCCTTTTTTCCTCATGAGCAGATAGATAAAGAAGGGGCCTCCGGTAAGCGCGGTGATGATGCCCACGGGAATCTCCGTCGGCGATAAGAGCGTGCGTGCGGCTGTATCGGCAAGAAGTAGAAACATGCCGCCGACCAAGGCCGAGGCTGGAAACAGGAGCCGATGGTCCGCTCCCAACACCAGACGTACGGCATGAGGAACGACCATGCCGATGAAGCCGATCATGCCGCTCACAGACACGACCGCACCGGTCACCATGGCCGACGTCACAAACATAAGTTTCTTGACTCGCTCGGTCTCGACACCCAGCGAGCGCGCCGACTCGTCCCCCAGCGTCATGAGATTCAGCGTGGTGGCTTGGCTATAAAGAATGAGCAACCCGATCAGCACATAGACCAAGAGAATCGTCAGTCCCGACGAGACGTGCGTCGAAAGCGTCCCCATGAGCCACGCCATCATCCCAAAGGAGCGGTTCGGTTCCATGATGGACGTAATAAACATAATGAGAGCCGTGAAAATCGCATTGAGGATGACTCCTGCCAGGAGCAAACTGTGGACGGGAAGACGACCCCCCGAGGAGCCGATTCGATAGACCACGATGAGCGAGATCAACCCGCCCGCAAATCCACAGAGCGGCAACGCTGTCAATGCCAGAAAGGAGGTGCCGATGCCGAACAACATCGCTAAAGAGGCGCCGAGCGCCGATCCGGAAGAAATGCCCAGGACATAAGGGTCCGCAAGCGGATTACGCAAGAGCGCTTGGAGCACGGCACCGACGGATGCGAGGCTGGCCCCAACGATGATGCTCAACAGCACGCGGGGCAATCGAACATGGAACAGAATTGTCCCCGTGGTCCCTATCGACTCGCGACTCACGTCCCCACTCTGGATCGCGTGGCCAAGTAACGACAGTATTGTGATGGGATCGATATACTGGCTTCCGACTTGAAGACAAAGGACGACAAGAAGAGCCAAGGCGATCGAGAGACTGACAACAATGTAGAGGCCTCGTTGTCCACGACCGACCATGGCGTCACTGGTAGTACTCAAGCCAATGGACGCCCCATGAACGGAACCAGGGTTCCCTGCCGTAACGCGCTCAGACACTTCTGGCTCCGCAAGGGTCTTCATGCGGCTCAACGAGCTGATGCTCCCGTGAAGGCTTCCGGATGAATCGCCCGTGCAAGCGCTTCCAGCCCGTCACCAATCCGGGGACCAGGACGATTCAAGAGATCCGAGGGGACATGCCGCAACTGTTCATGCTTCACGGCAGACAGAGCCGGCCATTGTTGCCACACTTGTTGCTCGCTCACTGGCACGCTCTCGACCTTGCCGACGGGAAATACCAGGACATCAGGATCTTCTCGCAACACCACTTCCATGTTGAGACGCGGATAGGGCGTGGCCGTATTGCCGGCAATATTGATCCCGCCCGCCAAGCCGATGAGCTCATGGATAAAGCTGCCGGGCCCCACCGTAATCAGCGGGTGACTGTTGAGCACGTAGAGCACCCGCACGCCGGGACGCCCTGCTGTGGTCCGGCGGATTGCGTCGATGCGCTGTTGCACATGTGCAATCGCCGCGTCCGCTTGGGATGCACGCCCGAAGATGGCTCCCAGCTTCGCGAGATGCGTCGTAATATCGGCCACCGAGTTGGCGGAGAGCACGACGAGAGGGATCTGAAGTTGCTCTACTTTCCCGACAAGGTCGGCGCGGAGAAATTCCCGGGGCGCGATGATGAGATCCGGATTGAGCGCCACGATGGCTTCGATGCTTGGGTTCGAATACCCCACTTTCTGTTTCAGACGTGCCGGTGGAGGATAGTCGCAGAACTCCGTCACGGCGATGATCTCGCGATCGAGACCGAGGGCGAACAACATCTCCGTGATGCTTGGGGCGAGGGAGACGACGCGCATGGGCGCTTTCACAAATTGAATCGATCGATCGAGGTCGTCGCGAATCGTCAGCGGTTGGGTCGGGTAGGCGATGCCGTAAAGAAACAGGGGGATCGGGACCGAGAATAATCCGATCAGGACAATGAGGGAAGACCGAACGAGTCGCAAGAGCAAACGAAAACCCTCGGGGTCAGTACGCGTTAGAGACCCAGAGGATTGCTCCCGTCTTCGTTCCTCACCCTTCCCCACCCCACGAGGGAAAGTTGGTCATCCCCTTTAGGCATGGATTCTGACTTCTGGATCCCCCTACTCGCCGCGTCTTCCCATTCGCTCCTCAGCGAACAGTGACATCTATGCGGTTTTCGTCCCCAGTTACAGCGGCGGGACCGCGAGGGATTCGCACCCTCTTCTCTTTGCCTAGAGGTTCTCTCTGGGAGGCACTGTAGTGAACGCATGGCAGACGTGTCAAGCTCGAAAAGTGACTATTCGTTGCAGGAATCCATCATCGGCAGCCCCCAGACATGTGGACTGATCTCGATGACGAATGCTTGGGTCAACGCGAGAGCAATTGGAGGCTTTCTCACATCCTCTAAATCCCCGCGTACCATTCATACCCCTGATCTTCCCAATATCCCCCTCTTCCTCCACCGATTCGCTCAAAGCTCTCCACGAGTTCGATCCGCATAACGTACTTTGCGTGCTTGTAGCCGAGCTGGCGCTCCACGCGGAGGCGTATGGGTGCGCCGTGCGCGATGGGCAGAATCTGATCGTTCATCTCATAGGCAAGGAGGGTTTGCGGGTGAAAAGCGTCGTCGAAGTCGATGCTTTCGTAATAAGACGTGCCATCATCGTCAGGATCGGCGCAATGAAAGACGACGTAGCGGGCGGTGGGTAACGGCTGGACCCGTTCTAGAATTTGACTCAACTGCGTGCCCCTCCATTTCCCGATGGCGCTCCAGCCTTCCACACAGTCATGGCGCGTGATCTGACTACGTGACGGGAGTTCCCGCAGCGCTGCCAATGAGAAGGTGGCAGGTCGTTGGACGAGTCCACCGACCTCCAGTTTCCAGTCCGCAAATCCACTGTGAACCATCCTTTGATATTCAGGATTGTCCGGATCGCGAGTGCCGTTCGGAGGGAAGAAGCTCGAAAGGTCCGCTTCCGTAAACTCCTTTGCCGTCGGTTTTCTCGTGCTGATCAGTCGTTGGGCGCGCTGAGTCAGGCCTTCCGCCTTGCCGAGCAAGCTCGTAAACCAATCGCTGCGTGATAAATTGTCACATCCTGCGAACAAGAGAAGACCAGCGGCCTGGACAGCGCCGGCCAGCAGCCGGCGACGACCTATTACGCGATCATTGCTATTGGTTTGCATCTCGCGCCTCGTCATCCTTCGTGGTTTGAAACCAGCCGGTCACCATTGAAGTGATGTTGTTCCTCAGTCCGGTTGTCGCGACCATCAAGAGATGCACCGCCACGAAACCAATAAAACCAAAACATGCCAGAAAGTGAATGGTCCTGGCCGACTGCCGACCTCCGAACAGACTGAGCAGTCCTGGAAACGACGCGTCGATGGCCGGTGACATTGTTAGACCGGTCAGGACAATTAGAGGAGCCAATCCGAAAACGACCCCCGTATAAGCGAGTTTCTGCAGAACGTTATAGTGTTTCGCTTCCTCTCCCTGAGGATGGCGGAACCTCAAGTGATTGACAAGTTCACGGCCGATCCCGCGAAGATCCTTGAGTTTTGGAAAGAGGTCTCGCCAGAAATGACGGCTGACCAGCGCATAGAGCGCGAAGAACACTCCGTTGACAACAAACACCCATGCAAAGAAGAGATGCCACTGCCGCCCCATGGCGAGCCATTTGCCGCTCGGGATCGTCATCCATGACGGAAATCCGCGAACTGACCCTGATGAGAATCCGAGCACCCCGGTGGTATCGAAGGCATGGCCTAAGACGGTCGTGATGCCTTTCACCTCGCCGTTCTCCATTCTCATGGCCATAATAGACAATAGGGGACGATCCCGATCCGAGCGCTCGCCCCAATAGAGCGCTTGGTGTGCATTGAAGATTTGCAGCCCGCTCATTACAAGAATGGGAAGGCAGACGACATTCAGCCAATGTGTCAGACGCACCGGCAGACGATGGCGATAGATGTACTCGACAGCCGGACTAGCAGGTACGTCTTGAGCAGGTTCGCCAGAGATGTTGCAGGCATCCACCTGGACAACTTCAGAAGTGACGGGCACGGTGAGTGAAACGTCGTCTGCCAAGCTGGTGTGTTGTCCGTCTTCTTCCAGCGGTCGCTCGACACTGCCCTCATCTATCTTCGGATCATTCGCATCAGCGAGACTCCTATGTGTTGCATCGGAGTCGGCAAGACTACGCTCCTGTATCTTGATATTCTTCATTTATCGGGGGGTCCGGCTCGCTTCAGCGAGCCGTCACTAAAAAACAGAACGGCCCGCTGGCTACAAGCCGGCGGGCCGCCTTCCGGTCTATTGTGTGCCTGGCAAGACCAGACGTGGGGTCCGCTTTCTCTACTTGCCGCCCTTCATCTTGTCCTTATCCCCCTTATCCATGTCACTTTTCATCGTGCCGCCCTCGCCCTGCATCTTCCCCTTATCCCCTTTCTCGCCCGTTTTTCCTTTTTCGCCTTTCATCTCGCCCTTCATCTCACCCTTCCCCTTACCCATCTCGTCGGCAAAGGACGGTGAGCTAAAGCCTGCCAGACACATGACTGCAACGACCGCCCACATTAGCTTTTTCATGGGGTCCTCCTCAATGAAGCGGTAAAGGGTCACGATGCGTCACAACTCTAGGCTGCTCGCATTATCTATCCAAGTCAACCATGAATTGAGCACACCCTCGATCGTTCTCCTTTGACAGAGGTGGATGAACTGCTCGTCCAAGAGCCCACATAGTCGCTGCAATCCCTATGTGGCATGAGCGATATAGGGATAAGCACTTCCAGCTCGGAACCAGGGAGATTCATCTCTCAGAATAGCACTGCGCCATGGAGCATCGGCAAGGAGACAGAGCTGAAGGGCTTCGGTTCGGGCATCCGCTTGCTCTATAGGAACCACTTTGAACTCCCCGAGAAACAACGTCAGCATTCGATCGCGATGCAACTCAAGAATCCCGTATCGAGCGTGAACGTCTGTGCCCTGTGGCTTGTCATTATACAATTCACAATACCGTTGCAACGCTTCCTTGATGATCAATCGATGCATCGGTTCTAGCTCATACACGTCTTGACTCTTCAACGCCGCTCTCAACTCTTCCACCGTCGCCAATGCAGCCCCAGGAGTGATCAGCTTCGCCGTCTGCGGCAGGGGGAACATCATGGTGGCAGGGTCCGTCACATAATCCTTTAAGTCATGCTCCATCCAGTCCAATGCCTCATGAACGATGTCGTTGAACACCTCATCCGGCTGTTGTTGAAAAAAAAGCATAGGCCACTGTACCTCGTGCTCCGGCGGCAATCCAGCCGTCGCACACCTACAGTCGCCTACGTCCGTAGTACACGATGCCGACCATACTTGCTAGGCTTCGTATGTGAGCCGGCTAAAATGCGGCAGACTTCGAGACTGGCGTGATGGATCTGCGATTCAAGCACCACACGTGGACTGATGAGGACATCCAAGGCGCGACCTTTCGGGGGCAGAACAACTTTGTATTTCATCTACTTCAATTTACTTTCAACGTCAGCAAGGACAGTTCTCTTATGTGGGTTACCGACCAAAGTCTTACGACCAAGGCGCAATAGCACATGATTTCCCAAAACCGCTATATCTCCATACGAGACGGTTGAGATCAAAGCGACCGGGAACTTCGGGAGGTCTGTATGAAATCTGAGAAGGAAATTGTTGCCCTTCTTCGCGAAATACGAGATTTCGTCCAGATCCTTGTCGTGCGAGAACAATTGAGTGGGTCCCTAGAACCGGCCCCGCCTGTGCAAAGAAATAGCCGGAGCTGGCTCTTATGGGGACACCGCACCCACCCACGACACTACAATCAAACTGACGAGACAACGACCGGTTCTTAAATCCATCCTCGATCAGTACGCCGGCGTCACCTCGCAACGTGATGCTGCTATACGGCTAAAGATAAGGCGGCCTGGATACCCGCATCATTGGTGCGCTCACTCACCATTATGTTCGACCACAATGCACGGCTATCGTATGCTCGCCAAGGCCTGCGTGATAATGGCCTGCACTTCGTTGACAATCGCGTCGCGGTGGGACTCGTTCTTCAGCCTCTCCCGTACAGTTTATAAATATTCTCAGTGCCGGAAGGCCGCGCCGCAAACCAGCCGTTCTTCGTCACGACTTTCAATCCTCAGATTACGGCATCGTTTCCCGGAGCCCGCGTGAGTTTGGCCACAACCGAGCCGATTGGGATTAGTGAGATCAGGTTGTCGGTCATGATACGCCCGTTCGAGCTTCTCAACGTCTATCAATAGTTCGGCTGGGGCCAGTGTGCCGGCTAATGGATGAACCCCCATCCTAACCTCCATTCCAGTTCCTGTTGTACTGGCATCAGTTTAAAAAGTGCCCATTAAAATCGGACGGCGCCCCTGGCACGACGGCTTTCTAACAGCATAGTGAATTCTCGTCATGCGACTACGGTGGCGAGGATTGATGAACCATCGTGTGATACGACTGGGTGCCAATCGATTCCTGACGCCAGGGAATACCTATCAATCGTGGACCGGCCTCCAAGGCAACAAAGAGACAGGGGGTACTATACAAACAGGCTCACTGAAACCATATTTTGTCTTTCCACATCACAGACCTCCTCGGACAACCTAGTTCCACAGTTGATATACGTCAGACTCTCAACCGCTTTTGGATCGGTCAACACCGACATGTGTATGAGTACCGCGCTGATTCTCGTGCCCTACCCCAAAACTTATAACTGCGTCCCACCAGATTTGCTGGAAAGGAGTGAACCACTATGGAGCTTAGACCGCTCGCAGCCTCCAAAATCGGCACAGTCGCCGGTTGGTTAAACCGGCGGGAGAATTATGAATGGGTGAGTTTTGCGAACGGCCTACCGATGATATCTCCAGCGAGGCTGGAGCAGATGACACAAAGTGAGAGGCACTGTTTGATGGTATATGGGTTCAACGGCGCCGAGGAACCCTGGGGATTAGTCGCACTGAGCAATATTGACACAATTTTTAAGACGGCACTCTTGTGGTATGTACTAGGCGACAAGGAATTTGCTCGCTACGGGCATACCAGCTATGCCGTGTATCGTTTATTGAGAATCGGCTTCTTCAAGCTTGGTCTCCGAGCCATACATGCGTGGACACTCGATATCAACCTGGCCTCCATTAGAGTGCTTCAAAAAAACGGGTTCCGCTACATCGGCAAGCAGGCATCGTGTCACGTCATAGAGGGCACGCCGACAGAGCGGCTGCAATTCGAATTATTTTCTGCTGAATACGATGGTCGTCACGCTGCTTGATACCTGCTCTAGCACCAGCGTGTTGCGGTATCATGTCCGCTTTAATGGTGCGTGTCTTTCAACTTCCTCAAGACATGTTGATGCAGCTTCTCGCGAACAAAACCAAGCTTTTTTGATGTCTTACGATGACGCTCTTCAAGATTCACGGCAATAGACTGCAGACGGGATAGCCCTAAACCGTGACGGACCGCTCTCACGAACTCCTCTCGGTCAAATGGCTTGGCAATAAAATCCGTGGCGCCTGCTGCAAGAGCTTTCGCCATGACCCCGTGATCCGCATGTGCGGTAATCATCAATATGGGAGTCTCGGGCCGCAGTTGCTTCACGGCAGTCAGGACTTGCAGACCATTCATGTTGGGCATGTTCACGTCGACGATAATCGTGTCGTACCCCTTCACCCGTACAAGGTCTAACGCCTTCGTCCCTGAATCACAGGTGTCGAGTTCTATATGCTTCAGACGTGATTCCAGTGTGCCCGAAAGGGCGTCAAGTAAGGCAGGATCATCATCGACCAGAAGCAGATGAGAAAGGCCGCGCATGGCACTTGAACCTCGTTGGGTAAGATTTGCAGACTGGTCTACCATGACACCACCTCTTGGTGAAATACCTACACACTAAGTGTAACAATCAGGGCATCTTTGAGTAAGCTCAAGCTGGCGCATAGTAAGCTGCTGCCGCCTACTTGTCTATCGCGCCAAATACTACGCACCATGTGGTAGTGAAGCTCTAAAGGTTTAATCCAGGCGCTTAGCAGCCTCATCGACCGCCTGGTACAGGGCGCCAAACACATGGACAGAGATGCCGCATGAAGTGTTCTAAACTGTATTTTCACATTCTCCCAAGAGCAAATTGATGACTACTGGGACGCCGGCTGTGGAACGCAGGGCGAAACGATTATTGTTCCATTGGTATAGAAATGACAATGGCGCCCATGACGTCATTCAGTTGAAAGTTCCGCCTCGGGCTATCGGGATGCGCGTTGTGGCAACCAATGCACGCTTGAGCGATCGCCTTGTCAGCATATACAGCTTGAAAATACAGATCCCGTCCGTTCATCACCATTCCAGTATATGGATGCTCAGGATGCTGAGAGACTTCCCAAAGTCCTGCTTGATCAAACTCGGTCTTGGGCCCATTTCGTTTGTTAATGGGCCAGAGACTGAGCAGTCGGTAGCTAATCTTGGCTTGAGTCTTTGCAGCGAGTCGGGCTGATTCCTCCAGAAACTGCACCGGAAGAGGAAGGGTCTTTTGAGTCTTCCAGTTTTCCGAGGCCACCACGACGCCCCTCTCCTGCAACCGCTCCACGACATGGACTGTATAGAAAGTACGGTCAGCTTGGATCACAGCGTGGACGATGTCCGCTACTTTCTCCGCTGGAATTCCTGCGTGAGTCCCGGGCTGGGCGGAATCCTGTGCTCCTAAAAGGCCGCCTCGATAACCCAAAACTATGATAATTGCGATGGTGATGAGTATCCCAAACGTCCTTTTGTAAATCATAGTTCACCTTCCTCACATAGTTAAGAATCATCAGCCCCCTTATCTCTTGATCCAAGAACTAGGCTGTGCGAACGCCCTTTGACAATCAGAGGGATACCTACACCGTTCGGGCGACAATCAAGAGGGCGGAACAAAGTGACAAGGTCTAGGCTGAATGTCAGAAAGAGAACGATTGAAACGATCTGAGTGGCTGGACTTGGGGACTCTCCGAAGGATGAGGTCAGCTCTACAGATTCAACTGTCGGCCCCTTCCTCAAACGACGTCCCATCATCTTGAACTTCCCTTTTTAGTTTCATTGAAGCGTCCCATAGCAGTGCACCGGACCAGGTAGGACAACCCCCGACTTGTTTTCCAGCTAGGTCAGGCCTAACGTTCCCGCTAAACCTACATTTCGTTGGCCTCAGCAATCTGCAACATGGGGTCGAACAAAGCTCTTGAGAGAGCAGATGCTAACCGGATGTCCGGGCACGAAGGCTCACCCACATGGAGCCTGCAATGAGCACAGTCGAACCGGCTATGCCGGTCACCATTACCTGGCGTAGCCAGAAAGGGAAAGCAAGCCAACATGGAGTTCAATGGTCAATCCGTATGTACTCCATTCAAAGCTCCGGTACGACGCGTTCAATACTTATCAACACGAAGTTACGTTACACTACACAACGAGGTTCATGATGCAACATACCACTAAGAGTCGGCTGGCTCGAGGCCTGTTCCTTGATCGTGATGCAGAGCGGTTGCGACAACGACTGGTCTGCTTTGAACCGTTTCTGAGCCGAAAGCAAATGCCCGTCACCTCACTTGCAGACTTTGATCAAGTGACAGAACGTCTGATTAGTGAGGTGTTCGGAAACGCATCGGACTTAGCCGAGGCATACGAGTATGCCAAGCTCGGCGAGGCAGCAAGTTTGGTTAATTTGCCTGAAGAAGCTCAAGAAAGCGGTGTGCAGGATGTGGAACGACGAAGCCTGCAACAGCGCAAGCAAGTGCTAGAGAGTTGTATTTGTGCACTTCACGCACATCGACTCGCCAATCCACGACCTGAAGGCCGTGTGGCCGCGTACATGTCAACCAAAATCTACAGCATTCATGTGGATGCCACGCTAGCGGAAGCAGGGACTCTCCTGAAAAAATGGAGAGTGGGTTCACTTCTCGTCCAGAACGGTCCACGTTATGTCGGCATCATTACCGATACAGATTTGAGCCGTAAGGCTGTCGCGCAGTGTCTTGATCCATCGGCCACGACGGTGAATATTTGCATGACGAAACCTGTTATTAGCATTGAAGACTATCAACCCATGACAGCGGCCATCTCGCTGATGAAAGAGCACGAAATACGCCACTTAGTGGTCACCGCCGGTGACAGCGTGATCGGCATTCTATCGGTTTCCGACGTTGTCCGTTATTACTCGGATCTCGTCCCTCTCTTATCCGATGTCGCGTCTCTCACCGACAATGGGAGCGTCTGATGAGTGTGGGTGCGTTGTGACATCACCGCCTCGACGGACGAAAGGGCTATCGGACTAGCATGAGTTGACGGCATTTTCGCCTTACATACGTGCGGAAAGAGCAACGGAGGACTCGCGAGGATCGAACTGACGGCAGACACTTATGGCACATGCATTCCGGCATACCTAGCGGAGCCCCTGACTCTCCAGAGAGCATGAGTATGCATCAGCAGCCGCCGAGCAGCAATGGTGTAAGTTGGAGACGTCGATTGGGATTGAATCAATGACCTGCGGTTCACGAACCTGACCAACCCGCTATCTGACGAAACACCAAGATGACGTGACTGCATCCAAACCAACAAAGAGGAGTATGGATCATCTGGTCGGCCGTGCCGGTTTGGCTTGCCTGCTTCGCAGCGTGGCAGCAGAATAACTGTGCCGACGCGACAGATTCTAAGTATCAATGGTACCCGGCATCATGACGCGAATGTTTTCGGTTGCGATTTACCCGGCCAATGAAGGACTGATGACAGAGGACCCTTACGCGCAGGGCGTGCGTGGGAAAGTACCGGGATAAGGTGGGGAGCTGAGGGCGGCCCTGTCGGGATCTTAGGATCGACGGCATATTATTCTCTGGCCTGCACACCGTCGCAACTTATCGAGGTCTATCGCTTCGGGATATTCCTCAAGAGGCATTTCGTGACGCGATGGAGAAAAATACCGGCGTTCTCACAGTGATCAAAAGTCGACCTGGTGGTGCCGTTACGGGTTATGGGAGGCCGTTATGATGAAGGTGGGAAGAGATCAAAACAGGCAGGGCGGCAAACGGCTCCCTTACAGGCATTGAAACCGTGGCAAAGTGGCAATCCCGTCGGTCGACCGAAGGTTGCAATAGAAATCCGGTGCTTACGGCTCGAAGACCATTGGAGAGGACGGATGTATATTTAGCCAGACGCGCCCTTCACCCCTCACTGTTCCCGGTCCCGCCAATCGGTGACCGCATAGTTAAGAAGGGCCGAAACGGTTGGAAGCTGCAGCTTCTCCCGTATATTGGCCCGGTGGCTCATGACCGTTTTCACACTCACGCCCAATAATGACGCGATTTCTACCATGCTGTGACCGTTCGCGATTAGATGGAGGATCTGTTCTTCTCTAGGGGACAACCGCTTGACCGGCAACTGCGGCATACGGATGTCATCCTCGTCAAAAGGCTGGCTTAGATAAGTCTGGCCCGCGACGACTCGTTGCACGGCCGTTTTTAATTCCTTCATTGATGCCGTCTTCACCACATAGCCTGCCGCTCCCAACTCCAGCGCCTGTCTGGCATATCGGGGCTCGCTGAATCCAGAAAATACGATGATGCGAAGTAATGGACAAAGGACCTTGATTTTAGGAATTAGGGTGAACCCATGCTCATCGGGCAGCACTAGGTCAAGAAGCAGGATATCACAGGGGTGCTTCGGCAGACGGGAGAGCAATTCTTCCGCGGTGCTAGCCTCTCCAACGACTTTGACATCCGCTAAGCCGTGCTTGATGCCTTGACGTATGATCTTGTGATCTTCTGCAAGAAAAAGCCGCACCATAGATAAGATCCTATTGTATTTTATTTTTTATAACATGCCACGCAGATGAAACTATTGGACTAAAGTACGGATGGCGGATTCCCTTAAGACGATTGACAGCTACATCACTGGCATAGATCTACGGCGGCGTGAAGGAAACTTTGGCTACTAGCATATGCCTAGAGGGCTGTATGGACATCTAATTCGGCCGTCTACTTCCGGCGCTATGCTGCCAGAGCGGGGTCGGGCCTGAACCGAGACATCGCATTCCACCCTCCTGCCGCCGTCCATACGTCCGATCATAGATTGTAAGACCGCTGCCTTGTGACGCCATGATACTAATAATCTTAATTGAATCTGTTGGAAAGGAGACTCCCACGAAGTATATCGCATGTCCAGTTGTAGAAGGCGGCGAATTATTCTTGGCCGAGTTATCGCAGTACAGCCTTTCCCTAATTCCCCTGATTGTTGGCCCGTCACGACCTCACGCTAGGACAAACCTGACGCATGTCAATTTGATGCCGGCGACATAGCGTGATAATCTCCGCCCATGCCCAAGGCGGTTCAATCCTTCACACTTGTGGATGTTCCCGGCGGGGCGCCCTTGCTCGGTCATCTACGCGCGTTCAAGCCGCGCCCGTTGCAGATCATGTCGGCCTGGTGGCGCCAGCACGGCGATGCGCTGCGCTTCCGCCTCGGCCCCAAGACCCTCTATCTCTTCAGTCATCCCGATCTAGCCGAGGAGATTATGGTGCAGCAATCCGAGCGCTTCGTGAAGGTTTACGATCCCCGCCGGCCGGTCGGTCTCGCGCTGGTCCTGGGTAATGGATTGGTAACCAGTTCGGGCGAGGTGTGGAAGCGGCACCGGAGCATCATTCAGCCGATCTTTCACCGGTCTCGGATGGCCGCGATGACCAATCGGATGGCCCAGGTTGGCGAGCAGCACCTCGCCGGCTGGGCGGACCATGCCGGCCGGCCGGTCGACATCGCGGCCGAAATGATGCAGCTTGCCCTGGAAGTGATCTCGCAAACGATGTTCAGCACCAGCGTGTCCGAACATATCGACCAAATCAGCCACGCGCTACGAGTCAGCCTAAAGTACGCATTCGACTCATTCCACAATCCGCTGCACCTGCCCAGGTGGGTGCCGACCGCGCGCAATCGTGAATTTCGTTTCGTCATGCAATTCATGGACAGGCTGATCTACGGATTGATCGCCGAGCGGCGCCGCAGCAGGGCAAAGCATGACGATTTACTCGACCTGCTGCTCCAGGCTCGCGATGAGGAGAGCGGCGCCTGTTTGAGCGATCAGGAACTGCGGGACGAAGCGCTGACGATCTTCGCGGCCGGACACGAGACCACCGCAAACGCGCTCGCCTGGACATGGTACCTCCTCGCGGCGCATCCGGATGCGAAGGCACGCTTTCACGAGGAAGTGGACCGGGTCCTGAAGGGGCGGACGCCGAACGCCGATGATCTTGAATGCCTCCCGTACACACGCGCGGTGTTCGATGAATCGCTCCGTCTGTATCCGCCGGCCCCGGCCGTTCAGCGCAAGGCGACGACCCGCGTCACCGTCGGCGGCTTGCCGGTGCCGGCCGGGGCCGTGGTCCTCGTCGGCACGTATAACCTGCACCGGCACCCGGCCTTCTGGCGCGACCCGGAGCGGTTTATGCCGGAGCGATGGCTCGGCAGCGAACGTCCTGCTGCCCGCTGCGCCTATCTGCCGTTCGGTGCAGGGGCGCGGGCCTGCGTGGGGACGTACTTTGCGACGGTAGAGGGGCCGCTGCTCCTGGCGCTTATCGGCCGCCGCTACGATCCGAGACTAGCCCAGGACCGCGTCGAGCCTGAGCTCATGGTGACGTTGCGGCCGAAAGGCGGCATACGCATGGCGCTCGAGCCGCGGCATGGGTCGGTCGGATCGGCCGGCTAAACATCAGACCTTGATCACCCTCAGAGTGGTGCGGCTCGAGGTGATCTCTGGCCCCACGATGCTGTCGGGACGCGGCTCGATCCAGAAGCGCCCCCTCGGAGTATTGAGGAAGGTGGTTGAGGCCGCGCACCACACGCCCCCCGTCAGCCTGCAAACCCTGCCAAAGCGGCCATCCCGATGGCCGGCCGAACGTTGGAGCAGAAATACAGCACCTCGCTTGCGATCACGGGTCAGAAGCTTGTTCACGCCTGGGCATACGCACACCATACCGGGCTTTGGAGGCCAATCGCTGCATTGTCCACGGTGATCATCTCCGGATACGCTCCAGCGCGGCCACGGACGGGCGATCTCCCGTAGTCCGCCTGCGGATAGCGGTGTTATTTCGCCCATGGTGTCGGTCGAACTAGGTCGCCCGATTCAACCGGAGCAGCATACATGCCCGTTGCACGCCAGTTGTAAATCGCCCGTCAACTGCTGGACCAGCGCGCGCTTGCGTCTGAGCCTCAGTGGACTACTTAATGAGTTCAAAACCGCTCGCTCTATCCTGATGCATTTCTGTAACAGTCTTAGCATGTATCATAGCGCTCTCGATGGGCCAAGCGTTGCAGGTATTGCTGCCCTTCCGTGAACGCCCTGTATTCGTCTCGTCTATTGGACTTAAGAGAGCCCTCGTCGGCTACTCGGAGTATCTGGCTGGTTTGAGTTCGTTCCTCAGCGACCATGCCACGCTGTTTTATGTGTGGGCACCCCGGATACTATCTCCTTTCGCGCAGGCTTGGCGTTGTTTTACTCATGCATGTCACTCTATTGATCTGTCTGCCCAAAATAATTTTAGGACTCCATTTCCCAACCGATGTTGTCGCTGAGGCTTTACTAGCCATAAACAAAATCGACTCACAGTCCACAGCAATCGGGATAGGGGTTCTTGCCTTTATGAGGCCTGAACCCGGCTTGCACGACATCAGGAACTGCCAACTATCTTCGGATACATCCGCCTATCCTCTTACTAGGTTCAACGTTTTCTTGAGTTCATCAATCGACATCTCAAACGTACCGAGACGTTCGGTCCCCCGATGGAGTACGATTTCTCTAAAAGGCAACGCTTATTGCCAGCGGGGAGGATTTGCCTAAGCGTAGGCATTCAACGATGGCGATTAGCGGCCGCTTCGACCAGTTCAAGGTATGCTAGGCCGGCTTTGATGAAGAAAAGGCTGTAGCGGTTCTTCTGCTATAACAACATACGCTGAAGTCCCAGGCGGTCCCCCGGGCTCAGCGTAATGGGGACATCGAAGCGACTAACTCAGTCACTCCCTTTTGAAGTGGTTGGGCAAAAGCATGATACAGTTCGGGTTCAAGCCTTGCCGTTTCAGCGTGTCGATGGTCGTCAGCAGGGCTTCCTTCGTCAAATCGATCACCGTGATAGACCCATCACTCATCCCTTCTAAATTTAGCAGGCTGTTTTGGACGAACAGATAACGTTCGTCCGGCGAAAGGATCGTGTGATGTGCGCCTGGAGCGGCGGGAATCGCCTTGAGGAACGTCGGGCGCTGCGAGTTGGTATTGTCATAGAGATTGACATATCCCGGCTTCGCGGTGGTCACATACAGCCGGTCACCTTTGGCGTTATAGAGCATCTCCAATGGCACGCCCTGCTCCCTTGGCCCAAAGTCATCGGCCTGCTCAAACGAAAACGTTTTGTTCTTGGCATCCCACACTCCGACCCATAAGGTGCCTTCCAACATATTCGTGATGTGCACGACCGGGGGATCTGCATGAGGCACAAACATCACTTCCACCGGGGCCGCTTTTGATGGGGAGGGTTTCAAGGACACCTTATGGGTAGAGAGCAGCTTTCCGCTGCTGGCTTCCAACACCGTAACAGTTTCGCCCGCCTCAGACATATTGTCCGGCTTGATCGTGCTCGTGACGAGCAGACGGTCAATGCCATTGTGAATAGCAATGCCGTGCGGATAACTGATAAAGGGCGATGCAGGTCCGGACGCGCTAACGGCTTTGATAGCCCGATCCTCTACGGCGTCTCCCATAATGACATTGCTGGAACCCATACAGGTCAGATACCAGATTCGGTTGTCCTCCGACACGACCAGATCCTCCAAGACCTGGCATTCAGGGATCTCGACGGCTTTTAATCGATAGGGAAATCGTGTGAGGTCCACTACATGAAGAAGGCTTTTACCTAAGGCCGTAATATAGGCCTTGCTCTTGTCTCGATTGAAGAAAATGTGATGAGCAACAAGATCGGGCGCGAGTGGAATCTCCATCAAGACCTTGCCAAAATCAGCGGAGTGTGGATCGACGTCCATAATGGCAATGCCTTCTTTTCTTATGGATTGATCCCGCTTGCTTTCATAGTTCAGGAGCGCCAGTATTTCAGCAGGCGCGACAGATATCCACATCAGCAGCAGAGCAGACGATAAGGAGGAAAGGCGTAAATATTTCATAAATCCTCCATAGCTCAAGGGATCTCACACATACCGCCGATTGCTTGTGTTGGCAATACAGCATTCCTAGTACATGGCGATTCCATTGTATGGTGTTGTGAAAGCGGCTATGGTCTGGTCTGCTTAGCTACCTAGGTATTGTCCCCAGCAATGCCAGTGACAATCCATCCAATGGTGACCTGAAATTACGCTATCTTGGAATTTTTGGATGGAGACGTATAGATTCAGAAGAAGCTTTTGAATTGATCCTCACCATCATCACCGCCGTCCTGCCCAGCACCATGTCATCACTGTAGAGACAAGAGCGACAAAGCTTTCATGGTTCGTTCGATTGTGAATGCGGTTGTGCTAGTGTACTAAACGAGGCCAAAGCCGGGTTGGAAAGAGAATTCTAGACGACCTGAAGTCAAAGCTTCAGGAAGGAGAGAAAACTCAAACTGACAAGACTTTGACCTCTTTTTTTTGTCTTGAATTCACTGACAGCGGAATGCGATTACAAATTGTGAAAATCTTACCCAGCGGACATAGGGCCCTTCTTCCGTGCTTCGTACCGGCAATGTCCGCTTCGTTTCGCATCCGGCTAGCTTCTTCCTGTAGAACGCTCAAACACTAGGGATTATAGGTGGGTTCGAAAAAGTGGCGGATGCCCACGTGTCGATATGTCAAAAGAACCGGGCCAGCACGCAAAACAGCTGCATACTGAACGCCAATTAGAAGCGCAGCCAACCGGTGTAAAGAGATGCCGAAATGGGGTTTTCGTGATGCGGCACGGGGAATCGTTGCCCCTGACAACCTTCGCAAGCGTATTTTTTTGTGACGTGCTGTAGGCGTCCGGCCTCCGCCATACACGCTTCTACCATCTTCACCGTATCTTTGCCTCCATTCTGCCCCAACAAGGGGAGAATCCGATCTATGTGAAGGAACAGATGGAACACCCTCCCTAGCCGGTAGACCTTTACGGTCGTCTCATTTCAGACGGCAACAACCGGACAGTAGCACGGCTGGAGGGTCAGGGTCTGGAGACTATTTCAGTAAACCAACCCGCAAGCCTCGTGCAACACTGGTCTGTGGTAAAAGGGGGCGGTCTAACGGAAGTTATTAAGTATATGGAGCCGGCGATTGGGATTGAACCAACGACCTGCGGTTTGGGTTTGGTCGAAGGGAGGCAAGACAGGCACTATCGCGGGCACGATTTGGGCATACCGAGCTGCAACCCAATATTTCTGTTCACCCTCGTAATCGGTGATGCTTTCGACACTCCCGCCCCTTGTTCTGGCAGGTTGAGATAGGGAAAGAGGACCCCCCACGCTTAGGCATTGGCCCCTGTGCTCGAGAGAAAAAAGCGGCGAGGATATCTGGGAATCTAAAGAAACATGCCAATAGGCTGGCGGCCCACTGCCACTGCTCAGCTCAAGGGTTCCCTAAAAGACACAAGCCCCACACCATAAGGCGCGAGGCTCGTGAGGAAACGTCCTAAAATTCTAATTAAGCAGTGTGCTTCCGCCGCCACGCTGCCAGACCAGCGAGGCCTGAACCGAGGAGCAGCAGCGTGCTGGGCTCAGGTACTGCAGGGACATCACTGAACGGAAGATTGATCTGAAGGACTGCTGGACCTCCGCAACATTCCGCATAGACCAACTGAAATGGGAAGTTACCGGTTGGTCCCGTGTACGTAGCGATCGATGTGATGGGGGCAGTGGGAGCCGGGCTGAAGCCAAGATTATTGCCACCGATGATCAGGGTTATACCGTCATCATGCGTCACGGTGAACGTCTGTCCATTGGTAACAGAAACGAAACCCGTAAAATTAAGGATCGTACCCACGACACCGTTATCCATCAGCGAGGTCAGGGTGTTCGGAGTATTCTCCACGATATTGAAAGCGCCGCTGCTTGCCAGCCATGTCCCGACTGTCACGCTGGTTCCAGAAAAATTAAACGGCGAATTCACCGAGAAGGTGACGTCTGGAGTCGTTGCAGGAACATTCGCCGGGACGGCATTCAACGTAACCGCCTCAGGAACGTGCCAGAGATTGCCTGTGATGGTGTTTGCCTGTGCGAGGCTAACACCTGCGCAGAGAAAAGCCCCGGCAAGGGCCGCTACAAGTGACTTTTGCATTGTTTGACTCCTTTGATAGAAACATAGAATGGATCTGCTTGAGTAAGTGTTAAAGACGCACAAAAAATGCCAGCATCTAAGCGCTTAAAATCATTGAAGGTCATCACAGATTGACAACCACCAACCGTAAAGATTTCATACACATTCCCTGGATCTGAAAATGCTTATGCCCATAAGCTGATGTATTTACGTATATATATGGCCCATACTGACTTTGTCGAAAACTGTAAAAAAACATGACAGTTGCTGGCCTTATTACAAAGGCGCACCTGCATGAAGAACAAGGGATACGAGTCCAGACGCTTGACCACGGAAACGCTTTTTCCCCCACATTTTTACGTATATAGGCCCCCAAAGAGGCCCATAAAATCTTCCCGTAGAAAGCTACTCATCGCCATGCCTTCAAAATTTCAAACGCAATAGCGGAAGCCGTCTAGGGATCCGAGCGCCTCTTATCATAGCGACTTAGCGTGTGCTCTATGGATGCTTAAAGCTGGCTGGTTTTCTCGTCGGTGTGTGGGCCATCACCTGGAGCCTAGCGACTCTCTTTGCGTCTGGCCCGTGGTGGACTTCGATCCTCCTCATGGTACTTATCTCGCACTGCTGGCCAATTGCAGGCGTATCGAGGAGCTATGATGGCTTATGAAATTACGTCGGACTGAGGAAGGTTCGTTAACTCTAGCTTAGTTTGCAGGCTGGTATCCCTGAGAAGGTGGCTATCGCGATCGCTGGTCATAAAACACGGTCGGTTTTTGACCGATACGATATCGTAAATGAGGCCGACCTGAAGTTAGCTGCCAGACGCCTGTCGGGTACGGTTCACAGCAAATGGGCACCATTTCGGGCATAGTGGCCGACTTACAGCAGGAGCAGCGAGAAGATGTTGCAGTGTAAGACCTTGAAAGCCTTATTAAGTATATGGAGCCGGCGATTGGGATTGAACCAACGACCTGCGGTTTACGAATTACTTGCCAAGACCCACAATCGACAGAAGAGCCGCATGAATAAAGTGGATGATGTGCACAGGAATGGCCCATATAGGGTCGCCCGCCCGCAACCATGCAACCCCGGCGCAACCGGAATTTGACGCTCCTACCCCCCGGCACCCGAAAAAACGGCCCGCCATGTCACGTTGGGGTGCGCCTTAAACGCGGAGACGGATTTTCGGACTTGTGAGAATCCAGGTTCCCTAACTTTATCTTCTCCATTGATGATACCGGCCCTAGACTCGACAGGACTCATTCATCAATTCCTTGCGGTTATCTAGGCGGTTATACTAAGTCTATTAGCGTAGTAGTAACGTCTACATTACCTATACCGTACTCGCGGGAGGGCCTGCTATAGATATGCACTGATGGGACGATGTGGACTCACTAAAGAGAGGCGGGCCGGCGGTGACCGTCGCGTCGCCGACAGACGCCAGGGGGTGCTGCCCGCTCCCCATGAAAGGCTGAGTATCCGGCATGTCGCCGCAGCCTCTATCCTTATTCTCACCGTCTTTGGCATCGATGTAGTCGTGTCTCTCGGTGTCAGTGTTTGCTTTTTGTACGTGGTGCCTCTAACGTTCCTTGCGATGTACTCTACGCCCCGACAATCGTCCCCTATCATTGCGATCGCGGTTGTGTCGGCCCTACTGACCGTGCTGGGCTTTTTTCTCTCGGCGCCGGGGCCGATAGGGTTTGACGTTGCCAATCGCTTCTTTGCCGTCACGGTGATCGGTATCACGGCGATGTTTTCTCTGCTACGAAAACGAGCGGAAGAAGACGTGAAGGTGCTTCAGGGGCTATTGCCGATTTGCGCGTACTGCAAGAAAATTCGGGACGACAGTGGGTACTGGCAGCAGATCGAGCGGTATATCGCGGCACGGTCGAAGGCAGACTTCAGCCACGGGATGTGTCCCGACTGTGGACCAAAACATTTCCCCGGTCTCTATCCTGAAGTGTCCACGAAGGCATCGGCGTGCTATCAGAAGGGACTGTTCAGCCAGCCCGAAGGCTGAACAGGGACCAACCCGCTCATCAAGCAGAATACCTCTAGATGGCTCTACTGTAATAGGGTCGACTACTCGTCCTACCTTCCTCTTCGCTGATAGCGCGGTCGTTTGCCGATAAATATTCTGCGATACAAAGGAAGTGGGATATGTCCACCTCTGTCCCTCGTATTCTGCTCGTCGATGACGATCCCGTACTGTTGCAGGGGCTGTGCGACATGCTGACGTATCGTTTACGGCCCGTGGTCGTGGTCGTTCATGCCTCATCGGACGACGTGGTCCCTAAGGTACGAGAGGGCAACTATGATGTCATAGTCTGCGACCTTAAGATGCCGCGCCAGGGTGGCCTTGAAGTCATCCGCGACATTAAAGCCGCGCAGCCCGATCAGGCGGTCATTTTGATTACAGGCTGCATTGAAGAAGCCATCGAGCAGCAGGCACGCGATGAGGGAGCCAATGCGATTCTTCGGAAGCCGTTCGACCGCGATCAAGTGGTGAGCGTAATCCGGTCGCTGATTGAGTTGTCTCGGCATCGCTGCCCCACCATAGGGGAAACGGGCGCCGGAGGACTAGCAAGGCCGCCGGTGTAGCGGACACCGCGTAAACAAGAACGATTAGATCGACTTATCATTCCCTATGCAAAACGAGATTGTAACGCATATCTGGAACCGGGGTTTTTACTGGACGATTAAAAAGAGCGTTGACGGGTATTGGTACCGGGGGAAAGATGATTTGGAGTGGAAGTCAGGGTTGCCGCCCGGCGTGAACGTGGCCGAAGCGAATCGGGCGTTCCGCGCAATTTAACAAGCCACTACGGCCCTCGCTGCTCCTCCGCTATTTGACGCTGCTGTGGGGTTCTGAGGTTCCGTAACTCACGTTGCAGCCGCTCTCTGTCCTTTTCGCACTCCATCAGTTTTAACTCCCGGCCTACTACGGCTTCCTCAAATTGGCGCGACTCGGCCAGCTCCTCTTGCAATCCTTCATTTGCCAACTCCATATGCTTCAGACGCTCACCTAGTTGCTGGTTCTGACGCTGCAACTCGTTCACGGTGGTCCGGGCCTGTTGCAAGCGAGTGGACATTCTTAAGATCGTTTTAATCATGGCGAGGAGTTTGGTGCTATTGGCTGGCTCATATAGATATCCATCTGCTCCGGTCGTCAGTCCATTGATAAAGTCGTCATCACTGGTAAACCAGGCCGACGCCATGAGGATCGGAACCGTAGGGTCAATCGTCTTGAGCTGCTGACAGAGACTGAATCCGTCGATATCGGCAAGCTTCACGTCGAGCAGGACGAGATGAGGCGGGTCAGTGCGGAGTGTCTGTAACGCCGTCTGTCCGCTGTGCGCCTCTCGGACGTGATAGCCTGCCTGACGTAGAATATGAGCCCAGAGGTATCGGGTGGCAGCATCGTCATTAACGTTGAGAATTTTCGTTTCGGCGGGGGATATCACAGGCATCGATCGACCTTATATGAGTGTCTATACTGATGGCAGAAGCTAGCCACTCTGTCCGTAAAGGTCAATAGGACCGCCCCATTTGTTTATGTTAT
Organism: Nitrospira sp. Nam74; assembly: GCF_965152615.1. Taxonomy (NCBI): domain Bacteria; kingdom Pseudomonadati; phylum Nitrospirota; class Nitrospiria; order Nitrospirales; family Nitrospiraceae; genus Nitrospira; species Nitrospira sp. Nam74. Next base: position 1,250,887 of record NZ_OZ224220.1, on the reverse strand, counting down.
CTACATTACATTTGCCCTACGGATACAGCCATCGGCTCATAGGGGAAGGTAGGACCTGGCAATTTTTCAGGAGTGTGTGCTTACGCCTCTCTCTTTCTCGCTTAGAACGAGGATGAAGAATGCCAGGTACACACATCCTGAGATTTTTGCCAGGTTGACCGGCATCACATAACCATCCTTCTCAGCTTACCCCTATGAGCTGTCGCGTAGCGTGATCCACGTCAGTGAACCACACGGCTGATCTGCATGATCTCCGACCTCTCGCATCGTCCCTGGCTGATGTTTCAGGACTACCGCGACATATATAAAACTGCGGTTGCAAACATGCTATAGGGAGGCGTACGGCATGGAGTTGGGAGCGTTAGGAAGCTCGGATATTAGTCTGGTCGCCGGATGGCTAAGCCAAACGGAGAATTACCAATGGCTAGACTTCGGCAATGGCATTCAGACGCTATCACCGGCTTTGCTGAAGCTGATGAGCCAGAATGCGAAGTACTGTTGGAGGCTTTATTGGCCCACCGGCAGGAACCACCCCATCGGCTTGGTCGGACTCACCCATATTGATACACGCTTCAACACAGCCCTCTTGTGGTATGTGTTAGGCGATAAGACATGCGCCGATAAAGGACACACGACGGCAGCCGTGTCGAAACTGTTGGGGGACCGCCTTCAATGAGCTTGGTCTTGAGGCCATCAGCGCGTGGACCGTCGAAGCCAACCATCCTTCAATCCATGTTCTAGAAAAGAATCGGTTTCGCTACATGGGCAAACAGCGGGCCTGTCATATTGCCAATGGGACAGTCATGGACCGACTGCTGTTCGACTTGGTTTCTGAAGATTTCCCCCAATACAGTGAACGCTACGCCGCGTGATGATCGGCCTGCCAACGCTATCGGTCTAACCCCCCAACGATATTCACAGAATGGAGTTCCCAGCCGGTATGGACATGAATAACATTCGTCTGCTGCAACGCATCGAGTATTGGTCTCTTACAACACGCACAGTCCAACGGGGAACCGTTGTCTGGATTAGCCCCCGCCGTGACCTCATCGCGGTTCAATCGGGGATACAGACCGAGTTTCTCAACAGAGCGGAGCTCGCCTATAACCCCTGTGCACCTGCAACGGATGAAGACTTTCATCGCATACCGGCTGCTGACCCGCAGCATCGTCCAGACCGACAACGCTATCTGAGGGTATTGGCGTCGGCCTATCCTGACTATTGTGTCTCTTCTCTGACCGTGCTTGAAGGCGTTCGCACATCCTGCCGAACAGGGACAAGATGGCGCGTCTTCTGCCAAGCCGCCGTGTTGCATCATCCGCACAAGGGACTGCTCTTAGACGTCGAGGGAGACAACGTCTGGTATGGGGCTGTGACCGTCGGGGACCTCACTACCTTAGCCGCCAAGCCCTGGTCGCCCTATGTCGGCGTCCCGAACCAATGGGACGCCCTTGATATCCCGCAGCAAGAAATGGCGAGAATTGTAAGCGACGCTACGGACGCATTGACCCATCACACGGTGATCCCGTATCCGCCTGCCATCGTGGTCGAGACGAACGGCATTCCAGGCCGTGTGCTACCACACGATGCCTCACGGCACGACTTTCCCTCGTCGGATCAGCGTTCTTGCGCTCGCCTGGAATAGTTCTCCATCTCTTCATTCCCTGTCTCATAGCGAGTATGCCGCACGCTCTGCGGTCAGGACCGAACGGCGTGTTAACGTGGGCTGTCATGCTTCTGTTCTAACAGCCGCTTCACAACCGTACACAGCAGGGAAAACTCAATGGGCTTCGGTAGACAGGCGACTAATCCGAGACGCTCGGCTTGTTCTTGCCCGCTCTTGATGTCCCATCCGGTTATCATAATGATGGGAATATCGGGCTGGGTACGCCGAAGCTGTTCCGCGAACTTGAATCCGTTGGTGCGTGGCATGACGATATCGACAATAACGGCGTCGTAGCGAGCGGTCTTAGCGGCGATGAGGCCGCAGGCCGCAGAATCAGCGACATCTACGGTCAGGGACTGTCCCCTAAACGCGAATCGCAGGCGATTAGATAAGGCGATCAAGCATTCTGGATCATCATCAACGAGTAGTATCTGAGGACTTGCCATAGGGTAAGCCTAACCTCTGCATAGCCTTACGGCTAGCGGAGGATGCCCACCTTGTCCGCGAATTCACGGGCCGCAGCATGTCCCAATTAGACTGACACTGTTCGCTTGATTCGGGTGGTTGTTCACGCCAGATCGACGGCTTGACGTTTGGCACACTGGGCCGAGTGGATACGGTACGGGAAGAGAACTGGGGGACAGCGTGGGGCTTCAGCGTATATTGGGACGATTCTCGAAAGAAGAATCGCTACAGCCTCTTCTTTACCGAAGCTGACTTGGATTGCTTTGAGCTGGTCGCAGAGACTGCTGCTCGTCCTATCGTTGAACGCCTACGCTTATCCAAGTCTTCCCCCCTGCAATTAGCGTTGCCCTTTACAGAGATGGCTGTCCCCGATGTTCAGCCGCGTTTATCTGCGAAGGCGTTTACTAAACGGACATAGCTGCCGTTTGCGTCGTATGCATGAGCTGACGCTCGTCATGCTTTATGGCAATCGATTGGCGGGATAGTTTCAAGCCATGCTTCACCGCAGACACGAACTTGTCTCGATCAAACGGTTTGGCAATGAAATCTGACGCACCTGCTTCAAAGGCTCTAGCCATGAGCCTGTCATCGGCATGGGCGCTCATCATCAATACGAATAGGGGGGTATTGGGCCGCAGTTGCTTCACGACGTTCAAGAACTCCAAACCATTCATGTTTGGCATGTTCACATCTAGGATCATGGCATCGTAGGCATTGACTCTAACGAGGTCTAATGCCTTTATTCCTGAATCAGAGACATCTAACGTTAACGGTCCGAGATGGAACTCAATGGTATCCGAGAGCGCATTGAGTAAGGCGGGGTCGTCATCGAGGAGGAGGAAGCGAGGCAGCTTGCGGCTGGAACAGTGGCTCGCTTCAAAGACGGACTTTAATTCTTCCCCCATCAGCCCGCCCTTCGGGAAGTGCATGGATTCGTGTCTATTTTGGTTCCCAGCATAGTGATTCGGTGTATTCATCGCATTCCTCTTCAGTAGGTCCGATTGCCGACATGCTAGTCCGTTCGTGCCTACTTGTCTATCGCTGTATATACTACGTATAAGTGGTCGGGGTAAGGACGGACAGTAAGAACTTCTTTACCGCTCTGCTATGAAATTCAAAGGGGCAGCGATCCCCGGACCGCAAGGTTCGCAATGCATTGGTCCAATAATAATCGGTCCGTCGGCTCCACTTGAAGGAACTTCACACCAAAATATTGATCTTTGATGGTCCATCCAACAATGGCCGCGTCGATTTTGACAGGATCGGTGTTGGGCGACACCGTGAGGCGTAGTTTGAGCGAGGCACCAAGTGGAGGTGTGCTGGCCGTTTCAATTTTACATCCCCCTGTCGATAGCTCATACAGCGTCCCGGTGCCGTGTGTGTTCCCGGAGAAAATGACTGGGACTGCATTGAGCAACTTCCGAGCGATGCGGGCATGGCTTTGACGCTCCATCGGTATCCTCCTCAGCACGATTGTCATGTTGTGTGTACGGCCAGAGAAGATGCGCTGCTTGTCAATGTGCGTGGACGGCGGAACGGGCGGCCCGGACAGCCGCCCGTTTACGAACCGTTAGCCTCGTTCGGCGAGGCGACGCCGCTCCGCGTCGCTCTCGCCTCCCAGTGTCCAACCCATCACCACCAGCATAGCCGTCACCGTGGCAATGCCTACGATCAGCGTCACCATACGACCTCCAAGTTCTTGTTAGCTTTAGGAGCAAACAGAAAGAGAGAAGTGAGTGTGGACATTACGCAGCGCGGTTTGATGCCGAGACGGTGCCGAGCAGAAGCAAGACCATACCAACGAGCGTAAATCCGGTCATCAAGATTCCCCATTCCATGCGATACAACCCCTTTGTAAAGATGATGTCGGCACTAATGCTCTGCCTAGCCTGGCAGATGTAGGATTGTTGCCTACACCAGAAGTATACATTAGCCTACTCCTGCGTCTAGGTATGATTAGCAAGTAAAATGGCACTGGTGAACCAACTAAGTGAGCGCTTCGCGTTGACATTGACAGAGATTTTTCTTGCGCAGAGGGTGGCGGCAGCGACACGGGGCAACGTAGCGGCAGGTGTAGGCGCTGCCTCGTTTCCATGATAATCAGTGCGTCGTTTTTCCATGAGCGACACGCTCGCCGATCTCGATAAGGACTTGGAGATGCACAAGAACGTCCTTCGCCTGCTGGGCCGTCAGGCCGGTTGAATGGAAAAGCTTCAAGATATGCTTTACAAGAATGTCGGTCTTGTTCGGATCGGTGGCAAGGTTAGTGTAGGGTGCAGCAGCGGTGGGATTACGGCGGCGAATCTCCATTAACATCTCTAGCACTTCGCGCTTCGTAATGAGGCCCTTCGCGGTCAGCACTTCAGCAAGGGCTTCCAGCTCCCATGCGTTGGAGAGCGTCAGTTCATCGAAGGTCACCAGTTTCTTTTTATCTAAACTATTTGCCATCGTTCTTTGCTGTCAAAGTATTGGGAGCTAACGATAGCGCAAAGGCTGCGGTGGAAAAGTGCATAGATGGGGAGTGGAAAACCGAAGTCACCCAAGACAACCGAAACGGGGCTTTATTGTCAGCAAGGTGGACCCAACAGATATAGTAGAGTGGTGGGAACCATCGCTAGCAGCGAAGAAACTGTATTCGCTTTACAGATGTGAGCATTGCCTTTGCCTTCCTTACCTTCTCAGGGTCTTGACGACTAATCTGTCCTTCCTCGAACAGTCCCAATTGAGCCTTGTCAATGTCGTCGTCAAGCGACACCCATCCCGCCAAATAGCCTATTAGGTCGGCATAGCAAAGTCCGACGTGATAGCTTTTGGATTGGAGGCTCATAACATCTTCAACCAGTTTGTATCCGCGTTCGCCCAATGCCTCAACTGTTGAGCTCCTTAGGACGGAAGGCTCTACCCTAGAGTTTTCATCGGCAAATACCGAACAAAGATGCTTTCCGCCTCGATGGTTACGAGCGAGCGGCAATAACTTCCTAAGCGCCTTTCGGACTAGGTCACAATGTGATTTCTCGCCATGCTTGCCCCAGGCAAAGATAACTCGCAACTTCGCATTCTTGCCAGCAAGGTTGAGCGACAATAGACGTTCCGCTAATGTTAGCCTTTCATCAATGGTGATGTTTGGATCGCCTTGCTTTTTGGAAAACAAAAACTTGCCTTTGAACTCATGCTTGTCGCTCCATCCCGACTTCTGCATATGTATTCCAAATTGGTCGCATACACTGCTGTAGTGGTTTGAGTCAATGCTTACCAGGCAGACCCCATAAAAATTAGGATCTTTAGTGGTTCCTGTCTCGTCGATAAATAAGAACTTCATGGTGCGTTGTATCGAGGCACTTCATGATACAGATACTTCTGAAAGCCCGCGAAGAACTTTCCGATGTCCTCCGGCTTGCCTAGTGCCGCCACAGCGTCCGCGATGGAGTCGTGGTACATGAGCCGTAGCAGCGGCGTTAGCTTTGACTGGTCTAGCTCGTCAACCCCCTCCTTCACATAATGTGAAAGGACGAAGTCTAGGAACACCTGCTGCTTACTGTTGAAGTGAGTACTGATCTGCACCTTGGCCTTGGCAGCACGATCTTCACGACTTAGTGGCTGTAAGGCATATGCAACGTGCGCCAGCACGTCGAAGAGGTCGCTTTTTTCCGCGTCGATGATCTTCTGCATCTCAGCAAGTTGATCCTTACCGAAACCTTTCTCAGCCAGTCCTTCTAAGAGTTTGCTCCGTGTGTCGGGAACGCTCCACAGGGCGCGGAGTTCCGCTTCGTCTTTGAAAAACTCCGGCAGCTTGCCGAAGAGCAGTTCCAGGAACTGTTGAGCGGACATCGGGGTGCCGTCAGGATGCCAGAAGGTCGTCAGCATCATGTTTTGTATAGTGCGGGCCTTTCCGTCGGATAGTCTGACTTTAATTTTCTGCGGGCGTGGTTGCGGCTCCGGGCGCGTTCCAGGCGGTGTAGGCGGTCCAGACAGGCGTTTCGGCCACGACTCCTTCGGCTCCGGTTCAATCGGTTCGCCGTCCCATTCGGGGTCGTTGAAGTGATGGTGCGCCTTTACGAAGTCGTAGATCGTGAAGTAATCCTTCCCGTCGTAGAGCCGCGTCCCACGCCCAATGATCTGCTTGAACTCAATCATCGAGTTGATGGGCCGCATCAGCACGATGTTGCGGATGTTGCGAGCATCCACGCCGGTAGAAAGCTTTTGTGATGTGGTGAGGATCGTGGGGATCGATTTTTCATTGTCCTGAAAGTCGCGCAAATGTTGCTCACCCCGTTCGCCATCGTTGGCAGTCACGCGATGGCAGTAGTTCGGGTCAGTGTTCGTTTTCATTTGATTAATCAGGTCACGCACGGCTAGTGCATGGTCCTGAGTGGCGCAGAAGACAAGCGTCTTGTCGTCCTGATTAATCATGTCCATGAAGAGCTTAACCCGGTGCGCTTCGCGTTCCTTGATCTCAATGATCTTGTTGAAGTCTGGTTCCTTGAACAGCCTTCCTGCCTCTATCTCGCCGTCGATTAACGTATCGTCGGGCGTATAGACGTACTCGTCCAGCGTCGTAGAAATCTGCTTCACCTTGAAGGGTGTTAGGAAGCCGTCGTTGATGCCGTCTTTCAATGAATAGACATATACCGGCTCTCGGAAGTATCGGTAGGTGTCCACATTGTCCTTGCGCTTCGGAGTGGCGGTCAGGCCGAGCTGCACCGCTGGAGCGAAGTAATCCAGAATGCCGCGCCAATTACTTTCGTCATTGGCCCCTCCGCGATGGCACTCGTCGATGACAATGAAGTCGAAGAAGTCTGGTGGATACTGACCGAAGTAGGGCGAGGGTTGACCGTCCTTCGGCGGTCCGCTCATAAAGGTCTGGAAGATGGTGAAGAAGAGACTGCCGTTTGTTGGAACGCGCTCTCTGCGGCGAATCTCGTCCGGCTCGATCCTCACCAATGCATCTTCTGGGAATGCCGAAAAGGCATTGTAGGCTTGATCTGCGAGGATGTTGCGGTCGGCAAGGAAAAGAATACGGGGGCGGCGCGACGGTTCGCGGGTCAGGTTCCAGCGGCTGTGAAACAGCTTCCAGGCGATCTGAAAGGCAATGAACGTCTTGCCCGTCCCGGTGGCAAGTGTCAACAAAATGCGGGGCTTGCCTTCGGCGATGGCCTCCATCACCCGCTCAATGGCGATGTCCTGATAGTAGCGTGTACCATACGTGCCGCCCTTGTCCTCAAATGGCACGGCAGCGAAACGGTCTCGCCAGACGTTCTGCTTGGCGAAGGTAAGGTCCCACAGTTCGTCGGGCGTGGGATAGCAGGTAAGGTCATCCCGCTCCTTCCCTGTCTCCATATCGACACTATAGATGCCCTGCCCGTTCGTGGAGTAGGTGTAACGAATGGCGAGCTTGCCTGCATAGGCTTTTGCCTGGCCCACGCCCTCACTGAGTGGCTTATTCCATGCCTTCGCTTCGACAACGGCGAGCTTACGATTGCGATGGACCAGCACGTAATCAGCAACGTCCTCTTTTCCACGTCGCCCGTTGCCTTCTATACGGCCTAGCGTAATGCGATATTCGCGAAGGATGCGGCTACCCTCGACGACGCCCCAGCCCGCCTTCTTCAAGGCTGGATCAACATGCTCGGCGCGGGTTTGAGCTTCGTTCATGGACGCTTTTTAGAGATGGCCGGTGAAGGCGTGGTGCAGTAGCGATTGTTGTAGGGCGTCCAGTGCGGCGACCTTGCGCTGGTAGACGGATTCCAAGCGTTGCGTTTCTTTACGTAGAGAGTCCAGTTCACTTACGACACGGAGCTGCTCACCAAGAGAGGGATGACAAATGTGAAATGCTTTAGCTTCCGGGAAGTAAATTGTCTGATGCACTGCTCCACTGGCGAAGCGTAGGAGCTGACGCCCCTCCGCTAGAAAAAGATATTTGAGGAAGTCAGGATTTAGCTCATCCGAACAGACCCAGTTTACGAAATCCTGACTAGTCGCCATTGGTCGCGCCATGACGACTACATAACCTACCGATGCTGTTCTTGAAAGACAGACAGTGTTTGGAGGCAAAATTCTTGCGGACGAGTTAGCAATGCCTAACTCGTTAGTGTGCTGCGAAGTGTCCTCTATCTTGCAGCCATGATGCTCCCTGGCGTCCTGTATGCCTATCCAAGGAACCGATCCCCCCCAGTATTCAGGGTGCTTTCTGCTGGGAGTGTGACCTGATTCGAGTCTTGCCAACTGGGTAAGTGGACTCCATCGCCATCCTTTTCGTGATGCTGTCTTAGGCATTCCAACAGCCAGTGCAAACCTCCCCGGTATGTGACGTAGTGTGGCATCCCGGCCCCCAGTCTTCGTAATATTGACGCCACCGTCGTTAGCAAAATTTAACTTAGAAGCGTGGGATAGCCCATCCTGCTTATGAGCTTTGAAACATTCGCCTTGCAGAGTGGTCTGACGATCAGGGTTCTTCCAGGCTGACTCCTCCCCCTGCTGGGTAAAGACCGATTGCAGGTGGCTGTCAAACAATCCGCTGGCGTTTCGAAGGTTCTTCTCGGCGTTGGTTTTGGCGGTGGCGATGCCATCGAGGGCTTCGTCGAGGATGCGGACGACGCGGTGCTGGTCTTGCAGTGGCGGTAAGGGAAAATTGATGTCAAGAATTTGCCGTGAAGAAAGATGTTTTACCGTCGTATAGCCTGTGGCATCTTCTATCTCTTTCAAGTAGCTGTTCACACCGTAGAATAAGAACCTTGGCGAGAGATCGTCGATAAACCCTTGAAGACGGCACACTCGTTGGTTCAGTAGTGCCGGTCTTCCCTTCCACTCATAGCATCCGAACTCACCGTCCATCCCGATGAGGAAATCACCAGGTTTGACTATATACTTTTCGTCGAATTTACCAGTAAATCTTGTTTCAGTTTCGATTCCAACTTTAAGATCACGAATGCGTATGAGCGGTATCCCAACTGACGCCGAGAATTGTTTGGAGTCGAATGCGTAGCCATTCTGAACTTCAACCAGGGCAGACAGCTTCTTTGCTTTCCAGTTCGTCTTCATAGCAGGCCCCTGATTGTTGCGACTATTTTCGCGCTCTCGCCGTCTAGTGCGTTAATTTGGTCCAAGATTTCCTTCGGACTACGGTGTGCCACCTCATCCGAGCCGTTTGGATTCTTCACAGAGAGGTCGTAGGTTATCGTATCGATGCTCTTGACATCTATGCTCCACGACTTACGGGAATCGGCAAACTTCTTTTGCAACTTGATGAAGTCAGCGAGGTCAGCATCATTGAGCGGGTTCGTCTTGCCAAGGTTTCGGCCAGGGTCGAGCTGGTAGTACCAGACCTTCCGGGTAGGAGCGCCCTTCTCAAAGAACAGCACCACCGTCTTGACCCCTGCGCCCTGGAACGTCCCACTAGGGCAGTCTAGGATGGTGTGCAGATTACAGCTTTCCAGCAATAGCTTACGTAGGCTGACTGAGGCGTTATCGGTGTTGGAGAGGAACGTATTCTTGATAACCACGCCGCCCCGCCCCCCAGCCCTCAGGATTTTGATGAAGTGCTGAAGGAACAGGAACGCGGTCTCGCCGGTGCGGATGGGGAAGTTTTGCTGCACTTCCTTACGCTCTTTACCGCCGAAGGGCGGATTGGCTAGCACCACGTCATAGCGGTCCTTGTCTTGGATGTCGGCGAGGTTCTCAGTGAGGGTATTCGTGTGGACGATGTTCGGGGCCTCGATGCCATGCAGGATCATATTCATGATCCCGATCACGTAGGCCAGAGACTTCTTCTCCTTGCCGTAGAACGTGCGCTCTTGGAGCGTTTTGGCATCCTTCGTGGTGAGGTTGGGCTTGGCCCTCAGATATTCAAATGACTCGCACAAGAAGCCTGCTGAACCACAGGCACCATCATAGATGCGGTCCCCGATCTTCGGCTTAACGACCTGGACGATGGCCCGGATAAGGGGACGTGGGGTGTAATACTCGCCGCCGTTCCGCCCGGCATTGCCCATGTTCTTGATCTTGGCTTCATAGAGATGGGACAGTTCATGCTTCTCTGTCTGAGAACGGAAGCGTAGTTCATCGATGTGGTCGATGATCTCCCGCAGGTTGTAGCCACTGGAAATCTTGTTCTTGATCTCCCCGAAGATCTCGCCGATCTTGTACTCGATTGTGTTCGGGCCGGTGGCCTTCAGCTTGAAGCCGTGCAGGTAGGGAAAGAGCTTCAGGTTCACGAAATCGCGCAGGTCATCGCCGGTCATCGCCTTGTGATGGTCGATCTGGCGGTCCTTGTCTTTTGGCGCGGCCCAGCTTTCCCAGCGATTGTCTTTATCCAAGATGAACGAATACTTCTTACCGTCCAGCCGAGCCTCCATTGCCCTGTCCTGTTCCAGCCCGTCCAGGTATTTCAGAAACAGTAGCCATGAAGTCTGTTCGGTGTAATCCAACTCGGTCGTACAACCCGCCTCTTTCCACAGAACGTCGTCAATATTCTTGAAGGCTTGCTCAAACATGGGTGGCCCTATACATGCGTTAGGTAAATGAACTAATGGCGTGCGAGCGTATGCTGTGACCTGACGAGTGTCAAGAGGGCCATTGGTCTTACATTAGAGCCAAGCGAACCCATAGCCAACCTGGACATGGAAGGCCCTATCGGATGCCGTATCTAAGGTAGGCCGCTCAGAGCCGTACGTTGTTGGGGAATTGAAGGGTGTTGTGCCGTGTGGAATATCCGACTGATGTCGCTCTGAGACAGACATCCCTGAAGTGGCCGCCCCTGTGACAGCCATCGTGGGTGAGGATTGGACGGTATCCAGGCTGAACGATGTGAGTGCAGAAGCAGGGATGATCGCCAGCCCGCCGACGTGCCTAAACTGTCCGGCAGTACCAACCATACCGAGTCCCTGAAGGGTTCCGTCGTATGGGATGAGGGGACGATACGTGGCAGAAGGCGCGGTGATCCATAGCGCCCTCGTTCCATGCCGTCTTTCCGCCTCACGATCACTTGGCGTCCTTCCATCCCGTAGCTAATCTCCAATTCTGAATCTTCACACTTCATTTCGCCCAAAACCGGACCGTTTGGATCATTCAGCCCTCAGGGGGCCGTACGGGAAATAAATTCCCTCGTATGCAGTTACGCCAACCGAAAAAACTTAATAGACGCCGTAAGGAGGAGCGATGTGGCGGATTTGAGAGTCATACGCAAGCAGTAGTGCCCTAAGGCGTAGCAATGGCTTCGTGGGCCGGAAAATTGGCCCTGACAGGCGTTTCTAACAAAATTATCGAAGGCCAGCCGTATGGAAAGGCAGGTTCTTCGTATTCCGTGATGCCAAGGACAAATCGGACCAACTTCGTGTTCCGAAACCCGCGCCATGCATACGGCGCATCACCATAGGAGGTTTCTCATGGCTGCTGCAACTGAACCGCTCATCTACCACGTCTCGGATGTGGCCCGCCTGTTGGGCTGCAAGGTGTCGTCGGCTCGTCGGCTCCTTGAGCAAGGGGTCATTCCATCTCGGCGGCTGGGCCGCAAGCTCGTTGTGCTGCCCGATGAACTAGAGACGCACTTGAAGAATCTGCCGAACGGGAATGCCAACGCACAACGAGATGGATGGCCGGGCTGAAGGAGGGAGACATGCCGCAGGCACCAAACGATAACGATATCGCCGTTCATACGATGGACAACGTATTGAGCCGGTTAGAGCGGGTGCGGCCTACCTCACGGGGGTGGTCGGCCTGCTGCCCTGCACACCCGGACCGGACACCGTCCCTGTCACTGGCGGAGGGCGATACCTGCGTCTTGATGAAGTGCTGGGCGGGGTGCGAGTTGAACGAGATCGCAGCGGCTATGGGCATTCGTGTCGCTGACCTCTTTTACCACCCGGCATCCGGCAAACGACGCACGGGCAGATCGGTCAGCAAGCGTAGGGATTGGCGGAAAGAGGCAGCGGCCCTTGAAGACAAGGCCCTGACGTTACGGCTTGATGCCGACGCGGTCTTTCCGTTCGCGTGCAACCTCAATACGACCGCCTGGACGGATGAGGATTGGGATGCAGCCACCGATGCTGTCTGTGGCGCGTACCAGAAAAGGGAACGTGCTGAAGCACTGGAAGCTGAAGCGTTCAAACTACGTTACACCAACTTAACAAAGGGGAAGGCCATTGGACGAACAAGCAGAACGGTTAAAAGGATTGGCTGACGCCTTCGCGGATAGAGAGCTGAAATCGGACTGGAAGATACTGAAGACGACAGCATCGACCAACGACAAGCGAGCAAAAAGGTTTCTGGCCGCTGACGCGGCGGACCAATACCTAAAGCTGCGGGGCCTCCGGCGGGAAGGCTTGCTTCTCCTACGGTATTACCGACGCGGCTGGTATCGGTACGACGGCACAATATATGTGCAACGGGACGCGGACGATATCAAAGCGGATGTGATGCGGTACCTGCGCCAAGTCGATAAGAAGCTAGCAACACCGGCCTTTCAAGCGGGGGTGATAGCGAATCTCCATGCCATTTGCGAGATGCCCACTCTTATTGATTTGCCTGCCATGCGGATAGAGAGGGGCTGGGAGACGCGACCTGATCTGATTGTCGTGCAAAACGGGATCGTGGACATCAAATCTCCCTTACGGGGAGTGAGTGAGAGGCTCATTGTTCCGCATACGCCGTCGTTCGTCAGTACGGTCCTATTACCGTTTGCCTATGATCCTAGTGCTGTTTGCCCGCGCTGGGAATCGTTCATCGCAAGCGTATTGCCTGACCCCGAATGCCAATGGCTCATACAAGAAATGTTCGGGTATTGCCTGACATTTGATACGAGCCAGCAGAAATTTTTTCTACTTTTCGGAGAAGGCGCAAACGGTAAGGGGGTGATCCTTCGCGTCCTTCGGATGCTCTTGGGACTGGAGAATGTCAGTAGTGTCCCCCTGTCTCGGCTCGGTGAGCGATTTGATCTCGCTTTAACGTTGGGGAAACTCGTCAACCTTGCGTCGGAGGTCGATAACGTGCGGCAACTGGACGAGGCTGTGATTAAACAGTTTACGGGGGAAGACCCCATGCGGATGGAGAACAAGTACGAGAAACCCTTCACCGCCATGCCAACAGCCAAGCTGATTATTGCCGCCAATTCCACCTTGCCCTTCAAGGATCGTAGCGAGGGAATATGGCGGCGGTTGATTGCCATACCGTTCCCCGTGACTATCCCGGAGGCCGAACAAAACAAAAATCTCACTGTAGAGCTGGCCGAAGAGATGAGTGGAATTTTGAATTGGTCGATAGCGGGGCAGGCCCGGTTACGGGAACAGGGGCGATTTACCCAACCCAAAGTTAGTCAGGATGCCGCCTGCGAATTTAGGCGTCAGGCCAATTCAGCCCGTCTGTTCTTAGAAGAATACTGCACCGCAACGACGGGCGTGTATGTCAACAAAGGAGAGCTGTATCAGTCGTACTGCACCTTCTGTAAACAGGAACGGCATGAACCGCTCAAAAGCCATGAGTTTAGCAAGGAGGTCCTGAAGCACTTCCCCTCTGTGACCGACAAGGCACGGCCCCGCGTGGGAGAGGCCAGGCTAACGTGCTATGGCGGGTTGTCGTTGCACCCCAATGCACCATCGCCATTCCTGTGACTGGTACAGCTGGTACAGCGTACAGAGCATCTTGTTTAAAACTTTGGTGCGATGAAAAAGAATAGAAAAGAGTGGACACATCACTGTACCGACTGTACCAGCAACCTGGTGCCTGGGAGTAGACGTGCCGGGTAGTGCGCTACAGCCTGGCTATCTACCTTTGCGCGATGCGGCTGCGTGGGCCGGAGTGTCTCTGAAGACCATGCGACGTTGGTTTGTTAAAGGCTTGCCGCGCCATCAAGCCGGACCACGGGAGAAGGTCTTGGTTCGCCTGACGGATATTGAGATGTTTCTCACGAAACAAGTGACGCCGCAGGTTAATTTGGGCGCGATGGTGGACGATGTATTGAAGGGGCTAAATGGAACGGATCGCACCTTGCGCGGACGTCAGTGAACCGATCAGATGTATTCCTTCGGCTCGGCTTTGGGCTTTGGGGGCATAATGCGAAGATCGAAACCGAAATGCTTATCGGAAGGGTCTGGGGACCGCCGAAAAGTCCCTTCGAGGCTCATGGCATCATCCGGCTGGCTCTTGCCGTTGGGAAACAGCTTTAGAAGCAGATGGGTGGACTCTTCGCCGTCCGAGCTGGGCGTCGTTGTGGCATCCATCTCAATGCGGTCTTGGATGACCGCCAGACCCTGCGTAATCGTCTCTGTAAGAATGCGGCTGCCGTGATTCAGTATGTCATTGAGCGACCATGTAGACGGTGTAGACGGTTGTTCCCCCGAAGCGGCAGACGCCGGGAGGACGGAAAGGGCCGCCATGACGGTCAACGATGCCAGGATCAGTCGATACATACGTTTAGTCTCCATGATAATAGGGGTCGGATTGGTATCCCTCGGCCTCGTACCACTGCAATGCGACAGCCCCGGAAAGCCAAAGGAGCGTTATGCCGGAGCAAACGACAGCCACCACCCCGATCACAGTGGCGACAACATATTCCATGTCTATCAGTGTGCCGCCCATTAGAGGGAACAAGCAATTCGGAGAAGGGCTTAAGCCGCCTTACCTATAGTAATATTGCGTTGCAGGTAGCATATATGCTATCATGTGGTATGCTGCGCTTGCGGGAACATCGGGAACGTCTTGGCCTCACGCTCCGTCGATTGGGAGACCTTTCAGGGGTGCATTACGTGGCCGTGGCCCGCTTAGAGGCCGGGAAGCTTGATCCTCGACTGTCCACGCTCATAAAACTGTGCAAGGCCCTTGGCATTACGCTCAATGAGCTGGTTAAACAACCCAGAAACAAAGGAGGGCTAAAGCATGGGAGTTAAAGTCCGTGAATGGAAGGGCGCATGGTGGTTATTCATCAATCATAATGGGCAGCGTAAAGCCAAACGAGTGGGCGTCGGGGATGTGGGTAAGAAAGCGGCTCGCCAGGCCGCAGGCCAAATACAGGCTCGTTTAGCATTGGGGGAGCACGGCGCTTTACAGAATGCAGGAACCATTTCATTGGAACAGTACGCCGGGACATGGCTAGAGCGCATCCAGCATACACGGAAACACTCAACATACGATGATTACCAAAAAATCTTAAAACGCGATGTCCTACCGATGCTCGGCTCCTTGAAATTAAGCCACATAAGCCGAGAGAAGGTCAAAGACCTTGCCATTGCAGGATTGACTTGGCCTTGCAATGGGACAGCATTCACCTGGAAGGACGGTTCATCGACGTGCAACGCAACTATTCCCGTGGAGAGATATGCACCCCCAAAAGCGGGGAATGCCGCCGCGTAGATATGTCGAAGGAACTCCGGGACGCACTGAAACAGCTCCATACCGAGCGGCAGTCGGCAGCCGCCAACGGATGTACGGAGATGTCGAAATGGGTCTTTTGCAACGAGGCGGGCGGAATTCTTGATCCTGACAATCTTCGCAAGCGTATCTTCCGCAAATTGCTGAAGGCATCTGGCCTCCGCCGCACACGCTTCCATGACCTTCGGCATACCTTTGCTTCGCTTCTTCTGCAACAAGGCGAGAGTCTCGTCTATGTGAGCAGATGGGACATTCCTCGATTCAAGTCACGGTAGATCTTTATGGGCATCTCATTCCAGGCGGCAACAAACGGGCAGTAGACCGGCTGGACAGTCATAGTGTGAAGAGTGTCTCAGTAACCCCATTCGCAACCCCCGTGCAACCGTGGTCCCGCGTACGAGGGGGGAGTGCAACGGAAGCCATTGAATATATGGAGCCGGCGATTGGGATTGAACCAACGACCTGCGGTTTACGAAACCGCTGCTCTACCAACTGAGCTACGCCGGCGCTGGAGTACAGCAAAGACACAAGGCGGGCACAGGACATCAATATGATAGCGAGGAGTTTGCGTGTGTGTCAATCGTCCTCTTCAGGTGGTCTTCATGTCAACCTACTTAAGACGTGAGAGCGGCGCGCCACCGGATTTGGAAGTGGTATGCACGGGAGGAGCACAGATCGGATGCTGAGCCTGCTGATATGTTTTTGTAGCTGTAGCGGTGACGTGCTCCCCGACATATCCACATAGCTCCCCTACCGCCACGAGGCCATTTTCATCACGATCGGCCGCCCCGCCGAGACCTTTCAGTAGAAAATACGTAAATAGGCCATGCCGCCCCTCTTCGTACTGAAGAGCCTGTTCGTGCCCGCTTGTCCCTACAATTTGCACCAGCTTCTCACCGCGAAGTGCCGCTGGAACGGGGGCCCATGTCGGTTCCCTTCCATCGGCCGACGGCTCCGTCCCGTTTGAGGTCCAGGTCAGGTCCATCATCAGCACGGCGCGGTGAATCGGGAGACGAGCCAATGCCTCATGCACCCTGCGGAGCGAAACCAACCGAAGAGGTGAGCCCGGGTCGCCTTCATGAGGAATGAGTGACACGGCGCCCGTAGAAGGACTCACGAGCGCGCGACCCGCAATAAAGATCATGACCTCACTGCCGGGTTGGACTTGGTTAGGGAGCCACTCTTCGAAAACTTCGACGAAGTCATCTTTAAGCGCGCGGGTGTCGGTGAGCAGCTGGATATGCTCGGTCGGAATGCCACTGAGCTTGTTAAAATAGTCGGCCATGATCTCGGCATCGTGCGCGGCGAACGGTACGGGGAGCAGCGTGGGATGTCTGAAGGCGCCGATACCGATCGCAATGCCGATGGTCTTTTTCTGTTCCGGTCCTCGAGCGTTGTCTGGAATACGATCGACTTCGTCCTCCCATGATACACGTGGGTTGTCATGAGAAGGATGCCATTCGATAGGAAACTTCTTCTGAACAGGCGAGGCTCCATTGGCGGCTACGACGGACAGCACCAACTCACCTTGGCGCACAACATCCGTAGGCGGTATGCGGGCACTCACAACGACGCGCTTCATCTCACTTGGTCGCATGTCGCCGACGGGAACCGGGTTGGCGAACTGCTCCACCAATACGGCTGTGCCTGAAAAGCGAATGACGACGTCTTTTGCAGGGATCGCGCCTGTATTGCTCACCTCCACTTCCATCGTGACTTTTTCACCGCTCTCGAGTCGTTCATTGGTCTGGCCTTCCCGCAACATCACGCGATAGGCCAATGATACAGTCTGGGAGGCCGCTGTGGGTGGCGGCGCTGTGGGTACAGGGGCCACCGCGCCCGGCGGTGAGGCGGCCATTTGTGGAACGGGAGAAGAGACCGTAGGTCCACCGTTTGAGGTTTTGCGTTCGGCGGCCTCTCGGATCTTCGTGGACGTGCCGAGATGCTTCTTAAGTCCTTGTGTCAGATTCGTGACGGCTTCATTGGCTACAGCTCCGAGTCCCTTCACCTCACAGCTCTGGCCTTCTGTCTCAACGGTGCCATGGGCCTCGGTTCGCAGATTCTTGGTGTACATGACATGGCCGTCAGCGTCCGTATAAGAAATTGTTGCACCGACGATGACTGTGACGGGGTATGTTTTGGAGGTTTGGCGTGGAATGAAGAGATCGGCTTCCTTCAACCCCAACGCCACATCGACCGCTCCATCTGCTTTTTGCGCGGCCGGTGGGATCTGAATCCGTTGAAACACCAGCCCCATGTCTTTTTTAAGTGAGGCAGTCAGCCGCTCGCCGACCGATACCGCCTGCGGTCGGCCGCACGCATCCGTATACTCCAGCGACGCATCGGTAACACTCGGATCAAGACGCAGGTCAACCGTCAGCGGAAGCCAGTACCCGTCCGGTTCACTAAACCGGCTGAAGATCTTTGATGTCCCGCTACACCCGGACAGTGATATCAGAAGGAGCACGATGACCAGGCGAGGCATCAGGACATATCTGAACGGCCGATCGGCCGGAAGACGAGGCGAACCTCTCACGACGCAGGTATACCGCAAATTTGGACGGGAAGGCAATGTGCCACCCTTCCTTCCCATTCGTTGACATCGTCGGCACCCTTCAGTATCGTGCCGCAAATGGCTGAACCATCCGCACAATCGTCCGTCTCGACAGCCGACCCGCAGACCGTCGGGGGCAAGAACATCCGACTTTGGACAGAACTCGCACGATTGATTCGATTGCCCAATCAGTCCGGGACACTCCTGCTCATGCTTCCCACCTTCTGGGCTCTGGTCTTCGCCTCCCAGGGTCGCCCATCGTTGAAGTTGGTGCTGATTTTTGCCGCGGGCTCATTCGTCATGCGAAGCGCGGGGGTCGTGATGAACGACCTCGCAGACCGCTCCTTTGATCGGCGTGTCACGCGCACACGTACCCGTCCTTTGGCGAGTGGGACGGTCAGTATCCGGCAGGCGTCGCTGACTATCGTTGTCTTGCTCTCCATGTCGGCCGGCTTGCTGCTCCTGTTGGATTCCTTGGCCATCGCTCTCAGTCCTGTGGCGGTACTCCTAGCTGTCCTCTATCCATTTTCGAAACGTCTGTTTCCCCTGCCGCAAGCCGTGCTCGGCATCGCATTCGGCTGGGGAGTCATTATGGCGTGGGCCGCCACGACCTCCGATGTCCCGTTGCCCGCCTTCCTGCTCTACGCCTCAACGATCTGCTGGGCTATCGCTTACGATACAATTTATGCGCTTCAGGATCGGGATGATGATCTTCGAATCGGGGTTCGGTCATCCGCCATCCTGTTCGGCTCATATGCTTGGCTTGCGGTAGGGAGCTGCTTGACGCTCATGTTCGTTCTACTCGGCTTGACCGGCTGGTACTACGGACTGAATGCAGGATTCTATGGAGTCCTCGCAGCGTTAGCCGGCTTTCTTACGCAGCAAGTCTTGGCAGTCCGCAACCCCATTTTGCCCCCCCAAGCATTTCGTCTTTTTAGGCAGCATGTTTGGGTCGGATGGTTAATCTTGGCTGGAATTTGGATCGGATTCCTGTGAGCCGATACTTCCATCCCAGACAAGTGCCCCGCACATCAACGAATCTTGCTCCACGAACAATGATCGGTAGCAGTTGTCGAGAGGAAGCACGGAGCAATCCTGGCACCGTTTCCCTAAGATTGCCGATTTGATGACAAGCGAAGCGGGCGAGAGACTGCGCTCAGTGCTGTGAGGTGAAGGTCTGGCGACAACCTGTTCAGCGAGTAGAAACGGCTAGTTCCCCGCTCGTTCAATAGGTTTTTCTTCTTTAGGGGCCTTCAAGGTGGCCAAGTACATTGTCACTGCTTTAGCGTCCGGATCACTAAGACCAAGGGCCGGCATTCTCGTTTCCGGTTTCATGCCTTGCGGAGATTTCATCCAACGATAGGCCCAGGTCGAATTCAACCTGAAGCCTGCTCGATCCAGTGCAGGCCCGACGATCCCTCCCTCTTCACCGACACGATGGCAGGCATTGCAGCCATACTTGTTGGTATAGAGGCGTTTGCCAAGCGTGGCCTGCTTGGCAGCTTCCTCAGGGGCCATCGCCAGATCGGGGCGGGGCACACTCGGAAGTTTCGGTCGATTTACAAATGAAGCCACCATGACCTTTGCTGATTCCAATTCTTTAGCGGCGAGGGCCAGCGCTTCTTGCTCCTTTGCAAATGCAGACTCGTCAACTTCGACGCCCTTTTTATCGGCTTCTTCGGAGGCTTTCTTTTCTGCGAGTTCGAAGGCCTGCTTGGCCTGATCATTAGCCTGTTGCGCGGTCTGCAGTTTCTCCTGAAGCTCCTTTTTTCTCGCTTCGACATCAAAGGTCAACTTCATGCCATGGAGCGTCCGAACATAAGCGACAATGGACCAGATTTCTTCTTCAGCCAGGGTATACTTAAACGTCGGCATGGTTGGCACCGCAAATTCGTCGTCTCCGATCTTATCGCCGAGTTCAGGAGTGGTATCTTTCATATCCCGCGAGATGGTCGAGAATATTTCTTCATCTTTAAACGTCGACATCTCGCTCTTATTCGAAAGATCTTTTGGACGAGGATCCGGCATCATGGCCCAATTGTACCCTTCGTTCTGACGTCCGTTTTCACCATGGCAGTGCATACAATAGTGGGCGTACAAATGCTCTCCCCGCGACACCGTTTCATTTTGGAATAGGCCGCATCCGGCAACACCCATCGCACTCCCGACGGCAACGACCATCATCCCCATCACCACCCTACGGACGCCTCGATACGCGCTCATACCTGTGCCCGCCCTCATGTGGAGGACCCTTTCTTCAATTTCCTGATGATGACGAATTGCACGGCGACGGCGATCCCGATCGCCAAGGCGGCATAGACATAGCTCGAGTAATCAGGCGCCGGGTCGGCCCGGAAATACCACCACGATGAAACCGCCTTCTGTGACCCTTTCTCCTTCAGATCCCCGCTCTCCAGCTTTTTTCCGTCCCAAATAGCGAAGGCGACGTTAATATACTCGCCCGGTTTAATCTGGGTATCATGTTCAGCATCTCCGGTGGACAGCGCTCGACTGAAGACCACTTTCCAGATGCCGTTCTGGTAAACGCCTTTCCCTTTGGTGTCCTGTTTGTCCTGCACTTTCAACGTGCCGAACCCTTGGGCGTTCATATCCAATACCTTGGCATCCTTGTTTTTCCAGTACCAGATATTGACCGGTCCGCCCTGGACCTGCAGCATCGGTTGGCCGTGCGCGAAATGGGCCTTCTGATCGCCTACCATGAATTCGACCGCGGCGGCGTCGTCGGGGTCCTCGGTGGGATCGGCATATTCAAGCAGCATGGCGAGTTGTTGACCATCATGTAAGGCCCGAACCTTCACCGACTGCGCCGTGACTTCTAAAATCCTCGTCGGCCAGTGTACTTGAGGAGAGAGTGGGAACTCCGAAACGGGTACGTCGTTCCAATCTGCAGCGTTGGGATCCTCGACCGGGACCACACCTTTGGCCACGTGTGCTCGCACCGAGACGCTTTCCTGAGCGAAGTTCAGATCGGGGAAAAGAATTAAGAATAGGAAGAGGACGCCGATTACGGGGCCGCTGCCATATACACCACGTTGTCTCAGTCTTCTCATGGCTCCTCTTTCCTTACTCCCTTTCTCGACACGGAGGGACCGTCAAGTTCCCTTCCACTGCACGACTGTCCGCCATCACTCTAGGCGCTACACGCACCTTTCAGATGTCTGTACATTAGTCCGGACGCTCCGCCGGGAGAGAGATAATTGGACTGCCCCTTTCTCTCTACTCCCACGTTCTTGGTTTCTGATGCGCGCCATCATATTCGCCCATGATAATCTTCCAAATATCCTCATCGGAGAGCTCATGCTCCCATCGCGGCATTGCTGATTTCCAGGGCATACCTTCAATGGAGAGACCCACTCCACCCTTTTTGATGCGCCAGAACAGATAACTTTCCTGGAGCATCGCAATTGTTGTGGGATCAGCAAAATTTGCAGGCGGTGGATTAAATCCTTTTGCAGCCGGCCCCTTCCCATCAAAGTTTCCGTGACAGGGGAAGCACAATGAGAAATATCGTCCTTTTCCATAGGCAATATTTTCAGGTGTGGGCGGAAATGGATTCGCGAGACCGACGAATTCCCCAGGCGGAGCCGGGTGAATAGTACGATTTTCACCAGGCGGTTCATCGCTCGGCGCAGTACTATTGTAGGTCTGCCACCCTACCAACAGGGGAAACAGCATGAGGACAGCGAACCGCGCTAGTTTCATCGCCCCATCTTGCCCGTCCCCGCTTAAGAACCGTACGATGGGCCCCCAGAAGGCCTCCGTCGATTCCCCGCTCAGTGTGGCAAAAATTAAAATGCCCGCGGACGTGAGAGTGAGGTACAGGAAGATCAAGCTCGAAGGAAGCGGCGCCGTAAATAAAGGCAACAGAAATTTGAGAAAGACATAGATGCCAACGATAAGAAGGACCGACCGTACGAGCACCCCACCTTTCATAGCACTATCCCTTCTTCAGCTCTTGTGTCACTTAATTCAGACCACTGCCATGGATCGGAATCGCCGCGGCGGTTTGCTCCGGCTTACCGGGAGCCGTTGGCACATCCGATGCCTGGGTGATTTCTGACGGACTGACGCTGATCGGTTCCCCGCTCATCTGTTGAAGGAAAGCGATAACCGATAAAATTTCGTTTTTCGATAAGCCGATCGGATTTTTGTTGATGAACGGCATACGAGCCGGGTATTCCTTTGGTGGCCCCTCATGGCGATAGTCCAGATAAATATAGGCCTGTGGCTGCGTCAAGCTTTCGTAGATAAACTCACGGCTGAGTTTCGCGCCAATCCCCTTGAGATCAGGGCACCTCGCCGATTCGCTCGGACCGATGGAATGACACAACGCGCATTGGCCTTTACTGAAGAAAATCTTCTGCCCGATTGCTGCCATATCCGAGGCCGTCTTAATACTTGCGACGTCGAACTTTTCTTCTGCAGGCGGCAGGGATGCCATCTGAGGCACGCTCAGGGCGGTGATCGAAAACAAGCCAAGCACAATCGCCACAAAGCCGACGACTCTCACAAATCGCGCCTTGATAAAGAGCAGAATGGCGATGCCAAGCCCCACGACCGAAATGCCGATCAACTGTAACAATGCGACTTCGCTCATAGTCCCTCAGAGCAATTGTTCATTCCGAAGTAACCGTTGAATGGACGAGACGGACGCCTCCAACGTTCACCATTCCGAATGGAGCATTCAGTGCTTCTCATCCAACCCCGGAGATCCCCCCGCCATAGCAGGATAGGCGCCGACTGGTGCGTGCTTCTTCTCTTCGATCGGCTCCTTCCCTTTTGCCTTGTCCCCCATGGTGGCGACCCAGAAAATGAAGGCGACCAACATACAGAAGAGGAACGTATTCAAGGACATGAAGGCTGCGGCGTAGCCGAGAGCCGGTGAATAGGCATACTGAGAAGAGTCACGCATGACCCCATAAACGTGCCAGTGAACGCGGGAAGAGGATCTGGCATACCCCATTAACGTCATCAATAGGATCACCATCACTGCGTTCAAGACCAGCGCATAGCCGGCCCTCGGAGGCATGCGTCCCCAGACCATTTCCGTAGTGGTCCTGGCGCTCCTGACCAACAGTGCAGTCAGCGGCGTGATGGTCAGCATGACGAATAAGACAATCAACACCTGAGCGACGCTGAAATAATTAATGCGGATAATGGCGGGCACAAAATAACCCCATACACCCAGCACGATCACGACAATCCCGGCAATGACGAGTACGCCGCTCATGATTGCCTTCGCGATCTTCGCCCAGCCTGCCGTCTCTTCTTTGCCGGCTCGCCAGTACATAATAAAACTCATGAAGGTCACGAGAATCATTAGATTGGCGACAGTCATCTTGGCCGACATGACGCCGAAGACGCCTAACAGCGGGTGGTGCGTCCCTCCCATCTTGCGTGCTTCTTCGAGGCTGGCCACCAACGAGTGCGGGGTCATCCAGACACCGAGGCATAACAAAAGAATGACCAACATCGTCATGATCGGCTTACGATATTTCACTTCTGAGCCCGGAATACGGTGCGTGATGCCGAGCCAGAAGTAATAATTGGACCCCAGAAACAGTACGCCGATGAGCATGGCCTGGAGGATGAACAGCCACGAAAGGAAGCCACCCATCAGTGTGATCCCCATTTGCTGGTTGTACTGATAGATTTCACGCATCAACCAGTAGCCGGCGAAGGGCAGCGGCAGAAGGCCAAAAACGCCTATGAAATTACCGACGTAGCCCATCCAATCGTAATGATCGCGTTCTTCCGGAGTCTGGGCCGAGAGATAACGAATACCCGCATAGGCGCCGCAGATATATCCCCCGAGGACGACATTGGCGATCAAGCGGTGAATATTGACCGGCCACCACGTGGGATTCCAGGTCGCCGCCCATGCCCGCGCGAAATCTGAGCCTTCCGCTATGACGACGGGGCTGGCTTGGAACGTTGCCCATGAATTGGGCACGATCATGATAAAAAATGCGAAGACATTCAGCAAAAAGCCAAGGAAGAGGTGTAATGGCTTCTTGTTGCCTTGCATCACGTCCCAGCCGTACCAGTAAAGATAGAGCGTCGCGGTTTCAACGAGGAATAATCCGCAGTAAACGACGAACGACGGGAAAAAGATGTCTGAAAGATAGGCCATTAATTTTGGGTAGAAGCCGATCAGCATGAACAAGAGAATGCCGCCAAACAGCGCGGTGGTTGCATAGGAGGAGGTCAGCAGCTTCGTAAACTCTTTCGCCAACTTGTCGTAACGCTTTTCGCCGGTTTTCCAACCCACCACCTCACAGAGCCAGGCAAAAATGGGCACCCCGAGGACAAAGCCTGCCAGAAGCAAATGCAACTGCGCGATGATCCAAATAAGATTCCGGCTCCCGCCGAGCTGCGGAATATCACGATAGGCGGTGGCTGCTGAACTGGGTGCATCCTGAGCCAGCCCGAGTGCGGGTAGGCCTAGCAGACCGATAGTAACGGCTAAACCCGTCAGTGGTACCGCATGGCGCCGATACAGATCAACGAGCTTCGGTCTCATATCGCCGTCGTTCCTCATAAACTTCTCCTCGCCCAACGGCTCGACGCCACAATGTTTAATGTTTGTGATCTTCGGGCCCATGGCTATGCTCCTTTTCTGGAGCCACAGCCGCTTTCATCGACTTCGCTGGTTCCGATGCCGCCTTCGGCGATTCTTTGCCGCCGGCTTTGCCTTTAGCCTTCTCGTCTTTATGTGGTTCCGACGCCGCCTTCTCTTCGAGAGACTGCACCGCCGCTTCGGCCTTGGCAATGACCTTTTCAGTTTTTTGTAAAGCATCAGCCGGCTTGAAGACAGGCACCTTCGCGACGTCTTTCTTCTCCGACTCGTGCGGATGTGGCGTGGTGACGGGCATGAAGGCCCATAACAACATGACCAGAAATACGCCGACTGCCGTAGTGGCGGTGAGCATCAGCGGCTGGTCGGCCGGCACACGCATAAGATCCCAGAGCCGAACAACGTTTGGAAGCGGGGCATCGACAGGAACACCGAGATTCGTCTGCCGTTTCACGATCTTCCCGAAGAAGTACAACCAGGCCAATGTGAGGAGAAGCAGGACCAGGGTCGCCGGCGTCCCCCACAAGACAAGCTCGATACTGATTCGTTCGGCCACTGGGATCTCTTTGAAGAATTCCAGAATCCACGCAGTGATCGACTTCGAGACCGAAACCGCTTCACCTTGCACAAAATAAGCAATCGGCAGGTAGATCGCACTGAGCAGTGCCGCTTGCCACCAGATGGTGAGCCCGGCAGAGTCGGGGGCCTTCACATGCAACCGGTCCAAAAAGACGGTCTTCGTACTGAGATTGAGGGCCCAGATGTCGATAGGGATCGACAGCAGAAGCAGGAAGGCCAACCCCGGCATTTCCCATGGGTGGACGCCCATGGCCAAGAAAAGAAACGAGATCACCAATTTCAGCGGGACGCCGGTCCAGAAGGCGGGCCAGGCAACCAGCAGACCTAATTTAATCGCAGAGATGTTCGACGAGGGACCCGACATGATAATTCCAAATTATTCCAAAAACTCACGATTAATAATGGCCGACACGGTAAAGACAAGAATTCCGATCATCACGACAAGCCAACCGATTAAGGCCACCGGCCGGCGAAAAATGTTGCGTTCCGGATTGCGGTCAATAAATGGGAGGGACGCTAAGAGCAGCATGAACGCTCCCGGAAGAGCGATTGCGCCCAGGAACTGCCCAAATTCGCCCGAAAAGACTCTCAGCCTCAATAATTGAAAGAGAAAGAGAAAATACCATTCCGGCTCAGGATGATATTCACCCGGGTCTGGTGTCGCCTCTTCAAGAAGCACAACGGGCTCGATAAAGGCTAGACTACAGATGGTCACGAAGACCGCTCCCATGGCGACAATGTCTTTCCATATCTGGCGGGGGAAGAAATAATCGGTCTTGGCTTTGAGTTCGTCGTGGCTGCCTCGGAATGGTCCGGCCGGGCCCGCTTTTCTAAATAAGAAGATATGTAGGCCCGCCAACGCCATAAGGGTCGCCGGCAAGACCATGACATGGATCACGAAGAAGCGGCTCAAGGTCATCTGTCCCGGGGTTGGCCCGCCCTTCAAGAATCGAGCGAGGAAATCCCCCACGATGGGGGTCTTGTCCATTATTTCGACACCGACGGTCGTCGCCCAGAAGGCGCGCTGGTCCCAGGGCAGCAGGTATCCCGTAAACCCAAACCCCATCACAATGCCGAAAAGTGCAAGCCCAACCAGCCAGACCATTTCGCGCGGCTTCTTGTAAGCTCCCCACAAGAAGACTTGTGACATATGGGCAAAGACCATGACGACCATGGCCGAAGACCCCCAGAAGTGGTAGCTGAGGAGAAACCAGCCGTAATCCACCTCATGGATGATATACTGCGTACTGGCATAGGCATGATCAGCGCTCGGGACGTAATAGAACATCAATAAGATGCCCGTTACGGCCTGCATGATGAAGATAAACAGCAGCACCGAGCCGAAGACATAGGCCCACCGCGAGCCTCCCGGCACGGGCTCGTTCAGCATCTTGGCCTGAATATGCTTCAGGCCGACACGCTCATCCACGAACGCGACGACTTTTTCAACAGCGCTCGGCTGAGCCGTAATTGAACGATCCACTTCCATCAAGACACCACCCTAACACACCGTGATGAACGAACAATATTCAGCGATGAAGGAGGAGTTCGATACGCTAAAGGCTCATCGCCTCCCCTGGCCTAGACGATCCGAACTTGCGCCTTCGTGCCCGCCTTGAACTCCATGTCGATAATTTCCACGTCTCCACTCGCAGCAATGCGGATGGGCAGCGGATCAAGCGGTCGCGGGGCCGGCCCATCCAGCACTTTACCCGCTGCATCGTAAATGCTGAGGTGGCACGGACAGAGAAACACCTGGCCCAGCACCTTGTGTGACCGCCACTTATAGCCGCACCCCAAATGTGGACACTTTCCAGAGAAGGCGACATAGGGAACGTCCTTCTTATTGGTCCAGATCACGTTTCCGTTGGGGTCGTGAAAGTCCATGTCCTTGCCCTTATAGACGGAGTCTAAGACTTTCGGCGAAGCATGGAGGATCCAGACATTCTTATCGATCTCAGCCTCCGGCATGAAGGCTTCCTTAAACTTCTTTTTGTATTTGAACTGGACGCCGACATCCTCGGCCTTGATTTTGTTGACGCTGCCGATTTTCAGCCAATGGTTGTCGAACGGGGCGTACATCGGCTTCATCAGATATTTGAGCACGGGGAAGATAAGCGGGAGCGAGATAAGCACCCCGATCGCATGGGTAAAATTTGTAAAGAAGGTCCTGCGCTTGACGTCTTTTTCAAGCTCCGGGACCGGGACCAGGACCTCACCGCACTCCACGTGGAGATGATCCTCGAGATGCGCGATCTCCACTTCATCAGTCGTCACATACTCGTCGCGCTTCAGTGGAGGAAATTTCTCCAGATCAGCGGGGGTTCCTTTGAACTGGACCAGGTCGTCGGAGATGACCTGCACGTCCGTCATCGGAATTTGACGCTCCAACGTGCCCGCGCCATTGCCACCGACCACAATGTGGCTAATGTCATGAGTGATTGGATCGACGATGACGCGGGTGACTTCTCCCACGTCACGGTCGGCACTACGAACCTTTGATTTGAGCTTCGGTTGCATCTTACTTCTTCTTAATGGGCTTCGGAGTGTTGACGGAAGGATTTTTGAGCGTCGCGAGGAACGCCACGAGTGCGTTGATGTCCTTCTCTTCCATAAGCTCTTTATATTTATCCGGCATCTTTTTCTTTTCGTACTCTTTTTCGAATCCTTCAGCCATCCAGGTCTGCGGATCGAGAACTTTCTCCCGAATTTCATCCGGCGTCATGAGGCTCGCGATATTATCGAGTTCAGGGCCGCGCTTTTTACCGCCCTCGCCAAACAACTTATGGCAGTTGTAGCACTCCTGAAGGTTCCATTGCTCTTTCCCAAGGGCAACGAGATCGCCGCCACCGCCTGTCGCGGGCATACCCTCGGCCGGCTTGTCACCATTGGCTGAGATGGAAGCGCCGGCAACCGCTGCTTCCCCACCGACAGCCTGCAGACGGGCCATCAAGGCGTCGGCCTTCTCGGATAGCGCTTTCGCACGAACCAGCAACTCTTCCGCCTTGCCCTGCTCGGTGGCCGCACGCTTGGCCTTCAGCAGCTTCTCAATCTTGCCCTTTTCATCTTCTGGGTCAAATTGCGGCAGGAAGGAGGCACCACCGATATAGACCGTGGATACGACGGCGTAAAAAACAATCAGACCGATGATGGCCTTGACACCACCCAGAGGACGCATGGACGGGGCATCCAAGAGGATATACACCAGAGCGCCCAAGATGGCATACCCAAAAAACATCACCTGAAAGACAGGAGGAAACGAAAGTACTTTGGCGAGCACAACTAAGATAGCGCCAATGACGATCCCGGCAATGGTTTTTTTGATGACGTTTTTCATGCCTGCCTCGAATATGAATAATGAATGAAATCAGGCCGCGCTTACTTTGCCCCAGCCGGCACCGGCTTTCCTTCAGGAACAACCGCCTTGGCATCAGTGGCCCGCAACGTCACAATAATGGCAAAACTCACGACGAGATAGAATGCCAGGGTAATACCGGTGACCGTCCATGCCGAATAGGATAGGGTCGGCGTATACGATTCGGCTGTAAAGTCCGGGATCAAGTTATACACATGAAAGTACTTCCGCAATAAGGATCGAATTGCGCCCATCAGGCCCATCGTCCAGATCATACTGAACGCCAGAAAGACGAGCACGAATTGCGCGGTAAAATCGATCTTTCCCCACACGATCGTACCCTGACGAATGGCCCGATTATAGAGGATGTAGTTGACGACCGTCACGAACACAAGGGTAAAGGCAGCCGAGTTTTTCGCCGGCATGAGCGCAAGCCAGCTCCAATCGGCCGGCAATTCGAGATGTTCCGTTGCAAGCGCTTGAGTGGCCACGAATCCGTGTGGCGTCATCCAAATGGCATTGCCGATCACCACCATCAAAAAGCCGACCTTGATGACCGTGCGGGACGATACAGTGAGCGGCACAAGTCGCCCAAACAGCACGGGGACCAGAATCAAGGGGATAAGGACGGCCAAGGACATCGGGTCAGGAGCAGGAAAGAGGGTCCACGTATACGTCATAACGAAGGGCAGGGCGACCATCACGAGGACCGTCAACAGCGACATACGGACTCGCTCCACCCCTTCAACACGCTTCATGCTGAGCCAAATGTAATAGTTACTCCCGAGGAAGATCAGGCCGACCATGGCGCCCTGCATTTCAAAAAACATCGACAATTGATCGGCCATCATATAAGGACAGATAGAGGCATCGTAATCGCAGAGCTCATAGGCGTACAAATAGCCCATAAACGGAAGAAACAAAAGGGCTCCCACACCAATTAGATTGCCGACAAAACCCATCCAGTCGTAATACGCCCTGTCTTCTTCCTTCTTCGCACCCATGTACATATACGCGGCAATGAGGCCGGCAATGAATCCCCCGAAGGTGACATTTCCTACCAGCCGATGCAGATTCATGGGGATCCAGCTATAGTTGAAAATCTTGTCCCAGAGCGAAGCAGTTTGAATAAAGTCCACGAGGGAGACACCCTCTGCGGCTTTGGCCGGCGTGTTCATGAAGGACGTCGGACCATCGATGATGAAGAGCGTAATGGTGCCGATCAGATTCAACAAGACGCCGATTGCAATATGGCGCCCCTTTTTCTCCCCTTTGAGTGCATCCCAGGAATAAAAATACAGATACAACACGATCGTCTCAGCAATGAAGAGCAGGGGATAGATGACGGCGAAAATGAGGAAGAAGTGATTGATTAACCAGGTCGTAAACTGAGGATAGGTCGCCAGCAGAACGAAAATAAACAAGCCACCCGTTAGGGCCGTCATGCTATATAGAATAACGGTGACTTTTGTCACCTCCTTGGCCAACCGATCATAACGCGGATCCTGCTTTCGATACCCCAGCCATTCTGAAATGACAATGAAGATGGGGGCACCGAGAATAAAACCGGCAAATAGGATATGAAGCTGCGCCACAATCCATACCGCCGTCCGGTTCCCTGTATAAGGAAACTCAACGGTCGGGGCGCTCGGGACCTGCGCATAGGCCGCAGTCCCAAGCGAGACGAGCAATCCCAACATGCCGAATATAACCAGGAGAGTCTGACGCCAACGGTTCTTCATATCCTACCGTCCCCTACGCGAATGGAAATATTACTTGCCTTCAGCCGCAGGAGTCGCCGGCGCTGTGCTTCCCCCAGCAGGTGCTGCACTGGCTGCCGCTGGAGCGGCGCTGCCAATTGAGACCCATTGCTTTTTCGCTGGATCGTATTCCATTCCCTTGAGTCCGAAGTTTCGCTCAAAGAGGACCAACTTCCAGCGATCTTCCTCAGAGAGCTTGCTCTTCCATGCTTTCATTTTGGTATTGGGCACGCCTTCCGAAATCCGCCAGAACCACACGGAATCGGAATACAGCTTCATGCGATCGGCAACTCGAAAATCGCGCGCCCCGGCCTTAACCGGCTTGCCGTCCTTGCCGTGGCAGCTGGCGCAATTCACGTCTGGATTGGTTGCGCCAATGAAGAGCTTGTGCCCTTCCTCGGCCTTGGATTCATCTGCCCACCAACCGGCCGGCATATGCTTATCGGCGTACTCTGCCGGAGGCTCCGGCGGAGCCACAATGGGGCCTTCGCCACCTCCTTCACCGCCGCATCCTGCGATGGTCAAGCCGACTCCTGCCACACCGAGCAACAGCATTCTCTGTGTCCACGCTAAACGCTTCATTCTGGCCACCAACTCCTTTCTCCTACACCGCATCATCCTAAAATATTTTCCGCTTGGTATCATCTTTAACAAAAAAACGCTTTCGCTCAGGCCAGGCCTGGAGCAAAAGCGCCACCTGACAACGTGCGACTGTACCAGTTCCGGAGCAGTCAGACTCACTATCGAAGCAGCGATCCGAGGAACGGCATCCGATAGAATCGAGTTATTTCCGTTGACCCTTACCTCGTTTTATCGGCCGACGCTGTTTCCGAATCATCCTGGCCCCGGCAAAGGCGGCCACACCGGCTAAACCAAGACCGAGACTGTAGAAGACCCACTGCCTAGAACCCGAATGTGCCCCCTCACACCCCGCACCGATATTGACGACCATCTTGCGCTCCGCTTTCATATCCTTTGGATCGAACTTAGCCGTGAGTCGCTGTTCGCGGTCGCCAGCAGCCACAAGAATGGGATCGCCTTGATTCTCATTGTGCAAGTGCAACGTCACGGTATAAAACCCATCGCTATCCGTATAGGTCGTCTTGCCCAGCGGTATGCGCGTATCTTTCACCATGACTTCTTGGTTCGCCATGGACCTTCCATCCTCGGCGCACACATATCCTTCCACGATGAAGCGATGATCGACCTCGTGCTCTGCCTGCACAAGAGGTGTGAGTGCCACCATTTCCAAACCGATCACCATCAGAAAAATACCCTGTAAAGCCGGCACTCGAAGCAATCCGGGGGTCATATCATGCACCTCCGAATTGTGATGCTTGCCAGAACCGCCGGAATTGCGCGCCACAAACATAGACCCATGGCTTTCGGGCGAACCCTTCTAACATAGATGATTTTCTTTGTCAATAATTGCACACTATCGGCAAGCATCTGTTTTCTTAAGGACATTTCCATGTTTGTCTATACAAAAAACATATACGTAGTTACGCGGTAAAGGCGGGAGAGTCGAATCACAGATGCCCGCGTGCCTTGGCCGCCCTGGAAGCCGCCTCGGCCTCCGCCCGGCGCTGCGCCTCTTTTTTGGCCACCCAGGCCTCCCATGACTTCCCCGAGGCCGTGTCTTTACCGGTAAAGCGAATGGCTTGAATGTCAGCATAGCGAATCGATCGCAATGCCGATTCGTCTTTCGGAAATATTTGAAGAAACGGCTGAGGGGCATGGGCGTCGCGATTTGACACATACCCCTCGACGGTATAGCCGGAGGCCAATTCAAGGGACACATCCCCCCGATAATCGAATGCCTGCTCGACGGCTTCCACTAACTCGGCGTGCGTGGCCGGCCGGAAAACATGGCCTTCGAGAGAATCGGAGTCAGAAGGAAAATGATGCGGCGTTGTCATGGAAAGAAAGCCGGAAGGTTTACCATGGCCGTCAGCGGCCATTCGGCATCAGCGTCAATTTCACTGTACGACCGAAGCCCGACCATGATCCAAAGGTATCGGTGACTGCCGACGGTTCGTAGCCGCAATGCACCATGCAGTCTTCGCACTTGTCGTTTCGCCCGGTTCCGTAGCCATCCCAATTCGTCGACTCCAGCAGTTCCTGGAATGTTGCGACATATCCTTCCTGGAGAAGATAGCAGGGCTTCTGCCAGCCGAAGATATTGTACGTCGGATTGCCCCAGGGCGTGCACTGGTATTCACGCTTGCCCATTAAGAAGTCCAAGAACAGCGGGGATTGATTAAACCGCCAGGTCCGCTTGCGATCGCCCAAAATACGCGCAAAGAGTTGATGCGTCCGGCTGCGTTTCAAGAAATTCTTTTGATCGGGAGCCTTCTGATAGCTGTACCCCGGAGAGATCATCATCCCTTCGACGCCAAGCTTCATCATCTCATCGAAAAACGTGCGCACGCGGGCGGGATTTGCATCGTCGAACAACGTCGTGTTCGTCGTGACGCGAAACCCCCGCTTCAGAGCCGCCTGAATGGCCTTGATGGCCACATCATAGACTCCATCCCGACAGACGGCGTGATCATGCTCTTCCTGCAGGCCATCCATGTGAACGCTAAACGTCAGGTATTTTGACGGCGTGTACTCGTCGAGCTTCCGTTCCAGCAGAATCGCATTGGTGCAGAGATAGATATATTTTTGGCGCTCAACCAATCCTCGGACGACCTGGGGCATTTCAGGATGAATGAGTGGCTCTCCGCCAGGAATGCTCACCATAGGCGCGCCACATTCGTCAGCCGCTGCCCAGCACTGCTCCGGAGTGAGGCGCTTATCGAGAATATGATCAGGATATTGGATTTTCCCACAGCCGGCACAGGCCAGGTTGCAGCGAAACAGCGGCTCCAGCATCAAGACGAGAGGATAGCGCTTCACCCCTCTCATTTTCTGAGTCAATACATACGATGCCACCGTGTACATCTG
The DNA here is from genome assembly GCF_965152615.1 of Nitrospira sp. Nam74. Classification (NCBI taxonomy): domain Bacteria; kingdom Pseudomonadati; phylum Nitrospirota; class Nitrospiria; order Nitrospirales; family Nitrospiraceae; genus Nitrospira; species Nitrospira sp. Nam74. The sequence goes on along the minus strand of NZ_OZ224220.1, from coordinate 1,217,605 downwards.
AGAAATGGGTACAGCCATATTGTCATCCTTTAGGTTCTCGGCGCCTATACGCACCTGCGCGACTGCCGCACAACATACTATAGGATATCGCATTTTTCTAGTATATTTCGACCCATGCATATCCGATTTCCCTCAACCACCGCGAATGGAAGGAGAGGCGCCGAACCTTTGCGTGCATGGATCACGGGCGCAGGTGGACTTATCGGCAGTGCGCTCCTACAGTCTGCGCCTCCACACTGGGAGACCTACGGAACGACGCGACACCAGGTCGATCTTACAGACGGGACCACTGTTCGCCAGACGTTTGAGGCCATTCAACCCGACGTGATTCTTCACTGCGCGGCATTAGCGAGCACAGTCGCGTGTGAGCGCGATCCCGCACAGGCTTGGGCACTAAATGTCGAGATGACCCTACGACTGGCGGAGCTGGCACGGAAGATCCGATTCATCTTCTTTTCAACCGACCTAGTATTCGATGGACGTGCCGGGCATTATGATGAAACGGCTGACGTCAACCCACTCAGTGTGTATGCCGAAACGAAAGTAGCGGCAGAATGTGCCGTGTTAAAGAACCGCGAACACACGGTCATTCGCACGGGGCTCAACGGAGGCACCTCACCGAACGGCAACCGTGGATTCAATGAAGAACTGCGCCGAGCCTGGGAAGCCGGCCGCACGACTCGCTTATTCACGGATGAATTTCGATGCCCTATCGCCGCCCGCGTGACTTCCCGAGCTGTATGGGAATTGATTGAGCAGAATCAGGCAGGTCTGTACCATATTGCAGGAACTGAACGACTGTCGCGGTGGCAAATCGGCCAATTAGTTGCTCAACGCTGGCCACAGCTCCGCCCAAAACTTGAACCGACCTCGCGATTGACCTATTCAGGACCACCTCGTCCTGCCGACACGTCGCTCGCTTGCACAAAAGTTCAACAATTCCTGTCCTTTCGCCTTCCCGGCTTGACAGATTGGTTAGCGGCACATCCGAATGAGATGTTTTAAGGAGCATTATGGCAGCGCTGCCCGCCAAGATAATCCGGCACACACCGGATAGTGCCGGGGTACGCTGACCCGGTCGGAGCGAAAAAGGTATAGGGCGGGACTAGGGGACGGTTCTGTGGTGAATAGTCGGCCGAAGATCTTGTCCTAGGCACCGGAACCTGGACTTGCAGCGCCTGTTGAGATGCCGTTGTGCTTGGGTGGAGAGTCGGCAAAAGCAGGCGAAGGGGAGCCGATGCCACCTCTTCCGAACTTGATGTTGGAGACGCTGATGAAGGGGCAAGCTCGCCCGTCGACGACGACTGTAATGACAACTTGCTCTCTGTCGTGTTGGTCCGTGTGGATACGGCATGGAACAGTTGTCGTTCTCGGGCCAGCAAGGCTTTGATTGCGGGGAGATTACTCTCCGAGCGTTCATCTGCACCATTGGCCTGGAAGGCCTGCTCGTGGTTCAGACCCTCGAGAGTAAACCGACTGCACCCAATCATGGCCACCGCCGTCAATAAGATAATAAGGCCGCCCATGGCTTATCGCTCTTCCCCGGGGTTGCCGTTATGTCTGAAATGTAATCCCGGCCTTTTGCACTTCGCCATAGGGCAGTAACCAGACTAGGGATTCATCATGGAGATCAACCACCTGAATCCGATTACCCCAGGGATCTCTAAAATCACAACGGAAATGCGGTTCAAGGGTAAGCCCATACTTCGTCGTGATTTTTTCACGAACCTCGCTGATCTGATCCTCATCACGTACCATGAGTCCGAAATGTTTCACGCGGTCCGATCGAAGCTCTTCCACCTCAAATATGGCCATGAACTGGTGTTCACCTAATTTGCACCATGCCGCCCCTTCCCCGCCCCGCAGCATCTCCAAATGAAATACGTCTGAGTAGAAGTTCACAGCCTTTTCAGCATCATCGACCTCAATTGCTACATGATTGCATCCGTAGACTTGCACGGCCATCGGTACTCCCCTTTCCTCATTGCGAACATATTCATCTATTGCTGATTGTAACAAAGGCTGCATGCCGGTGACAGGTGCCCCAACATACCCTGATTCGACAAAGACTACGTAATCTCATGTCCTATTGTGCTCTACGTTCGCTTTTGCTAGCTTCTGAGACCTTTCCTGTTCCCCAGAGCCTCACGATGATCGCCACCGAGCAGCACACGAGTCAATCGACGGATAAGGTCAACATCCTTGTGGTGGATGACAACCAGGCCAATCTGAATGCTCTTGAAGCGCTCCTTGACGGTCCTGATCGAATCATATTCACTGCCCTCTCCGGAAATGAAGCTCTCCGAATCCTCTTAAAAGAAGATGTTGCCGCCATCCTCTTGGACGTCAAGATGGACACTATGGATGGCTACGAAACGGCGCGGCTCATCCGGGCACGAGAGAAGTCTCATGACATCCCTATTATCTTTTTGACAGCCTATCATCAGGATGAACTGGATATTCAAAAAGGCTATGCGCTCGGTGCAGTCGATTTTCTCTTTCGGCCGGTGGCACCAAACATCATCAAGGCGAAGGTCAACTGCTTTGTTGCGCTGGCAAAGCGGCGCACACTAAGCGGGCTTCTCACCCATGGCTCCGACCGTACTTATCATGAGAACCGACTGTTGATTGTCGACGATGATCCGGCCCTCCTCGAAGCGCTCCCGGTCGCGCTTCAACTTCGTGTGCCATCCCTACAGATCGATCTTTGCCAATCTCCAGAAGATGCTATTGCACGGATGACGACGACCCCCTACGGGGCGATCATTTGTGACTTTAAGATGCCCGCTGTGGATGGATTTTCAATACTGCGCGAAGCTCGACGACTGCTGCCCTTAACGCCTGTCCTGCTGATGACTGGACACGGCGAAATGACCTTTACTACTCGTGCGATTGAAGCCGGAGCCTATGATTGTTTGTACAAGCCATTCCAAGGAGAAGTCGTGGCTCTGGCCGTCAAACGGGCACTGGAGACCTATGGGCTTCGACATCACCGTGCAGAAATGCATCTGTTGCTGAAAGATTTCGCGACACAAATGACCGAGCTCGAAAACCTCGCCCTCGTCGCATCACGTGACATCGATCAAAGCCTGCACGCGTTGGACGGTGCACGCCTCCAAAAGGTGAAAGGCCTAATGGAGCAGGCGCTCTTCTTAACGCAGTCTCAAGTTCACGTCATTCGAAAAATGACGCAGGCCATGTAAGCTAGCTACCCGTTGTCCTTATTCAGTACTCCACGCGTCCATAACCTTTCTCGTCGATCATTAGGCGCCCATGAAGTTTCGACAGTTGTTCCTTATGCTGAACGGACGACGGTTAATTTTTGACTGATTGATACTCATGACAATCCGTGCGACCCGCAACTACGTTCAGCGTGCCGAGCACGAGCATCGGCTTGGCATGACCTGAGGCTTCTGTACCCTATGGTCAGGTCGGCGAGTGAGGTGGGCGTCGAAGAGAAGGGCGGCTATGGCGCGCATGCGATTTTTTGAGTTGATACGAGGCAGATCCATGGCGAAACGCCATTGTCGTATTCCCCTCGGCATCGTACAGCAGAGCTAATTGCTCGTGCGCCTCAGTCAGATCGGGTTGGCACTCTATTGCCCTGGTATAGGCCGCAATGGCCCCGTGCCGATCCCCTTTCTGCGTGAGCACGCCGGCCAAATTAAAATGCCCCAGTGCTTCGCCGGGTCCGTGTTGGATCGCGCTTCGATAACAGGCTTCTGCCCGGTCTAGCTGACCATTGATGTGATACAAGAGGCCAAGGTTGAGATGCGCTTCGACAAGGGTATGGTCCACCTTCACCGCTTCTTCATAGGCACGGCACGCTTCCTCCGGTGAATCCTGCTCCAATTCGAGCGCCCGTTCGTACCACTGATGTGCAGTCAGTCGAGTTTGCGTGGCGTGGCGGCGACCCGGTAGCGTCCGGATATTTGCCGGTCGCTTTACCTCCTCGGCTTCAAAATTCAGCAGGAATTGCCCCGAATCCGGTTGCCATTGTCCCATGGCGTCCCACACGACGACACGCCGGCCATCGGCATAAATCTTCACATGCGACAGGGTCTGATCGTCGGGCAATTGTCGCTTCAGAGAAGCAAGAACCTTTCGGATACGGCTAACCGGAATGCCGGCCTGCAGCAGACCATTGGCGGTACGAAGAATGAGCAAATCTTGAAAGGAGAAGCGCGGCTGTCTCGACGTTCGCTGGGAGGGATATGAAGCGGCACGGAGACAGGCGCGAAAGGTCTCGGCGGAAAGATGCAGGATGCGGAGCACGTCATCCGTCGTATAGGAAGGAATCATTTCCTCCCGGCATTCGCCCTCTTACGAGATGGTCGCTCGGCGGGAAGGGCCACAACCGGCTTTTGTGGCTTTGTCCCCGCTTGCTGCAGGCTTTCTCTCAACTTTTGCATGAGATCAAGCACGGGCGCTGGTTTGGCCCTCGGCTGAATGGTCACTTCTTTGCCTTCTGCTTTCTGCTCGATCATATTGAGAACACGCAGGCGATATTCATCATGAAAGGCGTTCGGTGTGAACTCCGGCTGAGAAATGGTTTCAATCAGTTGCGTGGCTAATTTCATCTCTTGTTCGGTGATGGTGCCTTGTCCCTTGGAGATCTCGGCAAAGTCGCGCACTTCATCGGCGTAATACATACGATGCAAGATGAGCCCACCCTGTGCCGGCCTGACGAGATACAAATTTTCCTTGCCCCGCCAGACAAATTTCGCCAGCGCCACGCGCTGGGTCTGCTCCATCGCTTGCGCCAAAAGATGATAAGCTTTCTCTCCCCCTTTCTGAGGTCCCAAGAAGTACGTGTCCTCAAAATAGATTGGATCGACGGACATCAATGGAACAAATTGTAAAATTTCCAGACTAGCAGACTCTGACGCTTCTAGTTTCTCTAATTCTTCCTGTGTGAAGGTGACGAGACTCCCCTTTGCAATGTCGTAACCTTTCACCAGTTCGCTACGTTCCACCACACGCTCACACGTCGGACAGAAGAGCTGTTGCTTGATGCGGGAGCCGCACTTCCCATGCACCTGGTGGAAATGGATATCCTGATCTGAGACTGCACTGAATAAATCGACGGGAATGGTGACCAGGCCGAATGAAATACTGGCAGACTGAAGTTTCCGCGGCATGATTCAGTGTAGAGGTATCGGGAAAGATCGCGCTATCGGCGAGAGGCCTACGTGCAACTCATGCCACACCATCGCATCGACCACCGTACTCGTAACAATGAAGGTCGCATTACGTAAGTTGATTTTACCCCTTGGAGCCCTTTTCAACCGACTGAATCTTCGCTTCTCCGCCCTTATACTGTGTTCATGATTCTTGTAGGAGGAAATATGGAGATCCCAGTACAGTTTCCCCGCCTAATGGTCATACTTCTCCTGGGAGGACTATCGGCCTGTACCACGACGAGTGATATGGAGCGCTTAGATCATACAGTGACGCGGAAATTGGACGCGCTCACTGCCACGATGAAAGAAGAACTCCGAGACATTAAATCCATTCAACGCGCCCAAGACAAACGCCAGGAAGATCTCGCCAAGTCAGTGGATGCTCTGAAGACCGTGATCTATTCCAACGTCGAGTCCATGGGACGGTCTTATGAAGGGTTGGACCGGTCAACGAAACGCTTAGTGGAGTCTCTGAAGACCGATCTTGAACTCCAACAGCGTCTGCTTACAGACCATCAAAGCTTTGAGACTACCGTCGGAGGCCTGAGCCCTCTCGCGACGTCTCTTGACCAGCAAGTCCAACGACTCACGGACATCTTACGAGAGAGCTATAAGACCGAACTGCTGGGGCTTCGGGAACGACTGCGCATTCTCGAGGGTGTGGCGAATCCAACATCTAATCCGACCTCGCAATCTAAGAACGAGGGTTTAGGCACATCCGCAGGCCCCTCGGACGCGAGTCGAAAATCACAAGCGAAACGGGATTAGCCGCCCCCAGGCACAGGAACATGCGCCTCTGCGAGAATAGAGCAGAAACGTAGGGTGCACCAGAAACGGCGCCTCGCCCGGCTACCGAGCAACGGTTAGCGCTCCTATCGCAGGTCTTTACGATGAGCGTGCCGGCCGGGCTCCCGATTCTGGGCCTGCCTGTATAAACGTTTCGGATGGTGTTGACGGTGTTGAATGAAAGACGTTCCGCCCGCGCATGACAAAGGCACGAGTGAGGTGTAAAGGTGGAGGCGCCGGGCGGGTTCGAACCGCCGCATCGCAGTTTTGCAGACTGCTCCCTTAGCCACTTGGGTACGGCGCCATGGCGGGCATTATAACGGCGTGTTGGAAATTAAAACAAGGCGCGAAAAAAGTGCGAGAAGAGATTAGCGTTTGTTCTGAAGGACAGGAATTTCGCGACCCAACGTGGATGGAATGGGCGCATCCGTGGGATCCCAGGTGAAGCCGGCATGTCGTCCATTGCTCGACGGCATCGAATCGGTGTCTTCAGCTTCTTTCTCTTTGGCCATCTGATCCACCTCTTGAATCAGACACTCCATTAATTCGGCCATCGGTACCTTGCGGACGAGTTTGCCTTTCTTAAACAGAATACCGACGCCTTCACCACCGGCAATGCCGATGTCAGCCTCTTTGCCTTCACCGATCCCGTTGACAACGCAGCCGAGCACGGAAACATTGAGCGGCGTTTTGATATGCCCGAGACGCTTTTCCAGCTCGTTGGCCATACGGACGACATCGATCTCGACCCGACCGCATGTGGGACAGGCGATCACATTAATCCCGCGATGCCGAAGTTCCAACGACTTCAGAATTTCAAATCCGACTTTCACTTCTTCCACCGGATCCGCCGCCAATGACACGCGAAGCGTATCACCCACGCCGCTCGAAAGGAGCCATCCTAATCCAATCGCAGACTTGACCGCCCCGGTCATCGCGGTCCCCGCTTCAGTGATTCCGATGTGCAGCGGATAGTTCGATTGCTGGGAAAAGAGATAATAGGCGTCGATGGCCATATGTACGTCGGACGCCTTCAGCGAGACTTTCATGTTGGTAAAGCCGACATCCTCGAGTGCATGGACCGCGTTCAGCGCCGATTCGGATAGCGCTTCCGCCGTTGGATATCCATACTTTTCAAGCAAGTGCCGTTCTAACGACCCGCCGTTGACCCCAACGCGCAGTGGAATACCATGATCGTTCACGGCCTTGATCACTTCCGTGACTTTCCACCATGCGCCAATGTTCCCGGGATTGATCCGGACGCAATCAACGACCTCGGCGGCCTTCAATGCCAGGCGATGATCAAAGTGGATGTCGGCAATGAGCGGTACAGTCATCTCGGCTTTAATCTTGGGAAGCGCGTCGGCCGCTTCCATGTCGGGCACCGCCACGCGGATTAATTCGCAGCCCACTTCCTCCAGCCGTCGAATTTGTTCTACCGTTGCCGTCACATCCCGCGTATCGGTCGTCGTCATGGACTGCACGGAAATGGGCGCATCGCCGCCAATCTTGACCTTCCCGACTCGGATCTGCCTGGTCTTGCGTCGTGTGATGTACATACCGTGATGCCAGGGATTAACTTCCCTGCTCGTCTCCCAATGACTCTCGCTTCTGCGTGAAGCCGGCGGTCGCAAGGTTTCCACGCGCGGAAGTGGAACGGTGGCCCGTGACTTCCTGTGCGACCAATTCCTTCACACTTTCAAAAATGCCGTCTGCCGTCAATCCATAGCGTTCACGAAGAAGATCTTGAGGACCTTGCTCAATGTACCAATCGGGAAGTCCAAGCACCTTCGTGCGGAGATGAGTGAGGCCAAGATCCGAGAGCGCTTCGAGCACTGCCGAGCCGAACCCTCCCATTCGTGCCCCTTCCTCAACGGTCACGACATACCGCACCTTTTTCGCCACGTCACCGATGAGATTGGCATCTAACGGCTTGACGAACCGACCATTCATAACCGTTGTCGAAATGCCGTCCTGTTCCAGGCGCTCAGCGGCCTTGAAGGCTTCCCAGACGGTGACACCGATCGCGATGATGGCGACATCAGTCCCCTCTTTCAACAGCTCGCCTCGCCCGATGGGCAAGGCGGCCGGCTCTGCATCCATTTCAACACCAAGGCTCACGCCCCGCGGGTACCGGATCGATGCAGGGCCTTCATATTGAAGGGCGGTCTTCATCATATGCTGCAATTCATTTTCATCCTTCGGCGCCATCACGACCATGTTCGGAACATGACGGAGAAAAGCCATATCAAACGCACCATGATGAGTCGTCCCGTCTTCCGCCACCAAACCGCCCCGATCAATACAGAATGTCACGGGAAGGTTTTGTGTGGCGACATCATGCACGGCCTGATCGTACGCCCGTTGAAGGAACGTCGAATACAGGGCGACAACGGGGCGCATGCCTTGCGTCGCGAGACCGGCTGCGAAGGTGACTGCATGCTGTTCGGCAATCCCCACATCGTACAACCGATCTGGAAAGGCTTTTTCGAACACATTGAGCCCCGTGCCCTCACACATAGCGGCTGTGATGGCCACAATGCGCTCGTCCTGTCGCGCCAGCTTCACCAAGCTGTCCATCGCGATCGCTGTGTAGCTTGGCCGTGCGGCTTTCTTGGCCGGTTGTCCCGTCTCTCGAACGAACGCAGGACAGGCATGAAACCACACTGGGTTTTCGATCGCGGGCTCATAGCCCAAACCCTTTTTCGTGATGACATGCAACAGAACCGGTCCCTTGAGCTTCAGCACATTCTCCAATGTCGGCAGCAGATGTTCGAAATTGTGACCGTCAATAGGCCCTACGTACCGGAACCCCAGCTCTTCGAACAAGAGTCCCGGCAAAATGAGCCCTCTGGCCAACTCTTCCGCCCGCTTGGCCATCTTCTGCATTGGTTGCCCGATCTGAGGGATCGCTTGCAGAAATTGAACCGTTTCTTCTCGTATCCGCGTGTAAAATTCGCCGGTGAACGTACGGTTCAGATAGGCGGAAATCGATCCGACGTTTTTCGAGATCGACATTTGGTTGTCATTGAGAATGACGAGAAAATCCTTAGCCAGCCCGCCGGCGTGATGCAACGCTTCAAGCGTCATCCCTGAAGTCAATGCTCCATCGCCGACGACACACGCCACTTTATGTGATTGCTTGAGCTGGTCTCGCGCTTCCACCATTCCGAAAGCTGCAGAGACTCCCGTGCCGGCATGGCCTGCATTGAAGGTATCGTAGACGCTTTCTTCACGCTTACAGAAACCGCTCAACCCACCATACTGACGAAGGGTATGGAATTGCTCGCGTCGTCCGGTCAATAACTTATGCGTATAGGCCTGATTGCTGGTATCCCACACAATCTTATCTTGGGGAGTATCCAACAGATATTGCAAGGCCACCGTCAGTTCGACCACACCGAGATTGGAAGCCAAGTGCCCACCAACATGAGAGACAACTGACAGAATTTCCTCGCGGATCTCCTGACACAATTGTGGAAATTGCTCCGGAGCCATACGTTTCAAGTCCATCGGGCTGTGAATCGTCTTCAGCAGCGACATAGTTTCACTCCTGGGAAAATGGCTATTTATTTAGTGTTGGGGTTTGAAACACGGTTGCGTGTGACTGAAGAACGTATGGTAGCACGAGCCTCACGAGGGGACGATGCAGTGTCCCATATCATACCTGTGTTGTCAAGCATTTACGCCTAAAGGATCGATGGTCTTTGGCGGTCAGAACGGAAAGTCCAGCCCGGCGAAGACGGCACCGCCTTCTGTACTATACCCATAATCCAATCGGCCGACGATGTTCGGTCGCACGATGCCGCGGAATCCAATCCCGGGAGTGATTTTATAATCATTGAGTTGGCGGCTGCTCAGCGAACGGAATGAAGGAAATACAGTGCCGGCATCGACAAATGGCGCTACTTCAAAATCGGCGATCACGTTCATGACGCGGATCCGCATCACGTGGATTCGTTCCTCGATGCTTAAGGCGGCCAAATGGTTATCGATGAACCGGTCGACCCCATACCCTCTCAAGTTATTCTGTCCGCCCAACGAGCTGAGTTCGTAGAACGGCACCTGGGTTCCAAATGTCGTCTGCAATTCACCTCGGACCACCAGAATCAAGCGTTTCGAATCGCTCGGGAAGAGTTTTTTCAATTCCAATCCGTAGCGAGAATAGACAGGATGATCCCCATTGCGCAGATTCTGATTCAATTCGGCGTATGCAGTAACTTGAGACCCGACCGTGGGAACGACGAGACTATCGCGCGTATCGTAATGAAAGGTCGCACGATGACCAAATATAGCGGCTCCCTGCATCCCGACAACATTGGGAAACTCCTCGGCAGAGAATGGAAGATTCGTGGCTCCTCTCTGAACGGCTACTTCGCGGTATCGTTCACCGAGCGCAATCTGGGTGACCTCGTTCAAATACACGCCAAATTTCCAGTTCGCGCGAACCTCCCGTGCGGTATAGTTGGTTTGATCACTTAAAGGGGTTTCCTGGCCGATCCCGTAAAAGCGCGAGGTGGCATTTTTGAAAAATGACCCGCCGAAGGTCATCGCATATCGGCCATTCCTGAATGCAGGATCCGTATAGCTGAAGACGACCTTCCGCTCAATTTCTTCCGTATAGGACGCAATAAATCGCAGCTCGCGTCCGCCGGGCTCATAGCGAAAGAGGTTCAACGAGCCGCGCGCACCGACGATGGAGTTGACCACAAACATAGGGGCAATCACATACCGCAATTCGCCTTGCGGAGTTGTTACGAGGGTCGGCACGATAAATCCGGCATCGTTGCCGTCATTCTTTGAGGTGGAGACGGAGGGGATGGGAAAGTACGAGACATCTGCCCGTACCGTGAACGGCACAGCCCAGCCGCCGATCGGCCCGATCGAAACCAGTAACAGAAAAAGGACCGAGCGGCACAAGGCAAGAATCATGACGGGAGCCAGGGGTCCTTACGGGGGCGTGATTTTTTCCGATTTCGTGCGCAACTTCTCCACGAGGTCATCATAACCGGAGGAATGGATAATCTTGTTGAACTGTCCGCGATAGTTCGCCACCAGGCTGACCCCATCCAGCACGATATCGTACACGTGCCAGTCTCCGGACTTGTTCAAGAGGCGATAATCCATAGGAAACTCGGTTTTGCCGGAAGATACCTTGGTGCGGACCTCCGCAAATCCGTCCTGAAGCCGTTCATTGACATACTGAATCTGCTCGCCTGAATAGCTTTCGATCCGCCCGATGTATGTATTCGTCAGCAGCGTACGGAACAAATCCACGAATTCCAGGCGTTGTTTCTCGTTCATCTTCGCCCATTGCGCACCTAGCGTCCGCTTGGCCATTTCTTCCCAACCGAATCGATCTCCAATCGTCTTTTCAATCAGCCGACGCCGCTCATCGGCTCGATCCGGCTTCTTCATCTCCTTATCTTGAAGAATTTGCACTACCTGATCGATCGTCCTCTTGACCGAATCCGTCGCACTCGCCGCGAGGCCGACCAATGGCATACTGAACGACAACACACATATGGCAATGGTCAGGCCACATACCAATAACGTCTGCTTCATCGGTCTTGCTTGCATGTTTCCCCCTTACACCATCGCAGAGATAACGGCGGAAGTAGCCTCCACTGTGCGCCGCGATGATACCGAGCCGCCTCAGACGCAGTCCTTTTCAAATCGACCAGGGTCCTTGTGCGAGCCGCTCGACCCGGTCTGACAGTCGCCGTCCTCCTCACTTGACGTTTCCATGAATGAATTGGCTTACTAATTCTTCCAAATCGACACCGGATTCCGTGTCGCGTATTTTATCTCCAGGTTTCAATGGATCTCCACCACCTCCAGGAGACAACGCCATAAATTTCTCTCCTATGATGCCGCGCGTTTTAATTGATGCAATGGTATCCGTATACAATTTCACACCATCGTGAATGGCAAGGAGCACCATGGCCCGATCATCCTTCAACTTGATGGTCCGTACCCGCCCCACCTCCACACCGGCAATTTCCACCGTTGCACCAGCTTTAATGCCCGACGCAGAATCGAACTCCGCTTCGACGTCGTACTGATTACCGCCGACGACCTCGAGCTTGCCGAGCTTAATCGACAGATACCCAAGACAGACGAGACCGATTGCCACGAATATTCCGACGACTAACTCGACTTTCGCTTTCTGCATGTGGTTGTCCTCGTACCTCGTTATGCGTGGCTACACGCAGGAAAATCAGAGAGCCTCACCCAAGAGATTCTCTTTTCAGATTGTACGGCACGCCTGCAACGGAACCGTACCGCCAACGGTGATAAACTCGCGCACCGCGGGATCCGTTGTGGCTTGAAATTCTGTGGAAGGCGCCATCAATGCGATTTTCCCTTCCCGTAACATCGCAACCCAGTCCGAAATAGCGAAAATACCGGGCACCTCATGGCTGACCATGACGCCGGTAAATCCAAACTTTTTCTGCATCGCAACGATGAGGTCATGGATGGTTTTCGCCATGAGCGGATCCAGACCCGTTGTCGGTTCATCAAACAAAACGATTTCAGGCTCCACGACAAGGGCACGCGCGAGTCCTGTACGCTTTTTCATTCCTCCGCTGAGCTCAGCGGGATACTTGTGTCCCATCCCGGCAAGACCGACCTGGTCCAAGCGCTCTTCCACCCGCAACTTGATCTGTTCCTCCGGCCAGCGAAATTTTTCACGCAGCGGAAATGCGACGTTTTCAAAGACCGTCAAGGAATCAAACAAGGCGGCGCCTTGAAACAACATCGAAAAACGCTTCCGGACTTCATTGAGCGCTTGACCTCTCAGCCGTGACAATTCGATGTCGCCGACCCACACTTGCCCTCGATCCGGCTGCAACAACCCGATCATGTGTTTCAGCAGAACGCTCTTCCCCTCACCGCTTCGGCCGATGATGGTCGTGAGCTTCCCTTGGGGAATCTCCAGATTGACGCCGCGCAAGACGCGCTGGCCACCTAGAGTTTTTTCAACGCCAATGAGCTTGATCATATTAACAGCAAGGAAGCTTTCAGCCGTCAGCTCTCAGCAAAACGCATCCGTCCTACCGTGCAGCGGACGGCTGATGGCTTTTACTCACAAGAGCACTGAGGTCAAAAAATAATCCCATACCAGAATCAAGACGGACGAGAGCACCACCGCTTCCGTCGTCGCCGTTCCTAATCCTTCCGAGCTCATCCTCGTATAAAACCCTTTATAACAACACACCCACGTGATGATGAGTCCGAAACTGATCGACTTGAGGATACCTCCGTACACGTCTTTCCAGTCAACGGCGGATTCAATCGAGCTCCAATAAGACCCCGCGCTGACGCCGAGTAGATCGACACCGACGAGGTAGCCTCCCCATATGCCGACGACATCGAAGATCGCCACGAGGAGAGGCACACCGATCAGCCCTGCCACCAGTTTCGGCGCGACCAAGTACTGCTGAGGATTGACCGCCATAGTATCCAGCGCATCGATCTGCTCCGTGATGCGCATGATACCGATCTCTGCGGTGATCGCCGACCCTGCTCGTGCAGTGACCATCAATGCGGCGAGAACCGGGCCCAACTCTCGAATCATACTTAGGGCGACGGCCGATCCAAGAAGGCCCTCCGAGCCGAATTTTCGCAGCGTATAGTACCCCTGCAATCCTAAGACCATCCCGGTGAACATCGCCGTGAGGACGACGACGAACATGGATTTAAACCCGATAAAGTGCAACTGCTTCACCGCTTGATAAGGACGAAACGGCGGACGCATAAGCCATGCGAACGTTGTGGTCAGAAACATAAGCATCCGCCCCATTTCCTGAATCAGAAACAGGGTCTTTTCACCTAGACGTTCAAGCGCCGTGATCAACATGCTGTTATCTACCGGTCAATCCCTTCGTGGTCCACGTCATCAAGGAGTCTTTCGAAGACGGCGGTGATTCGTCGAGAAGCCGTGCGCATTTGAGTCCGCATGCGGCGGAGACCCAGGAGGCTGGCTGGTCGCGAGACGCATGTCCACGCCCCTTTTAGCCAATCAGTTGGTTCCAAGAATAAATTAAAATCGAGGGGCAGATCTTCATCCAGTAGGTCGGAGACCGCCCGGATAACGGCGAACGGAGTTCGATGCTCGGCCGCCATCGCCCCGATCGCGGCACTCTCCATATCCAGGGCCACGGCTCCTGTCTCTATCGCGACCCGACGTTTATCGTTACCTCTGAAGATAATGCGCGGCAGCGAGACAAACCGTCCTGCACGCGCGGGGAGCGCTTCGGCATGTGCCGAACGCAGCGCCAGGTCGGCCCATGCCTGATCGCACATGACCTCGGCGCGAAGCTGCTTCGCCCCGTCGGTTCGTGCCGTGATGACCTCGGTGCCGATGAACAACTCCCCAATGGATGATGCCGTGAGTGCGCACGCGAGCCCCGAGGAAATCGCCACATCGAGCGGCTGGTTTTGCAAGACCGCTTGGCAAACCGCGCGCGCTCTTGCGGGGCCGATGCCTGTCTGGACGAGGACGACCTGGCAGCGTCCACGTCGCCCGAAGACGCGATAGTACCCGCTATCATGTTGGATCGTATCTACGGAAAGAACGTCCTGAATGGCTTGCCTTTCCCATCGCGTGGCGGCAAAAATTCCGACGCGTTTCAATCGGAACCCCACTGCCCACGCCGCCACAGAGGGCAACGGAACATGCGATTAGTTATCCGATCGGAACAGTCCCGCTTCAAACGCGGCCAGACGTAACTCGTCGGCCCGCGCCTGCCCGCGAGTCCGGATGTTCCGATACATGGCAAGCGCCCAGAGAGGGAAATACTGGCAGTACCAGTGATAGCGGAGGTAGAAGACGCGCGGGAAGCCGGTGCCGGTGTGGCGAACTTCTTCCCAGGATCCATCTTCCCGCTGATGCCGAAGCAGATAATTGACTCCTCGGACCACGCTGATGGAATCGGACATCCCGGCTGACAATAAGGCGAGCAGGGCCCAGGCGGTTTGCGACGGTGTGCTCTCGCCTCGACCCGCGTCGGCCTTATCGGCATACGAAAGACAGGACTCCCCCCACCCACCGTCCGCATTTTGTACCGACTCAAGCCAGGTCACGGCTTGTTGAATGTATGACGCGGACATGTCTTCGCCGATGGCCCGCAACCCGGCCAGTACAGACCAGGTGCCGTAGATATAGTTGACGCCCCAGCGCCCATACCAGCTTCCGTCTTCTTCTTGTTCGCGGCGCAGAAACTCCAGGGCGGGACGGACCGCCGCATGGCTGCGGTCGTATCCTAATGCGCCGAGCATCTCCAGGCAGCGCCCAGTGAGATCCGCCGTACTGGGATCCAACAGCGCACGATGATCGGCAAAGGGAATCAGATTAAAAACCATCTTGTTGTTATCTTTGTCGTAGGCAGCCCAGCCACCATCCGAACCCTGCATGGCCATGACCCATCGATAGCCACGTTCGATAGAGTCTTGCTGCGCCCGCCGATCCGCCATCTCGAGCTTTGCGAGCGCCATCAACACGACCGCACTGTCATCCACATCCGGGTACATCTCGTTTTCAAACTGGAAATACCAGCCGCCCGGCTGTGCGGCCGGTGCGGAAACTTTCCAATCACCGACTTTCTGCGTTTGCCGTGACACAAGCCAGTCCCCGCCTTGTAAGAGCGCGGGGTGATCCTGCGGCAGTCCCGCTTCGAGCGCGGCATTGATGAAGAGCGCGGTATCCCAGATGGGAGACACACAGGGTTGGAGATGCAGGGCCTCGATCCGTCCTTGAGCAGTCGCGACCGAATCGTAGACTTCCAGCGCTTCAATCTCGCGCAAGGCTTTGACAATCAGCGGGTGATCGACGCCATACCCGAGACAACGCAAGGCCAGGATTGAGTTCGCCATCGCGGGATAAATAGCTCCCAAACCGCCGCTTCCGTGGAGGCGCGTCAGCATCCATTGCGCCGCCCGCTGGACGGAGGCATCGCGCAGCGAGCGAATCGGCATGCGATCGTAAATCTTCAACAGCCGATCAAGTGTGATAAACACATTGCGCCATGCAAAGAGAGATTCATCCTTGTGCAGCGGGGGAACGTCGCGATAATCCATAAGATGACGAGGCTGTACATATAACTCATCGATGCCTTGCTCGCGTGGGATCCGGCAGACCGGGCGATGGGCAAATACAATGAGCAATGGAATTAGCACCGTTCTACTCCAATACGAAATGGCGTAGATGCTGAAGTAAAACCATTTCGGTAGGAGCAGGATCTCAGGGGGCATGCTCGGAATGCCGCGCCAATCGTATTGATCGAAGAGCGTCAGGGTAATTTTCGTGAAGACATTCGCTGCAGCCACGCCACCCTTCGCCACAATAGCCTCTTTGGCCCGGACCATGAACGGCTCATCCTGAGAGACCCCGCATAACTTCAGCGCAAAATACGCCTTCACCGATGCGCTGATCTCCGAGGGCCCACCATAGTAAATAGGCCAGCCGCCGTCAGGAAGTTGTGTCGCGGTTAAATAGCGAACGGCCTTCCGTTCCTTCTCCGTATCGACAAGGTTCAAGAAGCGGCGAAGCATCAGATATTCCGACGTCAACGTCGTATCCGCCTCGAGTTCCGCTACCCAATATCCTTCGGCATGTTGTCGCTTTAACAACCAGGATTTACTGCGACGAATGGCCTCATCAATAAATTCCGAATGCCCAATGGAAGCCGCCGGTTTACGAATAGTCGGGTCCGGATGTACCACTGGATGCGGATTGTCGGAGACCAATCGCAGCATCGGCATGGCGCGAAGTCGTGAGCCGACCTTGAGCCGCCGGGGCATAGACGCCAGTAGGCTATCGGACAAACGAATAATGAGACTCTTGAGGAGCTTCATCTGCCTGTTGTCACCTAGCAATGAAAAATTGAGCCAAGGTGGGAAAACTTAGCCTTGAAGCAGTGCATGCCGGTTAGACTGCTACGCAAAAAAACCATTACCATAACGTGGGTTTATAGCAAAGTGCCCTGGGGCTGTCAAGCAAATGGATTGAAGATGAAGGGACACCACTAGGGTTCGATCTTCAGACCCGCACACCGCGTGCGCGGGGAATGTTTTACTCTGCATGGGCCTCAATAGAGCCGGCCTCAGCGTGCCCTTACCGTAATCAGTGGAAACCTGTATACACGGCTCCGTGATTGCTTACACGGGCTGTAGGTCAGCCAAACGGACTGAGATCAGTTTGGACACGCCCGGCTCCTCCATCGTGACTCCGAACAGAGAATCGGCGATCGACATCGTGCGCTTATTGTGCGTAATCACGATAAATTGTGCCGCGTTGGATAATTCACGGAGTACCGTGGTAAAGCGCCCTATATTTTCTTCGTCCAGCGGTGCATCGATTTCGTCAAGGATGCAAAACGGTGTCGGTCGAATCAGGAAGCTCGCAAAAATCAACGCCATCGCCGTCAGCGTCTTTTCTCCACCCGACAGCATCGTGATACTCTTCAGCCGCTTCCCCGGTGGTTGTGCGGCAATATCAACGCCCGGCTCTTCACCGCCGGTGATGGCTCCTTCAGGATCAGGTTGCGGTTCGACCAAGACGAGTTCCGCGCGGCCGCCGGGGAAAAATCGAGCGAATACTTCGACGAACTTCTGCTGGAGTTCGTTGAACGTCTCCAGAAACATTTCCTTGGTCGTCCGATTGATACGCGTGATAATCTCCTTGAGCGACGCAACGGATTTCGACAGATCTTCTTCCTGCGTCGTGAGAAAGCGGTACCGCTCCTCGAGCTCTCGGTGCTCCTCAATAGCAGCTAAGTTCGTCGGCCCCAGGCGTTCGAGACGATCACGGATTTTTTGCAATTGATCCCGCAAGGGGAGCGCATCGTCCTGAATCGTGCCCTCCGCCGCCTCCGGTTCTTGTGCCAGGGTGGCGTCCAAAGAAAGTTGATAGGTGCCCATCAAGGTACTTTCCCGAACTGACAATTGGGTCACGAGCTCGGCCCGGCGAACTTCGATCCCAAGCCGCGTCTCCCGACAAGCTGTTAAGGCTTGACGAACGGCAGCCAACTGGCGATCAAGGACGTGGACGGCCTGCGAATCCTCATCATATCGCTCCTGGGCAGCCTGCAGGTCTCGTCGGATGCGGAGCGCCCGCTGGTCAAGTTCATTGAAAAGTTGTTCGCTCCGCTCTCGTTCGATCCGACTATGCGCAGCGGACGCAGTCAGCGTCCCAAGTTGCTGCGTGAGCGCCGCCATGCGGGCCGTCAGGTCTTCATGCTCACGACCTAATCGGGTCAGATCGGCTTGGCCATGTTCTAATCTGGCGCGGACTGAAGCCAGGCAGAGACGCGATTCTGTCACTCGATGTTGCAATGCCAGGTTTTCGTCCTCGTACTCATGAAGGGAGTGTTGCAGATTTTCGAGAGCCGCCTCACGCATCGTTTTTTCTTCAGTTTGGGCCAACAATTCGCTGCGCGTCGCCTCTAACTCCTGCTGCGTACGAGCCCGCTCTTCTTCTTGTATCCGCCGCTCGGTTCGGATGGTCTCGAGACGATGCGCCAACTCATCAACCGTCCGGCGAAACGACGATTCGTCCTTTACCAATCCGAGTATCTGCATATCCGCTTCGCGAATGGACTGTTCGAGCCCGCGCACGGCTTCCCGTCCCGCCTGGGCCTGGGCAATCAGGGTGGTCAATTGTTCACGATGTTCACCGAGTGATTGCGACACGTCGCGGCGCTCTTCCTCTAATCGCTGGACTTCTCGGCGCCGAAGCAGGAGACCACCGGTTGATCCGGCCGTCCCGCCGGTAATGACGCCGGCCGCATCCAATACTTCCCCATCAATCGTCACCAAAGTCGGTCCATCGGGAGCCGACCACATTCCGCGGCCCCATTGTTCCAGCGCCACCTCCAACGAATTCACGATGACGACGCCCTCAAATAGACAGGCCAGCACATCTTGGGATTCGGTGTCGGTGCGGAGCAAATCGACGCCCCGGCCCAACACCCCTGCTTGGCCCTTGAGAACAGACCACCAGCCATCTGATTGACCGGTCCGGTGCTGATAGCGAGGCCGGGCCGGAACGAAGGCACCTCGTCCAAGCCCCTGCTGAGTAAGAAAATCAATGGCCCGACGCGCATCGACCGGCTCGTTGACCAGCCAGGCATGCAGGCGCTCGCCTAAGACGGCCTCCACAGCCCGCTCCAATCCAGGCGGGACAATGAGCCATTCCGCGACCGATTCTCTGACTCCGCCACAAGCGGCTCGCAGCGACGTACTCCCATCTTCACCTTCCCGGCCATAACCCATTTCTTCCCGCAACACGCCTTGGAGCGCTTTCAAGCGAGACTCGATCGCGGCGAGGGCCTGTTGTTCCCGGCGGATGGTGTCTTCACTGTTTCGTACCTGTTCTTCTGCGGACCGTGTCTCTTCAGTCCTGACCTGAATTTGTATGCGAAGGTCTTGCGCGGTCCGCTCGTGTTCGACGCGGCCTGACGTCGCGCCATGGAATCGTTCCAGCATGCTGGCATGCTGCGCTTCGATTTCAGCCAACTCTTGGCCCAATCGATCGATACGGCGCAGCGCCTGGTCTTCTTGCACCGCCAAACTGGACAAGGCATTTTCAGCCCGGGTCGTATGGACAGTGACAGCAATCAGTGCCTGTCTTGCCTGTGCTTCTTGAGCAACACTGGCGGCTCGCCTGGCGGCTAGCGCCTTTGCCTGTTCTTCGACTTCGGCACATGCCTGAGTTCGTTCCAGTACCTCTGTTTCATCTGCGGAGAGGCGGGTGCGAAGCTCTTGTATGGCGGTGGCGGTGCGCTCCACGTCGGCCGTCAGGCGTGCCAGCTCCTCCTGGCCGGCGCCGCCCTGCTCTTCATAGAGTTTCAGGCGTCCCTTCTCCACCTCCATGGCCGTCAGCGCCTGGGACTGTTGCTGCTCGACTTCTGCTAGGTCTTGTCGAATTTGACTCACAGCTTCGCCGCCGGACACAAGCCCCACCTTGACCTGTTCCAGCTCGCCCTCCAGCCTACCTTGGTCGGTTAAATGCGTCGCTTCTTGGGTTTCGACGGCAGACAATTCTGCCTCTACAGACGTTCGCTCGGCGAGGAGTCCCCGGCATTCATGCGCGAGTAATCGGACTTCCAGTGTTTTGGCTTCTTCCTGCAGATGCTGGTACGAGCGCGCCTGGCGGGCCTGACGTTCGAGCGAGTTCAATTGTCGGCGCACCTCGACGATGATGTCCTTGACGCGAAGCAAGTTCTGTTGGGTCGAGTCCAGCTTGCGAAGCGCTTCGGCCTTTTGCTTCTTGTAGCGCACGATCCCGGCCGTTTCCTCGATCAGCTCACGGCGATCTTGGGGGGTCGCATTCAAAATCTGTTCGATCCGCCCCTGCTCAATGATCGTATGACCCTTGGTTCCCGCTCGGCTATCGAGGAAGAGTGCCCGGACATCTTTCAGTCGGCAGGGTGTTTTATTGATCAAATACTCGCTGTCCCCGTTTCTGTACAGACGGCGGGTAATCATGACTTCATGAAATTCGCTGAGCTGATGAGGAAGCGCTGGCAGGCCCTTCAATCGTTCTTCGTCGATCCCGGCCATCACGAGCGAAACTTCCGCCATCCCAAGCGGCTTTCGCATTTCCGTCCCATTGAAAATGACGTCTTCCATCTTCTCGCTGCGGAGCGTCTTGGCACTCTGTTCTCCGAGCACCCAGAGCATGGAATCGACCACATTGCTTTTCCCGGTCCCGTTGGGACCCACGACCGCGGTGACTCCACTTGGAAATTCAATCTTCGCCTCCGCAAACGACTTAAAGCCCGTCAGTTCTAGGGATTTTAGATGCATCCATTCCTCCTCGGGACCGTTACGAGTTGAAAGGAGTCTCGTCAAAAAGAGGGGCCACCATGCGGGGCCCTTGTACCATAGGCTTTCAACAAAAGCAAAATAAAACACAGCAGGCAGTATGCGCCGGCTGGTTGAGGCCCAACATATAGAATATCGCGATGTTTGAAGAGATTACACGCCGTGGGAGTTTTTAACGGTGACCAGTTCCTTGGGCAGGAGAAATTCGACATCTTCTTCGATGACGGTCAGTTCTTCAACTTCATGAGCGCCCGATCGCTTCAGATACTCCACGACTTCGGTGACCAGCACTTCCGGGGCAGAGGCGCCGGCCGTGATTCCAACCGCCTGGGCGTTCTTCAACCATTCGATATGAATATCGCGATAGGAGTCGATTAAGTAAGAAGGGATGCCGCAGTGCTCAGCCAACTCTCTTAGACGGTTGGAGTTCGAGCTATTGGGCGACCCGATTACGAGGATCACGTCGCAGAGCTTAGCGAGTTCTTTTACGGCATTCTGGCGGTTCTGGGTCGCATAACATATATCTTCCTGATGAGGACCTTTGATTCCCGGGAATCGCCGATTCAACGCAGCCACGATATCGCGGCATTCATCGACGCTGAGCGTCGTCTGCGTCACGTAGGACAGATGCTGATGGTTTTCCACCTCCAACTTTTCAACATCACCGACCGAAGACACCAGATGAAACTTGTCCGGGACCTGTCCTAAGGTTCCAATCACTTCGGGATGCCCGGCATGGCCGATGAGAATCAACTCATACCCCTGCGTGTAATCCCGGTTGACTTCGTTATGTACCTTGATGACGAGCGGACATGTCGCGTCAATGACCTTCAGATTTCGCCGGGTGGACTCCTCCCAAACTTCCTTCGCCACCCCGTGCGCACTGAAAATCACGATCGCTCCGTCCGGCACCTCATTCAATTCTTCCACAAATACCGCGCCCTTATCCCGCAAGGTATTGACGACGTGGCGGCTATGGACAATCTCATGACGTACATAAATTGGGGCCCCGTACGCTTTCAAGGAGAGATCGACAATTTCAATAGCCCGGTCGACCCCGGCGCAGAACCCTCGTGGTTTGGCAAGATAGATTTTCATCATTGAGACCATCCTCGCACAGTTGATAGAAGCGGTTACGATACGTCAGAACCATTCGATGCGTCAACTGAATTCACGACTGACCCAGGAAGCACAAACGGTACATTGCCTAGATCGCTCCATCGCAGAGGGACAGCTTGACTCCTTTCTTCGATCCCTTTACGCTTTTTGGTCATCATGGACGCGACGGCGAAAAAAATCCTCATTGTAGAAGACGAGAAAGACATTCTCCATCTCGTACAACTCTACCTTGAGAAGGAGGGTTATCGAACCTGCACGGCAACGACAGGGTTAGATGGTCTACGGCAAGCAAAATCCGAGCAACCCAATCTGGTCATTCTGGATCTGATGCTGGCCGAAATGGATGGGCTGGAAGTCTGCAAGCAAATCAGAGCCGATCCTCGTCTCTCTCGCACCCCCATTATTATGTTGACTGCGAAAGCAGAGGAAGCGGACACCGTGATCGGGCTCGAGCTCGGCGCCGACGACTACGTCACGAAACCATTTAGCCCCAAAGCGCTCGTCGCACGGGTGAAGGCTCTCTTCAGACGACTGGAGCGGGCGCAGGAAGGACCGAACCGCTTGACCTATGGGGAACTAGTAATGGATCTCACACGGCATGAAGTCGTCACTGACGGCGCGGAGATTTCCCTTACGGCGAAAGAATTTGGTCTTCTGGAACACTTACTTCGCAACCCAGGACGCGTGCTCACGCGTGATGCCTTACTCAACGCCGTGTGGGGATACGACTATTATGGAACCACACGGACGGTTGATGTACACATTCGCCGGCTTAAGCAAAAAATCCCCTCGCTGAACGAGGCGATCACGTCCATCAAATCTCTGGGCTACAAGTTACGAGATCGTTAGTAGGATGCTCAAACAAGCCTCCCGCTTCATTCCCGGCCGACTAGACATGTCGCCTTACGTGTATGGTACGCCTCGGTGCCCGCACCTTCACCGGCCTCCTTTAGGAAAGGATACAAAGGGTACGTTGTTCGGCCCGCTTGCCGTGACAGCTTCACATTGGGACAGGGAGAGAGAGACGGCCGCTTTGAGCATCCTTGTCCCGCTCTTCGTCACATGAGCATCCCGATCCGATGGAAGATTACGCTCAGTGCACTCGTCGCCATCACCGTGGGATTGCTTGCAGCCGGATGGCTGGCACTTCGATCTATTGAACGGCTCGAACTCGCTCGGCTGGAAGAAACCCTGACGTCCCGAACCGCTCTCGCCGCCGTGGCATTGCAACGGCTGGTCGAAGCCGACTCGCCCTTAGCCTCGTCGCCTCAGCTTCAAATGATGGTGAAAACGATCAGTGGCCATGCGCTGGCACGAGTGACCGTCATCAGAGCCGACGGTGTTGTCCTAGCCGATAGCGAAACGGCCGAGGAGGCCATCACCCATCTTGAGAATCATCGAACTCGGCCAGAAATCGCCCGTGCACTTGCTGACGGGCGTGGAACGGATATTCGACTCAGCGCGACGACGGGCAAGCGGATGTTCTATCTCGCCCTCCCGATCCGGTCCGCCCATGGGGGTATCCTCGCGATCATTCGACTGGCCCTTCCAATGACCACCTTAGAGGCGCGCATTCGCGACCTTGAACATGCGTTGACCGTTGCCTTCGGGATCGCGTTACTGGTAGCGGCCCTCCTCAGCGTGTTCCTGTCACGGGGGCTGACACGCCCGCTTTCCGAGATGGCTGCGGTCGCGCGAGAGCTCGCCTCGGGATCGTTACGCCGGCGAATCACCACCACCGATCGTGATGAGATCGGGGTATTAGGCAACGCCCTCGACCATATGGCCGACCAGTTAGAATCCACCATTCGTGAACTGACGGAAGATCGCGCCCAATTGTTAGCCGTGCTGAGCTCTATGGCCGAAGGCGTCATGGTGTTGGATTGCCGGGGTGTCGTGCTCCAAGTCAATTCTGCCCTTGAACGCACGTTTCTGATTCACAACGCAACTGCTCGAGGACGGACTTACCAGGAAGTCATTCGGCTCCAGGAGCTTAATGAACTCGTAATGAAGGTCTTAGAAACGCGACTGAACCGGAGCACGGAAATCTCAACCATTGCCGGCGGCCACACGTTGCACGTCGAAGCATCGGTCGCCGGAGGGCGACGCGAAAATGAGGCGTGCGTCGTGCTGGTGTTTCATGATGTCACGGCCATTCGCCGACTGGAAAAGGTCCGGAAAGACTTCGTCGCCAATGTGTCGCATGAACTCCGAACCCCGCTGACTTCCATCAAAGGCTATGTTGAAGCACTTTTGGACGGGATGAAGGACAATCCCGACGAAGCCCTCCGTTTTTTACACATCATCTTGAAACAAAGCGATCGCCTGAACCTGATCCTGGACGATCTACTCCAGCTCTCCCAAATCGAGTCTGGACAGGTGCTGTTCAAGCGCGATCCCGTTTCACTACGATCGGTCGTGGAGCGAACGGTGGCCTTGATTCAGCCCCTCCTCGATAAAAAAGACCACCAGCTGACGGTCTCGCTTCCAGACACGCTTCCCTGCGTATCGGCAGATGAGGAACGGTTGGTTCAGGTCTTGACCAATCTCTTGGACAATGCGGTGAAATACACGCCCGACGGCGGAATAATTGCCATTGCAGCTCGCCGTCTGGACGGCACAGTGGATGGCAGATCAAGCGATCTGGTGGAGCTCACCGTCTCGGATAACGGCATCGGCATCCCGGAAGCCGATCGACCGCGGGTCTTCGAACGGTTCTATCGGGTGGATAAAGCCCGATCGCGCGAACTGGGTGGAACGGGATTGGGATTGGCCATCGTGAAGCATATCGTGGAAGGACACGGAGGCCAAATTTGGGTGGAGGCGAATCAACCCATGGGGACACGGTTTGTCGTCAGACTTCCTTCTGCAGGAACAGCTATCCCGATATCATGAGAGCGCGGAGAGGAACAGATAGAGAGCCGCGCCCAACAACCCCGCCCCAGGTAGTGTAAAGACCCAGGCATAGAGAATTCTCGTCGTCACGCCCCATCGCACGGCTGAAAAGCGTTTGATCGCTCCCACGCCCATGACGGCGGATGTAATCGTGTGCGTGGTGCTGACCGGCAGACCGATATGAGCCGTCGCCAGCAACACGGCGGCTGCCCCCGTTTCAGCGGCAAACCCATGCACCGGCTCTAACTTCACGATCCCCATGCCGAGCGTGCGTACGATTTTCCATCCACCGATGGTGGTGCCTAAGCCCATCGCCAGCGCACAGAGCGTAATCACCCAGCCTGGGACTTCAGCAGATGGAATCTGTCCCGCCGACACGAGGGCCAGGGTGATGATCCCCATAGCTTTTTGCGCATCGTTCGCGCCATGACTAAATGCCATGAAGCCGGCCGAGACCAGTTGGAGCCGACTGAACAATCGGGTGGCGACGCTTCGGGCCACGCGAAAAAACGTCCAAGTAATCAGCACCATCAGGGTGAGCCCCATCAAGAAACCGAGCAATGGGGAGAGCACCATAGCTTCCAGCACGGCGCGCAGGCCGCTGAATTTCACCACCGCCCACCCGCCATGCATTAGTCCGGCTCCGACTAATCCACCGATGAGAGCATGAGAGGAACTGGTCGGCAATCCTAGCACCAGCGTGAAGAGATTCCACAAGATCGCGCCGCCGAGCGCCGATGCCACGACGGCTTGCGTCACCGACGCCGGATCGACAATTCCAGACCCCACCATCTTCGCAACGGCCGTCGACATAAAGGCGCCCGCCACGTTCAGCACTCCGGCCATAATGACCGCGACGAACGGGCTGAGTACGCGTGTCGAGACGACGGTCGCGATGGCGTTTGCGCTATCGTGCCATCCGTTCGAGAAATCGAAGAGCAGGGCCAATGCGACGACAAGCAAAAGCATACCGCTGAGTTCGTGAATCATACGACTATCGGCAGGATTGACATTGTAGGCCGCTCTGGCTCTAATGGGGCGACACTCACACCTGTCCTCAGCCTATCCGGCCAAGACTGGCTATCTCCCCCTTGGTACGTTGAAAATAGCGTGGGGATGAGCGTACAGGCGGGGGGCTTTTTCAGCAGCCTATATATGCTTGAGGGCAATGCGTTCGAGGATATTGGCGACATCTTCGCAGCGGTCTGTTCCTTCTTCAAAGTTTTCATAAATCTCTTTCCATTTGATCACGGCAATGGGATCTTTTTCCTCTTCAAAGAGAGACGAAATCGCATCGCGCGTGATGCGGTCCGCTTCATTCTCCAAACTATTCACCAGCACGCAACATTCCGTCACGTCGGCATGCGGCTTGCCGAGCCGGTCAATTGCAGCGCCCACGGCGACCGATGATTGATACAGAATATGAGCCAGCTTCACCGATGGCTCGGTCGGCACCGTTACCTTGAACACGACAAATCGGTCGGCCACTGCCTCAACGAGATCCAGAATATCGTCCAGCGCGCTCGCCAGCGCGTGAATATCTTCTCGGTCAATCGGGGTAATGAACGTTTGGTTGAGCTTCTTCGCGATCTCATGCGTAATGCTGTCGCCAATATGCTCGACGTCCTTGATACGGCGCGCTTGAGTGACGGGATCTTGAAAATTTTCCATCATCTCTTGGAGTAACCGGCTGCCTTCGATCATGTTGTGCGCCGCCTTTTGAAACATGTCAAAGAACGCCGTTTCCTTTGGAATCAAACCAAACATCAACAACTCCTTATCCGCTCAACACAGAACGACGAGGAACGTTATCGGGCAAAACTGCACTAGGGGCACCAGTAGGCATGCAGACTTGCGCCAAGACACGCCGCTTCCTGAGAACCACCCTCCGGGTGTGCGCCCTGTGGGGGCACGAATCTGATCGACCGGCGTCCGCTTCCCGGCCCTACCAACGCACTAAGCCCGCTCCCCAGGTCAATCCGGCACCAAATGCGCCGAGTAGAACGAGATCTCCCGCACGTATGGCCCCCTCACGATTCGCCACATCCAACGCTATAGGGAGCGAGGCTGATGATGGATTCCCGATCCGGTCGATCACGGAATATAATTGACCGTGAGCAAGGCCGAGTCGCTTGCCCAGGGCGGACAACAATCGACCGTTCGCCTGGTGAAATATCACCCGGCTGATGTCGTTGAGGCCGTAGCCGAATTCCTTCAACAGATCCGTGACTGCTCCGGCCAACTGTTTGACCGCCGTCTTGAACAACGGCCCTCCGTGCATACAGATAACATGTTCCTGGTTTTCAAATGTCTGCAGCGTGCTTGGCTTCCGAGACCCACCCGCCGGAATACCGATCAAGCCATAGCGCGCGCCATCCGCGTAGAGACGGATTCCAAGTACACCGGAGGACGTCGCGCTCACCTCCTCACCTTGCACAACCGCAGCCCCGGCCCCATCAGAGAAAAGAATGGCGGTCGTTTCATCACCGGGATTCACACATCGCGATTTAATCTCGGCCGCCACCACGAGACATCGTCGAAATTGTCTGCTTCGAATCAGCCGATCCGCCATCGACAGACCGTAGAGAAATCCTGAACAGGATGCCGCAAGATCGAATGCGGCGGCGCCCCGCATTCCGAGCCGGGTCTGTACGGAGCACGCCGTCGACGGCAGCGTCCTATCCGGTGAGGTCGTCGAGATAAGGACGGCTTCGAGCGATGCCGGCTCGACTCCCGCAGACTCACAAGCTCGCCGCGCGGCCTGTTCCGCCAAATCGGACGTTACCTGCTCAGCACCCGCCCGATGCCGGCTCCGGATGCCTGTCAATCGAAAGACGGCTTGCGCATCGATCAACAGGGGACGGCAGATTTCACCATTGTCGACGAGCCGCTCGGGAAGATACGAGCCTGTTCCAATTATCCTGCTGCGCATACCCTGTTGATTGTAAGAGACACTTTGAAGTACCTGTCAAAACCTGCGGCGGATTATAGGGATCACTGGAGGAGGCGTCAATCAGAGTTGCATTTGTAGAGATCCTTTGCTACCGTGATCATAGCCTTACAGGTCTTTACGATGATGCCGCATCAAGAAAGGGAATCAGTAAGTATGTGCTGTCGTTGGGTTCTGTTTCCGCTCATCATGCTCGTCACCGTGTCCGTGGGGTGCTCTAGTTCATCCAAGTCGACCAAATCGAGCGGTCAAACCCTGAGCGGTAAGGATGAACAGATCTTTATCGGCGATACGGTTGAAAAAAACTACGATCCCAACGTCATCATGAAACGCGCCGAGTCATTCTTTGACAAAGAAGACTATGCGGAAGCGATCATCGAATATCAGCATTTTTTAGACCTGCACCGCGTTCACACCTTAGCATCCTACGCGCAATTCAAGCTTGCAGAAAGTCACTTCAAACAGGTGAAGACCGTCGATCGCGATATCAATCCGATCTATAAGGCTCTAGACGCCTATCAGAAGCTCCGAAGGGATTATCCAGGCAGTCGATACGACGGTGACGCGGGCGAACGCATACAGGCTTGTCACCGCATGATTGCTCAATCCTATCTGTTCGTCGGCCAATTCTACTACCGGCGCGATGCCTACCTCGCAGCGGCACACCGCTTCGAAGCCATTCTCAAACAATATCCCGATATGGATATTGCAGGCGACGCTTTATATTATCTCGCGCTCACGTATAAAGAAATCGGCGCGGAAGACTGGGCGCGAGAAAAACTGATGGCGTTCACCGAACGCTATCCGGACAATCAATACGCCGCAAGAGGTCAAAAGGTGTTGGCCGCCCTGAATGCCAAACACCCCACGGAAGCGGTGGCCCAGGCGACCACTCCTTCACCCGATACGACCACAAAGATTCCTTCCGTTGTCCACGCGGGTTCGTCCCAGGAGCCGGCCCGTACCCCCTCGCTCTCGCCGGCGACGGCGCTCAGCCCTACCCCCGATCATGCGATCCAATCCGGGAGCACCACGCTCTGCCGCCTCGGCGTCTGGTGCTAACAGATCGCTGAAACAGAATCATCTCGAGTCGAATAATCTCAACGTTCCCAGAAGCTACGCCTCTGGTTTTTCTCGCCTGGCCTCTGTTTGAGCAACCTGCCTATTTCATCGGTCAATGCTGCGCGATAAAACGTCTGCCGGCTTAAAGACAGCGGCTTCAATGGAAGGCGATAGCCCTGCGGAGAAGATCCTTGGTCGAGGCTTTGACGAGTCTTTTCGCTTTCGCATAAAACGTTTGGTAGGTCTCCCGTCCTTTGAACACGTCATAGTACAGCTGGATCACATCTTGATACCGACTAGTGAGTCGGTGGCACAGCCGGGGAAACGTGTAAATGATGTGAGCAAGACGGGAGGCTACATGGAATTCGGTGTAAATTTCCTGTCGAACGGCGGCTTCATAGTCAAGAAGACTCCGACTCGGATCCGAAAAGGTGCCTAGGACCGCCGCAGCAGCCATCTGACCGGATCGGATAGCATAATAGATCCCTTCTCCAAACAGAGGATCGACAAGATGCGCCGCATCGCCCACCAAGACAGCGCGGCCTCGAACCAGGCTCTGGGCTGACATGGCGTGAGGCGCATCGTAGAGCGGAAGTGGATGTCCGAACGCCGGTGGAATCGCCAGCCCCGACAACTCCTGATCACGCATGATAAAGCGATGGAACATGCGTTTGAGGCTCGATGGCCGACCATGAAAGTCCCCAATACCGATGGACAGTCGATTTTTCTTGGGGAAAACCCAGGCATATCCGCGATTCGTGGCCCCGACGTCCACCGCAATACGCCGCTCTCCGGGATAGGCCGACACCCGGTCGGTGTGAACTTCGCTTTCTAATGCCGGGCTTCGACGGGCCCGGCGTCCGGGAAAGAGGCGCTGAGCCACCCGGCTGTTGGCGCCATCCGCTCCGATGACCACCTTGGCCCGATAGCGTCCGCGCTCCGTGGTGATTTCCACCCCGTCAACGAGAGATACGCAATCCACGACGGGCTCATCTTGATAAATCGATGCTCCGGCCTGTTGCGCCTTTTCGACTAACAGATGATCGAATCGATCGCGCATCACCATATAGGCGATGGGCCCATCGGCTTCAATAAGGAGCGGCTCTTTCCCTTGATAAGTAAATTGAACGCCATGGATCCTTTGCTCCACGACCGAGTGAAAGTCTGAGCCGAGAATGTGCTCAATACGTGCAGAGAGTCCGCCACCACAGACCTTATAGCGAGGATGGGTATCTTTCTCGAGAGCAATGACAGAGATACCGGATCGACTCAACTCGTAAGCGGCCGTCGCGCCAGCCGGGCCAAGGCCGACCACGAGCACATCGCAGACTTTGGCTTCAGGCTGGGTGTGCATTACCTGACATGAGACGAGGATGCCCAAACAGGTCATCCAATGAGGCCGCAGGCGAGGCAAAACCGGAAACGTACCTTCTTGGGTACGTTGAGGATTGTGGCGAACCGAGAACGAAGTTGGCGATCTGTTTCAGCATCCTGCGTCACTGTCCCAGGTACCAGCCGATCCCATACCGCTCCAGAAAGCTCGTAATCATGGTGAGAGAATTCGCATAGATCATCACCCCCACCACGACCAAAAAGACGCCACTCACGGTGGAAACGCCCCAGAGATAGGCACGGACTTGTTTGAAGTACGAGAGAAAACGATCGACACCCAGGGCCGTGATAAAGAGCGGAAGCCCGAGACCCAGAGAATACGACGCCAACAGGGTCACCCCGTTCATTAATGAATCGGTTGTGCTGGCATACAGCAAGATGGTGCCAAGCACAGGTCCGACGCACGGGGTCCACCCGGCGGCGAAAGCCACCCCGATCAGATAGGACCCCACATAGCCGGCTGGTCGGGTACTGAAGTGCAGCCGTTTTTCGGCGGTCAAGAATTTCAAATTCAGAACGCCGAGGAGGTACAGGCCGAAAATAATAATGAGCACGCCGCCGATCCGACGAATATGATCCTGATAGACAATGAGCAGCTGGCCGACCAAACTCGCTGACGCGCCAAAGGCAATGAAGACAGTGGAGAAACCAGCAATGAAGAGAAGCGAGTTCAGCATGATGGTTTTGCGAAAACGGTGACGCTCGGACGCGTCCGATAACCGGTCCAACGACAGACCGGTAATGTAGGAAATATACGAGGGCACCAATGGCAAGACGCAGGGCGAGACGAACGACAGCAAGCCGGCGGCAAAGGCGGCGAATAAGGAGATCTGCTGCATGGAATTCGTCACATTAATAGCTCTGGATTAAGGTTTGGATCATCTGCTTTGCCTCAGGACTGAACCAGTCCCGAGCGCCGAAGATCCGATGGGTGATAATACCACGGCGGTTGACGAGAAAGGTCATCGGCAGGGTGCGCGTTCCGTACGTCACACCGACACGAAAATCCGAATCATGAAGGATCGGGAAGGTCAGTCTCATATCGTCCCTGAAGGGGCGAGTGACCGACGGACCTTGAGCGTCAGTGGAGATAGCCAGGATTTCAAAATCCTTTCGGCCAAACACGTGATACAGCTGCTCCATCGCGGGCATCTCGACCCGGCAGGGCCCGCACCACGTGGCCCAAAAATTCAGCATGATCACGCGGCCACGATTTCCGGAGAGCGTGATCGGCTGGTTATCCAGACTCCAGAGCTCGAAGTCCGGGGCTGGGCCGCCGATTTTGACTCCCGTACGATCCTGGACGAGAGCGGTTTCCGAAGAGGGCTCGACTGAGGAGTCGGAATAGGTCGGCTCGCAGGACGTGCTGCACAATACCAGCAGGCCCAACAGAGCAGCGTGGATCGGACACCGGATGTTCATGGTTCGTTACGTTGAGGGAGTCGCCGGCACCGGCTTGGAACTATTTTTCAACAATCCCGTAATCGTTTTCAGATTGTCCAGCACTGTCCAATCTCGAGGACCGATAATCTTCTCGCGAAGGATACCTTGTTGATCGATGATGTAGGTTTCCGGAACGCCCATCAGCTTGTACCGTTTATCGGTTTGTCCCCATGAATCCACTAAGACCGGAAAGGTCAAATTCATACTGCTGACGAATGGGGGAATATCTTTTTTGGTCGTAACGCGATCAATGCTTACCGCCAGCACCACAAGGCCGTCGCGGTCAAAATTCTTGTACAGGACTTCCATCGAGGGCATTTCTTCACGACACGGCTTGCACCACGTCGCCCAGAAGTTTAAAAACACCACCTTTCCTCGATAGTCGGACAGGCGCACGCTCTGTTCATTCAAGTTCGGCAGGACGAAATCGGGCGCCTCCTTCCCGACCGTCAGCGGCTCGTACTTGGCGCTCTGTAGCCAGACGATGCCAAACGTCACCGCTAAGATGACGATTGAGACGAGGGTAATCGTCAGCTTGGATCGTGCCGGCTGCGACTTTTGGACAGGCTCGGTCGCTACGTGTTCAGACATCCACAAGTCTCCATCTCTAGACGAAGCTCAAAACGGCTATCCAGCAAGGCCGTTGGGACCGAGACGACTGAGGCGCAGCCTCTGGGACACTTCGGCAGGGAGAGGCGCGACTGAGAACGCCGCTGGGAACCGTTTTCAGCATCGTGCTCAGTAAACTTCATGCGTAGGCATGGAGTCCACTGAGCAAGAAGTTCACTCCCCAGAAACAGAAGATGACCATCAAAAATCCAAACACCGCGTAGATCGCCGCCCGACGGCCTTCCCAGCCGTGCGTCATGCGCGCATGAATATATGCCCCGTAAATAAGCCAGACGATGAGCGACCACGTTTCCTTGGGATCCCAACTCCAATATCCACCCCAGGCATAGTTGGCCCACATCGCGCCGAGGATCACTCCAAATGCTAGGAGCGGAAAGCCTACCATGATCGCCTTATAACCCAATTCGTCGATCGTCTCCAAATCCGGAAACGAGGCATAAAGGCCGGAAGAGGCCTTTCCTCGCCGCTCAGCTCTCTCCTTCAGCAAATACATCACGCCCAACCCACCGGCCATTGCAAATGCGGCATAGCTGGTCAGCGTGACGGACACGTGGATATAAATCCAATAGCTATTCAGCGCCGGAACGAGCGGTTCGGCTGTTTGATACCGATACGGGAGCAATGAAGCCGCTCCCATGGCAATGAATCCGATGCCGACGACAAACGCCCCAATCGCCTTGATGCGGTATCGGAATTCCAACAGGACGTATCCTAAAATAATCGCCCACGAGACATACGACATGGCCTCAAACTGATTCGACCATGGAGCGAACGTCCCGGAGAGTTGCATGCGCTCGTACGCACGCGTGAACAAAGCCAACGAATTGACGACCCAGCCGAACACCGTCACGATCGTCGCCACCTGTCCGATCTGCGCGGCCCAGCCGCTGTCGTTTCCTTCGGAATATTCAACCGGATGTCCAGCGGCGGCCAACTGCATCGCCGGGCGCTTGGCCAGCATATAGGTCACGTATAAGACCAAGGCGGCCAGATACAGCCAAAAGGTCATGTCAAACAAAAATAGCGAACGAGCCATAATTACCTCCCAAGAACGAGCGATCAGCCCTCAGCTATCGGCATTCACTTTTTAGATCTTAGCTGAGTGCAGAACGCCTGATAGCTGACTCCAAACGTCATACGCCTTTAGGCATTTATTTTCGTGATCCGCTCCGTCAGCTTACGAAACTCTTTTTGAAAATCGATTTGGCTTTTGTGTGTCGTGCCGCCGAGATGCACGGTGACTCCGCTGTCGTTGGGGATCACTTTCGCCCACAGCCGCCGGTGATAAATAAAGGAGGACAGCGTGATGCCGACGACGATCATGGTAGAGCCGATCCACACGATGATCACGCCCGGATCCTTCGTGATCTGCAGTCCCGTGAATTTTTTCGGCTGATAGCCGACCAATTCAAAGGCGTATTTGGAACCCTTGATGTCGAACAGTTCGGGATAATGATAGAAAATCCAAGGGGACGTTTGCAGTCCCCCCTCGGTAATCGCCAGCCGAATAGC
The DNA here is from genome assembly GCF_965152615.1 of Nitrospira sp. Nam74. Lineage (NCBI taxonomy): Bacteria > Pseudomonadati > Nitrospirota > Nitrospiria > Nitrospirales > Nitrospiraceae > Nitrospira > Nitrospira sp. Nam74. The sequence continues at coordinate 1,183,801 of NZ_OZ224220.1, read as the reverse complement.
CGGATTCGCATGCTCTGCAGTCTTGGAGTAGACCTTCTTATCGGTAGAATTAAAGCCGAAGTCGGCGACGAAGTCCGTCATCAGCAGCTTCAGCCCAAGCTTATCCAGCTGCGCCTCTTTCTGCCATTCCAAGTCAACCGTGCCCACCACCTTATCGGTGTCCTTCTCCTTCACATTGACTCGCGCGACGTCAATGCGATCCCAGGAGTCGCCATAACTGGATTGGTAGAACCAAATGCCCTTGTATACGAGCGGATCGTTCACCGTAATGGTCTTGGTTGCCATCTTTTGTCCCTGTTCAAGGACAGTCAGCGTGCTATTGTACGATTTCACCGAACCATTCTCGTGATAATCGATCCAGAACTTATCGACGTGAAGATCGAAATTGCCTTTAGGGATGTGATAGGTCTGACCTTCCAGGCACACCCCGAATTCCTGAAATCCGTAGTAGCTTCCAATCAACCCACCAAGGACAATGACCGTGGCGCTCAGATGCGCCATATGGGCCCCTACTCGGCCCATGATGCCTTTCGTTGCGTACAAGGTTACTTCTTGGGGGTCATTCTTGGCCAGGACGCGATAGCCCTTTTCGGCAAGAAGCCCCACGAGGCCTTCCGCAACTGTTTCTTTTGTGGCGGAAATGGGGAACTCGGCCGTCTGTTTGAGGTTTTTGATGAAGGGGAGGGAGACATTCACCTTATCATGCTTCATCGACCTCCACACGCCTGGAAATCGCTTATAAAAACAGGTGAGGGAGTTCACGCACAGCATACCCAGAAGGCTGGTAAACCACCAGGTATGGTAAACGTCCGTGAAGCCCAATCGCACAAACCAGCGGTACGCTTCCTCGCCGTATTCCTTAATGTAGGTTTCAGGGCGTTCTCCCTGTTGGATCACGGTACCGATCGTGGCCGTCATCGCCAATACGATAAAGAGGAACATCGCCAGTTTAATGGAGGCAAAAAACGTCACCAATTCAGTCTTGATTTCGTTCCAACCCAATCCTGGCGACTGCTGTGAGGCCTCCGGTTCTACCGCAATCTGCTCCCGTCCGTTCATGCGTTCAACGCCTTATCGCCTTCAGGTTACACTAGAATTTCACGCCGTCTGGTCCATCAAGTTGCGGCGCAAAAAAGGTATGGGGGGATCACTACTTCTTTAAGCCGTTGAAATTAGAAAAATCGTGGCATCATCAAAGCTTTGTGTGAGCGTGGGTATCTTACAAGTCGGCGGAAACCACTGTCAAGCAAGCCGCCCGCGCATGACCACGTACTAGACTACTGCCAAAGGCTGATTGACAAACCCAGGCGCTCTGTTTTAATTGTTGTGCCTTTTAAGGGGATCCTATGCCGCCGAACACGTACCACGGCCCCGTTCCCCACCACCTTAATACAGAGACGAGGCAACAATGAGAGATCACTATTTGTTCACCTCCGAGTCGGTGACAGAGGGACACCCCGATAAAATTGCCGATCAAATTTCCGACGGGATCCTCGATGCTATCATCGGCCAGGACAAAACTTGCCGGGTCGCATGCGAAACAATTTTGACCACCGGCATCGCGTTTGTCGCCGGAGAGATCTCGACGAGAGCCTACGTCGAGATTCCCGATATCATCCGTGAAGTCATCAAGGATGTCGGCTATACCGATGCCTCGTGGGGGTTTGACTTCCACACCTGCTCGGTGATCACGTCGATCCACCAGCAGTCACCGGATATTGCGATGGGAGTGGATTCCGGTGGAGCCGGAGACCAGGGGCTGATGTTCGGCTATGCCTCGAACGAGACGGCCGAGCTGATGCCGATGCCCATTGTCTTAGCCCATCGATTGACTCGACGGCTGGCCGAGGTCCGGAAAAAGAAAATTCTGCCGTGGGTCCGCCCCGACGGCAAATCCCAGGTCACCGTCGAATATCGGAACGGCAAGCCGGTGCGCATCGATACGATTGTCGTCTCCACACAGCACAGTCCCGATATCACGAGTAAAAAAATCGAGACCGAGATCATAGAAAAAGTAATCAAGCCCGTCATGCCGAAGGGCATTTTCGATCCCGTCAGCGTGAAGTACTATATTAATCCAACCGGGCGGTTTGTGACAGGCGGCCCGATGGGCGATACCGGATTGACCGGGCGGAAGATCATCGTCGACACCTATGGGGGCGTCGGCAGCCATGGCGGCGGCGCATTTTCCGGAAAAGACCCCAGCAAGGTGGATCGCTCAGCGTCCTATATGGCTCGGTACATCGCGAAAAACATTGTGGCGGCCGGATTGGCAGATAAATGCGAGGTGCAGTTGGCCTATGCCATCGGAGTGGCCGACCCGGTGTCGATCTTGATCGATACGAAAAATACCGAGAAGGGATCGGTTGATCTTCTCGATAAGCTTGTGCGCAAACACTTCTCCATGACGCCGCGCGGGATCATCGACCACTTGAAGCTACGCCGCCCGATTTATAAGCAGACGGCTGCCTACGGACATTTCGGCCGCAGTGAACCGGGCTTCACCTGGGAAGCCACGGATAAGGCCAAGATTCTTAAGAAGGAAGCGGGCCTGTAACGGTCGCTTCACCTAACCATGGGGGGATGGATGCGCAAATCCGTCCCCCCTTTTTATTGATTGCGAAGCCGAGGAGGATGCAGTGGATTACGATGTGAAAGATATCAAGCTTGCGGACCAGGGCAAGCTCAAGATTGAGTGGGCTGAAGCCTCGATGCCGGTCCTTCGGCTTATCAAGAAGCGTTTTAAACGCGAACAGCCGCTGAAGGGCATTCGAGTTACCGCATGCTTGCATGTCACCACTGAAACGGCCAATTTGATGAAGACGCTGCAAGCCGGTGGCGCAGAGATTCGCCTCTGCGCCTCGAATCCACTGAGCACGCAGGACGATGTTGCGGCATCACTGGTTCAGCATGACGGCATCGCGGTCTTCGCGATAAAGGGTGAGGACAACAAGACCTACTACCGCCATATCCAATCCGCTATTGACCATCGGCCGCAAGTGACCATGGATGACGGCGCGGATGTCGTGTCGATTCTCCACTCGAAACGCAAAGACCTGCTCAAGCACGTCATCGGTGGAACGGAAGAGACGACCACGGGGGTGATCCGCCTTCGCAGCATGGCAGATCGCCGCGTGCTGCGGTTTCCCGTTATCTCGGTGAACGACGCCGATACCAAGCACCTGTTCGACAATCGTTACGGGACCGGACAGAGCACGATGGACGGCATTATCCGAGCCACCAATCGGCTGATCTGCGGCTCCAAGGTGGTCGTTGCGGGCTATGGCTGGTGTGGACGCGGCATTGCCATGCGGGCAAAGGGCATGGGCGCCGATGTCATCGTTACGGAAATCGATCCGGTCAAGGGGCTCGAAGCGGTCATGGATGGATTCCGAGTGATGCCGATGGAAGAAGCGGCTGCGGTGGGGGACTTTTTCGTGACAGTGACCGGCAATATCCACGTCATTCGCGGTGACCACTTCGCCCAAATGAAAGACGGGGCCATTGTCTGTAACTCGGGGCATTTCAATGTCGAAATCGATATTCCTGCCCTGGAGAAACAGAGCCGCAAACGGCGGGTCATTCGAACGGGCGTGGAGGAATTTACGTTACGCGATGGCAGGAAAGTAAATCTCCTCGGCGAAGGAAGGCTGGTCAATCTTGCGACCGCCGAAGGGCATCCGTCCAGCGTAATGGATATGAGCTTCGCCAACCAAGCCTTGGGGGCCGAATATCTTGTGAAGAACTACAAGAAGTTGGAGAAGAAGGTGTATCCCGTTCCGCCGCTCATCGACAAAGAAATCGCCCGCCTCAAGCTCGCCGGCATGGGCGTCGCGATCGATAAGCTGACGAAGGAACAGGAAAAGTATCTGGCCTCATGGGAGATGGGCACCTAGCAGGATACTGAAACGGGTCCTATTTCACTCACCCGACCCCCAGGCTCGCCGAGACGCGCACTTCCCGAAGGTTCGTTCTCGGTCGCTCGGATCGCTCAACATACCAAAAGTATGCTTCGCGATCCGAGCTTCCCTGCGGCCTTTGGATGACCTGTTTGAGCATCCTGCCTTCACGTTTCCTGACGAGGCAATAAATTGGACTTGGCTCCTCAGAGCTGACCGGTGCCTCTAACGATAGCCTGCCTCCTGAGCTCCGGGCCTCATCCGGTTAACTCGTGGCATTTTGAACCGTCTCCTCCTGCCCGCAAAGACCATCGAAATTTCCAGTACAAGAACGTTTCTTACCCATTCAAGCTGCATCGGTTCTATACTTATATTTGATGCGGCCGATGCAATAATAAGAATGAGCCAACGCCGAGCGACACGCCATCGTTGAAGCTGGCGCCAATATCGCGGAGCAGGAAGTTGAATACGGCCGTACCGCCTTTTTTAACAGCGCTGCTCACTGAAGAGGCCTTGTAGTGCACGTTATGGCACCGATGAGACGTAAAAATGGTTGACAGGACGCACCTTGCGGCTGCTCAATATCCACGATGAACCATATTCACATCGGTTTATCCGGCTATTCGTATAAGCCCTGGCAGGGGGCAGGGCGCTTTTATCCCGAGAAACTCAAATCGACTGAGTTTCTTAGCTATTATGCCGGTCGCTTCGAGACGGTCGAACTGGACGGAATATGGTACCGCTTGCCAAGCGCACAAACGGTGCATGGATGGTTGGATCAGACACCCTCTGCCTTCATCTTTTCACCGAAGGCACATCGGCAGATTACGCATATGCACCGACTGCGGCCGGACGCGCTGGCCTTTGTCCAGGTCATGCTAGATCGGCTGGCGCCGCTGATGGAGCAGAAACGACTTGGCCCTGTCCTGCTGCAGCTGCCTCCCAATCTTCGGCGCGATGATAATCGGCTCAAGGCGTTTTTAGAACAAGCGCCGCGAACGGCGCGTTGGGCACTCGAGTTTCGTCACGAATCTTGGCATGTGCCGGAAGTGGAGGAACTAATGAGGCATCATGGCGTCAGTTGGGTAGCAGCAGATACGGATGAGTCTCCGGCCCAGATTCGCGATACCGCCGACTTCTGGTACGTGCGGTTGAGACGGAGCCAATACACCGAAGCGACATTAGCGGAATGGGCTGCACGTTTCACTGATATGGCTCGCCGAGGAAAGGACTGCTTTGTTTACTGCAAGCACGAGGATCAAGGATCTCCATGGGTGTGGGCATCTCAACTCATTGAGATGATTGGATGCTGAAAAAGGCCCCCAGCTTTGTTCTCGGCTCGAAAGAATCCTCAACGTACCCCAGAGGGTACGCCTCCGGTTCTTTCTTCGCCTGCGGTCGGGCTGGATGGCCTTTTTGAGCATCCTGTGGTAGTTAGCTATATCGGTTTGTCGGTTTAGTTGAACACGTCCTTTTGCACGCTGTGGCTATGCCAGTTTCTCCGACGCATGACCCCGCCCTCGCCAGGACACTGATCCTGGATGAAATTTTCGACCTCGCCCTCTATCGTGAACTGCGCGCCATCGCCGATGGTCAACTCCGAGACCTTCTCGATGAGTTAATTCGAGTGGAGGAGACGCACGTCAGCTTTTGGCAACACTTCTTTGACAGTCCGCTCACGGAGCTTGATCTGCCGCGTCGTCTCAAGCTACGGCTCATCGTGTGGACCTGTCGCTTATTCGGCGCTCCGGCCATTCATCTCATCCTTGAGGCCATTGAGGTGTATGGTGTGCGCAAGTACTTGTCCATTTGGAAGACCTACAAAGACCAGCCGTTGGGTTCGGCCGTGAAGGGCATTCTCATGGATGAGTTTAAACACGAGGATGTCATTGTCACGCAAATGACAGAACGGAAGATCAATCCCGAGCGCATCCGGAATATCTTCCTAGGCCTCAACGATGGACTGGTGGAAATTCTTGGCGCCGTGAGCGGGTTTTTCGGCGCATTTGGCAGTGCCACGATGGTGCTTATTGCAGGTTCGACCACTGCGGTCGCAGGGTCACTTTCCATGGCAGCCGGGATCTACGTGGCTATTAGTTCCGAACGGGAAATTAATGCGACGGAGGAAGACAAGAAACGTTTTTTGGGGAATGCCTCATTGCCTGGAGTCTTAGAGGAAGCATCCTTGCGCCAGGATCCACAAGATCACCCCCTAGGGGCTGCGATAGTCGTAGGAATCAGCTACTTTGCAGGTGCGATGGTCCCGCTGCTGCCCGTCCTCTTCGGCACGACCAGTGCGCTCCTTTCACTGATCACTGCAGGCAGCGTCATTATCCTGGTGTCTATGCTGCTGGCTTTTCTCTCCGGCATGAACATTCGGCGACGCATCCTCACCAACGTCGTCATCATTGCCGCCGCCGTGGGCGTCACCTACGTCATCGGCCGAGTCGTGAAAGATCTCTTTGGAATCGCCGTCTAGCGACGCGACCTACCTGGTATCGGTCACGACAAGGTGGATCGATTGTCGTGAACCGGCCTGCTCCGCCACATCATCACCTTCAGCCCTGCCCAAGAATTGAATCGGCTTGTCGCCCTTTAAATGATCCGGGGTGAGCACATAGGTGCCGTTTAGGCTGGGCGTCCATACGGCCTTCGCGGCTTCTTTATCTCCTGCACTGAAGAGATAGGTAAAGCCACCGATGATCCCACCAAGCGCCGCATAGGTTATCTTGGCCGCTCCATACGGTATGGACAACACGACACTCGCTGCGCCGATTCCAAACTGTGTCGGGCTCGCGCTATGGATCTGATCATGCCCCTGATTGCCCTGGGCCCAACCGACCGATATCGGCGCCGCCAACAGTGCGATCGTGAGTGTAGTAACAACGACCCGCTTGGAAGAGGTGTGGATCGGACATTCGATGATGCGATGGCGTGGCTGCATGCGCATAAGCCCCTCCTTATTGCCGCTGGCTGGCCATGACGGCCGGCCGGCGAAACGGTGCTCAACTTGTTGCCTTGGAAACCGCTCTGAACAAAATCATTCGGGTATACAGGCGGCAGCGGCGATTCACGCTGGAAAATCGAAAACCAAGGTGTTCCGCCACCGTAAGAACGGGCGGATACTAATAGAAGATACGCGCAAAAGTCTACCGATAACCATGGGACCGGCCTTACACGTGAATCATGGGCAATTCACGGTGCTCTTTCGCCTCTCGTTGGATCCGCTGACGTTCAGCCCTTGATTCCCGCATGACTTCCTGAAGCTCGACATCCGTCAATTGCGTTAGCGTCGCCGCCGCATCTTTGCTCGCCCCATGCTCGACCGCTCGAGATAAGACCTCAGCCTTGGTCGGACCTTTCCCCGTGCCGAGAAACGGCTTCGCGATGAGATAGACCACGTCGCCGAGCGGCATGTATCGAAGGAACCGACGCAACAGTCGGAACGCCTGCACAGGAAAGTGCAGGAATTTATAGATGATGAGTCGTCGCAACCCCACGCGACGTTCGGCATGGATCACTTCCCCCCGAAGACACGTGGGATCGATTTCGGAACATTTGAAGTATTTATACCAGTCGACGGCATCATCGACTAATCCTCGTTTGACATATTCTTGCCATAGCGGCGTGCCCCGATAGACGCAGAGTCTGTTGAAGGCGAACGTATCAAGGGGAAGCTTCGAAGCGAAGCTAAAGGTGGCTCGCATGTCCTCGACTGTTTCTTCCGGGCTGCCGACCACGAAAAATCCATGGACGATTTCGATTCCGGCTTGCTTGGCGTTCGTGACGGCGGTTTCAACCTCCGCGAGCGTCTGTTCTTTCTGTAACCGATCCAATACTTTCTGACTCCCACTCTCCACGCCAAACATGATCGTCCGACAGTGAGCCTTCGACATGGTCGGGAACAGGTGCTGAGCGACTGAATCGACACGGCCCTCGCACCCCCATTGGATCGTGACGCCGGCCTCTTGTATGCCCTTGCAGATCGCCTCGATTCGTTTAGGCTGGAGCAAAAAATGGTCGTCGACAAAGTAGACGCATCCATAGCCTTGGGCCTGGAGATGCTTGAACTCATCCACGACATGCTGCGCACTTCTGGATCGCCATTTCCCCTCATTGAACATGGGAATGTCGCAAAAGACACACGGCCACGGACAACCGCGCGACGTCTGCATTGTCGTAAACCGCTCCATCGACAACACCGCCGGTACGTCGAGCGGCATGGATTCGATAAATTCGAGCGGGAGGCTTTCACGATCCGGAAATGGCCATCGATCAAGATGTCGCTCAATAGTTTGATTCGGGTTATGCATGAGCCGCCCGTCTTTGGCCCATGTAAGACCGGCGACCGTGGCCGGATCATCCAGTCGCTCGAGCAGATCGAGCAGTAATTGTTCGCCATCGCCACGACAGACGAAATCGACCTCCGGACATTGTAATTTGACTAACTGAGCATTCAATGTCGCAAAGACGCCTCCAAAGGCGAGCTTGACCGCAGAATTGACGGCACGAATCTGCCGCGCGAGGATCTTCGCATAGGGGTAACTCGTGGTGCTTAAAAAGCTGAGGCCAACTAACGCCGGTTGTTGTCGTTGAATCTCGTCAACAATAAGCTCGTTCGGTGTATCGGGGTTAGCCTGATCGAACATCACACACTCATGGCCGGCCTGCTTGAGGACGGATGAGAGCGACATGATACCGATCGGCGGAAACCCCATGATGCGTTTTTTCCCGTGTACGTCAGGCGTAGCCGTGGGAACCGCATAAAATTGCGGGTCGCGGACATGGATTAAAAATACACGCATGAACGGACTCCTTTAACAACGAGCGACATTCAACTAGAGTCAGAACGGACAGGAAAAGTCAGAGGCGCAGGAGAATCGACTGTAAAACAAGAGGCTTCAAGGAACAGGACGATAGCATGTCGAGGAGAAAAGGGAAAGGTAAATTCTGTAATAGTACGGTCGACACGATCATACTGTTGGTTCTCAGTATCACCGCGGCGTTTGATAATCGGGCGTAATATGCTATTTTCCTAGAACCATTCACCAGGATGTCACCGCATTGGCTCACTCAGCATCTGCCGACACCGCTCCAGCCAACATATTTCCGCAACAAATCAGGCTCCTGTATAGCAGTAGTATCGAAGGACTCCTGGCAACCGCGATCAATGCTCCTATTCTGGCGTACATACAACGAGATGTCATTGCGGCACCGATCGTAGGATGGTGGCTTGCGTACATGGCTATGGTGACGTTAGGCCGCGCCGCCCTCGTGTATCAGTATTGGCGATCGCCAGACACCGACACGAGGGCCGATCGATGGAGCCGCCGTTATGGCATTGGAGCCGCGTTCGCCGGACTCGGATGGGGAGCGGCCGGCATAGTCCTCTATCCGGTGAACTCCATACCGCATCAGGTGTTTCTCATTTTTATGCTTGGCGGGATGGCAGCAGGCGCGGTCGCTGTCCTCGCATCGAGAATGGAAACGTTGCTCGTCTTCTTTCTGCCGACATTGCTCCCGATCATGGTCCAGCTGGCCAGGCAGCCCGGCGAACTCTATCTCACCATGGGAGGAGTCCTGCTGATCTTCATGTTGGCGTTGTTGTTCACCGCTCGCCGCCTACATGACACGATCGTCTCCTCGTTAACACTCCGCACAGAAAATACAGGTCTGGTTCAGTATCTGACTTCAGCCAATGTACAAGCTGAACAACTCAATAAAGAGCTGAAGGGAGAAATTCAGCAGCGTAAACAGACCGAAGCGGCGTTACAGGCCAGCCAAGAGCAGCTCTTACAATCGCAAAAAATGGACGCCATAGGACAATTGGCCGGCGGAATCGCGCACGATTTTAATAATCTGATTTTGGTCATCAACGGCTATAGTGAACTGCTCTTGGATGAGCTGAAGTCCGCTGATAAGAAACGCCTTAAGGTTGAACAGATCAAGCTAGCCGGCGAACGCGCAGCTGCCTTGACTAAGAAGATGTTGGCATTCAGTAGACGACAAGTGACCCATCCCAGGCCGATCGATCTCAATATGGTCGTGTCTAGTATTGCGCCCATGTTGAGCAGATTGATTGGTGAGTCAATTCATTTCGTCACGAAGCTGCCCCCCGTCGCTCACGTGCAAGCAGATCCGATACAGATCGAACAGGTCATCATGAATTTGGCTCTCAATGCAAGGGACGCCATGCCCTCTGGCGGCACGCTTACCATCGAAACCTCCAACATCGAACTCGATTCCGTCTATACGGGTCAACATCCAGGCTCGCAGGAGGGCAGCTATGTTCAGCTGAGCGTGCGGGACACCGGCATTGGAATGAATCCGGACACCAAGCGCCGGATATTCGAACCGTTTTTTACAACCAAGGAGGTCGGAAAGGGAACCGGCCTTGGCTTATCGGTCGTCTACGGGATTATCAAGCAGAGCGGAGGCTATATCGAAGTGATCAGTGAGCCTCAATCGGGCTCCTTGTTTACAGTCTATCTGCCTCGGCTGAGTCCCACTGTTGCACTCTCGCCTCTACCGGTAGCGGGACCTACGTTAGCAACGGGCCGTGAACGTATCTTGGTTGTGGAAGATGAACGAGCCGTGAGCAAGCTTATTTCAAGCATGCTCGTGCACCAGGGCTATGACGTGATCGACGCGTCAAATGGCGACGTAGCGCTTCGCACGGTCGAACAGACGTGCACTGCAATCCATCTTTTAATTACGGATCTTGTGATGCCCCGCTTAGGAGGCGTTGAGCTGGCGCAACGCCTCCGGTTACAATGCCCGCACGTCAAAGTCTTGTATATGTCGGGGTATTCCGATGAGGCGCTGCTACGTCAGGAAGGGCTCCCGGCGGGAGCCGATTTTCTTCAAAAACCGTTTACGCCTCAGGTCTTGTCCTGCAAAGTTCGTGAAGTATTGGATAATCCAGGAAGGGAGGCGCACAACGAATCAACCAGGAGGTAATCTGCAAACGTTTCAGAGAACAGAGGGCGAAACAAGGTTGCCGATTCTTCAGGCCGCTTAATGACCCAAGGCTGATTGGACGGTTTCACCAATTTCAGCAGGATTTCTAACGACACGAACCCCGGCGGCTTCGAGCACTTGCATCTTCTCCGTTGCCGTCCCCTTCCCCCCAGTGATAATCGCGCCGGCATGGCCCATACGACGCCCGGGAGGCGCGGTGATCCCGGCGATAAAACCGATCACCGGCTTTTTAATGTTCTGCTTAATAAAGGCAGCGGCCTTATCTTCCGCATCGCCGCCAATCTCCCCAATCATGACCACCGCTTCCGTCTCAGGATCCTTTTCAAAGAGGGCCAAGAGATCGATATAGCCCGTACCAATGATCGGATCGCCGCCGATGCCGATACACGTTGTCTCCCCCAACCCCAAATTGGTCAACTGGTTCACGGCCTCATAGGTCAAGGTGCCGCTCCGTGAAATTACTCCGACCCGGCCTTTCTTATGAATGAACCCGGGCATGATGCCGATCTTGCACTCATCTGCCGTAATGATTCCCGGACAGTTGGGTCCGATCAGCCGAACCTCACGCCCGCGCAAGGCCCGCTTCACCTTCACCATATCATTGACGGGAATCCCTTCCGTGATGCAGACCACTAATCGAATACCGGCATCAGCGGCTTCAAGAATCGCGTCGGCGGCAAATGGAGGCGGCACAAAAATCAAAGAAGTATCACATTGCGTCTTTTTCACGGCGTCCCGCACCGTGTTGAAGACCGGAATCCCCTCGACCTCCTGTCCGGCCTTTCCCGGCGTCACCCCGGCAACCATCTGAGTGCCATACGCCTTACACTGCGTCGCATGGAACGACCCTTCCTTGCCGGTAATTCCCTGCACCACCACCCGCGTCGATTTATTCACTAAAATGCTCACGGCTACCCTCTTTTACTCGTTTTTATATTTACCGTCGACGGCTACCTTCAACTCAATAAAGGATATGACGGCTGAACTTCGCTGCCTGCGCGCATCCAACGAGCACATTCTTATCGTACGCGTTGCGCGAGCACCATGCGAAATCCTGGCGTCACACGCCACTACTATGCCGTTGCCGCCTTTGCCCTTCCCTTTCCCGTCACCGCCACAATCTTCTGCGCCGCTTCCCACAAGTCTGTGGCCACATCGACTTTCAGACCCGATTCCGACAGCAGCTTCCGTCCTTCTTCCGCATTCGTCCCCTGAAGGCGCACCACCACCGGAATCTTGATGTTCACTTCCTTTGCGGCCTCAATCACGCCATGTGCAATGCGCTCGCATCGAACGATGCCGCCAAAGATATTAATGAAAATGCCTTTGACGTTCTTGTCTTTGAGCAGAATCCGAAATCCGGCCGCGACGGTTTCCTTGGTCGCCCCACCGCCGACATCCAGGAAGTTCGCCGGCTCGCTGCCGGCCAGCTTAATGACATCCATCGTCGCCATCGCCAATCCCGCCCCGTTCACCATGCAGCCGATATTGCCGTCCAACTTCACATAGTTCAAATTATTATTGGTCGCCTCAATTTCCAAGGGCTCTTCTTCATGTAGATCCCGCATGCCGCGCACATCTTCGTGCTTGAAAAGCGCATTGTCATCGAACGAGACCTTGCCATCGAGCGCAATCAATCGCTTATCGGTGGTGATCACCAACGGATTGATTTCTACGAGCGAGGCATTCTTCTCCATAAACAATCGATAGAGGTTGCCCAGCATCGCAACAAACGGATTCAGCACTGCCGGTTCAAAATTCTGAAGCCCGATCCCGAACGCGAGATTGCGGCCGTTGTACCCCTGAAACCCGACTGCGGGATCGATGGTTTCTTTCACGATTTTCTCAGGCGTATGAGCCGCCACTTCTTCGATTTCCATGCCACCTTCTGTACTGGCGATGAAGATGGGCCAACCCGAGTCACGATCGACGAGCAAACTCAAATACAGTTCCTTGGCAATGCCTGCACCCTCTTCAATCAGCAAGCGCCGCACCTTCCGGCCTTTCGGGCCGGTCTGATGGGTCACCAATGTCTTCCCAAGGATGTCCTTTGCCAGCGTCGCCACTTCCGCCCGGTCTTTCGTGAGCTTCACGCCACCCGCCTTTCCGCGGCCCCCTGCATGAATCTGCGCCTTCACGACATAGACGGGGGAATTGAGAGCCGAGGCCCACTTCTCTGCCGCGACCGGCGTCTTGATCTCTTTTCCTTTCGGCACGGGAATGCCAAATTGTCCAAACAACTGCTTGGCCTGAAACTCATGAATATTCATCGGCGAGTCCTCTTATCGGAAGAATTAGATAAAGAGCGATACAGCTGACAGGATGCTCAAAACGGTGAACCAACGAGGGCCCAGAGAATGCGGGTGCCGAGGCGTACCGAGAGGGTACGTTGAGGGGGCTGCATGACCGAGGACGAAGTTGGGCGCCGTTTTCAGCATCCTGCTATTCTTTTTTGGCGTAGGCCGGTAAGACCATCGGCGAGATCACATCACTCGAGGCGCCGTGTTTTTTCGCTTCGGCACGGAACCGTACTAGATGCTCGAGGGTCAACTTGCCTTGTGGCATTGCCGCGGCGCGGGCGGCGGCCATCGTCCCGGTTTGCTTGCCGAAGACCATTAAATCGAGGAGGGAGTTGCCCATCAAACGGTTGCGCCCGTGCAATCCGCCGGACGCTTCACCGGCGACGAACAAATTCCGCACATTGGCTTCGCCGTGGACATCGATCTGCACGCCCCCATTCTGATAGTGAAGGGTCGGATAAATAAGGACCGGATCCTTCGAAATGTCGAGCCCGAATCGTTCATACTGCTTCACCATGGCAGGGAAGTGTTTCGCGACGGTGCCGGGACCATGCTCCACGTCCAAGAGCGGCGTATCGAGCCAGACACCGACGCGGCCCGACATGGTACGAATGCCGCGCCCTTCTTCGCACTCTCGGATAATGGAGGAAGACACTACATCACGCGTATCAAGTTCATTGACAAAGCGTTCGCCCTTCGCATTGACCAGATGTCCGCCCTCGGATCGAATGCCTTCTGTGACCAGCGCGCCGATCAACTGTTCCGGGTAGACCGCGCCGGATGGATGGTACTGAAACGTATCGATCTGCAAGAGCTTGGCGCCCAAGCGATAGGCCAATGCGAGACCATCGCCGGTGGCGCCGTAGTGATTACTTGTTGGAAAACCTTGAATGTGCAAACGGCCGATCCCTCCCGTGGCGAGAATCACGGTTTTGGCAGCCACGACGACAAAACGCTTGTTATCGAGATCATGCAGCACTGCACCGGTACAGGTTCCATTGCCGTCGCTCAACAGTTCTACCACGGCAGCAAATTCCAGCAGTTGAATCTTCTGGTTTTGGACCTCATCCTTCAGCACGCGCATGATCTCGAGACCCGTGTAGTCCGAGCACGTGAGGAGGCGTGGTTTCGAACTGCCGCCACCTTTCTTGACGTGCAGATTTCCATCGGCATCCCGATCGAAGAGCACACCAAGTTCCAACAACCACTGGGCCACGGATGGTCCCTCTTCGACCATCACCTTAAGCAGCTGATGGTCGTTCTTCATGTGGCCGCCCTTGAGCGTGTCAAGGAAGTGCTGCACGGGAGAGTCATCCGAGGTCACGGCGACCTGGATTCCACCTTGCGCCATGACGGTATTCGAATCACCGAGGCGAAGCTTCGTTGTGAGCATCACCTTTGCCCCGTTCGCATGAGCGTGAAGCGCTGCCGCACAACCCGCCCCACCACCGCCAACCACGAGCACATCGGTCGTATAGTTCGGTGTCAGATCGAGATCGGTCGGGATGGGGCTTTCGCCTTCTAAGAGCGCCGCCAACTCACGGACGGTGCGCTCACCGGCATTCGGCCCAAACTTAACAGGTCTATAGGCGCTTTCCCGGTGATCCGGATGATATTTCTTGATGAGCGTATCGCGCTCCGCCGGTGAATATTTGGGAAGCGTCTGGGCGCGACGTGCGTCGCGGGTCTTATGAACGATCTTTTGAAGTTCGTGAATGTCCATGGATGAAAACTGGCGGTTAGACTTACTTCAGTTCTGCACAGAGATCTTTTAACTGTTGCTCGTTCATCGAGAGCACGCTCTTCCATTCCGCATCATATCGACCGTCTTCAATCTCCTTGATACGATGGGTAAGTCGTTCAGGCTTGGCCGTGAAATGTGCACCTTGGGCACGGCTGGCATACAAGGCAACCAGGTTCGGTGCGATATCCGCAATGCACACGGGGGCACAGAGCCCGCACATCACGCAATCCATGAACATTTCTGAAACAGCTTTAAAATCTCCGAACACCGCACGCCAGACACCTTCGCGAACATCGATCCCTTGCGGACATGCCTCCGTACAGGCGTTACAATTCCGGCACATTGGCGCTTCGGGATATAATGTAAACAAATCCTGCTTCGGATCTTGCAAGCCCGCAATGTCGTACGTCGCCTTGCGTGCCGGAAATGGGGGCACCATCGTGAAGGACATACCATCTTCCACGGCGGTTTGACACGCTAAACACGTCTTGACCTTGGGATCGTCTTTGGTTCGATAGTACGTTGCGCACGCGCCGCAAAATCCTCCCAGGCAGCCGGCGCCTCGAACCACTTCCTGGCCGGTATACCACAAGGCTTTGATCACGGTGATGCCTTCCGGCACCTGATGTCTCTTGCCGGCGATTTCGACCGTGACCATCTTCGGCCGGAGGACTTCTTCCTGGTCGATGATGTTTTGTGTATCGAAGGTCTCAGCTTTCATACGTATCAAAAGATGAGCTCACCCGCAATGCAGGCGAGCTCCCTCTCCGGACGAGTCGTTCCTTTAGGCGATTGCGTCCACGATCGCATTCAACGTTGGGCTCGGACGCATAGCTTTTGTCGCCTTCTCGTCGTTGGGATGATAATAGCCGCCAATCTCAACCGGCTTGCCCTGCGCGCCAAGCAGCTCGGTCGAAATCCTCGCCTCGCTCTCCGCCATCTGTTTGGCGACGGTAGTGAACTTGGCCGCTAGATTCTTGTCCTCGGTCTGCTCGGCCAGTGCCTGCGCCCAGTAGAGCGCGAGATAGAAATGGCTGCCGCGGTTATCGATCTCGCCTACTTTACGGGCCGGGGACTTATTGCTCTCGAGGAACTTGGCATTGGCGCGGTCGAGCGTGTCCGCCAGAATCTTTGCCGTCTGATTGTTAGCCGCTTTGGCTAGGTGCTCCAGTGACGCGGCCAGGGCCAAGAACTCACCCAACGAATCCCAGCGGAGATAGCCTTCCTCCTGGAATTGCTGCACGTGCTTCGGCGCAGAGCCTCCCGCACCGGTCTCGAACAGACCCCCACCGTTCAGCAGAGGCACGATCGAGAGCATCTTCGCGCTGGTACCGATTTCGAGGATCGGGAACAGGTCCGTGAGATAGTCGCGCAACACATTTCCCGTCACGGAGATGGTATCTTTGCCTTCCTTCATCCGCTCCAGCGAGAAGCGCGTCGCCTCGGCGGGCGACATGATGCGGATGTCGAGGCCCTTCGTGTCATGGTTCGGCAGATATTGATTCACCTTCTTGATTAACTCGGCATCATGCGCCCGATCCTTGTTGAGCCAGAAGACCGCTGGGGCACCGGTCGCCTTCGCTCGGTTGACGGCCAACTTGACCCAGTCTTGAATGGGCGCGTCCTTCACCTGACACATCCGCCAGATATCACCTTCTTCCACCTTGTGCTCCAGCAAAGTCTTGCCTGATGCGTCGACGATGCGGATCGTGCCGTTGCCGGGAGCTTTGAAGGTTTTGTCGTGCGAGCCGTATTCCTCCGCCGCCTGCGCCATGAGACCGACGTTCGGAATGCTCCCCATCGTGCGGGGATCGAAGGCACCATGCTTTTTGCAGAATTCGACGACCTCGTGATAGACCGGCGCATAGCTGGCGTCGGGGATCACGCACTTCGTGTCCTGCAACTTGCCTTCCGGGTTCCACATCTTACCGCCGTCACGAATGACCGGCGGCATGGACGCGTCAATAATGACGTCGCTGGGCACGTGCAGATTCGTGATGCCCTTATCGGAGTTGACCATCGCCATAGCAGGCCGCTTTTGATAGACCGCTTGAATATCGGCTTCGATAGCCTTGCGCTGGTCGTCCGGCAACGACTTAATCTTGCTGTACAGATCGCCAAGGCCGTTGTCCGGATCCACGCCAAGCTTTTGGAGCACATCCTTATATTTCTCGAACACGTCCTTGTAATACACCGACACGGCATGACCGAAGATCTTGGGATCGGAGACCTTCATCATGGTGGCTTTCATATGGAGCGAGAAGAGGACGCCCTGCCGTTTGGCATCCTCGATCTGCTCTTCTAAGAATTGCCGCAAGGCGCGCTTGCTCATGAATGTCGCGTCGATGACTTCACCGGCCTGAAGCGCAACCTTTGGCTTCAAGGTCGTGGTCTTCCCGTCCTGACCGACGAATTCGATTCTTGCCTCTGTGGCGGCCGGGACCGTCATGGATTTTTCGTTGGAGCGGAAATCTCCACCGTTCATATGCACGACATGCGTCTTGGAATCCGGACTCCACGGCGCCATCTTGTGCGGGTGTTTCTTGGCGTAATTCTTCACCGAGAGGGGTGCCCGGCGATCCGAGTTGCCTTCACGTAACACCGGATTGACCGCGCTCCCTTTTACTTTGTCGTACCGCGCCTTAATGTCCTTCTCTTTGTCATCTTTCGGGTTCTCGGGATAATCCGGCACCTTGTATCCCTGGCTCTGCAATTCCTTAATGGCCGCTTTGATTTGAGGAATCGAAGCGCTGATGTTTGGCAGCTTGATGATATTGGCCTCCGGGGTCTTGGCAAGCTCTCCCAGCTCCGCCAGATCGTCGGATTGTTTTTGTTGAGCCGTCAGATAGTCAGGAAATACGGCAAGGATGCGTCCGGCCAGCGAGATATCCCGCAATTCGACAGTCACGCCGGCTGCCTTGGTGAAGGCATTGACGATCGGGAGAAAAGAATAGGTTGCGAGTGCCGGCGCTTCATCAGTTTTTGTATACAGGATTTTGGTTGCTTTTGTTGTCATGGTGTATCCTCTTTGAGCTTCTTTTAGTTCAGAGCGTTCAGCGCAGACCCGGCCTTGAACCATGCGATCTGCTGCGCAGTCATGCTGTGGTTGGCTTGAATCATGACATCCGGTCCATTCGCTTTGTGAACAATGACCTGCACCGGTTTGGCAGGGGCCAAATCCTTCAATCCGATCACGCTGATGCGATCATTCTGATCGATCTTCTCGTAATCTTTTGGATCGGCAAATGTGAGTGCGAGAATGCCCTGCTTCTTAAGATTCGTTTCATGAATCCGGGCAAAGCTACGGGTCAAGACCACCAGAACATTCAAGTACCGCGGCGACATGGCCGCATGCTCCCGGCTGCTTCCCTCCCCATAATTCTCATCGCCTACGACGATCGAACCAATTCCTTGTGCTTTATAGCGACGGGCGATTTGCGCAATCGTTAAACCGGATTCACCCGTCAAAACATCGGTCCCTTTGCCCAATTCCGAAAAGAAGGCATTGTTGGCACCTAAAAACATGTTGTCGCTAATCTTGTCGAGATGCCCACGATACTTTAACCATGGGCCGGCTGGAGAGATATGGTCCGTTGTGGTCTTTCCTTTGGTCTTGATAAGCAAGGGAAGCTTGGTGAAATCCTGACCGTTCCAGCGTGGAAACGGCTGCAGTAACTGAAGTCGTTCACTGGTGGCTGGAATATCGACGGTCAGCCCTTCTCCTTTTTCAGCGGGGGCGACAAAGCCTTCTTCGCCTTTGGCAAAGCCGTTAGACGGAAGCTCCTCTCCGTGCGGCGCCTCAAACTTCAGTTCCTTCCCGTCCGCACTCTTGAGAGTTCCATGCACAGGATCGAAGCCGAGGTCGCCGGCAAAGGCATAAGCCGTCACGACTTCAGGGCTGGCCAAAAAGGACAACGTTTCATTAATGCCGTCATTCCGGCCGGGAAAGTTTCGATTAAATGAACTGACGATGGAATCTGACTTACCTTTGACACCATCGGCGCGCTTCCACTGCCCGATGCACGGCCCGCAGGCATTCGCCAAGACGGTAGCGCCCATCTGCTCGAACGTATCCATAAATCCGTCACGCTTCATGGTATGAAAAATCCGCTCGGAGCCCGGCGTCACTAAAAAGGCGGTCTTCGCCTTGAGCCCCGCTTTCAAGCCTTGTTGCGCAACGTGCGCCGCTCGGCTGATGTCTTCGTATGATGAATTGGTGCAGCTTCCGATGAGCGCGGCCTTGAGCTCAACGGCGTAGCCCTTCTCTTTGGCCTCCGCCGCCATCTTTGAAATGGGTCGTGCCAAATCGGGTGTGTGTGGTCCGACGACGTGCGGTTCTAGTTTTGACAGATCGATTTCGACGATCTGATCGTAATATTTTTCCGGCGACTGCAGTACTTCAGGATCCGCGACCAGTAATTCTCGGTTCGCCTCCGCCAGACTGGCTACATCAGCGCGTTCCATGAGCTTCAGATACGCCACCATCTTTTTGTCGAACGGGAAAATGGAGGTGGTGGCGCCCAACTCCGCACCCATGTTGGTGATCGTCCCTTTGCCGGTGGCGCTGATCGTTTCGGCGCCCGGACCGAAATATTCGACGATCTTATTGGTTCCACCCTTCACCGTAAGCAGACCGCAGATGTAGAGAATCACGTCCTTCGGCGAGGCCCAGCCGTTCAACTGGCCGGTCAACCGAACACCGACCAATTTCGGATGTAACACCTCCCACGGCAAGCCGGCCATGACTTCGCCTGCGTCGGCGCCGCCAACACCAATCGCCAGCATGCCCAATCCACCGCCGTTCGGAGTGTGCGAATCCGTGCCGATAATCAGGCCTCCAGGGAACCCATAATTTTCGAGGACGACCTGGTGGATAATTCCGGCGCCGGGCTTCCAAAAGCCAATCCCGTATTTTTTCGCGGCTGAGGCAAGGAAATTGTATACTTCTTTGTTCTCATCCATCGCGCGCAGCAGATCTTTTTCCGAGCCAACTTCCGCGCGAATCAGATGATCGCAATGAATCGTGCTCGGCACAGCTACCTTGTTTTTATTCGCCTGCATGAATTGCAAGATCGCCATCTGTGCCGTCGCGTCCTGCATCGCGACGCGATCGGGGCGCAGGGACAGCATCGCCTTGCCACGTTCCCACACTTGCGTGTCAAAGTTATCGACATGCGAGACGAGGATTTTTTCGGTAAGCGTCAAGGCACGACCGAACTTCTTTCGGGCCTTCGCCAGCTTATCTGGCATCGATGTGTAGAGTTTTTTAATGAGTTCCAGTGACATACGTGCTCTCCGTGCTTCCATTCATAAAGGGTGACTAGGGTACCGTAATCGAACAGCGTATTTCAACGGCGACACTTCACCAGTTACGGGAACGGCGGGACCTCGCGCCGTTATTTTAGCGGCGGAACTTCCCGCCTCTTCGGCGCCGCATAGTTCACGAGATAGTCAAACAACCGAATCAGCCGGCTCTCTTGTCGCTTCTGATCCACCCAGTGCCCGATCAAACCGATGGTTCGGGACAGAATGAAGAACCCGTTTAAACTATCGACCGGGAATCCAATATCGACCAGCACCGCCGCCATGGTTCCATCCACGTTCAGGATCAGATTGTCTTTCTTCGCCGACGTCACCTTCTCTACTTCAAGGGCAAAATCGAGATGCGGCGTCTTGATGCCGATGCTCTTCACGTACCCTACGAGTTCCTTCACCCGCTTGTCGGGATTTCGGACACTCTTGACTCGATGGCCGATACCCGGGACCGGGCCCACATTCTTCTTCATATAGACGAGGAAGTCGTCCACGGACATCTTATTATCGATGGCATGCTTGAAATACCGTCCGGCATCCGTGACCGCACCTCCGAACCTGGGGCCGATCATGATCATGCCAGCCGCCACCGCTTGTGACATACCAATCCCGGCGCACGCCGCGATGATCGTGCCGAGCGCCCCACTGACACAGGGCCCGTGGTCCGCCGACAGCATCATAATGCGCTTGATGATCTCCGCTTCTTGCTTTGAGATAAGGCGCTTATCCCAGAGCAGGCCGATTACATGGGGTATTTCGTATCCTTTGTTAATGAGTTCTGAGGCCGCATAGCCGTCATATAAGGGCTCGTCGCCCCGATCGTCGCTGATCGTCGTTCGAATGAGTGGAGCAACCGTCACTTCGCCGGCCTTCATCGCTTCATCGACGCTCTTCGGCAGCTTCGGCTGCTCAGCCGGGCTAAGGTCGGGAATCGGCACGACTTGACCGCTCTTGACGAATTCTTCATAGGTCGCCTTGATCGCAGGACCCAACGCGCCGAACGTATCCGGCACGATGGCGCCGGCTTTCTTGAGGGCATCGGACTTGGACCGTGCCGATCCTTCGCCTTTCAGACCTTCCTTGGCGCCGGCATGGCCAAACTTCATGCCTTTGGGGAGACTCTCCTGGCAGAACCCGGAGACGACTGCCAATAATTTGATTCGCCGCTTCTTCGCGCCATACCACTCCGCCGCACGCTCTTCCAAGTCGCCGCCCATCTCGCCGACAATGACGACCGCCTTGGTCTGAGGATCCTGCTCAAACTTTTCGAGATAGCTGACGTAGTCGGTTCCAGGAAAGGCATCGCCGCCGATCCCGATGGCCGTTGTGATCCCGTCTGCGAACTGCGAACAGATCCAGATGATCTCATTGGACAAGCCGCCGGATTTGGTAATAACACCGAACGACCCTTCTCGATACAGCTTGCACGACACGAGGTTGTCAAAGGCACCACCAATGACACCCAGCCGGCAGGCGCCCGCCGAAATAATCCCGATCGACGAGGGCCCATTAAACGTCTTGCCCAGCTTGACGGCATGCCGCGCCAGGAGCTTGGCATCTTTCTCAGGCACGCCTTCCGTTATCATGGAGACGAGCTGAATCTTGGAATCGTTGAGGGCCTCCATACCGGCTGCGCTCGCGCGATCCGCGCCGATATACACTAAGCTCGTGTTGAGTTGAGGATGATGGGCCGTCGCTTCTGCAACGCTTTTATACACAGGAATGGTCAAGAGTCCGCTGCCGTAGGGCACTTCATTGGTCTTCCCGGCATCGGGGGGATACACGAATGCATCCACGTTAAGCGGACGCTTAATCATGTAGCAGAATTCGGCCATGCGGCGAGCAGCATTCAGACCGGCTGCACCGCCCTGAATCACCACGTGGGTGTCTTTATTGGCAAGGATACTCATCGGGATCTCCCCTAGTCGCTATGGTCAGTGAATTATTTCGACTGCAGTGCCTTGTCTACGATATCGGTCAGCGGTGTATGGCGGTCGAACACGTGGATATCGAATCCCTCCTCGCGAAGGGCGCGCATGGCATCGAGACCTTCCTTCTCACGCGGCCCACCGCGACGCACCCAAATCTTGACCCCGTTCAGCTTGCCTTCCGCTTTGGCTTTCCGAAATCCGTTAATAATGCCGCCGAAGGTCTTTTTGACGTCGGTAAAGTTTGCGATGGCGCCTCCGACGATAATATTCTTGATGCCCGGCAGCGAGCAAACCTTATCGGTAAGCACTTCTACAGCCCAGTCCGGTGGATCGCCTGAATACTCGGCATAGTTCGCCAGCTTGCCCCCTCGAGCGACGACTGCATCTGAATAATAGACGCTGGCTCCGCCACCGGCCGGCAACATTGCCGTATCACCGCCGGGAATTTCGATGAATTTCACGGACCCTTTAATTTTTGAATCGACGCCCATCACTTCCAGCTCGTTCTTGGAATAAGCACGGCCGAACTCGGCGGCAAATTGAAAGTTCCAATCGGAATGACGGAATTTTGAATCGGCGTCCAATAAGGTGACGGCATCGAGCGCAACAAGTTCGCCGTCGCTTTCGCGGGCCACCACGGGATTGACCTCGAGATACTGCGCGTCTTCATTATCGAAACAGGCAAACATCTTTCCGGCAAAATCGGCGACCTTCTTCACCAGTGCGCCTGCGAAGCTCGCCTCTTTCGCTAATTGTTCCAATGCGTCAGGAGATGGCTTGCCTCCAACCTCAACCGGCAACTTCTTGACGCGATCCCAATTTGATTCCACTTCGATCCCGCCGCAGTTGGCGACCAGGACCTCGGCGCCTTCACGGGTGGATTTCACCGAAATATAATATTCTTCTTTATGAGCAATCATCTCGGAGACGATCACTTGGGACACAGTGATGCTGCCTACCTGCCGCCCCAGCATCTCCTTCGCCGCCGCCACGGCGCCGTTGAGGTCTAATCCGACCTTGACCAATCCCAGCTTGAAACGAGAGCCCAGTGCCTCGTGCGCTTTCACGACGAGCTTGGCTTTCTTCAGCCAATCGTTGACCTCACTCAGCTTGTTCAGTTCATCCACCGAGGTCACGACCACGTAATTGGGAACAAGAATTCCCCATTTCTTCATAAGCCCCATTCCGGGGCCTTCGAGTACCTTTGCCATGGAACTGCTCCTTACGGTGAGGATCGTGTCGAAAAAGAGCTGCTAACCTAGCGGATTTTCAAATAAGACTCAATGCGCCAAAGGGACTAACCCGTCCGGCCAGAAGTCCTATGTCATATTCGGACAAGAAAGGCCTGAATCGTCTCCAAGACATTCAATTATCGAGAGAAAGGATAAACTGAAGCTGAATTCTAAGGAGTTCGAGCGGAAGCAGTCAATCAGAAAAACTACAAATGCAGACGTAAAACGTACGTCTTCTCATTCAGCCTTTGGAAGGCCAAGACAGCTCTACCGTAGGTCGGATACTGGCGTTATTTTCGTTGGCACGACGGACAATAAAACGAACTTCGCTCGCCGACGAGCCTTCGCACGGTTTTGCCGCAGCGGTTCGGACAAGGCTCACCGGTTTTGTTGTAGACAAGATGACGGCGTTTGTATTGGCCTTCGCTTCCATCGGGAGCAATGAAGTCTCGCACACTCGAGCCGCCATGTATGATGGCATCTGTCAGCACATTTTGCATCACATCATACAGGCGCCTTATCGCGGGGGTCCGTAAGGTGCTGGCGACGCGATACGGGTGCAGCCGGCTGCGAAAGAGAATTTCGTTCGCGTAAATGTTTCCGATTCCAGCAATGGTTTGCTGATGCATGAGAAGCGCCTTGAGACGGCCTCGCCGTCCTTTCACGACGCGATGAAATTCTTCCCATGATACGGACAACGGATCACAGCCGAACCGTCTTTCCACGAACCGGTCTAATTCCGAACGATCTAGAAGGTAAATCCGGCCAAAGCGTCGGGGATTCCAATAGCGCAGTTCCGGCTCTTGCCCTCCATCGAGAGAGAGCACCACATGGGTATGTTTGTGAAATCGGATGGGCGGCTGAAACAGGAGGAGGCCGGTCATGCCGAGTTCCGCTATCAGATAACGGCTTTCATGACCTCGCGTAAACGTCAAGACGACGCTTTTGCCTTCTCGTCGCACCGCCTCAATCCAACTGCCTCGATACCAGTCAAGCGTCTCCAAGCCCTGCCGGACAATATCAAGTCGTCCAATCCAGCTATCTTTCAGCGTGGCACCGAGCACCCGACTGCGCAATTGACGGGTGACGACTTCGGCTTCAGGTAATTCAGGCATGAAAAGACCGCTGTTCCAGTTGAGCAATCAAGTCGCAAAATGTATGGGAGATGGTATCTTCGAAGGCCTTCATCGACGCGTAGTGTTTTCGGATCGCCAATTGGTTCCGCGGAGAGGGATGGGGAAAGGCGATGACCTTAGACGACGGCTCGATCATTGTGACTGCCTCGGCGGCAATTTTCCCAAACGTCACAATACTGGAAGGTTGGAGGAGATGAATCTCTCCAATGAGATGAGTGAGACACGAGTGTATTTCGGCTCGCCGGGGGGAGCGGTTGGATGTTGACTGTGGACCTACACTCGGATGGCACTTGACCACATCAGTGATATAAAACAAATCTTCGAGGTTTCGATAGTGCGGATGGGCTAGCTGTCTTAACGCACGCCGGATCAGCATACCGGCGGGGCCGGTGAACCGCCGCCGCTGTGCCCAGCTCTTGTAGCCAGGCGCCTCTCCAACCAACAGATACCCGGTGCCCGCAGTCCCGTACGCATTCGATCCGAATTGTCGCCACGGGTCCATTGAGCCGCAGAGGCGACAGCCTGCAATGTCGCTCTGCAGTCTTGTCAAAAAAGAGCCGGGCGAAGACAGTGGGTTAACTTCAATTCGAAGCAGCGGTCGGATCTTGGGCAATCCCTCGATCTGTCCGTCAGACTCCGCCATGCCTCGTATACCCCCATGTCTGAACGTTCTCAATGATCTGCTTCAGCGGCGAAGCGAATACTTAATAGCTTCGGCCCACCGCCTCATCAAAATTCGGCCGGCTTCAGTATACGGCATTCGAAGGGCGCAAGATAAGTATGCGGTGGCCACTGACTTACCGACTACATCATGCCGACGCTACGCCGCACCCGAGACGAACCGCGGCTTTTCATCCAGCCATGCCCGTATCCTTTGCTTCGACTCAATCGTTCTGACACCTTCTTGCTTGTTCGGCTGGCTTGCAGAGCCCGCGTTCCAATCGCTATACTCCATGCCTAGATCGGCTTACTTGAAAGGATCGGGAGTGATGGTACGAATGACGCCGGAACAGGTCGAATCGCGGCTCAGCATGGTCCGGTGTGCGATCTGTAAGGCCAATTCCTTTTCGATTGACCGTCGCAGCTTACAACCTGATGGCGAATGGAAAGCCGGCTGCATGAAATGCCGCTACTCCTTCCCCGTTCACACTGATATGGAATTCTATGAGCAGACGCAACCTGATATTCCCTATCACTTGAAGAGCATTCCGTGCCCCAAATGCGAAATGCAGGGAGTGACGCTTGATTTTCGAATTGTTCTCTCGGTCCGCGAGGCGTTCTACTTCGTCACCTGTAAAACGTGCAGGCATTCATTCCCGGAAAAGTCTTCACTCGAATCATTTGAATAGCCTTTGCCTATAGCATCTGGTGTATACTGTCTCTATGGCTGACTCGCCCCCCCGACAATCCGATCCCTCAAAAAACAGCGATCAACCTGAACCGGACAGGCCTGAACCAAAGGGCAGAAAGGAAATTCCTTTGGTCTCAGTACCCAATGATCGGGATATGATTGCTGAAGAAATGGCGGAGCTGTTCGAGGAAGACAAGGTCACGCACAAGCACGGCAGCTCAGAGCCCGAAGCTGATTAGACTACACCGGCCTGATCATCCGCACGGCTGTGGTCGGCCTCACCCGACCGATACTCCCGGAACTCTTCTTTTCTATTCCACTGATCCGAACGATGGCACCTCGATGCCACTCGCTTACGGATGCATTGCTCGCTGCTTCATCGCGATCTAATCGGCCCACTTCTGCTCTCTCTGTTTCATTGCACAACCAGGCGCGCGTATCCCCCTTCAAGACTCGCAGTTCGCTGACGAGTCGAAAGACATCCTGATTTCGCGGGACTATCCGAGCGCCATCTTTTCTGAGAATCACATAGGAAAATTTCAGCGCATCTTTGATGAATCCCACTTCTTTATCGATGGCGGAAATCCATGACGGAGGAATCCATGGACGTTCTTCATGACACCAGTCATCCTCTTTGGCCAGGGCAGGGCAGGATTGTTCATGCAAACAGGGGCTGTACACCGTACAGGCTCTCAGGGTGAGCAGATGATCTCTGACGCGATGAAGATCCCGAGTAGTCTGTCTCAACGCGGGCTCGATAATGATCAATGCGCCATTGAACGTGAGCCGCTCAAGCAACACCTGGATCAGTTCGACCTGTCGCTGCAAGGGGTCATGAGAGGTGCGATACAGCTCGTTGAGCGTATTCGCGACGATGATGACATGATACGGACTCGACTGATCGATGGACTTGAGCCACGCATTTCGTTCAAGATTGGAATGAATGCAGTGGAGACGCGCATGGTGAGCGGCATTGAGACGACAGTACTGCTTCCATAAATTCTGTGCTTCATCAAGCGCAGCTCGCACGCTCTCCACCGAGGTCACCTCAATCGATTGCTGCCGGCGCGAAGGCTCCTGCATCCAATCAAGAACGGCCAGTGATGCGGTGCCGGGTCCGCTACCTACATCCAGCACACGAATAGATGCATCCACTTCCATATTTTTGGCCGGCACATCGCTTTCGGGAAGTTCCTCTAAAATCGCCTGAACCTTCGCGGCATTCACCGGCAGAAAATACGAGAGATACGCAAGCCGCAGTCGCTCATCAGCCAGGTATGGGCGCTCGAGCTCATGCCGGTTCCTGGTGAACAGCCGAGAGAGCTCAGTCACGCCGGCTGACAAATGCTGTAATCTTCCTGGATCATTTCCATTGAGCTGTTGCCAGCCAATCCGCTCCGCAAGCACCTGCAGGAATGCTGATGAAAGCACACGCTCAATGGGCATCGTGTTGACCCTCAGAAACAGCGTGGTGTATTCTGGCCCACCATGAGGTGATTGCCATGACTGATCCCATTATGCAAGCCTACCTGGAAGTGGAACGCGCTATGCGGCACTACAATGACGTGTTGGAAGCACAGGTGCAAGCCCTTCGGTCATCCGAGGCATCGGATCCGATTAAGCTTGACCGCATGACACAAGGCACGAAAGCGATGCGCGACAGTAGTTCAATCTATCTCTCTTATGCGAAATTTGTCGCCTATGGTATGCCTGACAGCGAAGAGCAGGTGCAAGAAGATCTTCAAGGCTGACCGTTTTTTACAAACGCCGCAAAAACAAAGAGCCCGTCCGGCCTACCGGACGGGCTCTTGTCATTTCATCGCACGCGAGGAGTTAGATATTCTGCATGAAGTGTGTCACCGCAGACTGATCGACATCGGTTCCCATAATTGCCGACAGCGGTACGTTCGTGGACTTCTTCCCTGTCAGTCCCGATTCCACTTCATCGACGATCAATTCCACCGGCATGGACTGGCCGCCGTACACGTGAGGTCCGGCAATGATCTTCGCCTTGGAATGGCCGTAAATCGCCGTTGCCACTTCCCTTGCCAGCCACCCCACATAGTTGAATTCTGGGATGACGATGAGTTTGACATCCTTGCAAAGTTTCCGCAGCTCGTCGGTCGGAAACGGCCGGAGGGATCGAACCTTTATCAACCCCACCTTAATTCCCTTGTCCGCACAGAGCCGTACGGCTTCACGAGATTGGGCGCAAGCGCTGCCTGAGGCAATAATGACGGCATCGGCATTTTCCATATTTTCGGCCGAGCACAATCCACCCATGTATTGATTGATGTACTTTCGTGACCGTTCGACAGCAGCCCATACCTCCTGCTGCCACACCGCATGAATATTGTAGGCCATGAAATTCGACTTCTGAACCGGGGCGTCACGAGACAGTCGGGCAGGAGGATTTTCGGCATCGAGCACGGGTACCGCGCCGCGCCAGGCTTCCCGCGGAGGCAGCTTCATACTGCGATCCTGCATGTGCACGTAGCCGCGGGCATGAGTCACGAAGAACCCATCGCAGCACACACCGACGGGAAGGGTCACATCATTCTTTTCGCTAATGATGAACGCCTTCATCGTAAAATCGAACATGTCCTGCTGATTCTCAGCATGAAAGACAATCATGCCGCAGTTGAGCAGATAGGAGATCTCGATATTGTCGGGCTGAATCGCCAGCGGCGCATTCACGACGCGACACGTGAACATGCAGACGGCGGGGAGTCGATGGCCCGGCCAGGAGGCAATAGGCTCGATCCCACGTAGTGTGCCGGGTCCGGCGGTCGCCGTATAGCATCTGACTCCAGCGCGGGAGGCTCCTGCGATAGCCGACATCACGCCGTACTCTTCTTCGCCTCGGTAGTACTCCTTCACATACCCTTCGCCATACAGCACACCGATGAGCTGCATGGTTTCGCTCTGCGGGGTGATGGGATACGCGACTGCGAAGTCAACGTTGGAGCGGCGCACGGCTTCCTTGGCGGCCTCGCTGCCGGTAATAAACTCTCTTTTCCTCGGGGCCTCCAAGAAAAGATATTCAGGGCTGACGACCTTCTGTTTCTTCGCTTCCGCGTGAGGATCTTTCTTGCCCTCAACTTTCGGGGCAGCGACACTCGTGATCGGATCACCTTGCGGGTTGGTTTTGACTTCGGTTTCCAAGGATTCGCTCATAATTCCACCCCTTTGCTCATCGGTGGCGTAGCTCTAGGCTTCGCGTTTCATCTGTTCTGCGTTGTGGCCGAATGCCGCCGCGCCGGCAGCGCCTGTTGAACTCGGCATAAACTCGAGTGGATTCGTATGGGTCTTCCCACCGTACACCTTGGATTGAGTTCCGGTAAAACGAACATTCTCTCCATTATCCGGGAGCTTGATCCCCATTTCCTCACGGACCCGCTTGAAGACCTTCGCGACCAGCTGCAGTTTGGCTGTGTCAGAATCACGGATCGTGAGCATCGCATCCTCATGGCCCTGCTCGGCGCAGATCGCCATTGTGCAACAGTTCGTCCCCGCCCGAATCATCTTGAGGGTAAGGTTGGCATAATGGCAATGGACGCCTACAAAAATACAGGCTTCGATCTTGTTGCCCCAGATCGTCAGATTCGGGTGATTCGGATTGATGACCTCTTCAGGGTCGATTTTCGGATACTTTGGCCGGTAATCCGGCATGGGAATGATCATGACATTAGGAATTTGCGCAGCGATTTCTAAAAGAGCCTTGGCCTTTTCCACGGCATGGTCGTTCCATGCCCAGAGGACCATCGGGCCTGGGAAAAGGGTCGCATTCGGGCTCGTTAGCATCACCCGAGCCATCTCCTCGATGACCTTCTCTTCCTGCGGCTCAAGGACACCGTACATAAGTCCCTGACCTTGATCAGGCAGCATGACGCCCAATTGTGCCGCCGACGGGGGATGGAAGCCCGCTGGGCCTGGGGTAATAATTCGCTCCGGTCTCTGCTTCGTCGTTTCCACTAGTATGCCCCTTTATCCGACCATCGGACTGGCAAGAACGGCGGTCGTCGTCTTCTCGCCATAGGTAATGTTATCGGTGATCGCCGCCTTCGGCAGTTGATCGATCATGATCATCTTGATGGCTTGATGTTTAGCCATGTTGTCGCATACCCAGACGCATTGCGCGCAACCCTTGCATCGATCCACGGCCACATACGCCGAGCCGTACTTATAGCCCTTGTCCTTGCCGGCCTGATCATTATATTGGATGGTGTTTGCCTCTGGGCAGTATTGAGTGCACAGTCGGCAACTTGTCTGAGCACAAATATCGACGTTAATATCCGCTACCAAATACATGAAGACCTCTCTGAAACGGGTAAGAGGTTATGCCTTTGCAGTCGCCGCATCTTCCGCCTTCTTGGCGGCCTTGCTGATTTCATCCCAACCGTTCTTCGCGGCAAAATCCCAGCCAGCCTGAATCACCGCCACGTTCTTATCAATTAGTTCCTGCTTTTTCTTGAACTTCCGCTCGACGACGCTGTCGAGAGCGGCCGTTCCACCAGAGACCACGAAACCTTTGCCGAGAAAACGGTCCTTCACGGCCTGCGAAAGCGCCTCAATCGTCGTTAAGCCGGTAATGCAGCCGATGGCCCCCATTAAGGCCATATTTGTGGCCAAGTCCATCCCTGCCACTTCGAGCGAGAGATTAGTCGCCGGGAGGTAATACATACGCGCCCGGCGCTCTTTGAGCTCGGCCGCCTGATCCCGATGCAACTTCATGGGACCATCGTTGTTGATCAAGCAAACGCCGTCTTCCTTCAATCCGAAGTAGAACGGCATGGTATAGGACTTGCCATGCGTAATGACTTGCGGGTGGAAGATAATAATGATGTGCGGGAACGTAATTTCGCCAATCTCATAGATCGGCTCGTCTGAGACGCGCACATAGCTCTCCACCGGAGCCATACGCTTTTCCGAACCATAGAACGGAACGATTGTACTTTCTCCGCCTGCGTTGATCACTGCCGTGCTCAAAATGTGTGAGCCAGTGACAACACCCTGCCCGCCTACACCCGCCATTCGGATATTAAAACGCTTCGCCATGGCCATTTCTCCTTACGCAATCAATCTTGGAGCGCTTCGACTTCGGGCTGACAATTCCCATTTAGGCCTTTGGAATGGCAGGAGTTGCTGCCGGCTTCGGCAAGAACTCCTTATAGCCATAGCGCTCGCCCAGATATTGCTTGGCTTCGTCGGTGAAGTACTCGGTGAACGCATACCGATCGTTCTCAACGTTCTTGGCATCCTCCATGACCTTGTCGGTGGGGATGGCATATTCGATATTACAAGACGTGTAGGCTTGGATATAAGTGGGACCGACTTCGCGAGCAATCAATACAGCTTTTTTGATAACGCTTTCCACACGACGCGGGTTGTTCGGGACAACGGTTGCCACATAAGCGCAGCCGGCAACTTTTGCCATAGACACCATGTCCATTTTCTCGAACTTTTTCCCAAGCGGCGCCATCTTCAGTACGGCGCCACGGCTTGTCATACCGCTTTCCTGACCTCCGGTGTTGCCGTAGACCTCATTGTCCAACATGATGGTGGTGAACTTTTCTCTGCGGAACCAGGAGTGCAAGGTACACGAAAATCCAATGTCCGCCATACCACCGTCACCCACCATGACGACCACATCTTTAGGCTTATCACCAAACCGCAGCCTCAATCCACGAGACAGTCCGCTTGCCACACCGTTTTGGTCGCCATAGTTCCCATAGACGAACGGAATGGCAGCCTGAGAAATGGCTAAACGTCCGCAGCCTGCCGTTCCCACTGTGATGGTATCTTCCGGATTGGGGAAAGCAATCATCGCCAGCCGGATGAACAACGTCATGGCGCAACCAGCACACATGGGGTGCTCTTCAAGGATTTCCTTAAACGTCCCCATTTGTGAGACTGAAGTTTTCTTGCCGAAGGGGCCGTGCTCCACCATATCCCGATATTCTTTCGGCATGAACTTTTCGAATCCATTTGAAAATTTCACGTAATCGAGACTCATTGGCCGCCCTCCCTTAAATATACTGATCGTTCTCTTGTCGAGGTCTACCGTTTACACAAACTGACTCAGGTAGAACATCACAACTACTTCAGATTCAAAGCGATTTGAGCAAATGATCCTAGCAAAGCAGCGAAAACATTGTCAACGGAAAACTCACCAAAACGGTCACTTCACTCGCAGGTTGAATCGTATTCCTTGCTGCAACACAATGCAACTCAACAGAAGGCCCACCGGGAACGAAAGAAGGCCTAGCGTGACCCTCCAAAAGTAGGCCATTGGTCCCAACTTCGGCGAACCCGTGAACAACCCCAATAAAGTCACGGGTTACACGAAACTCGTTCGCCCACTCTCCTTTTATCTTCCGATTGCCGAATCGCTAGGAATCGGTATACAGTAGTGCCTATGCCGTTACGGGTGATCATCCCTGGGGAAGAAAATGGCGAGGAGCATTGCGGTGGGGTGCATACTCGACCGCCTATTCCTGATGGGTCCCTCAAAGCCGAATGCCCTAAGTTCATGAGCCATGGACCTTGTGGCGGCGTGCGGAAGGGAGGGTTCTGTGAGGTCTATCCGGACATGATGTGCCCCTGGGTGACCCTCTATTTTCAATTGGAGAAGATTGGACAGGTCGAGTGGATGAAACAAGTATGACACGTCAATCCAAAACGAAAACAGACTTTAAGAAACTCGGGTACAACGAACGGCATGCTCAAAGTGGCATCACCTCGAAACTCCCCGGGATTGACACATGGCCTAACCAGTACAAGGGCTATGAAATCACGATCGAAATACCCGAGTACACGGCGATTTGCCCGAAAACCGGACTGGCCGACTTTGGGACTATCCGGTTGAAATATATGCCCGATAAAGCCTGTCTCGAATTAAAATCGCTGAAGCTGTATATCCATGCATACAGAAATCTAGGCATTTTCTATGAGAATGCCGTCAATCGGATTCTTCAGGATGTCGTCACGGCGTGCCGGCCTGTTTGGGCCAGCGTCACTGGCGAATTTACCGCGCGAGGCGGTCTTCGCAGTACGATAGAGGCAAAATACCCCTAGGCCAAACCTTTCGCTCCCCTTCTGCCACGCTGTCCTTTCTTCGAGTCTCGGATCATGCCAGCGGCACCTATTGAAATCCTGAAGTGATCCGCCGATCCAGTTCCTGTTGCTAGTTTCTACTCTTATCCGCGCCTGGATCCACTGAGGAGCGGTGGCGGCTCATGCACAGATGTGGCAAATGCCAGCGGAAGCACCGTGAGCTTCAAGGCGACCTCGATGTCTTGTCACACTCAAGTTCGGCAGGCAAGACACCGGACGTCACTCAAAAGCTTCTTCAAGGACTCTGCCGGCGTTCGTAAGGATTAGGGAGCTAATCGGCGACAGACTGCTTTACGCTGCCGGCCTGCGTTCCTTGACACAATCACACGTTGTCCCTACCTTTTATAAAGACCGCTTGATAAGCAGGGAATCTGGCGTCTCCCCAAAACTTAAGTGTAGTGTGGGACCAGCGAACGTTTCATGAGAAGATTCATTATTTTGATAATGATTCCATGCGGTCTCGCATGGTGGTTTTGGGGACGAACACTCGAACCTGCAAGAGTCGTACATGCGCAGCTTGAAGCAATTAGTCAGCACGATTATCAGAAAGCTTACGGCTACCTTTCCGCCGACACACAGTCCCGCCTTTCTTTGGAATCATTTCAAGAGATGGTGCAGAAGAATTCAGTGGTCGCCAATAACTATACGGGTGAATTTCTCTCTCGAAAAATCGACAACGACATCGCCACCTTTTCCGGTCATGTCCGAACCTTCAATAAAGAAAAAGTGCCCGTGACCTATGTCTTGAAGAAAGACGGAGACCGCTGGGTCATTCAAGACTTCCGCTTCTAACTTTCATCCACCTCCGCTTGAAACGATTCTTATACTGTACCTGTCTCACTGGATGGCTTAACGTCCGCCTATCACGTCTTGTTTTTTCCCGTCTCTCTCGCGTAGGCTTGCCGCCTTACTTCTGCGCAACGCCCTACTCACGCTATGGCGATATACGCAATCGGTGATGTCCAAGGATGTTTCTCCGCATTGGAGCGGCTCGTCCAGCAGCTGCACTTTGATGCCCTGAAAGATCGCCTGTGGTTCGTTGGCGATCTGGTGAACCGCGGGCCTGATTCGGCTACGGTCTTACGCTATATCAGAGATCTCGGCAACGCGGCCGTCACAGTACTGGGCAATCACGATCTGCATTTGCTGGCCGTTGGCGCCGGCTGCGCTCCGGCCCGGGAGAAAGATACCTTTCACGATGTGCTGAATGCGCCGGATCGCGAGGAGCTGCTTGAATGGTTACGACGCCGGCCTTTGGTGTACAGAGAAGCCGATATCGCTCTCCTCCACGCCGGCCTCTTGCCGCAATGGAGCGTGAAGGATGCCGACACCTATGCGAAAGAAGTGCAATCGATCTTACAGTCGGCCGACTACCAAAGTTTTTTGAGCGCGTTGTACGACGACAGGCGAGTGCGTCAATGGTCCAGCGGCATGACCGGTATCGATCGATTAGCGGTGATCACAAAGGTTTTAACGCGGCTGCGGGTCTGTACCATGGAAGGGAAAATGGACCTCTCGTTCAAACGTCCGCCGGAACAGGCGCCGAGCGGCTATCTTCCATGGTTTCAAGTTCCGCATCGCCTCAACACCGACGCCACGATTCTTTTCGGCCATTGGGCTGCCTTAGGCCTGCATCTACAAGACAATGTCATGGGGCTCGATACCGGGTGCGTATGGGGAAGACAGTTGACGGCGATACGACTGGAAGATCGACACCTGTTTCAGGTTTCCTGCGAATGAGACCCAAGGCCAGGGAGTTATACTTCTAGTAAACTCCGTCGGTGCGCCTCCGTAGCAAGCTTCAGGAAACGTTTACTTGAGGGCACTGTACAGGTTTCGACATCGCGGAGGTCAGCCCGACGGTGATCAGCGCACCGATGATGGCCATGGTCATATCTTTTTGGGCATCCCATACGTCTCCCTGCGTGCCGAGATAGGCATCACCGAGTTCAGGGCTGGCTATCTGGGCAACCCATGATTCGACCACTTCAAAAATCCCGCTTAGCGAAATCACCGCGATCGCGGCCATGAACAATGCCCATCCCGTCCCTACTTTTGACGCTTTGAGAAAGAGTTCATAGGCCGGGTACGCCAACAGGAAACCAAAGGCGAAATGCACAATGCGATCAAAATGGTTGCGGCTCAGATCGAAGAGATCTTTCATCCAGAAGCCGAACGGCACCTTTGCATAGGTGTAATGCGCGCCGACAGCATGCAGCACCATAAAGACCGTGATTAGAATGTATGAAACATCGGAAAAGGCGAATCGGCGGTAGGTAAGGATCAAGACCGCCACCGTGGTCACCGCCAATAAGTTTTCCAGGAGCCAGTCTTTACGGTCGACGGGCGATACGGCCAGCACACACCACACGATGAGATAAGACGCCAGCAACAGGACATGAAGCCTGGGCGGTCCTGATTTCTGCTTCTGCGGCGCCGTGAGTGCGGCAGTCACCGTCATGATGACTCGTCAAGCGCTAGTGCAGAGCCGCGAACACCCGCCCGGGATCGGTCCACAAGTTTCCGGCTTATCACGATCAGTACCACGCAAAGCAACGATCCATAGAGTGCCGCTGTCATATCTTTTTGCGCATCCCACACATCGCCCTGCGAGCCAAGAAATGTGAGGCCGAGCTCGGGCTTAAAGACTCGAGCCACCCACGATTCGAGAATTTCCCATAGCCCGCTCAAACCGAGTATGGTCATCACGGGAAGGTAGTAGATCAGCCATCCACGGACGGACGTGAACACACGAAACCATTCTTCCAAGGGGTACGTCAGCAAGAACCCAAAACTGAAGTGCACAATGCGATCAAAATGGTTGCGGTTCAGGTGAAGCGCCTGCTGCATCCACTCGCCTAAGGGAACTTGGGAGTAGGTATAATGGACCCCAATCGTATGCAAGGTCAGAAAGAGTGTAATGAGACAATAGGACGCCGTCGACAATGGAAACAGCCGACGCGTCATCGTCAGAACAATGACCAACATGACGGGCAGGATATTGGCCGCAACCCAAAACTGACGACTCACCGGGGCGATCGCCATGGCGGCAAAAAAGACCACGTACCAGCTCAGTAAAGCAGTCAAGACAAGGTTGCGGCGTGTCTTCACACAAACCTCCCTGGTGAGACTTCTATAGTTGACCAAAACGTGAGACTCAACAATACGGCCTTAGTGGTAGCTCTCCGTATCGGATGGAAATTTCCCGCGTTCGACTTCTTCTTGGTAGCGGCGAAGCGCCTGCAGGGCGTCGGCTTTGAGATGAGCGTACGGTTTCACAAATTTGGGGACGAACTGATCGAAAAGACCCAAGAGATCATACAGCACCAACACTTGGCCGTCACAGTCCGGGCCGGCACCGATTCCAATCGTCGGAATGGAGACGGAGTGTGTCACAGTCTTCGCGAGTGCAGCAGGAATGGCTTCCAGTACGATCGCAAAAACGCCGGCAGACTCGAGTGCCTTGGCATCCGATAGCAGCGCATCGGCGGCCTCCGGCTCCTTGGCCTGCACTTTATAGCCGCCATAGCGATTGACGGACTGCGGGGTCATGCCCAGATGGCCCATCACCGGAATGCCGAATCGCGTGATGGCTCGCACCCGGTCGCACACCGCTTCGCCGCCTTCCAGCTTGACGGCGGCCGCACCCGCCTGAAGCAATTGCCCCGCGTTCCGCACCGCGTCGTCGACACTGACCTGATAGGAAAGAAACGGCATATCGGCAATGATAAAGGCGCGCTGCGCGGCGGCCGCCACGAGTTTCGTGTGGTACAGCATGTCATCCATGGTGACCGAGAGCGTATCCTTCTTGCCCTGGACGACGACACCCAAGGAATCTCCCACTAAGATCGTTTCGATCCCGGCCTCTTCAATGATCCGAGTAAACAGCGCATCGTAGGCGGTGACCAAGGCGATCTTTTTTCCGTCTCGCTTGCGTTGTTGAAATTGTGGAACAGTCATGAGGATAACTCTAGCCGAGTTCCGCCTTCGTGAGGATTTCCGGCAGTCGATCGATCGCCTTTATCGCCATGATATGCACGCCATCGCAATGCGGTCGGATGGCCTTAATCGTACGTACGGCGATCTCAACACCCGCGTCCAGCGCATGCTTCTCGCCCGCCTGCCTCAACTCCTCGATCATGTCGGAGGGAACGGAAATCCCGGGAATATTCGCATTCATGAACTCCGCCATTTTCGCTGAACGTAACAGGAGAACTCCAGGCAGCACTTTCACCTTGAACCGGCGGATGCCCTGCATGAACGATGCAAACTGCTCGGGATGATAGATCGCCTGGGTCTGAAAAAACTGTGCACCGGCTTTGACTTTCGTTTCGAATTTCGCCAGCATCGGTCCGAGTGGATCTGCCTCCGGAGTGACGGCGGCCCCAATCATATATTCCGTCGAGCCATCCAGCCTATTGCCCGCCAGATCCCGGCCGTTATTTAAGCCTTGCACAACTTGCATGACTTGTACGGAGTCTAAATCGTAGACCGGCTTGGCATCCTTGTGATCCCCCACGGTGGGATAGTCGCCGGTTAGGCATAGGATGTTTCGAATACCGAGCAGGTGGGCTCCAAGCAAATCGGATTGGATCCCGAGGCGGTTGCGATCGCGACACGTTATCTGCATCACCGGGTCGTGCCCCATTTCGTACAGGAGACGCGACACGGACAATGAGCTGGCCCGCATGACCGCCGCCGTGTTGTCCGTCACATTGACTCCACTCACCCTGCCGACGAGGCTTTTGGCGCTCTCGATGATTGAGGAAATATTCGTGCCCTTGGGCGGGTTGTATTCGATGGTGGCGGCAAACTCACCGCGATCTAAAATCTCTTTGAAACGTCGTGGTCCCCTGCTCATGGAAGTAGCCCTTCTTCGTTAGGCTCAGCCGGCCGCTCGCTTCGCCGACTCCAGTGTGTTATCCAGTAACATCGCAATCGTCATCGGTCCCACGCCGCCGGGAACCGGAGAGATCCAGCCAGCCTTCTGGCTGACGGGTCCGAAATCCACATCGCCGACGAATGTGCCATCCTCAAGGCGATTCACTCCGACATCGATGACGACTGCCCCATCACGGACCATGTCTGCTGTGACGAATTTCGCCTTCCCGATTGCGACCACAAGGATATCAGCCTCCCGACACACGGCCGGCAAATCTTTCGTTTTCGAGTGACATACCGTCACGGTGGCATTCCGATGCATCAGTAACAGCGCGGCGGGCTTGCCCACGATATTGCTCCGACCCACAATGACGGCACGCTTGCCCTCGATGCCCACTCCGGTCGACTCGATCATCTTGATCACCCCCTTCGGCGTGCACGGGGTGAACATTGCCATGCCCTCGACCAACCGTCCCATGTTGTAGGGATGAAAGCCATCGGCATCTTTCAAGGGAGAGACGGCATCGAGGATGACCTTACTGTCGATCTGCTTCGGTAGCGGCAATTGGACGAGGATGCCATGCACCTTCGGATCGGCATTGACCTTTTCGATCAATGCCAGCAGTTCCGCCTGTGTGGTATTCGAGGAAAGTTTGTGTTCATCGACATAGATACCGGCCGCATCACAGGCCTTCTGCTTGTTCTTGACGTACAGTTTCGACGCAGGATCTTCCCCCACAAGAATGGCCGCAAGTCCGGGACGAATCCCGGTTCGGGCATGCAGCTCCGCTACATCTTTTGCAATCCGTTCCCGAATCGTTTGCGATAGTGCTTTACCATCGATCAGTCGTGCCGCCACTATTACCTCTCTTTCTTGAAGCCTCGCAAAACAGATGGGCCAAAACGGGTATCCAACAAGGCCGCAGGCAAAACCAGAGGCGTACCCATGAGTACGTTGAGGATTTTGTTAAGCCGAGAACGAAGTTGGAGACCGTTGTCAGCAATCCGAACCGCTGAACAATACCAGGGCCTTGGAAATCCCGTCAAGCTCCGGCCCTTTCCTTGACAGTATCTTCAGGGGTCCAGTACGATGCGTGACGACTCGATGTAACCACTCTCCTTTGCCGTTCGATCAACCATCGTTCAGTCGATTCTGATGTATACACGCACACAGGGTCAGTTCGTCGCAAAACAAGCGGTTCTATCCGCACTGTGGATTGGCGTGGCATTGCTCTACGCGTGGGGCTGTACGAGTCCGGCTGCGGCTTCGCAGGTCGACGGGCTCCAAACACCACAAAGCTTTCTCGCCGATCCCTCCGGCGAATTCTATTTCATCTCGAATGTCAATGGTGAAGCCGATGCGAAAGACAACAATGGCTTCATTACTAAGCTTGATAAAGCCGGGAAAATTACAGACCTGCATTTTATTCAAGGCGGGCAGAACGGGACGACATTGAACGGTCCGAAAGGCATGGCGATCGTCGACCGTCTTCTCTATGTCGTTGACGTCGATACACTGCGCGGGTTCGACAAAGTCACGGGAAGGACCGCTGTCATCGTCTCCTTAGAGGAACGCCTCTCAGGCAACACTAAACAACCCATCGCGTTAACCGATGTGGCTTACGACGGCAATGGTGCGCTGTATCTTTCGGACACCGAGGCCGATACCATCTATCGCGTCGACATCGCCCAACAGCATGCCGTTTCTATTTTAGCGAAAACCTCAGCCTTGGCCGGGCCGGCCGGTCTCGCGTGGAATGTCAGGACCGGCAAGCTGGTCGCCGTCAGTTGGAACAAGGGAAAGATTCTTGAGATTACGCCGGACGGCACCGTCAGAGAATTGGTATCCAATTCCTTTTTTTCCTCGCGGTTCAACAATCTGAGCGGTGTCGATTTCGACGACTGGGGCAGTATGTACGTCTCGGACTTCTCTGCCGGCAAAGTCTGGCGCATCCGACCGGATATGAAATTTGAGGTGATTGCCGAATATCTGTCGACGCCGGCTGATATCGGGATCGATCGAAAGGGCCATTTGATTCTCGTACCCTACTATTATGGAAATGCGGCCGAGATCAATGGGCTCGAGCGCCCGTCGACTAGTGGACGCTCCAAGAAGCGGAGCCTGTCTGATTATGGATTTGACTGGATGAAGAAAGGGCCAGGCCAGTGAGCAAGTGTGTGTATTGTCATGAACGCAAAGGCAAACGACCGTGTCCGGCGCTGGGAGGATCGATTTGCAGTCAGTGTTGCGGCGAACACCGCATGGCCCGCATCACCTGCCCGACCGACTGCGTGTACCTCGATGGGAACAGCGCCTATCAGCAGAAACGAGCAGGAGAACGCTTTTCGCTGGAGCGCAGGGATTTTTACAAGACGCTGTTCGAGCTGGGAGGCGACCCAGCTGCGGCGCTGTTCAACCTTATCGAGGTCACGACGTTCGGATATTTTCATGATCGACGGGACGGCCAGGATGGAGAAGTCATTGCCGCCGTGCAATCGTTGCGCCGGACACTCAGCCCATTGCATATTCCTGCAGGACCGCCGCCGGTGTTTGCGGAACGTCTCAGAACGGAATACGAAGCCTTTGCCAAGCAACAATCGCAGCGGAAGGACCAGGCGCCTCTTGATCCACACGTGGCCACTGAGGTAATCGATAGAGCTCTCGCGTTCATCACTCAGACATCAGGGAACGGGCTACAATCGACACGCTTTTTGACGGCGCTGATCGGCTACATCAATAATTATCATCCGCAGATCGCCGAACACTTGTCGAAACAAGTCGAAGAAAGCGGTCGCATTCTGCTGCCGGGCCAGATACCCCCGAGCGGTATTGCTCCGGCACTGGAACCCACGCATACTCATCCACACGCACATCATCACGGCCACTATCATTGATGTTCCCCATTGAAATCCCTCATTGATATCCCAGATTAGTCGGATGGGAAGGAGAACAAGCGGTAGGGGTTAGGTCGGCTTCTTTCGAAGCTGATGGAGACGAACCGTCGCGCGAATGACGTCAAGAAGACGCTTGTCACTGACGGGCTTAATAAGATAATCGGTGACACCCTGGTTCTTTAAGACTTCAGTGAGCACGAAATCCGGTGCGCCGGTCATGATGACGAGCGGAATCTGCGGATGGTGACGCTTGAAGTAGGTAATGGCCTGACTACCGTCAACATTCGGCATCTGCAGGTCGCAGATAATGGTGTCCACATTGGACGCGTCCTGATGCTCTCCCATGGTCTGAATGGCTTGAGCTCCATCCTCCGCCTCAATCACGTCATACCCGGCCTTCGTCAGTACCAGCCTGACAGCCTGCCGGACATACACTTGATCGTCGACGATTAACACTCGCCCTGTGGCCATACCGTTCCCCAGACTTCGACGAGTACCAACGCAAGAGGAAGGTCAGTCGGTCTGATCCTGCACTCTTATCTCCCCGGCCGCCATGAGATGCCTATCTGAAACCGCTCACCCGGCGTCGGCCAAGGGGCCCGATTTACTCGAGAGACAACCTCCTCCCAAAGCGGGCACCGTCCAACCGTATGGGCCCGGGAGCACAGGACCACACGAACCCTTCATCTACTCAACCACCGTGACGGTCATCTCAATCCGGTCGGTGGGATTATCCCGGGCATCCCGCGGCTGCATGACAATTTTATCCGCGAACCCCATTCCCTTTACCACTTGGCCAAAGACGGTATATTTGCCATCCAAAAACGGCGAGTCTTCTACAACGATGAAGAATTGTGAACCGGCGCTATCGGGGTCATTCGACCGAGCCATCGAGACGATCCCGCGCTTATGCGGGATATCGTTGAATTCAGCTTTCACGCTATGACCCGGGCCGCCCATTCCATATAATTCTTTTTTGTTGAGGTCCTTCGTGTTTGGATCCCCGCCTTGGATCATGAACCCGGGGATCACCCGATGAAAGATGGTCCCATTGTAGAACCCAGACTTTGCCAATTTGATAAAGTTTTCGACATGCTTGGGCGCTTTGTCGGGGAACAATTTGATTTCGATGTCACCGAACTTCGTCTTAATGATGGCCCTGGGGCCCTTATCCGTCGGCGGCTGAACAGCGGGGGCTTTATCCGCCGCCATGACGGAAGCTTCCCATCCGCCGCACACGGCCAAGGTCATCAACACCAAGCCCAGTATCATTAACCCGCTTCTCGTCCCACGCATGCCGGTCCTCCTGTTTGTACTTCATGACGGCCTCAGTGTATCGGCCAACGCCTGCTTGGCCGCCATCTGTTCGGCTTCCTTCTTCGTTCGTCCGACGCCGACGCCCAGCACATCGCCTCGAACAGTCAATTGCACTTCAAACGTTTTTTGATGATCCGGACCTGATTCCCGCACAATCACGTAGTGTGGCAGCGTGTCGCGTTCCTTTTGACACCATTCTTGTAGCCGTGTCTTATAATCGTGCAATGTCCCAGGACCACCCGTTTCCTGCACGTCCTGGAACTCGTTCGCAAAAATCCGAAGGACAAATTTCCGAGCGACTTCCAAGCCGGCATCGAGGTAAATGGCGGCGACAACTGCTTCAAATGTGTTTGCTAAGATCGACGGCTTTTCACGACCCTGTGTCAGCTCTTCGCCTCGTCCCAGTCTGAGCAACGCGCCAAGATCCAGCCGGCGGGAGGCGGCTGCCAGCGACACTTCACTGACGAGCCTGGCCTTCAATTTCGAGAGGTCTCCTTCTGTCGATTCGGGAAACATGGCAGCCAAATGTTCGCTGATCACCAAGGTGAGGACGGCATCGCCAAGGAACTCCAGCCGCTCATTGTGCTTTGAGTGCTTGTGTCTTGCCTCATTGACGTAAGACTTATGGGTCAACGCTTGATCCAATAGTGTCTGATCGCGGAAACTATGCCCAATGGTCTGTTCGGCAAAATTGGTGGGAGAGTGAGACATCGACGCGTCGCAGATGAGGAAACGTTGTTGATCAGGCCGCGAGCTTTTTAAACAGCAGGCATGCATTGACTCCGCCGAAGCCAAACGAATTGGACAAGACGACGTCCACCGATGTCTCACGAGCGCGTCCAGGCACGTAATCCAAATCACATTCTGGATCGGGATGCTCCAGGTTGATCGTCGGCGGCAAGGAGCCTCGATGAATGGCCAATACGCTGAACGCCGCCTCAATCCCT
This sequence comes from Nitrospira sp. Nam74, assembly GCF_965152615.1. NCBI lineage: Bacteria > Pseudomonadati > Nitrospirota > Nitrospiria > Nitrospirales > Nitrospiraceae > Nitrospira > Nitrospira sp. Nam74. The sequence goes on along the minus strand of NZ_OZ224220.1, from coordinate 1,140,758 downwards.
CCGGCGGCACCCAACAGGTGACCGGTCATCGATTTGGTGGAGCTCACGGGAATGCGTGGCGCCCGTTCCCCAAAGACTCGTTTAATGGCGAGCGTCTCAATCTTATCGGCAAATGTCGACGTCCCATGCGCATTGATGTATCCGATTTCGCTTTTGGCGATCCCCGCATCTCGAATGGCCAACTCCATGCACCGTAGAGCACCTTCGCCGGTATCCGGAGGGGCCGTGATATGATAGGCATCGGCCGTCATTCCATATCCTACGATCTCCGCATAGATTCTGGCACCGCGCTGCCTGGCCGTTTCCAATTCCTCCAACACTAACACGCCGGCGCCTTCACCGAGCACGAACCCGTCTCGATCACGATCGAACGGCCGGCTCGCACGCGTCGGCTCATCATTACGTCTGGATAAGGCCCTGGCGGCACCGAACCCCGCGACACCCAGCGGGGAAACCGCCGCTTCAGCCCCTCCGGCGACCATCACGTCCGCATCGCCCCGTTGAATGAGACGAAAGGCATCGCCGATACAATTGTTGCCCGTGGCGCATGCCGTTACCGCGCACGAGTTCGGTCCACGCGCGCCCAAGCGAATCGCGACCTGTCCGGACGCGAGATTGATGATGGTCATCGGAATGAAAAAGGGCGACACCCGATCGGGCCCCTTTTCTTTGAGGACCGTGTGATAGGCTTCAATGGAAGACAGCCCCCCGATGCCTGATCCGATATAGACCCCGACCCTTTCCGCATTGTCGGGCGTGACTTTCAGCCCGGCATCGTCAGTCGCCAACTGCGCAGCGCCGACGGCAAAATGGATAAACAAATCCATTTTCTTGATTTCCTTTCTTTCGATAAACGCGGCAGGGTCGAAATCCTTCACTTCGCCGGCGATCTGCGTCGAATAGTCGGTGGGATCAAACCGCGTGATCCGTGCAATACCAGACTGCCCGGCGCACAGCGCTTTCCAAGTTTTTTCCAGGCCGATCCCTAGCGGTGTGACGAGTCCGATACCTGTCACAACCACTCGTCTGGCAGCAGGCATATGCATCATGGATGAACCGACTACACCTTTTCCTTGATGTATTCCATCGCTTTACCGACGGTCAGAATCTTCTCGGCATCTTCGTCCGGTATTTCGATATCGAATTCTTCTTCAAACGCCATGACTAATTCAACCGTATCCAACGAGTCGGCTCCCAGATCCTCCACAAAGGACGCCTCCGGAACCACTTCATCCTCGTCTACGCCCAGTTGTTCCGCAATAATTTTTTTGACGCGATCTTCGATCGCCATTGGTTTCTTCACCTCCTCCATAAAGATCCTCCTCTTCCCGGCCTTACGGCCCTCATCGAACAGTGCTACTTCGATCTTGATCTGTCTCTACAAGGTCAGGCCATGAACATTCCGCCATTCACATGAATGACCTGGCCGGTAATATATCCGGCTTCGTCCGATACAAGAAATCGCACGACTGCCGCCACATCGGATGGCTGCCCCAGGCGGCCCAGCGGAATTTGTTTCTGCAACAGGTCCTTGACGTCCGCCGACAATCCTTGCGTCATGGCAGTATCGATGAATCCCGGGGCCACGGCGTTGACCGTGACGGATCGGCTGGCATATTCGCGCGCGACCGTCTTCGTAAACCCAATGACCGCCGCCTTCGAGGCTGCGTAGTTCGCCTGCCCGACATTACCCATGGCGCCGACGATCGACGCAATATTAACAATGCGTCCATACCGCTGCTTGGTCATCGGCTGCATCACCGCTTTCGTACAGTGAAAGGTCCCGTTCAAATTGACTTGCAGCACGAGATTCCAGTCTTCCTCCTTCATTCTGACTAACAGACCGTCGCGAGTGATCCCGGCGTTATTCACAAGGATATCGATTTTTCCCCATTCCTTGAGCACCTGATCAGCCATTGCTTTGACATCGTTCCACTCCGCCACATTCACTTTGATATTGATCGCGCGCCGGCCCAGTTTTTTGATGGCTTCGATGGTTTCTTGGGCCCGCCCTGGATCCATATCGGCGACGGCTACATCGGCGCCATCTTGAGCCAGCCCCTCCGCAATGGTCCGTCCAATTCCTTGCGCGGCACCGGTGACAATCGCAACTTTTCCATCGAGCGGCATCACAACTCCTTCGAGAACAACGAGTGAACGTTCAGGCGTTCAGCCCCTTGAGGGTACGTTCCAAAGACTGCGGATCGTGCACATTAAAGGTCTTCGCGTCCGGGGCGATGCGCTTGACGAGGCCGGTCAGCACGGTGCCGGGCCCCACTTCAATAAAGCTCTTCACGCCCATGCCTTGCAGCACCTTGATCGAATCTTCCCACAGCACGGGAGAAGGAAGTTGCCGTATGACCGATTCCCTGACTTCGGCCGCCACACGTAAGGGTTTTGCTTCGGCATTATTCACGAGCGGCATCTTCAAGTCCGACCACATCGCTCCCTCGACGTCCTGAGCCAGGCGGTCGGCCGCATACTGCATTAATGGCGTGTGCACCGGGACGCTGACCGGTAATGGGATGGCTTTCCGGCAGCCGCTCTTCTTGATCGACTCAATCGCTCGTTCGACCGCAACTTTTTCCCCCGCGATCACGATCTGTCCCGGGCAATTAAAATTCGCCGGGGCCACGACACCCACTGAAGTCGCCTCCCGGCATGCTTCGAGAACTACCTCTTTCGAAACGCCCAACACGGCTGCGACCAGGCCCCGTCCCGAAGGAACCGCCTCCGCCATGTACCGGCCCCGTTTCTGCACCAGCGAGACAGCCGTTTCGAACGTTAATCCACCTGCCGCGACCAATGCGGAATACTCTCCCAAGCTATGGCCAGCCACGGCCGTGACACGGATGCCAGCCGGCTCGAAAGCCCGGAGCGCTGCGATACTCACCGTAAGAAGCGCTGGCTGGGTGTATTCCGTTAAGTTCAACCGATCGGCCGGACCGTCGAAGCACAGAGCGGCGATGTCATAGCCGAGAATCGCTGCGGCGCCTTCATACATCTTCCTGATTTCTGGATCGGCATCATAAAAGGCTCGGCCCATCCCGACCGACTGTGATCCCTGACCGGGAAAAACCAACGCGATATCGGACGTCATATCGGGCTAGATATGAGGGAAACAGTTCCCAATGTCAACGGGAAAAAGGGCTTTGAACACTGAGCGAGACACTTCCAGAAACCTGCGAAATCTTGATTGTGCCGTGACATTTTTCAGAGCCGATCGTTGTGCGGTTGTCGGTTTGCCGATCGTTCCACTCACCACCGGATCAGGGCTGAAGCCCAGGTCAAGCCTGCGCCGAAGGCGCCGATCATCACGAGACTGCCGTCTTTGACTCGCCCCGATTTCACCGCTTCGTCGAGCGCCAAGGGAACTGATGCAGCCGATGTATTGCCATATCGGTCGATGTTCATGAAAATCTTTTCCATCGGTAATTGAAGCCGGTCCGCTACGGCTTTCAGGATGCGGACATTCGCCTGATGCGGCACGTACAGATCGATATCACTGACGGCGAGGCCGTGAGCCGACAAGGTTTCACGCGCAACCTCTTCCAGCGTTTTGATGGCCACCTTGTACGTTTCATTCCCCTTCATTTTGAGATACTGCGCTTTTTCCGTGAGCATTTTCTCACTCGGTGGCATGTCCGACCCGCCGCCCGGCACACAAATCAAATCGCCCAGCGCGCCATCCGATCGCAAATGGGTGGAGAGAATGCCGCGGTCGCCATCTGCAGGGCCGAGCACTGCGGCCCCCGCTCCATCTCCAAAGAGAATACAGGTCCCTCGATCGGTCCAATCAGTAATAGCGGACATGATTTCCGCTCCTACCACCAACACATAGCGTGAGCCTGTTTTGACGTAAGCATCAGCAACCGAGAGCGCATAGACAAATCCGCAGCAGGCGGCGGAAAGATCGCATGCCGCTGCGCGCGAGGCGCCTAATTGAGCCTGGACAAGGCATGCCGTCGACGGCAAGGGTTGATCACCCGTACAGGTGGCCACCAGGATCATGTCGAGATCGGTCGCCTGAATCCCGGCCGCCGTCAAGGCTTGTTGGGCGGCGCGCGTACCGAGATCGGAGCAGGCTTGGCCCGGAGCCGCGATCCGCCGTTCCCGAATGCCTGTGCGTTCGACAATCCAGGCATCGGATGTCGCAACCATCCGTTCCAAGTCGGCGTTGGTCAGCACACGATCGGGTACATAGGCGCCTATGCCGACTATTCTGCTTCTCATGGGGATGATAGTGGCTCGTCTCCTGGTTGCCGGGCAGGACTTTCCTCGATATCCCGCTGAATCAATTCATGCATCCGGCTTTCCGCCAATCCCTTCGCGCGCGCAATTGCGTTTTTGATCGCCTTCGCGGAGGAACGCCCGTGGCAGATCATGCATACGCCGTTCACGCCAAGCAGCGGCGCCCCACCGAACTCCGCGTAGTCGATCCGCCGACGAAGTCGCATCAAGGGACCCGCGAGAAACAGATAGGCCAATCGCCCCAGTCGCGAACTGGCGATTTCCTTCATCAGCAATTTCTTGATCGTATCCGCCACGCCTTCGGAAATCTTCAAAGCGACATTGCCGATGAACCCGTCGCACACGATGACGTCGGCCGCCCCGCTATAGACGTCGCGCCCCTCTACATTGCCGATAAAGTTAATGGGACTTGCCTTCAGCAGGGCAAAGGCCTCTTTTGTGACTTCATTGCCTTTACTATCTTCTTCGCCGATGCTCAAGAGACCGATCCGTGGATTCGCCTTGCCGAACAAATACTTGCCGTACTCATTCCCCATTAAGGCAAACTGCATCAGATGAGGGGCCTCGCAATCGACATTGGCACCCACATCTAACATGATGGCGGTGCCTGTGAGTGTCGGAAGAGACGTCGCTATGGCGGGCCGCTCTACACCTTTGATCACCCCCAGCAGAAAAAAAGCGGCGACCATGCTGGCCCCGGTATTTCCCGCACTGACCACTGCGGCAGCCTCACCGGTCTTGACTAATTCTGTTGCCACCCATATCGAGGAGTCGCGCTTTTTTCTGGCGACTTGCGCGGGTGACTCGTGCATCTCCACGATTTGTGAAGCATGGCGGACCGAGAGACGCGGATCGGTAATCCGAAGACGAGAGAGCTGCTCGCGAAGCGCCGATTCATCACCGACAAGAATGACCTCGACACCCAACTCTGTGGCCGCTTGCAAGGCCCCTTCGACATTCGGAGCGGGACCGTGGTCCCCCCCCATGGCATCAACGGCTATTTTCATTCGATGATTCGTACGCTAACGAGAGAGGATGCTCACAAGGCCACCTATGACTCCCGCACTCTCAGGCATGCGACAAGGCGCGCCTCTTCCGGGGAAGCCCCAGAAAGTGGGGTGCTGGGGCGTAGCTCAGCTACGTTGAGGCAAAGACAGCGCGAAGAACGAAGTTGCGGTCCATCTTCAGCACCCCTAACTTTCCTCAACGGCGATAATGTCCATTCCCTTATATGTCCCGCAATTCAGGCAGGTGTAATGGGGAAGTTTCGGCTCATGGCATTGCGGGCAAACGGAAAAGCTTGGAGGCGTGATCCTCAACTTTTGGGTTCGGCGCTTGTCTCGACGTGCTCGGGATATTTTATGTTTTGGATTTGGCATGGTCTTCCTCGCTTCAGTGTCTATCTCGTGCTAATGCTCACGATGTTTACCGTGACTTTTTTAACCGCTCTTGCAGAATGGCAAATGGGTTTGTTATCGGTGCTTCACTACAGTTACACGGCGCTTCATTTCGATCCTGACCGCAGACAGGACACAGGCCACGGCATTCTACACGACACAGCGGTTGCATCGGAGTGGATAAGATGATGTGCTCGCGGAGCATCTCCGCCAGCTCTACCCGATCGCCTGTGCAGAAATACAGATCATCTTCCTGATCTGATGTTTCGAAGGTCCTTTCCTCATCAGACTCATGACGGCGGTCCTTGGTGGCACGACCTCGGCTTCGACCTGAAGGATCAGGACCCTGATACGATGCCGTGAATGGGACTTCAGCATAGGCTTCGTATTGTTTGAGGCACCGCACACATTCCCGCACGAATGTCCCATCGATGACGCCCTCGACGTAGATCTGGTCCCCGGCTTTTGTCAGGCGCGCCGAGAGAGACAGCGGCCCGCTTACCTGAGCTTCCTCAGGCAACAAACCAAGCTCGTCAGGCTGAACCTCATCAGCAAGATCAAGTCCCTCTTCTAGTATGTCCGTTAACTGAAAGCCGAGCCTTGCCACAGTCGCTACTCCGGTCATATCTCCTATCATCGAAGCCAATCCATTCTACCATCTCGCAGAGCGAGTCTATCGCTCTTCGGCAAACGCCAAGATCGCAATGGTTCGCGCTCGCTTAATCGCCACCGTCAGTTCACGTTGATGCGGCATGCAGTTACCGGAGATCCGGCGCGGCACAATTCGACCCCGTTCGGTTAAAAAGTTCCGCAACAACCCCACATCCTTGAAGTCGATGGGGATTTTTTCATAGCAGAACCGGCAGACACGTCTGCGCTGAAAAAACCTGCCACTGCCACCGCCACTCGCGCTTCCACTTCCCCCTGTTCCGCGGTCCCCTCTCTCGTCCATCATTATACCGGCTCCTCATATTCGTAGTGTGGGTCTTCTGTGGCGGCCGACTCGGTCGCTGTTTCTGAGCGCTTCGGCAAGAAGGTGATGGCTTGAGCCACCACCTCATGCTTGCTCCGCTTCTGCCCGTCTTCCGTCTCCCAGCGTCGTTGCTGAAGCCGTCCGTCGACGATCACGCCGTTGCCTTTGCTGAGATACTGGCCACAATGCTCTGCTTGCTTTCCGAACACGACAATATCGATGTAACAGACCTCTTCTCGCAAGTCTTCGGCCTGCTTGAACCGGCGGTTGATCGCCAGTCCGAAACTTGTGACCGGTGTTCCATTGGGCGTATAGCGGACTTCCGGATTTCTGGTCAAGTTTCCGATCAAAACAACTTTATTGAACCCTGTCATGATCGGGCACCTCGCTGGTAGATGCTGGGACCGACGGTTGCTCCATACGCACGGTCAAAAACTTAATCACGGAATCTTCCAATCGATAGGATCGCTCAAGCTCACTGATAAGATCGCCCTTGGATTGAAAATTGAGATAGACAAACGTCCCTTTCCGCTCCCGTTTTACTTCATACGCCAGCTTTTTCTTGCCCCAGTTTTCAAGTTTTAACACCGTGCCGGACTTTTCTACCACACCTTTGAGTTTGTCGATGAGCTTGGAAGTATCTTCGTCGGATAACGAAGGACGGACAATGAAGATAGACTCGTAGAGCTGCATGCAGAACCTCCTGGACAATGGCCCCAAGACCGGACTTGGAGCGAGGGATAAAATATTGACCGCGATGTCGGTTACTATCGAGGCGCGTCACACCAAATGAGCGTCAGAAGCTACCATAGACCTCCAGAAGGTGTCAATAAACGGACTGTTTTGGATCTGGATCGACTACCTATCCAGACGACACGAGCAAGCGCCGTTTTTGTGCAAGACAGCGCCTTACTCCATAGCAGCCAAGGACCCAAGGATATGATAGCCGCCATCGACGTAGATCACTTCCCCGGTGATGCCTCTTCCAAGCGAACTCACCAAAAACAGCGCAGTATCACCGACCTCTCCTTGCTCGGTAGCCCGCCGAAGAGGGGCACATTCCTTGTGATGCTCAACCATCTTACTGATCCCTGAAACCCCACGGGCCGCCAGTGTTTTAATAGGACCCGCGGAGATCGCATTCACGCGGATATTTTTCGGGCCGAGATCATAGGCGAGGTACCGCACGGTCGACTCGAGCGCTGCCTTGGCTACTCCCATGACATTATAATGCGGCACGACCCGCTCACTGCCCAAGTAGGTCAAGGTGACGACAGCGCCTCCGGAGGACATTAAAGGCGCGGCAGCTCGTGTGACCGCGACTAAGGAATAGGCACTGACATCGAGAGCCGTCGCAAATCCGGCCCGTGTGGTCTCCAGAAATGACCCGGTCAGTTCGTCGCGGGGCGCGAATGCCACTGAATGCACGAGGAAGTCCAGCTGGCCGAATTCCTTCTCGACATGCTTCATCAAGGTATCGATTTGCGCGTCATCCGCGACATCGCAGGGAAATGCATTCGCCTTCGGGATCGTGCGGGCGAGTTCTTCGACATTTTCGCGCAAACGGTCATTCTGATAATTGAACAGGAGATGCGCCCCTTCACGCACCGTCGCCTGAGCGATTGCCCACGCGATGCTGTGCTTATTGGCAACACCAATAATCAGCCCTTTTTTATCTTCCAGCAGCATGCCCATAGTGCTCCTTGCTCACAGACTCTCGGGGATTGCGATAGCATCGTTGCATTTAAAGACTGAACTTCCGCACCGTCGTACTGCTATGCCAACAGATAGCTCAAAATGACTCCGTAAGGAGGCCCTATTACTGGTGGGTGAGGCGTACTTAAGTACGATTATTCGGCCCCTCCGTGTCGCGGATATTAAATCGGTTCATCGCCTTCTCAATCCCTTCCAATAGACAACACTCCAATGCCATCACCGCATGATCCAATGCCCGATCGACGACTTCCCGTTCCTCCTTGTGAAACGGCGAGAGAACATAGTCCGCCGTGTCCTCACCGGCACTCGGTCGACCAACTCCAATTTTAAGCCGGCAAAATTCTTGAGAGGCTAGGGCAGTCTGAATGGAACGGATGCCGTTATGCCCGCCCGAACCGCCTAGACGTTTGATCCGCAGGCGGCCAACCGGCAAGTCGACATCGTCGTGGATGACAATCAGATCGTGAGAGGGAATTCCCAATTCCGTGACCAGTGCTTGCACCACCGGTCCGCTTTGATTCATCCAAGCCAGAGGTTGGGCTAACGTAATCTCGAGACGATCCACAATCCCTTGGCCTCTACGGGCGTATCCCATCTCACGCAGAACAATATCCCAGCGAACAGCCGCACGCTCCAATGCCATGACGCCGACATTGTGACGCGTAGACTCGTACGGCGGCCCGGGATTGCCAAGGCCCACAATCAATCGCAAGCTTACTTCTTCTTTTCCTCCTTAACCTCTTTTTTCTCGGCTTTTGGAGCGCCGGCGGCTTTGGCTTCGCCTTTGGCCTCACCGGCTCCGGGAGCCGCTGCTTCACCTTCGGCTTTGCCCTTCGCGATAAGTTCGGGTTCTTTCCCTTCCTCCCCGGCAGCTCCACCGGTGAGCAATGCTTCGAGCTTCGCCTCGGACATCGGGGCCGCCACGCTCACTACCATCTGATCGCCGTCGTCGAGGAACCGGCACCCTTCCTGTTGAGGCAGTTCCCGAACGTGAATGCCTTGTGCGATCCCCAGTTGGGACGCATCGATCTCGATATGGTCCGGGAGGGCGCCCGGCAGACATTCGATGTTCAGTTGACGCACATTGTGGTGAAGTACCCCGCCCTCTTTCACGCCTTGTGGCACGCCCCCTGTCAAAGTCACCGGCACCTTCACGCGAATTGGTTTGTCCATCGATACTTCAAAAAGATCGGCATGCAGGATCTCGTTGGTCACGGGATCGACTTGGTAATCCCTGAGCAAGGCCGTTCGATTGGCCTTCGTCTTCGCTCCGGCAACCGAAAGGGAAAGCAGGGCGGTGCCGGCGGCATGAGAACGCAGAATCCTTCGAACCACATCAGGCTCCAAGGTCAGCAGGAGACATTCTTCTTGCCCGTACAGCACGGCAGGGATTTTCCCTTGCCGTCTGAGTTGTCGCGCAACTCCTTTGCCGGCTTGTTCTCTCAACGCTGCTGTCATGTCGAATTTCATGGTATCTTCCTTTCCGTCTACTAATAATTCCTTGGCTCACTGCATCTCGCCCTCCACTGAGCAATCTCAGACGCTGGACAACGATGGAGTATCGAGATGGTGGGACGGACGCTATGCAAAGAGCGAACTGACCGATTCTTCCTCGTGAATCCTCGTAATGGCTTCTCCCAACAATGGGGCCACTGACAGTACCCGAAGCTTGGGACAGCGTTGTTCTTTTCCATTCAGCGGAATGCTATTGGTCACGACAACTTCCTCCAGGCAGGAGGCTTGGATCCGCTCCAACGCCGGCCCTGACAGAACGGGATGGGTACACCCTGCCCACACTCGTGCGGCGCCCTTGTTGGCACAGGCCTGCGCGCCTTGGACGATAGTTCCCGCGGTATCGATCATATCGTCCAACAACAATGCGCTCCGGCCCTCCACATCTCCGATGATATTCATGATCTGCGTCTGATTCGGGCCTTCCCGACGCTTATCGATAATGGCCAGGTTTGCCTGCAGCCGCTTTGCAAACGCTCGGGCACGCTCGACACCGCCGGCATCGGGGGACACGACTACCAGATCCTTCCCGCCCGCCTTGCTGATGTAATCCAACAGCACAGGTGTGGCGTACAGATGGTCAACGGGAATGTTGAAGAATCCCTGTATTTGCCCGGCATGGAGATCCATCGTCAGCACCCGGTCTGCCCCGGCGGTCGTAATTAAATCGGCAATCAGCTTTGCGGAAATGGGAACTCTCGGTTGATCCTTACGGTCCTGCCGAGCATAACCGAAATAAGGAATGACGGCAGTAATTCGATAGGCCGATGAACGCTTGAGCGCGTCGATCATGATGAGCAGTTCCATGATCGAATCATTGACGGGAGGGCAGGTCGACTGCATGACAAAAACATCGGCGCCCCGGACATTTTCTTCGATCCGGATTCTCGCTTCCCCATCGCTGAACGACGAAACCGTGGCCTCTCCCAGATTGATTCCCAGATAGGCGCAAATTTCTTTGGCCAAGGCGGGGTTCGCTTTTCCTGAAAATAACTTGAGTTCTTTTTCCATGCTATTCCCCCGACAAGACAGTCATTGTCGGATGACCCGTTCGAATGTAAGCCACGCCACGATCGGGGAACCACCCGCCGTAGTAAAGCAGGATACGGTAGCGAAAAGATGGGGGAATTGTCAACCGACTTGGAGAGGATTTAACGGGAAAGTTTCCTGCGAGCCTGATGAGCGTGCGGCCGTCCGGATCGCTGAGGCCCACCATCCATGTTGGCGTTTCAGTCCATCCCGAGCCCGGACAGCTGACTCTTCGTCTGAAAATACGCCGAACACCGTAGCGCCGCTTCCCGACAAGAGAGCGACCTGCGCTCCCGATGATATCAAGGAGCGTTTCATTTCCCCAAGCACCTGATGTGTCGGAGCTAATGCTGCTTCAAAATCGTTCTCCATTAATGGAAGCACTTCATCCCAGTCCGCGTGAGCCTTTCCGGCTAAACGGATGATACCCGGAGAAAGAGCAGCCATGCTGCTTCGTGTGGCGGCCAACCGGTCATAGGCCCATCGCGTGTTGATCGGGAATCCCGGATTTAACAGGACAATCCACCGCTCCCCGACCAGCTGCAATGGCACCACGTCTTCACCGCGAGCACGGACCTGAGCTGTCGGTGCAAAAAAGAAAAACGGCACATCGCTGCCCAGGACCTGGCCGACGTCGGCCATCTCGGACGCCGACCATCCCAGCGACAATAAACGATTGAGGCCGACAATAGTGGCAGCCGCATCGCTGCTCCCTCCGCCAAGCCCTGCAGAAACCGGGATTCGTTTTACGATCCGAATATCCAATCCAACGGACAGTCCGGCCCGCTCCAAAACCACGCCAGCCGCTCGAGCGACTAAGTTTCGCCCGTCCGTCGGAAGCGATGGGTCATCGCATCGCAGATGTACGCCGGTCGTTTCAGGCTGCAGTTGGATGTGCAACTCGTCTTCCAACCCAACCGTCTGCATGAGAGACCACAGGTTATGGTACCCGTCGGTCCGCCGATCGAGGACTCTCAGGATTAAGTTGACTTTCGCCGGTGCGTAGACCCGAACGTCGCTCATCATCGCTCACTCATTATCTGAATCATCAGTGCCGCCTTTGATCTCATACTTCTCCAAGCGGTATCGAAAAGATCGTGTATTCAGTTGCAACAATCTAGCCGCCTTCTTTTTCACCCACCGGCTTCGTTCCAATGCCTTGAGCAGCAGGTCCTTTTCAATCGAGTTGATTAACTTCTCTAAATCCAACCCGTCCGGCGGAAGCTCCGTGGGATAGCCGTGCGTGGACGCGGAGGACTGACCGGGTGCCACCGGACGATGCAACCACCCCTCAATATCCCGTTCATCAATTAGGGCTGTCGTTGAGAAAGCCACGACGCGTTCAATCAAATTCTCCAACTCTCGTACATTCCCTTTCCACTCATGAGCCAATAGCACTCGCATGGCGTCGGCCGACAAGGTCGGGACAGGTTTCCCATTGGCCTTCGCGAATTGCTCAAGAAAATGTTTCGCGAGCAATGGAATATCGCCTGTCCTGAGACGGAGTGGAGGGAGCGTAATAGGAATGACGTCGAGGCGGTAGTAGAGATCCTCACGAAAAGTTCCATCGGCGACCGCTTTGGCCAAATCCCTATTGGTCGCGGCAATGACGCGGACATCAACCTTGACATCGCGTGTCCCTCCCACACGCCTGAATTCACGTTCCTGAATCACACGCAGCAGTTTGACTTGCATCGCCGGCGATGTTTCCCCGATTTCGTCGAGGAAGATACTTCCGCCGTCCGCCACTTCGAACAACCCAGCCTTATTGGCAATAGCCCCCGTAAAAGCCCCTCTCATATGGCCGAATAATTCGCTTTCAAGTAACGGTTCCGGGAGCGCGCTGCAATTGACCGTGACAAAGGGCAGTCGACTGCGGGAGCTATTGTAGTGGATGGCTCGGGCAATCAACTCTTTTCCCGTTCCACTTTCTCCGAAGATCAAGACATTGCTCTTACTGTCGGCAACCTTGAGAACGACTTCGAGCACTTTCTGCATGGGTTCGCTCTGCCCGATAATGTTCGCCAAAGAGGATTGGCTGGCAATCTCACGTTTCAGCAACGTGTTTTCGGTCGAAAGCCGCCGCCTCTCCAACGCATTGCGCACGATGAGCTGGACTTCATCAACCTGGAACGGCTTGCTCAGATAGTCATACGCGCCGAGCTTCATCGCTTCCACGGCAGAGTCGCTGGAGGCAAACGCCGTAATCAGCAGGACAACCGTATCCGGCGAAATCTCCTTGACCGATTTCAAGACTTCGAGCCCGCCGACCTTCGGCATCTTGAGATCGGTAATCACCAGATCGAAAATTTCTTTCCCGATCTGAACGATCGCTTCGCTCCCGTCCGAGGCCAAGGTGACGTCATACCCGGCGCGCTTGAGCATAATGCTCAGGACATCCCGCATGCTGCGTTCATCATCGACGACTAAGATCTTTTCCACGGTTCCCTACCTTCGTGCCAAAGCCGTAGTCCGGCGTCAACGGACACGGGTAAACAGACGCTAAACTGAGATCCCTTGCCCTCGCGGCTCTCCACACGAATCCATCCACCGTGAAGGTCGACAATCCGATGAACAGCGGCAAGGCCGAGACCCGACCCACGTTTCTTGGTGGTAAAAAATGGAAGGAAAATTTTGTCCAGCGCATCCTTCTGAATGCCTTCCCCCGTATCTTGAAACAAGACTTCAATGACCTCCCCGCTGCGATCCCCCGAGCCGATCCGACGACGACCGGTTGAAATCGTTAACTGACCTCCCAACGACATGGCTTCAAACGCGTTGGTCGCCAAGTTCCAGAATACTTGCTTCATCTGATCGGGATCAATCTGGGCGTTCATCACGCCGGGACCAGGATACGTAACAATGACGATATTCAGATGCGACTGGGCCTCGTGGCGTATGAGATCCAGCGTGTCGGCCAATACCACATTGACATCGTACTCTTTCAAATTCAACGCCGGCGGACGCGCGTACAGCAGAAACTCCGTGATAATAGAGTCGAGCCGAGACGTTTCTCGAATCGCGATATCCATCAAATGCCGGTTAGATTCATCGAGATCAACGTCCTTTCGTAATATTTGCATAGAACCGGCAAGCGCTGCGAGGGGGTTTCGGATTTCGTGCGCCATACCCGCCGACATTTCACCGAGCGTGGCCAGCCATTCACGGCGCCGCATCTGCTCTTCCAGATCCCGGATCTGCGTCAAGTCCTGAAAAATCCCGACCAAACCGGTTCGCACGCCGCTTTCCGTCAATGGCGCCAGGGTCATGCCGATAACGACCCGCGTCTTATCGGCTCGCCGCCCTTCTCCTTCGAATCGATAAGGCGCCATGACCGTAGACGTATCCGCATCAAACAGATTCGCCTGTTCCCAGCTGAACACGTCCCACCACGGCCTGTCCTTTACTGTTTCGAATGAATAGAGTGTAATGTCCTGCGCGGCCCGGTTAAAAGACGTGATCCGTCCGGCTTCATCCGTCGTAAATAACCCGCTGCTCAAACTTTGAACGACATTTTCGTGAAAGGCTTGCAAGCGGCTGAGGCCCTGCTCCTTTTCAACGAGCGACTGTCCCGCCCGCTTCAATTGATCAGCCAGGGCACCGCTTAAAAGTCCCACCATAATGACGGCCAGACTATGAATGCCGAATGTATACAATGTGGCCGGGGCCGAGAGTCGGCTAGGTGGAGCAAAATCAAAAGCACCGGACAGCTGAAGATTAGCGACTATACCGAACAGGATGACGCTGACTCCGGCCGCGATCAATCCTCCCTGCCGCCGAAGGATCAGGTTCGCCAATGTGACCGTGATGATGTAAAAGACGGAAAAGGGACTTTCGATGCCGCCCGTGTTTGCGACGAGATAGGTTTCGAGAAGGAGATCGATGCCTACCTGCAGGTAGGCAAATTGCTGTAACAGCGCAGTGCTGACGACATAGCGAAGGGCGAAGGCGTAGAGGATCGTGATGATATACGTACACGCAATCAGGGGATAAAAAGCAAAAACAGGCTGGCTCTTCCCTATCTGAAGCACCGCGGAGAGCCCGAGCAACAGGGTGACGACAACTACCCGAAAGCCCATGAGCCAGTAGAGTCTTATCCGAAGATTTTCCATCAGGTCGAGCAGTTCGTAGATGCCATTTCAGGATCGTGGCGGAAGGAATCGCTTCGGCACTTTACAGAGGAGTCCTGAGGAAGACAAGAAACCAACGAAACAGGTGTGATCGCCCCTCTGTATACTGCGTTAGCCTATCACCGACGCCATCTTAAAGATCGGCAGATACATGGCAATGACGATGAACCCGATAACCACGCCGAGAAAGACCATCATCATGGGCTCAAGCAGAGCCGTCAATGAAGCCACTGCTTGATCCACTTCGTCGTCATAAAAATCCGCGATCTTCCCGAGCATTGCATCCAAGGCGCCGGTTGATTCTCCCACTGAGATCATATGCGTGACCATTTTAGGAAAGACGTCGCCCTTCGAAAGGGGATCCGCTAATGTCTTGCCTCCGCTTATGCTCAGACGAGCTTCAAGTATCGCATTCTCGACGATCTTATTGCCCGATGTCTTGGCGGTAATCATCAATCCATCCATGATCGGTACGCCGCTCGTGATCAAAGTCCCTAGGGTCCTCGTAAACTTCGCAACCGCAGCTTTGCGAACCAATTGGCCGACGACAGGCAGTTTCAGAAGGAGGCGATCGATAATGATGCGGCCATTGGGGGTTTTATAATACCGCTTAACGGCATACACAGTTGCACCCAAGGTTACCGCTATGAAGATAAAGTAGTGCTGCATAAATTCGCTGAGATCGATCACCAACTGAGTCGGGCCCGGGAGTCCCGCCTTCCCCCCAGACAGATCGGTAAACATCTTAGCGAAAATCGGAATCACCCAAATCATCAAGATTGTGATGACGATAATCGCCACACTGACAATTGTCGCGGGATAGACCATGGCGGACTTGACTGCGCCTTTGAGCTTCATGGCCTTTTCAATGTGCTTTGCCAGACGAAGCAGAACAGTATCCAACAAACCGCCTACTTCGCCCGCATGCACCATATTGACATAAAGGTCATCGAACACTTTTGGATGTCGCTTCAGCGCATCGGCAAAGGTCGCCCCTCCCTCCACGTCAAGCTTGATTTCTCCGACGGCTTTGCCAAGAATTTTATTTTCGGATTGGGTCGAAAGAATGTCGAGGCATTGAACAAGAGGCAGGCCTGCGTTGATCATCGTCGAAAACTGGCGGGTAAAGACAACCAGGTCCTTGTCTTTAATGCCGGTCCCGCTTAGCCGGCTCATTATGCCTTCGGTCAAGGCCTTTTCCTGAAGACTGGTGACCCCTACATTGAGTTTTCGCAGTTGTTCGATGGCTTCATTACGGGTTTTTGCAATGACTTCACCCTTTTTTACAGCTCCGTGCCGGTTTTTACCGACGTATGAAAACGTAGCCATTGCAGTTCAACCTCGTATGTGGATCAAACGAACTTCGCCATGGTGATTGAGCTGGTTGTGAGAAGGCGAGATGTCTATGATACGAATTAAGCCTATCCTGTTATCAACAAACTCGGAACAGGTCATTTCCATGTGGTTCTCAGGGGTTACGTTTAGGTGTGGTACCTCCGAAGTCTACTGGAGGATGTATAAGCTGTCAACCTTACTGGATTTAGAAAGGCCGATTTGCAGGCAGGTCAAGAGCTGGTTCTCGTTACGCTTCACGAGTATTGAGATGTGCGACGCCCCGGTACAGGTAATGGAGCCCCGAGGATACGGTGAGCGCAACCATGAGATAGAGAAGAGGATGGAGCAATTGGCGTTCGAGGTGACGTGATGTAAAGACAATAATAAGAATAATGTACAACAACTGAACTAACGTTGTTCCTTTGCCTATAAATGTCGGTGACATATCGAGCGATGAGTCCGTAAAGCGGCTTAGCAAGGCCCCTGTGAGCAAAATCAAGTCGCGGCTGACCACAAGAATGGCAACCCAGAGCGGCACAAGGTGCAGAACAGAGAGGGTGACGAAGCCGGAAGTCAGCAGGAGTTTATCAGCTAAGGGATCCAGATATGCGCCGAGTTTGGTACGCTGATTGGCGACACGCGCGATGGTGCCGTCCAGGGCATCCGTGAGGCCGGCGATGAGGATTACGACCAGCGCGTGGCTATATCGCTCATAGTTAAGAAACCCTATGAACACAGGAATGAGAAGAATGCGGAGGATGGTCAGGCTGTTCGGAACATTCATGGAATCGCCGGTGGACACTGGCCGGCCCTTTGGCGGATACAGGTAGGGGAAGGAACCGACGCAGGCACATTATAAGAATGATTTCTTCTTGTCAACCATAGTTGAAGTCTGTGGAACAGTCCATCTATAATCCTGTTCTCGGCGCCGCATTCTTGTTGATCAACAGCAGATCCTAGGAGATACTGTGAGCACTCTTCCCCTCTCACTGAGACAAAAAGATGGAGTTGTCGAGCGGCATCAGCTTGAGGGGAATGATCCCAGCGATCGTTACTTCAGCCGGGCGATTCTGGTCAGCCGTGTCGGTCAGGGCTATCTCGCCAAGCTGAACTATGAAGCATTGGCGGTCGAAGGCCAGACCTATCCCACCATCGCGGCAGCAGTCAGTAGCGTCGTGGAAAAGCTCCGAGAATTGGGGTTCAGGCGGATGCGGACTCGGCCAAACTTCAAAGGGCGTCGCTATCTGGCTGAAAAAGAAACATGGGTGGAATATCCCGACTCGTAAGCCTCTTCGCTGCGCTTAACAGCACTTCACGTTAGCTCCCCTGCGGTGTTCCTCCCACGATCGTCTTATAGACGACATTATGTATCAGCGGCCGAAACTGCTGGATCCTCGTGTTCTGGCGGCTTGGGTGCACCCTGTTCGAGAGCAGGACCACTTCGAGTTCCACGCTCGGGTCGATCCAAAGCGAGGTACCGGTAAAGCCAAGATGCCCGAAGGATTGCGCGGAGAGATACTGCCCAGAGGACGATGGCGACGATGGCGTATCCCAGCCTAAGCCCCAGCTTGACTTGGGCGTCTGGGAATGGCGAGTCAGAAAACGACGAACCAGCTTTCGATCAAAGAAATGGCTTCGGCCCTGATATCCGCTTAACCAGGCATCGGCTATCGCCATCACGGCTGAACCCGTCCCAAATAGTCCCGCATGACCGGCGATGCCTCCTAAGGCATAAGCGTTTTCATCATGGACTTCACCCAAAAGCATTCGGCCTCGCCAAGGATCATCTTCAGTGGGCGCAATGGAGCCGGCCGTCACATCTTGCTTATCCACACCACTCCGTCCATTGATAATTGGCATAAACGTCAGGCCTTGGATACCAAGCGCCTCGTATATTCGTTCCCGGCAGAATGTGGCGAGTGACACACTGGTGA
Source organism: Nitrospira sp. Nam74 (assembly GCF_965152615.1). NCBI lineage: Bacteria > Pseudomonadati > Nitrospirota > Nitrospiria > Nitrospirales > Nitrospiraceae > Nitrospira > Nitrospira sp. Nam74. The sequence goes on along the minus strand of NZ_OZ224220.1, from coordinate 1,122,481 downwards.
CACGCTCGATCATCAGTCCGAGCAAGATAAATCCCAAATCGCTATAGAGATTCCCCGTCCCCAACGGATAGACGAGTGGCTCTCTGCCGATATACTGTACGGCGAACTTCCTAGCGGCATCGCTTTCAAGAACGCCGCGCTGCTGCCGTTCCTGCGTACCGATCTCTTGATAGAGCGGACGCCATCCCGGCAGGCCAGAGCTGTGATGTAAAAGGTGAAAAACTGTGGCTGATCCGAGCGTCTTTCCCTGAAGCTCAGGGAAATAGGCGTGAAGAGAATCCTCTAAACGGATCTTTCCATCCTGAATCAAACATAATACAGCGGTTGTCGTCGCAAGCGGTTTGGTCAGGGAAGCGAGGTCGTAGATCGTCTCCAGCCTCGCCGGCTCGGATTGCGGAATCAATGCCGCCCACCCAAACGCGCCTTGGTAAGCGAGGTGTCCCCGAAACCGCACGAGCAATACGGCCCCGGGAAAGATGCGCTCCTCCACAGCGGACTGCATCGCATGTGTAATGAGATCAGCCATGGCGTCCGCGGTGAAGAAAAGATCAGTGAATCAGGAGTGTGCCATTAATATGGCTCGAATAGTGGCTTGCTCCGATGAACCCTTCACGGAAGGGCTATCGATCGGGGCTTCGCGTGAGCTTCCCCGTCATATCCGAGACGTTAGAATGTTCTTCATCTTCCTCTTCAATTTCCAAGACGCGCTCGAAGGTACGCAACGTCGAGCGCAAGCGCTCGATGCCCAGCAATCGCTGTTTGCGGATGTCGGAGATTTCACGCTGCAGAACAACCAGTTCCTGACGGGCGTCTTGCAACATTTCGGCCGCCTTGAACTCTGCTTCTTTGACCAGCAGTGCGGCATCGCGCTGCGCGATTTCTTTCATATCGTCAGCCATGGCCTGCGTCGAAATCAGCGTGTGAGTCAATGTCGTTTCGGCCTTCTTGAGCGCGATGAGCTGCTCCTCGGTCGCCGCCAGCTTTTCACGGAGCGCGTTGTTTTCATGATTCAACGACTCGACGGTTTGCGAGAGATCTTCGAGAAACTGCTTGACCTCCTGGCAATCGTAGCCTCGCATCCGAACTTTGAAGACCATTTGCTGAATGTCGAGGGGCGTGAGTCTCATCGGATACCTCTCTGTTCGTCAATGCATGCGAAACGCCAGGTCCTTCAGCGACTGGACCAAGGCAACCTGCAGAAAAATAATGACCAATAGCGCAACAATCGGTGACAGGTCGACTCCCATAGCAAATCCGAGACGCCGGCGGATGGGATAGAGCACAGGCTCAGTCACACGCTGGAGAAATTGTACGATGGGATTCCACGGATCCGGATTGACCCAGGAAATCAGCGCCCGTGCGATGATCACCCACATATAGAGCCAGAGCACATAATCGAATATGACTGCCACTGCTTGTAGAATGTTACCCGCGACGAACATCCTTCACATTCTCCTAACTTGATGGACTCTCAACCCGATTGCCCCAACTCTCGTGCGCGCTCAGTCGCCGCACGCACGGCGGCCATCAGGCTGGCCCGTACACCACCCTGTTCCAACTGATGCAGACCCGCAATGGTCGTTCCGCCCGGAGAGGCCACGCGGTCTTTCAACCGGCCCGGATGCTCGCCCGTCTCTAGAACCGTGCGGGCTGCTCCTACGGCCGTTTGCGCAGCCAGTAGTTCAGCCACAGCCCTTGGCAGACCCATTTTGACACCGCCGTCGGCCAATGCCTCAATGGCCATAAAGATATACGCCGGCCCGCTTCCACTCAAGCCCGTGACGGCATCCATTAACGGCTCGTCGACGAATGCCACACGCCCGACAGACTCAAACATGGTTCGTACAAATTGTTTATCCGCGTCCCTCACCGCTGGACCGAATGCCAACACAGACATACCCTCCCGAACCATGGCCGGCGCATTCGGCATGACACGAACGACTCTGGCTCCCGTCGAAAGCCGGTCACTCACGTACTGAATGGTAATCCCCGCTGCAATGGAGATGATCAACCGGCCGGACAGCGACGATGACAAATCGGTTAACACAGGACCCAGTACTTGAGGCTTCACAGCCAGCAGGACGGTGTCGGCCCATGTCACTGCTTCATGGTTACTGGAGCCGACACGAATGCCGAAGCGCTGTTTGAGCAAATCCCGTCGCGGCTCACTTGGATCTGTTGCCCACACATCCGCCGGCTCGGCGATCTTGGCTGCCAAGAGCCCTCCGATGAACGCCTCCGCCATTTGACCGGCGCCGATACAGGCAATCTTCTGGGACGCTACGGCCTTCACGGACTAACCTTCTTAGGTCGCTCGCCGAAAATGGCAGTGCCGATACGAACGCAGGTCGCCCCTTCCTCAATGGCAATTTCAAAATCGTGTGACATGCCCATGGAAAGTTGATCCATTCGAATGCGTTCATGGGCCGAGCGCTTCACGGAATCGGCTAAGACACGAACTGCCCGAAAATACGGCCGCGCCGATTCCGGCGTCTCTGTCGGCGGCGGAATTGTCATCAGGCCTTTGACAGCGAGATACGGCATCGTGTCGATTCTATCCAGGGCCGTTAGTAATCCCGACGAGGAGAACCCGGTCTTCGTTGACTCCTCGCCGATGTTCACTTCCAGCAGCACGGATTGACATATGTTTTTTTCTTCTGCACGACGATTAATCTCTTGCGCCAGCTCGAGACTGTCCACCGAGTGAATGAGGTGGAACCGCCCGACCACCGCTTTGACTTTGCGCCGCTGCAACTGCCCGATGAAATGCCAGGTCACGTCCATCCGCCTGGCGAATGCATCCAGCTTCGGCAGCGCCTCCTGTACCCTACTCTCGCCAAAATGAGTGATGCCTGCATCCAGAGCGGCCTGAATTCGAGCAAGCGGCGCGGCTTTCGTGGCAGCAACCAGTTGAATCGTGTCGGGAACTCGCCCCGCTTTGGACGCCGCAGCATGCATGCGCTTCCAAATGATGGCGACGCGGTCGGCAATAGTGTCCGAATCCGAAAAATCTTCCACACACGCCCGCTAATCAAGGCCTGAGCACATAAACAATTCGACGGCATTGTACAGGAAGCGTTGCCCTGTGTCAGTGGTGCCAACTCAGTCACTCTTCTTTTGGGCAACATGGCGATCTTAGCAAAGGGATTCCGACAGCATTATTCCACTGACCATCGTCTCCTTCACTACCCCTTCCCGGCGGTACGAAAAAAAGAGGTCAGGCTCGCAGATCGTGCAATGGCTCACCGTCCAAATATTCTGATCGGGCACACCCGCTGCCTGAGCCTGGCGACGGACGAACTCGCGAAGATCCAGCAGGGCACGCCCGGATCCCGTCTCACGAACGACCGATGTCCAAAAGGGATACGATTGAAGCGGCTTCAAAACAGGCTCATCCACTTCATAGCAACACCGTCCGGCCGACGGCCCTATCGCCATCTGAATCGCGCTAGCCTGGGATCCGAATTGTTGTTGCATTGTGGTGAGCGTTTTTGGAACGATCCCGGCAACGCTCCCTCGCCAACCGGAATGTACTGCTGCGACAACGTGGTGAATCGGGTCATGCAGCAAAATTGGCACGCAGTCGGCTGTCCTTACAGTGACCAGTAGCTCGGGTTGGTTCGTGATCACGGCATCCCACCCGCCGGCAAAGGTCGTTCCGGCTTCAATCGGTCGGTCCACCACCAGGGCATCCGCTCCATGCACCTGCTTCACCGATACGATGGCACGGGCCTTCCAGAAGCCGGGTCCAGAGTATGCGGTACCGTCCAACAAAGACCGCTGACCACTGTTCCAATGGCGGGTCCCGAAAAAGTGTCGAACAGGATGGCCCGCTTCAAACTCAGCGACCGTAATCAGGCCTGTAGCGGCGCTCTTTTTCGTGAGAGGCTGCGACATCGGTACGTCCCCATAGAAGACAAAGGTCTACCGCACTCGTACACTGTCCTGAGCCCTTCCCTAATCCGCCTGCTTTCTCAAAAATGTCGGGACATCCCATTCGTCATCGACCGCAAGTCCTAACCGCTCTTGAGCTTCCGTTTGCCCATTCATGCGACGGAGAAACGCGGGACGCTCCAAATTCTGCGGCGTGGCTTCTGCCGAGGCAAGACGAGCGGATACCAGCGCCGGCTGCGGTGCTCGGACCGGTTTAGCCTTCGACTGCTCAATGGCAGGAGCGATAAACGGTGACTCGTCCCGATCGAACCCTGTGGCGACGACCGTGATGATCAATTCGTCGCTCAGGTCCGGATTAATGACCTGGCCGACAATGATGTTCGCATCCGGATCGGCGACTTCCTTGATAATGGATGAGGCTTCATCCACCTCATGCAGCGAGAGGCTCGGCCCGCCGGTGATATTCAACAAGACGCCGCGCGCCCCTTGCACATTCCCTTCCTCCAGGAGTGGGCTAGAAATGGATTTTTGCGCTGCCTCGAGCGCTCGGTTCGGACCGCGTGCGATCCCCATGCCCATGACTGCCCGTCCCGTATAGGTCATGACGGTTCGCACATCGGCGAAATCGACGTTCACATGGCCGGTCGTGGTAATGATATCGGCGATGCCCTGAATAGCCTGTCGCAAGACGTCGTCGGCGACTTTGAACGCGTCCAGCAGCGGGGTCGACTTATCCACGAGTCCAAGGAGCCGTTGGTTGGGAATCACCAATAAGGTATCGACGTTTTTTCGCAATTCCTGAAGTCCCTCTTCCGCATGTGCCCACCGCCGCTTCCCTTCATACTGGAACGGCTTCGTCACCACGCCTACCGTCAATGCCCCAAGTTCCCTGGCGATGCTCGCAACGACGGGGGCTGCGCCGGTGCCCGTGCCCCCGCCCATGCCAGCGGTGACAAAAATCATTTCGGACCCTTCCAGCGCATCGCGCAGGCGATCTTTGCTTTCTATGGCGGCCTCCTTGCCGATTTCCGGCTTCGCCCCTGCGCCAAGACCGCGAGTCCGCTCAGGACCCAATTGCACTTTGAACGCCGCCAATGAGCGGCCCAGCGCCTGGACATCGGTATTGGCGGAGATGAATTCGACACGACTGAGCCCCGAGCCGATCATCGTATTGACCGCATTGCAGCCGGCACCGCCGACTCCAATCACCTTAATACGAATCGGCATAATGTCGTCGTCTTGAAATGAGAACATTGCGTCCCTCCTTTCGCTGAATGAAGCGATCGGCCTGCAGCCGTCAGCCCTCAGCTTTAATGGTCTAATGCCGGCCTTGCAAGATACCCAACGCCATCTATCCCTTTTTTGAGCTGACGGCTGATCGCTGCCGTCTGAAGCCGAGTCAAAAGAACTCCAGCATCCAGCTGCGCATGCGATCGAAGACCCGCCCAAACCGTTTTCCGCCCCGTGCGCCCACTGTTTCTAATGCTTCGGCGTGACGGCATGCATGGAGAATTAAGCCCACGCCGGTGGCATACATGGGATTGCTCACGATGTCCCGGAGTCCTCCGACCCCGGAAGGGATCCCGCGCCGGACGGGCAAATCCAATATTCGTTCTGCCGCATCAGGCATACCCTCAAGCATGGAAGTCCCGCCGGTAATCACCACACCGGCCGCCAACATGCCTTCATACCCGGCTCGTACAATCTCCCGGCGCATGAGATCGAACATTTCCTCAACCCGTGGCTGGATAATTTCAGCCACCATTTTCCTGGCCAAGCTTCTGGGCGGCCGGTCCCCTACGCTCGGGACTTCTACGAACTCGTGTTCCTTGACCATTTCCACTAAGGCGACACCGTGGCGAACCTTCAATTTCTCCGCTTCCGCTTGCGGCGTGCGCAGGCCGATCGCAAGATCGGTACTCAAGTGTTGTCCCCCGATCGGCAAGACCGCCGTATGCCGAATACTCCCCTCCACGAAGATGGCCAAATCGGTGGTGCCTCCGCCGAGGTCCACCATCGCCACTCCCAATTCGCGCTCTTCAGGGCTCAAGACCGCTTCGCTGGACGCCAACGGTTGCAAGATGATATCGACGACATCAAGGCCGGCCCGGTTTACACTCTTGACGAGGTTCTGCGCGGAGGTCACCGCGCCGGTGATAATGTGCACATCCACCTCAAGACGGGTTCCGGACATGCCCAGCGGTTCGCGGATGCCGTCTTGATCATCGACCATGAATTCACGTGGCAACACATGTAGTACCCGACGATCATGCGGCAGCACCGCGACCGTCCGCGCCGTTTCAATCGCCCGTTCGACATCCGACCGAGTGACTTCCTGCTTCTTCAGTGCAATGACTCCACGTGAATTTTCGCCGGAGATGTGACTCCCCGCGATCCCCGTATAGACAGAATTGATCTGGACCGCCGCCATCAGTTCGGCTTCTTCAACGGCCTTCTTGATCGACTCCACGGTACTTTCAATATTGACGACCACACCCTTTCGCAAACCGCGAGAGAGGCTTGATCCCACTCCAATAATATTGATCGCGCCTTCTTCGGTGACCTCGGCGACAATGGCACAGATTTTCGTCGTCCCGATATCCAATCCCACTACAATGTGATCTCGTTTGGCCACCGTTGGTTACCCCCTTTCCCGCACGATCACTTTGCCTGGATAGCGAAGATCGATGTCGCTTCGGCCATCGGCTCGGCCATTGCTCAGATTACCGGCCACATGTGGCTCGAGCTTCCGATACAAATCCCATTTTTCTTCAAAGGAGGACCCGCCGAACTGCAGACGCATTCCCTGGACATACGCCACGACGTTCTCTCCATTTGCGACATCGACTTCCGGACGGCCATCAAACGTGCGGGTCAACATCCCGGCCACCTCGATACCCCTTTGAGCGGTCTTGATAAGGTCCCGCTCTCCGCTCATGAGACGCGTAGGGTTTAATCCCACAAGAATCGGGAGCCCCGGTTCGCTACCCTGGGCAAGGACCGACAAGGGATGTCCTTCGTCATCAAGCAGCAGCGTCATAGCGGAAGATCGCAACACAGCGGCGGCGTGACGTTCGACAATATGGACTTGCAGCGCGTTCGGCAGCACACGTTTGATATCGGCATGTTTGATCCAGGGATGGGCTTCCAAGCGCATCGCGAGATGCCTGGGATTCACGGTGAGCAGCGTCACATGAGGATCAAGCTTCAAATAGTCCAACACTTCCGCACGCGGCACCTGATTATGACCGGATACCATCACGTCTTTGACCGTCAACCATGTGGCAACCAGAGGCGCTGCCGTCTGGTAGCCGAGGATCCCAACCCATCCGGTCACCCCTACGAGCATGATGCCCATCACGAACTTTCCGACGGGACGAACCCACTGCCACCGACGCCGAGTACTGCGGGAAGGACGCGTGGAAAGATTGGGTCGAGGGCCTTGCTTCCGTCTGGCTGATCGATGTTGTGAGCGCCACAGTCTCACGTGGCCATCCTCTTCAAAGCGGTTGCCCGTGTGATCGCAGACTCAAGAATCCGCTCCGTGAGCGTGTCATAGTCCAAACCGGCCTTCGCTGCAGCCATTGGTAAGAGACTGGTCTCTGTCATGCCTGGCGTGGTGTTGATCTCAAGGACGAACGGCTTTCCACGGGGCGTAATCCGGAAGTCCACCCGCGCAGCCCCTTCGCATCCGATAATCCGATAGGTCTGCAAAGCCACGTCTTTCAGCTGACGGGTGACACCGGACGACAAGGGAGCCGGGCAGAGATACTGTGTCTGTCCTTTTTGATATTTCGCGGCATAATCGTAGAATCCTCCCGGCGCGACGATCTCGACCGCCGGCAAGACGTCTCCTGAGAGAACCGCGACGGTGACTTCCCGTCCAGGAATATAAGGCTCGACGATGGCTTCTTCGTCATGCTTGTGCGCCCGACGCAATGCCACTGCCCATTCCGAGGACGCTCGCACAATTGTGATGCCGATCGTCGACCCTTGTGCTGCCGGTTTCACGACCACCGGCAATCGAAAGCCCGCAGGTATGGTCTTGGGAAGCTTGCTGTGGGCGTGGACGACGATTCCACGTGGGACCGGAATGTCTGAAACCGAGAGGAGCGTTTTTGTCATCCCCTTATGCATTGCGATCGCACTGGCTCTCACGCCGGACCCGGTATAAGGAATGCCCAACGTCTCCAGCAATCCCTGCATGCTTCCGTCTTCACCCCCTGGGCCGTGCAGAGCCATGAACGCCATCTCGATTTTGTGGTCGCGCAACTGGTCGGCGACAGACCGATCTACATCCAAAGCGACGGCATCATACCCACGGCGCGAAAGCGCTTGATGGACGGCTTGTCCGGTTCGAAGCGAGACCTCTCGCTCAGCGGATTGCCCACCCATTAATACACCAATCCGAACGCTCGTAAGCGGAGCGGATTGAGAAGTCTTTAATTTCTTTTTTGTATTCTTCATAAAATCTTGGGGCACGTGTCAGCGGATACAGGAGAGGAGGCGAAGGAGGCGTGACCAGATGCACGGCCGCAGGTTTGAACAACCGGAAGCGTAGCGACATTTCACCCTTCCAAGCCTGGGCAAGCCGAGACCGACCCTTTCCCCTGACTACATTGAGGATTGTTTCCAGCCGAGAATGCCGCAGATGGTCGCGCATCGTTCGTCTCATGGTTCGCCAACGATTTTTAATTCCAATTCCAACTTCACTCCTGCCTTTGCTTGCACCGTTCGACGTACCTGTGCGATCAGCGCCATGACATCTTCGGCACGCGCCTCACCACGATTCACAATAAAATTGGCGTGTTTGTCGGACACTTGCGCATCACCAATACGAAATCCTTTGAGCCCTACCGCCTCAATGAGCCGACCGGCGGCTTCCGACTTTGGGTTTTTGAATGCACAGCCGGCATTAGGCATGGTGAGCGGTTGCGTGTCTCTGCGATACCGGAGATAGTCCTTAACGACCGTCTGAATTTTATCTTTCACTCCCGGCGTGAGCTGGAGCCACACACCCGTCACAATCCCGCGCGGCACACGCGCACGTCGGTAGCTAAATGGAATAGCGGAGGCGGGAATTTCTTTCAGTATTCCCGAGGGAGACGCAATGCGTACGGCCTTGACTGCATCTTTCATCTCCCCGAGGCGTGTGCCTGCATTCATGACGACACATCCTGCGACCGTTCCTGGGATTCCGGCCGCCCATTCCAGTCCACTGAGCGAGCGACTGATGCTATGTTGCAGAAGGACCGGCATCGTCACTCCAGCTTCCGCATAGACCACCCCATTCGGCTGGTCCGTAATCCCTTTCAATTTCGACAGACTCACCACGATACCTCGGATGCCCCCATCGCGAACCAAGACATTGGTTCCTCCAATGACGAACAGCGGAACCTTGGCCGCTCTGGCTTGCTGGAGGAGACGACAGAGATCTTCGACGTCATCGGGGACGACGAGGGCATCGGCAGGCCCCCCGATCCTGAATGAGGTCCAGTCCTTCAGCGGTGCCTTGAAACGGACTTCGCCTTTGAGACCAGCCGTGACTGCATGAAGCATACGATCAGGACGATCGGACGATCGTGTGACGGATCCGGATCCTGCGGACGACATGCGGTTCGGCATGAGCCTCACCTCCATTACAGCCGCTCCAACAGTTCAGGTCCGACTTTCCAAATATCCCCCGCACCCAGCGTGATCACCATATCGCCGGACTGAAGCATCGGACCGGCTCGCTCGGCCAGTTGGTCCTTTCGGCCTGCCCAAGTAACCGATGGATGACCGACGGCCCGAATGGCATCCGCCAGTTTTTCGCCTGTTACCCCCGGGATTTCCGCCTCGCCTGCGGGATACACATCAGTGACAAAGAGAACATCGGCTTGATCGAAGGCGCGAGCGAATTCCTCAAGCAGATCACGCGTCCGCGTGTACCGATGCGGCTGAAAGAGGACGACGAGCCGTCGGTTCCACCCTTGTTTCGCGGCTGCCAAGGTCGCCCGTATCTCGGTCGGATGATGGCCGTAATCGTCGACCACCATGATGCCATTCTTCTCTCCCCGTCGCTGAAAGCGTCGCTCCACACCGGTAAAGGCGGCCAACCCTTTGCGGATCAAATCCATCGGGACATCCAACTCCAGTCCGATCGCGATCGCCACGAGGGCATTGGACACGTTATGGATGCCCGGAACAGACAGACGAAAAGGACCCAGGTTTCGATCTCTGAAACGGACGCGAAACTCCGACTCTCCTTGTTTCAGCGTAATGTCACTTGCGAAAAAGTCAGGCGGAATACTTCCAGGGTGTTCTTTCAGGCCGTAGGTCTGATATCGCTTCACGACGCGAGGCAGCAAGGTCCGAAGGCGATCATCATCGGCACAGAGCACCGCCAAGCCATAGAACGGGACGCGGTTGATAAACTCGACAAAACTGTCCTCGACACGTTCCATCGTGCCGTAGTGATCCAGATGTTCGCGATCCAGATTGGTCACCGCGACGATAGAGGGCGACAGCTTCAGAAAGGATCCGTCGCTTTCGTCGGCTTCCGCGACGAGCAGATCGCCGCGCCCCAATCTGGCATGACTGCCGAGTGCATTCACCTTGCCTCCGATCACCATGGTGGGATCGAGACCGGCTTGGGCCAGGACGGTGGCGACCATCGAGGTCGTGGTCGTTTTGCCATGCGCACCGGCAATCGCGACGCCATATTTGAGGCGCATCAATTCAGCCAACATCTCGGCTCGCGGGATCACAGGGATTGGTTTGGCACGGGCCGCAATGACTTCCGGATTCGACGACGACACCGCCGAGGAAATCACCACGACCTGAGCCTCTCCGACATTGGATTCGTGGTGGCCGATGAAGATGGTTCCGCCTAGTTCCTCCAGGCGGCGAACGGTATCCGAATAGTTGAGGTCCGACCCTGTGACCTTATAGCCCAGCGTGAGGAGGACTTCGGCAATGCCGCTCATCCCGGATCCACCGATTCCCACCAGATGAATGTGTTGTATTTTTCTAAACATGATGTCGGCTTGGGGCTAGAGGTCAAAGGGAACAGGGTTCCCTTTCCTCCTGTCAACCTCTAGCCCCTCGCCTTTCCTCTTGTGATCTGTAGACATTCGCGAACGATTGCTTCCGCCGAATCGGCTCGTCCTAATGCACGGCTCCGCTCGCTCATCTGCTGCAATCGATGGGGCTGGCGAAAGAGCGCTCCAATGATCTCGGCCAGTTTTGCCCCGGAAAGTTCGCCTTGTGGAATCACCAGCGCCGCGCCTGCCTTCTTCAATATGTCTGCATTGTGTGCTTGGTGCTGATAGATGGCATTCGGAAACGGGATCAGGACAGATGGCTTGCCGCACACCGTCAGTTCGGCCAATGTCATGGCGCCAGACCGGGACACCACAAGGTCGGCCCCACGGAGCGCCGACGGCATATCAAAAAGAAACGGCATTACGTCGACCTTGATCCCTGCTGACGCATAGAATTCTTTGACTCGTTCGTAATCCTGCTGTCCAGTCTGATGGACGACGGATAAGCGCGCGTTGACCGTGGCATCGTTGAAGAGCAAGGGCAGCGCTTCCATCATCGCGACGTTGATCGCATGCGCACCCCCACTGCCCCCAAACACTAGCAAGGTCTTTTTCGCCTCGGTCCCATCGACGGTCTTTGTTCGTGCCACCGAATGGAAAAAGTCCCGCCTGATCGGTGCGCCAAGAGCCCGGACCTGCGATGACTTGAAAAAGCCGGCCGTCGCCTCGAATGCGACAAAGACGCGATTCGCCAGCGGCGCCAGTATTTTGTTCGCCATCCCGGGATAAGCATTGGGTTCTAAAATTACACGGGGAATGTGCAACAGAGACGCCGCCAAGACAACCGGTGGAGCGGTATATCCGCCAATGGCGACCACGAGGTCGGCACGATGGCGCCGCAAGAGGTTCAACGATTGCCAGAGACCTTTCGGAAGCGACACAAGGGCGGACAGCCGTTTTCGAAGGCTTAGGCCCATCAAGGGCAACGCCGTAATGTAATCCAGCGCGAAACCTTCGTGCGTCAAGACCTTTCCTTCGATCCCACGCGTCGTTCCAATGAACCGAATTATCGCGGTCGGATCCTTCCTGAGAAATTCTCTGGCCAGCGCGACCCCGGGATAGAGGTGTCCCCCGGTGCCGCCGGCGGCAATGATAATGGTCATCGGTTTGCAATCCGACCGCCATAGTCGCTCGTGTGCCGACCCCGTTGTCGGTCTCGTGAAATGCTCAATAACATGCCGATCGCCAACAGGTTGATCAACAGTGACGACCCCCCATAACTGACCAGTGGCAGCGTCAATCCCTTTGTCGGCAGGAGACCCGTCGCCACCCCGGCATTGATCAAGGCTTGCACACCGATCAGTAACGTAATGCCCATTGCCAAATGCCGCCCAAACGGATCCTGCGCTCGTCCGGCAATCTGAAAACCCTTCACGATCAATACTCCGAAGAGCAGCATGACGGCGGCTGTCCCGACCAATCCGAGTTCTTCTCCAACCAGTGCCAAGACAAAGTCAGTATGCGCCTCCGGCAGAAAAAAGAGCTTCTGCTTTCCGGCGCCCAATCCAACCCCAAAGGGCCCGCCGCTGCCGAAGGCAAGAAACGATTGATTGACCTGGAATCCGGCTCCGGTCGGGTCTTTCATCGGATCGAGAAAGGTCAACAGGCGCTGCAACCGATAGGGCGATTTCCAAATCATGACCCCGACGGCGACCAGGAGAAGAGGAATCAACCCGGACAAATGCAGGAGTCGAGCGCCGGCCAAAAACAACAACCCAAGGGTCACCATTCCGATGACGACCACCGTCCCGAGGTCCGGCTGCAAGAGCACCAGCGCACTGAGCATACCGACGATGATGAATGGCGGAAGAAAGCCCCGCTTGAATTCTTTCACCCGGTCTCCCTTGTGGGTCAAATACGCGGCGACATACAGGACCACCACAAGCTTCACCATCTCGGCGGGCTGAATCGAAATCGGCCCGAGCTTGAGCCATCGTCTCGCCCCTTTCGCCGCGACACCAATCGATGGAATCAACACGAGGATCAGGAGGACGGCGGTCACGATCAGAATGGGCACCGCTAATTTCCGCCACATGAGATAATCCAGACGCGAGGCGATGTGCAAAAGAATAAAGCCAAAGAGCAGCCAGGCGACTTGGCGTTTGAGAAAATAGATCGCATCGTGAAACCGATTGCCGGCTACAACACCGCTCGCGCTGAACACCATGACCAATCCGATCAATGCCAACACGACGGTAATGACCAACACCGTGCCATCGGCGCTCGGACGCGTGGTCGACCGCTCCCTGTTGAACGACCAAGGAAGTGCTAATGTTCCTGCCTCGCCGGCTTTTCGTGACATCCCCTTTCACATCCTAACTTTCAATAGCCTCAGCGTCGTGGTCCCTTAATATAATAATGGGCAGCTGGGGTGTTCCCTACTGCGCGCGCCTACTTACCAGAGTGGACAGCTCATAGCTGTATGATGCGCGAGCACGGAGATCCAGCCCAGCCGACCATCTCTTTTCATGCCAATTCATTGACCAATGCCTTGAACTGACGTCCGCGATCTTGATAATCGACAAACATATCGAAGCTGGCGCAAGCCGGGGACAACAACACGACCTCTCCTGACTGAGCAGACTGTGCCGCCGATTCAACGGCTTCTCGAAATGTGGTCGCATGCGTCATCGGCTTGAGCCCTTGGAACACCTCTTGAATGCGAGACGCCGCTTCCCCGATTAACACCAGCCGTTTCACCCGACGTGCCACGAGATCGCGCAGTTTTCCAAAATCGCCGCCTTTGTCTTTCCCGCCGGCAATCAAGACGATCGGCGTATCAAGGCTTTCCAGCGCTTTCATCGTGGCATCGACATTCGTGCCCTTCGAGTCATTGATAAACCGTACCCCGTTCCGCTCGCGGACCAACTCCAGTGCATGCTCAAGCCCTGGGAAGGTCGAGAGGACTCGGCGCATCGCATCCGGCGGACACCCGCAGACATGGGCGACCATGGAGGCAGCCATTGCATTTGCGACATTGTGAGCTCCGGGGATTCGAATATCGCCAATCTTGCAAATGAAGTGACGCTGCCCTTTGAAACTCACCACCAATTGATCGCCGTCAAGAAAGGCCCCCTCACCCACAGCACCCATTCGGCTGAATCCCAGTTCGTGTGCCCGGATACCTGCTCGCAAGGCGAGCGCCCGCTCATCATCGTGGTTCAATAAGGCATAATCATTCTGCCGTTGGTTCTCGAAGATCCTCGCCTTCGCCGCCACGTAGGGAGCCAGGGCAGGGTACCGGTCCAAATGATCCGGCGTAATATTCAAGACCGCCGCCACCCACGGGCGAAACGACTGAATAGACTCCAATTGGAAACTGGACACTTCAGCCACCACATAATCATACGAGGAGCCGTGCAATCTGCTGCGGTAGGTCTTGAGTGCCGCTTCACTTAACGGCGTGCCAAGATTGCCGCCCACGAACACGCGCTTGCCCTGCTCCTTCAACAACAACCCGATCAGCGTGACGGTCGTACTTTTTCCATTCGTGCCTGTGATGGCCAGCACCGGAGCGTCAAGAAAACGAAACGCCAATTCCAGTTCTCCGATCACCGGCACCTGCCGTGCCCGCACCTCGCTGAGGATGTCCAGCTCGGTTGGCACGCCTGGGCTGATGACCACCAATTCGGCCCCTTCGAGCGCTGCTTCATATCGAGGCCCGATAATCACTCGGATCGCGTTTCGATCGAGGCGCGTCAGCGCCCCGGCCAGCTTGGCTTCGTCCTTCGCATCGGCGACAGTCACGTCTGCCCCCACCGCTTGAAGGAGATTCGCCGCAGCGACGCCGCTTCTCGCCAACCCAACCACCGTCACCTTCTTGCCTTTTAGCTCTTCAGGCTTCATCGAAATTTCTATCTTAACGGACGCTCAAAACGGTCACCGATTACACTCGCTCCCCCAGAGGCACCACCCATTCCCCAGCCAAGGCCGCAGCCGACAGAAAACAGCAGGCGTAGCCTCTGAATGGTTGAAGATTTTGCAGAGGCGAGAACGAAGCTCGGGAAAGAGCGCGTCTCGGGGCTCTTGGGGGTAGGGCGGGTGGAATAGGACCCGTTTTCAGCATTCGCTTCATCGTAGTTTTAAGGTGCTCAAACTCAGTAACGCGAGAAGAATCGCAATAATCCATAACCGCACGACGACCTTCGGTTCTTCCCACCCCTTCATCTCAAAATGATGATGGATGGGGGCCATTAAGAAAATCCGTTTTCCACGTGACTTAAACGAGGCGACCTGGAAGATGACCGAAATGGCTTCAATGACAAACACACCGCCGACTAGGAGCAACAGCAATTCATGTTTGCTGATGACCGCGACCGTTCCGAGGGCCGCTCCGAGCGGAAGCGAGCCGACATCCCCCATAAAAACCGACGCGGGATACGTATTGAACCATAGGAATCCCAGGCTCGCTCCGAAGATCGCCGCGGTAAACACAGCCAACTCGCCCGCCCCGTCGATGTGCGGAATCAAGAGATACTCCGACGTGATTTTATTGCCCACGACATAGACGACGACCGTATAGGCCAAAGACGCAATCATGATAGGCCCGACAGCCAGACCATCGAGGCCGTCCGTTAGATTCACGGCATTGGACGCGCCGACAATCACCACAACGGCAAACGGAATGTATAGCCATCCCAAATCCGGCGTGAACGATTTGAAAAACGGCACGCTCAGCTGAGTGGAATAGCCGGGCAGGAAATAGAAGAAGATACCGATGGCCAAAGCGACCGCTCCCTGCGCAATGAATTTTTGTGATGCAGTGAGCCCTTTGGAGCGCTTGCCAACAAACTTAATGTAATCATCGGCAAACCCCACTAATCCAAATCCCGCGGTGGCTAATAACGCCAACCAGACATAGCGATTCGTCACGTCGGCCCACAAAATCGTCGAAATCACGACTGAAAAGAGAATCAGAAGCCCTCCCATAGTCGGAGTTCCGCTCTTGGTCTGGTGCCGGCTGGGTCCATCGTCTCGGATGTTTTGGCCGAGCTTGATTTCCTGCAGTTTTCGAATAAGCGGAGGCGCCAGCACAAAGACGAGGAGAAACGCGGTGACCGCCGCATAGATGATCCGAAAACTTAAGTACCGGAATACGTTCAAAAATGAAAACTCGGTATGCAAGGGATAGAGCAAGAGGTACAGCATACCTAGCGCTTCGCTCCTTTACCGGCCATCGATCGTTTTCCTTTTTGTGCGGAGGCTGATGTGTCTGGGCGTAAGGCCTCGACAACCTGCTCCATTGCCATGCCGCGCGAGCCTTTGACGAGCACGACATCGCCGGGGTGTGCAATGGAGAGCACGTGGGAAATAGCATCTTGTGCATCGGAGCATTCCGTAATCCGCCCATGTGCGAGTCCGGCTTTCCGGGCTCCTTCTGCGATCGCACGTCCCAAGGCCCCGCAGCTCACTAACGAACCTATGCCACGAGCCGCCACATGGGCGCCAACTTCCAGATGAAATGCAGTTGAGTGAACGCCGAGCTCTAACATATCGCCCAACACTGCAATCGTGTGCGTCCCAGCGCCAAGCTCCGCCAGCAGATCGACCGCAGCTTTCATAGACGCCGGATTGGCGTTGTAGCAGTCATTGATGACCGTGATGCCGCTGAGGTGTTCGACTTGAGAACGCATGGTGGCCGGCTGAAAATGAAGCAGGCCTTGAGCGATCTTCGCGCCGCTGAGTTCACAGAGATAGCCGACGGTCGCCGCCGCCAGCGCGTTAGAAAGATTATGAAACCCGTGGGCCGGTAAGGTGACCGGCGTTGGCCTGATCCGGCCGGGAAGGCTTAACCGGAATGTCATGCCTTTGGCATCGGACTGCACGTCCGTCGCCCGGACCAACGCAGTGGGTGAGAGCCCGAACGAGACGACGCGGCAACGGGCCCGTGAGGCCAGGTACCCGAAATAGGGATCGTCGGCATTGAGCACGGCGGCTTGATCAGGCTCAAGTAAATCCAGCAATTCCCCTTTCGCCTCGGCGGACACTTCCATCGTTCCGAAAAACTCGAGATGATCCGGCCCGATATTGGTAATGAGTCCGATCGTCGGCCGGGCGATTTCCGCTAATCGGGTCGTTTGCCCCTTGTGGTCCACACCCATTTCGATCACCGCCGCTTCGTGTCGATCAGTGAGCCGGAGGAGCGTGCGAGGGACGCCAATACGATTATTTAAGTTCCCTTCGGTGACAAGGACCTTCCACTGCTCCTCAAGGACGCGAGCGACCATCTCCTTCGTCGTCGTCTTTCCGTTACTGCCCGTAACGGCCACGACGGGGATTTGAAAACGGCTTCGATGGTACGTCGCAAGTTGCTGATAGGCGAGAAGCGCATCCGGCACTCCCAGGATGAATGGAGTCGTCTCGCCCCTCCATGATTGTAGAGATGAGGCAGCCCGAGACCTGCTCTCGATCAGTGCACCGATGGCGCCTTTTTGAAGCGACTGCTGGACGAATTCATGTCCATCGAAATGGTCGCCCTTGAATGCGACAAAGAGGTCTCCTGGTCCGACATCTCGGGAGTCCGAGCACAAGCGGCGAATCTTGCGGCGCAGCCCCGTGGTGTCGCCAAGGAGCAGGCGAGCGCTCGTCACTTCCAGCACTTCTTCAAGGGTAAACAGCGACCTATCCACTTTCATCGCCTCGGGTCCGGAGGCTCGAAGAGGCAACGGCACGATCATCATCTGAGCTTTCCGACCGCTTCCCGCGCCACTTCTCGATCATCAAAGTGAAACTTCTGCTTTCCGATGATCTGATAATCCTCATGGCCTTTGCCGGCAATCAGCACCATGTCGCCGCGCCGCGCCTCTCGGATGGCCGTTTCGATCGCTATGCGGCGGTCGGCGATCATCTCATAGCGGACTCGATTGGTCTCAAGCACCTCGCGAACGCCCGCTTCCACTTCTTTCAGGATGGCCATCGGGTCTTCCGTACGCGGATTGTCCGACGTCAGAATGACGACATCGCTGCGTTCAGTTGCGGCACGGCCCATCTTCGGGCGCTTGCCACGGTCCCGATCTCCTCCACAACCAAACACCGTGATAATCCGCCCGGTCTTGAGCGCTTGCGCCGCCGTCAACAGACGAACCAGCGCGTCTTCCGTGTGCGCATAATCTACGACGATGGAAAAATTTTGCCCCGCCTCGACTCGTTCGAATCGTCCGGGCACGTTCTGTACGGTAGCGATGCCTTCGCGGATGACGTCGAGCGACAATCCCTCGCTCAGGCCCACCCCAATCGCGGCCAAGACGTTGGAGACATTGTGCTCACCGACCAGTCGGCTTTCGACCTGGCAGTCCCCGCTTGGCGTCACTGCGCGAAAGCGTGTGCCATCGACCGAGAGGCGAACATCATGAGCACGAATGTCTGAGGACTCACGTATTGAATAGGTCCACACCGGCACACGACAGGCCTCCTTAATACGGGGCCCCCATGGATCATCCACATTGACAATGGCTCGTTTGGGCCCCGGCTTGCTTCCCAACGTCGTCAATCCTGTAAATAGACGCAACTTCGCTTGGAAGTACTCCTCCATCGTATGGTGATAGTCCAGGTGGTCCTGCGTTAAGTTTGTGAAGACGGCCGTGTCGTATTCACATCCACTCGTGCGATCCATAGCTAAGGCATGAGACGAAACCTCCATGGCGACAGCATCCAGCCCGCCTTGGACCATCCGGGCCAAGAGCTGCTGCAGTTCAACGGCTCCCGGTGTCGTATGGGAGGCATCGATCCGCTCGGAACCGATCTCATACGCCACGGTCCCGATCAACCCCACGTGCCGTTTCGCGGACTGGAGTACGGCTTTACAAAGATAGGTGGTGGTCGTCTTGCCGTTGGTGCCGGTCACACCAATCATGCGGAGATGCGCCGAGGGATCATGGAGCAATCGAGCCGCCAATATACCCAACGCTCGTCGAGAATCGCGCAATCCGACGATTGGCACGGGCTGGTCCTGTGAGACCGAGGCGTCTTGCACGATTAACGCCGCCGCCCCACCCGCTACTGCCTCACGCAGATAGGAATGGCCGTCGAGCCGTTCTCCTTTGACCGCCACAAAAAGGATGCCTGGTTTGATCTGCCGAGAGTCATCCGTCAGCGAAGCGACAGGCACGTGCATATCGCCGCGCTGACGCGTCACCTCACCCTGCTTCTTCAGCGGAGCGATGAGTTCCTCCAAGGTCATAAACGCATCGACCCCTTCTTACTCATTCCAAGTAGATCAGCATCAGGATGCCAGCGCCAGCTTGACTGGCTCTTGGGGTGACACGCCAAGATGCGGCAAGACCTGCTCGGCGATCCGTCTAAACACCGGTGCCGCCACGACACCACCCCAGGCCTCCGCCTTTGGTTCATCAATCACCACCACGATAGCTACACGCGGGTCCTCTGCGGGAGCATAGCCGACAAAGGACCCAATCAATAGACTGGAAGAATAAGCGCCCGTACGCGGATCGATTTTTTGGGCGGTTCCTGTTTTCCCCGCCACACGATATCCCGGTACCGCAGCCTTGCGGCCGGTTCCCATCGTCACGACACCCTCCAATATATCCGTCACCGTGCGAGCAGTTGCAGTTGAAATTGGCTGCCGTCGAACTTGCGGCTCGATTCGGCCGACCAAATGACCGCCGGCGTCACGGATCTCGGAAACGACATAGGGTCTCATTAACCAACCGCCGTTGGCGACTGCGGAAATGGCCGTTACCAGTTGCAACGGCGTGACGCCGATCTCTTGCCCCATCGCGATGGAGGCCAACGAGCGCCGCCCCCAATCTTTAGGCACTTTCACAAGCCCGGCCATTTCTCCGGGCAGATCGATGTCCGATTTTTCCCCAAATCCGAACGCCTTGACGTAGCGATAGAGCCGTGCCTCCTCAAGCTGCATGGCTATTTTCGCCGCCCCGATATTACTGGACTTCTGAATGACCTCCGCGAACGTAATCCAGCCTGATTTTTCATGATCGTGAATAACCGTACGGGCGATTTCCATCCGGCCATTCTCCCCATAGATAAGCGAGTCTGGCTTCATGATTCGCTCTTCCAATGCTGCCGCCGCCACGACGACTTTCATTGTTGAGCCAGGCTCATACGCATCCGTGATAATGCGGTTCCGCCATCGATCAGCGGACATTCCCGACATGGCGTTAGGATCAAACTTGGGGCTAAGCGCCATCGCGAGTATCGCGCCTGTTTTCGGTTCCATGACAATGGCCATGCCGCCTTTTGCACGAGCGGACGTGACCGCTTCGTCCAATTCTTTTTCGGCGACATACTGAATAAATTCGTCGATCGTTAATGTCAGGCTATGCCCCGGGGTCGGAGTCCGTTCGCTGATTCCCTTGGGAAACACCGTCCGGCCCAGCGCATCCCGTTGAAGGATCACCAACTGTTTCTCGCCGCTTAGATATTTGTCATAACGCCGTTCGAGGCCTTCGAGACCCTGGCCGTCCATGCCGGCAAATCCCAAAACATGAGAGAGCAATGTGCCGTTTGGATAAAACCGACGCCCTTCCAGGACGATGCCGATACCATCCAGGGAAAGAGCTTCCAGCCGACGCCCCTGCTCGGGGTCCAGTTTACGAGCAATCCAGACAAAGTTCCGTTCTTGCTTCAATTTGCGTTCAATATCTTCCGGCCTCGCGTGGAGCACTCGAGCGAGATCGTGCGCGACGCCTGACGGGTTGTCGAGTGATGTAGGGATTCCAAAGACCGACGGCACATCCATGTTCACTGCCAGAACTTTGCCCTGCCGATCCACGATCGCGCCGCGCCCCCCCTCAACGGTCACGGTCTTCTGATGCTGACGATCCGCTTTTGCGGTCAACTCGGCCGCATGAAGGACTTGCAGAAAGAATAATCTGGTTAGGATGCCGCCAAACCCCAGCAAGAGCAGGATACCGATAAAGACCCGTCGATGACGAAGAGGGTCTGATTTTGTCATGGCGCCATTCGCAATACGTCGTGCTTCGCGACCTTTAATTCCATCGCCACGGCTGCGATGGCCGACTCTTTTGTCGGTACATCAGGCATCAGCCGCACCAGTCGAACCTGGCCCTGCTGGGGCGGCAACATACCAAGCTTCTCGGTGGCCGCTTTTGCAATCCGCTCCGGCGAGCTGAGCGTCGAAACCCTTAATCGGAGCTCATCACGCTCTCGCTCCAAAGCTACTTTCTTGGACTTCAGTTCTTCAATGTGATACCCGACCTGCACGACATCGACTCGCTCCCACACGTACAAGAGCAAGACGGACAATACCGCAAGGACGGTGAATGTTTTCATGCACACCTCCGTTGAGGGAGCCGTTCAGCAATTCGCAATTTCGCGCTGCGCGACCGTGGATTGGCCGTTACTTCATGCTCTGAAGCAACGATCGGTCTTTTGGTCTTTGTGAGCAACACCGGCTCCGGTCCTTGCGACAACTCGCGAATCGTATGCTTCGCAATGCGATCTTCGAGAGAATGAAATGAAATGATACAGAGGCGGCCGCCTGGAGACAGCATACCGGCCGCATCTCGAAAGGCAGCGGCCAAGATATCGAGCTCACCGTTGACCACGATTCGCAGAGCCTGGAATGTGCGGGTCGCAAAGTGGATGCGGCCATGCCGGTAGGAGCCTGGAACGGCACTCCGGATCACTGACACGAGGTCCGTAGTCGTTCGCAAAGGTCGCAGCTCACGGGCGCGTGCAATCGAGCGAGCAATGCGGCGTGCATACCGCTCTTCACCATACTGAAAAATCATATTGGAGAGTTCGACTTCTGATAGGTCTTCGAGCAACTGAGCAGCCGTCGTCTCAGCACTTCGATCCATCCGCATATCGAGAGGCCCTTCCTCCATAAAGCTGAAGCCGCGGCTTGGATCATTCAATTGAGTGGAAGAAACCCCGAGATCAAACACAATTCCATCGACGCATGAGAATCCTGATGCGTGAACATGCTGTTTGATGTCGCGAAAACTTCCATGCATAAGCCTTAATTGCGGCGTGAACTGGTTGAGTCGTCCGCGAGTCATGGCAAGAGCTTCCTCATCTCGATCAATGCCGATCAACATTCCGCCGGGTCCTACTGCATCGAGGATTCTCGCAGCCAAACCTCCTTGCCCGATGGTGCAATCGACATAGACTCCACCTGTTCGGCAATGGAGCCCCGCCATGACCTCTTCCAGCAGGACTGGAATATGGCCAAACTCAGGACGGATATGGCTGCCACCATCTTCCTCCACTTTCTCCCACTTTTCGCCAGAAGTATACCCGCCTCTCATAGGTTGTCAATCAAAAACTTTATTTTTCTAATAGGATACTCATCTTACACACAGGCGTATCCAAATAGGTACTTTATCGGGCTTGCCGATGGACAGTTATGAGGCAACCTGGCTTCTTGGCGTCTTATCCAACCCCAAAGGACTACCAACCGTGGAACATCATCGGCGCCCCATTTTTGCCGAGCGGCCTACCTTCGTGCTCCTCGGGTCAACACACCAGCCATTGCCATGGCATCTTGCGTCGGGAACCATAAAACTGAACGTTTTAGATCCCAAGTTACGTGGACCGTTGAGCGGAAAGGTATAGAGGTGGGGGCCGCCATGGCACGCAAAACGTACTGCAGAGAAAAGGTTTGGCCGTCTGTTACAACCCGGTGATAAGGCCCGAGCCTTCCATGGGAGTCGTGTAAGTGTCAGAAAATTGAGGCGAGTTGCCACGAGCTGAGCAACAGACTCATAGCTTTGTGAGAGAGGTCTTCATGCCGATCATGCTCTGAACACAAGCTTACCCATTTAAGGTGAATCAAGCAGTCAAAGAATATGCGCGGGGTCGCGTACACGTCAACACAGGGCAAAGCTATTTCAATTTGTAAGAGCGCGGTGTTGTCAGCGCTTATCATGCGTAGCGAAATAGTGTTTATACCGCTGAGTTTGATTGTAGGTATAGGTGAGGAAAGAGGGCGATGTTGCTTGAAGTGTCGCAGATTCTCACTGTGATTGTATCACTTAAGCGGGGCCTACGCCCAATCCTGGGTTAAGGATAGAGCTTATAGAGCATCCGTGGGAAGGCGATGGTCTCTCGCACGTGATCCAACCCACAGATCCAGGCGATAGCTCTTTCAATGCCCATCCCAAATCCTGCATGCGGCACTGAACCATATCGCCGAAGATCCAAATACCATTGAAACGCTTCTTCGGGCAATTTGTGTTCTCGGATGCGAGCAAGCAACTTTTCATACTCATGGATGCGTTGCCCGCCGCCGATGATTTCGCCGTAGCCTTCGGGAGCCAGCACGTCCATGCACAGTGCCAGGTCCGCCTGATGTGGGTCATTTTGCATGTAGAATGCTTTGATGGCGGCTGGATAGCGATGAATGATGACCGGTCGGTCAAATTCATTCGACAGCAGAGTTTCCTCGTCTCCTCCAAAATCATCCCCAAACTGGATTGGATTTCCTTTCTGCTGAAGTATCGCCACGGCATCGGTATACGAGACCCGCGGAAATGGTGCTTTCACCCGCTCGAGCTTAGTGATATCCCGCTCAAGGACGGCCAGTTCATCGCGCCGGTTCTCCAATACCCGCTCGACAATGAATGACAGAAACTCTTCCGCCAGATTCATCATGTCGGGCAATTCGGCAAAGGCAACCTCCGGCTCCACCATCCAAAACTCCATCAGGTGACGGCGTGTTTTAGATTTTTCGGCTCGAAACGTGGGACCGAAACAATAGACCTTGCCGAAAGCAGCCGCTGTGGCCTCGCTGTAGAGTTGGCCACTCTGCGTGAGATAGGCTTTCTCATCGAAATAGTCAGTTTGAAAGAGCGTCGTAGTCCCCTCACAGGCATTGGGAGTAAAGATCGGCGTATCAACGAGGAGAAAACCACGATCGTCGAAAAAATTGCGGCAGGCGCGGATGATTTCGTGCCGGATACGAAGCACCGCGTGCTGCCGGGTGGATCGCAGCCACAGATGCCGATGCTCCATTAAAAATCCGACGCTGTGTTCTTTCGGCTGGATAGGAAACGATTCGGCAATGTGCACCGGCTCCACACGCTTCACATCCAGTTCGTAGC
Organism: Nitrospira sp. Nam74; assembly: GCF_965152615.1. Lineage (NCBI taxonomy): Bacteria > Pseudomonadati > Nitrospirota > Nitrospiria > Nitrospirales > Nitrospiraceae > Nitrospira > Nitrospira sp. Nam74. Next base: position 1,098,456 of record NZ_OZ224220.1, on the reverse strand, counting down.
CGCCTTGCGCACGAGCATCTTGCCGGACCGAGCCGGTCACAACAATCGACGACTCCTGTGTGAGTGTTGCGGAACGCCCAAACGATTCTTCTCCGACGACTGCTTTACTGACGACCGCTTGAATATCGCCGGTCCCGTCCCGAACAATTAAGAAGTGCAGCTTCCCGCTCGAACGCTTGTTCCGCAGCCATCCTCGAATAGTGACCTCTTGTCCCACGTATCGAGGCACGTCTTGTACATAGACAATAGGCGTCATCTTCGCTTCTCCACCATGCCCATTTTTTGTGCAGGAATGCAGCGTAACGCATTCCCTGAGAGCTTTCAAGGGCGCATGAATTCAGGCTTTCATTGACATTTCCGATGACCACGGAGACAATGATTAGGCAGACAGCCTAGGAGAAACATATGAAACATTTCGGTCCGGCAATCGCACTGATAAGCCTTGTGATAGGACCGACAGACGCCTGGCCCAAAGAGTTTGACCCTAACAATCCGCTCAACCCTCCAGCCCCCATTTATTGGTGCCCCAATCGGACCGCTGACAATCTGATTACAACGACTCCTGACCCGGGCTGCACTCCCCTTGTCGATCCGGTAGACGACCAAAAGGCCGGAAGAAAAGAAGGGAAGGCAGAGAATCCCATTAAGATCTTGGAGATTCAGAATGAGGCGTCGAAGTTCGTGCAACGCTATCGAGAGTTCCTGGACTGTTGCGCGAACAAGATCGAATCGATGGAGGAACTCGATGACCTCCATGAACAGGCCTCGTATATCCTCAAATCAGTCCAGCAAAAAGGAATCTACAATAGCACCGGCTTTGGCAAAGGAGATGGCGCGACCACGGCCGGGCCAGGAGACGGGACAGGAAGCGGTGGGTTGCTCGGCGGGGCAGGGAAAAGTCCTAAGCTCGGCACGTTTGCAAGACAGTATACACTGGGAGCCATCGTCGGAACCGTGGCACGCGCTCGAGACGACCTGCGCAAGCTTCAAACTCGCCTGGAACAACTCGCCGAATCGAAGCAGAAACTGGATAGGCTTGATTACGAAACCGCAGGACGAGAACGCCGAAAGATTGAAGAAGAAGAGGATGCGATCGCCAAAGAATTTCGTGCCAAGCGACCCCCGGCATCGGCTCGCACGGGGATGGAAATTCAAAATACCACCATTCCAACCAGAATCGGTGGCGATATTGAAAGCACCACGTTGGGAAGTTCGTTTGGAGCGGATATTAATCGCACCGTATCTCCTTACAGCGATGTTCGGGAAGACCTGCATCCACGGAGAGGGCAAAGTATCGAAGATACGAATCTACCCACCCGATCCGGCCCGGCACTTGGCGGGGGCAATACACCGCCTAGCGATCTGCCGATCTCCACGGGATTTGAAATCGGGACGACACAAGGTCCAACTGGTGCATCAACGAACCCAGTACGCGTAGGGCCTTCAATTGGAGACTCTAGCCTGAATAACCGCTAACGGTTCCAGTGAGCTACTCTCCATTCGTAGCTAGCATTTCGCTACCCTTCTGATCCAACCGGGGCCATGGCTTCCCAGGTCTCCCCGCCGTTGCGGCTGCGATACAATCCGCTGCCATTGGTGCCGACATACAGGACGCGTGGATCAGTTGGGCTTTGAGCCAACGAGCGTATATTGAGCGTCGCAAGTCCCGTATTGATCGCGTGCCATGTGCCTCCGCCATCAACGCTCTTGTACACGCCTTCACGACTCGCCACGTACACCGTGCCGGCAGTCGTTCGATCCAGGACCATTGCACTGATCATCTGATCGGGCAGAGACAGAGCAATCCGTTCCCATGATTGTCCGCCATTCGTTGACTTATAGATTCCACTTAGCGTCGCGGCGTACACCGTATCCGACGAAAATGGGTCCACACCCATGACGGTGACGCCCAGGGCCCGAGAAGAGGTGAGTTCCTTCGGAGAGACCAGGCCATTGTTGATCTTCTCCCATCGACCGGCTTGATTGACGCTTTTATACACGCCTCCGCTTGTCCCCGCATACATGATGTCCGGCCGCACGGGATCCATCGCCAGCGTCACGACCATCAAGACTTCTTTCATGCCGTCCATGCGTTTCTGCCATTGCTCGCCACCGTTCGTTGATTCAAAAACACCCATCGTCGTGGCGACAAAGAGACGATTGTTATCGGCGGGATCGAAGACGAATTGATTGACGACGGAGCTAATGGTCACATCGTCGAGACCTGCACGAAGTGAGACCCATCGCTGCCCGCCGTCATAGCTTTTATAGACGGCGTCCCCTTTTGTGCCTGCGTATACCGTTGCCGGATAAGCGGGATCGATGGCCATGGAGATGACACGGGAATGGCTCATGTTATGCGACAGGTTCTCCCAAGTGCGGCCTCCGTCACGCGACTTATAAATATAGTCGTTCGTGGCGACATACAGGATGTCAGGATTTTTCGGGTGCAGCGCAATTACCACAATGGCATCGCTGCGACCACATCCGGAAGAGACTAGGGAGAGGAAAGCAAGAATCAGAAAGCACAGGTATCGGCAAGTGAGCATGTCTGGTAATCAGAGAGATATAAGAACAGGCTCTTTAGGAGGCTCAAAAACGTCATGAACTATAACCTTACACCCCAGATGCGCCAAGACGCACTCCTTCCCGAGCAAGGCCGCAGGCAAGAAAAAATCGGAGGCATACCGATACACTACCCACCCATCTCTAAGTCGGCCAAGACCGGCTCTCTCCCATGGGTCCGTGGAGGATTTTTCGACCCGAGAACGAAGCTCAGGAAGGAGCGCGTCTTGGCGCGCCTGGGCCAGGGTGGGTGTGATAGGGCCATTTTGAGATCCCTAGGCTTAGCGATAATTCACGAACTGCAGATCAATCCCGAAATCTTTTTGCTTCAGAAAGGTAATGGCGGTTTGGAGCTCGTCCTTGCTCTTGCTTAAGACGCGGATTTGTTCGCCCTGAATTTGGGCTTGGACCTTCAACTTGGCATCACGAATGTCCTTGGCAATCGCCTTGGCTTTGTCATCCGGGATGCCGCTTTGAATGGTGATGACCTGACGAACAGTGCCGCCAAGTGCCTCTTCGAGCTTGCCATAGTTCAACGCTTTGACAGAAACGCCGCGCTTGACGCATTTTGCTTTCAAAATGTCGAGCACCGCGTTGAGCTTATATTCGTCGTCCGATACGATGGTCAACTGTTTCTCTTTTTCATTGAGCGTGAGTTCTGTCTTCGATTCTTTGAAGTCGAAGCGCTGGCGCACTTCCTTGGTCGTCTGCTCAACCGCATTTTTCACTTCCTGCAAGTCCACCTGGGATACCACATCAAATGAAAATTGGTCAGCCATAACACCTCCGATTAACAACAGCCGCCCGGGGGAAGATGAAAACCGTCACTCGCAGTCAGACGGCCGGTCACCGCAGATCCGCCGCTGGAGACGACTACCTCGCTGCTCGTAAACGAGCGCTTCAGGACGATATACCCGTACCATTGTCGACTGCTATCCGCCAGGACGATCACGGCCAAAAGTGCCACCACGCCGACTAAGGCGGCATCAACGTACAAGGCCACCGCTTGTCCCGTCCCGCCCGCAGCCATTGCCTTTCCCACAAACATGCCCAACATTTCATAGGACCCCGTCAACGTAATCATGCCGACAAAGACCATCGGAATGACTGTCACCCAGACATAGTGGGACTTCCTCATTTTAATCAGCACGGTCGTAGCAATGCACAGGGCTAAGGTTCCCAAGAGTTGATTGGCTGCCCCAAACATCGGCCAAATCGTCGAGATGCTCCCTGTCGAGATTAAATATCCCCACGCGCCGACCACTATCCCACTACTGAGCACGACACCGGGCCACCACGTCATGTTCCGTAACGGGACGTAATATCGGCCGCCCATTTCTTGGATCAGGTATCGCGCCACGCGTGTGCCGGTGTCAATGGTCGTGAGGATAAACAGCGCTTCGAAGACGAGGGCGAATTGATACCAATAGGCCATTAAGCCTCCCATGCCCGGTAAGGCGGAAAAGATAGAGGCCATGCCCACGGCCAAAGACACCGCTCCACCGGGCCGCCCTGCGACGTCCACTTCCACCAACCGGGACAGTTCTTCAACCTTTGCCGTCGGAAAACCCATCGTGGCCAACGCATCAGGAGACAACATCGTATTGATGCGCAAATAGTCTCCGGGGACGAGGACCGACGCGGCAATCAGGGCCATCACCCCCACAAAACTTTCGAGTAGCATCGCGCTATAGCCCACCGGCGCTTGCGTCTCGTATTCAATCATCTTGGGCGTCGTCCCGGATGAGACCAGAGAGTGAAATCCCGAGATGGCCCCACACGCAATGGTGATGAAGAGAAAGGGGAACAGGGTGCCGGGAATAATCGGCCCGCCGCCATGGATAAATGACGTCACACGCGGCATCTCTACGGTGGGCGCCATGAGGACCACACCAAGGCCAAGCAGAAGCACGACGCCAAGTTTCATGAAGGTCGACAGATAGCCTCGTGGCACCAAGAGCATCCAGGCGGGCAGCACGGAAGCGAAGAATCCATATCCACTTAAGAGCCAGACCAGTGTTGACCGTTCATATTCAAACCATGCGGCGAAGTCAGATTGTGCCACCACGCGCCCCATGATAACGGACGCAACAAGAAGACCGACTCCGAGCGCCGAAACTTCACCGATGCGCGCGGGACGAAACGTCTGGAGGTAAAAGCCCATCAGCAACCCGATCGGAATCGTCATCGCAATCGTAAACGTGCCCCATGCATTACGATAGAGTGCATTCACTACGGCAAGGCCCAATCCAGCTAATGCCACGACGGCGATAAAGAGGACGGCGACTGCAGTGGCGGTTCCTGTGACGAGGCCGAGCTCATCGCGCGCGATTTCAGGCAACGAACGGCCATTTCGCCGCATGGACGCGACCAAAATAATAAAGTCTTGCACCGCCCCGGCCAGGACTGCGCCGACCACGAGCCACAGAAACCCCGGTAAAAATCCGAACTGCGCGGCCAGCACGGGACCCAACAGTGGACCGGCGCCGGCAATAGCCGCGAAGTGATGGCCGAACAAGACATACTTGTTTGCAGGATAAAAATTGGTGCCGTCGTGAAGGCGGTGAGCGGGCGTGATACGCGTATCGTCAAGTTCCATGACACGCCGAGACAGAAATCCGCTGTAAAAGCGGAGGGCCAATGCATAGAAGCACGCCGCGGCCACCACCAGCCAGAGCCCGTTCACTTTTTCATCGGGATTGACGAGGCCGGTGACGAAGCTAAAGGCCACCGTGCACAACGCCGCAACGAATCCCCAGAACACCATCATGCTGGATCGCATAGAAGACGCATCCTAACAAGGCGATAGAAGGTTGTAAACGAGGCGGCTGAGTTGATTGTTTAAGAGAAAAGAGAAGAGGACCGCCGTAGGAGAGCGGGTGGGATTACCTAAAGCGCGCCCACTGCATGCAGCGGCACCTGCACTAGCGCAAAGCCTGCATTGTAATTTTACCTCGCTTGATTAATCCCATCCCGGCAAGACCGGACCCCAGAAGGAGTAAGGCAGACGGTTCGGGAACGAACGTGACACCGACTGCATCCAGATCGAATCCCGGCGAGGCGCCATTCAGATCCACGCCGCCGATGCCTACCCGGGTAAACGCGCCACCATGAGCAGCTACAAAACCGGCATACGACGAAAGATTGACGGCAATCGTGTCGCTCGTCCCCCTCGTGATCGTCTGTTGAATATTTTCTCCATCGACAGTCCAGATAAAGAGTTGCGCCGATTCAACATTATCACCGAGCTCTGTAATCAAGAGCTCTGTGTTCGCCCCGAAGTGGCTCGCAAATCCCACTTCCACATACGCCCACTGAAACGCGGACCCTACAGTTGTCGGATTGGCAGCTTCGTTTCCAGGCAATGAAAGAAACACATTGTCCGGCGCCCCGAGAACGGCCGCCGCCGCCTGACTATCCGTTAAAGTAACGGGAAAGCTGGACGTGAACGTGCCGCCATACCAGCCAGGCGCAAAGCCGATCGTCGTATCGCCCCTATACAGCCCTGTGACGTGATCGGCATACATAGTATCCGCATGGGACGGCACGCCGACTGCCAAGATCAGCATCGTGAGAACGCCCATGGACACAATTTGCATCATTGTTGGAACTCCTCTTTAATAAACAGAGCCGCGGACGCCAAGTTCTGTTCGCAGAATGGAGCAGATTCACGACTTTCTCTTTTCAAAAGAAGCCAGTTTGCCGTTCTCGTTGTACTTGAGATCGTATGTTGCCAATCTATCCCTGACGGCAAGTTCGTACGGTGTCCCGACCACTTCCCATAAACAAAGAGTCACAAGGTCCGCTCCAAGGTGAAACAGGACTGTGAGAACTTTCACAGCCGCGCGATGGGCACCAGGATCTAACGTGTACTTATCCTCGTATCCCCCAGTTTCCGTTTTACTGAAAGAATCAGGCTCACCCAGTTCAGCGATCACAGTTCCCCGATCGATACCTTCTTTGATGACATTGACATCACCTCTGTACGAAGACCGGTTTGCCGCCATAATTGGGGAACAGCCAGGGAGCAAGAGAACAATGAGCATGAAGACAACAAATAGTTTCTCCAATTTCATCTACATCCTCCTTTTCCATTGAATTCATTTTCCATCCCCCATTCTACTGATGGCAGGCACGATTATGTGTTTTTATTTAAGTGCTGTCAAATGAGGCGGGAACGTGAAATGAATAAGCGACGCCTCGGCACAATGGATCTCATTAGAAGGCGATTGCTTTTTAGAAGACGTCCGCTATAATGGCTCAAAAAACGGCGATGGGGTTCGCCATCAACCGCTGTGCGTCAGCTGATGACCCCTACTAATGCATCCTGCATGGTAGGGGTTTTTTTATGCCCTGCATGTGCCGTGTATGAACTGTCAGAGATGATGGTCACCTCATCAATTGGAAGATGACCAGGAAGGGAGACTCATGGGGGTATATGCGTTCCTCGCCGTGTTTGGAGGAGCCGGACTTGGTGCCTGGCTCCGGTGGATACTCGCCATCCGGTTAAACCCTGTCTTTCCCACTCTACCGCTTGGAACGCTCGCTGCCAATCTGGTCGGAGGTTACCTTATCGGCGTGGCCGTCGCCTATTTTGCGCATAACACCAGCGTCCCGCCTGAGATCCGGCTGCTGATTATTACCGGATTCATGGGGGGCCTCACGACATTCTCAACATTCTCTGCGGAAGTGATGACGCTTCTGACGCGAGAACAATATGCCTGGGCCGCTGTGTTGACGGCGCTTCATCTAGGCGGCTCGGTGTTGCTCACCGGATTAGGTATTCTTACGATTAAGATGCTTGTGACAAAAGGATAACCCCGTTTCAATGGAAGTGCATGAGTCCCATGTCTAATGACCAAGACTCCGGCAGCACAGCAAGACCGCAATCGGCCATGAAAGGAGTTCTACCATGGAAGGTTCATTTCTACGGGTGTATATCCATGAACGGGACCGCCATCGAGGTGCCCTTCTTTGGGAATGGTTGCTTGAAGAAGCCAACAAGATGGGTATCGGTGGTGGTTCGGCATTTCGAGCCATGGCGGGCTTTGGCCGACACCACGTGTTGCATGAAGATCACTTCTTTGAATTGGCCGGCAGTGTCACGGTTGAAGTGGAATTCATCGTCAGCGATCAGGAAGCTGAACGTTTATTGAACCTCCTCAAGGAACAGCACCTACGAGTCTTCTACGCTCATATCCCAGCTCGATTTGGCATTATCAACCCAGATACGAAGGATTGAGACGGGTAAATCCGATACTCACGCACCAGTTGAGTGAGCTCGATTTGGCGTTGGAACGCCACACTCCTGTCCACCCATAGCCTGCATAGTTGTGACCTACCGTCCTGCGCCGGCTCCTGCACCAGCGCCAGGTGCCAGGGCGCCGGAAGATGGCGTCGTCCCCATGCTCGGGCCTGGCGATCCGGGTCCAGGCCCTACACCTAAGGCGGGATTGGTCGAAGTTCCACCAGGTCTCATTGCACCGCCTGGAGTCCCAATCGCAGGGGAAGACGGAACGGTTGCACCCGGTTGTGGGAGCGTTGATCCGATCGAATTGGTGCCATAGCCCGTCCCTGAGAACGGCGCACCCGATGACATCCCGGGCCCCGCGCCTCCCGCCACCCCGGACGATGGTGCAGCGCCCGGTGCGTAGCCTGGTGTTGGGACTGCACCCGGTGCCGGCGTGACGCCAAAACTTCCCGATACGGGAGGAGAAATCCCCGGGGAACCCGAGTTGGGGTTCACGGCTTGCGGTCCGCTATTGAGTTGCGCCGGCTGCGCGGATGCCGAGAGAGTCACGGCCGTGATTCCAATTGCAATGAACGGGACGAGTGTGACGTGATGGAGTTTCATAAAAGCCCCCGTATCTTGGTGTATATGAATGACGTAATGTCGGGGCATCTAAGGCATGCCACGCCGGAATGGTGACGATTGATGACCTCACCCTTTCAGCGCAATGGCTTGAAGCGCTTGTTGTAACTGTTCGCGCCGCTCTTGATGCGCCGGCTCCTTCGGAATCAGACGCAGCGCTTCCTCGAGTTCTGCACGAGCGGCGATATACTCTCCCGTCGCCTTCAATGCCAGTCCAAGGGCGGCGTGCACGTCGGCATCCCCGGGCACAATGCGAGCTGCACGTTCGTAGACACCGATGGCATCACTGACTCGGCCTTTTTGTTCCAAGACGTGCCCAAGACGAAGGTACGCTGAGGAGTCATCAGGCTTCAGCTTGACGACGGATTCGTACTCTGCCAATGCTCCGTCCGGATCGTGCTTGGCTTCTAAGGCCAACCCCAAATAGTAGTGAGAGTCGGCCACATACGGCTCCATGCCGACAGCAATACCCATCTCCATAATCGTACCGTCGATATCGCCTAGTTGCCAGAGTGCCAAGCCAAGATGGTGATGGGCGGGGGAGTACTGGGGGTTCAGGCGGATCACCGTATCGTATTCGGCAATCGCGGCTTGGAGATCCCCATGCGCGTGCAGCGCCAAGGCAAGATTGTAATGCGCATCCAGGGAGGTGGGGTCAAGGCGAAGCGCCGTCCGGTATTCCGCAATAGCGCGCGTGAGATCGCCCTTTCGGTGAAGCACCACGCCCAAACCGCGATGCGCAGCGGCATGGTTTGGCTGAGCCTTGATGGCACGCTCATACTCCGTGAGAGCACGGTCCCATTCACCCTTCTTTTCGAACGCCAAACCTAAGTTAATATGAGCGTCGCCATGGTCCGGCTCAAGACGAATCGCCTTCTGAAACTCGTCGATCGCGCGATCCAAATGCCCTTGAACGCCTAGCGCGATCCCGCGTTCAACATGACTTTGTGCCGTATCAGAAGAGGGTAAGGTAGATTCCGGAACATGTTCAGCGCTCTCCACCACGACTGATTGGCGCGTATCGCCGGCGGGCAACGTACAACCTGCAATCAATAGGCATCCGGCACACGACACGTTTGTGATCCACGGCACGCGCATAGATGCATCCACGGGGAGGCTGCGTCCAAACACTACCTTCATTGTACAAGCGTAACTGTCCCGCGTCTGTCGGTCGGGAAGATACTCAAGGATGAACTGTCGGAGTACTCCTTGGTTAAGAAGGCTGGGAAGGCCGGGAAGGGTGCGATGAAGACGATCTCGATGACGGTGTAGCCGAACGAGGCGGACGTAGACGCATCTTCAACACGACTCGTCTGCTCTGATTCCGATCGATGCTCCGGTCTCGGTATACCAAATCCTGTTTGCCCCGACCGCTGACAGATGCGAGCGACTGAAAGCACTCGGCCGAAGCCGGGTCGGATACTTCGATGGCCTGCATGCTTGCCACCAGGACGGCTAATGCACGTGCTTGGCTGAGCTTGAGATTCGCGGCATCATCCCCCACATCATCGGTATGACCTTCCACGACAATCGACTCAATGCGATCACGTATCGGCCCGCATACCGTCCCCGCGTAGATCGGCATGACTTCAGCGACATACTGCAGTGCCGCCGCAGATAGCGTGCTCTTACCGAATTCGAAATTCAGCAGCGCTTCCGGCATGACAACCATCAGCTCCGACGCATCGACCTCTTCAGGGGCCAGCCCAAACTGGCGCACCTGCTCGGCAAGGAGCGACGCGACTGAAGCCGATTCGGCCGGGCTGTCGATCTGATCGGCCGGAACCTCATGTACGGGAGGGCGCCAAGGTACGGCGACAAACAAGAGGAGGAACATCACGGCCAGCGAGGTCATAAGATCCGCCATGCCATGAACTGTGAGCGAGGACTGCGACAATTGCTGCTCCGGTAACCCTCGTATCATGGAATCTCCATGTTCAGACGCCTCGCACGGTCATGGTCGATCCGATAGACTGCCAGTCGCGGCGAAGGCACCGTGCCGGCCATGGCTCACCGGTGTCGCGAACTTGAGCACTGCGTCGCCGGCATCGGATTCTTCCTCCAACGCCACAGTGTGTGCCTTCACGGCCTTGGTGAGATCCTGAATCATCAGCCCCAGGTTATGAATGGAGACCTCCAAGTCGGGACGCCCCGCGCTCCCCTCCCTGACATTCATGGTCCCTGCCGAACCGTTTTGCTCTTCAAGCCATTGCTCCAACATTTTGCGTGGGAACAGACCTTCGAGGGAATTGACTAACTCCTGATGAGCCGTGACCAGTCCGATCGACACTCGTTTCTCGACGAGGGAAAAGATGTTCGCACAGAACAGCCCGACAATAGACGTCAGGAATTTACCCGCCAGCCCATTGATCAAACCCTGGAGTCCTTGAATGCCTTGTGCATCGGCGTGTAAGTGACTGAGCCCCATGAGAAGCGCAACGAAGGTCAAGAGCAGGCTGATGCCCGTCACAAACGACGGCACATGGCTGTACCACGCGTAGTGGATCCGCCGGGCGAAGAGCCGATCGAAGGTGAAGAAATCCTCGGCGTGTCGTGTACTAAAGATTCGAGGCTCTTGAAACCACGCGACTTGCTCCAGGACCAATGTTTTTCGATATTGCACCCAGGCCTGTGCCATCGCGGGGTCGATGTCCATCAGGCGGTCGAGTCGGCCCAGATCGTCGGCATCGCGCGAATTATTGGGGAGCGAGGGTTTGGAGCGGAATGTATGGTGCTGGGGGGTTAACGGATCTCGATGCGTTGCGCGCCGCTCTTGCAGCAATGGAACAAGTGAATCATCGATATCCGTACACAAGGCGCGCGCTGCCCGAACGGCTGCATAGAGCCGCATGGCTTGCCACCATGCGAACACGATCAGCGCTCCCGCGCCGATCCAACTCAGCAATGGGCTGTATAACCTGCCCCACAGAGCCACGTCGTGACTGAGCCATCCTGCTATTGTTTCAATCATCGCACCATGCTGTTTGAGACGAGGACGTCTTTGCCCTTACCATCGCACATCGGCTCACACGCCTTAGTCTCAAGTTTTATGCCGCAGATACCGGTCATGGATTTCGTGGCGATTCTTCATTCCTGCCGTTGAATAATCGGCAAAGATCGCCACACGGTAGGTAGTGTTTACCTAGACGACTGCATTGAGATCGACGGCTTCAGAAGAACCGAGTTTCTCGTGACGATGGTAACGTGGTGAGCGGAGCAGAGAAATCAACGCGACGGGTAGGACCAAGAAGGCAGGGATCGATCCAAGCGACCGATCCCTGCGCCGTGTCGATTAGCGATGTCCTTTGTCATCGCCTTCATATTGTGGAGCTTTATCGGAGAGCGGATCTGCACGCGGTCCACTCGGACCACCGCCTCCCGCTTTTTCTTCGCCCATTCCGCCGCCCGACGCCGGCTGCTTGGTCACGCCGAGTCCTTGCTGATTAACCTTGGGATCCCCCATATTTTTCTGCATGTCTTTCATCAGCTTCTTGATATCCGGAGACAGATCTTTGGATTGCTCCAACGTCTCTTTTTTCCGCAACTCCTCCCTCGTGAGGTTGAGGGTAATTTCTCCGTCCTTACTGACTTTAAAACTGTTCCAGAGGATCGGCCACGTCTCATGAGTATCGGCGAAGTTCACCACGCCGTATTCAATCTTCCCGGTTTTGGAATCCATAATGAGCTTGTCCAGTGTGCCGACAACCTGTCCGTCCTTGCCTTTGACTTCCTCACCTACGAGATCACTGTTCGCGTCCTGTTTCTGTCCTCGGGCCAGTGGTAGCACAGCATACTCACTTGGTGTAGGGTCCTTGGTGTTCGTCATATCCAACGAACCCGGTGCATGTTGCCCGGTCTGTGCAAATACCGGGACGGTGCACAACATGCCAGCCGCGACAGAGAACTGAATGGCTTTTCTAATCATGAGTGCCTCCTTGTTTAGATATTCGTGGCATCTAACTATCCCTCACGTGTCTTTACGGATTGATCCTAACAGCGAGGCGCAATGGCGAGTATCGGCAGCTGGTTGTGGCGGGTGTCAGAAGCATGTCGGGTCGTCGGTTGGCGGTAATCCGAAGACAAAACAGAAGCGATTGATAAGTTTAGGGGGAAGTCGGACGGTCCCCGGGATTCTATGTAATCCAGCAATGAGGTTTTCATTGCCGCCTGGGGGAGAATTATGGAGGAGTAGGCGTTTAGCTTATCTCTCTTAAGAGGGAGAAGGAGAAAACGGTTACGTGTGTTTAGCTTCAGTTTCAGCTACGATCTATGCGGCAGCAGCTAAATGTCGGCTATACCTTAAGCTGGTGTTGTGCGGGTTCAGTCCACCTGTTGGATCGCGGACAGCAACCACTTGCCATTCTGGTATCGCATGAAGGTCCAGGTCTCAGCCGCTTCGCGAGGTGTCTGTTCACTGCCTTCAATCACATAGCCGGGCTCTCCCGGTCGCTTCGCTAAAGACACCGTATAGTCCCTCGCCATCCATCGCAGCAAGAGCGTCGCATACTGTATCGCATCATCCATCCAGGCTTCGCGCACCTCTGCCTTCACGATATGGATGTCTTCCACGCGATTCTCGACTTCCTGGCTGGCGTTCTCGCTTAAGCCCGTACTGAAATAAAAGAGCATTTCCGGCGTCACGAGGCGCCGCAACGCGGCGAGATCCCCCTTCCCCCAAGCCGTCTGCACATCGATCAGAATCTGTCTGAAGGCCGCTTCATCACTCGGAGTGACTTCTGCCTCAAGCACCTTGGTTGCAATGCTGCCGGTTGACACGGGTTGCAGGGACGTCTCACGTAAGGCACTCGCCCTGAGACCCGAGAAGTCAGGCACCGGCGTCCGGCGTGTTCGCATAAAATAGTAGACTGCTCCGGCGCCGAGCAGCATCAACAGGACGAGCAATCCAGGAGAACCGGAGCCATTTGATCCACTGTCCTCATCGCGCGCCTCTTCACTCACACGGGCGGAGCTGTCCGTCGCTCCGAAGAGCATGTGTCCGATCCATGACCCTGCCATACCTCCGGCAATTCCAGCCAGTAAGGGATGGCGCTGCAGAAAGGACGGCTGCATGGCCGGGGAGGGCTGTACGGAGGGTCCGGCGGCCGAGGGAGCTGTCCCTGGTTGGGAAGGCGCTGCTGAAGGCGTGGTGGACCGCTCAATCGGTCGAGAGCCGTTCTGATCATAGGTCCGTGATCCTCGGCTTCCCATGCTCCCGGAGGTGCCGCTACTGCGCGACCCGCTCGAGTATCCTCCAGAGCCGCCTCTGGCTTTTGCAAACGATACAGCCGGGGCCCCGATAAGAGAGAATACGATAATGGTGGCAATCAGCCTCGTTGTTTTCAAAGTCAGTTCCTTTCGTCGGTCGGCAAACAAACGGTACACGAGAGTCATCATAACAGCAATCGGTTCCCAGAAGTAAGTGCTTCAATCGATCACAGTGCAGAAAAAGCGTCTATTGCAAACTCAGCGTACAATGCGCAAGGGAAGCCGGCTTGAAGAGCCAGGCATACCAAATATTATGCATGATAACCGCACGCAAAGAGCGAACACCAACGACAATGTGATCGCGGCACGTATCCACATCTCGTTAGGTATCTTGGTTGCAACCCGCGATAGCACCGGCAAATTGTTTCCTATACACTCCCAGAAAGCGAAACATGCCCTGCCGCTCATCATCACTGGAAGCCACTTTGCTTCAATACTGTGTCGTTCCGTGTCATCGACGACCGCCACTATTTCTGGTTCCATCCCGTCGCCCAATTCCAACGTCAGTTCTGTCAAAGATTCCGCATTCTGGCTCGCTGGCAAAGAATACCAGCCACGAAAATCAGCCCACGTCCAACTTCACTGGCTTTATGCCCTTGGTCGCTGGCAGTCTCTGTTCATGTGGCGATCGGCTGAGTGATGCGCCGTTCATGGCTAGGCGGAGTGGCATCTCGCCGACGGAGGCTGCATTCGGCAGAGTACTAGAAGCCATCGCTTTGGAATCGGCCTGAGCCACGTTGTCATCATCAGTCCTACCTAAGAGGCGCATCAGACATACTTGTTCGCGGGAGGGAGCGGTGCAGAGAATGGAGGCGCCTACACTGAAGGAGGTTGCTATGCCGCGAGCCTTGCAGTCCGCCTCATTGTCGTTCGGACTGGTCACCATACCGGTGAAGCTCTATACGGCCGCGCATTCTCAATCGGTCTCGTTTCATTTGTTACACAAGAAAGACGGGTCGAGGATCCGTGAACAACCGGTCTGCCAAACGGAAGAGAAGCCGGTCTCTCGCGACGAACTGGTGAAAGGCTTTGAGGTCAGTAAAGGTAAGTATGTAGAGATTGCGGATGAGGAATTAGAGTCGCTGGAGGCGGAAGCGAATAGGAATGTCGAGATCCAAGAATTCGTGCCAGTGAAAGCCGTAGATCCCGTCTATTTCCATAAGACGTATTATCTGGGTCCCGACAAAGGCGGTGATAAACCCTATCGGTTGCTCGCGCAGGCGATGCATCAGGAAGATCAGGCCGCCATTGCACAATTTGTGCAGCGAGGGAAAGAAGAACTGGTGATGGTCCGCCCCATGAGCGATGATCGACTCCTGCTCCATGTCTTGTATTACGCCGACGAGGTTCGAGCCTTTGATGAGGTGCCGGAAGGGCAAGAGGCCAGCCAGCGTGAGCTGCAGCTCGCCACCCAACTGATTCACCATCTTCAGAATAAGACCTGGGATCCTAGCCGCTATCACGATACGTATCGAGAGCGGGTTCTCGCATTGATTAAACAAAAACAGCAGGACCAGACACTTGTCACGCCGAAGCCAGTTCCCACCCGTGGGAAAGTCTTGGACTTAATGACGGCGCTGAAGCAAAGCCTGGCGAGCGAAGACAGGACAGCCGCGCCGGCCGCTGAAGGAAAAAAGAAGGTCCGCGTGAAGTCCGGAAAACGCTCGCGAAAGGTCGCCTAAACAGAATACGATCGCCAAATTCGAGAATCCATTCACCCGGGGAGAATAGATGCAATATGGAATCGACCTCCCCTCTTTCATGCTTTAGGGCAGCAAACCGCCCGAAGGTATCTCGCTTTATTAAGTCAACCGACCAAGACCATCTCGTCGTATTTATCCACGGCATCACCGGGGATCCCGAGAAGACATGGTTCAACAGGCATAGCGGGGCGTATTGGCCAACGCTTCTTACAGAAGATCCGGATTTCGGCCGGTTCGATGTATTTGTAGTGAGTTATCCCAGTCCTTTCCTCGGCCGAGCGTCGACGATAGAAGAAAATGCGACGCGGCTACTGCAGCAATTTCAAGATGGCGGCCTCTTTGATCGGTTCAAGCAGATTTACTTTATCGCCCATAGCATGGGTGGCCTGATAATCAAACGGATGCTGGTTGATCTGAACAGGGAGAGCAAGGTGGAACAACTTCGGCTTGTGCGGGCGGTTCTCTTTCTGTCGACGCCTGCTCAGGGCTCCTCATTAGCAAGGCTGGCAGCTTGGTTCACGAGCAATCCCCAATTTGCCGACTTACGGTCGGCCGTGTCGAATACGTATCTGCAGGCCGTAGACAACCAATGGGAAACACTTCTTCGGGACTGAAACGAGCAGCAGGCCACGTTTCCAAAATCGTTCTGTGCTTATGAGACACGAAAAACTGCTCCGCCTTCATCGTGAGCCGGATCTATGCGAAGACGGGCATCGGATGAAAATCCGTATCCAATGGACCTCGCTCATGGTGAGATAGCGAAACCCTTTGGGAAGGAAGGTGACCCCTATGGTGGGCGAAGGCAAAGATTCTCAAGACTGCAGCGCTTGACGGAGGACAACGCTTACCTGGAAGACGTCCTCCGTACGCCGAGAAGTACTCGCAAGTCCTCGCGGAAGTTCGCCGAAGTTTGAAGGAGCTGGAATACAAACTGAGCGCATATAAAGGCAATGGTGAGTTAGACAGCCTGCAGGAAAACCTGCGAGAGAAGGGCTTGAGCCAGAATCCCTTTACGGTCTATCTTCGACCTGCCCTCAAAAGCATTTTAGAAGACCCGGACAAACGCGCGCTGCTGGATGGACAATGTATCGAAACCCTCGAAGAGTTGTACAGCCGACCGCGGTTTACTATCCAGGAGACTCTGATCAAGCTTGCAGTCATTCAAAAAAATCCGGCGTCGCCGATGACCGGCCCCCGAAACGCTGAAATAAAGCAACTCGATCCTCGGCTCATCGTGACCGTTCAATCGGTGAGATGACGAGTGTAGGCTCGCCCAAGTAAGTCGACTGCCTCGGAAGTCTTCTCTCAACTTTCCGTAGCCTGACAGACTGCCCAATTATATCCTCTGCTCTTCTCTCCTATCGCTCAACAGCATGAGTTTTCAGACCATGCAAGAAATTTTAGCTTGATGGAGTTGAGTATGAGGGAGGCAGAACCACAAGACGGATGCCTACAGAAGGCCGGACTACGGCAAAATGAGGTCCTTGCGCCCGATACCACACGGCGGATCGGAAAAAGAAATGTCCCCCTCAAAGGGTAAGATCCACGTATCCGGGAGGCGTATCGCCATCCAGGTCCCAATGCGCATAGAGAAGCGATCATGCTCAATCCCATGGCGTCGTTCGGCATGAACCCGCACCTGCAGAGACATGATCACATCGACCCGGGACGCTATAAATTAACATCGCGCATGTGTGAAGATGTCCCTTTTAGCGACGATGCTTTCGACCTTTGCCCACCTTGGGCAATTTCAGGCCAACCACGACCTCTAGCGCCTTATTCATGCGCCGCTCTAACTCCTTTGGATCATCGGACTCCCCTCCTAGCTAATACGTGCTCGGATATTCGCTGATAGTCGCGCACCAGTCGTTCTTCATCTTCCGTCTGATGGAGCCGGGCACCATCCTTCACTGCGGAATCCGCGGTTCTCCATTGCTTCACATTAGGTACCGCCGCCCCGATTCGCACCCCAACATATAAGAGGATCGACTGATAGATCGAGCAGCCCCCTGCACGACACGCATGATAAAACATACGGTCGGCGGCCAAACGTTTCTCCGAATTGTTTCCAGCTGCGACGCACGCGACATCGTGCACGACTGAAGCACGTCGATAATCACCAGTGTACGGTGGCCCAACTAACGACCACAAAGCACGGGGAATAGAAGTGCCGTCAACTACAGAGCCTTTCGGTGCATCCCATTGTTCCCCGTCGGCCTCAACAAACCAGAAGTCATCGAGCAGCCGCATGCCTCGGTCATCGATCTCATCTTCAGTAAGCCAATTTGCGTTTGGTGTGCCTGAGAATTCCCCATGGTTCATATGGACCTCCGGTGGATCACACTCAGCGCGTGAGCCACATAGATAGCATAATTTGAATAGAGCTAATACTGTGGCAGGCTCTTAGGTGCTGCTTTTGAGCTAGGGCTTGTGGACTGCTGCTCGCAACGGATATGGGATACTGATTCGGATTCGCTGGAGCCCAGTCGATCCCTGACGCCCGCTGCCAGGAGTCCTCCATGACTTCGCGACACAGTTCCGGCGCGGAAAGACATTATGGCGGCACCTATTCCTTGAACATGGCCATCTTGAGCATCGGCACTGCAGAATGGACCTTGTACGCCTGGATTTTCACCGCATGAGCATTATGGGGAATTGAAAATGCAAGACTTAGACTTGGACAGGCGAGCGTTGAAAAGCGGATCAACCGGATGGTTCTCTTCATTACGATGATATTTGGCGGAGCTCAATTGTCGGACCGCAGTATCGGACGCGATCCTGGATTGGAGGGCGGGCAAAACGGAAATTATCTATCCCTGTTTTTAGACTTATCCTTACTACCTTCACTTTCACAATTTCCTCAACGCTCTTTCTAGTGTCCGTGATAACCCTGAAGGAAAGTGACTGCACGCACAAGTCCTTGGACATTGATGTTTCTCCGGGACGACGTATTCCGGGTCAGGTCTCTTTAATCTCTTGCTCGCTTTGGCACTGGCCGCATTTCGCGATCTTAATATGTCGCCATGCAGAGGCGCACGTCTTGCCGTCGTCTCCACACATGCTCAAGATTGCGGCAGACAAAGCGCTGGTTCAACTTCGAGCTGGGAAAGGAGGTAAGCTGGACCGGCGAACGGGAGCTGTCGATGATGAGAGCGATGGAAATAAGGATCCCGCTATCCGGGAAGGTCTGAGTGCTGAGGAGCCTAGGAGGCAGCAACTGATCATCGAACTGGAGTGGCTTTCCTCGGCCGATGGCCTTTCGGACCTTAATGAAGCCCGGCCCAACGCGATCTCAAAGCGCGTGTTGCGGATACGCAGGCCTTGCTAGGCAGGCAGATGTCGAGGGCCAGATGGCTTCTCAAAACACGGATTAATCAACCGCTACACTGTGAGGCAGTAAGAGAGGGAAATCAGCGAGGGTATTGAATAACCGGGACGACAGTTATCTGTCGCTCCTGGCTGAATTTGGCGGGTCCGTTGAAAATGGTGTCCCCAACGGGATTTGAACCCGTGTTGCCGGCTTGAAAGGCCGACGTCCTAGGCCAGGCTAGACGATGGGGACCCCTCGGTGAGTCGTGAACTGTAGCAAATAGGAGCGCGCAGAGTCAAACTACAATCGGCCTTCGTCCAGCTCGATCACGTCGGCCCATGTTGCGACCGCCGGCAGCGCATCCACCGTCACGCCCCGCTTCGCCGCAACCTCGCGCAACCGTCCCTGAAAACGTTGGCAGGCTGCGTCGTCTTGCGGACCGCTTGTAACAATCCGGTCGTTCCACTGCCGAATGTCTTCATCGCTCAAAGGACGGGCGTGACTTTTCACCCAAAGCACAATGTCATCGTCGGTCCCGCCTTGCAGGACACGACGTTCCAAGACTTCACCAGTGAGACCTAACAGGTCCAGCAAATACTTGTCGAATCCCGCCATCAGATAGTTATAGTCCTGAATCTGGCCGGCGTGGCGCAGGCGGATCTTGTCGATTAATCGGCCCAAATGTGCGAGGCCGCCCAGGAGTACTTTGGGGCTTCGCGGATATGTCACTGTGTCCATTTCCCGTGCTCCTTATCCGATCCTCTGGTCAGAGACTGGTTTGTATCAACCTAGCGAGCGTAGCACATCCAGCCGTTAATGCCGCAGCTAGTCGGCAGAGGTCAGTAATCGGATGCGGGCCGGCGTGTCACGTGAACCGGCGATGTACGCCCGCATGTCCCGCTCAAAACGTCTGACATCGATTCCCATGTAGATATGAGGGAGAGGCTGAAAGCGTTCGAAGGCTGCCAAACTCAGCCGGCCGGCTGATGCAGGACTGCCCATACATAGCTTTAAGTTAGCGGCCGCAACCTGAATGAGCGCTTGGAAGAAGCAGCCTTGCTCTGTTTTCCGTGCCCCGCGCCAAAAGCCTTCGAATACTTCATGACACTCCCACCAAAAGTCAAAGTTATAGAGATCCACGCCGTAGAGGTACGCGTCATTGGTCTGCCATTGATCCGGAGCCACGGCTGAAAGAGCTGGTTCAGCATGGCCATAAGAATGCCCGTCAGGATGCCGGCGGGGATGGGGCGTGACCCCCGGGATGAAGCGATACGCAGGGAACGCCCGGGATGAATAGCGTGGCCATTTTGAACCCGGCGCGCCGGATTCAGCCCACCGAGGAGCAGGGTCAGGAGATCGTCCCGGCAGCCGTCCCTGTTCGTGATGTTCATCCATCGGTAGGGCTACTGTATCGTAACGAGGCGGTAGTGCCTAGCCTGAATATTCAGCATTGTCATCGCCCACAGCTGAGTCCAAAGGCCGCGGGGGCCACTATGAGAGCGACGCAGACGTCTTGCGGTCTGTCGAGGAGACCGAGAGAGAAGAGCCCCGTGCGGCGTGAGAGCATCCACTGTAGCAGCAGGCGTTCATGAAGACCGGGCTAAGCCGGCCGCGCCTTACCGCGAGGGCAGATAAAGCGGCCTCGCTCTTGTACAAATCATGATTCGCTTTTCCCTTTCCGTCCAACGGACATGCGATCATTACCCACATGACGGCTGTATTGCGCTTAACTGCAGGCCTGATCAGATGTTTTTGCTGATCATTTCGATAGCCAAACCATAACACGTGTATACGCCTAAGTTATTATCCGTTCTTGCGTTGAAGGGGGCCGAGCTATACGTTGCGTGTCGCATCAGTGAACTTCCACCTCAGCCCCGATCGCTGGTGTACACATAACAAGACAAGGAGGGATAGGGTAATGGCGAAGGCACGTTCTCTTAAGAGGATTCGAACGTGGTATCAAACCCGGTATGGTGCCCCGACGCCTGAGAGGTCGGAGGGCCACGCGACGCGCCGGACTCGTGTCCACAAGGCCTCGCCATTTGCTCTGGAATCGCTCGAAGCCCGAGTCCTGCTCAGCGCGGATCTCGCGACGGCAGCACCTGTGGTTCCTGTCACCCAAAATATTGACGCCGCAGCCACAGTTAGCGTAGTCAATGCCACTCAAGCAATAGCCGTTGTTCAGGACATCAAGTCCGGCAGCCCGCATTTGCCGCATCTGCGGGTTGCAGACTTCGGGCGCTCGTATCACGAGAGCTCCTGGGGTAGTCCTGCAAACCCGTCGCGGACGGAAAGCACGGTACAATGGTTCGCAAATCGGGTCGATCTGACGGAAAGCCAAGACACAGTCGGACACTTTCGGCAGTACAATCCCACGATTCAATCCTGGGTGTACGCTCTGGATCTCTATCAATACCAAAACGAAGTGAGCGGACTGCCCGAGTCCTCCTTTCTTCACGTGAGTGAACCCACCTCGGTCACGTTGAAAGATATCAATGGTAACGTCCTCGCGGACTACACCATTCCCACCGGAGGCCGATTCGAAGCGGCAGTGTGGGTCAACAAGCATTGGCCATTCAATATCAAAGATCCCAACCTCCGTGCATACGATAGCAACAGAATACTCAACTTAGTCGGTGGTGAAGCGGGCGTCTTTCTCGATGCGCACGGATCGGGATTCTCGGACACCTTCAAGATTGGATTTCAAACGATCATTAACTCCGGCGGCGGCATTCAAGAGTATGGCGGCTTGCGGCCCGGCGATCCGCGATTAGATGCGGCGTATGGCGCGGATTTGCTCAGTTGGATGACACAGCTTCATGGCGACTTAGCGGCGGCCGGCAAGTGGGGAATTCTCAATCAGGCAACGAACTTTGCCTACGACCCGATGTCCCGAGAGCAAGCGATCGCCATCGGCGGATTTCAGACGGAAAATTTGATCGCACCGGACTCCTTGCGCGGCGCGGATAGTGTGTGGAGTCTGTATGACCTGACGCAGCGCGTCACGGCGAATGGGGGACACGCGGTTATCACCGGCAAATGGAATTTCCAACCGGCGAATTACACATCCGGAAGCTATGGATCGGGCGAAGCGCGCAATGATATGTGGAGATTATCCTTTTACTATTTGACCAAGGAGCCGGCAGGAAGTAGTGGACACAGCTATTTCGACCTGACATTGCCAAGTTATATGACGAATGATATTCCTGGCGACGCAAGCCATTGGTATAGCGCCTATCAATTCGATGTCGGTGAACCGACTGGTGGAATGACTGAGGCCCAGAGCGGCACCTCGCCGAGCGATGGGGCTCCGTACACGGTCTTCTCACGGTCCTATACCAATGCGAAAGTTCTCTTTCGTCCCATGGACCAATGGTCGAGCACGGACTACGGAGACAGGAGCGCCGTGACAGTCCAGCTGAACGGCAACTACCGTCAACTGAAGGAAGACGCGACGCTGGGGCCGGTGACGAACAGTGTGCAAATTCGCAATGCCGAGGCGCTGATTCTCGTCCCCGTTTCCACTGTGGCATCGAATGTAGTGGCGACCCCGGCGGCACCTGTTCCGGCCGCCACGCCGGTGAGCACAGCGCCGGCGCCGGCGGTTGAGCCGACGCCGATGGTACAGCCTGCGCCGGTGGTCAACCCGACACCGGTCAGTGTTGAGCCTGCGCCGGCGCCCATAGCGACTTCGCCATTACCGGCCGCATCGGAAAGCAAGACCGTCGCAGAAATGCTTGCCCTTTCGTTTCCCTCTAATGAGACTGTCTTGCCGACAACGCCTCCAGCGCCGGTCATTTCGCAGGTCGTAGTACCCGATACAGTACCTCCTGCGCCTGTGATCCCCGTGGCGCCCGTCGCGCCAGAGCCCGTGACCAACACTCCGCCGCCACCCACGACCGCTGAGAGGTCATTTACCGTGGCCGAGATGCTCGCTATGGACTGGACGACTCGGTAGACCCACGATTCAGGACATGGCCTCCGAGGCCATCGGAAGAGAATACAAAGGCCGGTCGTCCGACACAGACGACCGGCCTTTGTGTGTCGATCGGAAGACCATTTCGTGAATGAGCTGAATTGATTACGACACGCGGTCCAGCTGTCCTAAGGCACGAGCGAGGTTGATACGCGCTTGATTGAGACGAAACATTGCATCCACCGTATTTTCACGCCCCCGGCTCACCGAAAAGAGCGCATTGGTGACTTCCAGATTGCTGCTGGAGCTGAGCACGGCGAAGCGCTCGCGGGCCAAGGCCAACTCGGTGAGTGCAGCTTCCATCCCCGACTTGGCGATGCGTAACTGTTCCTGCGCTGACGCGAGGGTGACGAGCGCTTCTCGCACCTCCAGGGTCACATGGTTCGACACGTTCTGAAGACGTATCATTTCCTGTCTGACCTGGCTGCGGCCTTCTTGTATACGCCCCTGACGCTGTCCCCCGTCAAACAAAGGGACGGAGAGAAATGCCCCGATATTATACGTGTCGATCGTCGTATCCATACGATTGCCGATTCGCCCATAATCTCCTTGTGCCTGAATCGATGGCAACCGCTCGCTCTTCGTCGAATCGAGTCCGATCGAAGCCGTCTTGATACGTTGCGCTTGGGCTTTTACTTCCATACGGTCCGCCAGTGCCGTCGTCACGGCATCCTGAATAGAAGGAACCGCATCGACCTCGGTTTTGAGGCTATCAGTCAACACGAGCCGGACCTCAAAGGGAAGGCCGAGGGCATTGATGATATTCAAATGCACGCGTTCCACCTCATAGCGTGCAGTCGCCAATTGCTGGCGTTCATTCTCGAGTTGAGCCTGCAGACGAGCCGTATCCAAGCCCGTGCCCATACCGCCACCTCGACGGTCGCGGGCTAATTGAATCAGTTCCGTGAACAGTTGCAGATTCGATTCATGCGCCTTCACCAGAGCATCGGCCCGCAACGCTTCCACATACAGCAAGCCAACAGTTCCCATGGTATCAGACTTGGTCGTCTCGGACTCGAGCTCCGCTACTTTCAGTGCCTCACGGGACGCCTTCCATCGCTGAATGAGGCTTAAGCTGAAGAGGGATTGCGTCATAGAGACCCGTGCGTCATACACCTCGAATGGATTCGTTCGCATCGGGGTCAACCCGAATTTTCCGAGATACACGGTTTGGTGCGTGATTTGCCCGGCCCCATTCACATTGGGCAACAATGCTCCGAATTGCGTGGAGCTGGCCGCTCGTGCGGCCTCAATTTTCTCTTTGTACAACCGGACGTCGGGATTGTTATCCAGTGCCGCCTCCATCGCCCCCTTCAGTGACAGCCGCAGCTCAGTGGGAGGCAGCGTCGTAGGGTCGAGCGGAGAAGCGGCGCGACTTGTCTCGACTTGAAGAGCTACAGCACATGTTGCACAGAGTATGGCTAGTATCAGAGTTGTTCTATTCATTCAGATACCCTTTACTGAGAGGAGGAAATCACTGAATGCGCTATTGCCGCTACCGCAATCCGACTGCGCAGCGCGTCGCAATGTCGCGCAGCGGGATGTTTAAAAAGGAGATCCAGCAAGGCCGCAGTGAACGAGGAGCCGGGACGCACTCTAGTCAGTACGTCCGAGGCTCTGAACGAGTGGGAACGAAGCTGGAGGCCTTGTTGAACATTCCGTAGCTATTGCGGCGCAATGCGTGCCGTACACGCCACACCGGCCGGAATGCGGTATTGCGGATTGGGAAGCTCCAGACGCACGCGAAAGGTACCGCTCGCACTGTCCACAATCGGATTGATGACCGTCACGTGGGCCCGATGCATACCCGGCTTCGTATGGTCCATCTTCAGGTCGATCGGCATGCCGACGGTAAACTTCCCGAGCAAGGACACAGGGGCTAACACTTCGACTTGAAGCGGATCGAGCTGAGCGATCTGTAAGATCGGCTTATCCTTAACGAGTTCGCCGGGCGCCACGTACCGCTCAATCACCACCCCAGTGATAGGGCTCCGGATGGTCCGCAATGCCAGAGCCGCTTCCGCCCGCACCAGTTGCCGCTGGGCCAAGACTTTATTTTCCAACGCCTCAAGATGAGCGGCCTCCGTTACCCGCTGCTCGGTCTCCGCTTCATCGAACTCGTTCGACGCAATGGCGGAGCTGCTCGTCAGGTTTCGTGCGCGCCCTGCCTTGCGGCGACTGAACTCGGCTTTCACTTGCGTGCTTGTGATCGCCGCCTCCATCTCGACTTTCGCTTTGGCGACATCCACTTCCGCCTGTTCAAGACTCGATTCTATGTTCGCCAACACCTGTCCTTCTTTCACCAGATCTCCTTGATCCACTGAAAGCTGCGTCAGTAGCCCCGGGATGGGACTTCCGACCGCCACGATGACGCGCGGCTTCACCACACACGACAAGTCGCTCCCGGCATTGACGGGACTGACTGCAACGACCGCCATCCATATCACACATTGGGACCATGCCCACCGCCATATGCGCTGTCTCATGCCGGCTATCTATCCTTGTTGGTTGAGGTTGAATCCGTTGCCGCCCCATTCTTCTCTTGCTTCTGAGGAAACCGAACGGTGCACTTGAGCCCTGCAGGGATCCGTAGATCCGGATTCGGTAGTTCCATCCTGATGCCCAATGTTCCACTCCCGGCATCGACGACGTGATCGACCACCGTCACCTTGGCTTTATGAGTGCCGCCCACCGGCTCCTCGGGTTTCACTTGCACTTCCATCCCTACCGTGATTTTCCCCAGCATCGAAATAGGGACATAGGCTTCGACCCGCAGCGGATGAAGCTGGGCCAGCTTGAGGATCTTTTCTTGCTTCGGATACTCGCCCGGCGACATGAAGCGTTCGACAACCACGCCGTTAATAGGACTGCGGATCGTTCGCATATTGACTTCGGCAGTGGTGCGTTGCAGCTCAAGGTCGGCCAACCGCCGGTTGGACAGTTCCGCCTGGGCGTGCGCCACCGCGCCGGTCGCGCGCTCCACACTCGTATCAAGGGTCGCCACAATCTGGCCTTCTTTGACCAGATCGCCGCGGTCCACGGTGACGGTCTCGAGTATGCCGCCGACCGGAGTCGTCACTGTAATCACCACATAGGGATGAATCAGGCAGTTGCCCTCCGCCGCCGATATTGCCGGTCTCGGCAACAGCAGCGACATCCCGAACATCCCGAGTCCGACTGTGTACATCCACCGATTAGTCACGCTGTTCCTCCTATTCCGGCCGCCCGGCGAACGCCAGCGCCGTATTTAGGTGTTCGTCCATTTTCAACACGGCGACGCGCATGCGTGCATGCGTTCGTTCGGCACGGTGCTGTGTCCACCAGAACAACACCCGTCCGATCCACCGAGGAGCCGGACCTCCGACGGAGGACACCGACCGTGAGAACCATCGCAAGAAAGGACCCGTCTGCGCCATGATCAGCTCATCTTCCAACGAAAGGATCGCTTGGTACGTACCCGGATCGCCTTGCCGGCCGCACCGGCCAAAGAGCTGTCTGTCGATACGGCGTGCATCGTGGCGTTCGGTGGCAATGACATGGAGCCCGCCCGCCTTCGCAACACCCGTCCCCAGCCGCACATCGGTCCCGCGACCAGCCATATTGGTGGCGACTGTCATGCGGCCCGGCTCCCCGGCTTCCGCAATGATGGCCGCTTCCTCGCCGTCCTGTCGCGCATTGAGCACCCGATGCGGAACGCCATGCCGAGTAAGAAGGCGGCTCAAGTGATCGGAGGCCGCGACCGTTCTGGTGCCGACCAGCACGGAGCGCCCGTGCTGACGCGCCTCCGTCACCGCGCGAATGACGGCGTCCCATTTCGCACCGGCGGTGGCGTGAATCTGATCCGGAATGCGGCGTCTTTGGACAGGCCGGTTGGTCGGAATGCGCACAACACCGAGCCGGTAGACCGACCACAGTTCTCCCCCCACTTCCTTGGCTGTTCCGGTCATGCCGGCCAGTCGCAGGTACCGCCGAAAGAATCGTTGGTAGCTGATCCGTGCAAGCGTTTCCTGACGTTGACCCAACGGACAGCCCTCTTTGACTTCGATCATCTGATGAAGTCCGCGCTCCCAGTTGCGATCCGGCATGACGCGCCCGGTATACTCGTCGATAATTCGCACAGCATCATCCTGAACGAGATAATGCTGCTCGCGATGAAAGAGATGTTGCGCCGTCAGCGCTTGTTGAACGAGGTATTCGCGTCGCTTGCGTCCCTTCCAGAGTCCGCCACACGACTCCGCCGACTCTCGGAGTCTCGCTTCGCCCTTTGCGGTCAATCGCACGCTACGCTCAGCCTGGTCCACCACAAAGTCCTCGCCTTCGGTAAGACGGCTTGCCAATTTCAGCGCCTCTTCATAGACCGCCTGCTCCATGGCTTCATTGCCGCGTTGTGCGATGATCAAGGGCGTTCGCGCTTCGTCCACCAAGACGCTATCGGCTTCATCCACGATGGCATAATGGAGTCCCCGCAACAGCAGACGCTGAGGCGTCTCGGGATTATGTAAACGCTCTAATTGAAGATGGGTCTGGCTGGGCATCTGCCCCACGACGAGTCGGTCTTTGAGATAATCGAACACCAACTCTTTGTTCGTGCAATAGGTCACGTCACAGGCGTAGGCCGCCCGGCGAGCATCCGGATCCATCCCTTGCTTCACGACGCCGACGGTCAATCCCAAGGCCCCATACACCGGCGCCATCGCCTCCGCATCGCGGGTCGCTAGATAATCGTTGACGGTCACGATATGGACCGGCAGACCGGCAAGCGCCGCCGTACCAGCCGGTAATGTCGCCGTCAGCGTCTTCCCCTCTCCCGTGTCCATCTCCGCCACCCGACCGTTGAGTAAAACCCACCCGCCCAACAGTTGCACATCGAAATGCCGTTGGCCGATCGCGCGGTGCGCGACTTCCCGTATTAAGGCAAAGGTCCTGGCCACAAGGTCCTGGCGGAAGCCGGAGCGGATCAGCATGGGTCGTAATGCCTGAGCCGTAGATTTCAAGTCGCCATCCTTCATGCGAACATATTGTTTGCCCTCGGCAGCGACACATCGTACGAACTCGTCACGGCGGAAAATGGCGGCTCGGAATCGCCGAGCCAGCGGCCCAATGGCCCGGCCCGCCCATTCCTCCAGCTTGCCGACGTGCGGCAGCAGACGTTCAGCATATCCCACACCGGATATCACCACGAGATCTGTCCTTGAAAGAGGATGTTTAAAAAGTTCATGTCAACTTCTTCTCTGTACAACAGAATGTTCAAACTCCGTCTGCTGTTCTCTAACCAGGCCCGAACCGACAGCCTACCTGCAGGAGTTCAACAAGGTCATGTCGCGCGGCCGCAGCGAGCGAAAACCGGAGGCGTACGCTTCTGGTACGTTGAGGGCTTTGAGCGACCCGAGAACAACGCTGGCGACCTTTTGAAGCATCCTGCTACACGTTGAACCGGGTCAGGAAAAGTTGGCGCAAATACCGGCTCCATTGTTCCGCAAATGGAAGCGGCTCATGCGCAAACCTCACGTGCACACGGCCGCCGGCATTGATGACATGGGCATCATCCGCCATGATCAGGTCCACGAGAAATACCCGCTGCATAGCGGTGAGGCCCTTCTCATCCTTCGGATCCATAGGAAGCTGACCGCCTCCGTCGGCTCCTAACGCGGCACTCGGCAATTCTTTAACGGCCGCGGGGGCAACGCGTTCAAGTTGGGCGGAGATGATATCTCCGATTCGTTCAGCCAACCGAACCTGCACTTCCTGAAGATGGTTTCGTACCAGATCGATGTCCCATTGATCCACGATGGCCCGAACGGTGAGCGTGTCGACATCCACGACATGCGCGACGAGATCGCCTTGATGGAGGAAGCGACCGGGCAAGTCCTGAGCGGTTGGGGCCACAAACGTGCCGTTTCGCTGACTGCGGATGACCAACCGATTCACGCGCGTCTGTGCTTCATCACGGGCTTTAGTCGTGTATCGGATCTCTTCCTCCAGCATTTCGGTTTTCACCCGATCGGTCGGCGCCTGCTCCCGGCGACGCGCCTCCAATTCTTGGAGCTGCGCATTGAGCACGCGGAGACGAGTGGACAACTCGGAGTTGCGGCAGGTCACCAGCACATCGCCGGGTTGCACACGCCCCCCGGGCTGCACGATCACCCGATCGACAAATCCATCCACGCCCGCACGCACGAACGCATCCTCCGGCAACCAGACAATACCTTCGGCCATCGTATGGAACGGCATCGGAACAAATCCCACGGTCCCGATAACCACCATGAGAAGGAGTGCGACCGTGGCCACCGCTCGAACCCGCACCAGGCGAAGCCGCGGGTTGGAAAAGAGAAACATGATGCCTTTGCCGAGCGGCCTGAAAATCATGGTGACGGCTGTCAACCCGGCAAACAGCAGCGCGACCAACGGGAATTGGTCTCCAAGAAACAACAGAATCCCGACGACCACGAGGACGCGGTACGCGGCTGAGGCGACGCCGTACAAAACGAACCATACCCGTTCTCCAGTGGTGGCAATCGGTAACTGCGCGTCTCGTTGGGCCAGCACATACCGCTCGCTCAGGTACTCGAAATACCGGTTCGCGCGCTGCTTGAGGTTCGGGATTTCAAGAAAATCCATCAGCATGTAGTAGCCGTCGAATCGAAGCAGCGGGTTCGCGTTGAAGAGAACGGTGGACGCGCCGGCGATCAGAATCGTGTTATAGGCGAGCAGATGGGCGCGGCCAGGTTCCGTGTGCAGCCAGATGACAAGGGCAATCGATGCGAGAAACAGTTCCACCATCATACCGGCCGCGCCGACGAGAATCCGCCTCCATTTGTCTTGAAATGACCAGGCCGCCGACGCTTCGACGTAGGGCACCGGCGTGAACACCATGAGCATCATGCCGAGTTCATGGACCTCTCCGCCAAACGCCTTTGTAACGATGCCATGGCCCATCTCATGGGCCAGCTTCAGGACGGGAAACAGGAGCCACAGCAGGACAAGGTTTTGGGGAGCCAGCGCCTGATCGAAAAAATCCTGCGTCAGATCCGTCCAATGCATCGCCGCCATCAGCACACCCATCCCCACCACCAACATCCAGATCGCGCCCGCGGTCCGCCCCAGGAATGGGCGTATGAACGGGACGATCCGGCTCAGGAACCGATCGGGATCCCAGAGCGGGATACGAAAGGCGAACAGGTTCATCCATGCCGAGGTGTGCTTGCGGCGGGCTTGTTGAGCGGCGCGCCGCGCCAGCTCGGCGGTATTCGGCGTCATGTTGTCGATCATAAGGACATCGGCGGCATGCAGTTGGCTGATGAGATGAATGACCTCATCCTGCGTAGGCCCGTCGTCTCCGAGTTGTGCATTCGCCGCTTCCCAGATCTCATGGATCGTCCGCTGTCCGTTCATGAGGCCGATCACCACATGAGCAGAGGACGCAAAACGATGAAACCGATCGGTGGAGAGATCATGCAGGACGTACCAGACCTGACCACGATACTGGTGACGCTGAAGGCGCACGTGGCCACGAAGACGAGGCTTGAGCCGCTCCACTCGATACCAGGATGCGCTGAAGAGATCGTCAGCCATCGTATCCTCCTACGGCAACCATGCCCACAGCTTCAGACGTACCCAATCGAAGGCCTCGCGCGTCCAGATCCAAATAAGCCGGCGCTGATCAATGTCGACTTTGCCGACCCCTTCCATTGCGGGCCGCAATTGCGATGATGGTGTGGCCAGCCTGGCCTCCACTCGGAAGAAATTCCGTCCGTCTTTCGGCGTGGAGACCGGTGTAATTTTGTCGAGCGTGAAGGGA
This sequence comes from Nitrospira sp. Nam74, assembly GCF_965152615.1. NCBI lineage: Bacteria > Pseudomonadati > Nitrospirota > Nitrospiria > Nitrospirales > Nitrospiraceae > Nitrospira > Nitrospira sp. Nam74. The sequence continues at coordinate 1,067,967 of NZ_OZ224220.1, read as the reverse complement.
ATCGTCTCGCCCGGCATGGCCGATAACATCAAATGCCCTTGTTGGCCTACCGCGACCGGGGCGATATCCCGCTCGTCCACTTGCAGGACAATCCGGTACGTATCCAGGGGGGCGATCTCGAACAAGACTTTTCCTTCTTCGACGGGTGCGCCAAGGTGTTGACTCCAATCACCCGTGACGACGACCCCGTCGAACGGGGCGACGATCTGCGTGCGGGCGAGTTTATCGGTCGCCAGGTCCAGTTCCGCATTCACTTGGCGAAGCTGCGCTGCGGCAATTTCGACCTTGGGGGCGTCCCGGTCGGCGAGTGCCTTCCGATATTGATTCGTGAGTTCCTCACGGTGACTCAAATGCTTCAGTCGTTCCAACCGAAGATCGTGGTCCTGTAAAGTGGCCAATACCTGGCCATCATGCACGACATCACCTGCGCGAACAGGCGCGGTCTGCAGAAATCCTTGAAACGGCGCCACCGCGGCCCGCTGAACTTCGCCTTCTAGCACGGCTTTCGCCGTCACCCGAAAGTCGCCCGTGATGGTCGCTAATCCAATGATGGTCGTCACCACAGCTACAGCCGCCATCTTGAGAACCAGATGCCCGGGCCCGAGCAGAGCCGCGAGCTGTTCACGACCGGCATCCCAGGTTTTCGCGACCAGCCATCGGTCATCACGGCGTTTCAGCTCAAGAACGGGGCCGGTCAAACCGCCCAGGGCCTCGCACACGGCCAGGGTCTGCTCATCGAAGGGCCGCTCATTCCCACGCTCGAACGTGAGCACGCCGATCGTCTTGCCATGCGCCTGGAGAGGGACCGAGCAGATTGCCCGGCTTCCGTAACGGTTGGCGAGTTCCTGATGAGCCTGCGTAATCTGCATCGCATGACCCGGCCTCGGCGGGAACACCACGGATGCCCGTTGATCCAGCGCTTCTTCCATCGCCGATCCGATCGCTTGAAGGAGATCCGTCTTACGATCGAAGCGGGCGCTATGAGAGAGGGCCTGAACAGACACGGCCCCCTGCTTCACCATGCCGAGGCTCACGCGATCGCAGGCGCATTGGCCCGCCAGTGCCGTCACACAGGCCGTCGCGGCTTCTGCATACCGCTCTGAATGAACGGCGGTTGCCACTGAACCCAGAATCGTCCTGAGGACGGTCTCCGGATGAGCCGGCACGGAAGCCGTGGAAGCTGGAAGTTCCGCGGTCGCTTCCCGCTGTGACGTGGCGCTAACTGTATCTCGCATCTGTGATCACCTAGCTAATGTCAGTGTTGATTACACGTGTCGTCGACCGATAGCCTTAGAGTATTTAATTAGATTGACGAACGAAGAAGGCAGCTGCGAGAAGATCGGACTGAACGATGGTGGCGAAGCATAGCGAATAACGGCGAACATCACAATGGCCGGCCTTCATTATCGAGCCCTTTTCACTGGACAAAGAAATTGGGATTCCACGTAAAATGTCAAACTACAGGGGGAGACTTCGTAAGACCGACCGAGATGGCTTTTTGGCAACGTCCTCGAGGATGGCGCTATTCGTGAGGAGGCAAAGAAGGAGTGTCCGGTCTTGCACAGCGATCCGTGGAAGGAGTAGTTTAACGATAATTTCTCTGGGCACAGCAGATCAATTGCACAAGGAGGCAAGCCATGGCACTACGATTAGGGGATGAAGCGCCGAATTTTACGGCAGAAACGACGGAAGGTACCATTAATTTTCACGAATGGCTTGGCAATGGATGGGGCATTCTGTTCTCGCATCCCAAGGACTTTACCCCGGTCTGCACGACAGAACTGGGTACCATGGCGAGGATTATGCCCGAGTTCAAGAGGCGGAATGTGAAGGTCCTCGCGATCAGCGTCGATCCGGTCGACTCGCATAAGGGCTGGATCAAGGATATCAACGAGACGCAGAACTGTACGGTGTCCTATCCGATTATTGCCGATCCGGAAAAAAAGGTCGCACAGCTCTACGACATGATCCATCCGAACGCCCTGGACAATATGACGGTTCGCTCGGTCTATATGATCGGCCCGGACAAGAAAATCAAGCTGATGCTGACGTATCCGGCGTCGACTGGACGCAACTTCGATGAACTGCTGAGGGTCATGGACTCGTTGCAGCTGACGGCTCAGTACAAGGTTGCCACCCCCGCCAACTGGAAGCACGGCGAAGATTGCATCATCACGCCGGCCGTGTCCGACGCCGATGCCAAGAATTTATTCCCGAAAGGCTGGAAAGCGGTGAAGCCCTACCTGCGTGTAACCCCGCAACCAAACAAGTAATCGATTCTCGACGGGACATCAAAGACAAGGAGCCGCCTTACGCGGCTCCTTTTTTGAGTCAGCTCTTTGTGCCGAGAGGTCGAGCGTTCGTTAGACCCTCAGGCTTCCGGTTTTCTTCCTGATCCAGGCCAATCCACTCAAGCCCGTCACCAGTAGCAGGAGTGAAGACGGCTCTGGAACGATAGCCTGTGGCTCGCCGTAGAGGAAGTCGTCCATGACGACCACATCGATGGGGGTCCCGGCGAGTTCGCTTGGGCCTAATGCACTATTCCCAGTGGTAATGCGAACCCGCGCAATGCCCTCATCAAATCGGGAGACCCCGAGAAATGAGAGGCCGTTATTCGCAGTCGGCGCGAAAAATGTGCCGAGGGAGGTGCCGTTCGCATTGAAGTACTGAATGGAGGTCGTATTGGCCTGATCCACATCGGTAAAGACGGAACCAAACCCACTCACGGTGGCTGGAGTCGTGCTGCCTGGTACAAAGAAGTTCACATCGACGATATTACTGCCCACTGCAGTAAAGAGCCGTTGAGGGCTAAAGGTTTGGAACATTGAGGAATACGTTGGATTGATATTGTCGAACCGCACGGGAGCGACACCGGCGTTCGCACTGACCTGAACAGCCGTGCCGGGGGTGGAGAAGACGGTCCCGCGCGGTGAATTTACATTAAAGAAGTCCGGGGGCAAATTATTCGGAGCTGCAAAGTTGTTCGGAACCCCGTCCCAGTTGATCTCGCGTCGACCGCTAGGGAACGAGCCCGCGACGTTCGGATTGAGTGGATTGCCCAGGTCGGCCCGAAACGCATCGACGGTACCTTGAATCACTGCCGGATTTGCGCCGCTTCCTTGTTCCACGATAGGAACGGCCCACGATGGAGAGGACGCGCCGACGATCACTGCCATGAGCGCGCTCGTCATCAACAGTCTGTTCGCCATAGACCACCTCCTGAATGTGTCGATCCCCTCATCTTCTCCTGGCAATCTTCATGCTCAACACGTAAGTGCTTGGCAAATCACGACTGTCATGAGGCCCGTACGCAATAATACATGGTGGTGTAAAGCCGACCGTAGGGTCGGCGGAACGTCAGGAAGTCAACAAGGCAGGCAGGATATCGCTATGATGCTGGAGTCACGAGGCAATTCACGCGACAGGCGGTGATTGTCCCTAAACGAAGGGGGTGACAATTTTTCCGGTCTGCTTGTCGCCGCTAAGGTGTCACACCAATAAGAGGCCAATCTCGCGCGTCTTTTTCCAGGCCGTTGATCGGAGCCATGCATCGAACTGGCGAGATCCGCCAGGATAACCGGCCTGCATGTCTTTTAGGACCGGATACCCCTCGCCGCGCTTCCCCGCCATGGGCGTCGCCGCTCGGATCAGGTCAACAAGCCAATGGGCCTTGTCGGCGGGCAATCGCAATGTGACGTCTGCCGTTCGATTAGGAAGAATCACGTGATGAGAGCGCCCGTTCTTCTCAACTACCGGCGTGCCGCCGATCCACACGGATCGGCGCTCCGCGTAAGACTGTCCCTTGGTCGATACCCCAAGCATGCGCACCGCCTCGATGGGCGATTCGTCTAGCTCACGGACCACCGACGTGACCCAATCACATGGAATCTTAGGTCGAGGCACCGGATGATCGAACCACTGTCGCACGTCCGTATGGAGGCCGTCCCGTTCCTTATAAGAAAACAGGGCTTTTCTCAGACCCTCGCCGAGCCAGTCCGGCACCTCCCCGACGGGATCCTCGTGCGTCAGATCGTTTTCGGCGAAGCCGCCGAACGTCGGACCCGTGATGCGAATGCCGTGCGCGACCGGATTCAGCCCCACCGGACTATGAGCCGTCGCGGTAAATCGGTGCCAGAAGGCTGATTGGAGAAGATCCCGCGCGAAGAATTGCCGGACCCGTTCGAGGCTTTCCACTGTCTCAGCAATAGTTTCCCCGGGAAATCCATACATCAAATAGGCATGGACCAGAATACCGGCCGCCTGAAACGTGGCAGCCACCCGTGCCGTCTGCTCGACCGTAATGCCCTTCTTCATGATAGCCAAGAGACGATCGGACGCCACTTCCAATCCCGCGGTGACCGCAATGCATCCGGAGGCAGCCAGGAGCCGACACAAGTCCGCACTAAAGGCTTCTTCGAACCTAATATTGCCCCACCAACTCACCGAGACCCCGCGCTCAAGTAAGGCCAAGGCGAGCGCTTTGAGACCGGCCGGTGGAGCGGCTTCATCGACAAAATGAAACCCGCGGCGACCGGTTTCTGCAATCAGTGTTTCAATGCGATCCGCCAAGAGTTCGCTGGGCGAGGCTTCATAGCGTCCGATGTAATCCAGGCCGACATCACAGAATGTGCATTGTTTCCAGTAGCACCCATGCGCCACGGTGAGCTTGTTCCAATGCCCGTCGGACCAGAGGCGATGCATCGGATTCAGGGTATCGAGAATCGAGAGATACTGATCGAGGTTGAGGCCCGCGTACGTAGGAGTGCCAACCTCCGCCATCCCGAAATCCGGCTCCCGTGCGCCGTTCCGAAAGACGACCTGGCCGGCCGATCGCATGAACGTGCGCTTCAAGTCTGTGTCATTTCGCTTGCCGGCGACATGCTCCAGGATGCACAGCAGTGGACGCTCACCATCATCCAGCGTCACATAATCGACCAGCTCAAACACCCGGGGATCGGTGAGTCGTCGCAATTCCGTATTCGCATAGCCGCCGCCAAGCACGATCGTCGTATCCGGGCGTCTGGACTTGATTGATTGAGCAATTCGAAACGCCCCATACAAATTCCCCGGGAATGGAACCGTCAATCCGACGACCGTGGGATCGACGGCCGTCATGTGCTTCCAGCAGGCATCCAGCATGAATTGATCGGGAAGGCTCAGCGGCTGCTCCAGCGCACGCGCGACGGCATCAAAGGAGCTCGCGGACGTGCCGACCTGTTCCGCATACCGGCTCAAAGCAAAATATGGTGAGACGGTATGCTTGATAAGATCGGCAAGGTCCTCGAGATATAGTGTGGCCAGATGTTTCGCCATGTCCGTTGTGGCGGACGAGTGACGTGATGCGATGTCGACGGGCGAGAACCGTGGCCCCCTCGGAAGGAACTTCCCTTGGCAAATCAACGGAGCCAAGGCCGCATCCCGGCCTTGGAGAAATCCGATCACGGGGTCGATAGTATCGAGATACGCCCGTTCCAACGATAACATCTGCAGGGCTTCTCCCGGGACGTCAGGCATGCGACGAATCTCTTCAAATATTCGGCTCAATCCTGCCCGGGAGAATACCGCCAGAACCATTTCGATGCCGACATCGGCTTGCGCGACAACATCTACCGACTCCGACGTTGACTGGATCGATTCTTGTCTGATCGCACGCGCCCGACCCGACTGCGTCGAGACGGAGCCTTGTCTGATCTCACCCTCCCACCCTGGCTCCGCCGAGACGGAGCCTTGTCTAATCTCACCCTCCCACCCTGGCTCCGCCGAGACGGAGCCTTGTCTAATCTCACCCTCCCACCCCGGCTCCGCCGAGACGGAGCCTTGTCCCAGGACATATCCGCGGGATTTCAAAAAGCCGGTGAGATACGCCGTCGACGGGTATGGCGTATTGAGCTGGGTGAGTGGCGGAATCATGAGCAGGACGCGCGTGGCCATAAGAAAACACCTATCATACCGACAGGCGACACCGCCACCTCAAGCACATCCTCCATACCGAAAAAAAGACTGGTATGCGATGGAGACTTATAACAGTCGGCTTGAATGCGGCCTGATTAGCGGAAGGAGAAATATTCCAGTAAGGACGCAAGGCCAAGCCCGCTGGTGGGAAATAGGACGGCACGAAAAATCGGATGCTGAGTCCATGGAGCAAATGCGCCACTGCCCTCTTCGGAGATCTCGCCCATGACGCGGCTGATCTGCTCCACATCATCGGTCTTCCCCGCTTGCCTTGCCTCATCTCGTGTGACCACCAGGCGTGTGATCGCCGCCTGCCTCAAGTGTTCGGCTGCACGGCCCAATAAAATGGCGCAGACAATCGCATACCCTGCGCTGAGCCCCCACAGCAGAACGAGCCCGACAGGGATATCCCAGTTATCGAACAACCGCATCCGCCCTACAATCAAGATCAAGAGCACGATGAACGGGTAATCGATCAGTCGGCCGACCACCTTCGTGCGTTCCGCGATGAGATCGATCGAAAAGCGAATGAGTTGGGGCTCCGCAACCGGCCTACTGTTTCCACAGCACAGAGCCGTGAGCCGCCGGATGAATTGCTCACACAGCCGTGTCTCATCGACGACAAAAAAGATCAGGGCGAGGAATGACAAGACGCCGAGGAATACAATCAGTCGATCCGCCACCGCACTGACCGATCCCCGGAATGGTGTATGAGGAGGCGTAAAGACGCCCAACAATAAGACCATTCCAAAGAAGCCATACAGCAGCACTTGCGGAACCACTCGGCGCCATTGAGCCTGAAATTCGCTGAATCGTCTGTACTCGTCCCACAACGACATGAGAGTGGTGTGGTGGCAACTGTAGTAGATGCCCCAGGCGCCCGGTCTGATCCAGTCTCGCCAACTGGCCTCCGATGCCGTCGTCTCCATGCCATGCTGACTGTTCTGAGCCGTCTGCTGTGAGACGCGCCGCGTCAGTTGCTCATAGTTTCGCCGTAACGCACGAACGGCTTTGAGCACAAAGACTATGCTCAGTCCGGCGGCGATCATTCGGAGGAGCTCCGTCGGCCAAATGCTCACTCCTTCAAGCCAGTAGAATGGCTCACCTTCCGGGTCGAGTGACAGGCGCCAGAATACGAGCAACATCACGATGAGCAGGAATGCGCCTCCAAACGCAGCCTTCGCCAGCGAAACATCGAATGGGATCAGCAGCACGCATGCCAAGAACACTGCGATGACGGCCCACATGGCATGGTTATATCGAAGATTGTGGAGACTATCGGCCCAGCCTGCGCAGCCGGTTTCATACCATAGTGAAAACGCTTCGCGCGGAGGATGAATGCTTCCCTTCAGTTGTTGTTCGGTGTGGTTGGTATTCTCACACTCCGAAGCCGCCACCGCATGAACTGGATCGGGGGTAAGATCAACGGCCTGTGTCCGACCGACTTCATAGATTCTCGGAACGGCACCTGTCGAAAATGCATACTGTCCTCGTCGATAGTCGCCCGACGATGGTGCCGTGGAGGTGAGATAGCCGACCGCGGTCAATACAGAGAAAAAAACGGACGTTTGATAGCCGTCTCGAAAGGACGGAATGTCGTACTGCAGGGCCGGATGCAACTGCAAACCGAAATGCGACGCGATAATTAGATTCCGCGTCCAATCGTACTGGCTGGGATGAAGAAGCCGGGCGTCGAGATCGGTGGTGAAGAAGATCGCGTAAGGGAACCGCTTCCGCACCGCCTGCAGGATGAGCAGCTTGTCGTACACATCGCTGCCCAGCACTCCGATGGCCTTCAACTCCTTGCCGCTGCCCTCCCAAAGCGCCGCATCCGCCTCTAATCGGGCAACCAGTCGATGTACGTAGTCGAGCTGGGCGTGTCCTTCCGGTCGCTCCAGCTCTTTGACGCTCGCCTGTATGTCGTTGTCTCCTTCCTTCGACTTGCTTTTCCCTGCCTGACTGGATGACTCGCGGCTTGTTGGCTCGCCCGGAATTTCGCCGTCCAACCCTCGCAGATAACTGTAATGATGCAGCCACGAGCGGCCCGACTGAGAACTGCGGTCCTCTGTCACCACCGCGTCCAGAGCGGTCGGCATGTCCGGACAGATGCTTTTTGCAGGCGGTCGAATCCGTTCCGCTTCGACGCACGCTGCGGCTGAGAACTCCACTTGTAACGCGCGACTGTAGAAGCTATCCCATTCGGCGAGCCAGGCAATGTGGTCCTGGCCTACTTCTATCCCCCTTCGATTCAGTTCTTTCAGAAGAGCCATAGCCAATTCATCATCGTGGCCGATGTGCTGCCGGACATCGACGACCTTATTAAGGATCGTCGTGAATTGCCGTTCAAACTCCGCGTAGCTCTGGGGCTCTTTGGGCTGAGGAGCGGAACCGAGTTTATCCTGTAAGCTCAACGCCAGGAGACCGGGGTTGGCCGTGGCCCAGGGCGAATAGAGCGGCATGCGCGGGACAACATCTCGCGGCGCCGGATGCGCGATCGCATCTTCCAGCATCCCGCGCAACGTGGTCGAGGAGGCCGGACCGATTGTCTTAAATGTAATGGTGGCACCGTTGAGTTGCCCCTTTACGTCAGATGTCAACCAGGATAAGCGCTGAAGTGGCTCCTCTGAAAACGCATCTTCGTTCAGCCACATGACCAGAATGTTGTGCGGCTGCTCGGTCGTTTCCCTGCACTGCTGAAACTTCCGCGGTCGATACCATTCATACGGCACGACCAGCTTGTCATACGGAATGGCGGTCGGCACGGATGGACGGGGTGTCCAATTCACATATCCGATGTGTTCAGCGTCTTCAGGAACAAAGCATGCTACGCCGAGTGCCGAGACTACGGCATAGCGCGTCCGGATACGAGTCTCCGTGCCCTCAACATATGGGCCGCCTGGAATCATGATGAACAAGACGGTCACGTGGCCAGGCGGCTTCTTGATAACTTGTGCGATGTCATCCGTCAGGGCCTTGACTGGATGATGATGGTTTGTTTCGGTCCGCTTCTCGGACGCCTTCAGGGTGCCGCCTTCAACACGAAATTCGAAGGTTTTGCCCTGTGACGATTCGGCACGCGCATGCTCTTCTGCCGCTGCGAGCGGATCCTGCCACAGGCGGGCGCGAACCTGCTCCTCGCCGAGCGCCCGTGGGTGTTGCGACTCAGTCGAGCTCGGACGTGAACTTTGCAATGGGGACTGATAGATCAAGAAGCCGGCCGCAATGGCGACAATCAACCCGATTGGAATGGGCCAGGAGGGGCGTTCGCGTTGTGCCATGAGTCATTCCTTCGTCCTGCAGAGCCTACGGAATCGGCCCTTTCAACAACGAATAGGAAGCCGCATCTTTACTTATACGACTATGCCTGGCGATTTCAACAATATTAGGCCAGATAACAACGAGCCGCCCGACTATTGCAATGCGAGAAATGGCGTATGGGCTCACGAATTCTGTCGGCCCTTCACCGACAGGAACAGTCCAAGAGGGAGGCTGGCCAAGCCTGCCTCCCTGAGCGAGGATCAACTGTGTTGCTCAAATGTGCAAATTGATTGGTGGCAAGGAGACGCCATGAAGCACAGGTCAGGCCATCGGAGTCCGCTTACCAGCTCCAATTCCGTCAACAGACGGGATCTTCTCAAAGCAATAGGCCTCGCCGGGTCCGCCATGGCACTGCAGGTCCCGTTCCAGCTTCTCCAGGCAGCGGATACGGTTCAGGAAGGGCTTTCAACTCCGCAAGTAAGCGACCAGATATCACGGCGTCCCTTAGGAACCACGGGAGTCGAAGTCTCGATCTTGGCCCTCGGCGGCGCCCACTTGAGCAAAGCCGGCAGCGAGCGAGACGCCATCCGCATCGTGCACGAAGCGATCGACGCCGGCCTGACCTTCATGGACAATGCCTGGGAATATCACGACGGGCGGAGTGAAGAACGGATGGGACGTGCACTTGAAGGCCGACGCCACAAGGCCTTCCTCATGACCAAAGTCTGCACACACGGCCGGGACAAGCGGGTGGCGATGCAACAACTGGAACAGTCGCTTCGGCGGTTACGGACCGACTACCTCGACCTCTGGCAGATCCACGAAGTCATTTACGAGGACGATCCCGATCGCCATTTTGCGCCTGGTGGCGCAGCAGAGGCACTCTTGGAAGCCAAGCACCAAGGGAAGGTTCGGTTCATCGGCTTCACGGGGCACAAAGATCCGGCGATCCATCTCAAGATGCTGAGCCATAAGTTTCCCTTCGATACGTGTCAGCTTCCACTGAATTGCTTCGACGCAACCTTCCAAAGTTTTGAGCGGGACGTGTTGCCGGCACTACATCGACTAGACATCGCTCCGCTTGGTATGAAGACAATGGGTGGAAATGGAGAGGCGATCAAACAAGGCATCGTCACGGCGGAGGAGTGCCTCCGTTACGCCTTGAGTCTCCCCATCGCGGCGGTCGTAAGCGGGATCGACTCGCTGGAGGTCCTTCGCCAGAATCTCGCCATTGCCCAGCGGTTCGTCCCCATGACCGCCGCCGAAATGGACACGCTCAGGGGCCGTGTTGCCCAGTATGCGGCCGATGGACGCTTCGAACTATACAAGAGTTCACGACGCTATGACGGTCCGGTGGGACGGGCGCAACATACGACCTAGGGGAGAACGCCGGCTTTTTTACTGGCATACACCGTGTTCGGCCCTCCGTCATACAGTCGCCACACTATCTCAAAGCACATCATAATATTCCGTATATTGTGGGCGCATGCTTACCGTCATCGGCGAACGCCCACGCTCAACCGCCTTGCACCGTTCATCCTAGTCACGAACCACGGTTGCCGATCCACCTGGCACCACTGGCTCACTTCATCATAAAATACATCGGATCCGCCTCGCTGTCCGTAGATCGGATGTTGTCGAAGACGATCCAGAACCATGTTGGGATGTAATCCGGAACATCATTGCCTTCAGAAAGGAGGCCCGGCCATGGATCGAAGGACGCTTCTCAAAATCAGTCTGGGAGTAGGCATGGGCCTCTTCGCCGGCTACATGGAGCTCTGGCCGGTCGTAGCAAAGGAGGGACGCATCGTGAAAGTGACCAAGACGGATGATGAATGGAAAAAGGTCCTCACCAAGGATCAATACTATGTGCTTCGGCAGGAAGGAACGGAGCGGGCCTTTACCAGCCATTATCACGAAAATCATGACCCAGGCGTCTATCAATGCGCAGGATGCGAGCTTCCGCTGTTTTCATCCGAGCACAAATTCGAGAGCGGAACCGGCTGGCCCAGCTTTTGGAAGCCGATCGAGGAGGCCGCGGTTGAGACGAAAACGGATCGGAAGTTCTTCATGACCAGAACGGAAGTGCATTGCGCCCGATGCGGCGGACATCAAGGCCACATTTTCGACGACGGCCCCCCGCCAACCGGGTTGCGCTATTGCATCAACGGGGTGGCGCTGAAATTCGTTCCGGCGTAACCAGTCTCGGTACCTGCACTGCGAAAGAAGGCATACGGCCTCGCGTCAGGGAAATGGCGCGCTCGATCTCCGTATCGACTGACACGATCCTCGCTGCTTGCACGGTAGAGTGAACGATGACACGAGGGATGCTCAGGGCTATCGGCCTCCTATGCGTCGCCGTATGTCTAGTAAGTGCGTGCCTTGTCCATGACGCATCGGGGGAATGGTATGTCGCCGGACAGTTTGGGGTGAACTTTGCGGATCGCCTCACTGATGTGAAAGGAACAAATGGATTTGCCGGTTCCAGTGCCCCTGACTTTGATTTGAGTAACTCATTCACGTACGGCGGCAAGCTCGGGTATTTTCCTGGGAATGGATGGTTCGGCGTTGAATTGGACGCCTTTCACACAACTCCGCACATCAAGAACCTCGATAACATCCCCGGCATCCACATGCGGGTGACCTCGGCAGGGGTCAATTTTATTGCACGATATCCGGGCGTGACCTTTCAACCCTATGCCGGAGTCGGGGCCGCTGCGATCATGGCACATATCAGTAACTCGCCGACGACGCAAAGCGATTCCGACGTCACGGGAGGACTGAATTTGCTGGCAGGGATTCGCGCTTTCGTCACGCCGTATGTCGCGATATTTACCGAGTACAAGGTGACGCAAGCCACACTCCGGTTCGATCAAGCATTCAGCGGCTTTGGGACGGCGGGTGGCTTTATGGGTGATTATCGAGCCCAGCAGCTCCTCGTCGGTGTGTCATACCACTTTTAAGATGTGAACATGGTTCATGCACGCCTCTTCATCGGACTCATTCAACTCTTGATCGTTTCTGCATGCGCCCAGTCGGCGCACCAGACAGGACGAGACCTTTTGGATCAGGTCCTACCCCCAGATGTTCGGCAACAGATCGATTCGACGGTGCGCTTTAGCGATCTCGAGGCTGCCCCATCTTCCTATGTAGGGCGAACAATCATGTTGAGCGGCATTGTGCTCAAAGCCAAGCGCGCCAAGGACCGGACTGAGATTGAAGTGCTTCAACTTCCCGCTGCGCCTGGAGGCTTGCCCTCCGGTGATCGGACCCGTTCAGAAGGTCGTTTTTTGGCCGTTGAAGGTAAGTTTCTCGATCCTGCGACGATTGAGCCGGGCACACCGGTAACCGTTGTTGGTGAAGTCAAAGGCAGTGTCGCGCGACCGCTGGACGAAAGCGAATACACCTATCCAGTCATCGAGATCACGCGGCTGATTGATTGGAACAAAAGCATGCCACAGTACGCTGGCGGAAGTGGATATCCGTATTACGGCGGCTACGGCGGCTACTATGGTGCCTACGCGCCCTTCTTTGGAGGAGGGTATGGATATGGGTACGGGTATGGATACCCCTTCTATGGTCCTTACTATCCTTTGCTGTTTGGCAATCCCGCGGCCGCGCCATCCTCGCCACCGCCCCAAAATCTCCCCCCGCAATTTAGGAAACGCGAGTAAGCTCTCGCGCCGTCGCATACGGGTGCTCTTCCCCCCTGGCAGAACGCGGGACGAGAGAAGTGCCCCCGTGATTAGTGCAGTGGCTATTCTGCCGGCACACTGAATTGTCAGACAGTGTGCCTGAAGCGGTGAATGTTCGATGCCCGCTATAGAGCCTCGGCCATAAATGAGGGTATCGGCTCCTCCTGCCGCCCGTTCCTAGGGTTTCTTTGGCAGTTCTGAAATTAACCGGTTCACCGACTCTACCGGTTCGATTCCGTCTCCATAGACGCTCGGGTACAGAGCTTGGGCAAAGGTGAAAAATCGTGCCTGCTCCTCCTGAGGCACGTGAGCCAGCGAGGCAAGCGAGGCAAGGTATTCCCCCTCCCCGCGCGCAATGTTCTCTTTCACGTTGTCATAGTTCAGTACGGTAAAGGCCATCACCTTGTATTCGGCCTTAAGCGTCCCATCAGCTGCAAACCATGAGCTGGGGGAGGTACTGGACGTAAAATTTTTGGTTGGCTCCGTGAGATCGGTCACCGCTTGGGAAGTCCCGTCGGTGAGTTCGCTCGACGCCCTGAAGGGCGCTTCACTGAGATCCGTGGTGGCTTGAAAGGGCGCCTTCGTCACATCAAGCGTCGGTTGTGTGACAAGAGGCTGTATCGCCCCACACCCGGATAGCAGACTCGTCAGTGCAGCAGCTGAAATAAAAGACCTACAATACGTGTTTGCCTTCATCGGTCACCTCCGTACTATCTAATTAAGCGTACGGAAGAGGTAAGCTGACTTCCCATCGGTGGTGCCGATATTTTTTGTCAGTTGAAGGCTGACGCTATGAGTGCCTTTCCTCAGCCTTGCATCTTCGGCAATTCGCGGTAGAGTATCTATGACATTGTGTGTCGCCTTGCCGTCGATGGTCAGCCTCTGGATGGGCAGCCTCTATTGATTGCGCATAACTCATACGGGGAGGTTTGTGATGCACACAGAGATCAAAGCCTGGTCCCTGTTATTGCTTACGCTGGCATTTTTCGCGATTTTGTGTGCCGCCGCGGCATTGAGCGCCGTCATGCAACCGGGTAAGTGGAGTGAGCGACAAGGAAGCGGTCAGGCGGGATTCTAACCCCGATATCAACGGTCATGTGGCGCCGCATGAATGCCCTCGACAATGATGGCCCCGGGCAACGAAGCGGGCATATCTAATTCTCCCAACCTCGCCCCGCCTTGCACAGACGGCTGCGATTGCACCCAGTAGCCATATTCACCAGGGGCTGAGAAACAGACACTCGCGGACGACCCTGGTGCGACTTTCGCCACCTCTTCGACGCCCCAAAAAAAAGAAAATCCCCGCTGACAGGAGAGTTCCTTTGGCCGATCCCGGCTAAAGTAGATCCAAACGGGTTTGTCTCGGACATTAAGCAACTGTACGGCATCTCCTGACTGTACCGTAATATCCCGCGGCGTTACCTGGCCATTGCTGATGCGCACGACGGCGGTTCGACCGGTTTGGCTCTCCCTTGGTAGCCCTGCACATGCCGAGAGTACCAGTAGGAGGCAGACAATGAGAGTCGTGACGAGTGAACGCATGTTCTTCTCCCCCCTTGTGGCCTAGAGCTGATTGAGCGGCCGGGCATCGCCTGCTAAACTACATGGCACGCGACATTCATGGCAGAACGTATAACCGTCTTGTGTGTGCCCATGTCTTCGACGCTCGGACTCATTTCCGACACGCACGGGCTCATCCGCCCGGAAGCGCTGGCCGCATTGCAGGGCTCCTCGGCTATCGTGCATGCGGGCGATATCGGCAGTGCATCGGTTCTCGATACGCTTCAACAGATCGCACCTGTCTATGCGGTTCGCGGAAACAATGATACGGCCGAATGGGCCGCGGCCATTCCACTCGCGACGGAGGTGACCATTGCAGGGATTTGCATCCATGTGCTGCACGATATCGCCGAACTGAAGATCGCCACTCCTAGGCAACCGGTTCGAGTCGTCGTAACCGGTCATTCCCATCGGCCCCGAATTGAGGAACGTGAGGGCATCCTATTCATTAATCCAGGCAGTGCCGGTCCCAGACGGTTTAGGCTTCCCGTGTCGGTTGCGAAGCTGGAGATTTGTGGCGACAAGCTAAGCGCAACTCTCATTGAACTCGATGTCCCGAAGCCATCATCTAAGTAGAGGGTGACGAGAGTCTGGAGGGGACATCCATGGATTTCGCCGTCCTCACATGATCCAATGCATCCTCGATTCATGTCGCACAATAGCCATCGTCGGCCTATCCGGGAATTCGTCCCGGCCGGCACACCGGGTGGCTGCCTACATGCAACAGCACGGTTATATTATTATTCCAATCAATCCCAATGAGCGGACCGTGCTTGGGGAGCGCGCGTATGACAGCTTGTCAAACTTCCCCAGAAAAGTCGACTTGGTCAGCGTCTTTCGGCGTTCCGATCAAGCAGGCGCGATCATAGATCAGGCCATTCAAATGGGTGCGCAAGCGATCTGGCTTCAGGAAGGAGTCATCGACGAGGCAGGGGCGAAACGGGCGCATGAGGCGGGACTGCTCGTCGTCATGGACCGTTGCTGGCTGAAGGAACATCGAGGGCTGTCTTCAACGGCGCCACGCTGACCAGTCACAATAGTCTCATCGTGGAATCTCTTGCGCAATTCGCTCTCGCGACCTCGAAGAGAACACTGACGAGCGATATGGGACTATTTCCAGCCGGCGACTTCATAACCCCGTTCACCCAGACATCGGTTCACAATATTCACATAGGCGGCATCCGGCTGGGATGGGCTGAAGAGGCCGCCAAGGAAACCGAAGACCGCTCCGCTTGCGGCTCCTATCGCGGCACCAGTCCCTGCCGATCCCACGATCGCTCCACCGACCGCACCGCTTGCCGCACCGGTCCCTGCTCCCATCGCCGTGTGACCTGCCACTGTGCCGCCTTTGCCCGATCCGGTTGAAGCGCCTGCCTCTTTCGCAATCTCGCGACAGTCCGCGATATCCTGCTTAGACGTCTCTTCGCCGACGGACTGAAGATGCGCATTGGGATAGAGAATGGGTCTGTGCGATGAGCAACCCATCAAGCCGAGCAGGCAGGCAATCACATAGACACCTCCAAACGTCCTCATTGGATCATCATAAATGAGGCGCCATACAAAACCTATCGGAGGACGCTGTACGAACAATCACCGTGTTCGGCTAACAAGTATCAAATCTTTGTCCTGTAAAGTCCTATCGTCGCGTCGTGCATTATGACGACACGGCGCCTCATGTCAGGCCGATAGCCGATGAGCGCGGCCGCTTGTAGAGTCAACTCATGCTTCGCTGGGCTGCCATTTTCTTTGTCATATCGATTATCGCCGCGCTCTTTGGCTTCGGCGGTATCGCGGAAGGTGCTGCAGAGATAGCAAAGGTACTCTTCTTCATTTTCTTGGCTATCTGCATCACATTCCTCGTGTTGGGTGTCTTCGCTGCGAACAAGTTGCGATCCTAGATGGGATTTTTGCTGAGCATCCAAGACACTACTTCCCGCCCGAGCTATACCACGTGTTCCTCCTATAAATTCATGCAGCCTTGGGCCTACGACTTTCGGGTGTCTGACCGCTCCTTCCGGTGAATGGTGGCGGATAGAGTGAACTGCTAGGGTCGAACCCAGTATGATAGACAGAACAAGGTCCCGCCCTTGGTAAGTGTGCTTAAGGACGAAAGGAAATCCGATGAATACAGATAACTGGATCGTGAAGAAAGCGGGTGGCGAGGAATTTGGCAGCATTCGAAAATTGATCATCGATTCGAACACGCGCGAACTATCCTACGCGGACGTCATGTTGGCCCAGACCAATGAGCTGGTTCGTCTCCCCTGGACGGAGCTGGACGTTCGCCATGAGGGCATTTTCTTGAAACCGACTCACCTGCCGGTAGAGAATGACGTGAATGCTCCGTCTCATCCCGGCTCGCTCGATGTACTCGACATCCCGATCAAGATGGCGGGCAAGATCGGGCACAGTCGCCGTGCCCTTTCCTCGTCCAGTACGTCGTCGAAACTTCAGGCATAAGGATCCTCAGCAAGCAGGAGCCCAACCACCGAGCTTTTGCTTCCATGCATCCTGAATCGGTTCTCCGGCGCATCGGTATCCATTCCTCTCTGATGTATCCAAATAGATATGTCGGCTTGTCACAGCACTTGATGCTATCTTTCCGGTCTTGTCCACGCCGTGACACTTTCAACCCATCCGCCCGCAATTGACGGGAAGCGGGATCTATTGTCTACCTATGTTGATGACACGCATGGTGATGTCAATCTTACAGCATTACACCAAATCTTTTTGTATACATAGGAACTCCTAAGTGATCCGGCAGATAACTTGCTCTGTCTGCTCACGTGAAACGACGTGGAGAAGACACTCATGGGAGGTGCAGCATGGTGCGGCAACAGGAATATAGCTCCGAGCTGACCGGATTGGCCTGTCTCCGTGAGGGGCCTGGCGTGATGATTTTAACCACGGGTGGTCAACTTCAATACATCAATCGGCGGAGCTGGGATCTTCTTCGGCTGATCAATGAAGCGACGTCTACGTATCCCTCCGGCGGCTTGCTGCCCGCGGAAGTTATGGAGATATGCCGGGAGATGCAGCATCTTCACGGGATCGGCTCACCTATCAAAGAATGGGAACAGGTCCAGATCAGACGCATGGCGGGAGGCCCTGAACAACCGGTCTTGCTGCGAGGATTTGGGTTACCCGGACAGGACGGAGATTGCGCCCGCGTGCTCATCATGATGGAAACCATCGCTAGAAGGGTCACGTCGACGCATCACGCGAAGGAACGGTTTCAACTCACTGAACGAGAGCATAGCGTGGTCGAGCGGTTAGCCAAGGGGTGGACCAACAAGGAAATTGCAGCGGAACTGAAGATCACCGAACCGACCGTCAAGGCTCATATCAGACACATCATGGACAAAACAAAATGCACCACTCGAACGGCAATTGTCGCACAAGTGCTGCACCCGTAACGCCAAGATCTACCCTCCCAAAGCTACCCGATGTGGCCGTGATCGTATTTATCCGAACGAAGGCCGAGTGCGTGCTTCTCGAAAGAGAACGTCGAGAGCCTCGTCATTCAACCGAGCCATTTTCTCCCCTTTTTATGGCGCTCGCCGGAGGTGAGTGAGAAACGGCGTCCGCTGAGCTTACGAAAACCCGCATGGCAGGGACACCATTAGCGTTGCAAAGGGCCGTGGCACTCGCCCAAAATTTTGTGTGACGGTTTGAAAGGAGAAGCTGTAGGCGCTGACAAGCGATGGAGGCTCAGCGAACAAGCGAAGACGGATACGTCACCCCATATCCTGCAGGCGATGGTCAGGGTTACGCTCCAGGGCAAACGTCTTCGACCGTTGAGTAGGAAAGAGCACGACGGGGCGATCGAGACGATCTTTCACAATCAGCGCGTCCATGGGCAGCCTGAAGGTCGCCGGATCGCCGATCAACCAGGCGCTACACTCAAACGGGAGCGGGGTCAGCACCGTCTCAACCCGATACTCTTGACGCAGACGATACTGCAACACGTCAAACTGCAATCGACCGACGGCCGCCACGAAGGAATCCAATTCGCTCAGGCTCCGCAGAATCTGCATCGTGCCTTCTTGCGCCATCTGCATCATACCCTTATCGAAGGCCTTGCGTTTCCCGACATCGGTCGGATGAATGCGGGCAAACATTTCAGGCTGAAACTGTGGAAGCGGCTTATAGTTGAAGCCATCGGTCAATGAAATCGTATCGCCGATGGCGAACGTGCCGGGATTGATGATGCCGATGATATCTCCAGGGTAGGCCACATCGACGGTGTTGCGCTCTTGGGCGACAAGGCTATGAGGACGCGACAGCCGCACATCTGACCCCGATCGATGATGCCTGACTACCATATCGCGCTCAAACCGACCGGAGCAGACTCTCAGGAAGGCCGTGCTGTCCCGATGCCGAGGATTCATGTTGGCTTGCAGCTTAAACACATAGGCGCTAAAGGGCGTCTCGATCGGATCGATGGCCAACTCTGTGCCGTCCGGCCCATCCGCGAGACGGACCTGAGCAGACGGGGCTAGTTCCACGAAGGCGTCGAAGAAGTTTTCGATGCCGAAGTTCGTCAAAGCCGACGCAAAGAAGACCGGCGTGACCTCGCCCCGCAAAAAACGCTCGCGTGAGAAGGGATTCCCGGCCACGTCCAATAATTCCAAATCATGCTCGACCTGATGCCGTATCTCTTCAGGAACCAGGGAGGCCGCTTCAGCTCCGTCGAACGGCACCTGGACCATCTGAGCTTTCGTCGATCCCCCGACACCGGTCTTGGAGAAGAGCAGCATCTGCCGAGTGGCGCGCTCGACCACGCCGGCAAAGTCGCTGCCCGAGCCGACAGGCCAATTGATCGCGCTCGCCTGGATGCCCAGCACGTCCTCCACTTCCGTCATCAGTTCGAGGGGTGGTCGCCCCGGCATATCCATCTTATTGACCAGCGTCAGCACAGGAATATTCCGTAACCGACAGACTTGGAACAGCTTACGGGTTTGCGCCTCGACACCTTTGGCGGCATCAATGACCATGATGGCGCTGTCTGCCGCCGTCAGCGTGCGATAGGTATCTTCTGAAAAGTCCTGGTGGCCGGGGGTATCCAGGACATTAATGACGGCATGCTTGTAGTAAAACTGCATCGCCGAGGCCGTAATGGAAATGCCTCGCTCCTGCTCCATCTCCATCCAATCGGACGCCGCAACCTTTCCGCCCTTACGTCCCCTCACCATACCGGCCGTCCGAATCATGCCGGAGTATAAGAGCAGTTTCTCAGTAAGCGTCGTTTTGCCGGCATCGGGATGGCTGATAATGGCGAACGTCCGCCGTCGACCCGCCTCAGCACGCAGTTCACCCTGCAATTGTGTCGCGATCTGTGCCATATTGAAGAAATCCTAGGATAAACAAACGGAAGTAAGATTCTCAGTCATTAGCTCTATTAGCAGTGATCTCAAGAGCGGTACGATTCTCCAAGACTGATAGCTGAGGCTTATTGCTGAAGGCTTCCTCCTCGACTTTCGTAGCATGCCACAACCTTTTCGAAGGATTGAATATTGTTGACCGGGTACGGATTATACCAGATAATTATGTGTTGCCACACTTAGCATGCTGACGGAGTGCCTGCTTCAGGCCAAGCTTAAGAGTGGGACAGGCCCCCGTGATACTTTTCAGTAGGAGGTTCCCATGCGCGTTCGCTCTCTAATCGCGGCGGTGTTGCTCGTCTCCATCGCTGCGGTCCCGTTTGTGAGCTGCGATCGATTTTCACCGGAAGCCAAAAAGGCCAAGCACCGGGAGCGCGGTCTGGCGTATTACGAGAAGGGACAATACCAGGAAGCGCTGATCGAATTAAAGAATGTCGTTCAAATCGATCCCAAAGATGCGGATGGTCACTATCGTCTCGCCTTGACCTATCTCAAGGTCGGCGGTCTTCCCAACCTCCAAGCCGCCTTTGGTGAATTAAGCAAGACGGTGGAACTGGATCAATCCAACCAGGATGCGCAGCTCAAGCTTGGCGAAATGTATCTCGTCAGCCAGCAGCCGGCGAAAGCACGGGAACATGCCGAAGTGGTGCTGGCGTCGACACCGCAAAACACGCAGGGGTTAATTCTGCACGGGCAAAGCCTTATCAGCGAAAAAGAATTTGAAAAAGGCATCGCCGAACTGAAGAAAGCCATCGAGTTAGACCCCAAGCACATCCCGACGTACCTGACGCTGGCGCAGGCCTATCTCCAGATGAAGAACGTCTCGGAAGCGGAACATGCTCTCGAGCAAGCTTTAGCAGCGGATCCAAAGTCCGTCGAGGCCATTGTCGCGATGGGAGACTTTAGACTGATCAGCGGCAAGCCGGATGAGGCGGAAGCACAGTACAAGCGCGCCCTTGAAATCGCTCCTGACAAGGACGCCCTCTACCTCAAACTAGCCGGCTATTATCAACTGGCTAATAAATGGGCGGAAGCGGAATCCACGTATCAGAAATTGGCCGCCGTCAAGCCAAAGGATGAAACGCCTCAACTGATTTTGGGAGAATTTTACAAGCAAATAGGCCAACGGGATAAGGCCCTCGCGAGCTTTCAGCAGGCGGCTCAATTGAACCCGTCGTCAAGCATCGCCCGCGATAAATTGATCGATCTGCATCTGGACATGGGCAAGCTGGATGAGGCGGACAAAGGCATACAAGCCATTTATGAAAAGAATAGGAAAGATCTGTCTGCGCGCTACTTGGATGCCAGGCTGCGTCTCGCCCGCGGCAAGGCCGATGAAACGATTGAGATTCTGCAAGGCGTCATCAAAGATGAGCCGCAACACGCCGGCGCACACCATATCCTCGGGTTGGCCTACGGTCAGAAAAATGACATCCCGCAAGCTCGACGCGAATTGACGGAAGCCGTGAAGTTAGCGCCTAATATGCGGGAAGCGCGCACCGCCTTGGCCACCATTCATTTGGCGGAAGGGTCTCCGGATCTTGCCATTGAACAGGCTCAAGCAGCGCTTCGTTTGAACGGACGGGATCTCGCGGCTGCGACGATTTTAGGTGATGCCTACCTCCGGAAGAACGAGATCGCGAAGGCGAAGCAAACCTTTGAGGCCATTGCGAAAGCATTGCCAAAAGAGCAAGTCAGTCGGTACCGCTTGGGCCTGATTGAACGCAGCGAGAAAAATGACGCGGGCGCTCTTGCGCATTTTGAAGAATCCTTGGCCATCAATCCACATGCGATCGAACCACTGGATCAGATTGCGACGATCAGGCTTGCTCAAGGCAAGCCGAAAGAGGCGAGAGAACGCGTGTTGAAGCAGATCGAAGCTTCTCCCAAGAATCCACTCTTCTATAATCTGCTTGGGAAAATCTGGTTGCAGACAAAGGACACCGCCCAAGCGGAAGCTGCCTATAAGAAGGCGATTGAGATTACGCCCGATCTTCCTCTCTCCTATACCAATCTGGGCGAACTCTATCTCGCGACGGGCAAGCAAGACCAAGCGGTGAAAGAATATGAGGCGGCGCTGGAAAAAAACCCGAAGCTCGTGGGCGCCCACATGATCTTAGGCATGATCCATGAGCGCAACAAAGAAGTAGACAAAGCCAAGGCCAAATACGAAGAAGTCCTCAAATTAAATCCAAAGTTCGGGCCGGCGGCAAATAATCTCGCCTACATCCTCGGGGAAGAGGGAACGAATCTCGATCAGGCGCTGACCTATGCGCAAACGGCTCGTGAGCAACAGCCGAACGATCCTAGTGTGGCCGATACGCTCGGCTGGATTTACTACAAGAAGAACGCGTATTTGAAGGCCAGCTCACTGCTGAGAGAGGCGGTCGAAAAGGCGCCCAATAATCCCATCATTCACTACCACTACGGGCTTGCACAGCAGAAAAACGGCGATCTGGCCGGTGCGAAGAAAAGCCTTCAGACGTCGCTGAAGTTGAGCGAAACCTTTCCCGGCGCCGAGGATGCCAAAAAGACGCTGAAGGAGTTGTGACGCGTTCGAAGCATCTTTCGCTGAGTCTCCTTGTTTGTGTCTGGGTCAGTACGGCGGTCAGCTCGGCATTTGGTGAGCTGACCGCTACCCACGTTGCCATCCTGGCAAATCGGAACAGTCCAGACAGCCTGGCTGTCGCCCGATATTACGCGACCCGCCGCGGCGTTCCTTCGACACACCTTCTTCAGCTCGATCTCCCCCCTCAAGACACGATCAGCCGAAAAGACTATGAAGAACGGCTGGTGGCGCCTGTCCGAGAGGCGCTGCAGTCCAAAGGACTCACCACGACAATCCGTGCATTGGTCACCACGTACGGAATGCCCTTACGTGTTGACGCGCCGCAACCGAATGAGTCTGAGCAGCGTTGGGTTCAGGAAGCCACGGAGCGGCAGCGTTTCGCACGAGGGTATCTCGCGCAAATTCCTGGATGGGCTAAACGCGTCGCGCCGGCTCATTCTACGGAAGGCACCCCTTCTGAACCGGACTTGAAGACAATAGAAAGCGATCAAAGCCT
This sequence comes from Nitrospira sp. Nam74, assembly GCF_965152615.1. Lineage (NCBI taxonomy): Bacteria > Pseudomonadati > Nitrospirota > Nitrospiria > Nitrospirales > Nitrospiraceae > Nitrospira > Nitrospira sp. Nam74. The sequence continues at coordinate 1,045,053 of NZ_OZ224220.1, read as the reverse complement.
TCTGGACCATGTGAACCGAGCCATCGGTGATGCCATCACACGCGTGAAGCAAGCCGAAGCCAAGGAGTCACGCGACACAATAGCGAGGTGGAATCAGGAAATCGCTCGCATCATGGTCCAGGCTGGCGGAACTGCATCGCTGGTCCATCGCTTACAGGTAGAGCCGGCCGACCAACAGGCGAAAGCCAATCTGTCAAAGCTCCGCCAGGACATCGTCTCGGCACAAAACGTGGTCCGCGTCCTCACCGAGATCCCTTCGGACACAAATCGAAAAAAAGCCTACCAACTGACTGAACGCGTATTTGGCTTCGAAGGGATCCTTCGTCTGTCGACTGCAGAGATTGAGACCTATAGCTACAAGAATGGCGATGCCAGCGTCGATAGCGAACTGACCTTATTATGGTGGGATCGAGACCAGTATCGTGTCGCGGAAAGAATGGGGAACCCCCTGTTTCATGGAAGTCCATCGCTTGCCAATCCATCATCCTTCACGTTGCCGATCATCCTGGTAAGCCGGCTTGATGCGCCGACGCCACAACTGGCGATGGGTTTGGTTGATAAGACCATCGAGACCGAACAACAAGGCTTGACTGGAAACGCATACGTCGACTCGCGGGGCATACAACCAGATGGAACAGTAGGCTATGGGTATTACGACCAGGGGCTGCGTGATCTGGCTGATCTTTTACGGACGCGGACGCCCTATCCAGTCGTGCTCGAAGACACCGAACGGCGCTTCAGCCGGCGCGGAGAGGCCCCTGATGTAGCCATCTACGCCGGATGGTACAAACTTCGGTCCTATGAAGATGCCTTCACATTCAATCCTGGCGCGATCGGATACCATATCGCGTCGGGCGAAGCCGTCAGCATTCATGATCCGAAGGAACCGGGGTGGTGCAAGAACGCGCTCGAGCGAGGCATTACGGTCACACTCGGGCCGACCGGTGAGCCATACGTCGATGCATTCCCGCTTCCGAACGAGTTTGTTGCTCTGCTGTTAACCGGACGATACACGTTGGCGGAAGCATACGCCTTAACGACTCGCTACGTCAGTTGGCGCATGGTGCTGTTCGGAGATCCGCTATATAACCCCTGGCGGGGACGTGGATTCCTCACTGAAGAGGACACCGTGCTCAGGCATGTACGCCCGCAAGGTAACCCTACGATTGCTTCGTTCGCGCTACCGTTCAACGACCCAGTCAAGGCGAGGGAGGACCTGAAACGTCGACGAGACGCGGCATTAACGGAAGCCCATGCATTTATCGAGCAACTGAATCAGCAAAGCCGAAAACAGAAGCGTTAGGCTCCATCCCCGCCTGACAGTCAGGGATGCTTGGCTGAAGAGCTCCCATTGAGGCTTGCCAGCAGGCGTTTTGCTTCCCCTGCCTCCTTAAAACCGGTCGAGAGCGCCAACGCCTGCTCAAGTTCCTTCTTCGCCTCCTGCTTGTTTCCCAGCGCATGCTGCACGGCAGCAAGATGATAGCGTGAGACAGGATTCTTCGGGACAAGCGCGACGGATTTCTGAAGAGCCGTGAGTGCCTCCGCATGTTTTGCATCTTTAAATAAGACCCACCCCAACGTATCCAAAATCGCGGGATTCTCCGGGGACAGGGAGGCTGCTTTTTGAGCGAAGTCCAATGCCTGGTTGCGGTCGCCGTGTTCCAGTCGCAAGGCAGCTACATTATTCATCGCGAGAGCATGCTTCGGGTCTTGCGCCAGAATCTCCTGGTACAATGCGATAGCTTCTGTCGCACGCCCCGCATCCTGCATCAAGGCAGCGAGATAAAATTTATCCGGAACACTGTCTCCATGTAGTTTGACGATCTTCCGCGCGAAGGTAATCGCCTGGTCGTGCTCGCCTTTTCGGCTGTAGGCAATGCTCAGCGCCTTCAGAACCGGCGGATCGTTCGGCGAGAGCGCTTCGGCTTTCTTCAATTCGGTAATTGCCTGATCATATTTCCTAATCGATCCGTAAAACGTGCCCAGTCGATAGAGCGGATACGGCTCCCGGGAGAATGCGTCCACCATCGAACGATAGGTTTTTTCGGCTAACTCGTTTTGCTGACTCACTTGATACGCCGTGGCCAGCAGATCGTAGCTGTCCATGCTGGGATTATTAGCCTCGACCACCTTCTTATAGGCGGCAATGGCTTCCGGATACTTCTCCTGCTTGAGGTACACGGTTCCAATTCTTTTGTTAATTAAAACGGGAGTAGCGCTGAACTGCTGCGCCTGCCGGTATGATTCCAGTGCCTTCTCATACTGTCCCATGGCGAAAAACGTTTCCCCCATCTGGAATAAGCCGGTTGACCAGGATGGCTTGAGCTTCACAACCTTCTCCAGCTCTTTCAGTGAAGCCGCAAAATCGCCGTGCGCTCTATAAGCCACCCCCAGTGCCAGTGGCGCTCGCTCTGTTTGCGGCTCCAGCTTCGCAACGAGGTGATATTCATGCAACGCTTTCTCTGTTTTTTTGACGGCGAGATAGGCGTTCCCAAGAACCAGATGGCCGGTTGCATTCTTATTGTCTTCCGTGATGAGCGTCTCCAACAGGACAATGGCTTTATCAGGACGGTGCACTTGGTTGTACAGGCCTGCAAGATTCACCTTGATACCCGTATAGCCGATCGGTGTACCGACTAATCCCTTTTCATAATGATCGATCGCAGCACTGACCTTCCCCTCTTGTTCCAACAGGACGCCCAGTCTCTGGTGAGCGCGACTGTTGTCGGGCGAAAGTTCGACGGCCTTCAGAAATTGTTCTTTCGCTTTGGTGGAGTCACCTTGCGCGAGATACACGTCGCCGATCTTCGTGACAGCAGTGCTTTGCCGGGGATTGATGGCCACGGCTTCCTTGAGGTTCTTCAGTCCCTGCTCGACCTGCGTATCGAGGATCTGAGCGGCACCGAGCAACTCAAGAGCCGGCGCTGACTTCGGATTGGACTGCAGAAAGGTCTGAGCCATCTCGATGGCCGGCTTGTACTTGGCCGCATTCACGAGATCAAGGGCGTCAAGCAACACTCGTTCTCGTTCAGGAGAAAAGGCGGGAAGATCTCGTAAATCAAGAATGTGGCCGGTATCGGGCTCGCTTTGAGTGGAGACAGCCCACGCATTGGACACAAAAAGAAAAGCAAGGACGATCACCGGGACAAGGCTGAGCATGCTGAGCTCCTTTGTGTAGGCACACCTTAATATTGACTGAGGGGGATAGTAATTTCGCCTATTAAGTATGCCCGAGTAGTGTGTGATCGGCAAGAAAAAGGCAGGTAGCTGGATGTCCAACTACCTGCCTTCTTTCTACCAGCGGTCGGCGTTAGAAGCGATTACGCCCGTCGACGAAACCGCCAAGCGCTCAGACCGACAAGGCCCGTGCCCAAGAGGAGTAAGGAAGCCGGCTCCGGTACAGCCGCACCGCCGACATGAATGAGGTCATTTTCCGTGGCGACCGTGCCACCATTAACGGTGGCATTGATCACGAAGGAATGATCTCCGGGCGTCAGTCCGGTGAACGTTGCCGTGAAATTGAACGTACGTTCAATCGACCGATCGAAGGAACCGGTGATGCATCCGCTCGTCGAAACTCCTACACCAGGCAAATTGCCGCTTGGTGAGAGACAGACAGAGCTATAGGTCGAAAAAGCCGTCGTGATAGCATTTTGAATGGCAGTCGCGACGGCACTGCTCGCGACACCATTGAACAGCTGTCCGCCGGTTGCAGTGGTAATGCGCGTCGCCTGGCCGGTGCCATCGAGGTCACCCACGTTGATGGCCTCGACCTTGATGTTCTGGCCCACGAGAGCCGCCGTCGCGGCCGCCTCGGTGACTCCGAGGCTCGGATCATGACCCGTCGCATCGCCAAACCACACCAGAATGCGCGCTGAGCCAGGACGCCATGCAGTCGTCGTTGCCACCTGCTGTAAACCATACAAATTGGCTTCAGGAAGATCTCCACCACCACTGGCCGACCATGCATTGATCCCAGCCGTGACTAGGGCCTGATTGCTCGTGAGTGCTTGGTTCGTTCGGTAGACAAACGCATCTCCGACGTCCTTGTACTCGCCTACACCAAACTGAACATTACCGAGCGAGGCAGTGGTAGAAAGAATAGTTGACGCGCTACTAATAACGGAGGCAATGGCCCCGCCCATGCTGCCTGTCGTGTCCGCCAAGAAAAAGACATCGACAAGCGATGTCGTGGGACGGCCGGCAGCTATGGTCACCGTCTTGTCGATGGTGACGCTTTCGCCCACGCCTAAAGTGTTCTCGTAGGAAGACGGTGAGACCGAATCGGCCAAGACCACGCTTGGGGCCGACATGGCGAATCCCGCCGTTAGCGAGAATAGGGCTGCCGTTGCGCGAACGATCCACCCTTGCTTTGCTGTCCTATTACCCATACTGCCCATCCTTTCGTTCGAAATGCCAAAACGGTTAGAACCTAATTACTACGTAGGTGGTTAGCATATTGCGTGCTAAGTTCTTTACATTCGAAGACCGTAAAGCCGCAGATAAAACTACCAATGTTTACGGCGTGTTAAGATAGAAAGGCAGAGCGGTTAGGTCTTGGGGGTTCGGATGCTAAAGGGAGAAAACGTAAATAACTTTTACAGTTCGTCGGATTATTAAGTTTTTTGAAGGCGCGATGCGCCAGGCACTAGAATTAAATCAATTACTTAAGTACCTTATATCTCTTGATCGTTAAGTGTAAAAACTCCCGACAGCCCAGACAGTGAGGATACTAGGTACATCACCACCACCGCCATTCGCCTGTCACAAACACATGGATACCAAGGGCGAAATTGGTCACGGCATGAGCAAGGATGCAGGGCCAGAGTCGTTTGGTGTAGTACAGCAGCCCCGTATAGGCGACCCCTGCCATCATTCCGGCCAGCCACAGATCATGCTCTAAGCCGAACAAGACGACCGTCGCGGCGAAGGAGAAGAGAGTAAACGTGCCTAGTGCAATGGAATCGAATTTCGAAGAGATCAAATAACGTATCAAGAACGAGCGCCAGAAGAGCTCTTCCATAATCGGAACCACCACTGAGGCGCCAAAGATTCGAATGCCGGCCAGGACAATCCCAATCCCAGTACCGGCGCGAAATGGATCATATCCTGCCGCTGTTCCATCCCCTTGCATGGCCCATGACCAGTCCATTCGCACCCAAGCCAAATACACCAGCAAACCGACGGTCACTGTAAGAAAAGCGTCCGCAGGGCCATTGATAGCCTTGTCCTTGAGCTCTCGATACTGCGGCCAAAAATAGATCAATAGCGCTAAGACAGCGGCAGTTTTGATGGGATAGAGCCACACATCGACGTGACTCGCCCAATCGCTTTGGCTCTCGTTAGAACCGCTGACCCATGAGACGATTTGAGCGACGGCCAGGAAGGAGAGATAGACGGCAAATGGAAGGATTCGAGCAGCCACCTGGTCTCAACTTCGCTGTGGGAAAATAGTCTGAAGAATAGTCATTTTTTGTTAAGCGGCTTTTATATCCAGATTTGGTGCGTGTGGAGAATGTAGCATACTTACGGTGCTTTAGTTAAAGCGAAGGGCCAGTCCGATGGAAATCGGACTGGCCCTTTGTGAAACTACTAGGAGGTGTCTTATACGGACTTTCGGCGCTTCATGCGGTACAGGCTAATTCCAGCCAATCCCGAGCCCAGGAGGATCAAAGAGGCTGGCTCTGGAACGGTCGAGGTCGGGCGAGCTCCCACCCAGAGAGAATCGCCACCGCCCACTCCGGGCGTGCAACCACTTGTCCCGCACGAAATGTTGCCGATGTGGACAAACCCGCGCACGAGGTTATTCGTGTCGTTGAAATCAAACGTGGCAGGATCCAAGTTCGTGCTTGTCTTGCTGATGGTTCCGCTGAAGGGCTCAAACCCAAGATTGCCATTGGACGGAATGTTCAAATCAAACTTTCCAGCGGTATAGCCGTCCGCTTGGATGGCGTCTTCATTGGCCGTAATGGTGGTGCCGGTAATGGACCATCCGGTGTTATTCAGCGATGGATCGATATTCAGGCCAAACTCTAGGACTTTATGGGTTCCTGCCCCAACCAGATCCACGGTGACATTCACACTACTTCCGTTATCGGTGAGCGTGATTGTCCCGTAGGACACACTGGGCGCACAGCCACTGGACGACAGGACGCAATTGAGGTCAAACGTCAATGCGTGCACCTGCGCAACCTGAATGAAACTCCCGACAACGAGAGCTGCTCCGAGCGATAGGAGCGATTTGAGTTGTCTTTTCATCGACTTCCCCCCTTTTGTTAATGAACGTAAACTAACGCCGTCTTTGTAAGCGTCAATCGTCTTGCAGATAGGTAATACAAGAGCTGTGCCTACGACTGCACCTACATAAGTTGCTGAGGTTAATAACAATACAGTAGTGCCATTAGGACCTGATCCAATGAGGGTTGTAAAGTGATTTAACAGCATTCGTCTCGCCACTCTTCCAACATGAATGAAAACGCTTATAAATCGAGTGATTAGGAGAAACGTCCTACAGGCGGTGAAAGTGTAAAAACGTCCGACAGTTTTACGTTGGGTTACAAACCAGTGCAGAGGCCCCAAAAAAAACCGGCTCGGGTTGTAGCCCGGGCCGGTTAACTCACGAAACTGGAAAGAATGATTGAATTACGCGTTCTTCCGGCGCTTCATACCCCAGAGACCGAGTCCGGCTAAGCCTGAACCGAGGAGCAGAACTGAGGCGGGCTCAGGAACCGGCTTGATGGACTCAACACGAACTACCATGTCATTGAAGTCATTATCCGTACCATCTTCAAACGCAAGGGCCCAGGTATCGCCACCGGCCGGCTTGAATGCCAGGGCGCGGGCCGTACCACCATTCAGCTGATCCAGCGTGAAGTAGGTCGGCGTCGGCGAACCATTCGGCTTCAGATAGAAACCAAATGCGAAAGGATCGATGCCGCTAAACGTACCGGAATTGACGCCCACACCACCAACAATGGTCAATGCTCCGGTTCCAGGCACTGCCCAGGAGACCGAAGCGCTGGCTCCTGGCACGGCGGATCCATTAAAAATATCCACAGTTGTAATCGCCGTGGTATCAGTTCCGGACCAAATGCCGAACGTTTGAACAGTAGAATTCGCCGTATATTCAAATACCAAGGTCGGGGCGATGGCCGGGAAAATCGGGGTAACAGCCGTCCACATTCCAGTGCTCTCTTGGCTCGTAACAGCGTTTAAGCCTGCTCCTGGAAACATGGCATCCAGAAGGCTTTGCAGGCTCGGCTCACTCGCAATGACATTCACAGGCACTGGGCGAACATTGCCCGTACTAAGAATAGGCGACGCAAACGCCTGTGACGACAGCCCGAGGGATAGGACCGCCGCTGCGACCCACATCCCTACTTTCGAACTTGCACTTTTCATCATCTACCTCCCTAAGTGTAATAGGCCCTATTTTCTACCGTCAGACGGTACTAAAGGATTTCAAGACCCATGCCATCAGACGGACTCATAATGTAAGAGCGATATAGCCGTATAAGTATCTAAATTTAAATAGATTGGCGTTGGACCGAGGCGTAGGAGTAGAAAGGGAATCGCAGCCTTAAATCTAAAATACAATCAGAATTCGTAAAAAACATTTACATAGGTTTTAACTTAGGAGGAGTGAGAGCAAGAAATAACAACTAATGCGGCAGGTTAGCGGAATATGCCTAACCAGTGACTTTTGTAAAATATCCCGACACTGGGATTCCAGTATCTCCCGATTTTACTTGGACATAAGTCTTATTGTACGAGCATCGAGATCCCCAAAGTTAAAAGTGCCTTACAGGCATACGTCTTCAAAGTAAAACGTTCAGTTGGATTTGATAAAAGTTGGAGAAATAAACGCCAACATATCAATTTTCTTTTGGGTCTAGATAAAGTACATAGTTTCCACTTTTCGTTCATTCGCTGTCTAAGCCTAAATAGCTAGGTATTATGTCAGTCCGTGATTACCAAAATACCGGTTCTCTCCTGTAGATAGTATGGACCGGTGCCGCCACTGATAAAGCAGAAAATAGACAATTACAAAGAGAACGCTTAGGAGGGCAACTTGATCAAGCATAAGAAGCACAGTGCCAAGAGTGGCTTATTCAGCAAGAAGGGCCAAACGTCCAGGCGGAAAAAGACGGCGACGGCCTACGCCCTTGAACTGCTGGAGTCGCGCGTCTTATTGTCTGCCGATCTTGCCGGTGCGCTTCAAGTGGCATCAGTCGGCCAAGCCGTCCCCCAGCAGGCCGTGCTTTTTAATGTCCAGGCGGCACCTGCTGCCGGTCAACAAACTATCTCGGTCTCCGAGGTGCTTGCAAAGCAGGCATCCTCCTTTCCTCAGACCTCTCATGACGCAAGCCAAGCTGCCTCGCAGGCCGCCTTACCGCCTACGGTCCAGCAGGCCCAACAGACCTTGACGGATGCCGCAATAGTCGCCCTACAGACGCAGCAACCGCTTAGCCAAGTGCCTGCACAACAAGCCGTTGTGAGCCCTCCGGTTACGTTACCTTCTGGCAATAATGGCGGACCAGCGACCTCTTCCACCGTACAACCTCCCTTGGTGCAGCAGGGTCAACAGGCCCTTACAGTCGCGGAAATCCTCGCGCTGCAGACCCAGCAGCCGATTACTCAAGTTCCAACACAACAAAGCGTTGCGAGCCCCGACATTCACCAGGGCCAACCGCGCCTTACGGATGCGGAAATCCTCGCGCTGCAGACACAGCAGCCAATTACCCAAGTGCCCACACAACCAATCCCTGTGAACCCCGTTCTCCCGTTACCTTCTGCGAATGGTGGAACATCAACGTCCCCGAGCATACAAGCTCCAACAAATGGCGCCATTAATCCGCTACCGCCTCAGGTATCAGTTGATACATCAATGCCAACCACGTCCGTGACAGTAAAGGTCGGTCCTCATGGCGACTATACCGATCTCCAAACCGCGCTTGATAATGTTTCCCTGGGGACGACTATTCTTCTGGAGCCAGGCGTTTCGTACACGACAACGCATGAACTTGGATTTGTGCTTCCCAATAAGACAGGGACAGGATGGATTGTGATTCGTCCCGACATGCCCGACTCTGCCCTACCGGCACCCGGCGCCAGAGTCACATCTGCCGATTCGGCATGGATGCCAAAAATCGTGAGAGGAGATGAAAACTCATACGCAATGTCAGTTGAACCAGGCGCTCATAATTATCGCATCATTGGCGTTGAGTTCTTGAACCAAGGGAACGCAGACACTAGATTAAATGGCGCATTTATCAACCTTGATGGAATGGAAAGCAGTCTCTCCGACCAGAGCAATCACATTGTTCTGGACCGTCTTTACGTTCATGGTCCCTCTGCGCCTGGATCGGACGGCGTTAAATTTGGAGTGATACTGGGAGGTCAATATCAGGCGGTTATTGGTTCAACAATCGAAGGCTTAGTCTCCGATGATGGGGAAGCAAAAGCAATTGCAGGCTGGGATGGCGCCGGTCCATGGTTGATTTCTAACAATTTACTGTCTGCATCCGGTGAAAACATCATGATAGGCGGCGCAACACCTATAATCAGCGGGCTCACACCTTCCGATATTGAGATAAGCCACAATCACTTTTATAAGCCATTGGAGTGGCGTGATGATTCCGCCTACACGTCCGGGCCAAACCGAGTACTGACAAAAAATTTGCTTGAGCTGAAAAACGCCCAGCGCGTCGTCATAGACTCCAATACGTTTGAAAATGTCTGGCCAGACGGACAATCTGGCCATGCGGTGGTGCTGACTCCAAGAGGAGGAGGATCGACAGGCAGTGACTCGTGGACGACCGTATCGGACATTGCAATTACAAATAACCAATTTCTGAACGTGGCCAATGGATTTGCCATATCGGGTGGTGGACCTACGATTTCCCTGGATCAAGGTGGCCCTACACAACGAGGAGGTCGCATTCTTATTGAGAACAATGTCTTCACAGGGTTAGGAGGTGATTACGACTCAGTCAACCTTTCTGGAAACTTTGCAACAATCGGGATGGGGCCGTCGGACCTTCAGATAAAACATAATACCGTTGCGTCGTATGCAGGGACCAATATACGGGGCACCACCCTAGCCTTTACTTACGGCATTTCGGATGAAGGTGCACTATTTCCACTCATTCACTTCGCCTTACAGGATAACCACTTCGCAGCCAGAGAATATCCCATGACTTTAAGTGGTGCACCGGACCTGAACACCCTTATGCCTGGCTATATTTGGACGAACAATGTCTTCGCCGGCCCTTGGCCAACCGGCGGGGGGTGGACTATTGACATGATGCCTCAAGGAAACGGAAATGAGTATCCAGCCTAGGAACTAGAGCTATCACTGGCTTCGCTGGCTCGTGACAAGCAAGCTTCCTAGAAGCAGGACTCGAAGTAGTGACTCTAAAGAATCAGTCTTAAGACCGCCTGGTCAATCGCGTGTGACTGCGGATATCACGGCTATGGGATTGCAAAGTTAAGAATCCCTGTTAGGACTACTAGCTAAGGCGTGGACTGATGCATTCCACTGCGCCTGAGTAGGCTCTCGTACTCCGATAGAAGGGGCTTTCGGCGGACTATTGTGCTGAAGGGAAGAAATGGGCAGGTCCTGTGTTGAGATGGTTTCGGCTTCTATTTGTCGCTTTCGACCAAGGCCTAATACAGCGTAGAACGGTTGGAAATACAGTTGTGTTACCGATGATAGATCTTTGGGGTCGTGGTCTGGTATGCCATAGCGAATATTCTCGCGATTTCGCGGAACATATAACGAACCGAGGATGCCATCCCAGATCGCGAGCATATACCCAAAGTTCTTATCCCAGTGTTTAGGGTCCTGGCTATGATGAATTTGATGTTGAGCAGGGCTAACAATGATCCAATTCATAAAACCGAATGACAGCCAGATATGTGTATGGCGGAGAACGCTACCTCCTAACAGAAATAGGAACGTAGCCGCGTTCACGCCGGCAATGGAAAGCAGCGTCATGTCTTCATGAGACATCGTGGCATATACCGCAGCCACCACGGCACTCAGAATCGACCCCACCACAGCATTGACTAAAGTTTCAATCGGATGTACCCGGTAAAAGGTGGCCGGCGTCAATACCTCAGCGGAATGGTGCACTACGTGGAACTTCCATAACATTGGTACTTTATGCATCATTAAATGACCGAGGAATGACCCGAGGTCGACAAGAATCACACCCACCAGGAACGTCACGACGACACTTTTAGATAGAATAGGCATCGACGGTAGGACATGAAGGAGAGCTTTATAAACGAGCATACTCAGCCCAGCGATAAAGGGCATATACACAAGACCACTGATCGTCAGATCCACAAGGGCAAATTTATAATCGAGTATCGCCGAGCGATGCTGAAAGATCTCTCGTGGAAAAAGGAAAGCTTTGAATGACTGGTTCGAAGAAATGACTCCTTTTCTTTTCCCGCAGATGAAGACCCACCACGCCAGGATAACAGCCGATATAAGATAGGGCCAACCAGTCTTAAAGTTTACATCCAATACTGCTTTGAATGGGCCTAGGATAACGAAAATGAAACTGTCTAGGGACTGAAATGGCGCTAAGAGGTAAGAGCACGCTTTACCCAGCAGATAATCTAGAATTGAACCTGAGGCATCTGAACTGCTTTTGCAATCCATAATAAGTACCATTAACTAGTATTATACTTTTGCAAAAGCAGTGCCTTTCAGTGGGAATATACAAATAAATGAAATCTTTGAAGTTGCCAGAATTGACTAAGCACAATTTTGTAAAATTTTGATTATTGTATAATGCGCGCAGGCCTTAGTTTGTGCCACTAACCTTTATTCTCAATGCCTTATATAGCGATGAGTTTGTGTAAAATTCTTTGACAGTATGTGAAGGTGTTCGTCGGCACTCAGCTCTTCCCCGAAGGAATACACCAGCCAAACCGAAAATCGACTGCGCTGCTGTCCTCAACCAGGAAGAACCGATCTGAAGAAGAGCAAGTATGCCGGGTAGCAGATAGCGACAGCGTTAGGGAAGGTATACAGGGGGCCGGCGGCCAATATCCGTCGCCTTCCGCAACTGAGGGCCAAAGCTGAAGGTCAAACAGTTGGTGGCCAATCTGACCTTAGATAAGGTCATGCTCTAGGAGATGCTGGCGAAAAAGCTATAAGACTCACTCGCAACCGTGTTCGTTGCACAAATTAGCTGGCGAGTTTCCGTTTAGCGTGCGGCGAGCGTGTGTACCGCTGCTGTTAAGTCGAGCGACGTGGTGACCGGACCAATCGTGGACACATTTGTGAGATCGCCCAGATTGAGTGCAGAAAGTTTTCCTTTTGAGTGGAATGATCACCTGGACGTGGTTAGCAATTGAGAGAGGCAATGCCCTGCATATCAACGGTCTATGGAATACTTAGTAAGAAGGCCGTGGAGAGTGGGTCGGCTGATGCCAAGTTCCGTGGCTGCTTTACTGATGTTTCCGCGGTGTTTAGCAAGCGTTCGCTGAATAAATTCTTTTTCGATTGATTCACGGGCATCTCTGAGGCTTTGACCACCACCTTTTGTTCCCACACTAGAGATTTCAAGGTCTTCGGGAGTGATTCGGTTTCCTTCGGTCATTACCACGGCACGCTTGATTCGATTCTCCAGCTCCCGGACATTGCCAGGCCAATCATGCCCTTCAATAGCTTTGATGGCCTGAGGCGTGAAGCCGGCAATCTTTTTCTTTAATTCATTCCCGTATTGCCGCAAGATAGAGTTTGCAAGCAAGACGATATCCTCACCTCGATCGCGAAGCGGGGGGACGACAATTGTGACGACTTGTAAACGATAAAACAGATCCTCGCGAAATGCACCGGCTTGGATCGCCTGACTTAAATCGCGATTCGTGGCAGCAATGACTCGCGCATTGACGGCAATTTCTTCTCGTCCTCCGACCCTGACGATTCGCTGTTCCTGAAGCACGTGCAAGAGTTTGACTTGAAGCGTAAGAGGAAGTTCTCCGATCTCATCCAAAAATAGGACGCCGCCATCCGCAGACTCGATTCGCCCCTTTCGCTGCATATGCGCGCCCGTAAATGAGCCTTTCTCATGACCGAATAGTTCACTCTCTAAAAGATTCTCGGGGATGGCCCCGCAGTTAATTGATACAAATGGGCCCGCTTGCCGGCCACTGTAGCGGTGGATCGCGCGGGCCACCAGACCTTTGCCAGTTCCACTCTCGCCCGTGATGAGCACGGGTACTTCGGACGGTGCGGCCCGTCGAACGATCGTGAAAATTCTTTGCATGGGCGGACTGGCCCCGAGCATATCGCCAAAGCCTTCATGACGCTCTTCATGCTGAAGGACCTGGTTCTCGCGGTCGAGCTCGTACAGATAGGTTGCTCGCTGAAGAATGACCTTGAGCACCTCCAACTGGACAGGCTTGTGGATATAATCGTACGCACCAAGTTGCACGGCCTTCACCGCATTGGTCCGGTCACTGTTTCCGGTCATCACGACCACTTTCGTCAGGCGGTTCAAGGCGAGAATTTCTTCCAAGGCAGCCAGTCCTTCCGTCGCCCCATCGACATCACCCGGCAACCCAAGATCAAGGGTAACCAGCGCTGGAGACTCCGTGCGCGCCAGCGATACAGCCGTTGACCTGTCTTCGGCTTCCACCACCGAATATTCCTTGGCCAGTGCCCATTTGAGTTGTTCTCGAATCTCCGCATCATCATCGACGATGAGAACCGTAGGCCGCCGATGTTCAAGGGTTTCCATCATGCTTCAGCTTGGCTCCTAGTATGACTGATGTGAGACAACGCATCGACCTTAGAAGCAAAAGGCAGGGTAATACGAACCAACGTACCCTGACCAACTTGGCTTTCGATACACATCGTGCCTTGGTGGGACTCGACGATGCGTTTGCACTCATAGAGTCCGACGCCAAGTCCTTCCTTCTTAGTCGTCTGAAACGGGTGAAACAACGTTCTCAGAACGGATGGCGAGATCCCGGGACCATTATCGGAAATTGTGATGACAGCGGCACGTTCGCCGCAGACCGTTTTTATTTCGATCGCGCCTTTTTCGCCGCATGCTTGCTGGGCATTCAAAATGACATTGAGCAAGACTTGTTGAATTTGATCTCGCTTCATCCGCACGGGGGGAAGGTGCGAGTCAATCCTTCGGATCGGTACGCGCAATCCTCCGTTAAGTGAATCCACGGTCTCTGACAACACTGCTTGCAACTCACTCACTTCCCAATCGCCTTCTTCGGTGGCATGAATGGACCCGACGCCGGGAGAAAGTTTGGCAATCAGTGCCATCATCTTTTGCACGGTGGTGGAAACCGTGCGCATCGCGGATTGCTGGAATGCAGGGTCCTGCCCATACTCTTCTGCATTTTGCATGACGAGTGATAACCGGGCTGCGAGATTCTTGATGTCGTGCAGACAAAAAGCCGAGAATCGATGGAGTGCTTCCAGTTCTGAGGCGGCCCGCCGTTGCTCCGCCAGTTCTGCAAGGGACACAAGCATGGCGACGTGATGAGCAATGGCGCGAAGCAAATCGGCATCTTCTGTGCCGTAGGCTGCTCCCCGTTCCTGACTGAGCGTGACAAATCCCACCAAACGATTGTCCGATCGCAGAGGTGCGCACAGCACAGCCCTCGTCATTTCCCAAAAATTATCGTCCGTGCCGGCGCCTCTGACTGACCTCAATTCTTCAGCGCCTAAGGGATCCTCCGTATTAAGGAGTTTGTGTATGAGGGGATGAGTGAGAGCCATTGGTGGCGGAGCCAATTCAGTATTGATAGTCCGTACCTGGTGAAATCGGCCATCTGCTTCAAAGCGCATCCAGATTGAGATACGGCCTGCACCGAAAGTGGCACTCAAGACATCCAGGAAACGGTCGAGGATGGCATCCACGGACGCACAGGATCGGAATGCTTCGGTCAGTTCAAGCCATTTAGAACGATAGTCGTATTTCACCCGGTAAAAATAGCGGCTAATCGTCCGTTTCAGCGAACTTCGAACGGTCCGCGACGAGAGGACAACGACGAGGCCGACAACGGCCAAGAAGATCACCAATGTACTGAGCGCCGATCCTAGTGACTGGTCGGTATAGCGTAACAACTCTCCCACCACGCCAACGGCAAACAGATATATCCCGATGACGAGGAACGTGACTGATCCGTACAGCACTTGGGGAGCCACGTACACTTTTGATTTAATTTCCTGAACGTGCACCCGTCGTAATCCGTAGATCACCAGAACGATAGAAATTAATGTTACGAGGCTGTCAACGAGCGCATCGTTAGGCTGCCAGATCGGGAACAGCAACAGCCGGCTCGACTCGTACACCCTGTAACCACCAAATGCGCCAAGGCCAATGACAATAAATTTCAACTGGTAGCGGATAGGGTCGCGTGCTCTTCGTAGAATTTGCTCAAGCTGCGCTAATCCCAATGCCAGCGTAAAGACAATAAAGATATAGTCGACCCGGCCCAGTCCTCCTAAAGTAATGAGTCCGCCCTTGGTCTGGAAAGTCAGCTCAGACCACGCAAGAAGACTAAGTCCCACACCAATCACCAGGACGGCATGTGCGCGCCAACGAGCACCCGCTTCACCCTGCAAGCTTGCGACTCGCATCAGTGCCAACCCGATATAGAGCAAGGCTGCCGGAAAAAGAAGTTCACACAGCAGTGTGAGACCACGCCAAAGTGGTACATCAGTAGAGTCCACCAAAGCCATGCCATTGGCAGCCTGCATGACGCTTCCAACGAGCAGGACAAAGACGATGGCGCGATTTAACGAGTTGGCTCGATCTTTCTTAACGATGAGAAGACAGGCAAGGGAAAAGGTCAGACCGCTAACGACGAAGGCAGATACAGGGGAGAGAATCGCGCCCACTGTCAGGTTACTCTCTCTCCGGCGGGCATGTAGTCAAGAAGCAAAGGCCACATATCCCGTAGAAAGCTCAAGCCGTATTGGTACGCTTCTTCCGTGGTGGTCGTGACCGGGACCGAAATGCGCACGAGTGATCCATCGGTCCGATTTTGCGTCATGGCGTCCCAAATCATATAACCCTTGGCCCAATACTCACTGGCAATGACTCGACCCCGATCCTGATACCAGTAGAGGATCATTTGCTTGTCTAAGCCCTTTTGGATCAGCACCTTATTGATCTGGATGGATGTGCCTTCCGATATCGGCACGGCAACCTGATCAGTCTCCACAAATTGCCAACCCGATCCTGGCAAACAATTCTTGGGAGAATGGTACGTGGACCCTGTTCTCTGACTCTGGTAGTAGCCGACGTAGAGCCAGAGGGGCGTCCCCCGCACTTGCGCTTCTTGAGATGGAACATAGACGCGCATCATATAATCGCTCAGTCTTAAGATGTCGAGCACGGTTTGATCCATCCCAAGCTCTTTCCCGTGCCATTTGTCGGCGATGGCAAGAGGAAATTCAGAAAACGGTTTCTTATTGAGGGTAGGTTCACCGTGAGACAACAGTTGGATGGAACCCCATGTCATCAATAACATGGTCATCGCGACCACGACGGGCCATCGTTTCATATCAGGTATGTCTCCCTTGCGCGGCAGTTCTATGACCGTGGCCCATCTTCGACAACAAACCACCACAAGCAAGCAACAGTAAAAAGGCGACCACAAAGATAAGCCAGCCTGAAAACGTATGATAAAACCCCTCAGCAGCCTGCGACCCCCAATAGTTTGCCAAGACTCCCGTACCGCTAACGCGAAAAGCATTCGCTGCGATGGCGATAGGAACTGAAAGCAGCACCAGGGTCCAACGCTTCCATGTCGATCGCTGAGAGAAGTACGCGTACACTGTGCCCAACGCCAAGAGTGCTTGCAGGGATCGAATTCCGCTACAGGCTTCTGCCACTTCGAGTGTGGTACCCGCCAGCACAATCACGTTCCCTTCTCGTAAGACAGGAATTCCGAAATTGAACAAGCAAAATTCAGCCGTTCTTGCGGCAAATAGTTGCAACGGAAATGCAACGGCATTGACCACGATAGCCGGCAACGGAACCATGAACAACATAAAGGCAATGGGGAACATGAAGGTCTTCAGCGCGTCCCGTCCCATAATCAGCAGGACTAAACCCGCTATGACTACGATGAGCGACGATCGCTGGAGATAGAGTTCCGCCCCAATTGATCCGATGACCAGCATCAATAAGCCACTGGCCAACAGGGCGATACCCCACAGGCTGGGCGAAATGCGAATGACCTTGAGTCGGTCCCACCGCTCCCACACGAAATAGCCAACGAGCACCGGCACCAGAAATCCATGTGAATAATCGGGATCGTCATTCCACTGGATCCCCAATTTGACTAGGACTTCATGATAAAGGCCGGCTAACAGGGCGACGAGAGCACCGACAACCAGCATGGCTTGCCAGTTCCTTGAACCGCCGGTGGAGAGTGCCTCTCCGGGAGCTATCTCACCAGGCAAACTGCCGGCTTGAGACTGCGGGAATTCTTTAGATAGAGTTCTATCCATACAATGTGTCCATTGTTAGCGAAACACACTCCGTTGTCTATTAGCCAAGTGGATAATAATACTGTCCGTCACAGGATATTCAAAAGGATCTCTGTCACACCCGCCCACCCCAGGCGTTGTCTCACCCACCGACCCCGCGCCAGCCAAGACAGGCGCTTTTCCAGAAGGACGCGCCCTTTCCCAGGGGAAGCCGCAGGGAGTGCGGTGACTGAGGCGTACCCTCAGAGGTACGTCGCAGGGAGATGCGCAACTGAGAACGAAGTGGGAAGCCCTTTTCAGCATCCAGACTTCGGTCGACTCTGCTCGATAAGCCGGCTAATATGCTCAACTCGAGCGTCCCAGCTTTCATGGCTGACGGCGGCCATGCGCTTGCGCACCGCGGAAGGACTCGTATCCAGCACTGCCGCCTCTAACTGGGCGACAAACTCATCACGTGTGTGACCAATCCCTACCACGCCATCATACTGTTTCACTTCAGGTAGTGCAGTCGATGCAACAGGAAGTCCCGCAGCCAGATATTCTCTGAGCTTGATAGGGTTCACATTTTCAGTTAACCGGTTCACTTTAAAGGGAAGAATGGCCGCCGTGAATCCTTTGGCGAACCCCGGCAGCGAATCGTACGATCGCGAGCCAATCAAGTGAACATTCGGCAAGCCCTGCAAGATTGCGCAAGAAACGTCCGCTTTACCGATGAGAGCAATAGACCAATCTATATGACGTTCGGCCACATATCGGATGAGATCCAAATCAATCCACTCCCCGATCAATCCCCAGAACCCGATGACTGGCCGATTAAGACTGCGCAACTCGGCTGCGACTTCAGTCGACGCCGCTTGCACTTTGGCAAAATGTTCACTGTCGACGCCGTGTGAGACCAAGTGCGTCTCGGCATTCAAGTGGCGCTTAGTCGCATAGAGCTTTTCCGCCGACGCGATGACAACATCACTTTGCCGAATCAAACTGTGCTCCATCTGCTCCATGAGTTGACTGTTCAGAAAGCTAAATGCGGACCACTCGTCGACACAATAATAAATGAGCTTGTCCGGTTTTAAGTAAGGAACGAGTGGAGCCGTCGTCGGCATGAACGTCCACATATGAAACCGATCCATCCCCAATCGTCGCGCGTGATGCCGAATATATCGACTCAGCAACCATGCGTTGGCAGTCGGAATGCCCGGCACCTCGTGAAATGGAATGGCAAGCGGAGTGAGCACGTGTAGGTTTGGGGTCACCGATACCGGGCCACTGCAAAACTTTTTGACCTTGGCTACAATCCGAGACGCATCATGGGCCGTGGCTCCTGGACGGCGAAGGCCGATCGAATTGACCCACAGCACGCGGTTGGACCGCGCAAGAATTTTCATGACCTGATGCTTGCTGGTAGGATCGGCATCCCAGTCGTTCGCAAAACATACAATGTTCTGGCCAGACATCATGACTATACCTGGTACTTTCCGTTCATTACTATGAAATGCCTCGGTTGTGCCTCGGACCATTAGCACGAAAAAAAGAAACAATGGCTTCGGCTGCCAGCTCATGTCCCCGAGAGGTTAAGTGGACACCATCAAAGAAGAGGTGTTCAGTTTTGTGCTGCTGAAGGATCGGATTGAGGTCCAAGAAAGGAATTGATAATCCATCAACTATCGATTTGTACTTCTGAAAATCTTCACGGCATCCATCATATCCATCATAGCCATTCGAATCTGGTACAACCACGACGAAGCTTACGATTCCGCTCTCTTTCAATCCAGCCAATGTCGTTTTCACCAATTCAAGATTCTTCTCCAGAGTTTCCGATGTTGATCGAGCTTCCGCTGTCTTTGATTGACTCATCCTTTTTAGTACAACAGAGTAGGCACGTCGCAATATTACTGAACCTCCATAGATAAGACGACTGGATGGCTTGTTTTCCCAAAATCCATTCTCTTCCAATGACATCTTAGGTCGCCGAAAATCAGCCGAGGAGATTACCCATACCAGACAGTCGCTCTGATACAGTCCGTTTTCGCCTATATAGGCCACCATATTTTGAATTCCCCATCCCGGCGCGGATAAATTAACGGATTCTGCCTTGAGTCCTTCTTCGTTTTGGAGCAACTGCACAAAACGGTTCACAAATAAAGCGTGATCTGAAACTTCTCCTCCTCCATAGGTGATGGAATCCCCTAAAAAGGCAGTACGAAATGTAGATTCGGGCTTAGGCACGGCGAATTTCTGACCGCGAAAACCGACATTATTAATCTGAAACCGGTACCCACGAGGTGACACCGATTGGTTTGGTCGCATCAGATATCCATAGTATGGATTAGCTTCAAATGCAGGGGGATCGATAATATCCCACCACCGCACAATTCCTTCACCCAGACAAAAAGATATGATAAAAGCAACCGCAACTAAAAATGATTTGTGGCGCCAATCTTTGAGCCGCTTGCCCTGATCAGGAATGATAACTTCGCTGCTTTTAGGCTTTATTTCTGGGATTAGACAGTGCAAGGTCTATAACCTCACTATACCTGTACGCGAAATTCATGAAACCATGATTCTAAAATTAATAAACCCCAGAGTTCGTTCGCGTAATCTCCAGCCCCAGACTTGTGCTCCTGCAACAGGCCACGAATAACGCCCGCGTCAAGATAGTTACTGACAGCGCTTTTTGGATTTAGCAGCATGCCAGTCGCCAAATCTTTGAGCCCATTCTTGAACCACTCGGAGACAGGAACAGGGAATCCGGCCTTTGTCCTGTAAATAACGTCGCGCGGCAAATACGGCTCCATGATCTTTTTCAACAAATACTTGCTTTCGCCCTTTTGAATCTTTAGTGAAATTGGCAGCCGAGCGGCAAATTCCACAAGACGATGATCCAGAAACGGCACGCGGAGTTCAACGGAGGCGGCCATAGTCATTTTATCGGCCTTCACTAACAGATCGTCCGGAAGCCAGGTCTTCGTATCGATAAAGAGCATGCGATTGAGATCATGATCGGTAGAAACGCGATCATAGTACTGTGAAAAGGTCTTTTCGGCAAAGGTTTCCTTGTTGTCGGCCCTGAAAATCCCTGGCTTTATCAGCTTCTCTCTGATGCCTTCCATGAAATGTCCAGACACCCCGTGATAGCGTTGTTCGAGCGGCTTTCCAAAGAGGCGAAGGTATCGGGCTAGCTTCCCACCGCCCGCGCGCGGGGCCACGGTTTGAGACCCCGCTCTGAGTAGCGGCGACAAGATGCCTGTTTGCAGGCGGTTCATGAACTCCATCTTTTTGTAAATGGAGTACCCAGCAAAAATTTCGTCTGCGCCTTCACCGGATTGCAACACTGTCGCACGCTCTTTTGCATACTTGGCCAGGAAATAAAGTGGGATACAGGCCGCATCGCCCACGGGCTCATCCAAATGCCAAACCAGTTTCGGAATCCAATTGGCAAAATCCTGCGCCTGTAGAGTCAGCTTGTGATGTACTGTGCCAATATGCCGGCTCACACTTTCTGCATAATCAAATTCGTTGATTCCTTCGGCATGTTCATAGCCCACCGTGAACGTCCTAAGCTTGTCCGACAAAGTCTTCTGGAGGACGGCCACGACAGCACTGGAATCGACTCCTCCGCTCAAAAATACCCCGTACGGAACCTCGCTCATGAGATGATCATGACAGACCTCGGACACGAGCGCCTCAAGCTCCTGAGCAGCTTGTCGCTCGTCGCGATGATTCTCCTCAAAGGTGAGTTCCCAGTACGCGCGAGTAGTAATCGTCCCCTCTTGCGCAATCATCGTATGGGCAGGCTCCAGTTTATAGATGTCCTTGAACATGGTCCTCGGCCCTGGAACATAGCGAAGGCTCAAATAAGCATCCAACCCGTCATGATCGACTCGTCGTTCTATTTCCTTAATGGTCAGAATTGCCTTGATCTCTGATGCAAAAATGAGTTGGCCGTGATGAACCGTATAATAGAGCGGTTTAATGCCAAGTCGATCTCGGGAAAGGACCAGCCGACGACGTCTAATATCCCAAAGAGCAAAAGCAAACATGCCGGTGAGGTGCGACTCAAAATTGTTCCCGAACTGTTCATAGGCATGCAGGATACATTCAGTATCCGAGTGAGTGCGGAAGATATGTCCTTTGGCTTCAAGGACATTTCGAAGTTGACGGTGGTTATAAATCTCGCCATTGAAGACAACCACAATTGAGTTGTCTTCGTTGAACATCGGCTGCTGCCCAGTATTCAGATCAATGATGCTGAGTCGTCGGTGTGCCAAATGGACAGGACCTGAGACGAAAAACCCTTCATCATCCGGTCCACGGTGGACCATTGCATCAGCCATCCGCTTGATGTGGGATGAATCAGTCGAGACATGCCCATCGAGGTCTAATATGCCCGCTATCCCGCACATGCTTTAGTTCCTTGGAAGGCCCAGCCGGGCTCGATTTTTTGTAAATGCAAACATTAAGAAGATTTCAACTTTATCGATGAAGGTGCGTTGTTTGGTGTCCCATAGAGTCGCAAAATGTTCGACGGTGGTATCCCCTGTTAAGCGGCCAAGGATTAAGAGAAGTATCCCGTTAAGCTTGTGATAGTGCGGGGGGCAAAGGTAGCCATGTGATCCGTACCAGCTCCATTTATTTCGGTAGTTCCAAAATTCGAGTGTCCCTTTCAAACCATCGATGCCGTCCTCGAATAAGCGACGGATATCAGCGGAACCAGTCTCAATTGCGAGATCGTAGAGTCCCAGTAAACTGAAGAGAAAACCATCAAGTACTCTGGGCAGTGGATACGCCGGATACTCTTCGTAGAGCGCTCTGCCGCCTTCGAAAGTTCTCACCCCGCCTTTCTCAATGTCTTGCGAGAAGACAATAACGGCTCTCTTGCAGAGATCGAGTAGTTCCCGATCGCCATTAATTCGATAGCCCCGTACCAAAGTGCTAATGACCACACCCTGATACATGGCAGATATCCAAGGAGAGTCCAGCTTGCAGAAACCTTCCTGCCAGTCAAAGTAACAAGGCCAGACTACAGCACCGTCTACTCGGTGCACCGCATTGGCCTTGAGCCACGCGACTTGGATCAGAAATTTCTTAAGATAGTCCTTGTCATGGTTTTTCAAATACTGCTGCAAATTCGAGAGTCCCCACCAAGCAATAAACAAGGGATTATATTGAGCGCCTTGTGCACGGTAGCGCTTTCTGGGAACTTCCTTTTGATCGAAGTCTAAATTATCCAGAAAAAGTGATGGGTTCCACAGATAATAGTGGAGGCAATCGGAAGGTCCAGCCTTTTCGATGACCTCAACTGGATAATCCAACCTGAAACCAAAGATTTCCTGTTTCAGA
This sequence comes from Nitrospira sp. Nam74, assembly GCF_965152615.1. NCBI lineage: Bacteria > Pseudomonadati > Nitrospirota > Nitrospiria > Nitrospirales > Nitrospiraceae > Nitrospira > Nitrospira sp. Nam74. The sequence goes on along the minus strand of NZ_OZ224220.1, from coordinate 1,022,222 downwards.
GCCCGTAAGGCAAAGCTCAAAGACCCGCTTAGCATGCTGTGCCTGTCACAGGCTTTCTTTGAGTCGGCCAATGCTCGTTACCGGCTCATTTTCAATACGGATCACGCGGGCTGGGACTCCGGCGACAACTGCCCCTGCAGGAACAGAATGTAATACAACAGCGTTAGCGCCAATCGTTGCGCGTCGACCAATTCGCACATCCCCCAAAATCTTAGCGCCCGCACCGATAAATACATCATCCTCAATAACCGGCACGCCGAACATGCCAGAACGTCCACCAATCGTCACGCATGGGCTAATCATCACATGACGGCCGATTTTAGCGCGCTCATGAATTACGACAGCAATTCCTCCATAGCCAAGCTCTGTGCCCTCTCCGATTTCGCAATGTCTTGGCACAACGCACCGAAATACCAAGATGGTTAGCTTTTCCAATAGCAAAGGGAAGATAGGAATCTTAAGCTGCTGAAAAATCCTGGCAGTCCTATAGAAAGAGAGTGCTTTCAAAAACAACTCCTTTTCGGCAGTTAAACAACCAAATTCCTTTAGGTACTATGGACAAGCTAGGACTATTGATCAATTATCCGTGAGTGGTGGGTGATACTACTTTTGTAGACTTGTCTTAATAGCGTCGCCTGCGAAATAGTCATACGTCTGACTCGATAAGTATACAGATTATTGCGGATTAATGTTTTTCAACACCTTAGCAGGTGGTACCATAATTAACGGCACGTCTGTTCAAAGTTGTCTGAAACTCTCAGAGCATACGAATTTTCAAAAACTTTAATAAATATATAGATATCGATACTTTAGCTATTTTGCACATATGAGATACCTAATGGCATACCCCTTGCTCACCCCACATGGCAGTGCATGGTTCCATTGACATGCAGGAAAAGAAAAGGAGGCGTGCACCATGTTTAAGTTGAAGCTAGTCCTTTCAGGACTATTGATGCTGCAGACAATCTCTGCTTATGCGGCCACTCCGCCTGAGCTGCCCCGAGTGTATGTTGATACCTCGATGCCGACCACGAGCATTACAAAGACCGTCTGCAATAGTGGTTGCAACTACACGAATGACCAGCTCCAGCAAGCAATCGACGAGGCACAGCTCGGCACAACGATTCTCTTGCAAGCAGGTGCCATATATACGCCACTGGATGACCGTGGATTTCTGTTGAGGAATAAGACCTCTGGCAATGGGTGGATCATCATTCGGACATCTGCGCCTGATTCTTCTCTACCTTCAGCAGGTACAAGGCTAACTCCAAGTTACGCAAACGTGTTACCCAAAATAGTGCGGTCAGCAGTCGGCAACTACGCGATGTCTTGTGATGCCTCCTCTCATCATTATCGGATTATGGGCATCGAATTTATGAATCCGGGCAATAAAGATACCTTGCGCATCGGGAATTTTGTAAATTGCGACTCGATTCAGCAGACAACTCTGTCGAGTCAGAGCCATCATATTTTGTTCGACCGAGTCTATATGCATGGGCCTTCAGCGCCTGGGGCATGGACACTGAAGTTCGGCATAGTGTTTGGTGGACAACATCAGGGAATCATCGATTCAACTATCGAAGAAATCACGTCAAGCGACGGAGAAGCTAAGGCGGTTGTTAGTTGGGATAGTGCCGGCCCTCTAGTCATTCGAAACAATTTCCTGTCAGCATCAGGCGAAAATATTATGATCGGAGGAGCCACGCCTCTGATATCTGGGCTTACGCCTTCCGACATAGAGTTTCGACACAATCACTTTTATAAGCCATTGAAGTGGCGAGATGATCCAGCTTATAGGAGTGGGCCCAATCCTGTGTCAACAAAGAACTTGTTCGAGCTAAAGAATGCTCAGCGTGTCTTGATTGATGGGAATATCTTTGAAAATGTTTGGCCGGATGGACAGACGGGTCAAGCGATGGTTTTAACTCCCCGCGGCGGCGGTGCTACTGGGAGTGACTCCTGGACCACTGTTTCTGACATCAGGGTAACCAATAATAAATTTATAAATTGCGCTAATGGTATTGCTCTCTCTGGAGGGGGACCGACGATTGAACTAAGTCAAGGCGGGCCCACACAGCGAGGCGGACGATTTCTTTTTCAAAACAACTTATTTGTCGGTCTAGGAGGAGACTACGATCCGAATTATACTTCCGGCAACTTCGCGAATATCGGCATGGGGCCATCCGATGTTCAGATTAAGCATAATACAGTCGCTTCTTATGCAGGCAGTACAGTTCGAGGCACTATCTTTAGTTTTAGTTATGGGCTTTCCGATGAAAAAGCGCTCTTTCCCTTGTCAAATTTTGTCGTACAGGACAACCTCTTTCATGCGAGACATACGCCGATAGTTTTGAACCAAGCACCCGATATGAATACACTCATTCCAGGATATATTTGGACAAACACAGTAATGGCTGGGCCATGGCCGACAGCCGGCGGTTACCAAGTGACATATCCCATTCCTATGCCGATTGGAAACGGTAATAGTTATCCTGGAAGCGCGTCAAATATTGGATATGTGAATCTGTCTGACAGTAATTATCATTTGGCATCGAATTCGCCTTACAAAAACGCAGCGTCCGATGGCAAAGACATTGGTGTGGATTGGGCCGAATTTGATGCAGCACAGAACTCATCGAATAGTGAGCCTTTAGTGGCGTCGACGACGCCACCATCCTCCTCACTGTCAACCGGCTCTACATTGACGACAAACCCGACACCATCTTCATTATTGTCTACGGGCTCTACATCAACGACAACGAGTTCGGCCGTTTCAACCAGTATTCCCTCTACGACGACTTCACCCACTTCCACTAAGAAAGATACGGGCAAGAACTTCTTGGGTAAGCTCAAACAGTTAATGGATAGAGTAAGGTGAGATAGATCTAGATTGTATTATAGGACATGTACGTTCCGACTCGGGGATAAATGGCCTGGCCGTTCCTTTAGCGGTATATACTTCTTTCATGCGTACCCTGGATTTTCTGGTCTATCGTCCTCTGAGCTTTCGAATTGAATGGTAGATGAAAACAGGGAAGCTTAGGAATTCACGCGACTTTTCCTCTCTAAACAGCTCAAGACCGTACCGCGAGTAGTACTCATTTAATCGACCCTTAGACTGATATAGCGTATCGCCGAGAAATGAAGGCAACCGTCTACCCGTCATAGCGTAATGCCACGTATTGACAAGAGCCCGAACTCCATAAATTCGATATTTCCAAGGAACAGCCCCCAGCACATACTGAAGGTAGTAACCTGCACCGTGATAGCAAATTCTGCCAATCCCACCCGGTTTGAGAACACGGCCTATCTCTTGGAGAGACATTGCTTCATTCGTATAAGGGATAACAACCTTGCATATTACGCCATCACAACTCGCTTGTTTCAACGGCATTTGCTCCGCAACACCCTGAATCACCTTAAGGCCGTCCTTACCACATCTCTTGACATGATTCCTGTCAAGTTCTATCCCAATTGGAGCACACCCGCGGAGTTCGAGTAATTGCAATTGCTTTCCAGTGCCACACCCAATATCGACTATCAGAGCGCCATGAGGAAACTCCCCAAAGTCAAATTCATCGGATACATAGTCTCTAAGGTTGAGCAGCTTCATGCGGTCAGCGCCCGTACCCATCACTACATTCGCTTCCTCTACAAGACTCGCTCAACGGCATTCTTGCTCATGTCTAACGAGCTTTTGCGCGACGCGATGAGCATTTGCCATAAGTGAAAAAGTCAGCCCTTTCGCAGGCAAATATTTCAGGCTGGACCCGTCAGCAACGAAGACCCTTTTGGTGCCATGTAATTTCCCATCCGGAGCAAGTGTAAAGGCCTTTTCCTGAAGAGATACAGGCAATGTCCCGCCATAATGAATACTGGCCCCAAACCCTGGATAAACTCTTTTTATGGGATAACACCGTAATTTTCGTAGCGCTGCAAGATACTTGCGCTCCCGTCGATCTGTTTTTGCAGTTTCTTCACCCGTCATGGAATAATCAGCTCGTAAACTATCTCCCGTGATCGAATTATCATCTTCAACTAACCTTAAAGTTTTGTGCGAACCCGCAGAATCTGGATGATGAATGCCCGCAATAACAAAGCTCGATTGTAGATATTGCATGATGCTTCGACCGTCAGCATAGTTCAGTGGCATCTCCTTGAGGAGTCTGAACAACAATAAGGAACGATAGCTAAACAGACATGCAACAGCGACATCAGTATGAGTGCGATCTTGGTCATGATACAAGACGAGTTGGGCCATGCTGCTCTTGAACTGCTCAATGGGCTGTCCGAGCATGGCCGGTTGAAGGCAGGGCACATAGCAGTAGTGATTACAGATCAAGGGCAAGCGACCCGCGTCCCTAAATGAGCGCAGTACTATTCGAGCCGTACCAAGCACGCCTGGTGCGAGAACCAACTTTTTACACTGAAAGATGTCTTTCTGATTGGTATCGGTTCGATGAACGAAGACGCTGACATAGTTTCCATGCTCTTCAAATTTGAGGACGAGACAATTTGGTTGGTATGTAAAAGAAGAATGCTTTAAGAGTTGACTGGTAGTTATCCAAGGCCTATAGGCGGAGAGCCCGTGATCCGCATAAAAATCCATATCATGATAAGAGGTCTGTTTCCGATCCCCCAAATCTTCAGTAAGTATTGCCATGCACGGTTGGCCCATGAAGAAACCGTTGTGATTTAGGGAAAGGCGCTTACGTCGATAGGTTTCGTAAAGAGTATGGCAGTTTTGATCTAGACGAAGGGGAGGTTGGTAATGCTTAAGATCTCCTAAAGTATAGGCGGCCGCATCATCACGCACGCCTGAAATTCCGATCCGCCGACTCACAGTCTCATAGGCTACCTTCATCTCCAAGCGGTCAAGACCCGCCTGGTCCAATTCCGGATCGGAAAAGACAAAACATCCGAGGCCCCAGCCATTCCCTAAGCCTCCATAGGCAAGGCTTTCCATTGGAGTGAAGGAGCCCGACAACAACGGAATCAGTCGTTCTACGTCTCGAACCATAAACTGGCGAGAAGGTGTCAGTTGAGCACCAACCTTCACCTTCCCCCATGGTATCCCTTCGAGCTCATCTCCAACAAAATACCGGTGCTGATTGGTATCTTGTTGGCGCAAGGTGGTAAAGTCCTGGTTCGGAATGAGATCTTTGTATTTCTCATCTCGATGTCCCACATCCAACATAGCAACTTTGGCTCCATGCTCGACAAGCGTTTGCGCAGCCTGAGCGCCGGTTGCACCAGATCCAACTACAATATAATCGTGTATCACTTCGACTTTACCTTCACCATTTGAATAAAGAGGAGGCCCAGTAGCGTAGTAAGACCGGCACGGAGACCAATGCCGAAGAGCCTAATCCTTTGAAACCGGGTACATGTTTTTGGCAAGAAATGGTCGCAGTGTTCGGGAGAGGCCTCCAAGATCGCCAGCATCGTATAAATTTTTCGTCTAATACCACCTTGCGGCTGTAGAAATGCCAACCCGCCGTCGATCATTCGCAATGTGCGGGGATACCGTTCGATGATTCGCCATAAGCGGTCTTCATCTCGATCAAACCTAATATTCAATCGCTGGATCGCGCTTGCATAGCGATACTGAAGCTCAGGACTAGCTGTGATGTGAAGCAAATAACGGCTAATGAGAGCAGCGTCCCGCAAGATAGCAGGGTCATGGGCCATGTGATCTCGAACGAGAATATCTAATGACCGTACCGGTATGCCGAGAAGGGCCATATCAGTCGCGGTGTCCATCCTTTCAACTGTAGTAAGCCCTTTGAGATTCACACTCGTAATGGGCAAAGACAAACCTAAATGCTCAGCCGTGGACACCAAAGCTGCTATAGGCCACATCGGCACTGTGACGACCAATTTCTTATGTCCTCCCCTTGCTAAGGCGAGCTCCTGTAAGAATTCGACTAGTAACGCGCCATGCGGATGTCCGAGCTTCAATATTCTCCCGTTAAGCTGATGAGCAATTTGATCGCATCGCAAAACGGCGTTGCATAAATCATCGATATGAATAGCCTGTACGATCGTTTTCGCACTATGTAGAAGAGGAAGGAAAGGCCACGAATCCACCATGCGGCATAAACGTCGGTATAGGCCTTGATGGCCGTGGCCTGTCACCAAGCCGGGACGAAGAATGATGATCTTAAGTCCTGTATTTGAAAACCTCGATAGTAAAGTTTGTTCTGCTAAATACTTTGATCTACCATAGTCCGATGTGGCGTCCGCCCTTGCTGATTGGGATGAAATGAAAATAAATGTCTCCACCTTCTGTCGAAGCGCCATTTCAGCAAGTTTCAAGGTTCCGTCGACATTGACTGCCTGCGCCATCTCCCATCCGCTCTTCACCCATGCAGCACAGTGAGCAATACTATTGACGTTTTCCAGAGCTTGCGGAGGAATGCTACCAGGCAAATTTCCAGCGTATCGATGTTCGTTGGGAATGCATGAAGGGATAGACGGAGTAGATCGAGAAAGCGTCTTGACGAGGTACCCGCGAGCAAAGGCGGCGATCGCTAACTGCGCGCCAATAAAGCCATTCGCTCCAGTAATAAGTAGTGTCTTATGGTGGTAGGACTGTTTCACCAGCAGATGTTCACTTCGGACTTTCCTTGATTTCTAAGATAATGGCTTGAAGTATCAACTCAAAGCCCAACACCAGGGGTAAGACGCTGAGCATCACTGTACCGGTGGAAGCAAATTGCTTAAGCAAGCTCGATTTTGCCCATGTGTATGCCCCGAAAAAGAAGCCCCATGAGAACAGTGTTAGCCCGCAGATCCAGAAAAGGGCGACCGGAGAGAAGTCTCGAAGCACGTCTTTTTGATAGATCCGATACCAGAAGCGCCGCCATAAATAGATCGGAAATGTGACCAATACCTCAGAAATTGACATCGAGGATCTTTCTTCACCATATCGAGCTGGTATCGGCACGTCTTTCACACGAACTCCAAAGATATTCAAATGGACAAGCATATCATTCTCGAAAAAATATCTTTTGGCCAAATGATCAAGGTCAATCCATTTCAAGGCTTCAGCTTTAACAGCTAGAAATCCATTTTGGGGATCGAACACATGCCAATAGCCTGAAGCCAATTTGGTAAGAAATGTAAGGCCGTAATTGCCGATCAGCCGATGGGTGGGCATTTCCTTAAGTTTGGTATTGTCGAGAAATCTATTGCCCTTGGCATAGGCATAGCCGTCATCTATTAAAGGATCAAGGAGTGCTGAAATATAGGTTGGGTCCATCTGACCGTCACCGTCCATTTTTACAATTATCTGGGCACCCTCTTTTAACGCTCGTTTGAAACCCGTCACCATTGCACCACCGACACCTTGATTCGTCTCGTGCTTGACAATGGTGACACGAGGATCAGACAGCTGCGCTAATATTCTGCTCGTGCCATCAGACCCGCAGTCATCCACGACAATGGTCTCATCCACGAAGTCTGGTATCGTTTTTAAAACATCCAGAACGTGAGGCGCTACATTGTAGGCAGGAACGACCACGGACACTTTTTTACCTTTATACATGTCGTGTGCCCTCAGTGAGTGTCAGATCTCTGATAGAGGCTTGCTTCATCACGTAATTGACGTTTTTTATAAACACGTATGCCATAAGGACCTGTGTGTTCCAACAGCCACGTGCGACCTCCTAATGATTGAGGCGAGAAACTAACGCCTAAAATAGTAGGCTTTTGCTCAAACTCCTTCACCAATTCATATTGCTGTTCAGAAACCAGATCCATAAGGACAGTTGCTTCAGCCTGAATTGGTGGCGCAAAAGGTGTCCAATCCTCCGGTCGGTACGTATAGCCAAGACTTGTCAGATCGGCATATTGCTTCATGATTTCATAGAGAGTCTTTGGCAGGATTATAAACTCTGGATATTCCGTGTAGTTAGCAATTTCGAACCTGCTCAGCGAATTCGGATCAGGTAATAGGCCGGGCGACCCGGCCAGCCAAAGATCGGCTTTCATACCGATGCGACTGCCTTGAGGGACATAGGTACTGATCCAACCGGCCGTTTGCACCGGTATGACATGTAATGATCTTTGAAGATTTGCCCAGGCAAGGGAATACAGAGATGAATACGACATAACAAATATGAACGTCACAATGGACAATGTCCTCAGGATAATCGAATGTCGTACGTTCATAACCTGCACTATAAGAATAGCTGCTAATAGACAAAATACCGGCATAATATCCATCGCGAACCGATTCACCTTAACGGAACTCAGCTCGAGTGCAATATAGAGCGGTAATGCTATGAATAAGAGTAGAACAGCTTTCAGATCCCTGATGTAGAGACAGTAAATAATTCCAAGACACCCTAGGATAAAAAGCGGGATGCCAAGATTCTCAGGGAAATAAGAGAGCAAGTACGATGGCGCCGGGTTGCCGGCAGGGAAAAATCCTCCATCAGCAGACGCATAGGTTTTGGCAATCCAGGTCGTGTACCTCAAATAATTATTCAGATTGAGGATCGCAGGCACTCCAAGGGCAACGACAATGGTAAGTGACATGGAGGCGGCGGGAATAAGCCAAAGACGTTGATGCCTTGAGAATTTCTTGAACCATGCCCATGGCATAAGGCCCTGCCGGTGCGGGATGTAAAGACTGAGCACGGTCAAGCTCGCAACAACACCGACACATAATATCCCGATATGATAAAGACGATTCACCATCTGAAAATGATGTTCAAACGGATGGTCATGTGGGTACATATCATAGAGAGATTGAAAACCAGACCAAACCAGGTTGTTATGAAACAGGGTGATGTAACAGATTCCTATGGAGACACTAAGAACCGTATAGAGCATGTAATTCCACGCGTAAGCGACCTGTGGATTACCATTCCCTGTTGCTGCCTGACTTTCAGTATCGTCTATGAAACTTTCACGATCATTACTGGCGCCGGACACAAAGTAGACCATAAAAAGCATCAGAATCAGCATAACAGGGAAATATTTTGATGAGACGGCCAACCCTAACAAGACACCCATCAGAATCAAGTTAGTCATCGACTGTTTCTGAATGCTTCTAAAAAAGAAATATAAAGCCAGCATAGAAAAGAATGTCGGGTACATCTGAACATTGTCTGAGCTATAAATGGCAATCATCGTAACCGCATAGAATGACATCGCGGCCAAGCCAACTGGCACACTCCACTGCCTGCCTATCATGTATATGACAAGCAATGTCGCAACGCTGACTCCAATATTGAAGACCAGGCAGTAGTGTGCAAAGTCGAGCGCTTCAGGCAAAACGGCTTGGAGCAACATACCGGTGGAGGCAACTATTATGGGAGCGACCGGAGGATAAAAGAAAACTTCAAAATGTAGCGGGTTTCTCGCATCAAATAGCGGCTTTGCTTCATCAAACAATTGCCCGCATGTTCCCACAAATCGAAGAGTGCCATCACTGATTTCAGCAAAGGCGAAAAGCCTGAGCACTGCTCCAGCTAGCATAATCAAGGTAACCAACAAGACCTCCTGCTTGATCCCAAGTCGACCCCAATAAACCTTATCTTCTGAAATCGCCATTGATTCTGACCGTGTATGTATCAGCCCATGCAAGAAAGTGCGCTTCACTGGTTGCTGAGTCGTCGGTAAATTTGCATCATCAGATCGACCCCGCCGCGTGTTTCAGATTCATTCCGCTGGTTAGCCATCAGTTCTTCGCGATGGTGAAGGGCATAATTCAATTGTTTCTCGAGATCGTCGATTTGACCGGGCTCAAAGAGCACAACTCCTTTAGGTCGTAGGCCGGTGCTGCTTGCGACGACAGGAATTCCTAAGGCAAGCGCCTCCCTTACGGATAGAGAATCACCATCGAAGTACGTCGGCCGTAGAAACAGACCGAGGTGTCGCATCACGCTCAAAGAAACGTTTGCATCTACAGACCCTGCGAGAAAGACATGCTCGCGCACGTCGGCTAACCCAGGTAACTGGTTCGCTTCCTCAGGGCCAATGCCTAAAAGGACCAGTCCAAGATTAGGATGCTTGTGAAGAAGTCGTTGGATCCCCTGAAGCGCCAATGACGCTCCGTACTCAGGCGCCAGGGTGACTGTGGCACCGATGAGTGGAGTGTGGGCGTCGCAAAACTCTTTAACATCCCTAGGAACGTCGATCAGCTTTCTGGTATGCAGCCCCATGAATCCCGGTACAATCTCAATTCGGTCCTGGCGCTCTCGCACGTTTTGAATGGCTTCCACCATATTCTGATTTCGGCAAATGACAACACCTGCCAAAGCAAGAACAGCCTTTACAACTAGCTTTTTCCATCGATTCAGGTGAAGCAGGTAGGCCGGAAGATTTCCTGACCCGAAAGCAATAATTGTTTTGCGTCCGTTCAGATAACCTGCCGCTGAGCAAATTAATGCCGAAATCCAGCTTTTAAGGTTATGGCCGTTTGTTTCAAGATGGATGAAGTACCCCCTCCGGGCAAAACTCATGACCTTGTGGAAAAAATCCAAAGCGCCTCTCACACCAATGCATTCGCCGTTTATCACAGATCGGCCTTCACCGATGTTCAATACTTCAACATGGCATGCACGCTGCGCCAGTAAGTACTGCTGGAGATCAAAGACCGTCATTGCAATGCCTCCATAGGGTGGAGGGTAGGGACCAACCAACAACAGTTTGAACTGCTTCATGCCCTTATCCTGCATTACGTTTTAGCAAGACTTCATAGAGACTTTCGAATCGCCTGACCATTCCGTCCGCCGTAAAGCGTTCGATGATCCTCTGCCGCCCCGCCTTCCCCATTTTTTTCCGAAGTTCAGGGTCTGCACATAATTTTTCCAAGCGATTTTGCAGAGCCTCAGGATCACCAGCTGGCACGAGATAGCCCGTGATCCCGTCAATTACTAATTCACCTGTGCCACCAGTATCTGTCGCCACGACAGGTAAAGAGGCGGCCATGGCTTCCATGACTGAATTTGGAAAACCTTCGTTCTTCAAGGAAGGCAGCACAGCAATGTCAGCAACTTCAAAAAAAGCAGGAACATTCTTTAGCTCTCCCGTCATCTCCACACAATGCGTCAGTTTTAATTCACTAATTCGCTGGGCAATCAACTCCTTCATAGGGCCATTGCCAACGATAAAGACTTTCAGCGTGGAGAAACGATCTGCCAGATGGCGACAGGCCTCCAGCAGTACCAAATGACCTTTTTCAGGGCGAAGATTTGCCACAACTGCAACGGACGGACCGGTGCTTTTTTCTTTTCGTGAATCCAAAGAGTGCTGCCTACGTCCATCGAACCGGTCCAGATCCAGACCATTTTTGATAACCCAAACCTTGTCCGAGACCAGCTTGTCACGAACCACCAATTGATCCTTGATGCTCTCCGCATTGGCGATAACCCCGTTGGTCAGCTTATAAACCAACAATTCTGTGCGGTGCTGTCCTGATGTCCTCATTGAGGCTTCATCTCGTCTAGCTCCAAGAATAATGGGAACACCACTTATTCTGCCCCATGGAACGGCGAAGAGATTCGAATAGAAGTCAAAACACTGAACAATCTGAATGCCGGCTTGTTGAAGTAATTTGCTAAACGCTATCCCCTGTTTGAAGAATGCACAACTGAAAAAGCTCTGAAGAGGAAAGGTATGTATAAACTCTACATCGGCCGGAAGTTCAGACAGAAGCGGCCCCTCTTTCTTAAAACAAGCAACGAAAGGCTCATACCTTGTGCGATCGAGGCGCTTGATCAGCTCGAGGGCTTGACGCTCTGACCCACCAGCACGGAAGCTATTGATGAAAATTAATACCTTACTTCTACGCATACAAAAAGATCGCAACTCTTTTCAAGATTGTCTCCGATGTGAATTTTGAAGCAGATTTAGGAGCCTGAGAAATGAACACCAGGCGAGGAACAAACTCTCATCTGCTTCATCATCCGATTCACGCTATAGTCTTGGTATGGTGGCAGAGTTTTGTGGTGATCCGGCGAAGCCCAAAACCGGCTCTGTACAAGAAAGAGGAGGCACCCCGTCCAGGTATATCCGACACCACGTTTCAAGAATGAGTAACATCCAAATCGTCGTCGCTAATTCCCGACGCCCACCCTCATACTGCTGTACCAACCGACTCACCTCGCATTGATTGAACAGCCCACGTGTACGTGTCCGCTCATTGAACAACACATCATTCACATACTGTTTCAAGTCTTCCTTAAACCAGAATTCCAACGGCACCCCGAATCCTTGTTTCTTGCGTTGAAGAATTTCTGTCGGCAGATATTTCTGAGCCATCCGCCGTAGCATGTATTTTGAAATTCCATTTTGAAATTTCATGCTGACTGGAAGTCTCGTAACATACTCAAATAATTCATGATCAAGAAGAGGTTCTCGTGCCTCAAGCGAATGAGCCATGCTCATCCGATCGACCTTTGTCATCACGTCAGCAGGCAGATAGGTTTTCGTATCGATATACTGCAATTGAGACAACCATGGCTCATTCGATCCAACCTCGAAATGTTCCATCATTATGGCCTCGGCTTCACGGTCAGCAGAGACAGCATGATAGACCTCCGGCATAAGAAGCTTGTGCAATTGCCCGGGCGCGAAATACGAGATGTTATCCAGATAGCGAGACCGCGCAGGCAGTGAAATATTGCGAAACAGGCTCTTGGCTGGAAATCCTTCAGGCAGTGCGTCACTAGCCCTGCCAAGCGCCTGCCGGGTAAAGTTAGGCCAACGTTGATATCGATGTCGTTCCAGGTCAACTCGGTAGCGGTCATATCCAGCAAATAGCTCATCGCCTCCATCCCCACTCAGTGCGACCTTCACTGACTCTGACGCCAGTTTCGATAGATGATACATCGGGATAGCTGAAGCATCACCAAATGGCTCATCAAAGTGCGCAACAAGCCGTTCAATGAGACCGCAGCTTTGTGGACCGACAATCAATTCGTGATGATCGGTGCTGAAATGCTTCGCCACCATTCTGGCATAGGGAAGTTCATTGTAGGTTGGCTCTTCAAAACCAATTGAGAAGGTTGAGACCGGTCGGCCGATCTGGTGGGCCATGAGAGCCACGACCAGACTGGAATCAAGTCCACCACTCAGAAATGCACCTAATGGTACGTCACTTATGAGTCTCAGATTTACGGCTTCTTGTAATCGTTCCTCTAGTTGGATACTAGCTTCTTCTTCGGACAAGTCCAGTCTGTCATCTTGCGAAGCGATAGCACCATTCCAGTAGGATCGAATATTAAGTCTTGAATTACACAAGGTTAAGAGACATCCAGGAGGCAACTTCGAGATATTTTTAAAAATTGACAGTGGATCTGGGACATATGAATAACGGAGATAATAGAGTAAGGCATGCGGATCTAGTTGCCGTTCGACAGCCGGGTGGGCAAGGACAGCCTTTAATTCAGACCCGAAGATTAATTGCTGCTCATCCCAATAGTAATACAGCGGCTTCACGCCGAGGCGATCACGGGCAATAAGCAGACGGTCCTGCTCTTTGTCCCACAGAGCAAAAGCAAACATCCCGCGGAGCTTGTGGACACACTCGTCGCCAAGCTCTTCATACAGGTGGACGATCACTTCGGTATCTGACGATGTAACGAGTGTGTGACCTCTTCCTCTCAACCAGACAGCGAGCTCGCGATAGTTATAGATTTCTCCATTCAATACAACCCAAATGCGGTTGGTTTCATTTGAAATAGGTTGATGCCCGGTGCTGAGATCAATGATGCTAAGGCGCCGCATACCTAGTGCGACTGAGTCGTCCAAGTAGATACCTTGATCATCGGGGCCGCGATGCACCATTGTTTGGCACATGGCTTCAATGGTGGCTCTAACAGGAGGCCCGGTTCCCTCTGCTCCAACGTAACCAGCAATCCCGCACATTAGTTGCAGCTTTCTGTTTGGTGAGGTGGGAAGACAATGTCTTCATAATCCGTGCGGTTGATGTACCCATCGGAGCCTTTGAAGGAAATTATTTTAGCTGGAGAACCAACAACGACGGCATTGTCAGGCACATCATGCGTGACGACACAATTCGCACCAATGGCTGCATTATTGCCGATGTATATACCACCAAAAATCTTTGCCCCGGGCCCAATAAAGACGTTATTGCCTATTTTAGGGATCCCTTGTTTTTCACCTCTATAAGATTCTCCAATGGTGACATCGTGACTGATGTTACAGTTTTTCCCGATGACGCACCCATCGTTAACCACAATGCCTCCAAAATGACCAATATACAGTCCACTCCCTATCTCAACACTAGGATAAATCGAGATACCAAATTTGTACTGATACCGCTTCAGGATGATCATACAAAATAAATACAAAGGTCTTCCGAATTCTCGCCAAGTTGCCTTTGAGAGGTACTTACACAACCTCATATGGAATGAATACTTATACCCCTCTGAAATCACTAAATACCTTAAACACGTTCTTAGATCGGCGCGGCCTGAATATCTGTACAAATCGGAATACCAAAGCGATCTCAACTCACATATGCGCATGAGACATAACACCCTATAAGACATACAAGCCGGAATGAGTGCTCGTACTCATCTGGGTCGATGCAGGATAGGTTCACCTAGATCATGCCGTCAAAAAGCAGAATGACCGATCTTTTCACATAGTAGACAGTAGCCCTTCCAGCTTAAAACAGAGTATAGATGAACGGGGCGACGGCTGAACCCTGAGTTAGAATGATCAAGCCACCGAGCAAGACAAGCACAATAATCACCGGCGCCATCCAGTACACCTTTCGTTCTCTCATGAATTCCCAGAGATCTTTCAATAGGTCCAACATCAGAATGGTTTCTCCATGTTAACTCGGTATGTCGGAGGACAGAGATCCCAATAGGTCCTCGCGGATGGATCAAATCCAGCGATCATTTTTGATACTTTCTTTTCTTTAACAAAACGCAAAAGAATACCGAGAGGCAGGACTATGATCCAAAATACGATGCCGAGAATGATCCTTGTATTAATCCATCCAAGAATCAAACCCACTTTCATCCAAGGCCGATACACAAGATTCAGTGAAGCTGGGGCAAGGAGCGCCCAGACCGCCAACACCACAGCTACGCCCCATGGCCACCAAGGCAAAGGCCGATCCCGTAACCATGGCAGGAGTAGGCCGAACAACACGACCACAATAGCCCCGGTCGTTAAACCGAACTTGCGAAGCCCCTTTGAATCAAGTTGTGGAATTTCATGCATAGATTACCTAGTCAAGTTCAAATTCAGATTTCCAAGCTTCATCCTGCTTCCGAATCGGTTGATCCGCCTTCGCGAGCAGAAAGTTTTCGACCACCAAGTAGTCCATTTCAGTACGCATAAAACATCGATAGGCGTCTTCAGCCGTACAAACAATCGGCTCTCCCCTTACATTGAAGGATGTATTCACTAACACTCCACAGCCCGTTCTGGCCTCAAAAGACTTCAGCAGACGGTAGAATCGAGGGTTTGTCTCCCGATGGACCGTTTGAATGCGAGCGGAGTAATCGACGTGCGTGATGGCTGGAATCGTCGAACGAGGCACATTAAGCTTCTCAATCCCGAAGAGCTGCTCCTGCTCATGGCTCATTGGTATGCGAAGAGAGTCCTTCACCGGTGCAACAATAAGCATATACGGGCTTGGGCGGTTGAGCTCAAAATAGTCTGATACCCGCTCGGCTAGAACGGCCGGTGCAAAGGGACGGAATGATTCTCGGTACTTAATCTTGAGATTCATCACCGATTGCATCTTGGTATTGCGTGGATCACCAATGATGGAACGCGTTCCGAGCGCGCGCGGACCAAATTCCATCCGCCCTTGGACCCATCCAAGGACCTTGCCGTCCTCGAGGAACTGCGCCAATAGGCTCATTAATTCGTCTTCTTCTATTCGCTTATAGACAGCGCCAGCCGAGTCAAGATCACGCCGTATTTCGTCATCGCTAAATTTAGGCCCAAGATAAGAGCCTGCCATGCTTGTGACGCTGCTGACTATTTGACGCGGATTATTGTGGTAGAGATGCCATACGGCGAGTGCACAGCCGAGCGCTCCACCGGCATCGCCTGCGGCCGGCTGGATCCAAATATCCTTGAACGGACCTTCGCGCAGAATGCGTCCATTCGCCACGCAATTAAGTGCAACTCCCCCAGCCAAGCACAAATAGTCAACATCCAGTTCCTTTTGGACTGTGCGGGCCAAGCGCAACATGATTTCTTCCGTCACTTCCTGCACTGAGCGTGCAAGGTCCATTTCCCTTTGGGTGAGACGCGCTTCACCTTGCCTTGGCTTCGCCCCAAACAATTCATCAAACTTGCGATTCGTCATCGTCAAACCGGTGGCATAGTTGAAATAGCTCATGTCCAAGCGAAACGACCCATCTTCCTTCAGATCGATCAAATGCTTCAAAATCAGGTCGACATACTTTGGCGTGCCGTACGGAGCCAACCCCATGACCTTGTACTCACCAGAGTTGACCTTAAATCCAGTGTAATACGTAAAGGCGGAGTAAAGCAGACCTAAAGAGTGAGGGAAATCGATTTCTCGCTTCAGGGTGAGGGTGTTGCCCTCCCCTAACCATAAAGTTGATGTTGCCCATTCGCCCACTCCATCCAAACACATCACCGCAGCACGTTCGTATGGACTCGTGAAAAACGTCGACGCGGCATGGGATTGGTGATGCTCGGTAAAGAGGAGTGCTGGCAGGTTCGAAACGCTGCAGCCACCGAGACTGGCAAGTTCCTTTTTAAGCACGTCTTTTAAATACAGCTTTTCTTTTAGCCAAACAGGCATGGCCGCCAGGAAGGACCGGAAACCCTTTGGAGCGTAACTCAAATAGGTTGTAAGAAGCCGTTCAAGCTTTACCAGGGGTTTCTCATAAAATACGACCTGATCAACCTGCTGTAAAGTGATCCCGGCTTCCTTTAGGCAGTAGGCAATAGCGTTTTTGGGAAATCGAGAATCGTGTTTCTTCCGTGAAAAGCGTTCTTCCTGAGCCGCAGCAATAATCTCCCCATTCCGCAATAGGGCCGCCGCGCTGTCATGGTAATAGCCCGAGATGCCTAAAATGTTCACCTACTTACCTCACCTCCAAGTACAACAAAAACTAGCTGCTCTATATCTTCTAATGTAAAATCGAGGCATGGTTACTGGCTGATGCATAGCCAGGGATCCGCAGTACACTTTCCCTTGGCAACTGTTGTTCACATAATTGTTTTATGGCAACCGCTACCCCGGCAAGAATATAAAAGTAAAAGTGGTAGGCTACTGGCTCAAAAAAAGCGCCCACAGAAAATGCGACAAGGCTATATTGTGCGGCTGCTGGCAACAAGGCTTTCGCTTGTCGCTCTCCCCTGCACGCAGCGCTTACTTTTGTGAGGCTTACAATCAAACTGCAGAGCAGGACAATGAATAAAATACCAGGAATTACCCCCAATTCGGTCGAAATTTGCAAGTACACGTTATGAACTCCGGCAGACCAACCCCGTCCCTCATCATGATTCAGAAGCCCATTCATCCCCAAGCCAACGCCAAAGGGATGTTCGAAAGTTTGTACCAATCCCGCTTTAATAATCTCCAATCTCACGTCGGCAGAGCCCGTCTTATCCTTTGAGAAGTCAGTTGTAGAGGCTAGTCGATCCGAATAGCCCTGCGGGGCCAATGTCACAGCCATCCCAGTTACAAGAACAATCATTACGAATGCGTTAAGCTTTTTGTGTCCGGGCTGTTTCCAGGCATACCAGATAAACATGCTTATTAAAGTGAGCGCACCAGAACGGGACCATGTCACAACAATACATGCAATAGAAGCAGCCAAGGCTACACCAGTGATTATTCTTTGCCGCAGATTCTTAGAAGAAACAAACAAGTAGCCTACGAGTGGAATGAGCAAGTTCAGCGCAAAGGCTAAGTCATTTGGGTTCATTGTGAGCGGAGAAAAGCCTCCACTAATTCGCCCTTCCGCTTCGTTATAGAAAGTTCCTGTCCTATATTGATTAATACCCAGAACAGCATTAAACATTGCATAGAAGGTGAGCGCCCAGAAGAAACGGCGAATGCGAAGTTCTGAAGTCAGCAAATTCGCGATCAAGAAGAAGACCGCCACCGATTTAAGATAACTGTCGAAGAGAAGGTCATAGCTGCCTCCTCGCCACCTTGAGTTCACAATAGAAATAATGGCAAAGGCTACAAGCCAAAGAATGGCCTTCACTTCAAAGGTCCAGACGGTTATCGGATGTCCTTGCCTCAACGCAGATGCTAGGTACGTGCCTATTGCCACCAGTGCAGAGACTAGCGCCAGGTGGAGTGGTGCCAAGGCCGGTAAGAACGCTTGTGGACAGATAAACATGACGAACGTCAAAAAGATAAGGCTCCAGTAAGCTATAGGAGCATCAAATGGAGGACTCTGAGTCCCTTGGACTTTCATCGTAGATGTTGCTACGTGCATTGCTCTTATTTCAACCCTGCAGCCCGAGAGAGCATGTCCTCCGAATGCGTTTGGTACGGCGGTATCACATAATCTCGGTACAACGCTGGATTTCCCATGAGGCCGGCTTCAGCCGCCTTAATGATGTTATATAGTTCACGCGCTGTTACATAATGAAGCCGGTAGGCGAGTTGATCTCGATATTGTTGTTCGAGCAGGGAATACATCTCATCAGCAATGTCTCCAAGCAGAACATCGCGACTCCTATCCTCCGCTCCATGGCAAGACACTTTGACAATGACCCATTCCGGCCGTCCTTTTACATGGACATGCTGCTGCACCCAGTTCAGAATTCGGGCTAATGAAGGTGGGTTCGAGGCTTGAAGTTCTCCATTTTCTATTTTGGGGATCACTCCCCCTTTTCGGTTGTACCAATTGATGCCAAGGGGTCCTTGAATGATCATTAAGTCGCTGCTTGATGTCCGCCCTACTTCTACGTCAATACCGGTGTCATGGGATTTCGATCTGGACGGATCATCGGTTGAATAGTACACAGCGTTGATCTTTCGCGACTGGCTGATGGCCGGGGCGGTGGGCATGCTGAAATCGGCATAGCAACCGGTTTCACGCAGCACCGTGATCTCAGCATCCACTCCACAGAGAGCCTGGTTATCCATCGAGTTATCAAGCGCCATATTGCCATGGATAAACCCATATACTTGCTTCGACGGCACGTCTTGCGTAATAAGTGCTCCATGCTTGTTGAATTGATAAATGGCGCGAAGAAGCTTTTCGCGCAATGAATCTGACGTGTCATAACCATGGTGCAGATGAAGCTCAATCTCTCCAAGCCCTTGTTGGCATAATGTCACTAGATCATCCAAATACTCTGCGCGGTAATTCTCACCTGGATAGAACCATGTATGCTGTGGTGAACGTCCTTCTGAGTCCTTGTGCCGTCGAGCAAGCGCCGGATAACGGGTTAACCAATCGCGCATGCGTTCACGCTCTTGTTCTACCGTGGAGCCTTCTGCAACAGGCTCAAAGTGATCCACTATGCAAAACAGAACATGAACAGGAGTTACTGATGAGGCGCCTTCAAACCCACAGGCTTTTCGCAGTCGCGCTCGAAGATACGTCCCCATCCAGATATTGAGGTGTTTTACTCGCACCTCGTGCCACACTATGCCGCCTGCAATGATTGCAATAAGTCCAGTAACTAGAAATGCCAACATCTAATCCATCACCATGAATTATTCATGTTCATTTCTCGAGACTTACACAGGAACAACTAGCGAAGCATCTCGGCATAGCGGGCACCTAGTTGAGTCCACTCATATTCATTGAGAATGGCCGCGGAACGCACTGGCTCGTGCCCCATGGTTTGGGCTGATGAACTCTTAACGAGTTGCTCATATTGGTTTCTCAAAACACTTTTTATTGCTTTGTGGTCACCGGGTTGAACAATTGCCCCTCCTCCAACTCGTCGGACAAAATCGGCGGTCGCCCCATGTTCTTCTGTCACGGCTAAGATGAATGATCCGGCACCAATATATTCATAGGCCTTACCCGGGACCTGAAGATGCTGCGCGTTCGCGAGTAAAAGAAGGACGTGCGCTTCTTTCATCTCTTTAAGTGCCTCTGAACGCGGAACCAACCCTACCAACTCGACTACCCCTTCGAGACCGCACTCTTGGATTATTTCAGTCGTCGGACGTCCTTGCACCGAACCACATTTCCCTATAAATCGGATGGCTATTTGCTGCTTATCGAAAACTCGCTCTTGGCAAAGCTCTGCGAAGCCTTGCAATAAGGCTAAAGGGTTTCTGTCGTACTCAATGCTCCCAATATAACTAATCGTGAACTTCTTAGTCCCATTATCGACTTTGATCCGATCGAACTCTGCGCGCTCGAACCCATTTGTAATGGTTTGCCACACACTATCCTCAACCAATGGGTACCGCTTTCGATACCAATCCGTCATTGAAGGCGTCACACAGACCACATGATCTGCATGAGTGACCACCTGTTTCTCCAGTAGTCGATTGAAGTAATTGGATACTGCAGTAGTCACCAGTTCCGTACGTTGTTCATTCGCAACCCATGGATCACGAAAATCAGCAATCCATTTGATGTGATCGCCTTTCCATTTCTTAATTGCTAAGCCCACCAGATGTGTCGTGAAGGGAGGGCCTGATGTGACAACACGAGAAATGCAATGGGCTTTCATGGCAGACATGGCCTTTAAAACTGCAAAAGGAAGCCATCCCTGGAATTCATCAGGCATAAAGAACAACGACAGGACTAACCTTTTGAGATAAGAGGTTCGGAAGATTGATTCCGCCGTTTGACAAGAACTACGCTGTGATTTATTACCACTACCATTCAAATCCTTGGAACCTCTGGTTTTCAATATGAGGCTCTTCAAGTATTTGTACGCTTTAAGTGGGCTTGGCACTTCTCTGGTTCTAATTACCGGAAAAGAAAACTCCTTCTTTTGCCGGAATACACGTTCATAATTTGATTCACGTGTTGTCAAAATGACCGGCATGATGCCAAGGGCATCCAGAGAGCGGGCTATTTTTTCGACGCGCACTGCACCGACATCAGCACTAGGTGGCCAATCATAGGTTATTATAAGAACGCCATTCTCATTAACTTGAGTAATCATCGTTCATACAACTTTAGAATCCAGTTTCTTTTGGACGTAGGGATGGTCTTGGATGTAATGAGATTTAATAATCCACAGGCAAGTGTGACACTATTTCTCCCCGTCGCCTTGAATTCAGTATTTCCACAACAAGGACACATAGTGGTGGGAGCAAACTCAGTCCATCTATTACCAATCTGCTGATTACACCATAAAATTATCGGATTGAAGTATGGTGGGCGTTTTCCAGAAAACTGAGTCAAGACTGCTTTGAAAGGTACAAACCTTTTATCCAGATCGCCACTCGACAAGGAACGTACGTGGCCCCAGATGTGAAACACGGTGTGGCATTGTTGGCACTTTGTCAGCAATCGCCTTAAATTTTCTTTATACGGAACGGAAATCAGCACATATCGGCGGGTGACCCTCATTAACTCAGTAATGGTAGCTAAAAATAGTTGTTGGTCCAGATGCTCTAGAACTTCACAGCAAAGAACCAAGTCAAATGACCTGTCAGAAAATGGCAACTGACTTGAACTCCCTTGTACCGCTCCGCGGTTGACTTGTCGTACTGAACTGAATGCATAGTCGATTCCGACAGCTTTATATTGTGGCGACAGCTCTTCAAGTATTCGCCCATCTCCACATCCCACGTCCAAGATTGATTGGACATTGTTTGGAATCATCGCCTTTGTTAGGCCAATCCTCTCGAGTTCATCTTGAGAAACACTGACTTCTTTCCTCTGGCTACCGAGAAACTCAAAAACGTTGTGTCGTTGAGACATCGTGCTCATGAGACGACCACACTGTGTGTAGATGTTTCACGAGCTTGCCGGCGAAGGCGCTCCAATTGAAGAAGGTATGTCGCAAATGGACCTATCCACAGAATCGATGAACTATAATTTTTATCCATAAAGCATCGCATCAGCCGTGGATATAACCACGAGTAGCTGATGAATGAAGAACGTCCGTTTCCAATGCCAAACCGCCCCACATCCCACGCAAATTGCTTTAACACGTCGGCGTTCACTCTTCGAACGCCAGGCTTGTTTGCAAACGGCATGTGTGCATGCCGGGGGAATGCTCGCGCAATCGTATCATTATGAAAGGTATGGTCTAGCACAATGCTAGCTGGAAGACTCGACAAGTATTCAGTCAGGGCGTGATCCGTAAAGGGGCTAAAGACTGATTCGAATTTGTTAAAGATACGATATGGACTAAGCGCCACTTCTCGTCTTGATCTATTCCAAAAGTAAAATGAGCCAATAGGATTCGGAGATTCTCTGTGATTTTGAAGCTCTCTAGTGAGGTGAGCGAGAGCAATCTCGCGGCTAACTTTCTTAAGCTCAGCTGTTCTCAACATTAGAAGAGTTGTATCATTTCCCAAGACATCATCAGCGAGCGCTCGCATATCACCTACGTCACACATTCTCCTACGCTCTTTATTCAATCCAAACCCATCACAGAAGAGACTTCCCCCAAGACCATCATAAACAATCGATACTTTTCCGTTTAAATAATCGGCTATAGCCAAGAGCCATTCATGTTCGTCAGCACAAAAATTCGTTATGTTGTTTTTTCTCAATTCTAATAAAAATGGCGATTCTTTCTGATCAATAACGACGTGATTCACGTTGAGTGAAGCCGCGAGTTCTGATGCAACTTGCACTTCTTGATTTTCATTGTACAAATACGTTCCCACAGTGACGCACACTTTCGGCTGAAATCCCGCGTGACAGAGTTCCAAAAGAATATGGCGTGAATCTCTTCCGCCGCTTAGCGTAACTGCGAAATTCTCACTTGACGGAAGACGTCGTCGTATAGCGGCTCGAAACAGATCCACATAACCGTCAATAGCCGTATTTCTATCCATATCGTTAACCTTCGGGAGCGGCAACCCGCCGGAAATGTTGAGCTTACCCTCGGTCCATTCGATGTTTGCATTTGGTGGGCACGCTCGTATGGATTTGAATGGGGTATCCTCTCCAATAAAAAATCCAACCCGCAGAAATACAGCCAAGCCTGAATAATCCAAATCGGTCGGTGCGCCTAAGGCCAGCAACGTTGGAATAGAAGGCGAGATAGCGAATTCGCTGTCTCGTGCGAAATAGTAGACCGGATAAAATCCATAGCCGTCAGTTTGCAAACGGATACGTCGCCCGTCCCATTGCCACTCGGCAAACACGCCCTCACTGGGCGTCGCGCCACTAGCTTTGATTCGGTGGCCTAAGAAGCACGTAGGCCTTCCCCTTGTCAGCAATCCTTCCCCAACCTTTTTAACATGGAAAAACGGTTCGTTTAGCAACGATTGCCCTGCTTCTGTTTGCGACCATCGGCAATTATGATTATTGCCGCGAATGGCATGCCCATCAAAAGCGATAAAACTTGGCCCGGAACATCAGCGTAGCGTGAGCTTGGCTCAAGCATGTTTTGATTTTAAAATGGTTCCGCGTCCCAGCACCCATCCAAACACTTCTCGAATTTCGCGCTGAAGCGGCCCCCTTAGACGAAATAGAGCCAGACTATAGAATGCCACGCCGGTCACGACACTGACGGATAATCTCACGCCTGGATTTACTAAATCGAATTGGGTGAACATCCATCGAACAGCTAAGACGCTGACGGCCATCACCATTGTTGCCATACTGGCCACCATTAAATGGCTCCAGAACGTTTGCCACCCGAGTCCTAATTCCGTGAGCGTAAAGTGCGTTAAGCACAAAAGCGATAGCGGATAAATGATGGCCCAGGCTATGGCCACTCCCATTCCCTTCAGTACGATAGCGCCTACCCAAAATGCTAATGGCATGACGAATAGCTGAATAAGGGTGTACCAGAATTGAAGCTTCACTCGATTTCTAGCCATCAACACAGGACCGAGTAAGGTTGCGATCGAACTGGTCGCTGCAAAGATGCATAAGATTCTTAAAATCTGAACGGTAGCCACCCACTTATCTGAAAGAGTGGCGGCTACAAGATCATCAGCCACCAATAGCAGTCCGACGCACATTGGAAACGCCAGGCAGGTCACCAATCGAAGCCCTTTTAAAAATGTGGCTTGCAACGCTTCCAGATTTCCTTGCAACTCCGCCATGACAGGAACCGCTAACTGATTCACGAAGGGTGTGGCTTTCTCCACGGGTAATGTAGCAAGTTGTTTAGCCACGGTATAAAAGCCCAGCACCGCTTCGCCGCACACCTTCCCTAGCACCAGGGTGTCAGCTTGCTGATACAGAGCCCAGCACAGCCTCGACCCAAGAGTAGCTGCACTATAGTGAATAATCTCGCGCAGCCTGCGACCACGTATTTTGAGTGTCGGCGACCACCGAACAAACCAGAAGGTAGCCATACTTTGGACCAATGGCATAATAATAGCCCCGGCGACGAGTGCCCACACTCCAGCGCCTGCTAACGCCAAACCAAGCACTACCGGCATGGTGATCATCACCGAAAGGATTTCAGCTTGTGACACCTTGTCTAATCGCAACTGTTTTCGCAGAAGGCTGTCTGGGACAACTCGTATGGCGATAAGTGGCAACGTCAAGCCGACCACGCGCAAAATAGTTGTTAGTTCGGGGGTGTTAAACCAGTCTGCGATGCTAGGCGACGCCAGAAATAAAGTTCCATATCCAACCACCGCGACAGTCATGATCAGCCAGAAACAAGCACTTAGTTCGCTTTTATCAAGATCACGAAACTGAACAATGGCTGCACCGAGGCCCATTTCTGCCAACATAGATATAGTCGCTGTCCATATTGTCGCCAACGCCATCAGCCCGTAGTCACTTGGAGATAGGAGTCTCGTGACAGTAATAGTAATGACAAAGGAGACAAGCTGGAGCCCTCCACGTGACCAGACCATCCAGAATACTGACTTGGCAATTCTCTCCTTCATCGCACGCTTCTTTTAGAGTGGAGGAAGGAGGGCTGCCGGTTCTTGCTTGACATCATGCCTGATAAAACTCTCGATACCATTGCACGAACCGGCTGACTCCGACATCGATTGGCGTGGCGGGCCTAAACCCGATATCCCGGACGAGATCATGAACATCGGCATAGGTGGCGGGTACATCACCGGGCTGAATCGGTAACATGACCTTCTCCGCCTTTTTCCCAATACAGGTCTCCAACACTTCAATCAAGTGTAGCAGTTCGACCGGCTGATGGTTCCCGATGTTGTAAATTCGATAAGGCGCTGCACTTCTACTGGGATCAGGTTGCTCGCTATTCCATGCCACATCGGCTAGAGCGGGCTTATCCAGTACTCGGATGACGCCATCTGCGATGTCGTCGATGTACGTGAAATCTCTTTGCATTTTTCCAAAATTGAAGACTTGAATCGGATTTCCCTCTAAGATGGCTTTCGTGAATATAAAAAGAGCCATGTCGGGTCGGCCCCATGGACCGTAGACGGTAAAGAAACGAAGCCCACTGCACGGGATGCGATACAGATGTGCGTAGCAATGGGCCATCAGTTCATTGGCTTTTTTGGTTGCGGCATACAGCGATACGGGATGATCGACGTTATCCTGAACTGAGAACGGCATGTGCGTGTTCCCGCCATAGACCGAGCTCGACGACGCGTAGACGAGATGCTCAACGTGGGTATGCCGGCATCCTTCAAGGATATTCATGAATCCTGTCAGGTTACTGTCGACATAGGCATGAGGATTCGTGAGCGAGTAGCGAACACCGGCTTGTGCTGCCAGATGCACGACCCGGCGAATTGGGTAGCGCTCGAAGAGCGAAGTCATGGCGGCTCGGTCAGCTAGATCCAGACGCTCAAATTCAAACTGGTTGGATCGTTGAAGTTGCTCGAGTCGGGCTTCCTTTAAGCGCACATCGTAATAGGGATTGAGATTATCTAGTCCCAACACCCGTTCTCCGCGCTGTAATAGGCGCTGAGCAACGTGGAAACCGATGAAGCCGGCGGCGCCTGTCACTAGTATCATCGTTCGATCAGGATGTTGAAAAAGGCCTCCAGCTTCGTTCTCGGCTCGAAAGAATCCTTAACGTACCCCCGCGGGTACGGCTCCGGTTCGTTCTTGCCTGCGGCCTTGCTGGATGGCCATTTTGAACATCCTGCCTTATTGGAAGAAATTAAAGTTTTAACCACTGCCATAAGTTCCTTATTGTCGTTACTTGGATGACAGATGGTCGTGCAAGATTTTTGCGATGCGTTCGGATGCTTTTCCATCCCACAGGTCTGGGACGCGTGCGTGCTGTGCCGTGCCACTTAGAGCCTTCTCCGCTGCTGCCAGAATTTGATCGCGAGAATTACCGACGAGGACATTTGTTCCTTGTTCCACCGTCACCGGTCGCTCTGTATTGTGGCGAAGCGTCAAGCATGGGACTGCAAGGACGGTCGTTTCCTCTTGAATCCCTCCGGAGTCGGTCATGACAAGGCGGGCATCGGCCATCAAGGACAAGAATTCCAAATAGCCCAGCGGATCCACGACCATCAGTCGCACTCGATCAGTTTCTTTTTTTTCGGTGTTCAGTAGGTGAGCAAAAGAACCATTGCTCAATCGTTGTCGTGTCCGTGGATGGCACGGGAAAATGATTGTTAGTCGTTTCGAGATTTCCTCGATTGCCCCGAGTATTTCCGACAACGTCTGATCATCGTCAACATTACTGGGGCGGTGCAGGGTCAACAATCCATACGTTCGTGGTCCCATCCCGAGTTTCTGACTCATATTGAGCGCGGCGGCCCGATTGCGATGCTTGAGCAACGTATCAACCATGACATTACCAACGAAATGTATCTTCTCTTCTGAAATTCCCTCGCGGACCAGGTTCTTTCGTGCACCTGGTTCCGTCGTAAAGAGCAAGTCGGACAGGTTGTCGGTCAGAATCCGGTTCACTTCTTCCGGCATTGTCCGATCGAAACTTCGCAGACCAGCTTCAACATGAGCTATCTGGATGCCGAGTTTTGCAGCACACAAGGCAGCCGCGATGGTTGAATTGACGTCACCAAAGACAATGACGACGTCCGGCCTTTCCGCTTTCATGAGCGGCTCTATTTTCATCATGATCTGCCCGGTCTGCTCACCGTGGGAACCTGAACCTACCTGAAGGTCCACATCCGGTTTCGGCATCCCAAGCTCATCGAAGAATAGCGCCGACATTTTATGGTCATAATGCTGACCGGTATGCACGAGCATCACTTGCATGTCTGCATACCGCCGCAACGACTCAATGACAGGCGCGGCTTTCATAAAATTGGGCCTTGCGCCAACCACACACATTACTTTCATACGTTCCTCTTTCTAACCTGCATTATCATGAACGCCTGCTGCGGCAGCCGATTCTCTCGCCCGGCAGGGCTTTTCTCGTTCGGACTCCTCGACGGACCGCAAGTACGCCTGCGTCGTCATCCCGTGCGAGAAGCCCACGGAAGGGGCGCGTCTTGGCGCGCTGGGGTGGGAGGGTGCAATAAAAGGGCCTTCAGTTTCAGCTGCCTCGCGACGACATTCATGATTAATGCAGGTTAACTTGCTTTTTCCCAACGGACAGCCTCCGCTTTCAAGAACTGAATGGCGCCCATCACCGCCGCATAGTTGAGCAAGCAGAAGGTAAAGGCTGCACCTGTGAGCCGCTCACGAACTCCAATCCTGCTGAGCCACCATCCGGCCAAGGCCATCGTGTACCCCGTCACCTGTACCATCATAAACACGGTATACCAGCCTCCAAGGTGTGCAAGGTTAGTCACAAGTAACCCGATCAGGGCAACAGGCGCTATCAGGCGGAATACTTTGTGTGACATAAATTGCAAACATAAGCGATTGGCCCACGGCTTCATGAGACCGGGGCACAGACTCATGGCTTGATAATTTCCAGCCAGCGTTCTCACCTTTCGTTTGAATTCACTCGAATAATCATCTGCCACCCGATCGTATGCCAGCGCCCGGCTTTCGAACACGATGCGGAAGCCTTGCATGACGATGCGCATGGGAGTCAGCAAATCATCAAGTATCGTCCCCGGAGGCAAGGCTTCAAACAAATCGCGTCGGATCGCATAAATCGCTCCTGTTGCACCAACGATGGAATCAATGGCAGCCTCCTTTTGGCGAACCCATTTCTCAATCGTCCAGTACAGACCCACGCCTTCTGCTGTGGCCCCCCCCATAGTTGATTCCAAGATCAGCTCACCGCTGACAGCTCCCACCGACGCATCGGCAAAGTTGGCCACCAATTCGCGGACTGCTGTCGTTGAAAATGATTGCCTGGCATCGGCAAAGACAACAATTTCCCCATGCGCGGCCGCCACACCGACATTCAATGCCACGGCCTTTCCCATCCGCTCTTCCAGTTCGACCAGTAGCACACCTCTGGCGGCAAATGATTTGACGATCGATGACGTCGCATCTGTAGATCCGTCCGAGACTACGACAATTTCCAAGAGGTCAGGAGGATACACTTGTTGAAGACAGTTTTCGATGCGAGCCGCAATATGCCGTGCTTCATTCCACGCTGCAATTACAATCGTCACCCGAGGAGTACAGTATTCCCGCACGAGCGAGCGCGGCTTTTTCAGACTCCACACAGTCAGCAGCAGCGGGTAACCAACATAGGTATAAAACACAATGAATAAAAATCCGAAGAAGGCGGCATCCAACAAGGGTATCGAGGCAAATTCCTGTAACATGGTATCTAGATAAGAATTAGTGACGAGAGGAATAATTTGTTCTGCCAATGCGTGCCACTTCCTAGTGTGCCCCTTCACCGAGCAACACGACCCGAGCCGTCTCAATCAAAATCTGAGCATCAAGAGCCAGAGACAAATTTTTGACGTAATACAAGTCATATTGAAGCTTCACATGGGACTCTTCTTCCGTTGCCGCATAGCGATACCGGATCTGAGCCCATCCAGTAATCCCAGGCCTGACTGTATAGCGGAGGTCATAATATGGGATTTTGTTGCGCAGCTCTTGGACGAAGACCGGCCTCTCGGGGCGTGGTCCAACGAGACTCATTTCCCCCTTCCACACGTTGATCAATTGGGGGAGCTCATCAACTCTCAGTTTTCTGAGCCACTTCCCGACTCGCGTTATCCGACTATCCCCCTTTACTGCCCAGCGTGCCCCCTCAGCCTCCGCGTCTGCCTGCATGGACCGGAACTTCCAAATAGAGTAAGGCGTTCCTCGGAGTCCGACACGCGTTTGGTGATAAAACACCGGTCCCTTGGACTCCAACTTGATCAGTACCGCAATGAACGCGAACAGAGGCGCAAGGACGATCAACCCTAGCGCAGAGACTGTGGCATCCAATAGACGCTTTAGACCCATTGTCAGGGCACGTCGCCTAAACCCCGTGGAGAAGATGAGCGTACTCGGCTTTAAGAGATCTATCGAAAGCCGTCCCGATTCTTGCTCATATAGATCATGACCGTCGACAACTTCGACCCCCATCGCCTTCGCGTCAAGCAACATCTGCACTGGCAGTCGACCCCCACGCCTATCACTCATACAGACTGCAATCGTTCCGATGCGATAGCTCTCGACGATCTCAGGCAATTGATCGAAACTTCCGATAATGCCGGGATTCACCATGCGTTCTCCGATACGCGCTGAATCGGCCTCCAAGAACCCGACCAGCTCGTAACGGAACTTGCTCCTGTACACGAGTGTCTGTCCAAGTTCCTTAGCGAGCTGGTCGCCGCCCAGTATCAAGACGCGACTCCGTCGTGTCGAGAATGAACGGTCTCCAAGCACAGATTTGGGTACGGTTGCCGTGGTATTAACCGACTCTCTCATAGCGTTCATGCGCGAGGGAGTTCCTTTTTCTGAGAAAAATAGTCGTACCCTTCCTGCATGTAATAAGGGATGACTTCAGCTTGCAATCCGTTCAAGACGATACAGGGAGCCGTGCCCAACTTCAGGGTACTGAGCGCCTTTTGCACGACTGCCTGCCGTGTGATGCCGGCGCGTATCACCATTGCCACGACATCGGCCATACCTGACAAGACATGCATATCAGCCAACGGAAGAATGGGAGGTGCATCCAGAATGATGTAGTCGAATCGTCCGCGCAGCTGCGTAATGGTCTCGCTCAGCCGATTAATTTTAGATAGTTCGATTGTTTGGTCCGCTGGTGTGCCTGACGGCATGACCCAGAGAGGCAATTCCCCTTGCGGATGTAGACACGCATCGATCGATTGCTCGCCTTCAAGAAGATCCTGTAGCCCTGGAGCTAATGGATTGCTCATATAGCCATGAACCACCGGGCGCTTGAGATCGGCATCAATGATCAATGTCGACTTGCCGAGATCGCGTGCGAGTACATAGCCAAGATTGACGGCCACCGCTGATTTGCCTTCGCCTTTGACGGCGCTCGTAACAATGATCACCGTACTACCTCGATTGCCCTGCATAAGGGTCAGGCGCGTTGCCGCGACGCGAAACTGTTCTGTGACGACAGACCAAGGTCTCCACTTGCTTACGAGATTCAATTCGACAGGAAACTCCTCCGAAGAAACCGGTGAAGCTTTCCATTTTGCCCAAGGCCGTATCCATGCTTTTTCGGCACCATTGGACGGTGCCTTATGACCATTTCCATTCAGTCCGGATTCTGCTTTTTCTAAATACAGAGCTGGAACTGGTTGAGTCGGCTGCGAAGGTCCACCGGCATAGCCCAATAGTTTTGTCGATGTTCGAGCGGACATCCCAAAGGCGGTGTGAAATAGGGGAATAGATGCGAGGATTGGAAGTCCCAATAGCGACTCCACCTCCTCGGATTTTCTAAATGCCGGTTGAAATTGTTCTAACGCAATCGGTGCTCCAACTCCCAGGCCGCACCCTATTGCAAGGCCCATCAGCATGATTTTCATAATGTCGGGCTTTTCTGGTTTTTCCGGTAAATTGGCAGGATCGATGATTCGGAACTGCTCACCTTTCTGCCTTTTTTCCAAATTCTCAGCAACTCGTGCGTTCAATCTTTTGTCCAGAAGAGAGCGATAGTTCTCACCTAGGTTCCCGTAGTCACGAAGCAAGATCATCAATTCTTGCTCACGGGCAGGAGAGCGCTCCACTCGCCCCTCGAAATCTTTCATCTGGCCGGTCAGCCGAATATGGCGTTCTTTTAGTGCGGCAATATCAGATTTAATTTCGTCTCTTTGCTTATGAAGTTCCCTTAGGTATGGATCGATCGGAATGCTCTTGGATTCGATTTTTGCTTCGCCATCATCTGTCTTACCAGCTAGCTGTGCCTTTACTTTTTCAATTTCCTGCTTGGTCGAAATAATATCCGGATAGTTGTCTTTATATTCGGCAGTTAGCGTGGCCAAGTTTCTTTCAAGTTCTTTCAGACGAACAGCGACCGGATCAACGCCTCTCCCTTGCATCACAGGAACGCCCGGGCTCGTTACACCGGTGGCTTCATACTCTTTCATCGCCTTTTCAACCATGCCGAGACGATCGTTCAAACGACTGAGGCCTTCAGTAATTGCCGTTCGATCGCTCTGAAGTCGATCCAATGCTCGAAGATTGGCCTCCATTTGGCCAGGTAGTTCACCCATGTACTTTGATTTAAAAGTGCTGATGGCTTGTTCTTGGGATTCTAATCTGCTCTTGGCCAGGTTTAATTCTTGTTCGATGAACTCCGACGCTCCCTCGACCAACTGTTCTCTCACTTTCAAATTTTGCTCGATGAATTGAGAAGCCACCTTTGCCGTCACTTTCATCGCGATTACGGGACTCTCATGGGCAAAAGAGATCTTAAATGCTTCTATGGAGCCTCTACCGCCACCTCCCGTAGTTCCATACATGTCCACCTTAATGCCTTTACGAATGCGCTCAACCACACTCTCGATCCCCTGCTTTCTCGCATCATCCTGGTAGAGCTTAAATTCCTCAATGACCTGACTGAGTAGGGTACGGCTCATCACCTGCTGCTGAATCATTGTGAGCCGCTCTTCTATGTTTGAACCGACAATTCCTTTGACATAATTCTCTGGAATCTTTTGATCTTCAACGACGATTAACGTACTGGAGCGATAGCTTTTCGGTATGATAAAGCACAAAGTTATCGCAACACCTACCGACAGAAGAAAGATGGACAAAGCCAGCCATTTCTTCCGCATCACCATGTTCCAGTAATCTTGTGGGCTTATCGATGTCGAGGATGCTGTAGTCATTGTCAGTTCCACTCTCCTCTGAGACTGAGACTTGCGACATTGCGATTAAACGTTAAGTCACTTCCTGAGAACGACTGGCTAAACTGCGAGTGTGTGAATGAACCAATTGCACTGATCGACCGCGTGATGGTGTAACTCAGGGACATAGACAACGCATAGGAGTCAAAATTTAACGGTATTTGGCCGCTGGTAGATTCGTTTCTTGCGTAATTCGCACTTCCCGTTAGTGATAGATCTCCAGAAAGATTATAGGTGGTTGATACAGTGATGACTTGACTAAGCAGTGGAACAGCTACAACAAAAAAACTGGGGAAGACTGAGCGAGAATAACGCAACATTGCTCCACCATACTCACGCTGCCACTGCAGGGAAGCATCAACGACATAGGTTATTGTTGCACTCGATCCACTACCAATTTGCGTTAACCCCACAGAGCCATTGCCCGTTAAGGTTGAGGTCAGCTTTCGGTTCCACCCCAATGTTCCTCCTTGAGTTTTAAAACTTGAGCTGAAGACGCCGTCCTGACCGAACTCCGCACGAGAGCCTTGATAGTTCAGACTCAACACGTCAAGCGCTGTGACCTGAAATTGAGGGCCGATACTATAGTTTTGGAAAGTCGTATCGAAGAACCTTCCGACGCTTGGCTGGACCAATACAGTCCCGAATCGCATTATGGAATGTGTATAGGTCCCTTGTAGCGTCACGCCAGGAGTGAACTGGTATGCCGCGGTAGCCATGGCCATGTTCATGAGAGCATTCGCACGCGACGCCTGAATTCCTCGCACAAAAGTGTCGGGAACCTCACTTCCTGATTCAGGTCCAATAAAGGCCAACGGTTTTGGCGTAAACATGAAGTTATCGCTCACCTTCAACTTAGCTTTTCTGTCCAACTGTCCTATCAAGTCGTCCAAGTTCAGGTTAAGAGCAGCACTGGGCGCAATATAGTTGAACCCCGGATTTTTGACGTAATACTCTCCGGTCAAGGATGTTAATAGACTCCCTGATATCAGCCGTCCTGAATGGTCAAGCCTGAGTTGAGGTGTAAAGGTGGTGACATAATCTTCGAGATTCTTTCCTTGTATGAAAAAGACATTGCTATCGTACCGCTCAGCAATTGTCAGTGCCGGAATCAGCTTGGTCTCTGATTGAACCAACAATGGCTCTGCCCAGAGCTCTTGGGGAATCAATACCGCTAGGATTAGACCCGTGACGACAAAAGGTGCCGTTGGGAGATCCCGCCCACTAACCCTATGGCACCACAACGATGTCCCCCGATTTCAGGACAAAATTTCCTCGATCTCCTTTTCCGCTTAGAAGTTCGCTGTAGCGCACGGGAATACGAATCTCGTGCGGTCGTCCATCACCATTGACTTCAGTCGTCACCACCTGCATCCTGTTTTTTGAAGCATAAATCGTGAAGCCACCTGCTACTGCTATCGCTTGTAGCACTGACGTATTCGATTTGAGTTGGTACTTTCCGGGTTTCTGCACTTCGCCCAAAACGAAAATGTTGTAGCTGTTGACTTCTTTAACGCTGACCGACACGGACGGGCTTTCCTTGAATTCCTTGAGCCGGTCCGCGATCCGGGCCGCAAGCTGGTTGGCCGTGAAACCACTGGCCTGCACATCGCCAATCAGCGGCATCGAGACCATGCCATCCGGCCTGACGACGGTCTGGCGTGATAGGTCCTGATTGCGCCACACTGTTATTTCCAACACATCTTCGGGCCCTAAAAAGAAATCCGTTGGAGTTGTCTGAGTTTCTTTCAGATTCCCGGAACGAGACGTACATCCCGCGACGGCGACGATCAGAAGAATCGCTAGACATGCCGAAGCAGTTTGGTTCAAAAACTTTACGTTCATGGCATCAACACCATTGTTTCCGCTGGAACCACCACGGTGTCTCCAGGCTTGAGTTCAACATTCTGACGAGAGCCGTCACGCAGGACGATATCGTCGTAACTTGCCTTAATCCGTTCATCACCCGACCCGTTATCAACAAATCGAAAGACCACCATCTTGTTTCGCGACGCCATGGGGGTGAACCCGCCGGCCATCGTGATGCCCTGCAGCAGCGTCGTCTTACTCTTAAGTGGGTACCTTCCCGGCTTTTGCACTTCACCCAGAACAAACACCGTGTAGCTGTTCACTTCCTTCACGACGATGGCAATCGACGGATTTTCCTTGAACTCCTTCAGTCGTGCTGTGATTTCCTCCGTGAGCTGTGATGGAGTTCTTCCCACCGCCGTCACGTCGCCGATCAAGGGCATGGAAATTCGCCCATCGGGCCGGACTGCCACCACCTTAGACAGGTCCTGATTCCGCCAAACCGTGATTTCGAGCACATCCTCGGGTCCAATGATGTACTCCTTCGTCACAATCAACGAGGACTTCTCAGCCGTTTGATGCGCTGTAACGGGTGCCGGCGATGTGACCGTGCTCGGTAGGCTCAGTGCAGACGTCGAGGTGGGTGACTTGGTCGCTATGGGCGCCGCCTGCTGGGCCAAGGCCGCTCCAAGTGAGAGCCCGACATACAGCCCAGTTGTTACGCTCCATATAAATAGACGATTCATACTGCCTCCTGGCCGATGAGCCTTTATCGTCTTGGAATCTGTCGCAAGGTTTTCACGAGAAAGCCGTGGATTAGAGTACAAACTTGAGTCCTACGAAGTGTAAATCCTGTGGCCCCATTGGGAGCGGTCGAGTCCAGGCGACTTCTGCCAACGTCGGGATGTGGGTTTTCTGGATCGGGATAGGCACGTGCACCTTGAGGAGCTGCAGGAGGCCTGGCGCATGATCCATAACGAGCAACATGCCGCCCGAGCTGATGTTCAGGGTCAGGGCCTTGCCCTGTCGACTATGGAATTGCTCTTCGAACAGGTCCGGATCGATCGGGCTGGTGCTCTCATACTCAATCGGGCGAATCATGGTGACTCGCTCGCTATGTTTTTGCTGGCTTGGCGCCGTCCGCCACTCCCAGTCCGGTGCCGCCATCATGTCTCCTCCAGTCTCCATCCCGAGATGCACAGCCATATCGTGTCCCATTAAGTAGTGCTGTTTAGCGTACCATCTTGAACGAGGGTGTCAAACCTGCTGTCCTATACCCGCGCATGTGTAAGCTACAGTACTACCTTAGTTTTCCTAGCTCAATCCATCTGAAGTACTGTTGTGCCCCCTACGAAAGAAGCATGGTTGATTTCACCTTCGCCACAGTGCCGACAACCGCCCTCACTCCTTCAATGCGACTTCCGTACTTAGTACATCGTCGTATTTTTAACGAGGATACTCATGCGAGCGTTGCGTATATAACTTCATCAGTAACATACTGAATAACTTATCTATTTATATGACTGCTTAGTTGTAGTAATTATGTTTTTTCGCAGATCTTCGACTTTAGTCTGATTGATTATTTTCGAACTTATCTATATGGTACCAACCTAGGTAAATTGGATCAGGGCCGAAAGTACGATCAAAGGGAGTGACATGAACAAGGGCACGGATAGGGGCACGACAATGGAAGCACCGGTTGGATTTTATCATGATTTACAGGGGATAGCTGACTTACGTGGAGGACCTGGACTGATCATCCTGTCGACGGATAACCGGCTGCTCCATATGAATCGACGCGGCTGGGAGCTGATCCGCCATATTAATGACGCTCAAACCGTCGCCGAGACGGTTAAAGCCGGTGGATTGCTTCCCACGGCCGTCACTGACATCTGCACAGAAATCCACACCCTTCTTAAAGGACAGTTGGCATCAAAGGATTGGGAACAGCTCGAGGTGAGGCGCTTGGTCGGCGACCCGAAACGACCGATCTTGCTCCGCGGATTCGGACTTCCGGGACCGGACTCTCGTGTCTTAATCGTGATGGAGGCGATGGGACGGCGAGAACGCGTGGCGCAACAAATTCAGGAACGTTTTCAGTTGACCAACCGCGAACAAAGCGTGGTGCAAAACCTAGCCAAGGGATTTACGAACAAGGAAATTGCCTCAGCCCTGGGGATTACCGAGCCCACCGTTAAAGCTCACATTAAGCACATCATGGAAAAAACGAAGTGCTCGACTCGCACGGCGATTGTCGCGCAAGTGCTGCATGGCTGAGCGCCACTTGTCCTAGCTAGGATGTTGAAAAAGGGCGGCAGCTTCGTTCTCGTCTCGCCACCATCCTGAATGTACCCCACAGGGTACACCTGCGGTGTTGGCTTCCCCTGCAGCCTTGCTGCACGACCTTTTTGAACATCCTATTGGATAGCTCACCGGAATGTCAGAAGGATTTTCAAGATCCCGGCAAAGCTGCTGGTCACCCGCCACACATTCTGCTCAACAATCCTGAGGTAGGACGTTGAAAAAGGCCGGCAGCTTCGTTCTCGTCTCGCCAGCATCCTCAATGTACCCCTGGGCAAGAGTCGGTCTTGGCCGGCTCAGGGCTGGGCGGGTCAAATGTTGGTACACCTCCGGTGTTGGCTTCGCCTGCGGCCTTGCTCGGGAAGGAATGCGTCTGGGCGCATTTGGGGTGGGCGGGTGCAATTGTCGACCTTTTTGAATATCCTATTGGATAGCTCACCGGAATATTAGAAAGATTTTCAAGAACCCGGCAAAACTGTCGGCCACCCGCCACACATTCTGCTCAACATTTGTTACACTAAGCTTTAGCCTGGACTATTCGTGAACACCTACTACAGCGGCCGATCCTCTCGCCCGGCGGGGCTTTTCTCGTTCGATCTCCTCGACGGACCGCAAGTACGCCTGCGTCGCCCTCACTTGCGAGAAGTCCCGGCGGGCTTCCCTCTCAGCCGCTTCGTGACGGCATTCATAAATAATCCAGGCTAGGAAGACCTTGGCATTGTCGCGCTGCATCTTGGTAAGCCCACACATACATGAATGAAGCCTGGCGCTGGACGCCCCTCAACGAGAAAAAGGCCAGGCTGCGCTTTGGCGTCACCGCCTACCGACCAGGGCAACGAGAGCTGATTCAAGCCGTCATGGACGGCAAGTCCGCACTCGGCATCTTGCCCACTGGAGGCGGCAAATCACTGTGCTATCAGCTGCCCTCACTGTTTCTACCACGGGCGATTGTTGTCATCTCACCGCTCATCTCGCTCATGCAGGATCAGGAAACCAAACTGATAGGCCAGAATATTGAGGTGGCCAATTTGAATTCCACCTTGTCGGCCACTGAGGAGCGCGATGCCATCCAAGATATTAGAGACAGGGAGCCGGAACTCATCTATATCACGCCTGAGCGATTAGAAAATCCGGACTACCTCGACATCCTCAAACGGTCGGGGGTGTCACTAATTGTGGTGGATGAGGCACATTGTGTGTCGCAGTGGGGCCATGACTTTCGCCCTGCGTATCTCGCCATCCGCGATGCGATTCGAACGTTAGGACGGCCTCCCGTGCTGGCCCTCACCGCCACCGCGACGCCTGACGTCATAACCGACATCCTGAAGCAGCTCGACATTGAGGACGCCCTGGTCGTTAATCACGGCATCGAACGTCCCAATCTCTTTTTCGAAGTGTTCAGGACCGTCAACGACGACGAAAAGTTTGAACGTCTTATGCAGATTGTTCACGCTACACACGATGGACCGGGCATTGTGTATGTGCCGACGATCCGGCAGGCGAATGACCTGCATGCTCGTCTCTTGCAACAACAGATTCGCGCAGGCCGTTACCATGGCAAGATGAACGCCAACGACCGCGAAGAGACGCAGCGTGCCTTCATGAGGGACCATTACCAATTCATCGTCGCCACCAAAGCGTTCGGCCTGGGCATCGACAAACAGAACCTGCGGGCCGTCGTCCATTATGCCTTTCCCGACTCCATCGAAAGTTACGTCCAAGAAGCCGGACGTGCCGGACGCGACGGCCAACCCGCCAGGGCCGTCCTGCTGTACCGGTTAGAAGATCGGCGGGTACAAGCCTATTTTTTGGGCGGAAAATATCCACACCGCGAGGAATCGCTGCGGGTCTATCAGACGATCAGTCAACTCTCCAAAGACAGTGGATCGGAGAAAGGCGTGACGGTGGCGTCCGTGGTCGACGCGACAGGACTGCACAAGAATCGCATCAAAGTCATTGTGGCGCTGTTGGAGGCGACCGGCATTATCGAGCGTGGGAGGCGTCTCCGAAAACTTCGCGAGTTCTCCACCAACGATGAGTTCGATTCTTTTCTCAAAGAATATGAGCAGCGCCATGCCGACGATCGCGATCGGCTCGATCGCATGATGCGCTACGGGCAGACGACCATGTGCCGCGTGCGATATTTGGCGCGCTATTTCGGAAACGAGCCTCCGACAGACTGCGGCCATTGCGACAACTGTCGCGACGGCCTGACCAACACGGTCATCGATACTGAACGCAAGCCTCGAGGGCGCCGATCACCGTTCGATCCACGGCTGCCACGCAAACGAGCCAAGACTGCCCAACAAGGGTAGAACCCTTCAGGATGATGAAAAAGGGCTCCCTTCCAACATAGAAGGCGCTTCCGTCTCCTTCGTATGGCCGATTCAAGGCCAACGCGGAATGCTGATTCACGTCTCTCGTATAATGTGACATGCCCCTGATCGAATCCATCTTGCTGTTGCTTGTGGTTTCTCGTATTGCGGGGGAAATCGCCGAGCGGTACCACCAGCCGTCCATGATCGGCGAAATTGCCGCCGGAATTCTGTTAGGCCCCTCGATCCTTGGCCTCATTGCGATGACGCCGCAACTCAAAGCCATCGCCGAGCTGGGTGTTCTGTTGCTCGTCTTTCTCGCCGGTATGGAAATGGATCTCCATGACTTGCGCACAGCGATGAAAGGCAAAGGTATTTGGGTCGGCGTCATGGGATTCGTGGTCCCGTTAGCACTGGGCATTGCGGCAGGATGGATCTTTGGTTTCGATATGACGCGGAACATTTTCTTGGGGCTGTGCATCGCAATTACCGCCTTACCGGTCAGTGTGCGCATTCTCATGGATCTCGGCGTCCTGCAGACGAAGCTAGGCCGCCAGATTATCTCGGCCGCCATCTTAAATGACGTAAGCGCCCTGCTCATGTTGGGCATTATTCTCGAAATGCAGCAGGACGGTGGAAATTGGCGGACGTATATACAAGGCGCATTCTGGATTCTCGCTAAGACGTTGTTCTTCATGGGATGCGTGCTGCTCGCGAGTCACCTGATCCGGTACTCGAGTGGACGGATCCCGTTGTCCCGGCAGTGGCTGAACCGGTGGCTCGCAGAGCTCAAAGGCAAAGAAGCTTTGTTTGCCCTGACCCTGCTCTTTGTGCTGATCTTCGCGGGAACGTCGGAGCTAGTCGGTCTTCATTTCGTCGTGGGAGCATTTTTTGGGTCCATGCTGTTGAGCCATCAGTGGTTGGGGGTTGCGAACTTCAAGGAAGTCCAGAAAACAGCGTCCCGCATTACCATGGGATTTCTCGGTCCGTTGTTTTTTGCTGCAATCGGCCTGGAATTCAATGCGTCGACGCTGTCCGACTGGCCATTAGTCGTGACGGTGTTGGTGATTTCTTTCGTGGGAAAAATCGCAGGCGGGTTTTTAGGGGGACAGTTGGCAGGGCAATCGACGCAGGACAGTATTGCCCTGGGGATAGGCTTGAATGGCCGAGGGATTATGGAACTGGTCATCGCCAGTATTGCCCTGACGAATGGGTTTATTGACCAAAAGATCTTCTCGATTCTCGTCCTCATG
This sequence comes from Nitrospira sp. Nam74, assembly GCF_965152615.1. NCBI lineage: Bacteria > Pseudomonadati > Nitrospirota > Nitrospiria > Nitrospirales > Nitrospiraceae > Nitrospira > Nitrospira sp. Nam74. Next base: position 982,326 of record NZ_OZ224220.1, on the reverse strand, counting down.
GGCACACTCACGACCTTCGTCACGCCGCTCTTGTTGCAAGCCGTCCTTCGACGAAGCGGCACACTCGGCGAACAGTTACGTCCTCCTCATCGTTCCGCTCAGACCATGACACCACCCTGGTTGCCCGTGCCTCCCGTCGATGCCAATACGATCAATGATCCGCCGGTTGCTAATCCCGATCGTAAGTCCACTCGCCAGAATGCGACCTTGACCTTCCCCTCCGCCGACCTAACGGCCAACGATATGGACCCCGATGGAGATGTCCTGACCGTCATAGCAGTCATGGCCAATGATGATACCCACGGCACCGTGCGCCTCGCCAAAGACCACGTGACTTATGAGCCTGATCGAGGGTTTACGGGTTCTGCGACCTTCGGATACCTCGTCAGCGACCAGCAGGGCGCGACGGCGATCGGCACGGTTCATGTGAGAGTCATTCCATAAACGTCCCCTCCAGAATTTATCTCTCAGGGCCGTCGTCCGACATCCCCCTTCACAATGACTGATAGGCGGTACCGAGCACAGGTGATACATAGTCACATCATGATTGATACCGAAGACACTTCAGCCGTTCTGCCCCATCGTCTCTTGCTTATTGATGATGATCCGGCGCTCTTGATGGCATTGCCCGATACGCTCCGGTCACGATTGCACGGCTGCGTTGTCGATACGGCTGACAATCCCGACGTGGCGCTGCAGCTCGTTCAGGATAAACCCTATGACGCCATTATCAGCGACATTCGTATGCCGGGCATGGATGGCGTGGCCTTAACAATGAAAATGCGCGAAGTTCAGCCCAGCACGCCCGTGATTCTGATTACCGGCCACGGCGAAAATGGCCTTCGTGGACAGGCCTCAGCGGCAGGGGCATACGCGTTCCTGACCAAGCCTCTCGATGCCACGTTCATTGTCGCGTTACTTCAGCAAGCCCTCCAGGAACGACGGTGGCAGCAAGCCCGTTCCTGCGCCCTCCAATAACCTCAGCGCCGGGCCTCCCGGAAATTCGCACGACTCTTTCATTCTTGACGAGCAACTCCTTCATCTACCCCATTGTTGTCCCTAAGCCTCATCAGTTGTGATCCGGCCCTGCAACAAACGATGGAACGAGAGCTCCTCCGGCAAATCCCATGTCTTGGCAAGTGCCGGCTCGCGGGAATTCCGTGGGTCAATACAACGGACCCAGCTTGCTCTCGCCGCTTAGCGGCGGCTTGATGGAATAACCGGCTCACGTACTGCCTACACACGATTCGCAACATTGCCCTGCTATTCCTTTGTAGGCTGTCGGCACTACGCCTCAGTCGTGTGCCTCCGATTGCGCCACGCCATTACCGCCAGTAGTCTATGGCACAGACACTATTCGTCTACTTTTTGCCATTCAAGGAGACCACATGAAACAACGAGAACAATCTGACGAGAATTTTGACGAAAATGAGCAGGGAGAAGAGGGCGGCGTCAACGCGGTTGAGCTCCTAAGAGAAGACCATCGCAAGGTGCAGGACCTATTCGAGGAATTCGAAGGCGCCGACAACCGCTCACGGCAACGCATCGCCGATCAGGCGTTGATAGAGTTGGAGATTCACACCAAGCTTGAGGAAGAACTGGTCTACCCCGCCATTCGGGACGCCATTGATGAAGAAGACTTGATGGATGAGGCGTTGGAAGAACATCACGCTGTTGAGCTTCTGATGAAGGAACTGCGCAAGATGGGACCGAAGGATGAGCGCTATCGAGCCAAGTTTAAGGTCATGGCGGAGATGGTGAAGCATCACATTGAGGAAGAGGAATCGCAAGTTTTTCCCCAGGCTGAAGAGTCGGATCTTGATTTGATGGAATTGGGACAAGACGCCATGATGCGCAAAGAAAAATTGATGGCGAAGACGAGTGCAGGGCCATCGCGCTCGAAGAAGAAATCGTCCAAGTCGGCTGGTCGCGGGCGAAGTCGAAAACGAACGGCGGCCTAGGCCGCATGCGTGGCTTTTGGCAGGATGATGAAAAAGGATCGCCAGCTTCGTTCTCGTCTCGCCAACATCCTCAGTGGACCCCAGAGGGTACACCTGCGGTGTTGGCTTTGCCTGCGGCCTCGCTGGACGACCTTTTTGATCATCTGCGAGATCTCGTTTGAGCTCCTTAGCCGCTTCGCGACGACATTCATGAATAATACGGCGTAAGCCGGGCGAACGAATCCGATAAGACACCTCCAGGGCCGAAGGATCCAGTCCTTCGGGACATCAATATTGACGCAGTCTCATCGACGCCCGAACATTCAAAAGAATGTTCGCGGCGACGTCGAGTCCTGCGTTTCTAGGCAGGCGGTTTACTATTAGTGGAGGCACTACCGTGCAGGCAACATTGCAGCATCTAGACCTTCCTTCACAGGATGGAACTCCCGACGTGCGACAGGGCTCGATCCTGTTTATCGGTACCGCGACGGTGCTCATTCGGTACGCCGGGTTCACCATCCTCACAGATCCGAATTTTTTACATCGGGGAGAATTTGTGCACTTGGGATATGGCCTGCGGTCGCGGCGACTCACTGAGCCGGCTATGGGATTGGCTGATCTGCCTCCCCTTGACGCCATTGTACTGTCGCATTTACATGAGGACCATTTCGATGGGGTCGTCGAACGCACGCTGGATCGCGCCCTCCCACTCGTCACGACCCCAAAGGCCGCACGGACGCTCGCGAAAATAGGGTTTCATCGAACGGTGCCGCTCCGGACGTGGGAGGATGTGACAATGGCAAAGGGCTCGGTACGTCTGCGGCTTACTGCGATGCCCGGCCGCCATGGGCCGTGGCTCTTTTCACGCCTGCTTCCGCCCGTCATGGGAAGCATGCTCGAGTTCGAGACCACCACGGGGGAGCCTCTCTTCCGCCTCTATATCACGGGTGACACACTCGTCCACGATGCGCTCCATGCCATTCCCCGGCGGTATCCCAACATCGATCAGGCTTTGCTTCACCTCGGCGGCACGCGCGTGCTCGGCGTCCTGGTGACAATGGATGCAAAGCAAGGCGTGGAAGCGATCAAGCTCATTCGACCAACGCTTGCCATTCCCGTTCACTACAACGATTACACAGTCTTTAAATCGCCTCTCAGTCACTTCCAGAAAGAAGTGCGCTCAGCCGGACTCGAAGAAAGGGTTCGGTATTTGAGTCATGGCGAGGCGTATACGTTTGATGTCCCACGCCAACGTCCGCGAAGCCCTCAGCCGGCGTAGCACGACAGTCGACAGCCGTCGCAGCGCCCATCGAGTCGAAGTGACATTTCAACATGGGAGGAACGATCCATGTCGCCGGATCAATCGAAGCCGAAACCCAAACAACAACAGCCATCGCAACAACAGACACGTCAACCGGGCATTGAGTCCGAAATGATCCCTCGCCCCAAAACTGACGATCCTGACCATCGGGGCAGCCAGAAACTCCAGCACAAGGTGGCGCTGATCACCGGCGGCGATAGCGGCATTGGCCGAGCCGTGGCGATCGCGTTGGCACGGGAAGGCGCGGACATCGCCATCGTCTATCTGAATGAGCATAAGGACGCCGAGGAAACGAAGCGTCTCGTCGAAAAGGAAGGGCGCCGATGTATGGCCATCGCGGGTGACGTCGGTCACGAGCCGTTCTGCCAGGACTCCGTAGCCCGTACGGTCGAATCGCTCGGCCGGCTCGACATTCTTGTCAACAATGCCGCGGAGCAACATCCGCAGGACAGCATCGAGAGGATCACCGCGGATCAACTCGAGCGCACCTTTCGGACGAATATCTTTTCATGTTTTTATATGACGAAGGCCGCTGTGCCGCATCTACCGGAAGGGAGCGCAATCGTCAATACGACTTCCGTGACCGCCTACAAGGGCAACCCGCAGTTGTTGGATTACTCCTCTACCAAAGGCGCGATTGTGGCCTTTACCCGGTCCTTGGCGCTTGGCCTGGCGGAGAAAGGCATTCGCGTGAATGCTGTAGCCCCCGGGCCTATCTGGACCCCGCTGATCCCGTCCACCTTTCCAAAAGAAAAAGTCGAGACGTTCGGTTCCAATGTTCCGCTGAAACGCGTCGGGCAACCGGAGGAAGTCGCGCCAAGCTATGTATTCCTCGCGTCGGGCGATTCATCATACATGACCGGGCAGGTGCTCCATCCAAATGGAGGGACCATCGTCAACGGTTAGTGTTGGCGCACTCACTATGCCGATACCTGGCGCGGTATTGTCTCTCTCTGAGTATGGGGCTCGTGAGGCGCTCATCGACCGGCTACGGGCGGACGTACACACGCTGGCCGGTGATATTGGCGAACGCAATATCGCCTGCTTCGAGAATTTGCAGCGGGCGGCTTCGTTCATCCGCACCTCGGTGCAGTCTTACGGACTCGCCGTGTCGCGATACACCTATGAGGTCAATGGTCGTTTTTGCGACAATCTGGAAGTCGAAATGGCCGGCCCCATAGGTCGTGATGAAATCATCATCATCGGGGCGCATTACGATTCAATTCGCGGGGGACCAGGGGCCAATGATAATGGCAGCGGCGTCGCGGCGCTGCTCGCTCTCGCCCGCCTCTTTGCTCATGACCGCTTCGGCTGCACTGTCCGCTTCGTCTTCTTTGTGAATGAAGAGCCACCGTACGTCCGCACCCCAAAAATGGGCAGTCTTGTCTATGCCAGGGAATGCCGGCGGCGAGGGGAACGCATTGTCGCCATGTTAAGCTTAGAAACAATTGGCTATTTCCCTTGCCTGGATCCGCCCTTGCGTGATCCCTGGCCGGTTCGCACGTTACTACGACCATTTCAAGGGAACTTTCTCGCCGTGGTTGGTAATCGGCCGTCGCGCCGTCTGGTCCGTGACGTCGCGCGCTGGTTGCGTCAAGGCACCCGGGTTCCCATTATGCCGGTCTCAGTCCCGGGCTTCCTGCCCGGAGTCAAATCGTCGGATCACTGGTCGTTTTGGCAATGCCGATATCCCGCTCTCATGCTTACCGACACGGCACCCTTCCGATATCCCTTCTACCACACGACTCAGGACACACCGGACAAGCTCAGCTACCGGGCACTGGCCGATGTTGTCATTGGTCTTCGCCATGCCATCGCTTCTCTCTCGGACACGGTCAGTGGCGTCAATGTGCGGACTTCCTACGCCAAACACCGATAGAACCCATCACACAAATTGAGACGCGCAGGAGAGTCACTGCCTGATACCCCTACGCCGGCGGCACGGGGCAGAATGAGGCTGTCACACAAGAGGAGGTCCTATGGCCCAGACACCACGAGAAGACACCAATGCCGTCGATATGCTGAAAAAGGATCACGAAACTGTCACCGATCTGTTCGGTCAATTTGAACGGGCCGAGGTTGGCGAGCGTCAGGCGATCGCCACCCAGATCTTCAATGAGCTGACTCTTCATACCATTCTCGAGGAGGAGATTTTTTATCCGGCCGTGCGCGAGCACATCAACTTTGAGGATGTCATTGAAGATGAAGAAGTGAGTGAAGAAGCGTCATCAACCGAAGAGGAAGAAGAGTTGGATGAAGACATGGATGTTGAAGAATCGGATGACAGCGACGATATCATCGCCGTCTCATATGAAGAGCACCAAATCGTGAAGGATCTTATTCAGGAACTGAAGGGGATGGACGCGCAGTCCGCCGACTACAAGACCCGCTTTGGTGAACTGAAAGACGCCGTGCTGGATCACGTCTCGGAAGAGGAAGAGCTGATTTTCCCGGCTGCCCGTCTCAAACTGGACGTCAACGCGCTTGGGGAACAGATGCAACAGCGTCGGATTGCGGTGGCCTCGTCCATGGCTGCGTGAGCTGTGAGGCCACGTACAGCACGCTCTGTGGGACTGGAGCCGGCCCCTCGTGTTGGTCGTACTGGAAGACGATGATCGCTCGCTGAGTCGAGACGCGGCCCGGATGGTCGCCTATGCGGTGAACACTCGCTCGCATGTGACGCTCGGCTTGGCGACCGGTGGTACGCCCATGGGTATGTACCGCGAGTTGGTCCGGCTCCGCCGCGAAGAGGGGCTCGATTTTTCGCACGTCGTGACGTTTAATCTGGACGAGTATCTGGGCCTTCCGCCACAGCATCCGCAAAGTTACCACGCCTACATGGCGCGACATTTTTTCGATCATGTCAATGTCCGGCCGGAGAACATTCACATGCCGGAGGGAACATTACGAGACTCGTATGGTGAGTATTGCGCGTGGTACGAAGGCTGTATTCGTGAGGCCGGAGGGATTGATCTGCAGATTGTAGGCATTGGCAAAGAAGGCCATCTCGGGTTCAACGAAGCGGGATCAAGTCTCAACTCCAGGACACGGCTTAAAACATTGGCGACGCAAACCCGTAAGGACAACCGTCGCTTTTTCGGTCCGCACGAGGAGGTTCCGGAGTGCGCCATTACAATGGGACTAGGCACTATCCTGGAGGCGAGGAAAATTCTCTTGCTTGCGTCAGGTGAACACAAGGCCCATGCCGTCGCGGCAGCCGTAGAAGGACCTGTGACGGCGTCTGTGACGGCATCGGTGCTGCAATTTCATCCTCAGGTGACGGTGCTGGTCGATCAGGAGGCTGCTGCCCGGCTGCGCCACATTGACGACTACCGGCGAACGATGGACATGACGCGGAAGATCACCCCTCAACGCTTGTGGGGCCTTGAGTCATAAGCGTGACGCACGCTGATCGATCGGCATCACTGCCCTTTTCAATTCCTGCTACTCATGAATGGATAACTCCCGACTCGTGCTGTGGCGCGCGCCCCGATCGTCCATGACCGTCAGCGTGACGGTGTACCGGCCCGGGGAGCGATACACGTGTGTTGTGGCCGGTCCCTTCTCGCTGGTCCCATCGCCATACGTCCACTGATAGCCGACAATCCCGCCATCCTCATCGCTCGACGAGCGTCCGTTAAAGGAAAGAGGAACACCGGTCCGCCCCTCCGTCGGCCCAGAAACAGCCGCCACAGGGAAGTGGTCTCCCGCCAGACGGGCCAGGACATTCCGCGTCATCTGCTGGGCGCCGGCATGCAAACGCGATGTGCGCAACAGAGGGACGTTAAAATCATCCAAGCCCCAGCTCCATTGAATCGATCCCGTGGCAAAGACCGTGGCACCGCTGGGCCACTCATAGAAGACCAGGTCCGAATAGTGCGGTTGCTCGCCGATGGTGTAGGGAGAATGGGCGACCACCGTGACGGATCCGGGTCCGGATCCAAACACCCGATCGACCTCATACCCTAAGAGACCCGGAAGATGATCTGCGGGCCGAAGACCGGTCCCGCTCGTCACCCAGGAACCCGCATTCGCAATGACCACGTCGGAGTCCACCGGGTCCGCTTCGTACATGACGCCAAGCAACGCTTCTTCAGGGCTGTTCACGGGAGCCCGCCGCCATCGACTCGTGACTCGATGATCGTTCGTCGGGTCACGATCGAGCACGTAAGGATCTTCGTGAAACTCATCCTCGGGGTCTTCCTTGTATGAGACGATGGTTCGGTACCGATCCCCACTCATCAGACTCGGCTCGAATCGGATTTGCCAATAACAGACATTGGCAGAGAAAAACGCGAGGCTCACACCGTGATCCCGCGCATATTTGACATGGTCCCGCATCTCCCAGCTCCAGTACTCATCGTGCCCAACGGACAGCCATCCGCGGTGATGCATTAACAAGGTCGGATCGGCATGCGTGTCGACATTCGTACAATAGGTTACGTCATAGCCTTCCCGTTCGAGCCACCGCACCATGTTGTATTCCCAGCCCGCAGAAGAAACCCGGTCGCCCGGTGAATTGTTCGTCAAAAACTCTCCCGCTCCTCCGCCGAACGCCGCGACGGGATTCTCGCTGGGAGCGTAGGGCCGATTGAAAGAGACTTTCCTGGCCGCGCGTCCCACACTGTTGAACTGATAGAGGGACTTTCCACCCCAATTGTTATAGGCCTGAAACGTGGTGACACTCGATTGATATAAATAATCCGAAGGGCGCTCATCTTCACGCACGACAAAGATGATGTAACTCTGCTTCCCGCTGACCGTTGTGAGCTTGGCAAGGTAGATGCCGCTCAACCAATCACGCGGATCCGAGGGATTGGCGGTGGTCAATTCGTAGGGATCCGTCCAGCGGCATTCGATCAATCCCGTCTCTGGGTCCGGCTCCGGTATCGCTTGCACAGTACCCGGACGTTCAATAGGTCCAACGACGCGTCTGGCCCCGGCACCGCCGTACCAGCCCATCCGATAGATTTCGATGGTATAGGACGATTCATGAGTATTGACGAACAGTTTGATCGCCTTGCCACGGTTCACACTGGTGAGAGACGCGTAACCTTCGATTTCTCCGTATTCCGCTGGATTAGTGAGGTGCCACGCCGCACTGCCGGGGCGAGCATTTTCCAGTTCGACCGGCGTCGAGGCGCTTGCCCAGGTCGGCATCAACAGACACAGAAGCAAACACGCCCACGCGGCATAGCCCCACCGGCTTGGCCTTGTCGTATTCAAAGACACAATGGACTCCATTGTTGGAGGTGGATTGACCGGCATGTTAACGCTGGCATGGATTGACAGATTTTGTTCTGGTCGGCGCAGTGCACAAATCGGGATCCTGTCGATTCCGCTACTGTTTGGTGGGCTGCGCGGTTCGTCGTTTCACCAACCGCTCAAGCTGGCCTCGCATCTCTTCTGCGGGTAAATGGATGCGATCGCCATGTCCGGGCAAGACCCATTCAAAGTGCACATCGAGAAGCCGCTCGGTCGACTGCTCCAGATCGTGTTGATTGGCCACATACACCCGAGGGATGTCCAGCCTTTTGCAGTCCCGGTCCCACCACAGATGATCGCCGGTAAATAAATATCGCTCGCCATATAGGAGCGCCATGCTGCCCGGTGTATGACCGGGCACCGGAATGATCTGAAACTGCTTGGAGACCGACACCGTTTGGCGTCCTTCAATGACCCATTCGGCCTCGGGAGCAGCCATCAGGTCGGCGCGATGAATAATGCGTGTCGCTTCAAACCGTTTGGCGTACCGTGAGGCGTCAGCCACATCATCTTCATGCGTCAGAAAAATATACCGCAGACCGCCTAAGCGCTCAAACGCGTCCACCAGGTGCTTGAGATAGCGTGGTGAATCAATGAGCCAATTGCCGTCCGCGTGCTGAAGATAATAGCTGTTCCCGCCGAAGGATTTGTCAGAATTGAACCCTGCATAATAAAGACCCTGATCGAGGCGAAGTGGAAAGCTCGCCATGGCCTCTTGCCAATGTTGATGATCTGAGTCGATGACGCCGATCGAGCCGACCGGGCAGGCGATCATGGCTTGATACGCCCGGTGAACTTCCAGTTTACTAGCGGGCTGGTGAAAGACGGACGAAAAGTCCTCCTGCTCCTGAAACGTCTCAGGCGCCAGCTGCCGGCAAGCGTCGCAGTTAATGCAGGTCGAGTCGACAAAGAAATTCCCAGGGATATTGGCGGGAAGTTTCTTCTTAAAATTCGCCATGGCATACCATACCACGTGACTGAGGCATCGTGTAGGGGGAAGGCTGCAATGGAGAAGTCCATCCTTTCGCCATGATAGGATAGTACAAGCAGTGTGCGTAGGACATCATCCGGATGGGCCACCGAGGCACCCGTCGCGATCATCACTATGGTTACTCCTCCATCAGAGCCGGCGAACGCCACAGCGGATTCCTCCCTGGATCTGAACAGTCCAGGGCTGTTTCTCAACCGCGAGCTGAGTTGGCTGCAATTTAATCTCCGAGTGCTCGAAGAGGCCGAGGATCAACGACATCCCCTCTTGGAACGCGTGAAGTTTCTGGCCATCTACGCGACGAACCTAGACGAATTTTTCATGATCAGGGTTTCGGGGCTACGATGCCAGCTCAGTGGCGTGGCGACGGAGGCGCCGCCTGACGGCATGACGCCATCGGAACAAATTGCCGCCATCCGTCAAGAATTGAAGAGACAACTGAGCCGCTACCACGCGTGCTGGAGCGAGGACGTGCTGCCGAAGCTCCGCGAGGCAGGCATTCACATCGTGCATTATGGAGACTTAGCCGACACCGAGCAGGAGCGGCTGCGGCAGTATTTTTTGCGCGAGGTCTTCCCGACACTAACCCCGCTGGCCTTCGATCCTGCTCATCCGTTTCCACACATTTCCAATCTCAGCTTCAACTTGGCGGTGGTGGTCAGAGATCCCGAGCGCGGTGAGTGTTTCGCTCGCCTGAAATTGCCTGACGTGTTTCCGCGGCTGGTGCCCGTCCTGACCCAACCCGGAAATCATGTGCCACAGACGGACCTGCCCAGCACCGGCAAAGGGTATAGCTTCGTCTGGTTCGAAGAAATCGTGGCGGCCAATCTTGAGACGCTCTTTCCTGGTCTGGAGGTGGTCGCGTCGTATCCGTTTCGTGTGACCCGCGATGCGGAGCTTGCCATTGAAGAAGACGAGGCGGCCGATCTCATCACGGCAGTTGAAGCCCAGGTTGATGAGCGTGAATTCGGATCCGCCGTGCGCTTGGAGTTGGAGCGCCACACACCTGATGATATTCGCGATACGTTGACACGCAATCTCCAATTGGCACCGTATCTCGTGGATACCGTTGAGAGCCCGATCGGCATGGCGAGCATCATGGAACTGGTCGGCCTAGATCGTCCGGATCTGAAAGATCCGCCGTTTCAGCCCAGGATTCCTGCCGTGCTGACTTCACCGGGTAACGTATTTGATGCGGTCCGGCATGAGGATGTGCTGCTGTATCATCCTTACGATAGTTTCGGTCCTGTGGTGGATTTCGTCCGTCAAGCCGCGACTGACCCGAACGTGCTCGCGATCAAGCAAACGCTGTATCGGGTGAACCCGAAATCACCCATTGTCGAGGCACTTATGGAAGCCCGGGTCAACGGCAAGCAGGTGGCGGTGGTCGTGGAGCTGAAGGCGCGCTTTGATGAAGAAAACAACATTGCCTGGGCTCGGAAACTGGAGGATGAGGGCGTGCATGTTGTCTATGGCGTACTTGGACTGAAGACGCATGCGAAGCTGTGTCTCGTCGTGCGCCGGGAATCGGATGGCATTCGCCGCTATGTACACCTCGGCACGGGCAATTATAATGTGGCGACCAGCAAGATCTATACGGATGTGAGCTATTTTACCTGTGATCCGGCGATTGGCGCTGATGTCACGCACCTGTTCAATGCGCTAACCGGATACTCACACAAGAAAAGTTACGAGAAACTCTTCGTCGCTCCCATTACCATGCGCCGGCAGATTCTGGAACGGATCGAACGTGAGATTCGCCTCCACCGGGAACATGGCCATGGGTATCTCGGATTTAAGTTGAACGCCTTGGTTGATAAGCCGTGTATTCAGGCCCTGTATCGCGCCTCACAAGCCGGCGTGAAGATCGACCTCCAAGTGCGGGGCATCTGCGGATTGCGGCCCGGTATCCCCGGCTTGAGCTCTACCATTACGGTCACCTCCGTCGTCGGCCGCTTTCTCGAACATGCCCGCATCTATCATTTCCGGAACGGTGGTCAGGATGAAGTGCTGGTCGGCAGTGCAGATCTCATGCCGCGAAATCTCGATCGCCGCGTCGAAGTCCTCTATCCCGTGGAACATCCGCGCCTGCGCGAGACCATCATCACGGACATTCTTGGAGCCGGGCTACGAGACAATCAACAGGCTCGGCGTCTATGTCCGGACGGCACCTACGAACGTCTGAGACCGGCGGCTGGCGAGACTCCAATGAGTTCTCAAGACTGGCTGCTCACGCATTGGAATTCAGATTCGAAATCTTTGAGCACGCCCTCCTCTCTGCGAACTTCTCCTCCTTAAATAGATTAAATACATTACCGATCTGTCATGCTCTCGTGTTACATGTGGCATGTAGCTACATCGGGGCACAGGTATCGAAGTGGAGCCAGCGTGAGTCTCAGCACAATATTTCTGAAACGGGAAGTCTAGACATCATGATCACTGCTTTTACCTTGATTGAGGGCCGGCTCATGCAAGCCCCGATCACATCCAAAGAGGACTTGACGAAAAAAGAGACCCTGTGGATCGACCTGGTGTCGCCCACCGAACATGAACGTGAACTGGTTCAGTCGGTTTTTCGCTTAGAGCTACCGGAAGACGACGAATTGAAGGACCTTCAAGCCAGTGCGCGCCATTACCAAGACGAGCATGGCATCCATATCCAGTCGACATTTGTACAAAGTTACGAAGATGGAGCGTCAAGCGTCAATCTTTCCTTTACTCTGCACGACGGGCGATTGCTGACGGTCCATGAAGAAGACCTGACGTTCCTTCGCTTGTTCAGGATGAAAGCACGCGCCGGACCGGGAATGGTCCATGATGCGGTGGGGATTATGCTCGCCTGTTATGCGCTCTCCGTGGAACAGGATGCGGACGTCTTGGAAAAGATCTACAAGGTCTTAGACCAAATCAGCATTCTGGTGTTGGACCGACACAAGGAGATTACGGATCGAATCATGCGGGATAATATCGAGCGCATAGCGAGCCAGGAGGATCTCAACGGAAAGGTTCGCTTGGATTTGATGGACAACCGGCGCGCCTTATCGTTCTTGCTGCGCAGCCGAATCCTCTCGCCGGATCAAAATGAAGAGGTGCGCGGGATATTGCGGGACATTGAATCGTTGAACGGCCATACAGGCTTTATCTTTGACAAAATCAACTTCTTAATGGACGCCTTGCTTGGGATAATTAGCCTCGCACAAAATAAGATTATCAAAATTTTCTCCATTGCCGCCGTCGTATTCCTTCCGCCGACATTGGTGGCCAGCATCTACGGCATGAACTTTGATTTTATGCCGGAGCTCGGATGGCCATTCGGCTACCCATTTGCCATCCTGGTCATGATCTTAGCGGGAGGCACACCTTATTGGTATTTCAAGCAAAGGGGTTGGCTGGATTAGATCTTACCAAACGGGTGCGTGTCTGCATTGATCCAGCCTACGGAACAAGGCACACACTTTCCAAAGAGGGTAAACGGAATGATTGAGGCGATTAGAGCCATCGCCGCATAAAAATAAGGCTTAGGAACTGACGGTGCGATATCGAGTCGTCACTCGTTCCACACCCTCACCAAGGGTCTCTCCGGTTTTTAACATAAATGAAGAACGCGTACCGAGCGCGTCTTCAAAAAGAGCGAATTCACCGTGCTCAGTCTGCCAGACACCGCAAAAACGTAGACCGTTCAAGCGGTGAAGTTCGTCGTGCAATTCTTTCATGTCGACGTTCTCCATGTGTAGTCCATTGGCCTACACAAAGTATAGCAACGGGCCGACAAATGTCTACGGTGTCGATGCCCTAGAACAGAGTACGTGCCTCTCCTGAATCCCAGATGACTCATACCTGCCATCCATTCAATATGCTGCGAGGCGCTGTTGACATAGTGTCAACTTATTTTTCCGTGTGCCTGCGGCATCTGGATCCCAAGACATTTTTAAACACACACAGAATCAATAGGTTGGCATCCCTATCAATGGAGATACTGCCGACAGGGCTGTAGCTCCAAGTCGGAAAAGACGACACTCACCGATTTCCTGCCATCACCCGTTCTCTTCATAGCCTTGTCAATCAGATGGTTACGTATTGGACTCGATTTTGCTGGAGCTCCTTGCCAGCAAGTGATGTTCTTGCATCGAGATACTGAAACAGATGCGCCGTGCATGTCTCCCGCAACCAGAGACAAGATTTTCACAAAGCTCACCGCCGTAGAGGAGGTTTCAAAATGATGAGCCGTAAGTCGCTTCTAGCTATACTGATGACAACCGCGGTTGCTGCCTGTATGGGAGGCGCACCGGGTGCACATGCGGTTGAAACGGTGATCCCGCAGAGTGCGCTGGTGTCTTCCACTAACTACTATACCGATACAATTGGCGGGGGGATTGGTGATGTGGTCGTCATGACCGGCGGGGGCAATGCAGCGGGCGTTGGCGATCCCACCGGCCGCAATGACGACGGGTTCAGCGGACCAAAACCTCTCGGCTTTACGCTGAATTTTTTTGGGACAAATCAAACACAATACTGGGTGAATAACAACGGCAACATCAGCTTCAACAATGGCATCTCGGCCTTCACACCGAGCGGCCCAACAGGCGCGCCGCAGCCCCTCATCTCCCCATTTTTCGCTGATGTGGATACACGGGGCGCACTCAGCGGTGTGACACATCTCAGGACGAATATCGCCAACGAAATCATCGTGACCTGGGATCAGGTCGGATACTTTGGTGCACATGACGACAAGCTGAATAGTTTCCAACTGGTGTTGCGCGGCCCCGGCTTTGCCATTCCCGCTGGTGAAGGACAGATCGGATTTTTCTACAAGGGCATGAACTGGGAAACTGGCGATGCGAGTGGAGGCACCGGTGGATTCGGAGGGACGCCCGGCGCCGTTGGATTTGGCGACGGAGCGGGTAATGGGCAAGTGCTGGCTGGATCAACACAAAACGGCATCGCAGGAGTGGTTGCCAATCATCATATCTGGTTTAATTTAGTGGGCGGTGTCCCAGTGGTCATCCCCCCGACACCTGGAGGAGGCGGGACGGGACCTGCCGTCCCCGAACCAGCCTCGCTGCTTCTTCTCGGTAGCGGACTTGCCGCTCTCGCAGCATGGAGAATGCGACGACTATAAGACGTGCATGGGTTTCATCGGGGCTCATTTACTGTGATCGTCTGTGAATGAACCCCATCAGCCTCTCGATCTCTCTTCTTAAACTCGCTTCACCCTTCTCTGAATCCGCACACTATCGTTTAAGGGAGTAAGGCCCCCCTCATCGGGTGACACCGTCTCTGGTCAGCACTTTTCAACAGATCTGCCCCGCGGATGGGACTATAGCTTCCTATCAGGGACATTAGGCGGCGACTCGCCTCTTTTCCATTGTCCACCCCCTGTCATCTAGGTTATCCAACCCCTCGACCTTGATCACCTCGATCATCTTCGTCCGAGGTCCACCCGGCCTTCATCTCCGAAACGGCGGAGTTCCTCAAGTCCTCGCAATGTTGAGCCGATATAACGATCAATTAGGAGGTGACGTATGAAAGATCATCCGCAACCGCTTGTATGGAATTCCTGCCGGGGACGCGAGCTGTATCAAGAAGTAACAAAGTTTCATGTACCTGGACATGGCCGCTACGGCGACTGTCCTGGATGTACGTTGACGCGAAAAATGGAACATCAGATGTCCCTTTCGACCCGGGCCTCACAGGAATGACCTTTCCGCCGATTTTAAAGACGCTTGTCTCGGCGCCAGAACCAGGCCTGCGTCGTTTGATCGCCTGGGACCACGACGCCCCTGCGGACGAACTGGTCCTTTTGGGCGAATGACCCCGATCTCGGCGTTTGACTAGCAATTGCCCGAAGAGCCTCAATTCCGTTCGTGGCCTTCACCATCCTTATTGAAGACAGATCCGCCCTGGTTCGGCGAACGATCGACTCACGCCGTGACGTTCCGGCCGTCCTCCTTGCGGCTTCGGTTGAAGATGATGCAATTTCAAGTTCGGTTGAAACTGGCCGAACATCCCTCGATCGACGAAGAGACTCTGGAGCAATTGGCATTGGATGATGAACCACTCATACGCCTCTTAGTCGTCTCACCCCCTTCCTGTCTCCATCCCTTTTTGAACGACTCGCTGCAGATTCCAATGGCGCTGTGCGGCGAGCAAGTCGTAAACGTTGGGCCGTCTCAGCCGTTAAATCTATTCCGGGCATCTGGACGAGTGATCTGGACGAGTGAGTCGTAATGCCGGACCCCTAGAATATCCAATTGTCCCCCTACGCGGACGAGGATAAACCCATCCCTGTAGGCGCATCCCGATCGACCATAATTTTCTGGATCAGCTACACTTCTGTGTCGGAACACAGCCATGCCACTAGTCATCGTTTTATTTATTGGAATACTTGCCTTCGGTCTATTTGACCTCACCCTCGGTCGGTCGCTGCCCCTTTCAGCCCCGTTGCACTCCGTCCAGGAGCCGGTAAATCGCCCGACCGAGAGTGTAGACGTGCCGTCCATCAAGACTGTGGCGACCTCGCAGGTCACGCATTGCCAACCTCACGATACGGCCTGTCAATTGCTCGCGCTCTACGACTTTGTCGTGGCTACGGTGATGCCGGAAGCCAAACAAAATCCGTGGCTTCATGCCCCACAACACCCCGCTCGCACTCTTTCTATTAAGACCGGAGATGCGGCTGACATTGCCGTGTTATTGTCTTCTCTTCTTGATCAGCAGCGCATTCGCAACTATTTGCTTGTGCTACCGAAGGACAGCTATGTTCTCGCCTGCGACATCACCCCTACTGCACTGCATCATGCGGGCGGGAATTGGCCGCCGGCCACTTCGGCGCTCGATGCTTATCAACTCACTCCGAGCGATGATCCAACCGCTCTTCAGACCCCAAATCGGATCGATGCTTATGCCTTGAACGTCGGCGATGCGCCATGCCCCTGTGTTCTCCTTGACCCGAGTGCCCCCAGCAATGAACAACCAGGGAGCCCTCTTCCACTCCAGATGAACGGTTCCGCTATGCGATTGATCTCAACGGTCAGCGCCACCGGCTGGTCCACTCGGGGTCATGAATCGGGCGGCTTTGCAGGTTCACCGAGAAACAGTGCTTAACGAGCATATTTGAGATCTGCGACTTCCCGCTAAAGTTCTCCTCTATCTCTTGTCTACTCTATCGGGTATACGCGCAACGCACGTGCCGGTGGGCGCGCGCTACGATAGCCCATGAAGCTGTATCGCCATCGGCAGCAAATCTCACCGCTATAAAATCCCAGTCCACGACTGGAGTCCGATAGGCAGTCAACATTGAGATATGGTACTTGTCACTGCAGAAGGAGTATTACCATGATGCCACTCATGCTCTTGATCTTCTTCGCCGTGACGGCACCATTCGCATCAGGCAACGACCAATTCTTTCGCTGCGATGATGGGACATTCACGAATCGCGCGGATCTGCTCTGCGCGCCGTATGAGCCGCGTGGAACCGTCATGGCTGCCCCTGAAGGTGGCCGCCGAGCAAACCTTGCCCCATTCTTTGAACAGAACGGACCGGCAGTCCCGCCTGTCGTCGCTACCACACCTGAAGCTCTCACGGCGACTCCGGATGCCTGTGCCTTGTACCAGGAATGGACCATGCTTAACCTTCAAACCGGTGGAGGGGTGACATTTCGAAATACTCAAGATGTTCCACGCTGGCAATCTTTATCTCGTATGTTCACTGCAATTGGGCGCCCACCGTGTGAATAGCACTACTGGCATAGTGTCACTCTTAGGGTCGTCAGCCCGCTAGGCTCGGACTCGCTCTTGATTGATTCCTTTTGCTGCTCCATCTCCTCGCGATGTTCACCGCCTCAAGACTATTAAGTTATTGAAATTAAATCCATAAATCATGATTCACACGAGAGACACCTTCATGGTAAGCTACCAGTGTCCGGGCCGAGCGGTCGACTCGGACGCTGCCTTCTTCTCGCCGAGGATACTCCTCCAGTGAGAAGGAAGTAGGAGGCGGTGTGGCCACCGCCTCCTACCTCTCGGCGATCGGCGTCACGATGAATTGAACGGTTCTGCTTACCACTTCCTTTCCCGATTCCAACTCCTCCCAGAGAACCATACTCCTCCCTCAGTACTGACCCGTTATGATCACAAGCCTGGTTCTGTATAATCCATCCACTGGTCAGCCACGCGAACGTCGTTACTGACTCGTTACGATCAGAAGCCTGGTCAGGGTACGATGGCTTTCCCTGTTATGATGTTGCTTGGAAGATTCGAGGTGATCAGCGTACGGGTCAGCCTACGACAGGGTCTAGTTAGGTGAAATGAGACGCAGTTCACGGAGAGGTGGAGTTGGATGTTCCAGATGGAATGCATTGTTGGCAAACCGCAGTGTCGCTCCGTCCAAGCGACTCACGCTATCAGCCGCAATCGCCACGGTAATCCCTTGATTCTCTTGAACTCGGTCCCCGGGGTAAGGAGCATGCTCAAGGCTGATATTAATAGCGAGGCGCTGCTCATCGAGATCCTTTACGGCAAGACGGACCACCCGTTCATCCGGATGTTCTACAAGCAAGTCTTGCAACACCGTGCGTGCCTCTGGGGTGATGATGAGCATCGCTACCGAAGATGTGCCGGTTGAGGGATTGAGTTTAACAATGCCACCGAACTCTCGCTGCCTATCATCTTATCCTAACCCAGCCAGAAGAAAGACACTTCTCCCTACCCCGTCTTATCTTATAATCGATTACATGGTACGGAACACTATCATGCCGGTGATGTGGCACGTCAGTGTGCTCTGCATGTGCGTGATCGTCAGCGCCTGCGGCGCCAACAGACAGATCTACGTTTCATCTTCTTCATACCACGCCCTCCCTTCGCCGGGTGCTCGCGTATCCGTAATCGGAAACGATGCAAGGGTATTATCCTCTGCTAAAGAGTGGCTGCATGATCGGAATCTGTACGTCATCGAGCTAGGGCCTGCGCAACCGCTTACGATTCCTGAGAGCATTGCGACCTGTCCAGAGCAGTGCCACACGGCAGCAGTCCTCGGGGCGGCCAAGGCAGCGGGCGTGGATTATGTCGTGTTTTTCCGCGTCTCTATGGACCACACTCCTGAAAGATTCTCCGTCACGATCAACGGCTTTGCCGTCAAATCCGGCAAAGAAATCTTCAGCGCCACCGGGACAGATTTCTTAGGACCCGAGAAGATGGACGAAAACGACCGAAGCCTTGCCCCGAGCCATATTTTGTGTCACGCGCTCGCGACGGTATGGCAATACAGACCAGGCGGGTATTCTATCGATAAGTCCATAGACTATTGCCATATCCCTGTTCCTCGGGCATAGCATCTTGTCTCTATAAAGTTCTTTCTCGGCTTCTACCGTTGCTCATGCTCTTCAGTGGAGGCGCGTACTTGAGCGGCTAGATGATCGGCAGTCTGCTCTTCCACTTCCTCTGCAAGTGCCTGATATTCAACGGCGCTGAACAACATCCGGGTCGTCCCATCTACGTCACCTCCCTCGGCGAGGCGCGACGCAGCCCCCACTTGCTCGGCTGCAAGGTATCGATAGTGTACCACTTGCCGCTCATTAGCCATCAGCAACAGGTCTTGGCGACTCGTCAGTGCCTTCACCTCGTGGCTGCCATGTAATGTCATGCGTGCCGCATCGCACGAGACCGGAAGAAGAGCTGCTAGCAAGAAGATGTGCAAGAACGTCCGCATAGACCACCACCGAGCAATGGGAATGCCAGGCCATCGATAGCTTAAGGCCGTTGAATTTCTAGCATCTGTCAGACCCGCATCAGTGAGATGCGGGACAGATCGTCCCAAGGGACAAAAAGCCCGCTGAACATCATTCTCAATAAATCTAATGTTGAATCCAACTGGGCTGGGACCCTGGATTTCGAACCAGGGTCCCCCAAGACTACCGGCAGACGCTAGGGGAGGAAGGTCGTCCGGCAGCGCTCTTGACCGGAGACGACTGCCGGTTTGTTAGGATTGTTGCGTCCAGCACTTCTCCACACGAAAGACACCGCCAACCGGGCAGCGTGAGATAGGTCCCGTGGTGATCATGAAGATCTTGTGCGATCATTACACCGCGACAACGTGGGCATGACATAGAAAACCTCCTGCATAAATGACCAAAAAAGGAGCGCATTATCCATCATGGACCTGGATTCAGCAAGCAGAAAATACATGTATTTTGACAATAGAGAATGGATGGCAAGCAGCCACGATTGGGCCTCATTAGTCGCGACTCACTTCGGCCGAAGCTATTGACTCCCAAAGAGACGAAATGGGAACTATGAAAGACCCCATCAACTGGGGGGAAAGGTTTCGTTAGGCGTATGCATCGGGACTTGAGTGGGATGATGGGGAAGACTCTGACGGAGTTGCTCAAGGATGTGTTGTGACGGAACCCAACGAAAGGCGTGGAATCGTTCTGCTCGATACAGTTCTGGCCAATAACCGTCTGGGGATGAGGCTTGTTCCTTCGTGAGTAGATCCATTTCCTGCTGCAGTTTTAAGACGTCACGCCGGCCATCACAATTGAAATGAACTAATGGGAAGCAGATGAGGGCGCGAACGATGATTCTATCCTTATCCAACCATAGCGTCGTCTCCGCAAACCGAATCGCCTCCCCTGCAAACTGGGCTATCTTGACGCCGCCAGCCAGGACACGCCGATAGTGCGGTACGGGGATCCGTTTCACCTCATTAGAGTCGTTCACCAAATAACACCGGAGGACCTGTTTCATATATTCACTCCAACTAAGGCAACCTGCAGGTCCTCGGCCTGCTCCACGCTACTCCTCTTCGCTTCGACGATATCTCGCCCCTCCGTTTGCGCCCAAATACCTTCATAGATGGCCTGCGCACGTTCCGACCACCCTGAATTGCATGGACGGCCGCGAAATGCGGCTTCAGCAGCTTTCAACTCGTCATGACTTAGTGACGGCACAGACAAAACATCACCTCCTGGCGAGCCGGGGTGTTGCGCAACCAACATAAGCTTACCGCATTCCTTACATTTTTGACATGCTTATCTTTCCTTAGTACGGCTGGCGTAGGGACCACCGATTTCCCTCCGTGCATTTACCACTGGTGTGAATTATGCGGCGCACGTTAATATGCAAGACGGCAAAGTAGAACGGGTTCTATTGATGTTAGAGGAGGCGTTGCGTGCCAAAAGCTGCTCGGGAAAAAAATTGTTATGTATGTGAGAAGGCTGACCGTATACGGATGACTTTCATGACGTGCTCACAGTGTCGTCGGCATTTTTGTAGCGATCATGGTACCTGGGGAATGGAGCAATGTCACGCGTGCTTAGAGGATGGAGAGGAAACCTAGGTAAAGGTTCGCAGCCGTGAGATGGGATAGACGTAGCTCACCGAACAGGAAATAGTGTCGTTCTACCAGAGAACAGACCTAGGCCCACAGAAAGCTGGTTGCCGCAGCCAGCATCAATGTTGTAATGACAGCTAAGCAAGTTCGGCTCATGATGCACGCTCACTCCACCGTTGTGGTTGCAAGTACATGGATAGCGCTGCAAAGAGACAGAGAGTGAGAAGAATCGCCAATGCGGCAATAAAAGCGAGCGGAGCTTTGATCATATCCATCGCCCAATCCTCCTATTCGTACATGCGGAGCAGATCAAGGCCTGCCTGGGCGGAGATAGTCTACTGCCTATCACAGCCCCGCGTCTAGTCCCGAAAGAACGGGGGACGCGGTGCACAATGTATCCTTAGTCTTTCTTCCTCCAGCGCCATAGGCCCAGCGCGACGACTCCTGATCCAAGCAGCACCACGGTCGAAGGTTCCGGAACTGGAGTCATGTAGGGAGGTGCATCAATGGAGTTTAGGCTTGATATAGATGATGGTCCCGTGCTTTGACTCGCGGGTGGATTGTACGCTCCGCCATCGCTGTGATGTTTCCCAAATGACATAGCGGCGGCGTGGTCGACTTGTGCGAGAGATACAAAGCAGATCAATAACGCGGTTGCTAACATTGAAAGTGTATGTGGACGCATAGTATCTCCTTTGCTGTCTTTCGAGTGGTCCACATCTTTTGTACCAGGCAGAATCGATGAAATATATTGGGCGTAAGGTCTAGGGCCTAGGTCTAGGGCCTTCATGTTGGAAGTGGCGGTCTCCGTGGAGTGAGGACTGGGTTAAGCGCCTCATTGAAAAGATACGGACATAAAGGGTGGAACGATGACCTTGGAATCGACTTGTTCGGCGAAGCCGGATTCTTTACACTGAGCAGACTAGGGAGGACCCTATGGCGGATATCGGGGAGGAAAAAGGCAGCAAGGCCTATAGCTTGTATAGCTCGCTTCGGCGGTACTTTGAACCATTAAGAGAGCATTGGGACAAGTTAACACCCCAGGAACAGGCGGTTGTTATCAAAGAGGTCGAGGCCTTTCTTAATTCGGTGCGGCCCCAGGCATAGCAGCCTCCTCTCTTAGGGTCTCGTAAGGGCTTTACCAGTCGCTTCTCTTCCTGCTCTTACACATCAAGTATCGATGCTAAATTCCGTCAGCCCCTTCCATTTTTATGCACAAGTGTCACCCACGTCCGCCCGCACCGTCCAGTAGCACTCGTCGAAAGGACCATGGTTCTCTGCTGGACGCCGGGCGACTGCAGCGGCGAGGGTTACCTATACTGATATAGATATAGTGACGTTCAAAATCCCAGTGCGGCTTGCTGGTGGCGGTTGGACGATGAGCAGAAGCTATTGAAGTTTGGTGAGCCGGCTGGGACTCGAACCGAAGGGCTCTCGACTTAAAAACACTACCGCTATGTAAGATCAATAGCATTAGTAAACCCACCTGTCCCATAGGCCACAACTGTTTGCAGCAGCTTGTCATAGATAGCGCCTCAAATTGGAATTCTGGAAAGACGTACCAAGAAGGGCAGGCGGATTGGACCTTGATTCGGGACCTCTGTAACCACTACATTAGTCAGGTGACTGCCCTACTCCGCCACATAATGCTATTCTGTCTTCTCTTCTTCTCTGTTTTATCTAGTGACCTATACCGTCTCGCCCACAGCGACACCGGACCTCAGTCTAGTTTTAAAGCTGAGCAGAACCATGATTTCAATCAAAAGGCTATAGCAGAACACTCCGATAGTCAGAAGCGGGACACCTTACGCCGTCACCATGCAGATCCGATTTCACTGAGATTTTATAGATCCCACATTCCTCTTCTGAGTGTACTAACGACAGTAAAACCAGATGGACAGACGGCCAATCGTCCTTCCCCGCGTCCCATCCACCAAACCGTTTCCCTCTATCTCATTTGATCGACTCTCATGAACGGATGCGGAGTGTCCGCATCGCGAGAGCCGATCGGTCCACAGCCATATAGCCAATGTTCCTTTAGGTTGCGGTTCAGGCACTTTGCAGAGCCACCTCCCTATCGCTGTTTTGCGGCCTCTGAGGAGGTCGAAAGGTCCGAACTCCTTCAAGCTTAGAACATAAGGAAATTCAATGTTCGAAATCATAGGAAAGACCTCGATAGACTTTATAGGCTGGCGGCGCTACTCCTTTGCACTCTTCTCTGTATTAGTAATCTTAGGCATTATTGCCGTCGTCCAAATAGCTCGTGGCGCGGCCAACCTCGGAATCGATTTTACGGGGACAGCGATTCAACTGACATTCGATCTTCCAGTGTCCATTGAGCTGGTTCGGGCTGAACTGGTACATCGGGGATGGTCAAACGTCGAATTGCAGGACATTATGACAGAGAACAAAGTGTACGTCATGGAATCGAGTACGAAAATTGGCCCCACTATTGGTCAGAAACTTCAGCGGGACGCATTGCTTGCCATTACGCTGTCCATTGTTGGCATCGTTGTCTACATTGCATCGCGCTTTGAATTTCGATTCGGTGTGGCGGCCGCGATCGCAACCCTGCATGACGCCATGGCCGTACTAGGCATCTTCTATTTGTTGGACAAGGAAATAACACTCCTTCTTGTCACAGCCCTGCTCACGTTAGCCGGGTATTCCCTCACAGATACGGTGGTCATCTTCGACCGGATTCGAGAATCTCAAGGTTCGGCGGCGGGAATCGTTTGAGAACATGATCAACAACGCAATTAATCAAGTTCTCAGCCGCACCATCGTGGTCTCGCTGACGGTGATCCTGGTTCTGATTCCTCTGATGAAAGGCGGAGGTGAGGTGCTTCATGATTTCTCCCTGGCCTTATTACTGGGGGTCATAATTGGTACCTATTCATCGGTGTTTGTTGCGAGCCCTCTTCTGGCTCTTTGGGAGACATCCCCTAATCTAGGGCCGGCTAAATAGAGATGGGAAGGCCGCGCTGAAAACCAGGGGAGGCTAAAGGAATGCGCAACCAAATTCATGGACCAGTTCGATTGATCGGATCTGCAAAAAGTCGGAAGAGGTAC
This sequence comes from Nitrospira sp. Nam74, assembly GCF_965152615.1. NCBI lineage: Bacteria > Pseudomonadati > Nitrospirota > Nitrospiria > Nitrospirales > Nitrospiraceae > Nitrospira > Nitrospira sp. Nam74. Next base: position 958,411 of record NZ_OZ224220.1, on the reverse strand, counting down.
TTATGACTCCGGACCCAATCTTTTTCCGTGATCTCGCGTATGTCTTCGTTGCAGCGGTGCTCGGAGGGGGGCTCGCTTGGATGGCTCGGCAGCCGCTGATTTTGGGATACGTCTTGGGCGGCATTTTCATCGGTCCGTTTACCCCCGGTCCCGCCATTTTGGATGCCCACACCTTCGAGCTGTTTGCCGAAATCGGTGTGGTGCTCCTGATGTTTTCCATCGGCATTGAGTTCTCCTTTAAGGACTTGATGGAGGTGAAATGGGTGGCGCTTATGGGCGGCCCCCTAGGAATCATGCTGTCCATTGGATTGGCAGTCGGCATCGGGAGTGTGGTCGGGTGGAACTCGATCCAAAGTATCGTCATCGGCGCCGTAATCTCAATGGCCAGTACCATGGTGCTGGCTCGTTTGCTGATCGATCGTGGAGAACTCCATACTCAGCATGGGCGCGTGATGATCGGGATCACCCTAGTGGAGGATCTCGCGGTGGTTGCCATGATGGTGCTCTTGCCGGCGCTGGGAGCGTTAGAGCCAGGCCGATTCATTCTGATCGGGCAGGCCCTGGGCAAAGCCCTACTCATCCTTGGCCCCTTTGCTCTGTTGGCGTCGAAAGTCGTCCCTCTCATCATGACCCGCGTTGCGAGAACTCAGAACTCGGAGCTGTTTCTTCTCGTGGCGCTGGCCATTGGACTTGGCACCGCTGCGCTCACTCAGCTGGTTGGCCTGTCGCTGGCCCTCGGAGCGTTCTTAGCCGGGCTCATCATCAGTCAATCGGAATACGCACACGAAACACTGGCACGACTCCTGTCCCTCCGTGATGTCTTCGTAGCCCTATTTTTCGTGACGATTGGTGTGCTGATTAACCCATCCGTCATCATCGCGAATCTGCCTTTGCTTGGAATCATAATTGCCTTGATTATCGTGGGAAAGTTCTTCATTTGGACGACGGTAGTTCGCATATTCGGTTACAGCCTGGTAACGGCTATCTTGGTGGGGACGGGTCTGACGCAGATCGGTGAGTTCTCTTTCGTGCTTGTCCAAGCAGCTCGAATGGCTGGACACATCGGCACAGAAGTGTACAATGCCACGCTGGCCGCCTCATTGATCACCATTATCCTCAACGCGGCACTCGTACGGTATGTCCCCTCATGGATCGCCGGCGTCCCTTGGTTACATGCCGGTCATCTGACTGATCCACCTTCACCTGAATCCAAGGCATTAGACACGCGTGTGGTCATCTGTGGGTTCGGTCGTGTGGGAAGTGCTGTGGGGGCAGCCTTAGAGACATTCGGTCTTTCCTATGCTGTCATCGAACGCGATCCGGATACCGTTAGCAAGCTGCGGAGTCGGGATATTTACGCTCTCTATGGGGACGCCTCGCATGCGCAGCTTCTTGTGAGGGCTGGTGCAGATCGCGCATCTCTAGTAATCGTTGCGCTTCCGGAAATAGAGCCGGCCAAACTGGCCGTTCAACGCCTGCGAACAATGAATGCCATGGTGCCAATTCTTGCCCGTGCCCACGGTCGAACGGAAGCAGAGCAACTGATGGCGGTTGGAGCCAGCGAAGTGATTCAGCCTGAGATTGAAGCGGCTGGCACTGTGATCAGACATGCATTGGAACAGTTAGGACTCTCGAAGGAACGAATACTGGACTATTTGGAACAGTTCCGACGAGCGGGCAAAACTGAGTCGAGAACGGAGATATAGTAAATGCACCAATGATGGACTTGTCTGATTCTCTTTCAGAGTCAGGTCACTGAATCACATTTCGGCCAGTTTTTCTCGCAAAGCAAGCGGCACAGGGATGCTGTATAACCGTCTGACCACGAGGATGTAAGAATCAAACCTAAAGCACGCCGCCACTCGGGGCCTCCTGACACGACAACGCCGTTCCTTCTAGATCGGAACCTCAAGAGAACCGATACTTGGGTCTCGGTCTGAAAAAATGAGAGGGTACCAAAACAGACCTGTCTAATTGCGAGCCCAGTTCCGGGGAAAATTGCAGCCAGGGCATAGATGCCGAGTAGGAACCAGAGCAGGTGATGATGCACGAGCTGAGACAGGCCGAGAAACGTGATTTCCGTGGTTCCATCTATCCCTGGCCTTTGCGCCAAACGTTCAGCAAGGATACCGGTAATGACAAGGAATATCGAAAAGGAATTTTGAAAAGCAACGGTCGATCTGCAAGGCTCAATCAGAAATCTTTGCTATTTCTTGGATCATGAGGGTCATTCAGTTATTGAAGCCTTGATGGCTTGCACTCAGGATTTCACTAAGGCGCAGGTCCCCGCCAGATCACGTTCGTCCACGTCTGTCCAGTCGCGCTCAGTTGCGACCCGGCCAGCGGTCGTCACGCGGCCCTTGCCGCGTGGGGACAAGGTATCATTTGGGGGGTATTTTACTCAAATATCTGATCGTCCGTGATAGTTCTATAGCGAAATCATTCTGTTGAAGGATGTCAACTTGACTCATAGGTCAAATCAGACTAGACTTAGTCTAGTTCATAGTGGAGGTGCGTCATGAGAGACAAAGCAGAGATTGTCAATATCTATCAAGCCAAAACGCATCTATCCCAACTCATTGCCAAAGTGGCTGCAGGGCACCGATTCATCATTGCCAAAGGCGGTACACCCATCGCACAACTCACCCCACTGGACGCGTCGATTCCCGCACGGCACCCCGGGTTTCTCAAAGGCAAGATTACGATTGCGCCGGACTTCGATGCCGCGTTGCCAAGTAAGGTCGTCCATGATTTTGAACGTGATCTATGAACTACTTGCTGGATACTCATGTGTACCTCTGGTATGTCGCGGACTCCCCGAAACTCTCCAAACAGATTCGCCATCGCATTCAGAAGGCACCTGTCGTCTTCGTCAGTGCCGCCTCAATCTGGGAAGCCGTGTTGAAAATTCACCTGAAGAAACTCACCGCCAATCCTCACGAATTGGTCGAAGGCATCGCCGCCAGTGGATTCAATGAGCTGCCGGTGACGGCTCTGCACACCCTCGGACTGCAGCACATGCCGTGGCATCATCGTGATCCCTTTGACCGGCTCTTGATGGCGCAAGCACAGTCTGACCACCTACATTTCCTCACCGCCGACACACAACTCCACCACTATGGCGATTTCATTGAAGTGATTTAATGCCCAATCAAGGTGGCCCGCATCCCCGCCGTTCACCCCGAAGCGGCGCCCCGTCAAACCGAAGCCGCGCGCATCCGTGGCATCGCCGCTTCTTACCCGAGCGTCACAAAGCCGCGGCGGCGGCGACGACATAACCCCGGACATTTCTACTTTGGGAGAAAGAGGACATTTCTAAATTGGGTTGACAACAGTACCAAAGCGCCTTGAATAGCGAGTTTGTTGGGCGTATTCTTGACTCATGCGCGTCTGCTTGTCTCTTGCATCTCTAACAACTTCCTAGAGTCAAACCCTATGCAGCATGACCCCTCTTCGACAGGCCGCCGTGTTCGCTGGATCGTGTTCAGCGCGGCATAAGCAAGGGCATGGATCACCGTGTCGGCCTCGACAGGATGAAAGTGGTCGATCATCACGGTATATTTTGGTGGGCGCCGATGTCCATCCAGGGTGATGACCACGACTCGTCCTCCTCGCTGCAATTCCTCCAGGACTGCCCAGGCCTGACCCCATAATCGCGAATACGGAGGGGGATCGTCCTGTCGGTAACACCGATGATCAGTCGGCCCGGTGTGGTTCCATATGAGCCCCCCTTCTTGGGGATAGGGACCTTCCCACTGATCGCAGGGGATGAGTCCCATAAAGTCTTCGGCAATGCGCCGATCCAACTCAGGACCCGCCGAAAGGGTGGGCGATGTAATCGGGACTGAGTTCTTCCACTCACCGGTTCGAAAGTACGCCAGGTACACGGACCTCGTGGCACCGATGAAACCGATAATGGTCCCCACGAGCAATACCCAATCAAGCGGCGTCATGAATTCCCCCAAATGAAGCCACGCAGGCTAAAAGGCGAGTTTGGCAGCTGCTGCGGATTCCCGCATCGCCCGCACGGCTAGTAGCCTGGCCGCGAATCCTGAACATGCAGCGGAGCGCCAGCGACCGCCTAGGCAAGAGCGATCCGAGCCGCACATAAACTGCCCATCCATGTAATCGCCGCCGCGCTCATCGGAGCAACCGTGCACGATCTCACATGTGGCTATATGACTTCTTCATCGCCTTTGCCAGGCCTGAGGAGGCGCGAGTCTGATGACGGCACTTAGTCCCTCGTTAATAAGGAAAGCACGGAGGAGTATTTGCTCGCATTTCTGGAGTGCCGATTTGCCCGTCTATCAGTTCGATTTTCACTTCGCCAAGGTCATGGGATTCCTCGGCGGTGACGGGTCGACCGGCTGTATTCGTCAACTCCCTGGCATGAGATGTCCTGGACGAGAGTGCACACCACACCGCCAACGCCCAGACCACAGCCATGAACCCCAAGATCGCGGCTTCCATCGTGTACCGCCAATGAAAAGGACGACAAATCTCAAAAAAGCACTTGACCTCGTTACGATCCAGGTAAGCTATCATCATCACGCGCGGGCACGTTCATTCCTTGATAAGCGCACACATTCATCCCAAAGGTTAAGTCTGAAGGGGCTAAGACGAAACTCCTTCTAACTGTGCTCACCAACCGTCCTCTCTCGCCAGCCTTGAACTCTTCTCTGGAGAAGCCACCGTCTCACAGTTCCTCTTTTCCCACGGGAGTCCAGTCTGTGGCCTCATGCCGATTCTGTTTGGTGATTTTCTTCACCAGGTCTTTCACGTTGTCCTTGTGTTCAATGGTAGGGCGACTACTCACGGTTGGTTCTTTAACCTCAACACCATGGCGAACACCTGTTTGGAAAGTTACCTTCGCCTTACCGATCTGCTTCTTTAGACCTTTCATCACTTTCCTCATGGATCGACGTCTCTCCCCAGCTTCAACCTTGAAATTCCGCTACGAGCAACTTTTCATACAACTCAATTGTCCTTTGAAGATGATTGTACTGAGCCATAGGGTCATCACCATGTCTCTCTAGAATCTTTGTGATTAAGATAGGACCATTGCTTCTATGGATGAGTTGTGCAATGTCACCACTCTTCTTCTTTAGATCCGAAATGGGCTTGATGGGGAGCACTATTGTTGTCCTTCTCCTAGCGTAATTGACCACGCCCACTCGCCAGGAGTGCGTTCGTTCGAATATCCCAAGCCGCCATCTACTACATGGACCGCCATGGGCCGTCGTCTCAGACGGGAAGCGAACACTGTTGCTCATTATGGAAAACACCCGACCCGCTTATAGGACGCAACCAACCGCCTATCTTCTATAATTCATGATACGGGAATCATTTGGCGGCGAACTTTGTACCTTACCGACAAAAGGCATCTCGAATAAGGGGTAGCAGAGAGCCGCATCCGCTGGCCGTGTTAACACGGCGGCGACCGCCGCCATAAGAAACAATAGGAAATATTTATCACGCTCAATTTCAGGGACCAATTCCTTCTCATCGTCAGCATGAATTCCAGCTTCGATGATATAGTCCCTGACCCATGGCGCCAGATCCGGGAAAGACTTGGTTAATGCAGCCTCATCAGTCAGTCGAAGGCAATTGTTTCCGGCCTGTCTTCTGACGAAGTGTTCAAACCCGTCATAGGCTACACGAATGCAGACGATGGGCTCCGCTCCGCCTCCAAGATAGTGGTTCGTCGCTTCAAAGGTCCGGGAAAGACAGAGATCAAGGCTTTGGAGTCGCGTGATCCACGTCTCCGCCGCTCGTTGTTGTTCCCAGGCCCTTCGGCGCAAGTGATGGAACATTTTCAACTCTGATGGAGTGAGCATGAAAAACCTATCCCGAAATAGAGATTCTTCAATATCATAACGGCTCTGAGAAGCCGGTCGCTTTAGGAAAGGCGGACAATCATCGTCCTCTGCAACCGCGGCGAGAATTTCCGTATACAGTGTATGCCGGATGGTTTTGGGATTTTTTCCTTTTAAGCGGGTCCAATACATCGCCAGTTCGTATTCTTGCTGATTCTCTGCTTGCTCTAGAAGAAATCTCGCCTGCCTTTCTACATCAAAGTGTTTGAAGGAATGCCAGTCAGGTGCAGCCCCAAAAAGGTATGGGAGAACATCCTCTGGCCGTATGTCCCACATTCCGTATTCATCCATTGAAACCTCCCTATTGGCTTGCGCCATTATACCAATGGGGCAGCTAAATTAATATCCTATTTTGGAATAATCCTAGATTAGGATCGATCATGGGCCTCCTCAGAGGAGGCCTCATGCCAAAGTCGACATTCACCCGAGAATACAAGCTACTCTGCAGACAACTCATTGAAATCAGGAAATGTAAGCATTTAACCCAAATGCAGGTCGCCAAGAAGCTATCCCGGCCACAGTCTTATGTGTCAAAGTATGAACAGGGAGAACGTAGGCTAGACGTGGTCGAGTTCCTTCAAGTTGCCAAAGCAGTTGGCTTTGACCCTTGCTTAATTCTAAAACACATTTCCGCTTCCCGGCGCGACTATCGCAATAAGTAGCCGAAGGCTTTACCCAAACGCTACCGTTTTACCGAGTCACGAAATGTGTCCCGTCCGGAGCATGAGAACGGCAAGCAGTAAAGGCGCTAGGAACGGGGACTGATCATAAGAGTATTACGCTGTCGCTAATCGTCAAACCTTCCCACACACGCACGATCACGGCCAGAAGAAAGCTGCAACCGAGGCTGCTATTTAGCTTGCCTCGTTAATACGATGTAATATCTCGGCACAAGTGTGCGCAAATGAAGAAGTGAAGTTGTCCCTGTTTGGCCTACTTCCCTGGTTAGCAAGAGGTCGGGCTAACGGTCACCAGGAAGGGTCCGGCTCGTTACGCTGTTAACCGTCCTCTATCTTGAGCCTTCGTGGGCTTATCAGACACGTTTATCTCAGCAAACGGCTGTTTCGGACGCGTCAGCGGTTCGGGCTTTACCCGTAAGATAGCTTTTGCCTTATAGGGCTGACACGCCGTGTTCGCTGTGAATGTGGAGGCTTACTGAACCTGACCGGTGCGGTATTGCCGTCGATGCGCAAACGGCATTCCGGACTGGTCCTGAACCTCGGTTCGATAGGTGGATTCGCTGCGTGGCGAGGATGGGGCATCTATCGCGCAACACCACTCACCAATTGATTTCTATGTTGCCCGTCTAGCTATTGGCATCCCACGCTCAAATGTGAGGATTTACGTTGGACGTGCGCTTCGTGGCTATTTGAGGCGGGCGTGAGAAACGTTCAAGTAGTGGATCGCCTTGGAGTATCCAATCATGCGGTCCGAATGCGCTTTGAGAACTCATCAGAGAACGAGTTCAGTTTGTCAGCAAATTCGACCATATCAAACTTCGATAGATTCGCACCGATCTGGCACACCAAATTGCAACAGCAACTCAACAACACAATTCGTAAATAGGATGTTGAATTATGGCTCGGAAGCTCTGGGGCCTTTACCGGCGCGGAAAAACCTATTGGATGGCCTATGCTGATGCAATTGGAAAAGTCCACTGGGAAAGCTGTTAAGCAACGAGAAGGAGGCAGAAATGATATTGAGTCAACGGCGAATTGAGGTGGCTAAGCGAGAGCCAGGCATCTCCCACGTGGACATAGGAACCGGCGCAGCGGCCATGGCCGTGGCCTTTCCGTGCCGCGCTATAGAACGGGCCAGCTCCCGCTTTTGGCCTGGGTTGATGCGACCGACAGTCGAACATGCATCGAATTAGCGTCTGCTTTCTCCGAGTGATGCACTAATCAGACTGCTATCGAAAACCGGTTCCGGAAGATTCTCAACGCTTATTTACTAGATAACGGGCCGAAAGGGGTGACTAGTCCTAGAATTGAAGGGCCAGTGGTCAGGGTCGCGCCGCGATTGTGTCCGACTCTAACAGAATGTGAGCTCGCCGATTCAGGCGATAGCAGCTTTCATCAGTCTTAGTGCACGCTGGGCGGGAATGGCCATATGACAGCACGGTCGGGCGTTCTGGACCGATGCCGAGGTCCCGCAAATATTGTGTCGCGGCGACGGCTCGGCGTTCCCCGAGTATTAATTGTATTCTTCGCTTCCTCTCGCATCGCAATGCCCTTCGATGGTTGCCTTGGCGTAAGTGCCGCTCGCGCGCAGACGGTTGGCGACCTCACGTAAAATCATTTGTCCTTCTTCGGTGATACGCGCACTATCATAATCAAAGTAGACGTTTTCCTGGCGGCGCTCCGATACACTGTCGCCGGTGGCGGTCCGGCGCTCCGTGGTTTGCGGCGCAATCCGACCCGACACGGTGACCTGATCCTCCATGATGCGTTCCGTCGCTCCTGGTAACGCTCCGGAAGAGTGAGGGGCACGCAGCAAGAGAGACGGGATGGTGTCCGTGCTGATCGAGGAGGTATGTTGACTTTGGCAGGCTGCCATAGAGACCAAGACTATCGCATAGGAAAGGGTAAAGACTCTGACCATACGGTCCTCCTTATGAAAGAGTCCCTGGCGTAGGAACAGAAATGCTGTCCGTCTCCCTCGGGTGTCGCCTTCATCTTCTCCTTGAGGTCAAAAGGCCCGCGGAAGGCGAATCACCACAGGGGATATGAGATAGACCGGGGCGGCACTGCCGTTCAAGACGAGGATCGGAAGCACCCAGATTCCCGATTGAGCCACTGTGGTCGTCCCCGAGATAAATGAGTTCGTATGGTTACTATGGAGCAACATAGGAGTAGTAGCGTGCTGCCACCACCAATGAGAGATGTGTCGCCAGCGCCCGCCGATGACTACACGCTAGAGCGATGGGGAACGAAGTCGGGAAGGTTGGGTCATGCCTCTCGCCCGTTTTGGACGCGTCAGCTCGAACACTATCAGCCTTAGACTCAGAGGTCAACTGTTCTCCCTAGTGATATAGATGAGTTGCGCGTCCCGGCTATACTTCCTACGGACTTCGCCCCTCTTGCCCTCAAGGATGAACAGGGGGCACCATAAGGGCATGTTTTCTTCATCGTCATGGCAGTCAGTCTCGGTACGGCTATCCCTAGCCTTGCTACTGAAAATATCTCAATGGGTCCACCACCGCCTCTGCCGCACCGTGAAGCTCTTCCATTTACTCTCTCCCAAGGCACTGATAGTGCCTTCATGCGAGAGCCGCCAGCACTTGACTATCACGGGCGCCGCGCGCTGGTGCCATTTTTGGGGTTTGGCTTCTCCCGCGGCACGACGACTGATGTGAATGGCAGCATGGTTCGCGGCCTCGCGCAGCAGGGCAGTCTACAGGATGAGCGGATCCTCCGGGATCTCATGGGGAAAACCGTCATGCCGAACGAAGTGCAGCTTGGAATCCGCCTGCCGTTTTAAGGACCGACAGCCCTAGTCCATCCTGCCATCACCATGCAATGGTGGCATGCAGTTCTAAAAGACTTCAGCATGCCCTATCGCCGGTGATAGACGGCACGTCTACCTCCCGGTGCCACCTTTCACCTCCAGATCTCGACACGGTCGACATTCCTGGCCGGAGCTTATCTGCATGAAGACGTAGCGGCTATGGCAGGGGCCTACCTCTTTCATATTGCTCCAAACCATCCCTTCAACGACTGAAATAAACGTGCCGCAGCCGTCGCAGCCCTCGCCTTTTAAAAATTAACGGTGTCGATCAATTGCCTCCTCCCAGAGATCTGGAGACTGCGACGCGTCGGGTAGCTGCGGCCGATTTAGCTAAGGCAGAACTCACCGGTTGGATGCGAAAACAGATTGGCAAATGAGAAAGTGAAGAGCGTGATACCGGCGAGGCCGATGAGAAATGCGATCGCGAAGGGCGAGACACCGACCTGGAATAGGAAGCACAAGGAGCTCAGGACTCAATACGCCATCCGCCAAACCCAATCCTATGATTGGGTGGCGGATGTCATGGTCTTTGCGGATCAGATGGCGTTTCCCTGCTTGCTGTGAGTTTTAGTCTCCGCCGTTCGCGCTGATGGCGAGACGGCTCGATATCGCCCTGACCTCGGCTGGGGTTTGGTACTGACGTCGGTTCACCCGTTCGCGTTTGGGCACTCTGAACAATCTTTCGGCCGCGGCATTGTCGGCACAGCTCCGGCACCTGTGCTTCCATATGAGATCTGGTTTAGGAAGCTGCTCAGCCAACTCGGCCAGCGTCTTGTCGCCTCGCAGCGCACTCAAGGCCCCTTGGCCTTGAATTCCACCCCGTCATTCCTTCGCGTCCTCTTCATCGCCTTACTGTTCTGTTTCGCCACCAGGCAATGGCTTCGGTCACACAAGGGAACCCCTTATCATACTGTCTGATTTCCGGAGCCATCTCTACGAGTAATGTCGCACCAGGCTTGATGCAGCACTTCAATGGCATTCCTTAAGTCTGGCCGCCAACTGTCAAATGTTTTGTATATCCCCGTAACATCCTGTCCTTTGTGGCCTAAGAGAAGCCTGATAACTTCAGGATGGACACGTGCTTCCTGGAGGGCACTTCCCGCGTTTCTTCGAAGATCATGGAAGTGCAAGTCATCGATTTTGGCACGCTTAGTCAGTCGTCGCCAACTCTTCCGGAACTTCTCGGACTTCCAGCCCCCAAAAACATTCGGTTGGTGAGCCGTGCCGCCCAGCACAACTTCTGCTGCGGTTTTATTGAGAGGTATTTCAAGGGGCCGGCCCTTAACGATTGTCGGCGCCTTCGGCGGTCGGTACCATAAGCCATCTGTTCTCTCATACACGTAGTTTCGACTGGCTTCTAGAATCAATTCCTGCCTGAAAGGCACATTGAACGCCAATGCAATGACCTTCCCCATGCGAAGGGAGCAGGACTGAAGTAGCATCCTGAGTTCATCTGGGGACGCGATACGGTCCCGCGGCACATAAGGTTGCAATGGAAGACCCCGGAAAACGTTCGAAGACACCAAGCCGTGCCGCATAGCAAGGTTCACATAGCGTCGCGCCGTATTAATGATACGGCGGATGCCCTGCTCCTCATATCCATCCTCGCGCAGTTGCAGAATCAGATCGATACCATGTTCCCTGGTGAGTGCGACCAAGGATAGCATTCCCCAGCGCGGTAAGAGCAGGCTGTCTACAATGCCGAGCGGTCTGCGAAGATCGGCGAGTTTTTCCGCCCTAAGTTCTTTCTCATAGATGGCACGAAAACTCCCGAACGTTCGTGCTTCATAGCTTGTCCCTATATTGACCTGTTCCATATTATCTCCACATACCTCCTTTTGTGCTTCAAACATCCCGATTGTTGATATCCTCCCATCGGCGATACAGACAGTGGGACCGAACAGTGCAGACAACGGCAGTGTCTCTGCGATACCGAGACCGATAGCAACCGTACAGCAGTTGATGGGGGAGAATATTCCCACTAAATGTCTAGCGGAACGCTCAAATCCCAAATACAGACCCATTCGAAGAAAACCCGTGATGACTGAAGTGCTCAGTCCGGGAATAGCATTAGAGTTCGACGTGAACAAAGATTCGAGAAAAGGTGAGATCCCGGACCGGCCGGTCCATGGCAAGGCAGTGCCAAAGGGGGTAGCGTCTTGACGATGCTAGTGTCGGTGTCTCCCGATCAAGAATGACCAACCCTCTACGTTTTGTGCCGATGTAAGAGCGCAATTTGGGCCTCGAGTACCCTTTTGAAGGACAGTTGATGCTCCAACACACGAGAACTCTGTATGGGCATAGCGCCTGGGACGCTCGAAAGAATCTTGGCCACAACGGGGGAGCTACGTTGGAGTAGATTCGCTGCTTGACCTTGGTTCAAGGCGGGCACACCACTGTGGTGGTCGGCCCCGTCCCGGTGTGCGCACTGATGCAACAGCGATACGATTTCAAAGGTGTGAAGATATGTGGAGACGGTCGTGTCTGGCGAGGCATGACCAAGAATTCTCGCAATCGCAAAGAGAATCGGATCAAAAAGGTCGCCGCCACAATATTGACGATCGTCGCTTCCGTCAAAAAGTGTTCGGACGCGGGCTATCCGCTCTGAAGCAAATCCACGGTGCGTGAATTGAAAAGGCAGCTCCGTCGCAGCTTGACAATGACGAGAGAGCCACCATGCCAATAGGAGACAGGAGCCAGCCGTGTGCCGAAAATCATGCAAGCTTGACTCAGGATGGATTTGCTTAATGTAGGAGGCCATGCGCGTCCCAAGTGCATTGACACTGAGGCCGCCTTCTGCCACGCGCAAGAATGGGCGGCTTAAATCTCCATTGGCCTCCCGCAACCGACATGCCCAATGATTCAGAAATCGCTGAAGGTCATGGGAGGGTAGTAACAAGCTTAATGGAAGGGTTCGTATTCCAGCGGATGACTTGGACTTCGGAATAGAAAGAAAGAGCAAGTTCTGACTCATGAATACGTCCTGAAGCGCGATGTTATGGATTTCGTGGAGACGCAATCCAAGAAAACCCGCCAAGCCCGCGGTCTGTATTAAGTCCATTGCGATATCGACGTCAGCCTGTGTCGAAATCAATGCAATCACCCGATCGATGTCAGCATAGTGCAGCATGGGATAGGGAAGATGGTCCTGAGGAATATACATACGAGGGTCATGGCAGTTCAGAAGGGCCACGCCACGCGGATGTAGAAATTGAATAAATTGAGACCATTTATTTCGATATGTTGCGCGTGTGCTGGGCACCCGGATCGTACGGAGACAGCCTGCCACAAAATTCACGACGGCATCAGAATCAGAGAGGGACAATAGATTCGTGGCATGGGAATGGATGATGAGGTGTTCCATGAAATTAGACCAATAGCTGGCCACAGTCGACGCCTTCAATCCACGATGCCTCTTGGGGGAGGGCTCCAGCATGTGCGCCAAATACTCCAGTGCAAGCTTGCAGTTTGATTCTAAAAATAGTTCCTTATGAGACATAGACGCCGAAGCTAGGGTTAATCTTTCGCTCTGGCGTCGAATTTGGCGAGCTAATAGGATTCGTGCCGGGCGATCGTTAAGGTATCGAAGATTTTTGGTCCAAGATCGGACAGCGCTGACGGTGTCATCGAGATGAGCCGGAATTTGGAAAGGTGGGGAAGCATCATCCAATCCAATATCGCTAGTTGGGGCCTGTGTCGGCAGCTGTGAAGGGATAGAACCGCAGGCGTCAGTCATCCCCACGGGATCCTCAGTCGCCGAGCTAGGAAGAACAAAGCGATTGAAACTCTCCTCTGTCATGGGCCGGTAGGACACCAGGCCAAGCAGAGGCGTAAGCAAGAAGGGCGGTAAGGATCGTAAAGCTTCGATACGAGAGGCATAGATGATGTGACGAGCCGATGCCGTGATCGCCATGATGTCTTCCTGCTCAGCTAATAGAACAGCTTCAATAGCTCTGCATGGACCCACTGCTGAAATAACGTCGGGTGCTCCCGATAGCGCACCGGAAAGAGATACGGGTCTTGACAAGATCGCCCGTCACTGAAGCCACATTTCTGGTTATATAGTAGATACCGGTTCAGGATAAGACGCGTTAGCACGCCAAGTTGCACGCGTCCTCGGCTACTGACCTCCGCGTTCTCTTCATACTTTCTCCGTCCTGTTCGTCGGCCTTTAGAAGGGCCACGGACGATAAGCAGACCTTGTGTAACATGGAGATCCTTACGTCTCGTCCAGGCCACTACTCGTCCATGAAGATCGGCCAGCATCCCCACATCCAAAAGCAGAGCAAACATGGCGGCACAGGCATAGTTATCCTCCAACTCTCGAAAGCGTCTACTGTCCGCTGACAACAACGAGGAGGGAAACTTTTCAGTAATCACTGTTCGAAACCAGTGCAAACGCACATCATCAATCCGGCTCCAATACACTGTATGTGAAGGTGTTAAATCTACGACGACCCGTCGAGGGGTTCTGAGCCCCACGACCGGCCAGCGTGCATCCAGCAACCGGGCCTCCGTAAGAACTATCAGGACGTCTTTTAGGCACCGAGCGGGAATTGTGGTGGACGATGATCCAATCTTTTTCTTAACAAGAGCGTCAACCTCCAGATCAGATAAGGGATAAGGAGTGCTGACCAGTGACGTGTTTATGGTGAGAGCGGAGAGACGCTCGCACAGATCGCCCAGCGTTTGTTCACAATCGTTGGAATGCTTCAGCTGTGTTCCGACCCACTGCGGAAGCCAACGTCGGACACACGTTTCAACTTCAGTGAGATACGCTGCACGTGACATGATTCTCTCTCTGTAGCATCGGGTGTTCATTGGAGGCCAAGCACGGAAGGTTGTAACGTCGCCGCTTTAAATCCCAGTTTCCGTAACATAGGCTCGACGTGTTCAATGAAATGTTGCTCGGCTTCATGAATGCGGGCTGCGGAGAATACGCCGAGAGGCTCCTCCCCTTCGTGAACATGGCCAATGAACAGATCAATCATGCGCCACGCCCATCTAGCCTCAAATAGGCTGGTTCGGAGATAGTGGCGTCCAGCATTAACCGGCACCAAAAACAACGTCAACAGATCGTCGATGGAAGCAAGTACATCTGTGAGCCTTGCGGGGGAAAGATGTATTGGGTGTCCGTCCTCCGTAAGAAGATAAAAATATGGCTGACCCTCGCGCTCTAACCACTTGTTAATGAAGATAAAGCGTCGGCGAAGATATGTCTCCATCATGTCACCTGCCGCTGCACAGGCAACTAGGCCTTGACAGGCGAGCGGGGGCAAGGGAATCTGGCGTGGTTCCATATTAAAACGCTTGTTGTGCTTATCTCTAATAAGAACACGACTGTTTTGGCCAAGCCGCACAGTGGCGGCATTGACTGGTGGGATGCGCCGCGGTCGAAGACCGGTTGCAAAGCTGAAAAGGAGGTAATTATGTACCATCAGCAAATTAAACAGGAGAGTCACCAGAACCAAACGTTGATCGGCTGCGGCGCGATCTGTCAGTTTCGTGATCGCCTCTTTTATTCCACGATTAAATTCCTGAATATGAGCGTCAGTCATAACACAACGAGTTCCCGTGCCCTGATAGCCATTGGGAACAATAGATTCACATTTGCCACCCTCGGTAACAGAACCTTGTAGGAACGCCGCCACTTCAGCTGATGCGGCACCATGCTGGTCAATTTCAGCGAGTATTAGGCGGGTAAATTGAACATCAATTGAGGCAGCGTCGCTCCAAAGACGATCCTGGGAAACATAGGTATAGGCCATCTGAGCGCGGTACTGCCTCGGCACGTCCGCCGTCACGTAGCAAGCGCAAATGGGATCTAATCCGAATTGGGTCGTCGCGTGTACAAGGAAACTGCGGGCCACGGCCTCAGAGGTGACACAGACCTTATTAAACGGACCGCATGAGGCCAGGACGCGATCGAGTCCTGCAATCGACCCTTTGCCCAGGCTTCCGTCTGAGCCGACTAAGAACAAGTGCTGTCGAAGTGAAGAAGGAATGTGCTCAGGGAGCGGCCGATGCGTCAGATAACAGCGCATGAGACCGGAGGCCAATTGTCCAAGGGGTAAATAGGCAACAGGCGAGGCAGATCGACACTGGTTCACGAATTCCGGCGCACTGCCGTTCGTATAACCAAGAACGTCTCCATCGACTTGGTAGGCCAACGCTCGGTGTTTCGCGTCATATACCAATGATATTGGCGCGAGGGAATCGGACTTCAGCCCCTCATCGGATAGCCGAATAGTCGCGGATTCCACTCGATAAGGCCGCATGCCGTGAAAGAGCACAAGAGCAAAGCTTGCTAATGCGGCCGCTGTGGTCAAACACGGCTCACGCAGGTACGATTTGACAATAAAAACGAGTGCACCGGCCAATGCAGAAATCGACAGAATGTCACCAGTCCAAAAGCATACAAGGCGCCCTCGTTGGGCCTGTGCGGCCAAATGAGACTGATAGATACGCTTTTGCAGTGAAGTGGTCGGAATATCGGCGGAGCGAGACAACTCCAGACGACTCTTCGCCTCCTCGTGCAATGATTCTCCATTTTCTAAGAGCTCCCGATACCCAGCGGCCGTTAGTTCGACGCTACTGTTGACCTCACGCACCCGGACGGCAACCGACCCGCGTCGCATGTCAGTATCACGCCATTCTATCAGCTGCCTTGACACGTCATTGGGCTGGGGGCGCAGACGGCACACTTCCTTGGAAATCATGCGGGGCAAACTAAGAACATACCTGGAAACGCGGGAACCCCAGCGGCGTGGAGAACTATATTCAAAAGCGGCAAGCGCCAGATTGTAGTTATTCTCCACTGTTTTCTGTGCCTCTAGAAGCTTGCCGCTCTGATGACGACTGTCATCGAGCGCACGCTCACGGCGCAGTGCTCGATAGAATGCGGTCCAGAGCACCTTAGGGTCCGTGTCGCACCCGGATATTTGGAATGGAATCGGGCAATACGTCAAGAAACGGCGCAATGCTATAGCCGTATCGTACTCAATGCTTTGGCGAAAGGGGCTTCGGTGTGGACGCCCTTGCTCAATTGCTGCCAATTCCTTTGTCATCACACGGGTGAGAGCCAAGTATGTGGAAACCCCATATGCCTGAAAGGGCTCTTGTCCCAATGCATTCAGATCCTCCGACAGGTGCATGTACAAAAAGTAAAGCGGATAATCCTTCTCCGATACATCAGTGCTCGGAGCAGAATTCTTACCGACAACTTCCGTGAGCATCTCATGGGTGACCATTAAACGCTTGTGGATGTCGCCTGCTAGGTGTATCGACAAACAAAGACCGCGAAGGAGAGACGTGCGCAAATCTGTCCATCGACACCATCCCCACAGGTCAGGGGGCGGAAGCAGCGCATATATTAAAAACTGAGCCGCCTCTGCATAAAACTCAAAATCTGAATTTGATTTGTAAAGACGGCAGCTCTTCAGCCCTTGTAGCACTTCAGCTACACGGGGATGGCGACCCAAGGGGAACCCCGGAATGGCAGGGATCAGCTGCCCGCACTTCTCATGGAGCAAGTTAAGTTCAGGATTCTTAAACAGGGCATGTGACGACCGGGCGAATGTTCTCATATCGTTTCCTTATGCTTCATGCAGATAGCTGCAGCCTTCAGAAGAATTGATAATCGTTCAATCGGTGGTGAACTCAGATTGTTCTCCGTAGACGGTTCTGGCAGCCTGATAAGTGCTTCGATGGACATGCAAGGACTCGAGGACCTGCGCCAGCGTGACATTAGGGAAGCAAAGCGAGAACAGCGAGCCAGCCGGCCAACCTACATTGCCGCTCTCCTGTTCGCGCATGCGCGGGCCCCGACCGGCAAGCTCGGTGCGACAATGTTCGACTTTCTCAAGAAAGGAGCCGAAGCCATTCTCTCGCACAATTGCGACCCCCTCTGGAGGCCAGGGCGACTCCCCTCTTAATCGAAGCAATACTTGAATGCGCCAATCATGCGAATACGCAGCTGGCACAAGCATCGTGGGAGAAAGGCACTCCCGTATGACTTCTTTGCAGGTGCTTATAAGCGCATCTTCAATGGGGCCGGCGTGCGAAATGTATTCTACGACTACGTTGACCCCGAGCCGACAACACCACTGCAGTGCCATCGGATTGGTAAGAAGCACGTGGCGTTTCTTATGCAGTTTGAGCACGCGACACGTCCTTGCGAGAGTGTTACTAAGGAGGTCCTCACGCGTAAACAGTGCTGGAAGTGGCTGCCGTCGATTCAACACGTCGAACCTCGGCAAAATATGTCGGTGTTTTTTTCGTTTCCCATTGATTCCCCGCCTTTGTCGGCAATTTTCCGTCAGCGTAAAAAGGGGATGAGGTAGGGTGCGCTCAATCAAATCTTCACTCGGCATCTCAAGTGGTTCACTTACTGTGGTGGTCCGTTGCCGTTTCATGTGAACTCTCTCCTTTTCATCATTCACGACTTCAAATGACCCTCCATCCGGGCGCTTTATGATTTGCCGATCTAGACCCGTATAAGCATTAATACTTGTTATCATTCAGCCCTGTGGTGTTTTACTTCAAGCAATTCCGCGACATCGATGCAGGTAGAACGTAGAAGATCCTGGTGGCCACTTCCCAAAAGGAGGCCATCCGAGATTCTTTGCAAAACCTGACCTACAATCACTTGCTCGCTATTCGTCAATGTGGAGTTCTTGCCGAGATGAGTGACATATTTTCGTAGAGCCGTCAGAGGTGATACTTCTACGGCATCATGGGAGACAGATGACGGGGCACCTTCTAGGCTTTGAAGCTGCTTACGGATGGACTTTGACGAGTGATAGAAATTAAATAATCCGGGGCATTCAATCTCTTTCTTTAAAATTGCTACAAGCAAATCATGCGTATTTAGCTTTGGATTCTGCTTGCTTGCCTCAGCTAGCCATCGATCAACGCAGCGCTTAGCGTCGCACCAGTCACTCTTGCTCACGTTTGCGACAGACCAAATCTTCGCCGGGAACAGCCGATTGCTCTTCCCAGAGGACCGCTCGCGCTCAAGGAGGAGAATTGCCAAGACCACTCGCTGACTCGGTGGTAGTTTCGCGTGAATTGAGTTCAAAAGTACATTGTTTACTGTCGCCGCCTCGAATTTCTGTTCGTCGGTTAATTTAGTGAGAACGCGGATGGGAACTTTTTCGATCGCAAGTAGCTGCGCGGCCTTGGTGCGCTTTCGCCCATCCAATACGAGGTAGTGGCCGTCCCGTTTCGTATCGGGCACGGTGTCTATGATTTTTGTGTCCTGGAAACCTATTTGCTCGATACTACGAGTAAGCATTTCAAGATCATTAGCGGTCAGGGGAAACAGCAGGTCGTTTAGTTCGTCAATTACTAATAGACTTGGGCTCACCCACAGAATGGCGTTGTCCTGTGCCGCTTCGCGCTTCACTTGTTTCATGTCGTTCCTCCCTAACATTTGAGTAAGTGGAATGTGGTTCTGCTGATGACACTACGCTACGCTGGGGGGAGACAGTACTAGGCAATTCTAGCTATATGCTGTACAGTTAATGGCAGATGATCACGGCAGGGCACCGTTGAGGACAGTAAGTTGGCGTTAAGATCTAGACCGAATACGACAAACGATATAACTCTCCACCCAGCCCACATCATAGTGCACCGGAGTTGCCACAAGCATGGCCTGCACCACGTCGGCATCCGTAATATCATCTTCAAGACGAAGAAGACGTATCAGTGGTTTCACGCAGACCCCTCCTTGCTCTGTTCTTGTTTTTCGACGTGCCCATCTTCTGGAAATCTTAACCATATCGACATGCTTACAGCGCGTGATGACGGCACGCAATGTCACCACTCCTCTAACATTCATATGGGCGCCGAAGCAGGAAAAGCATGGAACGCAAACGGAGGTATCGACAATCGTACCGATTACAGAGCATTTGTTAGTAACACAGATACATACCCGATCGAGCGAAGCGCGATAGGGTTCACTCGCAAAACTTCAGAGTCGCTAGCCCCGAACGAGACGTCATTACCAATAACGCCAGAGCTCACACGCACGTTAGCGCAAAGGCGCTACCGCTCGTAACGCGCTCATTCGCATAGTTTAAATATGGCGAGAGACAGGGCACGTTGAACTGGCTGTCAGCGGTCATTCAATAATCCCCAGATGTGGTCATTGAATTTTCCTCACGCTCTTATCAGAAGGAGGGTGAGATGGGACTTGACGATGCCGAAGATTCGACGATCATGCGTCCTTAGGTGAACCGACTTGGGGAGGCGCGCATGGTGAATCAGGAGCGGTGGGCGGCGATTCGACGGTTGTTTAACGAGGAGCGGGTGTCCATTTCAGAGATTGGGCGGCGGTTCGACCCGGATCGGAAGACCGTGCGCAGCCATTTGCGACAAACGACCTGGCGGCCTTACCACCGGCGGTGATGACCGACACGCTGCTGAGGGCCCATGCCGACTTCTCGCGTGATCGCGCCCCGCGAGGTGAATGACTCGGCGCAGATTCTGTACCAGGAACTACGGGCCCGCCGCGGCTACACCGGCAGTTACGAGACGGTGAAGCGGGGTGTGGCGCCGCTGCGCGAGGTGCAGATGCAAGCGGAGCGCGCGCCTGCGGTTTGAGACGCCGCCGGGGCAGCAAAGTCAGATTGATTGGGGGGCAAGCCAGGATCCCGTTTCGCGGTGGCCCCTCCGTCGTGCACGTCTTCGTGCTCACGTTGGGGTTCAGCCGCCGCGGGTTCTATCACGCCTGCGCGGATGAGCTTCTCGCGCAGTTCCTCGAGACGCACGAACGCGCCTTTGCGCACTTCGGCGGCCACACCCGGGAGCATCTCTATAACCGCCCATGCACCGTATGCTATGCGGATGAGACCGGACGGCGCATCTGGAATCCCACGTTCAAACCGTATGCCGACTAGTGGGGCTTGGAGCCGCGTGTGTGCCGGCCCTATTGGGCGCAGACCAAGGGCAAGGGTGAATCGGGCGCCAAGTATGTGAAGCGGAACTGTCTGCCCGGGCGGACGTTTGTCGATCTCGTGGACTTTCAAACCCCACTCGATGAGTGGAATGCGACGATCGCCGACTGTCGCCTGCACGGCACGACGCACGAGCTGCCGATCGCGCGATTTGCGCGCGAACGCGGGCAGCTGGTGCTGCTGGCCGGGCCAACGCAGCTTTCACCAGGAGGCGCGCGTCTCGCGCATCGTGGCCGAGGACTATCTCGTGAGCGTGGACACGAACCGCTACTCGGTGCCCTGTCGCCTCATCGGCCAGCGGGTAGAAGTCCAGCGGCGGGGCGACACGGTGCACATCTTCCACCGCGATCGGGAGGTCGCGACGCACCCGGTGTTGTCCGGCACCTAAGTTCCGCATCCTGCCCGGCCACGGCCCCGGCGACATCGCACGGACGAGCCCCCAGCGCCGCTCGACTCTGACCGGGTCGGCGCCCACCTCGGGCTCGATGCCGGACGTCGAGGTCCGCGGTCTCGCGCTCTACGGCACCTCGGCCGCCCATGAGGTGGCACGCATGAACCCCGCCCAGCTCGAGCGACTCCGAGACCAGTTGACGCGCTTGCGACTCCTGAAGAGCCGCGAGCGGCTCGAAGCCCTCCACCAGGACGCAGCCACCCACGAGCGCTCGTACGCCGACTTCCTCGACCAGGTGCTCGGCGAAGAAGTCGCCGACAAGGCCGCCAAGACCATGCGCACCAGTCTCGCCCGATTCCCGTTCGTGAAGAGTCTGGAGGCCTTCGACTTCGCCTACCAGCCGTCGCTGGATAAAAAGCAGGTTCAGCAGTTGGCCTCTTGTCACTTCATCGGGCACGGCGAGAATCTCGTGATCCTGGGTCCTCCCCGGGTGGGCAAAAGCCATTGTGATAATTGGTCGTCTATGGCCCACGAGCGGAAACGATGCCAGGCTGCATCCCATCGGAACGAGATAACCCCAAGACTCATTGGCGCGTTTCGCAAAAGACGTTGCCTTTGCTTTGGATATGTCTCTCATCCGAAGGGGTGCCGGCCCTGACGACTGTTCGTTTGGCCTGATTAGAAGCCTGCCCGTCGCCTGTGCGGCGTGACTCCCCACAGTCCTGCCATGCCGTGTTCGCTCTCTAGGCCGGCACCACGACCATCATACGCTGGAGGGACACACCATGCTCAGTATCCACGAGAGTGTCGATTTTGTGATCGGTGTCGGTACGCACAAGCTCTCCCACACCACCTCGGTCGTCGCCATGAACGGTGCCGAACTCGCCACGGCGACCATTGCTGTCGATGCCTTCGGCTATCGCCGCATGCTGGCATTTGCCAAGAAGCATGCGCCCGGGCGCAGGCTTTGCGCGATCGAGGGCACAGGCAGTTTCGGCGCGGGCTTGACGACCTACCTCCTAGAACAGTCGGACCGGGTCGCCAAAATCGATCGCCCCGCCCGCCCGGCACGGCGCAACGGTGCCAAGAGCGACGAACTCGATGCGACACGGGCGGCACGCGAAGCTCTCGGCCGCGAGCATTTGGCTCAGCCCCGTCGCCGGGGCGATCGAGAGGCGATCCGCGTGCTGCTCCGAACACGCCAAGGTGCTATCCATGCGGGCAGTCGCGCACTCTGCCATCTGAAGTCGCTCGTGGTCACGGCGCCCGAGTTGTTGCGCTATTCGCTCCACAAGATGGCGACCGACGAGCTCGTCGCACGCTGCGCACGGTTGCGTACGACGGCTCAGCAGAGCACCGAGCACCGGGCGACGATCATGGCGATTCGGCTCACCGCGCGGCGCGTGCTAATGCTCGAAGCCGAAGCCAACGAGCACGAGACGCAAATCGAACTTCTGGTAAAGGACGCCGCCCCGGCGCTCCTAGCCGAGCCTGGCATCGGGGCGCTCACGGCTGACAAGATTATTTGCGCCTGGTCGCATCCGGGGCGGCTACGCTCAGAAGCCGCCTTCGCGAAGATGGCCGGAGCGGCGCCGCTCCCCGCCTCGTCGGGGCAGGTCACACGCCATCGCCTCAACCGCTGCGGCGATCGGCTGCTCAATTGCGCGCT
Source organism: Nitrospira sp. Nam74 (assembly GCF_965152615.1). NCBI lineage: Bacteria > Pseudomonadati > Nitrospirota > Nitrospiria > Nitrospirales > Nitrospiraceae > Nitrospira > Nitrospira sp. Nam74. The sequence goes on along the minus strand of NZ_OZ224220.1, from coordinate 936,010 downwards.
TCACACAATCGTCCTTAGCCGCCCGTCTCACCACGAGGAAACTCGGCGCTACGCTGTCTGGCGTCAGAGTGAGGGACGTTCGAATCGCGAGATTCGCCGATGCCTCAAACGCTTTCTGGCTCGGCGGCTGTTTCCCATCCTTGAGAGAACTGCCGTCACGCCGGTCGTAGCGACCCCGACTTGACAGACATAGAAGCATCAAAAGAATCTCATTCAATCGCTTCCCCGTTCATGTGCTGCTTGTCACACAACGAGATATTTCGCCATCTCCTGAAGATAAGTTTCTGAAAGCTCTATCAATGGCCGCTTTACAGACTTCTTTCTCTATTGCCGCCGCCACTTTAATCCTGTGCATCAAATCGCGAGGAATATTACGAAATCCAACCATCCACCGTTCTACTGCTCGTTCTTCCGTGGAAGCCCGAATTCTTTCGTAATGCGCACGGTGACCGCCCCATAGGACTTTGTACCATCTAACACACGCCTGTCTCGTCGTCTCCCGTTTGGCTTATACGGCTGACACTCGCACGCGTCGTGGTGGCCAGCGCAGGAAGCGAGACTAAGGTGTCATTGATCTGAGCTGAAAGAGTCAACAACTCGGCACAGTGGTAGTAGCTTTCGAGGGTACAGGGGTACCTTTGCCAGGTCCATTTATGGTCTCAGAGAGACCATTTATGACAATACACCGCTAAATAAAACGCGCCATCCGATACCGTGGTATTCAAAGTAGACAGGCATAGGGAAATCGCTTCGCAGAGCAGTGGTTCGGGAGGCGTCGTGCTATGTGACTGATTTATTTGGTGAGCCGGCTGGGACTCGAACCCAGGGCCCTCGCCTTAAAAGGGCGATGCTCTACCGACTGAGCTACCGGCTCACCGTAACGGGATGCTGGCACCGATGGGATCACCTTGTCAATCTCTTGACGGGTCACATCAGATACGTCAGCGTTTGCGGGCAGTGGTCGTCTTCCGTCGCGCCGGCGCGAGCGGATTGTGGACGATAATGGTCTCCTGGCGTTTGGATCCCGTGGAAATCATGTCGATGCGGCACTCGGCTAATTCCTCAATCCGCTTAAGATAGAGCTTGGCTTCGCGGGGCAACTTCGCATACGACGTGGCCCCTGTCGTGGACGTGGTCCACCCGCGCATCACTTCGTATACCGGTTCACAACCCATTAAGACATCCAGATCCGCCGGCATTTCGCGGTACAATTTCCCATCATGACGATACCCGGTACAGAGTTTTAATTCTTTGCAGCCGTCCAGGACGTCAAGCTTGGTGACTGCCAGTGAGGTGAGCCCGTTCACACGCGTGGCATACCGCACAACGACGCCGTCGAACCACCCGCAGCGCCGGGCGCGGCCCGTCGTGGCGCCGAACTCTTTACCGCGCTCTTGTAATCCTCCGCCAACCGCATCGGTCAATTCAGTGGGAAAGGGACCACTTCCGACTCTGGTCGTATACGCTTTGGCGATACCCAAGACGCCATTGATGACGGTCGGCCCTACGCCGGTGCCTGTGCAGGCTCCACCGGCCGTGGAACTCGAGGACGTGACATACGGATAGGTCCCAAGATCAACATCCAGATGCGTCCCCTGCGCGCCTTCAAAAATGATGTTCTGTCCCCGCTTAATCGCCTTGCTGAGTAAGACAGACGTATCGGCAATGTGGTCCTTCAAGCGATCAGCATAGGTCATATACTGTTGAAAGACTTTCTCCAATTCAATTTTGTCGACCCGATACAGCCGCTCAAGAAACCAGTTGATCTCCACGAGATTCTCTTGCAGTTTCTGCCGGAAGAGAGACGGGTTGAGCAAATCGCTGACGCGAATGCCAATACGCGACATCTTATCCGCGTAGGAAGGACCGATGCCTCGGCCGGTCGTGCCAATCCGTCGTGAGCCTTTGGACTGCTCATTCGCCTTCTCGATGGCCTTGTGATAGGGAAGAATCAGGTGCGCGCGTCCACTGACCGCGAAATTACTCCCAATTCGAATTCCTTTTCCCTGCAGGTGATCGAGTTCTTCGATGAGGGCAGCGGGATCGATCACGACACCATTTCCGATTAAGCACAAAGTGCCGCGATACAGAATGCCGGATGGGATCAGATGGAAGATAAATGTGCCGCGATCATTGATAACCGTATGACCTGCATTTGATCCACCCTGATAGCGCACCACGACATCGGCTTCACGGGCGAGGATATCGACAATCTTCCCCTTGCCCTCATCCCCCCACTGCGTCCCGATGATCACGAGGTTAGGCATGTGCCGTACGAGCCTTTCGCGGAATACACATACAAAAAAATAGCCCTGACCACGATGGCCAGAGCCGCGCCGACCTCATACTAGTGACGCGGCACGGACTTTGTCAAGATAAGTGATCCCTGCATTGTCTATATACGACGAAGTGAGATGAAAAACAGGACGAATGCATCGACGTTGACTCATCATGAGGTGCAATGGTAGCATCCAGGTCGTTTGTCGATTGACGATTGACGATTGCTGCCGATCATCGGATATTCAGAACGAATTCAAGTGGGGCTGTGGCGCAGTTGGGAGCGCGCGTGAATGGCATTCACGAGGTCGCCGGTTCAATCCCGGCCAGCTCCACCAATTTTTATCAGGGCTTGAGCCCGGCCATGCTTAAATGTGAAGTGTAAGTTTCGAGTGTCACGCTCACCCTCCTGCCCATTCAGCATTCAACATTGAACCTATAACAGTAGCGGCGGGTCGTACACCCCGCAAACACTATGCTCCAAATTGAAGGCGTCAGTAAACAATTTGCCTCGCGTATTCTTTTTAGGGATGCGTCCGCGCATTTGCGCCCGGGCACGCGAACGGGACTCGTGGGACCAAATGGCGTGGGGAAGACCACGTTAATTCGGATGATCCTTGGGGAGGAATCGCCCGATAAAGGGATCATTCGAAAGCGTCCCCGTCTCCGGGTCGGCTATCTCCCTCAAGAATTGGAAACCCTCTCCGGCAAAACGATTCTGGATGCAGCACATCGGAATCAATACCCGGAACATGAGGCGAAGCGTATTCTATCCGGGCTGGGGTTCGGTGACCAGGATTTTGGTCGTCCCGTCGAGACGCTTTCCGGCGGCTACCGCATGCGAGTCGCCTTGGCCCATCTGCTTCTCTCCGACCCCGACGTGCTGATGTTGGACGAGCCGACAAACCATCTGGACAAGCCGACGCAAGCCTGGTTCGAGCAGTTCCTTCTGCAGTCGCCGATGACCATTCTAGTGATTAGTCACGACACCGTGTTTCTCGATCGCATCGTGACGCATATTTGGGACATTCGGGAGCATGGCATTCAAGAATACCGAGGGAATTACTCGAAGTTTCTGGAACTGCGGGCGGAGCGGGACGCGCATCAAGAAGCGGCCGCCAAGCGGCAAGGAAAAGAAATCGCGCGCGTGCAGAAGTTTGTCGATCGCTTCCGTTATCAGGCCAATAAGGCGAGCCAGGTCCAATCTCGCCTCAAGCAGCTCGACAAGGTCAAACGGATTGAGTTATCTCGAGATGTCAAGCGTGTTCGTTTTAAATTTCCTGTCCCTCCGGCGAGTGGTCGGCACGTCTTCGAGTTGCGGGATATCGCGAAAAGCTACGGATCGACAGTGGTTTATGACAGCCTGGACTTCTCAGTTGAACGTGGCCAACGGATTGCGCTGGTGGGGGAGAACGGAGCCGGGAAAAGCACACTGTTGAAAATGTTGGCAGGCGTGCTGGCCTTCGAAAAAGGAACCCGAACCGTCGGCCATGGGGTCACCATCCATTACTTCGCGCAGCATCAAGCTGATACGCTGAATTCGGAACATACGATTCTGGAATCGCTGAGCGAAGTGTCTAACCAAGCTGAAGTGAATTTCCTTCGCGGCATCGCAGGAGCGTTTCTCTTTTCCGGCCCGGACCAGAAAAAGCCCATCAAAGCGTTAAGTGGAGGCGAGCGAAATCGGGTCGCATTGGCACGCATGTTAATTGAACCTGCCAACACGCTGCTGTTGGACGAGCCGACGAATCACCTTGATCCAGCCTCGGTCGATGTGTTGACCGACGCCATGACGGATTTTCCAGGCACGATTGTCTTCATCTCGCACGACCCGACGTTTCTGAATCGTGTCGCCACACGTGTCGTCGAAATTGACAACGGGCAAGCCCGCAATTACGCCGGCGATTACGAGTATTATCTCTGGAAGCGCGCCCAGGAATTGGAATCGATTAAAGGGAATCAGGAGGATCTGGCGCCCACGCAGAAGCACGCCACGCACTCGGACATGAACGGCAGATCGTCATCGGGAACGCCGTCCCGATCTGCCGCGGCCGATCGTCGCGAAATGTCCAAAGCTCAGGCTCGCTTAGAAAAGCAGATTGCCCGGGCTGAATCTGAGATTGTAGAACTGGAATCCCGCCTCAAGGTGCGAGATCAGGAATTGGCCGACCCTGTCGTTTATGAAAAGCAAGACCAATGGCACGCCCTACATCTTGAACAGGGGCGATGGAAAGGCGAACTGGAACGCCTGACAGCCCGGTGGAGTTCTCTGTCGGAAGAGCTGGAATCCGTCAAGCAGAAGTTGCAAGCGGTCACGCAATAGTTAAGGTATCAGCACTCCACTATCGCCTTCGGATGTTTGATTCTGATTGAATACCTTGAGGCCGATGGCTGGGATGAGTGCTTCAAGACCGTAGATCAGCTGGTACGTTCAGTATTTTTTGGAGCCGCGAACGAAGTGAGATGCCTTTTCGACGGCTGCTATGCGGTTTCTTTCAAGGTTTCATTGAGATACGAATACAGCCAGCGATTGCGGTCCTTCGTAATCATCTGGTCCCAGACCACCCCGATGAGAAACCCCTTTTCCCACGGTTTGACCCAGGCCACCGTCCCGGTCAATTTTTCTTGCTGTTCGTCGCCTTCCTGATCAAGAAACGCAATCGATACGGACACGGTGTCGTTCACCTGAAGTTGCTCTCTCGCATGGAATCCGGCCCCAAGCCGATTGGCATTATCGAGCACGGCGCTTAAGGCGCGTCCAGAGCGGCTGGAGGCTGTAATCAAGGCAGGCCCCACGAGCGTCACACGGCGTTGACGTCGACGATCATCGGCCTTAGTAGTTTGCCCCATACAATTCAGAGTATCTCTCTTTACACGATTTGTCTAGAGGGTATTCTTGGACAAATCCCACCGCATGGCCATTTTTTGCCTTACTTGGGTTTCGGACGGTAATAGCGCTTCCCCTTCAGCTTGTCAGGCAAGTGGACCTGATCCGTGGTCGCCGAGGGATCGTCATGGGCATATCGATAGCCACGGCCATAGCCGATATCCCGCAGGAGGGAGGTGACGGCATTGCGCAGGTGCAGAGGAACTTCAAGATTGCCGAATGCACGGGCATCCTGTAGGGCCTCCAGCAGTCCTACATACGAGGCGTTGTCCTTTGGACTGGTCGCCAAATAAGTCGTCCCCTGCGCCAGGTTGATTTGCGCTTCGGGAAGCCCCACTCGCTCGACAGCCTGGAAGACGGCCGTCGCGATGAGCAGGGCCCGAGGATCGGCGTTGCCGACATCTTCTGAGGCAAAAATGACCATCCGCCGTGCGATAAACTTAGGGTCTTCCCCTCCTTCCAACATTCTGGCCAGCCAATAGAGTGCACCATCCGGATCGGAATCCCGAAGACTTTTGATATAGGCCGAAATCAGGTTGTAATGCTCCTCGCCGCTCCGATCATATCGAAGGGCCTTCTTGAGCATCGCCACTTCTAAGGTCGCCTCGGTCACAGAGACACGGCCGTTGGGGCCGGGCGGTACCTGCATGACAAGAAACTCCAGCGCCGTGAGGGCCAAACGAGCATCCCCATTGCTAAAGGCGATCAAACGGCGGCGGGCGCCGTCTGATAATTCGGCCTGATACCGGCCGAGACCGACCTCGGTATTCGTCAAGGCCCGGTCGATGATGCGGGCCATCGCCTCATCAGATATAGGTTGCAACACCACTACGATCGAGCGGGATAGCAGTGGTGCAATGACTTCAAAGGATGGGTTTTCCGTCGTGGCGCCTAGGAGAATAATCGTGCCTTGCTCCACGTGGGGCAGGAACGCATCCTGCTGCGCCTTGTTGAATCGATGGATCTCGTCCACAAAGAGGATGGTGCGCTGATGGTACGTGACGCGCCGCCGCTCGGCGGCCTTCACAACTTCTCGCAGATCGGCGATCCCGCTGGTGACGGCAGAGAACAGAACGAATTCGGCTTTCGTATGGCGGGCAATGATCCTGGCGAGCGTGGTTTTACCGGTTCCTGGAGGCCCCCAAAGGATGACGGAAGATAACGTATCGCTCTCAATGGCACGTCGCAGTGGCCGATCCGAAGCGACGATGTCATCCTGCCCTACGAAATCGGCAAAATCCTGCGGGCGCATCCGTTCAGCGAGCGGCACACCCGTTTTATCGCTTGATTCCGGTATATGGAACAGAGAAGGACCGGAAGGGTGTTTTCCCATGGCGGGCTTCTCCCTTGACGCTGACCGGATTGTACAAGGCCGACAAACGACACCGCAACTTAGGTGATCAGCTTGACGCAATTTGATGCCCTATGTTAGTCCCGTGCGTACGCTATCGCATCACAAGGAACCGATGGACGCACATCTGAACGACATCCGCCTGCACTATATAGACGAGGGAACGGGCACGCCTGTGGTGCTGCTCCATGCGTTTCCCCTCAATCAGATGATGTGGGACCCGCAAATGGGTCCGTTCTCTGCGGGCTTCCGAACCATCGCCATTGATCTACGAGGACATGGAGAATCGGGTCAAGGCCGCACGCCCCATACACTCGAAGACTTGGCGACTGACATTGAACATCTTCTGGACCATCTGGATATTCAAGACGCGATCTTCGTCGGCCTCTCAATGGGCGGATATATCCTCATGGCTTTCTACCGACTCTATCCCGATCGAGTGAAGGGCCTGATCTTGGCCGATACGCGCGCGCAGGCCGATACGCCCGAAGGCCGTGCAGGCAGACTGGACATGATCCGTACAGCGGAGACTCACGGAACGAGCGCCATTGCAGATATCATGATTCCTCGCTTGCTCAGCGCCCGCACCATTAAGACGGATCCTGCGCTTGTCGAGAAAGTGCGCGGCATGATTCTGCGCAATCCGGTTGAAACCATTGTGGCTGATCTACGAGCCATGGCTGAGCGTCCTGATTCGGTTCCGCTGCTGGCACAGATTGCCCGGCCGACGCTCGTCGTCGTCGGAGAACTGGATCAAGGGACGCCCCCATCCGATGCTCGACTCATGGCCGACCGCATATCGGGTGCTCAGTTGGCAGTACTTCCGGCTGCCGCCCATTTGTCGAATCTTGAAGCACCGGAGGCCTTTAATCAGGCCGTGCTGTCGTTCGTCAAAGAGATTGTTTGACCCGCCTTCCTCGGAAGACGGGTCACGCTGATAAGGATTGCGAGGAAATGTATACAGGCGAGAGACCGGGGCGAACTCAACCGTGGTTGATGAGCTTGAGGAATTCTTCGCGAGTCTGCAGTTGGGTCCGGAACACACCCAACATGGAGCTGGTGACTGCCACTGTATTTTGTTTTTCCACGCCGCGCATCATCATGCATAGATGGCGGGCCTCCATGACGACGGCCACACCGTGCGCCTTGAGCTTGGATTGAAGCGTTTCTGCAATCTCCACTGTCAGTCGCTCTTGCACTTGCAGCCGCCGGCTAAAAGCATCCACCAACCGAGGGATCTTGCTCAACCCAACCACTTTCTTGTTCGGCATGTAGCCGACATGGCATCGTCCGAAAAACGGGAGCAGATGGTGTTCGCACATACTGAAGAAGTCGATATCCTTTACAATCACCATCTCGTCATACTCTATTGGGAAAAGGGCACCATTGAGCAGCGAGTCGATATTCTGCGTGTACCCGGCGGTCATAAATTGAAGCGCCTTGCTGACCCGCTCCGGCGTCTTGAGCAACCCGTTCCGTTTCGGGTCTTCGCCTAACACCACGAGCATCCGCTCCACCATATCCTGCAATTCTGCGGGGCGCCCATTGCCTCGCACATCCACCGTCCGCTGCATCGACTTTTTCGTCCGCGTGCTCATCTATTCTCCCACCCCAAAAAGAGCGTTTACATCACACGTGTGGGAGTGGCCGGACTCCCGCCTCTGCGCGCATGGACTGTGCACTTTCCAACCTGTGCGTCCCGCGAGCACAAGGGGAGTCCAACGACTCCCACATCCTTACCGCTCCGAATACTCAAAATAATTGTCGCGCGTCTCCACCAATCCAACCTTCTGTAAGGTACCGCCCGGAATTTTCGCCTCCAACAAATCCCAAATTAACCGGGCGACATTTTCACCCGTCGTGGTCCGATCGGAGAAGGCCGGATCGAGATTGAGATCCCGATGGTCGAAACGGTTCACGATGGTTTCAGTCACGATTCGATCCAGCGCCCCGACATCCGTGACCGTGCCGACTCGTGGTTCAATGGAGCCTCTCACACTGACATAGACCTGATAATTGTGGCCATGTCCATTCGCATTGTTGCATTTGCCGAAGATCTTCACGTTTTCCTCAGCCGACAGACATGCGGAATGAAGCCGGTGCGAAGCCGAGAACTTATAGCGACGGGTTAGTGTGGCGGTTTCAGACATATCTGGTCTCTCTCGACCGCTTCCTCCGACTCCTGAAACACCATGGGCCGGACGCAGCCCAACAGCCGCGAGTCCGGCCCACAATTACAGATCCAAGTTATGCGCTGAATGAACTTCCGCAGCCACAGGTCGTCTTGGCTTGCGGATTCTTGATCGCAAAGCCCGATCCTTGAAGGCTGTCGACATAATCAACTTCCGCGCCGCTCAAGAGAGGCGCACTTTGTGAATCCATGATGACTTTCACATCGCCCTTTTCAATGACGCTGTCATCTTCGCCGATCTTCGTCTCGAAAGCCATGCCGTATTGATATCCGTGACAGCCTCCACCACGCACGTACACCCGCAACCCGACCGTGTCCTTCTCTTCCTGCATCAATTCCTTGATCTTCTGTTCTGCAATCGGGGTAATCGTAACCATACTGTTCTCCTTATGAACGAGGTTTTCCTAATTCAGCCAAAGTCCGCTGCAACTCCTCCACCTTCTCCAGGTCCACCGACCCGGGGGCTTCCCATTTCTGTTCCGGCACGCGCACCACGACATCGCCCAGCACACGAGCTTGGCACCCCAGTCGATGCCATCGATCCGAAAGCGCTTCACGATCCAGAAGATCCTGTTCGTCAAAGTCGATTTCAGATAGATTCTCTTCTCCCAATTGCACTTCAACGCGGCAGGTCGTACACGAAGCATTGCCGCCACAGTCATGATTGAGGGCAAATCCCAAGGCTTCTGCGGCCTCCAGCAAGGATTGACCGCGGATCACCTCTCCGCTTTTCCCATCAGGATGAAGGAATGTGACTTTCGGCATGTTCAACATTATACCAAGTTCAGCCTCAGGCATGGGAACCGGCGACAACGCCGGCAGGCTGATACGGACAGCGCTTCATGGTGATGTGCTCTTCGAATTCATGCTTGAATAGCCGAAGGCTGCTTTGAACGAGGACAGCGGCGCCGGTCACCAGCGTGCAATAACCCGTCCCTTTGACGAATCCGCAGAGCTGCAGCAGGCTATCGAGGTCTTTTTGTGTCCCTTCACCATTCTCGATCTTCGTCATCAACGTGGCTAAGTTAATCGTCCCCATACGACACGACGGGCACTGGCCGCAGCTCTCCCCTTTAAAGAAATTCGAGAACTTCAACGTCTGCGCCACCATGCAAGTGGCATCGTCAACGACAATCACGCCTGCTGAACCCAGTCCGGTGCCGGCCTTCTTCAGAGAATCAAAATCCATGGCCAAATCCAGCTGATCGGCCGTGACCATTGAAAACGCGGGACCGCCGGGAAACACAGCCTTCACGTTTCGCCCACCTGGAATGCCTCCACCGCATTCATCGATGAGTTGACGAATGGTGATGCCCATGGGCTTTTCATAGACGCCCGGTTTATTCACCGCTCCGCTGAGCGAGAACATCATGGTCCCCGGACACTTCTCCGTGCCGACTTGCGTAAACCACGCGGCGCCCTTGCTTAGAATTCGCGGAATATTACACAACGTTTCGACATTGTTCACCAACGTCGGTTTTCCGTACAGACCGAAGTCAGTGGGATAAAACGGCGGCTTCTGACGAGGCATCGCGGGCCGACCTTGCATTGATTCCAACATCGCCGTTTCCTCGCCGGCCACATAGCTGCCGTGTCCCGAAAACAATTCAATGTCCAAATCCACTCCGGTCCCCAGAATGTTTTTTCCAAGAAACCCTTTCGCCTTCGCCTGTTCGATCGCCTTTTTCAGGTTGGCTTGCTCTTCATGATACTCGTGATTCACATAAATAAATGAGGCCTTGGCATTCACGGAGAACGAGGCTATGAGGCACCCCTCCAGCAGTTGATGCGGGTAGTGCTTTAAGAGATACCGGTCTTTGAAGGTGCCCGGCTCATGTTCGCCGGCATTACAGACGAAATAGCGTTCTTTGATGCGGTGATTGAGAACCTTGTCCCACTTGATCCCGGTGGGAAAGCCTGCGCCCCCTCGTCCCCGCAAGCCTGACTGTTTGAGTTCATTGACGATCGCCTCGCGAGCCATGCCCTGGACACACTTTTGCCAGGCCTGATATCCCCCCGTAGCGATATACGCTTCGATGTCGCTAGGAGGACCTTCGAGTTTTTGTAACAGTCGTGCTCCGTTGGCGTTCACGTGTCTCTCCAACAATGGGACTGAGTGGGGAATGCTTACTATAAGGGACCGCTTAACGAGCGTCAAGCCACCTTTGGGCTAAATGGGCCTTATTCTCAATCTGTTAGGCCATTAGGGGATAGAGGCTTCGCTGGAATAGGGCTTTTGGCTGGAGACAGCTACTGGATGTCTGTTCAGAAGCTTGTGTTGAACGAGATGCGCCTGGGAGTTCTATTCAGCCCACCGCGCGATGGCAGCATCAAGGACAAACATTGCCAGGAGTGCTTGTCGAAACGCACGCGAGCCCCGATAGCACGGTTCCAGTTTATCAGCTCGTGAAAGGTGTGCCACAGATCACCTCCATGAGCGGTCCCACGGCACTGCCTCGCTACCCCCTTGACATGGAGGTGGAGGAGCTCATCGTCTTCACCTTACGATCGGGACTTGAATCGGCTTTCAATAGTCGGAGTGATTTGTGCCTAGTGGAGGGATACACACATCTTCAATCAGTCCACGCTTCTATGTCAGGCCGCGTCGGCCTTCTAGGCCGACGCGGGACACCTTACCATTGAAGGCTTTACTTGAAATGAGCTGCGGCACCCATAAAGAACAGCATCGGGACCGAGAGCATGACATTCACGCGTGAAGCCAACAACGCCTTCCGTCCCAGTGCGGCCATTTCGGGTGGGGTCGGCTTGCCGGTCTCCGCCGATTCTTTCGTCATACGGATGATTTCACGCTGACAGGGCCAGATGATCGCATGCACATTGACCATCATAATAATTCCAAGAAGGGCGCCGATCCAAATGGCTTTATCCCCCGTGCCGGACAGGGAGGGATGCAACATGAAAATCAGGACGAGACCGGCCAGTACGGTGACGGTTGCCCCATGACGGAACCACCAGAGTGCACTCGGCATTAAGCGGGGGATGACGACCCCCTTTTGAGCGGCGTCCAATGACTTCAGGAAACCGGCATTGATCAGATTGAAGAAATACAACAATCCGATCCAGGTGATGCCGGCCAGAAAGTGGGTCCATCGAAAGATCTGTTCGATCCACGCCCCTGCGTCCGGCGCTCCACCCACCATCGCCAGCCACAGCACCAACAATACAACGGTTATCGCGAATCCTACACCGATCGTCTGGTACACATCTTCGAGAAATTTCATCGTCGTCCCCTATTCGGTTCAGTGCTCATGCTGCGGCTCAGTGTCTACCGTACGGTGAATGACCTTGTCAATAATTACGTGAGCACGCGGTCCACGGCACCACACAATTCTTTCACAGCCGCAGCGGAGGCGGCCAACGCCGCTCGCTCGTCCGACGTGAGCTCGTATTCAATCACCGCTTCAGCTCCGCGTTGGCCGAGTTTGACCGGTACACCCACAAACAACCCGTGAATACCATACTCGCCGTCACATCGCACCGCACACGGCAATATTTTCTTTTGGTCCTTGGTGATGGCTTCAATCATGTCCACGACCGCAGCGGAAGGCGCGTAATAGGCGCTGCCCGACTTCAAGAGGTTGACGATTTCCGCACCGCCGTCTCGCGTGCGCTTGATCAAGGCCTCCAGCCGCTCTTTCGGCAACCATTCGGCGATCGGCCGACCGGCGACCGTCGTATAGCGAACCAGCGGGACCATCGTATCGCCGTGCCCGCCGAGCACCATCGCGTGCACGTTCTCGACGGCGACATCCAGTTCGGCGGCAATGAACGACCGGAATCTCGCAGAATCCAGCACACCGGCCATCCCCAACACGCGCTCCTTCGGAAAGCCGCTCATTCGATGAGCGACATGCGCCATGGCATCCAAGGGGTTGGTGACCATGATCAATATGGCCTCCGGCGATCGCTTCGTCGCCTCTTTCACGACACCCTGGATGATCTTCGCATTCGTCGCGAGCAGCTCATCCCGGCTCATCCCCGGCTTGCGTGGGACACCGGATGTGATGACGACAATAGATGAACCATCGGTCCCATCAAAGGTGGTCGCACCCTGCAGTTGAGAGTCATACCCACAGATCGGGCCGGCCTGAGAAAGGTCCAGCGTCTTGCCTTGAGGAATGCCGTCGACGATATCGACCAACACTACGTCGTAACAATCTTTTTCAGCCAACCGCTGGGCCACCGTCGCGCCCACATTGCCGGCGCCCACTACTGTAATTTTTGACCGCATATTGCTCCCTCACTTCTCAATCTATATTGAAAGCCGACCGATGCCGACCTTCACCCCGGGCGTCGTTTCACCTGCCCGCCGCAAGCGTCATCGCACCGTGCACCGATCCGTGCGGTACCAAATCTGCTCCCCAAAGGCCCTCATTCCTACGGGATACCTTCTTTACTTGCGCGCTCCGCGAGCACGGAAATTGCCGCGTTTCTTCAGTGCCCTTCATGGCCCGTCCACCCACCGACCTTAAAGTTAATCGTGCAGACGAAATTCTCGCCGTCATAGAAATTCACTTTAATTTTCTTTTTTCCATAGGTCTTGGCAAGAAAGTCTTCGGGATGATCGATCAGTTCTTGGAACCCGCCTGGAGGATAGGTCCCGAGTTCAACAAACGTCACGATCATGCCGGACTTCACTTCTTCCAAAATCTTCGCCCAACAGCGAGGAAAAACTTCTACAAACTTGGCGTTGATTTCGTCCTTGGTCGGCTCGCCACGCTCTTCTCCGGGCACGACCTTATTGGAAAATTTGGCCAAGCGCCGCACATACGGATACTGGTGGCCGGTGAACAGCTTATAGAGCCACGGAGGCACGTTTTCTTGAGACTTATTAGACATTCTTGATTATTCTTTCATAAGTGTCGCTGTCTTTACGATGATCAGAAACATCATTTCTTATGAGACGAGAACCGAAGTAGAGTGGCTTTTTCAGCATCGCGCTATGCCGTCAGCCGTTGATAGATTCTCGGCAGCTTTTCCGGTAACGCCGCTGCATGATCGATGACTAGATAGCGCACGTCCCCATACATGCGCCTCACGTACTCATCGGCATCCCGGTCGACCGTGATACAGAACGGATGAATCCCCTGCCTGCGCACTTCTTGTAACGCCATCTTGGTATCTTCCAGCGCGTACTCATCCACATAGGCATCATCAAGCGGTTTCCCGTCGCTGATCAGTACCAGCAATCGCACGCGCGCCTCACGATTCTGTAATTTGCGTGCCGCATGACGGATCGCCGCCCCATCGCGATTCTGTTGAAGCGGCATCAGCCCGCCGATGCGCGACGAGGAGCGATTGAGCGGCTCGTCAAAATCTTTCAGCATGACGAAATCCACATGGCGGCGGCCGTGGCTGGAATATCCATAGATCGCATATTGATCCCCGATCGCTTCCAGCGCCTCGCACAATAAGACCAGGGCTTCTTTCTCGACATCGATGACACGCCGGTTATCGGCAGAGTCGATCTGGCGGCTGGTCGATCCGCTCAGATCCACCAGAAAGGTCACCGCCACTTCGCGCTCCCGCTTATCACGGCGAACATAGATCCGATCGGACGCATCCACGCCGGCACGCCGATCCACGATCCGACGGATCGTCGCATCGAGGTCCAGGTCTTCGCCATCCACCTGCGAAAACATCCGGCGTAGGCGGGACGGACGAAGGCTTTCGAAATAGCGCCGCAATACCCGGACTTCCGCTCCATGGGCGCCGATGGTCGCATCGACAAAGTCACTGTCTGTTTCCACCGGCGTGCGCTCGATGACCCGACACCATGCGGAACGGTAATCTTGAATCGCGCCATCCCATTCATCATAAAGAAATTCGTGGCTGTCCTGAGACCCGAATGTCGATTGCCTCTCCTGATCCTTGCTGTGATCGTGGCTCTCATCTGTGAAAGCCGGAGAAGGTGCACTTCCGCCTGCCAGTTCCTTGACCGATTCTCGACCCGCATGCGGAGCGCGATCGGCACCGGGATGCGATCCGGCAGAGCCGATTGCGGGATCAGTCGCATTCTTGTCTTCCGTCTCGTCTTCGCCGGTCCGATCCTTGACCATGGCAGGGTCCATGTCGCCGCGATACAGTAAGTTCGTCACAGGCCGGTATGTATTGGCTCCTTCTTCGGAGGCTTTTGAACCCGCATTGATCTCTGTATCGGAAGCCGACTCCTCCGGGCCATGATCAAAACGAGAACCCGCAACCAGGCCTTCCAACAGGACGTAGAGTCGGTCGGCCAGACGCACGGCATCTGCAGCGGTGGCGGCCATCGTGAGCACACTGCGACACATATTCCAAGCCTGTTCGACCACACCGGTCAACGCCTCCGGGACACGCACGGTGCGAGGATCCTGGGTCGACAGCAACAAGAGGCATTCCACCACCATTTCCCGAACCGTCATGCCATGTGTCAAGGATCGAGTCTGCACAGCCTCCTGAGCCAGGGAGGCCAAATCCCGGGCCAGGCCTGGGTATTCCTCCTGGAGCCGATGCTCAACCCTGGCATCTTCGACAATGGACCACAGGTCGCGCATGAGGCCGGGTTGGGGGTACAGCGCAAACACATCGGACAATGTCGTCTCGTGCGTCTTCCCGGACTCAGCTATTGACCGAGCATACCGCGATTGGACTGCCGCGATCAGATCCGCCAGCTTGTCCAATTGAAGATGATACGTCCCGAACTCCAGGTGGCCCGCTTCATGAGCCGCCATCACCGTGTACAGCCGCGCGTTTTCTACTTGTGTTGGATAGTGGCGCAGAAGACCGGGCAAGGAAATGATCCGCCCATCAGGACTGACAGTCGGTCGGCGTAGTGCGTTCGGTGCAGGGCCCTCAGTCTCTGGTAGGGAACGGATGAGGATCTCCGTGCCGCAGAGGCCTTCCGCAAAGAACTTGAGGGAACGGGCCACACGACGCAACGGCACTCCGCTCATGGCCTGCTCGATGGACGCGAGCGCCTTATGGGTCTCCGATGCGAAATAGGCGCGACCGCCGTCGACACTGAACGCAAGCACCTCCATGCCGGCCTTGTACCACTCCTCGAACTTGGCGCGCGCATCAGGCACGTCGCCGATCAATTCCAGCAGCTCGGGACAACGCCGCATATAGCTCAACGTCGCTTCGGAGTCCCGTTCGGCGACAAACTCCGCATAGTGCAGAATCCGGACCTGCCACTCTTCCGAGGCGATGCGCAGCAGTAGGGATGCGCTTTCGGCGAGAAACGAAATAGCCTGCTGCGGATCCCGAACCGCAAGGGCCGACCCGAGATCAATGACCTGTGTTCGCACGGCGGCACTGTCGATCTCACCGAGGATGGCCGGACTGCTACGGAAGAACTCGAGGGTGCCCATATAGTCGGGCTTGCCGAGACTATTCTGAGTGATCAGCTTGGTTCCGAAGCCGACCCAGGCCCGCACGTGACTGAGTGAAATCACTTTGGCGACCGCAGGGCTCTGTCGAAAGAATTCGATGCCGGGCACAAAATCCCAGCGCACGAGTTCCATACCGACTTCACACCATGCGGCAAGATCGGCGGGCGGAAGAACGGTCACTAATTCGGGTGCGGTTCGAAAAAACTCCAGGGCCGCAGTCGCATCATGTTCAGCCAATTCCAATGCTTGCCTCAACACCGTGTGCCGGGCAGGCGCGGTGTCGATCAATCCAAGCATTAAGGGACTCTCTTTGAAATACCTCATGGCGACCGCACCGGACGACTCGGCCAGCGCCGTTCCCAGATCGAGCCAAGGCACGATCGCATCGGTCACGTGGCGGCGTGCCATCTCCGGAAATGCTTCCATGGCGTAGGCTGAGGCCTTGGTCGAGATGTCTTGCAATTCATCGAGCAAAACGAGCACGGCTGAAAGGACATCGGGGCGACCAGCCGAGGTCAGGAGCTCTTCGGTTATAGCGACGGCGGTTTCCCGGCCATTGTGCTCCGACAGCCGCGCAATCAACTGTTCAGGTAAGGAAATGGACATGGAAATCTGAATGGTCTCTCGTTGGCGTGTAGAATGCGGATTGTAAAGAAGCGGTCTGCGCTTTGTAAACTAGCCACGCACGAAGACTGTGACTTGCCTGTCCTTGACCCTCCTTGAAACAATCGTTATTCTGTAAGCCCCTAACTGACTCACGGCTGCCTTTTCTAGACGGATGATGAATCAGATTGAGTACAGTAC
This sequence comes from Nitrospira sp. Nam74, assembly GCF_965152615.1. NCBI lineage: Bacteria > Pseudomonadati > Nitrospirota > Nitrospiria > Nitrospirales > Nitrospiraceae > Nitrospira > Nitrospira sp. Nam74. The sequence continues at coordinate 919,109 of NZ_OZ224220.1, read as the reverse complement.
GAAAAGTAACGTCAGTGCGCCATTGACCGGCTTTTGGTATCCCGCGCTGCTCTCATCAGACCTCCGGCCAGGCGCGATGAAGGCCCAAACGCTTCTTGGCATGCCGCTCGTACTCTGTCGGGATAAACAAGGCGGTGTCGCGGCGCTCCGGGATATTTGTCCGCATCGCGCCATGCCTCTTTCTTTTGGGTGCTTCGATGGCCAGCGGATCGAATGCTCGTACCACGGTTGGCAATTTGATATGACGGGAACGTGCCGGCATATTCCCGCACTCGTTGAAGGCTCGCCGGTGAAGCCCGAGAAAATCGGTGTGGCGAGCTATCCCTGCCGAGATCAAGATGGTTATGTCTGGGTCTACGTGCCCGATAGGCAGGGCATCCCTGAAACGGTTCCGGATGTCCCCCGCCTCCCCGTCTTGTCCGAATCCTACAGGCTGTTTCATATCTCCACCACTTTGAAGTGCACCATCGATAACGGTATCGTGGGACTCATGGATCCCGCTCATGGCCCCTTCGTCCATCAAAGCGTGTGGTGGCGGAGCCGGGACAGCATCCATGAGAAGGCAAAAGCCTTTGAGCCGATTCCCAACGGATTCCGTATGACGGCCCATGCACCATCGCGAAACAGCGGCCCTTATAAGTTATTAGGGCTTTCCGGCCCCATTTCGACCACGATTGATTTCATCTTGCCGAATCTGCGTTTGGAACTGGTCCGGGCCGGTCGCTGGTGGATCTCGACGCGAGCGGCAGTGACACCGATTACACAAGACGAATGCCGGATCGACTTTTGTGCCGCCTGGAATATTTTGCCTTGGCTGCCTTTTTCCAAAAGCCTGTTCCGGATTTTTGCACGCATTTTTCTGGATCAGGACAAACGGGCGATGGAACAACAGTCAGTCGGCCTCAAACATTCGCCACCCATGATGCTGTTGGATGATGCCGACACGCCGGCAAAATGGTATTTCAAATTGAAGGCGGCCTATCTGGCCGCTCGTCTGCATGGCGGCCCGATCGAGCATCCGCTAAAGGAACCGGTCATCCTTCGGTGGCGAAGCTGACCATTGCGCATTGTGAATTCTTAATTTTGAATTGAGCTAGGTGGGACGATGGCCGAACCAAATAAAGACAGTCTCGATAAAATGTGGAAGTTCGTCAAGGGCTTCGCGGACAAAAGCGGCACGACCTTTCACCCCACCCCAGCCGTAACGGAATCGGTGGTCAATGGCCTGGCCGCGCATGTCGATGAGCTAGGAAAACCCCTCTGCCCGTGCAACTTTTATAAGGACAAGCAGGCGGAAGCGAAGTTGCGACGATGGATCTGCGCGTGCGACGAAATGCAGATCTACAAGTATTGCCACTGTCTGTTATTCGTACGCGAAGATGGCATGCCGATCACCGAATATTTGCCCGAAGACCACGAAGGACGGCAGATCTATGGGTTGATTACCGATCCGACACCCGACAAAGGACGCGCGCTCCGCCATCGAGCGCCCGCGGCCATTCCCTCGACTCCTTCTGCGGATGGTATGCCCTCGAAACGCATACCGAACCAATAGAGGCTATTGAAAGATCGCCCGTCCGCCCGCTGCCTGCTCCTGGCCGTCTTCTCCTTGGTTTGTGGTACGTTGTCGTATCACTTGATCGCCATGGCTGCTCTCGACCCGACACAGTTTCCTCCAATCACCGATTTGGCGCGTCGCCTGCAAACACATGTGCAATTTCTGGCCAGCGCCGAGCTGAAAGGTCGAAAGCCCGGCACGCCCGGCCATCGGAAAGCCGCCGACTATATCGTGACGGAGTTTCAAAAGGCCGGTCTCCAGCCTCTCGATTCATTGAATGGTTATCGCCAAACCGTCTCTCAAGAACTGGGCGACAATCTCATCGGCATTCAGTCCGCCTCACAGTCGCGTGAGGCAGGCTGGATCCTCATCGGCGCGCATTACGATCACCTCGGCGGGCCATACCTCGGTGCCGACGATAATGCCTCGGCCTTGGCAATTCTTCTCGAACTCGCCCGATCGTTGCCGTCGCTCAACAACCATCCGGTCATGTTGGTCGCCTTTAATACGGAAGAGGCCCCATACATACGAACAGGGCTGATGGGCTCGCAGCACTTTGCCAATCATCTTCCCGTCGAGATCGGCTCGCTCTCTCGCTTTCAAGCCGCCATCATCATGGATCTCATGGGTGGTGTCCATTGGGAGCCGTTGCAAAAGATCATCTTTGCGGCCGGAGCAGAACACAGTCCCGGCCTCTACCGTCGCGTGAAGGACGCGGCGAAGGACGGAACGATCGCTCCACTCACCGTCCATCCAGTTGGTCTGCATCTGGTAGAAGAGATTCCCTTAATCGGTCGAGTCGCCTTCAGCGATTACGATGCGTTCAGAAATGCCTCGGTCCCATTCCTCTTTCTCTCCGCCGGCCGCACCCCGCGCTACCATCAGCCCTCCGATCTGCCGAACACGCTTCATTACGAGCGGATGGCGTCAACCGTCCACTGGCTTCAGCATCTGATCTTCTCGATCGATCAAGACAAGGAGCCGTATCGGTTTGAGAACGATCGCCTGGAATTCAGCGACGAAGTCGACGCCTTCCGTCCGCTGACGATCAAAGCGGCCGAAGAAGCCACCAAAATTCCAGGCACCTCCTCTCTCTCACTCTGGAAACTGAAACAAGACCGCAACTGGCTGGAACGACTTGATCCGTCAAAGGCCACGCCGGAAGACGTGAAAAGGATGGAACGACTCTCAATCAGAATGCAGTGCCTGCTAAGCAATATGCCGGGATGTTTTTTACTTTAAACGACGATTGGCATTTATCGTAGGGTTCGCGCGCCAGCAACAGCGACCGAAAACAAGTGGGATCGCTTTAGATGTCTTCGAGAATCAGCTTCTTTTGATCGTTTCACCAAAGCCCCGACATTCATATCATCAAGTGATGCGAATTGCATCTTGATTCGAATTGCAGTACATTCACATCATTAATTGATGCGAATTCGATAGATGTATATATGGGAACTTTCAGAATGGCCACACTTCCGATGGGACGCCGATCGCCTGGCTGAGCCATTAGCCAATGCCCATTTTAAGGAAGGTTTTTTTGTAGCTACTATGGCGCGGCTCGGCTTTGCGGATCGTAGCAAAGCTGAAGTTGCGGCTCTTACTGAAGAGGCGATCAAGACTTCAGAAATTGAAGGCGAGAGTCTCAACCATGAAAGTGTGCGCTCCTCTATAGCGCGCCGCCTTGGCGTTCCGAACGCGGCCGTTGGAGTTGAGGACCGACGTGTTGAAGGAATTGTAGAGATCACGCTCGATGCTACCAAGAACTTCAGCTCTCCTCTCACGTGCGAACGTTTGTTCGGCTGGCACGCTGCGTTATTTCCGAGCGGTTTTTCAAGACTCCGTAGAATTAAGACCGGTGCATGGCGTGATGACGCCGAAGGTCCACTGGAAGTTAAGTCAGGGCCTTTTGGAAATGAGAAAGTTCACTTTCAAGCGCCTCCTGCCGAACGAATAGAAGCGCAGATGAACGCTTTCTTGACTTGGTTCAATGAGCCGCTAAGAACTGATGCCATCATAAAGGCTGCTATCGCTCATCTATGGTTCGTGACAATTCACCCCTTCGAAGATGGCAATGGCCGAATCGCCCGCGCGCTCGCCGATATGGTCTTAGCGCGCTGGGACAAATCGCCTCAACGATTCTATAGCTTGGCCAGCATTATTCGCCGAGAACGACCTGAATATTATGCCTCACTGGAAGCCACGCAGCGCGGCGATCTAGAGATTACTGAAAGGCTCTTGTGGTTCACAGAGTGCTTTTCGAAAGCCATTGACGCAGCTGAAGCTGCATGCGAGACAGTCCTGCGTAAGGCTGATTTCTGGCAACGCAATGGATCTGCCCGTCTCAACGAACGCCAGAAGCTCATGCTTAATAAAGTCCTGGATGGCTTTACAGGCAAGTTAACCGCTCGCAAGTGGTCGATCATTACAAAGACCTCTATGCCTACCGCTCAGCGCGACATTAAAGAACTTATTGACCTTGGGTTGCTTATCCGTAATGAGGGAGGAAGCAAGAACACCAGCTATAACATCGCTTCACCATGACACTGTATCTCCCTGAAGAATGTGGCATGTTCTACCCCCTCATGACGCCAAAGAATGTTGCCGAGCTTGGTCCATCAAAAGTACTACGCCGATAGCGGCGTACAAGACCTGACCCCACTAAGCCATCTCCTATAGCCAAAGGTGCCTAGGCAATCCTTCAACACGTCTGACTTCTGCGATGGACGACGTACGTTGCTATGTTTCAGATAGACTGACACTTTCAAAGACCTTGAAGTACGACTAAAGATGTTTTCTCCCTTCGAGTCACGCTTTAGCAAAGCCGAATTACTGGAGAAATTGCGGGCCGCGTGCCAGTGGGCATGGCTCACGGTAATGTCGCCGATCCAGCCGCCAGAACTTTCATTTCTTGAAACGCCTTCTCGGCCGATTCAAGATAGCGTGGCCGCTTGCATTGGATATCGAACTCAATCTCAGGGTTGCCTTGAAGAAGCGCGGGACCAAGTACTCGGCGCAACAAATCCGGGACTCGGAATCATAGCTCTGGACCTATCGCTTCTGGTCCGTCCGCCCAACACCGTCCTTGAAAAGGTCTCGACCTTGGAGGCTTCGGAGTGCGTCAGTCATCTTCTGCAAAATCACGTTGTACCAGCGGGGGTGATAGCCGGCACGGAGATCACGCATCCTTGGAGTACTAGGGAGAGCAAGAATCCCGTTAATGCTCAGGCGGCAGTCGGTAATTTTATCCGCTCAAGGTCAGCCCTATACTTTCTTTACCCCTTTCGCTGTGGGCGAAACAGCGGCAGCGGTTAATCCCGCTAGCGTCCACGGCCCGGTCTTGAAGAGCATCGGAAAGCTAATCGACGATTTGCTAAAACAAGAGATGAACCCTTGCAAGGGCCTAACAACGGCAGGACACATGCGTTTGTGAACGTCCTGAGTAATTAGTGGCAGTGGGGTCGTCTGCTTATTACTATCTTATTACTATTCGCCGTTCCGCTGGCTAATACAGTTAAGTCTTGCACAGAAAGACCATGACTTGTTGGCGGGTCACTGAAGGTAAGCCCTCCAGGAAGTCATCAATGGACTCACCGGCTTTCAGGTAGTCGAGCAATGTCAATGGCCAAACAACGAGGAGCAGGTCATCTTTCTTGTATCAGGGCTGGTTTGCCAATCGTCTGACTATCGCGTAATGCAGGTTTACGTAATCGGCAACCTGTCTTTGGCTATATCGTAACGATGGACCGCCTCGACAATCCGTGCTTCCCGCTTGGCTTTGGCGCTCTTTCCTTCAAAGAACATCCTCAGTGTAGGCTGGTCCAGATACTTCTGGTTTCTGGCTTCGCCCGATTTCCGCAATCACCACAGCCCACTCCGAAGATGTCTGCTCGAGCCTTGCCCCGGGGGGTGGTCACATGGTAAATCGCGCCGTCAAATTCTATCTTAACGGACGAGCCATGATCCATCAGAACTATCATAATGGGTGATGGCAAGATACAAGACCTGGCCCCAAGACTGCTGACCCCAAGACTGACCTCACGTTGGTAACCAGTAATGACAGACCTTGCGGTCGATTGAGGCTTCAGGACCTATTGCGCTTGTGTTTCGGATTCAGCATTTCCATGGCACCACGGCTTCATCTTCGCCTCGCCACCCTTGCCACCATCGCCTCGAATATGTTCCTCCATAACCGCAAAGATTTAGAACGATAAGCTCCAGGTACCAAAGTCCTAACTGCTTAGCTTCATACATCATACGGGTGCGGCCTAAGTCGGCCATATCCTTCTGGCGCGTTTGTGTAGGGTGGACAATCCCGTTCCGAAGCTTGGTGAGAAGATCAGCCCGTCCAGCGAAGAAAAAACCTGTTTGGCCTTGTTCAAATGAATCATTTCTTCTGGAATCTCTATGGGAATACTAAGACCGACCAATAACACTCTTAGCCGATCGGCAGCCTTTTTCTTTCTATACTTCCCGAGGTGTTGTCCGGTTTGATCCGTAATAAAGTAGGTCCAAGCCAAGGTTTCCAAAGCTAATTGCGTTAGGACGATGCTTCCCTCTGCAATTTCTGTCAGAGCATTTGAATGGACGTACCAATCAATTGCACGTGCCAATGACTCTTTCCAGAATGTATCTTTCCATCTTTGGATGAACCCATGAAACAGTTCATTCAATTCCTCATCTATCTTCATCGGAAACCATGACCTAACAGGTTTCCATGGAGTTAGACGTTTATCGGACCAATTCTCTAAGCTATTACCATTTTTATTCCCCCCGATTAACAAAATAGGACCCGTCCAGAAGCCGCGGGCAAATGAGAAAAAGAAATGGAGCCCTTCGAGGAGAGAAGAAATATCATTCAAACAAAACTGACCTGAATGGATTCACTGATTTGTCCAACGTGTGTAATACAGAACCCGCGCTCAACCTCCATCTTTTTATTTCTTTCACTCCTCACCTTATCGACCACTACTTGCCATTCATCATCATTTAGGGTCAATCGACTGAGCGTGCAAGCGCGCATATTTCGCAGAGGAAACCCAATGTAGTCATGAAAATTTTTTAAGGGGAAAGAGTACGCGATGCGCAGCGGAGTCAGACTGTGTTTGGAACGGTTCAAGAAAAACTCCTTCGAGAAAGGCTATCCCATTTTTCCAGTTCGATTTCGTAATCCATACTTTAAAAGGCAATCCCACTCCTGGGGCCGAGATGGTTACCTCGCCTGGACTGATTGGAAGGCTACTGTTCAAATTGCTATTGAATGCCACTTTGCATTGAGGCAAATACCGTAATGCAATTTCGGCTTTCTTCATCAGCATCGGATTTTCTTCTCGCGGCAAATGTAGATGAAGTGGCCCCCTATAAAGTGAGATAGGTTTGTTCAGAGCCTTGGTTTTGTAACGAGGTATAAGCGCTTTTGGCATATTCTTGAGTCGCTTCTCGACAGGATCAAGATCTTTTCGCTCCTTTTTCACCATTTGCCCCCGGATATCTGATTCTACGTTCGCCCCATTATCTCCGTTCCCGAGGGAAAGGGGGAGTCGAGCGCGATTGCGCGCATCCAACGAGCACCGTCTTGGCGTGCGCGTTGTGCGAGCACAGTCCCTCGACCTAGGCCTATCCCGCCTCTTATTCCCATCCCACCGGCTCATACCCCCGTTTCCTCCAAGCACGGATCCACAAAATTGATATACCCTTGCCTGATACTAGAGCTATGGCCCACAGCGAACTAACTTTCGATATGCATCACAATCCCCGGCTTCGCAGACGGAAGAGCAGCGAGGAGTTTTGGGACAAGTCGTTGGAGATCTGCAAGGCGGTTGGTGCGAGCATGTAATACGACAACCGCGATATGGTAGGAGACAAGATTTTGTTGAAACGATAGATTGCGATCGACTGTGATGAACACGCCAAATTGTTCAGCGGCGAGCTTGAGCAATTCGCCGTTCTTAAGAGCGACCCATCCCATTTGACGAGTCGTCTTGACATCATGCCCGGCACTGTCGCGTGACAGTCGCCAATCGATGCACTCGTCGAGAAGCACCTTCACGATGCTGCGGAAACGAGACGATCCTTGGCTTCTTCTAGGAACGCAATCACTTGTTGGCGGGTCACTGAGGGGAAGCCCTCGAGGAAGTCATCGATGGATTCCCCGGCTTCCAGGTACTCGAGCAATGTCTGTATAGGAACCCTAGTACCGTAAAATACTGGAGTTCCACCCATGACATCAGAATTGCGAGAAATCACTGGTTGCTTCATGGCCTTAGGGTACTACCAGACTGGGCGGGGATGCAAATTTTGGCGGCTGACTTTGCTTTCCATACGCTTTTACTCACACGGGAACGACCAGAGCTGCGGGTTCAACCTGCACGTTCGTTTCACCGACCCACACCAGGCGCGGAGAACCCGCCCCTTCGCGGGCGAGCACATTCCTATCGTGCGCGTTGCGCGAGCAAGACAGGGCGGTCAGGCCGTCCTCTCTCTTCGACTTTACTCTTTACAAACTCTCATTCCCGCGGGGACGGGCTGGGGTCAAGCGCCAACTGCGCGCATCGACCGAGCACATTCCGATTGTGCGCGGTCTGCGAGCACAGCGCTTGCCCCAGCCTCGCCCCGCCTCCCAGGCCGTCTTTTCAACACTCCACATCCCGAGAGGGCAACCTGACTGCCCTTCACTGCGCGCATGCAACGAGCACATTCCTATCGTACGCGTTGTGCGAGCAAGCAGGGCGGTCAGGTTGCCCTCTCTCCTCACTCCCATCCCACCGGCTCATACCCCCTCTCCTTCAAACACCGATTGACAAAGTTAATATAGCCTTGCCCCGGCTTTGGACGACTGAACAGGCCGCGCAGCAATCCGATGGTCGCGCCGCTGGCGGCCCCGATGGCTGAGCCATGTCCCGCCGCGCCATAGATTGCGCCGCCGACCGCGCCACCCGCGGCTCCGACGCCGGCACCAACTGCCGTACTGCCGGCTACTTGCCCCGCCTTGCCTGCACCAGGCTTCGCCCCGGCTGCCTCCGCCATTTCCCGGCACGCTGCGATGTCTTGCGTGGCTGTATCCTGTCCCACGGTTTTGAAATGGTCGTTGGGGTAGAGGATCGGTTTGGGTCCTGCACAGGCCGAGAGGAATAGGGTAAGCACGCAGATTGCGCTTCCGGTGCCCTGTCTCGTCATCGATTACCTCCTGGAACTTTGTCGAGCTTGAAGGCGGCTAGAACCTGCGCAGTGGCCACGCCCTTCACCAGCACGCGCTTGCGCCGCGCACCATGTCCGGCGCGGATAATCACCTGGCTCATCGGTACAGCCAATTGTTCACTGAGAAATCGGCACAAGGCTTCATTGGCCGCGCCATCGACAGGTGGCGAGGCAATACGGACTTTTAGCGCGTCGCCATGCAAGCCGGCATAATTCGAGCATGAGGCATTGGGCTGGACGTGGATGGTCAGGAGTACGCCTTCAGCGCTGTCCTGTATGGGAGCGTGGTGAGAGCTAGGCATGCAGCCGCGGCTCGGCGGATTCAATCGCCACGCGAGCCGTCTCGCGTCGCGCACTATCCGAAGATGGCTTTGGCGAATTCCTGAATGCTGCGCTGCATATCGCGATCATCGGTGATTGGTCGCGCGACGGCCACATCGCAGGCTTGGATCGGTGTGATACCTCTTCGGAGTAACTCGCCGGCATAAATCAGTAATCGCGTGCTCACGCCTTCTTCAAGTCCGTGGTTCCGAAGGTTGCGGACTTTTTCACCTAACTTAACGAGTCGCTGTGCCACATCGGAAGTGACCTTTGCTTCGCGTTCGATAATCCGGGATTCGACCTCACGGGGCGGGTAATTGAACTCGATCGCCATAAACCGTTGCTTCGTGCTCTGCTTCAGGTCTTTGAGCACACTTTGGTAGCCGGGGTTATAGGAGATGACCAACAGAAACTCATCGACGGCTTCAATGATCTGTCCTTTTTTTTCAAGCGGCAGAACGCGCCGATCATCGGTCAAGGGATGGATAATGACCGTCGTGTCTTTTCGTGCCTCGACAATTTCATCCAGATACACAATGGCCCCATGCTTCACGCCGAGCGTGAGCGGCCCATCGACCCAGACAGTCTCATCTCCCTTCAGCAAGTAGCGCCCGACCAGATCGGACGCGGTCAAGTCCTCATGGCAGGCGACCGTGATAAGCGGACGCCCCAAGCGGAACGCCATGTGCTGAATGAAGCGCGTTTTCCCGCATCCGGTCGGTCCTTTCAACATGACCGGCATCCGACTTTGTGCCGCGATAGTGAACAGCCCGACCTCGCCATTGACCTCGGCGTAGTACGGTTCGTCGCGTACGCGATACTGATCGATGTCGAGTTCGCGGCCTTTTGAGGATGATTCCGTCATGGATGACGAATAACTGAAACCGGGGGGAAATAGCAAGGGCGGAAGGAAAGGCAGGGACGACTGGGGTCATCCTGTGCGCGCGTAGCGCGCACGATCACAATGTGCTCGCTGGACGCGCGCAATGAGGATGACCCCAGCCGCCCTGCCTTAAGAGAATGGGTAAAGAAAGGAAACTCAGCACTTTATTTCATCTTCAGGTGCGCCTTCAGAATACCGGACTCCTGAATGTCGTGATTGTCTTTGCCCAGCTCATAGGCCGTCTTGAAGTGTTCCGTGGCGCCCTTGTGATCGCCTGCTTTGTCCAGGGTAAGCGCTAGATTGTAGTGGGCTTCTGCCGATTTGGGATCGGCTTTGGCCGCTTCCATAAAGTGCTTCTTCGCCACATCCCAATGGCCCTGCCTGAAATGTTCGATGCCCTCGTTGTTATGCATCTCGGCGCTCGAGCCCGACGCGGTCTTCAGAGGGGCCGCCGTCGCCTTCCCCATGTCAGCCCAGCCCAGGCCGCTCACGAACGTCAGGCTTAGCACTATTATGGCAAGACCTAGAAAGTGTTTCATCGCGCCCTCCTTTTGGTTGTGAATTGGAACCGATGTCTTGAGAGAGTATACGGAGGAGCGGCTGGATTGGATGTAGGGGAACGGCGCTGTTCTCCCATTACTACGAATCAAGGAGTTGGCGGACTTTTTGGACAAGGGCTTCGGGCGGGAACGGTTTCTGCAGGAATGCAGTGCCTTCTTTGACGACGCCATGATGAATAATGGCATCATCGGTGTAGCCGGAGATATAGAGAACCTTCATATGCGGCCGCTCGTGCATCAGACGTTCGGCGACTTCGCTGCCGCTCATCTGCGGCATAATGACATCGGTAACCAGCAAATGAATGGCACCCAGGTACTGGCTGCCCGTCAGCAGCGCTTCCACGCCATGTCGCGCTTCCAAGACCTTGTACCCGGATCGGCGAAGGATGTCACCGGCCAAGGCGCGAATGGCGGGCTCATCCTCCACCAACAGCAGGGTTTCCGTCCCGCCGTGGATCCCCCTCACAAGCGTAGAGTCGTCCTCGGATATCTGTTCGTCGGGAACACGTGGGAAGTAGATGGTAAACGTGCTGCCACGTCCGGGCTTGGTATCGACGACGATTTCGCCGTCACCCTGTTTCACAATTCCATAGACGGTGGACAAGCCCAATCCCGTCCCCTTCCCCTGTTCTTTCGTGGTGAAAAACGGCTCGAAGATATGACAACGCGTGTACTCGTCCATGCCACTGCCTGTATCGCTGACGATCAGCACGACATACGAACCAGGAGGAACCGAAAGGGGCCGCCCGGCTGACGGTTCGCTGAAGTCCGCATGTTTCGTTTCAATAACCAGCTTGCCGCCTTTGGGCATCGCATCACGTGCATTGACCACCAAATTCATCAGGACCTGTTCGATCTGGCCCGGGTCGACGAGAATGTGACCCAAGGAAGGCGTCAGCGAGACGACCAGATTGATGTCCTCCCCAATCAGTCGGTGTAACAGCTTTTCCAGATTGGTGAGCACCGTGTTGAGGTCCAACACTTTTGGCTGCAAGACTTGACGGCGGCTAAACGCGAGGAGTTGGCTGGTGAGGGCCGCCGCACGGTTCCCCGCCTGTTTGATTTCCTCCAGGTCCATGTGGAGAGGATCGTCGTCACGGAGGCGGCTCAACGCGACCTCGCTATATCCGCTGATGACCGTCAGCAAGTTGTTAAAGTCGTGCGCAATCCCCCCCGCTAACCTGCCGATCGCCTCCATTTTCTGTGACTGGCGGAGTTGCTCCTCCAGCTGCTTCCGCTCAATGAGATGTCCGACTTGGCTTCCGATCGCCGCCATCAGGGCAAGGATGTGCTCATCTGAGGGGCGGACGTCCCGGCTGAAGAACTCCATGACCCCTTCCACCGCACCGCCGAGCAGGATGGGAAAGGCCGCCCCGCCATGGAGTCCGACTTTTTCAGCCATGGGAAACCGCGGGAAGTTGGGATCATGTTGAATATCCGCAATCCACGCCGACGCACATGTGGTCCACACTCTCCCCGGCAAGCCGATTCCCCGCACAAACGTCCGTTGCCGGCTTGCTGCTTCAAACGGTTCCATGCTGCTCGTCGGGTGGGCCCAACTATCCATGCATCGCAAGACATTCGCTTGTCGGTCCACAATCCACAGCACACCGAGGTTCCACCCCAACGGCTCGCATAGGGTTTCCAGAATCGCGGTGGCGGCCTCCTTCAGCGTCGTCGCTTCGGCCAGTATTCGTGTAATCGCATGCTGAACCCGTAAACGTTGCTCGCCGCGCTTCTGCTCGGTGATATCCGTCAAGGACGCCACGACGGCATGCGGGGCGGCTTCACTGTGACGCATCAATGGGCGCGTATTGACCGAGATCCACCGTAACCCTCCAGTTTGAATGCGCACACCCATGACGACGTCCGCGCACGGTTTGCCCGTCTGCAGCGTCACGAGAATCGGATACCGATCGGCTGGATAGGGCGATCCGTCTTCATGAATGATCTGCCAATTCGGGTCGTGCAGACTGCGCTGCAACAGGTGTCCGGCCGATACCCCCAGTATCCGCTCGGCGCTCGCATTGCACGCCCGAATGATGCCGTGGTCGTCGGCCAGGATGACGCCTTCATCCAACGCGGTCACCACGGATCGGTACCGCTCCTCGCTTTCACGGAGTTGCCGTTCGGCCAGTTTTTGAACGGTGACATCGCGGATAAAGGCACTCACGCTGTAGGTCGAGCCTACGTTCGTGGGGCAAATCGCGAGTTCGACGGGAAACTCGTGGCCATCGCGATGTCGAACCTCTAATTCGATGCGCCGATTGAGGACCGGTCCTTCTGCTGTTTCGAGATAGTGCTTAAGAGTCTCGTCATGCGCCTGCTCAAGTCGAGGGGGAGTAATCATCGTCGACAAGGATTGCCCAATCGCCTCGTCCCGCGACCACCCGAACATCGCGCGGGCTTGTGCGTTCCAGTCCGTTACCCGCCCACCGGCATCCATCACGATGACGGCATCCAAAGCCGTTTCGATGATCATCCTGGTGCGCGCCTCGCTTTCTCGCTCGGCCGCCTCCGCCGCATGGGCGCGTGCCGCTTCTTGTTGGGTCTGGGCCCACTCTTGCCGTAAACGGCCGGTCGCCCAGAGGAGCACGATAAACATCGGAATCCAGACAATGGCTCCCGCGATGCCGATGTTCAGCAACACTAGACGGACAGGCGCGAGAATATCGCTTCGGTCCATTCGTATGAGAACGGTCCAGTTCAGCCCTTTGAAATCCCCGTACCCATGGGTCGTCGCATAGCCTGTGATCACGGAGATATGGCGTCGCAGATGCGTTTCTTCGACATAGCTCGCCTCCCCGGACTCGCTCAACACGGCCGAAGTCACGCCGAGCCGCTTCAGGTTCACTCCGCCCTTGTGCTCGAGATCCGAATCGATAAACGCATCTCCGTTCTGCGTCATGAATTGATAGCCGATCGTTCCTAAAAATCCGTCTCGGTTTTCGATTCCATGCAGTGTCTGCGTGAGAACATTTTCCATCATCAACACGCCGATTCGGGTCGAGACGACCCCCATAAATTCACCGGCTTGGTTGATGATTGGGGCGGAAAAGGCGATCGCGTCCATGCCTTGGACGGCTTCATATGTCCCTACATCACCGACATGGATCGTTCTCGTGTCCCGCGCACGCTGGAACCAAATTTTCCCGCTCCAATCTTGACCCAACAACGTCGGGTCGGTCGAGGCGATCACAATGCCCTTCGCATCCACGGCCCCCAGCCATACGTAGACGCGGGCATAGGCCTCCTTCATCGACTGGAGGAACGACTGCTGGTAGACCCTGTCTTCCATCCGCGCGCTGAAAGCTCGCGCAGTCATGAGCGCATCGCCATATCGCTCGAAAAGGAGGCGGTCTAATTTGTCGGTGATTTCGGCGGCGGCGAGAGTTAGATTCTGGCCGGTAGCGGCTACGAGGCGAGTTTCCACATAATGGAGGACCAGCGTCCCGATGACGATGGCCACGAATGTCATTCCGACGATGAGGCTCGGAAGCCACGCATAGGGCGGGCGATCCTGAGAAGGTCTCGCGTGTCGGTGTGAAGGCATCCCAGATGTCAGGGGTAGGATTTCCAGAGGTGAATTGCTCTCGGTGCTGAAAGCCCTACGAAAAAATAATGGTACTCCCATTCCATTTATCAGTCAAAATATTCCTGATACTGATTATTCATGAATCCGTCGCGAAGCGGCCTTTTTTTATCACTCCTGCCACAAGCCAGCGCAGGGGAAGAGAATCCGGGGGCACTGGTAGACGCTTACCAATGATCCGGGATGGTGGCAATGTAACTGTTCACCGTCCGACATGGGTGGTAGGCTAACTTGGACTGTCTCAATGTCCCGAGCCCCGAGTCATCCATGGTATTGATGAGAATCGCCCCTTGCTCGTAGGCCTCGCGGCAGAATTCGCGAAACATATAGGAGGCTAATCCCGGGATCGAACGATCCGCGATCTCCACTAACACGCAAAAGAGGGATGGATTCACGAAATATCCGAATGTGTAGGCCACGAGCACGTCGTCGACCCACACGACCCGACCGAGGAGGCCTAATTGTGGTCCGGCTGTTACTGCCTCATCATGAGCCCCAGCCGCGTCCTCGAGCATCATCTTCCCCACATCATCCACCCCGCGCGCCTCTTTCTGCCTCGCCCATCTGCGATACAGGTCGAGGCAACGCTCCCGATCGCGTGCGTCGTACGGTTCATAACGGAATCGATTCGACCGGACGAATCGGTTGCATGCCGCGCGCTGGGATTTGTAGCGGTCCCCTCGAAGCTCGGCCAGCGACTGGGCTTGATACACGTAGTCTCCGTCTTTGAGCGTGAGACAATACCCCCATGCTTCCCACTGCGCCTTCCATTCTTCCGGCACATTTTCCACACGACTGACACCCGAGCCACGGTTATGCTCGTACATCGCGGCAAAAGCGCGCGCCAACGGCAATTTCATCGACCCCCGGCCTAGCGGCGGCAACGGCATAAAAAGACCGTCAGGATATTGTGCAAACAAACACAGGTATCCGTCGCATTCCGACCAGTAATAGGTAAATAGCCGGCGCCAGACTAGGTGCGGAGCCAAACCATAGGCAGCCAATGAGGTCTCACCACCTGCAAGTGCCTTTTGGAACCGAACGTGATCCTCAGGCATGAGCAATTTAAAAGACAGCGGTGAGGGATCAGGGAAGCGCGTCCCCCCTGAGGGCCCGGCAAGCAGCGATGAGTCTTCGCCTCTACGCATCCGGCGGGTCAATCGGGGCAACGAACGCAGAATGACGACGTCATCCTGATAGCGACCAATCAGCCGTGGATGATTCGTATAGACCTCAATCGATGCGTCTTGTTCGATCAAATCAGCTATCTCTGTTCCGTACTCCTCTATGGATCTGATCTCAGCGCCAGCGT
This sequence comes from Nitrospira sp. Nam74, assembly GCF_965152615.1. NCBI lineage: Bacteria > Pseudomonadati > Nitrospirota > Nitrospiria > Nitrospirales > Nitrospiraceae > Nitrospira > Nitrospira sp. Nam74. Next base: position 903,686 of record NZ_OZ224220.1, on the reverse strand, counting down.
TGGCACCCCGCTCCCGGACCGCAGAATCTGTATCAAGAAATGGGCACTTGCGATCCCAGCCCAGCACAACTTCCGCCCCGTCGGCAGACCACATGACGGCGAGTGGATAGATTTGGCAATCCAGGGGCCGTTTGTGATAGATGCGACAGTGCGACGTGGCGACATCAAAAGCTGAACAGACATACCCCTCCCCCGCGGGATTGGGGACTACGCGAATCTGACTTCCCCGGTGGTCTGGAAAAGCATCCGGATTGATTCCCATTGAGATCGCATTGCGGATTTCATGTTCGGTGAAATATGGGCGCAGGAAACTATCAACCTCCGGGAACCGGCAGCAGACGTCGCAGCTCAGACACACCCGGCTAGGCACATGCTGAGGGAGTGGGGTGATTTGGATAAGCTCCGATCTCCTAGTCATGGCACGATTCGGTTCCACGGCGATCATCATACGCCCCTGTCTGTCCGGCCGACAACGGAGGCGTTCTCAGCGGTCACCACGGTCCAGTCCCCTTGTGTCGACCGGAGAGGCCATGTTACGATCTTTTACAGATGACAGGACATTCGAAGGTTCACCGATTTCCCCAACGATCCAACATGGATTCTCCTCGACCTTCCGACGCACTGGAGTGTAGACACCAGCTCAGGATCCTTTCCTAGAGGCAATTGTTGGCACTCGCGTACAATCTCTCCAGTGGCATTCCGGCTGAGACTCCTCTTGATCGTGGCCGCCTCCTCCGTGACGCCTTAGTCAAGGCGGGACTGTACGACGATACGACGACCCCGTCGGCATCCACAGAGGCTCAGACAACGGCTCCGCTCGTGACGCAGTGGCGTCTTGCGGCAACCCCTTTCTGGCTGACCTCCGATGAGGTCTCCTTTTTTCAGTCGCTGGGTCAACATCTGCTGTCGTTCCATCGTGCACTAAACGTGTTGTACATGGAGAGTGTGCGGGGGGCACAACCTGCGTGGGTGTCGGCCTATCTCGATCAAGGCAAACCGGAATCCCTTCTCTCCTATAGCCAAATGAAGCGCTTCCGCGATCATCTCCCCGGAGTTATTCGCCCCGATATCATCCCGACGGACAACGGCATGGTCATTACAGAACTGGATTCCGTTCCGGGAGGGATGGGCCTGACCGGGGGCCTCTCGCATGCCTATGCTCAGCTCGCCGCTGCAACCGGCGAGGGCTTGGCCCTCGTCGGAGGAGACAATGGGATCGTTAAGGGATTTGCGGCGATGGTTGGGGATCTGCTCCGCGATCGACCCGGGTATCTCGCTATTGTAGTTTCAGACGAAGCCAAGGACTATCGAGCTGAAATGATGTGGATGGCGGCGCAACTTCGTGTCCTTGGATTGCCCGCGTACTGTGTTAACCCGCGTGACCTCCGGTTTACCGAAGAGGCCCTATGGATCGGTGGCGAGGCGGGCGACGAGCAACCGGTTGCGGTCCTGTATCGCTTCTTTGAACTCTTTGACCTGAAGAACGTCCCGAAATCCGAACTCATCATGTATAGCGCGAAGAAGGACAAGACGCTGGTGACGCCGCCCTTCAAACCGGCATTGGAAGAAAAACTGGCGTTTGCTCTGCTTCATCACCCTATCCTGGCCCCATTCTGGGATAAGCAGCTGGGTAGTGAGACCTTTGGTCTCCTCTGTGCCATGATGCCGCGCACCTGGGTGCTGGATCCCCGGCCGCTTCCGCCATCAGCAATTATTCCTAATCTGACACTCAGTGGACGAGCCGTGGCCGACTGGCACACGCTAGCGAATGCGACACAAAAAGAGCGCCGCTACGTGATCAAGCCCTCCGGATTTTCCGAGTTGGCGTGGGGAAGCCGAGGCGTGGCCGTCGGACATGATCTTCCCGCCGCCGAATGGGCCACCGCTCTCGACACGGCATTGGGATCCTTTGCGACAACTCCATATATTCTTCAGGAGTTCCATAAGGGCCGGCAGTTCGATCTGGCCTATTTCGACGTGCAGCGTGACGATATTGTGCCAATGCCCGGACGCGCCAGGCTCTCGCCCTACTATTTTGTCAGCGGTGGACGTGCAGAACTCGCTGGGATTCTGGCGACCGTCTGCTCTCCCGAGAAAAAAATTATCCATGGCATGAAAGACGCCATCATGGCGCCATGTGCGACGCAAATAGATCGGAAAGGCTCGTAATGGATCTGATCCTCTATCATGTGTCTTGGTGCCCAGAGTGTGCCGTCGTGCGGGATAAACTGACCGCCTTGAATCTCACGTATGAGGATGTGATCGTCCCCGACTTCCGCCCGTCGCGGCAACAGGTCTTTGAAGTGTCCGGCCAATACTATGTTCCCGTATTGAAGGACGGCGAGACCGTGTTAACGGAGACGCGAGAGATTGTGGCCTATCTGGACAAGCGCTACGGCCATCAACAGGTTCAAGGTACGGGGTCGGATGTCCAAGGTGAGACGGACGACGAAGCTCCGTCCTGCAGCCTATGACACAAGCCGCGCGGTAGGCCCGAGGTGAACCCTTAGGAGAGTGCTTATGGAGGAATGGAGACGGATACTTGCCGAGAGCATCGTGAAGCCGCACGAGTTGGCTAAACAGCTTGGGGTCGATCCACAGGACATTGAAGCCGTCATCGGTCCGTATCCGATGCGGATCACGCCGACCGTCCTGTCCACCATCAAAGAAAAAGGGGACGCCATTTGGAAACAGGTGGTACCGGATCCGGTCGAACTCGACGATATCGATGCGGAGGACGATCCGCTCGAAGAAGACCTGATGAGCCCGGTGCCGCATCTGGTGCACCGCTACCCCGATCGCGTGCTGCTCATGGTGACGAATCAATGCCCCATCTATTGCCGCTTTTGTACCCGCAAACGGTTGGTCGGCAAACCGGGCTTTCTGAAAAAAGGCGAACTGGATCGGGCGATTGCCTATTTGCGCAAGCATACGGAAGTGCGCGACGTCATCCTGTCCGGCGGTGATCCGTTATTGTTGCCGGATCATCTATTGGAGCGGGTTTTGAGAGCGTTGCGGACGATCCCGCACTTGGAGTTGATTCGAATCGGTTCCCGAGTGCCCGGCACGCTGCCGGAGCGGATTACGCCGAAGCTGTGCGAGCTGGTCAAAAAATATCACCCTCTTTACATGAACCTCCATTTCAATCATCCTGATGAGCTCACGCCCGCGGTGAAAGCCGCGTGCGGAATGCTGGCGGATGCCGGTGTCCCGCTTGGCGCGCAAACGGTTCTGCTGAAGGGAGTCAATGACGATCCCGAGGTAATGAAGCGGCTCATGCATCAGCTCTTGCTAGCCCGCGTTAAGCCGTATTACCTGTACCAGGCAGACCTGACAAAGGGGACCAACCATTTTCGAACTAGGGTTGAGACCGGCATGACTATCATTCGAGAATTGCAGGGCCACACCAGCGGCATGGGGGTACCGCATTTCGTGATTGATGCGCCCGGCGGCGGCGGGAAGATCCCGATCCTTCCGCCCGATTATCTGATGCATCTGGATGAAGACGGCGCCATGCTGAAGAACTATGAGCAAAAGACGTATCATTATCCGCAGCCACAGAAGCAAGACCGACGGGAGTTGCCGATGGTCGGCGCGTCGCCGTCATTTTCTTCATGCGCGGAGGGAGCCTTGGACGATTGATGACTATCCTTTTCAGCGAAGTAAAGCGCGACGTGTCACGAGGCTGTGACTGCTGTGACTGACCAACTTCATTCTCTGTTTCCAGAACTCGAGCGGGACCTACGAAGTCTGTCGTTTAATACAGGCATATTTCCTTCACAAAAAATACAAGAGCTGATAGAAGATGGCCGTATATCGTCGTCCTCGCCAATCGAGGAAGACCAAATTCAGCCTTCAAGCATAGATCTTAGACTCGGTCCTGTCGCTTATAGGATGCGAGCTAGCTTTTTGCCAGGCCCAAACGGAATCATTGAGAATAAATTACGAAACCTGATGATGAGTGAGCTCGATCTCTCTCGTCCCACCGTGTTTGAAAGAGGGTCGGTCTATTTGGTTCCATTAATGGAGTCCCTTGCATTACCACCGCAAACTTCCGCTAAGGCGAACCCTAAGAGTACGACCGGACGTTTGGATATTTTTACACGGCTTATCTGCGATGGAGCGACCGAATTCGAACGAGTACCGGAAGGCTACAAAGGAATGCTTTATGCTGAGGTCGTTCCTCGAACGTTTACTATTATCGTTCGCCAGGGAGTAAAACTGAATCAATTGAGGTTCGTGAGAGGCTGCCCATCTCCGACTGAATCGATGCACAGAAAACTGGATGCTAATGAAGGCCTAGTCTACGACGAGGAAGACACCCGCAGAGATGCCGACATTGATCGCGGGATAATGGTTTCGTTAAATCTTGAAGGGACGAAGGAAGACAATATTATTGGATATCGGGGCAAACATAATGCCCCTGCCATTGATCTTTTAAAGGTCAACTACTACGAGCCGGAAGAATTCTGGGACCCAATACCAGCGCCCCATAGCAGACGGATCATTCTCAATCCAGACGACTTCTATCTTTTGCTATCGAAAAGGAAGGTCAGTGTACCACCTGGCAGCGCGGCCGAGATGGTCGCCTATGACCCGTCGATGGGTGAGTTTCGAATTCATTACGCCGGCTTTTTTGACCCGGGCTTCGGTTACGGAGCAAGAGATGTAAAAGGATCGTATGCGGTCCTTGAAGTACGCTCACACGAAGTACCCTTTTTAATAGAGGATGGACAAATAGTTGGGCGTCTCATTTACGAGCGGATGCTGACAGCACCAAATAAAATCTACGGCATGGGCATTGGCTCTTCCTATCAAGGACAAGGCCTCGCGCTCAGCAAACAGTTTAAGCGCTTCCGACACGCCTGAACCCTGTAAACGAGACCGAGTGAGTACCGTGGGACCTGACGAACCGAACCGAGAGAGGCAGTCTCCGCCGGACAATGGCTCAGAAGACCGGCACCTCACCATTGCCATGATGTTCGTGGGCGTCGCGATGATGTTTGTCGGCTTTCTCGACGTCTTTCTCTCCATCAGCGGCGGGTTCGAACTCGCCGGCGTCACGCCCTTGCTGCTCTATTTTGCCGGGGTCGCGCTCTGGGCGCAAGCGACCATTACGAACATCACCGTGCGTTACTTGGTCATGGGAACCGCCATCGTCCTGGCACTGGCGATCTTTCATTTTGGTGAAGTCCTGTTCTGGCACAAGCAAGCGGTGTTTTGGGGAACCATCGCCATCGTCATCGTGTTCATGTTCAAAACCGCTCCGCCGAGCAGATAGTAGTCAGGCCGTCAGCTTCACAGTCCTGGTTGAGAGCTGCGGGCTGACCGTTAAAGTTATTTTAGGCAATGTACATCAGCGTGATCATGCCCGTCTTGAACGAAGAGCAGATCCTGGGAAAGACCCTGTTACATACCCTGTCACTCTCCTTCGATGAAGTGATTGTCGTGGACGGCAGGAGCGGTGATCGCACGCCGGACCTCGTGACTTCACTGATACAGACGAACCCGGGCAACCTGTCCTTATTGATCGCGTCACGCGGACGAGCATGTCAAATGAATGCCGGCGCCGCGATGAGTCACGGCGACGTGCTGGTATTTTTGCACGCCGATACGCAATTACCGCCAGACGCTCGTGGTCAAATTGAACAGGCTCTCGTGAATCCTGCCTGTGTGGGCGGACGATTTGATGTGCAATTCGAGCCGGAGACGGGATGGGGCCGGATCATCAGCCGTATGATGAACTGGCGCTCGCGTTGGAGCGGCATTGCCACCGGCGATCAGGCGATTTTTGTGAGACGGCAGTGCTTCGAGCAGCTTGGCGGATTCTCTAATGTGCCGATTATGGAAGATATCGACTTCACGCAGCGCCTTAAACGAGCCGGCCATATGGCGGCCCTGCGGGCCACGGTGATCACATCTTACCGTCGCTGGGAGCAGCGCGGCCCGGTCAAAACCATCGCACTCATGTGGCTGCTCCGAGCTCTCTATTGGCTCGGAATCAGCCCTCATGCACTGACCCGCATGTACGCCCACGTGAGGTAATGATGACGCGGACACAGGCCATGGGCCATACACACACGCAACGCATGCAATCTCGCCCGCGCGCCGACGATGCCTTGATTCTCTTCGCCAAGGCACCCATTCCAGGGCAGGTGAAAACTCGCCTCTGCCCTCCGCTGACCGACGACGAGGCGGCCAGCCTGCATGGAAGCTTTGTGCTGGATGCGTTGGAACGCAGCGCTCAGGCGGCGATGAGAGGCGTGGCGAAGCATGCGCCGAGGTTCGATCGATTTGTCGCCTGCGCACCATCAACGGAGCATGTATTCTTTAAGATCTTGGAGGAGCGTTACGGCGTTCGCCTCATCAATCAAACCGGCGACGATCTCGGTGGACGGATGGAACTCGCTCTCGCCGACATGTTCCGGATTGGGTATCAACGATCCGTCATCGTCGGGACCGATCTCCCGGCGCTTCCTGCATCGGTCTATGAAGACGCCTTCGGCCTATTGACTCGACATGATCTCGTGCTGGGCCCCTCGCTCGACGGGGGCTACTACTTGATTGGCCTCTCGCGCACCGCGCCTGAACTATTCCGTCAGATCCCCTGGTCGACGCCCGACGTCCTGACGCTCACACAGACGAAAGCCCATGCCCTGGGTTTGAACGTCGCATTACTTCAACCGCAACGGGACGTCGATACGATCGACGACGTGCTGGCCATCATCCACGAGGCAGGACTGAATAGCCATCAAGGTGCCGCAATGAAGAGCAACAAAGCAAAAGCGTCTCTTCTCTCGAAACGTACCGCCGACGCGCTACAGTTCATCGGCAGCCGGCTGAAGGAGAGGGGCGCGGGCCCAACCGAGGGAAGGATCGTTCCGGCACCATGATTTTATTCTTCCCCTATGAGAGCATGCATGATTGATCGCGTGGCGGTGATCACCGGGGGAGCTCGCGGAATCGGCCGTGGCATTGCTCTGGAGCTTGCCGCCGAAGGCTGGTCGGTTGCATTTACCTACCGAACAAGTGAGCAGTCCGCGCAAGAAACCGCCGCCGCGATTGCAGCGCAGGGCAAGAAAGCAGAGGCCATTCGTTGCGATGTGTCGGATGCGGTCGCTGGACGACGCATGCTCGAACAGGTCGAGCAAACCTGGGGCCGAATCGACGCACTGATCCACTGTGCTGGCCCGTACCATCGGGTGAATTTGATGGAGGAAACACCCGAGGGATGGGCCTCCATGCTCGACAACAACTTACATCCGGTCTTTTATCTGACCCAGGCTGTCGCCCCCGGCATGAAAGCCAGACGGTATGGTCGTATCATTACGTTCAGCATGGCGAATGCCGATCAGATGATTGCACAGCCCGATGTTACTGCGCACTACATTGCGAAAGCCGGCATCCTCATTCTGACGCGCACGTGGGCGAAGATGCTGGCGCCATTTGGAATTACCGCAAATGCCATCTCACCCGGATTCATCGATTCGGGAGGCGCGCCGGCAGAGGAGTTAGCCGGGATGGTCAAACGGATACCGGCGGGTTACGTCGGTGAGGTCAGGGATACGGTTGCGGCTGCGCGATTTCTGCTCTCAGATGAAGCGCGTTATGTCAGTGGAACGAACATCCACGTCAGCGGCGGCTGGGGGATCTGAGGGTGCTGAAAAAGGCATCCACCTTCGTTTTCGGCTCAAACAAATCCTCGACGTAGCCGAGGCTACGCCTCCGGTTTGTTCTCGCCTCGGGCCTCGTTCGAGCACCCTCAAGGAAGAATGTTGGAGACACCAAGAGTGAGGTTACTCTTTATTGAAGGCTTTCTTTAGCAGCGGCTCAATCTCGCCCTTTTTTTCCATCGGATCTAGGATATCCGTGTCGCCATAGAACGTGCCATTGATGAAGACCTTCGGGAGAGTCGGCCAATTCGTAATCTTCGTGAGTGCCTCTCGCTTTGCCGGGTTCTGAAGCACGTCGATTAGTTCATACGGGTAACCGTATTTATCAAAAAACTGCATCGTCTCGCGCGTAAATCCGCACATCGGCATGGTTTTCGTTCCCTTGCCATAGATCAAAATCTTGTGCGAGCCGACTTCTTTCTGAATTTCTTCTTCAATGGGATTGCTCATAGACTATTCCCCCTTCATTTATACGGGATGGATGCTCAAAAAAAGGCCGGCCAACGCGGCCGCAGGTGAAGAAAGCACCGCAGGTGTACCCTCTGGGGTACATTGAGGATGCTTCAGAACGGAGAACAAAGTTGACGGCCTTTTTTCAGCATCCATCAGATGTCTCGGCCTTGAGTTCCAGCGCATGGATCCGGCCATCCTTCATTGGTTCATCCAGCGCCTGATAAATCATGCGATGGCGATCCAACAAGTTTTTCCCTTTGAACAGGTCGGATATTACCCGGACCGAAAGATGATCCATCGTGCCGGTCCGGTCGGTCACAGCCACCGTTGCATCGGGTAACGCCCGACGAACATAGGCGGTCAATACATCGGAGCTGATCATGGTATCTCCCCCACTGCAATCACCATAGCGTAAATATTGCGAAAAACGCAATTCCCCCTTAGGGCTGACATCACTGTCTGAGAAAAGCCCGGATCGGGCTTACCTGAGACCTACACAGCCCGAGAATGATAGATGTTTTTAGACTAAAGCGCCTGCTGCATCGACTGGAAAAGGCACAGAGGATCTCGGACACAGAAAACATGTCACGGCACGGGCATTGAGTGCAGTTACGCAGTGTCTATGAGGACGCTAAGGCTTGGTATTGAGGACAGTATCGACGTTGGCAAGCAGCTCTTTCAACTCAAACGGCTTTTCTAAAGTAGAGACCGCACCAAAGCGCTTCGCTACATCCAGCGCATCAAAATGAATCTTCCGACTTCCCCCGGATAAGGCAATCACTTTGACAGTCGGACATTCGCGCCGCAACTCACGAATCACCTCTAGACCATCTTTTTCCGGCATCAAGATATCCGTGATAATCAGATCGGCAGCGTGCTCACGCCATAATCGCATGGCGACTTCGCCATTGGAGGCCTCCACCACGGTATGCTGGGCACCCTCCAACACCTGCCGAAGCATATTGAGGACCATCTTGTCGTCGTCAATAATAAGAATACGTGCCATGTCGTCTGTCACCGTTCAAAATGTTGTCGTTCTGCTCGAGTACGCTGCGGATCTGTTCGTCAAGAGTGTACCACGCATTACAGTTCATGCAGGATTTCTCCTCAACGTATGTTGTCATTCACGTGCATCACGAGAAGGTGCAGGTCTTGACGTTGGCAACAAGCAATGCTCTTAGAGCCTGCTGGGCCCCCTTTACGGGCGGCATTTGCACGTACTCGGATCCTAGAGAATATCGTCTTTCGTGGACGATGATCGCCGAACCCTGTCCCGAACGGGTCAAAGAGCCGTTCTAGTTGCTTGCGCAGAAGGACATTGGAACGACTGACAAGAAGATTCCTGCGACCACTTGTCTATGCCGGCCACTTCAATCGCAAAAACTGTAAACGCGGCTGCAGCGATGGTGCCGATCTCATGGCATAATGATGTATGGCATCTCTCATCTGGACGTTGGGCCACTCCACGAGGCCAATGGAAACCTTTCTTGCCTTGTTGAAGGCCCACGCGATCCACCAGGTGGTCGACGTACGGGCGTTCCCTTCTTCACGCCGCCATCCTCAATTTCACGCGGCGGCCTTGACCGCGAGTCTCCGGGAAGCCGGCCTGGCGTACCATCACCTCCCCTTACTCGGCGGCCGGAGAAAAAGTCATCCCGATTCGATCAATCAGGCGTGGCGAAACAGCAGCTTTCGTGGATATGCGGATTACATGCAGACGGAACCGTTCCAGGAAGGATTGTCCCAGCTCATAACCTATGCGGAGGGCGAGACGACCGCGATTATGTGTGCCGAAGCCGTTCCATGGCGGTGTCATCGTTCTTTGATCGCCGATGCGCTCGTCAGCCTGGGATGGGAGGTACGGCACATTATGACTTCGAGGACGGTCAACCTCCATCGCTTACCCTCCTTCGCAACTAAAGAGGACGGCAGACTTGTATACCGCGGGGCTGGTGAAGCGTCCGGGCCGTCCCTATTCTGATTTTGGGCATCATGCCCGATTCACTATGGCGAGTCCAGACTGGAAGAAGACGTCTTGAAAGATGCCTCCGCGTAGGGACTGGCAGCCGACGACTTCGATTGTTCAATCATGCCCGGAGGCTCGTTACGAATTGATCCCCAACGATTCCCCTGTGTGTGAAAATCGAGCCTCTGTGGGGTCTTCACTGGCGACGTTGCGCAGTGGGAGCTGAATGGTAAATGTCGCTCCATCCCCCGGATGGCTTTTGAGTGAAATCTGGCCCTGATGCTCCGATATAATGCCATAACTGATGGACAGGCCTAAACCGGTCCCCTCCCCGACGGGTTTGGTCGTGAAGAAGGGATCGAAAATACGCCCCTGGTGCTCGGCAGAAATGCCGATTCCGCTGTCTTGAAAGACGATGTGAACCCTGTCGCCCTGCACGGCACTGCTCAAGGAGATGGACTTTTGGGGCCTGGAATCGACGGCATCGCGCGCATTGGCCAGAAGATTAAGAAAAACCTGTTCCAACTGAATCCGGTTGCCGAGCACCACGGGATTCGCCGGAGACCATGAGGCATTCAGCTCGATCATCCTGAGGCGCAATTGTTCCTGCATGAGGTCGACCGCAGAGCTGAGCACCTCATTAACCAAGACAGGTTCCCGCTCCATCGGCGCCATACGCCCGAATGCCCGAAGATGGTTGATAATCGTCGATGCCTTCTGCACCTGTGCCATCGCCACTTTCAAGGGAACCAACAATCCCTCACGCTCAATCGATTGCGTATGGACTTGATCGATCAGATTACCGACAATGAGGTTGATATTGTTTAATGGATTGTTCAGTTCATGCGCCACACCGGTGGTCAATTCTCCTAAACTGGCCAACTTCGCGCTCTGAACGAGTTGCGCCTGCTTTTCACGCAACTCCTGCTCCCGGCGCTCCGCTTCGTGTAAGAGTTGTGCCCGTTCCTCCTCCGCCTGACGGCGGGCCGTGATGTCCATTGCCACGCCGGCTGCGCGAATCGGTCGCTTCTCCTCATCCCGGACAATTTTTCCTTTCGGGAGGAGCCAGCGCACGGTCCCGTCCGGCCAGACGACGCGGAATTCCGTTTCAAAAATCGTCAACCGCGCCATCGCGTCTGCAATTTCCGTTCGCAGCCGAAGTCGGTCGTCTAGATGAACACGTTCCCACCAGTCGTCCAAACGACGGGCCGAAGCGTCGTCCTGGACACCGACCATCCCATTCATCCGCGAGGACGCCGACATCCGGCCGGTTTGCAGATTGATTTCCCATGTTCCCAGTTGGGCGCCGTCCAGAGCCAGACTCAGCCGCTCTTCCCGTTCTTCGAGCGTCCGTTCCCGACGGATCGCCCTCAGGAGCAATACGGTCACGGTCCAGATGACCGCAACCCACAGCAAACGGTTGGCAATACCCATCCAATTTGCCAATGCTGCCCGGGGCAGAAAGAGCCCAGCCATAATCAAAGCGACGCACAACCCTCCCACAGATTTGAGAAACAGAGGGTGATGGCGGAACAGCCGTGACGTTAACCATAGCGGAAAGAGATACAGTACCCAGAAGGCGAGGCCGACAGGTGTCGACAAGTCCACGAAGAAAATGGCTCCGACCAGCCCGAGCGTGGCAGTGGCCGCAAGATACGGCCAGAGTTGAGTGATAAAGCGATTCATCTAGGTCGTGGCCCCAACAAAGTACCGTGCTACAGCGACGCTAAGTACTCAGCTTTACGTCATCCTTACAAGAGACATATTGTGGACTGACAAGCAAAAGGTGTCCATAGCCTTGCCTATTACGAAAACACTAGTCAGCTTATCAACGACTTACGTTTGCAATGAGCAGTGAACACCATGCGGACTATCAGCCATTGACGCGCAGACACATCCCTGGGAAGGAGACCTTCCGTAAGGAGCAGAGCGACCCATGGCACATGACGCGATTACCGACGCGGTTACCGGCAACGTGACCGGTGTCGACATGACGGACGCGATGTTGCAGATTGCCGGACGCAATGGCCGATTGTCGCTCTAGATAACATGCCTTATTTCGAAAGATATTTCGAATCTTGAAACCCGGGATTTGCTCTAAAACGCTGCGGCGTCCTCGAATCATCCTCCTACGATGCCACTTCGCCTTGATGAGATCTCGCCTCCGGACACCTTTCCGACTGATGAAATGTCTTGCAGCTCCGCCGGCAGCTGTTGTCGGCACAATGATGGGGAAACGCGTTCATTCAATCGAAGAAGAGACCTGGTAGAATTTGAATGGGCGCTCTCGGCGAGAACGTGCCATAGAGCGGCGAGCCCGTTGCCTTGCGAACCTGGCCGAGTCATAGAGAGGTGCGCGATGAAACCAGAACGCCAACTTGATGGATTGCTGTCCGGCTATGTCGCAGATTTTGTCGCCCGCAATCGTGCCGCACGCATGCTCAAACAACAACTTGATCGAGTAGGAGTGGGGTTCAGTCCGCTAGCAGACCACCTCACCTTTCGAACCTACGATATCGATGACCGCGCGGAGGAATTTATTGGATTGGGGTACAGCTTTTCGGAAACGATTGAATACCAAGACTGGTTTGCCAAAGTTTATCGCAAACCTGGCTATCCCGCTCTGTTTATCGACCAGGCCTATACGGACGCACGTGGCCGGACGAGCATCATCCCCGGATGGGTCGCGCAATTCGGAGATCGTACACTACATCATATCGCCGTACGTGTAGAAGATATCGATGTGGCAATCGGGCGATTGCAACAGGAAGGGATTCACTTCGCCGGATCGATCATCGGTGAGCGCGGCGGACCATTGCGACAGATTTTTACGGTTCCCGAGGATCTCAACGGTGCACCGTTCTCGGTTGTGGAACTGACGGAACGGCACGAAGGCTTCCTCGGATTTTCCCCGCCGCAAGCGGATGGCCTCATGCGTTCGACGGCGAAGTCAGGGGAAGGAATAAAAGGAGAGAGGGGGTAAGCGGTACAAGTGATGAGAGACTCTTGACGCCTACCCCCTATCCCACATCTCTCTACTGCATTACCCCATCATCTCCTTATATAGCTTCCTTTCCCCTTTACCCCTTACCCCCGGCATGTTAAGGTGCACTCCTTCTTCACGAAGGAGGTGCCGTGGTTTGGGACCCCAAAGATCCTTGGACGCCGAAAAACGATCCTCTCGATGAGGCGCTCCGTCAGGCGAAGTCGCATCTGCGGCAGTTTAAAGGCCTCCGTCCGATTATCCTCGCGGTCGCCGCGCTGCTATTTATCTGGCAAAGTGCTTTTATCGTCGCGCCTGATGAAGAAGGCGTCGTGAAACGATTCGGTGAGGTCGTTCGAAGCGTTGGTCCCGGTCCTCACCTGAAAGTGCCATTCATTGAAACGGTGGCAAGGCCCAAGGTGGAAAAGCTGCATCGTGTCGAAATCGGCTTTCGCACCGATCAGCAAGGACGGCAACGTATGTTGCCGAAAGAAGCGCTCATGCTGACCGGTGATGAAAACATCATCGGCATCGAATTTATCATTCAATATAAAATCAAAAACGCCAAGGACTACTTGTTCCGCGTGGACGAAATCGATGAAACGATCCAGAAAGCGGCAGAGGCGTCGATGCGGGAAGTGGTCGGCAAAAGCAAGATCGATGAAGCCTTAACGTCGGGCAAGGCGCAAATTCAGGATGACACGCAGACTCTGCTACAGACGATTCTCGATTCCTACCAGGCCGGAGTGCAAATCGCAGCCGTACAACTGCAAGATGTCGATCCGCCGGAAGCCGTCGTCGCGGCCTTTAAGGATGTCGCCAGTGCCAAGGAAGATCGCGAGAAACTGATCAACCAAGCGCAAGGCTACCGCAACGACATTATCCCGAGAGCCAAGGGAGAAGCGGCGCAAGTGATTAATCAAGCCAAAGGGTATGCACAAGCCCGTATCACCAGGGCTCAAGGTGAAACGGACCGGTTCCTCAAGACGCTCAAAGAATACACCCAGGCGAAAGATATCATCACGAAGCGGCTCTATATCGAAACGATGGAAGAAGTGTTGCCAGGAATCGATAAGGTCATCGTTGATGGAAAGGCAGGCGATAAGCTCCTGCCGTTCCTTCCACTCGATCGCTTGCAAAAACCGGTGGCGGCAACCCCGGATGAGAAGAAATGATCTCATGACCAAGCAAAATTTCATTTTGGCATTGATCGGTGTGGTGGTCCTGCTCTTCGTCTTAGGGGCCTCGCCGCTGTTTGTCGTCGATCTCACCCAAAGCGCGATTGTCGTGCAACTCGGAAAGCCGGTGCGGAGCATCACTGAACCGGGACTGCAATGGAAGGTGCCGTTCATACAAGACGTGACCTATTTTGATAAACGGCTGCTCGATTATGATTCCGGGGCCCAAGACGTGATTACGAAAGACAAGAAAACGCTGCTGATCGATAACTTCGCAAAATGGCGGATCACCGACCCCTTAAAGGTGTATCAAGCCTTCCAGACGCAGCGGAGCGCCTACAAGCGACTTGACGACATCATTTATTCAGAATTACGCGTAGAGGTTGGCCGCCATGATCTGTCTGAGATCGTCTCAAAAACCAGATCGGATATTATGTCAATTGTGACGAAACGGGGCAATGAAAAGGCGGCAGCCTATGGCATTGAGATCGTGGACGTGCGTATCAAGCGCGCCGATCTCCCCGAGCAGAATGAAAAAGCCGTGTTTGCCCGTATGCAGGCCGAGCGCGAGCGTGAAGCGAAGCAGTATCGCGCCGAGGGCGCGGAGGAAGCTCAGAAAATCAGATCCGATGCGGAGAAAGATCGCGAGATTCTGTTGGCTGAGGCTTACAAAACTGCCGAGGAATTACGCGGTGAGGGCGATGCCAAGGCGTTTAAGCAATATGCCGATGCCTATCGCCAAGACCCGAAGTTCTTCGAATTTACCCGTTCAATGGAAGCCTACAAGAAATCTTTCAACGGCCGTTCCACCCTCGTTCTCACCCCGGACTCGGAATTCTTCAAGTATCTCAGACAGCGCTAGAGCCTGCCCCGCGAACGGGTCGGTGGCTGCACATTTTTAAGAGAGCCCGACAATCTGGTTCGTCTCTGGATCTACGTCTATGCGTTCCCCGGCGGGATGTGCGGGTAATCCGGGCATGAGCTGGATGCCGGAGCAAAGCGCCGTTAAAAAACCCGCTCCGGCTAGAACCCTAACCTCTTTGATCGGCACGGTAAAACCGGTGGGTCGTCCCTTGAGGGCTGGATCGTGAGAGAGCGAAAGCGGGGTCTTGGCCATACACACCGGCCATCCATCCCAGCCCAAGCGCGAAGCCGTTTCAATCTGCTCTTCCGCCGCCGGCTCAAAAACGACTCCACTCGCCCCGTACATACGGGTGGCGACAGTATTTATTTTCTCTTTGATCGGCATGGTGCCAGGATAGAGAAAGCGAAATCCAGACGGCTTCCGGCACGCCGCCACGACCTCTTCAACGAGTGCCTCGGCTCCTTTTCCCCCATCAGCCCAGTGAGTGGAAACTGCCGCGCCCACGGCCCCCGCTTCCAAGGCACGTTGCCTGACATACTGCCACTCTTCTTGCGAATCTCCTTCAAAACCGTTGATGGCCACAACAACCGGCACACCGTATGTTGTGACATTCGCGATGTGTTGCTCCAGGTTGGCGATGCCCTTGGCTAAGGCTTTGGGGTTCGGGCCGGTCAATCCCGGTGGCAACGGAGATCCGGCCTTTGCCACACCACCGCCTCCATGGAGCTTTAAGGCGCGTAAGGTGGCCACGATGACGGCAGCATCCGGCTTGAGCCCCGAGGCGCGGCACTTGATATTGAAAAACTTCTCTGCGCCAAGGTCGCTCCCGAAACCAGCCTCCGTAATCACATAGTCGGCGCAACGCAACGCCAGCGCATCCGAAAGGATCGAGCAGTTGCCATGTGCAATGTTGCCGAACGGCCCCGTGTGGACAAAGGCTGGCGTGCCTTCCAAGGTTTGGACTAGATTAGGGTGCAAGGCATCCTTCAACAAAGCCGCCATGGCTCCGGCACACTTTAGCTCCTCTGACGCCACCGGCCTCCCCTGTTGGGTAAAACCGGCGACGATACGACCCAGCCGCTTCCGCAGATCCTGGGCTCCGGAGGCAAGGGCTAGGATCGCCATAACCTCAGAGGCCTCAGTAATCACGAACCGCCCCATGCGAACATGGCCTTCACCATCTCCAATCCGTATAGTACGAAGAGCCCGGTCGCTGACGCTCATCGCACGAGGCCATCCTATGCGGGTTGGATCCAAATGAAGCTCATTTCCATGAAAGAGATGGTTATCTATGAAGGCTGACAACAGATTATGGCTGGCCGCAACGGCATAAGCGTCCCCGGTTAAATGCAGATTAATGTCTTCCATCGGAACCACTTGCGCTCGCCCGCCTCCAGTCCCTCCGCCCTTCATACCGAATACAGGTCCTATTGAAGGCTGACGGAGCGTGACGACAGCCTGATACCCTCTCCGGCAGAAACCCATAGCAAGCCCGATTGAGGTCGTAGTCTTGCCTTCTCCTAAGGGTGTCGGATTGATGGCTGTCACAAGAATATAGCGGCCGGTGGGATACTCTTTAAGTCGCTCCAATGCCGATAAGGCGACCTTGGCCTTTGTCCTGCCATAAGAGATGACCTCCTCGGGAAGCAAGCCAAGCATCTCGCCGATTTCTTCGATTGGCTTTACTTTTGCCGAACGCGCGATTTCCAGGTCTGTCACCCTTAATCCCTCCTTGTGACAGGCGAAGATAGCAGTGTAACACACTCCCTCTATGGCGCTGCAGAGGTGAGGAAGCGATCAGGATCTCGCGATTATCGGAAAGCAGCGTTCAATAAAGGAAAGGCAGAGAAGAATACCAAAAGGGGAGAAGAACCTACAGGATTAGTCCAAAACATACCGCTGTGGGTCTACCGCATGATTGTTGGACTTAATATGGTAATGCAAGTGTGGGCCGGTTGATAGGCCAGTACTCCCGACAAGGCCAATGACATCACCCCGTCGAACCTTCTGGCCGCTTTTGACGAGAATTTTCGCCAGGTGTCCATATTGTGTCTCTGTGCCATATCCATGGTCAATGCCCACTAAATTCCCCATTCTTGGGTCAAAGCCGGTGACCACCACTCTGCCTGCGGCGGGAGATTGAACCGGGGTATTAAACGGTGCGGCAATATCAACTCCTTCATGGACCGACATTTGTCCGGTAAATGGTGACACCCGCTTCCCGAATCCTGAAGTAATCCACCCTTTAACCGGCCAGATTGAGGGAGTCGCATCCCACTTCGCCTGCTTACTCTCGATAACAGACGTCAAATTCTGAAGAGAGCGTTCTTCTGAGCCGGCTTCATTTTGAAGCCACGTCAGTCCTGCTTGCACCCGTAAGAGCAGCGGGTCTTGGGGCTGATCCTCACCAGCCGTTTCGTATGCAACAGGCTTTACCTCAACAGATTCGCTCGGTTCCATATCCATCCGGCCCAGTTGACCCTGGGCAGGCATCTCGCTATCTCCGCCCTTTCCGTCTAGAACGCCTTCAGCTTTCGGCGCTTCAATCCCCAGCATGAGACGCAGTCGCTGATTGACCTCTTTCATGGCTAAGAGCCGACGCTTCAGGTCATTGACGCTGTTTGAAAATGTCGTTGTCTGTTCACGAACTGATGCCATCTCCGCCCGTAAGGCCTTTAGTTCCCAGATCTCTCCAATGCGCATCACTGTCTGAGAAAGCAGTACTGCCTCAATAATGAGAAGCGCCACTCCAAACCCAATGGCTTTTCGTATGAGAGATCGAGAGAAACTGAATTTGAGGGGACCTGACATTGAGCCCCTGAAGATCATCACTGTGTAAGCATCTTTTGGCTCGTCCATACCCCTACTCCTAATGAGAATCGGTATCTATTCCCCGACAGCGCCAAGTGTAGCCAAACTCACGGCCACGGTCAACATTTTTGTTATAGAATTCAAATAAATCGGCTACTTACGAGTACTATCCACTAGCCAGTTTATATAGTCCTGAGAGCCTTGGACTATTGGAATACCGATGACTTCCGGAACCTTGTAACTATGCAACCGTTTTATAGCGACTGCCAGATCCTCGAACAAATCAGCTCTGGATTTCAATATCATTAAGAATTCCCGCTCTTCTGCTAACTTACCTTCCCATTGAAAGATAGATTTGTTCAGTGCAAGGATGTTTGCACAGGCAGCCAACCCTTGTTTGACCACGTCACGACCGATTGTAGTGGCCTCCTCCTCGGAAGCCGTAGTCACCAGGACAATAATGAGTTGCGATTCCTCAGATCCAAAATGACGTGCTACTTTCGGGTCCATGATATCGTTCTCCCGTTCGTTTCCATTGACACGTGTTAAAACAAAGGGTTATGATCATTGACTTGAAATATGGAGGGTATCATGGGATTTACAATAACTGTCCAAGAGCTCAAGCAGAAAGTGGATATGGGGAATAAGCCATTTTTGCTTGATGTGCGTGAGCCATACGAATATTCCCTCGCCAAGCTGGAAGGGTCGGTCTTAATTCCGTTAGGGACTTTGCCGCAATCCCTTGAAAAGTTGGATCCAAATGAGGAAATCGTGGCCTACTGCCATCATGGAATGCGGAGTGCGGACGCTGTTGGATTCCTCCTTCAACAAGGGTTTACAAACGTCAAGAACTTGGTAGGAGGGATCGATGCCTGGTCTGTCCAGATCGATCCCGCTGTTCCGCGCTACCGGTGACGCTTCGGTCCCTCAGTCAATGAGTACTCCGCGCCAGTTCGTCACGGAAATAGTCGGCGGTCCGCTTTAGACCATCCTCTAGTGTTATTCTCGGCTCCCATCCTATTTCCTGGCGAAGTTTGGTGATATCCACAACACTTCTGGCCTGCTCCCCCTTCTTGGCGGGACCATGAATGCCTTTAAACCCACAGCCGGTGAGCTCGGCAAGCGTCTTAAATAAGTCATTGACGGTGGTTTCCTGGCCGGTCCCGACGTTATACGTACCTTGGATCTCTTGACCCATCACAGCTAGAATGGCCTCGACGACATCCTCTACATATACGAAGTCTCTCGTCTGTCGGCCATTCCCATTAATGATAGGCTGTTCCCCGCCCAACATTTTCTTGGCAAAAATGGACACCACGCCGGCTTCCCCTTCCGGGTCTTGGCGAGGGCCATACACGTTCGCAAAGCGGAGAGTGACATATTGTATGCCGCTGAGATATTGATAGTAGGCCAGATAGTGCTCCCCGGTGAGTTTGGTGATTCCATACGGTGAGAGCGGACGGGTCGGATGGGACTCTGGTGCAGGAAACGTTTCCTGCTCACCGTAGATCGCCCCGCCTGAAGATGCAAAAACAACTTTGCGCGTGCCATGCTTCACCGCCTGTTCCAGCAAATTCAGCATGCCGAGAATATTGACTTGGGCATCGAATACGGGATCGTCAACTGACCGACGGACATTAATCTGAGCGGCTAGATGCACGACGACCGACGGTCGCTCCTTCCGAAACGCTTGTTCCAATCGGGAACTTTGGATATCCGTCTTATAAAACTCCGCAGCGCGATTCAAATTTTTTCGTTTACCTGAGGATAAATTATCGACAACCGCAACTTCCTGTCCCTCCTGAACTAAACGGTCGACTAGATGAGACCCAATAAATCCCGCACCACCTGTCACCAAAATTTTCATGCCGCTCTCCTCAAGAATTCTTTCTACTTCTGCGCTCACCTACCACTGTCTTGATCATGACCAGGAAAATGCGGCGAGAACCTCGCGGTTCCCTTTTTGACCATGCACGGGGGAATCCAAGACCCCAAGGCTAGCCAATCCATGCTGATGAGCGGACGCGATGATTCGTGCACTCACGGCCTGTCGCTGCGCGTCATCCCGGACAATCCCGCCCCGTCCAACTTGGCCACGCCCCACTTCAAATTGCGGCTTGATCAAGGCAATCACGTATGACGGGCGGCGCAGAAATGGAAGCACCGCGGGAAGTACAAGCGAGAGAGAGATAAACGAGACATCAATGACGGCCACATCAATGGGGTCTGGCACTGCGGAAGTTTCGAGATATCGAATATTCCGGCGATCGAGGACAACTACGCGCGGATCCTGCCTGATCCGCCAGTCGAGCTGACCATATCCCACATCCACGGCATAAACCCGTTGTGCGCCACGCTGTAGCAGACAATCGGTGAAGCCTCCCGTCGAAGCCCCCACATCCATGGCAATCAGACCGTCTGGATCAACATGAAACGCATCCAGCGCCGCCTCGAGCTTCCGGCCGCCCCGGCTGACGTATGGTTCGGCCTTTCCAACGATTTCTATTTTTGCCGCTTGAGGTACCAGACGGGCCTGCTTGTCCACAGGCATACCGTCCACGCGAACATTGCCCGAGAGGATCAATCGCCCAGCCTGCTCGCGGCTCTCGGCCAGCCCACGTAGCACCAGCGCACGGTCCAATCGATCACGGCCTGGTTTCTGTCGCATGAGGAACTGAATCGACACAGTCGGAAAGGAAATGGCAGGCGACAACGGCTTAGCCTGACGGGAGGGATTCATCGGCCTCTTCAGACCCAAGATTGTAGGCCCGAAGCCGCTTTTTCCCATCCTTATCCTGGATTAAAATTTCGACCTTCCGCTCGGCTTCATCCAACATCTTCAAGCACGTCTTTGAGAGTCGGATTCCCTCTTCGAAAATCTTCAAGGACTCATCAAGCGGTAGATCGCCATTTTCCAATTCAGTGGCAATGGTCTCCAACCGAGCCAATGCGTCTTCAAATTTAACAGTCGTAGCCATGCTCGTACACCAGTGAAGAGGATCGTATTATAGACCTAACCTCAGGTCAAGGGCGAGAATCGGGCAGAACATAACGAACTTCGCACCTCAGTCGTCCTTCTGCCAGCGTGATACCGACTTGCTCATGAACCGCGACATCGGACGCTTTTCTCACAATCCTGCTATCAGGAACGGTCTGCACGATGCTATACCCGCGCGCGAGAGTTGCGAGCGGACTGAGACTGTCCAGGGCTGACGCTAAGGATCGCATTCTCTCCCGACGGAAAGCCAACCGCGTATGCAGACACTCTTCCACTCGCTTGATGAGGTAGGGCACTGATAAGAGGTTCGCGCGGATTTTGTTGCGAGGACTGCAGAGCATACTGTGGTGTCGTGCCAGTTGAACGCGTTGACGAAAGTTTTCTAAATATTCTCTGAACGACGTGCGCAATCGTTCGGCGGCGTCATCGAGTTGTTGACTGTAGCGCTGGATGCGGAACAAGAGCAGCGCGATTGCGCCACAGTGATCCGCAACCCGGCGCTGGACATGATCGACACGGGCTCGCATGGCACGTTCCTGACGCTCCTTCATATCCTGAATCATGCGCACCAGATCCTGAAGAACCGGTGCGACGGCTTCAGCGGCGGCTGATGGCGTCGGCGCACGATAGTCCGACGCAAAATCAGCCAAGGTGTAGTCCATTTCATGGCCAATGGCCGACACAACGGGCACATGCGAAGCGGCGATGGCCCGCACGACCTGTTCGTCGTTAAAGCACCACAGATCTTCCCAGGACCCGCCGCCTCGTCCAACGATGATCACGTCCACATCGCCGGACAGGCTCAGCGCACGGATGGCACGGGCAATCTGTTCAGCTGCTGCATCGCCTTGCACCGCAACGGGATGAATCAAAACCTTGAGAATCGAACACCGCCGATGTAGAACGGTCAGGATGTCTTGGATTGCCGCCCCCGATAACGACGTGATCACGCCAATACAGCGGGGGAGCAAAGGCAACGGACGCTTGCGGCTTGAATCAAAGAGTCCTTCACGTGCCAGCTTTTCCTTCAACTGTTCAAAGGCGATCTGAAGTGCGCCAATCCCTTTCGGCTCCAGATAATCGAGGACAATTTGATATTCTCCGCGGGGCTCATACACAGTGAGTCGTCCACGAACAATAACATGAACCCCTTCCCGCACCGTAAATCGAAGCCGTTGCGCACCGGTCCGAAAGAGGATCGCTCGAATCTGGCTGGCTTGATCCTTCAAGGTGAAATAGAGATGGCCGGACCCAGGCGTACGGAGATTGGAAACTTCGCCTTCGATCCAAAGATCCGGGAACCCCTGTTCCAATCGGTCTCGGACCAGCAGCGTGAGCTCTGACACGGTGAGGATTTTTTGTGGGGTCCCGAGCATGGTGCTTCGCAGAGCCTACAGTCGCGAAGGAAGACCCAGCCCTGCCTTCAATCCGGAATGCGAAACCGTTGAATGCGGGTCGCTTTCCCGAGCTGACTGTCCAATTCGATCAACACGGCGGACAAGACCGCCGGCCCTGTGGCGACCTCAAAACGGCGGGGCATTCCCGTCAAAAATTTTTCAATCGCCAATTCCTTTTTAATGCCAATGACGGAATGAATCGGCCCGGTCATTCCGATATCGGTTAGATAGGCCGTTCCATTGGGAAGAATTTGCTCATCGGCCGTTTGCACATGCGTATGCGTTCCAACAACAGCCGAAACATCTCCGTCCAGGTAATGTCCCATCGCCATTTTTTCCGAACTTGCTTCCGCGTGCATGTCGACAACAATGGCTCGTGTCTCCGCCTTGAGCCGTTCGACTTCCCGTCGGCCGACGTGAAACGGGCAATCCAAGGTCGGCATGAAGGCCCGCCCCATGAGTTGAAGCACGGCCACCCGCTCGCCAGCCGGCGTCTCCACAACAAGACTGCCTCGTCCCGGCACTCCCTCCGGGTAGTTCGCCGGCCGTAGGAGCCGCGGCTCATAGCGGATATAATCAGCAATTTCTTTCTTGTCCCAGGCATGGTTGCCAAGGGTAATGATGGCCAATCCCTGGTCGAATAATTCCTGTGCCAGTTCTGGCGTAATGCCGAACCCGCCGGCGGCGTTTTCCCCATTGCCGAACACGATATCGATCTGCTCGTCGGCAACGAGCCGCGGAAGCCGCCGTGCGATGGCGCGCCGCCCCGGCTCCCCCATGATGTCACCGATGAAGAGCACTTTCATAGTGTAATGCCCCTTAAATCCACAACCGTCAGCAATCAGCTTTCGGCCATCAACGTCGTTCCAAACTGACGGCTCTCATTTGGCGAAATCTACGAACCGGCTCTCCCGGATCACGGTCACTTTAATCTGGCCCGGATACGTCAGTTCATCCTGGATGCGCTTCGCGAGTTCTCTCGACATTAGCAACGACTCGGCATCACTCACTTCATCGTGACGCACGATGACACGAATTTCGCGTCCGGCTTGAATCGCGTACGCCTTTTGCACGCCGGCGAAGGCCACCGCAAGCGACTCCAATTTCTCGAGACGCTTGACGTATGATTCCAACGCTTCACGACGCGCGCCCGGCCTGGCTGCGGACAATGCTTCTGCAGCGGCGACCAGGACCGTTTCCGGACAGAGCGGCTCGACTTGCTCATGGTGTGCCGCAATCGCATTCACGACTTTGGTCGATTCACCATAGCGCTTCGCAATCTCCGCACCCAACATGGCGTGAGGACCTTCCTCCTCGTGGCTGACGGCCTTCCCGATATCATGCAGCAGGGCCCCACGCTTAGCTAATTTGACATCACAGCCCAGTTCGGCAGCCATGATCCCGCAGATATAAGAAGCCTCCCTGGCATGGTACAGATTATTCTGTCCATAGCTGGTCCGGTACTTGAGCCGGCCCAGAATTTTGATGAGATCGGGATGGAAATCGGCGAGGCCGACTTCGAAAATAATCTTCTCCGTCTCCTCGATCATCATTTTATCGAGGTCGGTCTTCACTTTTTCGACAATCTCTTCAATGCGAGTCGGATGGATCCGCCCATCATGCATCAATCGCTCGAGTGACACCTTGGCGATTTCCCGCCGGAGCGGGTCGAACCCGGAGATGATCACGGCCTCCGGTGTTTCATCGATAATGAGATCGATGCCCGTGGCCGCCTCAATCGCGCGAATGTTCCGCCCTTCTTTGCCGATGATCCGACCTTTCATCCCATCGTTCGGAATCGGGACCACCGAAATCGTGGCTTCCGACACGTAATCGCGCGTGACACGCTGAATTGACCGGGTGATGATTTCACGCGCCTCTCGCTCGGCATTTTCTTTGGCTTCGTCGAGAATTCGCTTGGCCATGCCGGCCGCTTCATGCTTGGCGACTCCTTCAATCTCCGACATGAGCTGGCGTTTCGCCTCATCAATGGTCATGCCCGATACTTGCTCCAGCGCCTGCCGACGTTCCTTCAGCAGACGTTCGCTCGTCACTTCGGTCCCCGCGATGATCTCTTCCCGTTTAGCAAGAAGGGCTTCGCGTCTTTGCGTCTCCGCTTCGCGCTTTTCTACCATTGTGATCTTGCGCTCTAACTGCTCCTCTTTTTGAACAAACCGCTTGTCTTGACCGGCCCACTCACCCTGCTTCACCTTTTGTTCCCGTTCAATGTCGGCCTTAGCCTGGAGCAACATGTCCTTCGCTTCTAATTTGGCTTCCTTGACCAGGTTTTCAGCCTCCCGCTCCGCGCCCTGTCGAGTCTGACGCGCATACTCATCCGCCTGATGGCGCTCGGCGGTCAGTTTTTTGCGCTGGCTGACTGCGTTGATGGTGATTCCAAGCACAGCCCCCACAATGGCGACAGCGAGGTATGTGACAATATCGGTAAAAATGGTCGGCACCCCCCTTCAGGTCCGTCGGTCATCATTGCATAGCGCTTTGCTCTTCCGCGCAGCAAAGGCCAGAATCAATCGACCCTGTGATGAATGAGAGAACGCGCAGCGAGGCTGGACGAAGAAGACGTGCTAAAGAACAGCGACCGGCAACGTGAGCGGCGGAGCGGGAGATGGACGGCCTCTACTCGTAAAGGGGTAGAACACTGCACCAGTAGAGATGGTGGGCCACCTATGAGATGAGCTCTGTCGCACCGGATGGCCTCTTCCCAATCTACCCTGCTGCACTGCCGACCCGCTTTCACGTGGAGCAGTTCGGTCTGCTCTTACAACAGCTTGACCAAAAACCACTCCCATGGCCTCTCGCCCGCGGAAAATCGCCCCGCACATTACCATCAAGATCAGTTTCAATACGTTGATCACGTCGTGTAGCCTTGCACTCTCGTCCATCGATTACTGCACGATTCTCTCCCCCGCCCCGTTATCAGGTCAGGACAATACGCACCCTACCAAAAATCACCAATGAACGCAACTCCTTGAGAAAGACTTCTATTTCGACTGCACGGCGATCTGTAGGTGCTCCTCAATAGATTCCATCAAATGGGCCGCTCGGCGATTAATGTCGGCGTCGCCTTCTTCCCGCATCCGCTGAGCTTGAAACAACTGATGCGTGATATTGATGGCGGCCAGGACCGCAAGTTTCGACATGGTCGCTGTTTTCATACTCTTCGACAGTCCCCGCATCTGTTCGTCGACATAGCCGGCTAGCCGTTCGACATACTCTTCGTCGGCTTCACCCTGAATCGAATACCGTTGACCGCAGATTTCCACATCGATTGTCTTAGTCAAGCGCCACCTCCTTGGATTCTTCCAAGCAATCGAGGAAGTCCAATTCGTTCAAGACCTTTTCGATCCGCGCTTTCACGTCTCCCCGCTCTTCTTCCCAACGTCGGCCCAATTCTTCTTGCTTCGTCACGCGCTCACGCATAGCTCGCAGCTCACCTTGCAGAGCGGCGTTCGTCCGCTTCAACTCCTGAATCACCTCAACCAACCCACGTACCCGAGATTCCAACGCTTCCAATTTCTCTAATGCCATGATGCTCCATCTTCGTGTAAAAGCCAGAACATGTCGAAAAATCAAGGGAACTATAAAATTTTCAACACATCTTGTCAAGCGAATGAGCCGCACAACCGGCACCGAAGAGACGAAGGTATTCGCGGTAGCTGCGGAGGACGCGCTTGACGTACTGACGGGTCTCTAAATAAGGAATCATTTCGACAAATTCATCCGGATCTTTGTCGGCATATTTGGTCATCCAACCAGAGACCGCTTGTGGACCGGCATTGTATGACGCCACCACTAGCGTCACGTTGCCGGAAAATTGTTGAAGCAGTTGCCCCAGATACTTCACGCCGAATCGGATATTTGTCTCGTGATCGAAAAGTTCTTCCCTACCGACGTCGCCGGCTCCGTTCTTCTTGGCCACAATCTGTGCGGTCGCCGGCATGACTTGCATGAGTCCAACGGCTCCAACGCGAGACAACGCTCGAATATCGTACTGGCTTTCCTCCCGAATAATCGCAGCGGCAAGAAAAGGGTCAACTGACCCTGCATAGGTCCGTATCAGGGGCAGGTAGGCCGTCGGATAGGCCACCGACCAGAGCCTGCCCGGCACACCCACTCCAGTCCCTCGTTCGATCGGCTCTCGAAAATACAGTCGGGCCAGCCGTAGCGCCTGATGATGCTCCCCAACCTCGCTGAGGAGTCCGCACAGCTCCATGATGACCCCCCGGTCCTTTCCATAGCGGTCGGGCAAGGAGGCGAGTTCCTTCGCGGCCTCTTGATCGAGGCCCAGCAATTTCAATTCGATGGCCTTGAGATAATGACGATCTTTTTTCAGTTCGTTGATCGTGTCCGCTGTGGAAGCCTCCACTGGTGGAACTTCGGCGACAGTGGACACCGGAAGAGGAGGATTGAGCTTGGGCTGGGCCAGTTGACAGTAGTACGTGAAAAGATAGCGGCGGCACAGCTGCGCATAGGCGTCGACGGCCTGAGCATCGTGCAAGCGTTCCCGCGTTCGACCGATCCAGTAGAGGGCTTGCGGCGTCCATTGAGGATCTTCAGCCCCTGACACGAGTCTTTCAAACGCGTCTACCGCGGCCTGATATTGCCCTGTTCGATAGTGAATCCATCCGATACGCCACAGCGCCTCCAATCGCTGAGGGTTGGCTTCTGCCGCCTGCGCCGCCTGATGATACTTCAGCTCGGCCCTGTCATACTGCCCTTGGTCGTCCAACCAAATTCCCGACAGCATCAGGATCATGGCCTTCTGATCACCTGACAGGGAAATGGATGGCAGAGATGAGAGCAGCCCTAATAGGCGGTCACCGGCGTCCTGCCTGAGATACACCCGCGCAAGCCACACAGCGGATTCCGCGGCTTGAGCGGAGTGTCCACTCGCGAGGGCGCGATAGACATCCCGCGCGTGATCGTACCGTTTCAAGCGGACCAGCGCAGTTCCGAGCTTGAATTTTGCTTCGTCGCGCTTCGGATGCTCGGGTGCAAGTAACAAAAATTTCTGCAACTCCTCCGCCGCGTCGGCATGAAGCGCCAACGTCAGGAAAGCGGTGGCACGGCTGTAGAGTTCATCAGGCGTCGGCCGCCAGAGCCCATTCTGTGTCATCAGTGACAGTCGCGCCGTCGCCTCTCGCGCTTCAGGCGAATTGGGATAGCGAACCCACAGGTGTCGAAAGGCCGCCTGGCTGTCGGATATCCGATTCTCTCGTGCCTCGCAGTCTGCCAGCATGAATTGAGCGGTTGGAGCAGACGGGTCCTCCGGTGCGAGGGCGATCGCCCTGACGGCGGCGTCGATGGCGCGCGCACATTGCCCTGCTCGATACCACGCCTCTCCTGACCGAAACGACGCACGTGCCAAGAGCGTGCTATCGGGAGCTTCAATAATGGAGTCGAAGAGGACAGCGGCTTGAGAGGCGTCTCCCTGTCTCAGAAGCGCTTCACCGATCCATAACCGAACATAATCGTCGAGCAGCGGCCAATCGAGCTGCGATGCCTGAAGTTGCCGCACTGCTTGAGCCGAATCCGTGTCCATCGACAGCAGCCCAATAAGCAACAGAGCGCGCTTGGCCCATACCGATTCCGATTCCCGAAGCGTGACGAGGCGCAATCGTTCGATTTTCCTACGCACTCGATCCTCTTGCGACATAGCTGAGTCCTGAGTCATCAAGGCGATGCGATAACAGGCCTCGGCGGATTCACAGGAAACGTCCGGTGTGTCTGGAACGAGGCTTAGGGAATCACGTGCGGGATCCTGTTGGGCAAGACTCGAAGCTGAAATCGTGGCGATCAGGAGGAGGACAAGCGCTGCGAGAGAAGGTCTCATTCTAAAAATACCGATGGACCGGCGACATTATAGCAAAGCAATCGACCCTAGGTCCATGAATGGACGGCCCTTGCTTGTCAGAGAATTTTCCGCTGTGTTAGTGTGATCCTATGTTTCCGATCCCGTCGATCCATGGCGGTCCTTCGCGTGAGCACTCCCTGAATCTTTTGGGTCTCGATTTTTCCGCCGCCGCGCAACTCGTTCAGCGACTTGGGTGGCCGCGCTATCGGACCTCTCAACTCTTTCGGTGGCTCTACCGGAAACGTGTGAAAACGATCGATGAAATGACGGACTTTTCCCAGGTGGAGCGGACTCGACTTCGGCAACTCGCAGCCATTATGCGATTTCAAAACGTGCAGATCCTCCGCTCGTCTGATGGAACGAGAAAGTTCGTGGCGCGCCTTGAAGATGATTTGGCCATTGAAAGCGTCTTGATTCCAGATGCCGGCCGTTTGACACTTTGTCTCTCCACCCAAGTCGGTTGCACGCTCGATTGTCGGTTCTGCCTTACTGCGACGATGGGGTTGAAACGCAATCTTCACGCGCATGAAATCGTTGATCAAGTGATGACCGTACAGGATCACCTGGAACCCGGTGAACGGCTAACCAGCCTCGTATTGATGGGGATGGGTGAGCCATTGGCCAACTTCGATGCTGTTGCCAGCGCGGTGGCAATCATCACAAATATCGATTGGGGCCTCGGAATTCCGGCGCGCCGGATTACCCTGTCAACCGCGGGCATGGCCTCGCGCCTTCAAGAGGTCGCGGCACTGGGTGTCAATCTGGCCATCTCACTGAACGCCACGACGGATGCACAGCGTGACCGATTGATGCCGACTGTCAATAGACTCCATCCGCTCGATCGTCTCTTGGCCGCATGTCGAGCCTATCCTCTTTCACCTCACCGACGGCTGACGTTTGAATACGTCCTGTTAGCTGGCGTGAATGATACTGAACAGGATGCCAAGCGGTTGGTGAAGCTGCTGAACGGAATCCGATGCAAGGTCAATCTGATTCCGTTTAATGAATTTGCCGGCAATGCCTTCCGCCGTCCCGATGATGCGATTGTCCAGCAGTTTCAGAGCGTGCTGCGGCGAGCGGGGCTTGATGTGTTCGTTCGAAAGAGTAAGGGCCGCGACGTCCTCGGGGCGTGCGGTCAACTTGGTGATCTTCGTCGCCGGCAACAGGTTCTCTTGACTCCGGTGAGCGTACATTGTTAGTCAGTATGGCGGGTTGTTACCGCCATTAAGGAGATCATGCACACGCTGAGACGAGTTCCTATCCAAACCTTCATGACTGCCATGGTGCTGTGGCTCGGCCTCTTTTTCTTGTCTTGCGCACAGGCGGCGGCATTGGATGTCGCGTCAAGCGTACATGAGTATGTCTTGACCAACGGGCTTAAAGTGCTGCTCGTGGAATCCCCCAAAGCGCCGGTGGTAACCGTGCAGATCTGGTACAAGGTCGGATCGCGGAATGAGGTCATGGGACGAGCCGGACTGTCACACATGCTCGAGCACATGATGTTCAAGGGAACGGAACGGTACCCGAAAGGCACGTTTTCACGACTCATTCGCAAGAACGGCGGCAATGACAACGCGTTTACGAGTCAAGACTTCACCGCGTATTTTGAAAATGTGGCGGCCGATCGCGTCGAATTGGCTCTGTCGCTTGAGGCGGACCGTATGCAAGGGTTGCAGCTCAACGAGAAAGAATTCCAACTCGAGCGGGAAGTGGTGAAGGAAGAACGACGCCTGCGCACTGAAGATGATCCCCAGTCTTCCTTGGTGGAGATGCTGTTTGCGCAAGCCTTCCTCATGCATCCGTATCACTGGCCGGTCATTGGCTGGTTTTCGGATCTCAACGCAATGTCGCTGGAAGATTTAAAGACGTATTACGACACCTATTACAGTCCGAACAACGCGACCTTGGTGGTGGTAGGCGATCTCAAAGCCGAGACTCTCATCGAGACGATTAAACGTCTCTTTGAACCAATCCCGAAAGGGCCTACTCCCCCGCCTCAGCGTGTTGTGGAACCCGACCAGAAAGGCGAGCGCCGGTTTATCCTCAAGCGGGAGGCCGAATTGCCCTTCGCCATGGTGGGGTATCGGGTGCCGAACTATACCAGCGACGACTCCTATGCCTTGACCATTCTCGAGTCCATTCTCTCGCATGGCAAGAGTTCTCGCCTCTATCGAAGCCTAGTGTATGAGCAGAAGATTGCGCTGGCCGTGGGAACGGAATACAACCTGCTTCAGACCGACCCCGAACTGCTGTATTGTTTTGCCGTCGTAAAACCAGGGTCGAAAATTGAAGACGTCGAACAGGCTTTGTATCGAGAATTTGAACGAGTTCACGAGAGTCCTCCGACGGAGCAAGAGCTTCAACGGGCCAAAAACCAGGTGGAGGCCGAATATCTTTTTGGCCAGGACTCCAACTTTCGGCAAGCCATGGTGCTCGGTCAAGCCGAGACGGTCGGCGCCGGTTGGCGGCATATCGATAAATTTCTTGAACGGATACGCGGCGTCACGATTCAGGATGTGCAGCGGGTAGCCCGTCAATATCTGACCCCGGATACCCGCACGGTGGGCACGCTCCTCCCGATTGCTCCCCAGGGCGAATCGGCCGCCGTGAGCGACCGGCACTGAGGACGTTAAATGAAAATAATGGTTAGGCAAATCATGATGCGTTTCAGTGTCCCAACGTTCGTGGCGGTCCTGCTGTGGGCTGGCGCTCATCCGGTGACGTATGCGGCGGACATCAATCCGGTTCGGTTTGTCATGCAGAACGGACTGACCGTCCTGGTGCAGGAACAGCATGCCTTGCCGATCGTACAGATCCATGCGTTGATCAAGGCGGGAGCAGCTCAGGACCCTGCGGACAAGGCAGGACTCGCCAATCTAGTGGCCGGATTACTGGACGAAGGAACGACCTCACGGTCAGCCAATCAGATTGCCGAACAGATCGAGTTTGTTGGAGGGGCTCTCCAAGCAAAAGCCGGGGAGGACTTCACGACCGCTTCCGCCAGGGTCTTGAAAAAGGACATTGAACTCGGATTTGACCTGCTGGCCGACATCCTGCTCCATCCAGCATTTGCGGACCACGAACTGGAACGAGTCCGTAGCCAAATCATGGGCGAGATGCAAAGCGAGAAAGACGATCCTGGCCAGGTGGCGGCCAAGGCATTTAAACAGATCGTCTTCCCAAACCATCCGTACCGGTGGCCGATCACCGGGACGGAGGACACCCTTCCTAAGATCAAGCGCGCGGACATCGTTCAGTTCTATACACGCGAATATGTCCCGAATCAGACTGTGCTCACTATTGTGGGAGACATAACGGTCGATCAAGCACGGGCCCAGGTCGCGAAACGGTTCGGAACTTGGAAGCGCGCTGAAAATGGCGCACGGAGTCTCACCCCGCCGCATCAACTCGAGAAATCGGTCGTGAAGTTAATTGAAAAAGACCTCACACAAGCGACGATCCTCATGGGGCACGTCGGAATCAGCCGGACGAACCCTGACTACTATGCCGTGACGGTCATGAACTACATTCTCGGCGCCGGCGGATTCTCCTCTCGTCTCATGGATTCTATCCGTGACAACCAGGGCCTCGCCTATCACGTCGGGAGCCATTTCGAGGCAAACCTAGTGCCTGGACCATTTATCGTCAGTCTTCAGACAAGAAATGAAGCGGCTAATCAAGCGATCACGGGCGTGGTCAGCGAATTGAACCGGATTCGGGAAGCGCCCGTGACAGATCAGGAATTGTCGGACGCCAAAGCCTATTTGATTGGGAGCTTCCCGCTTCGCGTGGATACTATTTCGAAGCAGGCAGAAGTACTGGCACTGGTCGAACTCTACGGGCTTGGTCTTGACTACTTCAGTCATTATCCGAAGCTCATTGACCAAGTCACGAAGGAGGATGTGCTGCGTGTCGCGAAACAGTACCTACACCCGCATCGCTATGCCCTTGTGGTCGTGGCGAATCTGAGCAAGGCGAAAGTGAAATCCTAGCCATGCCGACCACGCCTGCCATGAGTGATGTCACGCTGTCTGACAAACTTTATAAAATGCAAGCGCGGCTGAGAGCCATGAACTCAGTAGTCGTCGCCTTTTCCGGTGGAATCGACAGTACCCTTGTTTTGAAGGTAGCTTACGATGCTCTGGGGACCCAGGCCATTGGGGTGACGGCTGTGTCGCCCACGTTTCCCGAGATCGAGCTAGACCTATCACGGCAGGTGGCTGCGGAGATCGGCGTACGCCATATCATGCTGCCAACCGACCAGCTTCAAATAGACGACTTCGTCCGTAACGACGAGAACCGCTGCTACCACTGTAAAACAGATCTCTATGAACTATTGGGCCGCCTCCAACAAGATCTTCAACTTGGCGCCATTGTAGACGGCACCAACATGGACGACCTAGGTGACCACCGACCGGGACTTGTTGCAGCTCGTGAACGCGGAGTCCGTAGCCCGTTAGTTGAAGCGGGCCTCACCAAAGCCGACGTGCGGAGACTGGCTAAAGACTTCGGACTGTCGAACTGGGATAAACCAGCCGCAGCGTGTCTCTCTTCGCGCATTCCACGAGGAACGGTCATCACCCGAGAGAAATTGAGCCGTGTGGAACTGGCTGAAGCGGCACTGTTCCGGGAAGGCTTCCGTCAATTTCGTGTGCGCGATCATGGAGACATTGCCCGGCTGGAGCTGGACGATGATTGTCTGGCGCTTCTACAGAATGCTGCTCGTCGAAGCGGCATTATTCAAAAATTGAAGGATGTGGGATTCCGGTTTGTGACGGTTGACCTGGAAGGCTATCAGCGGGGAAGCGTGTAGTTAGGCGGTGAATCGAAGCAGCCTCGAGCAGCCAGCCCCACGGGGGGGATAGATACGTTAGGCACGTAACCTATCCTGAAGGTCCAACTCAGACAGCCTTCGGCCTTCATTCGTTTCACAATGAACTTTCTATATTTTCCACGAGTTCCAGAACCCGCTCGTAGGGACGGAGCTTGTAGGTGAGGAGTTTAACTCTGATAAGTCTTCGCGACAGCGGCCAAAGCCTCGTCCGCTAGGCGTCGATGGTCGGCATCCGTCAGGCTCCGTTCGACGACCTTTTCTGCCACGAGCAACGCGAGATCGGTCGCCTGGTTCCGGATTTCCTGTATCGCTTTACGGCGCTCCTGGTCAATCTCCCGAGCGGCATCAGCTTTCACGCGTTCGGCTTCCGCCACCAGACGTTGTTCATTTTCGTCCAAGAGACGCTGTGCGCGCTCTTTGGCTTGGACCAGTACTGCTTCGGCATCGCGAGATGCAACAGTGAGTTTGGCTTCGTACTCCTGCATTCTCCGTTCCGCCTCGACACGAAGACGTTCGGCTTGTTCGAGACTCTCCCGGATCTTTTTCTCCCGAGTCTCCAATGTCTCAAGAATCGGCGGGAATGCATATTTATACAGCACCCATAACAGGATACCGAACGAGACGATTTCCCAAAAGATCAACGATGAGAAAAAATGGGATTCAAACTGTGGCATGGTCTTTCCTTTGGAAGCGTCAGAGAGATGACCGCGTAAGGTTAATCTACTTGCGCAGCCCCATGATAATGAAGGCAATGACAAGGCCGTACAGGGCAATGGCTTCGACTAGTGCGAAGCCGATCCACATGTACTTGCCGACTCGTCCTTCGGCTTCCGGCTGGCGTGCGACTGCCTCGATCATTTTGCCGAAAATATAGCCGATTCCAACACCGGCTCCCGCAAAGCCGGCCGCTGCCATTCCCATTCCCAACAACGCTGAAGCTGCAGAATCCATCGTATGCTATCCTCCGTTTTTGAGTTTTGAGAGTTCCTGTTAAGTGACATCTGAGCTTTCGCGCTCGGAACTGATCACTCGCGTTTAATTAGTGTGCGTGTGAGTCGCCGTGGCCATGCAGCGTGATCGCGTCCCCAAGATACACGCACGTCAGCACGGTAAAAATATAGGCTTGAATGAACGCGATACCGACTTCCAAACCGTTCATTGCAATCGTAAACGCAAAAGGCAACCAGCCGATCAAGGCACCTCCGGCAATAGCTAACCCGAAGAGTACGCCTAAAATGACGTGCCCGGCGGTCATATTCGCAAAGAGTCGGACGGCAAGTGAAATCGGTCTAGCCAATTGGCTGATCAATTCAATCGGCATCATGAGGGGCAAGAGCCAGCCCGGCGTCCCCGGTGGCACGAGAATCCCAAGAAATTTAATACCATGACGCGCAAACCCAACAATCAGGCTCATGAGATATACCGACAGAGCGAAGACCGCGGTGACGATAATTTGACTGGTCACGGTATACGATCCCGGAATGAGGCCCAACAGATTGCTGAATAGAATAAAGAGAAACAGTGTCGCGATAAACGGAAAGAATCGCAATCCTTCCTTTCCCATCGTGTCCAGGATCATGCCGCGAATAAAGTCCACCAGCAGTTCCGCGAGACTTTGAAGCTTACTCGGAACAAGACGACGTGAGGAACCGGCGGCGATGAGCAGAGCGGCGACCAGGGCGATGATCAGCCACATAAGCAGCACGGCTTTATTGATAGAAATATCAATCCCGAAGAGGGACAGCTGCACATAGTTATGTAACTCAAACGGATGAAGCGGATTTTCCACCGTGTTCCTTCTTTATGGGCAATGCTCTGGGAGCTTACGGCTTGGACCAGCGCTGCGCGGCCCGATACGCGCTACGGATACCGGCAGCGGCCCCGAGGACCAATCCTACCACCAAGCCCCACGGGCTTGATGCAAAGAGGTAGGTATCTGCAACCCAGCCTAGCCCTCCACCGACAATCAAGGCTGCAAGCAATTCAGTGCCGATGCGAACTGCTTGCCCTAGGCCCGCATACAACGGATCGGTCGAGGGCATATTCTATTATCATTCTCGGAGGCTTGAAACGGCGCGTCATTCAATCAAAATCAGGGGGGAATTGTCAAGGCGAACGTGTGAGTGTGAACGCCTTAGCCGCCGATCGGGGCGAGAAGGCCTTATTCCCCTGTTCAGGCCACGGTGGGATGTTGAAGGCGCTGCACTAGATTGGAACAATCTGATGCGTGCGCCGCATGCTTCGTCGGCCAGTGACCTGCTCGACAAACCCCGGAAGCTTTGACTCACGTATAAGCCGGCGTTGGAGAATGCCAGGGTCAATCACTTCACCACAGGACATACACCGCCACGCTCGCAGCCAATGTGTACCTTGATCATCCTCCATATCGATATAGTAATCCTCGACCATAAGTCCTTGGCACCGACGGCATTGCATAAGAACCTCCATGGCAATAATGAATGGCTACCGTCAAAATATAATTAGATATAATCACGCAAATATCGGAATCCCTCTACTTCGCAATTAGGCGTTCTGAAAGATAGATGTAAGCGTCGACCTACGTAGCATTGCACGGCGCCTTTCTTAGGAGCCCTTGAAGAACGCAACAAGCTAATTGCACAATGACCACCTGAATCCACGGTTGTTATTGACGATCCGATTTTAATCGTCGGCACCGCCACAATATGATCATTCCGTCTCGGACTCAATTTCTTGATCAGGCGAACCCTCGCCCGCTGGTGCTGTCAGTTCCTGCCGTAGCCGGAGACCCCTACGAACTCTATCGCCGCCTACAAGTACCGGGGTATCCATCGTTTCTCTTGGAAAGCGGCAAGGGCAATGACACGATCGCCCGTTATTCGTTCATGGGGTGCACGCCTTATCTGGTGCTCTCCGGAAACAAACAGACCTATGAGCTGCGGACTCGTGATGGAATCACGGTCCATGCAGGGAGCCCATGGAAGGCTCTACGGGATCGGCTGAAGGCATCATATATTCCAAAGCCTGAAGGACTTCCGCCATTCTTCGGCGGGGCAATTGTGTTTTTGAGTTACGATCTGGTCCGCCAGTTTGAGCCACTTCCTGAGCTGGCGCTCGATGATCTGAACTTCCCTGACCTGGAATGTCTCTTCGTTGATCAGGTCGCGGCGCTCGACCACCACACCGGGATGCTTCATCTGATGTTCGCGCCACCATTGCACCGCTTTGAAGAGGAGCCGCGCGAAAAGCTCTATCGCGAAGGCCGCGACCGCCTGGCCGAGTGGGAAGCGAGACTGTCCGTTCCATGTCTCAATGAGCCACCGCGCTCCTTCGGCCGACTCGATATCCGGCCTGGCCAATCCGAGCATTCCTATATGGCACGGGTCCGTCAGTGCCAGGAATTCATCCGTGCGGGGGACATTTACCAGGCGAATCTCTCTCACCGCTTTTCCATCCAGCGAAATGATGCGCCACATTCATCGGATCGCCTGACTGCGCACGATGTCTATCGGAGATTAAAAGGGGTCAATCCGTCGCCGTTCTCTGCTCTCCTGCAACTGGATCGC
The DNA here is from genome assembly GCF_965152615.1 of Nitrospira sp. Nam74. Taxonomy (NCBI): domain Bacteria; kingdom Pseudomonadati; phylum Nitrospirota; class Nitrospiria; order Nitrospirales; family Nitrospiraceae; genus Nitrospira; species Nitrospira sp. Nam74. The sequence goes on along the minus strand of NZ_OZ224220.1, from coordinate 867,111 downwards.
TTCAGTCTTGTCGGATCCTCCCCGGAGCGTCTGATTCGCCTCGCCGGAAGATATGCGGATACGCGGCCCATTGCCGGTACCCGCCCTCGGGGGACCAATATTATGGATGATCGTCGGCTGGCCGAGGAACTCTTGTCGAACACGAAGGAGCGCGCGGAGCATCTTATGCTTGTGGATCTCGAACGAAACGATCTCGGCCGTGTCTGTCGCTATGGGACGGTGGAGACGAATGAATTGATGACCATTGAACGCTATTCCCACGTGAGTCACATCGTATCGAACGTGTCCGGTGAATTGCGCGACGGCGTGGACAGCTTGGATCTGATAGAGGCCGTCTTTCCCGGGGGCACGATCACCGGCGTACCGAAGATCCGGTGCATGCAAATTATCGAAGAACTCGAACCGGTCCGCCGTGGACCCTATACCGGCTCATTAGGCTACATCAGTTGGAATGGGGATCTGGACCTCAATATCATCATTCGTACGTTAGTCATGACCGACGCATGCAGTTATCTTCAAGTTGGGGCCGGCATCGTGGCGGATTCAGATCCGCGCCGAGAATATGAAGAAACGTTGTTGAAAGCCCAAGCCGTGATCAAAGCGCTGGGAGCAGCCTAATGTGGATTTTCTTGAATGATCGATTTGTGCACAAAGAAGACGCCATGGTGTCGGTATTCGACCACGGCTTCTTGTATGGCGATGGTGTGTACGAAACATTGCGAGCATATGGTGGGCGCATATTCATGTTACGTCAGCATCTGGCTCGTCTCCGTCGCTCCGCGTCCCTTATCGGGCTGGACGTCCCCATTGCCGAACAGGATTGGATACCGTTGTTGCAGGAGGCGATGAAACGAAATGCGCTCTCCGATGCTTACCTCCGCATTACCATATCGAGAGGAGAAGGCAACATAGGACTCGACCCCCGGCTATGCCCGCGGCCGACGGTCGTTGTCATCAGCATGCCGTTGCAGCCATACCCGACCGACCTGTTCCAGACAGGAGTCAAGCTCGCGGTCGTCAGCGTCCGGCGCAACCTCGCGGCGGCCCTGTCCCCGCAGATCAAATCCCTTAACTTTCTGAATAACATTCTGGCCAAGCAGGAAGCTGCTCAGTCGGGAGCTTTTGATGGTCTGATGCTGAATGCCGAGGGACGAATCACGGAATGCACAACCAGCAACATCTTCTTTGTGAAGGATAGATGTGTGCACACACCATCAGTGGCGTCCGGGATTTTGGATGGCATTACGCGTGAAGTTGTCTTATCGCTGGCCAGAGAGGAAGGATTCCCTATTCAAGAAGGACATTACACGGCCGATGCCGTGATCGGGGCCGATGAATGCTTTCTCACCAATACAACCATGGAAATCATGCCGGTCAGTGACATCGATAAACATGCTATCGGAACCGGTATGCCAGGCCCCGTGACCGGGCGGCTACAAGCACTCTTCCGAGCCAATTTGCCGCGTTTTTTGGAGTAGAGGGCTATTTATCATGACCCTTTTGACAGTTAGGCACCGCCTGGTATCTTTGTACCATGCTTCGTCGCATGCCGATCATTGGTATCTTGTTGACCGTTGGGAGCCTTTTACTCATTCAGGGTCTCCTTTCTGATCCACTTTTCGCGGCCACGCAGGCCGAAATCTATAGACGCGTCGACAGAAATGGGGTCATTTCCTTTACCAATGTTCCGACGAACGATACCTTCATCAAGGTCGACGTGGGCACTCTTCGTCTCCGCGCTCGTCTGCCCCTGAGAGACCTGGAAGGGACGATCGCCCATCATTCGCGTCAACAACAATTAGATCCGGCTCTCATCAGCGCCATCATTAAAGCCGAATCGGATTTCGATCCTGATGCCGTCTCGCGCGCGGGAGCCATCGGCCTCATGCAGCTCATGCCGCAAACGGCTGTCCGGTTGGAGGTCCGAGATCCGTTTAACCCCGAAGAGAATATTGCAGGCGGGACTCGCTATCTCAGATACTTGCTGAACCGCTTTCACGGGAACTTACCGCTTGCGCTTGCAGCCTATAACGCCGGAGCGACACGAGTGGAACAGTACAATACGCTTCCCCCGATTCATGAAACACGGCGTTACGTCAAGAAAGTGCTTCGCTTTTATCGTCAGTATGACGAACGGCGGATTTCTCAACCTTCCTCAATACGACCATTTTCCGCTCCGACTTGGTCCCGGACCGTGACACTTTCAAGCTTCCAGAATCCATAAGCTGCCTGCCCTGACTGTGTTCCTTCCAGCGTGGACCGTCTAGTTTGGGATAATCGGATCGATAGTGCGCCCCGACACTGTTCTCCCGCCACAAGGCGGCCTCCGCGATACACCGCGCCACCTGCACCATATTTTTGACCTCCAGGTCCCGCCGCAAGGCAAAGGGACGTGAGACCAGACGCTCCCACTTGGTTAATTGGCCGATGGCGCGGGCGAGCGACTCGGCGGTTCTGATCAATCCGACTTTGCCCCACATGACTCGACGCAAGGAACTGCGAAGTTTGTCCGCATCCTCCAACTGGGCCAGCGGCCCCCCATCTAGGTCATGAATAGAGGGTAGAACGTCTTGATCGCTATCGCTGCTGGCCGCGAATTCTGTGGCGGCCCGAGCCGCTCGTTCGCCAAACACCAGCCCTTCTAAGAGCGAGTTGCTCGCGAGTCGATTGGCACCATGCACTCCGCTGCAAGCCACTTCCCCGGCAGCAAAGAGGCCTGGAAGGGTCGATTCCCCATCCGTATCGGTCAGCACACCGCCCATCTGGTAATGGGCGCTTGGCGAGACCGGGATCCATTCTTCAGTCATATCGATGTCATAGCGCAAACACGTGGAATAAATCGTCGGAAAGCGCTCCTTCGTAAAGGTGGGGCTGAGATGGGTCACATCCAGATACACATGACGCGAACGAGTGGCCGCCATTTCAGACCAAATGGCGCGAGCCACGACATCGCGTGGCGCAAGCTCTGCATTCGGATGATAGCGTCCCATGAATAATTCGCCTTGTACGTTTCTCAGTCGTCCACCCTCCCCACGGATGGCCTCGGAAAGAAGGAACGGAGGACTGGAAGGTAGATATAATGCAGTCGGATGAAACTGTACGAACTCCATGTCTTGCAGCGTGGCTCCGGCGCGATAAGCCATGGCCATGCCGTCCCCGGTCGCATTGGGCGGGTTTGTCGTTCTGGCATAGACTTGCCCCGATCCTCCAGTAGTCAACACGACCGCGCGAGCCGGTAAAATGAATCGCTCTCCGCCGATCTCATCGAGTACAAGTGCGCCTCGGCACACGCCATTCGTGACGACGAGGTCCACGGTGAAGTGATGGCCGAACCATTGAATATTTTTTTGCCGGCGAGCTTGCGCCATCAATACTCGCACCATTTCATTACCCGTCGCATCGCCCCTTGCGCGCAAAATGCGGCTTCGGCTATGTGCTGCTTCCTTGGCAAAGGCATACTTGCCGCCGATTTTATCGAATCGTGCCCCCCATTGAATGAGTTCTTGTATTCGATCCGGCCCTTCTTCGACCAAAATCCGTACGGCTTCTTTGCGGCACAGGCCGTGCCCGGCCTTCACGGTATCGGTCAGATGAATCGCGACGTCATCCTCTTCACTGAGGGCAACTGCCACACCACCTTGTGCGTAACTCGAATTGCTTTCAAGGGGATGGCCCTTCGTGAGCATGACGACGCGACCATGCCGACCCAATTCAATGGCGGCGCGCAAGCCTGCCACACCGCTCCCAATCACGAGAAACTCGGCCTGAATAGGATGCGTTTTCTTGACCATGGTTTAGTGCATGTTGTCGCGTTGTCTATTATGCGACTGATGATGAGGTGAAGTCGAAAACGTAGACGGGCAGCTTACGAGGCATGGTTCGGCTGCGTCCGGGGGACCGTATGGCGAACGGCCATGCCAAACGGCAGGTCGCCTCCGACTCCGTTGAGTAAGGGGGATTGCGCCCCGTTCCACCGGAGCAACCCATGCCCACGGTCACGCACTCCGGTGTCCGTCGCATTTTTCTTCCATTGACCTTGCCAATGAAAAAATACATCGATTTGATCGCCCTCTATCAGCACACGTTCGATCGAGAAATCCAGCGAGATGTCCGCGTACTGCTGAAAGTCCTGCGTGATATCTGAAACCATTCGATCGAGAGAGTCGTTCGGCAACATTAAGGCTTCCATCGCAGAGAGGTCCTTACGTATATAGGCGTTCCGCAAAGCTTCGACCGCGCCATCGAGCCGGACATAACGGGCGTGCTCTTCGGGGTACTGTGGACCTTTTGAGCCACACCCGATGCTCGGCAATATACCGGCCAGCACGCACAGCACAATGGCCATTCTCAACAATACAGAATAAGGCATGGCGCAGTATAGGAACTGACCCGACCACCGTCAAGCAACGACAGGAAGCGTGTACCATAAAGGCCGCGTCCGCATGGTTGCCTTGACATGGTGGAAGAAATTATGTTACCAGTGCACGGTTTCGAGAGCGAGAGGCGGCGATGGATCGGTGTGCCTTTTGCCTCAATTATTTTTATTTGTCATTCTGCAGGAGCCCGCATGTCGAGTGTCTTAAAGAAGCGCCGCAAGAAAATGCGAAAGCACAAGCACAAGAAATTGCGCAGACGCCAGAAATTCTTGCGACGCAGGAGCTAGGCGTAGGTCCACCATACACCGGAGGTCGACATGACCGAGGGCAAAAAGGTCCGTATCCAAGTCCGAACGGTAAGCGGTATCTACGTCGGCGACTTTCTTATTCCTGCCATGCGAAATCGCGTCTCCGATGCGATCAACGAAGAGCAGCGATTATTCATCAGTCTCACTGATGTCGTCGTCAACGACAAAGAGCGGACCTCGTTTGTCGCGATCAATAAAAATCTCATCGAATCGATCACACAATTGTAGGTAGCCCGGTCGGTTCAGTTTTACTCCAGTTACACTTGAGCCTTTTCTGCTCCGGCATTTCAGTCTGCACTATCCCCAGTCCATCCTTGAGAAGATAGCTTCATCATGTCGTACTACTCCCGTTTTTATCCATTTATCCGGCCCTATCTCCCTAAAATGCTGTCGGCCGCCGGCCTCGTGGTCGGAGTCGCCCTACTCAACCTCGCCCTGATCCGGCTGGCCGGTGTCCTGTGGGACCAAATCACGGTGCAGCGAAATCTGCAAGGCATGACTAATATCATCGGCTTTTTTTTGAGCTTGGTCATCGCACAGAGCCTGCTCTCCATTGGACATAGTTATATGACGGCCTGGGTCTCGCAGCACATCATGGCCGATTTCAGGACACACGTCTTTGCCCATCTGCAGCGACTCTCGCTGAATTTTTTTGCCAAACGCCGCACAGGTGAAATCCTGTCCCGGTTGATGAACGATGTGAGCGTGATCCAATCGACTCTCACCGAAACGCCGATTGATTCAACCAAACAGCTCGTGACGCTCATCGGTGGTGTGGCTTTTCTCCTGATTATGAACTGGCGCCTGTGCCTCCTGATTCTCCTGCTCCTGCCGGCGCTGGTCCTCGTCGCCCGCTTTTTCGGAAAGCGTCTGAAAGCGCTGTCCACCGATATTCAGGACCAGACGGCTGCGGCCACGACCCTCATTGAAGAGGTGGTGTCCGGGATCAGAGTGGTCAAGTCCTTTGTGCAGACACGGCGCGAAGAAATGCGTTTTGCCGGGCAGGTTCGAACGATGCTGGAACTCACATTGCGCCGAGCCCGCGTGCTGGCGGTTTTTATTCCGACCATTACCCTACTAACCTTAGCCGCGGCCGCGGCCGTCCTCTGGTATGGCGGCAAACAAGTCATCGAGGGAATCGTCTCCCCCGGCGAACTGTTTGCCTTTGTCCTTTTCGCCGGCATTCTCATCGGTCCCTTCGGGTCTGCGGCTCGCGTCTTCGCGCAGATCAAGGAAGCACAGGGGGCCATGCGTCGGGTCTTCGACATTCTTGATACAAAGTCGGACGTCCAAGATAGACCCGACGCCATAGCCATGCCGCCGATCACAGGGCATGTGACCGTGGCTCAGATCTCCTTTGCGTACGATCCACGACTACCGGTCCTTGCCGACGTCTCATTTGAAACCAAGCCTGGCGAAGTCGTGGCCTTCGTCGGTCCGACGGGTTCCGGGAAGACTACTTTGGTGAATCTGCTGCACCGGTTTTACGATCCGAGCTCAGGGACCATCGCGATCGATGGCTATGACCTTCGTGATGTCCAACTCGAAAGTCTCTATCGGCAGATCGGGCTTGTCCCGCAAGAAACCATTCTTTTTGGAGGCACGATCTGTGACAACATCCGGTACGGGCGCCCGGATGCGACCGACCACGAGGTGATTGAGGCCAGCCGTGCAGCGAATGCACATGACTTTATCGCCGCGCTTCCGGACGGCTATGACACGCTCGTCGGGGAGAAAGGGGTCAACCTCTCCGGAGGCCAACGTCAACGCCTTGCCATTGCACGCGCCATTCTGAAGAATCCTAGAATTCTGATGCTGGATGAAGCGACCTCCGCACTCGACACTGAATCCGAGCGGCTGGTCCAGGAGGCGTTAGAGCGGTTGATGGTGGGTAAGACCACATTTATCGTTGCCCATCGACTCAGCACCATTCAACGGGCCGACCGAATCGTCGTGCTGAACAAGGGACGCATCGTCGAACAGGGCGATCACCTTACCCTGATGGAGCAAAAAGGGTTGTACCACTATCTCTATACGCTGCGGCTGGCCGAACAAACGGTCGTCGACACACTCTGAGGGGATAGTTGAGCGGGAGACGGCGCCTACGTCACATGATCATGTAGAGAGACGAAGTTCATCCGAGCTGTGAAGGACGCTGCCAAAATGATGCTGCCAAATATCGGCACCGAGTTTGGCTGATCGATCAAGCGATGATCCGACGCTAAACCACTGAGCAAGGTGCAATCCTGTGTCAAAGAGCATGAAGCCAGTGGCGAGGCAGCAGGTATCAGCCTGAATTCCGCAGACGAAAACGAGATCACTCCTTTGGCCTTGAGATAATCTATGGCAGCTACCGGCGGCAGATAGCCATGTTTGATGAAGACACGGTCGGCAGGAATCAGGCTTTCGTCGGCGACACCGTGTCTGGCACCGCAAACTCGGTTGCACGCCTCTCGAGATACAACTCTACGACACAGAATACAATTCGTTACACGGGCACAATTTTTATAGTGTAGCTCTATGGCTTATTTCACCTTGGACAAATCTGCATCGAAGTCGATCATTTTGCCGTCCTGAAAATAGATCAGAATTTTTGTCTTTGCGGTGGGATCAAAGCTGTCGTACGCGAAGCGGGACGTGAAGCGGGATCGGTAGGCGGGACCCTGGCCCTCATTCTTGCGGCCTTTATCCGCGGGGCTCACATCGACCGGCTTGATCGTTTTGTTGCCCTGCTGGAGCGCTACTTGAACCCCTTCGGCAAAATACTCGTCGTCGCCGCAGAGCTGGATGGACATTTCGAGATTCGGCATGTCCAAAATTTTCTGAATCTTGTCGTCCGGCATACGTACTTCGTGTTTTTGCTTTTTCGATTCGGTAGATTCTTGCCGACCGAATGATTCGAGCCAATACCGCTTTGTCCGCAAGACCGCATTCGCGCCACAGGGATCTTTCTCAGGGTCCGCCCCGACTCGCGTACTGACCGCCGCTTGCTGCAACACCTTCTTCACGTCGTCAGGATTATTCGCGGCATCCATCGGCGCGCGGCCGGCGGCCAACGCCTTCTTGGCCTCGTCCATAGTAAGGTTCACGTCAATCGCTTGCACGACATTGACCCCGAGCATCCATGAGAAGACCGCACTACTGAAGATAAATATTCTGACAAGCGTCAACTGCATAGTGCCTCCTTGAGCCTAGAAGACCGCAATAATCGCGCCATTGTAAGAAAAGCCTCACTTCATTGCAATCGACCTTCAGCGCGGGAGGCGGAAGTAAACCGCCTCCAGTTGGGATAGGACTTTTGCTCATAGACATCATTGAGATCGACGGGGATGATTATGCCAAAACCCTCCAGTAGCCGGACTAACGTCTTGAGCGGCAGACCGACTGCAGCGGTATAGTCGCCCTCGATTCGTTCGATCAGGTCCGCGCCTCGTCCTTGAATGCCATAGGCGCCCGCCTTCCCAAAGCTTTCTCCCGTACCAACGTAGGCCTCCACCTCTCCTGACGAAAGACTCTTGAACCACACGTGGACCGTCTCGACCGCCGTTTCAAGCCGACTGGTGGAAGTGGAGAGGACCACAACCCCCGTGTGGATCAGATGCTGCCGCCCACTGAGCCGCTGCAGCATGCGAACTGCGTCCCTGCTATCCGATGGTTTTCCCAAGACTTGGGACTCAAGCTCAATCAGCGTATCGCATCCAATGATAAGACCGTCTGCGAACAGGTCTTCGCAGGACCGCGCCTTGCCTTCAGCAAAAAGACAAGCCTGATCAACCGGACAGACGTGAGGACTCAGCCGTTCAACATACGTCGGCGCAACGGTTTCAAAGGGGGTGTTCAACAGGGCCAGCAAATCCTGCCGGCGAGGAGATGTCGAGGCTAAAATCAGCCGCATGAGACAGGGATGGGAAAAGCCATATCCGCCGGCGTGATATTCGGCTCATCAGAGGGCGATGGATGGTCCCGCAGATATTCTTCCAGAATGCGCTGCACATCCGATACCGACGACGCCCGTACCATGCTCGCTCGGAGTGAGGCGGCATGAGGGAATCCTTTGCAATACCAGCCGAGATGTTTCCGCATCCGGGGGAACTGCGCGATACCAAAGATCGTCTCGAACTGGCGGGCATGTTCGATCATCACTTCGAACCGTTTTGCAAGATCCGCCTCGATCGACACAGAAGACCCCGGCTCTGCCTTTCCATCGCCGTGGCACCTCGCAAGGGCACGCGCCACATCTTTGGTTTTGAAAAACCAGGGGCTGCCCAAGGCCCCGCGGCCCACGAGCACACCATGTACGCCCGTATCGCGAATACGAGTCACCACATCCTGCATGGAATGCAGATCGCCATTGCCCAACAGCCGGGTGCCGGTTCCTTTGGCCAATTCCCCGGCCCTGGCAATCGCATTCCAATCCGCTTCACCGCGATACATCTGTTCCAGCGTCCGCCCGTGCACGGTGATCGCGGCCGGCTGCTCTTCCAGCAAATGACTGATCCACTGCTCAACGATCACCGAGTCGTAGCCTAACCGCGTTTTGACGGACACGGGAAGCAGGCGCCGCGGGATGGCGGACGCGCCGGCCCGACTCAGGTTCATAGCTCCAATCATCTCGGCGCGAGCTCTTTTGAGACCGGCATCGAGAAGCGTCTGTCCATTGGCCCAATCCGTCACGCCTTGGCGGGCGGCACGGAGAATGGCATGCGCCACATCAGGCGTTCGGATCAGCCCTGCACCCGATCCCGATGACGCGACATTTTTCGACGGACATCCCATATTGATATCCAACCCATCAAAGCCGAGTTCACAGACGATATGGGCAGCCTGATAGAAAAGGTCGGGATCTTTTCCATAGAGTTGCGCCACGGCGGGGCGCTCACATTCATGGTAGAGCAGCGACGATAACATACGATCCGGCCCGCGGCAGATATCTCCCACATTCGTGAACTCTGTGAAGCTCACATCTGCTTGGCCCTGCTGCGCGACGATAAGCCGAAACGCCGCATCAGTCACCCCATCCATCGGCGCTAGACCAATGATGGGCTGAGGCAGCCTGGTCCAAAAATTCATGACTGCGCCTCTTGAGGCCGGACCACATCATCGCAGGCCGTCCGATACGCCTGACGAAGCGCGTCGGCTTCACGCATAGCATCGGCGAACGCTGCCGGGTAGACCTTCCGGACGAATAGAGGAAACCGGTCCAGCTTCAACAAAAAAAAATCATATGATTGATTGACGGCATGAGGCTTGCGAAACCAAAAGTCGACGAACCCGGATAATTCGATGCCCTCACGGGCCAATTGGGTACACGTGCCGGGAAACATGTCCTGCAAATCCCCACCCCAGTGCAAAATCTCATGCGGCAAGTAGGTCTCGCGGTACAGATCCAGACTGCCGGGCTCGAGCCAGCGCGAGGGCAGGCCCGACTGTGATGCCGTGACCTGCCCACTGACAACACGTGCATAGCCTTCATATTGACGACATAATGTATTGACCGCCTCGTCATCAAATTCAAGCGAGAACGAATCACCCGCGGTGACGTCATGCGGCGGCCCAGCCACGGATGGTGATTGCGAGGCCTGGCACACCAGACTCAACCGCTTTCCGAACCGTTCCTGCACCCGGTCGAGTTCGACAACGATCTGCTCGATCGATTTTGTATCCACTTCCAGCGCAAGACCTTTGAGCGAACGCAGGTTGGGATGGGCCAGGACCTGTTCGAGCATATCCAAGAGTACCTCGGGAATCGCGGCATCGTGAGCATCGAGCCAGAACGGCATAGCGTGATCGCACAGCGCTTCGAACCGATCGCCTGCAGCGGTCTCAGGAACGGCCAGGCCTGCCATATGAATCTGGACGACGCGCTCCAGCGGAAATGCGTCCAGAAATTCCGCCACGAACGACGTGAGAGACCGGCCTCGCCAGTCGCCTGCATAACGGTAGTACGTCCATACATGACCGAGATCCAACACAAAACCGCATGGAGTCCGATCGGCAATCCTGCTGAAAAATTCCGTGACCGGCAGATCGCCGAAGGCAAAATAGGTCAGTGGTGGTATCTCGAGGAGCACGAGCGGTTCACGGTCTGGCGTGAAGTATCCGGAGGCCGCGAGGCTGCGTTGAAGTCGCGTCACGTGCGCCGCGGCCACGTCGGCGCTCGTCGCAGTGAAGAGTGCCGGCAAATAGGTGCCGAACGAGAAGCCAGCCATCTGCTTGGTCGCACACTCATGATTCATCCAATGACAGCCAAGTGTGGCGAGATGAGAGGCCGTCTTGTCGATATCCCTCAGGCTCGTCTCCGTCGATCCCCATTCGGGCTGGGTCAGCCATAATCCTTCGGCATGGTACTCGAGACATTCTCCCGGCAACCGACGGCGCACTTCCGCTAAGGCCGATTGGGATGCCTGAAAAATTTCGAGATAACCGTACTCCAATCCATGAGATGCGGCGGCGTCCAGGAGGTCGAATAGATTGGGTGAATAGACATCCACGGACAGACCGAGCCCGTGGGATGGAATCCTTAGGAGACGACGGATAAATTCCTGTTCGATGTTGATCATCACCGGATTGCGAACACAAGAAATGGCCGACCTTCAGTCTACTGATGGTCCATGCGCTTTGACAAGAGTCGATGCGTTTTGACCAGTTGACAGGGGGCTGATAAGATTAATACTAGGGAGAGGACGCGACGATGAGAGAATTTGATTCCGCGGCCCGACTGGGTCTCACCAACGACGAGATCCTCAACCAAGTCAAAAGCCTCTTGAATGGAACTAAGGGCGATCTCCGGCAGACGCTCCGCAAGGAAATGCTCGTGACCCTCCTACGGCTCGGCGATTCGCACTTGGATACGCTCGACCTCAAGATTCTCAACCGCTCGATGAGAGAACTGCGCTACGCGTTCAAGACGTTTCATCACTACAGGGACCGGCAGAAGGTGAGCTTTTTTGGATCGGCCCGGACGTCGCCTGACGACCCGAACTACGGCCTGGCACGCGACTTCGCGCGCCGTCTGGTCGAACGCGGCTTCATGGTGATCACGGGAGGCGGAGATGGGATCATGGGTGCGGCTCAAGAAGGCGCCGGGCGGGACAGCAGTTTCGGTCTCAATATTATGCTGCCCTTTGAACAAGGGGCGAATGTCACGATTGCCGACGACCCTAAGCTGATCGTCTTCAAATATTTCTTTACGCGCAAGCTCATGTTTCTGAAAGAATCGCACGCGACGGCACTCTTTCCCGGCGGATTCGGCACGCAGGATGAATGCTTTGAAGTCTTGACCCTACTTCAAACCGGGAAAAGCCATCCGCAACCCATCGTCTGTCTGCAAGCACCCGGCTGCGATTATTGGAAGCGCTGGCATGCCTTTCTGACCGATGAATTGCTGCCCCAGGGGCTCATCAGTCCCGAAGACCTCAGTCTGTTTAAAATCTTCGATTCGCAGGAAGCGGCGGTTGAGGAGATTGAAAAATTTTACCGTACGTACCACTCCAGCCGCTTTGTGCATCACAATCAAGTGCTCCGCCTGCGGCATGCGCTGACCGCCGAACAGGTGGCTACGATCAATTCCGAGTTTCCGGACATGCTCGCCGGGGGAACGTTTATTCAACGCAGCGCATTTCCCGAAGAATCGGATGAAGCGGCCCTGAAAGACCTCCCGCGACTCGTGTTCCACTACAATCGCCGTAGCGCCGGACGCTTGCGGCAGCTCATCGATCGGATCAATGGATTTCTCCAATCCGTGGAAACTCCAACGGTCAGCGCCATGCCGGCCCCGGCCGGTCTCTGACTTCACTTTGTCATTCCTCTGATCGGTACGGCCATGGTAAGCTGACTCACGATGAGTCGTGTCCATCCATTAGCGGGATTACCTACCCCCACGCCGCCAGACATGGTGCTATACCATGGTGACTGTGCGGACGGGTTCGGCGCTGCCTGGGCCTTATGGAAAAAATTTCCGGCGGCCGAATTCAAAGCCGTCAAACATGGGCACCCGCCACCGCCGAACTTGAAGGGCCGGCATATTGTCATGGTTGACTTTAGTTATCACCGCACGGCCTTGGAAGCCATGGCACAAGAAGCGGCCAGTTTGCAGGTCCTAGACCATCACATCACCGCGCAAGATGCCTTGGCCGGTCTTCCGTTTGCTTACTTTGACTTGAAAAAATCCGGTGCGGTGCTCGCATGGGAGTGGGCTCATCAGCAGCCCGCCCCCTGGTTGCTTCAATATGTTCAAGATAAAGATCTGTGGACATGGGCCTTGCCGGGTAGCCGTGAAATTAACGCCGCCTTGGCTTCATATCCTTTTGAATTTGACGTGTGGGATACGCTCCGGCAAGATGCGTTGGAGGCGGAAGGGCGGGCGATCCTTCGCTATGAAACTGAGTTGGTGGGAAAGATCGCCGCATCGGCCGTGATACTGCCGTTTCAAGGAACTGTCGTCCCGGTCGTTCAGAGCTCGGTCCTCACGAGTCAAATCGGTGAACGGCTCTCGAGAGATCATCCCTTTTGCGTCATTTGGCACGATCGCGATGGCCGACGATATTACAGCCTCCGTTCGCGGGATGACGCGGCTGATGTCGCGGCTATCGCTATGCAATATGGCGGAGGGGGGCACACACATGCCGCGGGTTTTTCAGTCTCGCTTCCTGCCGATACGCCTACACCGCTGGCCCCGCTGAGTATGACCACGCGGACACCAGGCACACAGTAGAATAGAGTCGACGTCGACGGTCGCGCCTCTCACGCATGATCATTCCGGTGTACTGAAGCGCCGTGCCATGATTCCCCTGCGAGACGACAACCCTACTCATACGACTCCAATTATCAGCGTCAGCTTCATCGTCCTCTGCACGCTGATCTATATGTACCAAGCCTCCCTGCCGCCTCAGCCGGGGGAACTATTCGTCTACCGCTTCGGTGCGATTCCGGCGACCATCTTCGGCAATGCCGCATTGCCACCGGAGATGCATGGCGCTGCACCGGTTGTCGCCCTCTTCACGAGCATGTTTATGCATGGAAGCTGGATGCATCTGATCGGCAACATGCTCTACCTGTGGATCTTCGGCGATAACGTTGAAGAGGCGATGGGACATGTCCGGTTCGCCACCTTCTATGTGGTCTGCGGCATCACCGCCGTATTTAGCCATGCGATCACCGATCCATCATCGACCGTCCCCATGGTCGGAGCCAGCGGGGCGATCTCGGGCGTGCTCGGCGCCTATCTGCTCCTCTACCCACGCGCGCAGGTCTTGGTCCTCGTGCCGCTGGGCATCTACACGCGCATGATGTACATTCCTGCGGGAATCGTATTGGGGTTATGGTTCGTGATGCAAATGCTGAGTGGCGGCATGAGTCTCGGCCAGTCCGGCGGTGGAGTCGCCTTCTTCGCGCACGTGGGTGGCTTCATAGCGGGGATGGCCTTGGTAGGATTGTTCAAGCGCCCGGACATTCACTTCTTTTCGCCGGGAAGGCATCGTGCCTGGGAAGAACCGGACTAGAGCAATGGCTGGTTGGAGAAGCCTAACATTCGTTGTGGCTTATGTCGTGGACGATCGAAGAGACCGCTCAAGATTCAACGCTGCCTTCCGCGCCTCTTCCGGCTTTTCTGCCAGGAACGTCACGTGTCCCATTTTGCGTCCGGGACGTATCGACGCCTTCCCATACACATGAACCTTCGAGCCCGGAACTCGAAGCAGCGACATGAGAGCGTCTTCGGAGAGGGCGCGGCTCAGATCTTCACCGATTAGATTGATCATCACGGCGGGACTCAGCAATCGTACCTCGCCGAGCGGCAGTCCACAGACCGCACGGACGTGTTGTTCGAATTGGGAAATCGTGCAGGCATCGAGTGTGTAATGAGCCGAGTTGTGCGGGCGCGGCGCGATTTCATTGATCAGCAGCGTCCCGTCCGGCATGAGAAACAGTTCCACACAAAACACGCCGACGCCTTCCAAGGCATGAATCGCCGAGGCGGCCATCTTTTGCGCCTGCTCGGCGACCTCGCCATTGATTGCGGCAGGGATGGATGTGGTTCGCAAAATCCCGGCTTCATGGACATTGTCCGCAACGGGATAGAGACGCTGTTCGCCGTCGAGTCCTCGTACCACGAGAACGGAGAGTTCTTTCGTAAAGCGTAACAACTGCTCAATGATCCATCGACTGTGTGGAGGAGCGCTCCGACTCAGTTGCTCCTGGAGACTCACCGCCTCGCTCATTGAAGACAATCGCCATTGGCCCTTGCCGTCGTAGCCGGCCGTCGCCGTTTTGCAGAGACAGGGAAAGCCGATTGCTTCTGCTGCCTTCGCCAATTCGTTCGGGTTCGGCACGGCTCGAAAGGGCGCAACCGGAAAGCCTTGCTGAGCCAGAAACGACTTGTGATCGAGACGATTTTGTAACACGCGCAACACGGCGCTTCCCGGACGGACGGGTACCGATCGCTCCAGACCCGAGGCTACCGCCACCGGGATATTTTCCCATTCGAACGTCACCGCGCTGACAGTATTCGTGAACCGCTCCAGTTCATCGCAGTCGGCAAAGGGTGCGCTGAACGAACAGTCTGCAGTTTTGTGAGCAGGTGCCTGGAAGTCAGGGTCCCACACGGCTACCCGATACCCGAGCTGTCTGGCGGCCGCTGAAAACATAGCGCCCAGCTGGCCTCCCCCGAGGACCCCAAGCATTGCTCCCGGCGGTATGGGACCTGGCATGTTTACCGCGGCGTGGTGTGGTGAGAAGATTCCGGGGACGAGGCGATGGCCGCTCGCGTTTGTTCCGCACGGTACTCCATCACGCGTTGTTGAATGTCGGGATATTTGCCTGCCAAAATCTGAGCCGCCAGCAAGCCGGCATTTTCTGCACCACCAATCGCCACCGTGGCAACCGGAATGCCTTTCGGCATTTGGACGATCGAAAGGAGCGAATCGAGCCCTCGCAAATTTTCAGTCGGAATCGGCACGCCGATCACCGGCAGATGGGTTTTCGCCGCTAGCATCCCGGGCAGGTGAGCAGCCCCCCCTGCACCCGCCACGATGACTTCGATACCCCGAGATGGTGCTTGCTCGGCATACGTGAACAACCGATCCGGAGTGCGATGAGCCGACACTACCAGCAACTCACTCGGCACGCCGAGTCTCTTCAGCACATCGATGGCTTTCTCGAGAAACGGGAAGTCGGTTCGGCTTCCCCCTACCACGCCGACTAATGGACCACGGCCCATGGTGTCCGGATCCCGATTACCCTGTTCCATTTTTCGTCGCGGCATGCGGACCTCTCGATGATAAGGGCCACACCTTAGTCTTCTCCCGGCCCATGGGTCAAGACTAAAGCCGTACACCTTCGGTGCGCCTGCCCAAAATTGACCGAAAGCTGCGAACTACCTATAATGGCTTTGAAGAGGACACCGTGGAAAGCCTTCCGAGTTTGAGAAGCAACATACACTCTCTTGTGGAGCAGCCGACGGGGCTCGAAGACATCCACGTTGACCATCTTGCGACCTCCCGGCATCTTCAGTCGTGGGAAGCCGTTCAGATCCCCGATCGCCTGCGTTTCTCGGCACGGCTCGCCGTCAAACTGCTGTTAGTTTTTGCACTGGCCATCGCATTTGTCCCTTGGACCCAAACGATTACTTCCACGGGTCAGCTGTCCGCCTATTCACCGTACGAACGTCCTCAGGACATTGAATCGCAGATTACGGGGCGGCTGAAAAAGTGGCATGTGTATGAAGGCGTGCGGGTCAAACAAGGCGAACTGATTTTAGAACTGGATGACGTTGATCCCAACTTCATGGCGCCGGAACTGTTGGCCCTGTTGGAAAAACAGAAAATTGCCTTGGACCAGAATCGAAAAGCCGCTCTGGAACGGGCCGATCAACTGACCGAACGCATCAAAGCCATGCAGGAGGTCGTCAAAGCTGCCGGCCCGTCGGCAGAAGCACGCGTGCGGGAATCCGATAATAAGGTTCGGGCCGCTGAACAACGGATCGTGACGGCTAAAATCGCCGTCGACACCGCCGAACTGAATGTCAACCGGACGCAAGAGCTCGCGGCACGCGGGTTAGCGTCCCAGCGTGAGTTGGAGTTGGCCATTCAAGGCGCGATCGCGAGTAACGCCGAACGCCAGGCCGCTGAAGCGATGTTGAAGGAAGCGCAACAGGCCATGAAGGCGCTCAGCTTCGGTCGCGACCAAATCAATGCCGACGTACTTCAGCGGCTGCTCGATGCCGAAGCCAGTCGAACAGGGGCTCTTGCCGATGCTGCCCGGGCCGCCGATCAAGTCGCCAGCGTCGAACTCAGGCTGTCCAATGCTACCCAGCGCCGCGTGGCCAGTCGAATACTGGCCCCGATTGACGGCACGGTAGTTCGTATGGCCCAAGTCGGCATCGGTGAAACGGTTCGGCCCGGCGATAAGCTCCTTCGCGTGTCTCCAACCAGCGTCGATAAGGCCGTCGAGATGAAGGCCGACGGTATCGATGCGCCGCTGTTGAATGTGGGCCGAAAAGTACGCCTGCTCTTTTATGGGATCCCGGCCATCCCGCTGCCGGCCTGGCCTGAACTCATGGCTGGGACCTACAGCGGCATTATTAAAGTCATCGATCAAGTGGACGACGGCAAGGGCAATTATCGCTATTGGGTTGTGCCGGACCCGGAAGATCGCCCTTGGCCCGAGCAGACGCATGTACGCCAGGGAACGAAAGTGATGGGGTGGGTCATCCTCAATCGAGTTCCCCTGTGGTATGAACTGTGGCGGCGGTTTAATTTGTTCCCGCCCGATTATCAGGAAGGTCCGCCGTCCCTGCTCGATACGCTCTTACCGAAGGCCGGAAGAGGTGCGAAGTAACCGCCTATGGCAATGACAAGCGAATTGTTGCCGTGCGCGATCCGTTGATCCCCTGCCCTTTGACCTGTCTCCACCCTTCGTCAGTATTCTACAAAGGAGATGATCATGGTGTTATGTCTAAAGGTCTTGACGGCTCTGGTTCTCATGATGTTCATCCATGGCGAACGCCTCATGGCCGCAGAACCGGCCGCTCCCGGGAAAATGCTCGCGCCTATTCCGCTCAGCCTGGATGAAGTTCTAGCGTGGGTGGACCGTGCCCACCCGCTGTTAAAGGGCGCCGGGACGGAAAAGATCGTCGCAAAAGGAAAACTTCTCCGGGCACTCGGCGCCTTTGAGCCGACGTTGGTCAACGACATGGAGCTCGAGCGGTTTATTCCCTCCAGCGGGCCGCAGGACACAAGAACAGTAGGATTTAACGATACGCTGATAGAAGCCCGCCATCCCTGGGGGTTCCGTGGGAGCGCAGGCATGCGGGAAGTCATCAACGGTCCGGCGAAAATCCCGGATCTTGGCTTCAACAATGGCCACAACCAGGTGCTGGTGGGGGGATTCATTCCCTTACTGCGCGGGCTGATGATCAATCCAGAGAATGCAGAACTGCAGCGGTCCAATCTGGCCGACCCGAAAGCCGATATTCAAATCGCGCAAACCAGGCAGGATTTATTTTTTGCAGCCGCCAGTCAATATTGGGATTGGACGGCGGCGGTCAAGCTTGCCGACGTCCAAAAGCGGGCGCTCCGCGTGGCTGAAGACCGCTTCAAACAAGTCGAACAACGGGCGAAAGCGGGAGCCGCAGCACCGCTTGATGCGGTGGAGGCCAATCAGGAAGTTCAGCGCCGACGCGAGGGATGGATTGCCTCCACGCGGGCCGTCGAGCAGGAGCAGTACAAACTGTCGATGTTCCTGTGGGAGCGCGACTCGCCTGTCACACCCCCTGCCGAACGGGCCTGGGATTTCCCGAAACCCGTGGAGCCGCCATCTGCTGAAGTCGTGAAAGCCGATAAGCTCGTGGCGCGCGCCATGCGCCCGGAAGTCCGGGAGGTCGAAATCGAAGCCAAATTGAATAACATCGATCTGGCCTTGGCGAAGAATAATTTGCTTCCCAGCCTCGATGTTGAAGCGTCGCCCGCGCGTACTCCCGAAAAGTTTGTGCTGGGGCTAGGCTATCGATTCGGCGTCGAAATGCGAATTCCGATCTTGCAACGGCGATCTCGCGGAGAAGTGATGGAAGCGCAGGGGAAGGCGGACCGCTTCGTACTGGTACAAAAATATCGTGAGCAACAGGTCCAAGTCGATGTCGATAATGCGCTGTCGGCGATCGAGCGTGCCAAAGAACGAATCGCAGCGGCCGGACAATCGCTTCAGCTCGCCAAAACACTGGAGGAAGGTGAGCGATTCCGATTCAGCGTCGGGGCTACGAGCGTGCTGTTTGTGAATCTGCGCGAGCGCAATGCGGTCGATTCCGAGGCTCAGCTTATTCGGGCGCAGGCAGACTATCAGAAGGCTCAGGCCTTCTATCAATGGGCCATCGGTACATGGGGGAAATCGGCGCCTTCGGTCGTGCCGGCTGCGTACCGTCCCGGCCAATAGATTATTTGATGGTCCGATGTAATGCGGTATGATAAGAAGTGCGCGCGTGTAACGAACGCGTGCCAATTACGTAATCCTTTTAACTAACCATGCAGCATCTTTCCACGGGCCACTCTGTCCGCGACATGATTGCTCGTATCAGCCTGCTCTTCAGGCTTGAGCGACGCGTGATCGGTCTGATTGTCTCCTACGCATTGGCCATTGGGCTTTTTTCCTTGATCATTCCGCTGACCGTTCAAGAGCTCGTCAATACGTTTGCCTTTTCGATCCAGCCGGTCATGATTGTGACCCTGGCCGGTATCATGGTGTTGACCTTGCTCTGCGTCGGCGCCTTTCGCGCCTTGCAATATTATGCCGTGGAGATCCTCGAGCGCCGCATCTTCGCTCGAGTCGCCATTGCGCTGACTCACTTGTTGCCACGCCTCAAGGTTCAGGGCTTTCGCCCTCGCTACGCCAACTACTTTTTTGAAACCGTCCTGATGCAGCGCGCCCTGTCCGTGTTGCTGGTCGACATCATCAATGTCGTGGTGGGCGGCGTCGTCGGAATGATCATTTTGGTTTTTTACCACCCGTATTTTCTCGTCTTTAATGCGCTGCTCCTCACCGGATTCGTGCTCATTGTGACCGTTCTGAGCCATGGGGCGTTGCGATCCACCATCGAGATGTCTCAGGCCAAATACGACACTCTCCACTGGCTGCAGGAAATCTCCTTCAACCTACCGCATTTCAAAGCGACGGTGAGCGACCCGCTCTTGTTAAAAAAGACCGATGAATTGGTGGGGCATTATGTGGACGCCCGGCGGTCCCGCTTTAAGATTCTCATCCGGCAGTATTTAGGCTCGGTAGGTTGGCAGGCGTTGGCACACAGCGCCTTGATCGGAACGGCGGGGTGGCTGCTCGCCATAGGGCAAATGACGCTGGGACAATTGGTGGCGGCCGAGGTCATCGTCGGCGCGCTGCTGATCAATTTTGATTCAGTCGTGAAGCGCCTAGGCTATGTCTTCTACTTTCTGACCGCCTTGACGGAGTTGGATTTCGTCTTTTCGCTGCCTAAAGATGCCTCCCCGACAACCGTATCGGTATCCCTTCCGGACCCGAAGATTCACGGCCTCCGGCTCACGTGCAAAGACCTCGCGTTTTCTTTTCCTGGTTCGAATCCGGAATTTTCAAACTTTAACCTTGACGTCGCCCCCGGTGAGAAAATTGCCATCTTTTCGAATACCAGCGCCGGGAAAACGGCATTGGCGAGAGTACTCGCCGGACTGTATATCCCGACGTTCGGCGTCATCCGGTATAACGGTGTCGACGTACGCGATTTGAACATGGAGTCCTTGAACGCCTACCGAGGCCTCGTCCTGGATTCTCAGCCCACATTGTTTGAAGGCACGCTCGAGGAAAACATTACGTTGGATCGGCCGTCCATTTCCTACGAGGATATCGTCTGGGCTTTGCGCTTTGTCGAGTTGGAAGAAGAGGTCGACGCGCTTCCGCTGGGACTCCAGACCCCGGTCCGCCCCGAAGGGAAAGCGCTCACGAACACGCAGATTCAGAAGACCTTGGTCGCGCGCGCGATTGTGACACGGCCGCAACTTCTGATCTTCGATGGGACGCTCCACAGCCTGCATCCGAGCACCCGTGAGGCCATCCTCCGCCGGCTCTGCTCGAAGGAGGAGCCGTGGTCAGTGCTGTTCGTTTCGAACGATCCGGGCCTGACCACGCACGTGGATCGCCGATTGATCCTCGATTAGGCGGTCAGTCGGTTCTCTTTGGACCGTAGGTCTGTTAGACTGCGGCTTTCGTATTCTGCGGACTCTGTATGGACAAGATGAAACCTCTCCTCGGTTCGCTCCGGCGTGTACGCCCGTCGGTCGCCCAGATTCTGATCAGCCTCCTGATCATCGGGCTCGGCTTCATCGGGAACCGCGCGTTGAGCGAGGTCGACCAGGACCTTCGTATCATGTACACCGAATATACGCTCGCCGCGACAGATCTGGCGCATATTTCCGCTGATATCATTCGATACCGCACCACGGTCATTCGCGCACTGGAGGCTCCTTCCAAAAAGGAGTTCGAACGAATCACCGGCTCTCTTCCCGATCAACGCGCCCGCATCCAGCATGCGATCGACCGGTATGCCGCCGCCAGTCTTCGCGTATCGCGCAGTGGCCGGAGTGAACCACAAGATCTGGAAGCCGTTCGGCAAAGCCTTGATGCCTACATCGCGGCCGCGAATCGCACCATCAATCTCTTGGTCCAGCTCTGGGGGGCGGGATCTCCGGAAGAGGCCGCCAATCTTCGCACCAAGGCGGAACTACAAGCGGCGGATAATGCCGGTCCAAAACTCATTCAAGTCAGCCTGGCCTTGGATCGACTTCTGGAGACCGTCGCAGAGGTTGCGAAAGACATGCGGGATGAAGGGACAAAGACGATCCGTACGACCAGCGCCACCCTGCTCATCGGAAGTCTGTTGATCGCGTTTTTGAATCTCGTGTTGGGAAGACCTTCAACCGGTGCTCCTCCCGCACAAAGGCCCGCCTTGAAGCCATCCCTCGATGAATCACCCTCAGTCTCGCTGCCCGGCGCTCCTCATGCGCCCCTACGCCCTCCGGTGAGTCGACTCTAGCATCAACGGGCGTCTTCGCACCCATCACTGGCTGCCGCAGTCCGGAGAGCCCGCACTGTGGCGAGCAACGTCGTTCGTTCTTCATCGGTGAGATATTTCCACTGTCCAACTCGCAACCCGTCAATCGTGATATGTATGATCCGGATACGATGCAGTGTGTCAACCCGGTACCCGAGAGCCTGACACATCCGCCGAATTTGCCGGTTCCGACCTTCCGTCAGGATAATCCGAAAGTCGCGTGGCCCAACTCGACTCAGGCGACACGGTCTCGTGGGTTGCCCCAGAATGACCACGCCGGCAGCCATCTGATCCAAGAACGCCTGATCGAACGGACGGTCGAGCCGTACGGCGTATTCCTTCTCATGAGCATATTCGACGCGGAGGACGCGATTCACAATGTCCCCGTCATTCGTCAGCAAAATGAGACCGGATGAATCCTTATCCAGACGTCCGATTGGAAATATGCGTTCAGGATGGCCGATATAGGTGATGATATTGTCTTGCACATGCGGTTCACTGGTCGTGGTCACCCCGATCGGCTTATGAAATTTGATATAGAGCGGAGCATTGCCCCATGGAATGACCACGCCGTCCTTCGTAATCACATCCTCCGGACTCACTCGATCACCCAGTACGGCCACGCGCCCGTTGATTGCGACGCGCCCTTCCTGAATCAGCTTATCTGCCTCCCGCCGGGAACAGGCACCCTGCGCAGTGAAAAATTTGTTAATTCGAATACGAGGGTCGTGAAGAGGCGACGTGTGTGCACCAGCAATAGAGTCGGAAGCGGCCGATGAAGGGCTCGATGAGCGCTTCTTAATTAGCTTGTGAGAAGCCATGAGGCAAGGAAGATCGGGTGCACCAGTTATCTTGCGAGCAATCTAATTGGGCAGAATGCTAAAAAAGGGCAGCCAACGAGGCCCGAGGTGAAGTGAACACCGCAGGCGTACCCTCTGGCGTACGTTGAGGATGTTGATGACCTGAGAACGAAGTTGGGGGACATTTTTCAGCATCCTGCTTTTCGTGCTGCCCGTATCCGTCCCAGGATTCGATAGATCAGGCGAGCCACGGCAAACTGCGGGGCGACAAAACCTGGAATGGGCGCAATCTCGCTGACATCCATTCCGATGATACCGGGCCCATTCGCAAGCGCAGTGATCAAGCTGAGCGTATCATACCATCCCAACCCTCCAGGTTCCGGCGTACCAAGCGCCGGGACGAGCGAGGCATCCAGTCCATCGCAATCGAAGGTCAGATACACCGGACCACTACAGGCTTTGACGACGTCCGGTACCCAGCGAGACGCGTGCGCGCCATAGGGTCCCGATGGGTCAAGAATGTGCGCCGCCAGAAACGTGGACACGGATTGTGTCCGCTTGATGAGCTCAATTTCATCGGCTGAGATGGACCGAATGCCGACCTGAACGAGCGGAAGACCGTCTTCGACGACACGGGCCATGACGCTCGCATGGCTATAAGGATTCCCTTGATAGGCGTGGCGCAAATCGCCATGTGCATCGATCTGGAGGACACAGAGGTCTGGATACACCTTGGCATGCGCTCGAATGGCGCCAAGCGCTCCGGTATGTTCTCCCGTCAGAGTGACAATCAATCGGCCTCGCTTCACGTGAGGTTCGACATACGCCTGAATCGCCGCTACGGCGTCTCGATCGACTTTCTTCTCCAATTCGAGTGGAACGGCGGTGGCGACCCCACCCCACTCTCGATAGGGTTCGACGCCGAGCGTCTCATCATACAACTCAACCTGTTGGGACGCCTCAATGATCGCGGTTGGGCCGTGATCGGACCCGAGAATATAGCTCGATGTGTGCTCATACGGGGCCGGCAGGACATACACCCCTGCGGCGTCCGGGTGAGACCACGGCTCGTCCAATCCTAGAAAATTCTTCTCTGTGCCTAGCCAGCCGGGGGGAAGCATCATATGCCTACAGCGTGAATGTAACCCGTCAGGAGGAGTGGTGTTGTATTGCGTAGATCAACTTTTTCGACGCATGCTTTTAGGGATGTTTTCTGATGGAATAAAGACACCGCACGCGACCACCGTCGTCCATTTGCCGGACTTGCCGATGGCAGACTGAGTGATGTTCATCGTTCTGACGATCTGTCCAGCCATTTTGAACACCTGCTCGCGTTCTTTCCACGCGATGTTAGGATCAAACTCGACCCCGAGCGTGGTGGCCAGCATCTGGGCGGCGAGGTCCTCCGTGTATTCTCCGGCTTCTTCGTCGGTCTCGCCATAGGCATGATGCTCCGAAAGATAGCCGTATGTTCGGCGGTCGGTCGGGATGGCGAGACCGACGGACGCAGAAATCAGGCGATTGCGTTCATTGGTTTCCGAGCGCGCCATCACGCAGAAGGTAATTTCCCCCGGATTCAGTAGCTTTTCTCCCATTTTTTTTGGAAGAATTTTACATGATGGAGGAAAAATGGAAGACACACTCACCAGATTACAATAGGCGATCCCGGCGCTTCGTAGCGCTTGTTCAAACGACGCCAACTTCTCCTTATGGACTCCGACTCCTCTGGTGAGAAACATATGTGTTGGAACCATCTTGCCTCCCTTGGGCCGCTTCCGCGCGTGAGCGCCATTCAATCCGCTGTGATGCCAGGTGCTGTTGGTAGGCAGTCCTACCCCTCGGCTCCCGCGTCTTCTACATAGGGCCGCTGTTGTATCAAGTTAGAGCCGATTCCGCAATATGATCTGAGGCTTTTTTTGACAGGCCGCCATGCCTTGGCACAACTGTCAGGCGGAGGGGGTCTCTCGCAGGTTGAGCACGAGTAGTTTCAGCTCGGTCATGTCCTCAATCGCGTACCGCACGCCTTCGCGTCCGACTCCCGACTCTTTGACGCCTCCATAGGGCATATGATCGGCGCGGAACGTGGGGATCTCATTAGCCAATACTGCACCGACTTCCAGTTCCCGATATGCCAGAAAAATCTTGTTCACATCCTGCGTGAACACGCCGGCCTGTAGGCCATACTCGGAATCGTTAAGGGCGGCGAGCGCCTCATCAAAACGGGTATAGGAAGTGACGGTCAGTAACGGCCCGAACAGCTCCTCGGACGATACTTTCATGGATGGCGTGACATCAGTGAGCACGGTCGGCTCAAGGAGCGACCCGGAGCGCGCACCACCCACATTGACCCGTGCGCCCTGAGCGACCGCTTCACGCATCCAGTCTTCAATTCGGCGTGCCGCCCCTTGATCGATGACCGGGCCAACCACCGTGCCGTCATCCGACGGATTGCCGGACTTCAGGGCGCGCACGTTGGTAATGAGCTTTTGAAGAAACGTCTCATAGATGTCGGCATGGACGTAGACGCGCTGCACGGAAATGCATGTCTGGCCCGAATAGGCGTAGCCTCCCGCCACACACCGCTGCGCCGCAATATCCAAATCCGCGTCAGGTTCGACGATCACACCCGCATTGCCGCCCAATTCCAACACGACCTTTTTCTTCCCGCATTTCGACTTCAGCATCCATCCCACCGCCGCGCTCCCGGTAAAGCTCAGAAGCTTAAAACGCGAGTCTGTCACCATCTGCTCGGCCACGGTATTCGCGCAGGGTACAATGCTAGCCGCCCCCGGTGGAAGATCCGTCTGGAGGATCAGTTCACCGAGCAGCAGCGCCGTCAACGGGGTCTGAGGTGCAGGCTTGATGACGATTGAATTACCGGCTGCAAGCGCAGGCGCGAGCTTATGGATCACGAGGTTCAGCGGAAAATTAAACGGCGTAATCCCGAGTATGGGTCCGATGGGGACACGACGGGTCAGACCGAGATAGGACTCCATGCCTGGAGTCCAATCGAGCGGGACGACCTCGCCCGGAATACGCTTTGCCTCTTCAGCAGCGATGACACATGTCTGAATAGCACGATTCACCTCGCGCCTGGCGTCAGTGATCGGCTTGCCGGATTCCGCCGTGATCGTTTTGGCGAACTCGTCCTGGCGAGTGGTTAACTGCGAAGCGAGCGTCGCGAGCGCACTCGACCGGGCATGCGAAGGGAGTCGGCGCATCGAGTAGAATGCCGCTGCCGCAGCGGCGGTCGCCGCGTCGGCTTCGGCTCGATCCGCCTGGCAGACGTCCGCGACTCGCTCCCCGGTAAAGGGATTGAGCACGGGCACGGTCGTGGCCGTCCGTTTCCACTCATGAGCGATAAACAAGGGTCTGGCATGTGCCATAGAAAACGCGGGCTACGGTTCTTGTTCGGCAAGACTGGTCTCGACCGGCCGCTCTGTCAGTTTGGAAGCGGCCTCGGCTTTGGCGATGAGTTCTTCGGTGCCCCAATCGCGAACGGAGTCGAGCGTAAAGGCCTCATACGTAGACACACCATGGCAGGTCGGGCAATCCGGCATAGGGACCTTGCGCCGAAAGACTTCGTTCAAACACGACATACAGACTAAAAACTCAGGGTCCTCGTCTCCGCACTCGACTGACCAAAATGTTTGTTCTTGTGACATGGTTCCCTTCTTTTCTCCTCGATCTATTGAGGCCGACCTTCCAGCTTCAGCAGACGATCGATTTCTTCTTCAAACACATCGAACGGAAACGCTCCGGGGATCAGTAACGGCGATTCATGCGATGAGCGGCGTGTGAGCATGAGCACAAATCCCGGCGTTCCGCGAAATCCTAAAGACGTGCCCTCTTCCTTATCTTTAAAGATGGCGTCGGTGTGCCGGCCTTCATCAAAGCATTTCGTGAAGGCGGGCAGATTGAGTCCAATGGCTGTAGCATGACGCTGAAACTCGGGCAGGTCAAGCCGTCCCCCATAAAGCCGGTCATGCATCGGCCAATATTTGCCCTGATCGCCCGCGCATCGAGCCGCAGCCGCCGCATTGAGTCCAGGCCCTTGGGCGGCTCGCGGAAAGTCTCGATAGAGGAACCGGACCTTGCCCGTCTCCACATATTTGGCTTGCAGGCGTGGCCAGGTCTCTCGGAAAAATTTTTGGCAATAGCCGCAGGTAAAATCGGAATATTCGATGAGCGTGATGGGGGCACCCGGATTGCCCCGAAGCCGGACATCCGTCGTCGATCGACTATCCGCCTCCTTCGCAGTGGTACCCACAGGAAGGAGGAAAACGCTCCACAGCAGCACAGCAAGCGCGCCGCCGCGCCATGTCCGATCGTTACCTCGTGTCATGCGGAAGCCTTACTGATCATCATTGACCGATCCTCGTCGTCGTTTCACCTTTTGATGCTGCTTTTTCTTATGGATCCGCCGTTCGACGGAAGATTTTGTCGCTCTGGTCGGCACGCGCGGTTTGCGAACGCGGTTCAGTTCGCGCAGACGTTCGATCAGCCGCGCAAATGCGGTGTCTTTATTTCTGGTCTGCGAACGAGAGTCGGCGGCGGTCACCCGCACCCCTGAAGGGATATGCCGCAACCGCACGGCGCTATCTGTCACATTTCTATGCTGTCCTCCGGGCCCACCGCTCCGAAAAGCCTCAACGATGACCTCACGCTCTAACACCTCACGCGCCAGGTTGTAAGGTCGCTGACGAGGCCGCGGTGCCGGTGTCATCGTCAAAGTCTCTCGACAAATTATCGAACAACACGACTCTTACGAAGACCCCTTCTTCGCCTGAAGCCGTTCTAACAGGCCCATCATTAAGAGCGGCCAGACGACGGTCGCGTCGCTGAGCACTTCCGCAAAACGTCCCCCCTCGGCCGGAGGAATAAATTTCCCCCAGGAAATGCCTTCCGTGTAGGTGCAGCCGCTGAGTCCCCCCCAATAATCGGGCTCCGGACAAATCCGGACACCATATTGAAACCGGGGAGGAGTGACATTGAGCCCCATGCGAACGTTCCCGATCTCCACATACGGGGCAGCCTGCTGCGCCCAATTCCTCGGAACGCCACCACCAATTGTAAAAATGCCCAATCGCTTGGCCCCCAACACTCGATCGGTATAGCTGTTTAAATCGTGATAGGGATTGAAGCGCGGAAGAGTGTGATGGAGTTGTTTCAAAACAGCCAGGTCATGATCCGGCGTCGGCACTGTGCTTCTCACCTTGTCAATCTGTTGCCCCATCGACCACGTCGCGACATCCAGTCCCATTTCAGAGTCGGTAAAGGCCGGGATATAGACGGGAACTCCTTTAAGATACGCACTCTTCAAAATCCCAGTCCCATGATGCTCATCAACCAGGGTGCGACCCAACTCCCGGGTGAGCAACTCAGATGACAAGGATTGGTCAGCATCGAGACGCTTCAGCGTACTCGCCATGACATGTTCGACATAGTTGAGATTCGATTCCATCTCTAAAGTATCGTAGACGCGATTGTATCCCTTGTGGAAGAGCTCCTCATCGCTCATGGCCGGATCGTATCGATAATGCGTTTTGCCGACGGACTCGCTTAAGCCATGAGCAATCAGAGCCCCCGTCGACACGATGGCTTGGATCATCCCATGATCGATCATGGAACTGATAATTTTGCCCATCTTGGCAATGGTCATCGCACCGGACAATGTCAGCACGACGGAACACTCGCGATCCTCCACCATGGTCCAGAGGACCTCAAACGCCTCTCCCAATCGACGACCGCCGAAGGCGGTCTTTTTCATGGCGACTAAGAGATCTGAAAACGACTTTACCTTGTCCGGGTCGAATGGCTCCAGCGCCTCGAGTCCGTCTTGCGCTCCGTCGCGAAACTCACGTCCCTGCATCGACAACTCCTTCAACACGTCCGAATCAGCATGTCATTACTGCTGCTTTTTCTTCACTTATTACATAACCAAGCTTCAGGCGTCAATTCATGACACGGACGCATTGTGCATGGTGCAACCACGATAAGCCTGGAAAGGAATGTCGGATTCGAGGCGGCTTGAGGCTTAACGCTCGGGATGGAAAGGAAACAGTGTGGGTGGAATCAGCGACTCAGCAGTAATCAAGCGCAGAGCAATTCGTCCTCCCCTCGCGGGATACCCGGAAGGGAGGACGACTCACTGTGAGTCGCGGCTATGCGGTTTGCTTTCGGCGAATCCAGCCCATAGCGGCCAACCCGGAGCCAATGAGCAGAAGGGTCGCCGGTTCAGGAACGGCCGTGAAGCTGACGTTACCGGATCCATCAACACGCCCCGATGTAAAACTCCCCATGCTGAACCCTTGGAGACTGGTATTCACACCGTTAAAATCAGCAAACTGGATGGTCAAGGGACCACTCAAAAAACCACCGACGGGACTAAAATTCACCTGCACGTTGAAATCGCCGTTTGCTAATCCGGGAAAGGCATGCGCTTGCCCCGCAATTAAACCCGTCGACTGTCCGACAAGCACATCATCCGATGTCGTGCCGCCAATTGACACCGTGCCACCCGGCGTTCCAACCGGAGACGCCGTGATGGTCGTGTTCATGCCTGGATCCAGAAACAACCGCAGATTGAAGTTCGTGAACGTGGCTGTTGTGCCCCCCGGCGTTCCAGTAGTCGGTGCCACGGTTCCACTACCGGTATAGACCGCATAGAGCTTATAGGTGTTATTCAAGCCGGAACCAGGGACGACGTCGGCTAACGTGGGACCGCGATACGAGCCGAAGAAGCCGGCTCCCTGTTCATTGAATGTGCCCGTACCGGCGGTCGCCGTTTGATTGACGAGCGCGACATAACTGAAGTCGATAAAGCTCGCGGTCAACGGAGAGCCCACCGGTTGATTGATGATGACAGGATCCGCAAAAGCAGGCAGTGCACTCATTGCCAACGTTCCCGCAAGAACAACCAATCTAGCTAGCGTACGTTGCATTGTCGATTCCTCCCGGGTTGATAAATTGGGAGGGGAGATATGCACGCGCAATGCCTCTTCTTTACAGGAAGGAAAATAAGGGGAAAATTACCTAGCACTTCTTACAGGAAAGCAAGTGTCAATTTATCAAGACAGGCCCATAGAAAATGAGTAAGGGCGTTACACATGGCATGGCTACCTAACACATTGACATACCTTACGATATTGCCTGTGCTCGCTCCACGGGAAAGGTGAACTGCACCGTCAATGTGCGTTAACAGAGCCATAACGATCTGATGTCATACGCCCAAACCATTCTATTTCGGCTGGAGCATTCGCCGAAGCACTCCGCCCAGGGGATCATCACCTGCGATGACAGTCAGGAGAGTTCGTTCGATGGACGAGCAAGCCGTTCGACTCGTTAACTACTTTGAATTGGAGTGAATTATCGAAGACAAAGGCATCGGGTTGTGCTGTAGTCTTTAGACCTTGAGCTCAGCACAGCATCGAATGGTGATGGACCCGTATCGAGCAACATCTGAGAAGGGACTAAAAATTTGTCCAAAGCTGAACGATACCCCAGTCTTGGTGAGAAGAGGTTCCGAGCTGATGGCGTACGTAGGCGCCTGGGAAGAAGTGGCCATACATCAGGCTGAGAGAAATTTTCCCGTCTGCAAAAATGTGTGTCCATGCCGCATCAATTTCGTCCCCGACATGGTTCACCGTGTTGTCGGCGCTTGAAAATACTAACGGAGCCTGAGAGCCGCGGTACCAGTTATCCCGTGCACTGGCCAGATACTTACGTTGCGCCCACACTTCCACATGGTCACGAGGACTTGGGCGAGCCTGGACATTGACTGATGGCTGGACCATGTTTCGCCAAGCCCCGTTCAGCATAAACCCCACATGCAAGAAATTGGTCGGATAGAAATTCTCAAACGTATTGGCGTTGCCGCCACAGGATCGCGTCGCCTCACCGGTTGAAGTTACGCAATTGCTGTCCCCGTCTCCCGAGGCATAGTCAAAGCCGATCGCCACTCTCGGTTTCCATCGATGAACATACTTTGTGTAGCCGATCCAGCTTCCGCTGGCCCACGCATTGATGCGCAGGTTACGGCCATGGTCAGGGGTAAGGCCATCCGCCATACGGCCGAATTGGTAGGCCATTTCGTGCCCGAGATCCCAGTTGCCCTTGCGCATCTCAAGCCGAATGCCGACCATATGCCTGAGTTGGGACGGAGCCTTGGGAGTGAAGAGCCCCCGATTCACGTCGCGAACGTTGTTTTGATACAACACATAATACGGTTCGATGATGAACCCGGGGACCGATTTAATCTGGTTGTACAACAGCCAGAAGTCGCCGTCCGCGCGACCATCGGAATGGCCGTTCCCGGTTACATATGGAGCCGCCTCAGAAAGGTCAGTCTCCGCACTCCGAAACCAGCCGACATAGGAATCGACGACAGTACTCCCATACTGCAGCATCACCCCGTCATGGGAATAGCCGGTATTCGACCAGTCAAAGTGCCCAAACAAGCGTTGGTTACCAAACACGACGTATTGTCGTCCGGCTTTGATACTGAGACCCGGTACGCCTGCCACGTTTCGAATCAAGACATACCCGGCGCGGATACCGAGTCGGCACTGTCCTATCGCAACGGCACTGCAGGCCGGCTGAGAACTGGCGTAATCCCCCCAGTTTGCTGTGTCCAGAATTTCCAGGTAAAAGTTGACGTCGGGGGAAAGGTCATACCCGAGCCCCAACCGCGCCCACTGTTGCACGAAGTAGTCATCGGGCGCCGATCCCGGATTGGCCGATGTGCCGCTACCATTGGTCCCCAATCGATTACAGGCACCCCCGATCGGCGATCCTCCCCCAAAACATACCGCGCGTCGCCATTCCGGTCTGACACGAAGATCCCCACGCATCCAAAATTTCGTGATGTCGAAGTTGCGACCGATGGGCGGATCGTAGCGCTCGTAGGCCTCTTTCTGAGGGATGCCACGCAGCACATCCCCCAGGTCCGTGGTCCGCTCGCCTGGGGGCAGTGAGAGTTCAGCCTGTACGTGAGACGGGAACCAACAGAATAGCAGCAGACTACAGAGGACAAGAAACCTTTGGCCCAGATTTCTGCCCCTCACAATGCTGGAGATCAAAACGGGGTCTTCCGTGTCGCATGGGTCAACCGTGCAGAGGAAGAGTACGATGGTGCAAATGGCATAGAGTCGATGGAGTCAACTTCGGTCGTTCTAGTTCCGGGTATTCAGCGTTCGTCGCGGTCCTGTGGAGCAGCGGCCTGGCAAGGGAAACAATTCCCGAGTGATCGCGGTGCTTCCAGCAATTGAAATGCCTGAGACGACGTCTCTATTTGTGTGAGCTAACTGCCAGCTACAAAAGGGAAAAGAAGGAATATTTCCGGTAGCGGAACTGGAACGTGCCGTTGCTGTCGTTATAGCAAACGACAAGTCGTGACGAAGCACGGCTTGTCGTGATATTGAACGAAAAGTGGATCAGACTGGTGACTTATGCGCTGTTCCCCAGTCGGACGTTGCTGAAATAGACGAGCCTCCCTACACAGATGTTGGCCGTTTAATGCCGAGCTTACGCAGGCGACTCCGAAGCGTTTCCGGGTTAAGACCCAATTGCTGGGCGGCTCCCTGCGCGCCATAAATACGCCACGCCGTGGTTTTGAGGACCGAGAGAATATGATGCCGCTCGAGCTCAAGGAGATTTGTGGCTTGGGCAGCAGAAGAGGGAACCGACGGCGCAAGGGGAGGGTCGCCCCCGGAATTCAGGGGAGGCAGGAAGCGTTCATCAATTTCGATGAGCGTGGATTGTGCAAGGATGACGGCTCGCTCGATGACGCTCTGGAGTTCCCGTATATTGCCAGGCCAGTCATATTTCGCCAAACGATCCAGTGACAGAGGATCGAGCGTCACATTCGGCCGCTTGAGCTTGGTCGCCGCTTGCTTAAGGAAATGCTGGGCCAGCAAGCCAATATCTTGGCGCCGTTCGCGAAGAGGCGGAATCGACACTGGAAAGACATGCAACCGATAAAAGAGGTCCGATCGGAACCCCCCTTTGGCGATCGCATGGCTCAAATCAGCGTTCGTCGCAGCCACAATGCGCACGTCCACCGGCACGGGTTGTGTGCCGCCAACGCGGTCGACCAGTCCGTCTTGCAACACCCGCAACAACTTCGCTTGCGCTTCCAGCGGCATCTCCCCGATCTCATCGAGGAAGAGCGTGCCTTTGTTCGCCAACTCGAACCGGCCGACACGTCGTTGATCGGCGCCCGTAAAGGCTCCACGCTCATGTCCGAACAGCTCGCTCTCGACCAATCCGGCTGGAAGGCCAGCGCAGTTGACCCGTATAAACGGTTTCGCGTGTCGAGGACTCAAATCATGAATGGCTCGGGCCAGGAGCTCTTTTCCGGTTCCTGTCTCTCCCAAGAGCAGCACGGTCGTATTCGTAGGGGCAACGGCCTTCAC
Source organism: Nitrospira sp. Nam74 (assembly GCF_965152615.1). Lineage (NCBI taxonomy): Bacteria > Pseudomonadati > Nitrospirota > Nitrospiria > Nitrospirales > Nitrospiraceae > Nitrospira > Nitrospira sp. Nam74. The sequence goes on along the minus strand of NZ_OZ224220.1, from coordinate 834,147 downwards.
CAGCGTAAGGACCTGTTGAAAGAGCGGAGACTCTCCGACCATCGTCCCGAGATTCCGGCTCAGCCTCACCTCCTCGGCAAGATATTCATTCTCACGGCTGAGCTGATCACTCAAGCGTTTGATCCGCTCATAAGCACGCACGTGGTCGATGGCAAATGAGATTTGGGTCGCCACCAACTGCAGAAACTTTAAGTCCTCCGGATCCGCCTCACCGGTTTGTACGCTGCCGATGTTCAAGGTACCCAGGCAGGTGTCATGCACGATGAGCGGGAGATTAATCATTCGTCCCAGTCCCTCTTGCAGATAGTACGTGTCCTCAAAGAAGACCTGCTCCGAATGAAGATTCGGACGGACATGGATCTGTCGATGTTCATAGACCCATCCCACGGCACTCTCTTTTTTCGGAATCAACGTGTCGCGGTTCAAGACAGGCGTCGCGGAACTGGTCACCACCGCATAGAAACGAAACGCGTCTACATCACGGTCATACAAGACAATCCCCGCCCGATCCCATGGAACGACCCGGCGAATCTGCTTTGCAATAGCCTGCCAGAGGCTCTCCGTATCGCGCTGCGATGTGAGCACATTGGTCAGTTCCAGCAAGATCTCGTAATTGAGTTCTGCGCGACTCATCAGGTATTCCAAAATAAGTGACTCAGATCCCGCAACGCCTCGCTTGAGAGGCCTCCCTATGACACGCACACGCCACGAAGGTAGCGGGCAAATTGCAATCGAAATAAGGCTGGGGTTCCGGGCACCCGGAACCCCAGGACGGCGGAAAGAAGCGGCGAGTCACCACAGGGTAGACCCGCATACGTTCCGTCGAAACGGACCGACGAGCGCAAACAGGAGGAATACACTCGCCGGTCTCCCTGTTAAAATGACAGCGAGGCCTTTTCTTCCATGTTCCTGAGGAACTCTTCGGCCTTGTTAAGTTCTTCGTGCCCCATCGCACGGGTATGCCGATCCCGGGCGTGATATTCATTGGGCGTCCAGCGATAGCACTGATCCCACAGCATGTCCGCGGCATGCGGATCAATCTCACCCACGCGCGCCTCTAACATCACCATGAATTGGTTGACCGTATCATAGGTCGTCTGTCGGTCACCTAACCGATACGCGTCTCGTGCTTTCGAAAGCACCTCCACATAAGGAGTATAGTTTCCCCGAAGCACCCCATTATCATGCATCGATTTGAACGTCACGACTTGGCCAAGCAATTGTTCAGCCCACGCCGAAGTTTTTTCAGTGGTGCTCCATGGATAAGTGGTTAAACCCTTTGGCAACGTCGTCTGCATGGTTTCAGAACAGCCGATCATCGGACTGACGAACATAGAGCTGATGATGAAGGCTGATAACCGATACCTCCATGTGATTCTCATCGTGTTCCCCCTTTGTTTCTTTTGTTCCAAGAACGGTCTTGACTCGGGACCATTGTCCAATCAACGCTCTCGGAACTGATCTTGCAAGATCACGGCCTGACGCTAAGTAACTGATGTTATTGGGGTGACGATGGTACTCACAATCAGTATCGTGACATGTAACGGCCATGCGTGGGTCGTAACGGTGACTATTTCGTATTACTTGAGAGGGAACGAGCGTAATCGCACTAAGCCGGTACCTTCAGCGGAGACGATCGCACGCGCTCCTGACAAATGTCGTGATATACCGGAGCTGAAGTGTCGGGCGTTTCAGTGGCATTGTATTGAATCGGGCTTTGATTTTCTGCGGTGTCGCGGCACACCACTGTCGAGCACGACTGCGCGCAAGAATGTGGACCTGATTGCGCGTCTACATACGGGCGACGGGCAAATACCGTCTCAGAGCTTGGACAAGTACTTCGGCATCCGGGTTGGTAAAGTATCCTTTATCAAGACCACGACTAAGAAGGGCGACGACTTGGTCTTTTGCTTCCTCGGCTCTTGCTCGGTCTGCGGTCTTCCTCGCCGCAATCATTTGTTCGGCATGGTGTTCGATGTCTTTAATGTGCCGTTGAACGGCCTGAAGGTCATTGCGCCATGCCGGCCCTTCCTGTGCCGCTTTCTTTACCGTTGAGAGAAATTCCTCAAGCCATTCCCCATGAGCCCCATACGCCTTCGTGGAGCCCGCGGCATCCTCTACTGCAGTGCACGCAACGGGCTCAAAAACCAGGAAGGCTATGATCAGAATCAACATGGTTTTTCATCGTTTCGCTTTCAAAATGTGAACGTATGATGTGCACCTCTTTCGCTGCGTAGTATGCGGCAGACGAGCTAGTGTCCCCGGCAGTCTTCATTGTCGTGCCTGGAGATGAAGGGGCCATGAAGAACTGATGAAACTTTGGCCGCGTTACGATGTGGTGCAGTGTACCCCCATCACAGGAGCAGCGAGTGTCGGCCCGGCAGGCCGGGATTGGGTCAAAGGCGGCTCATGGCTTCCGATTAAAAAGCAGGAGGCCCCGGGCGGGACCTCCTGCCTGACTCACGACGCGCGGCCTCGAGATTACAGCCAGCTCACGCGTTCGGCCGGCCGAATGTAGATCGGCTCTTCGACCTGGATGCGCGCCACTTCCTTGCCCGACTTGTTGAAGCCCAGCACGGTATCGTTGTACATCTCAAACCGCTTCCCGTGGATCTGGGTCTCAAACACCTTCGGCCCCGGAATGACGTCGTACCGGAAGACGATCTGCTGGCTGGCGCGCCACAACTGCAGCACCGCCAACAGCTCCCGGCTCGGTACCAGATACTTCTCGATGGCGTTGTCCACGCCCGGCCCAAACATCTGCCGCGCATACCCTCGCGGGCTGTGTCGCGGCGGAATGTAGAAGCCGTTGGGCTCGGTGCCCCACTGCGGATACAACGGCAGGGCCACCTGCTCCACCCGAATGGTGAAGTACAGGGGATGCCAGCGATCCTCCGCCCATAGGCCGTCTTCGCCGATCCGCACCAGGCTCTGCATGCGGATCTTCCCCACGCAGGCGCTCATGCAGCGCGTTTCCATCGGCTCGCCGCCCGTCAGCGGATCCTTCCCTTCGATCCGGGGATAGCAGGCAATGCACTTCTCGCTCACCCGCGTGGTGCCCCGGTACATCGGCTTCTTAAACGGACACTGCTCCACACACTTCTTGTACCCGCGGCACCGGTTCTGGTCGATCAGCACGATCCCGTCCTCCGGCCGCTTGTAGATGGCCTTGCGGGGACACGCTGCCAGACACCCCGGATACGTGCAGTGGTTACAGATCCGCTGGAGATAGAAGAAGAACGTTTCATGCTCCGGCAGACTGCTGCCCTGCAGCTTCCACGGTTCATCCCGCGAGAAGCCGGTCTTGTCGATGCCTTCGACGAGGGCCCGCATCGACGTGGCCGTATCCTCATAGATGTTCACGAACCGCCACTCTTGGTCCGTCGGAATGTAGCCGATCGCCGCCTGGCCGATCTTGGCCCCGGCGTCGAAAATGGTCATCCCTTCGAACACCCCGTACGGCGCATGGTGCTTGCGGCCCACCCGCACGTTCCACACCTGTCCGCCCGGGTTCACTTGCTCGATCAACTGCGTGATCTTCACGTCGTAGAACTGGGGGTACCCGCCGTAGGGCTTGGTCTCCACGTTGTTCCACCACATGTACTCCTGTCCCTTGGAAAACAGCCACGTGGACTTGTCCGCCATCGAGCAGGTCTGGCAGGCCAGACACCGATTGATGTTAAACACGAAGGCGAACTGCCACTTGGGATGCCGCTCCTCATAGGGATAGAGCATCTTGCGCCCCAGTTGCCAGTTATACACTTCCGGCATGTGATCTCCTCCTTACAGTGCTGAGGACTGAGGGCTGAGCGCAGAACGGCAACCTCTCAGCCTCAGCCCTATTGCTCAAGCCTTTATACCTTGATCTTGATATGCTCACTTTTGAGCCACTTGATCATGAACTCGTTCTTCTGGCCTGGGGTAAATCCAGTCCGCACCGGCTCCCACGGGCCCCTGGCCCCGATCGTCTGGATGCCCCCATGGTCAGGGTTTCTATCCAATTGCCCGTTAGAACCGTCCGGCATAAGACCTCCTCTGTTTCTCATTTTGACACATCGGAGCCATCAGACCTTGATCTTAATATGTTCGCCCCGGAGCCACTTGATCATGAACTCGTTCTCCTGGCCTGGGGTAAACCCGGTCCGCACCGGCTCCCATGGACCACGCGCCCCGATGCCGCCGTCTTCCGCCTTCGTGATGCGAATGAGACATTCTTTCGGCACGGTGTTGACCCCGTGGTGATCGATCTGGAAGCCCCACTTGAACTTCCACGCCACCGCGTGCTTGCCCGGCAGCGAATCCATCTGGTGCATCGGCATCAGCCAGTTGCGTGTGAACGACTGTTGGGCCCCATACCGGAAGTTCGACTGATACCCGGTATCCACCGCAATCGCGCGTCCGTCCGGCCGCGTCTCATGCCCTTTGACCGACTTCGGTGTGGACACATACGGGGCATGCTTGGCCATCGTCACGTGGTACGGGTACGACGGGTTGTACTTCGCCCGGATCATCAACCGCGCCACCTTGTAATACGGATCCGACGGCTTCCAGCCGCGATACGGCCGGTCCACCGGGTTGCCGTCCACATAGACGTAGTCGCCGTCGTTGATGCCGCGGTCTTGGGCCGCCTGCGGATTGATGTGCAACTGGTTCTCGCCGACGCCCGGCGTCCGCTTGTCCATCCGGTACGGATCGCCGAAGTTGCTCTCATAAATCTGCACCCAGTCGTTCACCGCCCACTGGCTGTGCACCCGATGCCGGGTCTTGGGCGTCACGCAGTAGAACTGGTAGCCCTTCTCCCAGAGCGGATTGCTCTGCCGCTGGATTTCTATCCACGGCAGCTTCAAGTTCCGCACGTGCTTGTCGTCATGGTGCTGCGCGGTGATCGGAATGCCGTAGTCGTCCGGCCGGACGTACGGATTCGTCGTGAAGATCGCGTTGGGCAGGTACGGGGTTGCCTCCGTCCCTTCGCGATGGACGATAAAGTTCTCGCCGTATTCGATGGCCTCCGGCTCGATCCGGTAGGTCTCGATGCGGCCCGACCGCGTCCACTGCGGCTTGCTCTCGTTCGTCTCCTCCCACAGCGGGTGCCGCGGGTACGTGCGCACCATGACCATCCAGCCCTTCTCCGACTTCAACATCGTATCGACGTTGTAGCCGTAATAGGTGCTGGAGGCATCCAACATGCGCTGCGGATAGACGTCCACCCGGTTCTGATACACGAAGTGGAACACGCCCTTCATGCGCGCATCCCCGGTGATTTCGGTCAACTTCGCCGCCACGCCGGCAAAGGTGTCCGCATCGTTGCGCGTGTCGTACAACGGCCGGATGCCGCCCTTCCAGATCTGCACCCACGGATTGGAGACCGTCATGGTCATTTCCGGATAGGTAAATTCCATCCAGCTGTTGCAGGCAAAGGCCACGTCCGCATGGTTCACGTCCGAGGTCATCTCAATATCCTGCGTGATCAGGCATTCGATATTGGGATCGACGTTCTTGACCATGTCGTAGTGGTGCTTGGAGTTATTGAGCACGTTCACGTTGGTCACCCAGCGGAACTTGCTGGGCGTCGGCATGTGCGTCTTGCCCGTGAAGACCTTGCGGCCATACTTGGGCGTGTTCACGATCAAGGCCGTATCGCCATGGTTCCAGAAGCCCACGTCCTCCCCATAGTAGTAGGACTTGGTCTTGATTTCCTTCCCATGCGCCTTGGCATCCAGGGTCAGATTGAACGGATCTTCGCCGGTATGCACGGCCAAGCCCGCCCCCGACCACGGCGTCGCCGTCCAGCCGCCGGCCTTGTAGTTGCCGGACCAGGTATGGCAGCCCGTGCCGAACTTGCCGATATTGCCGGTCACGGTACAGATCAGCGCCGCGCCGCGCCCCATTTCGGTCATATGGAAGTAGTGGCAGACGCCTTCGCCATTGTGAATCGCCATCGGCTTGATCGTGCCGTTATCCCGGGCCCACCGGACGATGAGGTCCTTCGGCGCCCGGTTGATCTGATGCACCGTATCCAGGTCATAGTCCTGCAAGTGCACCTGGTACAACTGGTAGATCGGCGCCACGTCGACTTCCCGGCCACTGAGCAGCTTCACGCGATAGGTCCCCGTGAGGGCCGCATCGATGCCGCTCTGTTGATAGTGCCAGCCGACCTGCTCGCGGTGCAGCGGCACCGCCTGGTTCTTCGTCAGGTCCCAGACCATCATGCCGCCGAGCCGTTGCACCTGCTCCGGCTTGAGCGACTGCACCATCCCCGAATAGGACTTCGAGAAGTCCGGGAAGGCATAATCCTTGACCACATCCCGCGGATCCAGATACTGCAACGTATCCGTCCGGATCAGGATCGGCATGTCGGTGTAGCCCTTGATGTAATCGGTATCCTGCATGTTCTCGTCGAGAATGATCTTCACGACTCCGAGGAACAGCGCACCGTCCGATTGCGGCCGTACCGGAATCCAATAATCCGCACGTGAGGCGGTCGGGCTGTACTCGGGGGTGATCACGACGATCCGGGCCCCGCGTTCAATACACTCCAACTTCCAGTGCGCTTCCGGCATCTTGTTCTCGACGAAGTTCTTGCCCCAGCTCGTATTCAGCTTGCTGAAGCGCATGTCGGAAAGGTCCACGTCGCAGTTCTGGGTGCCGTTCCAGAAGGGCTGCGCGGGGTCTTGGTCGCCGTGCCAGGTGTAGTTGGTCCAATAGCGCCCCCCCTGCGCCTGCTCGGGCGACACTTTGCGAATCCACGTGTCCAACAAGGGCAACACGCCGCCGTTAAAGCGCGTGTTCATCATCTTGCCGACGATGCCGAGCACCGGCATGCCGGACCGATGCTTGAAGCAGCGCACCCCCGCGCCCTTCATCATCTCGATCATCTCCGGCGGATAGCCTTGCTCGCGCAACCGCCGCGCGCCGGCTTCGCCGCTATACTTGGTCGCAATCAGAATCACCGCCTTGGCCACATAGGTAAACGCGGTGTCCCAGGAGACCCGCACCATGTCGTCCAAGAACCGCGCATCGAACTTATATTTGCGCTTCATTTCCGGCGTCAGCTCCGGCGAGCCCGCGTCCATCCACTCCTTCCAGCCCCGCCGCATCAACGGGCCCTTGAGCCGATATGGGCCGTACACGCGCCGATGGAAGGTATACCCCTTCAAGCACATCCGCGGATTATGCGCAAACGTGCCGCGGTTGCCGTAGAGATCTTCGTACGTCTGGTGATCGTAATTCTGCTCGACCCGCATGACCACGCCGTTGCGCACAAAGGCGCGAATCCGGCAGCCGTGCGTATCGTTGGGGGAGCAGCACCAGGTAAACGACGAATCGTACCGGTACTGGTCGTGATACACCCGCTCCCAGGAGCGGTCCGGGTACTCGCCGAGGGGGTTGCCCACCTCGATGACCGGTTGCAACGCCGTCAGCGCCAGTGCCTTATCGGCAATGGCGGCCGCCGCCACCGTCCCCGCCGAGACCTTTAAAAATTGCCGTCGTGATAAAAACATCCGAATACCTCCTCAGTTGAATACTCGTGTTTCAACTATCGAATGACTGCAAAAAATAAAGCGATCTACGATCAAACTTTTATCACCCCCTTATTTCCTGTTGGCTCAACAACAAGGACTGCCCTTAAGAAGATTTATGAGACTGCTGCAGGGGAGAATGATGCAGATGATTGCAGTCACACCCCAGCGCTTCTAAATGTGTCACCGTGTTCAGCAACTAAGGTGCCACTTCACCAATTGAATGCGTGGCGTCTAAGCATTTGATAGAGCGAGTAAATGTTCGTGCGGAGTCAATGAGATCGGAGGATGGAAGTTGCGAGATTTCGCGATTCGTCGTGATGCGTCACGACGATGGTGACATCACTCTGGCAGGTCGTCGGGGCGCTTGAGGCCGAGTTTCTTCAGTCGGCTGCGTAGCGTGCTCGGATTGACGCCAAGTTGTTCCGCGGCACCCCACGGGCCGTGAATCTTCCAATGCGTCTTGTCAAGCACACGGAGAAGATGCAGTCGCTCCATCTCCTGAAAATTGATAGGGACGTTCTCCTGGCGCAAAGACCGTGGCAGGGGCAGGAACTGATGATCAATTTCAACGATAGGAGACCGGGATAAAATGACCGCGCGCTCAATGACGTTTTGTAGCTCGCGGATGTTCCCAGGCCACGGATATTGGCTCAGGTGCTTGATGGATGCGTCGCTCAGCTCAAGTGGCGGCCGCTTTAACTTGGCACTGTATCGTTCTAAAAAGTATTGGCTCAAAAGGGGAATGTCTTCCGGTCGGTCACGAAGAGGGGGAATTACAATGGGGAAGACGTGCAGCCGGTAAAATAAGTCCGGCCGGAATCGGCCTTCCCCAATGGCGGCCACGAGGTCCGCATTTGTGGCGGCGATGATCCGGACATCCACGGTGACCGTTTGAGTCCCTCCCACTCGCTCAACCTGGCCGTCTTCCAGTACGCGTAACAGTTTGGCCTGCGCCTCCAGCGGCATTTCACCAATTTCATCGAGGAAGAGCGTCCCTCCGTTGGCTAACTCGAATCGACCAACGTGTCGATGGACTGCACCGGTAAAGGCGCCGCGTTCGTGGCCGAATAGTTCGCTTTCAACGAGCCCCATGGGCAAGGCCGCGCAATTGACCCGGACCATCGGTTTATGTCGGCGCGCACTCAACTCGTGAATCGATCGAGCCAGCAGCTCTTTTCCGGTTCCCGTCTCACCGGAGATCAGCACCGCAGTTGAGGTCGGTCCGACCGCTTCCATGAGGCTGAGGACCTTCTGGAATGCGTCGCTTGCTCCCACCATGGCCCCGAAGTTATGGGTCGACTTGATTTCTTCGACGAGATACTCATTCTCACGTGCCAGTTGTTCCCGCAATCGATTGATCTGCTCATACGCTTGTACATGGTCGATCGCGAAGGCGATCTGTATCGCGACCTGTTGAAGAAATTCCACTTCCTCCCGTGCCGGCTCTCCAGCTTGGGTGCTCCCAATATTCAAGGTTCCGAAGCACGCATCGCGCATGAGCAGCGGCAAATTGATCATCCGCCGCAATCCTTCCCGGATGTAGAGCGCATCTTCCAGGAACACCTTCTCGGTTAAGAGATCAGGTCGTACGTGGATCCGATGATGTTCGTAGACCCATCCGACCGCGCTGCCTTCCCTGGGGATAACCGAATCTCGCTTCAGCATCGGGGTCGGCACCGTAGTTTCGAGGGCATAAAATCTGAATGAGTCGATTTCACGATCGTACAGCGTGATACCTGCCCGCTCCCACGGGGTGACTTGTTGAATCAGCTCAGTAATGACTCCCCACAAACTCTCCGTATCGCGCTGGGAGTTCAACGCATTGGTGACGTCGAGGAGTGTTCGATAACTCAAATAGGTATTTTGCATGATATCGCCTTACGCTGTCGCACGAAGATGCCTCACGCTTCTGACTGGTAAGCGCGAGCAGCAACATAACAAGTTGAGACGGTGTGGGGGCGAATGCGGAGTCGCCTAGACGATGAGGCTGGATCACGGCGTGGACAGGTGTGTTGCCAGGTTCGAGATGGGACAGGCATGGTGGAGCGGCCAAGCCAAGGTTCAGTGACGGGCAGATTGACCCTCATCATTCGGCCTATCACGAGAGACCTTCTAAGTCCGCTTCAGTGGAACACCCTCCCGGAAACGGTCTACGACCCCCATAGTACGGCATACAGAAGAACTTTTTCCATACGTTGTCGGCTCTCATTGTAGTGGTTGCAGTTCGAACCCAAAAGGAAGAGTCACTGGCTATGCCGGACGGGCGGGGACTGGTGTGAAGGGGCACCAGCCCCACTTACCGATCGCTACCATCCAAAAGGGAAGGTTGGACCCGCCCAGCGCTCCGTGCCGTTCACGGAGCTCGCTTTCACGACCGTCAATTGATGCACGGTGTGTCCTGCAATCCACGAAGTGTCAGAAAACTCTTTCATTTACGACCATCGTGTACACCTTGAGATATTCTTCCACCATTCGATCCAGCGTGAAATTGGCTTCGAAGGCATCACGACAATGGTGCCGATCGAGCCGGTCAATCTGCTTCACGGCCCCCGCGATGTCATGACTATGCGGGCAGACGAAGCCGGTGATGCCATGCTCAATCAATTCAGCGTCCACGTGTGCTGCGACGGTGACGACAGGCGTGCCGCAAGCCAGCGCCTCAACGGTTGTCAGGCTCGAGGGAGCTCTGTTTCCCTCCGGAAGGATCATGGCCAAGGCGGATCCAATGAACTCCTCCTCATCGGCCTGAGTAATGTCACCGACGTATTCAATATCGTGACGCTTCATGTCCCGCCTGAGCTGCTCAGCGGCATGATGGCTCGGGGGCATTGATCCGGCAACCCGAAAGGGAATGCCGGTATCATGCATAAGCGATAACAGAGATGGACCAAGCGTTGTGGAAGACACCGGGCCCAGATAGGCGAGATAGCCACCGGTGTCGGCGCGAAACCGCAGTGAGTCTTCAGGCAGACCGGGGTAAATCGTAGCTATCCATCGTGCCGCCGGCACGTGAGCACGCTGGCGCTCAGAATCGGACACGAGAGCCAGTTCATTAAATTGACCATAGAGGTCGGCCGTGCTGGAACACTCCAACGCGTCGTATACGGTGGTCACAACCGGCGAAACAGCCCGTCGCGCAAAAGGCAATGCGAGGCAATCCAGATGCGAGTGAATGACATCAAACGAGGCGTCGGAAAGCAGCCCGCGCTCAAACAGCATCACCTTGGCCGCATATTGCATCCGGCGAGTACTACTGGCGCTAATGGACGGCAAGGCATGCAGCTTCGCTCGTGTCTGTGATTCAACGCCGGCGAAGAGCGTCACATCGTGACCCCGATCGGTCAACGCCTCCACTAAATGATGGATGAGTCGCTGCAATGGAGCGACGCCGCTAGGCGCAACGGTATCGACCAATGGTGCAAGCTGAGCAATTCGCATCAATTCCTCTAATACGGGGACAATAAGACACGGAGCATAAAGCTGACCGTGTAAGAAACCAGTGTTGTATTTACAGAGGCCAGATGAAGCCGCCATGAATAGTCGATGAAGTTTTCTTCATGACGGAGGGCCGGCCGTCCTCAAGACAGGATGTCGACCGGATGAAGAGGAGTGAGATTATACGGTGGCGGGGAGTGGCAACCAAATCGTGAAGGTCGACCCCTTTCCCACTTGGCTGTCTACCGTCACGAACCCGTTGTGAGCTTCGACGATTTCCTTCACAATCGAAAGCCCGAGCCCCGTACCGCCGGAGTCTCGGGCTCTCGCATGGTCTGTCCGATAAAACCGCTCGAAGAGACGGGGTATGTGCACCGCTTCAATGCCCTGACCCGTATCCTCAATGGCAATGGTCACATGATCACCCGCGACGCGCAATCGAACGGTTACTGCGCCACCGGCCGATGTGTACCGAAGCGCATTGTCCAGAAGATTGATCAGCGCTTGATTGAGCCACCCGGCATCTGCAGGAACACTCGGCACCGGGTGTAGATCATGGGTCAAGGTAATCCGATGGTCATCGGCCAGGATCATCAGTTCACTCACGAGATGACGGATCAAGGGATCCAGGGACAGAGGTTCAAGGTGCACTGCGGGTCGATCTCCTGCGAGCTTCGTGAGCATCAAGAGTGAACGGGTCAGCGTAATGAGCCGCTCCACCTGCTCCAGGTTACCCAGTAAAGCATCACGGTATTCTTCGGGAGTCCTGGCCCTCTGAAGCGTGACCTCAAGATTGCCCTCGAGGATCGTTAAAGGCGTCTGCATTTCGTGGGCGGCATAGTCAACGAAGCGCCGCTGACTTTCACAGGCCCGCTGAAACCGATCCATCATGGCGTTGAACGCCTGCGTAAGGCGGCGAAACTCGCCGAAGGGGGAGTCCAGCATGAGGCGAGTTCCTAGATCCGACCCGGACATCGTTTCCGCGCTTGCGCTGAGGGCGTGTATAGGGAGCAGGATTTTTCGGGCAAGCCACCCACTGCCCAACCAGGCCATAACCACGACCGCTCCCGATCCAACGGCAAGGAGGAGCATCAGACCTGTGAGGGTCTTCTCGACAAACAAGAGCGACTCCTCGGCCTGCAAAATATACCGAAGCGCACCCTCACGGAGAATCGGAATCGACACACGACGGACATTCGTGCCATCTGGGAGCCGGATGGTTTCGAACAACGGCTCTCCCGGCCGGACTCGCTCCATCAGCCCTTCAGTAAGCGGTGGACGCAGCCCTACATCGGACCCCTTCAATACCAGCTTGCCGTCCGCAGAGAAGATCAGGACGGAATGGGCCACCTCACGCAAGCCATGACGCTCTTCTTCCGTGCTGCCACTCTCGCCGAGTGGAACCAGGTCTTCTCCACTCTTGACAAGAAGATCACGGCGCTGCTCAATGAGTTGTGCGAGTCTTGCTGCCAGGTCAAAGAGTCGGCCATCCACATAGCGGTGCAACAACGTCTCGCCACCGAGATACACTAATAAGGAAAAAGCAAGGAGTAGCAGCGCGACTAGGCCCAGTGTCGAGTGACGAATCAGGCCATCGAGCGATTTCATCGCATCGCTTCAGGATCTTCGAGCATGTACCCGGCACCGCGGACGGTCACGATAAGTTCCGTGCCGAACTGACGGTCAATCTTGGCGCGCAGGGCCCTGATATGGGCATCCACGATATTCGTGAGCGGGTCATAGCTGATGTCCCACACATGGTCGATGATAGCCGTGCGTGTAAGCACTCGATTCTTGTTTCGCAAGAGGAAGTCCAGGAGTGCGTATTCTTTGTTGGTCAAGGGGATTTCCTTCCCCGCCCGCCAGACACGCCGTGCAGCGGGATCCAACTCTAAATCAGCCGCCTTCAAGCGAGCGAGTTGCTGCGGCGCGCCGCGCCGTAAGAGGGCGCGCGCACGGGCCAGGAGTTCGGCAAATGCGAAGGGCTTTGTCAGATAATCATCGGCGCCGGTATCGAGCCCTGAAACCTTGTCTTGGACCGTATTGCGTGCCGTCAAAAGCAGAACCGGGGACACGATCCCGTGGGCGCGAAGATCACGGCACAGGCCAAGGCCATCCAGCTTGGGCAACATAATGTCGAGGATGAAGAGATCGTAAGGATTGTGCGTGCCGAGTTCCAGGCCGCGCTCTCCATCCTCCGCCACGTCCACGGCGTAGCGCTCTTCCTTGAGCCCCTTGCGGATGAACTGCGCCAGGTCGGCATCGTCTTCAATCAGAAGAATTCGCATGTACGTTTCGAATTTTGCTCATGAAGCGGAGTATGTATCCATTGAGAACGGATCAATCGATATCATCTTATTACAGCGGCAAAAACGAGTCTATTGCCTGGAACGCTATGGGTCGGGATACCAGACGCCAATTTTCCTTATCGTCACGACCAGCCTTCCTTGCGCTGGGCCCCTGTCCCCTGATTTCCCGATCATTACAGGAGGAAAGCGTTGCCGGTCTCAGCGATGAATACGGCCACCGTCTCCATGGCTTCTGTTCTCCCTAACTACATCGTAACGAGACGCGATGAATAAATGATGAACGGACCGTGAAGAAGTCTTCATGATCGAAGTCCTCCTGCAGGAAATAGGGTACTATGAAGGTGGCGATACAGTGGGTGTCGCTCGCGGCACAGGCGCCTTCCACTGGTGGACAAGGAGAATGTGAGATGGATCGCGATATTTACATTACTGAATTCGATTTGAAACGGCTCATGGAACTGGTACAGGTCGGCATCACCTTTAAGGGCAAGGATGATGACCATCTTCAGCGGTTGCAGGAAGAGTTAGACCGAGCTCACGTGGTGGAGACCACTGCCATTCCGCAGGATGTGGTCACCATGAATTCGCGGGTACGGTTACGTGATGTGGATACCGGAGAGGAGAGGCTGTGCGCCTTGGTATTCCCTAGCGACGCCGATATTGAACTGAACAAGATTTCGGTCCTAGCGCCCATCGGGACGGCCATGCTGGGATACCGAGTCGGGGACATCATCGAGTGGAAAGTGCCTGCAGGATTCAAACAACTCAGGATTGATGAGATTCTGTATCAACCGGAAGCCGCCGGTCACTACCATTTGTAACAGCCTTTACGAATCGATTGTTGACGAAAGCCATCTTCTGACGGCGCGAACCGACGCGGTTGCGGAAAGTCGCCGGCAAAAAAGGAGGGGCAGGCTTGTTCGCCTGCCCCTCCTTCGGACGCCCATTAACGGCGTCTCATCGAACTCGGCTTGAACCTACAGCCAGGTCACGCGTTCGGCCGGCCGAATGTAGATCGGCTCTTCGACCTGGATGCGCGCCACTTCCTTGCCCGACTTGTTGAACCCCAGCACGGTATCGTTGTACATCTCAAACCGCTTCCCGTGGATCTGGGTCTCAAACACCTTCGGCCCCGGAATGACGTCGTACCGGAAGACGATCTGCTGGCTGGCGCGCCACAGCTGCAGCACCGCCAACAGCTCCCGGCTCGGCACCAGATACTTCTCGATGGCGTTGTCCACGCCCGGCCCGAACATCTGCCGCGCATACCCCCGCGGGCTGTGTCGCGGCGGAATGTAGAAGCCGTTGGGCTCGGTGCCCCACTGCGGATACAACGGCAGGGCCACCTGCTCCACCCGAATGGTGAAGTACAGGGGATGCCAGCGATCCTCCGCCCATAGGCCGTCTTCACCGATCCGCACCAGGCTCTGCATGCGGATCTTCCCCACGCAGGCGCTCATGCAGCGCGTTTCCATCGGCTCGCCGCCCGTCAGCGGATCCTTCCCTTCGATCCGGGGATAGCAGGCAATGCACTTCTCGCTCACCCGCGTGGTGCCCCGGTACATCGGCTTCTTAAACGGACACTGCTCCACACACTTCTTGTACCCGCGGCACCGGTTCTGGTCGATCAGCACGATCCCGTCCTCCGGCCGCTTGTAGATGGCCTTGCGGGGACACGCTGCCAGACACCCCGGATACGTGCAGTGGTTACAGATCCGCTGGAGATAGAAGAAGAACGTTTCATGCTCCGGCAGACTGCTGCCCTGCAGCTTCCACGGTTCATCCCGCGAGAAGCCGGTCTTGTCGATGCCTTCGACGAGGGCCCGCATCGACGTGGCCGTATCCTCGTAGATGTTCACGAACCGCCACTCTTGGTCCGTCGGAATGTAGCCGATCGCCGCCTGACCGATCTTGGCCCCGGCGTCGAAAATGGTCATCCCTTCGAACACCCCGTACGGCGCATGGTGCTTGCGGCCCACCCGCACGTTCCACACCTGTCCGCCTGGGTTCACTTGCTCGATCAACTGCGTGATCTTCACGTCGTAGAACTGGGGGTACCCGCCGTAGGGCTTGGTCTCCACGTTGTTCCACCACATGTACTCCTGTCCCTTGGAAAACAGCCACGTGGACTTGTCCGCCATCGAGCAGGTCTGGCACGCCAGACACCGATTGATGTTAAACACGAAGGCGAACTGCCACTTGGGATGCCGCTCCTCATAGGGATAGAGCATCTTACGTCCCAGTTGCCAGTTATATACTTCCGGCATTGCATTCCTCCGTTTCTTCAGTGCTGAGTTCTGAGTCCTCTGTGCTAAGTCAAGGCCTGGGCGCTGAGTCCCGAGTTTTCGCTCAGGACTCAGCACTCGGCGCTCGGCACTAGATCTCAGACCTTGATCTTAATATGTTCACCCCGGAGCCACTTGATCATGAACTCGTTCTCCTGGCCTGGGGTAAACCCGGTCCGCACCGGCTCCCATGGACCACGCGCCCCGATGCCGCCGTCTTCCGCCTTCGTGATGCGGATGAGACATTCTTTCGGCACGGTGTTGACCCCGTGGTGATCGATCTGGAAGCCCCACTTGAACTTCCACGCCACCGCGTGCTTGCCCGGCAGCGAGTCCATCTGGTGCATCGGCATCAGCCAGTTGCGCGTAAACGACTGCTGGGCGCCATACCGGAAGTTCGACTGATACCCGGTATCCACGGCAATCGCGCGTCCGTCCGGCCGCGTCTCGTGCCCTTTGACCGACTTCGCCGTCGACACGTACGGGGCGTGCTTGGCCATCGTCACGTGGTACGGATACGACGGGTTGTACTTGGCCCGGATCATCAACCGCGCCACCTTGTAGTACGGATCCGACGGCTTCCAGCCGCGATACGGCCGGTCCACCGGGTTGCCGTCCACATAGACGTAGTCGCCGTCGTTGATGCCGCGGTCTTTGGCCGCCTGCGGGTTGATGTGCAACTGGTGTTCGCCGACGCCCGGCGTCCGCTTGTCCATCCGGTACGGATCGCCAAAGTTGCTCTCATAAATCTGCACCCAGTCGTTCACCGACCACTGGCTGTGCACCCGATGCCGGGTCTTGGGCGTCACGCAGTAGAACTGGTAGCCCTTCTCCCAGAGCGGATTGCTCTGCCGCTTGATCTCCTGCCACGGCAGCTTCAAGTTCCGCACGTGCTTGTCGTCATGGTGCTGCGCGGTGATCGGAATGCCGTAGTCGTCCGGCCGGACGTACGGATTCGTCGTGAAGATCGCGTTGGGCAGGTACGGGGTTGCCTCCGTCCCTTCGCGATGGACGATAAAGTTCTCGCCGTATTCGATGGCCTCCGGCTCGATCCGGTAGGTCTCGATGCGGCCCGACCGCGTCCACTGCGGCTTGCTCTCGTTCGTCTCTTCCCACAGCGGGTGCCGCGGGTACGTGCGCACCATGACCATCCAGCCCTTCTCCGACTTCAACATCGTATCGACGTTGTAGCCGTAATAGGTGCTGGAGGCATCCAACATGCGCTGCGGATAGACGTCCACCCGGTTCTGATACACGAAGTGGAACACGCCCTTCATGCGCGCATCCCCGGTGATTTCGGTCAACTTCGCCGCCACGCCGGCAAAGGTGTCCGCATCGTTGCGCGTGTCGTACAACGGCCGGATGCCGCCCTTCCAGATCTGCACCCACGGATTGGAGACCGTCATGGTCATTTCCGGATAGGTAAATTCCATCCAGCTGTTGCAGGCAAAGGCCACGTCCGCATGGTTCACGTCCGAGGTCATCTCAATATCCTGCGTGATCAGGCATTCGATATTGGGATCGACGTTCTTGACCATGTCGTAGTGGTGCTTGGAGTTATTGAGCACGTTCACGTTGGTCACCCAGCGGAACTTGCTGGGCGTCGGCATGTGCGTCTTGCCCGTGAAGACCTTGCGGCCATACTTGGGCGTGTTCACGATCAGGGCCGTATCGCCATGGTTCCAGAAGCCCACGTCCTCCCCATAGTAGTAGGACTTGGTCTTGACTTCCTTCCCATGCGCCTTGGCATCCAGGGTCAGATTGAACGGATCTTCGCCGGTATGCACCGCGAGTCCCGCCCCCGACCACGGCGTCGCCGTCCACCCGCCGGCCTTGTAGTTGCCAGACCAGGTATGGCAGCCCGTGCCGAACTTGCCGATATTGCCGGTCACGGTGCAGATCAGCGCCGCGCCGCGTCCGTTCTCGGTCATATGGAAGTAGTGGCACACGCCTTCGCCGTTGTGAATCGCCATCGGCTTGATCGTGCCGTTATCCCGTGCCCACCGGACGATGAGGTCCTTCGGTGACCGGTTGATCTGATGCACCGTATCCAGGTCATAGTCCTGCAAGTGCACCTGGTACAACTGATAGATCGGCGCCACGTCGACTTCGCGGCCATTGAGCAGCTTCACGCGATAGGTTCCCGTGAGGGCCGCATCGATGCCGCTCTGTTGATAGTGCCAGCCGACCTGCTCGCGGTGCAGCGGCACCGCCTGGTTCTTCGCCAGGTCCCAGACCATCATGCCGCCGAGCCGTTGCACCTGCTCCGGCTTGAGCGACTGCACCATCCCCGAATAGGACTTCGAGAAGTCCGGGAAGGCATAATCCTTGACCACATCCCGCGGATCCAGATACTGCAACGTATCCGTCCGGATCAGGATGGGCATGTCGGTATAGCCCTTGATGTAATCGGTATCCTGCATGTTCTCGTCAATGATGATCTTCACCACGCCCAAGAACAAGGAGCAATCCGACTCCGGCCGCACCGGAATCCAGTAGTCCGCGCGGGAAGCGGTGGGATTGTACTCGGGGGTGATCACGACGATCCGAGCGCCCCGTTCAATACACTCCAACTTCCAGTGCGCTTCCGGCATCTTGTTCTCGACGAAGTTCTTGCCCCAGCTCGTATTCAGCTTGCTGAAGCGCATGTCGGAGAGGTCCACGTCGCAATTCTGGGTGCCGTTCCAGAAGGGCTGCGACGGGTCTTGGTCGCCGTGCCAGGTGTAGTTGGTCCAATAGCGACCCCCCTGCGCCTGGTCCGGCGACACTTTGCGAATCCACGTATCCAATAGGGGCAACACGCCGCCGTTAAAGCGCGTATTCATCATCTTGCCGACGATGCCGAGCACCGGCATGCCCGCGCGGTGCTTGAAGCAGCGCACCCCCGCGCCCTTCATCATCTCGATCATCTCCGGCGGATAGCCCTGCTCGCGCAATCGCCGCGCGCCGGCTTCGCCGCTATACTTGGTCGCAATCAGAATCGCCGCCTTGGCCACATAGGTAAACGCGGTATCCCAGGAGACCCGCACCATGTCGTCCAAGAACCGCGCATCGAACTTATATTTGCGCTTCATTTCCGGCGTCAGCTCCGGCGAGCCCGCGTCCATCCACTCCTTCCAGCCCCGCCGCATCAACGGGCCCTTGAGCCGATATGGGCCGTACACGCGCCGATGGAAGGTATAGCCCTTCAAGCACATCCGCGGATTATGCGCAAACGTGCCGCGGTTGCCGTAGAGATCTTCGTACGTCTGGTGATCGTAATTCTGCTCGACCCGCATGACCACGCCGTTGCGCACAAAGGCGCGAATCCGGCAACCGTGCGTGTCGTTGGGGGAGCAGCACCAGGTAAACGACGAATCGTACCGGTACTGGTCGTGATACACCCGCTCCCAGGAGCGGTCCGGGTACTCGCCGAGGGGGTTGCCCACCTCGATGACCGGTTGCAACGCCGTCAGCGCCAGTGCCTTATCGGCAATGGCGGCCGCCGCCACCGTCCCCGCCGAGACCTTTAAAAATTGCCGTCGTGACAAAAACATCTAATACCTCCTTAAGAAAGTGTCGCTGTCACTGTTAACCCTGCACGTATTGGCCTATCCCCTCCTTTCTGATTCAAAAGTTCAAACCGCGTCGCTGTTATCCAGCAAAACCGCTGCCACTGGGCACTGCCAGAGACGGTCAAGGCAGTCAGCTCATAACTGATTGAAAAATAAATTACGCTGCGCGTAGCAGCGATAAACGATGGGGAGCGTCGGTTGGGAGTGAGAAGATTTCTTATAAAAGAGTATAAACGTCTACATTGATTGTCATCCCGTCATTATCTTTCAACTACTTACAGCTTATACAAAAATATGAGGGCTATAGCTGTATGGCGAATGCACTCTTCAAGGCAGGTCAAAACACCTTCGCATAAGGGAAAGCCGGCTAAAACGTTTCGAGGTGGTAACGGCGGGAAAAGCTTATCGTCGATGATGCCATACCCGTGTTACGCCGGTGGACCTGATGTTACCCAAAATACCAGGCGCTCTTAAAGCTTCTTTTCCTGCGGGAGATAGCGTTTTTTCAGCAGCGAGAAGTATTGGAGATTGATCCCACTGCTCTCCGCTGCTTGCGTCATTAATCCATTCGACATGGCGAGTTTCAGTTTGAGGTAGGCACTCGTAAAATCAGCGACGATTTTTTTCTTGGCTTCGATATAGGGCTCTTCCGCAGACCCCGACACCTCGATGGGCGAACTCGGCCCCTTGCGCACTGGGAGCAAGGCCTTAATGTCGCTTCCGCTGATGCATTCTGTCTTGGCCAGCATCACCGCACGTTCGATGATGTTGCGCAATTCTCGTACATTCCCTGGCCAATCATAGGCCACTAACTCAGAGAGGGCAGTTGGATCGAACCGGCATCCCCGCCTTCGCATTTCAGATTCCAGCCGCTGAAGGAGATGGCGAGCCAGAACGGGGATGTCGTCGCGGCGTTCGCGTAACGGCGGAACCTTAATCTCAACGGCGGCAAGGCGATAGTAAAGGTCTTGACGAAACGTTCCCTTGCGAACCTTCTCCTCGAGATTTTGATTCGTGGCCGCGATGACTCGCAAGTTCACCCGCTTGGTCCGGGTTCCTCCGACCGGACGGATCTCGTTATCTTCCAAGACGCGGAGAAGTTTCGCTTGCATGGGAAGCGGCAACTCACCGATTTCATCAAAAAAGGCCGTTCCTCCATTGGCAAGTTCAATCAAGCCCGGCTTGTCCAATACCGCACCGGTGAACGCCCCTCGCACATGGCCAAACAGTTCGCTCTCCACCATGTTTTCAGGCACAGTCGTACAGTCGATCACTTGGTACAGTTTGTCGCGCTCACGGCTCTGTTCATGAATCAACCTTGCGATCATCCCCTTGCCGGTCCCGGTTTCACCAAGGATCAATATAGTTGATCGAGCTTCCGCCGCGAGGCGGACACGTTGCATGAGCTCCTGAAAGACACTACTCGTCCCGACCATCGTCCCGGTCGTCATACCTTGCTCAAATAAACGCTGATAGGACACTGCGCGACGGACGATCTCCGAGATACGTACAGCTCGATGGAGCCGCATGCCGAGATCCAACGGGTTCACCGGCTTTAGCAGATAATCAAATGCTCCACGACGCATGGCTTCCACGGCTCGCGGCACATCACCGACCCTTGTCACGATCAACACAGGAAGGTTCCGATCGATCTCTTGTATTTTCGTGACCAGATCCAACCCGCTCATACCCGGCAGCACCATATCGGACAGCACGAGATCGACAGGCCGTTCAGCGAGCAATTGCAACGCGCCTTCCGCGGTGGCCCTGATTTCAATCCAAATATCACCGCCAATGGCTCGTAGGTCAGCCTGCTCTACGGCCTTCAGCATGATTTCAGCATCTCCGGCATCGTCTTCGACGATCAAAAGAGTAAACGGCACTTCTTGTGCCGCGGTCCTGGTCATACCGGCACCTTACGCACAGTCGACTGAAACATGAACATGTTCATAGGCTCCCATAGGTCCATTTAAGCGGCTCTCCGTCGAGTGTCTCTCGGCTCAAGTCGGCCAATGCCGGCATGGTAAAAATGATGGCACACCCACTGCGCACGTGTGAGTCGACCCAGACGCGTCCGCCATAGAGTTCAACAATCCGACGAACAATGGGGAGACCGATTCCGTTGCCCGCTGTTGCATCCGGATTCAGCCGTACAAACGGGGTAAAGACACGTTCATGGTCTTCCGGAGGAATGCCGGGACCATTGTCAGACACCTTAAAATAGATCTGTTCTTTCTTTCGTTCCCATGAGATGCGAATCAGAGGTGCCTGATTGATGCGTGAAAACTTGATCGCATTCGAGATGACATTGTCAAAAATCTGGCGAAGATACGCTTCGTGGCATGCGACAAGCGGGAGGTTCTCCTGAACTTCAACGTGCCCCGCGCTTTGCTCAAGCTCATGACTTCGCAGCCTCACGACATCTCTGATAATGACGGCTGGATCGACCGCCTCCACCGCCATGGACGCGGAGCCAATCCGCGCCAGGGCAAGAATATGTTGGGCCCGTTTTCTGAGTTCGTTTCCATAGACCTCAATGAGTGCCAACCAGTGGATGCCTTCCTCACTCAATTGACTGCCAGGATCCGCTCTGAGGAGAGAGGCCAACCCTTGAATCCGTTCTCCAGGAGCTTTCACATCATGGGCTAGATTTTCTGCCAGGTGCTGCAACTCCCGAATACGAGACCGCAGGTCTCGATCCTGTTCAGATGTGGTGCTCTGATACAGCCTCGCATTGACGATTGCAAGAGCCGCCAAATTCGCCAACGCGTTGGCCAGCGGGAGATTCCAATCTTCTCGAGGCACTCTTCGCTGGTGCATGAGCACGATCACGCCGAATGCGACCCCTTGTGAGAGCAAAGGAATAGAGAGCATGCTGCGGCCAAATTGATTTCGCCTCCTGATCTCCGGACCATCATCAAGGCTCAAGTCTTCCCCAATAACGGGTTGCTTGGTTTCATAGGCCTGGGCCGATAACGGAAACTCCTGCCAGAGCATCACGGATTTGTTGAGACGTTCGTGCCATTCTCCGGACGCCGCCTCGATGATCCAACACCCCATCTGATCGTTCTTCAGCATGACGAGCGATATGCCGACCTGCAGTAACTCCACCGCGCGGTTGGTAATACCGCGCAATACATCCTCTAAGCCATCAGCACTCATGCCGAGGATTTCGTGACCAACACCACTGAGCGCGTCGGCGTCAGACATCTCATTCCTAGTGCGATTAATCATTCTTGGCACCACTGACCTGATTAACTGATGTCGTCCCCATCCCCGCAGAGCCGCGACAGGCTACCGCCGCCGATTGGTCCCCTATTAGCGGCAACCGCCCGAGGGGTTTTTCTCGTATACCAGGGATGAAGCATAAAGCAAGAAATTAAAACACAGATAGACAGGCGTACAACAGAGCCGCCAGGTTCTACCTCGCCCAAGCACAATAACCGGCAGACTCCTGAGCAACCTTACATTCGGGTTCACATTGTGTATTCCATGATGGCTGTAGATTCTATCACGCTCCTGTCGTGAAGAAACGATACCGTCGCCATGCATTCCGTTGTTACCGAGCGGCGGCTGCGTCACAGGTCGACAATGAATCGATGGGAAGGCCAGTTATCCTTCGCGGTTATCCGAGACGACGGTCAGTGTCCATTGCAAATCGCGCAAAGCTCAGGACATGCGGTGTTTGATCGGGATGCCGTCAACATGTTGAAACCAGCATCGCCGCTCGGTCAGACCCGCCACTATGCCAGCCCGACGCGGTGATTCACATTCCGATTCATTATGAGTTTGAGATGAGGTGATCTACCACGGCATGTATGGCAGTCAGCTGCTGAACCCGGTCCAAAGCGTCAAGAGCATCGCCGTGACAAACATCAGGCAGATGCCGCCGAAGACACCGGCCGCCATTTGCATGCGTCGAGCCATCGTAAACCCAATGGCGACGAGCGCAAAAGTTACATACAACAGTGCTCCTGCCGCCAGCGAATAACACGCCAACGTAAAATACGGAGAGAGGTCGATTCCTCCCAGCATCGTGCCCACTGCTGTCGGCAGGCCGGCGATCGCGCCCAGTCGAAGCAGGTCTTTCCACTCCAAGGGAGTCCTGCCGGCCGCGCTGACGACTCCAACCCCTTCCGTGGCGTTATGCAGTGCAAACCCGGCAATCAGTAAGGCACTGAGATGCCACTGCCCCGCGGCATAGCTTGCACCGAGCGCCAGGCCTTCCCCAAGATTATGTAACCCCATTCCCAACGCAACCATATACGGAAGAAAGACCGTCGACGGTTGCACAAGCCGATGACGCGGTGCCTGCTCACACCAGACGAGCCCTAGAAAGCCGATGAGAAAGGTCAAGAGAAAGACCAGCCAGGAATGAACGTCCCGTGCACCGGTCAGTTCGGTGGCTTCATGCATGAGATCAAAAAACAGATAGACGACCACTCCCGTAGAGACCCCGAGCAAAAGACGCTCCCAGTCCGGCGGCAACACCTTTCGAACGAGGGTCGCGAGGAAAATCCCCACGTAGACAGGAAGAATGGCAGCAATGACCGCGATGCCGAGTAATTGGACGGATGTAGATTCAATCATGGCGACGATCTCATCGAAGAATGTTGAGTAAGTGTAGGCAATTCCTCACGCGGTTTCTCCCGCGGAAGCTGGAGCGAAGGCGCCAAGAAAATATGATGCCTGTTGTCACGGCCGCCAAAAGTACGAGCCCTAGGCATGCCACCAGCCAGGGGCCGGCAAAACCGAAAAAACGCCCGCTATGCAAGGGATACAAGCTCCGGGTCCAGTGAGCGAGTGGTCCCTTAATGTCGAGAACACGTCCTCGATACCCATCGAGGAACACCCATCCACCGTCGGCATATCGCAACTGAACCGAATCGGTCTCGTGTTTAGGAAAGATGATGCGTTCCAATGATGCCGGCCGATACAACGGAGCCTGTGTTTCGGCGATCGAAGCCAGACCCAACAGGCTTGGCCGTGATCCCGTCGGAACGACCTTCGGAGGCGGATCAAAGGTGGCGATGAGCGACCCGGCGAAGTTCAGTGTTGCGCCGAGCCCGGTGAGGACGATAAATGGCAGGCCGAGCCAGAACCCGGCCCACCGATGAAAGGCGGTCGCACGCCATGACAACGCAGGACCTGTTCTGAGCGCATTGCCTCGCCGGCCATACCACATGGCTATCCCGAGACCCCACAACACGGCGAGACCGAACGCCGTCACCGCGGTTGTCACTTGGCCCGCTACGCCGATGGTTTTCCCTGGATGCAAATCGTACAGGAGATCCACCCAATCGCGCTCCGCGGGCGTCCGGGTGCCCAAGACGTCGCCACTTGACGGATGGAGGAACACGGTCAGAGGCGACGGAGATCCCAGCTTGGCACGCACTGTTCGGGACGACTCGATCGCCATGAACAGGGTTTCCAGTCGATGATTGGGGTACCGGTCTTGGATCGCTGTGACGAGTGCCGTCGGTGAGAGACGCGCGTCTGACGGAGAAGATAGGCCGTATGGCTCGGTGGCATAGCGCAACTGATCGTACCAACCCAACAGAATTCCCGTTATCGTCGTGACGATGAGCGGCGCCATCAGAACGATACCGAGTATCGTATGGGTCTTGGACAGATGCCGCGTCGCGGAGGTCACGACGATCGTCCGTCCATCGTGCTGGACACACCGACCTTCACCATCTCGATCTCCGCATCGTCGAGATACAGACGCGCTGGATGCGGATGACTTAAAAAGTCGTGATGCGAGATCGACCAGCCATAGGCGCCCACAAGATGAAAGACGATGACGTCGCCCACCCGGACACGGTCAATAGGGCAGTCGCGGGCAAGGACATCTTTAGGCGTACACAGCTGACCGGCGATGGTAATGGCCTCGCCACGTATTTCCGGTCGGGGAAACGGATAGGACCATGAGTCGACCGGGAGTATGGTGAAAGGCTGGGAATGTTGCCAGGAGGCCGGAAGCCGGCAATGGTGTGTGCCGCCGCGGACAATGACGAATGCTTTTCCGTGGTTCCGTTTGAGGTCCAGCACTTCGGCGGCATAGTAGCCACAAAAGGCGGTCAGATAGCGCCCGCACTCGAACAGAATCGAGACGTCCTTGAGAAACCGATTTCCCTCCACTACCTCTTTGAGCCCTTGAACGAAGGCCAGCCAATCAAATTGCTGCTCGAGCGAAGCGTAATTGACTCCGATTCCGCCCCCGGCATTGACATAGTCCACCGTCAATCCGAAGACGCGCGCCCAATGCTTTGTTCTCCGCAGATAGTTGCGTACCAACTCCACGTGAGCGGCGGCATCCAAGTTATTTGAGACGGAGTGAAAATGGAACCCCCGTAGAACACTGTGCGAAGAGGCTTGAGCCAATGCGATGGCGTGCGGCACATCGGCCTCATCGAATCCGAATTGGGTGGCGCTCCCGCCCATGCGAAGCGTGCTGGCGGGCAACGCGCCTCGTATATTGACTCGCAAGAGCACCGGCACCTGCTTATCCAAACCACCGGCAATGTGCTGAGCCCGGCGAAGCTCGTGCAGACTTTCGACATGGAGCGTCTGGATCCCAAGCCGGATCGCTTCGGCGAGTTCATCGTCCGTTTTGCCGGGCCCTCCGAACATAATGGGTAGGCTTGGCTTCGCCTCTCGGGCACGTTTCGCACCGATGGAAGCAACCTCGAATCCGCTTACCAGTCCCGACAACGCACGAAGAATCGATGGATCGGAATTCGCTTTAATCGCATAAAACAGGCGGAAGTGTTCGGGGAGCGTGGTCACCAGCCGCCGAGCATGGGCACGCAGAGCACAGAGATCATAGATATAGGCGCACATCGGGCCATCCTGAGCGGCCATCGCCTGCCGGACCGCTTGTTCAATTCGTGGCGGCAGATTCATCGGCAGATCTCTGTGGATGGGATCGCGGCACGGAAGCGCTGGACATGGGCCTGCAACGCTCTCAGCGCCACGCCGCGCTCATCGCCCAACACAAAGAGTCGCACGCCGAGGTCCCACCACTTCGCGAAATCCTCCAGCACGCGGGGCACCGCGCAAAACGGGACGTGTCGTGTTGCAGCCGTGGCCTGCAGTGAGGTGACGGCTTGGACTACAACGGGATGGCGCGTCTGCCACGACACGCCAAGCGACTGCGACAAATCCGCCGCACCTTCCATGACAAAATCTAAACCGGACACTGCGAGGACCTCGTCCACATTGGCCAGACCTTCTTGATCCTCGATCATGACGCCGACCACCGTCTCATCGTTGGCCCTCTCCACATACTTGGTCAGCGAGGTCGCTCCAAAGGAAGCCGACCGTCCCGCATTTAAACCACGCTCACCTTGCGGTGCATACAAAGCAGCCCTCACCACCGTGCGAGTCTCGCCTACCCCTCGAACCCTCGGGACAAGAATGCCGGACGCGCCCGCATCGAGCACACGGCCGATAGCAGCAGGAGACACACCCTCTACACGGACGAGTACGGAAAGAGAAGCCGCATGGGCGGCCCTGACCATATGCTCTAGCGTTTCCGGATTGAGCAGACTGTGCTCAGTGTCGATCACCGCGAAATCAAACCCAGCGTGCGCGATCAGCTCCACTGCGATCGGCGACGGAGTCGAACAGAACAGTCCGAGCAGCGGTTGTCTGTTGCGAATTGCACGCTTGAGCGAACCAGCAGCCACGATCAACTCCGGCGTTACTCTAGGCACAGGGGGTTCACAACCGCATGCACTCTGGCCACGGTCTCAGGAAGCAAGCGCCTGGCGGTCAACTGCTCGACGGACAGCATCGGAGCGAGTAGATTAAACTCCTCCAACCGGCCGCTCTGCGGGCCGACGCGCGCGTGATATTCCCGAATCACTCCACGCGCCACATTCCAAAACTGCTCCTCGGGATAGCCGCAGCGATCGGCCAAGAAGAGGGCGAGCTGCGATAGGTTTATGAAAAAAAGCGAATCGGCCAGAAAATCTCGAACCTCCTCGGCGGAGTCCGTCTCGATATACGAGTTTCGATTCACGCATGCGTGATGAGGCGGCGTCGGGCAGAGTGCGGGACGCCTCTCCGGTTGCGCGAGCAGTCGCGAGCAGAAGCGCACGCCGTCATGGAAATCGCGAAAGACGACCTTGACGGGGTGGCCGTGTTCATGGATCAGAATCATGTTCTGCGCGTGCGCTTCCAGCGCGATGCCGTGCGCATACAAAAAATGAATGGCCGGCATAATGGCGACACGGAGGAGTTCCTGCACCCATCGCTCCACGCCGCATCTCGACAGCCACGGCTGAATGAACGGTTCGCCGTTGAGATCGAGCGTGCACAGTGCCGTGAATGGAATCGCCCGCTGTGGCGGGACGACATACCGGCTCACGCTCTCTCTCCAGATGCAACCCAGGATTCCATAGGCCAGTTCATCGCGCCGTTGTGGCGGTCCCTCATAGGCCATGCCTAGGACTTCACCTAAGAGGCCGCACGGTGCAGACCGGTTGAAGAAATCGTCTTCGGCATGAAGACCCTGCAGCCAGTCGGTGATCAGCGGCGCATTGACAACGGTGTGCGGCGCCAAAATCCTCAGCGTGGAAGTATTGAGGATGCTGAGCGGCAATTTCAGCGCGCACTTGTCCGGCGCCGAACGATTCGAGAGCGTCCGCAGTGATTGTTGCGGCTGGAAGCACTCGCCGGACGATCCGACGGCAATAACGCGTCCTCCCATGAAGTCATCATGAAAGAGAGGTAGCACCCGTTCGCGCCATTGCCACGGGTGAACCGGGATGAAGAGATAGTCACTCGGGAAGTGGCTGCCCTTCGGAAGACCCGCGACAAACCGCGGGTAGGCCGCTCCAAGCTCATCCTTGATGAACGAGTTGACCTCAAGGCGTTGCGATACCGCCATACGGGCATATCGGCGATCCACCGCAAGCCACATCGGGTCCAATGCCGGTCTGAACTCCGGCCCATAGTCGGCATGGTCGCAACAGTCGAACCCGATTCGAGACTTGTAGGAAGGATGATAGAGGTGGCCATCCATGACCAAGGCCTCCAATTCGTTATAATCTGAATCGTGAAGCGATCCCACGAGCTGCCGGCGATGGCTCTGTGCCAGGGCATCTTTCAGCACGGTTTGTTCCAGTTCATGCGCGAAGGTAATGAGCCGCTGCGGGTCGGCGCCAAGCGCCTGTTGAACCTCTTTCAAGAATTGTGTGACAGACTCGGCCTCGGCTGCTGCACGTCTGTCTCGCCGGATGACCGGGTCTGCACCGAGGCACATGCGGTTGAAGCTGAACCGGCGCTTCGCGGAGAGTTCATAGGTGACGGGCTCATTGCGATCGTCACGCCCTTCGATAACAACAGGACCGAAGGTTCTAGGGGATGGCATCGGAACGGTCAAGAGTCCCTCGTAGAGCAACGACTCAATGAGCTGGCGAAACACTCGACGCCGAACATCGATATACACCTCTGATGGCAGCGCGTCGTGCATGACCGCCGCACCGGCCCACATCATTGCCGTGGTATCAGCTCGCATAGCCCTCACCTTCTCGCCTTTCTTTTGCGACTATTGACGTCTCGAAGCGGGTTAGCAGTGACCCCTTGAGCGCTCGGCATTCCAGGTCCCTCGCAGGCCGGGTGTTGGAATAACGGCGAAAGGATCAACTTGCTTGGCCATGTCTCGGACTCCAGCACATGGGTGCGCAGCAGTTCCCGGAGTTCGCATGAGAGAGCCAATGACGCATGGGCCCGTTCAATCCCCTCACGGAGGATGCGCCAGAACACGTGTTCTTTGGCGTGGCACGCCTGTGCGAGCGTCTTCCCAATGGAGGCCAGCATGACTTCGACCGCGAGAGTTTGAAAGTATGACAGGAGTTCTTCACGGCTGCTGTTGATGAGCGTATTGTGACCGGGACGAAGCAGATACGTCGGTGCCGGCAGGCCGGTCCGCTCCACGGCTTGTGGATACATCCGAAGCGTATCGTGATCTCGCAAGAGGAGCCTGAGACGGCATCCCGGTTCATGTACGAGCAGCACATTTTGGCCGTGCAACTCCGGCATGACGCCATACTCCAAACACATAAAGGCGACCTCGCTCACGACCGTCACGAGATCAGCGAAAAACTGCAAGACCCGGTGCAGTGAGCACCCTGGGCCAATCAAGCGAACAAGCGCAGGTACCTCATGGTCCTGGGTTTGAACGGTCAGGGCCGAAAGCGGCAGCACGGTGGCATGACGAGCCGGGATAATCGGATAGCCCCGAATGAGGCACCCGAGATGGCCGGCGTCAGAGTCTGTCAATCCTCTGCCCGGCGGCAGATACGACACCATCGCCGTTCGTTGCACAACATGAGCCGTTCCGAGAGACGAGGGTCACGCTCCAGAATCGTTTCCAAATACGACTGTGCCTGTTCGCCATTGTGAAGATAGTGCGGTGGCAAGATCCGGAGTGCGCCCAACGATCCGATCGCCAGCGGCAATTTGACGTGATAGCCGTTCCCAGCAAGGGGGGCCAGCGTCCTGATGGAAGACGTCGGGACGAAGTCACCGAGTGGGGCATCTAGCACCCTCACGATGCCGGCTCTGATTTCCTTCGCAAAGAATCGCCGAAGACCATGGGCCGCTTGCCAGGGATGGACCGGAATGGGGATATGGCTTTCCAAGCGATGCGCAGCAAGGATATGGTTGAGATGGAGTTGGTCGGCTTGCGACAGCAAGAGAGCGGCCGGGGTGGTAAGCCCTACCTGTTGACTCTGCTGAACCCATTCGTTGTGCAACGCCACCCATTCCAGAGTGACCGTTCTTCCGTATTCGGGGCTATAGCGCTGATACGCTTCATCGTCCCAGCCTCGGCGAGCCCGTGCAGTGGGATGGAAAGGCCGATCGCGAAGAGCAGCCAGTCGTTCCCAATCCCTGAGGTGTGGACCCATGATGCTGCGAAAGGTCCGCACAACGCTTGGCGCCGCATCGAGTGCGAGACTCGCATGGCGCAACGCCAGACGGAGATCCTTGAGGAATGCCGGCAGGCCCCGAAGTCCCGTTCGTTCACTCTCGGCCATGTCCTGTATCAACAGTTGCATTAATTCGAGAGGACCAATCGACCGCGGAAGCGAACTCTCTGGCTGCTCAAAACAGAAGAGAGGCGCACGGCTCATACGACATCTGCCACCCGACCATGATGTCGCCGGGAAGACGAGCGTCCATGCGCTTCGAGCAGCGTGGACCGCGGCAAAGGTTTCTCCAAGACCCGGCTCGCAGGCGTCCTTTCCATTGTGCGACTTCACTGAAGAGTGCGTGGTGAGTCGCGTGGCCAGGTTGAACAGATCTTCACTCAGCAAGGCATTGACCAGGTCAACCAGCACCGACGCTTCAGCTTCGGCTTGTGAATCCATCTGCCGCGGTTTGGCCTCGGCTGCTGTATCGATCCTTATGCCGAGCATCGCCGGGCCTCGCGGATAAGGTTCGGGACTGCGACATACAACGGCTTTTCACCTCTTCCCAGAAAGCAACTGGTGAGATTCGCCTTGGCTGGAAGCGTATCCCCGTTCAACAGATCATCGAACTCATCGGGGTAGCGACTGCGCTCCGGTGACGCCGCCAATGTGTCGGCAACGATCCGCCACAGTTCCATCTCAGACCGGTCGGTGCACCACGCGAGAGAATGGAGCATGTGGCCCAGATGATTGACGAAGACGTAGTACTTGAGGCGCTTCCAGGCTTCGTCATCACTCATCACGGCTGGGCTTGTCTCGGCCAAATACCCTTCGAACCACCGTTGCTCAGCGGCGCGTGAACGGCCGATGCCCACCCCTTCCAGGTCACGGATATAGACGCGCTCCGGCCAGCCGCCACGAAGCAGCAGCAAGGTATTTTGGACATGAGCTTCGAGGCTGACTCCATGCTTTAGAAACAGTTTCAGGAGCGGCATAATGACGGTGTCCACATATCGACGAGTCCAGAGGAACGGAATGTCCGAGCCTGCTTCACGTGCCTGCAGATCGTCTATGATGCCTCCTAATCGAGGTCGTTCACGTTCGGGATCGCACTCGACCAGAGCGGCGACGACGACGGGACAGTCTTTCAATTCATCGATAAAGGGATTTTCGCGAAGCAGCACACCCCAGCTTTCGGCAAAACGCGACCGCTCGTCCTCTCCCAAGCCCGGGGGGTTGAGGGTCCGATAGCCCAACTCCAGCAGAATGGCGATGTCTGCACATCTACCGCTGCTGCGTAAGGCGCCGAGGATACGCCCGGCGTCGACCGCACGCTGGAGGTGTTCGAGTGGATTCGTGCGAACAAAGTTGGTGATGCGTACATTGAGCGGCAACTTAAACCCATACGGGTGCCTCGGATCCCAGACTGTTCGGACCGATGAGGTGGGAAATACAGGGTCGCCTTGCCTGCCAAGATCAACGAGCTGTTCTGTCCGAAGCAACGCCTGGACCTCCGGCCACTGATGGAGATGATCGGCTTGCCACGGATGGCAAGGAATGAGCCGATAGCGATTCCGGCGCGGGCCTAGTCTGCGCGCCGCGGCCGCAAGGACACCGGTTGTAAAGAATTGGTGATCTTCCAACGCCGGAGATTCGACACAGAGATCTTCAGCAACGGCAAAATAGCGCAAGGTGAACTCGGCACCGAGTTCAGGGGCATATCGTGAGACATCATCCAACGAGAAGCCCTCAGAGCTTTTTGGGGTGGGATGCAGTGGATGTCCGAAGATAAGCGATTGCTCGGCGAGCTGAAATTTTCGTGGTCCATGGAAGGAAAGAAAGGAGCGATGGCTTTCCATGTGGTGTTCGACATAACAAATCGTTTTGTCGACCGAGTTTTCCAGACGCCCGAACAGCGCCCAAGCTTGTTCTTCGCCGGCTATGGGATCGGGGTGGCCTTCTCCCAATTCTTCAAGAATGAAACCGGCGATCTCCTTCCACGAACTGACGGAGATGAACTGCGGCGGTGTGGTCTGCTGGTGGAGATAGAATAGTTCACCGTATCGATGATGCCCGGAAGGAGAGGCGGCCGTGAAGGTGCCCCACAGTATTTGATGTGTCCGGGGCAACACCACTCGGAATAGACTGGCTCCCACAGGAGCCACCTTGGGCGGTATCTCGACCGTATCGGGGCATAGCACATCGTACTGTCCTGTTTCCCGAAGATACGTATTGAGCAGCCGTTCGATCGCCGCCCGCTCGGCGCGGACAACGGACAGGTCACGTACCACAGGCGAAGGGACTTCACCATCAATCATTTTCATCATCACTCCTGTCTGTCGGTATAGGCTTCATGCACTTGCCTTTTTGGCCCACCACATGCACGGGGAGAACGCCAGCACCGCTGCCCCGATGAGAGACACGCACCCCATGAGCGCAACGATTGCTCTAGGGCACATAATTCCCGCCGCCACACCGGCCACCACCGAGCCGAGTATCTGGCCAAGAACAATCGTGCTTGCGGTCATTCCCATCCATGCCCCTTGATCCCGCCCTCCGGCTTCTTCCAGCACGACGAGTTGGAGAGAAGGTATCAGCGCGCCCACGCAGAATCCCTGTACGAGCCGTGCCGGGAAAAGCCAGACGCCCTCTTCGAGGACGGCCTGGACGAGCAGCGCTGCACCCGCTCCTACCATGGCGTAGAGCAGAGAGACTTCTGCCGGCTGTCTCTCGTTCCATCGGCTCCAGCAACGCCCGCCTATCATGGCGGCTCCCCAAAGCGTCGCTTGGAGCGCCCCGATCCACATCGGAATGCTCGAGACGTCTTGGAGAAGCTGCTCCAGATGGGACGCAAACACTGTTACCATTCCAAAGAGCGCTAGTTGCCCGCATAACACGGACACGAGGACAGTCCCGCGACGGCGATGATTCAGCAAGAGCAGGCTTGTCCGCCAGAGCGAAGCGCCCTGGTACACGCTCGGACCACGGGACCGAGCCTCCGGCAGCATGATCATCATCACAACGGCCAGCACGGCAATCAGAGCTCCCAGCATAATGAGGACCGGGCGAAATCCCACGGCCACAATCGCCCAGGCACCGAGCAGCGGTCCGAGCAGGGCGCCCCCCGCCATGGCGCTGTACAGTCCCCCTAATTGCCGGGACTGACGATGCTCCTCCGGATCAGAGCCGACGTAAGCAGCAGCCGCTTCTTCCACCCCGCCACACGCCCCTTGCAACAGCCGGCAACACAAGAGTTGCCACGCGTGCTGTGCCAGTCCCATCAAGACCAGACTGAACGCAATCCCCATCAAGGCACGAATGACCATCCATTTTCGGCTCCATTGATCGCTGCACCGGCCCCACATGGGGGCGGTCCACAGGTGCATAACCGCTGGCGCGGCGATGCACCACCCCGCCCACAACGTGACCGATCCCATATCGCCCCGGTCGACGTCCGCCAGGTACACCGGCAAGAACGGGACGAGCACCGTCAGTCCCACCGTCGTCAGAAATCGGCCAAGGCATAAAAGGACGTAACTACGATTCAAGGACGGCGGCGGGCGCATCCCATCGTAAAGACTCCGTCGCCTCGTACAACGGCAACCGGACGCCGATGCCCTGATCAAGCGCTCGCTGATACAAAGCGACGGCGCTTGTGATGTCCTCGATCGCGAGGCCCATCGGGTTCAAGACGATCGTCTCATCATCCGACTCTCGTCCCGGCTTGCGGCCGATCAGGATGTCCCCCAATTCGGCATGCAGTCGCTCCCTGGAGAAACGTCCCTCGAGCACGAGCTGATTGATGATCTTTTTGTCTCGATTGCACTGATCCCAGTCATCGACAACGACTTTGTCCACGTTCAGAAAGACATCCTTCTCGACATCCATAATGGAAACATTGCTCAAAAACGCACCGCGCTGGAGCCATTCGTAGCGTAGATAGGGACGATCAGTCACGGTACAGGTCACGACGACTTCACCGGCTCGGACGGCCTCTTCCGCGGAAGCCGCTACGCGGACATCGCACGCTCGACATTGACCCTGCAGGTAGTCCGCCAAGCGATGGGATGCCTCCTCTCGTACGTCAAACAGATGCACTGTCCGAATCGACGAGAAGCGGTCCAGCAGCGTGCGCAACTGGAACTGCGCAATCGGGCCGCACCCAATGCAGGCCACGGAATGAAAGCCTCGGCGGGCGAGATGCTGAACGCCTAGCGCCGTCACCGCCGCCGTCCGCATGCCGCTGATCAGCGACCCCTCGAGCAAGGCGATGGGGTAATTGGTAACGGGGTCATTGAGGATGATGAGCGCGCTCGCCCGCTCCAAGCCGCGGCGACTGGGGTTCGCATGATTGCTCCCGATCCACTTCAGCCCCGCCGTGGCATCAGCCCCGCCAACATAGGCCGGCATGGCAATTAGGCGGTCGGCAATATGACTGTCGCCCCACCGCAGGTATGGCTTGAGTGGTTGGACGGTGTCCCCCACTGCGTGCAAGCATAGCGCCTGGCGCACGGCGTTCATATATACGGATGGCGTGTCACCGCCGACACGTATGAGATCGGCCCTGCTCAGATACAGAAGTGTGGGGGTCTCCACCAGTCGTCGTTGATCCATGGTCACCTCCTCAGTAGCGTTGTTCTTCAATCACACCCCGGCAATGGCTGCTGACGACACGGCGTTCCGTCCTTGAGGAAGAGCCGCCACCCAGTCGTCGTTATAGACAAGATCCAGGTACCGGTCGCCTCGGTCCGGGAGTAGCGTGAGGACCGTCGAGCCTGGAGGAAATGACCAGGCCATCTTTCGGATGCCCATCACCACGGCTCCGGAGGAGCCTCCGGCAAAGATGCCTTCCTTGAGAGCCAGATCTCGACAACCTTGCACGGATTCCAGGTCGCTGACATGGACGACGTCATCAATCTCTTCAAGCGACAGCAGTTCCGGGGTACGGCTTGCCCCGATCCCCGGAAGGTGTCTCGGCCCGGCCGGCGCTCCAAAGATGACTGAGCCGACAGCATCGACGCCGATCACGCGCAATTTGGGAAACGCCTGGCGTAGGCGGCGGGACAATCCCATAATGGTGCCCGACGTGCTAACCCCCACGATCAGGGCGTCGAGATGTTCGCCAACGTCCGTCAAGATTTCCCCTGCGGTCCCATGGAAATGGGCTTGCCAGTTTTTCCGGTTGGCATACTGATTGACCCACAGACTGCCAGGGACGCGATTGATCAATTCATGCACGCGGCGGATGCGAGTCTTCAGGTATCCGCCTTGGTCGTCGTGGTCCTGGACCATGTCGATGGTCGCACCGAGGCGGCGCAGAATGGCGAGATTTGCCGAGGCGATTTTCGGGTCGACCACGCACGTGAACCGCAAGCCATACACCCGTGCGACCATGGCCAGGGCAATCCCGAGATTCCCTGAACTGCTTTCGATCAGATGCGTCTCGGACGTGATCGTGCCATCGCGGAGACCCGCCTCCACGATGTATCGAGCCGGCCGGTCTTTCACGCTGCCGCCCGGATTGCACAGTTCCAGTTTCGCCAGCACGGAAAGCCGCTCCACCGGAAACAACCGGCTCAGCCGTACGACCGGGGTCCCGCCGATACAACTCACCACCGAGTCATGCACCATGGTTCGTCTCCTTTTCTTGTTTCATGGCCGATACGTTTAGTATTTGAAGGTGTAGCCGAGTGAAATGACCATGCCTCGGGCGGCGGTATAACTGTCGTTCCGCCCCGTCCGCAGCAATTGTGAAATGGTGTTGAAGTATTCATTGTTCAACAAGTTCTCAATTCCAAATTGCAGAAATCCTGGACCGACCTTCGCAGTGCTGATGAAATCGACGAGGGTATAGGGGTCGACGGGCCGACCGCCGAACACGGTTGGCGCGAGGCCGGGATCACGCCCGCCGACATACAGGACCTGAAGGCGGTTACGCCATTGCCATGCCGGCACCGTATCGTGTTCGATATACCCCGTGAGCTTCAGGGGTGCGATCCGGAACCCGTTGAGCGCCGTGTAGTCGCCGTTCAGATCGGGATCATTCTCTCCCTCCGTCCACGTGAAGGTGCCACCCACCCGCCAGCGCTCGATCGGCTGAATATCGAGCGTCCCTTCGAGGCCGTACACCCGTTCCGGCGCGCGGATGATAGTCGCGAAGAATCCTCCCGACGTCACGCCCAGGTCAGATTCGTTGTAATACACCGAGAGAGACGGTTGGATGCGGCTCCACTCACCGCGGACACCGACTTCATAGTGATTCACCTTGATGGGAGCGAGTTGCGAGGAGGAGAAACGAAAGCCGGCCGGGGCCGCACGCAGAATCAACCCGGTATCCGGGATCGAAAATCCCTGCGCAAAACTGCCAAACACGTTGATCTCGTCGGTCAGATAGACCACAGTGCCGGCGTTAAACAGCGTGGCATTAAAACTTCGGCCGCCGCTTGCGATCGGATTACCCGCCAGCGTCGTAAAGCTGGAGACGTCGAGATCGACGCGCTCGTGTCGAACGCCGCCCCGCAACACCCACCGCGAAAACGGGCTCCATTCCAGCTGCGCGAATAACCCGATGTTGCGCTGAGTCATGGGAGGGACCCAGATTCGATCACCGGTCTGATTGAACACTAGGCCACCGCTGCTGTCATACGCCGCCGGGTCCATGATGGCGGCACGCTGAGCGGTGACTTCCCGGATGAAATCCATGCCCCCACAGCAGCCGGGGCACTGTGATACCCGGCACCGGCAGAGGGGTATCGATTTCCAAACGACTACCGACTTTTTCCGACTCCACCCGGGACTGAAAGATAAACGGGTTAGCGGCAAATGTGCGGCCATCGAAAGGGAAAAACCGGGTTGAGTAGTTCCGATAATACCCCTGCACGTGGAGCCGGCTGCCCAACAGGCCAGCGTGGTTATAATCCACATTCACCAGGGTATTGACGATCCCGGGTTGGTCGCTCAGTTGCAATCCTTGACGTGTCCGCGCCTTCTGGGTTTTCGGGGGGAAGGCGTTGACGGAGGGATCCGTCGCGTAGTCCGTATCCTGAGAGCTGACAAACCGATTGGCGGTGAGTTGAAGACGCTGCTTGGCAAATTCATATCCTAACTTTCCAAAAAGATTATACGTATTCAGATCCGACAATCCGCCCTGGGCGCTCTGAAGGTCAGGAGGAATGCGGCTGCCGGCCGCATCGAAATAGCCCCCGGTTCGCTCATAGGCCCCGCTCAACGAGTAGTCGAACGCGCCCTTTTTCCCGGCTACCGATTGCACCAATCGGCCACCGAGCCCCGCGGTCGGGTTCGTCACCGCGGTACTCGCCAACAGGTCGGTCGTAAACGTCGCCTTGCCCTCCGCCGGCTTCTTCGTAATGATATGGATGATGCCGCCCGTCGCGCCGTCTCCGTAAATGGACGTCGCCCCTCGCACGATTTCGATGCGTTCAATGGCGGACGGATCGATAGTTCGGAGGTCTCGGCCGGCATTGCGGGCCGTGCCTTGCGGGACGCCGTCGATGATGACCAGTGCATTTCGGCCGCGGAGGACTTGGCCGAAGTTGCTCAGCGACTGATTGCCGGGAGCCAACCCCGGAGTCAACTTGCCCAGCAATTCACCGACGTCACGCGTGAGGAGGCCTGTTTTTCGATGTCTTCGCGCGTGATGACTGTCACGGCCTCGGGGATCGATGCCACCGGGCGTTCACTCCTCGTGGCAGTAATGGCTACTTCGGGCATGGCCACGGTTTTTCCTGGCTTCGAAATTTCACTGTCCACAACCGGCCGAGATGTCTCCGCCCTTCCATGATCAGAAGGCATTCCTTCTTGCGCCACAACAGTACCGGACCACGAAAGGATAGACACGCTCAGTGAGACCACTACACCGCAGAGAACAATGCGCGAAAACATGGAGCCCCTTACAATGATATTGATTATCGATATCACTCATCGGATGTAAGACGTATGGCGACTGCTCGACCCTGACCTCCAGCTCTAAAAATTTTTTTGCGAATAGATGAACGCGCGAGTCGTTGGAGCATTATGGGGCGAGATCGAGACGCTTCCGGCAGTACGAGAGTCCTTTCATGACATGCCTTTCCACCATGTTTTGGCTGATGCCCATGTGCGCGGCGATTTCCTTATGCGACCAGTCTCGCAACTTATGCAGAACAAATACTCGCCGGCACTTCGGCGGCAGTTCGTTAATAGCATCGTCCAGCAATTTCAACTGCTGCCGTGCCTGCATCATCGTTTCCTGAGTAGGCAGAAGCGACAACTCATCGTCGGCGTCGTCCAGTTCCGCATGTCGATGTAGATCGGCAGACCGACGGCGCACCCAATCGATGGCCAGGTTCGTGGCCACGCGAAAAAGGTATGCGCGCGGATGGCGAATAGAATCCGTGAGAGGAAGGGCCAGGATTTTTACCCAGAGCTCTTGAATGACATCAGACACGTCGCTCGGCTCGACCAAACGATGCGATAGGACACGGTGCAGATCAGACACGTGTGCCTCGAATTCAATGACGAGATCGGATCGGTTCAAATCGTTCATGCTCCTGCGTCTTGCACATGGCAAAAAAAAGAGCCCAAGCTGCCAAGCAGCCGGGCTCTGGACAAACGGTCTCTGGCCTAGGTGATATTGAGAATCGCTATCAGACTACACAGAATCGGTCGGCTGTGGCAAGTCGGCGGATTAACCTAGCCATGATAGGTCAGTATGGGCTACAGAGAACCGGCTTTGTGCGGTGAGGGGACGCGAGCAATGTCCTGGCGTGTGTCATCATCGTCAATGAGCACGATGCGCCGTTTAGGATCACGCTTCGCAACGGTTTCATGTGTGATTCGTCTATTGTAATACCATTGGCCGAAACTTTGCTTATGCCTGAAGAACTATACAGCACTATTACGGTGAGCAATGAAAGAACAGCATGCATCTTTCTCGCGTGACGATGAACCGTAGGGTGCTTCTGGACGAAGGGGCAGAAGAGGTGCCGGTAGCCATGAGCAGTCGAGAGAAGGTACGACTGTTACTTGTTGACGATCGCGAAGTCGTGCAGCGGTTACGAGAGCTATTGCAACAGGCACAATTCAACGTGGTGGGTGAGTCAGACACGATGGCGTCTGCAGTTGAACACACCATTCGACTGAAACCAGACACGGTGGTTATGGATCTGCGATTGCCAGATGGGGCCGGCATAGACGTCTGCCGCAAAATCCCCGCCTTGTCGCCACAGACCTGCGTCTTGGTTCTTACCTCCTTCTCCGACGAAGAAGTAATGCCTGCCCCTCTTGTCGGAAGCGCGCATGGGCACCTGCATAAGACCATCCGCCGACAAGCGCTCATCGATGGCGTTTCAGCGCCTGCAAGACGCTCGCTCGATCGGTCAGTCACCGCACACGCCGTCGCCCCCAG
This sequence comes from Nitrospira sp. Nam74, assembly GCF_965152615.1. NCBI lineage: Bacteria > Pseudomonadati > Nitrospirota > Nitrospiria > Nitrospirales > Nitrospiraceae > Nitrospira > Nitrospira sp. Nam74. The sequence continues at coordinate 794,713 of NZ_OZ224220.1, read as the reverse complement.
GCACCCGTCGGAGAGTTCCGTCGGAAAGAAGAAGAGTACGCCATTGGCTCCACAAGAGTCCCGTGTGCTTGCCCTTTTAGCAGACGGTAAGACTAATAAGGAAATTGGAGTTGCTCTGGGGCTCAGCGACAAGACGATCAAGAACTACGTAAGCCATATCTTTCAAAAACTTCAGATTCGTCGCCGATCGCAAGCGGCCGCGTTTTACATACGGCACTGCGCCACATAGAGAAGTTTGGCCTAGACTAAAACTCCATTTCTTTCAAACCAACATCCCACGGGCCTACCCTCACTGTGCACGCCTTGCTTGTATAGTAAACCCCATAGCGCGGACGGGCAGTACGGCAGTTCAAGCACGCTCCACCTTAGATATGTAGAGGAGATCATCCATGGATATGAAGGAGCTTTTTGGGGCTTCTTTTGCAACCCCCCACATCGGAGACTCAACGCCGGTCTCACGGATCTGCTCCTATGAAATGTTCGAGCCCCTCAATGAAGAAAACTTTGTCACGCACGAGGGCATGGCCATCATCTTTGCGATCGATATGGCAGAGGTCGAACTCATGATGCCTCAAGCGCCTACTGTGAACCAACTTCTCATCATTAAATTCCGTAAGGCCGCTTCTTCCCGGATGACGATGGAATTTGGCGACGTACGTGCAGTTCAAGAGGTTCCCGTCAAGCGCGCCTTATCGTATTTTCGAGTTCGAATGAGTTTCCATCAGCCTCAGCCATATGTTCTGGAAAGTGCGGGGCTCTGACTTCACAAGCCCGGGAGGCCCTGATAGACGCAAGCTATCTGGGAGCCATGGCTCCAAGACTTGGATACAAGGCTACCGCACCCTTTCTGTGCCGCGAGGTCAGATAGGGGTAAAATCGATGTCGATGCCTTCGGCTGAGGTGGTGGTGATTTTGTCTATGGTTTTCTCGATTTGATCGAGATGATCCTTGAGAAAGTGGGAACTGCTTCTCGCGTTCGGCGTCCCAAGGACCGCCATGAATTCCTCCTGATTCGGCCTCCACACCTTGTCCTCATCACCCCATTTTTTGCCATCGGGATAGGCCATATACACCGTCTCCTGCGTCTCATCGTTAATGACCGTATCACGCTTAATGGTCGTGATATTCTTCATGGCTTGTTGTACTTTGTTCGCTTGATCGGGATCGGCGCTAAAGTGCTGCGATGCGGCGAGCTGGTACTGTTGCCACAGAATCTCGGAGTTATTGAGCCCTTTGCCCACCTCCAGCGCCTCGTCGTCGTAACCGACGACACCCGTATCCCGATCCTTACTGGCTCCAAAGTTCCAGGCGGCCTTGATAGTGCCGCCGGCCACATCAAATTCATTGCTGTAATTGCCTTCGTACATGCCTGTCGGCACCACCGGCTTTGGGGACTTGCCCGGATCGTATCCTCTAGTGTTGACACGATAACTCGTCCCGCCAAGGCCCTCAACCGTGTTGGAATAGTTCGATGCAAATCGCGAGTCATACCCGGTGCGCTTGCCGGTGTTCCCGCCCACCACGGTCCCTTTCTTGTCCACGTCCTTGTAGTCCGTGATGGCCTTGTTCAACTCTCCCCAATACCGCTGACCATTGTCCTTGTTAGTGTTATAGACCGACGTCAGATGCGCCCAAATGGCATCGCCCTTTTCGGAATCGGCGAGCTTGCCGGAAAGAACGGCGCTGGGCAGCTTGTATTCAGGGAATGTATCCATCAATTCTTTGTCACCAGGCTTGGTCGTTTTCTTGTGCTGAACGACGGGGCCAGGAGCGGCTGCCGGTGCGGTCTTTGCTGTCTTCCCCCAAAGCGCTTCGAGTCTCCCTTGAGAGAGCTCCACGTCTCCGGATCCATCTTTGAATGGCGCCGCCTTGCCGAACATGCGGGAGAGTTGGGCTCGCTGGGCAACTAAGCGCGGGCTATTGTGAATCGCGCCTGCCAGGCGCCGTGCAGCGCTCACCACCACTCCGTTGCCGGCAATTGTGAGACCCTCTCTTTGCGGATTCGCGTGCCCCGCACGGGATGCGGCCCATGGTTGACGGTCGGATTCGGGTTGATCCATTGTTTTCATGGCTTCTTCCTCTTATCAAAGGATAACCAGTTGTCGAAGGATAACCAGGCGAGGCGCCCTTGACCCTAACATGCGGTTGACCCTGAGTTGTTACCGACTACGTCAGTTCCGGTCGGCCGCGACCACGGCGGACACTGGTAATTCCACTCAAAGCAGTTCACAACGCTCACCGAGGTGGATATTGTCCGGTCAACAATCCTCTCTCAATCAAGGCCTTTGAAGCACGACTCGTCGTAGGATCATCATAGGCGCTCAGGGGGCCGGAGGTTCCCGGTTTACGGTCCGATCCAGTGTCCTCCTCTTGCAGGCTGGGGCAGTAGCAATGCCCTTTCCCATCGTTGTCCACGCAGTCGTCTCCGCCGCGTTCGCCTGAACAGTTGTATGTCGCCCAATCTCTAAAATTATGTTTGCTTGATGCATAGACTCGCTGCCCTTGGCAGTCTGCATTCTTGAAAAAGTAGCAGCTCAACTGCACGACTGCCGCATGGATGCCGTTCCGAACGAGCTGGAAGGGAGCATGTGATGGCATTCGCGAGACGACGTGCTGCGCGTGGCCTGCATCTTCCTCTGCACACGCATCACATTTCCGTTGGACCAAGGACTGATGTTTTCCGCCATCCGTGAGCGCCTTGGCTCCTATCACATCGGCCTCGTGCTCCAATCCGGCATCATCATTGATCGCGACCCCGTCTTTCATTTGCCTCGTCGGCTGTACACGTCCCTGTTTTTGCTGCACGACGTGCCAGGCCTCATGCGGGAGATGCTGCTCTTGGCCGGGCGCCACATGAATGTCCGTGCCTTGCGTATACGCAAAAGCTTGCAACTGCGCGGGCTTGGATGAGTTGTAGTGGACGCGCACATCATCCATCGCAAAACCGGAGAGAGCTTCGATGCCGGCCTTCAGATTATCGGGCAGACCGGTACGGTTGATGGATGAGGCAGGAGACCCCTGCATGTGCGCGACAACACCATTCTGAGGACCCTTGCCTTGAAGGATTTCTCCTGCGGGATGCTGGGGCACCGCTGTGTCGGCCTTCATCTGCAGTTCTTCCTCATCCGGCCCGCCCTTCAACTGTGCCGCCTCCCCAAAGATGCTGCGCAGTTGCTTCATCTGGGCGACCATGCGTGGACTGGCATCGATGGTCTGATTCAGGCTGAAGTGACTCCGTTCCTTCAAAGCTCGTTCGACCTGCGGGGTACGATTTATGACGGCGGAGCGGCGCTCCTGATCGGCTTGACTCGGCACAAACATTGTCATGGCCCGTCCTCCTTTGATTGCAAATACCACTGGCTTTTCGTATGGCACTGGCGGGCTTGACTAACGTCCGCCGCATGAGCCTCGCTGCATCGCAGGGAACAGAGTCGCCCTGCCGAAGCCACCATGCCTGGTCTTATCCCTCCAGGGTCACTTACGGGTAATTTGCGGCTCGCTTCTTATCCACCGTCGATTTCACAAAATAACCACCCAGCAGCATCAGCAAGGCCAAGACCACTTGCGTTTGAATCCCCTCCCACAAGCTCGGCACGCACAAGACGAGGGACAAAAAGAGCAGAATGATGATGACGCCTCCTACCAGGACGTAGACAAAATAGGTTCGATAGAGCCGCCGTAACTCGGCAAGGAACACCGAAAGGATGCCCCCTCCGACATACACGAATGTCAACCCGGCAAGAAGCGGGATCACAAAGGCCCGATGCAGGCACACAACAGTGCAGGGTGCTTTCGGCAATGCCGCCGACGCGAAGGTGATCACGTAATCCTCTTCACGCTGCACAATCTCATTGGCCTTCTGCGTCACCACCTTCTCCACGGTCTGGTTCGGTGCCCAGATCCCGACACCACCGAATCTGTTGCTGTCGATGGTCTTGAATTCTTCTCCGACAATCTCTTTGTCATCCGCCCCACGTTCGTTCGCATCGAGAATGATCACCAGCTTTTTGAAGATCTGTGAATCTTCGCCATAACGATAATCCTGAAACGCTTCATCCACGGCGCCCATGGCTTTGCCCCACTGTCCGGTCGACTCTTTCACATTTGGAATGAAGAGCATGAAATCGACGGATTCGGCCAGCAGTTCCATTTCTTGTTTCGTGAACAGACGACCCGGAATCGTGGTCGAGACTCCGTCCTTTTCCAGCGCGACGGCTCCATAATCTCCCAGTGTCAGGTGCAGTCGATAGGTTTCATTCTTTTCCTTGAGCGCCTTGTGCAACTGTTGGATGAAGGAGATATAGCTGTGTTTCAGGTGGACCAATCGGCGCTCAAGTTGATGGACGTCCCTACTGATCGCCTCAACAAGCTCTTGAGTCAGCTTCTGGGCACGCGCCTGCTGAAGTTCTCCATTCTTCTCCTTCAACACACCCATAGGACGACTAAAGTCGAAATCGATGGTGACCCCATCAAAATCATACCGACTCACAAGGTTCACCATATTGTCTGTGAGTGTCTGAGTAATCTGGCTACTGGTCAAGTCCAATGCATCCGGATCTTCATGATCGAACGTGAGCCAGGTGTTCTGACTGATCACAACATCGACCTGTCTTCCATATCGATGCGGGAGGTCGTTCATATGTTCATGGCTAGGCTCGTTCCAGGATGAAAAGGTGCCATAGGCATCCGGCGATAGGAAGGCATATTCGATCCTCGACCACATCGCGAAATTGATCGGGGTCTCTTTCGTGATGGCCTGAAATGGATACAGCCCGAACAGTTGGAAGGACGTGGGAACAGGTTCACATCCGCAATCGGTCGGGGTCCATTCCGGTGGGGTTCTGGCTCCTTTTACTTGGGCCCCGCCTTCTTGCGACGTAAATCTCTCCAGTACCGTGGCCGGTCCATTCGCCGATGGCTTGGGCTGTTCTGCGAAGAGGCTCAGCGGTACAGAAGAGACCAACAAGACAAGGAGCAGGAATCTCATGGCGGCATGGTTCATACGTAGTCTGTTTCTCTATCGCCCCAGGAGGCGTGGAGGTTTCCTTGCCCGCTCAGCAAGCCAAGGATTTGTCGGGCACTCATACTGTTTTTCCTTCCTTCATCAGCTCTCTTGCGATTCCCTTCTGAAGGTCTCCATGGCTGATGGTCTCTTTCCCATTCTGCAAAGCCCTAATGGCGGCGTAGCGGACGGCATTGGTGATGGCGCCACCGGAAAGGCTGTAGACATCAGCCAGTTTTTCTAGTGACACATCTGGGGCGAGATCGCGTCTGCCCTTGAGCATGCCCGCCCACAGTCGAAGACGCTGTTCCGCATCCGGCATGGGGAAATAGACGACGGACTGAAAGCGGCGTGCAAAGGCTTCGTCGATATTCGCCTTCAGGTTGGTTGCGAGAATGACCACCCCCGGAAAATCTTCAACCCGCTGGAGGAGATAGGAGACTTCCTGATTGGCATAGCGGTCGTTCGAGCTACTGGTTTGTGTCCGCTTGCCGAAAAGCGCGTCCGCTTCATCAAAAAACAAAATCCAGTTCTTGTGTTGCGCCTGGTCGAAGACATTGGCCAGATTTTTCTCCGTCTCTCCAATGTATTTGGAGACGATCATGGATAGATCGATTCGGTAGACATCGATTCCCGCGGCCGCGCCCATGAGGGTTGCCGCGAGCGTCTTGCCGGTCCCGGGCGGACCATAGAACAGGCTGCGATAGCCCGGCTTGATGGACTTCTCCAACCCCCACTCCTCCATAATGGTTTGCGAGTGGTGAAGCCAGGTCCTGATATGTTCAATTTCTTCCAACACGTCATCCGCCAACACGAGATCGTCCCACGTCAGTTGTGTCGTAATCAGCTTGGCTGGAAAGCTCATACTGTAATCCGGCTTATGGGAAATGCCTGAAGTCAGCCGGTTCAGGTACTCGGTCGAGATAATCAGCCCTCCGCTGAAAAACGGCTCACCCGTTGAGTGTGGCTCGACCCGTAGAATTCCCTTCTTGGCAAAGATATGATCGGCCTCAAACAACCGAATGATGTCGAAACGCATGTGCAGGTCGGCTCCCGCCAAAAGAAAGGAGGCCGTTTCGCAGGTTGGGAGAAACCCGCCGTGGCTTTTGCCCTTCCAGCCACCGAACTCGGTGAAGCCTCGATTAAAATTCTTGTTGGATACAAAGAACGCGTCCAACGCCTGAGGCCGCATGTGAGGAATCAGGGCTAGGATCAGCACGAGACGCTCCTCGCGGCTCAGCTTGCACTCACTCACCAGGCGGGCATATTCCGAGCCGTCGTCGCCGTCAAGATTAGGAGGCGCAATGTCCTCGATGGAGCGATACTCGCACGGCTGCTTAAAGTAGAGACTGATGCGCGCCTCCAAGACCCGGCTGAACCAGTCGATTTCCTGCTCCAGGCTGGCAGCGTTGGCATACCGGACATGCATGGTCTTCATCGCCAATCCACATGAAGGATTCGTTCCATCCAGGGATACTTGATGATGGAAAAGCTCCAAGGAATCTGATCGAGCAGCACGTCATAGGCCCGCGGCTCTACGAGCAGATGCCATGCGTCTTCCTTGCGCTGCAGTCGCCCTTCGCGCTGCAAAAAGGATTGTCGCAAGCCGGCGCTCGAAGTTTGGCCTATGCTCGTCCAGTTCCGGATCATCCCCTGGATCAACCCTTCGATGATCTCTTGTTCCGGATCGATGAGCGCGATCTCCCTTGCGATCGGAGTCCCGGTTCGCACGCCGCAGAGGAGCTTGTTCAGCACGAGCTGATATTCCGGTGAAGCCGTTCTTTCGTTGATCAGGTACTGCAGCAGATGCACGGCACGCTCTGCCGCCTTCCGGTCCTTAAAGGCTCCCTGCTCAGTCAGATACAGTCGGTCGAAGAGGCTTGGCAGATAGGGCGCCGCCAAAACAAGGCCGGCATTGGCAATATAGATCTCTTCATCACAGGGCTCGTCTTCGATCTCCTGCTCACGATGAGAACCGGTATTGGGTGTCTCGAAAGTCAGGCGCCGCGGCATGGGGATTGAAGCGTCGTCGGCCGTCTGTGAGAGCGCGTCAATGAGCGCCAGATGGCATGATCGCGTCGATGGAAGCATCGTCATCGCCAGCTGTCGGGCAAGAAACGCGCGGATCTCCTTGGCATCCATCGTATCGGATTGTTTTGCCAAATAGTCGACAAAGGCGACGGCGAACCTCTTTTCATCAAACGGACGGCCTTCCAGCACTAGATACGTAAAGAGAAACTGCCACTTCAGCCGGTGCAGGCGCTCGGGTGCGATGCAAAAACCCTTGACCATACCGGCCATGACGATCGTATCTGCAGCCTGTTGGGCCTGCGCATGCTGATCGGCCCGCAACAAGAAGAGGATACGGGTAAGGCATCGTTCCGGCAGCAGCTCAATAAGTTTTGTAACAGCCTTCGGATTATCGAGGCTCGCTTCAAACACCCGCCGCAATCGGGTAGGCTGCCGACTCAACACCTGCTCACACGCCTCTGTGAGGCGGACTATCTCTTCCGGAGTCACTCCGTAGGACTCTTTCAAGTATGCAGCGAGTTCGTCCTCAGGCAGAGTGGCGATCTGGGTTGAGGAATGGCCCCCCTGCGACTCGGTGGAACGTGGCGCCTCTCGGTCAGGCTGCGCATCGTACGCGCGGAGCACAATTTCGCCGGCGACCGCAGCGTTGGCTGCAGACATCGGTCTGTCCTCCTGCTCCAGCGCCAATTCTTCCAGCAACTGCACGAACTCGTGATGAAGCCGATTGGATCCCGTCACTTGCTTCACCCCCGCCATCAAGACGAGCAGCAGGTCGCGTTCCCGAAGATTGTCATGCGCGGCCATCTGCCGAATCACGCTGCCGAGATACGCCCGGGCGTTGAATCGACTCCCACGCTCCACCAACAGATAGGTCAAGGTGCATTCCCAGAGCCGTTTCTGCTGGTGGCCCGTTTCGGCGTTCGGGGCACCAGTCGCTCGCTGAAAGAGCTCCGGTCTCCCGATCACCTCGTCGATAAGGTCGAGCGCACTCGGCTCCACCGTCCCCAGGAGCTCTCGGAGCATAGAATCCGTAAAGTTCCAGGCGATCGTGTGCCTGATCTCCGTCCGCCGGCCATACTGTCTGAGTATCTCTTCCAGCCATGCCGCATGTTCCTGCACCAGCATCGGCCACATCGCCTCAATGTCGGCTACATGGCCACGCACCATCGCCTCGACCAGCCGGGTTCGCAGCCGCGCCTCCTGAAACGGGCGCTTATCATCAGCCGAAGGGGTAAGCGGAGACGAGAGGTGACGCTGCTGCAACTCGGTGGACAGCGGGACCTCTCGATCAGGCGGCAGAACTGTGTCCTCGCTACTCACTTTCTCCGCTGACCGGTTCCCTGCGAGGATCGCCTCTAAGTCAATCACCTGATTCAACATCAGGCAGGCAAAGATCTGCTCATAGTAGAGATTGGCATGCCGGGCTCGGGTCGCAGCGGTGTCCATTGCTTGGATGAAATCGGCACCGCCCGGCGAGGTCCCGGAGAGCACTGCGGTGATCAGTTGTCGGAGTTCGTTGGCAGAGAGCGAGGCCACCGCCTGTGCCCAGGACAGCACGCCGGCCTGAAGCTCCCGATAGAACCGCTGCAATTGCCAGGGACACTCTCGGATCAAGTCATTCAGTAGGGTTGTCAGTTCGCTGACGTCTTCTGGATAGCGCCCCCCCTCGCTATACAACCGCCCTGCGAGCCCTGCATAGAGATCATAGGCGCGAATCACGGCCTCACTGGATTTCTTAGACTCGGCTGCGGGTGACGGTCGGTCCTCATGTTCTGTCGCGAGTTCCCTCAGCATCTGTACCAACTTGCGGTGCATCGCTGAAGACGCTCTAATCTGATCCAGTGCCGCCGTCAAGGAGCGCAGCAGGTCGCGCTCGCCTAGATTGTCATGCGCAGCCATCTGCCGAATCACGCTTCCGAGGTACGCGCGCGCATTGAATCGACTCCCGCGCTCCACCAGCAAATAGGCAAGGGTGCACTCCCAAAGCCGTTTCTTCTGACGGCCTGGCTCCGCGGGCGGGGCGTCGCTCGCTCGCTGGAAGAGCTCCGGTCTCTCGATCACCTCATCGATAAACTCGCGCGCACCCGGCTCGACGATCCCCACAAGCTCCCGGAGCATAGAATCCGTAAAGTTCCAGGCAATCGTGTGCCTGACCTCCGCCCGCCGCCCGTACTGTCTGAGTATCCCTTCCAGCCATGCCGCATGTTCCTGCACCAGCATCGGCCACATCGCCTCAATGCCGGCCACACGGCTACGGACCATCGCCTCAACCATCTGGGTTCGCAGGTGCGCCTCTTGAAGGGGTACCGCAACCTCCACGCCGTCCCATTCGGCTGCTCCCATCTCAGCATCTTCCTCGCCGTCAGGGAATGGCGCTATCTTCGCTATTTCTACATCCGCCGGTAGCGCGTGCCTTTGCGTGCCGTTTTCCGTTGTTCTCAACGTGTTCAGAATGGCAATCAATGGCACATGATCTTCCTGGGGATGGTCAGCTTGGACCGCTTCGTGAGCAACGAGGGCTAAGAGCTGCGAATACGTCGCGCCTTCGTAGAGCGAGACCCTCCTCAACACCCGATCGACCAGATCCTTCGGATGAACAATGGTTCCGTGAAGCACCACGAGCTCCTCGATGAGCGCTTTCCAAAGAGACTGACCTAGGTCACGGTTCACCGGACCTCTGGCGCGCATGTGCATCGGGACGGTTCGCAAATCATCAATCAGAGCCACGATCGCACTTGAATAGCCGGATACCAATGCCCTCACGATGCCGGCCAGAATGTGAACGGGAAACTGATTCACCAGTCGTTGGATGGGACGTTCTCTCGCTGCTGATTGCTTTAAAAAAGTGACGAGCTGCTCGGAACTTGACTCAACGATGCGTTGGAGCATGCGATCACTATTCTCGCTATCGGTCGGATTCGCCTGCCAAGGCAGGCGACCCGTTCGGAGAAAGTATTCGAGCCGCTCGAATTGGGAGCGTGGTTGCGAGAGGACCGCTTCTGTGGCTGTCGAGGCCGTCTCTATCGACCGAAGTTGTTCTCGCAAGACGCTCCCCAGTCGTTCTCGCAGCCTGCGTGGCATCTCGTCCTGAAAGCCGTGGTCCCCCATGGGGCCTAAATCGATTTCCAGGCGGTCAAGTCTGAGCACTTTATCTACCGGGCCATATTCAGTAAAAACTTCGTCCACGACCGGCATCAGCCGGCGCTGAACATAGTCGCTCATCATTGCCTGCTGTTCGAACGCGAGGTCTTCCGAGCTGAACGTCATGTCTATGACCGCGTGTTCGATGATGTGGCGATTCCCCATTCCTGAATGCCTACGGTTTCGCGTCGCGTCTTTTGTGATGGAGCAGGAAGACGATGAGGGCCTTGGCGGCCGCATTGCGTGCTTCGCTATCTTTCCTGGAGGCAGTGCGGGCATCAAGCCAGTTCTTGTAGAGGAGTTCGAACCGGCACATCGTGTCAAAATCCAGCCAATAGAACTCCGGGGCAATATGCGCCGGGCAACTCACTCGAACGGTCTCTTCGGCCAAGAGTTGGAATTGACGAGTGTGGCAGCGCGCCGTCCAGGCCGGGAAAATCACACTGAGTCGAAAGGAGTAGAAGTCGTAGTCATTCGGCAAAGCCAGGTCCGCGTGCGTCGCTCGGTCCTCGGGTCTGAGCAAAATGTGCTCCACGAGATGGAACCCCTCGCTCTCGATGTTGAGATGGATCAGAAACCAACGCAGCGCATTTGCCGCTCTCATCCCACGCGCCTTGTTCGCGCATGTTCCAAGGTACCACCAGGGCCCCTCAAGTTCCGCGCGGAACACCAGTTGATCATTCTCATTGGCAGTGAGGCTTCCCAGTCGATACCGGTCCATGTCGATTCCGCACCGCAATAACGCATCGCTGAGCAGATTGTGCTTCAACGGGAGCAGATCCTGAATACGCCGACGAAGGATAGTTGGATTGGCTCGCTCGCCACGCCTTGTCGTCGGGATCCGATGAAACTGCGCGCCCGGCTGTTCGTCGATGTCCTGCAGTGTGGTGAACTTCAGGTCCAGGATCCCGTTCTGCAATCGACTGTATTGCTCGTGTGAAATCAGCTTGAGCCCATGCTTCAAAATGGGCATCGTCAGCGACCGGCTCTGCTGATGCCGAAATCCGAGCAGCAGGCTGACCTTCCGCTGTAGACCTGAGACATTGTACGAATTCCAGGAGTCGGCGTTGTAATCGAAAGCGCCCGCTCGGTCCCGACCGATCTCCACAATCTGTTTCAAAAAGGTGAGCTTGTTCTCCAGGAGGACCTCCTCCGCCCGTTCTGAAGAAGAGTAATAACTAAAATGCCGCAGAGATTCCTGAGTGAAGGTTTCCCCATGCAAAGCCAGCAGGTAGTCAAGCACACGACTTTTACGGTCCGTGGAGTCGTCGTACTTGCCGACGATCCTACGGAGAACATCGGTTGGAGGTTCCTCATAGAATGCGTCGATGCCGGGAATGATGGCATCGTCCAGCACTTGGCGACCATAGGATTGCTTCCGCGGATGGTCCGTCGAAAAGAGTGTCCGAAGATGATCCAGATGGGCCAGATAGTTGGCCATAGGTTGCTCAAACAGCAGAAGATACGTCTTCAGCTGTGCGGCCTTGGCTTTGACATCTGGAGGTGCAGAGTTCGGCACACCATACGGGTTGATGCCGTAGATGCGAGGAAAATGATTTTGGATGGACGTATAGACCGACAGGTTTCGGAATACGCCCTGAGGCCGCGCGCAGAGTGCGGCGGAGCCCGGAAATTGGCGCGTAATCGGCTCGTGCTTGAAATTCAGCTTCTTGTACCCAGTCACGACTTCCGGGGTCGGGACGGAGAGTTCTCTTCCATTCTTGCTCAACGTCACCTTGACTTCACCGGCGTCGCGAGGAACGCGCAGGCGGAGGACCGCCTTTGGCCATTCATACCCGAGTGGTGTCGACCCTTGTTCCTGTACAGGCACGATCGAGAGGCTCATGATCTGCTCGACGCCGTCGATTCCTTTGATGATCGAAAACAGATCGGCGAGTAGTGTCTCATCGCCATCGTCGTCCAGTCCGTCATCCTCGATCGCGCCGCTGCGAGAAATTGGTCCCCTGAGCATCTCCTCCAGGCTTCTGCCTTCTTGGAGGCCCTCTTGAACGGGGCACCACCTCACCCCACGCAGCACGCGCCGTGCGCATTGATAATAAATGTCCGCCATAATATCAGCGCGGTTCCGTTCTCCTGACACTTCAATTTCGGCATGCAGATCGCACTCGATCTCCCGGACGATGCTGACGTCTTCGACATCCTCACACAGGTTGCGGTTTCTTCCATAGAGGAGCCGCACCCTTTCACGCAGCTCCTCTCCGCTCGCCTCTCCTGGAAGTGGCCTTAGTCGTACAGCGAGACGCGAAAGCCCACGGTAGGTCGTGCCGCTCCCTTGGCACAGCCAGACATTTTCCAATTCAACTATGGCGTCGAGGATGGTCGTTTTGTAATCGGTGAGCGTGGTCGGGCGGCAGGGGAAGATGATGTCCGGAGGATGCAGGGCCAGCCGTGAACAATCGAGGATCCCGTCTTCATCCGTGAGGTAGTCTTCAACCTTGAAGTCCGTCCGATACAACAGATCGGTGAGCGCATAGCAGAGCTGCTCAAGAATCGTGACCCCGGGATCGTGGAGATTATAGTCCGTCCACATTTTCCCGGACAGTTCCTGGACTACCTTGAGTCCGTCTCGTTTCAAACTGTCAAAGCTGGTCTTGTCCTCCGCATCCGTCCTTCTCTCTATGTAGTGGCTTTCCATCAATCTCTCTCTGCTCCGGGCTCACGGCTTGTCTGCGGAGAAGATTCGCTCATATCCTCATCAAACCACAGCCTCGTTAGGTAATACCTGATCTGAACGTCATCTCCATAGTCGCTGTTGGAGCGAAGCTGCAGCGTGTATTTTTGATTGGCTCCGTACCAGCGCAGCTTTAACTTATCGGTGAATGAACGGTAATACGCCTGGTGGTATCGGATTCGTTTTTTCAGGTTCAGGAAATTAAAGAACAGTCCTTTTGGATTGAAGGTATTGATGGCAACGGCCTGCATCAGTGCATACTTTCCTGTCCGTCGTTTCCCGACGCCGGCCATCACTTCAAACGCCTGGCAGCCGCTCAGTTCATTGGTGATGTCATGCCAGGCGCCGTCAGCCGGGACCGTTGTGTCCTTGGTCACTGTGACGCCGATTCGCCCTTCCGCTCTGATGACTCCGGCCACATCGAGCGGCCATGCCGGTTCCTTTTGATTCACCCCCACATGGCCGCTCTCGGTCAATGCCAAGGGCAGCGTCGCGCCCTGGAGGTTTTGAAAGAGGAGGGTGTGGTGGCCCTCATCATACCGGACGACCCACATGGGTTGATCATTCCGGCCAAAAGTGATCAGCTGGTCATAATTCCCGACGGAGGAAATTTCCAAACCCTTCTCGGGCGACTTGCTAAATCCTTCATCGATCGTGTTCAGGGCGGAGTCGATGAAATCGTGGAACTGCTCTTCAGACGGCAACGCCCCCTTTTTAAAAAAGGCTTTGAGCGTGTCTCGATTCCTCCTAGCCATGCTGAGTCGAGCCTATGATCAACGTCGTTCCGATTTCCAATTCATTGAGTCCTGTTCGTTTGGCCTGAATCGTCTGCCGACGATCCATGGTCTGAATAAAATGCGTCCTGATCGGGATCGCAAGGCTCCACGGATATTTCGGCCGGATTTCTTCAGACGCGCCATGCGCACTTAATGACGCGCTGTCTGAGTGATCCGTCCGTGGCCGGCGCTCGGTCATCGCCGCTGTGTCTTCAAGGCTGAATCGATCCTGGTCGTCCTCGGTGATATGGAGCATGGATAGATTGGTTACCGCGTCGACATAGTCCAATCCCCGGAGATAGGACTCAATATCTTCCCGCCGGATACACCAACCAAACCGGGCCTTGCACCCCAACTCGTGCCATGGAGACAGATAATCGTTGATAGCCCCGTTCAGCCTCTCGAGCGAGAGTCCCGAGCTTAGGTCCGTGGTGAATTTGACGGTACACCTGATCTGTATCTGTTCATACACCGGATTGCGCACCTCAATTTCAACGCAAGGGGCGGCCAGGTTATGAATGAACGTGTGGATGCGGTTCAACTCATGTGCATTGACCATGGCGCGGAAATCGTTGCTGCGCTCACCCGCCTTTACGTACGGAACGACCACGATCAAGACGTGACCGGGATGGGGCTCCGCTTTTCCGAACATCGTGTGTGGAAAGCACTTCACTTTGAACAGGCCCGGGAACTCGCCCAGAATCAGCCGCTCGTAATCCCACGGCGTTGACGCCCTGTATTTGTGACGCAGCCTCTCGCTGAGGCGCGTGTTCAGCTGAGTCCGGCTCTCCGCAGGTCTTCGGCCAAACGCGTCCCCGATCTGACGCACCTTTCCAAGCCCGGGAATCGAGACCACCGGCCGGCATTGGATTCCTGCCTGGAGCGTCTTTGGTGAGACCGGGCTGCCACTGTCGCAGCGCGTGACCTTGAGCGCGTGGGCTTGCACTGAGTAGAGGCTGCAGAAGGAGTCCAGGAGCGTGTTGGCAGACACTCTCAGCCAGGACAGATCCTCGGACATAATGGTGTTGTCCTGATTAATCTGGTCGGGAAGATTCAGAGTGACGACGCCTGAAGACAAAAAGCCGTCCGTCGTATCGGACACCACACACGACTGATCGAGCCGTCGCCAACGATTAGAGGCGAGATAAAACCACGTGATCTCCGGTCGCTCACATGATGGCTCTTGGGTAGAATCGTCGGACAAATGAAACAAGAGAGTCAGGGGTCCTTTCAATCGTCGAGCAGAAAGTCCAATAAAGAGATTTCCGTCGTAGTGGTACTGAGGCAAGAGAGTAGGAGAGGTAGGCACCTCGGAGGGGAATACGGTTTCCACACCGAACGGATGGAGGTGGAACACCATTTCGCCCGCGTCATTCGCATCGATGAGGCCAGACTCCACATGAAGATGGCTCTTGGCCGTGTACTCCAATCCCATTCGCTTGATCAGCGGGGTATAGGGAGAATTGGGGATGGGCGTCGCCGACTTCAGTTTTGCATTCTGCGACAAGACCTGAGCCAGCAGTGGTGCATACTCCCGATGACCGAATGCATCATCAGGTGCCACGAGTGCCATCTTGAAAAAACCGTTCCTCGCGTTGACACCGAACCGGTATTCTTCTTCCGAAAGTGTCGAACCGATTGGTTTCCGGCCATGAAGAATATCAACCGGCAGGACACGGGTCTCGTTGATCCTGCCTTCAGTCTTTTCCGCATCGAATAACGCGATCTTTTGACGGCGACTGTCTTGCGCCGGCTGCCAATGGCCATCCTGAAGACTTAACAGTTCGACTTGAAAACTCTCGGTAGACAGCGGGGGCCCATACCCTTGGTAATAGCTCCGGAATCCGCCGGCGTCTTTCGGCAGATCGCCCCACTCGATCTTCAGTTTCAGCTCAACGAGCTTCTTTCTTGCCATCTCATAATTTCCGACCACCATGTACGAGTGAACTGTGGGCAGGGGGCCGAAGGGCTGGAAGGGTTTCGACGGGTCGAGCTGTCCGTAGTTATTGTAGACCAGCACATCGTTCACCTCTTCGACTGCGGTCTCAATGGCAATATCACGTACCGGCTGGTCCTCAAACAACGAGTAGGCGCACCGAGTGCTTTGCGCATTCAGGCAGAAGCGAATGACCGGCAGCTGCGTCTTCCACCGGCCACCATGCACCTCAGCCATATAGGAAGTGATCGGCGCAATGCCCGGGCCCAACGTGAGGCTGCATGTGAGGCCGCCGCTGGAAAGCTCCATCTCACTCCGGTGAAGCTGCATCGTGTAGTGCCCGACATCATGCCATCCCTGTTCCGTGGTGAGACTGATCGTGAACAGGTTGTTGAGGAATGTGTAGGCAAGCGCCTCCCGGTCTCCACCGAAGAGAGCACGAATAGCCTGATAAGATACTGCGGGATCCGACCACCTTTGCACGCGTTCGAGAATGAGCTGTTTATCTTCCTCGGTCAGCCATTCTTCTAACACCGTCACTCGATGGCCCTCTTGCCTGATTTGGTAAGTCCGCTCCCCGCTTGTGAGGCTCCAGCGTTTCCCCTCGATGATGACTTCGATCCGCGCACCCACAAGCGCACAGCTGTGAGTCGCAAACTCCTGACGTAAACCCTCCGGGCATTCCTTCTTGTCCAATAGGATGCGCCACTGCACATTCTCCAGGCTAAAACAGTGTCGTTCCGGACCGGTGAGAAGATATCGGCTGAACACCTTCCCCAGCTGTTTGGCAAATGCTTCGCTCGATTCAGCCTGCTTGAGGAGTTCCAAGGGGGCACGTCCGGAGGCCTCATCACTTGCCGCTGGGCCTTTAAAGTGCAGGGTGATGTCGATCTTTCGCCGCCCTTCTTTGAGGAACAGAATCGGTGAAGCAATCGCAAAACCCATTTCTGCGTGTTCGGCTAGTCCGTGTCTTTTTTCTCCAGCGCCGAAGAGAGGCCAAGCCGTGATGGGCCGATCACTCTCAAGAGAGCCAGGAAGCAGAACGCGTATGGTTTGAGCCCGGGTGACATACTGTAACTCCCGCTCGGGCACTATCAGGCGATCCCGCTCCAAGTACAGGGTGTACAACAATTTGACTTGAGCGTCGGTCACGACCAGACAGTCATCGGCCCGGTACAGACGCTCGTGCTGGTCGTCATCCTTCCCCGCAGTGAACACAGTTCCCTTGGAGACAAACACATCATGATTGAGCGCCGCTGGCGCACACAGAAGATAGGCGCTCTCCGGGACAAACCTCATGGGAACAGCCTGTAGACACTGGTGGTAATAAAAAGAGAGATGCCGTTGGCTAAACGTGTTTATGGTGTCCTGCGCCTTTTCAAACAGTCGGAGAAACGCAATGAACAGACCGATGGCGGGGTTGTGCGTCTGACTCTGGAACGTGTCCTGCCACGACCTGGCCGTGCTCTTCTTGAAATAGGCAATCGCATGCAAGAATGAATAAAACGCGGACCGCACATGGCTGTGGGCTTCTGTCGCCGATGTCGCATTAGATAATTTGGATTGCGGAAATACGAGCGGCCCCTCGGTTTGCCCTATCCCCCACATATGGGCAAAGCTGCCGAAATCGGTTGTCTGTACATCACCTTGGCGCGTGAGGCGGCGGGTATAGGCCCGCACCACAGCGAGTTCCGCAGCCAGTTTGCCTTGAATCACCTCGGCCATCTTCAGGCTCAGCAGTTTTCCTGCGTGGCCATCCGACGCCTGCAATGTTCTGAACCAGAAGTCGATCGCCTTGGCCAGCCGGTACACGCAGGTGGCCATGCGCCGGAGACTGAACTCGGCAGCACGCAGGAAGTCTGACTCGAGCCGCTTGACGTTGGTGCTGAGAATCAATGCCATGACCACCGCTTCATCAGCGAGAAAGAGGTCAGCCCACGTGCCGTCTTTTTCATTTTTGACGTTGATAAAGCGCAACGCAGATGCCAACTCCGCCCCCATGGCCAGTAACTCCTCGGGTGTCATTTCGTCCACATTGAAATAGTTCGCTTCCAATGCGGACGGAATGCGACTTCCTTGGTCGGTTCCGTCGGGAATATACACGTTAGGCCATGAGGTCATGTTGCCCTAATCCACCATGCGGTACCAAACCGGCTCATCTCAGTGGAAGATTCGTGCCTTCAAGAAAGTAAAAAGGATAGACCATATTGCTTCGCGTGTTGGTCGTTCTGATCGTATATGTCAATTCGATTTCGATCAGGCCTTGCGCCATCTCCTCGGAGCAGACAACAATTCTGTCGAGGGTGATTCGTGGCTCAAAAAAGAGGATCGCCCGTTCGATCATGTCCTGCATTTCAGTACAAACACTGGCGCTGAGCGATTCAAAAGCGAGTGTTCTGAGCCCGCACCCGTACGCCGGTTGCATCGTCCGCTCTCCTGGCGCCGTGGACAACAGGATCCACAAGCTGTGCCGAATATCCTCCTCATCCGAGACCATCTTGACCGCTTTGGCCTGCCCCTGAAACTCAGGAGGAAAGCTCCAACCTGTTCCGAGAAACGTCTTATCGATGCTCATGACTTGACGTGTCCCACCTATCCCCCAATCATGACGGTGGGACACCCCAGCACCACGGCGCCTCCATGGGCACTGGTATCGCCCAGCCTTACAGCGGGTTTTCCCCCGATCATCACGGTTGCTGATCCTTGCACGATCGCATCCGGAGGTCCCACGCAGACACAATTGTCACCGAGTACCGCTGCGGGCAGCTTTCCAATAAGCACGGTCGGCACTCCCGGACCGATTACCGGCCCTCCGACATGCGGGATCGGTGGTAAGGCCGGGGTTTGCATGGGGCAGGTGTGCATATCGGTGATCCTCGCCGCCGGTGGCATCGTACTCTCCTTGTGTATGCCATTCTCTCCATGAAGATGGCATCGCGCCTTCACGGCAACACGGGCAGACTGCCCGCGAGCTGCCGACTCGCTAGTTGATCATCACCATCGCGCCCTTCACCGTAGTTTGTCCGGAAGCGGACAGTTCTGCACTCGCATTCCCTTTGGCAACAAAGCCAACGTTGGCACTTTGGTTGATATTGAGGCCCGCGAGCGTCAGATCCGCTTTCGAATTGAGACTCATGTCTCCCACGGCATTCAGCGTGACTTTTCCTTTCGCGCTGAGGGCAATGTCTTTTGGACTGTCCAAGAGAATGCCTTCCGAATTCAGCTTGACGGTATTGCCATGCTGATCCTTCAAAAGCAGCGACTGATCCTCGTCACTAACGACAACGGTGTTCTTCCCTGGTGTGACGATCGTGATCGTCTTCTTCTCATCATCAAATTCAAGCCTCAGCTTGCTTTTGGTCACGATCGCCTTGATGCTATTCTCGGCGGTGAGATCATACGCGGGCTTCCTTTTGCTGCTATACAGGCTGCCCAAGATCACCGGGTGGCACGGATCATTGTTCAGGTATCCCAAAACCACCTCGTCCCCGATCTCCGGAATGAAGAACGCACCAATACCATCGGACCCATACCAGCTCGCCAACCTGGCCCATACGCCTTCTGGTTCCGCCTGCAAGACGGGAACCGTGACCTGGATCTTGTGCTCCCCGTCCGGATCTTCGTGCAGTGCTTTTACCACTCCGATCTGTAAACCCTCGACGCCCGGCAAGAGTCCGGACGCCGACGGGGACACCAGATCTCGCTGTTCCGCAAACCAATCCGGCGACATGCCAAATTCCACGGTTGTGATCCAGTTCCCGTTCGCAATCTCGTGATGCACGGCACTGACAAAGACCTTGCCGTTGAAACGGTTTCCCACCCCGTCCAACTCGATCAGGCCCCCGATTTTGGCCTTCGCATTGCCCTGAAACTTCATGTACCCCCGAATTCTGGCCAGTCCCGATTTCACTTGCTGACCATGAGCCCATGCCTTCAACGCCGTTTGCTCCATCGGAACCGTGGTCTGCAAACGGAAGGACTGGGGTCCCACCACGCGGGCCAACGCTGCTGAATCAATGTCGCCTTGCGCATTGAGTGCTATGGGAGTGACTTCCTCTTCGACCACCGCTTGATTCTGTAGGTTCCACGCGATTCCCTTGACCGACGTGAGTTGCGTCCTGGCCTCTACATCGGCTTCGAACTCCATGAGGTCCTCACCATAGGTCACCGTCAAGACGGGAGCTTCCGTGGTTTGCGGTGGTTGGACCGTGACCTTCCCATCATCCACGATGACCATCATTCCGTTGACTTCAGCGCGTGACAGCAAAAAGTCCCAATCCGTGCAATAGTACTGTACGAGTTCCTTATACGTGGTCTGACTGGGAGTCACATCGGAGGAGAGCCCGCTGTACTGACTGATCAGCTTGGTGATGATGTCGCTGTCCTTCGAGTCGAGATAGGTGGCGTTGCGTCGTCCGATGGTCATCCCCACCGTCTTGTCCCGACATTCGAGTACTAATCGTGAGTAATTGTTTCCCGTGATCCTAATGCCGTGCTTCACGATCACGCCTTGAAAGATCGTCGCCTCATCCTGGTCATAACCTGCCTTGATCTGAATCTCGTTTCCCGGTTTGAAGTGCGCGGCATTACTGATCGGAAAATCCTTTCCGGGCATATCGCCATCGAGCACAACAAGGGTCGCCATAGGAATTTTGTTGAGCGCCTTGCTCATGTCTACGGAGACAATCTGTATCGTCTCATCAAGTTGGACGCCATCGCTGAACACCGCCAACCTGACAAGGCTATCCTCGACAACGTTTCGTGGCATCCGTTATCTCAAAGGCGGGAAATGGAGGCGCATACCGGGTGTAAGATGGCGGAAGTTGGTGAGCTGATTAACTGCGGCGACCTTCGGATAGTAGGAGCTATCCTTATAGATGCGATAACATAAGAGCGGCAAGGTATCGCCGGCTTTGACTTCTACGCGATGGGTCAGATCTGGGGACGACCGGTTCGCTCTGAGCGCCTCTTCCTCCGTGCTCATAAAACCCACAAACGCGAGCGTGAGCTTTGCCCGCAATGGTTCTCCAGTCGGTTTGAACAGGGTGTACTCGACGGACATCGATTTCAGGCGGCCGAAAAATATCAACGTCCCCCACAAGAGCCGCACATGGTTTGGCTCGTGAGTGTTGCCCTGATACTGATACACAATGTTCTTGAGCTGTAGGATTTGGGTTTTGACGTCCTTCGACCCTGAACCGGGTGCAGAGGTCGTCACGACACCAGTTCCATCCATCACAATATTGAACGTGACGGCGTCGGGGTTCACCGCACTGAATTTCGAATTTGCTCCCGATTGCCCCATGGCATTCTTTTGATTGTAGTCGATGGAATACGCATGGCTATACGTCGCGGGATTCAACATGACTTCGAATAGGCGCGTGTGATCGACCGTCACCTGTCCATTGTTTTCGATTGTGCAGGGTGAAATGGCCAGCTTCTTCATTTATCGCTCCGGCTTGTGGCGTAACAGCGAACGGACCAAGTGTCGGCATTCCTCCAGAATGTCCCCTTTGATCTCTTCCACGATGTCACGGCGGTCACGTGCGTGATTGTCCGTGTCCGAGTGTTGATTCACGGTCGACTTGATAAGCAACTGCCTGACTTCTATGGTCATAATGATTACAATTCGCGTTTCGAGTAGTGATAACTGAGTTCGATTTTTTCGATGGCCACTTGGTTCTTCGACGACTCAAAGGACTCCACCTCCCAGCTCACTGGATAGGCATTGGCAAAAGACCACGAACGAACGGGCGTTCCATTTGGGTTCAGTAAATGCACATAGACTAATTTAGGTTCGAAAGACACGGACAACGTTCCTTCGAGAATCGATTGGCACCACTGGACTAAGGGTGACTGTTGGTTCGCGATCCCTCGCCTTAGGACTAGCTTGGATTGTTTCACCCCTTTCGGCAACTGATGCACGAACCGGTTTTCACCGCCTTCGATCACCTCTTCAAGGGTGAGTTCCGATTTGATGCCTGTCACTTCTTGGAACGATGTATCCAAGCCTTCCGAAGGTTTTCCGAAGACGACGCGGAAATAAAACGCAGAAGGCGGATACCCATAGATCGCTGCGCCCGCACCACCGTCTGCACTGTCCCAGAGCGGCATCGCTATCGTTCCATCGGAGGTTGTCGGAGGGCAGATGGACGGATGATTCCGCCTGCCCCCTCACGTTTGTCTGAATCAGGCATTAGCAATCGTCAGCCCTTCATGCGCTATCTCAATCGATTCAATGGCGACTTCATTCCCATCAGCTTTGAGATCCGTGCCGGAAATCTTCGTCGGCCACGCGTTGGCCAACGTCCACGTCATGGTGGCGCCGCCGGCTTCATCCAGCAAGCTGATCGTCACGGGAACGCGCTTAATCGTGTTCATCTTGATCTGGTTGTACCAATCCCAGAATTTATTGTCTGACTTGAAAATGCCTTTTTTCATCGTGATGTTGCCGAACTTCTTTATTCCCGGCATTTTCATGGTCGAGAAAACCGGATGATCGCCATGGCGGTATTCAATCGCCTGAGTTTCGGTATCGAGGCCCGATACTTCCTGGAATCGCATCACCGTCGTATCCCACTTGACCTGAAAATGGAACTTCGGTAAGGGCCATACATCCTTGGATTGAGCGGATCCGTCATCTGCCATCATTCACCTCTTCGAGCGGGGTTAAAGACCGGATGTTTTCCTTCGATACTCATCTCGCTACGATTTCTGCATCTGCTGCTGGAAGGTGATCTCAATAAACTCGGCCGGGCGGCTGATCGCCACGAGCACGGTTACTTTGAGAATGCCCTCTAGGATGTCCTCGGGCGTCATGGTCTCGCCGAGTCCGACATGGATACTGAAGGCATCGTCGGGACTGGCTCCTGCCAAGCCACCACGGCTCCAGATGCCGGTTAAAAAGTTGCGTATCATGCTCTTCAGCGTGACCCAGGTATTGGCATCGTTTTTTTCGAACACATAGGCTTTCGTCGCCAGACGAATGGACTCTTCAAGCATGATCATCGTTCGACGAACGTTCACATAGCGCCAATCCAGACTATTACCATCTAACGTCCGCGCCCCCCAGACGAGGGTCCCTTCACCGATGAAGGTGCGAATCGCATTGATGGATTTGCCCTGGGTCGTGACATTCAAATCTTCTTGTTCATCATGACTGATGTTCACCGTGGGTGACACGACGGCATTCAGACTCACATTGGCGGGCGCCTTCCAGACCCCGCGAGTATTGTCCACCATGGTGTACACCCCGGCCATAGCCGCGGCTGGAGGCAGCACATTCAGCTGATGCTGCATTTCACCGAGTATCGTGACGTACAACGGACTCATGGAACGCAAGCTCTGGTCCAAGAGACGTTTGTTCGTCGAGATATCTTCCGGCTTGATCGTCGTATCTTTGGCCCAGTCCTTGGTAATGGCGTCGACCGCATCCATTTGCTGCGCGGTTTTGACCGGGGTCTTATCATCCTTGGCGTCTGGAAGCTTCAACTCAATCTTGAGCAGACTCTGCAAGAGGCTCTTATTCGACACGTTCTCATAACTTAAATCTTTGTCCTGGACGATCGTTGTGTTGAGCCAGGGATAATAGGCTGCCGCAAAATCCAAGTAATTAATTCCCAGTGCCCCTCGAAATTGTTCGATACAGTCCCCGTCCGGATGCTGACGGCTCTTGTAGCCCCCAGGAATATCCAAGAGCGCGATCCGGTTTTTCATCTTGCCCCCACAATGGGCCAATGCCGCTTGCTGTACCGTCGTACAATCCGCCGTCTTCAACAACATCGCATCGGGGATCACGATCATGGTTGGTTCTTGCTCTTTGATCAGCGCATCAAGGCCTTGTTGCAGCTTGTCCGGGTCGATGGGGTCGTTATAGTTTCCCACTGAGACGATGTAACAGGGACCACCCCCATTGTGAATAAAGAGCGCCAGGCTGACATAGAGCAAGTATTTGCCGTTCTCTTGTGTCAACAGATACTGCTTTTCTGCCGACTGGAAGTTCGCCTCTTCTTTCGACGCAGGAGTCTTCTCCGCTAGAAAAAATTCCGGCTTGGGTCCAAAGCCGAAATAACTATGGAACTCGGATAAGGAGGTCACACGCCAAGGCTTGTTGAAAAGGGACTTGCCTTTGTTGTCTGCTCTCTCGGTGTACCCAATAAACGCAGGGACAGCAGTGGCGACTTCGACAACGGACCCTGGGAAGGCATTCTTTTCGACGACATATACGCCCGGCGTTTTCATCTGTCCCATACTGTCTCCCTTTCAGCGTTAATAGTTAATGTAGAGTTCGGACACGAGTATCTCTTGCCCATCGAGTGTTTCTTTATGAAGCCGGCTTGCGTTTGGAACGGGCAAGCGCGGGATGAGCACTTTCGCCCCGCTAGGTCCGGCTTCCTTTAACTGGATACGATAATCGGACCGGGCGCTTAAGGAGATCGCCTCGTGTGACCTAAAAGTGATCGCCGTTCGGTCATCGGACAAGGACGTGTTGCCGGCATACTCAAATTCGATCTTATTGTCCAAGTCCACGATTGAGAGGCGTCTTCGGCTCAGCTTTCCCAGCACATAGTATTTCCAAAATGTCTGTCGGGCCTTGAACTTGATGACATAGACGCCGGCGGGTGTATGCGCAAGGCTCGCAAGAACGCCCCGTTCTCGCTCGGTCATCCACAGATTGACAAGACAGAGCGGTCTGACAAGCCGGTCCTTTTTGGTCAGAAGTTCCTCCAAGCTAGGTGAGGTCACTGATTGCAAGTTCTCCTCAGCGACATACTCTTCATGATGTAATCTGACCATGCCTGTCACATCATCCGTGCCGTTCCGATTGTCGAAGTAAAGGATGGCGTCCTCTCGATGACGGAACAGCTCCGTATAGTTGGCAAAGGCAGAGTCGCTTGAAAATACCTTGAAGCCGATGGTCCACGCCTCATCCTGGCCGGCGGCATCGCGGCCCAGAGTTTCGGCGTTTGCTTCATCATAAAAACAGGAGATGCCCTTCGTCGTGTTCTTCAACAGCATGCCGGTGCATTGCAGCATCGTCACGGTCTTCGGGGTCGGGACAAACTTAAGGCCAAGAGGCACCGCATCAGAGAAGAACTGATGTTCCACGGCTACACTGAACAATGGTCGATACGATCCCATAGATACGTACAGGCTTAATGGCTCAATGAGGCTTGCGGGTCCTTGAGTGTCGGCGTCTGGCTTCGAACATCTCGCGCATCGAAACCCACCATTCGAACCTTATACAGAACAGAGGGTAGATATTTGCCACTTAAGACTCCCCATAGATTACTGAGATCCGGGATGCTGAGGTTCTCGATATCCAAGACCAGCTTCTCTATCCGTGGGTCCAAATCCGGAGTGCTGTGGTGATCGAACACAGGGGACCGCTGAAAAAAACCGATGGCATGCGAGATAAACTTCAGCGCCTCCGGATAGTTATTGCCGCTGAAATGCGCGGCGACCATCAGATGCAAATTCAAATAGATGGGAGGATGGGATTCGACTGACCGTGAGGCTCCGGGGTTGCTGCTATTCGACCGGCGAAATGAAACGGTGTCCTTTTCGATATTGACGAGCGACATCACGAGCTTGTTGTTGACGTGCGGAGCCACCTGGCCGTCTTGCTCGATCATATTCGAGAGGACCACGATATCTTCGCCAAGGTCTACTGTTCTCCGGACATAGAGGTTTAAGTGAGATGCAAGATGATGGAGGGCCGCATGGATCACTCAGTCACCGCTTTCTTGCAACAACGCTGCGTCATCGGGAAAGACTGCATTGAGCTTTCTGCGTCGACTCGCAGCCGATATCGCAGGTTCTTGCCTGTACCGAAGGTCTCTACAGTCCCTTGATGAATTAAGTCAGCCAGCACTTTCTCAATGATCGTGACGTTGGCGCGAATCTGTTCTCGAGGAATCCACCATTCCGCAATGCCTTCGAGGGTATCCATGGCTTTGGGATGATGAGCGAGATAATTTTGGATCACCCTCGCTATTCGCCGCTCTTCCGAATCTTGTTGAGAGTCAGTCATGGAACTAGAGCAACCGTGCTGAACTTCAGTCAGTTGATAAGGTGAGCAAGACGCGGGCCAGCTTAGGTACTTAATTAACTCGACGTAATTCAAAGGAACTATAAATGAAGAAGACCAATGGCGACACCGGACTGGGCTCGCGGAGACGCATGGTCTCTCGCCTTCGGCTGAGGTCAGCCGACAAAAAGATGAGTTACGACTTACGATGCCTAGGTGGGACTATACGGTCCCGCTTGCTGGGCCACGGGAGTCCCAGCTTCATCCCGGAACCGACGCACGACGAAGTGTTTTGGATCGATCTGATTCTTCTTTAGAAGTCGACCCAATACCCGCCGCTCTTTTCCTGCAGCTTGAGCCGCCCGCGTCACATTGCCTTGATGAGCGGCCATGAGTCTGGTCAGATACTCTCTATCGAATTTCGAAATGGCCTCCCTTTTGAGGACTTCATATGGTTGCGGTCCGGACGTTTCTTCCGATGCGCTATGCCCCCGATCACTGGTCTTCAGGCCCAGATCATAGATATCGATAGGACCTTCCCCTTCTGTTGCATACATGCCACGAATCAATGCATTTTCCAGCTCCCTGACATTCCCCGGCCATTCATAAGATGTCAGTATGGCCGCAGCTCGCGGAGTCAACTCCTGCACAGCATGGGGACGCAATGCATGTTTCTTCAGAAAATGTGCTGCCAACAGTAGGATATCTTCCCGTCGTTCACGGAGGGCAGGGAGAGCGATGGAGAATACACACAGCCGGAAAAATAGGTCTGCACGAAAACGGTCGGCCTGGACGAGGCCATCCAAATCGGCGTTGGTTGCAGTGACAATGTGGACGTCCGCGTGCTGCTCTTTTGCCGACCCGACGGGCCGATATTTCTTGTCCTGCAAGACGCGGAGCAGAGACACTTGGGCCCTTTTACTAAGCGCATCGATTTCATCAAGGAAAAGCGTTCCCCCTTCGGCCTGAGCAAGAAGGCCGCGCCGCGTGCTATGCGCATCAGTAAACGCGCCGCGCTCATGGCCGAATAGTTCGTCTTCGAGAAGCGTATCGGACAGCAGCCCACAGTTGACCGGCACAAAAGGGAAATGCGCCCGACTGCCGATATAATGAATGGCTCGCGCCACAAGCTCCTTACCGGTTCCCGTCTCACCATGAATCAGGATGGCTGCGCCACTCTTCGCAATCATTGGAAGATGCGCAATGGCTCGAACAAATGCAGGCGCTTTCCCGATTAATTTGGCCACCGCTTCTGACTCATGCAGGCGCTGGATAAGCCTTTGTATGTGTTGTTGGTCCTCAAGCACATCCATCTCTATATCGTGACTCCTACTTTTAAGGGTCGTCGGTTCAAAGCCAGCAGGTCGCCGCTCCGGCAGATGGTTTTCTTCAGATAGAGAACACCTACTTCTACACTAAAATGGGGAATCGGCACTTTTGGCCCATTAGCATGAACCTCCTTCACAGTTCGCCGTTTGAAATGAGGTCGCCAAGACACCCCAGACGGACGAAGGACGGTTCACATTTAGCACTACCCCTCTATGAGGAAAGGCGGGAGTACTGCCAAGCGGAATGAGATGCATGCCGCGTGAGGGTCCGGATCATGCATGGCTGCGCTGACCTACGAAGTACGTGAGGCGGCATTTTAGACGAGAAGATGCTGGCAGGTATGAACTTTTATGGCTCTGCTCAGCTAGGATCAATAGCAATTAGCGACTTTACGTATACTATTGGAGGTATAATGAATTAGCAAAAATAACGCTTTTGCCATAACGTTCATTCTTCTCTGATTTCATCGAAGGACGAATACTCGAACGGCTCAGGAAGCAGCTTGAGGGCCTATGGGTTAAAGAACCCCTTGGAAATGACATCAAAGCGGCAATCCCGGCGGTCCGCTGAAGGTGCAGCTGAAATGGCAGAAACATGGTCGCTATCACGGCAGGGATGCCAAATTATTTTTGTGTAACCCCAAATGCTTTCATTAGATCTTGATGTTCCGATCATTTACATCCAGAGCTCGTGATGGGTTTTCCGAATAGAGTGATCGCCTTTATTTCGCTCAATACCTCTTGAACGAATTGCTGGATGCCGGGTGATTCTGAACCTCGCGGGCCTGCTACATTCAATATCCGAATCGAGTACTTTTTCAAAAAGTCCTTCATCTTTTCTCGCCAATGGTCGCAACGCATGACATGCAGGCACGGCCGGCTCATGGTGTTCGCAAATTGGCGGGTCAACAGCGTTCCACCAGTTAGTTCCCTTGCCAGGGTGACGATCAGCGTGGCATCGGCGTCGCGGACATTCCTCATGGTGCGCTGCTCATACGTAGGTCCTGGGGTTTCCTGCAAGCGATACCGCTCGGGGATCATGCCATCCTCTGCACGGCGCCCTTTTGGACACCAGCCCCCATGGGGAATCCCATTCGCAATGGCCCAGTCCAGCGCGGCACGGTCTGCACCAGTCTGTCCGCCTGAGATGATTTTTTCGATACGGGTGATCGGCATAACCTAGGATACCGGCAGTATGTAGCCCAGAATTGCGCTGACGATTTCCCTTCACCTGTCCGTGGTCCACGAGCTGCCGGGCAACTGGAGTCCGACATCGAGGAGAACCACTTCATGTTGGCTCACGCCGTTCTGGCGCGAGCCATTCCAGAATCACAGTACCGTGGGATTCATGGATAGGACTTCGAATTCATCAGATCATCACATCAGGACATCTCAATCACAACGGTGGGGGCATCATATCCGTCGAATCGAACACGAACAAAAGCAGCACCGTATAGCGACTGAAGTGCACGTCCGCTTCTGTCACCGGCGTCGAGGCGAGCAGTTGGCCGGTCTTTTTCTCGACGATGTCAAGCGAGCAGCGCGTATAGCCGCGGAGGCGGGTCGCTTTGTACAAGGACAGCTCAGGCGTCGAAAATGGGAGTAAGGCGCTTTGGATTGGCGGCATGCCGAAAAAGGTTTCACTTTTTTCGGCGCCAAGGGTGTGCCAAATAATGCGGATTGAATAGGCGGGCTCGCCGCCTCCCACAAACACGCCACGGCGGCCCAGCCATCCGGCAATCACATCACGCCCGAAGTTCTTGTCGTCGGTCATCCCCACGGTTTCAAGCGCGACGGTGTCGCCGGGCAGAAGCGGTAGCGCAGCAATGTCGAGGCTGCGCACGATGGATTGTGTGATGAGCAACTGCTCGACCGGCGACCTTGGCGTGCTGGACAGCTCACGTGTCGTCGAGCAGGCGGAGACGGAAAATACTAGACAGAGCAGCGGGACAACGTACGGTCTCATGGCGCCGTACACATCGCTTGAGAGGACTTGAACCATTTCTCTCCCGGCTCACGAAGGCCCCAGGCTGTCGCCAAAGCTTGACAGGTGAGGTCCGCCAGCGCATCCGTCGGTGGCTTGGAACGATAATCGGCAAACCGCGCTGTGCCGCCCCACAGCACTCGCCGCGTCGGTGCCTGGACACTACGGATCGAGACCATCGGCGCGCGGAGATCGCCGAAATCCTGGACGAACACCACCTGATCCACACCGAGATCCGTCGCCGCTTTCAAAATCACCGCTTCCTCTTCGGCAGCCGCTTCCCAACGGACAGCGCGTGGCCGGTGCTCACCCAGGGCCTGCTGCAACCCGGCTTGATCGAGCGCGGACAGCCCACGTCGTTGCAACCAGATGGTAGCCGTGTCAACCGCACTCGGATGGTGACCCCATACGATAATTTTTTCCGACTGCTGCGGCAGCTGAGTGCGGAAGCCATCTGTGACTGGAACCGATCCACACCCGGTCGACGCAACTGCCCCGCATAAAACGACGCATGCGAGCGTACCGGATACTTGACTCTTCTCATCAGGCTCGATGTTTCGCCTTGAACGCGGTGACAGGTCTCTATGGACCTCATCCTCTCCGGATAGTGAAAGCATTTTTGCCTCGTAGATTCATATTAAGCGAAATCGGTTGGGCACACAGCGGTTATGATAGGCGCATTATAAGGCCGCGTTTGATTGCTTCTGTCAGCTGTATGCGCGAGGCCTGTCAGAATAACCCGTTTCGCCGTGCGGAGCATTATTGGAAACCGGCCCCTTGCCTCATTGAGGGCAGCGGACGGCATAATTATGTTGCTGAGCGTGTGGAGGCGAAGGCTGCGGCCGCGACTATCAGACGGAAGTGGAATGTCCTCATGAGGATTCTGAATCTCGCCGTCGATTTTGAAACGCTCGATAAAAATAGGTTGAAACGCGTGGCGCTGCCTGAGGCCGTGAACCGAGAACGGATGGCAGCAGACGAGAAATTGGCCGCCATTCAGAAGGTCGCGTCAGAAGAGTTGTGGGCGATCTGTCTTGTCGCTTACATACCGGGCTAAGGGAAGCCAACATTCTGAACATCGGGCGATCGTAGCCAAACTCCGGGATAACGGATGGTGGCTTGTGCTGCCTCCTGCGAGAAGTCGCTGGAAGGGAACCCCAAAAGAGATTCCGCTAAGCGCAATCGTTGCTCAGGCACTGAGGCAAAGGCCTGCCTGTATCGAGGATCACGTTTTCAGACAATGGACGCCCCTCACCGTCTATTGGGGTCGCCTGTGCAAGCGTGGGAACGTGCAGGATCTCCACTTCCATGATCTTCGGGCATACTTTCGCGATGCGCCTCCAGAATTTTCGGCGTTGGACTTGTAGTGGGCTCAGCCCTCCTTGGTCATAAAGTCAGGGGCCCGGTAATGTACTCCGGCAGCAGGTGTGGTTAAGGCTATTCAAGGCCTATCCTGCTGGCAATAGTTTGAGACCTGTTTCCATAAACCTTTTCTCAATCATATACCGGAGGTCGCTGGCTACCTCCGCCGGTTCGACCTCGCGCCCTATGTCGAGCCAATAATGCAAGGTGAAGATGACCGCCTTGTCCCCGAACTCCTCAAGCAGTGCTTGGGGTGATGGAAGTTTCAGCACGCGAGGATGCTGCCTGGCAATGTCTATCAGCACTTCACCGACCTGATTGGAACCATACGGCGCTCCCACGCGAAGCGAGAACCGACCGATCGGACTGGAGTACGTCCAATTGGTGAGATTGCGGTCCAACAAATTACTATTGGGGATAAGGGTCTCAACGCCCTTGGCATCGCGGATGGTCGAGGAACGAAGACCAATAGTCATCACCCGCCCGCGGATATTGTCCACCTCGATTAAATCGCCGACACGCAGTGGCCGCTCAATCAGCAAGAGGATGCCACTGATCACATTCTTCAGAAGATTTTGTGCCCCAAAGCCGAGTCCAATAGCAAAGGCACCGCCCAGGAAGGCGAAAATGGTTAGTGGGATTTTGACGGAAATGAGACTGATCAAGATGAGGATGATGATGAGGAAGGCTTGTGTCCACTGTCGCAGCAGATTCGCGAGCTCCGGTGTTACTCCCAGTCGCCTAACAACGAGCGCGCTGATAAGCCGGGCCAGGTACAAACAGATCCAATAGCCGATCAACAAGATCCCGAGGGCAGTGAGGATTTTCCCCACGGTGATGCTGCGCCGTCCAGTGATCTTTTTCCCTTCCACTTCGATCGTGTCTTCGGCCGCGAAGACCTCGAAGTTCCAGAACGCTGTTCCTAGACCAAAGGCTTGTTTTGCCCAATCTGTCAGGCGTGCCGACAGCGGTAACTTCTTTCGTTTTTCCTTGAATTCCGATTGCCAACGTTCCACAAAACGCGTGGCCTGATCCACGCGCTGGAGCACGCGGTTGTAAAGCGCTTCACGTTGACGGTGGGCATCCAGGACGGCCTGCAAGTGAGCGTGATCATCGCCAACGGAGGCGTTGCTCAGCCGATTGTCCTGTTCGCTCCTCTCGCCCGAAACAACGGTCACTTGCTGCTGTAGATAATTGCCAGAGGCGTGCAAGCTGTTCAGCAGCCGATCGGACTGGCGATACGCCTCGCGGGCTTGACTTGGCTCAACGCCTTGCGCAAGGGCAAATCGACTTTCCCAAAGCTGACGCTCGCCTTCCACTATATCGAGCATCTGCTTGAGCAGATCCACGTTTAGCGTCATGTTGTCGGATTGCACCCGTCTTAGTTCCACGGCTCTTCTGAGCCGTCCCATTCTGCCGGTGAGTTTGCCGGATGATCGACTTGCCTGCCGCCCGCTCATGGCATCTAGTTGACGCTCGGCCTCCTCCAAAGCGTGCGACTGTACGTGCTCAGCAGCGATGGTGTGCTGCAATTCTCGATCAAGTCCTTGTCGCTCCTGTGTCAGACGGGCACGGACTTTATTGAGGTCCTCCTCCGTGAAACGAACGTGTTCTTCGGCGGTCTGCAGTTGCCGCTGGGCAAAAGCTAGACGGTCGCGGGCCTCGGCCAGCTCCTCTTCAATACGTTTCCGCGATCGTTCTGCAGCGGTGAGCATGATAGATCCCGTGCGACTGCGTAGCGCTTCCATGTCGCGTGCCCATTGAGCCCGCGCGAGCGCCGCTGGGTCCTTTGCCGCTTCCACGCGCTCAGACGCTTGCCGAAGACGTTCTTCCGCAGATTTGTGTAACTCCCGGGCTCTCCCAAATCGCAGCTCAATCATATTGAGCTGCGATTGGAGGCCCTCGACCGCGAGCCTTAATGAAAATGCCGTGTTCCACAGTTCATCCGCAAGAAGAATAGAGTAAGGCGCCGGTTCCGAAAAGCCGTTCCACTCCGTGTTGCTCTTCGTGACGTCTCCATGGCGCTCGCGAGCTTGCTCCAGCCGGTGGTACTCATCTATCGCCTGGTCATATGCTCGTACTATTTGCTGAAGTAAGGCATGTCGTTCCGATAGCTGTTCTTGAGATACGCCGGAAGGGGCATCCCTTCGCAGATCCCCGGATCTGCTGACAGCGGCCAGTTCTTTGGCAGCCTCGATGCGTTTGTCTTGCAATGCGGCGATGTCCGCGTCATCGATTCGATGATCGTTGGTATTGGAGGTTTTGTCAGTTTTAGAAAGAGGGGACGTCACATTGTGGATAGGGGTCTCATCCTCTGCAGGAGCGAGGGAGATGGCGACAAGTCCGACCATAAAAAGGGCGGCCAGGAACGATCCAACCAGATGACCATGGTATTTCCAGTGAGACCACGACCCTCTGTATTCATGCCGATCATGAGAAACAGGGATTGTCGACATAGTTAGATCCCGTGAACACACTGAACGGATGACGCGTCCGTACATGGAGCATGAGCCGCTCATCAGCGAGTGCACGAACCATGACGAGCCTTCCTGTCTCACAGGGGAAGCTGAGCCACGGTAGCCTGCGCTTCTTGCGCCGTTGCTTTGTGCGAGCAGACGTTAGAGTCGCTAGGCTTTTTGAAACTCCGCGGCATCTCCCACTTTCACCGGCACAATCCTTAGACCGCGATATTCCGATTCGCGTCCGCCTCCAGCGCCTCCAGTTCCTCTTCTGCGACCTCGACATATTGCTCTTGCTCAGCTCATAGCCCTTCCCAAGTTCATCCCTCGCACTTTTCTTCCGGGAGACATCCATGTGGTCTTTCATGCGGAATTGGCTAACATTCTTTTCTACCTGTCTGATACTGGCTTAGCAGGGGATTCAAAGATAAGGTCTCGCTGAGTGATAGAGGTCAGAACCTCATTAACCACAATGGTGATTACGGCTATCGTCGGTTTGACTGGAAAATACCGGAACAGATGGTCTCAACCATAGGGAATAGCCGAATGAACCGAAAGTAGTATCGAACTTTATTGACCCATTATCCAGTATCTAACTTTGCTCGCTGCTTTCAATTAGGATGAGTGACGGATCGGCCCCGCCATCAAATGTTCACGCTAACGACTTTGCGCGGTCGAAAGGTTTGGCGGACAACTTTGCCCTCGTTTGGACCTCTTTCCTTCAGCCTTCTCTTTTGTCTCTCGCGACGAAATGTAATCAGAGACGGAGATGAACAGCTATGAGCTAGACAACCTTGCACACATGCCGATATGGGCTGTTGGCTCAAGCCTGTATCGGCCGCTACACTACCCATCCCCGTAGCCCCCGCCGTGACTTCAGATTGAACGATGTAATGGGGGTATCGTGATCACCTTACCCGTGGGGGATGCCTCGTCGAGGAGGCAGGGAAGGCTGGCGCCGCCGCACATGGCTGACATAGGGACCGTGCCCGTAGCTCCCTTGCCTTGAACTTTCCCTTCCATGACGTGCGGAAACAATCATCGCCATCTGCATCGTTCATCCTCCCGCACTAGAGGCGCATGTTCAATGCTGATTAGAATCTACCAGCATTGCCATCCGTGTGAGATCAGGCTGTGACCGGACTGATCGTACGATCGTTGCCGACAAGCATCTGAGATGGCGGTAGTTCCTGTGAACGGACCAGGAACGACAAATCTTCTTACTATTATGTATAAAGGTCAGGCCTTGTCGGCAGGCATGGAATTGTGCTGATGATGCAAGACAACAGCTTAAAAAAGTTGGTGGTCCCAACGGGATTCGAACCCGTGTTTGAGCCTTGAGAGGGCCGTTACAGCCAATACGTACGAGTGAAAATTTCCATAAAGAAAGTGGGCGGTCTTCCCAAATACAATCACTTAGAAACTGCTGCCTGACCAACAACCATTCCGGCTGTCGTGGTTTATATCATTAGGAGTTGTATATTCTGTCACGCTGCTGTCACGAAGAAATCATACCATCAACATGAGTTTGCTGAAGGCTAATACCTTGACCCACGCCTTGCCAAGGCGAGGGTCGCGGGTTCAAATCCCGTTTCCCGCTCCAGTTTCAATAACTTAGAAAAGCGGTTTTTCTCGCCGAAGAATTATAGGCGGTTTTATAGGCGGTTTCGCTCTCAACTGTGCCCAACGTTTTAGAAGCCACACTTGCGTCTCCACTTTCATAGTTCCCGCCAACTGTGCCTTACGACAATTCGATTTGGACATAAAGTATGCAGAAGACGTTGAGACTCGTGCCACGGCAGGTCGATATCGGGCGGTCCCTGAGTCGAGACAAGAAGAGCACCGCGAATGCCACTGTGCCGAAAGGACAGGGCGATCGCGGCGACCAACGGAAATCCAAATAAAATGTGACAAGGTCTCTGCTGATCAGCCGTCCCGAACCATATTCTCGTAAGACCCTGCCGAGAAACGCGTCGAGTCGCGAGTTCATGAGTAATGCCTTAGACTGCGAACGGCAGCGGACTCAACGGCCCGTAACCTGACGTATGGATACTGCCAGCCTCTGCCCGATGTTCGCCTCACTGGTTGAGGTATCACTGACGGATCGTCAATACGTCTACGAACCAAAGTATGATGGCATCCGGGCACTCATTGCTGTGGAGAGTGAAATTCACGGAGTGGACAACGGGCGGAACTTCGTCACCCGACGTATCTCGGTCTTCGCGAGATATCGATCCGAAGAGGGGATACCCTTGCGGAGCCTTCCGGCCTACTGAGTGGCTTAGGCCGACCACCGGCGTGTTCGCCATGCCTCTTAGCCCTAGGCCCGGCTGGTAAAATTTTTCGGGCGGCGCAAAAAGGGCATTTCTGATGTGCTTCACTCACCGACTCCCCTGCGGCAGTCATCGTCACAACCTCACCGCGCATGTTGCTCCCTCGCCCTAGCGAGACCCGGCCGACGAGTAGAGGCTGCGCGCAGCCGACGATTGAGCTCGTGTAGAAAATTCGTCCATACCGTGGGGTTCCGTCGCCACAACCATGCGTCACACCGGCCGACAAGCTTTAGAAAGCTCCGGATCACCTCGTCGGGCCAGCGGGTCCGGATCCCGGGCATCGACCACCAACCCGATACACCTGCTGCTTATCCTTGAGGGTCCGTAGATCAGACTGCAGGCCATCTCCAGAGCGGTAGCGCCGCACGAACCGATAGGCATTGGGGGCGATAGAGTGCAGGAAGCTTATCATCCAATCTAAGAGTTGAAGCGGCTGTGCTCTTGACAGATATACTGAAAACTCCTACAAGACAGCGTCCGGTCGTTCTCTGTACACCAATCCAGGAGGCTCCATGGCAAAGGCAATGACGAAATCAGCGGTGCTCACTCACTTGGCAGAAAAGGCGGGTGTCCCCAAAAAGACCGCAGGAGAGTTTTTCGATGCCTTTAACGCCTTGGCTTACAAGGAAGCGAAGAACACCTTCACAATTCCTGGCATTGGGAAATTGGCCCTCGCGAACCGTAAAGCCCGTTTAGGCCGTAATCCGCAGACCGGGGAAACCATCAAGATTGCCGCCAAACGCGTCGTGAAATTCCGCGTGGCCAAGGCGGCTAAGGATGCGATCCTCGGCAGGAAATAGTTAGATCATCGTTGAAAGCCTCTGGCAGGGAGGAGCCCCTTCCTTCATGCCGCCCTCTCAATCGGCGCCCGCCTGACGGGTGCATGGACCCGGATGCCATACGCCCGGCGAAAGGCCACGGCCGATCGCCAATGCCGACGAATAAAGGCATCAAGATTCCTGCCTTCTGAAGAACGTTAGTTGGGTCGTCGTAGGATGGGTCCCACACTGCGCGTTTACAAAGGCATCGTAGCGCTGCTTGGCCATCACCCGTTTCTGGTAGTCACGATTTAGGGCCCATAACTTCCGGCCCCGCAGACCGTACGCAGTCAGCCGACTGCGCAGTCGCGTAATGGAGCACCCCGTGACCCGGCTGATGGCGACGGTCGTCCCGTATTGCGCTAGCAGATTCATGGTCGTGGTTCGATCGACAAAGGGATTGGGTGAACGTATGGCGTCTTTCGGCGGGAGTGCTGGCACCAGCCCCTTCGCCACGCCCTGTGCCACGAGCTGCCGAACCCGCTCATGGCTCAACTGCAACTGTGCCGCGGCTTTCCTGAGCGTGCCGTGAACGCGGCGCGCATCATAGGCAACGATCATCATAACATCTGTTTGAGTCCGACGGGGACGTCCCGCTCGTCGCATCAACGACCTCCTAATATGTGGGTGGCACGGAAAAGAAGACGATCCTGAAATGGAGGCGCTAATAGAGGCGACAGAAGTCCAGGGACATCAAAATGTTGTCGCGCGTAATAACGTAAGAGTGAGTTTTACAACGTGATGGCTTGTACAGCTATCAGGTGACAGACTAACCTAAGCATTACCATGCAAATAGGACCCTTTCCATATAGGCAGATGAAATGAAGAGTCCTGATTACTCAGTGGAGATATCCGGTGTTCCCGTATCCGAGATCCCACGCTTCTCACGAGCTCTTGCCATGCTGGAGAGCTGCCGATAATGCTAACGTACGCGCGATCTTTTGATGTATAAGCCACTGTTCTAAGGAGGATGTATGCCTGAGATGAAAAATGACGGGTGGGAATACTTTATGAAGGAGTTTGATCCCTCAGATAGTGCCACTGTAGAGTTGTGGTTGAACCATCAAGGGATTTCAGGATGGGAATTGGTTACTGTCGTGACTGGTCTCTCGGGTCAACGCTGCATCGCTTTTATGAAGCGCCCACGTTGGATGAAAGCTGAAGAGGCCCTGCTATAAAGTTCTACGACACAATGTAGGCGCAACCGTTCCCCATTGCCGTAATGGGGCGCCCATCAGAGCCCGCGCACGACGGGCGGGCTTTGATGGGTGCGAAAACTCAATGCCGTCCTTCTGCCGAGCGCTTATCCGACTTTGACTTCAATGGCTTTTGGCTTGGCTTTCTCGGATTTAGGGAGCCGAACGTGTAGAACACCGTCTTTAAACTCTGCCGAGACGTTGCCTTCATCTACCACATCCGGCAGCGCGAAGCTTCGCACAAAGGCGCCATACGAACGTTCGACCCGATGGAGTCGCTTGCCCTGTTCAACCTTTTCTTGTTTCCTCTCTCCATGAAGGGTCAGCACACCATCCTGAAGCGTAATCTTCACATCCTCTTTCTTGATCCCAGGCAGTTCGGCCGTGATCAAATACTCCTGCTCCCCTTCTTCAATATCGACGGTCGGTACCCAATCAGCTACCGTTAGCCTCTCCTTACCATTCTCCTGACGAGCCAGAGGACGGGCAAACATCCGATTCAGCCGTTCAGACATGTCTTCGAGTTCCCGGACGGGATCCCAGCGCGCGACATTCATACGACACCTCCTTGCTGATTTCCATCCAAAACTACCGCAACAGGTAGCACGTCGAAAAAGAGAGTCAAGAGGCAGGGCACTGGATAGAGCCGCTGGGGCCCGCGTGGGGTCGGAGGGTCAATGACATTGCGCGGTCTAAGGACACCAACCCGCATGTCGATGGTACTCTGGAGGTCACCCGCACAAGGGGCCCGATGGATCGCTTCACCAGGGCACTTCTGAGGACGGACAGGGTGATCGCACAGGAGTCCGTCGGACGGATGGGGAAGCCAGAGGAGATTGCCAATGCCGTCCTCTGGCTGTGTTCCGATGCGTCTTCCTTCGTCGTCGAGCACGCCATGGTCATCGATGGAGGTCAAACGGTGTAAGCCTGACGTAGCATTAATCCAACCTTCCCTGTTGCCGCCATGCCCAGGACCCCGGTATCGATTGTCAGCTGCCACAGGATTCTCGGGCTCGGGGGGGAAGGTAAAAGAAAGCGGTTCACGACCGCCCTATACGTACTGATGCCTGAGCTGGTAGGAGAATCAGGATGCGTGTCTTTTCTCGGCCCGGCGGCTACGGTTAGACCTTGTATCAGAACGCCGACGCAGCGTTCATATGGATGGAGGCACATCAGTGCCATATTGCTGCACGTCAGTCTTCCATATGACCGATACTGCGGCATCTGGGCATGGTTTATCGTCTGACCATAGCGTGATTTAGCTTGTCACATCCCAGGGAATACATGGCAATGGTGAATAAACGGCCGGTCGTCGTCATTACTGGGGCAACCAGTGGCATTGGAAGAGCCACAGCGCTGGCATTTGCCAGGCGCGGCGCAGATGTTGTCCTCGCTGCGCGGCGCAACGATGTGTTGGAGACGCTCGTCCAGCAGTGCCGACGGTCAGGCGGTGAGGCGATGGCTGTGCCGCTCGATGTCACCGATTCGGCCGCTGTCGATGACTTGGCAAGCCGCGCGGGCGCTCGATTCGGGCGCATTGATGTTTGGGTGAACAATGCAGCGGTGACCGCATTCGGGTCCCTCCAAGCCGTACCGATGCACGATCATCGGCGGGTGATTGAGACGAATCTATTCGGCTACATCCATGGCGCGCGCTCCGCCTTTCAGCACTTTTTGCCGCAACGACATGGCGTCCTCATCAATGTCGCCTCCATCGACAGCCGACTCTCGCAACCCTATATGAGTGCCTACGTCGCTTCCAAACATGCTATCCGTGGGCTGGGGATGAGCCTCCGACAAGAGCTGTGGCTTGAGGGATACCGCGACGTGCACGTCTGTACGGTTATGCCGGCAACCATTGATACGCCACTCTTCCAGCACGCGGCGAATTACAGCGGACGTGCCGTCGACGCCATGCCGCCCGTCTATGAGGCGCAACGTGTCGCCCAGACGATCCTTCGCTTAGTAAAGAAGCCCCGACGTGAGGTGTTTGTTGGCCACAGCGGCCGGTTCTTCAACGCGCAGCATCAGCTCGCTCCCGGCTTCACCGAACGATTTATGGCAGTCCTGTCGGATCGCTTCCAGTTATCCCGAAAGAAAGGCGCGACGCCGACTGCTGGCAACCTCTTTGAGCCGATGGCTGAGGGGCGAGAGGTTAGCGGACACTGGATGTGGGAGAATAGGCGACTGCTGCCCGGACAAGTCTTGGGCGCTTGCATCCTTGGTGCATCGGTGCTGGCATGGCTTCTTTCTGCACGGGGCAAGGTAACGGATACCAAGGAGCCCGTCCCGATGAGCAGTGAGCTGGACCCCTCGAGAGTACAGTTGGATTTCACCGTGGCGCAGGCTGAACTGCTCCGTGAGTGCTTGTTCACCCAGGCTGAGCAAGACAGCGGTCAGAGGAATAAGATTCTCTCGCTCCACGAGCAGGTCCTAGGGGCCCTGAGCGACACCAAGCAGCGGCGGACTGAAGGGGCACCGGCATGGTGACCAGCAATGAGGACATCGAAGGAAGTGGTACTGAAGGCGAGGTCTATGAGATATAAGTTGTCCTGCGACGATGCCTACATGACTAGGTATGCCTGCCTCGGAACGGCGCGGTGCTGAGGAATGGGACTGGCTTCACTATTGCGCCCTGTCACGGCTGGTTGGTCAGAGGACCGTCGAGAGAAATTGAAGGCAGCGCTGCAGCACGATGTCCGCGTGCTAGCATCCGACATCGGGGAGCGTAACACGGCGAGATATGCGAACCTGGACCGAGCTGCCACCTTCATTGACGACGCCCTTCAATCAGCGGGCGTACCGGTATGTCGTCAGACCTATACGGTTGGGGGGCGCGCTTGTCACAACGTTGTGGGTGAGTTGGCCGGAATCGGCGATAGGCACGAGATTGTTCTTATCGGCGCCCACTACGATTCGGTGCGGGGTGGCCCAGGCGCGAACGACAATGCCACCGGTGTAGCAGCCCTCTTGGCACTCGCTCGTGCATTGGCCAGCAGTCGAATGAGCCGCACGTTGCGATTTGTCGCTTTTGTGAATGAAGAACCACCTTACATTCGGACTAAGAAGATGGGCAGCCTCGTCTATGCAAGGGCGTGTCGTCATCGGGGGGATCACATTGTGGCGATGTTCAGCTTAGAGACGCTGGGATGTTTTCCCGCGTACGACCCTCCATTAAAGGACCCGTGGCCAGCGAAACTCCTTCGTCCACTACAAGGGAAGTTTCTCGCGCTCGTCTCCAACATAAACTCTCGACATCTTGTGCACACTGTCGCTCGAACGTTTCGTGGAGGTTCAGACTTACCGGTCCGGGCCATCGCGCTTCCAGGCTTCTTGCCGGGGGTGCGCTCGTCCGATCACTGGTCATTCTGGCAATGCGGCTATCCCGCCATGATGGCGACCGATACGGCGCCTTTTCGCTATCCCTATTATCACACGCGGTACGATACTCCGGACAAATTGAGCTATGGGGCACTCGCCGAAGTCGTAACGGGGCTACGCCCGGCAATTATCGGATTGGCCATGGGCAACGGATGATGACACTGTAGCAGCCGCAGGACCAACTCCGTGGAAAGCCGTTACATGTTCCTTCCGCGTGAGATAACCAGTCCTTTACCGCGTGCCAACGTCCGCCATGTTTCAGGACAGCCTTTGTGAGGCGCGTCACCTCCGTCTGCTACGGTAATATGAAGCCGCAGAAGCGTCCAGCGCATTCTCAAGCCACATGTTGAGATTGAAATAAAAAAACGACCTTGTGTCCGGTAAATTGACAGAGGGCCATGTCATTCGATCACACCTACATTTCGATCCCGGTGATTCATTTACTTTCCATCCATAATCACTGGTGTAGGCCGGCATAGCACATATCACCTGGGTCTGTCGGCGTACTCTCACAGCGAATGGAAAACAGGACTGATGTTGCGTTGTGCCTATTCAGTCGTACACTCCCGAAACACAGGGAGGTGCGTTATGACTTTTCTAGCAACACTAGGCCCGTCAACGCTGCTGATTCTATTGATCAGTGCACCATTCGGCTTCGCTCAAAGTGGTTCGGGGGGAATGTCGGGCGGCGCATCAGGCAAAGGGGGAACGCAGCAATCCCAAGAAATGATGCACCAGGAGCGCATGAAGGAACAACAGGAAGGGAAGGACTCGCCCCAGGGGCTGAGTTCCAGCACTAAGCAAGAGGAAGCAGGGCAGATGCCTCAAAAGAGTCGAGAAGAAAAAGAGAGGGAACGGGGGAAGAAGGGACACTAGTTCGCTACCCGTGCAATCGCGATCTCGCGATAGCGCAGCCTTATATCTAATATAAAAAGGGATATAGACATGGCGGAATCATCAGACGACAACAAAAAGACGGGCGTCACACATTTTGCGCTCGAAGAGGAAAAAAAGAATCAGGAACGAGTTCCCCCACGCGGGGCCTCTAAAGAAGAGATCAAGACAACATCGCAATCCACGCCGGAGCAGAATGCGCCCCTTGCGGTTGCGGAGGATGCCGACGAGCAGACAATCAGTCGTCGTAGCGCCAAAGGCGGAGAAAGTGGTGGTGGGGCGGATTAGTGTGCTGCAGGAATACGACACGCTTCTCAGCAAGGCACAATCGCACCTCACACCGGTCGCGCCAACGGCGATCACCCAAGAGCGTCGTCGAAGCCGCTCTCAAGAGCTGTCTTAGAGCCTATCTGAAAATTGCTTGAGCAGCATGGTGATGGATGCAAGCTGGACGAAGCCCAAAAAGTTCGTGGCGTCGTATTCCCAGCGAATCAACAGCCGACGCTTCCATTGCAGCCAGGCAAAGAACCGTTCGACGAGCCAGCGTCGTTGGTACCGCCACAGATGGCGGCCATCTTGGGTCTTCAGTTTGCGAGTGGACTGATGAGGCGCGATCATATTCACGCCCTCCTCTTGAGGGCAGCATCGAGACCATCGCTGCCATACGCGCGGTCGCCGATGAGATGTTCGGGCTTGGCCTCGAGCATGTAGAAGCCGAAACTGAGTTGCACCAACGTGACCTCATGATGATTGGCCGCATGCGTGCTCACGGAGAGCGGCAGCCCATGACGATCCACAATAGCGGGGATCTTGACGCCTGTGCCCCGGCGCGTCGGGCCGATCTCAGCGCCTCCGCCTTTGGCCGCGGCAAACGTGGCATCGATGAAGCTTTCGCGTTGGTCGATGGCGCCTTCTTTGCCCAGCGTATTCGCCAACTGCGTGAGCACCGCGCGCAGCCCCGAGATCACGGGCCAAAGTTTTTTCGCGTTTATTTCTCCAAGAGGGCATCCAAAGTGCGGTGCCGCAAAAAGAGCTTCAACAGGCTGCGGAGGGTCGGCGTGCGTGTGACAATCGATGGCTGGTACGGAAGGATGGACGCCGCATTTGGATCGAGGGCTGTCTCGTGGCGATAAAGGAAAGCGGATGTTTTGGAAAGATTGTGCGGGACCAAACGACCGCAAAGAACGCCACAGAGCAGCTCAACGCCCAATTACGGGAAAAAATTCACGGGTTGGAGCAGTTTGCAGAAGTCGTGGCACCTAACTGAGAATCTGCAAGCCAAGGGTTATCAGACCATGTGTTCCCGAACATCGTGAAGATCTCATGGCTGCGATGAAGGACCGTCAACCGGCCGTGATTGTGTTAGACCTGTATCGGCAGCGCCAAGTGGCGCCGAGGTATTAAAGCGCCAGGACGGCTACCACGGCCACGTCATTGTGCTATCCGGCGAATCCATGGTGCCAGTC
Organism: Nitrospira sp. Nam74; assembly: GCF_965152615.1. NCBI lineage: Bacteria > Pseudomonadati > Nitrospirota > Nitrospiria > Nitrospirales > Nitrospiraceae > Nitrospira > Nitrospira sp. Nam74. The sequence goes on along the minus strand of NZ_OZ224220.1, from coordinate 751,884 downwards.
CTCCATGATGTGCAGTCACCCGGTCGTGATCTTCGGAGAAGATATCTGTCCTAATTCACCTTGCCGACCCGCACGCGAAGTTTTGACTGCCCAAAGTGGTGATAGCTTGAACGAATTACTTTCTTCGATACGACCGGCACACCTCTGAAAAGCATCCTCCAAGCCGACTCTAAATCAACACTTTCCAGCTCACCCTTTACTGCATGTTCCCCACACGCACTTGCCGGAGAGTCATACCATGAGAGAAGACCACGCGTAGAGGTTCGTGTTCCACACGTCGATTCGGCCTCGTCATCCCGCCTGGTCGCCGGCTAACATCATCGTCAGTAAGGTCATCCGCGTTCTGGGCCTCCTAAGAAAGGAGCGTGAGTGGTGAGCCGCCCGAGATCCTGCACCACCGGAGCAGCTCTGAGTAGTACCGGACAACGCCGGACACCGATGACCTGCTCATTCCCAGTTCATCCGCTTCTTGCTGTGTCAATACGCCATCCGCCTGGCCAAATAATTCGTCTTCCTCATTTCATATGGCGAGTTGCGGCTTCATACAATTCGTTGAATTGGTCGCCCATTGGAAACCGGAGGGCATCGCGTGAAGGGCTTCAAGGAGCCCTTTGATGGCTCGATGATCCTCCAGCGCTATCCTGGCACTATCCCGAAACTGAATGAACAGGAAATGCCCTAAGCATACAGTGATCCGAGTCACCTTTGTGACGCCACCGAAACCGGATTTCTCTGGCGATGTACTCGGCGTTTCGTTGAGCATCTTGTCCCTTGGAAAACAGCCACGTGGACTTGTCCGCCATCGAGCAGGTCTGGCAGGCCAGACACCGGTTGATGTTAAACACGCAAGTACCGTATTTCATCAAGCCGCTCCAATCAGCCGGGCTGCAGATTAGGGTCGGGAGTCATCTTTCATAAACGTGAGGGGATGACGAATATCGGAACCCGCGACTTTGGGCGGAACCTGTGGGCAGCACTGAACCGCGTGACAGTCGTCGCGAGGGGGGTCGCGTTCGGATGTCAGTCAGAAGGGCGACGGCTCGCTCACCGTCGAACAGAGAGAATCATGCGGGATCGCGCGCGCTCATCGTTCAAGGATCTGCTCGACGTGCTGTTGAGCACGCCGCAGCGTCTCGTCCGGACTGCGCGGCAGCAACCATGTCGCAGCGATCTCCTGAATAAGCGCATCTTGGATGGCCTTATGGTTTTGAACGGGGGGTAGCATGTGGGCGATCGCGGCCGTGTCCATATATCCCTTTCGTTCTGGTAAGGATTGAAACGCGGGGCTTGTCAGTGTGCTAAGGCGAACCGGCAGATGTCCGGTTTTGGCCCAATAGCGGCTCTGCTCGAAGAGATGTTTCAGAAATCCGATGGCGGCGCCATGAACGGGCGCGTTTGGCCGTTCGGGTCGCGGAAGCACCCAGACGTGGCTATCAGCCCACGCGGCCGGCGTGTCGAATAAATTGGGTACGGTGCGGGCCGCGTAGTGTTTTAGTCTCGCATCCGGCAGCTGCGCGTGGGCCAGATAGCCATCCACAACCCACGTTCCGTTCACCAGAATCGCGGCCTGTCCGTTGAGAAAGGCCTGCTCAGCACCGGCATAGTCGTGATGCGGATTGGCGTATCCGTCATCGTACAGCTTCTGTAACAGATGCAGCGCTCTTCGCCCAGCCACGGTATCGACGTAGACGGAGCGGTGATCGGGCGAAATTATCGTGGCGCGTTGTTGCCAGAGCCACGTTTCGAACGTCCACACCGGCATCGGGTCTGTCTGTGATGGAATGGCGAGATACGCGCGCCCCGTTTTCTCCCGCAGGCGCTTGGCATGTGACAGGAGTTCCTCAGCACTTCCGGGCAAAACCGGTTCACCGGTCGCGCTCACGAGCCCGGCCTGCGCCATGAGCCCCACATTGATATGCCACAGCAGGCCATGAATATCGAACGGTAAGGCATACAGATCGCCGTGGAACATGACGCCTTCGAGGGCCGACGGAACCACGTCGTCCAGTGTGACGCCGGCCGCCAGAAGGTCCTGCTTCAAAGGCAGCAGGAGGCCCCGATCGGCAAAGCGCGGCAGGGCACTGCGATTCATGATCGCAATCGTCGGCGGATGACGCGTGGCATAGGCGGCGCTCAGCCGGTCATAATAGGCGCTCCATTCAATGTTCTGAGTGCGGACCACCGCGCCTTGATGATTCGTGGCATTGAAGGCATTCGTCAAGACCTGAATGATGCCGCATTCACCAACGGCCTGTGAAACATCTGTCACACCGGAGTATTGATCGGAGCATCCGCCAAAGAAGCGATAGAGTGTCAGGTCTATCCGCCGCCGGTCCGCCTCATCCGCCATGTTGCTTGCACCGTACCTCGCGAACAGTCCGGCCATGGCTAGCGCAAGCACCACCGCGGCGGCAACACCGGTCCTGTTTCTCGCATTCCACATGGATGCTACTTCTCTGGCGCCATGGCCACGCCGCGGACGATATGGTGCTGAAAGAGAAGGTAGACGGTCACCATGGGAAGACTGGCATAAACAGCAGTGGCCATGAGAAAACCGAGGCTCTCCGATTGCGCGAAGTTCCCTTGCAGCGACGAGAGACCAACCGTAATCGTAAACATGTTGGAGTCGGTCGCCGACACGAGCGGCCATAGGAAGTCGTTCCATCCGGCGAGAAATGTAAAAATCCCGAGCGTCGTCAGCGCCGGGCGCGAGAGCGGAAGCATGATGGTCAGGAAGATCTTGAACCGCCCGGCATGATCGAGTTCGGCCGCCTCTTCCAACTCGCGCGGCACCGCTTTGAAGAACTGCGCCATCAAGAGGACGCCGAACGGTCCGGCCACACGGGGCGCCACCAGCGCCGCATACGTATTATGGAGGTCCCAGCTCGAGAGCATAGAATGAAGAGGAAGAAAGACCGCCTGCTCAGGAATCATCGTGCCGGCCACCATGCCGGCAAACACGGCTGTCCTTCCTGGAAACGGAATGCGGGCGAGGGCATAGCCGGCGAGGGACGACACGACAAGTGTCAGCACGGTGGTAGAGCCGGCAACGATAAAACTATTGAGAAGCCACCGCGGCGCCTGAGACACCCGGAACAGCGTTTCGTAATGTTCCAGGGTCACCGGATAGGGCACAAACAGAGATCGCCCGGCAAGTCTCAAGACCTCGTTGGGCTTCAGCGAAAGCAGGACGACCCAGAGCATCGGAAGCGCCCATAAGAACGCCATGATGCCGATCAGCATCGAGAGTATCGGCCTTTCCCCTCTTCTTCCTCCGGCGAGCACCGCTAGTCGTCCTGTCGTAAGATGCGGAACTGCACGAGGGACACGCCGAGCAGGACAGTGAACAGCACCATGGCGGCGGCGGACGCATACCCGACTCGCCAGTCGCGAAAGCTGCTCTCGTAGATATGCTGGACGAGCACCCGAGTTGAATTGGCAGGACCTCCCCGGGTCATCAGCAGGACCTGCCCGAAGACTTGAAAATGCATCACGACTTCAATGAAGACGACCAGCCATGTCGTGCGCGTCAAGCCGGGCCATGTAATCCGTCGAAACATTGTCCAGCTGCTGGCATGGTCGAGTTCCGCGGCTTCGTACAGTGCGGGGGGAATATGTTGAAGGCCGGCCAAAAACAGCGCCATGGGAAGCCCGACGGACCACCATAGCGTCGTCACGACAAGAGCCGGCATCGCGAACCGTCGGTCGGCTAGGACATCGACCGGGGTCAGTCCCATCGCGAAGAAGGCCTGCCCCAACAGTCCTCGCACCGGATTGAAGACGATGAGCCAGATCAGCGTGACCACGGTGACGGAGAAGACGCCCGAGGTGAAAAAGACGGCGCGCATCGCCGCTGAGCCCCGTCGAGTGTGACGTAATCCGAGCGCCAATACTAATCCGGTGATGGTAATGAGCGGCACCGCCAAGAGGGTAAACTCGAGCGTGTGAAGCAGTGAGGTCCAGAACACTGTATCCGTAACGAGCTCGCCATAGTTTCCGAGTCCAAGAAAGACCGGTTCCGTGCCGGCCGGCTCGAGCAGGGGCCAGTCATGGAAGCTCATCCACAGCCCCTTGCAAAAGGGATAGACGAGAAATGCCGCGTAGAGGATTACAAACGGAGTCAGGAGCACCGCGGCATCATAGATATTCCGATGTTGCCTAAAGCGCCGGGCCTGCATGCCGCGCTACTGTCCCATCGCTTCGGGAACAGAGGCAGTGCGCTCCCCGAGAGCCGGCACAGCTCGTCCCCTGGAATCGAAGAGGTGCAAGGCTTGTGGTGGGGCACTGACATGAATGTGGTCCCCGGGCTTTGGGATGGTCGATTCATCGACGGACTCGGCTGCCCCGGCCTCCACAATGATGTCCGGCATGCTCCCGTCCGAGACGGACGCTGCGTGCCGGAGCGCCACATACAGGAGCGTACGATGCCCAAGACGCTCCGCGACGCTCACCACACCCACCATGCCGTCGCCAGGCGCACCAATCCGGAGCTGCTCCGGTCTGACCCCGACCGTAACCGGCGCGCCAGGCGTGAGCGCAGTGGCATCGGCGTCCACGTGGACGATAAAGCCATGGCCAAGACGGACGTGCACCTCGTGGTTTCGTGCAGCGTGCACGACGCCGGGAAGGAGATTCATGGGAGGCGCGCCAAGAAATCCCGCGACGAAGAGATTGATCGGATGCCGGTAGACCTCCACAGGGCGGCCGATCTGCTCGATGCGACCAGCATTGAGAATGGTCATGCGGTCCGCCAGCGTCATGGCTTCGGTTTGATCATGGGTCACGTACACCATCGACGCGCTCAACCGTTGGTGCAGACGGGCCAGTTCCACTCGCATCTGCACACGTAGAGCAGCATCGAGATTCGACAGTGGCTCATCGAAGAGAAATACTTTGGGATCCCGTATCAAGGCACGGCCGATCGCCACACGCTGACGCTGACCGCCCGACATTTCATGAGGCCGGCGCTGCAGGAGGGACTGGATTTGCAGCATCTCCGCGATCGCGGCGACCCGTCGCCGCACATCGGATTCCGGTACTCGGAGGTTCCGTAACGCAAACCCGATGTTGTCCCCGGCCGTCATATGTGGGTATAGCGCATAGTTCTGAAAGACCATCGCCACTCCCCGCTGGTTCGGCGGCCTATCGTTCACCACGCGGCCGTCTATCGCGACGTCGCCGGCAGTCGGCCTTTCAAACCCGGCGATAGTCCGCAGCAGCGTCGATTTGCCGCACCCCGATGGACCGACAAAGACCATCAATTCAGATTCGCCGACGTCGAGCGAAACGTCGTGCAAGACCTCCGTCTGTCCGTACCGTTTCACAATATGACTTAGGCTAATTGTGGCCATACACCGTGGTTTCCGACTTCACCCGATGGAATGAAGGGACATGCGGACACGAGGGCGCCTTTCAGGAAGGGATTGTCCGGAGCCACAGCAGGTCGTCTAGCGCCAAGACCTCATAGCGAGCCTTGTCGCCTTCGTGCGAAAACCGGCGGTTCACCGCCACGCTCCGACACTGAACACTATTGCGATAGTTGCTCAAAACGACGGCACCGACGGTCACGTCGAGCGCATACATCGACCCTCGCTTCTTGCGCCAAATCACGTCCAACCATTCGGCGAGACTACAGACCCAAGGTGAACATTGAGAGCGAGGGTCGCCTGACCGTGCTATCAGGAAACTCCACGCTCCTCTCAGACAATAGGCGACGTTTCGCGCGGCCCGCTTATGGACCATTAATCGGACCGAGGTACGGACGGCAGCCGGGACATCCGGCGTGACATGCGAGGCAACACCAATCCCGCTCGACAAGACAAGAGGAATAGGATAGGAGAAATCATGACCAGGTGGCGTACCGATGCTCTCTCTGCGGCCTATCCCGAGCGGCGTGACATGACGGCACGTTCACAGCGCCACCAGGGAGACTCCGAAGGCGAGATGGTCACGGGGTTGGGCTGTGCCGCGACCCCCCCGGCCCCTGGGCAAGGGTTTCGCTCGGTACCCGAGTAACCGAGACCTCGCGCGTACCGGCCTCGCCCTTCACCCCGAGCCTGACGACGGTACCTGCTGAACCGCGGATCATCTTCACGAGCTCTTCATAACTCTTACCGGATACCGCCGCCCCATCCACGCTTGTGATCTCGTCTCCGTGGGCTAAACCTGCCTCCTGGGCGGGACCCTGCGGATGCACCATCGCGACGTACAGGACGGCCGGATCTCCGACTCGATCCGCTCCTACATGGAGCGATACCCCAATAACACCATTCGCCAGATTCTCTTCCTGTCCGTACGCCTGGGGCGCCTGGCGGGTTGACTTGTCCGCGGCCCAGACTCCGATGCTGCACACAAGGCTTACAGTCGCTACGATCACTACGACGGGTCGGCGCATAGAATGTCTCCCTTGAGAGTTGCTGACCGCATCAGGATGAGGCTCAAGGGTCTATCAGATGGCGCTGAAATGCCGATACCCCTCCGCCAAATCAGCTTGTCTCATGAGTGTGTCTGGCATGAGAATACGGCTCTCGATTGAGCGACGAGCGGGAACACGATCGCTTTCGCGGCGCAATGCTTGATCAGTGATCGCCAATGCGCAACCGGTACAACGCCAAAAAGATCCCGTATGGATCAAATCTCGTCTCAGAACATTTTGGACACATGCTTCACCCTACTGCCCTCGTCCGCCGAACGCTATCGGCGACGGATAGAATCGTCCGTGGAAGAAAGCTGTAATTGCGGCGAACGGTCCGCCTACGCAGGCGGCTCCAAGCGAGGACGATTGCGGTGCTTCGAGAAGCAGTCGTTCGTCTGGTCCTTGGATGAATGTGTCCCGCGGACGCCGACAGCCGTTGATCCCATCCGGACCGACATTCGAAAGAGCTTGCTGACCATGCCTCCTTCTGGGGGCCCTGAACGAGCGAACGAGCGTGGGTTCCTCTACACCCGACACGGCTGTGGAAGCGCTCAAGATTGCCGAAGAAACGGTGCCCAGCAAAGCCACGCGACCGAGAAGGCCGTGGAGTAAGCCCATGCGGATTGCCACCGGAACTCTTCGAATCGCGCCTGACGGGTATGGCGTGACGGATGGCCCGCGGCGTCATCCTCGAAGCGAATCGAGTCCTATCGGAGATGCTGCATTATCCCGTGGAACCGGTCATAGGCAAACCGCTGGTCATCTTTGGTGTCGAGACCGAAGTCGCGAAGTGAAAAGCTTTATTGCCAAGGTTCTTCAGCCGCCGCCGAATGCCTCGTCGCACCCTTCCCGGTGGTGTGGCAGATGGAGTTCGGCCTCAGAGATCCGAACCGCCGCCTACAAGGTGCTATCTTCCCACCTGCCGCCTGACTTCCGCTCCACCGGTCGTTCCCGTCCGTCTCCATCTGCGACAATGCAGCATGACCAATGGATACGGTATGCTCTCGCGGTTCTCTGGCTTCCAAGCAGGTCGGTCCTGTTGAGCAATTCTGTGCACGCGTATCCAAGGCCGCTGTTGTCCCGATCCGAATGGATCAACCTCAATGGGCCGTGGGACTTTGCATTGGACCGGGATGCCCAGTGGTCACACCCGTTACACGTGCGTTGGAACGACACGATAGATGTTCCCTTCGCTCCTGAGACGAAGCGAAGCGGCGTTGGAGACACCGGATTTTACCAAGCCTGCTGGTACCGGCGCGGTTTCGATCCACCCCGGCTCGCGCTCGGCGAGCGGCTTCTATTGCACTTCGGCGCAGTGGACTATCTCGCCACGGTATGGATCGATAACGCCCGGGCTGCGATCCATGAAGGCGGATATACCCCGTTTCATGTCGACGTGACCGAGTGGGTCCATGGCGGAGGACGACATGAGATCGTGGTGTGTGCGCGCGATAACCCCAAAGATTTGGAGCAGCCGCGGGGCAAACAAGATTGGCAACGGGAGCCGCACTTGATTTGGTATCCACGAACCAGCGGCATTTGGCAAACGGTCTGGCTCGAGCGTGTGCCCGAAACGAGAATCGCTGAGGTCCGCTTCACGTCCAGTTTGACGCGCTGGGAAATTGATTCGCTCGTGGTGATTGAGGGCCGCCGAGCGGAACCACTCCGATTGCGCGCGAGGTTTCTGGCCAATGATACCATCATTGCGGACGATACGTATGTCGTCGTCGGACAGGATGTCCATCGGCGCATTGCCTTGTCCGATCCCGGCATCGACGATTCACGAAACGAGCTGCTGTGGAGCCCCAACTCGCCGACGCTGATTGACGTGCAGCTACATTTGTTGGGGAACGATGGCCGTCTGATCGACCAGGTGACGACGTACACCGCATTGCGTGAGATCTCGGTACAGGGTGATTGCGTAGTACTCAATGGCCGCCCCTATCAATTGCGTCTGGTCCTGGACCAAGGATACTGGCCGGAGACCGGCCTCACGGCTCCGGATGACGAAGCCTTGCGGCTCGATGTGGAATTGGCCAAGGCTATGGGGTTCAATGGCGTCCGCAAACACCAAAAGATCGAGGATCCGCGCTATCTGTATTGGGCTGATCACCTCGGCCTGCTGGTGTGGGAAGAAATGCCAAGCGCCTATCGCTTCACCTCTCGGTCGATCAGCCGGGTAAAACGGCAATGGGAAGAAGTCATTGCGAGGGATTACAGCCATCCCTGCATTGCCGCCTGGGTGCCCTTCAACGAGTCATGGGGCGTGCCCAATCTTCCGGACAATGCCGCCGAGCGCCACTATGTCCAGGCACTCTATCATTTTACGAAGACGTTGGATCCGACTCGACCGGTGATCGGCAACGACGGCTGGGAAAGCGTCGCAACCGACATCATCGGAATCCACGATTATGATGAAGATCCTCAACGCATGGCGCGACGCTATTATGCAAAGGACGTCCGTGTCCGGCTCTTTCAGCACGAGCGCCCGGGCGGTCGCCTGCTGCTGCTTGAAGGTCATCAGCAAGCCAATCACCCCGTCGTTCTCTCGGAATTCGGCGGCATCGCTCTGCGGGAGGGCTCGACCTGGGGCTATTCCCACTGCGACACCCCGAAAGACTTCGGGCGACGCTACACGGACCTGCTAGGGGTCGTCCATGGTCTTCAGTTGCTCGCCGGCTTCTGCTACACACAATTTACCGACACCTATCAAGAGGCCAATGGGCTCTTGTATGCCGATCGCACACCAAAATTTCCCCTCGAGGACATAGCCCGGGCGACGCGGGGCAGCGTGGCACCGTGGGATTTCCCTGGCCCGCCCGAACGGCGGGAGCCGATGGCATGACCGTCATCGGGCCCGCTGAACATCCGGTGTACAAGCGCGAGTACACCAAGCCGGATGGGCGGACACTCCTCTTATACGGCCGCACGCCGATTGAGATTTCGACCCCCATTCCTTCACCGACGTTAGGGCGGAATGAACCGGCCAGTCACTTCCGGTGGCACCCGCTGCGCGGCGAATGGGTCGTCTATGCGGGACATCGGCAGCAGCGGACGTTCCTGCCTCCTCCTGAGTACAGTCCTCTCGCACCAACTACTGATGCGCGAAATCCGACGGAGCTGCCGGGAGGAACGTACGATGTCGCGGTGTTTGAGAATCTGTTCCCGACGATGACAACACATGCCAAGCCGCCGCCTCCGAGTATGATGGAAACGAGATCGGGAGTCGGCGTCTGCGAGGTGGTCGTCTTTACACAGGACCCCCACAGCTCGCTCGGAAGCCTTTCGCTCTCGCATGTGGAGCTCGTCCTTGAAATATGGGCCGACCGATATCGCGAGTTAGGGAGCCGTGACGACATCCAGTATGTCTTTCCGTTTGAGAATCGAGGGATGGAGGTCGGCGTGACGCTGTCCCACCCACACGGACAGATCTATGCCTACCCGTTCGTGCCCCCGCTTCCCGCACTGGAGCTTCAGCACCAAGCCGACTACTACCGTGCGCACGGGCGGGGGTTGCTGCAGGACCATATTGACGCAGAAATCACTGATGGCCAACGGCTGCTCTATTTAGGCGAGGAGGCGGTCGCGTTTGTCCCGGCGTGTGCGCGTTATGCCTATGAAGTGTGGATCGCGCCGCGACAGCCCAGCGCCTCACTCGCCTCACTTTCAACCGTCCAGCGGCGCGACTTTGCCCGTGCGTTAAAGACCGTGCTCCTGAAATATGACGGGTTATGGGGCATCGCCTTTCCCTATGTCATGGTGTTTCATCAAGCCCCGACTGATGGCCGGCCCCATCCCGAGAGCCATCTCCATATCGAGTGCTATTCGGCCTATCGCATGCCGGGCCGACTTAAATATTTGGCAGGAAGTGAGCTAGGCGCGGGAGTGTTTACCTCCGATACGCTCCCTGAAGTAAAGGCACTGGAGTTGCAAGGAGTGGCGGTGCATCTCGATGAGTAACTCTTCATCCGCTGTACAGGAGTCGGGTGTGCCGGATTTTAAGGCGGTGTTTCGACGAAGGAGCGAGTTCGAGGCGAGCGCTCCCGGCCGCGTGAACCTCATGGGTGACCATACCGACTACAACGGCGGGTATGTCCTGCCGACGGTCATTCCGCAACGCACGCGAGCGGAACTGGCCTTGCGCACTGACCAAACCGTGCACGTATGGTCGGGGAACGTCGCTGCCGTGCAATCGTCCCATACGTACGAACTCGGCACTGAGGCACGTCAGGGAGCATGGGTTGATTATGTCCAAGGCGTCACGCACCTGCTCGGCCAAGAGCGCCAACGATTGACGGGATTCGACCTCACGCTTCAGTCGACGGTGCCTTTGGGGGCGGGCCTATCGTCCAGCGCCTCATTACTGGTGGCGGTGTTCCGCGTCTTACGTGAGGCGATGGGACTGACGTTGACGGATGCGGATATTGCGCGTTTGGCGCATCGAGCCGAGACTGACTTTGTCGGCGCCCCCGTCGGTGTCATGGATCAGATGGTCTGTGCCCTCGGCATGGCGGGCCGCGCATTGCTTCTGGATACGATGTCCCTGCGATACGAACACATCCCGCTTCCACTCGCAGCCGAATGGATCATCATTCACTCCGGCGTGGATCACAGCCATGCGACAGGGTCGTATCGGCAGCGGCGCGAGGAGTGCGAGGAGGCCAGCCGATTGCTTGGAATTTCTCACCTGCGCGCCCTGGAGGGGGAGCCGCGACAACGAACCCTGGCGCGAATCGAATCGCTGCCAGAGCGGCTGGGCCGCCGAGCCCGTCACGTGGTCACAGAAAATGATCGGGTTCTGATAGGAGTTCGGTGCTTAGAGGCGCGAGACGCGGAGAAGTTCGGTCAGCTCATGTATGCCTCACATGAGTCATTGCGCCGCGACTACGAAGTCTCTACAGACGAAATCGATGCGCTGGTGGATCTGGCTCGCGCGGAGCCGGACGTGTATGGGGCACGCCTGACAGGCGGCGGATTTGGGGGATCGGTGGTGATGGCGGCTCGTGCAGACACAGCAAGCGGAATCGCTCCACGCATTGCACGCGCGTACCGCGAACGCTGTGGCCGCGTTCCGACCGTCCTGCTGCCCACGAATGTGCACCAACGTGAACGCAACAGCCTAAGAAAGGTGAATACATGATAGTAGGCGATGAGGATTTGCCGCAGGACCGTTCATGCGCGGATGTCGTGTGCCTGACACATTTGCGGTGGAACTGGGTGTTCCAGCGGCCGCAACATTTGATGACGCGCGCCGCACGAGCGCGACGAGTGTTCGTCGTCGAGGAACCAGTCCGGTCCGGGAGCGAGGCGGCCTTGGAGATCACCACTCCGGCGGCCAATGTCTGGGTCGTTGTCCCTCGGATTCCCGAACACATCCAGGGCGACGCGCTGCAGGAGGCGCAACGGACGCTCGTGGACCTCTTGCTCCGCCAGCAAGGCATCAGCGAGTACACCCTCTGGTATTACACCCCGATGGCCTTGCCGTTTACTAGACACTTGTCCCCTGTCTCCGCGATCTACGATTGCATGGACCAACTGTCGGCCTTTGCAGGCGCCCCTCTCGGGCTCAGCACGTTGGAAGCCGAACTCCTGGCTCGCTGCGACCTCGTATTGACCGGCGGCCATAGCCTCTATGAGGCCAAACGTGACGCGCACCACAATGTCCATGCCTTCCCGAGTGCGGTCGATGTCCACCATTTCGCCGCGGCGCGCACGTGCCCCGTGCAACCCGAGGATCAGCGCGGGATCGCCGCTCCGCGTATCGGCTATTACGGCGTCATTGACGAACGGCTCGATCTTGCGCTCATCGACGGGTTGGCAAGGGCACGGCCGGATTGGCAGATCGTACTCGTCGGCCCGGTAATCAAGGTCGATGCGACGATCCTGCCTCGCGCGAGGAACATCCATTATTTGGGTGCCAAACGCTATGAGGACTTACCGACCTATGTGGCCGGGTGGGATGTCGCCATGATGCCGTTCGCGCGCAATGAGGCGACCCGTTTCATCAGTCCGACGAAGACACCGGAGTATCTCGCCGCCGGGAAACCGGTCGTGTCGACATCCATTCGGGATGTCGTTCGGTCCTATGGCGAATGCGGCCTCGTCCGCATCGCCGATACTGTGGACACATTTGTGTCCGCGGTGGAACTCAGTATGCAGGACAACTCCGCAGCGCGCATCATGCGCATCGATGAACATTTGAAGGATCAGTCGTGGGACAAAACGTGGAGTCGCATTGAAGCGCTCATGGCCGAGACCACGGCGAGAGCCGCTTTGAGGTGACCATGTTCGACTATTTGATAGTGGGAGCCGGATTCGCCGGCAGCGTGTTGGCGGAGCGCCTGGCCGCCGGGTTCGACAAACGCGTGTTGATCATCGACAAGCGCCCGCACATTGCGGGCAATGCCTACGATCATTACGATGAGCACGGGATTCTTGTGCATAAGTACGGGCCACACATTTTTCATACGAACTCCCGTGAAGTGTTCGAGTACCTCTCCCGCTTCACGATGTGGCGGCCCTACCAGCATCGTGTTATGGCCAGCGTCGATGGGCAGCTGCTTCCAATGCCTATCAATCTCGACACGATCAACCGCTTGTACGGCATGAACCTGACGTCATTCGAGTTGCAAACATTCTTCGCCTCAGTGGCCGAGCCTGTCGCCACGATCCGGACGTCGGAGGACGTCATCGTGAGTAAGGTCGGGCGGGAACTCTATGAAAAGTTCTTTCGGGGCTATACGCGTAAACAATGGGCTTTGGATCCCTCGCAGCTCGATGCCCAAGTGACGGCCCGCGTCCCGGTCCGGACGAATCGCGACGATCGGTATTTCTCCGATACGTATCAGGCAATGCCGTTGCACGGGTATACCCGCATGTTCGAACGCATGCTCTCTCACCCGAATATCAAACTCATGCTGAATACGGATTATCAGGAAATCAAAGACGTGATTCCGTATGGTGAGATGATCTACACCGGCCCGATCGACGAGTTTTTCGATTACCGCTATGGCAAGCTGCCGTACCGATCGCTGGAGTTCCGCTTCGAATCGCTCCCAAAATCCGTACATCAACCGGTGGCGGTCGTGAACTATCCCAACGAGTACTCGTACACAAGATCCACCGAGTTCAAGTATCTGACTGGGCAACACCATCCCTGGACAAGCATCGTCTATGAATACCCGCAGGCCGAAGGCGACCCGTATTATCCAATTCCGCGTCCAGAGAATGCCGAGCTGTACCGACAATATCAAGCGCTGGCCGACGAAACCGACGGCGTGCATTTCGTGGGGCGGCTCGCCACCTATAAGTATTACAACATGGATCAAGTCGTGGCCCAGGCCTTATCCCTCTGTACGACCCTGACGGGCATCCGCCGTCAGACACTTGTGCAGACCGTTTCGTCCGCCGAGAGGCTCGGCAATGCTGTGTTCACGCCGAATGGAGATGGAGATCACAATGGAGCTATGGGCAGGCGTTGAGTGTACCGTTAATCGCGTCGGCGATCGGTATTTCGATCAATCGGTTAGAAACGGACACGATAAGCGCGTGGAGGATCTCAATCGTTTCGCCGGTCTCGGGATCAAGGCTATTCGATATCCCATCCTGTGGGAACGGACCGCGCCGAACGGCCTGGGTTCCGCACGCTGGGAGTGGCCTGATGAACGGCTCGCGCGACTCCGCATGCTGGGCATACGGCCGATCGTCGGGCTGCTCCACCATGGCAGTGGTCCGCCGAGCACGAGTCTGGTAGATCCCGCTCTTCCTGAGCGTCTCGCGGAGTATGCGCTCGCGGTCGCAACCCGCTATCCCTGGGTGTCGACCTATACGCCGGTCAACGAACCCTTGACGACGGCCCGCTTCAGCGGGCTCTACGGGCACTGGTATCCGCATGGCCGGGACACCGCGACCTTCTTAAAGGCCTTGCTCGTCCAGTGCCGGGCAGTGGTCCTCGCGATGCGGGCGATCCGTACCGTGAACCCAAACGCCGAGCTTATTCAGACGGAAGATTTCGGTGTGACCTATAGCACGCCACGGTTGGCGTATCAGGCAGAATTTGAGAACCAACGAAGGTTGCTGAGCTTAGATCTCTTGTCGGGGCGAGTCGATCAGCAGCATCCACTCTGGAACCGCATCATCCATGCCGGCATCCCGGAGGCGGACGTGACATGGTTCTTAGACAATACCTGTACGCCGGATGTGATCGGAATGAATTACTATCTGACGAGCGATCGGCTGTTGGATGAACGCACGGAGCGCTACCCGGCTTGGTCGCATGGCGACAATGGACGCGATCGGTATGCCGACATCGAAGCGGTCCGGGTATGGGAGCCCGGGATCGCCGGTTTTGGGAACCTCCTGTCGTCCCTATGGAACCGCTACCGACGCTCGGTCGCCATCACGGAGGTGCATCTCGGATGTACGCGTGAGGAGCAGCTACGCTGGCTGATGGAGGCATGGAACGATTGCCGGGAGGTGAGACGCCAAGGGGTCGATGTTCGCGCGGTGACGGTGTGGTCGTTGCTGGGCGCGTATGACTGGAACCGGCTCGTCGTAGAGGAGGAGGGGTTTTACGAGCCCGGCGTGTACGATATTCGCGGGCCCGAGCCTCGCCCGACCGCTATCGCAGCCATGATGCAAGCGCTGGCGACAGGCGGGCGATTCGACCATCCCGTGCTTGAGACGAAAGGCTGGTGGCGGCTGCCGTCCCGATTTCACTACCCGCCGGTGGGAGGGACAACAGAGAAACAAGAGGAGCCGTACGGCCCTTCCCTTTACATCCTCAGTACTCCGGCGGCGATTCATACCAAGCCACGTGGTCATATCCGGCCCTTGGTCATCCTAGGAGCGAGCGGCACGTTGGGACGCGCCTTTACTAAAATTGCCGAGACGCGAGGCTTAGCCTGTCGTGCCTTCTCGCGCCAGGAACTGGATATCACCAATGCTCCGGCCGTGCGGACGACCTTGGAGGCGTGCGGCGCGTGGGCCGTCGTGAATGCCGCCGGGTATGTGCGGGTCGATGAGGCAGAAGTCGATTGTGATGTTTGCCTTCGCGTGAATACGGCGGGAGCCGCCACCCTGGCCGCCACCTGCGGACGCCTCGGCATGAAACTGCTGACATTTTCTTCGGACCTGGTCTTCGACGGCACGCGCGCAACTCCGTATATGGAGAGCCATGCACCCGGCCCGCTCAACGTCTATGGACGGAGCAAGGCGGAAGCCGAACGGCAGGTCTTGGGACTCATGCCGTCGGCGCTGGTCATCCGCACGAGCGCGTTTTTCGGTCCCTGGGACGACTATAATTTCATCACGACGACGATCAGGCACCTCAGTGCTGGCCGCCCCGTCCGCACAAGCCGGAATGTCGTATCGCCAACCTATGTTCCGGACCTCGTCGATGCGAGCCTGGACCTGCTGATTGACGGTGAGCGAGGCGTATGGCATTTAGCCAACGAGGGAACGGTCACGTGGGGCCAGCTCGCCAGAAAGACCGCCGCGATGGTAGCCATGGATGCCGACCTCGTGGAAGACTGCGATGTCAAAGACCTCGGTTTGGCTGCACCTCGGCCCTCCTATAGCGTGCTGGGCACGGAGCGAGGCTCCTTGCTGCCGCCACTGGAGGATTCATTAGAGCGGTACATCGGGGAATGGAAGCGGCAGACCGGCGAGTGGTCAAGAATGAGAGGTAACCGTACAGCGTGCGTTGTGCAACGTGAATAGGAGCCGATCGATGCAAGTATTGGTGACCGGTGGAGCCGGATATATCGGGAGTGTCGTGACTGAAGAATTGTTACGACAGGGTCACATGGTGGTGGTGTACGACAACCTGTGCAAGGGCCATCGGGATGCGGTCGTGGCTCCTGCCTTGTTGGTTGAGGCAGATCTCCTCGACGTAGCGACATTGCGACACGCCATGACGGACCATCGTATCGAAGCGGTCGTGCACATGGCGGCCGATTCGCTCGTCGGTGAATCGATGACGGATCCGGCGAAGTATTACCGCAATAATCTCCAGGCCGGGCTGTCGTTACTCGACATGATGCGGTATTGCGGCGTGCCCAATATCGTCTTTTCCTCTACCGCCGCTGTGTATGGCGAACCTGAGCGGCAGCCGATTCAGGAAGCGGACCCGACGCATCCGACCAATCCCTACGGCGAAACAAAGTTGGCCTTCGAACGGGCGTTGTACTGGTATGACCGCGCGCATGGCCTGCGTTACACGAGCCTTCGATATTTCAACGCAGCCGGTGCCACTCAACACAACGGTGAGCGCCACGATCCAGAAACACATCTGATTCCGTCCGTGCTCGACGTAGCGGCCGGGCGACGTGCCGACGTATCGATCTTCGGCGACGATTATCCCACCCGCGACGGGACCTGCGTGCGCGACTACATTCATGTTGAAGATCTGGCCAAGGCCCATGTGCTGGCGCTGGAATCTATGTCGACGGGGAAGGCAGCCAGTCGCATCTATAACCTTGGTGGTGGCGGGGGGTATACGGTTCGGGAAGTCATCGACACCGCACGGAGCGTGACAGGCGAGAAGATTCCCGTCCGCGTGGCCCCGCGCCGGCCGGGCGATCCCGCGACACTGATCGCCAGTTCCGACAGGATTGCATCGGAGCTGAAGTGGCATCCGGCTCGGCAAAACTTAGTGGACATCATCGAGTCTGCGTGGGGTTGGATGACAAGACACTCCAAACGCGGCGTGCCCGCAGATGCTCCTCGCGGCTAATCTCAGCAATCCCTCATGGATCTTCGCCGCGTCCAGCTTATGGCGCAAGTGCGCCCGCCGTCCGGCCTCGCGATGATCGGCCTTCTTCTCATCGGATTCGGCCTGCTTTTCGTCCTGAGAAGGCGACAGTAAAGGCAAGACTTATTCAACCCACTATCCCGTACTCAATTCGAGCACCGCAGGTAGTTGCAGCTGTATTATGATGTAAACGACTGGCAGGATGCCGTCCTTCAGAAGCCCGTGTTGCCGGACGAGCTCATTGAGACAATCGAAGCGGCAAGGATAGTTCACGATAAAGGGTCGGGCCTAAAATCACTGCGAGTGGGAACGCGAACAACAGCAAGTCTGACGTTGCCATTCGCATACACACCGATACGAAACGCTTCATAGGGCGGCCACCGCTCTGCATCCAGGCCACGGCATGTTCGTCTTCGGTGCACCGAATGCTTTCGGGAGGCGCACTATCGACAAAACCTCGACTGCCCAAACATTGCCCGGGGAAAGGGAAGAGATTGCCAGTACAATGCGGTTCGATGCTCACGACCCATGGGGACGTCCAGCAAAAGCTTGAGCCGGCAGAGGCAATACTGCCAAGAGAGAAAATCATAGCCGCGAGCCCGCCGAGCCGAGTCGTAAATTGCGGCTGAAGAATGGTAATGGCATGCATTTCCCCCTCGTTTTTCCATTGCACAACCACGAGAACTATCGCAAGAGTAAACGCTCCATGCCTACCTTTTAAACGCAATCTTAACTTTCAGCGACGGTCATTCGCCGGCAATCGTTAATCGTGTTCACCCGCGCTCTGGGGATTGTTCCCGGAGCCTGGGATGACAACCGGGTTCTTAATTGATAAGAAGTAAGAACATGCCTTATTTGACATTTCGTGGTGTGCTTACTACTCTTTTTACATACTGGACACGAGAGCGAGCTTCTCATTACACGCATCAGTTCCCATTCTTGCAACACGGCCAGCACGTCTGTCTACCGACGACTTTGCGAATATTTCAAGCCTCATTGGTTCAATCTTGGTTTGATTTTCACCCTCAGCGCTCTCTCTATTCCCATTGCCATCCTGCTCCCCATCCCATTAAAGATCGCCATAGACAGCGCTCTTGGGAGCGAACCCTTGCCAAGAGCATTACATCTTCTGGTCACCTCGGGTATCGTATCCAACCCATCCACGGTCATCATACTCGTGGTTGTTTTGTATATCGCCTTGGCTATTGTTTCGCATGCAAGAGCTCTTGCTATTTGGATGCTCTCAGCTAAGACCGGCGAAGACATGATTCTACGCTTGCGCATCGATCTCTATGCTCATGCACACCATCTCCCGCTTGAATACCACGATAAAACCAACACCACCCAAACGCTCTACCGTGTGTACCAAGATGCAATGGCGATCAAGCATGTTCCCATAGACGGCGTGATCCCATTTCTCAACTCATGCTGCATGTTTATCGGAATGGTGGCGGCCACATTTCTTATTGACTGGCAATTAGCCATCGTAGGAATCGTCGTCACACCTCCTTTGCTCATTCTTACTCGGTATTACAGTAAGCAGCTCCGGGCTAAATGGACGGAAGTCAAAAAAATCGACTCTGAAAACGCAACGGTCATGCAAGAGGCGTTAGCAGCATATCGCCTGGTCAAGACCTTCCACACCGAGGAGCAGGAGGCTCATCGCTTCGTGGGACATGCGGCGGCGTATGCATCCGGACATATCGGGCTTGCCCGCCTTGGAAGCCGGTTCGATTTCTGGACGAGCTTAATCATGGCCTGCGGCACCGCCACGGTCATGCTTATTGGAATACATCACATTCAAGCCGGCTCTCTCACCATCGGAGAGTTTCTCATCGCGATGGCTTATCTCGCTCAGATGTATGCACCTCTTGAAGTAGCTACCAAAAAGGCCGCTGAACTCCAATCTGCCCTGAGCAGCGTCGAACGAGCCTTTGGTCTCTTGGACCAACCCAAAGAGAAGATGACTCACCCCAATGGACAGTCCTTAGCGAAATCCAATGGCGCGGTCAGTTTCCGGAACGTGAGCTTTGCCTATGACTCGAGACGACCAATTCTTGACAATATTTCCTTCGATATTCCATCTGGATCGCGCGTCGGCATCATCGGCTTTACAGGCGGTGGCAAAAGCACTCTGATGAGTTTGCTTATGCGTTTCTATGAGCCAATCAGTGGCCAGGTGCTGTTGGATGGAAAGGATCTCAGAGAATACAATCTCAGCGACTTACGGCAACAATTCGCCACCGTTCAACAAGACACCTATTTGTTTTCCAACTCTATCGCCCAAAATATTGCCTATAGCCGACCTGGCGCCACGATCGAGGAAGTGATCTTCGCGGCCAAAGCCGCACACGCCCATGATTTTATTATGCGTCTCCCGGATGGGTATCAGACTGCCATCGGAGAACATGGGGTTAGGCTATCTGGGGGAGAACGTCAGCGAATCGCGCTCGCAAGAGCATTCTTAAAGAATAGCCCTATTCTTGTTTTGGACGAGCCTACTAGTGCCCTAGATATCAGCACCGAAGCCGTCATTGTTCAAGCGATGGAAAATGTGATGCGAAATCGTACGACATTTCTGATCGCTCATCGGCTCACCACCTTAAAGCATTGCAATATTGTCCTTACTCTTTCACAGGGATCCATTACAGTGCAACACACCGAGCCATTGGCATATCAGAACGAAGACTTCGTAGCGGCCATACCTTCGCTCGCCACCTCTCTTATTTCTCAATAATTAACGTTTCGTTAACTTTCTCCAAGCCTGATTCCCCCTTCCATCAGGTATACCGAGGGTCACCCATGAACGCATGGATTCCCCAAGGAGCTCCAATGTGTAAAGATCTTTTGTCACTAGTCCGTGCTACGCGGCAAACGGGCTCTGGCCCATCTTCGGTCGCACCATCCCCCGATCGCGTGTCTCTGCCGGCCAGCTTCAAGGCCACTCGCATCAGTTCTGGATCGGCGTCCTGATTGGCGTTGATGAGGTGTGCAAGGAAGCCTTTGCCTGTCTTGGTGTGCGGAGCGATCTGCGGTAGCCAAATGGCGGTTCGACTGCCTCGACTTGGCAAAAGATTGGTCGAGTATTGCTGAATTTGTGATGACGCCAATGATGTAGTAATCGAGCGGTTTCAGTTGTGATCTGCCCGTCGTTCGAGTTGTGCAACTTGCGCCATGCTTCTACCTGGTCCCGCACCCCATTAATGATAGCGGTGATATCATACTGTTGTTCGTGTGGCCAGGATGTACTTACAATGACATAACTATTCCTGTCGATGATACCCTTTTTCATTAAGCCAATCACTGCGTACTAAGGGCCTGAACTAGTAGACTCGCAATAGGAACCCTGAGGCTTGCGTCGCCCACCGTCACCCGGTGACTCGTGACAGAATCAAGGGGCGCCTCACAAGGAACCAGTGGGAATGGGTAAGCCCACCGCCTAGCGGAAAAGTTGTGTCCACTAGGCGGTCGATGCCAGCTATGCCTCGTGCAACATGACTTCAGTTGCCTTGATGATGGCGGTAATTCGATCACCGTTGTTGATTTGCATCTCGTCCAACGCTTCCGTAGTTATTGAGGCACCGAGCTGTAACTCTCCAGCCTTCAACGTCACGTACGCTATTGCATTGCCTTTCTGAACCGACGTGACCTGCCCGGCGAGTCGATTTTCTTCCATACCAGTCCACCTAACCGCAATAGCCAAAGGTTGGTCTGCAGCCAAGTGATGCAACACGATCACCACCCTGGTTAAATATCTAGGGAAGCAAGCGGCCACATAATGGATAAGGCTGCAATCTCACATACCGTTTTGAACAGGAAAGATCGACCGTTAACCATCACGGTGCTGTCCCCCTGTTCCTGACCGCTCTCCCACTATCCGACGATACAACCGACACCGGGGTTCAAGATAGTGTGCAGGACCCGTGTATGCAGTCGCATAGACAACCAATATTCAAGGAGCCGCATGTCTCAGCCAGCACCTCTATTTGCTCGGTCAGCTCCTCTACTTAAGCGGTCGGATTACTACCAGATGATTCGAGGCGTCCATTACGGTCACCCTGGACGCCAGGTTCTCACTATGACTATTATGAGCCGTTCGCCATCCACCGGCGCAAGGCAAGACCCGCTAAGCCGGGACCCACGAGGAGAATGGTCGCAGGCTCGGGAACGCTCATCCCTCCTGCTGCCGTTGCCGCGGTCACAAGGGTCACCGCTCCGCGTTCCCCGTCACTGGTGGTATTGATCGCCGTCCAGTTCGCGGCGTCATAGCCGTTCCAGACATAATGATGGGATTCATCCCAATTACTGAGGCCCGAGGGGGTCAAATCCTGATTGATGGGATAGCTCGCATAGCTGCCAGGGATTGTCACTTGATCCCCAAAATTGGTCGTCTGCGTTCCCAGTCCGGAAAACAGGACGCCAGGAACCGAATCCGCGGCTAAAAACACTGCGCCGATTCCGGTTCCAGACCCTGCCCAGTTGATCGCATTGATCAGAAAGCCCTGTGGTCCGTCAAAGGAAGTGGAGCCTGGAAAATGCATGTAGTGAAAATCTCCATCCTGCCCGGTGACCATCACGCGGTCGCCAAAGCTACTTGTGGTGACCCCTGCTAAGAGAGCGACATAGGTTGGGGGGGCATCCCAGGGACCAATATTGGAAGCGACGACCAACGCGTTAAATGATCCGGCTGGTTTAGGGCCGGCATCCCAATAGGTGATCGTCCACATATTGTGATCAGTAACGCCGGCTGCCTGTCCAATCAGCCCGTCAATGGTCGTCTGGTAGTTCGGCGTACTTGCCAGTCCGCCCGAATACCAGAGGACGTTAACCGTACTCGCGTAAGTGCTACCGCCATGCAGAACAAATGCGATCCATAAGAGCCAGAGCGACAATGATGCCTTCGGTTTCATACGTTCTTCCTCCCCATTAAAATATAACTAATTAACAGTACGCAATACATAGGCCGCGTTGCGAGTAGTGGGCTAAACCGCAGTATCAACTAGATGTTTGTACACTGTTAGAGCGTGCCCGTATGAGATGCGTAGTCCAACATGTAAGACTTTCCTGACATTGAAGTCGGTACGGATGCTGGCTCTTAGCGTATGAAGCTGAAGAAAGGCCTGTCGTTATTGAAGTTGCGATCGTAGTGGAAGCCCGCTTTCGGTGTTAAATTTCCCGTCTCGTACTTTAGGATTAAGCCGAGGTCTGAGTGGCACGAAGAAAAGAAGCTCTGTAAGAGGAAGGAGAAGATCGGCAAGTTATTGCAAGGCGAGAAGTAGGTCTTAGCCTAGGGGGTCCTTTGTTTCCCTTGATGAGAGTCTTGAACCAACGGAACGCATTCCCTGTGCCTCGGTCACGTCCTTCAAGCGCAGCTATGACGCCAGCCGGTTCCCAGGTAATCGATTGAGAGAGGGAGTTCCGCCATCGTCAGGAAGAGTATCCCAAGTGCGTCACAGGCGATCCTTGCTGAGACGATCTGTTTCAAAGGCGAGAAGCCAGACGTCCAGGTCGGTGGAAGTACACTCGTGCGAAGCGGATAAACCGCGAAAGGCTTGGCATCCCTCCTACGCGGTAGGTCTTTAATCTAGGTTCACATGTTATTGGTTAAAGCAGGACTACCGGAGTGCGAAGGACATATTGAACCCCGTGGGATTGGAAGTATCCGGGGTTCAAAGACACCTTGATGAATCCTCAATGTGTGGTTCCGAATTGATTGACGTAAGCGTAAACTTCCACAGAAATGTCGCTGCATGAGACTCGAGAGCCAGAAGGAGCGGAGCAACCCCCCAATTCCCACCAATGAGCATAACCCGCCGAGCTCGATGGCTGCCATTTCAAAGTGAGATTTTACGAGTGCCGGTAACAAAAACACCACCGCACTCGCCGGACAGCCAGCTGGGCTCTGAGGATCGGAGGCAGCGGTCATAGCGGTACGACACTTCGCAGTCCAATGCTGGATTGTGGCACGCCCTCTATAACACGGCACCTGAGCAGCCGCTGTAAGGTGACGATCAACCTTGCACGATCAAGCGGCTTAGAAAACACCTCGGCGGCCCCGAGGTTCGCCGCTTCAACCGCCAGAGCGCTATGAACCTGCCGGTCATCAACACGACTGGAAGGTTCCCATCGATCCCTTTCACGTCACGAAGCCAACGTCAAACCGTCCATGTGAGGCATCTTGATATCGGACAAGACGAGGTCATACGGGCGCTCGTGCAGGAGAGCCAATGCCGCGGAGCCGGACGTAACGAATTCAACGATGAGAGGTTCGAGACGGTGCAACAATGTTTGAGAGAGGGCGTGCAGTAGCACGACATCATCGTCGACAACGAGAATGCGTGACATTTTGTCGCTCATACCCATGTCTCCGACATCAGTAACTTTTGACGGACAACACAGCGCGTTTGGCCGAAGAAGGAGCTCTGTGAACTGCTGGACCCGCCGCGAGTAAACGCTAGCTCTTCGCTCGTAAAGATACGATATCCAATCGGCGTGCTACCTATAAAAACATCATAAAGGGAACACGAGGAGGCAACCGTATATTTCGGATGTGTATCATAGGAGGCTTAGATATCGCGGTGGTTGCCGAGGTATAACCACCGAGAAAACTTTTGGATCAGGACTCTGGGCGTTTGCGAGGCCCACATGCTTTCGACGCGGCATTGTGGCTGGGGCAAATGGCTACAGGGGGCCGGATGGCATTCGGATAACCATCTGAAGAGACGGTTGGAGGGAAGTATCATTACTTGGCTCGACAACAACGACTTGATGGACACGCTTTTTCTACATTGCGGAAGCGAGTGGGACGTTTCCGATTACTTCCTTGCCCGTGTTCGAAACTGAGGATGATAGAGGAGCGTACGTTTGGGCGTGCCGAAGAAAGTTTCGACGTAGGGTGTCCCACCGAATCCTCCGGCGCCCGGCTCAGACATTTTCTTATCGTCGCAAAGCTTGGCACGTCCGAATGGTGGCTGATAATGCGTCAAAGGCGTCCGCTTTCGAAAGATACGCATCCGCACCAGCTTGTGCCATCAACTCTACCATCTGCTGCTCTTCCTGAACCGATAGGCCGATCAGAGTGACATTCGGAAGGATGGCCCGGATGTGGCGGGTGGCTTCTACGCCATTCATCGTCGGCATGTTGACATCCATGATCACCACATCGGGGTGAAGATCCCGTGCCAGCTCGATGGCCATCGCACCATTGGACGCTTCCGCGATCACTGTGAAATCCTCTTGCTGGTCGATGATGCTCCGCAGCCCTTCCCGCAATATCTGATGATCATCCACAAGCAAGACCTCAAGTTTTGGCGGCCTTCCCTGGACATTGGCCCTCCCAGGTGATTGCTCTGTGTGGTTCGATGTTACTGACTCTAGTGATGGATTAGAGAATTTAGGTGACCCAGAGAGCAGGAGTGGCACACGGATCTTCACAAGGGTCCCATGTTGAGGCCGGGATCGAATCGTCACCGTCCCTCCTAGCTGGTCGATCTGTTCACGCAGATTAAAGAGGCCGAACCCTCCATCATTCGTTGGCGTTGGGTGCGGCAAGGGGGTAAAACCACGCCCACGATCTCTGACCCAGAGGTGCAGTATCCGGGCGGATCGCCGAATTCGAACCGTGGCCGCGGGCGTCTGCGCATGCTTCAACACGTTGACGAGCAACTCATGAAGGATTTGATAGGTAATCGTCAACGACTCTTTTTCAAGAGGCTTCGGCATGCCATCGTCATGCACCGTCACGTGCAACCCATGCCGCTGCACCTTCGCCACGACCCACTGGACCGCCGCCGCAAGATCGTCTTTATCGCCTAGGATCATGGGGTGAAGATCGGACATCAACCCTCGGGTGTAGGCTAGGGCCTCTTCCACGCTGGCGACGATGTCGCCGAGGGCGGGCTCCGAAGATCGGCTTTGCAGGACTGCCAATTTGAGTTTACAAAAGGCCAGCGTTTGGGCCAAATCATCGTGCAGTGCTGTCGCGAGTCGCTGGCGCTCGCGCGCTTCCGTGCGCCGTAGTTCGCTGCTCAGCGACCGGAGCTGCTCCTGGTAGAGCACCAGAGCCTGAGTCCGTGCCTTGACGCGCTCTTCCAGTTCTTCATTGGCGCGCGCAAGATCCGCCTGTGTTCGCAAGCGCGCTGCTTCGGACCGGTACAGCATCGAGGCATTCCACCAAATCATGGCAGTTAACGTCACCATGCACAGAGCCGTCGATAAGACGACACTGAAACCTGGTCCATAGTATCCCTGGTGTTGTCCCCACAGACTGATCCACCCAATCTGTAATGGTGCCAAGAGGGCAACCAGCAATAAGCGTCGGGCCGTCGCGCCCCCGGCTGTCTCGTTGGTCACGCTGGCCATGAGCCCGCTTTTGGCTTCTATTAATAAGGTGCTGAGAGAGAGCAGTCCCAGGGCCAAGGCAGTGCCGACCGCCATTGGCCTATAGGGTGACCAATAGTCCCGTGTGGAGATTTGATACACCGTGCCGAGGAGGGCAATGTTCGCTAGGAGCAGGGTCAGTACGGCTAGCCCTTGTGAGAGCCAGATGCGTTTCCAGGTCAGAACGGCTACACTAGTACCGAGCAGCATGAGGCTTGTGGCGGTAATACGCGCCATCCGACCAGGATTGGCAGCATCATACGACAGGACGGCCTGGGAAAAGATCCATGTATCAATACCAAGATCCCATTGAAACTCGTACTCAAGGAGGGTGAGCACACCGATGACGGCCATAAGACCCGAGAATGCCCGAGATAGGTACACGGGCAGCAGGGAGTGATATGAAGAGCGTAAGGTCAGCAGCCAAACACTCAAAGCGCCGGCCATCAGGGCGAGAGCGGTGTTGGGCTTGACGGGTGGCCAGGAGAAGCACAATGATCGCAGTTCAGGCACGTGCAGGGCCCAACCCGCTACTACCGCCATCCCCACAACCAAAACTATCCCTGCCAGCAGACGCGCAAAGAAATTATGGATTAGCATCGCGAAATATTAGCTGCTGCATAGATGCAAGATCAATATTGACCTTAACAAGCATGGCTGTATGTTGGCATGATCACCTAGTCAAAACCTACGCTACTATAGAACAAAGCATTATGCACCTAGCCTCTAGGTATAAATGACTGGTGCACCACTTCAAGCGTATTCGCATAACACCCAAACTCCTGCAGGATCGGGCCCATATATTGAGCAAGCCGTATGGCTGATTTGGTTGCATCGCCGATTTTGCCACTTCTCATGGGGCTCCTCTTCTTTGCATCGGGGTCCGGATGGACTGCGATTGCGTGTAGAGCGATAAACTCTACTCGGCGTCGGATTGTCTCTGCCGAGCGTTCGTGGTTCTTGCATTTCCCGCACGCTTGACCTAGGCTGGGACATCGATTGGCATGCCTAACTGACCGAATGACGCGCCGCCGGGCGTCATGATCCATCCACGCCCCACCGCCTTCCTGATTGGTCCCCATCGTCGTTTGATGCTGCTCATCATCGGTTTGGTCGTGGCGGCCGTGCTCGTCGGAATCATGGCGCTCAAGTCTCTACGAGACGATTTAATTGGGCGCGCCGGAGAAAGTCTGACGCTTGCGGCGGTCAGTGTCTCCGGTAAGTTAGACCGCATCCTCTTTGAGCGGTATGGCGACATCGACACGTTGGCCCACGCCTTTGGGCCGCAGATGGACAACCACGCCGATGTCACGATGTCCCTGCACCGGATGCAGCAGACGTATCACGTGTATCGCTGGCTCGGTGTGACCGATCCAACGGGCCACATCATTGCCGCAACTGATGCGGTCACTGTGGGCCAAGATCACGCGACGTCAAGTTGGTTTCAGGCCGCAAAAGGGGAAGGCCAAGTCATCAGCGAGGACGTGAAGCCACGTGTGGAAATAGGAGGAGCCTTGGCCATATCCTTTGCCAGCCCTATTATGGATGGCTCCGGCCAATTTAAAGGTGTGGTCGCTGCCCTTGTCAGTCTACCTGTTTTTGGAGAGATTATTGAACGAATGGAAAGCAGGCTGCAAGCTCAGCTGGGCGCGGCGGCATTCGAGTATCTCGTCGTGACGCGTCACGGGGATGTCATCTTGGATTCTCTCCTCCGGCAGGGAGGGCAGGTCAATCTGAAGGGCCTTCCGTCAGTTGAGCGGGTGAGCGCGTCGGACGCACCCGGTTATGTAGAAGAAGACTCGCCACGGCGCAGGCGCACATGGTCACGGGCTACGCCCGCATGCGGGGTTTTCAAGAATTCCCCGGATTCGGCTGGGGGGTGTTAGTCCGAGTCCCGCGAGAATCCGTGCTCGCGCCGATTGCCAAGGTGACCGGATCTGTCGCCATGGCTGGACTTGTGGTCTTCCTCCCGATGTTTGGTCTCGCGCTGTGGATGGTGAATCGGCTCCGGCTCACTGAGGATCAATTGCGTGATGCCCAGGCCGAGTTAGAAGAGCGGGTTGAGGCCCGCACTCAGGAGCTGCGACAGAGTGAAGCCGAGCTGCAGACGCTGAATGCCACACTTGAAGGGCAGGTGAAGGACCGCACGGCAGCCTTGCGGTCGTTGGCGATTGAACTGAGTCGAACAGAGGCGCGCGAGCGCAAGCGACTGGCGACCGAGCTACACGACAATCTTGCTCAGACACTGGCCTTCTGCAAAATGAAGGTGGGCGCTGCTCTCTCTGAGCCGGGGGATCGATTACCCACGGTGCTCACCGAACTCAAGGACCACCTCGGCGAGGCGATTGCCTATACCCGGACCCTCATGCTCGACCTGCGCCCCATGCTCCTCGGAGATGAACACGATCTCTCCATTGCGATCTCTTGGGTCGTTCAGAAAATGCAGCGGCACGGGATGATCGTCACGGTGCAAGACGATGGGGCGCCGAAGGTACTCGATGAAGAGTTGCTCACGATCACGTACCAATCCATTCAGGAATTGCTGTGGAATGTCCTGAAACATGCACAAACAATGGAAGCCACCCTGTCCCTGCGGCGGTCGGGTGACTATCTTGAAGCGGTCGTCATGGACCGCGGGGTGGGCTTCGAGATGTCGGCTACGCGACCCTCGTCAGAGGAAGGGGCATTCGGTCTATTGAGCATTCGCGAACGCATCGAGCCGCTCGGTGGTCGCCTTGACATCGACTCTCGTCCCGGACATGGGACGTCTGCGAAACTCATTGCACCGCTCAAAGCCGACAGTTCTGCGATCGGTTCCCCAGGCGCGATACAGGAGGCACCGTCCGCACCTCTTGCTGGGCAGAGGGGTGAGGCTCCCGCGCGAGTGGCGGGCTCGAAGGTTCGCATATTACTAGTCGATGACCATCAGATCATCCGCGAAGGGTTGCGGAGCATTATCGAGGAACAAGCTGATTTGGAAGTTGTGGCAGAGGCTGCAGATGGTGAAATGGCGGTCGCAGCGGCACGTCAATTCCAACCCGATGTCGTGATCATGGATGTGAACATGCCGAGGATGAATGGATTGGAGGCCACGCGGCAGATCAAGGCTGAATTTCCACAGATCACGGTCATTGGTCTCTCCATGCACGGGGATCAGCAAATGGCCACAGCGATGCAGGAAGCCGGAGTGTCGGCCTATCTCTCAAAAGGCGGCTCGTTTGAGGTGCTCTGTAGCACCATCCGAAGCAGCATGGGAAAGTTTCGACCAGATACATGCGTTAATAGGCGGCCAGGAATGAATGGATCACGCATGAAAACACTCTGACTTTCGCCGGCCGTAACGGCGTGCCCTTGCAGTGAAAAAACTTGATCTGGTTCAGCGTCATGACGGCTCCTGCTTCGTCAGTTCGCGGACCACCTGCTCTAGTTCCCGCTCAACATACGTCGAGAGCTTCTGCTGCAGGGTCGGATGATTCGCCAGCAGATCCAGCACCATCTTTTGCACAATCCCCTCCAGCGTTTCTCCAATCGCTCGTTCGAAGGCGGCCTGGACATCGATCATGACGCGGTCCTCCTCTCTGTCTGAGTTCGGTCATCGCCATTCAATGTGCCAATAAACTGCTCCGCGCTGGATTGCGTGCAATGCTTCATGAGCGCGATATAGACGGGACACCGGCGCCCAGGAAGTCGTCGGAGGCTTCATACACGGTCCACTCGTCGCGGAACGGGGTTGAGCCAATGAGGTACCGCGGGCGTGGCGGCATCATGCCCGTTCTCCTTTCACCAACGCCTCCACCTTGTCCGTTTCATGCGTAATCAACTTGGCAATGAGCATTGGACGCGGTGCATTTCGGTAAATGCCTTAAACGCCTGCGCCGCAAAGTAGATCCCGAACACAATGCCCAGAATGTCAATCGCCAGCGTAATGGCCAGCACGATCAGGAAATGCTCGTGACTCATCATCGGCATCCTCCTTCCGATGGACGTAGAGAAGAAGGCCGGGTCGGTTGATTCTGAAGGACAGTCAACATTTAATCCGTCACGTGTCGACTTAGTCAGATCTTATCGCGCAATCGCTCTGACTATTTTTCGACGAGTAGGAGTTTTTGTTCATCCAGTTCATCGAGGAGTGTGCGAACCGTGGCCTTTAATTCTTTGATTGTTCCTTCTTGGCTAAATCATGGACCGCTCGAGAGGATGACCAACGAGAAGTGGCTCACATCTGCAAAGTCAGCGGTCCTTCGGCCTCGTTTAGCCCTGGACTAGGCGTTGGGAAGGAAATACCCTTCATTTAGGACGACCAAGTCCTTCCCTTTCCTTCTGCCAGGCGCTTCAACTCTGCGTTCATTTCAGTGAAACCCCGCCTAGTGCCCCGTTCAAGGGCACGGCGAAGCAGTCGAGCCAAAATACCTCTAAAACGTTCGCTTTGGTGCAGCCGAGCCCTGCCTTTTGAGAGCGGCTCAATCACAAATCTGTGGTCCAACTCTAGGATGGCGGGTATGAAGAGACGGCCAACCCATCGCAGTTGCCTGGGACGCTCGGCAGTCAGCACGGTAGCGCGAAATCTCATGCCACGTCCCCGAGAGGGCCGAGCCCGCACCTCTAGTCTGTGCCCAACCTTAGGAGTGCCTCGAACATAGCGTAGAAACGGGTTCCAGCTGGGGTACGCTCTAAAATCGACAAGGACATCCCAGACACGCTCTGGCGTTGCGTCTATGTCAACTTCCGTACGGATTTCGAACATGGTCAGCCCAGCTAAGATCAGCTAACGCATTTGCCGTCCGCCGGTTAGCAATGGCTAGAATACATGCCATCTACCTTTAGAGCTGTCAGTGGCTTTGTTCGAAATCGGAGGAATTCTGCCAACAGAACTGCCACCTGTTTTATTCCGTCAGGTGACAGGACACAGAAGGGCTTGTTTTAATTGGTGAGCCGGCTGGGACTCGAACCCAGGGCCCTCGCCTTTAAAGCGCCAGCAAGCCCACGGCATGTCAAGCGGTTAGAAATCTCCGACTGCCAACGACCGACAGCTATTTACAGCGAGTTGCAAGTCCGCTGCCAATAACTCAGCACGCCTGCCTCAGTACTCTACTGACCCGGCTGTAATAAAGCGTGTTTACATGCAGCCCATGTTGGCTGAAACGTCTCGTGGGTATTGGCAGTGACCCCCTCGCACTCCACTCCACGCACTAGAGCTTCGTGGAAAGATAGCCCTAAGTTTCTTCTTCTCTCTTGATTGCATAAGGAGCCGAGCAGCTCGATATGTCCTTCATTCCGGCGGGAGACGCGCACGCACAACTACGACCCGGCACCTGGTGATTAGTGCCGCAACTCCCCGGTGACGGGTTTGGGCAATGTTTGCGCTTGCGCCTTACCTCCGAAGCCAACACTATAACCCGGGTGATTACCGTAAGGATTTAGCTTATGGCGGGAAGCTAGGGACTTACCGTATAACGGGCCGATCGTTTCTAAAGGGGGCTATTTATGATGTGGAAGCAGCTCGTTCTCGTTCCCGTCTTAATGATAACGCTTTGGTTCGCCCCTGCGCTCGGAGCCCCTTATAGTAGTCTCATCGTGTTTGGCGATAGTTTGTCTGATACTGGCAATGATTTCATCGCCTCACGAGGGGCGATTCCCGCCTCTCCATATTATCAAGGGCGGTTTTCTAACGGGCCTACCTATCTTGATCAACTGGCGCACAATCTTGGCCTTCCGAGCACGCCCTCACTAGCGGGCGGAACCAATACTGCCTTCGGCGGCGCGAGAACCAATAGACAGTCGTTCAGCCCCGCCTTTAGCATTCTCAATCAAGTCCAAGCGTATGTCGATCATACCCCCGCAGCCGATCCACAGGCTCTCTTCGTTCTCTTTGGGGGTGCGAATAACTTGCAGGACGTCATCCCGAGAGCCGCTGCAGATCCCTCGAATGCAGCGACGCTGATACATGCGGCTATCCAACAGACAGTGGGCGATCTGTCCACAATGCTCGATCAACTCACCGCCATCGGTGCCCGTACCATTGTCGTGCCTAATGCCCCAAATCTCGGCCTCACGCCACGGTTTAACGAGCCAGGCCCAAATGTAGGAGCGCTGGCGAGATCCGTCACGCAATCCTTTAACGAAGCCTTTGATACCATGCTCAATACTCACACCGGCGCGCACCTGATCCGCGTGGACTCGTTTGGATTCTTTAACAGCCTGGCGGCCAATCCTGAGATGTTTGGTCTCACGAATGTTACGGCTCGTTGCTACAGAGGGGATGATCTCACGTTTACCAGTGGTGGATCGGTGTGCGAGAATCCGGCTTCCTTTCTGTTCTGGGATGGCATTCATCCCTCAAGCGTTCCGCACCGGCTCTTTGGGGATTTCGTCACCGCCTCGGTTGTTCCAGAGCCGGAGACGGCGATTCTCTTGCTCACGGGTATTGCGATTCTGATCAGTGCACGCCTTACGGTATGCCATCACACATCTCCATCACGAGAAGTGCAAGGGCTACGTGTTCCAGCTTCCAATCAACGCCGTCCGACCACATCCGCTTATTGGTAGACTGGGCGCAGATTTACGCGACGAGTGCCGATTACATGCTTCGGATGTCATCGCTTCACGATCGAAGTGCGGCCTATGTTCCGAGATGTGTCGGCTATGCGCCGAGGACTGCGAGCGAGTGGCAGGAGACGATCAGATGGTGAAGCAGTGCGCCGAGATGTGCCTAAAGCAATAGCTTCTGCAAGTCCTGGCACCGCAATCTTTGGCCTATAGAGCACTGGGCGCTGCAGGGCGAAGTCATTCGATGGAACAATTTCCGAGATCGCGTGTGAAGACCGTTGCTGAAGAAGTCGGAGGTGAATTACTACTGCCTCCACGCTGCACGACACACGTTTGCCAAGGTCGCCTGGCGTGATGTGTGGACCGCGGGAGGGTCCATCAGCGCTCGGTAAGCACGTCTCCAAGAGGAGATGACCCAGGTCAACAATCGCAGGTTCTCTGCAACGCGCGCTACTCTATCCGCCCCCTTTGTAGGAACTCTCTTACGATAAAACAAGACAAAGACAGCTTTTTTGAGCCACCCTCACGTTATACGGTAATGTTTCTTTTCTTTTGACCAAAACCGATAGGAAAAAACGACTATGAGTCAGGCCTTGTCTCCCACACCGAAAAATTTCTCGCACCGGATGGCCTTGTTAAAACAGGGCGAGCATCTCTGTTCAGTGTACGGGGACACGGGAGAGCTGTTAACTCAGGCTGTACCTTATCTCAAGGCGGGGCTTCGCAATGGCGAACGGTGTATTTATGTCGCGGATCAGCATAGTCAAGGAACAATTGTGCAGGCGCTCAAATTTTGGGGCGTCGATGCCGACCATGAAATGAACATCGGCCGCCTGCTGTTTTGGACGCGACACGAGTATCGGCAGCCGGGGCTCTTTGACCTCAACACGATGTTGAACTTCGTCACCCGAACCTTACATCAGGCGCAGGTAGATGGACATACGGGTATCCGACTGGCGGTCGAAATGACCTGGACCGTCAACAACGACATTCATGACGATGATCTCGTCCGGTGGGAAGACTTCATTAACACGATTTCATTTCCCGGCAGCAAAATTTCGTTCATTTGCCAGTACAATCGGCACTTGCTTCCCTCCCCTCTGATTGTCAAGGCGGTTCAGGTTCATCCAGTCGTGATCCTTGGGGAAGAGATCTGTCCTAATTCCCTTTGCCGGCCTGCACACGAGGTGTTGGCGATTCAGGATAGTGACAGTTTGGACACGATACTCTCTACGATTAGCGGGCCCTACCGACCAAAAACAGGTCAGCGTGCCGGGTCTGAGCCCAGGGCCGTTTAAGCTTGAACCCGTGAATTATCTTTCCTCCTGATAGCCTCACGCGTCGACCTAAGTGTGAAAGGATGAGACATGGCCAAGGCTCTAGTGAGTTCGTGATTGTCCGGCATGACGGGAGTGTCTCGACTCAGGACATGGCTAGAAAGCTTAGCCGGCCTCGTTCTCGTTCGGCGTGGGCAGATGCGTCAACGAATTTGGGATAGTAAATACCCGCCCGATTCTGCTACAAACCAAACTTACCGATCACTACAACTCCGGTTCCAGCTCAATCACTCGCAGAAACATTGTTTTTTCTTTAATCCATGTGCTGCCTTGGAGTTCCCCCGTGAATATACTCATCGCCGATGATCATCCGTCGTTCCGTCGCGGAGTGAAAGAGATCCTTACTGAGGCGGTGAAACCGCTCAACATTGGAGAAGCCGGAGACGCGATAGAAATGCTGGAGTTGATTCGGTGCAAGAGATGGGACCTCGTTGTCATGGACATTAGTATGCCAGGCCGAATGGGACCGGAAGTGCTTAAAACGATCAAGGCAGCGTATGCACGCCTTCCAGTACTTGTATTGAGTGTGCACCCTGAAGATCAGTATGCAATCCGCATGATTAAAGCTGGAGCGAATGGCTATCTGTCTAAAGCCAGTACCCCGAGCGAACTGGTCCGCGCCATTAAAACGGTCATGGCCGGAGGCCGGTACGTCAGCTCTGTATTAGGTGAACAATTAGCGATGAAGGTGAAAGGTCTTGAGGGCATGCCGCACGAAGAACTTTCGGATCGCGAATATCAGTTATTGTGTATGATCGGCTCTGGGAAAACTGTCACCGAGATCGCCGATGAGGTCAATCTCAGTGTGACGACGATTAGTACCTACCGCGCCCGGATTCTCGAAAAGATGAGAATGAAGAATAACGCCGACCTCACACGTTACGTCATGCAACAAGGATTGGTGTAACTTCGCACCCGTCTCGCTTCCCGCGGCCTGTTAAGAACCACGTGGCTCTGATCCCTGAGCCATTCCCACAAGCATGAGCTATGCCTTGCGAGCACAACACAAGGGCAAGGCGTCACATCATGGTCTTTCAGAAACCCTGTTCCTTCATCCTGCCGCAACTCTAAAGGTGCCTACCAATTGACGGTAGTTGGGCGGCCAGACCGAGTCGCCAGATGTCCCGGAACGCTCGAGCCCGCAACGGAAGACTGACTTGGTGTGACGGAGCCAGCACGACGACGTTCCGTTCACGGCGTTTCACACTCGCTCCTGGTCGACGACGACGCCGCTTTACTTGATGCCTCTCCGGGTCCCTGGAGGTCCGGTTCGGCCATTTCAGTCTCGATACTTGCGATTCTGGTGCGACAGCATTGGACCTGGCCAAGCGTCAGAAGTACGACTATCGTCGATGTAAATATGCCAAACATGGATGGGTTGCAATTCTTAGCCGAGGTGAAACTAGTACAACCAGAGACACCGGTCTTCATGATATCGGCGCATCCGAACCCAACAATGATGGCGCAAGCATTTCAAGGAGGGGCGGCTGATTTCATTCCCAAACCGTTTGAATGAGAGGATCTTGTGCAAACGCTGCGACATGGCTTGGAACTATCCCGCCTGCAATCGATAGCGGTCAGGCTTGACGGGCGCCGCCGGAATGCGTTGGAGAAAGTTGGGACTCTTCGCCAGCAGTTACGGCAGCGCTCTTTGCGGAGACTGAAGGGCCAACATTAAGCGACCATTCCAGAAAACTCCCGTTAGACTCATCGCAACAGAGTTATGCAACGGCAGTGAGAGTTCCTTGGAATGGTGATCGAGAAGCCTTGAGGCAGCAGCAGATCGGTGATCAAATGGGACAGTGTTCGACTCGTTGGAGCCGGGTAAAGCAGCCAGCGCGATCACTCCCCGAGCGTTTCAGGCATCTGCTTTTGTCGTGTGCAAGCTTCTTGTTCCAGGACCCACAGTGCTTCATTGGCGGATTGGAAATAATGCTAAAGCCTCTAAGACCATACGTGGAAGTGGGGAGGTTGGAGAGGAATTACCAGAAGCTGTCTTACAGGCTCATAGCGAATAGGTAGCGGTCACTCAGTGTCGGGGCGGGTTGACCGCGATGTTATTGGACACGGTATTGGACTTCATTTGTGTTTCTCATAGACTCCCTGGATCGCCTTGCGAGTGAAACTCAAGAACCAGCCTAGAAGAACACAAGCCCAAATCAGAACCGCAGCAATTAAGCGGTTGACCAGTGCTTCTTCCGCATTTCCGCCTGGGGGTGACAACACATACCCGATGTACGTTAAGACGGTGGCTAGCACGGCGCTAGCAAAAGCCCATTCAATGCTCAGATGAAAGGATGTAATCAGTAGAGGAATCGCGTAGAGCATCGGGACCACAATTCCGGGCGGAGTCGCACAGTCCAACAAGAAGACAAGGGCGAAGAGTGGCAGAATGGCGATTTTCATGCCAGGATAAATCGGGCTGGGGATATCGTCTGCGTGGAGCTCTCGCTGTTCATGCTTACCCCTGAAAGCTCAGGGCGGATGCTCAGCTTACGGCTGTATGCTGGTCATTTACCGAAAAGCTAGCATGTAGTGTGCTAGTTCTCCATGTAACCATATTAAATTGTTACGGGAGAGACACGACAAATGGTGCGGGAGTGAACGGCTAATGATGAGCGACAACGCTCTAGATGGCCCAACGTGAGTGGGGAGCAACCTGGCAGAAATCTCAAGGTGTGTGAGTAGCTGTGACTCTTCTGATTAGGTTTGAAGAGCCGACGCCTCAGTTCGACCTCCATTCAACGATCTATAGAATACCGCTCCCGCCCGGCCCCTCTGATGATCCGCCGGCACGATTACGTAGTGGCCCACATAGTCTGGGCCGAGTCGGGCCTCCGCAGGAGGAAGTTAGGACTATAGCTGAAACGAGGCACACAAAGGCGAGGCAGATTTCTGGCATCGCGCCATCCAGCATGCTGAGCCCTTCTTTTTTGCCGAATAGCAGCGGCGTTGCCAAGTATACGGCGTTGGGTACCTGCCCAAGTGGATCAATGAATACGACCTGGCCGAGCTTGTTAATCTGTGTTGGCAGAATGTGCTCTCGGTCAATAAAACGCCCGCGGAATTCGAACCCTTCAAACTCTTCATACGCCTTGCCGCGATCCGCAAAAGCCAGTACACGATCAAGCTCTTGAAGGGAAGCTGAAGATTTTGCCGGAGTGCTCTGGCATACCCGGTGGCCTGGGGTCACACAGGGACAATGCCAACCAACCCGACCATTGATGTTCCCCCCATCGCTGACAACGAGTCCCTGTGCGCCAAACTCGATCAATCTCAACGCAGC
The DNA here is from genome assembly GCF_965152615.1 of Nitrospira sp. Nam74. NCBI lineage: Bacteria > Pseudomonadati > Nitrospirota > Nitrospiria > Nitrospirales > Nitrospiraceae > Nitrospira > Nitrospira sp. Nam74. Next base: position 715,168 of record NZ_OZ224220.1, on the reverse strand, counting down.
CGATCGGGCAGTGCCCCCAAACACTGGCCCAACTGCACCTGGCCCCTCAATCCCAACTTGGCTATTTATGCCGAGCACCATAATGGACGGCCCCACCGCAACCCACGCAACCTCCGCGCTATTATTTTCGATGATAACTTCTCCGAACAGCACCCGTTGGCCTTCGGGAGAACCGGCCTCCGTCTGCTTTAGCCTCTCGGTCACTGACCGAGAGTGAATAACTTCGTCAAACCTGTACGCCGATCCCCAAGCGGAACTGACGATCGGCACGAGAACAAAGCTCATGACGAGTGTGGAAATCCAACGTGTAGTGCCGTGCTGGGTGGTCAAGGGGCTGCCCGATTGTCGGTGCTCACGCGCTTTCGGTTCCGCCCAGCTTCTCATACCTTCAGCATACGGCTCCTTCCTGCACGATTGCTACGCAACACATTCTGTAGGCGTTGCCATGCTGCTGAAGGAGGAGAGGATCGAGAGCGGAGCCGTCATAGATTAAAGTAAACGGAAACCGTGGTCGCTGGTCTGTGGACAGAACCGCATGATTCAAGATTGGGCTGGCCAAAGATCTTGAAAACCAAATGCTAATGGATTGGATGTTTGCAGGGGGAACCAATCCTTTCAGCTTCAACATAAGACGTTCGAGCGATGGCGGCTTAACAAGTTACGATGTTTGGGCCTTGAGAGGGCAGACGATGATGAGGAAGATCAATGAGTTGCGAAACACGCCTGTCCAATCGCCTACATGGATTTACAACGACTTACAAGTACGTGTCCTATATAGGACAGCATAGGGAATGCGGGCTGGCATCCCCATCACATGGGGGATGTTAACAGCAAACGGCCGAAGGTCAATCGGATGATGACCAGCTTACCGGTTACGTCTGTGAGGAGTCGCATGAGCGCAAAGGACCGTGTCCGAAAGCACCGAGATAAGCGGCGAACTGAGGACTGTTCCCGATTGGATCTGTGGATTGATGGCGGTTTGATACATGATCTGCGCATGCTCGCGGGCTATCGAGGTTTACCGCTGCGGGACATTGCTCAAGAGGCATTCTCCGACATGGTAGGGAGATACGCCGGCGTTCTCACAGTGATCAAAAGGCAGGGCAGTCGTCGCGGTTCGCCCGTTACCGGTTATGGGAGGCATTTATGATGGGGTCTGAGAACAGGCAAAAACAGGCAGTACGGCGAAAGACTCCCTCATCGGTCTGGAAGCCCGGTCAAAGCGGCAACCCCGGCGGTCGTCCAAAGGTTGCGGCAGAAATCCAGGCCGTTGCTCGCGATCATGGTCGAGAGGCCATTGAGCGACTTGTTGCGCTGATGGGTTCGAAGAACGAGAGCGTCGCCGTTCGGGCAGCAGAGGCGTTACTCGATCGGGGATATGGGCGCCCCGTGCAAGAGCTCAGTGGACAGGAAGCGGCGCCCAAGCAGACAGCGATCCGAGTCACTTTTGTGGAGCCACCGAAAAGGGATGAACATGGTTCAATTCCACGGCGCCCATCCGTCATCGGTTACTCTGAAGCAAAGTGATCGCATCGTGCGTCTATTGTTCCACGTCCAGGGCGAAAGGTCGAATGTTCTGGATGGACATTTGCGATGACGGCCTGGCTCCGATGTTTTACGCGACGGGCAGTGTAAAGGAAAATCGGCTGCCGCGTCCAGGCTCGCTTTGGAACGAAATCTGGCCGCCCTGGAGTTCCACGAGACCTTTGGCGATGGCCAGGCCGAGACCGGCCCCTTTGAGTACGCCGGAAGGCGCCCGGTGAAAGACGTTAAAGATTTTCTGTTGGTGATCAGGCGGAATCCCAGAGCCGGTATCCATGACCGTAATGGTAATCCGTTCCGCTTCTCTGATCTCGGACTGCACGACCACCTGGCCCTCAGAGGTAAATTTTAGCGCGTTCTCAATGAGATTGCGCAGCACTTGCTCCAGTTTGTCGCGATCGGCTCGCACCGGCACATCCGTAATATTATGCGCCTGCAGATGGATCGCCTTCTCCTTGGCGATGGGTTCCAAATCTTTAATCACGTCAGTGACGACATGGCGAATTGACAGCACATCCAAGTCTAAGGGCATCTCCCCGGTTTCAATGCGGGACAAATCCAGTAAAACACTGGTCAACCGGACCACGTGGTCCGTGTTGTAGCCAATGCGTGTCAAATAGCATCGGACGGACTCAGGCAACTCGCCGGCCACGCCTTCGAGTAAGTTATCAACGTAGCCTCTGATCGCGGTCAGTGGCGACCGGACCTCGTGGGATGCGATGGAGATGGAATAGGATTTGACTTCATTCAGTTCCTGCAATTGCTCTTTGGCGTCTTCTAGACGTTGAATGCTGTTGCGAAGCTCTTCTTCAATTCGCTTCTTCTCCGTCAAGTCTCTGGTAATCTTGGCATAGCCGCGCACGTGACCTCTATCATCGTACAGCGCGGTGATAATGACATTGGCCCAAAACGTGGTGCCATCCTTTCGGACACGGAGGCCTTCGTCCTCCACCCGTCCGAGGCGGGCGGCCATCTTCAGGAGGCTGCTGGGTCGACCGGCGTGACGATCCGCCTCTGTATAGAACTGGGAAAAAGATTGGCCAATGATCTCCTCGGCGCGATAGCCTTTCAGGAGTTGGGCTCCGGTATTCCAACTGACGATTGTCCCGTCAACATCCATCATGAAGATGGCATAGTCCCTCACGGCTTCGACGAGCAGTCGAAAGTTCTGCTCATAGTCTCGCAATTTCATCTCGTTTATTTGTGCTTCATCCATACACTAATCCTAAACGGTGCCAGGCAAGCGACCTTGAGAACCTATGTGGCAGACCCAAAGCAACAATGCAAGGCACTCTTAAAATCCGCTGCATTAAATGGTTTCAAGAGGTACCCGCACGCTTTCGCCTGCGACGCCTTTGCGGCACGAATCCGTGACTGGGATGCGGACATGATTAGCACGGGAAGGTCTGGAAATTTTTGGCGTGCTTGGGCGAGCACCTCGTTTCCATGCAGCACAGGCAAATTAAGATCAAGCAACAGTCCATCAAACCAGTCGCTCTCCAACCTGTCCATCGCGGTCCGGCCATCCGCTACGCAGGCTACGGTGTAGCCGTACAGTTGTAAGCGATCCTGGAGGACTTTGCGTTGATCGAAATCATCCTCGACGACGAGCAAGTGTCTACGTTGTATTGGCACTGCCATATCGTTCCTCCATCGGGAAGCATTTCGCACAGAATTAAGCCCGAGAAACATGCCGATTGTGGCAAAGCAGCAGTCTTTGCCAGCACGCCGGAAGATATGGCATGACGTTGCCGCAATAGCGATACCAAAGGAAATTTGCCACCCATGGGCCACATCCGATGCAACTATCGGACACCAAAGGGCTGTGGCTCAATACCTGTATTCAACAAAACAGAGTCCGTTATCGAAATGGATAATCGGTGGTATCCTCTTGGATACGGAGAGATGCGTACACGAGGCTTGAATAACCATGGACGTTGAAAAGGATTGGTTTCTAAATGCCTCTGCGTTGCTCCGGTTCGTCAATAACTCCGTCGATCCCCTGATGCTCTTGATTGTTGGAATGGTAGGCAACATCGGTCTGGAAACCAGGTAGCAGTGGCAATCCCGGCGGCCGACCAAAGGTGGCGGCCGAAATACGCAACCTTGCTCGCGATCACGGCGCACAGGCCATCGAACGCCTGGTTGCATTCATGGATTCCAAGAATGAGAGCGTCGCCGTTCGGGCCGCTGAAGCATTGCTAGATCGAGGATATGGCCGGCCCATGCAAGGAACGGAACTGAGTGGACAGGAAGCGGCCCCTAAGCAGACAGCGATCCGAGTCACTTTTGTCGAGCCACCGAAAAGGGATGAACACTCTTGCATCCCGTCGTGGGGCTCTTACCATGCGAGAATGCGGAGGCCCTACACGTGACCAAGTTTTCAACGAAGGCAGGAGGCTTTCCCACACGACTCCAATCCTAGCCGTTGGTGCGCTGAATCAGGGTCCATGACTCCTGCGGCGAATGCTGCCCGTTCCGACGTATGCTTACGTGACTTACCTATGGTTTGCCTAGCGACAATCAATGTATACGAGATTGTACCCCAGAAGGTAACACTCTCTGGGTCGTGGCCTAACGCAAGGGATTATCGTGCAACGTGCGGTAATTCTATATGGACTGCCACCGACCTTCACCACTGAGGCGTTGCGCGAATTGCTCAGCGGGTTTGGAGCGGTGCAGTCGGTCCATCTATCTCCGCCCGAGCATTCGTCCTTCCTGATTGGCTATGGGGAAATGAACGACCGCGATCAAGCACGCCAAGCGGTGAAGACCCTGCACGGTACCGTGGTTGGAGGACATATCCTGATCGTCCATCGTTCCATGCCACTCTCTAAATGAGACGCTAAAAACAGTGCGCAGGCACATTTTCCGTGCGATCTTTCTTGCCCTCCTATTGCTCCTCCTGGTGCAGTTGATCCTTATCTTCCGGCCGTTTTTCGCACCAATTGCTTGGGCGGTGATCCTCGCCAGCAGCACCTATCCGCTGCACCGGGGGATCTTGCACTGGACCCGCCATCGCGCCCCGCTGGCTGCAACCATCTCCACCGTGCTCATTACCGTGACGGCGGTGGTGCCCGCCATGTCAATCCTGATAGTAGGAATTCAGGAAACGGCTGAACTGATGGCATGGTTGAGCGAGGCGATCAAAGGAGGACACTTTGCGGAAGTGGGGAAGGCCGTTTCCGAGATCCCCGGGGTGGGGCATTTGCTGCAAGAGACGATCGGACGCTTTGTCGTCTCCCACAGCGGCATCCAGACCTCGGTCCTGGAAGTTGGCCAGGCGATGAGCGCGTTTATTGCCGAGCAAGGTCCTGATCTCGCGAAAAACGCGGTGCTATTTGCCTTGGATTTTTTAATCATGCTCTTCACCCTCTTTTTTCTTTATCGCGACGGCGATGACCTGCAGCGCCGTCTATATCGCATGATCCCCCTGGAGCAAGATCACAAGGAAAAACTTTTCGGCCGGCTCGACCGGACCATGACCGCCGTGGTCCGCGGCACGTTGCTTACTGCCTTGGCCCAGGGCATCGTCGCTGGCCTGGCATATTGGCTTCTCGGGATTTCCTACCCGGTCTTTCTCGGTGCCCTAAGTGGCCTTCTCGCCTTGCTTCCGGTCGGCGGAACCGCCTTCGTGTGGGGCCCTCTCACCATCCATCTACTGGCGCAGGGGGAGCTCATCCGCGCACTCTTCCTCGTCCTAACCGGTGTGGTGTTGATCGGACTCATGGACAATCTCCTCTGGCCTTTTCTGGTCGGACAGCGCACTCGCCTGCCCATGTTGTTTTTATTCTTCGCGAGTCTCGGAGGCACGTGGTACTTCGGCTTCATCGGCTTGTTTATCGGTCCACTTCTGCTCTCTATTATGGTAGAGGCGCTACACGTGTACGAGGAAATATTCCACTTAGACGAAGATACCCGTGTCGTACAGAATTCGTAGTCCATTCAGCGATCCCTGCCATAGACAGTTACCTTCCAGCCAATTCAGAGCCCCCCTGTCGGTTGGGATCGTGGCTGACTGGCACCCGCTCCTACTCCACAAGAAGCATCAAAGTTAGCAGTTGTGGCGTCAAAACGGCATTCCACGGTTCGCTCAAGGTTGCCGCACGACCTTCGTCGGCATCATGGGCGGACCATTCAGGATGTATGCGATACCCGCCTTTAGGGATACTGTCCCTATTCCTACCGTGTTGTCCCTCCTCCTTACCACGCTTCAACGATCCTCCGATACAACGTGAGCGAGGTTCGAGGTAAGGTGTGGTGTCCAGTGTTATAGACAGGCGGGCCTCTATTTCGGGGCGCTGGACCAGAAGGTGTGTCATCATTAGCGCGGGTATTTCTATGTCGGCTAGCGTTGAGACCAAACCAAGCAGAGAAGCTCTCACTCTCGCCGCGCTCGGCATTGTCTACGGCGACATCGGCACGAGTCCGTTATATGCGCTTCGGGAATGTTTTCACCCCTCGCATGGCGTCTCCGTCAATCATCAGACGGTGCTTGGGGTTCTCTCGCTGATCATTTGGTCCTTGCTTCTGATTGTCACGATCAAATATCTCATCCTCGTCCTCAGAGCGGACAACCAAGGCGAAGGCGGGATCTTGGCGTTGATGGCGTTGACCATTCGAGACCGAGACACCGCATCGTCCCCGAATACGGCCGTCCTCGTTGTCCTGGGACTTTTAGGCGCGTCCTTCGTGTACGGCGATGGGATTATCACGCCCGCCATCTCAGTCCTAGGCGCCGTTGAGGGCCTGGAAGTCGCCGCCCCCTTCTTTCGGCCTTATGTCCTAATCATCGCCGCGCTCGTACTGGGGGCCTTGTTTGCCTTCCAGGGCCAGGGGTCCGGCGGTATCGGCAGACTGTTTGGACCAGTGATTCTCATCTGGTTCTTAGTTCTCGCCGTGCTGGGCCTGATGAGCATCGTCAACACACCGCAGGTGGTTCTGGCTGTCAATCCGCTGTTTGCCCTGTCTTTCCTCTCTATGCATGTGGGTCAAGCCTTTAGCGTGCTCGGGAGCGTCTTCTTGGTCCTTACCGGTGCAGAGGCGCTTTATGCGGACATGGGCCACTTTGGGAAGAGTCCGATTCGACTCGGCTGGTTCGCCGTGGTCCTACCCGGGCTCCTCCTCCAATATCTGGGACAGGGTGCTCTGCTACTGCGGAGCCCAGAGGCCGTTGCGAATCCGTTTTACCTCCTGGCCCCGTCCTGGTTTCTGTATCCGCTCATCGGGCTTGCCACGATGGCAACCGTCATTGCGTCCCAAGCGATGTTGAGCGGGGCGTTTTCGCTGACCCAGCAAGCCATCCAATTGGGCTATCTTCCGAGACTCTCCATCACGCACACCTCCCCGGCACAGAGGGGCCAAATCTACCTTCCGTTTCTAAACTGGGCTATGCTGACCGGCTCCATTGTCCTCGTACTCATCTTTAAGTCATCCAGCAGTCTAGCGGCAGCCTATGGGATTGCGGTGTCCGGTACGATGGTGATCAATACCGTCCTCACCTCCGTCGTGTCGAGAGACCTCTGGAAGTGGACATGGCCTGCAACGCTCGCGGTCTTCTCGATGTTCCTGCTGGCCGATGTCGGCTTCTTCAGCGCCAATGCCATCAAAGTTCCGCAGGGAGGATGGCTCCCCCTTGCGCTCGGCGCCTTCTTCTTCACGCTCATGACGACCTGGTGGCAGGGACGCAACCTTGTTGCCCGGCATATCAGGAGCACCTGCCCTTCCTTACGTCAATTCATCAAAGGGCTTCGGTCTGCCTCGCTCGCCCGAGTGCCGGGGTATGCTGTCTTTATGACACAGGAACCCGATGCGACCCCGCCCGCGCTCATGCAAAACGTACGGCACAATCAGTGTGTCCATGAGCAGGTCGTGTTCCTCACCGTCTTTACCGACCGAACTCCCTATGTCCATTGCGATCAGCAAGTCCATATTGAACATCTCGGACCCGGGTATCATCGAATGTTTATTCGGCACGGCTTCATGGAGATCCCAGACATTCCAGCGATTCTCACGGAATGCCAAAACGAGCAGATCCTGGTCCCAGTGCAACAGGCTACTTTTTTCTTCAGTAGGCTGACCTTCCTCGCGACACCGAAGCCCGGCATGGCACTGTGGCGAGAGCGACTCTTCGTCTTCCTGGCCCGTAACTCCACGCGGGCCAGCTCGTACTTTCGAATTCCATCGGAACAAGTCATAGAGATCGGCTGGATTATTGAGATTTGATTATGATCTCCGCAGGAGCACAAACTATCAAGGAACAACAACAACTGCAGAATATCTCTAGATCACTGCGAGTCCTGCGCCATTCCACATTCCACAGGCCACGATCGAGGATGCTTTGGAAATTGAATGGCGGGAATGCACGCGAGCACGGCGCGAACGCCATCGAACGCCCGGTTGCACTAACAGATTTCAGAACGAAAGCGTCGCGGTTCGCGCCGCGCAGCGCCGCTGCTGGATCGCGGCTACGGTTGCCCCCTGCCAGGCATGGAGCTGCATGGAGAAGAACGAAACCCCATTCCCCAGGCCATTACAGTAACCTTTGTGACGCCACCGAAACGGGATGAGAACTATTCCGTCTCACTTCACCAGCCATAAGGCACGGGTAATCCATTGTATATTAGAGATATATTTTGCCTTTATCTTCAGATCGTTATTTTTTCCGGCCTACCTGCCAACGAGCCAAACTGAATAGCCAAATATCCACGCAAATGCGTACGCTAGAAGGTTGCCAGCCTAGTCACTCATATCGGTCGTTCGCGCGTATCAAGCCTTCCCGTCTGTTGCGCTTGACTCAGACCATCACGCAAATTTACCCTTTGGGGGAGCCTCCAAGGCCAGTCCATACCTCGTCCTCCAACTGAACAGCGAGAATTCAACTATGCCGACGAAGAAAAAGGCTTTGCAGAAACCGAAATCACGTCAGACCGTGGCTCCGATGCCGAAAGAAGGACCTGCGAAGAGGCAGAATGCCGAGGTAAGCCGTCGTCTGAATGACTTGGTCGAGCAGATTGACATCATCGTGCCGGAGATGACGGCCCGGATAGCTGCCCTCGAGCATCTCCTGCTCGAGAAGCAACTCTGTTCACGAGAAGACCTAGCCAGCGCACGTGAGTTTGTGAGAGTTCAGGAGAATTAGACGTATATACATTCACTGTTCCACCTCTAAGGTGACATAAGCGTCCGAATCCGCAGTACTTGTGCACATCGCTTAGTGATCGTGTCAACGCGGGCGCTGCTCTTCCGGCACAGTGGAACGCTGCGTCTGGCTAGCGTCGGCTGACTGCTGGAGAGCAGTTAAGGCCTCATCAAGCACTTGGAGTCGATCCTTCAACTCGGCCTTCTCAGTTTTGAGACCGTCCACTAAGGTGACATGCATGGCATGGAGGATACCTTCCAGTCGCGCTTTCTCCCGATACAGTTCCTTGATCCGTTCCTTATTGAGTCCGCTGGCCTCCATTTGCTGGAGTGCCTCTTTCACACGCGACTGTGAGAGCGTCAGGACCTCAAGCTGTTGCTGGATCTCTCTTACGGTTTGGGTCAGCCGCATCTGCCCATCGTGAAGTGCTTGATATTTGCCTTGCTCGAGACTTTTTAGTTCTCGCCGCAGTTCGGCGAGAGTTTGCTCCTGGCCCCGCACCGACGCAAGACCATTGCGAACGTCTTGTTGTACCGCCGCAAGGTCTCCTTGAGTGGCGCAGCCCATGGTACTTCCTAAAAACATCAGGACGAAAGTTGCTCCCGGTTGGTAGGATGCATATCTTGCAGGCCTCATACGGTTTCCTTTCTTCCACGTGGTGGCGATCGCCTTTAGTTTTGCTCACGCGATCATCCCTCTCAGCATGATCCATGGAACTCTCAACGGTACTACTACAGCACCCTCTAGCCCAGCACATAACCATGCCGTTCTGCGGCTTACTTATGTAGGCTCTGCTGGGTGGTCAAGGTCAGAATGCCGATCCGGCTCCTTGTAACCTCCGTCCATAGGCGCGGATGCGTTTGGCAGTTGTGCCCACATCACTTTTCCCAAGCCGCGAGACAGATCGAACATCGACCCGGCTTTCATCGCTTCGCGCTCGATTCGAATGACAATATCGCCTTTGAACCCGAACCACCGCGTGGTATCGGTTGCTTCAATCCGTCCTTCCGCATCGACTGCCCTGAGCGCGTGTGTGAACGCCTGCTGACGCGGCAGACCCAGCGTAACCGGTTGAATGTCTGATAGGCTGCGTATTGCTGCGCGGCAATCTCCGAACCACCATAGTCGGCAGAATGGAGGCATATTTTCTCACTGACAGAATGTCAACGAAATGAGGAGGATTGTCACCGTCCGTCGTGATGTCGTGAATGGGCGGCACCCGTTGACCAAGCCAAGACACCGGCGAATATTTACAAATACAAGCAGGGCAGATAGGCCAAGTTATGTGAGAAAAATCTGGGCCCCTCCTTTTTTAGTATCGTATGACCTAACAGCTATAACAAAACATCAGCCATGCTTGCCCTTGACTGTGAGAGTCGCGTTACATCGGAGATGTCACCTGCATGCCTACAGCTTTCAAAGCCCATCTATAAGTATGATGAATGATGGCATGGGCGGGGACCATCGAAATCAAGGGGAGTTATCAAAGGAGATGTAGAGATGGTGGACGATCATACCGATTTAGACGAAGCTAACCGGCAGCGAGCAATGGAAGAGGAACGCTATCGGGATGAAGTAAGCCGAGGCGGCCATGGGGCGCATAAGCCATGCGAGAAGTTCCCTATCGAGGAAGCAAAGGAGCAGGGCGTTCTGGATGAAAGTCAGGGAGGTGCTGCAAAGAAGTCACCATGACAGCGGTTTCTGCAACAGTGCCACACGCGCAATGGTCGCTGCAGTTCGGCGCAGGTATGGAATTGGCCGTTCGCTGGGGGGAAACTCAATATGTCGGAAACTGAAGACTGTGGCTGGAGGAACAATCTCATCGAAGATTTGGAGGGGGTGAGACAAGTGCTCGCGGCTACCAAACGAATAGCAGTGCTCGGCATCCGAAGCGAACAACACAGGCCTCGACCGGCATTCTATGTACCGGAGTATCTGGCGTCGGCTGGGCTACAAGTGATTCCGGTGCCGGTGTACGATCTGCACGTAGAGGAGATCCTGGGCCAGAAGGTCTGTAGCCGGCTCATGGACATACCCGGGGAGTTAGATTTAGTTGACGTGTTCCGTCGCTCAGAGGACATCCCGTCCCATCTCGACGACATGCTTGCCAAAAGGCCTAGAGTCGTCTGGTTTCAATCGGGAATAAGGAATGACGAGGTTGCAGAAACGCTCGCCCGTGCTGGCATCAAGGTCGTCCAGGACCGCTGCCTCATGGTGGATCACCGTAGATATTGCGCAGATCAGAGTCATGTTCGTGAAGCCAGGCGAACGGATCAGCAGTAACCCCACGCCCGACCTCCTCACCTGAAATACCGAGTTCTCAGGGGGAGGTGATCCGCATAGTCCTGACTGAGTTATCTTCGCTGTTTACCTGTTCTGACCTCGCTCCTATGATTCCTTGTATTGGTATTGTTACTTTTGCACTCAAGGCCTTAACCAAACGGAATGGCCCATGCTTTGCAAAAGCAAGAAACCTTACATCGAGCGCCGTAACGTCGCTGTCCTTGAATACTTAAATGAGGGGGACACGATAGATGCCAGAATCCAGAGTGTTCGTGCTGTTCACACTTCTTTTAGCCTTGTGGTCTCCTCCTTCCAGTGGATACGCCACGCAGTATACGTTCACATCACTTAACGTCCCCGGAGCCATTGGCACTTATGCCGCTGGCATTAACAATAATGGCGAAATCGTGGGCACCTACTATGTCGCCAATGGACTCGCATCGCATGCCTACATAGCAACCCAAGGAATGTTCCGCACAATTGACGTGCGGCCCGGCACACAATACGCCAGCGCCAACGACATAAATAACCGCGGTGAGGTTGTTGGCATGTATTCAGGCGCAGATCGAGCATGGACTGGCTTCGCACTGACCACCTCCGGTTTTACATCCATTGTTCCTCTCTTTGCGGGACGAGCTAGCACCGCGGCCAATGGCATCAACGACTTTGGTGAAATAGTAGGGATATACTTCCTTCCCCAGCATGGCTTTGTGGGGAATGGAACCAGTTTCGTGCCTTTGGATGTTCCGTTTGTTGGTGCTAGAGAGACAATCCCTGAGGGCATAAACGGTCGGGGGGACATTGTAGGGACATATTTTGATCCTAATGGGACTCATGGTTTTCTTTTCTCGGAAGGTCGCTTTAGAAGTATCGATGTTCCATTTCAAGGCGCGAACGCGACGTATGTTCGCAGTATCAATCTTCAGGGAGACTTTGTGGGCGAATACTCCGACATGCGCGGCACTCACGGCTATGTGAATACAAGCGGACTTTTCACGCCCATCGATGTGCCTTTCCCTGGCGTCCGTGTTACGGAAGCACTAGGTATCAATGACAAAGGAGAGATCGTGGGAATTTACAGCGACGCAACAGGCCAACATGGATTTGTCGCCGCCCAAGTCGCCGAACCGTCCGCCTGGTTAATACTTGGCAGTGGCCTCATGGCGCTATCCCTTTGGCGTATGAAGCAAAGCGGTGTGTTGAATGATCTTAGACGATAAGTTGCGCCCCCTGTTCGAGGGGGGGAATAGCCTTGTTCTAAAACAAGGGGGGCGGAGGTACGAAAGAATCAACCTAATCAACGTCTCCACCATAGACCCCTACTCCTCGGTCCATCAAAAGTAGCCGTTGGCCGTCAAAGCGGCAATCCCGGTGGACGCCCGAAGGCGACAGCAGAGATCAGAATCCTTGCTGAGCATCACGGCGCACAGTCTATCGAGCAACTCGTCGCACTATAAATTCCAAGAATGAGAATGTCGCGGTTCGGTTGGATTCTTTCTTCGGAAGCGGTGTATAGAACCACGGGGGACACGCCATGGACATAGCACAATCGTAATGTCGCTCATTATCGCTGAACATCGGGAGGGCCGTCTTTGTGAGCCGTCTGACGGTGTTTCAATTCTTCAAGCTGTTTCTCCAATTCGATCATCTTCAATTCGCGGCCGACGACGACATCTTGAAACTGCTCCAAATCGCATATTTTCTCCTGCAATTCGATTCGTGAAGCGGTGAGACGCTCCACTAAGTCTCGCACTTGGTATTGGCGCGCGCGGGAGCGGAGGGCCACGCGCAGTACACTGGTCAAGGTCACTGCCTGCAACGGACGCTCGAGGACAGTCAGGTTGCCGACTTTTGCAAACTGCTCCGATACCTTCTGAAGGGCCCACTGAGTTGAGCCACAGAGGGTCAATACCGTAATCGGAAGGTCAGACCAAGCGGGTTGTACTTCAAGGGCAGCGACGAATGCCTGGAGTTCCTTGGGCTGTAGCGCCTCCTGAGCGAGGAGCACCGCGCCTGCACCGGTCCGCAACGCGTCAGTCACGTGAGGCAGACTCCGACACGTCACACTTGAAATGCCGGCCTCGCTGAGCACGCGTTGAATGAGTGGCGCATCCTGGCCGGTCGGCGCGAGGATGAGGACCCGCAGATGCTCTGGGTCTACGATAATCTCGTCCACGGCTTCTACGGTGATTCAGACGGTTGCGTGGGGGTGTCTGTCAACACACCTTGTATGTGGCTTAACGGCGGCCCGATCTTAATGCCATCGCTATCAATCTGAAAATCCCGAATCGTCGTGTCGTGTGCTCCTGTGCGTTTTTTTAACATGGAAATAGCTTTTTTTATTTCGCCACTCGTTTCATAAAACCGGAGCACAATGACCCCATCCGCCAGGTAACTCACGTCCACCGGGGAAGTGACGTGTCCGACGCCCCCTGATTGGGACAGAACAAGAAGGGTAATGATGCCTTGTTGACCCAGATACGTGCGTAACTCGTGAAGCTGAAGCGCGAGATGATCTTCATCCGGCATAGCTTTGAGATAGCCGTTTAAACTGTCGAGTATGATAACCGTCGCCCCGTCTTTTTCCACCGCCCGGCGAATCCGCGCGGCGAATTCACCAGGAGAAATCTCGGCGGGATCGATTTGCTCGAGACGAAGCCGCCCCGACCCGTGGTACTCCTGGATGGCATGTCCGAGGGTGCCGCCTCGTGCTAACAGGACATCGACGTTCTCATCAAAGATATACCCGACGACGCGACGCCCTTGTTGTGCCAAGGCCGAGGCCAATTGAAAGCACAGCGTGGTCTTTCCCGCACCGGCTGGACCTGCCACCAGTGTGCTCGTCCCGCGCTGTAGGCCGCCACCGAGCAGACGATCGAGATCAGCCATGCCGGTCGCAATGAGCTCCCGGTTGTAATCACGGTGATGTTCCGCGGCCACGAGGCGTGGAAAAAGATTGAGGCCGCCTTTCGCGATGACATAGTCATGGCTCCCCTGACGAAAATCAATTCCACGCATCTTGGTCACTCGCAGTTGCCGGCGTGTTTTGCCGTAACTATCCGGCAGCGCGTCCAAACGAATCACACCGTGTGCGATACTCTCGACTTGCACGTCGGGTGCCGCTCCTTTCATCTCATCGAGAACGAGACTGGTGCAGCCTATACCCGCAAAAAGCTGTTTAAGGGCTAACATTTGGCGCCGAAACCGCAAGGGCGATTCAGACAGCAGCCGCATCTCGGTGAGAGAATCGAGGACGATGCGCTGGGGCTTGAGCCGTTGGACTTCTTTTAAGATCACCTTGGTGGTGGCTTGTAGATCAACTTCACTTGGATGAAAGATGGTGCTCTGTTCCTCCGGGGCGACAAGATCCCGGACATCCGCGAGGTCCAAGACGGCAATACGCTCCATTGTCCAGCCGTGAGAATTCATCACTTCTGTTAATTCGTCTTTGGTTTCAGATAGCGCAATGTACAGACAGCGTTCCTGCAGGCGGACACCCTCCATGAGGAACTGTAACGCCAGGGTGGTTTTGCCAGCACCGGGTTCCCCGTGCACCAGGTACAGACGTTTACGAGGGAGACCGCCATGGAGGAAGCTATCCAATTCGCTGACACCGGTTGAACAGATATTGTCATTCATTCTTCCATGCTCCCGACGAATCGCCTGTTAGCCGGCGCAATATATTACAAAGATCATACGGAGACAAGCTGTCGAAGGCGTGCCCAAACTTATTCAGTATAAACGATCGAACCGACTGATTATGGCGTCTATCTACGGTAGTGATGTGACTGTAGACGGATCCATACATCAGCGTTTTTCGCTGGCGCCTTTGGAACCATCATTACGGGGCTGGGGCAGGCCAAGAATGCCGCTTTTTCAATTGCAGCAAGACGACTTGTTTTGGATCATCCCAATGGCCGGACTGATTGCAGCTATCCTCGGTCTGCTGACTACCTTGTCTTCATGGCCCGTGTTCGGCAATACGAGGGGTATTACCCCTCGTATTGGTGGTAATCTGGCTCGTCGTTCTATGTCTCCAAGTCGTTCAGAGAGTTGGATAGCCTCACCACAGACACCCATGCGTCCGTGACTACTTCTATCCGTCGTTAGAGCATCGGGCATGTGTGCCTACTGGCCCGCTCCCGCTGAGCTGTCTCGGCTCGTTGACGGACTACGTCCTCCCTGTTCCAAGGGATCCGTTTGTCCCTTGTCCCCCTTCCGAGTGGCTTTACTTTTCATGCCATCGTCCGGCGTGGGACGCGTGCTACCAAGGTCCGCTTCGCGTCCCTTTTGCTGAGCTGGTGTCTGTGTGCTTGGCTCGTTCTTTTGCATTTTGTTCTGCATTGGCGTGTCGTTTTTATTGGATTGATCCGCCGCATAGCCGGCGATTGCGCCACTAAGCCCGATTACGAGCACTACGATGCCACTTCGTATAGACCTTCCCATTAACACCCTCCTTCTGTTTATGTGTGTGAGGACCTTCACCGGTCCTTTTGTATGCTCCTCTCCGTTTACCACGGTCTCTACTCCACAAACCACGGGTGACGTAGGAAGATCGTGTAGTGGCCCACTGAGGTAAGACTCCGCGCTCACAGGCGATCGAGCGCCTAGGCCTCTGACAACACTGCGTTTTGGTGTCCGACAGCGCGGTTTTATCGCTCGGTCGTACAATCCTTACATGTATAGGATGCTGCTTGTCGAGGATGACCGAAGGACTGCGCTCGCTTATGAATCGCTGCTGGCCTTGCAACGACCAGACATCGCTATCGACACCGTATTCTCTGCACAGCGTGCGTTACTGTGCCTTTCGGAAATGGCCTACGATGTGATTCTCTCTGATTTTAAGTTGCCCGGGCTAGATGGTCTTGGTTTACTGGTGGCGACTTACTGCCTACACTCACGGGCGCCATTCCTGCTCATTTCAGCCCATGGCGATCGTGAATTGGAAGACAGGGCAATCCGGGTGGGGGCCTATGCCGTTTTACACAAGCCAATTGCACCACGGGCATTGATGAGTGTCATTGAACGTGCTCTGACAAAAGCAGCGCCGACAATAGAGCGTCGCAGAAGTGCCAATGGTATTTTCAACAATTCTATTCGTGAAGCGAAAAAAGACCATAACAGAGAAACACGACAATCAAGGAACAATCGATGACAACCCGGGGGACATAAAGCGCCTAGCATGGTGGCTGTGATGCTGTGGTTCCTCATCAATTCGTCATGCCAGCCTTGGTACAAACCCCTACTATGGCTTCCAGCGAATGTTGGGGCCGAGAACGTGTCGTACAGCGCCCCTAAACTCAAAAGCGCAGGCGTATCCATGGTGTGCGGCAATTCCGCCAGAGGTGGTGGCAGAAATTAGAACCTTCCACGTCGGGCTGATGCACTCAAGAATTAAAGCGTGGCAAGCTGAGCAGCCGAGTGGACCGAGGATACGGGCGCCCCGATGCCAGGTATGGAGCTGATCGACAAACAAGCGATTCCCCTTGCGACGAAGGTCACAGTAGTGTTGGTGAAGCGAGGCGCCGACTGTACCAGAGAGAACGCTCTCATGCAGCGGTAGGCACGCTTCAGCCTATGGTGTTTTTGACGTCGATCAAAGCCCGGGGCCAGAGAATCGTCCGCCTCCCCTATTGGCGCCTCACCAACCAGTAGCCAAACAGTCCCGTTATGAGCAGTGTCATGGTTGCCGGCTCCGGGTTTGACACCATCGGCCTTGAGGCACCGCTTGGCAGTGTGGCAAAGGACAGTCCCCAGTCATAGGCCGCCCCTCCCCACTCCCCGGCTACCCAGGTCGTCACCATGCTGGCAGTAACAGAGCCGGTCACGGTGTGAATTCCAGCGCCTAAGCCCATTGAATTTTGAAGCGTCTCGGCGTAGATATGCTGGGTCTGAGTCCCTCTCCACCTGCCGCCCTGTTCCAGGAGGATGGTGCCATCTACCGTCGCCGTCACCTCATAGCGGAGGAACGCAGAACTAAGTGGACCCTTGAAGAGAAAATCGGAACCGGTCAGCGTGCCGGTGATCGTTAGCAATCCCGGCGTTTCAAGCATGAAGTCACGACTGAATGTGATTCCCCCGGATAGATACGTGCCCCGTACAGCGGCCGTATTCGCCATATAGGCGTGCGGCGTCTCCGTCTCCAACGGGGATGAGGAGGGAGGCTCCGGTACGGCGTTTCGTGGTCGATCTGAAAATTGTCTTGTGACCCCACAAATAGCGAAATCCCGTGACCCGGTCGTTCCCGCACAATAGCTGGCGTTCGGGTCTTGGATGGTGACCTGCCACGAGCCGACCCATGGAAGCGCGAAGGCCGGGCTCGTAGCGAGCGTCAAGATGAGAACAAGAGCAGTTTTCATAGAATCCCTCCTTGATAAGGCGTGAGGGTACCGGCGAAGAAGAACATCGGGCTAGTCTTTTAGGAGGTAACGTGACGGAGCGCGGCCGCCATTGGAATGAAAGGTGCACACGCGTTCTCCAAATCAGGTGATTCGGAATAGGGCCGATGATGTTCTTGAAGGTCAGCGAGAGTACCGGCTGCATTGCAAGGATGACGTGGCACCTCGGTTATGTTCCCTTATTCCTACCCTCACAATAGTTCTAAACCGGTTTTCATCATCGGGACACAATCGTACTTTATGTTGGGTAGCAACGGACTCGTAAGGGCCTGTAGCGTCTGTGCGACTTCTTCGGATGTCCAGCCATCCGATGAGCGTCTGGCTCCGCTTACACCAAGAACACATCGTCACGACTTGAGGACTGCGAGCCACGCGAGGATCCAATAAGGGCGTGAACGGTGTTGGCACCTCGAGTACGGGCCGGGACTCGAATTCCACGCCATGCTGCTCCAGACGATGCATCACCATCTCAAGCTCTCGACGTAAAAGCGCGTATCGCATCGAAATGGAAACCGGATCGGGCCCAATTGCCGAACCCTGACCAGCAGCCAGTGGTACCAGGTGCGTGTAGGTTCCCCAGCCATAAAATGGAAAAGATTGTCTCCCAGGGTTTGAGCAGGCAAATTCGGTACTCCCGCTTCTTCCGCCTGTCGACGGAATCCGTCGTCCAGATAGGTAATTACGTCATCGGCATCAATTCGATGAATGGGCACGATGCCCATGTTTCATCATACCCAAGACATTTGTGGACAATGACCCGCGACCTCTGAACTCGTGAGGAGAAACGAAAAGAAGGAGGATCCCGAACCTCCCGTCCGCCTGGAAACTCGGTCAAAGCGGAAATCCAGGCGCTCGGCCGAAGGTGGTCGCAGAAATCCAGGCCCTTGGTGGAGATCACGGCCGGGAGGCGATTGAACGCCTCGTGGAGCTGATGCATTCGAAGAATGAGGGAGTAGCCGTCCGCGCAGCGAGAGCCTTACTCGATCGGGGATATAGCCGCCCGATGCAAGGGACAGGAAGCCATACCTAAGCAGATCGTGATCCGAATCGCCTTTGTGACGCCACCGAAACGGGAGGAGGATTATTCGATCCCACAGTACCCTTCGCTCATCGGTCACTCTGAAGCCAATTGACGTGTCGTGCGGCTTTTATCATGGGAGAATGCCGCTTCGACACCGGGTTCTAAAGACCGGCCACAGGCGTATCCCGCCTCCGGCTGTATTCACTGAGGGCCGTCCGCAGGGGATGGCATGTTGGTGTTCGTAGAGCCGCGCCAAGAATAAGTGCGGATGATGACGGTGCATTTCATTTCGGGATGCAGCACGGCCTGGGGTCGCATATCCAATACGAGTGCATACCTCGTTATCGGGATGCCAGCACCTTTGAATTGATGGACTGTGCAGCTTCATAGTGATCTCGAAACAGTGGGACCTGGCTCGCTGCCCATTGCCGTATCTGGCGGTCTGTAGCGAGTTTTGCCTTATTCTGAAACTTCGCCAGCATCATGGCATGATCGGCGACCATCTCGGTAATGTACTCTTTATCGAACTCCTGTCCACTCAATTGTGACAGGTGAGCGGCGGTCTTCTTGTGGAGCTCATCAGGATCGGTCGGGAGGCTTAGTTCCTGGCGAGAGGCCAATTGTGCCAGTTCCCTGTTCATGCGGTTGTGGTCTTCGGAGAATTGGCGCGCCAACGATTTGATAGCCGGGTCTTGTGAGCGTTGAGCCGCGAGGTCACTCAACTGAATCTCGGCGTTGGAAGCGCGAGCCGTTGATAACATAAACATCGCATCAGGGTTACCGGCCGCCTTGTGTTCTGACATGGCCGCACAGGAGGCCATCAAGGGCACGGCTCCGAACAGCAGCAATATTATTAACGACCGGTACCGTCCCATAGCGTCCTCCATACATACATTCAGGTGACACCCGAATGTTACCGAACCCAGTAGCTCAATCACTATCAGACAACGGCTACATAACAGCTCCGACCCGCTGACCGTTGTCCCGCCGGCCCCATCGCAATTGTCATGACCGTTCCCGTCCTTGCCTCGGCATACTCTATCGGGACCACGGGCGAGAGATCATTGGCAACGGCATGGCGGCTTCGGGAATGAATAAGCAGAGGCTTCCAGTGCTTCTGTCTGTCAAATGCCTCATCACTGACGAGTTAGAGGTGATAGGGCTTATCTATGTATACGTGAGTCGCAGCACACTGTGCTCGTTTCTTCCGGCCGCTGTCCGGTTGGCTGAGCCGTAGGCTCACCTCTGATGTCGCTTCCCGAGATTCGTTCACGGCTAATTCCATCCACGGCTGATGGCCCACGATCTATATAAGCGTTAGGCTATTCGCATGTGCCCAGAATGCTATCGCACGAGCCTCATACATACAGGGTGCTTCTGGCGCTGCACCGTTTGCGCCTTGGCCATCACGGATCAAGCCTTACGACGGGAAACCAAGAGTGTCCCTCACCGTCGCTCTATCGAGAGCCGGATCCTCATACCGGATGTCACCACATGATTTATCATTCTGATTAAGAAGGAGAGAGTTATGACCACGAAACAGTTCGCGATGGTGATGGGTCTGCTTTACCTGCTTGTTGGACTATTGGGCTTCTTTCCCGGGCTGGTCAGCCCACCGTCGCCGGACAGTCCACACATAAATCTTGATACCGGATATGGATATCTCTTTGGACTTTTCCCGATCAATATCATGCACAATCTGGTGCATCTTGGTGTGGGGCTATGGGGGGTCAGCGCATATCGGAGCATGTCGGGCTCAGTAGCTTTCGCGCGTGGACTGGCGATGTTTTATGGCGCATTGACGATCATGGGGTTCATTCCTGGGTTGAACACGACCTTTGGACTCATTCCTATTTTCGGTCATGATATTTGGCTCCATGCCGTTAGCGCAGCTGCAGCCGCGTATTTTGGCTTTGTGCGATCCGAGGGGCTGCCTATTGAGCGGATGACCCGACGCGCATCCTGAAGAAATTGTTGTCGTACAGTCAGAAGTACTGATGAACAGCGCACCGATGGGACCGATCAACACTGCTGATGCTATTCGTAGACGTACCACGCGGGTTCAAACAATGAATCCGGGGGAATGTCGGGCGGTTGCAGAGAAGCAACTCTCTCTCGGTGAATCGTGCCACGCGTTCGCCGAGGGTTTCGTAAGATTTCCTTCGCTGGAAGCGAACCGGTTTTCGGGCGCCCCCATCGTCAAACGGCTGCACGGAGGAACTCTTGAATTCTTTCACTGACGAGAGCAGGTGCACTGTATTGAACGGCATGGCCCCACCCTGGGATGACTGCAACCCGGCTCGGATCAACCAGCTCTGTAACTTTATCAAACCAGCCTTGGGGAACCATCGGATCCTTGGAACCACGTATCAACATCGTAGGCACTGTGACCGCTCTCAATTTCTGTTCTATCGGATCATTCACCATGGACCGGAACTCGGGCATGAGTCGTGCGCCCATCCGAACATAGTCCTTCACCAAGTGGTAGTTGAGTGAGAAACGCTCGTATGCGCCCCCGATAACAAACCTGCGCACCTGTTGCAGGGTCCCACGTGCACCAGGATCTGGAGTAATCCCAATAAGGATCAGTCCATCCACTCGCGCCGGCTGCCGAATCGCGATCTGAACCGCGAGCTGACACCCCATGGAATGTCCCACAAGTGAGGCGCGTGCAATGCCGATAGCATCCATCCAATCGATCAGTTCCCCAGCAAGATCATCTACATCGAGTGGCTTGGGAGGTGTTTCGCTCATTCCATGGCCGGGAAGGTCTGGAAGATAGACATCAAAGGATCCGGCGAGACGTTCAGCCAGTGGGATAAAATAGGAACCTGACACTCCCCAACCATGAACAAGCACTACTGGTGCAGACATCCGCCGGCTGTCCAATTTCGAGATACGGGCGTACAGACGATGCCCGTTCACATTCACCCACAGGTCATGCAACGGATGGAGCTCTCGCCGGCGCAAGAGATTCCGCCGCTCACGAGAGAGTACTGCCGCCCGCCATGTCAGGATGCCTGCTATGAGGAGGCCATACGCTAGCCACCGAGTGTGTATACCCCTGTTTACTCCGGTCCTAGCTTGCAGTATCGATTCGTGAGCTAGAATCATTGCTCCGTCTGGATCGCATGGGATGACCTACAGTGTGACGGCCAACATCATCGTGGCCCTTGTCCTGATCCCATTTTTCCACTGCCGGTTCCTGAACTTACTCCTGTTCCGCTTCCAAGGGCTCGGGACCGTTCGCAATCCCGTTCGGCAGCTTGTTGTGTCGTGTTACCCCCAAAACCTGTCCCGGCTTCAATGTCTTTGCAGTCTTTAGGTTCAGGCAGTCGCTGCTCTTGGCCCGTAGGATGCTTGTCCGTACTTGTGCTCGGAGTCTCCTCTCGCTGTTTGGTCAGAGCACTATCGTCAACTCTATCAGCCCAACTGATGCCGGATGTACTGATGGAAACAGCGACAAAGAGGATCGAGGATGCTAGAGCGATGACGTTCACGACGACCTCCTGTACAGGCTAAAGTTTTTGTGCACCACGCCCCCTTTTACCATAGGGTCTCATTCTGGCTCTTCTGAGCAGCGGCGTGACGACTGACTGAATGTACCAATTGGGCGCCGATCGGGGCATCAGTCCGCGCCTATACCGCATGTCCGTCACTTCTGCTTATGTGGGGGTTTCGTAGCACGGACAGGCGCACAAGAGATTCCTCCAGAGGCGTGGAAACCGCCGTGTAATTGATCGGGCAAGGGGGTCACACATACCCTCCTGTACAGGAATAAGATGTACCGTTAACGATCACGGTCCTGTCCTCCCGTTCCTGACCGCCGTCCCACTATGCGCCGATACACGCCAGGCCGGGTTCAAGATAATGTCCAGATCAGGGTGCGTCCCATGCGGGATCCAGCATCGCGTTAAAGCAGGTGTATCAGAGATTGGGCTTAGCGTTATCCACACCCTAACCAGTTCGATCCGAGATGACAATTGAGACCTCTTGAAAGGCCGAGCTGGGATTGCATCATCGTCGGAACAGGCTTAGCCGGCTTGACCTGCGGATTTGAGCTGGTCGAACGCGGCTGGCGCCCCTTGCTCCTGGAGGCAAAAGACGTCGTCGGGGGCCGTACCGCCTCATGGCGCGAGGATGGCATGTGGGTGGAATCCGGTCTCCATCGCGTCTTAGGGTTTTACCGTGCCTTGCCAGCCGTCCTCCAACGGGCCGGGATAGACCTCAATGCCATCGTGCTCTGGGAAGACGAATTGGAGATTCGCGTGCCGGACGGTGGGCCGCATGCGCTCTTTGGCGCCGCGCCGCTTCATAAGCCGTTTCGGACCCTCGCTGGGATCTCGGGAAACAACGACTTGATACCACCGCTCAGTAAACTCCGGTTCGCGCGTTTCGTCGCGGCTGGCCTGCAGGACTATTTTCGGAGGCCGCTGCAACTTGACGAGACCACCGTGACCGAGTAATGCACGCGCCTATGGGGTACCGGAGCGCCTGATCGACACCGTGCTCACGGCTTTGACGGCGGGTCTCTTTTTCCTTCCGCCTGATCGGTATTCGGCGTATGCCTTCTTTGGGCATCTCGGCCCATTCCTTGGTCGGCTGTTGCAATTCCGTGTTGGCGGCTTTTTAGGGGGGATGACAGAGGTCATGTGCCAGCCATTAGCGCAGGCCATTGAGCAACGCGGTGGCCGCGTACGGACCACGGCAGAGGTATCCCGTTTGCGAGTTGAGAATGATCGGGTCTGTGGCGTGGAACTGGCGTCGGGAGAACGACTGGCGGCCGAGGAGGTGGTCCTGGCGACCTCTCTAACCGTCCCGCAGAAGATCCTCAAACGGGAGTTCGCGGCCTATCCCGACTTGGCGCACTTCTTCGCCTTGCCCTCCATGCCGGCCCTCACGGTGCAATGTGAGCTGGACCGACCTGCAACCGCGCAGGACCGAACGACCTTTGGCCCCGGGACCGCGCTCGCCACCTTTTCGGAGCAGTCGCGGACGACCTTTCGGCATGTCCCTGGACGGCTCTCCACCATTTTGGCTGCCCCGGACGAACTCATGGGGTCTTCTGATGAGCACCTACTACACCTCACACAACAAGAGGGCGCCCGTCTCGGCCTCGACCTCAAGAGCTGCCTGCGGGACTACCGGGTCATCCGGCATCCGGCTGATTTCTACTCCTTTGAACCGGGGACCGAACACAAGCGCCCACGGCAACGGACATCCATCCCGGGTCTTACCCTCGCTGGTGATTACACCAAGCAGCCGTACCTCCAAACCATGGAGGGCGCCGTCGTATCCGGTCAAAGAGCCGCCTCGGTTCTTCTCACCGCGAGGAGCGGCAAGTCCCTAAACGGTCTCCGGTTACCCGTAGGAGGAACGACTGGAGGACTGTTTAGAGCGGTTCGGCCCGCGCGTAAAGTTTCTCGGGCGCCTCAGGGAAATATTTGAAGAGGGCGGGACAGAGCCACCCTTCTAGATGAGCGACGGACCACTCATACCACATGCCGCCATCTTCTGTTCGCAAGCGTGTTAACTCCACCTGATGACCCGGAAAGGCCCGTGCCGAAAACAACAATCGGAAACCCTTCTCGGCTTTCGGTATGCTTTGAATCAGGACATTGATCATCTCCGGTATGCCCGAGACAAAGGGCTCAGCCTGCAGTCCAACAGTCGGATCGTCGAATACCCACGTGGCGGCATGGCGATAGGGCATGATGACATAAATGTCGTTGGGCACTTCTTCCCCACTTCTACTACAACTTAGGAGCATGAGCATCAAGACGCAAATGAACATCCGGCAGGCGGGAGAACTCATGGGTTGGGCTATCACTCCACCAACCGCGGGACCATGGATAGGCCAGTTTTCAAGTTGCAGTCTACGGTTTGATCGGGACAGCTCCATGTAGCAACATCTGTCGGGATCCCATCATCATTCTTCCGTCATCGCGATACGTGACGCCTCTGATGGGCCCGACTTTTTGTTTTCCCTGCTCCAGACGATGCCTCAACTCTTGTTTTTTTTCGTTCACTTTCAGAGTACAGCCGAACCCCATACAGAGCCATGAGTTGACTTTGTGCGTGCCTGTCGCCCAGGCGAGCCTTCCGCAGGAGGTCACGTCGGTCTTCCAGCTCTGCTTCCTGACTCACAGATTGTTGTGCTCGTTTACGTATCATAGATGCGTAAGCCTCCGCCTTAATCTCTATACAGGTCGATCGTAGTGTTGGGGGAACCACCGTGCTTCTAACTACACACTATTTCCCCTTCCAGGACTCATTCACATCGTCCCAGCGATGCTCTGCCTCCCAGCCCGTGCAATACGGGCACGCCTGTCGGCCGGTATCAGACCACCGACGATGGCATTGCTCGCATTCCCAAACTGTGACCGTTGCGAGGGGGGAGACTGAAATTCCGACTTCTTTGACTTTCATCCGACACCTCGTTGATTAAAGGCTCCAGAGAGGGAGAAGCAAGCCATGGGCCATTGTGCCACCGCGCTAAGGTGCTGAATTGACGGTGTGCGTAAGATTTGTACCCGGGAAGAGATGACTTTAGAGACATACTGTCTAATCAGTAGCATCATATATTCCCGTGTCAAAGCACATCGAGCGCACATGATCCTTTGCAGCTTTGCCTGAGGCCGATGACGAATGTAAGACGTACGGAGTGCGTCACATCCCTTCTTACTGAAGGCCGCCGTTAAAACTATCGTCTACCCCGAAGCCGCTAGTATCGGTTACGCTGCAGTATGCCAAAAATGCTGATTGTTGATGATGATGAAGCCTTTCTGCAGGCTATGGAAGGGTTCTTGAGTCGGAAGGTGCCGGAGGGAGTCATTGATACCTCTTTTTCGGGACATGAGGCGCTGCGGCTAGTCCGAGCCGACGGGTATCATTTGATCATTGCTGACTGGCGGATGCCAGGGATGGATGGGATCACGTTCCTAAAAGTGGCGAAGGAAGCGTCTCCTCGGGTGCCCATCATTCTGCTGACCGGGCAGCACGATGGCGATATGGTGAGGTCCGCCAAGGCCAATGGTGCTTAGGCCATACTGCACAAGCCGATTGAGCGAGAGGAGTTGTTGGACCATATCATTCAAGCACTGCGCATTGGGGCCCCCGCCCATTATTAAGTCGCCAACAGGCATGGGACTGCTTTTCGCGCCGTGCCGAAAACAAGAGCGCATGATGACGGCGCCTCACTGTCACATCCCGACGAAGTCGGCTCGCATGAGACAATCTTCCAATCTCCATCGGGCGTCCGGGTGTCAATAGAACGTCAGCGATAGCCCGTGTGGGTCGTAGCAGGCGCCAGGACAACTGTCTGGCCGCCTCATCAGAAAAAAGGCGCCTGCCCACTCCTTCCGTCGTTGTACACCGCGTTCGAATCACCTCAGGCGGCCGCAGAGTTGGTCCCAGCGACAATATGCGATCCATAACGGTTGGCATAGACCGACGTGAATTCCGCCCCAAAGAGGAGGATCTGGCTCGAGTAATACATCCACACCAGCAGGATGACCAAAGATCCCGCCGCCCCATAGGCGGATCCAACATCGGCTTTTCCGAGATAGAGCCCAATCAGAAACTTTCCGACCGTGAACAGCAGGCTCGTGAGCCCCGCTCCAATCCAGACGTCACGCCACGCGACCTTGGCGTCTGGAAGGAGCTTAAACATCATCGCGAACAGCAACGTAATCACGCCGAACGAAAGGCCCAAGTCCGCCACATGGAGCACCGCTTCTTGTCCGGGCAGCCAGCTCGCGAACATCTTTCCCATAGCGGCAAGCACGGCGCTCAGGACCAAGGACACTAAGAGCAAAAACCCCGTGCCCAGCACGGCCACCAATGAAAAGAATCGATCTTTGATCGTGCCCCAGATGCCCCGGCTCGTTTTCGGCTCAACGCCCCACACCGTATTCAGGGCGTCTTGAAGCTGGGCGAAGACACCCGACGCGCCGAGCAGCAAGGTGGCGATGGCGACGAGAGTCGCGACCACTCCGCTGGATGGCTTCTGAGCGATGTCTAGCATCTGTTGAATGGCCGCCGCGCTTTGGGGTCCCACGAGGCTCTCAATTTGCTCCATCATGGCCTGTTGCGCGGCGTCCTTTCCGAACACGAGTCCGGCGATCGCAATCGACAGGACTAACAGGGGGACCAGCGAAAACACCGTATAGTACGACAGGGCAGCGCCGAGCCGTGGTGCCTTATCGGCACTCCATTTCTGGGCTGCTTCTTTGAGGAGGGCCCACCATTTCTTCACATCGTTCCACTTAATCGCGTCTGCGGACCCCGCATTGGCCGTCTGTGATACCGTAGCCTTGGTATTCTTCGCACCAATAATTTTTGCGAGTTCAGGGTTCATGGCGTTCCTCCGTTCCTAGCACTGGGAGTGCAAGAGGCAGGCCGCCAGCCCCATCCCGAACCCCCCCTCCGAATCGCGCTAAGCGACGCACAGGCTTACGCCAGCGGCCAGCATAGAGACAGGCGTCGCGCCATACGCCATACGCTATACATTGCGTTTGCACATACAGTAAGGGGAGCTCGCAGGGCACGCCGGAACTATGACGCGCCCATGAACGCTCTCCGCAGAACCGCTAGTTATACGAACGCCCCCTTAGGGCAGTCCAACATCTTGGGGCTTGCTCCCTCCGCTCTCCTGGCGTACTGTGGCATTACTCCTTGGCGCTGAGTGGTCTCCACCTACCAACTGGTGAGGCCAAGAAAAGCCGATCTTCGCATGAGGTCGGCTTTTTTATTTCTTACCCATCATCTCGATAACTTTCCTACAGCCATCCCTCACTCCTCTTTGCGGGTCGGGGATTTAATTCCTTCCTTCGAGGCCTGACTTCTCTGTTGGGCGATAACAAAGTCGGCGATTGCCGCAATTGATCGAAAGTTGTCGATGTGTAGTTTTTCCATTGGAATGGTGATGCCAAACGTCTCTTCCAATTGAGCCCTCACTTCTACGAACCCGAGTGAGTCCAGAAGGCCACTTTGGACCAAGTCAACTTGGCGCGCATCTATTCAGCCACTGAGACCCTTCTCCTCGAGAAGCTCTATATGGAGATCCCGGTCTCCAAGGAGAAGGCACCATGCGTCCGGCTGGCTATGTAAGAGTACTCCGTCTCCGTCTATAACACGTAGGCAAGTCTCCTTTTATTCGGTACCTACAACGGATTAGCGGGCAATGAGATGCGCCCTCTCTCTGCTGTTATCGTGATCCGGCACCATTTGTCTTTGCTAGAACGCTTCGCCTCGCTGCCCGTGCAAAAGATGCGGCGTTTTCAAGCATCACGATCGTTCCCGACGGTCTGCATTTTGCTATATACTTAGCATTCCATAGGAGATGTTTGTTTGTGACAGTCAGTAGTTCGGCCCCTGAAATACGATTGTGCTGTCTGGAGCAGAACAAACATGGGCCTAGCCAACGATATGGCTATCTCTAACGAGAATGCCCTTGCCGCGTAACGGCTTCCCTGAATCCCGTTGGGTCTGCCGAGCAGTTGCCTCTGGTGCCCAGGAGCATTATGGCGAGACATGTACTCAAAAAGACGCTGTGGGTACTCCTGGGACTCATCGCCATCCTTGTCGTGACCGCCCTCATCGCCGCCTCGCTGCTCGAAGATCGCCTCAGAGCCTACGTCGAGCAAGAAGCGAATCGCCGGGCTACCGACTACGTCATCCAGATCAAAGGATTAACACTGCATCCACTGCGTCTCTCTATGGACCTGCATGATGTGCTGGTGGCCCAAAAAGGCCATCCCGACCCACCGATCATAACCGTCCAGCGGGCCACAGCGGGGGTGCGGTGGAGTAGCTTACTCCGGGCGCGAGTGATGGGTGATCTCCTCGTGGACGGGCCAACTATCCAGGTGACCAGGCCACAAAGTGGTCCGGTGCAGGAAAATGTGCGCGAGCACGCACCAACCGCTGACGAGCTGGAGGTGTGGCAAGACAAGGTCGTCGCGTTGCCGCGGGTCGGGCTGACGCTCGCTGTCCGAAACGGCAGGGTCGCCTATTTTGAGTCCCAGGGCCAACCGGTCTTGGAGTTAGACGACGTGCGGCTCGACGTCGGGCCACTCGACAACACCAAAGCCCAGCAGGGCGACTACCCTGCACCAGTGACGCTGCGTGCGCACCTACCACACGGGGGTGAGTTGAAGGTGGATGGCGCGGTAGACGTCTTGGCGAAACCACATGCCGCCGGGGCCGTGGATGTCCACCTCGGACATGTTGATTTAGAACCCCTTGCCCCGGTGGCCGACCGCTATCACACCAAGCTACATGGCGGCATCCTAACCCTCGACGGACACGTCGAATACGCACCGTGGCGCAAACAGTATGCACTACGAGACCTGGCTCTTGAGAACCTGGTCGCCAACTATGTGTACGAGCCTGCCGCCCCGAAGCCCGAAAAGGAGGCGGCCAAGAAAGGCGGGCAGAAGGCCGTCGAGGCCGCTCAGGAACCGGCGGCGGAGATTCGGATTGATCGCACGAAGCTCACCAAGTGCGAACTGGGCGTCGTCCATGCGGGCGTCGATCCGCCGTATCGGGTCTTCGTGACCGATCTGTCGGCCGATCTGAGCAACTTCAGCACGCGCCTGAAGGACAAGGCTGCCGAACTGACGGCGCAGGGCCGCTTCATGGCTACTGGCGACCTCAACATCCGAGGCTTGTTTCGACCCGACCCCAAGGACCCCGACTTTGACCTCAGTGTGCGTCTGGTACGGTCGCAAGTGAAGATGCTCAATGATCTCCTCATGGCCCATGGGAAGATCGATGTCGCTGGCGGTGACTTCTCCGTGTACTCGCAGCTCAAGGTGCAGCACGGGAAGATTGCGGGCTATGTGAAGCCGATTATTCGGGACCTCGACGTGTACGACACCGATCAGGAACGCGGGAAGGGCGTGATCCACAAAGCCTACGAGGCGGTGGTCGGGGGTGCGACGGAGCTTCTTCAGAACACTGAGACTGAGGAGGCCGCCACCAAGGTGCAAGTGACAGGCACAATACAGAACGCACAGCTCGACGCCTGGCAGGCTGCGATGCGGTTGGTCCAAAACGCGTTCTTTCAGATCATTATTCCCCGCTTCGAGCGCCCGGTCCGGCCCGGGAACACGGCCCAGTTAACGATTGAGTGACCATAGAATCGGTAATCCCTAAGAGGCGAGTCAGACGTTACTGATGAAAAGCTCACCGATGTTGTGTTACAGCCGGGTTGAGTATCGTCAGCCCGACGTAGGGTATTGAAGTGACGGAACCGGATTACCATAGCAGTGTAAGGGGGTAGGTATGGCGACGCTGAGACAGAAACTGAGCAATCCACTAGACATGCTGGCATCAGATCACCTGTATGTTAAAGGTCTCTTCAAGAAATGCCTGGCGGCGGATTCCGCCGTGGCGCAACGCCTTCTCCTGCAGGAACTTGCCGATAACCTGCTCATTCATGCCACGTTGGAAGAAGAACTGTTCTATCCAGCCCTCAAGGGCGCCGGCGGAGACGAAGGTTCCCGATTCGTGGAGGAGGCGATGCGCGAGCATGACGGCATCAAGCATCGTCTGAACGAACTGCAACAAACCGGTGTACTGGAAACGGGTTTTCGCACACGGCTTGAAGCCTTGGAAGAAGCGGTACTACGGCACGCTGAACGGGAGGAGCGAATCTTTCCTCTCGCAGAGAAGCAACTCTCTCTCGGTGAGTTAGCAAGGCGGATGGATCTCCGTCGCATGCAACTCATGGCCCGGGTGCGCCCGCCATCAGGGCTTATCGTGATTGGCCTTGTCATCATCGGGGTAGGACTATTCGCGTTCTTAACGAGGCGACGGTGAGTGTACCAAGGCACGGTGCCGAGTTATTCTCTGCTGTCAACTCATCAAAGTAGTCCTTGCGGTGTAAAGGGTCGCATTTCCGGCGGTGCCGGAAGGCCTTGCCAAAATACAGAACCTCTGAGGAAACCAAGGTACTGAGACTGAATAGTGTCGGGCGTTCCCCGAGTTTTGCAATTGGCTCTCGCAGATATCCCGTACAATTCTCACAATGTCATCGAAGGATCCGTCGGCGGGCGTATCAAGGATCTCTGTGCGGCTCGGTAGGCGAAACGGGCGCTTTCACTCCTTCTCTCCTAATCTAGACATCCGGCTTCCCGCGGCTGGCATCCGGCGAAGGGACCAGTGGCCCCTGGCCGAGAGTCACGACGACCCACCGGAACCTTCCTTGGCCCGGTCGAGTGAGAGTGCCAGAGATTTCCTGGCTGAGGTCACTTCTTTCTTCATCCATGCCAGGTCCTCCTTCACCGTCTGGATGGATCGCACCGGGACCAGATGAATCTCGCGGGCGGTTGTAATCGCTTGCTTCAGCAGATAGACAGCAGACCCCACGAGAAGGGCACCAACCAACCCAAAGCTGGCCCACAAGGGCAACCCCAGGGCTGCGAGTAGGTGCACGAGCATTAAGATGAGCAACAGGCCACCGATCGCCACCAACCCGAGGCCGACGCCGAGTGACGTCCCGGCCGTCTTGGCTTTCCCGAGTTCCTCTTTATATTCATCCGATGCCAATCGGAATTCCTGCACGGCCAGCCTCTTTAGGTCCGACAGCAATCCTACCGCTAATCGTGCCAGACTGGTCTGAGTCGAACGAGTCGTCGAATCGTGCATGGTTTACTTCCTGTGAAGACGGGACAAGAGATACCCGAGTCCTGCCCCGAGTAAGAGGGCTTGAACGAGATACTGCCGGACCGTGTTTTCCATGGTCGCCATCATGTCCCGTAACCGCTGCTGCTGGAGATACCGGCCCGCCGCAGAGAGTTGATCACTGAGTACTGCGGAGGCCTGACCCATCCGCCCTTCTTGGGGGAGACGGTCACGGACCACCTCAGCGGCCGCTTCGACGTTGGCCCCGAGCGTCTGAGTGACTTGTTCTGCTTTATTGGCGAGCGTGGAGGCCGCCTGTTGGAGTGTCGCTTCCATTTGAGCTACCGAAGTCTCCGTCGTCATGTCTCGTCTCCTCCATGGTGTTAGATGCCTTGGGCGTTTCATGGCGATCCTTCCTCTGTGCCGGGCCCGTTGCGGCGAGGTGGGAGCCGCTCGACGGCCACCTCTTCGGTACGCAAGCGCACAGGCTGACTGAACGGCGTCGTGATTTGGCGCTTCGTGACACGCACCTCTTCTTTTAGCCGCAATCGCGTTTCAACGACGACGACTTCTTCGATGACCGGGATGATCGTGGTATCGCCTTCATAGCGCACGCCGACCGGTTCGGCCACAAACCGATTCACGGGCACGCGCTCGATCTGAACCTCCTCCTGAACGGACGGCTCCTCCACCACCACCTCACGCTCATGGACGGTTTTCGTGAGCCGAACACGTCCGGTCTCCACACGTTGTGTATCGACATGCAGCTTTTCCTGCACAACTGGCACCACTGTCTCGTCCGACGGCTTGCGATCGGGCGACGCCCCGGCCGTGTCGATGTCTTTTGATACCGTCATCCCACTTTCCTCCTGATCGGCTTGGATGCGGACGTCTCGCTGCAGCTTGCCTCCCATGGGGGGCCGCGAGCAACAGCGAGAGGGGTGTCAGGACGGGCCGTATCGGCCTCACCCTTTCCTCGCTGTGCGCCCGTTCCCACCCTACCGCACGGCATCGCGATACTGAACCCCGTCGCCTTTATGCCGCTGCTCGCAGGAATGTTCGGCTTGTGGCTCTACCACTCCAGCTCGACCCCCGGCCACTCTTTGCCTGGTCATAACCGTGTGGGTAGGCCGGTTTCATCCGCTCGTATTCAGACCTGAACTGCGACACCCTCACGATAGCATCCGGTCCTGCGCTTTGAGTATCAGCGGGTGTGGGCCACTCAGTGGCGGGAAATGCTGTCGAAGAGGCGACAGACTATCCTGCGTTCACACCCCTAGGCGACAACGAGGAGGAAGACCGCTCGGCCAGGCCGCTGAAGCGGTCGTACGTAGGCACGTGTATCACCCGCCACGTCATCGAACCAATCAGGGAAACACAGAACGGCTCCGATAGGCGTCGGCCACCCGGCATTGATAGGATGGCGGATCGTAGTACCACATCGAACCTGAGCTAATTGGAGGTTCGGAAATGGCAACGATCGTCACAGGACTATTTGATGAACAGCAGGAAGCCGTGCGGGCGCAGGCGGCACTGGAGAGAATCGGTATTGCACCGCCCCAGATCCACTTTACGCGCTCAGCCGACGCCGAGATGACGTCGAACCGTGGGGGGAACTGGTGGGACCGGCTCAAAGAGATGTTCGGGATGGGCGTGGACCAGGAGGATCCCCCGTATTATCACGAGGGCCTTCGGCGGGGCGGCACACTCCTGTCGGCGCAAGCCGACGACAGTCGCGTCGACGAGGTCGCGGGTATCTTCGCCGATCACAACGCGGTCGACATTGATACGCGAGCGCATGAATGGAGGAGTGCCGGATGGAATCCGACGGAGCAGATCGCCATCCCGGTCGTGGAGGAAGAGTTAGCCATTGGGAAGCGTGTCGTACGGCGCGGCGGCGTTCGGATCTATACCGCCGTGACGGAACAGCCGGTGGAGGAATCGGTGACCCTCCATGAAGAGCAGGTCGAAGTCACGCGCCGGCCGGCCAATCGCGCCGCTACCGCCTCCGATTTCAGAGCCTCAGAGACGCCGATCGAGATTACGGAGACTGCGGAAGAGCCCATCGTGAGTAAGCAGGCGAAAGTGGTCGAAGAAGTGGTCGTGAACAAGACGGATACGGAACGGACGGAAACGGTGCGCGACACCGTGCGCCGTAAAGACGTAGACGTCGAGCAGGCCTCCTAATCTGAAACGCGGCTGTAAGCTAAGCCGCGAAGCGGTGGCCGCAGAGGCCGCCTCAACAACGGGAGGGGAAAAGGACCGGGGGAGCGCCGCCGCAGCGCGGCGCTCTCCTCTCCCCCCTGAGGAAAGCGGCTCACCCATCACAGATGGATCGAATACGCGGCGCTGCCTACATGTGCGGAGTTGGGCCGGAGGCTGTGTTTTAGCGTAGGCCACAAGAGGAGCCTTCAATGAAACCCGCACACATTTTCGGCCTTGCCTTCTTTACCATCTTAGTCCTTCTCCTCTATCAAATCGCTCTCATCTTCACGCCATTCCTCGTGCCCGTGCTGTGGGCCGTTATGTTGACCCGGATCGCCTATCCACTCTATCGGCGAGTGCACCAACTCCTCAACGGGCGGGCGTCCCTGGCAGCCGCTCTCGTGACAAGCGGCATCATGCTGCTCGGCGTGCTGCCTGTGGTCTTTGTGTTCCTCCTCTACAGCAAAGCATCGTGGCGTATATGGCGGCAAGCACGTGGATTGGGCACGGGGGCTCAAACAAGTGCCGCAGTACTTGGGGGCGTTGCCCGTGGGCGGGGACGTGATTCAGGAGCAGATCGGCCCGTATATCGCCGAAGGGGGGGCCATCGAGGAATCTATTGTCCAAGGGGTCCAGGGCATGGGCGGGTTCGTCTTGACGAGGCTGTCCGGGTTTGCGTTAAATGCCGCTGCATTTGCGATGGATTTCTTCATCATGCTCTTCACACTGTTTTTTCTCCTTCGTGATGGCGCACGACTCTATCAGGGCGGGTATCGTTTACTGCCTCTGCAACCGAAACATAAGCAGCAGTTTTTTACCTAGCTCGATCAGACGATGACGGCCGTCGTGAAAGGCGTGGTGCTGACCGCCTTAGTCCAGGTTCTTCTCGCCGGCATCGCCTACTTTGTGCTTCTACCCTACGTGAAAAAGCTGGTATGCTTCTGGAGGTGTACTTTAGTGGCTGGAGTATGGATACACGTACCAGGTAGTTTGACTCGGGCATTTCAAGGGGCTAGGCTTGTTGCATGACTTGTGTTCAAGGATATGGGTGTGAGCATGATGAGAACTGAAGAATTTCTCTTTATAGCTATTCCTTCCTTCCTCCAAACTTATTAGTTTCCATGTCACCATTGTCACCCCCGTGGTGGACAACTCCATAACGCCTTCCGTCCCATCGGCATACTTAGAAGCATTTGCTATTTGGCAGATTGAAGCAACAATCGCATTCTTTGATATTGTTGGAGGACGCCATGGAAAGGCCTTGAAGAAGACATTACTGCAATACGCAGCATTATTTGAGGACGGACGCCATAGGAATATCAATGAGGCAGATACAGTGATGTATTTGACGAAATTCTTTACGGATGTCTTGGAATACGACTTGTTCTCCGAGATAACGAAAGAGTTTCAAGTCCGGGATAGGTATTGCGATGTCGCCATCAAGGTAAAGGGAGAAGTGAAATTCTCAGTTGAGGCCAAGGCAATGCCGATTGGTTTGTCCGACAAGCACATTGAGCAGGCTGAGAATTATGCTTCTCGTGCCGGTATTCGCTGGGTCGTCCTAACTACCGGCATCTTTTGGCGTCTATACCATCTGACCTTCGAGACAAATGGTATAGAGCATGATCTAGCCTTCGAGGTGAATCTGACGCCTGAATCCAATCTCGAAGAAGTGTGGCGGTGCCTTAGTCTTCTATCGAGGCAAAGCGTGTTGGATGGGACGCTCGAATCGTTCTGGCTTCAAAAGAAGACCTTGAGCCCGGTGTCATTGGTCAAGGCTTTGTTCACCGAGGAAGTATTGAACCGAATAAAGCGGGAATTACGCAGGAAGTCCGACGTGCGGTTGGATTTGGAAGATGTAGCTACCTCTCTACGACGCCTGCTTAACCCCGAGGTCTTAACTGAGGATTTGAAGATTCGTAAGGCAAAGAAGAAACGCAAGCAAATCGTTAAAGCTAACGGCCAGGTAGAAGAGGTCATTGAACCAAGTGATTCTCAAGGGGACGGTGACGACGAATGCACGGAAGTTAATGAGCCCAGTGGTGTTTCATGCTCTTCTACACTTCCAGCTTCAACGGGAGGTGTTTAGACAGTTACGCAGGCGCCCGTCCTCGCTATCGTGGAAAAGTATTTATCGCGCTAGGGGCAAAAAAAAGAGGTCAAAGTCTTGTCAGTTTGAGCCTTCTCCCATCCTGAAGCTTTGACTTCAGGACGTTTAGAATTCTCCTGCCAACCCGGCTTTGGCCTCGTGACAACGGTAACACAACCGTATTTCTAGACCATCAAACGAACCACGAAAGTTTTGTCGCAGTGGCGTCTACGCTTTAAGCCACGTCAAACGGTAAGGACGGTGAGGATGGAGAGCGTCTTTTGACAAAAGTGTCTATTACACTAACTCGACTCCAAAAAACTCCAAGGTTATTAATTTTCACGTCACCATTGTCACCATCTCGCGAGCCGATTCGACGGTAATACAATATCGTGAACAGCATCCTTATCTGACCTCACATCCAGCCCAAGACGACCCTGTAGCTCAATGCCAAGACACCGCCGGGGAGACAACTTGTTCTCCGCCCATCAGTGGAATAAGTATAGACGCCAGCTCGGTCACCGGCAGCACGAGGTCCACATGATCGTAGAGCAAGGCGTTGATCGGCATGGAGGGCATCATCGCTTCGGAAGGGTCTTGAACTAGCGAAAGGCCACCGCCGCCCTTGATATGGATCAGGCCCCGAACGCCGTCGTCTCCAGCACCCGACAGCAGAAGCCCAGTGACACGCGGGCCGTAGACTGCCGCCGCGCTACGGAACAAGGGATCAATGGCGGGTCGAGTAAAATGCTCCTTCGGGCCGCGATGTACCCGGAGACCCTGTTCCGTTAGCTCCATATGCGCGTCAGGCGGTGCCAGGTAAATACCCCCCGACTCGAACCGGCCTTCGTCAGACGCTTCGATGACTGGTAGTGAGGTGGCTCGCCCTAACACTTGTCGTAGAGCGACATTGTATAACGGGTGTCGATGCAGGACCACGGCAATGGCTCCGGGGAGTGGACACGGGAGCTTCTGAAAGAGGTTGATAAGTGCTTGCACGCCGCCTGTTGATGCCCCAATCACAACGATATCGCGCTTAATTAGGTCGGCATTGATCGTCTTAGTCATGGGGTAGACGTGCCAGGTATGGGTTCCACGTCGCCCACCGTCGGGCGGCGCGTTTGCTCTAGAAGACTTCTGAGCTCACGCCGTTGCTCTTCCGACTGTCTGATCCTGGCCTCCAATGGTTCCTCTGAGAGTGTCAGTTTCCCTCGTCCGGCTTCCTGCAAGAGGTCACCATAGATCAGTTCGGCGTGTTCCAGCAGATTCAGCACCGTCCAGACGGCATTCTCAATCTGCTTCTCCTTCGCCTCCGCGATCTCTTGGACGGAGTAGGCATGGCCGATTTGGCAGACGTAGCGAAGGTGGCCGCTCTGGTCGTCTCGATCCACGGAAATGACGCCGGAGCAGTCCGGGCAGTTTACTTTGATGGGCGGCAGGCTCTGTGCCATCCCTCATCATGACATATCCTGGCCGGCCTCAGGCACTAGCAGAGTTGAAGGGGGCTATCCGTAAGAGGACTACGAAGCAGCCCTCCACTCCCCCTTAACAAGTAAGCTTTTCATCCATTGCTATCAAAAACAGATCGTTTTAGCTTAAACCCCTACATGCCACATCCATCCATTATCGTCGTCGATGATGATTTGGCTCTGCTGACAGCCGTGTGCGGCCTGATGAAGTTACATTTGCCGGATGTCCGCGTCCATCCGTTTGAGTCGCCTCGCTTGGCCCTGTACCATTTGGAGAAGCACGACGTCTCGACGATGGTAACTGACCTCAAAATGAACGAGCTGGACGGCTTTGCCGTGTTACGGGAAGCGAAGGCGCTCCGTCCCCATGTGCCGGTCATTCTCTTTAGCGGCCATATCGATGCCGCTCTGGCGTCGCAGGCCATCAATATGGGGGCAGATGATGTGCTGCGGAAGCCGTTTCACCGTGAAGAGCTGGTAACTGCCCTCACGCTCGCCTTAAACATCTATGATCTAGCGAGAGAGGTACGGATACGTCGGTTAATGACCGAACGTCTCAAGAGGCGCGTGGAAGATTTGAAGCGGCTGATCGCGGACAGTCAGCAACAGCCTAACCAGCATACGCGCATTCAAGAGATAGTCTCCGTATCGCGGCAACTCAATGCCAAGAGCGTCGCAGCTTTAGAGACCTCGCTCGACAGGCTCTGGCAGCATGTCAACATGGCCGAAGCTCGTCTGGACGTGGCTCAACAACGACTGCTTCTGATGCAACAACAGTCCCGTGAATCTTTCTTGAAGCGCATTGTCGTTGAGAAGCCCTGAATCAAATCCCATTCTCCGCTCTCATCCATAAAGGTTCCGTTCATTCCTAACGCAACCCAATGCGTATCTGACACTCATACCGTATAGGACCTAACGGCCCTACCAGATTGTGCTAGAGCCACAGCAGTAATAATTTTAGTCTTCTCTTTTGATTGCCTCACCGACATCCACGCAGCCAGCGTATAGGTAAATATGACATCATCTAGGGAGAGCGATCTCCTATGCTCCGTGTCCTCCTCGCCGTCATGCATCAACTCCTTCGTGCCGCTTTACTGGAATACTGCGGAGAGGGCAAGGTCTTATGCGGCGAAGCGGCAAGCGTGGAAGAATTATGGGACCAACTACGGCTCCACGAATGGGATGTTCTGATTCTTGATCTCTGCCTCCCTCAACGCACCAAACTCCAAAGCGTGCGAGAGGTGCATGGCCGCTATCCCAATCTTCCTATCCTGGCGATTTCCTTTGCGACTGATATCCCCGCCAAGTGTTGGCAAGACGCGGGGGCCTCCGGGTTTGTCTCAAAGGCCACGCTGAGCACCGAACTTTTTGAGGCCGTGAAGGTCCTCAGTCAGGGAGGGCAGTATTTCCCGAATGCAGGGCCAGTGGAAACGATAATGTGATGTGACAGCCTTCATTGAGTCTGCTTGTGACAGTCAACTCCCCTCGTAGTGTTCCCGCTCGCTCTTTCATTGCCCGTACACCAAAGCTCTCGGCGGCTGTTATGCGAATCGAGTCAATCCCGATGCCATCATCTCGGACTGACAGGATGCCGTGTTCCCCGGATTGTTGCAGTGTCACTTCAACATTCGCGGCCCGGGAATGTCGGGCAATGTTCGCCAACGCCTCCCGTACAATGAGCACGACTAAAGCGCCGCGCTCAGCGTCCACGTCGAGAGGTTCACAGCGTTGTGTACACGGAATCCCTGTACGCCGACTAAACGTCACACATTCCTGTTCTAGCACGGGAGTGAGACCGACTTCGGTGAGACCAGTCGGGTTGAGAAGAAACATCTCTTCTTCTACGGCTCGCATAGCCGCATCAAGCTCGGGGATCAACGAATCCACGATGGTTTGAAGCCGGGCTTGCTTCGCCGGATCTAGAGGTTCTCCGAGAGCCTGTTGAATACGGCCAACTTGCAACTTGGCAAGCGTGAGAACTTGCGCGACGTGATCGTGCAGGTAGAGACTAAGGCGATGGCGTTCATCCGCTCGCACTCGCTCAGCCACGTTTTCTGGCCGGTCATGCTCGCCCGCCATTGTATGCCTCTAACGAGTAAGGAACGTTTAACTGTCGTCTGCACAGTAAGCTATTTGCGCCGTAGCAATAAGCAGACATCAGCGTTTGACATAGTCCGTAGACCTCTTACACGCCCTAAGAAATGTAAGTATTTGGTCGCTAAGTTCAGTGCGCTGACCGAAAATCATTGCAAAGGGATAAGTCAAGGGCGAGCCGGTGCGGTCATAGAGGTAGGATGTAAGGAAAACATAACTACCAACCTGCTGGATGGCCCGACGCGCTTTTTCTTTAATGTATATTACACCTCCGATGTGGCACACATCCTCCTCGTAGACGATAACCAGACGTTCCTCTATGCCTCACGGCAACTGCTATTGCGTCACTGTCCGACCTTCATCGTTGAAATGGCATTCGATGCTGAAACCGCATTAAAGGCGATACGGACGCAGGATTATGATGTCGTGGTAAGCGACCTTGTGCTGCCCTGTCTCGACGGGATTGCGTTACTATACGAGTGCCATGAGGTACGCCCGGATACGCCTGTGGTTCTTATTAGCGGCTACGGGACCGCAGAACTAGAACACCTCGCCGCTCAGCGTGGTGCGTATGCCTTCCTTCACAAGCCGGTAGACCCGGATGCCTTTCTCTCTGTCGTGAATCGGGCGGTGCTGCGGGCAGAGATGCGCCGCAGACCAGAGCAAGTGCTGGGCGACGATAGTACGTGGTATCCGAAGGCCGTTGAACAGGCCCGCAGAAGGTCCCACGCAATACAGGAACGGCTCCGTCAGACACTCCAAAAGGTTGCTTCACCGTCCACCGGCGAGCAATAAGAGACACCCTCCGCGCTACAGCCTCAACCTGGCAAAAATCGAGAAGTGTGTGTGTGCCTGGCATTCTTCATCCTTGTTTAAAGCGGGAAAGAGAGAGACGTAAGCACCACCCCGGAAAGATTGCTAGGTCCTACCTTCTCCAATGAACCGATGACTGTATCCGTAAGGCAAATGTAATGTAGATAACACAAACAAATGGGGAGGTCCTATTGACCTTTACGGACAGAGTGGCTAGCTTCTGCCATCGGTATATACGCTCATATAAGGTGGATGATGCCCGTTATATCCCCCGCCGAAACGACAATTCTGAACGTCAACGACGATTCAGCGACTCGGTATGTCTGGGGCCGTGTTCTTCGTCAGGCAGGCTATCAGGTCCGAGAGGCGGAAACGGGACAAGGAGCGTTACAGGCATTCCAGACTGATCGGCCTCATCTTCTTCTGCTCGACGTGAAGCTTCCCGATATGGACGGCTTTAGAGTGTGTCAGCAGATCAAGAGCGTTGACTCGTCTGTGCCTATCCTGATGGCATCCGCGTGGTTTACCAGCGAGAACGACTATATCAATGGGCTGGCGACCGGGGCCGATGGCTATCTGTATGAACCAGCAGATAGTGCCAAACTTCTCGCCATGATTAAAACGATCCTAAGAATGTCCACTCGCTTGCAACAGGCCCGGATCACCGTGAACCACTTGCAGCGTCAGAACCAGCAATTAGGTGCGCGTCTGAAGCATGTGGAGTTGGCAAATGAGGAATTGCAAGAGAAGCTTGCCGAGTCGCGCCAATTTGAAGAAGCTGTTGTAGGCAGAGAATTGAAATTGATCGAGTGTGAAAAGGACAGACAGCAACTGGAAGGCGAAATACAGAAACTCAGAAACCGCCAGCAGTCTTAAAAGGCCTGCGCGGGAAGTGGTAGGGGCGGTATTCGCATCTTACATTGCGGGAAAGCCCGATTTGCTTCTTGGACCTTCACTCCCGCTGGCAGCCCACACTTCCACCCCACATCATCCTTCCCACGGTAGCAGAGGGGCGCGACGGCGCGATGGGTCAACTAGCAATCGAATTATGCTCACCACTTGATGACTGTTCTCGGGCCCCTTCGTTCGTGACATCCCCCACGCCGTCAGCCGGCGGTTCATCCTCTTTGTCGCAAACCCCGGATTGACTTGACGACACATTCGACATAAAAAACAGCCTCTCGATCATCCCTCTACGAGGCCTGCCATGTACGATGTTATTATCATTGGTGCGCGCTGCGCCGGCTCACCGACCGCGATGCTCCTCGCCGGGAAGGGCTATAGGGTGTTGCTTGTCGACAAAGCCACTTTCCCAAGTGATACCATGTCAACCCACATTGTCTGGCAGCCTGGGGTTGCTTACCTTAAACGGTGGGGACTGCTGGATAGGATCATTGAGTCCAATTGCCCGCCGCTCTCCAGACTGGCATTCGATATTGGTGAATTCACGCTCACAGGCCAACCGCCGCCCGCTGATGGCATCACCGAATTCTACATGCCTCGACGTAAAATCCTCGATCATATCCTCGTCGATGCGGCCGTAAATGCAGGTGCAGAATTGCGGGAAGGAATCACGGTGCAAGAACTGCTTACACAGGGAGACCGCATCACAGGTATCCGCGGTCGCACAAAGCGCGGTTCGACGGTGAACGAAGGCGCCCGCATGGTTATTGGAGCAGACGGCAGGCACTCACTTGTAGCCCGTGCCGTTCAAGCCCCGGTCTATCACGACAAGCCGGCCCTGACCTGTTGGTATTACTCATACTGGAGCGGCACGTCGGTTGAGACTCCAACGCTTCATGCTCGTCACGGCCGGGCATTCGGTGGCATGCCGACCAACGACGGCCTCGCCTGCATAACCGTGATCTGGACCAATAAGGAATTTCATCGCTTTCGTGAAGATGTTGAAGGGAATTTTATGAGGACGCTTGAACTCGGCCCCGAATTTGCGGAGCGCGTGAGACGGGGCAGGCGCGAGGAGCCATTCATTGGCACGGCGGACCTGCGGAACTTCTTCCGTAAACCGTATGGACCGGGTTGGGCTTTAGTAGGAGATGCCGGGTATCACAAGGACCCGGTCACGGGTCAAGGAATCATTGACGCCTTTCGCGGCGCTGAGCTTCTTGCCGAGGCGATTGACGTCGGGCTTTCCGGACAGCAACCGTTCGAGGAAGCGCTCGCAACATATGAGCGACGACGCAACGAGGACGTGTTCCCTATGTATGAGTACACCTGCCAATTCGCGGCTCTTGAGCCACCCTCGCCCG
Source organism: Nitrospira sp. Nam74 (assembly GCF_965152615.1). Lineage (NCBI taxonomy): Bacteria > Pseudomonadati > Nitrospirota > Nitrospiria > Nitrospirales > Nitrospiraceae > Nitrospira > Nitrospira sp. Nam74. The sequence goes on along the minus strand of NZ_OZ224220.1, from coordinate 673,216 downwards.
AAATGCAGCAATTGTTTGCCGCTCTGCGTCACAATCAGGCTGAAACTGACCGATTCTTGGGAACAATGATCGGCACAGCACCGATCCCGGAATTCTTTTCTCCAGAGAATATGCATCGGATTGTCGGTTCATAGTGTGGATTCAGATCCAAAAACGCCTGGATCGTTGTCGAGCGACCAGGGTGCAAAGGTGTATGGGGCCCTAGGCCCCCTCATCCTTATATTATCCAGTGGTGGTGGCCGATGACTTCACGACTTTCGACGCCAAGCTTGACCAGCTTCTCCACTGGAAGCGGGACCTATCCAAGGACATGCTCAACGGTGCTGGTGACATCAGCTTATCCGATTTTGGAGACTTAGAGGATGTCGATGGAGGTAGTGCCTTCGGCAGCGAGCCGCTAAAAGCCCATGATATTTCTTCGATGGATCCAGATGCCTTCGAGGCCTTCTGCGCTGTCCTCTGGAGCAAACATGGCTACACGAAAGTGTATCGGACTGACGGGAGACGGCGGGATCGGTGTGGTAGCTATCAACGGTATGAAAGGCATCCTGATTCAGTGCAAAAGCTCTTCTCGCGAAGGCCAGGAGCTCGGTTGGCAAGCCGTCAAAGACGTCGTGGCTGGAGCGGCTGGGTACGTCGCTCGTCATCCCGGTGTTAAGTTCTCCTTGGTGGCCGCCACAAATCAACGTTTCAATGCCGTAGCTCGAGCGCAAGCCAATGTGAATCATGTGCAACTGCTCGATGGAGAGAGCTTAGCTGCCATGTTGCAAAAGAATCCGGTGACACGTAGAGAGATTGAGAACCTTTTGTTTGCGACTTGGAATGCTCAAAGCTAACACAGCGCGTCACTTGAAGGGTTTTCAAAAAACGAATGATTTCCGTATAGCCCTATATCGCTTCCTTAGGTGTTGATATTCCAATCAATTACCAGGAAGGCTCGGGATGGGTTTTCTGAATAGGCTGATGGCCTTCATCTCGTTCAATACCTCTTGCACCAAGGGTTCGATGCCCCCTGCTTCGGAGAGGCGCCGGACCTGCCACATTCAGGACGCGAATTGAATGCTTTCGAAAAAAGTCTCTTATCTTTTGTCGCCAATCGCCGTTCGGCATGGCATGCAGCCAGTACCGACAGATACTTTCCGCAGATTGACGAGTTAGAAGCGTTCCACCAGTTGGTTCCCCTGCGACGGTCACGATCATCGTTGCATCCGCGTCACGGACATTCCACATAGTCCGCTGTTCGTAGTTATGCTCTGGCGTTTCCTCCAGACGATACCGCTCAGGGATGGTGCCATCTTCCGCCGCACCGCCCTTTCGGATACCAGCCGCCATGGGGAATCCCATTCTCAACTGCCCAGGTCGAGTGCGGCACGGTCAACACCGGTCTGTCCGCCAGATATGATCTTTGCGAGAGGTGTGCTTGATATGGCCTTAGAATATCAGCAAGAGGACCGTACCGTTGGGAAACGATTCTAATAATCAATCGCCACGGCTTCCCTCAACTCAGGCGTAGGGCCAAGGGCGATAGCGACTTGACGCGCAAACCTGGGGCTACGCCATGCTGGAATCAGCAGAATCGTGGAACGCTCTGGTCGACCACCTTGTGGAATTCTATGCCATCATCAACACCGTCAACAACCTCGCGCGCCTTCGGGCTTCTTGGACCGTCTCGAAGATGTATTTGGCAAGCCTAGCCACCATGCTGTACGATCAGTCGAAGGAACTGCCGGCCCATGCGCGCCATTCTGGAAGGGGCGCAGGCGGACGTGAATCCCATGAGGATTTACCAGGCTGCCGTACGGAGCCGCCTGAGCCATTGTAGTTCGGCGCCCCCCTACGTGGGCGTGGGCCCGAAGACGTAACCCACGAGAAGCTCGCCCATCCTCTCCCGCAGATATCCTTCATGGCGACGTCACGCGGCCATAAGACGAGAACATCGATCTCGTCCGGCTCGTGGACACAATGACAGCGCCTCGATGACGTTTTGACGGTCGACGTGCAATACGGAGCAGGCACGCAATATATCGGGGCGGCCTTCGTGCGGACAGTGCCCGAGCCGTCAACGGATGGCTGCTCCTTTCTGGTCTCGTGACGCTCGTACTCGCAAGGCGTGGTTATCGCCAACGCCTCCAAAGTGTTTATCGATAGCGTCACAGATAGTAAGTCCGTCAGGCACGGTTCTGGTCACGGTTTAGGCACGGTTTTGGTTACGAGTGTCAGTCTGCCTTAATCGTCCCCGATCACACTTCTAAGGCCGTAGTTCGTTGAAATAATATGGACTTCATCACAGTCGTTCACTCTTGATCATCATTAGTCGTTAAGAATTTGAGAGGGACTACGGATCTGGGGGTTGCAGGTTCAATTCCTGCCGGGCGCACCAAATACAAGCCAATACTCGTGTGCTTACGTTAAATGACAGAAACAGGCAGAGCCACATAGCAACGTAGGTACCATCGTAGGTGCCAAAAATCGCGGCCTAGCCATCCCCTCTGATACAGCCCGCCATTCCGTTTTCAACGTGGCCCCAGCTCTAGAGCTAGTCCATAGGTAAAATTTAGGCGCCTGCCATGACGGCCGACAAGATGAGCACGTAGTGGATGGACAGACAGAGGGTGAAGAACCGCATATGCTGGCGAGGAGAAAGAGGAGGCACTATGCGCTCGAAAGAGACTAGGCCTGCCACTTCCCGCAGCCCGCGAGATTTCACGCCTCGTGAGCGACAAATTCTGCAGCTCATTTGGAAAGGCTTGAAAGGCCGCCAGATTGCTGAGCGGTTACAGATCAGCTCTACAACAGTGGAAACGCATCGCGCCGCGATGATGGCAAAGGTTCGCGCCAAGAGTACCGGTGCACTATTGAGGGCCGCGATTCAAGCAAACATCATCTCCATTGACTAGTAGCCTTCGTGGTCTGGAGAAGTGCGATGTTCCCACCTGTTATAATCCCGTCATGCCCTTTCAATCTGGACCAGAACCGCACGTGCGTGCGGCTTCTGCGAAGCGGCCTCATGGGCTGGCCGTGCGGACATCCATGGAAAGTTTCTCTGTGAGCCCTACGTCAAGTCAATAAGGCCGAAGCAATCATGGCTGAAGAACGGCGAGGATCTCATGGTGTGCTCTGAGTGTGGCAAAGTCATCGAGGGCGATGATGTGATACAGGGACAGCACCCTATCGCCCAATGGGGCTATCCTGTCATCGGAGGTGTTGGGCAGGAGGGTTCCTGTGGTATGCACCGAAGGCACCATCAACATACGCGGTAGACTGAATGTGCTACTTCAAGCCTATGATGCCAACCTATGCACGGCGGGTTGATCCCAAAAAGCTCCTCCTCCATCCTCAGTCCTAACTAGGGTCAGCGGCGCGTTATGAAATACTCTCCCGTCGAGCTGTTTCACGACGTTATTGGCCGCTTCCTCAGTCCGCATCCCGGCATGGCCGAATCGTAACGAATAACCTAAGGAGTCATACGCGACCTCGGCTGAGAGAACCCCGCCAAACGGCTGCAGTAAAGCGGCAAGGTCAGTAGAAGTAAAGTCACGGGGAAGCGGATCGATGAAAATGCGATAGGGCATGACGGCCTCCTTTTCTAGATCCCTTTAGCCGACCGGCCCTGCGCCACAAGACCATAAAATAACTAACGAGTCAATCACCAATTTGGGCTATTCTTTGTAAGTAGTTTGGCTCTATGACAATGATCCGAATCCGTCATGCGGTCATGCGGTCATGCAGTCTGATCCTTGATCCTACAAGGACATAGGCCTATATCCGGCTTGCTTACCCGCTCATTGTAAGTAATGTCACCAACGTTACACTCACCACTCACCTCTTTTGGTCAAGTGGGAGTCTAGAGGATGGGAAACATTCACAACGGACATATTGAGGAGGTTCGGCGTTTTTTGAAAAAAGCGTTTCACTTAAAAGAGGTGAGCCATGCCACGGAGATCAATACTGACTTTGCTTTCGAATATGACGGCACCCCTCGTCGCATCACCGTAGCGCGGGCCTTTTTCGATAGCCTAACGAAGGGCGATATCATCGGCATCTTGGAATGCTGGAAGCTTGCAGAGAAGGTGGTGACTGCAGCGGGAACAACAGTCTATGTCGGAGAGGACGGCATATCAATTTTGGAATAGCGGCGCTTCCCTAGCGAGCAGGGTCCTTTTCCATAGCGATCATTGAGCTACTCTGGTCCGCATGCGAGACCTTCGCTCCCTAATCCGGTTCGGCGAACTCTTCCCAGTTGCGATGGTAGAAGTCCATCTGCTTCGTCAGTTCCACCATGGCTTCGTTCACCGTATAACCGAATCCCGCCACGCCACTAATCGGATCGGGCCCTACGACAGCTCCCCACTGATTCCCATCTAAATGAATCTTGACCACGACCTCATAGGATTCGGCATACGCGTCTGGCATGTTGCCCTCCGTTGACACCTTTTCTTCCTGCAGCCTACCATGCCTTGAAATGAATGGGACGGCCTCATGCCGGACGTTAGGTACAAAGGCTACACCATCAAAGTCAGCTCGGCCATCCAACATGCCGACGGGGGATGGGAAGCGCTTGCCATGGTATGGTCGAAAGACATGACCGCCGCATACCCTATTGTCACCGGAGAATTACAGGTCACGGAAGCTCGGGCGAAGGCCGTTGCATTGGAACGAGCGAAAGCGTGGGTGGATGCAAGCGAGGAAGGAGAAGGACGGTGACGTTTAAGAAGGCTCGTGACCGTCTTTGCTGAGCCTCGAAATCACCTTTTGCCCATCTGCCAGTAGTATTCCCCCGGCCAACTGAGGCAACAAGCCACAAATAACAGGTTGAGTCGTGTCCACAGTGCTGACCGCTCAATTAGGCGGCCGCTCATACGCAGAAAATACGCACCCGTTAGGAATTCCAATTGAAGGTTCAGTTCAGACGCTACCTTTTTGACCCTTTTGCAGGAGATCACGGACACATGGCCGAACGGCTCAGCGTCTTTCCGGAGTTGACGTTCCCGCGTCGTCCTCAGCCAGTCTGGTAATGTCGGACCGCCCCCAATCAGTATCCCACCGGGCTTCAGCAAGCGAATCACACGTTCAAGCGCGCCTTCTGGGTCACGTAAGTGCTCCAGTGCAATAAAATTAGGACGTCATAAGGCTGAGTAAAGGAAACCACTGACTGTTCCACGTCAATCTCAACAAAGTGCTTGTACCCGATATACACTAGTACTGGATCAAACCGACGACTTGCTGCATCCCAGGTCCGTATCCTTTGCGAACGAGGAAGGCTCTTCGATTCCCAATGAACTTGATATAAAACAAAAGATGACCGTTCCCCACACCCACCTCTAACACGGAAAGAGGATGCTGAAGGCGCAGCTCTTCGAGCCTCAGCAAATGACTCATAAACCAATAGCGGAGATGTCTTACGGGGTAGGTCCGTGTTCCAGAGAAGGTAATCGTACCAAGGGAGTCAAGATCCCAGAAAGGATGCCAACCGCCTTTCTCATCACAGGTAGCTTTATCCATGGATAGTCGTTAGCGACAAGTCGTTTTAAAGTAAAACTGCGGTGATACCGAAAACCTCCGCTCTTTTCCATTGTATGTCCCTGCTTCAATAATTTCACGCGGGGCAGAGTAAGCTATCCCCGTGACATCGCGTCAATACAACAAGAATGGCGCTCTGTCTGGTACATCACCAAGACGAAGGTCGTTTCTCAGTCAAATTGGCCTCAATTGCTTTGATGTCGTGGATCAGACATCGTCTGACATAGTCACTTCTCGTTAGCATTCCTGTGTTTCCCAGGGGGGCCCGTGATCTAGGAATTCACGGAACTCCTCTTGAAAGTCTAGCCATTGTCCCGCAGAGAGCTGTGAAAAATCTGCGTTTGCAAACTGCAGAAGCCACCTCAATACGTTTTCAGAAGTATTCCCGATCGGAGTCTATAATACGAATACGGAAGAAGATCCTTTCGGGGGGAATCGCGGTATGACGTTGCCCATCTGCAACATTGAGGACTATGCGCTGATCGGGGATTCCAGAACCGCCGCACTGGTCTCGAAGACGGGGTCGATGGATTGGCTTTGTCTTCCACAGTTCGACAGTCCGTCCGTGTTGAATCGTTTGCTCGATCACAAGCATGGCGGGTATTTTTCAATCACGCCGCTTCGTCCCTTTTCTACCCGTCGCTCCTATCAAGGCTCAACGGCCGTCTTGATGACAGAATTTCAGACGGAAGACGGGATCGTGCGCGTGACCGATTGCATGCCGGTTCTCTCAGAACCCAAGAAAGCACGCTGCCTTCTTCCCTTGCGGAGTGTGCTCCGATACATCGAAGGAATTGAGGGTCACGTTGAGTTAGAAGATCCTCGTTGGCAAAACGAAGTACTCGAATTTGCTTTTGTACTGCGAGACGGCGTTCGCGTCACTTGTAATGCGATGGCCAACGGAGGTTATCTCACCGGGACTTTCGCCGGCTCATCGATGGCCGGGGGATGGCAGGCAAAGCGAGTACGGCTGTGTGGCTCTTGGAAAAGTACCGGTAGTTTTCCTCGGATGCTTGCCTTGTGTCGGATGGAAGGAGATTTTACGGGTGGCAAGGAAAATTTTTGGGCGGCTTTCCCTATCAACAGTGGTTCCCGAATGACTTCACGAAGTGGGATGGGGTAAAGCTAGAACTTGGGATCGGCATGCACGGCACTTTTGAAGGAACTCTTTCAGGATAGGGGAACGACCTCACGGGAACGATGAATCTGATCGGAGCTGGTGGAGGTGCAACGGCAGTTTGGAGAGCCAAACGGCTATGAGATGATCTTCCTTTCTGACAGACATACTGTGGGAGATTCACCGCCATCCGGTGCCCTGTTAATTCTGAAATCAAAGTGTCTCGATCCCCAGAAATCCAGAGTCCCCGGTAGTGATTCTCTGCACTACTACGTTGTACTGTTTCTTTTCGCCTTGGGATCAGGTGGCGAGGGCTCCTCAATTAGGTGGCCCCATAAGGGGATTCGATTTGGCGAAAACGCCGCTTGTTGTCATACAAAGCCACACCATCGTGGCGATTAATGAGAGATACTGCATGCCCTCTATCTTGCCGTGTGAAACGGGGGCCAGCAAGACGGATAAATCCCTATGGCATGTAGAGCTGAAACTCAGCGCCGTTACGAGGTTCGGCGCATGTCATGCGAGCCAAGAGAAGGATTGACGCAATCGTAGTCATCCGACTTGAAGGAAATTGGTCCGCTTTCCTTCTTCATACTGTATGATAGACCGTGGCACGTACGCTTATCGTCGCATTCAGGATTCCGTATGCGGAGATCTGCTGTCCAGGTGACTGTCTTAATGAGCCCGGCACAAGAACGTCGTCTTGCTCGAAAGGCGAAGGCTGCGAACCTTACCATGGGCGAACTGCTTCGCCAAGCCGAAGAATGGTATATCGCGCCCGAAGATCTAGAGCTCTTGGATCAATTCGCCAAACAAGTGATCCGTGCCACACAAAAAACCGTTCGCGGCATTGACAAATCCTTAGCGCTCATCGCGCAATCCGAGGCCCGCCTCGCAACGATGACTAGATCCACAAAGAAAAAGCGTACCGTTTACTTTGACAATTCCGACCAGCTCCTACTGAAGAACCTCAAAAAGTTGAACTTAGTCCTGAGAGAGACTTTGCCTGTTCCAAGCGCTCACCACAGATAAATCTGGCACAGTCTCATGTCTTTCCATCAAAATCTTCCTGCAGTGCGTGAAGAGGTCCGTCAAAATCGGCCGCTAGGGTGAATTTGCTTTTCAAAAATCAGGGCTTCCGGCGTCGTTTTTGACATTTGATGGGAATCAGCTTCGTCATCGGCTTACCGGCCTTGGCAATGATCACGACCTTGCCCGCAACAACGTCGTTCAGCAGATCAGAGAGCTGCGTTTTTGCTTGGTGAATAGTGACGGTTTGAGTACGCTGTGACATAGCCGACTCTCCAGAAACTGCCTAGAAGAGATCTCCCACGCTTCGTTTGACACCCCTAATGGGCAGCCAGTGCCAAGTTCTGCGGGAAAATTTCCGGTTAGTGCCAAGAATTCCCGAAATCTAGTGCCAAATAAATGTGGACGAGTTTCTGTAAGTCATTGATATTGCTAGAGTGCATGGTGCCAAAACTCGTGAGACCCGACAACAGTCATAGATTAAGCCTAGTGACCAAAATGGTGACCACCCCAAGTCGCCCTTGGCTCACCTATGGCCGAACAACTCATGGCAAAGAGTTGGTGACGACTCTGCCGAATGCATGGGAGCTGGAAGCCCTGTGGAAGTCTTGGTCGCGAAGGGCCTCGACGAAACGTGAAGTGCTCGACATGTTGATGGAGCTTTGCCGCCGCAATCCTCGCGCTGCTGCTCCCCAGAATCCGCTCGCCGTCGATCCGCATAAGCTCGACGTACTCATCTCTACCGGGCTCACCGCACAGCAAGCGATAGACATCCTGGCGGTAAAATCTATACCTAAGATACAGTTCGGCAGTTCGATAGCGTAAAAATCTTGCCGATAGGCAAACCACCGTAACGTCCCTAGTCAAAATACTAACTTTTCGGATGGGCGTCCGTACCCCAGTCTGTGCAGATTATTGCGTAACCTGTGGGAGGACGCTATGAAAAAGCATTTGCTGTTGATGATGGCTGTCTGTGCCTGCAGTCTCGGTGCGCTTCTCAGTGCCGCGCGCGCACAAACCATTGGCTCAGGAACAAGCGGGGGAGAGTTTCTCAATCCCAGCCCGGCGTGCCCTCCAGCCACCTGTAGCGGCCTGGGAACGAGCTCGATTTTTTTTGGGAATCCCGATCCTGGAAATCCGCCAAACGGATTGGCGTTCACTGGACGAGGATTTTCGGTGCCGGTGGGCGTGCCTTTTGTGCTCGGACTCCTCCAATTTCAAAATAGCTCGACCACGAACACAATCGACACGGTTGATATGCGGTTGCATACCACTGGCCTGAATAGCGATCCCCTTTTCACGCAAACGGTCACCGAAAATTTGACACTCGTTCAAACCACCAATACCGGCAACCCCGAGTCTGATGCCGATTTCATTTTTCTGACGCGGCATCCCGAATTCGGTAGTTTCCGAGTGTTTGAACAGCAGGTGAGCAGCGTGGAAATGCTCGGGATCTTTACCCCACTCAATGTGGCAGGCTTCGGTCAATCGTTCAACCTCGGCTTTGTTGGGTTCGGTGAGGTGGGGAGTCCGGGCGTGGCCTTCGTTGACCCCTCCACCAGATCCGCGGTCATCCCCGAACCCTCCACATCGCTTTTACTTGCCACCGGTCTTGGCATGGTGCCATTTTTGATAAGGAAAGCGGTCGTCAATAAGAACTAGATATTGATGTTGATGATACTAACTTCGCCCGTCGTATCGTTGAGGCGCTTGCCCGATGGTCGGTCTGGACCGGCCTGCTGGGCCACTTAAATAATGGTCGATCACCGGTGACGCTGTAAGAAATCCCACGCCCTGAAACTGGTGAAGTGGAAGCGAGTCATCGCCGAACGCGAGAGTCAGCGCCTTTGCGATTTGCTGATTGAGCGCCTCCCTGGCTCGCTGCAAATGCACTTGGGCGACTTCTCGTGGTAAGAGTCCCAGGTACTTCAGCAAAAAAATCCTGCCACACGCCCTCGATCTTTTCTTGGAGACACCGAAGCCTATCTAGTGCCTTCGCGAGCTTTTGAAGGCTGAGCGGAGGTGGGTTCGTTCGCTCATACGGGATACGTCATGGTTTCAGAGCTCGTACCCGACACCGGCGTTTTCACTAGCTGCCGACACATTTCAACCAGGATTGGCAGGCTACAGGGCTTTCGGAGAAGAAGAAAGCCATCCGTCTTCAAGCCCAAGCGACTTAGATGCTGGTCGGTGACCTGTAAATAAGACGAGTTTCAACGACGGCAGGAGTTGGAGCGCCCGCTGAGCGACCACAACACCAAGGGGAACCCCGTCTTGCGTCGCATTCTCAGGCCACAATTCTTGGGGCGTCAGGCTGATATCGCTGATCAACACGCCAATGCGGCCTCCTTCCCGCAGCTGGCGGCTTTACCGTCTACAGCGCGGTCTTTACCTAGTCTTATGCGTCACCATAGACGTTTGACGTACAACGACTGAGGAATAGCAGATAGGGTCAGACCTTGGCATGATCGCGACATGCCAACTCACCGCGTACTAATCATTGACGATGAGCCTGACATTCTGATGATCCTTGAAGCATTGCTTCAACGCATGATTCGAGGTGTTGAGGTGATGACCGCCCCTTCAGCTTCTCACGGCTTAAAATTACTCGATCAACACACTTAACCTCATCCTGTCCGACATCAATATGCCGGGTCACGACGGGTTCTTTGTATTGAACAAAGTGAGGCGTCAGTGGCCGTCAATTCCGGTGGTCTTAATGTCCGGTACACCAGTGGCGCGCGAGGCGTCAGCCGCCGGAGCCGACGGTTTTATCCTCAAGCCGTTTAGCTTGCAGCAATTTGGCGCAACGGTCACGGCAGCTATCAAAGAAAATCTAGAGTCTCAGTTGCAGGAACATTCTTAGAAGCCCATTGGTACAATCAAATTCGTTATCGCAGTTTGCCTCTCACATTGATTCAAGAGCGTCAGTTCGTCGAACGTCACAATTCACATCAGCGGCGATGTCTCGTGGTGCGGGTGAGGGTTTATTTGCACTTGCAACGGCATCACGCGCCTTGATGTGGCGGAAAAAAGCATGGCACCCTGCTATTCCTGTTCGGCAAACTCCTCCCCGCCGAAGCACGGTATGTGACCAATCCAAATACTTGCCACCTGTTTTCCCTAATTAATAGCGGGTAGCGCATCGAAAATCGCCATTAGGTGAGTGCATTCCGGCTTTCTGCGCCTAAAAATGACTTACCAAGAAATAGTCAGGCTGCGTTGTCTGATCTGACAGTGGCCCTACTTGCGCCCGCAATATCAGTGCCTTGCTGCGGGGCATGCGGCATGCTAGACAGCGAGAGAGGCCATCCAGACCATTCTCGGTCGGCATTGGCGTGCTCTTTTTGGAAAACGTTGCTCGGGCGTCAGTAGATCAGGAAGGTACAATGCCGGCAGATCAAACTCTCTACACGAGCATTAACAGTCTGCTGCTGGAGAAACTGAATCTGCATGCTCCAGATGTGAACACGGATTTAATCGAAAGCGGATTGCTTGACTCCCTTGGATTTGTGGAGTTAACCGTCCACCTAGAAGAGACCTTCGGCATTAGGATTCCAATGGAAAGGCTGCACATCGATAATGTCCGCTCTATCGCAGCCATTGCTGAATTCGTTTCGAGCCTACAGGTACCGCAGAAACCAGCCGGGCCGGCGAAAGGCGCGCCGCATCTCATGCCATGAGGATAGCCTCCCACGAGGAAGAAACGTAGCCTCTCTATATTGCCTACTGCGCTATCGTCGTAATTAATGGGCGTAGGTGGGATTCATTCAGTAAGAGCCGAAAATGGCAATTGGGAAACTTCTCGCCATTGCAGTGCGTGGATGCCAAAGAGGACGCAAAGAGAGGTCAGGAACCACCACGCCATTTGTGACTATTCAAGAGAAACTCAGTTACCTCTTCTCAATGGCGCAGTCGATGTGAGAGTCATTACTCGTCTCGATGTTCTGCCCGACATTCAGAACAGATTGAAATCGAGTGGATTCGGTGTCTTCAGCGGACAATGTCTTCTTCCCGGTCTTCAACAGGGCGGTTAGGATCTCACTGGCTCGTAGGTATTCCATAATTTCTTTTTGAGACTGTGCAGAGCTTGACAAATCTACCCATGCTGTAATGAGTACTAAAACACTAGGTATTTTTAGATTCCGTTCATGGATTGGTTTCCGGGGATCGCCTGAAGTAAACAAAGCAGTGGAGATCGTACGGTGAATGAACGAGATGAAGGAATGGGCGGAACGATAACAGTAATTGCTCGGCAGGAATCGTAGTACTTGCCTCCGTGTTGCGTCGTTCTTTATCCTACGTCACCTCTCTCACATAGCCACTGCCACGGCAATGTCACGTTCATTACACTTGGCCAACATGTTCCACCTGCTCATTATTGACGACAACACCGCATTTCTGAACGCCGCACGTGAACTTGTGCTCAGACACAGGAGCGGGTTTGTAGTCGATACGGCACCAGATGCCGAGACTGCCCTTTTGGCGATCAGCCGTCGTGATTACGATGTCGTTGTAACTGATATTCGGCTTCCAGGCATGCAGGGTCTGGAGCTGTTGGCAGAGTGCCGACGGATTCGACCCGCAACGCCCGTCGTCATGATTACGGGATATGGTGACCGTGAACTCGAAGAGGAAGCGGCTCGATGTGGCGCGTATGCCTTCCTTCACAAACCAGTTACAGCGGAAGCATTTTATGGAGTCCTCAATCGTGCGGCCTTACATAGCCGAACTCGACGGAACCGTGATGATGTATCTACGCCTGATCGCACCTGGTATACCAACGCAGCAGAGGCAATACACCGGAGGTCAGAAGCAATAACGGCACAACTTCTTAGTCCCTTAACATCGAAGGATGGGCTAGATATCCGATGGGCGGCAGAGCAAGCAGAACACATTATAGACAGATTTATAGACGATGAAGGGTCTGACGACTTGCTGAAGTTAAAAGATGAAATAGCCCACGCGCTGTGCCGTGCATATAACGCTGGCAAAAGAAGCGCGCTCACCCACCGTAGTCCCTACAGGGTTGATATCCGTCCTGACATCAAGACTTAGGGTCCCTTTCTGCCCACAATCAGACCGCCAGGTAAAGCCAGGCATCCGACTCCATTGCCAGCCATTATCGTCCTCTATCTTGCCCCTTCACGGGCTTCACTTCAGCAAACGGCTGTTTCGACGCTTCAGCACTTCCTCCCTGTACCCGCGCAATGCCTTTTGACTCGTAGGGGGCACACTGCCGCTCCACTCGATTCGTGAATGTCCCGTCTGCGCACTGATAGAGCGCATGAGTGGCCCAACTCATTTGCACTATTAGCATCGCGAATGGCAGAACTGTAAAACGTACAGCTTTCATGGAATCCCCTCGTATGATTCCATCTTGAAGAACGCAACTTTAATTTTCTGCCGCTGGAAAGCATAGAGCCATCTAGCGGCGATAGTAACGGCGGTGCCCATGCCAACCATACCGGTGTTGGTATGGACGATACGGGGAGAAAAAGGCTGGCGGATAATAGAACGGGCTCGAATAGATTGGAGGGGCGAAGCCCTGGCCATATCGATACGGATAAGGCGGAAAGCCTGGTGTGTAGAATAGGTCAGCGTACAGTGGAAGGTAACAACGCCTGCGGCGGCGCTGGTGTCAGAATGAAGCCATGTCCGAAACCATGACCTAACTCCGTTCGCATCAATAATCACAACACGTTCTTGACCCTTCGCCGCGCAACCGTTACTCTGTGTTCGCGCGATGATGTTGCCCCCGACCGAGACAAGCTCCAAAGCCACAGCCGACGCGCCGTTAACCGGCTTTTGGTACCCCGCGTTGCTTTCTTCGGACGTCGCTTTAGGCGCCATGAAGTGTAATTTGGGATTAAAGTCTTGACGCGAACTCGAAAGTCTTGAACTGGAAAATAGTATGCCAAAATTTTTGGGATTAAAGTCTTGAACTGGACGATTGCTGGATTGACCTCAATAACCCGATAGTAACTCTTACAACTCGGTAATTGGGACGCGTGAGGAACGTGAAGCACTAAAGGCGCTTCCGCATTGGACGGCGGCAAGCTCAGATAGATTGTGTAGCGGGCCATGGCATAAGCGCACCTTTCGGGCGGCATCGGGCATTTTCTTTTCGCAATACCAGTCATGCTCACCAACTCAGTGCATTTGGTGCATCGTCGCTTGAGGTGCTCCTAATCTCTTAGATTCTGCACTGCCGCAACGATCAATTCAGCTTAGAAGAAATCCGACCGGGCGGAGTGCGAAACTGGCCTTTCAGCCTGCGCCGCTCCATTTTCGGGGAGGCTCATGACGCCGCCTGATTGGGTATTGCTCGTGGGGACCTGTATCGGTTTCATTGGTGCCGCTAAGTCCATTTACCTGACGTATCGGGATGAGCTGAACGTAATTGGACCACACGCGTCCGGATCACAGCGCCCACCGTTCCGGCCGGTCCTGAGTTGGATCGGCGCTTGCCGAAGAGTTTATGGGACTTATCCCATGCGATCAGTGGGAAGGTCCCTATCAACAACAAGGAGCGTTGACGTGGAACCACACCGGTCCGACTGGTCATCGCTGTTATCGAGCAGGCAATCCGCCTCCGTACTCCCGATCCTGGCGTCAGGCCTCGGAAGTCCTGGAGGAATTGCAACGGAGAAGACGAGTCGTCGTCATCACACTGGATGGACATCGTCCCCCACCCACATAAACGGTCACGATCGATCACTTTCATCCGGTTCAGGCGGACACGGTCGTCCATGCCATTGCGTACGCCGCGCTGAATACGCTGAAGCGAAAATGGTGGCCTCTCCCCCGAGGGGCCCTGAGATGGCCTGTATGTTGCTGTGGCTTGCCGCTCGGACAGTGACTGGGCGAACGCATGTCGTGGAAGCGTGATCGGGAGAAGAACTGGAAGACACGCCACATACGCTGCTGACCATAGTGCGCCAACGCGTCCTGCATAATACATTTGGTTTGGCTTATTAACTGCTGCTGCGCATGCTGCGTGTCTCGTCCGCCTATCACAACGTCCGAGAGCTCATAGTATGCACCTCGTCTTGAATCCACACGATCGGCGTACACTTCCCATGACTATCGATCGCACCATTGTGAGCGGCACGCCTGTCTTTCGACAGACTCGAGTGCCTGTGAAGGCATTGCTCTCCAATCTAGAAGACGGGATGTCATTAGACGAATTCTTGAATCACTTTCCCAGCGTGAGCCGCCAACAAGCCATCCAAGTTCTAGATTTTTCAGTCTTGTAGGTCTATTCCAGACTTAGGCCACTGTCTCCGGTACGAGACAGCTCCTAACTCAGCCGCTCAACAGTAACAGTCAGGTAGTAATGCAAACTTGCCTAAACAAATCGTTCTCCATGCCTCAGTACAACTGTCAGGGCCACTGCAGAGGGTTGGATTCATTAAGACTGATATACCGGCTATCATCATAGTGATATCGACAAGGCGTAATTCCGTCCCCTTCACGGGCCACCAGACGCGTGCCCGACTGTACAGAAGTGGAGGTGCGCGGAGGCATTATGAGCGGTACCAATCTGATTTCGCTGGGCAATGCATCCGTGGCATACGAAAAGTTTCTGCGGTCCATGCGGCTGATCCGACTTCAGCTGATATCCTCCATCGGTTACACTCTTTTACTTCCCCTCGAAGTCTTGATCGTGGTCTTTTTCTATCCTCCGCCATCGGGTTTGTCATTGTTTGTTGTGGTATTCGTTGGGATTGTGTCGTTCCTTATGATCCCCGTCGGGTACTCCATGTTCTATGCATACCGTCTCGCAGTCAGTGGATCGGTAAAGGCGTGTCGTTTCTTCTCTAGGGCTTACGCGGCCATTTTGATTGCCTTACTAGGTCTTCCAATTCTTGTCATAATCGTCCGCTTGAAGCAGATTTTCGCTGTAGATGGGGTGGGGCTATTCAACGTAGACGCAAGGTTCATTGGCTTCAATAATCTTGATTTGAAGGAGATAAACCAAGCCGAGCCTTGGGGCGTGTTTGCTGCTAAACAAGCGGTCGTATCTACCGCCATAGCCGATATAGTACTCACTATTGTTTTGACACTGGGGATGCTGTTAATAGCATGGCTGTCCCGAAGCGGCGTAAAGTCTTTTGTTGATCACAGAGACAAGCCATTTGGGACCCTATTTTCTGATAAAAGCGTGGACACATCATTTTTCATTCCGCGTAAACATCTATGGACAACTGTCGGCAGATTTCTAGGCGTCTTTTCGCCATCACGGTATGCGGGCAAAAAGAGAGGCAGGGTACTACTAGTTATACTACTTGCCGCGCTAGTGGACGGCTATGGTATCAAGACCCTTAATACCTTGATCATGGAAAGAAACACGTACGCCACCGACTCATACTCCAGGCAACTGCTGGGGACGACAGGACAAGAGACGGTACAGGAGGTTTTCCTCACTATAATGATAACAGTTGCAGGCAAGTTAATTCTATGTTTCGGATTGCTAGGCGCAAGCAAACGGCTTCGGCAGTGGGTGCAAAAAGACATAATGTTATCTCTTGACGAACTTCGGCTGGAGGATCAGCGGACCCCTGTCCTCTTCCTGCGAAGCTTCTCTGACGATCAATTGTCGTTGAAGGCCACGAAAGCACCGTTCTTGCTGCGATTCGTCGATCCAGGCGGCATAACCATGAATTTGGAACAGATGCTTGTTAAGAACTGCGACCACATCGGTCCGGTGATATCAATCGGGAAGCCCTCCGACCGTATCCCGCCGCTTGGTGCTGCAAGGACCTATGTTGAAGATGAAAGTTGGCGTGAAGTTGCCGCATCACTCATACAAGATTCGGCTTTCATTATAGTTGGTGTCGCTCCCTCACAAGGACTAGCGTGGGAAATCAAGGAGATACAGCGACAGAATGTTTTAAAGAAGACTTTATTTTTAGTCCCTCCTGAGTATGCGAGTAACCACAATTTCTTGGAAGATTTGTGCGCCTCCCTAGGGGCGAAGGAGACGGTAGAACAGCATAAGAGACTTGCCATCCCTTATTGGACAGTGCACTATGAGACGGCTCAGCCTACATATTATGTTGCTCTTATGTTTTCAACCGGAGAACCTCCCATGGTCTTGGCTGGCACTCGAGTGACCGAGGTCGAATATGAGCTGGCAATCCGATACTTTTTGGAGCGGACAACCCAATGGAACTTTGAAGCGCAGATGCCACGTGGATTCACTTAAACGTAGGATATCATCAAGCTGATATCTTTTGTTGCTCGTAAAGGCCGGCGGCCGTCATCCCAGCGCACCCTTACACGACCGTCACGCGCGCAGGGCGCTTCTGGGGTTGACTTGGAGTTGACCCAGGCGCTCTCTTTGCTGTTCGAGGGATGTCTTTATTTAAACATCTTGGATTCAATGCTCTGACCCTAGGGACGGATACACCTAATTCACCACCTGATGAACTACTGGCGCTTTCTGCAAAGGTATTGCAACCCTTGAAGAAAGCACGGATCATCCTCCCAATCCGCGTCCTCCTTCACGGCGGCCTTCTCCACGGCGTTATTAACTCGGTCGTACGCTTGCGGTAAGCATGCCTCATTTTCATCGCGATCTCCTTCAAAGCGAGAGCACTGCCATAGCCGTCGCCTCTCCCTCAGTCGCCCCTTGCGCCTCACTCGTGGCATAACAAACCATCCCATTCACGACCGACGGTGTCATGCTCCAGTACGGGTCTACCGTACCGCCCGGCGAACGCGAGTTCAGGGGTACTCTCCAGTAAATCTCAAGTCGCTGCTACTTGCTGACCAAGGATTCGCGGCCTTTACTGGACATCTGAAAGCGTCCCGTCTTAAACAGGCATTCTTGAGTCCTTGGATGGCTACGCGAGTTAGACGGCAAAGGGTGCAGCCTTCAATCCGGTCAGGGCATTTTGTCGCTCGTACGGCAAACACGAGGAATCGCTTCCCCCATTCATCATCTCATCCTTATCAGATACCTGGGCTATACCGCAGCTAGGTTTTTTGAGGCTCTTGAGCAACCATCGCATTTTGGGAGTGGGCCTTCGCCATGCCTGAATCGCGCAGCGTCCCATTTTCATGACACAGTCATTTCTGAGTGCCATATTGAGATGAGCTCGAACGAGGGCAAGCCAGTTGGAATATGCGTGCCGGTGCGGTTACATATACAGTCGCGTTGGACCTGACTGGTCTCCGATGGTCCGCTTCTATTCAGCACGCGTCATCACTTATGGCGATGTCTGGGATTGCACGCTGAAGGTTTTGTGGAAAGACGGCAATGTGACACTTGCAGGGCTCGTCTTGGAGTGACCGCTCCAACAGTGCGGGCGCAGGTTCGCCGATTGGGGTTGTCATTGCGGCGGAACTCTGAGGCGTGCCAAAGCATGAATACGACCGTGCGATGGCGATGTGGGGACCCGCTCGTCGCCGCACCGCTTCTCGCTAAGCGTCGCGATGAGTGGTTAAGAATGACAAAAGGCTATACTGGTGATGAGACAACTCGGCGTCAACAGGGACGGCTTCTGCGATGGTTGCGCCGCCATGATACGCAATGGCTGAACAGCAACAAGGGCCGCTCGAGAAAGAAAAACGAGCTGCCTCGGAAGCAAATAAATTGGCTGGAGCGCGATCGAGAGCTGGCGCGAGCGGTATCTGAGCAGGTAGCGAAGCTCCGCAACCGTCCGGGTAAACCTCGCCGGCTGACTCCTAGCTACATTGTTCGGGAGATTGCAGAGTTAAGGCGAATGGCGTCCCATCTCTCGCGTCTTCCTTTGACGAGGAAGGCCCTTGCAGCTTCGGTAGAGGCCGAGCGGGAATACTGGTATCGCCGTGCTATTTGGGCAGTCAACTCTATACGCGCCGCCGGGCAGACCCTATCTCTCACACGGATGCGTCAAAGGATAGGGAGTAGAAAGGCTTGGAGCCCGGAAATGAAAAGCATCGTCGATACGGTTATGAGCCACGCGAAGTTCGGCGGAATCGAAACGCCAATTGGCAGTGGCCCTCAAGATCCTAAATAGAGAGCGACGTGCTTTTCTTATCATGTACACGCATACGTGAGCTTCGGTAGCTTGCTACAGAATGAGGGGGCAGGCCTCTAAACTTTAATGTGTGTCGTGCCGCACAACTGAGGGGAGGACACCATGGGATGAGTTAGAGAATGGTTGAAGAATATAACAGCAACAAGTCGAGAGACACTGCCGCTATTGGATAGCAGCTGTTATTTGAATGCCTGCGGGACTTTCCTTCACACCGCATAAACAGAGGACTTTACTTGCTCGATAATCCGCATTCATCATTGGCGATGGTCCTCCTTTGGCGCACTGCAATGGGACTCCGGTTACATCTAGTATTATAAATACTAGTTGTAGTGATATAGTTTGTGAACCCTATTGTTAGTATATTACTTGGAACGGAGCGGGTCCTACTAAAGAGGTAAGTACCCACGCTAAGCAAGGTCCGGTCAACCGATGGCCTAGACCACCTAAGAGCTAAGACGTAGATCCTCTCTCTACGTTTCCCTGCTCCTGATACTCCTCGAACCCACCCAATAGATACGGATCTGCATGCTGCCATATTTGGCATGCTGGACAGCGCCACTCCAAACCAGCGCCAAGGTCTTCGGTTTGAATTGGCACACCAACCCAACCGCACTGGATGCAGCTTAATTCTTCCATGTTAATCACGCATTCCTGTATGTCATTATTTGGCACACAAATGCACCGCTTCCGTTGCCAGGCACATCATCGTTGATCCGCAGGCGCAAGCGTCCTTGGAACGGTGTCTCATCTAGGCGGACGTACGATCCTATCTCAAAGTAGCCAGTATCGAGCAATCCCAACAGCATGAAGGGATGGGCTCCGGGAAGAGGGAATTTAGGATCGTTATCACGGTTGTTCCAACCACGAGGCCCGTTATTCCCTGTGAACCACACTCCAGACCATATCGACCCCCAAGCCTGGAAGATAAGGGTATTGCCGGGGACCACGTCAATATTCGTGTCAACGTCATAATCCCCTTCATTGACCTGAACTCGCTTGCTCGCCTGTAACTGCCAAGCCATAAGCCCTCCTTGTAATTATCTTGCCAGCCTAGCTTGACTACGATAACGCCTGGCCTAATTTCTTCTCAGCAAGCAACCTCCTAAGAACTCACCTCAGTAGGAAGCTCCGCACCCGGCTTCTGTGCCAGCAGAAAATAACTCCCTAGTCCGTAATCCATGCAAACGTGACTCGTTCGCCTCCGCGCAAGTGCGCGATCGGGACCTCGATTCGTTTCCACATAACGCCAAACGCCTTCGCCTTCCAGAACTCCAAGTGACCAGTCGGGAGTTGGTTTAAGTAAAGCCCGTTGACATCCCTTGTCTTTGACCCATCCGTCTCAAGCGTCCACCGTCCACCCATGCCATCATCGAGAATCAGCTGTTTCTTCCATAACTGACGCTCTGTGGTAAGAATGAATTCAACAGCGTCGGTCCCGATAGCTCCATGCTGCACCTGGAACCTTATGACATCATTATCATCATCCCGCAGCTCACCAGAATCGGCCTTCCCCCATCCGCTCTCGGGTAACACAGCTACCGATCCCACGATAATTAGCCAATATTGCCCGTAGTAAATGGCTGGCCATGGGAGGGTCAAATAAATTCCGTTGCCCTTATCAGCTCGTCCTATTTGGTCCTTTTGGAGGCTAAAATAACCAGTAACAGCAGTCGTGACTAGGGCACCGATAGCTGGGGTAGCGACGAGCGATACCGCCCCGCCCGCAACTCCACCAAGCCATTGGCCGCCTTCTGCGGCATACAATGCATACTGGACCTCGTCATGTGTCAAAGTAACAACAAATCCCTGCCACGCGGGCTCCGCTCTGGCCATTAACGTGCCTCCCTTCCGCGGTACTTATATTGATACAGAGCATCTATTTCAGGCTCCTCAAGCTGGGCATCAGCGGGCGGCAAAAAGAGATGCTGCTCTTGCGGATTGTAGTCATGAACAACAACCCTTACCTCAGCAGGAATCTGAAAGCCGGCGTCAAGCAAAGCTCGCTTTGGATCCTCGATGAGCTCTCGTCGAAACGTCTGATCTTTTGCAGCCCGCTGGAGCAAAGCCTCCCATCGCAGTGACTGGTCATACGCACCGCTTTCCTCAAGGTAAACCGCTTCCGTTGGCCGTCCGAGAGCGGCTTTGGGACGCTTTGGAATTCGTTTGGCCATAAGGAATCCTCTTCTCCATGCTCTGTTCCATGGTCTGGTGATGTGGTCGGGTAACGTCTTTTACCCTATTACCACTGTTCTACTAATGGTCGCCAGAAAGCCATGAGGAACATTCTGGATTATCATTTTTGTTGGGAACATAAAACCAGACCCGAAAACTGTAAGTCAGACCGGTACTGTTTTTTTTGAAAGGTTGGATCGACCTATAGGTGTGGGCAGATGAACGCTACGTTCATCAACAGAATGGAAGAAGGGAGTGAGACTCTGGATGTCGCTGTAGTTGTGACGATCAATCTAAGCCAGAGATCGGACAGTGATAACTGGTAGTCTTGCTTCGCCCAAGTCATTAACTAGTAGGTGCGCGAGACTCACAGTCGCAGATTACGTTGGGCGGCGCTCGGCGGGTCGTGGAAGACCAAATACTGAACGTCCAGGAGATGACTATGTGATTCAAGATGTCAGCGGCAGCGAGGTTCGTGTACGCGTCAATAAGGACACCAACATGGATTGCGCCGGTGGAAGTGGCCAGGCGTCGATGTCGAACGGTCGGCATGCCGACGAGCAAGGCGAGATTTCGCCGACATCCCACATGAAGGAACGAATGGAGGACTTGCCAATATTGTTTGATACCTCAGTCTAGCCCTACCACAGTTCTCAAGATACATGCGAGCGCACGCCGGAAGGGTCCGATCGTCAGTCTACTCCTTAAATTGATTGCAATTGCAATACCAGGACGATCATGATGCGGTTTTTTCAACGCAGACAATTCAATCTGAGTACTCAAGATCTAAGGGAAAACTTATGGCCTTTGGATATCTATACGTAAGTGGGAAAATGAGACATCACGCGAGCGCCTGAACATTGAACGAACAGGAAGGGAATTCAAGGATATCAGCCATGGATACTGAGAGGAATGTCATAGGAGCATCTTTCGCCATGGGCCTTAGAAAGCAATGCGCAAGGTTGGCACCGACGTACAAGAACCAATTGGTTGACTTGATCGTAGATATCTAGTCCAGCATACGAATAGCGTAAACATTGACGTCTTGCCTTCAGGTGTTCGCGCATTTTATCCATCTGAGGTTAGAGCGGCACCAGCGTATGTCGGGGCGCACCGTCTACCGGCTATAGCTTTGGGATGTGCGGTGAGTCAATCGACATTAGTTGTCTTTATCACTGGCCGATGCTTCGCATGTGGCGCACACGGTACAAACTGGGAAGGTGTCGTCATGTTAAGGTGCATATACTTGTACATGCTAATAGGATACGCAGGGTGTGGCCATCTTAGATTCGTCTTATTCGATCATCGATGGTCCTCATGGCCACTGGACTTGGTGCCCTCCTTGCCCTAAGAAGCCGAAGATGCCTCTTTGTTAGCCATTCCTTCGACTCGCTGATGGGCTATCAGGGGGACCAAACATAGCTATGAGAATCAGTTGTTTAAGAGTGCCGCTACCAGTCACCTACCAGTATGAGGCGCATGATGCTGCGTGGCAACCGAAATAGGGGACTGACTCTTCTGTCTCAACCGCTTCCAACATCGACGAACTCTGAACCGCAGCGACCTGCGTTTACGAAATTGAATCAGACCAATCTGAGCCGACCCAGCAAGAGCTAACAGAAGGAAAAAACGAGGATTCGACAAAGTCATGAATCGTAATGGATCATGCTCACTTGGGGTATTGTGGTAGTAGTGTGGTAGCAATGGTAGAGACGAAGCACAAAAACCAGACCCGCCGAAGCCGTCCTCGCCGATTTACGCTCAGCACCTCGTTTCTAAGAGACGTGTTTCCACGTCGCGCTAGAAGCTGCAGGGTTTTACAGCCTTTCTATGACACATTGTCAAACGTGCCGTAGATCTAGATGGTCAAGATTCGAGGAGCGGGACGGTATGCGGCTGATCTCGCACGACATGGTTTAGTCAGATTTTCGGCCTTGCTCCCATGTATCCCCAGCTTCAGGCAACTTCGCTGAAGTCTCTTCCTTGTTCCAAACATTTCGATTCAATGGTAGTACGCCCTAGAGACTCAGAAAAATGATTTCCATGAAGAGCTAGAGGAGTCATCTCGACGCGCAATTGCTCAGAGACGACTCGCACTAGACATGCTGGAATCTCTTGATGGTTTGGTACCGTCGCTCGTGAACGGCTTACGAATTCGTGTTTTGGCCCGTGCCGCACCGAGCGACACAATAAAGACAAATGTTTGAATCAGAAGCGGCCTCTTCATTCGGGTAGCTCGATGTGTTTGGTGTGTCCCGGGAAACGACATTCCCCTGGGCGTCATGGTTCTGAGTACTATCGGCAACTGGAGGCTGCGCGATGGTTAGGATGATACAGCATCCTGGCTGAGCCTCATCGCTCACAGGCAGTCTCGAAAGATCTCTTTAGTTCGTAGGATTTCGACCTTGGCGTGCTGCTCCGTAGCTAATTGGACAAGATGCTTGGTGCCGCCCGGTCCATCCCCTTCTTCGCCATCCCACAGCGCGAGGATTGTCATATGCTGGGCCCCGGTCGTCACGGCCTGACTGAGGAGCCACAGGTTGTTCCGTTGCCATGCGCCATAGTCTCGACGGCGCTGTAACCACCGCGGAAGTGTTTGATTCTCTGCCATCACGACGACGGCATCGGCTGCTTTCTTGCTCAAATGAAAGCGCTCAACCCACTTCGGGCCAGACGGACTCACGGAGGCAGAGAGAAAAGCATCCTCGGGCAGGGCGAGGCACAGACGGGTGGCAATCCCTAACTCTCGGCAGACCTCCAAGAATAGGATGTCGCCGCCACTCGCTCCTCCCGACAGTCCCAACAATGGGCCTGTCGCATGTGTTTTCTCCTGTTCGAGGACGCCGCGGATGGCTGCTCGCGCCGCGAACTCGCACCGCTCGGGAAAACGTGCCGGGGTGCGGCCGGGGCCATCGATGCGGTGGCCGGTAAAGAGGATGACCCGCTCCAAGGTACGGGGAGCTTCAAAAGGAGAGCCAAAGACCTGGAGGGCTTTGCTGGCGTTGGCCTTCAGTACATTCAGGTCGGCGAACAGTTGGATCTGCTGTCGAATGGAGGCGTGGTTGAAGGGCGGGATCTTCGCGATGGCTTGCTGGTAGGCAAACGCGACCTGGGCCGGGCGTTTGGAGGTCAGCAAAAGCAAGTCGGCGAGACTGGTCTTTACCCAGGGATCCTGATCCTTCTCGTTCTTGAGTTTCTCTTTCCGCTCCGCGACGTCCAGCCCCAATTCAACTCCCGCCGATAACTGGTCCCGCTGTCGCTTTAAGTCTTGCAGCCGGACCTTTGCCTCGGTGTCCGAGGCAAACCGCCCTGACCACTGCTCGGGGAAGGCCAAGGCGAGATCAAGGAGGATAGTTAACAGTCCCAGCGCATTCAGCCCGGGATAGTAGTGGTTCAGGTCCTGTTCGTATGCCTGGTAGTACTCTTCATAGGCATCCATGAGCAGGGGGGACGCAAATGCCGCGGCCCGGCGTTGTTGGCCGGGGACGTCTCGCCACGCCGTTTGCCATTCCACCTTCTTGTTGCGCCCCAGCAGGCCCCGCGCCTCCGCTCGCCCTTTGGCGGTGGAAGTTGGGAGTCGCAGCACACGTTGGGCCGCGTGCGTCGATTTGGTGAAATCGCCAAGCCTCTGATAGACCGTAGCAAGCATAAGGCTTGCCTCAACATCGTCTGGATGCAAGTGACGCAGCGCTTCCCATGTGAAGCTTGCGCCTTGAAACTCTTTGAGCCTGATTTGTGCGTGTCCCACCACGCGCAATCCCTCGGACTCCCAGGGCAGCCCGCAAACTTCGAAGCCCATGAGCGAAACGAGGTCCTTGCGCTTCGCATCGACCGCGCAGTCCATGTCTTCATAGAAATCGGGTGGCACGGCCAGCAAGTGACTGGGGGGAGGAGGCTCCAGCGCGGGCAATGCCGCGAAGACTGGACTATCGTGGCGGTCCGAGGCGAGCGTCTGCTGCAGGGCCTGGAGGAAGGTCGATCGTGTCCCAGCGGGATCCGCGGGGTCGTACAACAGGTATCGATCCGTGCGGAGGTCAAAGGGCACCTCATCCTCCGGGGCGCGCTCTACCCCGGGCATCATGGTCTTCGCGCGTAAGAGAAAGGTTCGCTTTTCGCGAACTCCATGGCGAATGCCAAGTTCATAAAAGACGTTCGGGTTGTTTAGCGAGATGTCAGCAATCACGAGATCCGCCGTGACCAGATGCTGGAACATATCTTCTCGAATGTTACCCGCCTCCAAAATCTCCCCGGTCGTGCCCCCGGCGATCTTGAGATCCGCCAGGATCGGGTCAATCAAGTCTCGCTGCACGCGCTCGAAATCAATGCCGCGTTTAATCTGAAATGGCCGAATGATAAACACTCGCATGGGACATCTCACAATGGAAGGATCGGTATGTGTGAAGTTCCACGGCCGTGCGCTGCATGTATCCACTCGATCGGCAGTAAAGACCGGTGCGTGAGCCGTTCTTGATCTCCCCGGTTTGCTTATGGATGAGGATTCAGGAACATACCAAAGTGTTCCCTGGATACCTGAAGGCCGACATGCCGACCGATGGTAAGGAAGTCTTCAGTGTGATCCACCGCGTCCATCTGTTGTACGGCTTTGGCATCAAAGTCATCAAACCCCATGGCCTTCAAGCCCCCCTCAGTGAGGTCGGCGTTGTATCTCGCATAGAGAAACGCACGTCCCAGATCCTGCTCCAGAGGGAGGGACGGTCGGCCGAGACGCTCTTCCATCCACAGTTCCTCGTGTCCCTCACGCGCCATGAGATCGAGATTTTCCCGATCCAATACAGTGCCGTACACGCACCGACCGACTGTACGACACACGAGGTCCTGCTCGACACTGATCTGGTACATCAGGTTGCCGGGCAAGCCTATGAGGGTAGCGGGGATGATGGACATCGAATTACTCGGGGTCATGCCCAATCGGGGTGCCGCGCCGGTTCCGACCGACATCAGGAGTAGCTTCCGCTCGCCAGTCACCCATCCCAATCGATACGGCTCTTGCGTCGCAATCCGGTAGAGGATGAAGGCCGGATTGTTGTACGGCGTCATGCCGCCGTCGACGAAGACGAACGTCTTAGACGGGCTAGCGGGATCCCATTGGAGTGTTTCTGGTGGGAAATATATCGGGGCGGCGGTACTCGCACGCACAAGCTGCCACAGCGGAATTTTGAGGTTGCAGTCCGATCGCGCGGGATCGTTGTACCTAGCCTCGGGATTGCTGCTGATCGGCCAGGCGGAGTCGGTGGTGACGTTGTGGGCCACGACGAGGAGCAGGCACTTCAGACGTTTGCTGTTGCGATCCTCGGATTCTCGTTTGTCCTTAGGTGGAAAAAGATCAATGCTTGTACCGAACTTTTCTTGCAAGAGGCTCTTCAGGGGATCTGCGGTATAGAAGAC
Organism: Nitrospira sp. Nam74; assembly: GCF_965152615.1. Lineage (NCBI taxonomy): Bacteria > Pseudomonadati > Nitrospirota > Nitrospiria > Nitrospirales > Nitrospiraceae > Nitrospira > Nitrospira sp. Nam74. Next base: position 646,942 of record NZ_OZ224220.1, on the reverse strand, counting down.
CTTGAGGCGATCTAACAGCTTCGCCTTCTGAAACATCGAGGCGCCCGCTTCTTGATAGAGCGCAATGATTTCGCGGACCGACATGCCGACAGCCAGGGCGGCAGCGATGATGGCGCCCGTGCTCGTCCCGGCCATGTAATCAAAGTAGTCGCACAGGCGAAAACTGCTTCCGCGCTTAGTCTCGGTCGCGAGCAATGCCTCCATCCGTTCCAAGATGCCGAGTGCAACAAGGCCGCGAATCCCTCCACCATCGATGGCGAGCATTGTGTGTGGTCGCTCAGGATCCGCGTAGCGGTCGCGCAGCCCGCCCCAGTACTCAGGGTGTTTCATGTGATGCTCCAACGAGACACACGCAACTTCTGGGCCCGGAAGAAGGAGAAGTAGTCGTCCTCAACCGCGAGCCGGTGGTCGTTAGCAATTGTTTCAAGGTGAGTGATGATGATCGCCGATGTTAGACTACTCAAGACCATGGCTGGATGTCTTCCAACCGCGTTTGGTCTCGAGGCCCACTGTCGCCTTCTTCACGATCCTGCGCCCCGCAAGGTCCGCGGCACGACCGCCCTCTCCTATCATCTCATTCTCGTCGCTGCGCTTTTTCTATGCCACTGACCGTTCGGCTAATGCACGCGAAGTGCTATGTGAAGGTTCTCTGCCATCCAACAGGCAACTTACGTTCATATCGCCCATGACATTGATCGCAGTACGGCAACGGTCTAGAAACCAATCTACCGTAAGGAGAAGAACGATGTACTCGGTCGGTAAACCGACCGCTGTAAAGACCAGGGTCATAGTCACCAGGCCGGCCTCTGGGATGCCGGCCGCGCCGACCGCAGCGACAATGGATGTCAGGACAATCAATAATTGCTGTGTGTATGACAGGGGTTGCCCAATCCCTTGAATTACTAGCATCTGGGAAATAAATAACGCAGACATGGCTTCGTAAAGCGCAGTTCCATCATTGTTAAAGTTAGAGCCAACGAGAGCACCAAGACTTGCTGACTCTTCACGTAGTCCCACCCGTTCGCGAAGCCGAGCATACGTGACAGGCATAGTTATGGTGGAGCTCGCAGTGGAAAATGCCATCACAAGAGCATCTCGTGTGCCTTTCAAGAGACGCATGGGACTGACCCATGAGCCAAAGTAAACACGTATGAGATAGTAGCCGGCCTGAAGAAAAAGCGCTAAAATTACAGCAACGACAAAAGCCCCAAGGGCTTTAAAAGGTTCAAAGCCTTCCTTTCCGACGATGCTCGCGACGATACCAAAAACTCCAATTGGGACTAAGTCAACGATCCAATGGAGAACTATCAGCATCGAATCATAGGCCACCTGAATGAAGTCGCCCACTTTATGAAGTTCTCGATCTCTCACTCGGCGCAGCGCGATTCCAAACGCAACAGCGATGAATATAACTCCTAAGACGCTACCTTTGTCGGTAAGTGGCCCTAACATGCTGCGCGGGACGTTATCTAGAAACTGCGAGACCGCTGAAGGATGCTCTTTCGGCTTCTCAGGTAACTTATAGCCCTCCTTTTCTAAAGCCTCGAGGATTGAGCGGGCTTGCGGATCCGTGGCCAACTGGGATGCGCGATGCTCGCCTCTAGGCTTGAGATTTGCTCTCTCCCCAGGCCGAACCACATTCGCAACCAATAGACCCAAACAAATCGCGACGACAGTATTCAGGATGAGCAGACCAGCCAATCGACCGGCGATCTGACCCTTTATCTCGGTACTCATTAGCACATGAATGACGGCAAGGAGGATCAGTGGAGGAGCTAGGGCGCCAAGCACGCGCAGTATCAATTCACTTGGCATGCTGAGGCTTGATGCGCGCTCTCCAAAAATAACACCCACGACAAGGCCGCATATCAGGGCACCTATGATTCGTAAATACAGTGGGGTGTTATGCCAAGTGCCCCAGAGGCCCCCTTTAGGCTCTCCTGACGGATGCTCAGTGTTCGACTTGTTTGACATTTGGGTCCAAGGATGGAGAACTGGTCAAAAAGTACCTGGGCATAACGAGACCCAAGTGGTGTATTGCTTGATGCAGCCGCAGAGTATTCACACAACAAAAGCATGCATCGGTCCACGCCAGGCGGAGTCAATAATGGCGGAAACCCACCTGACGTTCCACGCAGCGACTTATAGCATTAACGCTCCTAGAGCTGATGTAGGACAGCTGAAAATGATCGCAACGGATGGATGGCCCTAGACTTTCAGCGTAAGCGAATCTGGTCAAATGCCTCATCGGACGTTGGTGAGAAAGCATACTGGAACGGTGGACAACGTGAGGGGCGTTTTGAGATTCAATACTGCTCATAACTTTAATGGCTCGACAAGTGCCGAACACGGCCCTCAAGGCTTCGGTTACTTGCTCCGTGTTTAGGGCAAAGGTTCTATGCGATCGCTTTTCAGAGTGTGAAAGTCTTTGTCGCAGAGGTGCATCACAACGGGTTGACCACCTAGTGCTTGGTGGGCAATCGTGCGGGTCACTCGACTGAAAGCATCAAAAACCTCCGAGTCGTCAGCACTTGACGGTTTAATTACGAACCGTAACTGATAGGTCCCTTGCTCATGGCCGAGATGAACCGAAGCTGCCGTGTCCTCTCCGAACAACTTCGATAGCACCTCGTTCGCATCGCGAGCCTGATCAACCGTGATCGGCTCTGTATAGTACAATTCGCCTTTGCCAAAATTGAGTTTTGTACTCATCGGCACGATTCTGATCGGTTCCAAATGATTGTCATAAAACGCTACTTCGGCAGGCCTGCCCTCCAACGCTTCCCGACTAATGCCGCTGCCCATCATCCCGAAGCCGATAAGAGCCCGCAGATTCAGATCACCGGTGATAGGCGGATCGATCACGAATCCAACGCGGTAGCGTTCACGTTCCTGACTGAGCCGGACGGTAGCGGCTTTCTCGTCAGAGAAGCTTTGCTGCCGCACTAAATACTCGCCGATTTTCTCGGCATCCGCCTGAGTGACCGGCTCCCTGTAGTACAGCTCGCCTTGCTTGAAGGTGAGCCGAGTATCGGAGTTTGTGGGGAACAGGCAGTAGACGGCGACGACGAGTCCCAGACCGGTGAGGCTCCAGGCCAGCCGTTTTGCCCACGACATCCTTGGCGCATCGGCAGCCGCAACGGCGTCCTGCTGGGGAGGCATCGGATCAAGCAATTGGTGGTGTGCGATAAGTGCAGCCAAGTGATAAGCATCCCGGCTCCGCGAGCGACTCCTGATCATGACCATGGAGCCGTCGGCACGGAACAGCATCGCCCGGAGGCACGAGAAGTCACTGAACTCCATCAGCTCCTCGCTCCACGGGGTATCCCTGAAAACAGCACGGATCCGCTCGACCCGAGTGGCGATGTCTCGGTTGCGACGGGAGGGTCGCCAGGCCTTGATCTCGGGAAACATCAGGATGAGGCTGCCCGTTCGGCCGCTCTCCACAACCTTGCGAAGCTCCCAGTTCACCCACTCTGTCGCTCCCGAATACATAATGATCACGCTCGAGGCGTTGATCCAGTCCTGCACCCGCAGTTGCCACTGGTCGTCGGATAGCAACACCCTCGCGGCACCCGGTAGCGGGAGCGTCTCCCCCTTGTCCCAGGCGCGGGTGCAGCGATTCCAACGCCAGGACGAATCCGACTCGCTTGGCGAGCCGATCGCGATGAAAGGCCCGAAGTGATAAAAATGGGTGGCCAGCCGCGTTTCGAGTGAGAAGTCGAGCAGGGCCTTCTGCGAGGTATTGTAGTTTTGCTTCGGGTCATCGGAGAAGGATCTTAGAAACAAGATGGGCTGCCTTTGGTCGGCGGCTAGGAGGGAGTCGGCGCTGACCTGAAAATGGCGCCGTGCACGCACGAGACAGAAGAACGCGAAGATGTCGAGATTCTGTATGATCCTCAGTGTGCGTTCGAACTGTTTCGACTCTTCAGGCAAAGGCCAGAATGTTGTGCCCAATAGCACAATGGCGCCAACGATGCAGTAACCGACACCGCGCTTCAGGCCATTTCGCGGAATCCGGGTAAGACTGAGCGCGGACACGCCGCGGTGCTTTGCGAGTCGCGCTAGGACGTCTTCAAGCCGAAGTCCTGTCGAGGCGATGCGCGTCCTGCCAAGCAAGAGGACGCATACGAATCCAAGAATCGACACACCGGCTACATAAATCCAAGCCCATCCTTCGATCCAAAGCTGCAGGTCGTCAGGCAGCTTGCCTTGGGACCATAAGGTCATTGTCGTGACAAACGCCCCGCAGACACTAACGATCGCCAGCAGCGCGAACACACAGAGGTAGGATCGCCAGACGCGGTGGTCAATGACGCCGACGTGCCGCCACCCGGTATAGGAGGCAAACGCGAGAAGTCCGGCCATCGCCCCGGCAATCATTACTTCCATCCACTCAGCATTGCCTACTGACTTCACTAGCTCCTGAAGCATACCAAGAGCCGTAGTGCCACCGACAACGACCAACATATAGTCGCTCCAGCGTAGGATGCCCAAAGCAAGCGCCGGCCGACTGATGTCAATCTCCGTAATGCGCGCAGCTGAAGGTCCAGTTCTTTCGCTGATGTCAGACCTCTCTGAACCGTTGCAAGTCGTTGGTACGATGCCTCCAACGTGTTCACCTGTGTGTTTGGTCAGTGCATCATTCTCAATCGTTGAGTCCATCCGCATCACCAATTCAGATGGTTTCCATCCCTGATGCCATTTCGGGAAGTGCCGCCGTATGCCACGGACACTGGCACTTTGGGCCTTCTATGACTGGCAGGATGCAAAGAAGAGACCCATGAGGGGGGAATCCAAAGCATGCTGATGGAACAGAAAGCGCCTACAGCCACGACTAGATGGGATAGATAAGGCACCGATCTCCCGATATTAAAGCAAGCGCCGCCACGAAGGACGGATCCTTTTATAACCTTATAACCGTACCGTAGGCCGTATCCTTGTGGATAAAGACTGAGAGAGGAAAAGATACGTCGATACAATGGGCACGACTCGCCGCTTATATGTCAGCGTCTTCCATGGACAATGGGCGACTGCTGACACACAGCATAGAAGTATTATACCCTAGTTGATAATGCACGACTTCCATTTTTTGTTATCTTGTCGGATACAACGAATAGAGGCCGTTCCCATTCGGTTTTCGCCTTTATCTTCATCTCTAGAGCCCTAAACCGCTTTGCTTTAATGTTGTTCATTCCCTAACAAGCACAAGATTTGAATGGCATTGACACCTCGAACAAAGTGACATCATGTGCAAATGTGCGTTCAATGCCGGATACTATATAGCGGCTAGACTTTGTGGCACTTGTTGCTCGGACGAGGCTCTTTCGATATGGCATCAATCCAGGATACTGAAAGCTGATCTAATCACTGATGGTAATGTGAATGCCTTCGAATGGCCGTCTATCAAATCTAGAATTGCGTGATCCCTATGTTGAGTGGTCATGATAGACCGTATGCGCCACAAGTAGTCAGTCTTGAAGCGCTATCACGACAGTACGAGCATTTTATAATTGCGACGCGACTGACAAGAGTATGGTGCGCAGCGGTGATAACTCGATTTGGCCTATTAGCCGTGGCAATGGTGCCTGTCGCCTTGATTGTCTACTTATTTGCTCTCTTTGCAATGATTTTCACCGGTGGCAATTTCTCCCCTTATGACGGGCTGGTCGTGTTCTTGGTCAGCACAGGCATTATGATGGGCACGATGCTTATCTTGTATACCGTCTTCTTTTTCTACCGGAAGTTGGTTTCAGGATCAAAGCTTTACTGCGTATTGTGGCTAGTTCTCTGGTCGATAATGGCGGCTTTCGGGCTTTATTACAGTCTCAGCGATCTTTTTACTGTCCTTCCAGTAATTAACGCTTCAAGCCATGAATTTAACGTAACTGCAGATTGGGTTGATGTTGGGAGTCCTGAATGGGAGAAGGTTAAGCGACGCATAATCGAACAAAAAGACGAGGGGTTTCAAGGTCAGAATGATTCAGTCGTTTCAACAGGGTTTGTACATGCCGGTGCTTCCATCCTAGTACTGATTTTGGTTCTTATGCCATTTTCCCTTATTGTGCGGGGCCTAAGTTCACGTTTACGGCATAAAAACGAGATTGCCGAGGAGTTCTTTAAGGATAGGAATTATAGTGACAGGTTCTTTTCAGGATATCGCGACAGCTTCATTGATATTGCACGGTTTCTTAGAGTTTATTCATCATCCAGGTATGGAAGGGGGCACAAAAAAAGGATATGGGGAATTGTGTTCTTAGCTCTAACCGTAGAGGTGGCAGTTTATTCTGCGATATGGGATTTTCCGAAGCCTTTGATTGATCTTGATCGCTCTGTAGCGGCACCGTTGGGCGAGCTTTTTGAACGCAAATCTGTCTTAGGAGTCATTCTATGGATTTGTGTAGCAGAATTGCTTGGCGTCGTCTTCATCTACTTATTTCTGAAGCTCGCTAGGTGGCTGAGGCACTCGGCACAGATCAGGATGATAGCATCACTCGATGCTGTCCGTAGCGACGACAGTCGCAAGCCCATCCTGTTCCTGCGCTCATTCCAGGATGATCGGATCTCCCTGAATTCTGCAATGGCTCCTTTCTTGGTGAGGATACTGGACCCCGGGAGTTCATCCGACTCCCTAGAGTTTCTAATTTTGAAAACCTTGGATTATATCGGTCCACTGGTATGTATCGGTAATCCCACTGATCATGCGCCTCCGCCGGGTGCTGCTAGAGAATATGTGAGTGATACAGAATGGCGCAACCTCGTATTACGAATTATGAATGACTGTGTTTTCATTATTGTCGGTGTTCAGGGGTCTCACGGCCTCATGTGGGAAATAGAAACCATTCGAAACGATCGCTATGGAAGAAAAACGCTTTTTCTCTTCCCCCCTAAGGAAGCCGAAGATATGACAGCGGTCGATAGACTCTTGTTGCAGTGGGGATCAAAAACGGTTGAGCCGGAAATTTCGAACGATGGCACTAAAGTAGTTGGGCTTTTCTATGGTTCAAACAGCCATCCCATATTAGTCACAGCGAAACGTATAACTGAACTTGAATACGACTTGTGCCTTCGATTGTTTGTATCAGAGGTGAGCCCGGAGAATTTCACCCAACGACTAAGTGCCTGACCGGAAATCTGATGCACCTCCCGCATTGTACCAATGACCGGCGAGGAACCGCGACAGCTTCCGAGATCTGAAAGCATTGCCTGCTTCATAAAGTAATAATCTCTTCAGATGTAACAGCTGGCCATTTAGCGAAATACCCTCAAATTCGCTGGCATCTTGATCTAGCTCGGTTCTCAGGACTAAGAGTTTCGACACTCTGTGGAGACGAAGCGACAGCAGGTTCGGTCGGAAGCGGATAGGCGTGCTCTCGCTGAACTCCTGTCCGATTCGGGATCTGTGCAAGATTTTGAACAGTAGCGCGTATTCTACAGACGTACCGACCTAGCTCACCGTCGGCAATTCGAGTGGGTGGCTGAACAATCTCTACCTGGGGAATCTTTACAGAACTTTCACTCGTAATTTCATCTTTTTTGAGATCGTTCAGTTGGACCTCGGTGAGCGAACGAATTAACGTAGCGCCACCTTTTTCAACAGCATCCTGCTTTGCCTTTAAGAGGGCCAACTCTTTACATGCCTTCGGCGTAATCTCATCATGCATGAGACACTCTCCTACGCCTTCGACAATGACGGGCTTGGTGATTTTTAACCCAATGAGCATGACGGTCAGGTCTTCAATCTCCAGCGCCAAATCACGTTTCCGCTCACGAAGGTCATTTTCTCGCTGGCGATCAGCCTCGGTTTGTTTGTGGAGCGTCGCATAATCCTGCTGCGCCTTTTTATCTTTCTCCTGCACCATATGGTATTGAGTCCTGAGTTCTTCAACCTTGGCAATGTTGACAACGTCAGGCGGCGCTGCCACAGCGCTATCCAACGAGGACCGGACACTCTTGCTTTGAACCCTAAGTGTTTCAAGCTCTGATACTAAGGGCTGAAGCCGTCGCTCATTGTTATCTAGAATAGATGTCAGTTTTGAAAGCTCTTGGTCAATTTCTGCTTGCATCCGGTCTTTGATTTGGAGTAACGCTGACTTCTGTGGGATATGTTTCTCATATTCAGCAATATCCGCATCCGGAAGCCAAAATAGGGAGACGGCCAGCCGCTTGGACGGTACCACAGCCTGTGTGAGACCATACGGCTTGGTGACCGCCACCCTCGGCATCACGGCAACGGCGGAGCAGGTGCTGTTCTCGGAATGCTCACCGTATCGAACTACGCGCACATCTTGCATGAACTCATTAGTCATCGACTCATGTGTGCTTTCAATGTTCTGTTCTACTTGGCCTGCGCGTTGAGACACTCGATCCGACATGGTGCTTTGAATAGTGATGCCTATTTGCTTAGCCAAATTCGCGCGCGCGTCAGTTTCTGCAATTTTCTTACAGTTGACCCGGCCCTTGCCTAGGTCTCCCATTCCGATACCGATAATATATTTTTCTTGATGAAGCTGCCGAACAATACGAACCTCGCGAAAATGGAGCGACTTGCGACAGAAGTCGTACGATCAACAGACCGTACTATAAAATCCATCGGTGACACGCTAAGGTTTGTCGCCGCCTCAGAGAAACGTATGAGGGAAGCTAGGCCCCAACTAACTTCAGTCATTAGGCCGAGAAGACATCGACGAGCATGGTCCAGAATTATCAAAGGTCACGACCTTTCTTGCCAAACCGTGCTCGTTCAAGACTTTAATCCCAAACAAAAGCCTCTGTTTCTTAACTACAGCTGTGCCCAGTCCAAGACTTCACATAGATACAAAATTTGGGTGTCAACAAAAACAAAGAGTCGCATGATGGCCAGTTCAAGACTTTAATCCCAGAATACATGAAGGCCCAGACACTGTTGAGCATACCGCTTGTGCTCTGTCGAGGCAAAGATGGAAGCGTGGCGGCGCTTCGAGACATTTGTCCGCATCGCGCCATGCCGCTGTCATTCGGTTGCTTCGATGGAGAGCGGATCGAGTGCTCCTACCACGGCTGGCAATTCGACATGACCGGCACCTGTCGGCACATTCCGGCGCTGGTGGAGGGCTCCCCGCTGGATCCGAAAAAAATCGGCGTAACGACCTATCCCTGTCATGATCAAGACGGATACGTGTGGGTATACATCCCGGACCGCGAGGGCCTTCCCGAGACGATGCCTGATGTGCCCCGGCTGCCGCTTTTATTGGAGGCGTACAGTCTGTTCCACATCGCCACGACGCTGAACTGCACCATCGACAATGGGATCGTGGGCCTCATGGATCCCGCGCACGGCCCGTTCGTCCATCAAAGTATGTGGTGGCGCACTCGGGACAGCATTCATGAGAAGGCGAAGACGTTTGAGCCTATCCCGAACGGATTCCGCATGAAGGCGCATACCCCGTCGCGCAACAGCGGCCCGTACAAATTGCTCGGCCTCTCGGGGCCGATTACGACGACGATCGATTTCATCTTGCCGAACCTTCGCTTAGAGTTGGTCCAGGCCGGCCGCTGGTGGATCTCGACGCGGGCCACTGTGACACCAATCACTCAAGACGAATGTCGCATTGATTTTTGCGCCGCCTGGGACGTCTTACGCTGGTTTCCCTTTTCCAAGAGCCTGTTTCGGATCTTCGCGCGTATTTTTTTAAATCAGGACAAGCGCGTGATGGAGCAACAATCGGTCGGTCTAAAACATGCACCGCCTATGATGTTGATCGACGACGCCGATACGCCGGCCAAATGGTATTTCAAGCTCAAGGCGGCCTATGTTGTAGCCCGCCGCAACGGCGGACCGCTCAACCACCCGCTCAAAGGCCCTGTGACGTTACGCTGGCGAAGCTAGCAACGCCCTCTTGTAGAACATTGTCGATTTACAGCCACTCTTTAGATAATGTCTAACAGCCTCGTGGTCTTGGTAGCCGCTCAGTGAGGCCGGGAGATGGCGCAAGGCGACACGCCTGGGTCTTAGCGTTCGCACAAATCGATTGTACGTCAGTCGTACCGCGCAACCAAAGGCATGAGGCAGCCCTCGTCCAAGTCAGTGCGTTCTTCAGTAGAAGCACTGAGTCGTATTGCCGGTATGCGTGCAGGTTATGGGCATGCGTGATGTACTAAATGCGTTCTGCACGGGTTTTCCCGGTTGAATAAAGTGCAGGTGCACGCCATGTTGTGCTGCCCAGGCATCCAAGGCCGTGCCGGCAAATTCTGGACCGTTGTCCATGATTAAGGTGTCCGGCAACGGACGCGTGGTAAACAGCCGATCCAGAATCCGACACACTCGCGCCGCCAATGGAAACATCCACCTCGATCACCGGCACCTCTTTGGAACAGGGATCGGTGATCGTCAAACACTTGAACCGCCGGCCCGTCACGAGCCGGTCATGGACAAAGTCCATCGCATAACGGAGTCCTGGCCGGGTGGGTCGGGGTAACGCGACGCGTGGGACGGCTGTGGCCTTCTTCCGTCTTCGCCGCGATAATAAATCCGTTCCACTTGCTTGTGGTTGACCTGCCAGCCTTCTCGTCGCAGCCGGACGTAGATATCGGTATAGATTCCTTGGACCAGTAAGTTGTGGCCCTCGGCATAGTCTCGCAGAATGCTCAATTGCCGGAAGACGGCCTCGTTATCCCTGCTATTCGCCGTTCTGATGTACAAAGTCGTGGTCATCATGGGCTCCTTTGAAAGATCGGTCTATCAACATGTGCGATACCATTGTCATCGTGCCCATGCCGAGACGGGCACGTCAGTCAGGCCACAAGAGGCAGGACGCCAGGCTCCGTTGAATGATGGACGCGCTGTATCCGTGATTCTAATGCCTTAATACCTTCACGGAGATGGTTGGGCGCCAGATGCGCATAGCGCATTGTCATACGGATATCCTTATGGCCTGCCAGAGCAGCGACTTCTGGGAGAGGTCGACCAGACTGCACTAAACGGCTGATGAAGGTATGACGCAGCGTATAGAGACACACATCCACGAGGCCAGCCGATGTTGTCGCGCGATAAAAATCCATGCCTATTTTATTCGGACTATACGGAGTGCCATCTTCTTGCACGAAAACGTAGGCGCTCTTCGACGTATTGAGGCGTCGGCTGATTATGGCAGACGCACGATCGGTCAGAGGAATCGTGAGGGTCATTTTCTTTGTCTTCGTGCACGGTCTGGGAATGATCAGTAACTGGCTTGAATTGTGGACCCATTCACGCTGTAGCCCAACCAAGTTGCCTCGCCGCAACCCGGTGTCCACGCCAACTATAGTGAGGTCTTGGAGATAGGGTGCACAGACTCCAAGCAATGCACGCTCTTCGTCGTCTTGTAACCAGCGGAGGCGTTCCTGCCCCTGTTGATTCAGAGGGATTTCCGCAAAAGGGTTCCGTAGCGCCCACCCCCACCGGATCGCTCTGTGATAGGCCGCTTTGACAATGCCAAGCTCTTTAGAAACTGTTGCGAACGTGACCTCTTCCAAGCGGTCAGCTATATGATCCTCAATCGTTTTTGGACTGAGTTCGCCGAGGAGAAGGTCCCCCCACTCGTGGCTGAAACGTTTTAGCACTCCCAAATCTCGTCGTCGTGAATCAGGGGCTTTCTGAGGCGTAACCTTTGCCTGATACTCCTGAAGCAATTCGCCGATGGTGTGCTCTTGATTGCACGGCGGCGCCCCCAGCCAACGAACACGCGCCTGTTCCACCTCCCATGCGGAGAAAATCTCCTCCGCTAACCTTCGGTCACTCGTCGTTGTACTTAGGCGAGCTCGTTTACCATTCCTTTGCTTCGACATCCAATAAAGCGGACTGTCACGTCTTGTATATATTCCCATGTTAAGTACCGTACTTTGTAACGTTATGAGGCTTTAGCTCTTTAGAGGGGCTCTTGGGGCACAGACGACGAATACTTCGATGTGCCGACTCGATTAAGGCGGTGCGACTCAAATTGGTCGGATGTGCAATCACAACCGGTGATCCTAATACGCCCGTATTATGCGACCGAGAAATGCTGTTGTCTTCGATCCACCGTCGTATCTCCGTTTTTGAAAAGCGAACCACCCCATTCAACTTGTGAGCCGGCAACTTGCCGTTTGTGGCCCAAGCGTACACCGTTGACAACGCTATGCGCAGCATCTCAGCGACTTCCTGGGGTAGCAGTAGGTCATTTTCGTTACTTTCTACCATTGCCATTTCATTCTCCGGCGTTACTATCCCTCGTACCCATCGTCTGCCTCTAACCCGTATATCGGCTGTCTTAGACGTTTCCCGGATAGAGGAACAAAATCGTATTTGTAAAGTCCCGTGGATTTGAACCCAGCAGAACTAGGCAGCGAGATCGAATGGTTGATCGGGCAGATCTGAAGAGGTTTCTGGTGACACATGGAAACTGAACGACATCAAATCCTCGAACTGTGAAGCTAGGGATCCCAATACGTTCAGTTCGAGGGTTTTTGGAAACTTCGCAAGGCTGGCTGGATTGAGCTGTACTTTGAGTTTTGCCTCGTGGCTAAATCCAAGATACGAAAACCGCTTCCATATAACTGGTAAAGAAAGATTGTGCTTGTCGAAATGTTTCGGTGTCATTTTATGAAGGATCTGATGACATATTGGACAACGATGCGTCATTTTGGCCCCAGCCGTGATAACAATTTCTTTCACAATAGCGCCAAGGAGTTGACGTCCGCTCGCAACATCTTCTAGCAGGGCCGTTGCCAAGTTATCCAAGAAAGCCTCGGCCACTGCCTTGTCATAGGTAATGTCTTTAACTCTTGGCAACGTTTTTGATTTGGCGGCCTCTTCCTGCAAGGCTGCGAGCTCCTGACACTTCGCATTGTATGCATCCAAAGCATGCTTATGTGCTGGTCCTGACAACGCCTCCCGTACGACCTTATGATATTTTTCTACCTGGTGGTCTAACTCCTTAAGTCGCTTATTGACGGTGGCCAACTTCTGGCCGGCTAGGGTAATGGTGTGCCGCAATCGGTCGACAAAGAGTGGAAGTAATATCCTCAGTTGCTCGGCCAACTGCTGCGCAATGATCTCCTCCAGGGACTCTTGCTTCATCCATAAGCCATTGGTGCACACTTTTTCTCCGTTGTACTTGTTCGCGTTGCAACCGACATAGCCCTCTGCAACAATCACGAATGATCCTCGACATTCAGCACACTTCAAGAACCCCGACAGGAGATGTGGTGTGCCCGGTCCAGTATGCCTTCCGTTCCGACTTTCGTGCGCCAACCGCGTTTGCACCTTCTGCCATGTGTCCTCGTCAATAATCCGTAGTGAGTCGTCATTTCGAACCAGCCATTCGTCCTTAGGCCTTTCCAACTTCACTTTCTTTTTCCTAGTCGGGTGCCTTAGGAAGTGAAATCGATTGAAGATAACACGGCCAATGTATGTCTCATTGCGTAACATTAACCTAATTCCAGCACTCGTGATCTTGCAGTAAGGAAATTCGCTCCGTACGCTTGTTACAATTTCTCGGGGCCATTTGCCTTTGGCGTACAGTTCGAACACCCGCCTTACAACGAGGGCATGTTCGGGTTTAATTGTGACTCTGTATCCTAAGGGTTTAGGGTAGCCGCGCGAATCCTTTGCGCCTAACGGATCCTCAATAGGTTCAGATGTATATCCGTATGGCTTCTGCCCGGTCGAGTATCCCCTCAAAAAAACGCCCCTGAGAGTACGCGCCACATTGGAGCCCAGTTCATCGTTATGCCCCTCGTGCTGCATGGCTTTGAAGATGACCTGGATCTTCGTCATTTCCGGCTTTTGAATGAGCGTGTCTATGGCATCATTGATTGAGACCAAGCGTATTTTATAAAAGTTTAAAAGGTCACAAATCTCCATGGTGTCTATGATGCTACGAGCTAGTCGAGACAGCGAATGCACAATTAATGCGTTAAAAGATCGATCTTTCTTTTCGCATTCCTGCAAGAGTCTCTGTAACTCTGGCCGGTTATCTGCATCCCTGCCTGGAATACCACGGTCAGCATACCGTGCGACAATACATCCTGAATGGCGACGGACCCAGCCTTCACATTCCCTGTCCTGGTCTTCAATGCTTGTTTCTTTTTGATTTTCAGCATCACTAAAACGGAAATATGCAGCAAAGTAGTACAACACATTACACCTTCTTCTTTCTAAGACCGACCTGCGCCGTAATTTTGGTTTTACGTTTAATCTCGCGTATTATGAAGCGCTCCTGATGATTCGACACAAATCGCTGCAAACAAAGCACGAACGCAGAGAGCCACAGGGGTTTTGCAGAGGACACTTCAGCGGTAGGGCCCGCTGTCGCTTTACCATTGAGAGACCGTTTCTTGGCCATTGCTTCGAACACCCTAACTGTTGGGCAAACATTGCACGCGAGGGTACGGTTTCACCCGCTGCACGCGAAGGTGCCGCTATCCGTCGGCGTTTGCCCATGGAGAGAGTTCGAACCGAGACATTTTGCTCACTCACTTCAACCAACCACGTGTGCCACCCGGCCCTCACGATCAGTCTCGTACCACCAGGGCTGTCTAGCCGAAAAAGGATCTTGTAGCTTGCGATTAAGGAACACAATCCTCGGTTCATGTCAGTAACTCATCCTTTGTAACCTACAGGTTTTTATTTCAAGCAATGATCCAATTGCAAACGGCGCGGCGGCGGGTTTTGGTTAATCCTGTGGATGTGTTGCATCTGCAATATCAATTACGCCGTTTGCATCCGGACAGTTAACAGCACCTCCTTGCTGTTTAGTTGAGTTGCTGCCGCCATACCCGCGACCTCTCTAACAGGTGTATCGGTGGATTCGGCGCTGCCTTAAGGGCAAACGAAAGTACATCTCTCGTCCCCCATGGGGCGAAGGTACGCATACGGTGAGAGGCAGGAGCGAGCGTGGCGAGATGGATTACTTCCGAATGTGAGAAGGAAAGAACGGTTAAGGGGCCGTCATGCGTAACGACGTGGAGCACAATTTTGAGATCCTCGCTGAACAAACACAACCCTGTATTCATGTGAATATCCCTTCCTTTCTTGCTTACGCCGTCGTCGAATAATGTCTGATCAGTGCCTGACGGCTTATCCCAGACGTGTCGCCGCCAATGTAGGGATGGACTACACCTGCCCGTCGACATCCGACCCTACACACCTACGTCAGGCTTCAACACTCCCGCTCGAGCGCCCATAGTGTCGTCGTCGCTGCTGGTCTCGCTTCCATCGGAACTGAGCCTTCCCCCACGTTTCTTCATCGACAATACGTAATGAATCGTCTTCCCAAATCAGCCAGTCTTTCGGAGGCGCGTCGGTCTTGATCTTGACCCCGGTCACGGGATTTCTCTCATACCGAAAGCGATTGTAAACAGCTCGGCCGTGGTAGATAGGGTTGCATATAATGCGACGCACGCGGCCCTCAGTAATCGGACACGTCACAAAGTCTTTACTAATAAGAGCCGCAATCCCAGCGAAGGAGTGCTCGGTGACATAGAGATGAAAAATCCGTTGGACGATTATCGCCTTTTCAGCGTTGACCGTGATTTGATACCGAACCTTGCGAGGCTGGCCTTTTCGGATGGAGGCCGAACCCGGATACTTCACAGCGCGTGATATATAGCCCAACGGCACCTGTCCTATGGAAAAGCCTGCCAGAAACTGCAACTTCATCCCCTCTTTGATTTGTTTCCGTCTTTCGTCTTCGTCCATTGTTCCTCCTGCATGAAGAAATGTGATTCCTTGTGAATACCCCTCACTAGGTATTATCGGTCGCCGATACGAATCAAACAGTGGGGACGAACTTTGTATTTCTTTCACCCGAGTTCCTGAAGGTTCTCGCGGTGCCAAGGGACAGACCAAGACGAAAGTTACACGTCATTTGCGAGGAGCCAACCACCACATAGGCCAGTGAATCGCCGTTCATATGCCTGGCTGGCAAGACCAATGCTCCTCCATCCAGTGCAGGACTTAGCGCGAACAGCAGTAGTGATTTCACCATGGTCGCATCGCGCCATGTTGATTTTTGCCTGAAAGGCAACTCCCATCACAGGTGGCTTGGCCACTAACGTCACTGCACCACTGCATCGGTAGATGGCCCTGTCGCACACAGTCATAAGAGCCGGAGCCGTCAGTGGCACGCCTAGTTCCACAAGACGGAGTGCAGCTGAGTCGACGAGGTACGTGTTAGGCGCCGTGAGTCTGAATTAGGGCCATGCAGGGAGAACACCCGGGGCAGGCACAAACAACCAAGCGACGCCACTGAAAGCGGACTCCACGCAGGTTTCGTCTTTTCCTCCAGATCGGGCACCATGAATACATCTCCTGGAAACAGTCGCATGGATAATGCGACCATCATCGATGAAAAGATGTGGACACGGGCTCAACAGCGGTCTAGTGAGTGAGATGACGATATAAAAAACGTGTGCGCGGTTCTGCAGCAACTTGTGAAGCATGAACGGATCAATTTCACCTTCCATGTTTCGAAAATGCCAAGGTATCGAAGGTCTCAACCGAAAGAGTTAGTCATCATGTCACCTCTTTACTTTCCATTTGTGTTGCTAGCGCGTATCGCGCTCCTGCCTCTACAATGGGGGTGTCGGCCACTTTTCGTATCCTTAAGGCCCAATGAGCAGACGTTTTTGGCTCTGCAGAGATGGAGAAGCGCAGCTGTCGTTCGGCTCCACGGGATCAGGCCGTTTGGTGTACGCAAAACCCTTTGGCTCCGCCCCCAAGGCCATCCTCGGTGGGTACATGGATTTCTCGTATACGAACACATTTCACAAAGCCAGCATCGATAACGGGTATAGCAATATCACCGGCGGGGGGATTCACAGTAGCTACGACCAGCAGCGTTTTCGTGCCATTTATCTATGCAGATATTACGGAGCTTGTCAGCAGCTTCTCTTGAGCCTGCCTCATATCCAACTGCCGAAGTTATTCGCCATCGTCCACTCCTTTTATTTGGCACACCAGATGTTGCCGTTCACGATCCGTGATGAGTCCTCCTGCCGCTCAAGCGATTGTTCCCTCATTGCAGAGAATACCACTAGCTACTGAATCGAGTACTCATGCCCTCATCTTGAGCGTGCTGTGCGTGCAGGAACAAACATTCACCTGCAGTTTTTGAAAACGCCAAGACATTGAGGGTGTTTGCCGAAGGATCATTTGCAGGTGTGATTGGATGCCCCGTCTTGTTGCGGACCACCTTCCTCCTTTTTGTGGAGGCTGATACCTTGCTCCCGCCGCCATGCGTTGAGCGCCTCAACCTGACATTCGACGCAACCTCTGTTTTCATTCCAGATGGTCCAATGGTATACCGCAAACTTCATATGTCACCTCATCCTTCCTGTTTCGGTCTAACGATGCGTCGTTACAGTCGACAGCTGCATCATCTGCAACGCGGTCTGTCTAATTACGGTTGTCGGAGGGTTCCCGTAAAACTTAAGGGCCACAGACCATGGAGTTCACACGCTAAAGAGTAGACACACTTTATCCCCCAGCTTGATGGAGCGGTTGGCAGCCAGCCTGTTACCTGCCGGAACAAACTTCATCGCGTAAATTTGGGTCAAAGATCCATGACGGTGGCATGTGTCGAGACGGCTGAAGACCACTACTGGTGCGCAGTGTTCATTGAACGGAGCCATGGTGTGTCCTAGGCGAACTTCGCAACCGGGGCAAGAAAGATATCTAAACGGCTATTCAAATAGTATTGCCGTGGTCCATGCGGCCTCTAGAGAGAATGAGGCTTGATTCACTATGCACAGATGATAGATATTCATTCATAGTGAACGGCACTTAACATCGACGACCCTCTTGTCAAACGTGCGCACAATTCACCGGCGTTCACGAAAAGACGCAGTTCGTGCGCTTAGGACTTGAGGCCCTCATTTCACGCGAAGCCGCCAAACGGCTCGCTCGGCTTGGAGGCGGTGAACCCCATCTCAAAGATGTCCGCCGTCGCCGGTCCTCCTAATCATGCCCACACTGGTCGATACGTCCGTATGGATTCATCATTTTCGTACCGACTCGCCTGCGCTTCGCCACTTGCTGGAGGAGGATCTGGTTGTGTGTCACCCGCTCGTCATTGGGGAATTAGCCTGTGGTAACATCAAACATCGATCTGAAGTTCTTGAGTCCCTGACCGTACTGCCTGCCACGCCCATCGTAGAGTACGAGGAGCTTCTGACATTCATTGAAGCCCATAAACTTTTTGGACAGGGGTTGGGATGGACTGGGGTCCATCTCCTCGCCTCGACACTTCTTCAGCAAGGGACACTGTGGAAGACACGCTGCCAGAAAACTGCGCTGTAGCTTTGAATCGTCAAAGTAATTCACTGCAGGGCTCAAGCTCGTCTGGTACATGATTATTGGTCGCCAAGTGAAGTGGCCACTTTCATTGATAAGGGATGGCTACATGGGTGAGTATTGAACTAGGGAAGGGTCCGCGCCTCGAGGAGGCGCAAACAACGTGGCCGACGAACGACTCACTAGTAAGTGTAGAGCTGCCGCTTGCGTGCAGCTCTACAGCCAGGCCACCTAAACTTCCAACTCTATTGCCTAATCCGTTGTCATTTCTCAGTTGCCGAGCGAGGGCGTGGACGTTTTCCCCATTGGCTTTTCATTTGAGCCACTCGCTGTTGGACCCGCTTCCAGGTCGTGCGATTGACCTCGATAGGTCGCTGAAGCCGATAGTGGACACGGTGTGGTTGGCGGCTCAGCACTCGACGAAGGCTCGTGTTGGACATCCATACAGATGAGTATTGATGAAGTTCTTCTCGAATCACACTGATTGCCTGTCCAGCGGCAAAGCATGCAAGGATCCAGTTCTTTTTACTGTGACGATTATTGTTAAAGTAATTGTCTCGCTTCAATCGTTCCAGCGTCTTGCGCCACGTTTCGTCGCTCACGATACGTAACGATTCATCCTGTAGCACCTGCCATTCGCATGGCGGTGCAACCGTTGTCTTTTTTGTGCGCTTTCGCGTGTGCGTCTTGTTACAGCAATGGTATATCCGCAATCCCCCGTACAATTCATTCATGAGAATACTGCGAATCCGACAATGTGGCATGTGGTAGCGAGGAAACTGCATGCGTATATAATTTACGATGGATTTAAGGGATGCTCCCGACGCGAAAAGCTTAAAAATGGATTGCACGACAACTGCCTCGGGCAGATAGATTATGAGACGATATCCAAGCATTTGAGCTAGCCCTCTGGGATCCCAGACGCGGTTCAGATCTTCCAAACCTCGTGACTTGTAGCCAAACACTTTCACCCCGCTCGGAAAGCCCATATCTAATACGTCTCGCACTCTGCATCGGTTACACTCGCCTATCTGAGGTTGGATTGAAACAACATTTGAGTAACGAAAGTCGCTCAAAAAGTTATTCATGTTAATCCCTATACCTTTCCCGTTCAGCACGATTAATAGTTCGTTCCAGCCATCGCTAGAGCGCGGAGCGTGTTGCCTTCAATCGTGTGCTCCCAATTCATGGTAACGGCCGTTGGTCCAAAAACTTAAGGGGCTCTCCTGTGGCGTATTGAGATCTCTTAGCGAGGTAAACTTCTACTGGTGGATTAAGAATGCTATATGTTCAAGAGATGGAACGGACTAGTCCGTGCAGGTCGAAGTCTGTTCATCGATGATGCGCAGAAGTGATTCTGTGGGTGTGGGATTTGAATGGATCTTCGATGGTGTGTGATTCATGTAGAAACGAACTTCCGAGCTTCGGCAGGCGGCAAAACAACGTAGTGATATATTCAATGGGTCGCCTCCGTTGTCCGCCCGCTCCTCGCCTCTAGTCATCCGCCTTCGTGATTTACTCGTCGCACCGTGCCTTGGCATCGTCTGCCGGTGAATGTGTTCCTGCCCTCACTCTCGGTTCCGAGCACGCCTCCATGTTGCAGGATCGATAATACGCAAGAATTTGTCATTCCGAACGAGCCGCTGCTCCGGTGCTGACAGATTTTTAATTCTCGGCCCGGTAATTGCTCCGTCCTGATAGTGAATCAAGCGGTGCGCGATCCGATAGCGTTGTAATTTGCAGCGGTATAATTTTTTGCGGAGAATTCCTCGAATTGAAGGACTTTCCATGCGACCAGGATGACATGACGGTTGCACCTTCTTGCAAATTGATGTGATGGAGGAGTCTGGGGTATATAAGAGAAATATCCACTTTACGAGGGCGGTCTCATTAGGTCGGATGACAATCCTGCATCCCAGTATCACAGACGAACCTCTGCGGTTCTGTGGAGCTTTTGCATCCCTTACCGCCTCTGAGGTATACCGAAAGGGCTTTGGGCCAATGCTTAATGCTCTCATAAATTGGTAGAAGCCCCGTCTTCTCCATTCGCCCAAGAAGGCACCGTACCTCTTCCGCGTAAAATTGTAGGCACGAATCAGCCATTGAGTGAAATCTGCCATTGTCCGCACCCCTTTTATCTGGCACGCCGTAGTTGCTAGTGACAGTTAACATCTTGTGTCTCGGTAACCTATTTCACTTAATCAGGTATTCACTATCCTACTCTTAAGCTGCTACCTATGTGGGCATTCAATCTCACCGTCCATGTTTGAAAATGCCAAGGCATCGAGGGTCTCGACCTAAGTATGCTTTGCAGCTGAGAGTGTGCTGTTGCCATGATGCTCACTATGGGTCAGTAGACTGTTTGGCCTGTGCCGATGATCACCACGAACGCCCGGGGCAGGCACAAACAACCCAACGTCGCCACTTCGCTGGGTTGTTCGCCCGTCCGGACATTGGAACAATCTGGAGTCTCTATTCATCACTCTTCGTGTTGAGCTTTGCCGCCGCGCGATATTAGATCGGTCATGCGCACGAGCCAATCCTCCGGAGATGACGCCGTTTTAATCCTCAACCCTGTAATGGGATCGCGCCGATACTTAGTTCGGTGCCGGATAATCCGTCCGCGGTAAAATTGCCGACGCAGAATCCTTCGGATTGTCGCATTGTCTATGTGACAAGACGGGCATGACGCACGGATCTCATTGCGAATGGACGTGATGCCCAATCCACGCCGATACAGGTAGAAAACGCGCTTTACAATACTCGCGTGCTCCGCCGATACGTAGGACGTAAAGTTTGTCATGATGATCCCTCTTTCTGTGACAGTTGCTGCTACCCCTGTCTCTAATGGGGGTATCGGCTGACTTTGATATCACTTGAGGGCTAACGAAAAGACACCTCTCATCCCCCATCAACTAAGTAGGCAGAGCATCGGAAGCATGAGAAGTCCCGCTAGGCTGTTGCATGTGAAGAGTACCTTTGTTGAGGACTCACACGGGCTCCTGTTGCGTTGCGTACATATCAGTCCGAGCCCTATCGGGGTTGCGACTGACGCGCACCATCCAGTCATCATCCCAGTGAAAAATTACACGGCTCGTTGTGTTCATTTCCGGCTCTTACGTTGTGCATCCATGTCATCGCAAGGGAAGACGTTTATATTGAGACCAAGTGTATTTTAGGACGAGGGGGTGACTGGCTCGGCGCAATTGCCGGCCAGACACAGAAACTCGTGGGGGACTAACGAAGATAGATGCTGAAGTGGGCACACCGATCACAGGTGGGAGCATACGGGCAGTAGGGCACACATATGCAAATTACGGGGCTGATCCTGCCGTGTAGAGCATGGAGTCATGCTGTGAGCGTTTTAAGGTCCAGAGATGGAGAAACGAAACGGTTTCCGGAGTGCGCGCCTCGTGGAGGCGCAAACTGACGACCCTTGAACCTTAGGAGCACGTTTATGGCAGCGCGTCTCAAGGACTGATCGAGGGCCCCACCGCCAAGCCACCTAAACGACTAGCCTTATTCTCATTAGCGTTCATCGTTTCTAAGTTGACGAGCGAGGGCGTGGACATTTTCCCCATTGCCTTCTGGTTTGGGGCAATCGGCGTTGGATCTGCTTCGAGCCCATGTGATCAACCTTCACAGGGCGCTGACGCCGATAACCGACAATGTGTGGTTCGTGGCTCAGCATTCGACGAAGGGGCGTGTTCGACATCCAAAGAGACACGTACTTGCGGACTTTCTCTTCAATCACATTTTCACTGTTGCGGCGTTCTTTCCAGTAATATTCTCGCTGCAATCGCTCCCACGGCTTCAGCCACAATTTCTTCCTTATGGTACGTAACGACTGTCGCAGGTGCCATTCGCATTGCGGTGCAACGGTTCTCTTTTTGGGGTGCTTTGGGTGCATCTCAGAGTAGAAGCCACGTAGTACCAGCAATTCGACATACAATTCATTCGTCAGAATGCGGCGCATTCGAGAACTTGGCATGTGGTAAAGAGAAAACTGGCTCCGGATGCATTGTTGACACTGGCCTGTCTCACCTTGAATCGAAGTAACGTTTGACTCAGAGGAGTCGTTGAAGAAGCTATTCATGTTAACCCCTATACCTTTCACCTCAGCACAATTGAACGTCTCCGCGTTAATTCTCGATGTGGTTCTATTTCAGGAAAGCTATACCGACCCATGTGAATTTATAGGATTCCCGCTCCAACTGCTCCTGAGTCTTTCCCCCATTTTCTTCACTGATGATCGGTAAAGACTCGTCGTGTCGCGTCAGCCATTTCAACTGCGGGGCAAGTACCTCGAAGATCATCGTCGCACTTCCTCGTATTGTGCATGACACATCTTGATTGGCCCGAGCCGCTGCCAAATCTCGTGTTCTTGGCGATGCCTCCTTCTACTAATGGTTGTCGGAGGGTTCTCCTAGAACTTAAGGGCTCAAGACGATGGAATTTGATGCTGATGAGGAGACGCACTTGAGGAGCGAATTTTGTCAGCTGCAGATCCCCATAATGCTAGTAGCTGCGCAACATATTAGTCACAGGAGTTCTGCGCTGCAAAGTGGTGTGCAATAGCAATGTAGGCCTCAATTGCCAAGCGGCATGGTACTTTCAGCTTGCTGGGTAATGGCTTCGGTTCAGCTTCGCACGAGGACGCAAGCCCTCGATGAGACATGTAGTTTGGCGAGCCTGCTTGCGCGTTGCATGACCATCACGCCATACCCAAACGATAGCCGTGCCGATAAGTTATATTAAAGGAGTGTGCTTCGAATGACTGAAACTTCAAAGATGAACGGCAGTGTAGCCAGCCTTTGCATGGCACAGCCGTTGCGACATACTGGGAGTATCTCGGACAGAACTAATATGACACCGTCCGACAGGACAGCTCAAAGTTTTACGGTTTAGGGGAAAGCCTAGAGATGGCTTGTCCCATTTGAAGTTGAAGTCCGCGCAATGTTTCTGCCAAACATGGGTGATGAACCGTTCGAGCAAGGCCATAGTCTGGATTACTCTCCATTAACTGAGTTAATGCGTTCTGCGTCATTAAGGCGATGCGTTGCCTGAGGCCTTCCTCCAGGCCTTCTCGTACCAATGCGTTGAGACTTTTCATGGAATCGAAAGTATTGGGACAACGGTCGCTCTTTACCCGAATCAACAGTCTCCAAGCGCACGTTTTGCTGTCTACACTCTAGGCGTGCTTTCATTGCGAGGAAAACATGGAATCAGCGGTCCTTGGTTTAATGGCGGTGGTCTTTGCGCTAGGGATGTGGTGGAAACTCAATCGCGATGAGAAACGGGAAAAAATGAAAAAGGTGCCTCCTAACCAGTCTCAGCCAAAACACCCTGAATAGGTATTCCTCAAAGCGCAACCTCATAGAAATCGGAACGTTGATGGAGAAAGGCAGTTAGCGCTTGATTCCTTCCATGAGGCTAACCAGAAGAGCCAAGGCATCTTTCGCCCTCTCGAGATGTTCGCCCCGCATGCTCCCGGACCATAGATCACAGCGCCTGGCGGAGGCACAAACAACTGAGTGACGCCACCGAAACAAAGCGCTCCCTTCGTTGTTCGCCGTTCTCGCCCCGCGAACAGTCTATAGCTTTTGTTACCACCCTAGGTCATGGGCTCGCGCCCCCGCCGGTGTCGCCGCCGATGATATAGCGTGTTTCCGTACTCTTCTTTCCTCCCCATACTCATCATCAGGTTCACGCGGCAATTTCATCACGCTCACGATCTCGAACGCCAGGCCGGCGAGGCGTATCTACAGGCCGTGGTACACGAGTAGGCGGATATCGAGTTGCGGCAGAAAGCGATCGACTCGCTCAACGATGAGATCGCGAAGAAGACCGATATCGTGGCAATGCACGAGGGAACGATGCAGTGGTTGCAAAGTCAACACCCGAAACAGGAAGAGGTTCACAAACCGGTTGAAGAGCAGACGGCCCCAGATCCTGCCCTTATCGCTGCTGCTCAGCGTATTGCTGGTGGGCGTGTTCGCGTCGCGAGCGAGTGGCGATAAGCCCCCAACCGATCAACAAGTTCCTCTCGTCGTGATGGATAGGGAGCCTTATCACCTCCTGACCGATGAGCTGACTCATTGGCACAAGGTAGGTGATGAATGTCAACTCGCGCATTCACCGTAATCTGCGACGCGTCCGGAAATACGTCACCGATGCGCCGATCACGGAACTCTGTGTTAGGCCTGGCGAATTTTGAATCTACTTTCCTTTTTTCTTACCAAGCATCTTTTTGGCTTCGGCAACGCTTATCATGACTGTCAGCGGATCCACAGGCGATGAAATAAAGCCGTGGCCTTCATAGAATCGTTTTGCGGTTTCTGAAATGGCATGAACCAGTATGGCCCGGATGCCAGCGATGTCGGCTGCCTGGGCCGTACGTAGGACCGCATCCCGCAGCAGGCCTGACCCGATGCCCCGCCGCTGGTACTCCTTATCGACCGCCAGGCGGGCTATAATCATGACCGGGACAGGATTAGGCATGTTCCGCTTGATCCTTCCCGGAGCCTGCGCATGCGTCACTGCGCCGTTGGCGAGCGTGTAAATAACCAACTACCCTCTTATCCGCGCATATGACATATGTGCGCGACGATCCCCTTGCCTCGTTTTGCAGGGCACGGCGGCGCAACCAGTCATCAAGTGCTCGTTCTCCGGAATTGAAGCCGGACGGGTCATGCTCCGCTGAAAGTTTCTCAGGTGGGCTTATCTCATGAGGCCGATCACTCATTCGTCCCAGGGTGCCCTTGTCTGCAGGAGCCGCCGGATTTTAGGATTGCTTGTCGGGGGCTTATCAAGCATAGCCGTAAAACGCCTGAACGCATCCGCCGGCAGGTCGAAGTAGCGCCGGTCGAGTAGTACTGTTTCAGCTTCCCGGCATGCCGATTCGAGCATGAAATCCGACCGGCTCCGCCCGAGCGCTTCCGCCGCCCGGTCGATCAGCACCTTTTGCTTGTGGCTGGCACGCAGGTTAATGGTTTCTCCACGCCCCGCCTCTTTGGTTTCCGTACTGGCCATAAGCCCTCCCTCCTTTTGTATACAAGCAATATACATTATTGATTGTGCGCACATTGTAAATACATGCTTTTTGCGGCCTTGCGCCGTATCCGGCACTGAGCTCCGTATGTGAGCCTTCCCTTTTCATTAGGGTAGGACCCACTTTCCGATTTCCACAAGACCTTGTGCGCCAAAGGTCTTTCGCTTGCTGAGTGGTCAGGCCGGTAGAGTTGAAACATTTCAAGGATGTCCTTTGTATCGAATGATTGACGTAGACAAAACTGATGGTGAACCGTCGCGATGGGATGCCGCCTATGAGCCACGAACTTGTTCATACTGTCCGATGATCACTAATGCCCGGGGGAGGCGTAAACTGTAGACTCATGGCCTATGCTGGGGTCAGATAGAAGGGGACTCTGACTCCCCGATCGAACACTTTCATACTATTGTGGCGTTCAAGACGGAGGTGTTCGGTGTAGGTCAGAAATAGACGTTGACGCCAACGCCAAACGTTTCGATACGCCTGGTAGGAATGGCCGTTGGCGGGCATCCTGCAATACTTTAGGAGAGGCTGCGGCTTACCGTCGCAAATCTTTCAAACTGGATCAGAAATAAACGTGCACTCCAACACCGATTGTTTCAATCCGTTGTGTATAAAACTGACCATTTGGTGAGTATCCGTTGTAATACTCCAGGAGGAACTGTAGCTTCCGGTCGCAAATCCTCAGGTTTTCAAATTGAAGGCCTGCCCTCAACGACACGTTCGTATTCCACTGGTCTTGCCGGGGCATATCAGTGGGTTGTTGGTATGTTTGAAAATCTGCATAGGCTACAGGTCTGATTCCCTTCACTATCGTCCTAGGGCTCTGAACTTCAATACCGTATTGCGTCCTGAATGGGGCGAGATCTCCAGGATCACGACGAACGAGGAGTCCAACACCACCATAGAGCCGAACGACGTCCAAGAAATCGTACGATAGTTTGGCATCTACCATCTCATAGCTCACGTTCACACGACGAACTCTCGTACTCAGCAGGAACTCGTCACCGAGGTGCGAGCTCTGGTGGTGATAGCGCAGAAAAGCCGACCAGTCTCCTGCGCGATAGCTTGTCATGATACTGACCATATAATCAGCATTAGTCAGCTTTTTTCTATCAGATCCGATATCAAAAAGACTGAAGACACCGGCTTGGACGCCGGCTTCCCACTGGCCGAATGGTGCCCTGTTACGGTAGATCGAGAACGTTTCCCCGAAATCGCCTGCAAAGGCTGTATTTAGGCCACCTTCACCGGGACTCTGATAGGACCTCACCGAGGCCGCGAAATGGGGCCATCGCGGATCGGCGTGCAACGGGTCGAATAGCTGGCCTCGGGGAAACCACTGAGCACCGTTGCCGGCGAGAGATACAGCGCCGGCAGCCAATTCATGTTCAGCCGGACGAATCATGTCCCTACGCGATAACACGTCCACTCGTTGAACGCCTGGAATCTTGCTGAGAGCAACGATCACCCGGTCCCGTTCAGCGCCACGAATATGATCCGCAACAACAGTAACGATCCCATCCTGGACGGTCAGAGACCCCATGGTCAGATGGAATTCCTGTTCGAGTACGGCTGAGGCATAACCCGCTATGTAGCGATCGTCCGAACTGCCTGCTTGGGCAAGGAGTGGAAGGAAGGTGATGATGAAGATGACAAGGAACAAGAGTAAACGCACGCCTCGTCGTCGCGCGCAACTCCTACATTCTCGTGCAACCACTTGAGCGGATGAATGATGACGTTGGTGATTGATACGCGTAAGCCCTTTGCTCTTGCTCCGTACACGGTTCCGGCATAGCGCCCTCGAAAGACAGCAACATAACGACGGCTTTGGACGTCGAATGTTCCATCGGCCGGGAAGAATAACTACCTAGGTACAACGCAATGGAAATGCCAAGGACCGGCGTGACGAGGAAGATGAGGAACTCAAGAGAAATGAAGTTGATAAAACGGAAGAATTCTTTTCCGGCCGCGGTCAACGCCAGGAGGGCATACTATTTAATGAATGCCGTCGTTAACTTTTCCGGCGGATGTGATATCGCCAAACGTGTTTGCCCAAGTAGTACCTAGGACAATGGTGTAGGTGAAAAGACGTGTATTTATAATGGTGGGCGCCATACAGGCATCGCTCGTGGTCATCGTACTGTCGGTGCCGTCGTATATCGTCTGACAGCGGCTGAAGAAGTCCTGGTCGCGCAATCCCAGCCTGAACGTCAATTTTTCCGTCAGCCGTCGATCCGAGCGCAAACGCTATCTAATCGCCCTCAATAATATGGTAGGTACATCGACACCTTCATGAGGGCGTTGCCATTCACGCAGCGCCTCCACGGAACGACTTCGGCCAGGTGACCCACAGTTCAAGGCATACTGACGTCTACCGAATAATTCAGCGAAGTTGTTCCCCAGTGCAACGAGATGATGAGCCGTGATGTGAAATGCTGGCGAAGCTTGATGGCTGAAGGGGGGCCACGTTGAAGCGGCCATAGGATGGGTCCGGCTCGTGGGATGACTGAAGTGTCTGATACCGGAGACACCGCGACTGCATCCAACGCACGGCGATAAGATCATAGAGGCCCTTGAAAAGTCGATTCCCTACCCCGTATTTGGACACACCATGCTTCCGTGGATAGTGCCGGACTGGCACTTCTGTCACTGTAAACCCGTGCATCAAGGCCAACGCTGGGAAAAAACGATGCATACCCTCAAACATTGGGATTCGTTCGATCACCGGGCGGCGGAATATTTTCAGTGAACATCCGGTGTCGTGAATTCGGTCGCCCGCCATGCGGCTGCGAACCGCATTCGCAAGTCGCGAAGAGAGTCTTTTCGTGAACGTATCGTGCCGATCCTTTCGCCACCCACAGACCAGATCATATTCGGCACTGAACGGAAGAAGCTTCAGAATATCAGCCGGGTCAAATTGCAGATCACCATCCATTGTAATAATGAGTTCTCCGGCAGCATGGCGGAACCCGGCGTCGAACGCCGAACTCTGGCCATAGTTACGATCGAAATGAAGAACCTTCACAGTTTTGTGCGTGCTCGCGATGGAGTCTAAGAGGTCGCTGCTTCCATCAATACTTCCGTCATCTGTATAGATGATTTCAAACGGGGCCGTGCGAGAAAGAAGAGCCGTCCCCATCACCGTCAATAATTGTTCGGTAAGAACAAGCAAATTATCTCGTTCGTCCTTGATGGGGATGACCACGGAGGCCCATGGTCTAGGTACCATCGTCATGCGGACTGACCCCTCTGCCGCAGTCACAATCGTTTCCCAAGACGAAGCACCAAGCGCACGAGTTGGCGGCACAGTGGCAACCTTGTCGGGCCGTGCCGCCGCCAGTCTAAGAGTTCGTCCAACGCGCGTTCCGCCGTCGTGAATCTACCCGTTGTCCGGCTGACATAGGTGGGATAGAGGATGAGGGCTCCTGCAACCAATTCATCGAGGGTCAAACGCCGCGTGCGCCGTGCAATCGGCGCATGGTCGTCCGTGAGCCCCCACCCCGCATAAAATGGCTGCCCGTAGCACGTGACGGCTTTCCCCCGCAGCAGCGCCTCGAAGCCGGCCAGGGACGTCAGTACGTGCACCTCATCCACGAGAGACAGTAAGTGCCCCATATCGACATCTGTGACCACTTCATCGCACCAGCGCGTCGCGTGATCTTCCTGCCTTCCCTGTTTCCGGAGCCCGGCCACGACGTCGGGATGCGGCTTATAGGCGACATGCGCCCCAGGATTCCCTTCCCGCACCGCCTGCAGCAAGCCCATATTGGTCTTGATCTCAGGCGCGCCATAGCGGATCGAGGCATCGGATTCGACCTGTCCCGGCACCAGGATCACCCGGCCCGCTCCCATCGGTCGCCGCCAGTCTGCCGTTCCCACATTATATTTGGTGAGTCCCTCCGCGACGATGCGCTCCCGCAGCCGCCGCGCCCGCGCCAGCAAGTCGGCGGGGAACTGGGTGGTCTCGAGCAGGCGTTCCAGCCCTGAAGGGACCGTCGCATCGTAGTACAGGCCTTGAACATCCATCACCAGCGACAGAGGCCGGATCAGATCGGCGCCCAAGCCGACCGACCGCACAAACGCATCCTCCAAGCGAATCACCGGCCTTTTCTTGTCGCGATTGGTGTGTCCCCACACAGCCAAGGTGGAATCCTCAGGGGCCTCGTCCGGTTGTGCGACGAATTGCACCTCGCTGCCTTGAAAAAATGAACGGACAATTGGTTTCTTCCAGCGCTTAAATCCACTCGCATACACAGTGTCGGGAAAACGCATACGCATCCGCCGTTGTAATCCCATCCATTCGATCAGCCGTTCCGGCTCGCAGCGGCGGGTAGTTTCAGGATCGAGATAGCGGGGATATTCAACGAGCGCGGCGTGCAAGAGATCTTCCAACGCCATGGGCCTGCGCGGCGCAGGCGCCGACAGCTCATCCTGCGTGAGGCCCCAACCCGCATAGAACGGCATCCCGAAGGTGCGCACTGGTTTGCCCCACAACACCCCTTCAAACCCCATCTGTGAAGTCACAACATAAACAGACTCGGCATGCTCAATGAGGCTGACTGGATGCACGTCCTGACCGAGGATCAGAACGCGTGCAATTCGAGACGTCGTTGCCACATCAAAGTGTCCACGCTTCCGACCCGCCATGACCTCCGGATGCACCTTGAGTAGAATCGTGCAACCAGGGTTCTCGTCCAAAGCAGCCTTCAGCATCCGTGGAAAGGCTGACTCACCCACCATCCCATAGCCAATCGACGCATCCCCCCACGTCTGGTCCACCACGAGCACATACCGTTCCGGAAATGCGCCGATATACTCACGGGCATAGTTGTATTTGGAGACACGCGCTTCGCGCCAAGCCTTCTGGAGAGCTTGCGCCCGGTGGATCTCATCGGCATTGCGTGATCGGGCAATCAGGAATTCCAACCGCGAAGGGCAGGTCGCGTCATAATAGATACCAAGATCATCGACGACGATCGAGAGCGGCGGCTCAGTGGGACCCAAACCGACGGAACGCAGAAAACCGTCTTCAAGACAGAGGAACGGGATGCCAAGAGTCCGCGATGCCTGCCGAGCGCGGCGAGCATATTTGCGACGTCCCCACCCTAGCGTCGCGCTGAGGCCTGAAGGTGTACGGAGTAAAACAGGTTCGATGGCGCCATCCATGAAGTGAGCCAATGCGGGCTGCCGGCGCAAACCCTGGTTGAACACCCCATAGCGCTTCGGATGAGACAGATCGCTCAGGACCTACCTCACGCGGCTTGACGGTTGTCTGCTGGCTAATTTCTTATTGGCTTGCAGGCGCTTGATAAGGATGGACACGATCCGCTGGGCGGCGTTGCCATCCCATAAGGGGGGAGTCCGTGAACGCTTGCGCTTGACCGTGAGCGAGGCTCGTGCCTCCCGAAGGATGCTTCTTGGATTCGTTCCTGCCAGCCGATTGGTGCCATGAGTGATCGTAACCGGCCGCTCCGTATTCTTGCGCAGCGTCACACAAGGGACACCGAGCGCCGTCGTCTCCTCTTGGATTCCACCGGAGTCCGTGAGAAGCACTCGGGCGTGAGACATCAAACAGAGGAAATCCAGATAGCCGAGCGGTTCGATGCAATGCAGAATTCCCTTATCATTCGTAACCGGCTCAGAGCCCTCCAGGGTCCGGCAATAGTCACCGAGTCCGTGCTCTTTAACCCGCCCTACCGTGCGGGGATGCACCGGAAAAATAACCGGCACATGCCGCGACACCTGAATCAAGGCATCTAATATCCCCTTGAATGTCTCAGGATCATCGACATTGCTCGGGCGATGCAACGTGACCAGTGCATACGGCAACACAGCTGCATCGACCACATGGCCTTGAGATCGCCGCTTTCCTACCGCATGCAATAGGTCAGCACCTGTGGCGTGATCATGGCCAAGCCGTTTGAAGATCGTCGACTCAAGAGCATGCTGTCGGTGGCGCAGCAGTGTATCCACCATCGTGTTGCCCACGTAATGGATGCGCGTTTTTGGAATACCTTCAGCCCGCAAATGCTTCATGCCGCTCGGTTCAGTCACAAACAGGAGGTCCGACAATCGATCGGTAAGCACCCGGTTGATCTCTTCGGGCATGGTCCAGTCATCACTTCGGAGTCCGACTTCGACATGCACGATCAGTGGTCGCGCAAGGCTGCTGTAATTGCTATCTGTGGGATACGCGACTTTGGACGCAACCAGGGAACAGGCGATGGTGGAATTGACATCGCCCACGACCAGGACGGCATCAGGCCGTTCTTGAAGAAGGACCGGCTCAAATCGTTTCATGACCTCGGCGGTCTGAACCGCATGCGAGCTAGAGCCCACTTCAAGGTTAATGTTGGGTTCTGGAATGCTGAGATCTTTAAAAAATGTCTTCGACATTTTTTCATCATAATGCTGGCCCGTGTGCACCAAGACCATGTCGAGCTTGTGCTTCCCCGCCCTCTGCACATCTTGAATGGCTTCCACGATAGAGGCGATCTTCATAAAGTTCGGCCGGGCCCCGGCGATCAGCATAATTTTCATGTGGAGCATTTCCCTTCTGATGGTGACGTTCTGCGGCTGAAACTACGAAATCGCCCGTACAACTTCGCCGAGGCGGCAGCTCCATGTAAATTCCCTGAGCACATATTCGGCACCTGCCGCAGCCACCTCACGGTCACGAGGCGTGAGGCCATGCTTGAGGCGCCCAAAGAGGTCGCGCGCCTCCTCTTCGCTATGGACGACATGGCAGTAGTCCTTGAAATGACGATCCACGGACAAAGAAGGTGTCGTCACCGCGAGGCCACCGCACGCCAGAATTTCAATGAGACGACGAGAAAACATTGTGGCGGAGTCCTCAACGGTGTTTACGTTCAGCGAGACCATATAGTCTCTGTAGATCTCGCCGGTCTTCGTATGAGGCACACTGGGCCGGACTTCGAGCCAGGGCATATCAGGATACCGGTAATTCGAAGAACGTCGTGCAGAGTTGCGGTCAAATACCTTCAGGCCGATGTCGGAGCAGCCGGCAAACAACATTTGTTGCCACTTCCGTCTACGATCATGAATGTGGAGGCTATAGCTACCGAGGAAACAGGCCTGGCGGTGAGTGAATCCATCTTTAGAAGGAGAATGAATCGCCGGTTGAACGGCGAACATGAGCGGAGCAACAGGCACATTGGGACCGACCACCGCCTGGTATCGAGGAATACAGTTATCGTCTACGGTGAAGATGTAATCAAAGAGCGAGGCACTGGAGATGAAGCGCTCAAAATGCACACCATCCTCTTTGTTCCAAAAGACACATGGGATGCCAAGCCCCCGCGCATAGGTAACCACCTTCCGAAGCGCCAGGTTGTTACGCTCCGGCCGGTCCGGATATGCGGCGATCTTGTACTTCCACGCATTGCCCCGCCCCTGCCAGGCCGATTCCACGAAGATCATGTCCGGCCTCCAGAACTTCAGCAATAGCTTGGCATTGAGCGGTGTCAGATCGCGCACGTGGCATTCGAAGGACAGGCAAGACCTGGTCAGTTCATCGGCAATCAGCGCCACTTTTAGATTGCGGAAAGCACCCATCGGTTTCACCGGCTGAATGCCGGAAAGAGGCAGACAGCATGGGAAAGATTCGCTACATGCTGAACTAGCCATTGTGCCTGGCATGCTATCAAGTCAGCCTGGATGGACACTCATTTGACCATGAACCGCTTGTCTCCGGATCGCTGGGACTGTCGTGGTTGAGTCCTTCGATACGCCAGGAAACGCTGAACCTGTTTAAGACTCCTGGTAACGGCGGTCCTCTTCAGGAAGTATTCATGGAAGGACATTTTCCGAAGCCTTGATCGATAATCGGTCTTTTTGCAATTATGATTCTAATCTGGAGCACGGGTAATCATATGGCGTGCTACATCTCTGGTATCGAGAGACTCAGTTCCCGTCTACCGAGCGAATGAAGTTAAAATAGCGAAGCCCTCGGCATAACGTTCACGTATGGAATGTACTTCAGTTATATATCCTTGTGCACCGAGCATGACCTTCAGAGCACATAATTCAGCGACGTAAGACTGGGAACCATGAAGCAGGAACGCGTCAAGTTATCTAATCCTGTTCATTTTGGTTGCTTCATCTCTAAGCTCTGCACTGTAGCACTCTTGCGTAGAATAAAAACTTTCATTTGTTCCCGTGTCACTGAATCCAATCCTGCTTCGGCTTGCACGACGAACCGTTCACCAAATAATTCAAGAGCATCCTGTAGCCCGTAACGCCTGTAAGAGCCTACGCCGTACTTTGCTAAGGCTTCAGGTCCGTAGTGTTCGGTCAAGTTTTCGTAGTCTGATGTGGACGAACCCTCTCGATAAGGAACAGTTAGTACCGCGATCCCTTGGGGTTTTAAAACACGGTGGATTTCACTTAAGGCATCTCGATCATTTGCCACATGATTCAACACATGTACCGCAAAGAAAGCATCGAAGCTCTCGTCTCGTATCAAGCTCATATTTTGTATGTCCATCTGCATATCAACTTCCCGTACAGGGCGTACGTCAAAGTTCACAACCTCAGACGCTTGAGAAAGAAAAGCGATCTTCTCAACTGTGTTCGCATAATTTACGAGTACGCGAGAACCTACAAAAGGATTACCCACGCGAGCGAATACGTCATGCAGCTGTCTATGGCGCGCTCTTGATCCGCAGCCTGGACATATATCGTTCGGCAATTTTTCCCCAAATACAGCTCCGCATATGGTGCAAATGCAATCTTTTCCTGGAACCTCGATGATGTTACTTCTACAGTTGTAATTGATCAGCATTGGTACATCTGGCATCCTGGACAACCAATCTGCATAGCCTATTGGCTCTGTGTTGCTATTTAGATGCTCGCATATAAGATGTAATCTCTCCTCGTGATCGGGTGCGAATTCCTCAAAAAAATCCCCTGAACGCTTAAGCAGTGACCAAGAATGTAAAGTCAGATTGAAAGTTTTTCGGCGTTTGCGAAAGCGCACCCGGTCGAAATGACCTTCATACTTCTCCCATTGAAACGAAAGAGGTTCAGGAGAAAAGTCAACTGGTAACTCAATCAGACCGTTCTTCCACTTAAAAGGCTCATTATTGATCCCCTCGTCAGAGACCGCCCATGTCTCTTGATGGCGAGATGAGTTAAAATTGCTCAGCGCTATAAACCCTACCGCATGCGCAGCCTCAACCGTATGCTCATTAAAGTGATAACCGCCTGCACGAAAGCAGATTGGGTTTAATCCAAATATTTGTGCATACTTGAATGCTGCAAATTGAAGGAATCGATGATTGAGCTGACAATTGAGTTGATTAAGGCCTGCAGGCCCGCTAAATGGACCCTTAATATTCCATTTTCTAACAAGCCATTCGGAGTGCAAATGAATGTGAAGTTCATGCCCGTGCTCAAGGAGAAAATGTCCTATTTCCGCAACAGCTTTATCGCCATAGAGAACTGATGAAGCGATATCGATTAGAAAATTCCCTTTAATTTTGTGTTGCTCTAGAATGCTTGAAATTCTGCGGATGCCAAATTCGGTGCCATTAACCTTGCCCCAAATGAGGCGATTAATGTGATCTTCGCTTGCACGTCCAGGGAGCGCTTCCACATCAAATGAGATGAATGAGATCGGTTTTATTTTAGAAAAAATCATTTACTGCAATGGCGAATGCCTTTACTTTCTATTATGGAAACGTCCTACTGACAACATAGGAAAACCGTCGAACGCGTAGCTATACTCTATGATAACCATGTGGTAAAGAAAGCTGTCGTCACTGTCATTTGCCCCTAGGATGATCCTATTGTGTCCGTATTCATCATAGCAACCGTTTTTGTTGAAATCATGTCCGAGGTCTTGATTCAAGATGAAGCCTGATTTGCTATCCTGGTTTAGCAAGATGCTATTTTGGACCCAAGTGGGTTGGCTTTGGCTAGGGCTCACATAACTCAAAACATTGCCGTTCTCCCGTTCGACAAACACAGCAATTTTCAGCCCGGTCGGCATGGCTTTCCAAGGAGTTTTTGCGACTGAATTATTGTCTTTGTGAAAATAGTCACCGTAATAATATGGAAAGAAATTCTCTTTTCTCAAAGTGATTGACTTATTAGGACTCGCTGATGCGTAGCCATAACCTACTGCCAGCGGTAATTCTACGTCCAGAACATTGTCTTTGATTCGTGATAACTCGTAGCCGCCTTCAGCCCCATTTTCCGCCGTCCACTCGTAGGTCAGCGCGCCAAGGGTAATGGATAGGGTCCTGCTGTCAGAACTCCAGGTTCCCTTCACAAATCGCTGAGCCGATTCAGTTGGGATATCTATTAACTTGTTCTGACAAGCCGTTCCGCCATACGGTGCTCGCATATCATGACGCAAGGCCGTCTTCGTAGGCTTGCTGTTGGCATTTGCATCAAACTCCTTGTATTCGGCTACCACTGATTCATTGGAAAACGCGTAATTGCCGATAAGAACATAGTTGTTCATATCTTGGTCCAGCGTCCCATAGCCTACGGCGAATACCATGTGGCCCCCCTTGGGTACGGGATTTTCGGCGTGAGCCTTCAAGGGAAAAGGCAAGAAAAGCAAAAGCAGCAAGCATGATTGCAAAAGTGAGAGCATCATTCGAGAAATCTACTTTCCTGTTAAGCAAACCGTCTGTTCAGTGATTGATCTGGTACCAGCATTCTTAGCTCAGCAGCTATAGTTTGTTCCGGCCCGCTCTGCTGCCTTACGCGTTTTGCTGCATTGTTCGACAGCTCCAAGAACCGTCCCGGATTCTCATACAGATCAGCAATTCCTTTTGCTAATCCTAACGCATCTTCGCCTTTTGCTAGCATGCCGCAATCTGCATCTACAAAATCAGGAATTGCTGCTACGGCATTGGTCACTGGCACCAAGCCAGATGACATCGCCTCGTCCCGTGATACACCTTGAGAATCCATTCGACTTGGGCACAAAAAAATACCGTATTCCTTGTGGAGTGCCGCAATTTCGTACTGTTTTAGAAAGCGCTGTTCAATATATACATTCCGATATTCTCGGAGCGGGGCCAAGGTCTCTTCAAATAATGGCCCATCGCCGATCATGCGAAACTCCATGTGGTTAAACCATGACTTAGTTGAGAGAACCTGGATCGCTTTGACGCTCAGATCATTGGCATAAATTCTCGATGCGTACGGCCGGATCGATAAAACCTTTTTTCGCTGCTCAGGCGATTTTTGCTCATATCTGAAGACGTCGGTATTGATAGGGTTATGGATGATGGTGTAGTGACCTTCCGGAATTCGGAAGCCCAAATCCGCCATGACCTCTTCTGCAAAATAGCGGGAAACGAATATCAACCTGAGGTGGGCCGGAACATCCTTAAGTAGTTCTCTCCAAAATGCCATACGCTTTTCGCTCTGCATCTTGGCGACAGCGCGTTCGTCTTCAGTTTGGCAGTTAAATTCTCTACGATGCCATGGCTGGATTTCTGCGCCATGCACCCATACTACTACTTTCAGCTTTTTGATATGGTGCTGCAGCACATCCCACATACCAGGGTCAAGGAAATGCACCAACACGGTCTTGTACTGTCCGGTGGATAGCATCTGGTGCAACACTTCTTGGGAGCCGGTGATGACATCTACGTTTTCAAACTCGTGATACGACACGGCTTCATGTGGGCGTAATCTAAAGACGTCTACTCCGACGCCCTGTTCCCGATAGGCCCGTACGCGACTGTGGACATATGCGTTGCGATATAGGTCATCGTATGACGCATAATGATTAGTCAGGAGCAAATGTTCTGCCTGACCGATCATTTCCGCAGGCTCCCAATTGCGGTGTCCGAGCACTAGACGTTTTATTTCGGCATTGCCACCGGCATAGAAACGCAACCCGAATCGAATTCGATCAGTCCCCGGCGGAATAGGGGCTTCCTGATTGCGATTCGCATGTTTAATGACGTGACTAATCTTCTGCTTCTGGGCATCCAGGAATTGGACCACCAATTGAATATTAAGCCCCGGAGTGACATCCAAATAGATCTTCAACTGGTCGGCGAAACCAAGCTCATTCAAGCTATGCTCGGCAGTGGCATACAGATACTCATGCTTGCCGTCAGACAGCGTAGAGTCCACCCGCCAGCTTTCCTGCTCTACTCTTAGCTGGATTGCCGCACTCGGCATTTTGCCAAAGTTTGCTGCTAACTGTTTCCCCGTTAGACTGGGGCAAACATCCCGGCTGTTCTTTTCCGGCGCAATTCGTTCCGCTCTTTGCAAAAGAGCATTGATCGACACGCCGGTATCGAGACCCTCCAAGTCATCCACTTTTTCTCTTAGAACAGCAGGATCCACAACAGCGCCGTGCCGGCAGTAATTGAACTCGTCGATGGCCAAGCCATGGGTATCCTGCAATCGGCGGGTGCTCAACGATTGCACCCACTCCAATACATTTTCCTTGGCTATAACGTGCCGCCGGATGACCCCGGCGCGAGCCGGCAGGCCGTGCACAGATTGGTAGGCTTGGTCCGATTGCTCGAGTTGGAAGGCGCCGCTTTCCCAGAGATACCTTGCGGCTTTGCCTATCATGTCCGCCTGCGTGTAACGCGTGGCCAGGGCAATATCATGTAAATAGTTGGGGCCGTAATAGTCATCGGCAACCATTCCGGCTATGAGTTCCGCCGTATTATCCAACCCGTCAACAACAATATTATCGGCGTGTTCAGCGCGCACTAGGTGAACTCGCCTATCATGGCTTCCCCCCGAGAGAACCCCATCATCTATGACAACGTACAGTGAGGTATTGGCATAGGTCTGCCGCTGATAGTTTGCCCGTATGACATTCAGCTCACTTTGGGTCAATGCATAGGCAAGTACCGCTATATGAGGCATCGCTTGATGTGACGCCTTGCCGCTAATCTTAGAAATAACATAGGCCAAGCGCTGACCATACGTATGTTCTTGCATCACCTTGCGTAGAGCGGCCAACCTAAGTTTGCGGCTATGCTCCTCGTTGCTGGCAACCTTATTGAGACGACGGACAATTTCGTGACCGCTGTCACTGGTGATCACAAGATCGCCAAAGAGGAGCCGAAGGCCGCGTGAGAAATTGCTAATGGTGATGGTATTGGAACCCAATAATTCGAACACCCGACGGGCAAACATCGATTGGGACTGCTTGATTGAGTTCAAATTGATGGCATACTTGTAGCCTTTATAGGCCTTATCGATCTGATCGAATGGCAGGGTGCCCACAATATAGGGTCGGTATTCCTCGGGGAACTGATAGTTCGCATCATTCTTCCCGTAGTTACGGTCGTAGATTTCAAGTGGCCGGAAG
The DNA here is from genome assembly GCF_965152615.1 of Nitrospira sp. Nam74. Lineage (NCBI taxonomy): Bacteria > Pseudomonadati > Nitrospirota > Nitrospiria > Nitrospirales > Nitrospiraceae > Nitrospira > Nitrospira sp. Nam74. Next base: position 608,269 of record NZ_OZ224220.1, on the reverse strand, counting down.
GCTGGAAGTTCCATGACAAAATTGCCAAGATCGCGAGTTCGCTCCGGGTAGCGAACATAGTAGGCGCCTGCAAAACAGAAAGCGTCCTTACGTTGGTACGTTTCAATCGGATTGTTCATCGCCGGCTGGCACGCGAACGGAAGCAGGTACACACGGTCATGCCCTAATGCCCCCTTGTAACGATGGATACAGTCGATGTCCGTGGTGAACACATGGTTGAAGAGCTTGGCGGTGTTGAGAAAGGTTTCAAAATGAATGGGGTCTTCCTTGCACCAGAACACCGTGGGGATTTTCTTAGCCCCGCACCATTCCACTATCCCTTGCAGTTCGGCGCTCGTATGGCCGACCTTGTTACCCCAGAGTTCATCCTTGCCACGCCAGGCAGACTCGATGAACAGGAGATCAGGATTGGCGGTCTCCAGTTCAGCTCTCCAATTGGCTGGAGTTAGTTGGTGCAACCTGGCCTCTGGCTGAAAAGAACTGAATGTGAACTCGTCCATGATGCAGGCTATGCTGAGTTTTCCATTCGAGTCAGATGGAACGGTTTGAGAGGGGCAACATTTCAAGGCCGAATCTGCTGAAATGACACATCCTTCTGACTGGGGATCTTGAGACAGGAACTGGGACTGCGGCGAGATCACTTGCGGCTGGGCGGAAGGTACCTGTGGCGAGAAAGTCGTTATAGCAAGAGCTGGCTTGAATCCTTTTTTCTTACGACGCTGAACGGCTTCTTTGCGCAATGCCCATAGCGCGGATGGCAGTCTTACAAAGCCGTTGACCGACTTGAATCCGTGAATGAGGAGATGGCCAAACTGAAATGAAATCGTCGCGCGCGTCTTCACCAATTGCTGCTCTACAGTTTTTTTCTGCTGCCGCACCTGTTCGAGTTGCCCGGCCTTCTCAGCGAGCGCTTTTCTGTCTTTTCGCAATTCGATCCGGAGTTGCTCAAGGGTATGCTGACCTTCACGGGCTTTAGAGTACTGGGCCTCCAGTTTGTTCTTTAACTCTGGAATTTCTTTGGCCGTTACCTGCCGATATTTCGAGTTTGCCTGTTCCAACTGTACGGTAGTTTGTCGCAGGCCTTGCTCTGCCGCCTGGCGGGCAGCCTCTTCCTGTTCCACCCGTTGCTTGAGCACTGTAACCTGTTCAGTGGCCCCCCGATATTTCTGATTGGCCTCTTCTAAACGGGCACGCACCGCCTCAAGCTCGGCTTCGAGCCGGATCAGCTTTTTCTCCACCTCATAGGCCGCGACGCTCTGCGCCCGCCCTTGTTCATTGAGCTGTGTAAGTTGTTGCTGTAGACCGGTGCGTTCCTCTTGCAGGTCAATGTGACTCTGTTCAAGCTGTCTAAGGGTCTGCTCTGTCGTCTGATGGGCCGTTTCTTCTTGTGTCACCCGCTGCTTGAGCGCACTGACTTGGTCGGTGGCTCCCCGATATTTCTGGTTGGCCTCCTCCAGCCGGGCACGCACCCCCTCCAGGTCAGATTCGAGTCGAATCTGTTTCTTCTCCGCTTCATGCGCCGCGGTGCTCTGTGCATGCCGTTGTTCACTGAGCTGCGCAATCTGTTGCTGAAGGGCTGCGCGTTCTTCCTCCAGACGTCCGAGAGCCTTTTCCAACTGTCCGTTGGCCTGTCGCTGCCCTTGCTCTGCCAACTGGCGCGCCGTTTCTTTAAGCGCGCTGACTTGTTCCGTGGACTTTCTATATTTCTGATTGGCATCCTCGAGACGCCCGCGCACCGCCTCAAGCTCGGCTTCCAGCCGAATCACTTTTTTCTCCGCCTCATGCGCCGCGGTGCTGTGCACCTGCCCTCGTTCACCAAGTTGGGCGAGCTGTTGCTGAATCGCTGTGCGCTCTTCCTGCAGACGAACATGACTCTGCTCCAGTAGTCGCAAGCCATGCTCGGCCGCCTGGCGGGCTGTTTCTTCTTGTGTCACCCGCTGCGTGAGCGCACTGACTTGTTCGGTGGCTCCCCGATATTTTTTATTGACTTCTTCGAGCTGGCTGCGCACCGCATTTAGGTCCGTTTCAAGCCGAATCAGTTTCTTCTCCCCTTCATGCGCCGCGACGCTCTGCGCCTGACTCTGCTCACTCAGTTGCATGATCTGCCGTTGAAGAGCGGTGCGCTCTTCCTGCAGTCGAGCTTGTATCAACTCCAGCAGACTGGTCGCTTGTTGCATCCCTTGGTCGGCAGCCCGACGGGCCGTCTCTTCCTGCCCCACACGCTGCTTCAGTGCGGTGACTTGTTCGGTGGCCACTCGGTATTTCTGGTTGGCTTCATCCAACCGTGCACGCACCGCATCGAGGTCACCTTCAAGCTGAATCAGTTTTTTCTCCGCCTCATGCGCCGCGCCGCTCTGCTTCTGACCCTGCTCAATGAGTTGCGCGATCTGTAGTTGAAGAGTGGTGCGTTCTTCCTGCAGACGCGTCTGAGTCAACTCTAGATGTTGCAATCCCTGGTCGGCGGCTCGTCGGGCCGTTTCTTCCTGCCCCACTCGCTGCTTGAGCGCCGCGACTTGTTCGGTAGCCCCTCGATATTTCTGATTGGCCTCGTCCAGCTTCTTCCTAGTAGACAATAGATCATCACGCAGCACACGTTCGGTCTGATAAAAAGCACCTTCAAGCTTTTCCATCTGTGCGACCGTCGGGTGGAAGGCCTCTGCCCCACTAGTTGTTTCCACTCGACGGTCGGCTACTATTCCAAGCCATTTCCCAAGAACTTCAATGCCAACGACGTCAAAGTACTTGGCTACGAGCTGAACAGGCTTCAGAAGATAGAATGTGTGTTTGTGATCAATAAAATCATTGATCCCGAACGGTACCGTTACAATGAGTCTTCCTTTTCCCGGAAGAACTCGGGCGGCCACTTCTAAAAAGAAATCTGGCCGCGTCAGGTGTTCCAGTACCTCGCTCATCACTACGGTGTCTGTCTTCAAATCACCGAAATCCCAGGAAAGAAAGTCAGTATTGATAAATGAAACGTTGCGTTGAACATGCTCTGGCTCATTGGCGAGATAGAGCTTTGCTTCCTCTATTGCTTTCTGGCTGACATCAAGACCGATTACTTTAAGACCTTCACGACCTAAGAGAATAGGCACAATACCCTGACTGCATCCCACATCCACGACGCTGTCTCCTTGGATATGGCGGCATATCCAATGGATGCGACTTTGCGTCTCTCGCATGAACTGCTGCCCCATCAAGCCATAGTACGCCTCCGCGACTCGGTCATGAATATCAGGGCCAGTCTCGGTTTCCGATGAATTTTGTAGTTTATCCCTATCATTCATGATGTAAGCCCAAATTGTGCGGGAAGAGGTCTCGATCAACTTTGACAATATCAAAACAGGCTTATGACCACGCCGATCATCAATACTAGCTAGGAAGTATCTGCGTCATTTCCTTCCCAACCTGCCGCCACTTCACGTCGATACCGCTAACCCTTCGCTGATCTCACTTAAAATAAACGTGTCACCACGCCAGCCATCAGAGCCATCTGAAACAGGATTTGCGAAATATCTTTGGCAATTTGCAATGACTTCACGTCGATCCTGGGCAGCACGAGAATTTGGTCCCCGACTCGCACCTGAACCTTTTTAAAGAAGCCCCCGGTTCCTTCGCTGAAACTGCCGTCCCGGTGCGCAATGATCACACGCGACGCATCCGCATTCTGCGTATAGCCCCCGGCTCGTTCGATATAATCGTTCACGGACAAGCCCTTCTCATAGGCAATGGTATTGGGGAACAGCACCTCGCCCCCCACGAGGACCAGCCCGTCCCTGAGCGGGACGTTCAAGATATCTCCCTGTTCCAGCAAGAGCTCATCCCGTTGATTGGCCTGCGCGACCAGTACCTGCCCCGAGGGTTCCACGCTCTTCGCGCGCTCCACCCACTGCAAAATCAAATTGGCCTCATTGGTGCGCAGCACCGATTCATCGTTGGTGGCCGACCGTGCGGTGAGCACGGACGCCTCCAAACTTTTGAGCGATGTCTGGAGGATGGCTTTTTGCCGGTCTTTGACGCTCAACCGGAAGAGCTGCACATTGTTCTCATCGGACCGCTCCGAGAATTGAACCCGCCGCATCAGCTCGCCCAGACGCGACCCGTACTGGAGTTCATATTCCTGTTGCCCGAGATGCTCGCCCTGGACACGGACCGTAATGGTCCCGGGCCGTTTATCCGCCGTAAATTCAATCAGGTCGCCATTGCCAATCCGCAGCTCACCGGCCTCGCCGATCGGATAGTATTCGATGTTCTTAATCACCCCGGTATTTCGGGTGATCCGGATATGGGTGGCGTCCGGCAGGGGCTTGGCCAGTTTCATTAGATACGTCAGGTTCAGATCCGGACTGGCAAACTCGAAGCGTTTGGCATTCTCGGCCAGTCCGCCGACCGTAACCGTGCGTTGGCGGGAGGAGACAAAGATTACATCGCCGTCGGCCAACTGCACTTGAGGAATATGACCCTCCAGCAGGAACTCGTAGAGGTTCATCTGCACACGAACCTGCCCGCCCCGCTTCACCTGCACATTTAAGAAGGAGCCGCGGCCGAGATCGATGCCTCCGGCCTGGTCGAGATAATGGAGCAGGCTGTCCATCGAGGTTCCGTTGTAGAGGCCTGGGCGCTTGACGAAGCCGCCGACAAACACCCGCACCGGTTGCGCTTCCGCCAAGCTCGCATAGCTGAACACGTTGGCTTTAAACACCCGCCGGGCGGCTTTCTCGATCGTCTCCTGTAAATCGTGGTTGCGCACACCCAGCACCTTCACCGGGCCCACGTTCGGCATGAACACATTACCCTGCGGATCCACGGTCAGGATCCCGTCGAACGTCACGCTGCCCCACAGGGTTAATCGGATGCTGTCGCCGATGGCGATCAGATAGTCGGGGTTGAACTGGGTGGGCCCCTGCCGAGCAAAGGCGCCGGTAAACAGATGGGCGCCGAACACCGGGCTCTTGATGGCGTCCACATCGGTTTGTGCCACATCCGGCCGGATCTCCGTCACCGCTTGCGGCGATTGCGGCGCAACGACCGGCGGCTGGTCGGGCGGGGTCGCCGGCCCTAGGGCACCGGCTTTCTGCATGCCCATCGGCGGCTTCGCCGGTGGAGGCGTGGTCAGTTTTTGACCCAAGCCGAGGGCGCCAAAAAAACTCTGCTCTTGTGCCGATACGGTGGTGGCGAACAACACCACGACGAGGAGGGTGGTGAGATAACGCATAGATCAGTCTCGATGCTCCCTGATGATAGCCCTCATCAAACTGGCGATGCCGGCCAACAGGAGGGTCCCAAGGATGAACACTACCGTGTTGTAAATCCGGCGAGGTTGCAGCGGGTATTGCGGATGGGTAGGACTCTGTAGCACCGAGACCATCTTGAGGGTCCGTCCCGCATCGACACGGCCTTTCTCCAAGGCCGCGAGTGCCGTTTTATAGACCTCTTGAGCAAATTCCGCATTCATTTGGAGCCGCTGGAATTCTTCGACCGCAGTATTGAGGGTATGGCGGTCTGAAGAGGTCAACCTGGTCTGCTCCTGCCCGATCTGTTTTTTGACGGCAGCGATTTGTAGATCTAACTCGATGACCGAAGGACTTCGAGGGTGGAGATAACCTAGGAGGGCGTCGCGCTGTGTTTTCAGTGTGGTCAACTGTCCTTCGAGCTGGTTCACGATGCCGAACAGGTTTTCTGCAGTGCCCTGCGGAGAAACCATGCTTCGCTTATTCTGATAGGCGAGAAGAGCCTGGCGTGCCTGCAGTAGACGCTCGCTGATTTGGGTCACTTGTTTCTCGACAAAATCCACCTGTTCTTGGGCGAGGCGATGCGCCATTTGGTTCATATAGCGTTCGCCCTCTCCGATGAGCATGGCGTTAATGGCGTGCGCTTTTTCTGGGCTGAACGCTTCCACTCGGATGATGAGCACGCCTGAATATTCGTCCAGCTCCACGCTGACCCTTGAGCGGTAGTACCAATGAAACCACTCTTGCGACATGTCCTTGAACCAGAGTCGGGAAATGGGATCGCGGCGTGAATCACTATAGTGTTCCCGCAGACCAAGCTCCTCTTCCAACTTCGTCAGCATGTCCACGGACAACAGGTGATCGCGCAGCAGCAGTTGGTCTGCACGACCCGTGCTGCCAGAGAGGCCCAGGACACTTGAGAGGTCCATCGGCTGACTGCTTGGCATCTCAGTTTGCTGGATGATGACGTGAGCTTCGGAAACGTAGCGATCAGAGGCGACGAATGCCCAATAAAACGTGGCCATCAGGCAAACAATTACTGCCAGCCAAAATATGGGGCCTTTTCGCTTGAGTGGTTTGAAGACCGGTCCAGTCGAGCTCAAGATACCGGACACAGTACTGCCGACGGACGGCGTCTGATTCGGCGGAATAAAACCCATCATACCGCCAGACTCTCCTTATAATGCTTCAGTGCGTCGTCGATCTTGTCGAACCAGTAGGCTTTCCCTTCGTGCAACCAAATCCCACTAGTGCAAAATTCTTTCAGCGTGCCTTCTCCATGCGAAACCATGATCATGCCGGCCCGATCGGCCAGCTTCTTGAACGCATCCGCGGCTTTTTTCTTAAAGGCGGCATCGCCGGCAGCCGTCACTTCATCGGAAATATAGACATCGAAGTCAAACGCCAAGGAGAGCCCGAACTGGAGCCGCGACTTCATACCGGAGGAGTAGGTTTTCACCGGCTCATCGAAGGCCTCTCCCAATTCGGCGAAGTCTTCAATGAACCCGACGCGGTCGGGCAAATCCTGTTCGTGCCCGTGAATCCGGCAGACGAACTTGGCGTTTTGCCTTCCCGTGAGCGATCCCTGCAATCCGCCACCAAAACCCATTGGCCATGACACGTGGCAGCGGCGCTCAATCCGTCCCCGGGTCGGGCGATCGATGCCGCCGACCAGTCTAAGCAATGTCGATTTGCCCGCTCCGTTACGTCCGACCAGCCCTACATTCATCTTTGGCGGTATGGTGAAGGTGACACCTTGGAGGACCCACTTGCCATTGCCATGATCTGTTCGATAACGCTTGTAAACATCCTCCACCATGATCATTGCGCTGCGAGCCTCGTGGCGAATCGGACGTGAAGCGCGAGACCGAGGCAGAGAGTTACCAAAGCAAAGCCGACGATGTACCCCGCACTCACTCCAGAAATGGTGTGGTATTGAGGGAAAAATCCTGTTCGGACCAGTTCGATTCCATGGACCAACGGATTGAGAAGGAACCAGTCTTGATAGGCAGGGGGGATCACCGAAGGCGGATACATGATCCCAGACAACAGATATAAAGGTCGGAACACCATTCCCGCCACTTTTTCGACTTCCGGTATTAATTGAGACGCGACTGACAACATGAGTCCCAACCCCACACCGGCGAGCCACAATGTGGCGAATGCCAGCATGACGCCCAAGAAGTCTTGCGGAAAGATTTGGTAGCCCAGTAAACTCAGTCCCATGAACAAAAAGATTGCGCTTATGCCGAGTAGTACGGCCTCAAGCGCTGCGCGCACGAGGACGGTATCGACAGGGAGCACTTGCCGATATGTAAAGAGCGCGGCATTGGCATTGATCGCTTCCTTCGAACGCATGGCCGTGTGCTGCACGAGCAAGAACCCCAACACACCCGTGGTAATGAACAGCCCGCCCTCCACACCGGAGATCATGCTCCGCAGGATGAATCCAAAAAGCACGTTCAAGAAAATGAGGTGCACCAGCGGTTCGAGGAGGATCCACACCCATGCGGCGCGCCCGGCCGACAGCCGCGCGACGGCTTCCCGCAAGAAGAGCGCTTTCCAGACTGCCCATGTAATGAGGCCCGAGGAGCGCATCAATGATATTTTTGTACCGTGCTATCCGGCTGAGCAGGCTTCATCGCAACTAAATAAGGAGTCAGAGGCGATGCTACATGCTGACGGGTTCGTTCAGCCACGTTCGAAGCCGTTTTTTGTTTCGCATGCTGTGCTGCAGTCGTTGCCGCAGCATCGTCTGACACGACAGACGACTTCCATACAACTCCCGTATGTGAATCTCGGCTCGATAAGCGTTTGTAGACGCTTCCGTTCATTTGGGTGCGGTTAATAAGGTACGAGCGAAACGCTTGTACAATTTGACGGTTGGGCTTATGGGATTGCGCATGGCTCCAGAAATCGCTTAAGAAACCCGAGTACGTGACGCTCGCGATGTCATACAGGGCTCGACCACATGCCTTCACCGGCACACCATGGAGTAAAGCAGAAAAGCCGACCGTGCTATTCACTACCACCACCCCTCTCGTATGGTTAAACACGGTTGGCAGGTGGACGTCGTGGACCGCAAGCAGGCGTCCTTGAAGGCCGTGGCGTTGTGCCAATTCGTCACACAAGGCTGTGTAGTCCCTATAGGCCCGATCCATGGGATGATGCTTAATCACCAAACACGTGTCCGAGGGTGCATTCTTGGCAAAGTCGGATACGACATACTGGATAAAGCGTTCTACTGAGTCAAAGTCCGAATGCACGTGCATTTGCGAGTCGTAATGCACTTGTAGGGGTACGAGAAAAAATCGGCCGGAATATTCCGCCTGCAACCGTTTAAAAATCTCCCGGTCTCCGCGGTAATAGGTGCACTTGCGCCAGAGTCCTCGAAACCATGGCCAGGCCTCACGCACTGCCAATGGACGATGGTGCTGGTAATGACGAAACACCGGTCTTAGTATGGAACTGGCCACGTAATACAAGACCGCCCACAGCGCGGCGTGCCAGAAAACATTGCCTACTGGATTGGGGGAGTTCTCAGGTTTTGCGGGTGCCGTCAAATAGAAATCTGCGCCGCGGGGGAGCGTCGAAAAATCGTTAATCCCTGAGCGCTCCAGCGTGATGTAATTCGGCCGCACATACCCGGCTTCAAATACGCCCAATTCCACACCAAGCCGTTCGGTCTGTTCCCGTACACAACGATGAATCGGCCGACAGTCTCCATACATAAGGACCACGTCGACCTTGTGCTCGGCCAGCAGTTGCCCCAAAAACACGGGCCAGTCTTCCATTCGCCCTCGAAATGACACGGCGCCCATGGGATAGAATAGCCAGTCTCCACCGTTAAAATTGATTTTGCTGACCCGCGCGCCATTCTCCTTGAGATCGCGAGAGAGTCTCCTGAAAAATGGTCCCAACGGTCCCTGAAGAAGCAAGACATGCTTGCCGGAGAACCCGTTCAATCCTTTGGTGACCATCTCTAATCCTCTCGTAAATGCACGACGTGAGCTTTTTGTCTGACGACTGCCAGTCCGTCCTAATGCGCCGGATCCGATAGTTTTTGGAAATGTTAGGAACTATGCCGAGACTGGAGGGTGAAAGAGCGAATAAGCGAGAGTGGGGAGCCGAAGGATGTGCGAGGATTGATGCATGGCGCTGTACTGCACCATTCCGATTGTGCTGAGGGACGTTTCAGGAATCGGGAAGTCTTCGAGGATCGAGGACACTACATTATCGGCATCAAACTGAGGGTCCCAGAGCGTCACCGGAACCCCTAATATCTGCATGCCTACACATACGCAGAGTACTGTCACAGCCAGCAGCCGGAAGTAACCGTTCCTGGTGCCGTCGCAAGCCCACTGTAGTTCAATCACGGACGCGAATGTAGGGCATATAACTACATCTGTCAACCTAATATATAGGCCTAGAATGGCTACGTAACTGATTACCTAGTAGATTCCACGATTTTTGTCTCGCATCTCCGCCCCCTTTTCGCCGCCGGCAGTCAGCCGGTTTGTTCTAAGAACAAACCTTTCCCTGTTTGCAGAAAATCCATGCACGATCCGAACTGAGGAAGCAGGTGTTGGCCCAACGGCCCTGTCGCTTGTAAGAGCAAAGGTACTTTTTAGTCATGTGATGGTCTGGAGGGTATTTAGCGCTACTGTGTGTACAGTCGTGAAAGCCAGCACGGCTCTACTGCGCGGCGGATAAGCGGCACTGGGCCCAATGGGATTCGAACCGTATTTGAGCTGGGAAGGGTCAGAGGTCTAAGTCTCACGATGTGCCATCGAACTTGTAGACGGAAACGTTGGCACTGTGGTGAAGCGTTACTCGCTCTCCCCCTTACACATTGTTCCTCCCTTGTCGCCCTGGCTCCGCACGCGTATCCTTCTATCGGGAAGACCGCCCATCTCGGAAAGGAGGATCAGGATGGGCGTGTATCAACGAACCGATAGTAAGACCTATTGGATGTCGCTCAAGATCGAGGGCCACCGGCAGCGGCGGGATACGGGCGTGCGCGATCGACGCGTCGCCCATGAGATTTTCGCCGCCTGGCAGGTGCAGTTGGCGCGCGAACGGTGGCTTGGCCTCCCGCCGCCACCCCGGACGCATACCGTCGGGGAGCTGCTCACGGAATATGAGGCCAAGGTGACGCCCCGCAAATCCGTCGACTCCCAGCGGCGTGATCATGGCGTGCTCGCGCGCTTTCGCTCTCTCTGGGGACGCTGCCCGCTGGACGAAGTGGGTGCCAAGCGGTTAGAGGATTATCTCGCCGATCGGCTGGAAGACGTGACCTTCGCCAGTGTCTCCAAGGAGCTGGGCATTCTCAAAGCGGCCTATACGAAGGCGATCCGGTGGGGCTGGACGACCACCAACCCGGTGACAGGCTTGAGTCTCAACCAAGACGGCGAGGAGCGCATCCGCTGGCTCACCGACGACGAAGAAGCGCGGTTGCTGGCCAGCTGCGCGCCGTGGCTCCACGCGTTCGTCAGTGTCGGGCTGGATACCGGCCTGCGCCGGCGCAATCTGGTGGGGCTCCAGTGGTCCTGGGTGCAGGAGGGAGGCACCGTGCTCCTGGTGCCGCGCACGCAGGTGAAGGCCAACAAACGGACGGTGGTGATCCCGCTCACGCGCCGTGCGGCGGGGATCCTCGACCGGCAACCCCGACACGCGGGCCAGCCCCATGTGTTCACGCAGCCGGACGGGACGCCCTATCACCCGGATCGCGTCGGCATGGCGGTCATCCGGGCGGCGCGCCGCGCGGGGTTGGCCGATGTCAGCCTGCACGTGCTCCGGCATACGTTCATCAGCCGGCTGGTGCAGGCGGGCCGGCCGCTGCCGGAGGTGGCGGCGTTGGCGGGGCATCGGGACATTACGATGACGCTGCGCTATGCGCACCTGGCGCCGCGGCACTTGCGGGACGGGATCGACGCGCTGGAGGCGCGGGGCCGGCGCCTGGGGGAAGAGGGACGTCAGTTGTTCACTGACGGCCGTGTCACGCTGGAGTCACGGGAATTGGGCGGGACGCGCGTAAGTGCTGGTGGTCCCAACGGGATTCGAACCCGTGTTTGAGCCTTGAGAGGGCTCCGTCCTAGGCCAGGCTAGACGATGGGACCAGCCGGTCGTACATCCGATGAATGATCTATGGAGCGGAAGATGCGAACGGTACCATACAGATGGGGCGATTGCAATCCGATCAGGATGTGCAAGCCATAACACTTTAGATTGCCTGATGCACTGCCACTCGCCTACTTGTTTGGAGGATCGACGATGTTGACGTCCCGTAGCCCGGCGGCAGCCTGATCGGCATAGGTTCGGTAAGCCGGCCCCGTATAGGTGTCGAGAATGCGTTGGTAGGTTGCCCGTGCCTGATCATAACGTTGTTTGACCACCAGATATCGGGCCAGCGACAACCAATTTTCAACCGCGGTTTCACTCGCCGTTTTGTAAAGTACTCCTTCGCGATCGACTTGATTCATGGCCGGTTGATTCGCCCGTGTGCGAATCGTTTGGCCCATCTGGTCCGCCATCGCTTCAATTTGCTCATTGTCACGGATAGCCGACGCGACACGATCCGACTTGAGGTTCGAGTAGAACGATTCAACATGATCCTTGATGGCATCGGCACGCTGTTGGTATGGGTCGTGGGTGCAACTGAGTGTGACGAGCATGAAGGCCAAGGAGAGAACGCAACCAAGCGACGACGGTTTCACGTTCATTCTCATTTCCCCCTTCGACAACTGCACGCTAATGAATTCCGGTGCTAAGTGGTTGGCGTGAAGTGGTGCTTGGATTCAAAGACAAAGAGCCAGTTGCACATGACCGGATCTTTTCCGATTGGGAGATCATGAAGAAGGTTGGCTGGGGGACAAGGATTCGAACCTTGGTAGTCAGATCCAGAGTCTGACGTCCTACCACTAGACGATCCCCCAACCGTCCGTGCAGACTAATCGAAACGTTGTGGCAGAGTCAAGAATGGGCAGACTTCGCCAGCTCGACGCCACGTCGAAGCCGCATCATCGTAGCCTCTCGCCCCAACAAATCGATCACTTCAAAAATGCCTGGGCTCACGGCACGTCCTGTGAGTGCGACTCTCACTGGCTGCGCGAGCTGCCCCATTTTCAATCCATTCTCTTCCAGCACAGCCTTGAAGATAGCTTCGAGAGTCTCTTTGGAAAAGTCCTCGGCAGAATCAAAGTGCTGCCATAGTTTTTCAAGAATCGGCGCCATGGCCGGTGTGAGAAACTTTTGAACCGATTCCGACTCCATCATGGGGTCTTGCACCATATAGGGCTCAGCCGCGGCGGCCATCTCAATGAGCGTGCGCGCTCTTTCCCGTAGCATGATGACGAGCCGCTCCATCCATCCCGGACGTGCCTGCTTCACAGCTTGTCCATATCCCTTTTGTTCGAGAAATGGGATGAGGAGCGAGGCAACGCGCGATGGCTCTCCATGTCGAATGTGCTGGGCATTGACCCACAGCAATTTGTCGGGATTGAAGACGGCGGCCGATTTTTGCACATGCTCAAATGAGAATTTCTCGACCAACTCCTGGATCCAGAAAATTTCCTGATCTCCGGCCGACCAACCGAGACGGACAAGATAGTTGATCATCGCTTCCGGCAAATACCCCATATCCCGGTAAGCAAGAACGGAGGTGGCCCCATGCCGCTTAGAGAGTCTCGTCTTGTCGGAACCCATAATCATTGGCAAGTGTCCGAATTTAGGCACGTCGAATCCGAGCGCTTGAAACATGGGAACCTGACGAGGCGTATTGGTCAGATGATCATCGCCTCGAATCACATGAGTGATGCCCATTAGGGCATCATCTACGACGACGGAAAAGTTGTAGGTCGGATATCCGTTGGAGCGAAGAATAATCAGGTCATCCAGCACGGCATTATCAAATACGACGCGACCTTTAATCAGATCGTCGATGACTGTTTGTCCCTCTTGGGGAGCGCGGAAACGAAGGGCGGCATCGCCGCTTGGATTCAGTATGCCTTTCTCCCGGCACCGTCCATCGTATTTTTGCTGCCAGCCCTTGGCCTGAGCCTCTTGTCGTCTTGCCTCTAACTCGTCCGCGGTGCACACGCACCAGTATGCCTGTTTGCGTTCCAGCAACTGCAACGCGTGCTGACGATACAGATCCATGCGCTCCGTCTGCCGAAATGGCCCCTGATCCCAATCAAGCCCGACCCAACGCATCCCATCAATAATGGCTTGTATTGCGTCGTCCGTTGATCGACCCTGGTCGGTATCCTCAATTCGAAGGATAAATGTTCCTTTTTCGCGCCGCGCGAACAGCCAATTGAACAGGGCCGTTCGTACTCCGCCAATGTGGAGGTAGCCGGTCGGACTCGGCGCAAATCTGACTTTGACTTGGCTCATCGTTGCTTCTTATTGATCTCTGATGTCACGGGTAGGGGCATGACGGAAGCAGATACGGTAAGGCCACGGCCTACACTCAGTGCCCTTCTTTGGCAAGATTCTTATTGACAGCCGGAATTTCGATCACGACGTCCTTCGTCCCGTTCGGAACACATTGGCAGCCGAGACGAGATTGCAACGTGAGTGCCGGCGCTTCCTCGAGTTGATCGAATTCGTCGTCAGTCCCCTCATTACAGGTTTCAAATCCCTGTTTTACAACGACATGGCACGTCGAACACGCGCAAACGCCCCCACAGACATGCTCTAAATCTACCCCGGCACCCATGGCGATATCTAAAATGCTGCCCGGCAGCCCCGTAGGCCCGTATGGGATATCGTCCGGGTTCACCTGCACGACCTGCTGAGTTTTGTCCGGTTTAACGAAAGTCACAGTGTAAGGCTTGGTCGGCAGTTCAACGTCTGCTTTTTCAATATATGGATTGGTTCCACCCATTTCCGACCCCTCAATTCAATGACTTCACCAATCTAACATAGGCAATTGAAGCAATGCACGATTTTTTGATCCCATAAATTTAGATAAAACAAAGGCTTAAAATTCGTTGACAGCTGAAACAGCACAATGCTATTGTTGTATCCGACCTTTTTAATCGGAGATCTAATCAGTCGGGGACCAGTCCTTATTGGAGATGTGCCGGTGTTCAAGTTTTCAAAAAAGGCCGATTATGCGTTGATGGCTCTTCAGCATATTGCCGCGGTGCAGTTTGGCGATGTCACGAAAGCGCGTATCGTCAACACCAAGGAAATTGCGGAAGAGCATAATATTCCCGTGGAACTCTTAGCCAAGGTGCTTCAAGCACTGGCGAAACATGGTGTCGTGGAAAGTCAAAATGGTCCGAAGGGCGGATATCTGCTGGCGCGACACGCAGGCTCGATCACGATTGCGCAGGTTCTGGAAGCAATCGAAGGTCCGTTAGGCATCACCGAATGTTACCATGTGAAGGATGGGTCCTCGTGCGAGCAGCACGATCGATGCAATATCAGAACGCCTCTGCTGAAGATTCAGGACAGTATCACGCAGCTCCTAAACAGCATGACCGTGGAAGATATGATGGGTGGCTCGCCGCTGATCACGGTGCGCTCCCTTTCCGCAGAAGGAGTCGAACGATGAAGTTTCCGATTTTCATGGACAATCACTCAACAACGCCGATGGACCCTCGGGTCCTTGAAGCCATGTTGCCGTACTTCGTCGAGAAGTTCGGCAATTCAGCCAGCCGAAATCATGCGTTCGGATGGGAAGCCGAGGAAGCCGTTGAAAATGCTCGCAAACAAATCGCGCGCCTCATTCACGCCGATTCGAAAGAGATTGTCTTCACCAGCGGGGCCACCGAATCCGATAATTTGGCCATCAAAGGCGTCGTGGACATGTATCACGAGAAGGGTGACCATATCATTACGAGTTCGACCGAGCATCGAGCCGTACTGGATACGTGCAAGGCGCTTGAATCAAAACGAGGAGTCAAGGTCACGTATTTGCCAGTCGATAAGGCCGGCATGGTCAATGCGGAAGACGTTCGCAATGCCATCACTGAGAAGACCATCCTCATCACCATCATGATGGCGAACAATGAGATCGGCACTATCAATCCCATTAAAGCAATTGGAAAGATCGCCAAAGAAAAAGGCATTCTTTTCCATTGCGATGCGACACAGGGCGTAGGAAAGATCCCGGTGGATGTACAAGACATGGGAATCGACCTCGTGTCGTTCTCGGCCCACAAGCTCTATGGGCCCAAAGGGGTCGGCGCGCTGTATGTTCGAAAAAAAGCGCCTCGGGTTCGCATCGCCGCGCAGATGGATGGGGGCGGCCACGAACGTGGCATGAGGTCCGGGACGTTGGCGGTCCCCTTGATCGTAGGCTTCGGAAAAGCCGTCGAACTGTGCGAACAAGAAATGTCCACGGAATCTCAGCGTCTTTCGGCCATGAGGGATCGCTTGCAGGCCGCCATCACGAGCAAACTCGAGGAGGTCTATCTCAACGGGCATCCCATTGAACGTCTGCCCAATAATCTCAATTTGTCCTTTGCCTATGTTGAAGGCGAGTCATTGCTGATGGGGCTGAAAGAAATCGCTCTGTCATCAGGATCTGCCTGTACGTCCGCCACACTGGAACCGTCCTATGTCCTTCGAGCCCTCGGTGTCGGATCCGACTTGGCCCACTCCTCAATCCGCTTTGGATTGGGACGGTTTAACACCGAGGAAGAGGTTGACTACGTGGCAAAACGGATTATTGAAGTGGTGACGAAGCTTCGTGAAATGTCACCCTTATATGAGATGGCGAAAGAAGGCATCGATTTGAAATCCGTCCAGTGGGCGGCTCATTAAATTTCGGCACGACCAATAAGGGGGATCAGCCATGGCCTACAGTGAAAAAGTTGTCGATCATTTCAACAATCCACGCAATATGGGTTCCTTCAAGAAGGAAGAAGATGGTGTGGGTACCGGGATAGTGGGAGCCCCGGAGTGTGGGGACGTCATGAAGTTGCAGATCAAAGTCCAAAATGACACCATCGTAGATGCGAAGTTTAAGACATTCGGCTGCGGATCAGCGATTGCCAGCTCAAGCCTCGCCACCGAATGGCTGAAAGGCAAGACGGTTGACGAAGCCAATCAGATCAAGAACACGGATATCGTCCAGGAACTGAACTTACCGCCGGTGAAGATTCATTGTTCGGTCCTGGCCGAGGACGCCATCAAAGCGGCCCTGGCCGATTATAAAAAGAAGTCCACCGAACAGAAGTAAGCAAAACGACTTCGACGGAGGAGGAGAGGCGATGGAATCTCAAGAAACAACCGCCGTACCTGTGGTCACGCTCAGTGACTCAGCCATCAAGGAAGTCAAGCGGCTGATGAATGTCCAAGGAATGACCGAGGGAGGGCTTCGCCTCGGTGTCAAAGGCGGAGGATGTTCAGGATTAAGCTACACCGTCAATTTTGACGAGAAGGTCGGCCAATACGACACGGTCTATGAAATCGATGGAATTAAGGTGATTGTCGATACGAAAAGCGCCATCTACCTGCAAGGCACCCAGCTTGATTTTCAGAAGGATCTCATGAGCGGGGCGTTCAAGTTCGTCAATCCCAATGCGCAGAAGACCTGTGGGTGCGGAGAGTCGTTTTCCGCTTGATCCTTCCCCTGAACATTCCCGTACCATGAGGAACATTGTGGGTCAAGGCCGGCCCATCCGGCCGAGTCCCGCAATATTGCGAGTATTACTATAGCGATGGATCACACTCACAAAGTACAAGCGACACGCGGCGAGCTGCCCATGGCTCGCAGTATGTGCTGGCACTGCCAGTCGGAAGTCACCGGCGAGTATTTTTGTGACCGGTGTGTCAAAGTGCAGCCGCTTTCGAAGGAGTCCGATTATTTCACCTGTTTTGGACTTCCGCGTCTGCTGACCGTCGATCCGAACGCGCTCGAGACGAAGTTCTATGAACTCAGTCGGACATTTCATCCCGATTTCTTTCAGCGGAAGACTGATGCCGAGCAAGCCATTAGTCTAGGAAATTCTGCTCTGCTCAATACGGCCTATCGCACACTGAAGGATCCTGTTCGCCGAGCCGAATACCTGGTGCAACTGGAAGCGGGATCAGCAAAGGATATTCGCACATCGCCGCCCGCTGACCTCTTCGAAGAAATCCTCGAATTGCAGGAAGATCTTGACGAATACCGGTCACTGTCCGCTGAAGAGAATGCGCCAGAGCAGGCGGCACTCCAAACAAAGTTGATGGGCGAACGAGAGCATTTGGAACAGCGGCAGCGGGCAATGGAATCGGATCTACTCTCGCTTTTCACCCAATGGGACCGTCTTCACACTCAGGATGGCCATAATCCAACAGTACGCGGAGAGAAGGATGCGACGCTGAAACACATGCGCGAGATCCTTTCGAATCGGACGTATTTAGGAAACATCATCAACGACTTAACGGCCACGATAGGGTGACAGGACTTCAATGGCGCGGATTTTTGGAATCGATCTCGGCACAACGAACTCCCTCATCGCATACATGGATGGCCAGACCCCGCGGATTATTCCCGGGCGGCATGATCGGGCCATGGTGCCTTCTGTCGTGGCGCTCACAGACAATGGATTAATCGTCGGCGATCCCGCCAAAGAGCACCTTATCCGCGGCTCGGAACGGACCGTGTATTCAGTCAAGCGCTTCATGGGAAAGGGCTTGGCCGATGTCGCCGAGGAACTGAAGTATTTTCCGTATCGATTGTCCGAGCAGGGCGGCGTAATCAGGATTCAGCTTGGCGAAAAGTCATACTCGCCACCTCAGATATCAGCCATGATTCTGAAGGAGCTCAAGCGACGCGCGGAAGCACATTTAGGCGAGGACGTGTCACGAGTGGTCATTACGGTCCCCGCTTACTTCAATGACAGCCAACGCCAGGCCACGAAGGATGCGGGCATGATCGCCGGCTTGGAGGTTCTACGGATCATTAACGAACCGACGGCCGCCTCGTTGGCCTATGGGCTCCAAAAACGCACTCAAGGGCAGATCGCCGTGTTCGACCTTGGCGGCGGCACCTTTGACATCTCCATCCTCAAATTAAAAAACGGCATCTTTGAAGTGTTGTCCACTAACGGCGACACCCATCTCGGTGGAGACGATTTTGATCGGGCGGTTGCCGACCATTTCGTAAAAGAGATTCGTGCGCACCATGGAGTGGACCTACACGCCTTTCCGGACAGCATGCAGGCGGCGCGGCTTGAAGCGGAACAGGCAAAAATCAGGCTGAGTGATGAGCAGAAGACCAGTGTTAGGATTCAACTGCCTGAACGTCGCGGGGAATTCTGTAGCGAACTAACACGCAATCAGCTTGAAGCGTTGACGAAGGATCTTGTCGAACAGGCGTTAGGGCCCTGCCGCTTGGCGTTAAAGGACGCCGGCTTACAAGCGTCTGACATTGATGAGGTGGTGCTCGTCGGTGGTTCGACTCGCATGCCGCTGGTCCGCCGGCGAGTGCAGGACCTCTTCGGCAAAATACCACATAGCAACCTCAACCCGGACGAGGTCGTGGCCTTGGGCGCGGCCGTGCAGGCTGATATTCTGAGCGGCGGCATTCAGGACATGCTCCTGCTCGATGTGACCCCGCTTTCATTGGGCATCGAAACAATGGGTGGCGTCATGAGTACCCTCATCCGCCGTAACACAACGATTCCCGCCAGCGCCAAAGAAATGTTCACTACCTACGTCGACGGCCAAACCTCGGTCGATATCCACATTCTCCAAGGGGAGCGCGAGCTGGCCAAAGACAATCGAAGCTTGGCGCGTTTTCAACTAAAGGTACCGCCGTTGCCTGCCGGCGTGTCTCGTATTGAAGTGACGTTTCTGATCGATGCAAACGGCATTTTGAATGTCACGGCCAAGGATGTGCGGACTGAAAAGGTTCAGTCTATCCAAGTAAAGCCGTCCTATGGATTGTCCGATGCCGAAGTTGAACGGATGATTGGCGAATCGTTCCAATTTGCTGCAGAAGATCTGCAGGCACGGCAACTGATTGAAGCGAGAACCGAAGCCGAGGCTATCTTGAAGGCAACTGAAAAGGCACTACAGCAGGGTGGTGGGCTGATCACGGCTGAGGAAACAGCGACCATCAAAGCTTCAATGGCGTCATTACACGCTGCTCGAGACCAACGTGATCACAAAGCCATCAGGGCCCGCATTTCGGATGTGGAAAAGGCAACGCATCATCTCGCCGAAGTGCTGATGGATCATTCCTTGAAGGAAGCGCTCGAACATAAAAAACTTTCTGAATTGACGTAACCGAAGAGGAGTGGTTATGGATTTGAAGTGGAGCGATACCGAAGACATCGCCATCCAATTGGTCGAAACGCATCCTGACACGGACCCCCTCGCCGTACGATTCACGGACCTGCATAAATGGGTCACCGAGCTACCGGATTTCAAGGATGACCCGAAAAAATCAAATGAGAAGATCCTTGAAGCGATCCAAATGTCTTGGCATGAGGAATATCACGACAGCAAGTCGTAATCCCGCCGCCTTGCATTATGGCTGAACGGCGTGTGGAAGAGCCCCCACGCCATCGACTCCTTGGTCTATCTGATAGAAGCGCGTCGAATCCGTCCTGGGAGGGGCGGATTGAGTCGGCTCGGTGCCTTTCAGGAAAATCTCGACAGTACCCTGCTCGTCATGGTCCGCGGCCAACAATCCTGTCGCCGCATCAACATTGACAAACACGATATTTTCAGGAATCTCAAATGGAACTTCCGGGAGCTGCAATAAGGCCTGACGCATGAAGTCGATCCAAATCGGCAAGGCGGCATGGGCGCCCGATTCTGTCTCTCCTAGCGATCGGATATCGTCGAATCCTACCCATACGCCGACGACAATATTTGGCGTATACCCGATAAACCACGCGTCCGTATAGTCATTGGTCGTGCCGGTTTTCCCCGCCATTGGACGAGCGAGTGATTTGGCTTGTTGGCCGGTGCCTCGCTGAATGACATCTTCCAAGACGTTGGTGATGAGATACGCCGTTTCGGTTGAGATCACTTGCCGTGGGGCAAAGAGATTCTGCCCGAGTATTTGTCCACCCTGGTCCTGGACGATACCAACCGCGTACGGATCTAACCGGAGCCCCTGGTTGGCAAATACCCCATAAGCCGACGTCAATTCCAAGAGTGTCGTGCTTGACGAGCCAAGGGCGAGGGAAAGATCCTGGTTCAAGGGACTCGTAATTCCCACCGTCTTGGAAAACTCTACGACACTCTTAACGCCGATTTTGTCAAGCAGCCTCACGGTCGCAAGGTTATGAGAGTGCGTCAAGGCGTTGCGGAGTGTCGTTATTCCATGAAACTTCTTGCCATAATTCTCCGGCTTCCACGTTTTGTCAGGATCCTCTTGCTCGTACACGACCGGCGTATCCATCACCACCGTCGCGGGGCTCAAACCGGCATTGAAGGCTGTCGCATAGATAATCGGCTTGAACGCCGACCCGGGTTGGCGTCTGGCCAGCACGGTCCGATTAAACTCGCTCCGGGTGAAATCATACCCACCCACCATGGCCCGGATGGCGCCTGTACGAGGGTCCAGCGCGACCAGAGCGCCTTCTACAACGGGCGTCTGATCCAATTCAAAATAGACGGTATCACGCTCGACCGTCTTGACGGCAACCTCAATCACATCACCGGGCTTCAACAGCCCCTTTACCGTGGGAGCCACCACGACATCCTTCGAAAGATCGCGTCCTCGTAAGTGACGTTTGGCCCACGCCATATCATCAAAGAGCAGTTTCCCTTGGGTTGATCCAGCCTGCACCATCACATGGTCCTTCCCGACCTTCGTGACGACGCCTTCCATCGTGTCACCTTTTTTCAGTACAGTGTCCGATGAAGAGCGTGCCGGAACAGAGACCTTCTCGATATCTTCCACACGAAGAGGGCCTCGCCAGCCTTGGCGTTTATCGAGTTGACGAAGTCCATTGCGAAGCGCCTGCTCCGCCGCCGCCTGCATGCGTATGTTGAGCGTCGTGAAAATATCAAGACCGCCCTTGTACACCGCCGTCTCTCCGTACTTGGCCATTAACTGCTGACGGATATATTCCATAAAATACGGGGCAGTTTGAGCAGGCATGCCTCGGCGAAACGACAATAGCTGTGCAGACGCCTCTTCCCGCTCCACCGCTGTCAAAAATCCCGCTTCCGCCATTCGGGTCAACACATGCTCTTGACGCTTTTTGGCGCGCTCCGGATTTTTATACGGGGAATAGTTGTTCGGCGATTTGGGGAGGCCGGCCAGCAGCGCCGCTTCCGGCACGGTCAATTTCGAGACATCTTTGCCAAAGTAGGTCTGGGCGGCGGCACTGACGCCATAGGCGCCTTGTCCGAAATAGATCTGATTCAGGTAGGTTTCGAGGATCTGCTCCTTGGTCAACACCGTCTCAATTTTATAGGCGAGAAACAGTTCCTTCAGTTTTCTGATATAGGTCCGCTCCGGTGAGAGGAGTAGCGCTCGGGCAAGCTGTTGAGTGATGGTGCTGGCCCCTTCGACCTTGCCGCCTCTGCGCAGATTCATCCAACCGGCCCGTGCAATCCCGATGACATCCAACCCGGGATGCTCAAAGAATCGCGCGTCCTCTACGGCAATCACGGCATGGATGAACGATTGCGGAATATCGGAGAGCGGCGTCAAAATGCGCCGCTCGACGAAAAACTGCCCAACGACTTGGCGGTCATCGGAATAGACCCTACTGACAAGACTAGGTTGATAGGCGGTTACCGAGTCGAGCGATGGGAGATCTTGCAAAAGATACCAAATCGCCCCTGCCGTCCCTCCCCCAGCCACGAGGATCAGCAGGAGGAATACGAGTGACGCCTTAACCCACCAAGGGCGACGTCGTGAGCTCGGCGGCTCATCGTACAGATTAGCGTATGGCATCGCGGGAAAAACTCCAACGGGGCTTGTAGGCGGGCAGCCAAACTACCTTACAATGACAGAGCTGAAAACTCAAGGCGCTGCATTCGCTTGTAATCGCACGGGTCATGAACTATACTATCTCCCGACGCCGCACCAGTCGGCGTCTTTTTTTTGGTTCCAACAACGTACAGGGTAGCGTTATGGATGCACATGTGACGACCGACGCCGTTCAAAAAATCCGGCGCACTCCGCTTGGTCAACGGACCGACATTCGCAACATCGCCATTATTGCCCACGTCGATCATGGCAAAACTACCTTGGTCGACGCGATGCTCCGGCAGACGCACGTCCATCGGAAGATCGACGACATGGGCGAACGCATTATGGATTCGATGGACCAAGAGCGTGAGCGCGGCATCACGATCCGGGCCAAGAACGCGAGCATCACTTATCAGGGCGTCAAGATCAATATCGTCGATACGCCCGGGCATGCCGACTTCGGCGGAGAAGTAGAACGGACCCTGCGCATGGTCGAAGGCGTGCTGTTGCTGGTCGATGCCAAGGAAGGCCCTATGCCTCAAACGACCTTTGTCCTTCGGAAGGCATTGGCGCTCGGACACAAGGCTATCGTCGTGATCAATAAGATCGATCGACCGGATGCCGTCATTGACGACGTGCTCAATCGAACGTTTGACCTGTTTGTTCACTTGGGTGCGACGAATGAACAACTGGATTTTCCGATTGTGTACACGTCCGCCATTCAGGGCATTGCGACGTTGGACGTCAATAAACCGGGCAGCAATATCGCGCCCCTGTTCGAGACGATCCTGAATCACATTCCGGCTCCAGCTATTCATGCCGAAGCGCCGCTTCAGATCTTGGTGCTCGCCCTGGCGCAGGATTCGTACAAGGGGAAAATGGGAATCGGCAAGATTCAATCAGGCGCCATCGCGCGACGGCAGGCCATCATGCAGATCAAGCGTGATGGGAGCCAAGTACCTGGCAAGGTGTCTGAACTCTCAGTATTTTCAGGCCTGGAACGTATGGATGTGGAGAGTGCGACCGCCGGTGAAATTGTTGCCGTCGCGGGTATTGCCGACATCAGCATCGGGGAAACGATCGCGGATGCAACCGATCCGATTCCCTTGCCGCCGGTTACCATTGACGAGCCGACGGTACAGATGACCTTCGGGGTGAATAATAGTCCCTTCGCGGGTCGAGAAGGCAAATATCTGACCTCGCGTCACCTCAGAGAACGACTCTTCAAAGAACTGGAGACGAATGTCTCACTTCGCGTCCATGAAACCGACAGTCCGGATCGCTTTTTAGTCGCCGGTCGTGGAGAATTGCACCTGGCGGTGCTCATCGAGCAGATGCGGCGCGAAGGATATGAGCTACAAGTCTCACAACCCGAAGTCATCATGCGCCAAGAGAATGGCGTGACCATGGAGCCCTACGAGGAGTTGACGATCGAAGTTCCCTCGGAATATCAGGGAAGCGTCATTGAAGAAGCCGGTCAACGACATGGCGAACTTCGCCACATGAAAGTGATTCATTCTGAAGGGAGTGCGAGCGACACCCACATGGAGTTTTCGATTCCGACACGCGGTGTGATCGGACTTAAAAATGTCTTGCTCGCGAAGACACGCGGCACCGTCATCATGCACCATGTGTTTCACCGATACGAAGCGGTGGACCAACGTGCTGTCATGGCGGCCCCTCATGGCTCATTAGTCGCCTATGAAGATGGAACCAGCAATGCCTATGGCCTCTATATGATCCAAGAGCGAGGCAGTCTCTTTATCGGACCTAGCGTCGACGTGTACCAGGGAATGGTCGTCGGGCAAAACAGCCGGGATGAAGACCTCGATGTGAACGTCTGCAAGGCAAAGCATCTCTCGAACATGCGGGCTTCCGGTTCGGATGAAGCGCTGGTCCTGACGCCACCCCGACAGATGACGTTAGAATATGCGCTTGAATACATCAACACCGATGAATTGGTCGAGATTACGCCGACCTCCATTCGTATCCGCAAGCGTCTGCTCAATCCGGAGGAGCGCCGAAAGGCCCGCAAGGAACGGCGTTCTTGAAAATTCGCCGGAAGGTACCGAAACCGCCCCGATCAAAACCGCCGCTCTACGTTATCGGCTTCTCGTCATCGCCAACACTCCCAGAACTTCGGGCCTGGTTCGATTTGGAATATGGCGGACCCTTGTCCTGTAAGGATCATCCCATGGGCGAGGAGACGGCCACCTCTCCGCTCATGGCTTCTCACGGCCCTTGGTCAGCATGGATGCTCTTGTCTGCTCCCTCGGCGCAGGTCGACGCATGGCAACGATGCCTGGAATGGCGACATCTGTTGTGTGCCACCGTGGGCGCCATTACGGTTACCAAAAGCAATGCAGCCGATGTCGTGCTGCACGCGGCACGTCTGGCACGCGGTCTCACGTTGCTGACTGAGGGAACGGCATACGATGTCACGATGCAGACCTATCTGAATCCATCCGATTGGACTGACCGGCCACTCATTCAATTTTCCGTGAAGGATCATGTCACCGTCGTACACTCAGACGATGCCGAACGCCGATGTGATTGGTTCTACACACGCGGACTCAGCAAATTCGGTTTGGACGAGATAGAGCTCTTTCAGCCCGTAGGCCTTCCAAGCCATACCGTTTCAGAAAATTTGCTCGACATAGCGGATGAGCTCTTGCGGATAGGTCAATCACCAAATGTCGGTTCCACGATTGGCATTCCCACGCTAGGCTTCGCGATTCGGATAGTCCGACACCGTACCCACCTATCTGCCGATACACCGCTGATTCTCAGGGAAATAGCCTGGTAGGCCTTAAGACACAAGCTTTTTCAGCGCCTTAATCGACGTGACGTCCGCACTACGCTACGCTAGGCCTTTTGACCCGTTGACAACGTTTTTCATAGCATGTTACCAAACTGAGCTTGGAAGAGGGATTTCTTCTTAACTAGGAGGAGGGTTCAATGGCCACCGATGTCGCATCAGAAATCAAAGTGGGAGATACGGCTCCCGACTTTACGCTGAAGGATCAAGACCAAAAGGACGTGAAGCTCAGTGATTTCAAAGGAAAGAAGAATGTAGTGCTCGCATTCTATCCACTGGACTGGAGCCCAGTCTGCACAGGAGAGAATAAATGCTTGACCGATGATTTTCCGAGCTTTCAATCGTCGAATGCCGAAGTGTTCGGCATCAGCGCGGACAGCTTTTTTTCCCATAAAGCCTGGGCGGATTCCCTGGGATTAAAGCATCGGCTCCTGGCTGACATGCACCGCACCGTCTCGAAGGAGTACGGGTTGTATTTCGAACCTCTGAACTGTTCCAAGCGCGCCACCGTCATTGTAGATAAGGACGGGAAGGTGGCCTATGTCAAGGTTCAAGAAATCAAGACCGCACGTGACGATAAAGAGATTCTCAGCGTCCTTCAAAAGCTGAAATAGCGCCTTGGGGAGTTCTGCCAACCGGGCGGAACTCCCTCTTACCATTAGAGGAATGCCGTGAGCGGAACGATTGAAGAAGTCAGCGATGCGAATTACGAAGAGTTCAGGCAGGCGCCAGCCGCCGTCGTCGCATACGGCATTGCCTCATGCGAGCCGTGCAATGAGTACGATCCCATTCTAGAACAGACAGCTTCGCAATTCCCGAACATCCGTATCGGCAAGGCGAAGATGCATGTGCCTGGTCGCTGTCGCGAGATCAAAAAACAACACCACTTCGAAACCTATCCCACGACCCATTTGTTTTCGCAGGGACAGTTACTGCTGACTCGGGAAGGCAAGGTCCAGGCTGATGAACTCGCGGCGCTCATCAATGATTATTTGCTGAAGGGCTAACGCTCTTTCCTCGTTTACGACTGCTCTCCAATATATTCAAAGGAGCTTTCTGGAGTTTCCGTGACTTCAATGCGCTCCAAGCGTCCTGTCGGAATGTGCTTCACCATCAGATCCCAGACGAGTTTTGCCAGGTTTTCGCCGGTTGGGAACACCTTGGCGAACGCCGGATCGTCGTTCAAGGTACGAGAATCGAATCGAGCCAGCACAGTGTCCTGCACGAGGCGATCTAGGGCCGGAAGGTCGGTCACCATACCGGTATCCGGGTCGATCCGCCCGCCGACTGTCACAGCAACGATGTAGTTGTGACCATGTAGGCTGGATGGACGGCAGCTTCCGCTGAACCGTTGATCGTCGCGTTCAGCCAAACCATCGATAGAGAGGCAATGGGCAGCAGGAAAATGATAGCGGCGCGTGATTGTCGCTGCCCCGTTTGCAATCCTTTCAGCGGTCACCTCCGCATACAAATCGTCCTCCTCATATAACCGAATCCGTTGCAATCCGACCATTTCAGGGCGTGCCAAGAGGACCGACCACAGCACGGTTGCGATATTCTCGGTGGTTGGGATTCGTTGAGAGAAGTATGGAGTGTCCAAATTGAGGTGCTTGTGATCAAACTCTAACAGCACCTCTAATAACAGTTGTTTGAGATCAAAGAGATTGACCACCATGCCCGTGTCTTGAGAGACGGAACCTGCAATAGTCACTTCCAGAAGATAATTGTGGCCATGTCCATGTTCGAGATTGCAGGCGCCGAACACCGCAGCATTACGTGCCCGATCCCAGGCAGGATTGTGATAGCGGTGCGAAGCGGAAAACTCAATTCGCTTGGTGAGGCGAACATTGCCCATAGGGCACCCTCACAATAAAAAGGGCCGGCGTCGCCTTTCGAAAAGACCGCGCCAGCCCTTAGATGAAAAGAAGTCCTTACGCGCTAAAAGAACTGCCGCACCCACAGGTCGTTTTGGCCTGCGGATTTTTAATGGCAAAGCCTGAACCTTGCAAACTGTCGACATAATCCACTTCCGCCCCGCTCAATAAGGGCGCACTTTGCGAGTCCATGATGACCTTAATATCGCCCTTTTCGATGATGCTGTCGTCCTCGCCGATTTTGGTTTCAAAAGCCATCCCGTACTGGTAGCCATGGCAGCCACCACCACGAACGTAGACCCGAAGGCCGACGGCATCCTGCTCTTCTTTCATCAGTTCACGGATCTTCTGCTCTGCACCTGCAGTAATGGTGACCATAGTTCCTCCTCTGCACAGTAGGTGTACCTGAACTATAAGGCCGCTTAGAGGTCGAGTCAACCGGGGCCCGCGAATAAAACAATTCACATGCGGAGATCGGCCAGCCATTCTTGCCTCATCTCGTCAAAAACCTTGTTACCGATTAAGAGACGGCGGCATTGCTTCAGCTCAATGATCCGCTCACGGACAATTTTGTGGAATGAACTGTGCGCGACCATCGGCATGGGTTGCCGGGCCGGCTCCATCCAACGGCAATCCCGTCACTCGACAATGGGATGCCACACCATCAGCCGAATGGCGATCGCGCCATCGTACGTCCTTCTCCGGGACGATCTCTTTCTTCCAGTCGATCGTAACCGGGCAACGTTGTGTTCGTACTGATGCTGCAGCCTATCGCTGCTTGAGGTTCTCTAGTCCATTTGTAAAGCGGTTAGCGTGGGAACGCGCGGCTTTGGCGAGCGTTTCAAACCATTCGGCCAATTCTACAAATCCCTCTTCGCGGGCTGTTTTTGCCATGCCGGGATACAGGTGCGTGTACTGGTACATTTCGCCCTCGATCGCCGACTTGAGATTCATCTCGGTATTCCCGATCGGAACACCCGTCGCCGGATCGCCTACTTCTTTGAGAAAGTCCAAATGTCCGAACGCATGGCCGGTCTCCGCTTCGGACGTATCGCGGAACAGGCCCCCGACATCCGGATAGCCTTCAATATCGGCGCGCCGCGCAAAATAAAGATAGCGGCGATTCGCCTGTGATTCGCCGGCAAATGCCTGTTTCAAGTTTTCATGACTCTTCGTACCCTTGAGCTGTGCCATGCGTCCTCCTCGTAGTAAACGATCAGGTCACCTGCCGAAGCGATGACGAACTGGACGGCATTCGCATCGAACCGCGCCGCAATCATGCCAATAACTACGAACCAACCTCGAGGCCTTCAGGGCCTCCAAGGCGTAATACATATTCTACGGCATCATTGGTTGCCACTTTTTCACTTGGCGATAGAGGGCCACATCTTTGAAATCGACGGCGAATATCGTCCAAACTCAGTTTCATTGCATTCCTTTCTAGGAACGATTCCTATAGCGAATCGCGAACTAATCGTCAATGGAGTTAGAAGAAACGGGAGAGAGCCTTCTAGTGACCTATCCGAGTTAATGGCCGGTTAGGGCCGGTGGGCCGGCAGATCACTCAGTGGAATATCGGCAAGATGTTTATAGGCTTGATCCTTTGCAGAGAGAAGCGGAACCGACACCGGCCAAGAAATGCCGATCGCGGGATCGTTCCACAGGATACCGCCTTCGTCTTGCGGAACGTAAAAGTCTGTGCACTTATAGGCAAAGGATGCAACCTCACTGAGCACGCAAAACCCGTGGGCAAACCCGGACGGGATATAGAGTTGTCGCTTATTTTGTGCAGAAAGTTCCATGCCGACCCATTGCCCAAACGTCGGGGAGCCGGGCCGGATATCTACCGCCACATCAAACACAACACCCTCTGGGACAAAGACTAACTTGCCTTGCCCCCGTGAGCGTTGATAGTGCAGCCCGCGGAGCGTGCCACGGATGGACCGCGAAAAATTATCCTGCACAAAGGGCCCGGAGATCCCCGCATCGGCATATTTTTTCGCGTGATAGGTTTCTAAAAAATATCCGCGCGAGTCTTCAAAGACATCCGGCTCGATTATGATGACACCTGGTAGTCCGGCCTCGATAAATCTCACGGCTCACCTCTTATGGGCTCGTTATCCTTGTCTCTGCGTTCAAAATCAAGACAATTGTTTTCTCTGCCGTGATCCTGGTAAGGTCCCTCGCACCACTCGAGCCTATCGATGAGAGTCGTCCTCAGACAGTACGTAACGATGGCGTGGATTACGATGATCGCGCCCGCACTGCTGGTTGCCTGTTCCTCAACCCAGCCTCGGCAGTTCGTCGATTTGACCTATCCCTTTGACGACCATACCGTGTATTGGCCGAACAACGCCTCGTTTCAGCGGGAACAAACCGATTGGGGAACGACGGCATCCGGGTACTGGTACGCGTCTGGCAAATTCTCCACAGGCGAACATGGTGGGACCCATATGGATGCGCCCATACACTTTGCCCAGGGACGAAGCACACTCGACGAAATCCCCGTGGATCGGCTCACTGGACCGGCTGTCGTCATCGACGCCCGAGCCCAGTGCGAAGGCGATTCAGACTATGAATTGACCATCAAGGATGTGCTGAACTGGGAATCTCGTTATGGCCGCATTCCTAATGGTGCGTTGGTCTTCATGTGGTCAGGCTGGGGACAACGATGGCCGGATAGAGCACGCTACTTCGGTACACCAACCCCGGATAATGCTCAAAGCTTACATTTTCCAGGGATCTCATCCCAACTCGCTGAATTCCTGATTCATCAACGAACCATTCGTGGCGTCGGCATCGACACGGCGAGCATTGATCCCGGTCGCTCCCAGGATTTTCCGGTACATCGAATCTTAAATGGCGCCGACGTGTATATTCTCGAAAATGTGGCGTCTCTGAGCCGCCTTCCCTCTCACGGCGCGACGGTCATGGCGCTGCCAATGAAGATCAAGAGCGGAACAGGCGGGCCGGTTCGCATCATCGCTTGGTTTCCTTAGTTCAAAAACGGAGACGTGGTATGGCAAAAAGCCCCAAACGATCCCCCCAACTCAGCCGGAAGAATCATCTTTCACTGGTCAAGCCACACTATACCTTGTGCTACGGCATGCGGCTCGATAAAGGCACAGCCCCCGAGCGTCGGCATCCCCATGTCCCGATCTTATTGCCGGATGGGTCTCAAGGCAGCATGGCCCTACATGTGATGAATGGGACAGTAGACGACATCAAGGCGCAACTTCTCGAAAGTGTCGACGCCTTCTTCGAAATCTACGGGGAGAGCTAAGGAGTGGTCATCCTTGAAGTCGGAGAGCTATTCTTCTTGGCACGAAAGTGACTGTACGCTCCCCAAAAGTCGGGTCAGCAAGATGCAACCAATTCTGCCAGCGGGCATGCCTTTTACTCACCTTGTCTGCAGCTTATTCAGGGATGACGTCCGGCGGCTCGGGATACAACTTTTGCAGCCTGTCAATCAAGGGCTTTGCTTCAGGGGTGCTTGGACGGGTCGGCTCGCTGGGGGGATGATCCCAGGTCAGTTGCGTGATACCGGCCTCTGCAAAGAGACCTCGGATCGTCTCGGCCATCGCTTCCAGGGTCAGCTCAGTGCCGGCACGCAGATCAAGGATACGTTCTTCAGGATTGGTGGGTGGCGGTCCTTCATGGATGAGTGCCCAGCAGCGGTCGAATAGCATGTCCCGTAAGGATTCTGGAACATTCAACGTCTTCAGTCCGGACGTGCAAAGCGCCAGAACCATCAGCACGAATTGAAGATCAGGCATGCCCGGACGATCGATATTTAAAGATTGCATGGAGCCTCATTCCCCAATCGCGGTAAGATAATAGTCTAGTAAGCCGGAGGACGCACAGTCAATGGAGTATCGATGGTCACGATCACGTTAATGGGACAATTACAGACGGCAGATGGCGAACGAGATTTTGCCTGCCCGCTTCCCGAGTCCATGACGGTTCGTCAGCTCATTCAGAAACAGGGGCATGCGTTACGTCCCGTGCTGCAGTTGCTGAAGGAAAAAAAAGTCATGGTCACGGTGAACAAGCGCATTGCCAGTGAAGATACGCGCGTCCAAGACGGGGATGCCGTCAAATTGGTCGCCCATGACGGTATGGGAGGAACGGGGCTCGCCCCTACACTCTAGCTGCTATTGAAAAAACCCCCTAGAAGGCAGGCCTTTCCATGCGTGTACCGAGACACGCCCCTTCCCGGAGCCTGCGCTCAGATCGCTCAGCACCTGAGCATATACACCACTACACAACCATATGTCTCAGCCTTGCTGAGGGCCGTTTTCAATGTCCTGACATTTTAGAACTGGAAACCAGGAATCTGAAGGCCCGCCTTCCGTGAAGGCGAGCCATTCAGAGATTGAAAAAAATTGGGAAGACGAGGCAGCAGTAGCCAGACTGCGGAATCGTTATTTCTTACCTAGAATTGCATCCTTAGCGGCCTTGGCAATGCGGAACTTTACCACGCGCTTGGCTGGAATCTTGATCGCTTCACCGGTCTGCGGGTTTCGCCCCATCCGGGCCTTCCGATTCGCCAGCACCAATTTTCCGATGCCGGGGACAACAAAGGTGTTCTTCGCTTCCTTGTATGCGAGACCTGCAAGATCATCGATCATTTGGGCCGCCGTCTTCTTCGTGACGCCGGCTTTCCCCGCCAGGTGATCCGCAATTTGCGACTTCGTCATCGTTTTTGCCATACCATCCTCCTGTGAAAGAACCTAGGTGAAGTGCCCGTCACTGAGTGGTTAATCTTCGCGATTCATGCGACAAGACACGCTGCTCCGCGCGTAGGCCGTGCGGAGTGTAGCGAATGTCCCCTACCCTGTCAACCACAAAAAGCAGGACTGGCGTGGCAAATGTGAACTTTGCTCATCTTGATCTACGAGGGAGTGGGAGAGTAGAGTACTTGCAGTTTGTCTTGCTCGCCGCGTCGTTAAAGGAAGCATTATGGCAAAAGAACTACCGATTCTGCCGTCGGCTCCCCAAGGAGACCAACCGGCGGAGACCTTCATGTATTCACGGGTCTTCTGCAGCCGCGACAATTCACCGCCGTTACGCCTCTTGCTGGACTTTCTGAAATCGAAGGGACAGATCGCGTTGATCCCGAAGATGGATCCGGAGGCGCTGGACGATTGGGCATGGATCCAGATCTCCATCGGCTATAGCCGTGAGCGTAAACCCATTCAGCTGGTCTGTGCCCGCGACCGTGGCAGCTATCAAGACGTGCACCAGCAAGAGCGAGATGCGTTTCTAGAGCGTCTCTCCATTTTCGATGATATAGAAGCACAGTTGGCACGCGAATGTGTGAGCAAGTCTCGATTTCTCGTGACGACGAGAATGGTGCAGGGAGACGTGACCGACGAAGGCTACGACATGAACGGGTGGATTTTGGAGTTTTTCCAAGAAAACTGTAACGGCATCGTCCAAATCGACGGGCAGGGCTTCTTCTCACCAAAAGGCGAGCTTATCGTGGAGATGGAAGACTAGCGAGTCATGGCTCGTCGGCCCCCATCTGGAAACGCGCGCCGGCGTTTATTCCAGCAAGGCGAAAAATGGTTTCAGCGCGGCCAGGCCGCGCTGCTCGGATCACTCCCCTGCCGCCACGGGTGCTCCCTCTGCTGCTACGGCCCTTTTGCCATCACGCTGCTCGATGAACTCGAATTGCAGCAGGGCCTCCAAACCCTGCCTTCCCAGACTCGGCACGACATTCACACTCGCGCTCAAGTTCAGGTTGAGACGATGGAAGCCGCCTTCCCCCGCCTGATACCGTCTCGCTATCTCGACCGATGGAGCGAGAAGGATGTAGACAATCTCGTCAACCGATTCGGCGACCTGCCATGTCCTGCGTTGAGCGCTGAAGGGGGTTGTCTCGTCTATGCGCACCGGCCCATCACCTGTCGGATGATGGGATTGCCAATCGAGATCAATGGACTCATGCACGGCGCCTGTGAGGTCCAAACCTTTGTACCCGTTATCCGGGTATCCCAGGCGTTGCGACAGGAAGAAGATCGCCTTGCGGAAAAAGAAGCGGCGCTTATCGCCGAGCAGCAACACAGCGCATCTAGCGGCGGCGAAGAAATCCTCTTGCCCTATGGCTTTTTGTCTCAGCCGGTCGCCTAGACAGCGTCATAATGGCTATGGTAAGGTGCTGCTCCTTGCCGACGGATGCGCCTGTAGCTCAGTGGATAGAGCATCAGCCTCCGGAGCTGAGGGCCACAGGTTCAAATCCTGTCAGGCGCACCATAAGGACCAAACATAAACGCGATATAGGGTCTCCAGCCTCGATCTTCTACAAACCCGGTGGGCCGTTAGCTCAGTTGGTAGAGCAGCTGACTCTTAATCAGCGGGCCGTAGGTTCGACCCCTACACGGCCCACCAAAATCAACTCCTCTCTTTAGGCGCCTAAGACTCTGTTACAGCGCAATTTGGTCAGATAGTGCCTTGGTGCGGACGATATTTTCCTATGAGCGTTCAAGCCTTAGGAACAAAGAACGTTGATAACTTATTGAACTGGGCTAGCAGGTGCGCCAGCCGGGGGAGCGGATTTGCGTGCTCCGGCTCGCCCATCTACCTGTTCAGCCTCTCTCACTGTATCGGGCTTGCCAGAATAGTAGGCATCACTCCGGTACCTATCTGAAGGGGTGTCGGCACATCCTTGTAATGCAGTACCACCTAGGACGAGGATGATTGCTAGTACGATGCTGTGCTTCATCGTGTCCCTCCTTTGGGAGGTCAAGGTGCGCGCCTAAAAAGCCGCTCGCTACCAGGTTTAGGTTTCCCTTGTCTGGTACCGCCTCCTTCTAGGGGCATCTTGGCCTCAGGAGAATACTATGCCGGTCAGCTTTAGTGCACTATCAGTCCGCTAGGCAGCCGCAAGCCGCTCAACTACTTACAAGCCTGTCACCGTCCTCCTCGGTTCTTTCTCGAGTCATCAAATAGCTTCACTTCAGCAAAGGGCTGCTTCGATGCCGCAGCGGTTCCTCCCTGTACTCGGACAATGCCTGTTGACTCATAGGGTTGACACTGCCGCTCCACACGATTCGTAAACGTCCCGTCTGCGCACCGAAAGAGCCCATCACCAGCCCAAGTGATGTGCACAATTGATAGCATCGCGAACCCCACAACTCCGCAGCCCAGCATCTTCATACCATGCCTCCTAATAGGTCGCATAGTGAAGCAACTAAGCTGCCGATTCTATCGGACGAAGGTCGAAGGCCGAGTGTAGCTCTCTATCCGGCGTCAACCATACCCCTGATTCGCCGACTCATCAGCCCGCTGGTTCTGCTCTGGTCGTATGAGTGTGGCTGACCATTTGTTGTACTGGAGCAGGAACGTGAGCAGTTCCTGTAGTAGCGGTTTCGGTTCCGCCTTCTTGATTTGAAACTCTCCAGCTAACTGCTTCATCACGAGCTCACTGTCCATCCATAGCTCGATCTCATCTATGCCATGCTCCATCGCCTTTCGCACTCCGCAATCCCCGCATGGTATTCGGCCATGTTGTTGTTGGTGCCGTCGCGAAGGGAGGCACTGACCGCATCGAGTTCAGTGCCATGGAGCGGTGTATGCTGTTTGAGCAGGGCCAAAGAATACGAGAAGGGACAGTAAGAGTGTTCGAATGCTCATGTCGCCAGGCTCCTAATAGCAGCTCGTGATGAAGCAAAAATAAGTTGTGTTAGGTGAGGGAGCCGGTAGATTCATCAAAGAAGCGGCAGCGGTAGTCGATGTCACTCAAATTCTTGAAACTTAAAACCTGTGGCCTGACAAAGAGAGATTCAGATCTCTATCGTAGCAGGCTCTCAACGGCGGCCTTCAACATCCTTATCTCCCTGAACGGTGGCATACAATTCCTTCAGTATGTCCCATTCAATAGGTGGAAGGCATCCGTCCGCCATGCGTAAACTCAAAAAAAGAGGTCAAGGTCTTGTCAGTTTGACTGTCCCTGCATTCGTGAAGTTCTCGTTGTGCACTGGTGCAGACTATTACATGCATAAGGAATTGCTTCCGGTTAAGAAAGGTGATAGCTAAGAGTCACGGGCGGTCTCTGTCGGCTTCATTCTTTTGAGGCAGCAAATGATAGAATGTGCGCTGGGCTCGATCGGTCTTCTTGTCCTGACGGCCATGACCTTCATGGCATGCGGAGTCGCATTGGCATTGGGAATTTTCCCACAGATCCTAGAGCGGCGCCGAGCTCATGTGCGAGCGGCTTTCCTCAGGGCTCAGCTTCTCCACCAGTTGAGCATCCTGCCGCAGTTTCTTCATGTACGCGACCGACCCCTTGCCCTTGAACATCGAGAGATCCTGGATGAATGGTGCCGCCTGGCGCAGCATGCCGCTCTTCTTGAAATCGAAGAATGGACGAGCGTGCTCAGAACGCAGGCCCTGTTGATGACGGCGCGTAATAGGCCGTCATTTACAAAACGTGAATCGCGAGTTGCACAGCAATCCATTGATCAGACTGCCTCTGTGCTTCGGACGTACGCTTCCGACCGGCTGCGTCCCGGCGCCTGGTGGAAGAGCATTCTTGCAAGCGACAACGCGCATTCGAGTCGCTTCCGAGCCGAAATGGATCACTCATTAAAACTTAGAAATATTGCGCGTTGAGTAGAGGGCCGACAGATTATTCAGTTGTGTTGCATCGTGTGAGTCGTCACCTACTTGGATACAGCAGTGTACTTGCAATCCGGTTATCTTCTCTCAAGAGTGGCCAGGGTGCTCTCAGCGCTTATCTCCTCCTCGCGACTTCTCGGCTTTCTTCGCCGGAGGAGTCGACTCAGGGTCTCGCGACATATTCGGATCCACGTTAGGAGGCGGCACGGCAGCGCGAGGATCTGGAATAGTGGGAGGACGTTGTTGAATGCCCGGATCGATCTTCGAGGGGGGAATGGCAGGAGTACCTGATTCTGATGGATTCTCCGGCGTTATGCCCGGTTTTGGCCCCGATCCCTTTTCGGGAAGTGGCACAGGTGGCACCACATCGGCTCCAGCTACTTCTAGCGGTGCAAGCATCGCTAACCAAACTGCCACGGTAAGACCAGCGAAGATGGCCATGCTGTATTACACTCCGGAGCTATCAGAAGCTTCAATGGGTGAACGACTTACGTTGGATCAGTTATGGTTGCAGGGGACGTTGAACTGATATGCCCGCTCAATGATCGAGCCGCTCTCCGAATGTGTCGCCGGTTCGCCTATCATCCAGTTCTCAAAAGAGCGTCCGATTCGAAACTGTTGTTTCGCATCGACGCGACCCTCCAACACATGATCTCTATCGACGAAGACTACTGCATCGCCGATCGTTCGAAACAAGGTCCCTTTATCCATACACTGACTTTCAACTGAGGATCGTCGCAAGCAAGATCCATCCAAGCCTGTCGCTTCGCCGAATGACTGGTCGTTGCTCTGATCCGGCCCAGACAAGCAGTCTAGAATCAGCTCGATTCGATTCTGGTCGTTCATCGCCAACTCGGTTCCCGTTGACCATGCTGGAAACAAACTAGGCCTTTAAGCCGGAAAACTGTCTCGGGTGATACCAACTTGGCATGCAGGGACCTTACATAATGAGAGCATGCTCTAATGCTTTTGAGGAGGGTCCAATAATAACAATGGAAGCGCGGATGCTGCGTGGATCCGTGCGCGAGAAGCGACGCCACTTATTCGTCAAAAATTAATAGGGGTCGGCATTATCAGAAGGGTTGCTGTTCGTTTCTTCAATAAGCTGATCTAAGGCCTGGTCTACTTTTATTTGTCGGCACCAGGCCACGATTCCTTTTCGCACTTGCTCCCGCATCAAATGCCCGGATACTGCCATTAAGGCTTCAAGGTTCAGGATGGCAGTGGGACCGGTCAGCGGCGTGAATTTTAACCACACCTCTCCCGCGGTCACATGAACATCCAAACCATTTCCCTCTGTTCGGCTTTCAGCTCTTTCCTTGGGCATAGTGTTCAGTATAGCAGTTCAATGCTTGCCAAGCCGCCAAGATGATCTATGCAGCTCCGTCATGCAAGATGCGCCTAGAGGTTTGCAATAAATGCTCTGTTTCTTCCCTTTGACACCAATCTCTTTGATCTATGGGGACCGTTGTATCAATACGGGTTACTTCGGTACATCACACTTTCTGGAAGGATGGTTCTTATTGCTAGAGACGATTGCTGAAACCTGATTCTTTTGTCGCTGCCCGGTCGAGCACGCACCTATTGCATGAGATGCGACCTGTAACTTCTTACCTCCGGCGGCCTGCAGACTTCATAGTGAATAGGCATACTATTCATCCCATTACCATTCGGGCGCCGCGGGGCTCATACACCATGCAATCTGTACGCATCCATTCTCCTGCATCATTAGCAGATAGCACACCGCCTAACATCTGGCGGATGCGCCAGGTGACTCCCGTAGGCTTTCAAGGAATTCTAGGGTGAGAAGGCACACGGCTGCTTGTCACTTAAACGGAGAAACAGAATGGAAACGATGCAAGACCTGCGCTATAAGTCTGTTGAATTTCAGGAGGGTCAATATACTATCAAGACACTTGAAACGGACGAAGAACGACTGGCGGCGTATCGGCTCCGTCATAAGATCTTCGCAGAGGTGTTGCAGTGGGTACCTTGCCGACCAGATGGATTGGACGTGGACGACTATGATGTAAGTGCGGTGATGATCGGAGTTTTCAATGACAAAGGACGATTGTTGGGCACAGTCCGCATCTTACCATCATCCGGCCCATTTATGCTGGAGCGTGAGTTTCGCAGCTTCGTTAGCCCCGATTATACAATTCGCAAGCAGACCGACACGATGGAAATAACACGGCTGGCGGTGGATCCAACCGTAGGAGGCAAAGGTCTTTCTTCCCGCTTGATGGTGAGATTGTTCAAGGGGATGTACCAATGGTGTCTCGCAAATGGCGTTCGCTATTGCTACTTGGAGGTCGAGCAATATTTCTTGCGCATGATTCGAATACTCGGCTTTCCCTGCGAAGCCATCGGTCCTGTCGTGCTCGTCCCGCCGGCCAACGTGTCCTGTCGGGCCGCTCTACTTGATTTGGATCTATTCCGGTTGGAGGGTACCTTGCAGCGGCCTGACTTCTTGGAGTGGATGACGGAAACCAATCGGGTACTTCGAAAGAGCTCATGCACAAGCTACACCAGCCCCACACGTTCAGCAGTAGAGTCGGTGAGCGCCTAAAGACGATCGGTAGACAAGAGGCCTTGTTCCATAGCACAGGCAACGGCTTGTGCGCGTGACGTGACATCGAGCTTGACGTAAATCCGCTCGGCGTGAAAACGTACTGTGCGCTCGCTGATGCCTATGATCATCGCAATTTCACCATTTGTCTTCCCCAGCTTCATCCAATTTAACACAGTAATCTCCCGAGGGGAGAGAGCAGCAGTGAGCGGAGCGCCCGCTACAGGCCTATGCTCAAACAGTACTTCATGGACATGTTCCAATAGGTATTGAATGACCGGCAAAAAGCGCCGGTTGTCCTCTTCAGACTCACCGGCAAACGAAAAGAAGCTGACAAAGTTCTCCGCATGCTGACTCACCGTGACGCCATTGGAGAGCCCAAAAGCCCGTGCTTCCTCGATGAAGGACTGTTGCTTGCGCTGCTTCACGCCTTCATAGGTATTTTTCCATATTTGACCGCCTGACTGGCGCATGAGAGATAGAAAAACAGGGTCCACTTCCGCGTATCCATTTTTGGCATAGACATATAGCCAGTCGTTGGGATAGCTGACATTGTAAACCCTCGTATATTGTTCAAACCGACCCTCACGATTGAGCTGGGCAAGCCCGCCGATAATGTGACCGAAGGGTAGTAGCTTTTGAATCTTTTCCAAGACGACGTTGACATCGTCTGGAGTGCGGAGACGGCTGGTATAATGCGAGATTTCCAGAAAGTCTTGAAGCTGTTTCTTGCCAAAGAGCTGAAACGTTTCAGCAGGGAAAGTCGATGTCTCATTCATTGCTGTGTCCTCCAACGTGAACCCGAGGCTGGCGAGCTTCAGCAGAACAACGAACTACGAACAACCCGCCTAAATATACGCATGTTTTTTTTATTTAGCGATAGGGATATTTGGCCCTACTCGAATACAAATTGAAGCCTCCGCATTAGACAGGGCAGAGGGGCTATATGGCCATTCTTGACAAACAAATGGAGCACCCGACAGACTGAAGGCTGACAGTAACTCTTTATTTTCCTTGCTACTTAAGGAACAAGAGATGATCACATTACTATGTGATTTCTGCCGTGAAGGGTCAATGGTGGCCTTTTATCCTTGTCGATCCTTCGCCTTAGCCGACAAGGAAGAGGTCGCCACAGAGGCCTGGTTCCCGGTCTTAGATGACTGCTTCGATTCAGGTCCCGACGGATTCGAAGGATGGGCGGCATGTGAGATATGTCGCAAATTGATCGAATGCGCCGCTATTGAGGCCTTGGCCCGACGGGCGCACTCTGTTGAGAAAGAGCGCAGCTCCGAATCGATGCCAATTGATTACTATCGAGCCATATTCCTGTCATTTTTTGACCATAGAACCGGGCCCGCGTATTATGAAGAGTTGGAAGATGTCTCGTAAGGACGGTTGGCACGCTCGTGGGCTAACTACTCGTTCGACATCGTCTTGGTAAGAAAATAATCATATGACGATGATCCGAACTCCGCACATCGGGACTTCAACCTGAGCTTCCTTTTCATTCTACTCGTTGGTTTGCATAGACCCTATCCACACCGCTTCACCGCCGCACCTCCCGCCCCCATCTCTGACCTAAACGCCGTCGGCTATGCGACCATACCGGGGCCAATGCTCCTTACCGGCGAAAAATATTCATGATAGGATGCGCCCCATTTGCGGAATGGTCGTGTCAGTGAACAATGTAGCGTCTATGCTGAAACCGTTCTTGCTCAGCCTCTTTCTTTTCCTTTTCGTGGCCTGTTCTATTTCTGGCGCTCACGCGGCCGGTTTTCGAATCTACGATCAAGGCGCAGCAGCGGCAGGACAGGCGAATGCCTTTACTGCGCAAGCTGATGACCCTTCAGCCATCCATTACAATCCGGCCGGGCTGACACAATTACACGGTATCCAGCTCTCTGGTGGATCTGTGCTCGTAGGTGGAGGCACGTCATTTACAAGTCCCATGGGCACCAGCGTTCATGGTGGATTTGACGGGAGTATCGCTTCGCCGGCTCCCTTCAATTTCTATGCGACAGCAAACCTCGGCGATATATGGCGAGAAAGGCTTAGGGGCGTCGTGGTTGGACTCGGTGTCACGACGCCCTTCGGCTTAGTGTACAGCTACCCTGCAACCAGTCCATTCGCCACCGCCGTGACGAAGGAAAAACTGCCGATGGTCGATATTAAACCGACCATCGCCTATCACATCACAGAGCAACTCTCTGTAGGACTAGGTGCCGACATCTACACTTTTAGCGGTCTGCTCGGTAGCTCGCATGCTTTTATCCAGCAACTCATCTCCTCCGGTGGAACCGGACTTCCACCTGCCGGCTCTCAGTTGGAGGTGAACGGCACGGATACGGCCGCAGGCTTTAACGCCAGCCTGATGTACACGCCCTTTCGAAATACCGAGGGTAAGCCACTTGTCAATGTGGGATTCGTCTACCGAAGCCAGGTGACGTTGCATTTGAACGGTGACTTTCTTGCGAATGGCACGCGCGTCACGACCGCCTCAACGACCGCCGTTTTACCACAGACCTTTACGGGAGGGATCGCGATTTGGCCGATACGAACCTCTGCCCATGAGTGGAAGCTCGAGCTTGATGTAGATTATACAGACTGGAAAGCTTTTCGTAACACTGATGTGCGATTTGGGACCGGAGCGGTGATTCCCTTCCCTCAGAATTGGCGTGGATCCTATACCACGATGTTAGGCACAGAATGGAAATGGCTCCAGGTGCCGTCCTTACCCGCATGGGAGGTTGCCCTTCGAGGTGGGTATTGGCATGCTCAAGCCGCGGTACCCGATCGCTCCTATAATCCGGCCGTGCCTGATGCTGATCAACATCTCTTTGCTGTCGGCTTGGGGACCCTCTGTAAATCCGGGGGGCGGTTTTTAGGCGTAGTCCCGTGCGGCGGGCAACCCTGGTTCAGTCCAAAGGCGATTGGGTTTGACGTAAGTTATCAGTTCATTCTCTACGAACCTCGAACCGTCATCGGCAGTCAAAATCCGGTCGCCATCCCTGGCGCGATTGACGGCACCTATCTCACTCATTTCCATGTGGCCTCACTTAACTTACGACTGAACTTTTAAAGCGACACTTTTTCAAAAAGGCCGGTTTTTCTGTACACCCGACCCCTGCCTATGGGTAATACCACGACTCGACGCCATTCCAGGCCAAGAGATCCAGACTGCCAGCGTCCATCCAACTATCTAAGACCTCTAGCGAACCACTCCCCTGACCTGGCGTATCCGCCAGGTGCACCAA
Source organism: Nitrospira sp. Nam74 (assembly GCF_965152615.1). Taxonomy (NCBI): domain Bacteria; kingdom Pseudomonadati; phylum Nitrospirota; class Nitrospiria; order Nitrospirales; family Nitrospiraceae; genus Nitrospira; species Nitrospira sp. Nam74. The sequence goes on along the minus strand of NZ_OZ224220.1, from coordinate 567,019 downwards.
CTACCAAAAGAATCTTATATTTCTGTTGAGGTTCCACATTTGTACGCGTATGAAGTCTGTAATGCAAAACGACTTGCAGACAAAAACGGTACAGAACCGGAAAAAGGATGAATCTATGAATCTCTCACATACCCCGAGCCAATCGCGCCGGAAACGAACGTGCCAGCTCTCTGATAATAGTTTGACCGCCACGGCCTTTGACTCAGCGGAGAAGCCGTTGGGTCATATTGACTTGCTGCCCGGCCGTATGGACCGTGTGCGACTGCAACAGGCGCTTCTCGTCAGTCAACGGCGCATACAGGAATTGGAAAAGGATCGTGACCGGATTAAATGTGACCTGCATGATGGCGTCCTGCAGTCGCTGTATGCGGTAGGATTGGGACTGGAATCATGCACGCTCCTTCTTCACAATGCCCCTTCGCAGGTCGCGGAACAATTGAAGCGAGCCACTGTGCAGTTGGATCAGGCTCTGCGAGAGCTCCGCTCATTTCTCAAACACGATCTTGGAAAGGATGTCGAGGGCGGGGAAGATCTTGACGGGGCCTTGCGTGGACTAGTTGAGGCCATGACCGGCCTGTCGTCCGTCGATTGTAAGCTCATCATCGACCCTGCTGCGGTCGCAAGCATTCGCAAGGAGCAACGAAAAGACGTCCTACAGTTCGCCCGCGAGGCCCTCAGCAATTGCCTTCGCCATGCACAGGCCGCTACGGTTGAGATATCACTTACGATAAAAAACGGCATACCATGGCTCCAGATTAGTGATGACGGAATCGGGTTCACGCCCAATCATCCGCCTCGTCGAGGGCTGGGGCTACGGAGCCTCACCGCGAGGGCTTCGACATTGGGTGGTCGGGTCGACATTGCCTCACATCCTTGGCAAGGGACTCGAATCATCCTCGAGTTGCCGAGACAATGACGATGGCTGCAGAAAAAGCAAAAACGCTGTCCTTGCTCATCGTCGACGATCATGAGATTGTCCGGATCGGACTTCGGACTGTTCTGAATATGGTCTCCGGAATGCATGTGGTCGGTGAATGCGCGACGGGAGTGGAGGCGGTCAGGGAAGCCGTCCGTCTGAAACCGGATATCGTGCTCTTGGACATTAGACTGTCAGACCGTAGCGGCGTCGAAGTTTGCCGGGACATTCTTGCTGAATGCCCAGATACACGGGTACTGTTTTTGACCAGTTATGCGGATGATGAAACTATTCTGTCTGCCGTCGTATCGGGAGCTCAAGGCTATGTCTTAAAGGACGCCAGCACATCCATCCTGATCGAGGCGCTTCGGACTATAGGCACGGGGCAATCCTTGTTGGACCCCAAGGTCACCACACAGGCATTGTCAATTCTGAGAGCTCGCTACAGCGGCGATCCCAAGGCAAAGCCCTATTCACTCTCACCCCAGGAAGAACGAGTGCTCAAGCTGGTCGCCGATGGAAAGACCAATAAGGAAATTGCGGCGGTGATGGGGCTCAGTGATAAAACTGTGAAAAACTACCTGGCGAATGTGTATGACAAACTACATGTGACACGTCGATCGCAAGCCACCGCCGTGTATTTGAGAAGCTCAAAATGATCTCATCGTACCCCCCTCCCGCGAACCGCTGCACTAACCGTGGCAGTCAAAACAGCATCAAACGGCGTATGCATTGCTCTGGAAGGTCAAGCGAGCAAGGTTTTCAACGTCCCTAAGGGGAAGAATGTCTTGGCATATCATTAGGGATGGCAATCCGAATCGTCACGGCATGGCCATCTGCAGAGACCTGCGCTTCGACCTTATCCCCTACCTTAATACGATCTTCATGCTGTGTCTGCCCGTCGACTTTTAGATAGACTTCGTGGCCGGTAACATCCTTAATGGTATAGGTGTCGCCTTCGATGTTGAGCACGTCTCCATGGATGATGTCGGCGGCTGGCGATGATCGCCCTGGTGTCTGACTATTGGCATCAACAGCAAGACTCAGCAGCAGTGATAGTGCCGCAAGGACAGTGACCAGGCTCACGAGAGAACGTGTACTTCTCATCTCGCCTCCTTCTGTTACGTCATCAACCCGGACTCAACGCCGGTATAGCGGCTGTGTTGCAAGGTCGTACCTCTCAACCCCTCAGGGGCGAGAGGCAAGCCTCCGGCCAGTCATCTCAGTATGGAGTCCTATGATAACATGGACGGTTTTCTGACTTCTTACGTTCATCTGATGAGTTTGGGGGCGCGCCGTACGAATAGTATCAGGTGCAGATTGTCAAGAAAGCGAGGCTGTATGGGCCTAACGCTCTAGTAAAACCTTACAAAACTCACCGGCGCGACTTGTGCTCACATGGACAAGCTATGCCCCATGCTAAGCGGGGCACGAAGACAAAGAACTACAGGCGAGGCAGGACGTCAATCCACTGCGCTCTTTGCTCCATACGTTTTCGCAGAAGGGAGAGCAACGCAATGGCCCAGAGTGCGCACACCGCCAATCCATGGTTCGTGGCAGTCGACCAGCCAATGGCATCGACAGAAAAATACGTGACCCGGGCCACCGTTAACGCCGTGCAGGCGATGGCGATCATCACGACAAGGGAATAATGGCTCGGGGGAGACCACATGGCAATCAGAGCCACTGGCGCGACGTAGAGCATACCGGTCGCGAGGGGGGCAGGGGCGTACAGATCAAGAATGAACACTGCCACCGTCAACATGCATGAAAGCAGAATGGTTATGGGGCTCGTTCGTAATCGGATATGTTTCATATGCCCCTCCCCCGCAGGCTTCGAGTAATAGAAGATTCAGAGGCACTTGGTCAAGCTAGGGTTTTCACTAATGGCGTCATCCCGTGACAGTAATCAACAACTGAAGTGATCCAGTGCAGGACAGGCCTTTTCGGAGTCTTCCAGACCAGCCCTGGACAAGAAGACCTGTCCCATACGCGGACAACCATTCAGCCCGCTCCATGTCAGCCTGCAGCATGAGAGTCCATCATTTCTCGGTCCTACCCTTGCGACAACATGCCCCAACCTAAATTAGAACGGGTTAATGCCGTCTTCCTTGAGCAACCGGTTTCGCTCAACAAATCAAGAGCCTGCCACTGCCAGAGACCCAGCTGGGAGCGGCCTAATGCTTGCTAGTCTTTGAAGGGACCGGTCAAGATTACCGGACACAATCCGAAGAGATACTGAGGTCGAATGAAGAAAGACACAGGACTGACAAGGGACAAACGATGTTTAATCCGCGTCATGGTCATAAGTATGTTTCTGTCTTTCCTTGCTATCACTGACGTGGGGGCATTCAAAGGATCACAAGAACAACTCATTCCCATTCTCGGAATCACGATGGAGAACAAACCGATCGGGACAGTCGCAAACATCGTGCTGTCATTCCAGCAGCGGGACGATTACGACGGTTTGATCGTTCAATTTCGAAATGCTCCGGGCCGATTTTCCAGAATGGCCCAAACTGCCGTTCAGCAAGCCATTTATCGGGCCGCGCGTGCGGCGGGAATGAAACCCGACTCATGGACGGTGATCCTGTCGGTTCCCTATCCCGGCGTGACGATCTATGGAGATAGCCTCTCCGCCATGATTAGTGTCAGCATTCTGGCTATGGCAAAAGGAGAATCGATTCTCGCCGACCGGGTCATCACCGGCGCTGTAAGTCCGGACGGTCATATTTCCCCGGTAGGCTCGTTGCCGCTCAAGGTGGCTGCGGCGAATGCGGCCCATCTCCGTCGTGTCGTCATCCCTGAGGAAATGGATATCGCAGATGCCGATTGGCATACTCCGTTTCTCATGCAAGTGTCTCCTGTGAGTTCAATCAGCCAGGCTTATCAAGCACTCACCGATCATCCCCTGCAACCGTAGATCCGGTCTTCCTTGGGTTGACTTCCGGCCTTTCGCGCCCGAATAATGCTTCCGCCTGTACCAGGATGGCGGGTGAAAATGCCAAGCGACTACCCTCACAAAGCTGTTCCGCCATCTCGTGATGAGACGGCGGAAGTGTACGATCCTCCGGACAATCCTGCCGGTGGAAGGACCTTGGTGGTCGACGCGGCCGACCCCTCGGCATACCCGCGTCCCAGTGCAGCACTGAAGGACGCCGAGGCGGATGACCAGGTGTATGTTCGGCCCGGCCGGTATGAAGACAAAGTCTTTTTGACCGAACGGCCGGTGTTGCTGGTGGGGGCCGGGCGAGACAGGGTGGAAATCTTCAGCCGGCGGGGCGGCCCACTCTATCTTCAGCGTGTCACGGGAGGCCGGATCAGCGGCATCACATTTCGGTACGTCGGGAGCGACCAACACTCAGCGATCAATATTCTTGATTCATCCTGCACGATCACCCGATGCCGAGCGTCCGAAGGCATTTTATCTGGAGTGGTGATCTACGGCACGCAGTGTCGACCGTCTCTCATTGAAAACGAGGTGTGTTATAACCGGGAGTCGGGAATTTTCGCCTTCGCGGGCGCCCAGCCCTACCTCTCGCAAAACTCCTGCTACGGGAACCATCACTTCGGCATCGCCGGCCGGGACCCGGGCACACGCGCGGACCTGGTGCGCAACCAATGCCGCGACAATATGCTCAGCGGCATGCTCCTGTTCTATCATGCCGAGGCGATGCTGCTGAACAACACGTCTTGTGACAATTATCATTGGGGTTTGGTCATGACGCCAGATAGCCACACGACGCCGTCCCCCGAACAGTTGAATCAATCCAACGTCTTCGACCACAATCCGCGGGGGCCAGTGACGATCACCGACGAGCCGCTGAAAGAGATTGGACGTTAGAGTTGAGGATGGAGGGAGGGAGGGCTTGGCGTTCGCTGACAATACCGACAGCTATCGAAGTGGCGAGTCCGGATGGAAGTGACCGATAATGGCGTGATGTAACTCATGCCCGCATGCCGTAAAATCCATTTTCGAACAATAAATCGTATTTGTATTGAAGTCAAAGAAGCCCTTCACACTCTGCACGCCCGCTGATGAATCGGTTCCGTAAAGGGCCATCGAAGGCTTACCCGACATCCGTTCGTACCGGTCGTGCAAGCTCGCTTGGTCAAGCCAGACCACTCGTAAGTTCTTGAGCTCGTGCCGCTCATAATAAGGGGCAGAGGGTTGGAAGCATCCGAGCAGCGCAAGCGAGACCATCGACAGCAACGTCCAACTTCCCACTTGTCGTATTCGCTGACGCGTATGGAAGCCCATTACCTAGCCTTATAAGCGTAGGCTTAAAGCTTACACCAGAACACAGAAAAATCAACTTGCCCGGTCCTACGTTCCCTATTTGTCGGCGATTGACAGAATATGCTTCCATTCTTCAGACGCTACCGGCTGAACAGAAAGGCGGGATCCCTTACGAAGGAGCTCCATGTGCTTGAGATTAGGGTCGTGTCGTAACTGCTCCAAGGGAATGGGACGGGGGAAAATCCGGACCAGCCTGATATCCACCATGTCCCAGAGAGGCTTCTCGGGTGTGCTTTTTGGATCGAAATGGACGTCGTGACGATCAAACGCCGAGTGATCTGGATATGCTTCACGCACGACTTCGGCAATTCCCACGATGCCCGGTGGATCGGCATTACTATGATAGAAGAAGATTCCATCGCCGACGTGCATGGCACGCATGAAGTTTCTGGCCTGATAGTTTCGTACGCCGTCCCAGCAGGTTGTCCGTCCGGGTGCCTTTTGTAAATCCTGAATTGAAAAGGCAGCCGGCTCTGATTTCATTAACCAATAGCGCGGCGTCGCCGTCTCTTGGCTCTTACTCTTGTGTCGTCCCTTTACCACGTGTATCCTCCTTGCGGCATACATTCATCCAACGACTCACAGAGCGTGAACGAACGTTCCAGCCCTAGCCCGACCGTGGGGTTCGGGATAGGCAGGTCGAAGCCACGCAACAGTGAAGGATGTTCAAAAAGGCGTCAACGCGGCCACAGCGAGTGAGAGGCCGAGCCGTGCCCTTCCACCCGCCATCTCTAACCCTGCCAAGACAGACTTTTGTCTCGAGGCGCTACGTTGAGGCTTTGAACGAAGCGAGAACAAAGCTGAAGCCCTTTTCAACATCGTGCCAAGCCATGCTACGTGAATTGATGACCTCGCACAACGTCGAAAAGAAAGGCATGGAATGGAATTGTCTCCGTTTTGGTTCGGCTTGTATAAGCTCATCAAATATGGGGTCTACCCTTACACCTGGCTGCTTCTGCTCTTAGGGCTCTTGGTGCTCTCGGTCTTTTGGCCACACTCGGCCAAACGGCTCGGACGGATTCGCCTCATCGCCTTGATAAGCTTCGCCGTCGCCTACTTACTCGGCAGTCCACTGATTGCCACTCAGTTGATTGGTCCATTGGAAGAAGAGTATCCAGCATTTGATGGCGCTACGGGACAGCACTTCGACGCCATCGTGGTCCTCGGTGGAGGCGTCTATGAAACAGGCACTCTTCGGCCACGTACCGTCCTGAGTGAATTTACGCTCGTTCGTACACTCTGCGGTGTAGATCTCTTTGCTCAGGGGATCGCCGATCACATGATCATGTCGGCGGGAGATGCGACGATCTTCGGCTATGGTCCGGAAGAATCTGTGGAGATGAAGCGGTTCGCCGTACGGCTCGGCCTTTCCCCCGACGCCATTCTCACCGAACATCGCTCGCGGACCACGTATGAAAGTGCCGTTGAAACGAAGCGGTTGGTGGGTGATAAGAAACTCCTTCTCGTCACGTCCGCCAGTCATATGCCACGTGCCATGGCGCATTTTCGAATGCAGGGATTGAATGTGACCGCAGCGCCCTGCGGGTACACCTTGAAAGATCGCTCCGATCATTTTTGGAGAGGCCAACCCTTCGACTTGATCCCGCGGGCTGACGTCCTGCTCATCAGTACGAATGCGATTTCCGAGCGAGTCGGCATGTGGGTGTATCGCGCAATAGGAAAATTGTAATGGAGCAAGTGAAACAGCCACCCTCAGGACAGCCGGACTGGCTGTCCTGAGGACAGCCGACTGGCTGTCCCCCGGTTCATGCTGAAGCCGGGCCGTCGGTTGTTTCGAGATATTCAATGAGGGCTTGATACGTCAGTTGACGCGTGGAGGCTTTGGTGGGCGTCCCGGACGCATTCGACTCCATCCATACCTGGTTGAGAATGTGAGTGCGGGCCTCATTGCAGACCGTCCACATTGCATGAAGAAAGCCATCCGGCAGACCGACCTGCATGCCTTCGGATTCAATCCGATCGTCTAAGATCGCCAACAAGTCTGAGATAGCCTGATCGGGTCGGTAGGGAGCGGGGGTAAAGCCGAACGACTGTTGCGTCAGCGCCTCCTGGGCAGCTTGTTCAACCAGATCATGCATGTATTCTTTCAGCAGGCCGATCACATGGCCGGATAGCTTCATACCACTCAGACCCTTCCTTCCCTCATTATCTGAAATCGGCCTGCGCCCCGCAACATATCACACGCTTCAAGTCCGTTCCTTGACCGTTCTGACAGACGTCCACTAAGATGGGATCAACATTCATCATGGTATCGCATGGACGCGGCACGTTCCGAACGATTCCACATTTCACTAAAGACACCCGCCGGAGACCTCTCGACGGCCGTCGATGTCCCGGCGAATTTTGTACCCATTACGGCCATCGTTCCGTTGACACGGCGTCTCGGCGAAGAAGCGACTGCGCTGGAGCAGGCACAGAGCCAAGATGCAGGTCAGCATGTCTCCTGCCAAAAAGGATGTGCAGCTTGCTGTCGCATGCTCGTGCCGATCTCGCCTCCTGAAGCCTTCGCCCTGAAAGCTATGGTCGATGCGCTGCCTGATGGACGTCGAAAAGCCCTCCTGAACAGACTCGGTAGTGCACGCACACATTTGCAGCAAACCGGAATCCTTGCCCGGCTCACTGCATTAGCGGACAGTGAACGCCCGCTGACCGATGAAGATATGGAACCCATTAACCGGGACTACTATGCCCTCAGGATGGCATGCCCGTTTTTAGAAGAAGAGACCTGCTCAATCTATGAAGACCGGCCGGCTGCGTGTCGCGAATTGCTGGTCACGACACCAGCCGCTCTCTGTGATGACCTCGTCAATAATCCGGTGCACCCCCTTCCCGCCCCAATGCGTGTGGGAACCGTCTTGGCCCTCTTGTGGTCTCAATTAAGGGGAACGGCCCCGACCTTGATCCCACTGCCGATCGCGTTGGATTGGGCAGAGCAGCATGCAAGAGAAGGGCAAGGCACGTGGCAAGGCACGGAGTTACTAGAACACATGCTCGGGAATGTATCGCGAATACTTGAACAGGAATTCGCCAACCGGGCGACGAGGTAAGCGGTGCGCAAGGGATAAGCCGTGCGATTGAACATGACCTCTTGATACGGCGGTCCAGACTCGACACGCGCTTCCTTCGCTCGACCCACGGTCGGAAAAGGCTTCACCCAGAAAAAGTGCTGAGCGCTTATGCATAGCCATCTCAAACTGTATTGCCGTATTTGAAGAAAGCCGTGGCGTCCTCTCGTCCAATGGATGACAGGAGATTGTCCATAAAAGGAATTTGGGCTATCATGCGCCGTCCATCAATCTTCGATGGTGTGTCAAACTAGAGGAGAGCTATGACCAAACCGGTACTCGCGTGCCTCGATTTGGAAGGTGTGTTAATTCCAGAGATTTGGATCAACGTCGCAGAGAAGACGGGAATTGCTGATCTTCGGCTCACCACACGCGATATGCCCGACTATGGCGCACTGATGAAGCGACGCCTCGGGATCTTAGATGAGCACAAGCTTCGGCTGGCAGACATCCAATCAGTCATCGCCATGATGCGGCCGCTCGAGGGTGCCGGGGAATTCATCGCCTGGCTCCGTGAACGGTGCCAAGTGATTGTCGTCTCTGATACATTTTCCGAGTTTGCCCTGCCATTGATGCGGCAACTGGGCTATCCCACCATCTTCTGCAATCGCCTCGAAATTGACACGGCTGGCCGCATCGTCAACTACCAGTTACGTCAGCCGGATCAGAAGCGAGCCTCGGTCCTGGCCCTCAAAAGCCTCCAGTTTCGCGTTCTAGCAACCGGCGACGCGTACAACGACACATCTATGTTAGGAGCTGCAGACGCCGGTGTCTTCTTTCGTCCCCCGCAGAACGTGGCGAAGGAATTTCCGCAATTCCCGGTCGTGCACACATATGCAGAACTCAAAGCGGAGTTTTGTAAGGCTGGACCGCTGCCGCCTTAGCGGCTTGACTTCACTCCTCCTCCACATCACGCAGGAGGCAATAGGCGACGAGGCCTAGATGCTCCTCCACTTCGCGCATCGAGCGAGCATGCTTCTTAGCGTGCGCGCTCTGCGAGCACAGGGGAGCGCCTAGGCCTCGCCGCCGTCTTCATTCACCACCTGCAACACCTGCCTTCCATAGCGTTCCAACTTCGCCGGTCCAATTCCCGGAACCGATTCCAGCAAGCTGATGGACGTAGGTCGCAGGCTGGCAATATGTCGCAAGGTTTTGTCGTGAAAGACCAGGAATGAGGCCACCCCTTCTTCGGCCGCGATCCTCGCTCTGAGGGCGCGAAGCCGTTCAAAGAGGCCTCGATCCGGATGACTGTCGTGGAGCGGGGCTGCGCGTGAGGGCTTCTCGATTGATCGACGGGGTTCCTCCGTTGGCCTTTTCCCATCAATGGGTCCCCACACCAAGCGTTCTGTCCCTTTCAGTACAGCCATGCCTTTCGCACTCAACGTCATCACGGGAAATTCAAGACCGTCAAAGACAACGTGGCCGGAGGCCGCGAGCCGACGAATCAGACGCGTAACGCCGCTTCTGCCAAGACCTCGCAATCGTCCAAACGACTCGGTCGTGTGTAAACGCAACTCCAGGACGGCTTTCCCCGTGCTGCCATAGAGCACGTCCGTGACCCGTGTGGCTCCGAAACGGCCCTGGAATTTGTCGACGGTCGCCAGCACCATGCGGGCGTGCCGAAGCATCTCCTCGTCTGCTTCTGCCGCCACCGGGGGAGACGAACAGAGATCGCACTCACCGCACGGGCCCAGTGTCGTTTCTTCCACGTCCCCAAAATAATTTAAGAACGTGAGCTGACGACAGGTTTGGGAGTAGGCATAGGACACCATGCGGCGAAGGAGCTCACGACAGGCGTCCTGGCGCTGAGACACGTCAGTTCCGGACTGCGGAAGGCCTTCGCCTAACTTTTGGATGAAGAATTCCTGCGTCGCGACATCACTCTGCTGAAAAAGCAACACACACTGAGCATGATCGCCATCACGGCCGGCTCGGCCAGCTTCTTGATAATACGCTTCGAGACTGCCCGGCACGTCGTAATGTATCACCAGCCGCACATCCGGCTTATCGATTCCCATGCCAAAAGCATTCGTAGCGACAAGGATGCGAATCCGATCTTGTGAAAATTGTTCGTGTATAGACACACGTAATTCGTCTGCGAGACCCGCATGATAATAGTGGACGTCGGGATACAAGGTTCGAAGCCATTGCGCCAGCTCTTCCACATGGCGACGGGTTGAACAATAGATCAGCTTCGTCCCGGTGCGAGTCTGGCTCAAGAGGGATTGTAAAATCTTGTGTTTGTCCGCCTTAGACGAACAGATCTCGACGGCAAATCGCAGATTCGAGCGCCGAAAGCCGGTGATGACCGTCAGTGGCTGGCGGAACTCCAACTTCTCGTGGATATCCTGCTGAACTCGTGTCGTCGCCGTAGCGGTCAGCGCCAAGCAAGGTGGAAAGTCCAGCTGTCGCCGCAATTCACCAAGCCGCAGATAATCGGGACGAAAATCGTGGCCCCAATGAGAAATACAATGAGCCTCGTCTACCACGAGCAACGATGTTCCTGCCATGCGTACATGCCGCATAAACCAGTCATGCTGAATGCGCTCCGGGGCAAGATAGAGCAATCGCAGTTTCCCCAGGCGCATGTCTTGAATCACCCGATCCCGCTCGGTTGGTAGGAGACCGGAGTGAAAGGCAGAGGCGGCGATCCCCCGTGTCCGGAGCGCGTCAACTTGGTCCTTCATCAGGGCGATAAGAGGCGAGATGACCACGGTCAGGCCTGCTGTGAGCGTCGCCGGGAGCTGAAAGCACAAGGATTTTCCTTGCCCTGTCGGCATAACGGCAAGTACGTCACGCCTGTTCAGCACAGCCTCCATTACTTCACGCTGACCATGGCGGAAATCTTCGAATCCGAAGCGCTCGCGAAGGTGTTGGAGAAGATCGAGAGGTGGAGATTCGGGGCGAGAGTCGAACATGCGCGTGGGAGTATAAACGTCTGCCACAGATACGACAAGTTGAAAGTCAGCCCAAAAAAGAATCCCCGCCGAAAAATACTCGGCGGGGATTCCCAGACCCTGAATTTCTATCTACCCGTTATGGCGCGACGTAGCTACCGAACTTCGGAACCTTATCGCAGCCGTCACCCCCACCTCCAGCCTTGCACAGGTGAAAGAGTGCTCCCTGAGCCGAGAGGCGCGCTTCCTTATGCAGCTTGGCCTGTCCATATGCAATGGACTCTTCTAAGAGACGATTGGCGTCTCCACCAGCGCTCGATTTGCTTCGTGCTTCTTGAAGCAAGGCGGTCGCCTTTGCGATCTGTCCAACATCCGATCCCCAACGCTTGTTGGGATCGACCGTCGTCCGTCCACCCAAAGCGGGTGGATCGGTCAATTCGATAATGGCTTGGTTCGTCAACGACGTCGCCTCATCGGCTTGAGCTGAAAACGGCACGCTGATAAATCCAGCAACCGCCGCTACAGCAAGAATCATCAACTTGTTACCCATAGTCAAATCTCCTTTCTGTAGCTTAGAAATTCACCCAGAGTGACACATACGCCCACTGCTGATTGGAACTGTTGCCAAGGTTCTGCTTGATGTAGTCACCCGTCCACATGTAGCCATAGGTCGTCTGCAAGGCCACTTTGCCATCGGCGAACATACGTGTCCATGTGAAGTCCACTTCGTCGCCGATGTGCTTTGCGGTGTTGTTGCTCTTCGAGAAGACATAGACGGTCTGCGAACCACGGTACCAGTTGTCTCGCGCACTGGCGAGATTGAAATTGTTGTACCAGATCTCAAAGTGGTCGCGCGCCGATGGACGGAACTGGATATTGGCCGAAGGCGTGAGCATGTTTTTCCATGCCATCACATCCATATAACCCATGTGGATGTGGTTCGTCGGATACAAGTTTTCAAAAGTGTTGCCGGTAGTGCAACGATAATTGGCGGCGCCGGTGCCTGCAACAACCGGAGCGTTACAGTTCGCATTCCCATCTCCAGACGCGTAGTCAAAACCGACCGCAAAGCGCGGCTTCCACTTGGACTGGTAGTGCGTATATCCCAACCAGTTTCGAGTGGCCCAGGCATTGATATGTACATCCTGAGTGGTGGCACCATTGGTTCCGACGGCTTGCCCTGACGCCATTGTTCCAAACTGATATTCGAGTTCATTAATAAAGTCGAAGTTGCCTTTCCGCATTTCGGTCCGATTACCGATGGTATGCCGAACCTGATTTGCGGACTTTGGTACCCAGACACCTACGTTCGATGTCGCTGCAGCGGCAAGGCCTGGTCCGGCTCCTGTTGCAGAGGCCAGGCCGCTCTGCCACAGAATATAGTGTGGCTCAATTAAAAAACCAGGGATCGACTTGATCTGATTGTAAAAAACTACCATTTGCGCCTGTTGCTTGGATTGGCAGGCGACATTTGCAACTCCACCGCAGTTATTGAAACTGCCAGTCGACGCGGCTTCGCCGATGTTCAAGTCGGCCTCTCGAAACCACCCCAACCACGTTTCGATGTTTTTGTTGCCGCTGTAATTTAACATGAACCCGTCATGGGAGAAGCCGGTGTTCGCCCAATCAAAGTGACCAAGCAAGGAGTGATTTCCGAACACTAAATATTGGCGGCCCGCCTTTAAACTCAGACCCTGCACGTCGCCGAGATTTCTGACGAGCATATAGGCCGCACGAACGCCAAGTCCACAACCAGCAGCACCGTTTGCGCCAGCCTGTCCGCAATTGTTGTTCAAGGCTGGCCCACCAGCCTGGCCAGCATTCGCCGGGTTCGCAGTGGTACCCCAGTCATGGGAGTAAATCAGCTCGACGTAGAAATTGACATCTGGCGAGAGATCATAGCCGATACCCAAACGAGCCCATTGCTGGACGAAAGAATTGTTCGCACCTGGCCCTTGACCGCCAGTCCCCGACCCTCGAACCCCGGCATTACAACCGCCAAACCCATTAACCGGCGATCCGCCGAAGCAGACGCCGTTCCGCCATTCCGGTCTCACGCGCATGTCGCCGCGGATCCAGAGATTCTTAAGATCGAAATTCCGGCCGATCACCGGATCGTAGTTTTCGTAGGCTTCTTTTTGAGGCATGTTCCGCGGGATCGCGGGAAGGTTCGTAATACGTTCGCCCGGTGGTAGTTCGTAGGCGGCGAAGACTGGTGAGCTGAAGAACTGAACTGCGGCGACGACTACGGCCGCCGCGAAGGCGATCGAGTGGCGAAGCCACCCTCTTCGTCCTTGAATGCTTCTCATAGCGTTCCTCCTGTTGATTGGATAACGATCTGCCGATGGCTTCCGTGCTCGACCACCGACGACCCTTGTGACTCCAACCGCTTCCACTATGAAGAGGTCGTCCTATATATTGAATCGTGCTGAGGCATTGTGCCGATGCCTCGGCGTTGACTTCATGTGACGATCCGTCACCCCCTTTCGACGCTTCGTGTGCCCTAGCTAAACGTCGTAATTATATCTAAGTTTTATGAAAATTGATCATCAACCCTTCGGCGCATTGGCATCCGACACTGATTCCGGACTCTTGGTAATGTTCTCGATCTCCTGCTCAGCTTCTTTCATCGAGGCTTGGAAGTCCTGTTCTACCATTTTGACTTCCTGCTGAATCAAATTAATCTCCGGCTCGACAGATTTGCGAAGATCGTCGGCAGTTTCCTTGAACCCCCTGACGGCCTTGCCGACTTGTCGCCCGACTTCTGGAAGTTGTTTGGGACCAAACAGTAGGAAGGCAATGACCAAAATGATGAGAATTTCTCCCGCACCCAAGCCGAACATCTCGAATAAACCCCGTTCTGCAATTCATCCGTGTTTGGGTTGGTCGGTCGGCGCGGCGTGTGGCTGCGCCTGGGTCTGGACACCGGGCTGCGGTTGCCCGGCCTGAGGAATCTGCTGGGTTTGCGCCGTGTGCTCCTCCGTCGGTGTCACATCGACGGCATCTGCTTCGTTTACTGATTTTTTAAATCCTTTGATGGCCTTCCCTAAACCTTCACCCAATTGGGGGATCTTCCCCGCGCCGAAAATAATCAGCACGATGATCAAGATCAGCAAAAGTTCCATCCAACCAAATGAACCGAACATGTTCCCTCTACGTCATCCAGGGCGAGTGTACAAATAACCCTGGTCGATTAGCCTTTCGATATAATCCGAAAGGGGTAAGGCACGCTAAAACCTCGAGCACCGTACTAAAAAAGTCCAGTCGAGTCAAGAAATTTCTTTAGAAAATAGACGGTTCTGCGAATTGCCGCTATGGCTTCATGAAATGGTGGTAATAATCCACATTCTGAGCTGGAGCCTGAAGCGCAGACTGAATGGTGTCACGATCGTAGCCAATCGCTTCCAGATCTTGCAGGGCGGTCGTCAATTCTTCTTCCGTGAGATAGGCAATCGTATCGGGAATCCCATCGCGCTTCAAGGACTGCAAGATCGACTCAAGCGTCTCACGATTTTCCTTCGCGATCTCTCCTGAGAGAGGAAATTCGATGCTGCGTTGATACGGACTCCAGTAGGCCTCATTCACAGCGCGAATGGTCTGCAAAATAAGCCGGTCTTGCTCCCACCCTTTCAAGGCATGGCAACGCGGGTGAGTGGCAAGCAGGTCCATCAGACTCATCACATTCGTCGTAAGACAACGGCCGACATATTCTTTTTGCGGTTCGATCTCGGACACTTTCATTCCAAGATGCTTGGCCACCATCTCGGCTAAGGTAAAGTTCACCATGAAACTGTACTGTCCGCCGAACTGTCCATAACAGGGCTTCTCAGGGTCATTGAGTACATCGAGATCGGACGTCCCAGCATCGAAGCTGCTGTACCCAATAGCGCCCGGCGCCAACAGTCGCTTGGCCTCTTTTATCGAGGCATACGCGCCTAGATTCACCGGTACCAAGACGTGATCGTCGATCTTCTTGAGAAATTCGGTGATGGTCTTTCGGTAGGGAATGAGTTTCCAATCCGACTTGCGATATTCTTTTTCCCAGACAATGTCCTCGAGAAAGGCCGGGAATGCCTCAAGCGCTTTGATGTCCTTCGCGTCGAAGGCATGGACGAATCCTGACCAGTCCGCGATTTCAGCGTGCCGAGCTTCGCTCAGGTTCGGCCTGAGGAATTCTTCCTCGACGTCACCATCCTTTCGAAGCATGAGCTTCGTCGGCAGGTCGTTCCACAGTTCATTGCATATTATGCGGTCAACCGAGCCCTCCTTCACGGTGCTGAGGTTTTCGATATGTGCACACAAGGACTCGATACGGTCCTGATGCTGGACGAGATCCGGATGGGCCATCGCGGAGCTGAGAGCAGCCTCCTGTGTATCCACCAACACATAGCGGACTCTCGGATAGACCTGGCCGTTCTTATCGACCGCTTTGAGGTGTGTCAGAAAACAGGCGGCGAGATTGCCGTTTCCGCAACCCCATTCATGAATGATGAGGCTGTCCGAGTGACCACTCGCCGGTTGACTCTGATCTTTTGCCTGATCGCGTTTTCGCACGCGATCGTAATAATCCGCCGCAAGGGCGTGGGCCATCCGATAATCCGCCGCAGCAAATGTTTGAGAGAACTCGCGGAGTCGACCGCCGCGCAGTCCATAGAAGATATCATTGATATGAGCCTGCCACTCATCGACAGGGCGAAATTCACCAATGAGTTGCGGCAAGGCATCTGGATTATTGAAGGTGGTCGTTGACATACGAGGGAGTGTAACAAAAGCTCAAGAGACGCCGCAACCGCTCTTGGCGGCCATTCCGGTAGAAGATCACGACCGCACGCTCCTCGTTGACAGTACCGGGAAGGTCCGTGTAACAATCAGAGTGGGATGTACTTGCCGGCCATCATAGTACGAGCTGCGGTGCTTCTCATCATCGCCGGTTTATGTCCGTCAGGCACGAGTCTGGCTGAAGAGCCGCCCATCACGCGGAACGTGCCGATCCCTGAATTTCAGATCTCCAACGAAGCCAAGCCGTATAACTTCGATGCCGCTCCTCAAGGTCTGTTCCAGTCCATTCAATTTGCCGAAGGCTTCGAAGACGAGCTTGGCTACCATCGTGCCAACGATATCGTGCCGGTGAATCCCACGGATGTCTTTCGCCCGGATGCGTCGGTGTTTATGGTTTTCAAACTTCACCAGCATCTGGAGTCCTTTCAGGTATTCGGCTTGTGCTATCCGGAGCGGGTAGCTGACTTGGATCCGACCAAGCTCATCGCCCAGGACGTGATGTTGATTGCCCTGGAGGATGAGTCAGGATACGTCAAGCTGGATGCCCCACCCGGCGGCTGGAAGCCAGGACAATATAAAGTGGAAGTTCATGTCGGCTGGCGTGTGAATGAAATCAGCCTGATGGGAACGATGCGATTTACCGTTCAGCCGGGATAATAAATGGCACCAAGTGCTTTTTGGCAGAAGGCCGCCTTATACCTTCGTCGGGAAAGATATGTATGAATCACCGGGCTGGCTTTACGAGCCATTCCATCCGAGTCCGTACCTCAGCCAGGGGAAACATCTCAATGAAAGGATTACTTAATCTGCACATACTGATATCCCATTCGCTTCATGCAGACTTCTTTGATGATGTCTTCTTTGAATACATCGGTGCTCCTCATGCCATTCGCCTCCTGCATCGACACTTTCTCGCAATGGGCATAGTCGGCTTGCGCGTCTTGATCCGTTTTCCCAGCCTGTGTCCAATGTCCTGATGGGCTCGTTTGACATCCCACAAACATAACTAGTAGAGGTGCAATGAAGAGTATTCGCATGTCGTCCTCCTGAGTGGAATGGTGATCGTATGGAAGTGAACGAATGGGCGGAAGCTGTACCAAGCCGGTATACTTAAGACAAGTAGTCCGGCAACCTGTTCTGAGGATCGAATCAGTCTTCGTTGCCAGAACGATGTATCCATTATGCAGAATCGAAATCATATTCCTGAACCGTGAATCCGCAAGGCGAAGGAGTCGCCATGGATGAACTCAACGAAAAACTCATTGCTCGGAAAGAAGAATGGGCCAAAGCGAGGCGAGGCCTATCGTTCGAAGAAGGGGCGGTTCAAGATCGACGGCCGCGTGGGAATCGCCTTCCGCCGGGTCAACATCTCACCAAGGGATGGCCGGTACTGGATCTCGGTATCCATCCGGCAATTCCACTGACCGACTGGCGTCTCTCTGTCAATGGGCTGGTAGACACTCCTTTCACGTGGACGTGGGACCAGTTTTTAGCACAACCGCAAGTACACGACGTCTCGGACTTCCATTGCGTGACGACCTGGAGCACGTTCGATAATGCCTGGGAAGGCGTGAGCTTTCGGCACATCATGCAAACGGCGAAGCTTCGTCCTGAGGCTCGCTTCGTCCACTTTACCTCGTATGACAACTACACCACCAACCTCCCATTGGAAGCCTGTGATGATACCGACGTTCTATTGGTACGGATGTGGAATGGACAACCGCTCCCTGTTGAGCATGGCGGACCGGTGCGACTTATCGTGCCCAAACGGTACGCATGGAAAGGCGCGAAGTGGATCAAGGAGATTCTGTTTCTAGAAGACGATCGTAAGGGCTACTGGGAAGTGCGCGGCTATTCGAATACGGCATTCCCCTGGGATGAAGATCGCTATGGCTAGTCCGCTGAAAACATCCGTCAGCTTCGTTCTCGTTCGGGCCACTCGACGTACCGTCGGGAAGGAGCGCGTCTTGGCGCGCTTGGGGTGGGCGGGTGAGATAGTTACGCCTCATAGCCCTCACTCCCTGCGGCCTTGCCGAGCGAATGTTTTGAGCGCGCCAGTTCGGCTATTACCCTCATGCCTGTGCGATTCCCGACATTCTTGAACTCTGACCGTCCGCGATGATTCGGCATATCCCTCGTAACGTATGGGTGACCGGGTGGGTCAGTTTTTTCATGGATGTCAGTTCCGAGATGGTCTACCCGCTCATCCCTCTCTTTCTCTCGTCTACCCTCGGCGTCAATAAATCAACCATCGGTTTGATTGAGGGGCTGGCCGAATCGACGGCAAGTATCCTGAAATTGTGGTCCGGCGCACTCGCTGATCGCTTTGGCAAGAACAAAATGCTGATGGGAGTGGGCTACGGCATTTCCACGGCGTCTCGTCCACTCCTCGCGCTCGCAGGCGGATGGGGAATGGTCTTAACCGGCCGAATGACTGACCGTGTTGGGAAAGGGGTTCGGACGGCGCCTCGGGATGCCATCATCGCGCTCTCCACTCCGCCCGAACGGCTCGGATCCGCGTTCGGTTTTCATCGCGCAATGGATACCGCCGGAGCGGTGGTTGGACCAGCTCTTGCGCTCCTGTTACTCTTGATATGGCCGGGCGATTATCGGATGGTTTTCTGGCTTGCGATCCTGCCTGGGATCATCGCCATCTTACTGATTGTCTTCTTCATCTCCGCAGACGGTCACGCCCCAACAGTTCGTGCGCCATTCATGATGTCTCTGAAAGAGTTCGATACAGGCTTTATCACCTTCATCGTCGTCATCGGTCTCTTCTCGCTCGGCAATTCCAGTAATGCCTTTCTTATTTTAAAAGCCGAACAGGTGGGGATGAGTGGCGGGTGGATTTCTGCCGCGTACTTAGCCTTCAACGCAGTGTATGCCTTGATCTCGATCCCGGCCGGATTGATGGCGGATCGGCTCGGGAGTCGGACGATCATCGTGGCCGGCTTTGGAATGTTCGGATGTACCTATGCCGCAGCCGCGCTCTCCACCGCACCGTGGCACATGGCCGGCTTATTTGTGCTCTATGGATGCTATATGGGGTTGACCGACGGCGTGCACCGAGCCTACCTCGCGACATTGATACCGGACGGTCGAAAAGCCACCGGCTTTGGCCTGTACCATATGGTCGTAGGATTGGCTATTTTACCGGCCAGCATCGCGGCAGGTTTGCTCTGGGATCATATTGGTCCCGCTGCACCATTCTGGTTCGGAGCCGCCATGTCAATGTTAGCCATGACGATCTTCGTGGTGTATGCGAAGCCACGCCCTGGAACTTAAGCTAGGTCGTTCCAGTTCTCAAAAGAGGACTAATGGAATCGTTAGGCTGAAGATGACGCGCCATGATCCAGAAGCGCCCTGACCTTGCGCGACACCTCTCGAATGTCGCACGGTTTCTTGAGAAAGTGATCGTCACCCTGGGAGCGGAGCCGCCTGAAGGCCTGGGGCTGGACGTAGCCGGACATATAGAGAATCTTTATGCCCGGACGCAGTATGACGACTTGTTCTGCAAGCATATGGCCATTCATCTGAGGCATGACGATGTCGGTCAGCAGCAGATGGATTTTGTCTCCATGATGCTGACATAGCTTCAATGCTTGCGGGCCATCTTTGGCTTCTAAAACCGCATATCCCTCACTCTTCAAGATAGATCCCAGGAGCTTTCGGATGGATGGATGATCGTCCACTAACAGAATCGTCTCCCGAGGCGGCTTCAAAGCTTCATCAAGAGGGACAAGCGGTGAGTAGGATTTGATATGGGCATTGGACATAACCAATTCGAGTTTTCTCCATGAGTACGAGCCGGTTCATAGTCCTGTCGAATGAAGTATAGCTAAGAATTACTAATTTGGCGGGAGCGTTCCCGGAGGAGCAATGGCCAGCAAACAGTGTGGCAAGACGGCTTATCTGTTAAGGTGTATAGCTCAAGACTTCATCGGACAGACAGCAAGTCCTCACCGGGTTTAGGCTGCTAACATCTTCTCCTTCGCCAGCGGCACACTGTCCCCAAACGTTTGCATCGGCGTTTTGCCGTAGCACCAGCGGCCTTGATGGGACCGCTGTTCGTTATACTCCCGCAGCCACACGTCCAAATCTGCCTGGAGTTCGTCGAGCGTCCGATAGATCTTCTTCCGGAACACCACACGGTAGAACTCGTTCAACATGGTCTTGTGGAACCGTTCGCAGATCCCGTTGGTCTGAGGATGCCGGGTCTTAGTCCGCGTATGATCGATGTTCTCCACTGCCAGGTACAGTTCATACTCATGGCGTTCGGGTGCGCCACAATACTCCGTGCCGCGATCGGTAAGGACCCGATTCAGCGGAATGTCGTGCTGCTCAAAGAACGGCAAGACCCGGTCATTTAGCAGTTCCGCCGCCATCACCGGTGTCTTGCGGTCGTACAGCTTCGCAAAGCCCACCTTGCTGTACGTGTCGATGAAGGTCTGTTGATAGATCCGGCCCACGCCCTTGAGGGTCCCGACATAGAACGTGTCTTGCGCGCCACAGTAGCCGGGACATTCGCTCTCAAATTCCCCATGGGCTTCTTTGTCCGCCTTTGCCCTCTCCAAGGCCACCACCTGGGCTTCCGTCAGCACCCGCCCGTCTTGGGCGACCTTGGCCTCCAACGCCTTCAGGCGTTTCCGCGTGGTCTCCAGGTCATGCCGCAGCCAGATACCCCGGACGCCGGCCGGTGAAATCGTCAGGGCCTGCTGGCGCAGTTCGTTCGCGACGCGGACTTGGCCCCACGCGGGTTGGTCAATTGCTATCTGGACGATGGCCTGCTCCACCTCCGGGGCGACGCGATTCTTGAGTAGCGGTTTCTGCCGGGAGATCTCTTGTAACGCCGCCTCACCGCCCGTCTCGTACAGTTCTTTGAACCGGTAGAAGCTATCTCGGCTATACCCCATCAGCTGGCAGGCCTTGGAGACGTTGCCCAGTTGCTTCGCCAGTTCCAATACACCCACCTTGGTCTTGATGATCTTCTGCTCCGTGGTCATCGTCCTCGCTCCTTTCTTGAAGGCGAGGACTCTATCTGACTGTCAGTCACTATGCTCTGGAGAGAGTATTGCCTGCAGTGAGAAGGATCAGTACTTCCTGGAAGTCTTCGTTCTACTCATTATGATGGAGGCTTCTATGGCGACCAAGAAAAAGCAGCAGGACGTGGGGCAAGTGCTCTTTGTTGGCATTGATCTTCACCGAAAGAATTGGCATGTCACGGTCAGAACAACGGAGGTAGAACTCTTCCACGGCACGATTCCCGGTCGATGGGATGCGTTGCAGGCCCTCCTCAGTCGTTACCGCCGTGCCGTGCTGCACGTCGTCTACGAGGCGGGATATTTTGGGTACTGGCTTCACGATCGGCTGGTGGCGGTGGGCGCCACCTGTATCGTCACGCCGCCCAGCTTGATTCCTCAGGAGGCGGGCAATCGAGTGAAAACCGATCGGAAGGATAGCCGAAAACTGGCCCTGCTGTTAGCGAAGGGGCTGCTGAAGCAGGTCTGGGTACCAGACGAAGAGGGTCGGATGCACCGACAGGTCATTCGGCGGCGCCGCCAGCTCATTGGCGATCGTGTTCGCACGCAAAATCGCATTAAAGCGGAACTCCGATTCTACGGCATTGAGCTTCCTGAGCCCACAGGGCCATGGACCCGTATTTACCTACAGAACTTACAGCGTCTCCGGTTCTCTACCGCGTGGTTGCAGGACAGTTTTCAACGGCTCTTAGAGGAGTACGAATTCCTCACGGGTCAGATCGTCAAGCAGACCAAATTGCTCCGATCACTCGCAGAAACGGACCGCTATCGATCGCAGGTTCAATGGCTCCGAACCATTCCGGGCATTGGTCTCATTGCGGCGATGGAGTTGCTGTTAGAATTAGGCGACCTGCACCGATTCAGGCACGGCGATCAATTGGCGGCGTATGTTGGGCTGACGCCCTCACAGCACTCCAGTGCGGACAAGGTCCGTATGGGCCGCATTACCCGGTCCGGCAAAAATGCGCTCCGCGGGACGCTCATAGAAGCCGCGTGGCGGTTTCTCACAAAAGATCCCGGGATGCGATCCATTTATGACCGATTGAAACTACGAACAGGTGCGAAGCGCGCTGTGGTCGCTGTGGCCCGTCGTCTGCTCCTGCACGCCAGACGCGTGGTGATCCTCCGGCAGCCGTACCCTGCGTAAGTCCATGGCGCCGAGAAGCCAACTGTGGATTCAGAGGACGGAAGGAGCGTGACTTTATCTGCCTCGTCGGCAGTGACGGGGCGTCTGTCAGTATGCTCCTTCTTCTCATCGATATCCCTCGAATTGATGACCTGTGGTCGGCGTTCCGATCACGAATAGCAGATTGGGAGGGCTTCTCAGGGACCTTGACCTTTGACATAGCAGATTAAGTTCTAGCTTTCACAGTTAAGGCAGAATGGGGCAGTCAGCCCACGCCCTGCCAATGACGATGCAGGAGATGCATTTTGCAAATCCGTTGCTGCATCGATGAGGCGCGCAATCAGCACGAGGCATCCCTTGCACAGACCCATGAAACGGCATCGCTTCATTTGCTGTATTCCAAGATTTAAGGAAACTTTTCCATTTCGAAAGCAATAATATTCCACCACGATTACACCACGCATCCATCTTCACTCCTGCCATCAGAAATCGCCAAGCGCCAATCCTTTCATCGTTCCTCCCTCCTCTGATGACGAAGTGTAGCCCAAGTGCTGACTTACCTCTTCCGTCTCGGCCACTTCTGCATCGAGTTTCTTTTATGCAACCTGGCTCTTAACACTTTGACTACCCAAGTCATTTCGCCTGACTATATGGCGAGTTACTTAGCCGGCCTGTGGGAAAATGCTTGACCTAGCATCGTACGAACGGTAAAGCGCATATCCGCAAAATCGGCATGATTGGCCCTATCTCATTGGCGATGGGGAGCTATGGGCGACGTTATGGTCGTTCGGGTCCGGCTTCTGGCCGTCATAAGGCTTTTCACAAGAAGTCTGCCGCGGTGCCCTCATCATCGACTCCACCTTACAGTCGCTCTTCTTGGCTTGTGGTCCCTAGCGCCACAACTTCGTCCGGTGGAGGCCGAATGGTATCTTGGTGCCTATGGTGGCGTCACCATGCCGCAGGACACGGGGTTTCGTCAGCTCAGTGGGACCGTCCATACTCAGTTCTTTTCGGATTTCACGTTTTCAAATGGTGCGATTGGCGGTCTGAAGTTCGGCAACTATTTTCTCGCCGGCGGGCTGTTTGATGACAAATGGGTGGGGCTGGAAGCGGATGTGTTTTATGCGCATCCATCATTCCAACCGCAAACAATGACCGGGATGAACACGGTGACCGGGGCGTCTGTGGTCGCGACGGTCCCGCATACCGGACTGGGCATGCTGGGCGGGACCTTAAACCTCGTGATGCGCTACCCTGGCACCTATCTGAAGCCGTATATCGGAGGAGGGGTTGGAGGGGTACACTTTTCAGCCAGCGAGACCGGCTTCGGCCCCGTCAATTCCACGAATATTCTGGGAAGCTTGATGGTTGGGATTCAGGTGACGTTTACAGATCACATTGGGGTCTTGGCAGAGTTTAAGCATCTCATGTCCGACTTTCAGTTCGCATCAGGTCAGCACACCTCGGCCTTCCAAGCGGAGAATATCATCGGTGGGCTGGTGTGGCATTTTTAAAATGGCGAGCATCTTCCACTCTATTTAGGGTATTGTGCCGATCTTCGCCCCACAACGCACTTGACATGCGACTTCGTGACGGCGTCCAGATCCAAAGCCGGGGGACAAAAAGCGGCGACATCAGGATGGGCCTTATGAGAACACCTGGCCGATAATTGCGTCGAGAGCGCTCCGCGGCATTCGATGTTCTTCACCCGCTGACCTTCCGACTGCATGTTCCGGCCTGCACCACTGCCTTGTAAGGCGGACCCGGGGATGGGCATTGGGGCACCCTAGACCCCGAGTCTACATCAATCATTGAGCCTTAGATTCAGCCGCGGTGGCAGAGTCGCACAATTCGTTAGCTCCTTGCCGATAGTGAAATCGCTATCGGCCCTACAGTCACTTGTATCCTTTAACCGATTATAAGGTTTTTATATTTTATCTATATACACGTGGGGTCGTGGGCACTCCCGTTAACACAATGTTGTGACATATTTCTTGTGAAGATATTTCTGAAAAGATCATGGCAGCATTCCCGGCGGAGTCGTCGGTGGACTGACACCCTTGTTTTGGGATTAGCCTTTATTGCTATTCCGTATATTCTCGATGTCGCCTTTCTCGGTGATCTCACTCCCAGTCACTATGCTCAGGAAATTGTTATCGAGACCGAAGACTTCGAACAGATCGATAATCAAGGACCTGCCTTCGATATCACGAACAGTGTTGTTATCGCTGAATACCGTGATTCGTCACCTCTTTCCGACGTTCCGGTTAATCTCTCAAGTTCCGCGCCCTGTCCGACTCTCTATCTGACTTCGGCATCGCTGGTATCCCGTCCTCCGCCTGCTTGTCCCCTCTCCTGAGTCTTCAGTTTCGAGCCCGCGACCTCGAAATGTCACCTGGGGCTTCTCTTATTTGAGAAAGCGCTACGGTTAACAGTCTTTTCTGACAACGATTCGATGCTTCATCAAGGTTTTGACTTTCAAAGCGGAACCCCGACAGGGCGCAACATGGCCCTTAAAATCAGCTAAAGACAACGGGCCCCAGGAAGAATAATGAAAGAGCAAAAGAAAGAATCAGCCGCATGAGGTAATTAGGGGTTAATGGAGTGCTGTCAATCGAAACGAAAGCTGTACGAAAGCTCTACATCGTTCGGTTCTGGCAGCAGATTCCATGGTTCGGCCTATAACGCCTGGTGCCACGCGATGAACTCGTATGATTTCATCCAATCGGCGTCTCTAGTCCCAGTCATTGTTGGGTCTATCTACTATGTCGTGTGTCTGATGTGTGTGGTCATTTTTCACTTGCGGTCTTTTTCTATCTCCTCAAGTTCCCCGCGGCGGCTGGCCGGCCGTATCCATTTTGAAACCTGTACACGGATTGGAGAAGGACCTTGAAAAAAATCTCCGCAGCATCTGCCTGCAAGACTACCCGCAATACCAAGTGATCTTTTGTGTGCAAAATAAGAACGATCCTGCAATTCCTCTATTGAAACAGCTCAAAGCAGAATTGAGCTCTGATCTGGTCAACGTCGTTATCGAGGAACGAGAGGTGGGAGCCAACGGCAAGATCAATAATCTCCTCGGTGGCTTGACCTATGCGAAACATGAGGTCTTGGTCATCAGCGACAGCGATGTGTATACAAAATCGGATTATCTCAAGGCGATTGTGGCTCCACTTGGCAATCCAGAGGTAGGCTTCGTGTGTACGTTTTTTAAAGCGACATCAGCGGCGTCGTGGTTTGAAAAAATGGAACTGCTTACGATGAATGCCTGCTTTTTCCCAGATACGGTCTTTGCCTACATCACCAAGACGGCAAAATTCTGCATCGGCGCATCTCTCGCCTTTCGACGTTCAAGCTTGCAGCAAATCGGAGGACTAGAAAGTCTGGCAGACTATTTTGTCGAAGACTATGAACTGGGGCGCCGCATATGGGAACAAGGCAAAAAGCCGGCCGTTGCTCCCTATGTGATCGAATGCACCGTGGATCTAAAAACTCCCTCCCAGTGGTGGAATCACCAAGTCTATTGGGATCAGAACTCCTGCACCGTCAGACCCATCGCCCTGTTCTCAACATTAATTCTTCGCCCTGTTCCCTTCGCGATCCTCTTTGCGGGCCTGCGACTCGCCGATCCACTGGGACTATTTGTGCTTGGTGGAGCGGTCGCACTGCGCCTGTCAACGGCTGCCGGAATAATGAAATATGGCCTCGGAGATCGGGAACGTCTCCAGACGTTGCTTCTGCTTCCCTTTCGGGACATTTTCGGTGTCGTGTCATTGTTTCTTGGTCTTACGCGGAAGACTGTCGTGCGGCGTAACAAACAGTTCCTATTGACCAAAGATGGACGCATGGTTGCCAGGGAGGCACCTCTGTGCGAAAGCTCATCATCAATGGAGACGACTTCGGGCTTGCTGTCCCGGTGAATGAGGCGATCGAGGAAGCTCATCGGAGCGGCATCCTCACGTCGGCCAGTCTTATGGTCGGAGCCAAGTCGGCCGCAGACGCCGTTGACCGTGCCAAACGATTGCCTTCATTACGAGTGGGGTTGCATCTTGTTTTGGTACATGGTCTGGCGGTGCTCCCCAAATCGCATATCCCAGACCTTGTTGACGAACAAGGAGAGTTTCTTCCGGACCCCATCCTTCTCGGCTTGAAATATTTCTTCCAACGAGAGCTGCGTCCACAGCTAGAAGCGGAAATCCGCGCACAATTTCAAGCCTTCTACGATACCGGTCTTCGTCTCGACCACGTGAACGGACACATGCATTTTCATCTTCATCCTGGAATCCTGGAGTTTATTCTTAAGATTGGAAAAGATTTTGGATTGCGTGCGATGCGACTTCCCTATGAACCTCCCGTGTGGGCTTGGCGCGCTTCGCGAAAAGGGCTTTTTCGCAAGATTGGAGGCTGGGCGTTTCTTCTTCCGTGGATTGCGCTTCTGAAAACAAGGCTGAAGTGGGCTGGGATCCGCTACAACGACTTTCTCTTTGGTCTCAGCGATACAGGGCATTTAGACCGCGAAATTCTCCTTCAAATCCTTCGGCGACTCCCGCGGGGCGTCACCGAGATTTATTGTCACCCCGCGACCCGGCGATGTGCGGAACTTGACCGCGCGATGCCCGAGTATCGGCATGAGCTGGAGTTTGAAGCGCTGACGAGTCACCTCGTGAAACAAGCGATAGCGGCTTCGGGGTCTCAGCCGATTGGGTTCAGTCAGCTATGAACATGTGAAGTAAGTCGACACGAGTTCATCCGAACACGTACCGTTTCAAGTGGGATTGCTTTGGCTTCGACAAAGGAGGCTGTGATGAAAACGCTGCTGCTTAATCCGCCTTCCTTCGAGGGATTCGATGGCGGTGCTGGTTCTCGATATCCCGCGACTCGGGAAATTCCATCGTTCTGGTATCCAGTCTGGCTCTCCTATCCCGCCGGCATGATCAAAGAAAGCCGGCTGGTCGATGGGCCATCTCATGGTCTTAGCCCGCAAGAAACCGTCTCGATTGCCAAAGATTACGAATTCCTTGCTCTCTTTACCACGACACCAGGGTTTAAGAGCGATGTGCGCCTGGCTCAAATGGTGAAGGACATGAATCCCGCCATCACCATCGCCTTTGTCGGCCCTCATGTCACGATTCAGCCGGAACAGAGCCTCAAAGCTTCTTCGGCGATCGATTTCGTGGTGCGCCGCGAATTTGACTATCCGTTGGCCGAGTATGCTTCGGGGATACGTTTGGACAAAATCGCTGGCGTCACGTACCGGCAGAACGGACATATCATTCATAATCCGGACCGGCCCTCTATTGAAAATCTCGACGCCTTGCCCTTTGCCGTGGATGTCTACAAGCGTGACTTGGACATGACACGGTATACGATTCCATTCTTGAAATATCCGTATGTATCCTTTTACACGTCGCGGGGATGCCCGGCATTGTGCACGTTCTGCCTCTGGCCGCAGACGACGAGCGGCCATCCGTGGCGCACTCGAAGCATTCCGAACGTCGTGCAAGAAGTCCGGCGGTGTCTGGAGTATTTCCCGCAATCGAAGGAAATCTTTTTCGATGATGATACCCTGCCTTGGGCCAAAGACCGGACCATCGAGTTGTGCAAGGCCCTTAAGCCGTTAAAGTTTACGTGGTCGTGCAATGCCAGGGTGACAGTGGCCTACGAGACGCTCAGGGCTATGAAAGAGGCGGGATGTCGCCTTCTGATCGTGGGATTCGAATCTGGCAACGATGAAATTTTAAAGAACATTAAAAAGGGAGCGACCGTTCAGCAGGCTCGGCGCTTCATGAAACACTGCAAGGAACTGGGGATCGTCGTGCAGGGTGATTTCCAAGTGGGCTTGCCTGGCGAGACAAAGGACACCATTGAGCAGACGATACGATTGGCCATGGAGCTTGACCCTGACACGATTCAAGTGTCCATGTCCCATCCCTATCCCGGGACCGAGTTCGACGCCTACCTCAGGAAGCACAATTATGCTGTCGACGATGTGATGACGGACGCGGGAGGTCATCAACTTCCGGTGTTTGAGTATCCAGGCCTGAGTAGAAAAGAGATCATGCAGGCGGTGCAGCAGTTCTACGATCGATTTTACTTTCGGCCGCGCGTCATCTTCCGCATTCTTCGGCGAGCGATTTTCGATAGCCATGAGAGGCATCGTCTGTATGTTGAGGCGATAGAATTTTTTAAGGTGCGGGCGCAACGAAAGCGGTTTGTCAGAACCGAGAGCCATGACCTCTCGGGAGCCTGAATTCATAGAACCTCCTGCAGAGGGATGTCCGACATTGCTACAGAGCGCTGAGCGAAACAAGATTATCGCCTTGCTCGGGATGGCGGTCGTGAGTCAGGCGATCGGTAATGTGCTCCTGAGTCAGGGCATGAAATCGGTGGCGACGCTGTATCCGGTCGTCACCGGCGATTGGCTGATGGTTTTTCTGCTCTGCTGCAGTCCGTCGATTCTCTTCGGTCTCGCGTTTGTGATAGTCAGTTTCGTCCTGTTTGCCACCACGCTGTCTCGTGCGGATCTGAGCTTTGCGCTGCCCTTGGTGTCCTCCGAAGTCGTCGTGAATGTCGCGTTCGCGAAATATTTCTTGCAGGAGACGGTCTCCCCCACGCGCTGGCTCGGTGCAGTGTTGATTTCCATCGGCGTCGTTCTGGTCCTAAGATCCTCGCCAAGAACATTTGCGGTCGCGAATGAGCCAGTTAAATTGCGGCAAGAGATCCGATGATGATGACGGCTGTTGTGATCGCGATCATGGTGGTGACGGATGCGGCGACCGACCTCTTCTTGACGAAGGGCATGAGACAGATTGGGGAAGTGTCCCTCCGTGATCCCGCGGCCTTAGTGCTCTTCGCGGGGAAGGCGCTGTCCAATCGTCACGTTCTGATCAGCATCGCGTGCGCGGCCATACGTTTCGCTGGTTTTCTCATTGTTCTGTCCTGGGCTGATTTAAGTTTTGTATTTCCCGCGACGGGGATGGTCTATGTGGTGGGAACGTTAGCGGCCAAATTTATTCTGGGGGAAACGATCTCCGCTAATCGATGGGCCGGAATCATGCTGGTCTGTCTGGGTGTCGGATTGGTATCGATCCCATGAATGCGAGACGAGTCATGTAGTGTCGAACTGCATCGTATTGACGCGCTCATCGCGGCACAATACTCAACCGGGTAGGCCGTGAATCTGTCGGACACTCAACGCGAAACTCAAATCACTAGACGTGAACCCACGTCACTTGTGCATCTTGTCGTTTTCTCGGGGGGCCTGTTCCTCGTTGCCCAACAACTTGAGCGCATCTTTGTGTTTTCCATGTCATCGGCTCTCGGAACTCCAACGGTGAATCTTGTCGTAAAAACGTTTGCTGCCGGATTTTGGCAGGATTTCCGTGCGTCAATGATGGAATTAGGTGGCGTGGCCCTGCTTGCGATTCTTGTCAGTGTGTGTGTCTTGCCATTTTCAAGAGCGAGGACTCTCGCTGCGGCAGGCACAGTGTACATCAAGTCGTTCACGGCATCGTTGTCTGCAATGGCGATTTGTCTCCTGGTCCTTATGACCATCGACCTAGGTTACTACCGCTTCAGTCACCACCATCTCGATTTTGTGTTCTTTGAGTATGTCGACGATCTCTGGCACGTTGCCGGCGAGGGAACACGCGGGTCACAAGCGGTTCAGCAGACAACCGGAGAACTACAGGAGGCAAAGCGATGGGGATTATTAGTCAGCGGGTTCTTGTTGCTGGAGGCCATTGGTATTCTGGGGTGGTGGACCTTTTTTCATCGGCATGTAAGACATGCAAGTCCGTTCATTGTAAAAGGCATTTTTGGCGCAGTCCTGGTCATAGGAGTCATAGGCAGTTCTTCCCCCAATATCTCGAGTCTACATTGGGTAGGGCCACCCGCTTATTTTACGATCGCAGAAAATCCTATCCTGTCTTTAAAAGGTCCGTTGCGGGATGCTGTCTTCCATCAATGGAAATGGGTGCCGAGGCTATCGCCTGACGTTGTCTCACTCGAAGAGGCGCTTTCCCTCTCTCAGCGCTACTTCGACCATCATGCCGAGTTTTCCAATCCCGTCTATCCATTCGCACGCGCGGCTGCCGGTCCGTCAACGTTCCGGGTTCGTGAACCCATGAATGTGCTCATTATTTTTGTAGAAGGGCTAGACCGTCGTTACCTCAATCGGACGGTTGCGTTCGATCATCCCGTCCGAGTGACCCCGTTTCTCGATAAGTTGAAGCAAGACAGCCTGTACTTCGACAATTTCTTCGCAAATGGCGTTCAGACTTCGCGAGGGCTCCTCGCCACCATGTGCTCGTATTTCCCCCGGCATGGGGCCGCAGCTATAAAGACCCGCTCATCTCAGGATTTCTTGTGCCTTCCGTCGGTACTTCGGGAGATGGGTTATCGAAGCGAAATGGTAGTCGGACAAGGCGGTTCGATCAACAATCTCAGGAGATTTTTTACCCGCAATGGGATCGACCATTTCTACGACATCAATGATTTTCCTGCACAGGCTGAACGGATGGGACTTGGAGTCACGGATTCGGCAATTTTCGATTTCATCCAGCAACGTCTGAGAGAAGGACAGAATCTAGGACAGCCCGTCTTCCTGGCCACGCTCACGTTAAGCATGCATCATCCATTTATCTTTCCGGTCAATCATCCGGACGTTCAAGCGTTGAAGCGCGGCACAGATCCATACTTGGCGGCGCTGCGCTATTTTGACGTGGAATTTGAACGCTTTGTCACCGAATTGCAACGCGAGGGCTTGCTCAAGAATACTCTGATGATCGTGCTAGGTGATCATGGCCGCCATGAATCTTTGGAGCCGAACGATGAGGAACAACGAGTCGGACATTTCTTGGCTCCGTTGTTCATCTGGGTGGATGAGGCATGGAGAAATCAGGAGGGGGTCCAGCCCAGAGCTATCGGCACAATTGCCAGCCAGGTGGACGTGGCGCC
The DNA here is from genome assembly GCF_965152615.1 of Nitrospira sp. Nam74. Lineage (NCBI taxonomy): Bacteria > Pseudomonadati > Nitrospirota > Nitrospiria > Nitrospirales > Nitrospiraceae > Nitrospira > Nitrospira sp. Nam74. The sequence goes on along the minus strand of NZ_OZ224220.1, from coordinate 535,918 downwards.
TACCGTCCTATCCATCATCGGTTTGAGTCGACCCATTGCGCCGTTTGTGGGCCACGATCTAAGCTGCTTATTAGTGCGAGACTGCCTCGAAAACAATACGGCTTATCTGACCAGCGTGTATGATGACCTCATTGGTCTCGTCAGCAGAGAAGGCATTTTGCTGTATTCGTTCCCAAAAGAGATGTTCGATCGGACTGATCTGGCTGGCCACTTAAAGGATGGGATGTCGTGTAAGGCAGCAGCGAAGTCTAGCGATTGCCGGACATTGCTCGGTTTGTATTTGGCATCAAATATCCTTCTTGAAGAGAATCGCATTTGGTTTCGGGAGAGGATCATGTTGCCTCATAACGACCCGGCAGTCGCCGTCGGATTTTCCTCCAAATAGTGAACGGGCTTCTCGAGTAAAGTGCGTTATTCGACCTCTTCTGCATTGACCTCTCGACAACTCGTGTGATTCTCTCCTATCCATTACATTCTCACGGTCCGTTGCGGCCGGTTAACTCCTCATTTCGGCCAATACGACGAGAACTAGATAGCTTGGTGCTGATCTATTGGGCATCGATCTTGGTGATGCAACTGCTTTTGCTCGCGCCGAGCCTGGCATGTGCAGAGCCGGCGTATGCTCCGACGCAAACAAAAAACTCTAACGCATCTACCGGAGATAAAGAAGCGAAAGACAAGGGCACACCGAAAGAACTGATCGAGGACCAAGCATCGGGGGAAGAACATGCACTCAAATCGCTTCCGGCCAAATCCGGCACCACCGTAATTCCGCTTCCCGTCCTGGCTTACAATCGCAATGAACGGTACTGGGTTGGAGCCCTGGCGCCCATCCTAAAAGCCAATTCAAAGGGAAGCATCGAAGACATCTGGGCTCCCCAGTACTTGTTTAATCCACTCGTCGGACACGGCGGCAATCTAAGTTATTTTTCCTATCCATCCGACAACGAACAGTACCACGCCATAGTCTGGTACTCGCAAAAAATCAACGAGGGTGTGGACCTGGGCTACAAGAACGTGGCGGCCGGGGGTGGACGATACATCCTCGCAGCCGACCTTACCGCGTTCAAAAACCCTTTTGCGAGATTCTTCGGCTTCGGCAACGAAGCTTCAGAAGGTGCGGAAACAAATTTCACGTCGCGCGAGCTTGGTACGAAGCTGACGGCCGGCATCAATCTGACGCCGGATATTTCACTCATGTTCACCGAACGCTTGCGTATTGTACGAGTGGATGATGGAGTGGTGACGTCTCTCGCGCCCACAAAACAAATCTTTCCCGGCATTCCGGGTATTCAGGGCGCGCAAGTCTTGGGACATGGCTTGACATTTCGCTACGACACCAGAAATAACCAACTAATCCCGACAAAGGGCACATATGTAAATATTCTGGCCGAGTTCAATCAGAACTTACAGCCGAACGACGAAAACCAATGGGGACATGTAAACGTAGACGCCCGCCACCTCATTCCGCATGCGTCAGATCGGATGGTGTTCGTCTCTCGCGTGATGTTCAACGGCGTGTTCGGTCAAATTGAGAAGGCGGCCACAAGCTTGGGCGTGCCTTTTTACGAGCAGTCTACGCTCGGCGGAGAGGATACTCTTCGCGCCTTCGGCCGCAACCGATACATTGATTACTATGCTGTTTTGGCGAATCTCGAAGAACGCATCGCTTTTCTAGAAAAACGAATCTTCGGCCATGACATCCAACTTGAAATTGCTCCTTTTCTCGATATAGGGAGAGTAGGACCCCGTGAAGTGAAGCTGGTTGATTTATTATTCAAGGACGTTCAACTCAATCCAGGAGTTGGTATTCGATTGCTGGCCAAGCCCAATGTCGTGGGCCGGTTCGACTTAGCCTACGGGCGTGATGGGGCAAACGTCTTTGTCGGGATCGACTATCCCTTTTAACATCGGCATGTAACTTAATCGGATGCTCCAATGCCCGTTGCCGGATTAAATAGATGGCTGAAGATCATGAGCCACGTATTCAGAGGAATTGTGCTGTTCAGCAGCTTCTCTGCTTGTGCAGTCCCACTCTTACGTGCTGCCTCCTCAGGTGATACAGCACGCATACGACAGCTTTTGGAGGATGGTCATAATGCCAATGAAGCCTTCCCCATTGTAGGAACCCGTCCCCTTATACTCGCCAGCAGCTCGGGGCATGTCGAAACCGTCGCCGCTCTTTTGGATGCCGGTGCCGATATCGATGCGCAAGACTTGACAGGGTGGACGGCACTGCATGCCGCAGCATTTAATGGAGATTCCGCAACCATATCGCTTCTCCTACAACGGGGCGCTCTGTTCAGAGAGCCGAGATGGTATCGGAAAAGTCCTACGGACATTGCAGAAATGTTAGGGCATACGAATATCGTGTCAGTTTTACAAAAGGCTCAGCGCCTTCAGAGGAATCAGCCTTAACGGTTATCTCTGAAGTTCAAGCAGCATGGTAGCAGTGACGACATAGTATTATTGTTTGCAACCAACTTACAAACTATCGCTATGCCATTGAAGTCCGCAACCGTCTCATCCTGACGTGATAGTACAAGGGCATTCTAACTGCTCACGGGCCGAGCACCTCTATAATGACTGGACGCCTATGCCGCCGCTGGCCCATCAGCATTGCAAGCTCGGCAACACGTTTACCGCTCGATTTCTGGTCCTGCGTCTCCTCACACCATTGGGAATATTCTATGAAGCAGCGTCAAGCGAGCCGAGCCATATAACCACGATTCGTCGGGAGTTGCCCGATATGCGGGCCGACACCATTGCTCTCGTGAAGCAGGCTGTAGCTGAAGAGCGGGCGACCTATGTTGCTCAACAATCGGCCAGAGGGAAATGCGCCGCTCACGGTTCAAGCGTTGGTCGACATCCTGAGAGCTGAACGTGATGATGGAGTAACCGTCCTAGCCGTACTTGATGGTCCTCGGAGAGGAGCAGAAATTCTACACTCAACTATTGATACCTCACCCATCGCACTTTTGCGGCTAATGATTCATTGGCCCATGGGCGACTCTCGTTCAAGCGATCTAAGAGGCGTTCAAAACGTCAGTAGATTTTTGTCTACAATTGGAATCTGCCAGGCAGTTACCAAATAAGAGGATTTTACGACGACGGTTTGGGGAAAGGCTCTTCTTACGTCATCGTCATACTCTTAAGGAGTGAGGCAACGGAGAGGAAAAGTTTCCCTAATTTCAGCCGAGTTTCCTTAATTTGTCTTGAATCATTCATTCTATGGTCTTGGATCAAGCTCGATAAGGCCCTTGCGAATGGCCAGGATCGCCGCTTGAGTACGATCGTAAACTTGCAGCTTGTGGAAAATATTGCGGACGTGATTTTTGACGGTTTTCTCGCTCAGATCCAGGTTGTTGGCAATCTCCTTATTCGTCTTGCCATCGGCCACGAGGCGAAGCACGGTGATCTCTCGTTCGGTAAGATCGTGCTCGACCCATCCGGATTTCTTCCCCTTTTTCTGGGCCAGCAGAGAAAATTCGGCGAGAATTTTACTGGCCACGGCGGGATGGATGAGGGACTCTCCGCGATAGACCGATTGGATCGCCCTCACGATTTGGTCAGAGTCGGAGTCTTTCAACAAGTAACCGGTCGCCCCTCCGCGGACCAGATCGAAAATGTACTGCTGTTCTTCATACATGGTGAGCGCGATAATTCCAATGTGGGGGAATTCCCGCTTGATGATGCGGGTCGCTTCCACCCCGGTCATTTTCGGCATGCTGACGTCCATGAGGATGACATCCGGCAGCAAGGACCGAGCCTTTTCGACCGCCTCCTGGCCATCTTGCGCCTCACCAAGCACCTGAATATTTTCCTTGCTCTGCAAAATTGCAGAGAGTCCTTCACGGACCACCCGGTGATCGTCTACAATCAGCACCTTAATTCGTTCCATTGCGCCCGGCCTCCTTCTTGAGCGGGACGTGCATCACGATCTTGGTGCCTCGTCCTTTTTTCGATTCAATTTTGGCCTGCCCTCCGACGAGTCGTGCGCGCTCCACGATCCCGCGAAGTCCGAAATGGTCCCACTTCTCCGGATTGCGCGAGACGGCTTCGACATCAAATCCGATGCCGTTGTCCGTCACGGTGGCGGTCAGCATGTCACGGTCAATCTCCAGGTGTACGTTGATGAGGTCGGCCTTGGCATGCTTCTCCACATTACTCAACGCTTCTTGCAAGATGCGGAAGAGAAATATCTTCGTTCTCGGCGGCATCGTCTTCTCATCGCCCGTCACGGCGAATTCGGTTTTAATATGGGACTGCGTCTCATACGACTTGAGGTAATTCGTGAGAGCCGGAATCAATTCAAGCTGATCGTAGTGAAGCGGACGAAGGTTAAAGATGACCTGTCGCGCTTCCTGGATGGCGAGTTTCAATTCGCCGCGTGTTTGCCGAACCATAGCCTGGCAGGCAAGTGGGTCTTTCAGCATGAGTTGCTCGCAGAGATCCAACTTGAAATTGACCCCGGCCAGGCTCTGCACCAGGCCGTCGTGAATCTCGCAGGCAATGCGCGTCCGCTCTTCCGTGACGGCCGCCCCGGACTCTTTCACGTAAAGCCGGTATAGGGATTGGTATTTATTCAGCGTCTTTTCGATCTCGCCGGTCGCCCGAATACGCGCCTCGATCAACTGCCACATGAATTTCGCACTGGCCCCGCCGATAATCGTCACTCCCATGCGATGAAAATCTTCCAAAGCATGCTCGACACTGGGATTGCCTGAAACGTCAATGATGAGGTCCACATTTTCGATCGCGAGCAGGTCATGATAGCTGCGCATGATGGGAATCTTGAGACGTTTGGCCAGCTTGACCCCTGGGGCCTTTGGATTCACTTCGGCAATGCCCACGATTTGTACCAGCGGGTCCTGGGCAAAAATTTCGATTAAGGCGGTACCGCCGCGGCCCGCCCCGATGATGGCCACCATCGTCGACGCGGGAGGCGCTTGTTTTTTTAAGGCAGGAGTTTTTTTGACTGAAGTTTTCGACGCCGGCATGATGACACCCGTGGTTTGCTCGGTAGAAGCGATACGAGAAGATACCATAGGGGCCATGACGGAGATAGGAGGGACGGTATCGAAGCGGAATGACAGGAAGCAGCCTTATTTCTCTCGTCGTTCCCGTGCCAGGACTTTGAGTTCATCCATAAACTGATCGATATCTTTGAACTCGCGATAGACCGAGGCGAATCGCACATACGCTACTTGATCGATATTGTGCAATTCCCTCATCACTTCTTCCCCGATGGCATTGCTCGACAGCTCCGTCTCGCCCATCTCCTGAATCCGTTTTTCGATCCGATCGGTAACCGCTTCGATCGTCGAGACACTGATCGGCCGCTTTTCACAGGCCTTTGTGATGCCCGCCAGAATCTTCAGGCGATCGAAAGGCTCCCGGCGTCCGTCCTTCTTCACGACCATCGGGAGGCTTTCTTCCACGCGTTCGTATGTCGTGTATCGGCGTTTGCAGGAGAGGCATTCACGCCGGCGGCGGATGACTTGGCCTTCCTTCGCCATACGTGAATCCACGACTTTGTCTTCTAAGTCATCGCAGAAGGGACATTTCACCACAGGCCCCCGGTCATGTAGGCGACGCGTCGTAGGTATGAAACATCGGGAATCGTTTGCAGAGGGCTTTGGCCTGTTGGCGGACCTCGCGTTGCGCCCGCTTGTCTTGCGGTTTTTGGAGCACCCGGTCGAGCAGCGCCACAATCTCAGCCATTTCTTTTTCTTGCATGCCGCGCGTCGAGACAATCGGCGTGCCTAGCCGGATGCCACTCGCGACGGCTGGCGGCTTCTCGTCGAACGGTACGGCATTTTTGTTGACAGTGATGCCCGCCGCATCAAGCGCAGTCTCGGCTTCTTTGCCCGTCACATTTTTGGATGAAAGATTCACCAGCATCAAATGCGTATCCGTCCCGCCTGAAACGACTTTGTAGCCGCGTTCGATGAGTCCGGCAGCAAGCGCTCGGGCATTGGCCAACACCTGCTGCTGGTAGGCCTTGAATGCCGGAGACAGCGCTTCACTGAGTGCGACTGCTTTTGCGGCGATGACATGCATGAGCGGACCGCCCTGTAGACCCGGAAAGATAATCTTGTCAACGGCCTTTTGGTGTTCCGCCTTGCACATGATAATCCCCCCCCGAGGACCGCGGAGAGTCTTATGGGTCGTGGTCGTGACGAAATCCGCGTAGGGAATGGGATTCGGATGTAACCCGGCAGCGATGAGCCCGGCAATATGTGCGATGTCCACCATGAGGTAGGCGCCGACGGATTTGGCAATGGCCTGGAATCGTGGAAAATCCAGCGTCCTGGCATAGGCGCTGGCACCGACAACGATCATCCGGGGACGGCACTCTTCGGCTTGTCGCTGGACAGCGTCATAGTCGATGACTTCCGTCTGGGGATCGACACCATAGCTAAAGGCCTGGAACAGGATGCCTGAAAAATTAACTTTGCTGCCATGAGTCAAATGGCCGCCCTGCGCAAGGTCCATACCGAGAATGACATCGCCCGGCTTGAGAACCGAGAGATAGGCCGCCATATTGGCTTGCGAGCCTGAATGGGGTTGCACGTTCACATGTTCGGCGCCAAAGATTTGCTTCGCGCGTTGAATCGCCAGATCTTCCACCGTGTCGACGAATTGACAGCCGCCATAATAACGCCGGCCGGGATAGCCTTCGGCATACTTATTTGTCATCAGGCAACCCTGCGCCGCTAAGACCGCAGAACTGGCAAAGTTCTCAGAAGCAATGAGCAGCAGCTTTTCTCGCTGACGTTTTTCCTCGGCTCGAATGGCGGCATAGACAGCCGGGTCGGTCGCTCGAAGCGCTTTCAATGATCCAACGGCTTCACTCATAGGTTGGTTCCTTGTTCAGATGAGCTGTTAAACGGTAGGCCTTCAGCGGTCAGCTTTCAGCATTATCAAAGTACAATCGATCGGACCTGAATGGTGACGGCTGATTGCGGTTAAGCTTGTCCCTCTTCCGCGGCGGCGTCCTGCTTCTTTACCAAGGTGACAGACACACTTGCCGTCACCTGATGATGCAGTTTTACTGGTACCACGACGGTTCCGAGTTCTTTGATCGGCTGAGCAAGCTGAATTTTTCTACGGTCGACTGTGAACCCTTTGGCGGCCAACCCTTCTGCAATGTCCTTCGCGGTAACCGATCCAAATAACTTGTCGTCTTTGCCGACCTGTACTTCCATGGTTAAGGAAACAGCCGACATCTGCTTGGCGACGCCTTCGATTTCTACGCGCTCTTTCTTGGCCTTTTCTGCCATCGCGCGTTTGGCATGCTCGATGGCTTTCACATTTCGTGTATTCGCCTCCAGCGCTTTCTTGCGTGGCAGCAGATAGTTGCGTGCAAACCCGGTGGAAACGTCCAAGAGATCCCCGGTATGCCCCACTCCCTCGACGTTTTCCTGTAAAATGACTTTCATAGCACTTAACTCCTTTAAGCCCAGATAATCGGAGAATGTCTCCTACAACAGTCGATCCTCTCGCCCGGCAACAACGACTGCATCGCTCCCTTACTCAGGAAGAGACCCGGCGTTCCCTATCACCTGCCTCGCCGGCCATCAGCACTAATCCGGGCTTTGAAGAGCGAAAAGCATACTGACCGCGTACTCAAATGTCAATTGATCTGGCCGAGGAATTGAGGCAGCATGCCGCTGGACAGTCCATCCTTACCTGTCTAAGATGACACCGAATTTACAGCGGCGCACGGCCGAGTCATACCTCGTTCAAACACGCTCATGAAACTTCTCAAACTTCTGCAGCAGCAGGCAGACTATGTCAAGGTCGTCCGCCACAGTCCTCTCGTCCAAGGGCTCGGGACGCCGATTTCCCCATCAGCCGGGCGGCTTGTCGCCACCGTCGGGACCCTTTATCTCTATGAATTGACTCTGCCTTCCAGTCTTCCGAGCGATCACGTCCCCTTTGAAGATCTGCCTGTGACCATTCTTCTGCCGGATGGTACGGAACCGACGGAGGGCTTTGTCGTAGGCAGCAGAGGGGGAACTATCATCGTTCAAACCTTCGATAGCCTGGGGAAGACCGTTACATCCGCCACGATTGTCCCGGATGCCGAAGGGTTTTTCGACACCGTGATGAACCGGCTCTCCGATATCATCCACCGATCCGAGACCTACTCGCTCGGTCCTGCTGAACGTTTGCTGCCATGGTTAACTCAAGAACAATCCGAGAGCGCACGGGAAGTTCGGACCTCCTCGGCCGTGCTCACCACCCTGTGGGGAGACGATCTGACCGCTCGGCGCGCAAAAGTCGCCGCCACGGTAGCCGAACTCGTTCGTGCGAATAAGCGGATGCTGCTCATCTGCCCCGGCCATCGCGCTGCAGATGAACTGTCCGGAATGATCGCACGAACACTGCGTGCCGCTGGTTTAACGTTTAAAAGCTTGCTGAGCCGCTATGAAATGGCGGCCGAGACACAGGCAGCCGGAATGCCGTTGAGTGATCTTGGGTTCGAAGCCCAAATGCACCAGTTCTACGCCAAGTCCAGGGCTGAGAAAGCGACCTTGCGTAAGAAATATGAACGTTTCAGGGAGCTCACGCCGCTATTGGCCTATAAAGCGGAGAAACAGCGGGACTTGGACGAAGTGAAACTCTTAGAGTGGCGGCTCCTGACACAGGTCGGCGATCTACAGGCCAAGATCAAAGAAATTGATACGACGCTCGCTGAATACCAGGCGATTCCCATTTGGAAACGACTGGCCCTGCAAACAGTGGGAAAGAACGTCGAGTCTTTGGCAGAATACCGGACGATCTATAACGCCACCATCCAAGGTCTCATGACGGAGTTGGAAACGGCGCAACAACGCATCGCCGACCTCAAACCGGAAGCCGCGATTCCCAAAGAGCTGCGGCCCGAGTACCAGGAGCTGAAAGAAGACGTCACGCGGCTGGGCGGAACCAAAAAGATCAGAGAGTTGCTCGCGGCAGAAGAAGGGACCAATCGACAGGCCTTTATTCAGAACAAGCGAATCGTCGTCACAACGGCAGCCCGCATCGTATCGGACCCGCTCTTTAGCAAAGTGCGATTCGACGTGATGCTGGCGGACGAAGCCCCGTTCATCCCCGCCCCGTACCTGTTAGCCGCCGCCGCGCTCATCCGCGAAAAAATCATCCTGAGTGGCAACACAGAAGATATCCCAAGCCCCGATGCGTGGGCCTCGCCGCTGCCCGCACCCCAGAAAACGCTCAGCTATCAGCCTTCACTCAGCTAAACCGCACAATTCGATGCCTCAATCTTGACCCGCCAGTGAATGATCGTGGATAATGCGACCGTTCACTGAAGCAAGTCGCTCAAAATGGTCTTCAGCCAGGCTGGAAGGGATCAGGACGGCGAGGCGTACGTCGCGGTACGTTGAGCCGGACTAATAACACTGGGAGCACCGCTGAAGGGCATTTTCAGCAACCTGCAGGCCGAAGTGGCGGAACTGGCAGACGCACTAGATTCAGGGTCTAGCGCCCTCACGGGTGTCCGGGTTCAAATCCCGGCTTCGGCACCATCTTTTATTCCCGCCTCACTTATCAAACACTTCTCCTCTTTCCCTTAGCTCTTGCTAACCGTTTGCTAACGGAATGCCTCATCGTCTTTCCTTTCATCTGTAAAGCCCGGCAAACGTCAGAGGTTTGATGCGCTTTTCAGGTGGTACTTTGAATCAATGGCCCGCTGATTAAGAGGCCGTTCAGGTCCATTTCAACAAGGGTTTGATCGGTTATCGGTTTCCCCGTTCTTTCAATTTTGATTTTCGACCTTTTCTATCACGGTTTATCACAGCAAAGGCCTGCTGACTTACAATCGAAACGCCGAAAGCCAGCGGGCCTTTGTGCTCAAAATGGGTCAACTTGTGATAACCGAGATGCCCTCTCTATGAACCCCTTCGGAGGCTATGGCAGAACTATCCGGTCCTATCTGTTCTCATGGGTTTCCATCTACGTTTGATTCCTCTTTAGAAAAGTGCGGCAATCGCAACCAATTGAACAGAGCGATGACATGTCGTATTGTTACCTAGCAAACTGCCTCACCACCGTGGAGGCACATCGGCCCTTGTAAGGAGCTACCATTGGCGGGATGCGGGGCTTGCGACACAGGAGAAGATCGAGAACAGAAGATCAACGCTGGCAGATGTCTTGTCTGATCAACGGCGAGACCATGGAATACCGCAATCGGGTTTAAATTTGGACGTGTCGACGATAGATCGGAAATACGATAAATACTCAGCTTCTGAACAAGGTCTGGGATACATCTACCAGCCTCGCGTCGCCCTGCTCCAATTGCTTCAGCTTCCTGAGGACACTGCGGTCATCTTGGAGAAGGACGACGACCTAGATTTCGCGGACAAGGGCGGTAGGAAGTCTCGCATCGCTCAAGCACAAGGCTGTCGGCGACCGCCTGACCGACTTGTCGACCGACTTCTGGAAATCCGTTCGCATATGGTTGGCGCGGTACAAACGAGATGGCCGCAGCGCATCTAACTTACGCTTCTTATTATTCACGACCAGCACAGTCTCAGGCACATCGTTTCTGAAGCATTTCCTGCCAGGCCAGATCTTCTCGAGCGATGAGACGAAGACACTGATTGAACACGCGGAAGAAGCTCTCAGCAGGTCGAAGTCTGATGTGATTGGCCACATCGCGGAGGAATTTAATGACCTGACCCCTAACGAAAAAAACGATTTCCTAGGCCGCATTCTGATCCTAGACGGCAGCCCTCGGATTGAAGACATTCCAAAGACCATCAAAGACAGATACATGCGCAGCATTAGGCGGGAGCATCGCAACGCCATATTCGAGCGGCTTGAGGGATGGTGGAACGACGAGGTTATCAAGCAGCTGACCGGTATCAGGGGCGAAGGGATTTTCGGCTTCGAGATATCGGACAAGCTGTCGGCTCTATCTGACGAATACAAGCTGGACAATCTTCCCATCACTTTCCGTGGGAAGGAGCCTCCCGCCGAAATCGATACCGAGAACGACCCCCGGGCCTTTGTGGTGCAACTGCGAGAGATCGGAGTGTCGTCCAGCCGCATCCGGAACGCGATCCTGGATTATTACAGGGCGTTTGAACAGCGCTCGGAATGGGCGCGAGAAAATCTACTTCTGTTTAGAGAGATCGAGGATTACGAAGCCCGCCTTGTCGACGAATGGAGCCGCTACAGGGACGTCGTATTCGAAGGTCTTGACGAGAACAGCGCCGAAGAGGTGCTGCAGCAGGCTGGCAAGGAACTATACAAGTGGGCGGAGCAGCAGAGCGGGAATATAGAATCTCTACGCATCCGGGCACGCGTCACCGAGCCCTATGTCACCCGCGGCTCCTTCCACATTCTTGCGGATGCAGCGCCTGAACCTAGAGTCTACTGGCATCCCTTGTTCCTCCACCGCCTCAGTAAGGTCTTGGAGGTATCTAGGTGAAGCCTTGGGACCAACGCCCTTTCGAGATACGGAACCTGTTTAACCCCGCCTTCTGCGGCTTGGTCCTCTTCCGTGCCATGCAAGGGTACGAGGAAGAAGACCTGCGCGGGATGCCGTTCTCGCTCTGCCTGCTTATCCTACCGCTTTGCCTGCACAAGGATTCACGCGAAACGTTGGCCGGCAGCACCCGAACCTACTTGCTGAAGATCACAGAGAGCAACCCACAAGTACAGGTGGGTTTCGCCGAGAGGGCCACGGCGATGCTTCCCTATGCTTTCGAGGGCTTGGGACTGCTTATGGAAAGAAAATGCATCTCGCTCGGGGATAACGGGCGCCTCCGAGCCGTCCCGAACAAGGTTCGGAAGTCAGTCGTAGGAACCGACGAAACAAAATCCTGTCAGCGCGTGGCGCGCTTTCTCGGAAAGGAGTTCGCGCGCATTGCCGACCGAGTTACTGTTTATACGACTTTCGGGGTCCGCCCATGAAAATTAAATCGATTCACATCTATAGCCACGACGAGCAGCGCCGGGACTTAGACTTTAAATTAGACAGTCTGAACGTGATTACTGGCCGGTCCTCTACCGGCAAATCGGCACTGTCAGAGATCGTCGAATACTTGATGGGACGCTCCTCATTCAACGTTCCGGAAGGCATCATTCGGGACAAAGTGGCTTGGTTCGCCATAATCTATCAGTTCGATCGGGAGCAGGTGTTGATTGCCAAACCCACGCCGCCCGGCGGCGGAGCCAGCTGCAGCACTGTGATGCTGCGTCGGGGCACGAACCTGCAGGCGCCTTCGTTTAAAGAGCTGGCCGTCAACTCCGACGATGAAGCAGTCGTCAACCTACTCTCGCGCCTCCTCGGTATTCCCGAGAATCGCACCGATGTTCCGCTTGAACAGAGCCGGGACAGCTACGATGCCACCATCAAGCACACGTACTACTATCTGTTCCAGAAGCAAGGGCTGGTGGCCAACAAAGATCAGCTCCTCTATCGCCAGAACGAGCAGTTCCAGCCGCAGGCGATCCGCGACACCTTGCCGATCCTGCTCGGCGTCTACTCCTCTAACCGCTACGAACTCGAATCCAAGCTGCGCATTGCACAGCGTGATCTCAGGCTTAACGCAAAACTGCTGGAACAGGCCCGCGATGCCATAGACACCTCCCGCGAGAAAGCGCTCACCCTTTACTCTGAGGCCAAAGCGGTTGGCGTGATCGGTGGCGCAGCCCACGACATCAATGCGGATGGGATCATCGAAGCCTTGAGGGCTGCTCTCTCTTGGGAACCTGATCAGATTCCCGAAGACGATGGTAGCAGGATTTCCCGTCTCGAAGAGGAGCTGGCCCAATTGCGCAAAGACCGCCGCGAAGCGCAGGCTAGGATTGACGCGGCCCGGCAGTTCTCTAAACGTGCCGGCGGCTACGAAACCGAGGCGACCGAACAGTTGAACCGGTTGGCCTCTATCAGGGCGCTACCGAGGAATCCGGAAACTGGCGAGTGGCAGTGGCCGTTTAGCGAGCAGAATCTGGCGCTGGAATCACCTATCGCCACAGCTCTGCTCAACGAGCTTCAATCCCTCGACACTGAACTACGCATAGCCACCGGTCAGCGCCCCAAGCTCGACGCATACCTGTCCGATCTGCATCGCAAGGCACAGGAAATCGTCAGCACCATTAAAGAGAAAGAAGCCGAGCTCGCTGCAGCAATAGCGGCTAACGATCTAATGGCTCAGATGAGGACCCGCAACAACGCCGCAGCACGTGTCGTGGGCCGGATCAGCCTGTTCTTGGAAAGCCTCTCTCCGAACGAGAAACTCGCCATGCTCGAGACCGAGCACCGCCGCCTAAAGCTGAGGGTCGCGGATCTGGAAGAGCGGATGGGCACCGACGACAGCAGCGAACGCTTGAATTCCATCCTGAATGTAATCTCCGCACATGTGACGCAGTACATCCGAAAGTTTGAGGCCGAGTTCCGAGACTATCCAGCGCGATTCGACTTGGCCAACATCACCATTACCTTCGATCGTCCCGAACGTCCGGTCCCCATGAGCCGAACCGGCGGCGGGGAAAACCATCTCGCGTACCATATCTCTGCGCTACTTGCCCTCCACCTATTCGCGGTCAGAAACAACCGCCCGATGCCGCGGTTCTTGTTAATTGATCAGCCAACGCAAGTCTATTTCCCATCCGAGCAGGTCTACAAGGAAGCCGATGGCTCTATCCAAAAAACAGAGGCCGACGCCGATCTGAACGCCGTCCGGCGGCTGTTTGAGGTTCTGCTTAAGTTCACGCAGGAGGACGCGCCCGGCTTCCAGTTAATAGTGACCGAGCACGCAAACCTTCGTGAGCAGTGGTTTCAGGAGGCCCTAGTGGAGCCGCCATGGACGAAACCTCCGGCGCTCGTGCCGGACGGGTGGAGGCAGGGGTGATGTCTACAAGGCTCTGCCATGGAAAACAATTCTTATCAAACACGGCACCCGAACATCACCGATAACACGCATTCGGACGCCGCAGAAAGAAGCCGCCTGCCATCTCACAAACTTTGCCGCCGAGAAGAGGGTAATAATTTTGGCACCTTATGTGGGAATGCGTCCGGCCACTTTAAAGACGTCTCTGGTTGATACATTCGAGCTCTTCGTCGCAAGGAGACATGTCAACCAGACCAGCCAACCAGATGATCTGCCCCCGTTAATCAGACCGCGCAATCTTAAAGATTAGATAGGGATAAGGCGTAGTGTTGGCAGGCTGCATGCCTTGCCAAGCCATCGTATTTCTGCCCATGGCGTCGTTATGGGGATTGTCCTTACCGTAAGTGATCAGCCCTATACTGTAGGGTTATGTTCTCGGGCTTTCGGCAGGGATGGTGGGGACTAAACACAAAAAGGTCAAAATCTTGTTAGTTTGAGGTTCTGCGGTCGTTGAGCTTTCACTCTAACGGAGGCTAGACACCTTGATCCTCAAACAATGGCCCCGAATTCGCCGACACGGCCTTCGATGCATGGGCCACAACACTGCGTGCAGCATGAATGGAGAAGTCCCGGGACAAGCACCATGGCTCGTAAGGTTACTTTTAGTCGGAGAGGTGATCCCGCAGGTCTGGTGTAATGCTCATGATTCGCGCTTTGAGGGCAGCCCTAACTTCCCGGAGAAGTAAGTGGCGATCTAGCGGCTTATCAAGAATGGCGAACACCCCAAGCGCAATCGCGGCTTGGACAACGTTGTCATCACGGTGTCCCGTCATAAGAATGAGAGGCGTGCGAGGTCGCAGGTCGTGCAGCTGGCGAATCAGTTCCAGTTCTTTGACGTCAGAAATTCTTAAATCACTGAGGATGACGTCATAATCCACGCGCCCAGCGGCTTCAAGAGCCTGATAGCCTGAGTCCGCACCCTCGACATAGACGCGATACAAGTGGCGATGTAACAGATCAGGAAGCGCCTCTAAGACCGCCTGTTCATCATCAATGACGAGTATTTTGGCTGTCTTCATGCCGCTAAATCCTACGGGACATCAGGAGCCTTGTCTGCCATGTACCTGGAACTTTGCGGCATATATTTGTCCGTTCTGCACTGTCAGACAGCTTCAGGGATCAGCTTCTAGTCCTGCCTATGCCCAAAATGTCTTAAGTAATGTTAGATCCAAGACTATGACAATTATGAACAAACTGCTCCAAGACATCACCGACTGTGTTCCTCATTCCTGGGAAAAAGTAAAGCTCAATAGGGGCCAAATGCTGTATGAACAGGGGGACGTCATAGCACGGGTCTATTTTCCTTTCAGTGCCGTGATTTCATTATTGGTCGTAACCGGTCAAGGCGAGATGGTTGAAGTGGCCACGGTAGGCAATGAAGGCGTATTGGGAGTGGGCCGCCTGATAGGGGAGGAAAAAGCCATGGCCCGGGCTGTTGTGCTCGCCCCGGGATCGGCGTGGCGTGCGTCGGCGGAAGGGTTTGAGAGGGAATTGATGCAACGTCCCGCCTTCCTCTCTCGTGTTCGCAAGTACGCACAAGCTTTTTTGATTCTCATTGCGCGTTCGTCAGGGTGTAACAGACTCCACTCTGTGGAAGAGCGGTGCGCAAGGTGGTTTTTGATGACGCGGGATCGAACCGCAACAGACGATCTAATTATCACGCAGGAAGCGCTCGCCGATCTATTGGGTGTGCGGCGCCAGACAGCCGCTATTGTCTTGGCGAGTCTCGAACAAAAGGGGTTTATTGAATTACGTCGGAAGAGGATACGGATTCGAAACCACCTCGGCTTAGAGTCCGCAGCGTGTGAATGCTATGGAATCGTGAGACAGGAACTAGAGCAGGTCCATGCCGGATCAGGCGTAGGCCATCCCTCGACGCTTCGGTTTCGCGGCAACGAGCATATGACGAAATAAGGGGGCTCCAGAGGCGATAGTATGTAACCCAGCCCTTCACTTCTGGCCGTCTGATGCGCCTCCAGTGGCCCTAGAACTTGGTATTGCATTGCTAAGATCAAGAATTACAGAATCTGGGCTGATATAGCTCTCCAACGGGCAGCCGGTCAGGATAGGTCCTTTGTCTCGGGCATTAGAGGGTGCTCACTGATGAGTACAAGAGCAACACAAGGTAATAAATAAACTCAACGTTTTTGCCCGCTCGTTATTGTCATTGTTGACGATAGCCGCAGTTCTAAGATTGATTGAGCCATCTCTGCTGAGTGCCATCGCACCTGATGCCCCTGGCAATCTTGCGATAAGCGTGTTTGTCGCTGAGTCTCCGCCTTTATAAAGGAATGGTTGACGACTCCATCATCCCACGGGCCAACGATCCGCCGACTTCGGGAACTGCGCTTTAATCAACAAGCACACGCGGGCTTTTATCGTGACGGGATATAGGCAACAGGAAAATCGAGGGGTCAATTTCGCGGTTGACGTGGAAATCATAGGCTCAAAGAGACGGATTATATTGCAACAAAAAGACTGGGGCGTTGCACAAACGCAGTGTCCCAGCGGAACGGAGTTTCATCCTTGCTGATCCCGCCTTAGATTGGATGATCGAACCGACTGATCCATCTGGTAAGTATCAGATTAAGGGAACGGTACGTGATCTAGTGGTTGGAAAGTCAGCAAGGGGAATATGGGAAATTGAAGTGAAGCCGTAAGAGGTAGGATTTAGGCCTGCTGAAAGTGTTGACTCGGAAGCGTCCGACTCTGGTCCGACTTGATACTTCATTTTAATCGATCGGCGTCTCAAAGGTACCAATCATTTGCGTTCCGCGATAGAGTGCTACCTCTGTAAAGGGCAATGCTAATTGCAGGGGGGAAGACTTGGATAAGCGTAGGCGTTCAACGAAAGGACGAGCAGCAGCCTCTGCGACCAGCTCAAAGCAATCCAAGTCAGCTTCGGTAAAGAAGAGGCTGTAGCGATTCTTCTTTCGATAATCCTCCCAATATACGCTGAAGCCCCACGCTGTCCCCCAGTTCTCTTCCCGTACCGTATCCACTCGGCCCAGCGTGCCAAACGCTACGCTATCTCTTTGCCGTAGGAGTCTGAGCCTAGTACCTTGCCGAATTTTCTCTCGTTCAATCATGTATCCATTGGTTACACTGTTACGTAAGCTCCGTCAAGGCGACAAAAACAAATAGGAAGACCGTCCTACGTTAGCAGAAGGGACGTCATCGTATTTTTTGTAGGCATGGCCTGTTGAATGGTTATGCAGATGGTCTGGGGAATATCCTGTGGATAACATCGCCTTCGGTGTTTGAACGAGGCTCCGCTCAATGCAAATAGCACCTTGCACATTATTTAGGCATTGTGGTTTGAAAGTCGTGACCACAAGATATAGGTCAATATGTATTTTTTGCTTGGCATAGATTAGCGCCGGATGGGTTACCGTTGGGTCAGTATGGAGTTGTGTATATCGGTGAACCGATACCTCGATGGTATTATGTAAGCCTGGACCTTACACCACACGCATCGCTCTCTTCGCTCTCCTTAGCGACCGAACGCCCAGCCTTTATGTACTAAAACGACGCCGCCCAAGCCTGGCGTAAGTCTGGATACGTAGGATTAACGGACTTGACAGAATACTGCCAAAGGGACTAGGTTCCGATCTGGCCTGGCACTTAATCGTCCCTCCGTAGTTCCGGTTAGGCGGGTGCGTCGATGACTGTTCGGCTTCTGCTCGTCGATGATGATCCTTTCGCCTTACAAGCGGTCTCACATACCCTCCGGCACTTTCTCCCGACCCTCTCTCTTGAGACAAGCGTGAACCCGGTCTCTGCACTGTTGAAACTAGAACGTGAATCCTTCGCGGTTGTGCTGTCGGATTTTAATATGCCCGACATGAACGGTCTCGGTTTACTCCGAGCGGCACGGGAAGCTGGATCGGAAGCATCATTCATCCTCATGACGGGAGACAGCACAGACGACATGCTGATAGAAGGCTTGCGGCTGGGCATATTCACGTTAGTCAATAAGCCGCTCAACCGCGCCACATTCATTCCGCTCGTCCAGCAGGCCATTGAATGCTATCGTCTCCGGCAGGAAGTTGCTGAGCTGCGGCGAACGCTGGTTGAATCGGGGCTAGAATTGGGTTGTCTCATGCGAAGGCTCGCCGCGGAGACGGACGAAGTGTTTCAGCAGCCGTTGCCGTATTAATGCCTGCCTCTTCGTAGGCTTCTATGTAGTTATTAACACTACGTCTGTATGCCTACTTATACTCCGTGTCTTGACTGTAGTTATATATCCTACATAATCGCGGTGGTCGATTTACTGCTCGCTGTCCGAAACCTGGAGGCTATCATGCTAAACGGAGCTAGCCCGATGTGCTCACGCTGTCACAATTTACTCGTTCGCGTTGCCTTAGAGAAGCATGACTCCGGTCTGCGCTGGCTCTGGGCATGGCGTTGTTTCGCGTGTGGCAATATGATTGATTCAATCATCCTCCGGCATCAAAACGCGCCACAGCAGCCAGGCCGTAGAAAGGCGTATGCCCGATGAGAGCAGCTACTGACATGGGTAAATTATAACCTCTTCGTTCCGCCGTTTCTGCCATGAGTGTTTAGCTGACGTTAGATCAAATTAAGAGGACCGTTGATGGAGCGGCGAAGACATGCCCGCATTGCACAGAGAGCCGTCTCCGACATCCCCGTGGCTTTCTCTGGCGAAGCAAAAGGCACCGGCACCCTGTATGATCTCTCCCCGGGCGGATGTAAGGTAGGCTGCACCAATCCACCTCCACTTGGTGCGTCCCTCACGTTACAACTTCATGTGTCGCATAACGCTGATCCGGTGAAGATCCATGCCGGGGTTGTAGGTTGGACGATTAAGGGGAAATATTTTGGCGTAAAGTTCGTGCGAGTCGAAGCCACTGAGCAGTTTGTCTTACACCAATATCTATCCCGCCTTTCTTAATCTTGTCTCTGCATTTAAGAAGGCATCCCAAAGGGATGGTAGCTGCCTACTTCAAAGTGAGAATGCGTAAGGGCTGAACCTATGGCTTGTTTGTACCCGGTAGAGTAACCTCGTACGCATCATCAACCTTTTCACTACTCGCCACAGGCTTAGCCGGAGCGGCGTGGGTTTCAGGAGAGAGGTGACGAGGACATGACATCAACACTTGCTGTCCCCTTGAAGGAGGCAATAATGTTCGACCGGAAGACAGTCTGCTTGGCCTTCTGTATCTATGCGAGCCTAATGGGGCAAGCATACGCAGTCTCGCTCGCTGAGCTAATCAACAATGGAGGCAGTGTCACGTCAGGCGATGTGACGTTCTCAAACTTTACTGGAACGTTCGGGCGTGCGCCTTCGAGCTTGATTCCCCCCGAAGGTTGTTGCCGCTTTCCGACAATAGCTGACATCACTATCCAACCAGGTACACGCACAGGGTTCATCATCAATGGAATCGAACTATCCGGTTCATGGTCCACTGCTTCCACGCTGGGAAGTCCAAGTCAACTCTGGTATCAACTTCTGTTGGGGTACGATGTCACGATTGAAGGTTCTCAAACTCTCAGACGAATGGAAGGGGCTGTTGTTGACCCCCGCTCAGTAACTGCTGTTGGCGTGTTTTTAACTTCTGGGCCTCAATCTGTAAGAACATTCTTCCCTGACTCCGGTCAGTCCTCGTCGGAACCTCAAAATATCTCGGCCTCATTCTTTCACGTTGATGAAAGGGTAGATGTCCTTCCTCTTGGCGGTTGTAGCATCGGGCGGCCTAGCCCGGTGCCACTCGGGGGTTGCTCGTTTGTAACCAGTGCATCAATAGCAAGCAGCTTCACAGCCGTTCCTGAGCCAAGGACAGCCTTGCTCCTTGTGACGGGGCTAGCTGCGGCGGCGTGTGTCTTTAGGAAAAGAACGGTCTAGGGACGATAGGAATGTCAGGGGCCAGATCTGCTGTTAGTCAGTTTGGTTATTTTCATTATAGAATCTCTGAATCTCTTCACGAACATAGCCCAGTAACCACCCAAGCAAGACACACGCCCAAATCAGAACGGATGCAATTAAGCGGTTGGTAGTCCCTTCATCGACGTTACCTCCCGAAGGCGAGTACAGATAACCACAATAGGTCACGATGGTCGCAATCAGGGCGGCTCCAAAGGACCATTCTAGGCTTGCTGTTAGAGCAGTCATCAGGACGGGGACCACATACAGAACTGGCACTGCGATTCCAAGCGGCGTGACACAGTCCAGCACAAAAACCAACACGAATATTGGAATAATGCCGAGTCTCATGCCCTTGATGATTCGCACAATTCTCTTCGGGTCTACGTCAAGTAGAACCCCGACCGCCGCCAGTGCGAAAAGGGAAAGAACCGCTTTCCCGCCTCTTTACAGAGCACGACTTAGCACGGTGTTTACCACGGACCGAAGCAAGTCACTAGACTACTTCGCATACATAACTGCCTACGAAGGTCCTTACGAAGTCGGCATTATTTCTAAACAGAGCCTGGCAAAATTTTCGGGGTGTGTCCGAGCATAGCTGTCACGTTCTTGCCTTGTTCTAAAAGAAAGAAGAAGAGAAGAACGCAGGTGGCTAGGCGGTGAGTCCTGGCCTTTACAGATTGAAGCCCAGCGACTGTTGCCCGGATGATCTCCGACGGCGGTCAACGTTTCTCAGTTCCTTATGCGGAGACACCCGCCGAGCGGTACGAGCCGAGTTCAATATAAAGCGAGTACGGATTGCCCCATTTCGAACAAGAGGCGATAGCGTTCGGTGCCAGGCTGACAAATGATTAAGGCGAAATAGTTTGGCAGTCCCGCATTTTGCGGCAGACCATCATTGAGGCGGGGCAGAGCCGGCACACTCATTTCAAAAGGGGGACCGCCCCACTCCGCAGGCTACCCTTCCAACGTCTTAAACCTTGCCTCTGAACACGGCCTGCAAAATAGGTCTCTCATACAGGTCATATAGTCATCTAATCTGGGAGGTACATCCCCACCCTGAAGGTATAAATTTCAAAACCGCGTGAAATCGATTGCAGGGACCGTTTTTTCGAGTCGCCGGGGGGGTGCTGGATTGGTGACCCATGCTGCAGGCGCTTTTAGCTAACGGATAGCTAACATGGCCCTAAACAGTATCCTCAAGCATTTTGCTCCAATATTGAACGGCCGCACTGGCTTAGTGACGTCGCGCATAGACGCACGTTCATTTCTCCGTGAATGACCAATTCGAACTCGTCGCTCACGCCTGTATTCTCTTGATATCCAATAGTCTTACCAGGTTGAGGTGGTCTGTCCGATCTTTTTAAGGCGAGACGCGATTTCCTGAAATAGTGGGTCTGAGAGCCGTTGAGCCAGGAGGGCATTGGCCTAATATGGCAATTCCAACGGACTTCGCTACCGGGGAGGTTCCTATGATCGCTGTCATGGTGCGGTTCCAGTACGCGAATGAATTCAACGAGGCGCGTCTACAGCAAATCGCCGAAGGTGCTCGCGGCAAGTTTCAAGGCATGTCAGGTCTACGATCTAAGGCATTTACCGTTGATGCAGCTAAGCGCCAAGCTCTCAACTTCTACGTCTGGGAGTCAGAAGACGCTGCACGGAAGTTTTACTCGCCGCAAATGATTGATGGGGTCGCCAAAATCTACGGCGTCCGGCCGAGCATCGAATATGTGAAGCTTGCCGCTCTCGTTGAAAATCCGCCGTCGATTTAGAATCACCTGGACTAGGAGACTGCCCATGATAGTTAAATTCGAAAAAGGGACGCAATGAGAGCCCCTTCATGTGGGCAGCGTAAATCAGCCGTGGACGAACTTCGTGTGCTGTCGTCGATGAAGACTCATACCATAACACCAACCGTTATCGGCCACGACCAACAACCTGCACGCTGCGGCGCTGAATGAAATTGTGCGTGTTCTGTCCGTGAACCCATCCAGAAGACGCCCCTTTAGCCCAAAATCAAAGTGGAGTAGATGGATATTTCGTGGTGAGTATTGTAGTGCCCCTTGTTTATGCTGTGGTAGATGCCCTCGTATGAAGCTAACTATATGGCCAATAAACTCGATCACAAAGAATTAGTCGCCTTTGACGAGCTGACGCACTCGAATGTGTGGGAATTGGAAGCCCTCGTCGAAGTCGGGGTCGCGAAGGGCGTTATCTCTTTCGAGAGATACACCGCCATGGAGTTTCTGCCAGGTTGAGGGACAGGGTAAGGCCAGATCACGGGGTGGTGGATAAGGCAAGCCGTTTCGGTATCGTCTGGGGCTGTGACGAGTTGTTCGACACACCTATTGCCTTCTGATTTCCTAGTAGTACTTGCCTCACCACATCAGTGAGTCCCTCCGGGGTGAACGGTTTTTGGAGAAACGCTGTGCCGGTTAGCATATCCTGCTTGAGAGCGGGGTGATCGGAATAGCCTGACATATAAAGAACCTTAATGTTCACATGTCGCTGTCGAACGTGTTGGATGAGCTCAAGACCGCTCATCTGTGGCATCACGACATCGGTGAGGATAAGATCAGGAGGGTCTCCACAAGTCTGGATGATCTGTAGCGCCTCAATGCCATGGGAGGCTTCGAGCACCTGGTATCCGCTGTCGCGCAGAATCTTTGCGACGAGTGTGCGTACGGCTAGTTCGTCTTCAACGAGCAGAATGGTCCCACTTCCGGCGGCCCGAGCCGGCGCGGCGTCATTGGACAGAGCGGCAGCCTTGTTACTTACGGGCAAATAGATCGTAAACGTCGTACCCGTCCCCACTTCGCTCCGGACCGTGATCGCCCCACCGCTTTGTTGCACGATTCCATACACGGTCGACAAGCCTAATCCTGTGCCCTTTCCCACCGGCTTCGTCGTGAAGAAAGGCTCAAAGACTTGAGACTGGACGAGCGGATCCATACCGCAGCCCGTATCAGTCACGGTGACCGCTACATAGCGACCGGGAGAAACAGGCAGCTGACTCACTTCGGAAACACGCATATTGCCCGTTTGGAAGTCCAACCGGCCACCGTGCTCCATGGCATCACGGGCATTGACGGCGAGGTTCAGAATGACTTGTTCTAGCTGACTGCGATCAATCTCGATGTTCTGAGCAAAGGAATCCAGATTCGTCACGACCTGAATGTCCTCGCCCAAAAGCTGCTGCAGCATGCCCGCCATACTGAGGATGACCTCGTTGACGTCTACAATTGTAGGACACAAAACCTGCCGACGACTGAAAGCCAGTAATTGTCGTGTGAGTCCTGCCGCGCGTTGTCCAGCCCCGCGTATCTGTGCCACGTCGCGCCTCCACCTGGCTTCATCGAACGACGCGGAGAGGAGCATCTCGGAGTAGCCCATAATGACGGTCACGAGGTTGTTAAAGTCGTGCGCAATACCGCCTGCGAGGGCGCCTATGGCCTCCATCTTTTGAGCTTCCCGTAACTGAGCCTCACTTTGGCGAAGGGCCTCAGTCGTCTGCATTTGTTCGATCACCGCCGTGGCGAGCGCGCTTAAGATGGCAAGGATATCCGCATCTTCTTTTGTAAACACACCTTCTTTCTTGTTGAGAATTTCGAGCACCCCTAGCGGCTGACCATTCCAGCGCTTCAAGGGAACGACAATCATCTGCCGCGTGGTATAGCCCGTCGTGGCGTCCACGATGGACAGGTGTCGCGAATCGCCCTCCACGTCTGTCACGATTTCGGCTTGCCCGGACGTAAAGACGGCGCCGGCTAATCCATGGCTCCAGGGAATGGACGTCCCGATCACTGTGGAAGCCGTAGGACCCACAGCGTCGAAGAATACGAGTTGCCGTCTCTCGGCATTGACTAGAAACACCGCTCCGGCATCAGCATCGACCAGTTCGACGGCGGTTGATATGGTGTAGTGAACAGCATCTTTAACGTCGGTACGGGTGTAAAGGCTTTCACTAATCCGACCGACTGCCTCAAGATATCGATTGGCCACTTTTTCCATTTCCTACCATCCTCGATTGATATTCGCCGTGGCATGATCTTATTTGCTGCGACATGCTGATTTTGTAATGAGCCGATACCTCCCGGTCCTTTGGTCCACTACATGACCCATGTGATAAAGCATAGCGACCTTCAGTGAGATGCCTATAGAACGATAGTCGTACGACCATTGAGGACAGTGACGTCTGCCGGCTTCGTTAGTGCAAGAGGCCATTGACCACAGGCAGTGCCGATATCACATTCGGAGGCGTGATGGGGACCGCTTGAGCGACCGCCGTCACGGCCGGGGCCACCGGTGCGATGATCGTCGTCACAACCGGGGCCACCGGCGCGGTGATTGTTGTCACGACGGGGGTGACAGCGGCAATCGTCGATGTTATGGCTCCTATGGCCGGTGCACTCGGCGCCGCGAGGCCCGCGACAGTCTGCACAGTAGATGTCACGACAGACGTTCCTGTGGACACCACCCCCGTAATCGTTGAAGAAGCGGCCACAGGAAGACTCGATGTGGAGGCAACGACCGGATCCGCCACCCCGGGCATGGGGACGCTGGCAAAAGCCGGCATAGGAGTGAGGCCGGGACCAACGGCGTGGAGGGTGGCCTTCGTTGAATTCGTCTGAAGTTCTTCTCGGACGTCAGTGGCTGCAACGACATTGGAGATCTTCGGCGCATCAGTGAGGATGGAAGGAGTGGTGGGAGGAGTTCCATCCACCGCCATGGAGTAATAGCCCGGCTTCACCACGACCATCTGGCCACCGGCCGAAAAAGCTACATCACCCTTGTCACCAATGTTTGCCATTCCCGTTGTCCCATCATTCTCGATCCAAACGATAAAATACGTGCCACGAGCCGCAGCGACGGCCGTGGGCGTATGGATCTCAAACCGTGATCCGGGACCGGCAAAGTGTTTTCCCACTAGCGCCCGCACGTGTCCTGCAATCATGTTCACGATGACGCTGCGCTGATCCACATGAGGGTTAAATACGTATTCGTCGATCTGAATCCGTGTGTTCTCACCAACCGTCAATAGCGTGTCATCAACAAACAATGCTTTGGTATGGGCCTTCGACTCGGTCTGGACCTCATCATGAAAGAGAACCTGAGTCAGCGGAGCCACGTGTTGCCGGACATTGGGAGCGGCAGCATGCGTTACGGTCACATTCCCCTTGACGACAGTAAATTGTCCGATCGGTTGCTCCATAGCGTGAACATTGGATGCCACCGCGGCGAGCAACAATAAGGCAAGCGGTGTCCCTGATAATTCAATAAGGCGTCGTTCCATGGTCTACCTCCACATCAATTCTTCAATAAGCCTAGCAGGCCGCTACGAACTGCCAATGCTTCTGAAGATGTACGACCAGTGGCAGTAGAGGAAAAAACTATCAGACCTTTTCACTGGACCTCGCCTTTAGTCGTATTGTCCGCCCGACTCGTTGCCCGCTAGAGGGGTTCTGAGCCAGCCCGGAATTCCTGGACACCTGGTTAAGGTCAAATTGGGGCAGGAGGGGTGTCTGGGACAGAGGCGGAAGTTTTCAGCCGAGTACAAGCATGAAGCAGTGGCAATGCTCGGCGCGCCTGTGGTGACGGTGCGCCAAATCGCTCAGGAGCTTGGGATTGGGGCCAATGTGGGGGGACGGTGGCGACGGGAGCTGCGGGGCAGGAGCCGGTGCAGGCATTTTCGGGAAACGGCCGGTGTTATGGTGACTTTTTTGCAGCGCCCCCCTGGCTTTCATTCAGAACGCCCTGCTCGTTTGCTTCTTCTATGGGAAACTTCTCGCAGGGTTTATGGGCGCCATGTCCGCCTTGACTGACTTCATCTCGATAGCGTTCCTCTTCTTTCGCTCGCTGTACGTTGGCCTCGTCTAAATCAGAATGATCGTCCGCCACGTATACATCTCCTTTTCATAATTCCGCTTCATTCTAATCGTCCTTAGCCACACCATCATTCATCGTACTCGTGGGTGCGCCTGGAAAGTGTAGGCATGCAGGCGACACCTAAGCCAGGTGCCATAGCTTTAAGCATCTCCCGATGTCAGGCGACCCTCACAGTCAAGGGCAAGCGTGACTGATATTTTGTTATCGCGGTTAGGTCGTACGATACTAACAAGAAGGAGGTGCTTTATGACTCGTCTGACGACACTTGGCGTAGCAACCGTGCTGCTATTCACAAATACACCACTTGGCTTCGCGCAGAGTGGATCGGGGGGAATGTCGGGCGGCGCGTCTGGCAAAGGTGGAACCCAGCAATCCCAAGAAATGATGCACCAGGAGCGCATGAAGGAACAACAGGAAGGCAAGGAGTCACCCCAGGGTCTGAGTTCCAGTACAAAGCAAGAGGAAGCGGGGCAGACGCCTCAGAAAAGCCGAGAAGAGAAAGAACGGGAACATGGGAAGAAGGGACACTAGTTCGCTACGCCGATCGATGGCAAATCTCAGGATAGTGCCTAATCTTATAGGAGATTAGAGACATGGCAGAGTTAAAAGACCCGACCAAAAAGACGGGCGTCATGAGCTAGCCCGGATTCCGTGGACACCAAGTTAAGGGTCACTGATCCGTCGCTCGAATGCCAGCGAACTGAGATACCCGAGGCTCTGGTGCAGCCGCTGGCGATTGTAGAACCCTTCGATGAACGCAAAGATATCGCGGCTTGCCTCCTCTCTCGTGTGATACGTCTGATGATGGACGAGTTCATTCTTCAGGGTACTGAAGAAGCTCTCCGCCACCGCATTATCGTAGCAATTGCCTTTGCGACTCATGCTTGGGATCATGCCAAGCGTCGTGAGTTGTCGTTGATACGCGAGAGCGCTGTATTGAGCGCCCTGATCTGAATGATGAATGAGGCCCGGTCGAATGCGCCGTTGACGGACGGCCATCGCGAGAGCATCCAGCGTCAGCTGTTGGTCCGGTTGGCTCTTCATGGCCCAGCCAATGACCCGCCGTGAATACAAATCCAGGAGGACTGCCACATAGAGCCACCCTGTCCGTGTGGCGACCATGGTGAAATCTCCGACCCAGACGCGATTCAGCCCGGTCGTCGCAAAGCGCTGCTGTAAGACGTTGGGAGCGGGGGGCGGCAAGTGATGGTGTTCGACGATGACACGGAAGCGGCGCACCCGTTTGGCCTCCAGCCCGCCGAGCTTGCGCAGGCGCACGACCCGATGCCGCCCACACCGAAGGCCCCGGCGCGTGGCCTCTCGCCAGAGTTTGATCGCTCCATACTCTTCCCGCATCTCTTGATGGAGCTGGTGGAGAAGGGGGAGCAATCGCTGATCCGCGACGGCGCGCGCACTGGGGGCGCGGTCTCGCCAGGCGTAGTAGCCGCTCCGACTGACGGCCAGGGCCGCACAGAGCCGCGTTACCCCATGGTGCGGTTCCTGAGTCCGGATAAATGCATATCTCACGTGGACTCCCTCGCAAAGTACGCGGCGGCTTTTTTTAAAATGTCTCGCTCCTCCGTGACGCGCGCCAGTTCACGCCGCAACCGGGCCAGCTCGGCCGCCGGTTCCGCCTGACGCCCCGACCCCGGGAAGGCGCCGCCGTGCGCGACGACTTCTTTTTGCCATTTATAGAGACGATTGCGCGGGATGCCCAATTCACGGGCGATCTCGGCCGCGGGCCGTTGCCCCGCGTTCAAGAGTTGCACGGCTTGTCGTTTGAATTCCGGGGTGAACCGTCGTCGCTGCCCCATTGCCCACCTCCCTGGAGGCCATTGTGCCCCCTTTTGAGGTGTCCATCAAACCCGGGCCAGCTCATCACACATTTTGCGCTCGAAGAGGAAAAAAAGAATCAGGAGCGCGTTCCTCCACGGGGAACGTCCAAAGAAGAGATCACGACGACATCGCAATCCGGGCAGGAGCAGAGTGCGCCGTCTACTGTCTCCGAGGATGGTGACGAACAAACCATCGCCCGCCTTAGCCCCAAAAGCGGCAAAAGGGGTGGTGGGCCGAATTAGTGTCTTGAACGAGGAAACCCGTTGCACAATGTCGGTCATCGGCGGCGTTGCATGTGGCAGAACTGGGCAGGCAATCAATTAGATAGTGAATGATTCGACCTTTGGCGCTACGGATGTGCACCGTGCCGCTATTCATTCGAGCATCATGAGGCTCTCTTGAGCCCGTCGTGTTCCACCTGGATGGTTGTTACGAGCTGATCAAACGAATCGCCGAGTCCAATGGGTTGCCACAACTAATGCAGCGCAGGAAGATAATCGGTTCTTCTGTGTGCCGTCGTAGACAGGTGAAACATTAGCGGAGCATTACAAGGCAAACTAGACCAAATGCCTAATAGTTATTTCAAATCACGGTTTCGACAGGCTTCTACACCTCATCCGTCTCGCACGGTTCTGATAACTCTTCAACGCGCAGTGCTTGACTGATATAGCTGGGCAACTCCTCTCTCTCAATCGGCTCCTGAAGTATGGCATAAGCACCATTGGCCTCTGCGGACCTGACCATATCCCCATCGTGCTGCCCGGTCAGCAGAATGATGGGCACCACTCTTGGAAACGTGATCCCATCTATACCTGGCATCCGCCAATCAACAATGATCAGATGATACCCGTCGTTTCGGACGAGCCGCAGTGCCTCATGCCCCGAAAACCGTAATGATGTTTCCAAAGCCGCCGATGAAAAACGCCTCACTGATCAGTAACCAGATGATCCCCCATGTTCGACCCCCAGGGCGGAATATCTTGTCCGCTTGTCCGTGCTATGAACCCGACTTAAGCGATGAGGACGGACACGGGGTATGGGCTCTGACTGATGCCCTCGCCGCCGTACAATTGTTACATTCAGCGATAAAGTGGCGCCGTTGTGAGAACAGAACAAGGCCTATGGTAAGGGCAGTGCGGTGCACAAAAGTCTCACCTGTGTAGCAGGTCATCGTGAACGTCATCGCTATAGCATTCCCGATCATCTCGTTCGCTGTTTCTATTGGTGCATCGGGCATCAGTTGGGCCGATAGAGTCGATGGTAGTGCCCTGACCAAACAGCGAGACGAGCCTGGCAGCACCAGTACGGACAAGCATCCTACGGGCCAAGAGCAGCGGCTGCCTGTGCCGAAAGACTGCAAGGAGATTGAAGCCGGGACAGGGTTTGGGGGTGACACGACGCAACAAGCTGCGCAACGGGATTGCGAACGGTCTCGAGCCCTTGGGAGCGGAACAGGAGTAAGTTCAGGAACCGGCAGCGGGAAAATGCGGTCAGGACAAGGAGCGCGGTGACGTTAGATACTTGAGGGAAGAGCACAATTCCTCACGTTACATTGAAGGGCCTGACCACAGCTCTCGCACGCCGTAGCGTTCAGCCTGAATACTACCTCGCTCGGGCGGCGTGGGCTATGTAATGCACACCAGGATGTCGGGTCTCGGCGATGTGCAACCGAAATGTTTGGCATCGTGCCCTATCGGTGAAGCCTGGTACGTTTGACCGTGCGCTTTGCCACAGACATGGGATACTGGGCATCATGCTGCCTTCTCAATACCGACTGTTAGTAAGATGGAAGCCAGCCATTGCCTCAGCCGTGATAGCTTCATTCATCAGTCTGATCCTGATTTTCCCTGGATCAACTTTAGCGGATGATCAAACGTATGGGAAGCGGTCAGAAGGGGTGGGTGTTCATCTGGCGAGCTGGGCTCTTACGATCCCTTACATCGTCGGGAAAAGTGCGTTCGCCCTCACAGGCGCCATTGTGGGAGGCATGGGATACGTTTTCTCTGCGGGAAATCAAGAGACCGCTAAAGCTGTATGGACAACCAGCATCTGTGGAACTTACATTATCCGGCCAGCACATCTGAGGGGCCAAGAGCCGGTTCATTTTCTCGGCACGGCAGAGGAAGCTCAGAGCGAGTCTCTACACCCTTCATCGCAGCCCGCACCGCAGACGACCCCGCAACCGTAGCGGAAACAGTGGCTGAATGCAAATAGGCAGAGATTGGGCGGCGAAGAACGAGAAGATCGCTTTTTTCATCCTGTGGAGCTTGATAAGAATGGCAAGATTGTCTACTCCGATCAGTTAGACATGTTAGAGAAGTACATTATCAGAGACGCCGATGCTATTGATGAGCGCTATGTTATGACGGGAGTCGGCGACAAGATCATCCAAGCCATTGTCGATGAGTGGATAGAGTCGTTCCCCTTTTCCACCCGCCAACACCATGTTGAACAAGCTGTGCATTAGGTATTGTTCACAGGCACCGCCTGAGTACTACGAAGTCTCCGGGTTACTGTTCGTGAGCCGTGCGAGATCTTGCATCTCTGGAGCGAGATCTGAGTATATCGGACGCCATCGGGGCACCGACACGACGCCTATGATTTGCTCACCTTCAGTGATGGCGAAGTGACGAATGCCATGCTCCTTCATTAATGAGATAGCGGCCGTCATGTGATCCGTTTGGTCCAGGCTGATGAGGGGTTTCATCATACGCGTTGACGGTGGGTGTCGACGCATCTAGACCTTTGGCCACGGCTTTGTGGTTCAGATTCGTATCCGTCACGATGCCGATATACCACGCTCCCTTGCGGACCAAGAGAGATCCCACCCGCCATCTGTCCGACAACACACCGGCTCCTTTGAGCGTCGCATCCATGTCGTACTTCGGATCGTCACGATATATATCTCCAATGCGGTGGGGTACGTCGGGCATCATGGTCATGACCCTCTTTGTCTCGAAGATAGGTGCCACACCGCTGGTACGCAGGTCGGCACGGCGCTTACGACTAATCCAGTGGGCAACCGATTACCAGGTCATGGGAGCCGCGCGAATAGCAATCGGCCTTGGGGCAGTACCGCAACAAGTATGTGAGAGACGATATGGTGTCGTTCTAGGATTTGATCGTATAGCCACAGACTCGACAATTCTTCCCTTCTGATCCAATCGGTTCTGCACACTGCGGACATTTGACGCGGGCAGTGTCTGGGAGACCCTCACCCGCAATGCGGCCAGCCTTGAGGTAAATGATCAGGCATGGTATCGCCATGAGCAGAGCTATCCCTATCCCGATCATAGAAGTGAATCCCGCACCAGAGGTCGGCTTTTCAGCAAAAGTGTTGCCGCCATACAGCAACATTGCGAGACCGAGGAGTATCCACTCTACGGCCCCTAGAAGGCCACCGATCGACCACACCTTGGCCACGGTCGCGGCTCCATTGAGAACCGCGTACGTTGTTAGGGCCCAGCCCCCCAAAAATGTGGCCATGATAAACGGCGAGGCAACTTCCCTCGGGCCTATAATGAGGCCGAAGATCATATAGATAAGAAATCCGGAAAAGAGGCCGACAAGCAGAGCGGAAAGTATTCTCATGTCCTATCCCTCTTTGTCTCGAGAAAAGTGCCACAACTCGGCGCTAGGCGGAGTACGAGGCGGCTATCTGGCCATTGTCGAAAGACTAGCGCCGAGTGCGCCCTCACGTGACGACGCTGACACCAAACCGTTGCCGGATACGCTCCACGGTGGTGGACAGCCGCGCCCCGTTGCTGATGCGGCGGTCGACTGCATTCGTATCTTTCTTGACCGACCGTGTCTCGAAATTCATCATCGTTATCGGATCATCACATCGATGCTTCAGTTGCAACGCTAGGACAGTACTAGTATCACGCGTCACGACGTGGGAGGCTGACAATCGATGGCGCTGCGATTGCCTTACATGCCACTCACTGGTAGCTCGCGCCTTATCGCACGCGATCGTCCGCTGCTAGAATGTCCTCATGGCGACCCGCCGCACACGTCCACGCCCTTCGATGGAGCAGCCGCCCGGGCTAGACACCCTGAACGTCCAAATTTCGAACCCCACCAAGGCTCTTTATCCCTCCGGCTATACCAAGGGCCAGATCGTTGGCTATTACATCCAGGTTGCGCCGTTCATCCTCCCCCACCTTCGGGATCGGCCCGTCACCATGAAGCGGTACCCGGATGGTGTCCAGGGGGAGTTTTTCTATGAAAAAAACGCGCCGAGCTTCACGCCCGCCTGGGTGCAGACGTTCACCGTCGACCGGAAAAGCGGCGGCCAGATACGGTACATCCTGCTGAACGATGCCCGAACGCTGGCATGGGCCGCAAATCTGGCCAATGTGGAGATCCATCCCTTTTTGCACCAGGTACCGGAGTTACAGCGTCCCACTTCCATTGTCTTTGACCTTGATCCTGGCGAAGGAGCCGACATCCTCACGTGCGCGCAAGTCGCGCTCTGGCTCAAAGACGTGTTGGAACAGCTCGGGTTGCAATCATGCGCCAAGATGTCCGGGTCCAAGGGCATGCAAGTATACGTGCCATTGAACACATCCGTGACGTATCAGGAAACGGAGCCGTTTGCCAAAACCATGGCGCAGTTCCTTGAACAGGAGCATCAGGGTCAGGTCGTCTCCAATATGGCGAAGGCGCTACGAAGGGGAAAGGTGCTGATCGATTGGAGCCAAAACCATGAGAAAAAGACCACAGTGGCGGTCTACTCGCTCCGCGCCAAGCGGGATGAGCCGTCGGTGTCGATGCCTGTGAGATGGGATGACCTACGGCGAGCGCTATCAGTAGGGAATTCCAGCCAGCTCTATTTCTCGCCGGATGCGGCATTACGACGCCTTCGGGCGCAGGGAGATCTGTTTACTCCCTTACTGACTGTAGAGCAAGAGTTACCCGCTGCATTCAAACAGCCCCACGACCGCAACCCTGCCGTCTCTCGCGCCTTGGAGGCGTACCGAGAGAAGCGGAATTTCGTGAAGACGCCGGAACCGTCGGGGCTCCCGCGTCGTAGCCGCCAAGGCGGACGGCGAAGATTCGTCATCCAGAAACATGCCGCCAGTCACCTGCATTATGATTTGCGTTTGGAAATGCACGGTGTGCTCAAGTCCTGGGCCGTCCCCAAAGGGATGCCCTATGCCTTGAATGAGCCGCGGACAGCGAACGCCACCGAAGACCATCCACTGGACTATCTCAGCTTCGAGGGCACCATCCTGAAGGGCGAGTATGGCGGCGGCACCGTCATGGTCTGGGATATCGGCACCTGGGACATCATTGAAGGGAACTACTACAAGGGGAGGCTGCATATCTTCTTGGACGGGAAGAAACTCACTGGCGAATGGCTCCTATCGAGAGACCGCGAGCGGGGTGAACGATATTGGTCCATCACAAAAACCGACGCGGCAATGAAGGTGTTGTCCCGTCACAAGGAGGACGAATCGGCATTCTCGGGTCGCACCATGGCAGAAATTACCATGGCTGATGATGCCCAGTGGCACAGTCATCGAACCTCCTCTAAGACGCCACATAAAGACACGAGGCCACCTACCGAGACGCCGCATCACCTGATCGATATCGAGAACCTCCCACCGGCCACGATGGCATTCATCGAGCCGATGCTCGCTCATCCCGTTTCGACGCTGCCGCAAGGCCCGCAATGGCAGTATGAAATCAAGCTCGACGGGTACCGGGCCCTGGCATTCAAAACAGAACGAGGCGTGCAGCTGCTGTCTCGGCGCAACAACGTCTTGAACACACAGTTTCCGAAGATCGCGTCGGCCTTAGAAGCCCTGCAGGACGGCACCGTCCTGGACGGCGAAATCGTGGCCCTGGATGAGCAAGGCCGGCCCTCATTTAACCTGCTCCAGAACCACCGGAGCGCGGCGAGCACCATCGTGTTGTACGTGTTTGACGTGCTCGCGTACGCGGGGAAAAGCCTCGTCAGTCTACCATTGAGTAAGAGACGGCATCTGTTAGAGCTTGCCGTTGACCGAGTCCCCGAGCCGATACGCTTGTCCCAGCCTTTGAAGGCCAGCGTAGATGCGTTGATTGCCGCGGCGAAGGAGCACGGGCTTGAAGGGCTGATCGCGAAAGACGTGAACAGCCCCTATCAATCCGGTGAACGGACGGGGGTGTGGGCCAAATACAAAATTCACCACGGTCAAGAACTGGTGATCGGAGGGTACTTGCCCGGTACACCGACATTCGACGCCCTCCTAGTGGGGTATTATGAAAAGGACAGGCTTCTGTTCGTAGGCAATATTCGGAATGGCTTTGTACCCAGCGTGAAGGCCGACCTAGCAAAACGGTTCAAGAGACTGGACACGGCGGTCTGCCCCTTTGCAAATTTGCCCGAACCGAAGAATGCCCGCCGGGGCATGGCTTTAACGGCGGACGTGATGAAGACCTGTCGATGGCTCAAGCCAGAGTTAGTCGCCCAGGTGGAATTTGCGGAATGGACCGAGAACAACCATTTGCGGCATTCCAGATTTGTCGGCTTGCGCGACGATAAAGATCCGCTCAGCGTCATACGAGAGGGGGCGTGAGCCAGCTCGGTCTTAGCCCAAAACCCCGCATGGGTGGCGACGTTGCTGGCAAACACACCCTGAAGGGGAACGACCGACTCATGTCGCTCAATGCATTCCAGGAATGCGAATGTCACGGTGGGCGTCAAAGGGCCATTGCTAATCGTGCATACGCCCCCCGATGCAAGAAGTGGGCGGGCAGGAAGCGCCCTACTCAGCCGGCGGGCATTCTTCGGTTCGGGCAAATTTGCAAAGGGGCAGACCGTCGTGTCCATATCACCGTGCTGACCCCATTTTCCCACTGCCGGTTCCCGAACTTACTCCTGTGCCACTCCCCAGAGCCTGCGATCGTTCTCAATCCCGTTGAGCAGCCTGCCTCGCCAGCCTGGAAAGCGCACTGGACCGGCTTTGGAAACATGCCAATATGGCGCACGCGCGTCTGGACGTCGCTCACCATCGCTTAAATGGTGAAGCAACAAGAGTCCCGTGAAGGTGTGTTAAAGCGCCTGGCTTCCCGCTAATAGGTGAATCGCCGACAGGCTGTCACTGAGGGGCATCGCGTGCAGACAGGAACGGTGGGCAGAAAGAAGATTACGAATCTTTCCGCTGGAGCCGTTCTAATTCGGCTTCGGTATCTTGAAGGCGTTTCTTAATTTTAATCATTTCCAGCTCCCGTCCCACCACGGCCTCTTCAAACTTCTCCAAGTCCCGGACTTTGTCGTAAAGAGTCTCTTGCGCCCGATTGAGGGTACGTATCGTGTCCTGTAGCTGGTGGTTTAAACGGGTGACTTCGTCGAGTGCCTGCTTCATGTCCGTCTGATCGCGCATCACCTTCGCGAATCCCCGAAGCGTCCCCCCTTGTAACGCTATGGTTAAGCCGCTGCACCAAAACTGCGAGTGATCCTTTCGTACGATCCAGCGATCATCGCTGGCCTGCCCGACTGCGACAGCCGTCGCCAGTTCCTTCTCTGGTTCCTGCTTCGCCCGGTCTTCAGCGGTAAAAAACAGGTCCGCCCTTTGGCCCACAATTTCGTTGTCCTGATATCCTAGAAGCTGTTCGGCAGATTCGTTCCAGCTCGCTACGCGGCCCTCAGCATCGAGTGTGAAGATCGCCAACCCATTGACGTTCTTGACGAGCAGATCAAACAATTCTGAATTGCCGCGCAGCTCCATGTCATCCATGCGTCCATAGTTATTCGCTCGTGGTCCAGCTGGATATCAGGATGAGGGCGGGTGTGCCGTAAGACGGAGGCGAGATGTCATGTGTTCGTACCAAGGTGGCTGTCCTCAAAGCGCACCAACGATTTAGAGAGGATGTTATGCGCGACACGGACTCAGTGAGAAAGACAACCTGGCAAAAATATCAGGATGTGTAATTTATTCTGTCCTCCTGCCGAATCCTTAGCCATCCGCAACCTTTCCCTGTGAACCTTGACTTGCCGAATCAGCTTCCCTATAAGGATACCGAAGTAAGGGCGACAATGTCGTTGCCTTTACGTAGACTCGATCTTCAGGACAACGGCGTCCTTTATGGTTCATGGTGGACCGGAAGGACGTTGTGTGTCTCCATCCCTCCGGCTGTTCCACCCACACATTGCTATCGTTTATTTCATCAAGCTGGCCTAACAGGACTATTCTTGAGCGAGACCTATGGTTCGTGCCCTCCTAGCCGTTAGGCATCACTCGCTTCGTGCCGCTCTGCTGGAACACTTACGGTCGAATAAGGTTCTGTGCGAAGATGCGGCCAGCGCGGAGGAATTGTGGGACCAACTGCGGCTCCACGAATGGGATGTCCTTGTTCTTGATCTCCGCCTTCCTCAGCACACCAAATTGCAAACTGTGCGAACGATCCAGGGCCGCTATCCGAATCTGCCCATCTTGGTCATTTCCTTTGCGGCTGATATCCCGGCCAAGTCATGGCAATCGGCCGGGGCAGACGGGTTTGTCTCCAAGGCTCGCCTCAGCACTGAACTCATTGAGGCGGTCAGGGTTATCAGTCAGGGCGGGATGTATTTTTCTAGCGAGGGGCCAGAGGGAAGGATACGGTGAGGCGTGTCCCTTCAGCCGGTGTACTCTCGATCAGCAATTCGCCTCCGAGTGTCCGCGCTCGCTCTTCCATGCCTCGTATCCCAAAGCTCTCTGCGGCTCTCAGGCGAAGTGGATCAATCCCAATCCCATTGTCGTCAACTGCTAGGAAGCCCTGTCCCCCACGCCGTTGCACGGTCACTTCAGCGGTTGTGGCACGGGAGTGTCGGGCAATGTTCGCCAACGCTTCCCGTACGATCAGCACCACTAATACTCCGCGCTCGGCGTCCAGGTCCAGAGGTTCACAGTGTCGGTCACATTGAATCCCTGTACGCCGACTAAATACCTCACAGTCCTCTTCTAACGTCGCAATCACACCAACTTCTGCAAGTCCAGCGGGGTTGAGTACAAACACCTCTTCTTGGACCGCTCGCATCGCACCATCAAGCTCTGGGATCAACGAATCCACAGTGGTTTGAAGCCAGGCCTGCTTGGCCGGATCAAGAGGGTCCCGGAGAGTCTGTTGAATGCGGATAAGTTGTAGCTTGGCGAGAGAAAGAAATTGTGCGACGTTATCGTGAAGTTCAAGAGCCAACCGGTGACGCTCTTCCACTCGCAATCTCTCCCGAATATTTTGGTAGTCCATCCATCTATGACGAGACGCAATATTCGAACCACGATCAACGAGCATGGGAAGCGTGGCTAACGCTTGCAGCCAGTCATTGGAGAAGCAGTGTGTGCGGGAGCGACCAGAGAGTAGTGTGTGAAAACGCACTCGCGGAGGTTGGTGTCAGACCAAAACCGGCAGCAGCTCACTCTATTCGAAGCTTAGTAAGTTCACATCACCATTGCAGCCCTACGGCGCCACTACCGGCGAGGGCCGACAAGTGCCTCAAAGAGTTGATTGAAGTCGGCCTCTGCCGTCTTTACGAACACACCACGATGACCGCCGACTGCAATCGTCATATCACCACCGGAATATGCCCATCCTTTCTCCGGCAGCCAATTTAGCCCGCTGATTTTGGTGTGTGCAGCGGCCAGTGCGGCCAAGAGTTGGGTCACGGCTGCCGCAAACTGAGCGGTGAGGTTGAGGACGTCTTGCGGCAGATCCTGTCTGCCATGGTAATCGATCAGCTTGCCATCCGATGAAAACTCTCCAGCAGCAATGACGCCTTTCAGTTTCAGTAAATCGTCTAACGACGTAGCCATATTCTCCCCCCATTTTCTCACTCGTCCCCATACGGCTAAACCTGCTGACCAAATGCTGCCCTGATAGTAAGCCCCAGACCCCCTTAAAAAAAAAGAGGTCAAAGTCTTGTCAGTTTGAGTTTTCTCGCGTTCGTGAAGCTTTCACTTCAGAACGTTTCGAATTCTCTTTCCAACCTGGCTTTGGCCTCAGTGCAACACTACCACAGTCGTATTTCTTAACAATCAAGCGAACCATGATTTTTTTGTCGTACTCCCTCTACAGTTAACGCCAGCCCCTGTGGATTGTCGGACAGGAATTAATATAGAGAGCCAACGTTTGGAGCGAAACCCACAGCAGGATTGCTCAAACGACCAAAGGAAGTGGAATCACGGCAGAGAGAGAAGGTGATTAGTTTTCGCAGGTAAAATTCGGCGACATGCCATCAGCGGGTCAGATGTAGTTGCGCTGGACGGACGGCATCCGATCGGTCGGCCGCAGTGATTTTCGTATAGCCTCATTGCAGACATTTCGATTCTCAATTCTCGTTAGAAAATTCGTATGGCCAGAAAGAGAGGAATGGCTATTCAAGGGAAAACGTCCACTAACCGAAGACCAGCGCTCCATCCCGTGATTCCGAAGCCTGGAGGTGCGATAGGCTGTCGTCTTCTCGACAAATCTTCGCCACATAGACAATCCTGCTCGTTGCGTCCAACTCATCCGTTCCATCTAACGCCGTGATCACCTGTCGTGCGTCTTCTTCCGTCGCCATTTCTACGATGCCAAACTGAAGCGACCGTCCGTCGCTATCAGTAATTACTTGTGCTGAAATCGTTTGGCCATAGAGTAAGCACAGCAGGTTGAGTTGGCCAGATGTTACCCATGGTGGTAAGCCGTCAAGGCATAGTGTATGGCTCATGATGGTCTCCTGACTTCTTAGTGATGCAAGTTGCGTCTGCACCGGAGCACAGCGACACAGATGTTACGGTGCCTGTAAGGTCACCTATAGAAGAAGGATGGCCAACCGACAGGAGGGACGGCCGGCCATCGCGTCACAGCGATGGGGCACTCATCGCCTAACCTTCTCCTACTGACTGTTATACGTTTATATGACTATGACTAGGTAAATATATCCCAATGGCGCGCAATGAGGTGTCCGGCACCTACCTACGGCTCATACCTAACCTTTTGTTTTCTTGTGGCTTCTTCACTTCGCCTGCACGGATGTTCATCCTCGTCCACATTCTAGGTGGATCGGGCTAAGGACTCGAGCCGATAGCAATTTGTGGCTATTGTCAGTCACCATCGCTGCCGTTTGGACATCGTTTGGGATACATGAAAGGAGGCCATAACGGATGAAATTCATAGCTGGTCATGTCACGTTAATCATAACTAGCCTCGCCGTGCTGGTCGCCACATCGCTTGAGATCGGGTGCATGAGTCGTCTGCCGAGCACAAGTCAAACTGGTAAGGTGGAAGAGATTGTTATTGGAACAGCGGTTGCTCCACCTGAACTGACACTCGCACCTGGCGATGAAGTCCGATGGGTGAATCGACAACAGGGACCGGTGAGTATTATCTTCTTGGAGCCGATACAGGAACAGGTGAGCTGTGAACGGGGCTTTGGTGTTGCCGGAGTCGCGAATGCGACGCGGCTTGCTCCTAATAAAGGCATCAGCCTATGTTTTGCGATGCCCGGCACCGTACGCTATACCGTGCACCTCGACACACCGACGACGGCAGGTGAATTCAATCTTCTGGGCGTCCTTCACATCCAAAAGGGGGGATGATGAAGACTGTGATCCTGCGTTACTTATAGTGTACTTACTTGGGAGACGCAGGAATCGTGAGAGATGGACCGACGCCTACAGGATCTGTAGAATAACCGGCACCACGCCAAAATGTATTGCCGAAAAATGTAGATGGCTGCCCCATCAACGGCTCCCATGCCTTGAGATACTGTATCTTGAGAACCGGGTAGGTGTAATCCACCTCAGCAATTGGCCTCGTACTCGCTCCGGCGATTTCGCCAACTATGGTCACCCACATTCCAGGATGGAGGACGGCGGGATCAATGAAGTCGTTGTTGGTAGCTAGAAATCGGCCTCCGGATTGGGTCGTATCTTTTTGAGGCATATCCCATCGATCCAGTGGTAATTGAAGCACCTCAATCCAGGTCCCATCCTTCGTCGGCTTGACGTCTACCACCCGACCTCCTTGAAGAATCGTGCGACCACGGTAGGAGCCTGGCGACTGTTTCAATTCATCGAAGCGTACCGACTTATCGACCGGCATGAGATAGGACTCAGGAACGGCTCTCAAGGATGAACACCCGGCCAATAGAGTCAAAAGAAGCGGAACCAGCATGTGCATGCCGCCACTATAGATCGGGAGTCTACGTATGGATATAGGCCTGCGTTGACTCATTGCGTAGGGGTAACATTAATTTTTCCTGCGATGTTCGAGACAAGGAACGTTTTACAGTTCAAAGGGCGGCGCAAATGCTGCGTCCAGACCACCGCATGTTGCTGCACAGAGGGGAATGGTGTAAGGTACCGCCTTCGATCTGTGCAAGAGACTGACTATCGATTGCCCTCGATTGGCTCCTACATCATGCCGTTGACAAAAAGTTGAAGGGCGATGAGCGAAAGAAGCTCACAAGTTCGTGACCATCGGCCTCATCGTGCGGCCGTCTAGCGGTGGCGGGGGACTTCCCACCGGAGCTCGCCCATAGCGAGCAGTATCCCTGTGACAATCGAACCATATTAATTAGAGGATCATGCTTAAGAGCGACCTGGCCCGGGCTTTTCTAGCGACGCAATCTTTCCGAACAAACCCTGGGGGATTCAAATTAGCATCCGGTGCCATAAGCCCCTATTACGTGGACTGCCGCGTCCTCATGTCGCATCCAGGGCCACGCTTACTCGTCGCGCAACTCGCAACGGCGATGATTCAGGAGCTGACCGTCCAGTGCATCGGAGGTTTGGAAATCGGGGCCATTGCCATCGCAACCGCTATTTCCGATCAAGGGTATCGCGGCGAGCCGAAACGGGAATGGCGCACCTTCGTCGTGCGAAAGCAGGTGAAGGACCACGGCACAGCAAAACTCATCGATGGAGCGATCAACGTCGGCGATCAAGCCTTGATCGTAGACGATGTCCTCACCAGCGGTGGGTCAATCATCAAAGCCGTCATGGCGGCGCGCGAGGCAGGATTACACGTCTCACACGCTCTCGTTCTCGTCGATAGAGAAGAACAAGACGGCCGCGCGAGGGTCGAATCGCTTGGAGTGAAACTCTTCAGCCTTCTGACGATTAAAGACCTCGAATCAGCCCCGCGGTAACCTTCGCTCTTTTTCTTTTTTCCCCTCTATTTTCAAACTTGAATGCACAGCGCGAGGACCAAAGGGGCCTGACCCTGCGCGCGTCCACTGAGCACCTGCAGTGCGAGCGCAAGCGCCCTTGTCCCTCGTCTCGTTTTACTTCTTCTCCTTGCATTCAAACTCTATCCCCCACCGCCGCTCGCTGATCTCTTCCATGCCGCTCGGATTTTCACTGATCCGGCTGCGCGCTTTGGTCTCTCCCTCTCGTACAATCCGGTAGGATCCTCCGCAGTGCTGCTGCATCATCTCAATGGCATGCTTTCGAAATGGAGATAATAACGACCCACTCTCTTTAAATGGATACACGACGATTCCTCCGGATTCACTACTCTGCACCAATCGAGGCCCCTGCGAGCATCCATACAATACCAGCATGAGCACCATGGACCCCATAACAGCGAGCAGACTGCTCCTTGACCGCCTGATTCCCGTGGACTTAAGATAATTCATCAGAGCATGGATCGCTTTTTTTTGCACGGAGGCACACCATGTATCGAATCCTCTTACTTGGAGCAGCATTTATCCTCACGCTCGGCATGATGGCCGAGCGCACAGTCTGGGCCTATCATTCCTATGTGCTCACTGTCGCCCAGTTGCGAGCCGGTCTGGAAAGAGGGCCCTCACCGGATCGGAAGCCATTTATCCTCATCGATGTCCGCTCACCCCAGGAGCATGAGACGGGCGTCATCCCAGGCACAGACTTGAACATCGACTTTCGTGAGATCAAAGCGCGGCATCGAGAGATTGGTGCCGCATTGGATGATCACATCGTCGTCTATTGCCAGTCAGGGCATCGCAGTAACATTGCCGCCGAAACGTTGGCCGACCTGGGATACCGACATGTTTACAACGTCGACGGCAGCATGGGAGCCTGGATCGAGGCCGGATATCCCATACAGCCGGCGCGCCGATGATCGTTGAGGTTGAGGATAAGGTTCAAGGCCCAATCCTACTCAGCCTTCATCTTCTCTGATCGGGGTAACAGGCCGATGACCGCCGGCAAGGGAATGTGGCGCATCCCCCCTCCATCAATGACATCTTGAAACGACTGAACTGAAGGGGCTCCGCCGGGTGACCCCGCTTCAGGCAAGTGGCCTTCGATCAGCAGATCCGATGATGCGCCCCCATCCATGACCATAGCTTGATGGATGTCCGGAAATCCACTCCGAAGACAGTTCGCAAGCTCCCAGAGCGCGACCGTGTCGGTTGTCTTCAAGAGGAGAATCGACCCGTCTCGCGCTTCCGCAACAATGGTTTGATGCGCACGCTTGCCCGTCTGCCTGACTCGGGGCTTCCCCATGCGATCGAGTAGCATCAAGGACTGCGCAGCCTCACGGTACGCTATCTTGTCTGTCTCCCATGGTTCTACGGCCAAGTCCATGACACGTGCCTTGCGCAGCCCGGGGACAGTGGGTTCAGCGACGAAGAGACCTTGCCATTGCGCATGGCGTTTAGAGCCCAGCGAGCGACCGTCCTTCAACAGCAATCCCATATAAGAGTAATCATCTCGAAATAAGCCGGCATTAAACAGCAGACCGGCTCCCGTGCGGCGTTGCCATTCTTTAATAGTCAGAGGGGCAGGCAGCTTCTCATCGAGATAGTGATAAGTGACAAACCGGTATCGTTCGGGATCGACGCGTACGGCAATCAACGGCGGGACTTCATCACCACAGGCCCGCCCCGGCTCCCACACCGACACCGATAGGCCTTCGGCAAGCGGCTCCCACGCGACGGTGGTCTGCCCCCACGTGAGGAGTGGTCCAGGCACTCCGTGGAGAACGAACAGAATTCCAAGGCCTAGCAAGCGCCGAAGCCACCCTGCCCAGGGTCGACCGTCCTTATTCTGTGTGGGGCCCTGAGGTGCTGTGAGTCTCATGGCGTTTACGTAGGCAGCAGGCGGCACCTGCTCGGACAAATGCGAGTATAAAAGATGGCTTCGGGAAGCGTCAATTGTTGCGCACTCGACCGCTGCACCATCGATCCGAATACGAATATGGCGGCCTCTGGTCAAGGAAGATCATCATCAGGCATATTGACTTCCTCACAATCATTGCTAGACTGAGCCCGTTTACATACGGGAGAGTCCCATGCGTCTATCAATCTTCTGGCGACTCACGATCGGCTTTCTCGCCATTATTGTCTTGGTTTCTGCGGTCAATTTATTCGCTCTGCACCAAATTCGGCAAATAACCGAGTTTAGCAACGCACTCGTCTCGACACACTATCCCGCCATCGACACAGCCAAATGGTTGATCGACAGCCTCTATGCTCAGGTGCGCAATGAAAAGAAATATCTGGCGGTCCGCGATGATGTCTTTCTAAAACATTTCGATAACGACGCGCGTGAATTCCAGCATGCCCTGGAGGGACTGCTGCAACACGAAGGGTCTCCTGATGGGCAAAAGGCGTTGAAGGAGATTGAAACACTCCATGACGACTATCGAATCCTCTTTCACACGGAAGCTCGACTGGAACCCGTACGAACCCAAAAGATGAGTAAGGAGTATGAGTCTCAACGGAATGCCATTGTGACCAGTATGACGAAGCACTTGGAGTCTTTCGCGGATCTCCACGAGGCATCGATCAGTACCGTGGTCAATGACGCCCGTCGACGGTCCGAGCAAGCCGGCGTCGTCACCAAACAGTTGGTAATTATCGCCCTCTGCTCGGGGCTCGTGCTCGCGAGTCTCGCGACCTACAGTATTCTGTCCCCTTTGCGTCGCTTGCAAGAACACATTCGCCAGATCGGCCAGGGCAACTTCAAGACCGCAGTGAATGTGTCGGCTCCGAGCGATCTGCGGGGGTTGGTCGAATCAGTCGGCGCCATGGCGAAGAAACTTCAAGAGCTAGACGATCTCAAAGCCGAGTTCGTCTCGCATATCACGCATGAGCTCCGTTCCCCGCTCACGGCTATCCATGCCGGTACGCAGCTGATGTTGGAGGAAATCCCGGGTCCGGTGACCG
Organism: Nitrospira sp. Nam74; assembly: GCF_965152615.1. NCBI lineage: Bacteria > Pseudomonadati > Nitrospirota > Nitrospiria > Nitrospirales > Nitrospiraceae > Nitrospira > Nitrospira sp. Nam74. The sequence goes on along the minus strand of NZ_OZ224220.1, from coordinate 492,300 downwards.
AGCCGCAGCGTGAAACCCTCGAATTGATGGTAGAGAGTAGCCGACAACTCATTGACATGATCTCCAGTCTGCTTGATCTCTCGAAAATCGACGCCGGCATGATGGAATACCGTATTGTCTCGTCCGACATCAAACGGGTCTTGGACACCGCCGTCAATAAGATCCGCCTGTTGGCAGACCGGGAGCGCATTCGGATCATCATCGAGGCGCCACGGGGGCCGCTCTTCGCCCCCGTCGACGAGACTCGTATGCAACAGGTTCTGGATAATTTGCTTTCCAATGCCCTTAAGTTCAGCCGCGAAGGCGGCTCGATCTACTTACGCCTGGAACCGGATCAGAAGGAAAAGGTCCTTAGGATTTCTGTGACGGACACCGGTCGGGGAATTGCGCCCGAATCGCTCCAGCATATTTTCGAACGATTCTATCAGGGCGCGGTCCGCGCCAGAGGCGGCTCTCCTGGTACGGGGATCGGCTTAGCCTTGGTCAAACGAGTAGTGGAAGCACACGGTGGGCGTATTTGGGCCGAAAGCGAACTCGGGAAGGGTACGACGATGACCTTTGTCCTGCCTTTAAACGAATCGTAACTATGCGCAATATCATAGGCCTATTGAGCCGAACGTGGCCGCCATTCCTAATAGGAATCTTAGTCGGGTGTGCTGAACTTCCGCCCACAACGACCCCTTCAACAGCTTCCACCTTAGGACCGTTCTTCCACCTGGATACGAATGACGCCAAGGCGTATCGCACCCTTGCGCGCGAACAAGATCTTCACCTCACGACGTGTTCGCAGGACCATGCTTGCGAGCAGGTTCATTTTTCAAGAGCTCTACTCGCGCTGTTTGACAATCAGCGAACAGCAGCGAAGCACTTCCAGGACGTCATTGCCGCAGCGCCAAAGAGCCGGTTGGCAGCGCTGAGCGCCGACTGGCTGAAACTCCTTCAGAATGGTTCATCGGAAAAGGATCGGGACGGCCTCTTCACCAAGGCCACTCAACACGTGATTCTCGAGCTGCTGAATCGAGAGCAACTCGCAAAGGAAGAATTGAACGGGCGTGATAAAAAGTTGGAAGAGTTATCGAAGCAGCTCGAAACGCTGAAGCTCATCGATCAGGAAATGAACGAAAGGGCTCATCGCACCCGGCCTCGGGGGCGAACGTTTCAAGGGACATCCGATCCGGCCGACGCAACGAAATAGCACTCCGCCAGTCAATTTCCGCTGATGCTGCGTTTCCCTCAAGAGAACTGATCAGACCGAGGCCATGGACATGGCCAGGCCCTGACTGCTATCCGCCAAAGGGCAGTCCAGCGGGAACAGCCGCGGCGGCAGGCGCGAACTTGGAGAACATGAGGGTGGCGGCCACGGCCCATTCAATAAACAGCTTCGGATAAATACCCAGCACCAGCGTCCCGGCCAAGCCGACGTAAATAACGGCTTTCATGGCAGGTGAGACAGCCAGCGGTGAACGATCTATCGGTTCATTGATATACATCTTCTTCACGATGATGAGGTAGTAATACATCGAGATCACGATGTTGATCAATCCCACTATGATCAGGGTATAGAGTTCCTCATTAATCGCCGCCAAGAAAATGTACAACTTCCCGATAAAACCGGCCAACGGCGGAACGCCGGCGAGCGACAAGAGGAAGACCAGCATGGCAAATGCTAAAAATGGTGACCGCCGGTTGAGCCCATTATAATCCTCAATTTCATCGCTCCGAATCAGATTGCTCACGGCAATCACCACCGCAAACGCCCCCAAATTAGCGAATAGATAGGTCAAGAGATAGAAGAGAATCGCGTCTTCTCCCATCTTCGTTCCGGCCGCCAACCCGATCAGCACATTGCCGATTTGCGCGATTCCCGAATAGGCAAGGAGACGCTTGATATTCTTTTGTGCAATGGCGACGATATTGCCATAGGTCATGGAGAGGATCGACACGCCTACGAGTAAGAGAACCCACGCCGGTTTGAGGGCCGCCAGTGAGACGAAGAACAAACGCAATAAAATCGCAAAGGAGGCAGCTTTGGGCGCGATGGATAGAAACGCGGTCACAGGGGTCGGCGCTCCGTGATATGTGTCGGGGATCCACGAATGGAACGGGACGGCGCCAATCTTGAAACCTAACGCCGCAAAGATCAGCAAGAAGCCGATTACCAAGCCCGGCGTCCAGGCCGTCACGGCGATCTCAGAAAAGAGAATTTTGCCGGTTTCGCCATAGACCAAGCTGATGCCGTACGCCATGAGTCCAGCCGCAAAGACGCCGAGAATGAAAAATTTTAGCCCCGCTTCGTTGGAGGCGGCATCCTCGCGCAGATAGGCAACTAGGACATAGAAGCCGAAGGTGGAAAACTCCAGGGTAATGAACATGGAGAGCAGATCGTTGGCCGACGCCATGAACATCATGCCTAAGGCCGACATGAGCACGAGGAAATAGTACTCGCCTTTAAAAAACCGGAACCGTTGCACGTAATCCTTTGAGGCCAGGATGACCAGCATGGTAGCGCCGGCAACGAGAATCTTAAAGAAGATCGCCATCCGGTCCAGCACGAACATGTTGTTGAAGAGGGCCCCGCTCAGGCCCTTCAGATCGAACCACACCAAATTCGCTAGGACGATGGCGAGGCCGCACGCGCTCAAATAGGCCAGCTGCTCCTTCGGCAACTTCGGCATCGCGAAGTCCACGATCAACACGCCGCAGAGCCATAGCGTGAGAATTATCTCAGGCAGCATCAAGATCAGGTCGGAGCCGGTGAGGTTCAGTGAAAACGTCATAGAAATACTTTCAGCTGTCAGCGATCGGCACTCAGCTTTGCGCCTTCAGACCTCTGAACTAAAGACTGATAGGTGATGACAGATGGTTGTGTGTGATCTTGGCCTTCCGCTTTCAGCGGCACGACTTCGGTGATCCGAGCAACCAAGGGATCCACTCCGGAACGAATGATGCTATAGAAGTGACCCGGGAAAATGCCAAAAAAGATACTGGTCGCGATCATCAGGAGCAGCGGCATACGATCGACCCAGCCTACGGCATCGTGCGCATGGCTGTACTGCTCCACAGTAGGACCGTAGAAGATGCCCCGCATCATACGGAACAAATAGGCCATTGTCAGGACGATTCCGACGACCGCTACAATGACCTGGAACGGATATTTATTCCAACTCCCAACGATAATCATAACCTCGGCGATGAAGTTGACCGTGCCGGGCATGCCGATCGACGCCATGCATGCAATGATGAAGCAGGAGGCGATAAAGGGCATGCGGTTAACCAGGCCGCCGAGTGATGGGATGTCACGTGTATGCGTCTGGTCATAGACCCACCCGGCCATGGCGAACAACATGCCGGTCGCCATGGCATGCGCAAACATGTAGAGCACTGCACCCGATAAACTGATGTAGTCCAGCGCCGCCATCCCCAAGAACACATAGCCCATATGGCTGGAACTCGAATAACCGATGACATATTTTGTGTCCTTCGCATAATATGCGACAAATCCCCCATAAATAATGCTGAACACGCAAAGGATGGCCGCAATCGGCATCAACTCGCGTGTTGTTTGCGGCAGGATTTCGAAGGCCACCCGGATAATCGAAAAATGGCCCAACTTCATGAGCACGCCCGCGTGCAACATGCTGGTCGCGGCCGGAGCAGCGGCGTGCCCCACAGGGGACCACGAATGCAAGGGCCAAATCGGCGCAATCGATGCGAAGCCAAAGAAGATCAGCAACCAGATCACGGTGGCCAGCGGCCCTGAGAACTTCGCTTGCTCACGAAGGACGAGGATATCGAAGGTATTCAGACCGGAGAATTTGTAGATCAGTAAGATCCCCATCAGCGCCAATACGGCGCCTGCAGAGAGAAACAGGACCAGCTTCATGGCTGCGTATTCTTTGCTGTTGGATCCAAAATTGAAAATGAATCCGACAGAATCCCGCTTTTCCCGCTCCTCCGGAGTTGTCATTGCCAGATAGTTCTTCGTATGGCTGCCCCACATTCCCAAGAGCAGATACATCGGGATCACGGACATTTCATAGAAAAAGTAGAGAAAAAACAGATCCAGGCACATGAACACGCCGATCGTGGCCGCGGCCAGGATCATGAGCGTGATGTAGAACTCCTTGATCCGATCCTTGATATGCCAGGAGATAAAGATCCCGGCGAACAGCAAGATCGATGAAGCCAAGACCAGTGGGGTGCCAATGCCATCGACTCCGAGGTAAAAGGAAATGCCCAGTTCCTTCGACCACTCATACTTCTGAATGAATTGAAACCCGCCCTTCGCCGGGTCATAGGCATAGAACAGATAGAGCGAGGCAATCAGTGAGACAAAGGCTGATCCAGCAGCCACCAAACGTACTTGGAGCGCCCGCCGATTCGGAATAAACAACAACAGGATCGATCCGATAAACGGCGCAAACAGAATATAAAGTAATGTGTACTCAGCCATCCGCTTCTCTTTCTCTTCTCTTCCTGTACTCTACCGCCTGCCGTTTACCGGGGAGTCAGGGCAGAGTCAACCACACGCTTCACGTCACCTTCCCCATCGTCGACGGCTAAAATGTGGGTTTTCTCGACACGCACCTTCTCACCGGAACGCAACGCGTACTCGCTTGTTTGTGTCAGGCGGGTGTGAGGGAGGCTATCGTGGTGTGCGAACAGGCCGTCTCTCGGCTCCTGATCAGCCGCTAATGCTCCACGGTCAAGTCGCTGGACGAGGGCGTCAACCGATCCGTTCATCATATCCAGAAAGGGCGCTGGGTAGATCCCGATCCAAAAAATCATAATGGAGAGAGACAGCGCGATGATTAGTTCACGACCATTCAAATCGGTTAATGCCTGCATGCCTTCCACCAGAGGTCCGAACATGGCACGCTCGTAATACCAGAGGAAGTACGCGGCTCCCGTAATGACTCCGGTGACCGCAATGACCGCGTATTCCCAATGGGCTTTAAAGGCACCAAGCAGGATGAGAAATTCTCCCACGAAGCCGTTCGTACCCGGCAAGCCGATCGAGGCCAGCCCGATAATCAGAAAGAACGTGGCCAGCAGCGGGACCTTTTTTGCCAACCCGCCGAACGCCGACACGCTGGTGCTATATCGCCGGGAATACAGAAAACCGGCGATAAAAAACAGGCCGGCCGTGCTGAACCCAAGGTTGATCATCGTCAGCAAGCTCCCTTGGAGGCCTTGGAAGTTCAAGGCAAAAAGGCCCAAAACCACAAAGCCCAAGTGGCTGATACTGCTGAACGCAAGGAGTCGGCGCAAATCAGGTTGCACGAGCGCAATGATCGCGCCGTATACAATCGCAATCACGGCCAACAGCATCATGACCGTGACCACCCCATTGCTTTTCGACGCGTCCGGCAACAAGGGCAAGCTGAACCGCATGAAACCATATGTACCCAGCTTCACCCCCGCCAGCATGACCGCCACTCCGATTGGTCCCTCCACAAGGGCATCCGGTAACCAGGTATGGAAGGGGAAGAGCGGTGCCTTGAATGCCAACCCGAGAAAGAGCAGCCAAAAAATTAGGATCTGCTGACGGAGCGGAATCGGGACACTAAGGAGGTCGAGAAGGTCGAAGGTATAGGACGGGTCGATATGATGCGTGATCGCCCAGGCATGGTAATTCAAATTGAGCAGGACGATTCCGACCAGCATGAATACGCTGCCCAACAGGGTGTAGAGCACGTATTTGAGTGCCGCATAGTGTCGATCCACGCCGACTCCCCACAGCTTGATGAGGAAATAACTGGGGATCAACATCAATTCCCAAAACACGAAAAACAGAATGAGGTCGATCGATACAAAAATCCCCATGGTCGTGGACTCGAATGCCAAGACAGCCATGAAGTACGCTTTCGCCTGATGGCGAACCGTATCCCATGAGTAGAGAATGATCAGCGTCGTGAGAAGAGCAGTCAGCCCCACGAATAACACGCTGATGCCGTCCACGGCCAAGTGATAGCTAATACCGAGGGGCGGAATCCAGGCCACGCGTTCGCTGAACTGCATGGCCGCCGTGCCTGGCTGGAAATGAAAGAGCACCATGCCGGCGAGGATCAACTCCAGCACGGCGATGCCGAGTGCCGAGCTTTTCAGCAAATCCTCATCCTGAATGAGCCATAAAATCATCGCTCCGAAGAGAGGAAAGAAGAGCAAGAGCGACAGGATTGGAAACCCGAACGTCAATTCATCAAGCATAATAAACTCTAGGCGGATGCTTAAAATAGCTTCCCAACGAGGGTGCAGGTGAGTCAAAGCCGGAGGCGGACCCTCTGCGGTACGTTGAGGACTTTGACGAACCGAGAACAAAGTTGGAAGCCATTTTCAGCATCCGATTACTTGAGCGCCACGCCCATCGGCAGCGCGCCCGTCCACCACAGTAAGATCACATGAACGAGGATAAACAGCCCGGCTATGATAATGGCTGCATAGTGATGCACCATCCCACTTTGGAGCCGTCGCCACGACCGAGCCATCAAATGGTTGCCGTAGCCGATGACATTGAGGCCCGCGTATACCACATATTTTTCAATCCAGGTACTCCCCGCCGCTCCGGACTCCGTGCCCTGTCCAACCGCCCGTACAATTCCATCGATGATAGTGCGATCAAACCAATCCCAGACTCGGCCCAATTGCTTGGTCGGCTCCACGAACAGGCGGTCATAGAGTTCATCGACGTAATACTTGTGCAGCAGCGTCCTATACACCGCAGGAAATCGGCCAGCGAGTTCAGGCGCCGCCTCCGGGCGGACCGCATAGAGATAATGGGCCAGCGCCCATCCTGACACGGCAATGACTGTAGCAATGCCCATTAACATGAGGACCACCCCCGCGCCTCCATGCTCTCCTCCGCCTTGTGCGATGGTCGTCACGGGATGCAGGAAGGAATGAAACCAACCTGATTCAGGAGGGACACCGGGAAACCCGCCGATGACCGCCAACACGCTTAACACGACCAAAGGACCAATCATAATGGTCGGCGATTCGTGGACATGCTGAGCGGTGTGGTGGTCCATGCGTGAATGGCCGTAAAACGTCAGGTACGTGAGGCGGAACATGTAGAACGCCGTCAGAAAAGCGCCCACGGCTCCGATTCCGTACAGTATGTACCGGTGGCTCAGGAAGGCATGGGCAAGGATTTCATCCTTACTCCAGAATCCAGACAGGGGAAAGATCCCTGCGATCGCGAGCGTCCCGATGAGGAACAGCGCGTGAGTCCAGGGGATCCTATCTTTGAGTCCGCCCATCTTCCGAATATCCTGCTCCCCGCTCAACGCATGAATGACCGACCCGGCGGACAAGAACAATAACGCTTTAAAAAAAGCGTGGGTCATCAAATGGAAAATGGCCGCCGTATACGCCCCGATTCCACAGGCCATGAACATGTAGCCGAGTTGGCTGACTGTGGAATACGCGAGCACACGTTTGATGTCCGTCTGCACAAGTCCGATGGTCGCCGCAAAGAGCGCCGTGATCCCGCCGATCCAGGCGACAGCGGTCATGGCGACGGGGGCCATATCGTAAATGGCATGATTGCGAACAATCATGTACACGCCGGCCGTCACCATGGTGGCGGCATGGATCAGGGCGCTGACCGGCGTCGGACCTTCCATCGCATCGGGCAACCAGGTGTACAGAGGTAATTGTGCGGATTTGCCGACGGCGCCAATGAGCAAGCACATGGCGATAGCGGTGGCCATTTCGGGAGACAATTGCCCCACGTTCGCCAACACTTTGGTGTAATCCAAGGTTCCGAAATTGACGAACACTAAAAAAATCGCGATAAGAAATCCCGCATCACCGATCCGGTTAACCACGAACGCTTTCGTCGCCGCCTTGGCCGCCGAGACCCGATCAAAGTAGTATCCAATCAACAAGTACGAGCAGAGCCCGACGCCTTCCCACCCGATAAACAGGACAACGTAGTTGTTCCCCATCACGAGAAGGAGCATCGACACCATGAAGAGGTTCATGTAGGTGAAGAAGCGGGTAAACCCTTCCTCGCCGTGCATATACCCCACCGAGTAGACATGGATGAGGAAGCCGACGCCGGTGACGACGAGCAGCATGATGCAGCTGAGGGGATCGATGAGAAAGGCGAGATGAATGGTCAGGTCACCGCCGTAAATCCATTTATAAGCGATGACTTCCCGCGCTTGCCCGGTCTGGATGGTCTGAATGAAGACGGCAATGGAGCACAGGAACGATAATCCCACCGATCCCCACGCGAGGCGATGCGCCACGTCATGAGAGTACCGATGTCCGAGCAGACCGTTCAGGAGAACGGCCGCAAGCGGAAACACGGGGATCAACAACACGAGCACGTCGAATACGTTCACGCCACTACCATTTCAAAAGATTCATTTCATCCACGTTCGTGGAAATCTTTCCTCGGAATACCACGATGATAATGGCGAGGCCCACTGCCGCCTCGCCAGCCGCGATGGCGATCACGAACAGCGCGACGATTTGACCGGCCATCGATTCCAAATGATGTGAGAAGGCCACCAAATTGATATTGGCGGCATTGAGCATGATCTCCACAGACATCAGCACGATGATGAAGTTCCGACGGATCAGAACACCGATGAGTCCCGTCGTGAAGAGAATCGCGCTGACGATGATGTAGCCTGAGAGAGGTACCATATTTTCGTAACTACAGAATTGTCGTTCAATACCACTAGGTCAAATCGGCAGTTCGGACAATGAACGAATGGCGATTAGCGTATCCCTTCTTCGTGTTCACTTCCCGTGGGAGTTTTTGCCAACACAATGGCTCCAATGATCGCACCCAGAAGAAATACCCCGACGATTTCAAATGGCAACAGGTATTCACTGAACATCTTGATGCCGACCGCATAGCTAGCGCCATCCTTCAACACCGCTTCGGTCGGCGCATCACCTTTTAACCCGGCGAAGGGCGACTGCAGCATGAGCAGCACCAGTTCGCCGCAAATGGCAAGGGCAGCGAACAGCATCACGGCATATTGCGAATGGAGATAGCGTTCGTCGGTCTTTAAATTCAGGAGCATCAAAACAAAGAGGTAGAGGACGAGAATTGCGCCCGCATATACGATGATCTGCACCGCGAAGAGAAATTCGGCGTTCAACAGCACAAACAGCCCGGCCACATGCAGCAAGAGCGTCAGCAGCGCAAGTCCACAGTGCACGGGACTTCGCAGCGCCACCGTGAATACGCCTGCCAAAATGCTCATGACCGAAAAGTAGATGAAGAAAATTGGGACCATCGGTTATTTCTGAATGAGACGAGAATGAAAAGCTGTTGCAGACTGATCAAAAGGGTCAGCCAGCGAGGCCGCAGGCGAGACAAAACCGGAGCCGTACCCTCTGGGGTACGTTGAGGATTTAGTCGAGCCGAGAACGAGGTTGGGTGCCTTTTTCATCAGTCTGCTATGTCAAATGCTTCGGTGGCGGCTGTGTCGGCTTCACAACCGACTGCGGGAAGAAGTACCGATACTCGCGGCTCTCTTGCCCCTCTTTTTCTTGGCCATGGGCGTAAAGATATTTTTTCGCATCCGTCAGATGACGTTCACCGATGTCGTACAACCGCTTCTTGTCGAATAGGAGCGTGCGTTTGTCATGGGTGGAGTACTCGTACATTTTCGTCATCGCAAGCGCGTTCACAGGACACGCTTCGACGCAATAGCCGCAAAATACGCACTTCGTAATATCGATATAAAACTCGCTGGCAAAACGCTGCAATGGAAGCGACTTGTCTTCGGAACTAATGACCTTAATGCAACGGGAGGGGCAGGCCGCTTCGCAAAGATCGCATCCGACGCAACGTTCCTGCCCATCGTCATACCGCAGAAGTCCGAGCGCTCCCCGGTGCGTGTCCGGGATCGTCCGCTGCTCTCTCGGGTACTGAAATGTGATGGGGCGATAAAACATGTGCTTGAACGTCACCTTCATCGCGTCCCATATTTCGGTGAAAAGAGCGGCTTGCCAAACCCGCTTTGTAAATGTCCCAACGCTCATAGTGCTTCCGGTCAGATTTTTTCGATGGTGGCCGACGTCAATTTGAAATAGGGCACCCCGGTGTGGCGGTCGATCTCGACAGCCATGAGATCCTTCACGGGGGGTTCATTAAAGTGCTCTGGAAAGAAGCAGGAACCCGGCATCATCGCCAAGTCAGCTTGCACACCTATCTCTAACTTCCCTTGCGCCGTCGTCACGCGAATTTTAGCCCCATCCGTGACCCCGAGGCCTTCCATATCGCTCGGATTCATGTGGAGACGGCCGGCATTGGGCGCAATGGTGATCAATCCCGGCGCTTGCGTCGAAAGTTTGCCGGAGTGATATAGCAACTGCCCAAGCGTGAGCGCAAATGGTTTTGCACTGTGTGCCGTCTGGGCTTGGTTTCCCTGATATCGCGTCTTCAATTCCGCGTGATACCCGTTACTGAGATAGGCGTCGGGATTCACCGCCGGCTTCCGCGGTTGTCCGAGATTGTAATAGCCCGGCAGCAGCTTCATAATTTCGCGCTGAATATCGTAGGGCGATTCATAGTCCAGTTGACAGCCAAGCCCTGATGCAATGGCCGTCATAATATGCCAATCGGGAAGACTCTCCCCAATCGGATCCATAGCAGGCCGGATTCGCAGCACCTTGCCTTCCAAATTGGTAATGGTCCCTTCTTTTTCAGCGTATGAGCAGGCGGGAAGAACGACATGGGCCAAACGAGCCGTCTCGGTGAGGAAGAGATCCTGGCAGACCAGAAGTTCCAGTCGCTCTAACGCAGCCTGCACCTCCATTGACCTAGGCAGGGTGGCCAACGGATTTTCCCCGACCACGTACAACGCCTTGATCTGACCGTTCCGGCAGCGCTCAAGAATCTCTGTTAATGTCCCGCCGTTTCCCGATGCCGGCAGGTCAGCGCCCCATGCTTTGGCATATCGATCGCGGGCCGTAGCGTCAGCGAATGCAGCCTGACCCGGGAGGAATTCGGGCGCGACCCCCATGTCAACAGCGCCTTGCTCATTGCCCTCTTCCGTGACCGTGCTTACGCCGCAACCTGGCCTGCCCAGCTTCCCAGTGATCCATGCGAGATCGATCAGAGACAGGACATTCTCATAGCCGCCTGACCGGCGAATGACGCCCTCCGCACACAGAATGATGGCGCGGGGCGCTTCTGCAAAAATCGCCGCCGCCGCATGGATCCGCTCCAACGCGACACCGGTCGTCTCGGTAATCGCATCGAATGAAAGTTTCTCTACGGCGCTCTTGAGGGCGGCAAATGCATCCGGATGCTTCTCGGTCGCATCCGTATCAACCAGATCGTGCTCGATGACTGATTTCACGAGCCCCTGCACGAAGACGCCCTCGCTGCCCGGCTTCACCATCATTGGATGTGAAGCCAGCTTGGCTATGTTGGTCTGAGCGGAATCGACGACGATGACCTGCGACTTGTAAATGCGAATCGCATCCTTGACCCGCACAGACGTCAGCGGATTTGTCTCCGTCAGATTGCTGCCGACCAAGAGGATGGCCTTGGCCTTGGTCAGATCCTCCCAATCGTTCATGGCCCGCCCGAGCCCGACGGCATGTTGCGCTGCGCGGACAAAGTTGATGTGGCCATACCGGGCACTACTGTCCAGCTGATTCGTTCCTATCGCGACCCGCATGAGTTTCTGGAACAGATAGAGTTCCTCATTGGTGCATCGAGCCGTAATCAAGCCGGCGATGGCATCCGGACCGTGCTGGGCTTTGATGTCGACCAAACGATCGACCACCGAGTGCACCGCTTCCAACCACGGCGCCGCAACAAGCTTGCCATCGCGGCGCATAAGCGGCTGCTGTAGCCGCGTCTTGCTGTCGATGTACTCAAAGCCGAATCGGCCGCGTACACAGATCCCGCCATGTCCTTTGGCGGTCTCCGAGCGATCGCCCCATTTATTTTTCCAGGACAGCGGAGACGTGACCCTCACCACTTCTCGGTCCTTGGTCTCGATGTGCATCTGGCAGCCATCGCCGCAGTAATTGCAGGTGGTGGTCGTCTTCTTCAACTGCCATGGCTTGTAGAGGTATTTTGAAAACTTGTTGGTAATCGCCCCGACGGGGCAGACGGCGAGACAATCGCCGCAAAACTCGCATGACAGAGGTTGGTCCCCCTTTGCCACGACTTGATTGAAGCCGCCCTTCTTCATGAATTGGAGCGCATCGATCATCAGCACGTCCTTGCAGACGTTGATGCACTCGCCGCACGCGATGCACCGGTTCATATTGAAATCCAGCACCAGACTGCGCGTATCTTCCGGAATGAGTTTTTGCTTGGCGTTAGCCAGGTTCGTGACTTGATGCTGAAAGGCCATGTCTTGCAATTCGCAATGCCCATCGGCGTCGCACACCGGGCAATCGAGCGGATGCACGGACAGATGCTTTTCCACCGCCTTCTTCCGAGCTTGGAAGAGATCGTCGCCCTCGGTCCGAACCTGCATGCCGGCCGTGGCTTTTGCCGTGCAAGACCGGACGGGCGCCTTTTTCCCCTCTACCATCACCAGACACATCCCGCAGGACCCAAAGGGGTCGAACGTGTAGTGATAGCACATGGCCGGCACGATCTTACCTGTGCTGGAAATCACGTCATAGAGGGACACTCCGTCTTTGGCCTCGACGGCGCGCCCGTCAATGGTCAGTTGAATCGGTGGCGCTTCAACTTCAGGATTTGTTGCAGGCTTCAGACCCATTCCTTACCTCGTTACCTTCTTAATCTAGCCGTTCAGGATGCTCAAAATGGCCATCCATTACACCCGGCCCACCCCAAGCGCGCCAAGACGTGCTCCTTCCCGAAGGGGCCGCAGGGGAGAAGAGATCGAAGGCGTACCGTGGAAGATACGTGGACGATGTTTTCGGACCGAGAACGAAGCTGGAGGACATGTTCAGCATTCTGTCACCGGTCGCATTCGCCCATGACGATGTCATACGTCCCAAAAATGGTGACCGCATCAGCGATCATGTAGCCGCGGGACATGTAATCAAACGCTCCCATATGGATAAAGGATGGAGCTCGAATTTTCAGCCGGTATGGCTTCCCGCCACCCGTACTGACGATGTAAAAACCCAGTTCACCTTTATGCGCTTCCGTGCCGCAATAGATTTCTCCAGGCGGTGCATCAAAGCCTTGAGAGAAAAGCTTGAACTGCTGAATCATGGATTCCAAATTCGTAAAGACCCGCTCTTTCGGAGGCAGCGTGACGCTCGGCACGTCGGCCATCACCGGCCCGTCCTGCATCTGATCCAGGCACTGCTGGATGATCTTGACGCTTTCGTACATTTCTTGAACTCGGATCCAATACCGATCGTAGGTATCTCCGTTCTTGCCCACCGGCACGCTGAATTCGCACTTGGGATAGGCAGAGTAGGGCTCGTACTTGCGCAGATCATAATCCACACCCGAGCCGCGCAGCGTCGGTCCACTGAGCCCAAAGCTGAGCGCATCCTCGGCAGAAATAACGGCCACGCCCTTGGTCCGCGCCACCCAAATCCTGTTTTTCTCCAGGAAGACGACGTATTCATCGATCTTCGGCGGGAAGTAATCAAGAAACTGACGGAGCTTTTGAATCAACGTGGGCGTCAGATCACGCTCCACGCCGCCGATGCGATACCAACTGGTCGTGAGCCGCGCGCCGCACAATTCATCGAACCAATCCAGCAGAATTTCTCGATCACGGAACGTATAGAAAAAGACCGTCATCGCACCGATATCCAGCGCCTGCGTCCCCAACCAGAATTGATGTCCGATAATGCGCTGAACTTCGGCTACAATCGTGCGCAGGTATTCCGCCCGTTCAGGCACTGTAATATTCATCAGCTTCTCGACGGCTCGGCAGTACGCGAAGTTGTTGTACATCGCGCACACATAGTCCAGCCGATCGGTATGCGGAATGAATTGATGGTACGTGCCGTCTTCCGCCAGTTTTTCTACGCCGCGGTGCAAGAACCCCATGACGGGCGTCGATTTAACGAGCCGCTCGCCTTCCAATTCCAGAACGACCTTCAGCACGCCATGCGTGCTGGGATGCTGCGGGCCCATATTGAGCAGCAATTCCTCAGTCCTGAGTGTCGGAAGGCTTTCGCTCTCCGGGTGCTCGGGATCGACCTTATAGACGGTGGTACGCTGATCGTCGAGCACGGGCTTGTGTGTCGTCTCTTTCACGCCAGACTTCTCTAGGTTCTCTCGTCCAAAAATTCGAATGTATCCCGCCAGCCTTTCCCCTGAACGGGAAAATCTTTCCTTAGCGGGTACCCCTCCGTGTAATCATCCGGCATCAGAATCCGGCGCAAGTCGGGATGATGGCGAAAGCGAATGCCCATCATGTCGTAGACTTCGCGCTCCATAAATTCGGCACCTTTCCAGAGATCCGTCAGCGAGTCCACGATACAATCGGACTCGGGAACGCGGGTCTTCAAGCGAATCCGATGGCGTTTTCGAATCGAATAGACTTCGTACACGACTTCAAACCGCTCTTCATCGTCGGGCCAATCAACGGAACTGACATGCACGATGTAATCACAATCGATCTGGGGATCATCATGCACGAATTTGGCAATGTCATGCAGGAATTCGCGGGTCACCGTCACCGAGACGTCGCCGCGCCACTCTGAGGCTTTCACAAAGCCCCTTGGATATTCCTGCTGGATCCGCTCGGCTAAGGCGTGCATCGACGAGATCCCCGCTACGCTTTGAGGCGAACTTGATCCGGTTGCTTGGTAAAGACCCGCTTCTGCATGATGCGTTCTTGCAATTTCAAAATGCCATCAAACAGCGCCTCAGGGGTCGGGGGACAACCGGGCACATAAATATCCACCGGCACAAAGCGGTCAACGCCTTGAACGACGCTATAGCTGTCATAAATATTGCCCGACGTCGCGCACGATCCCATAGCGATGACATACTTCGGTTCCGGCATTTGATCGTAAATTTTTCGTATTACCGGCGCCATCCGGCGGCACACGGTACCGGCGACGATCATCAAGTCAGACTGACGCGGGGAAGCCCGGAACACCCCGGCCCCATACCGATCCATATCGTATCGGGAAGACACCGCTGCAATCATCTCAATGGCACAACAGGCCAATCCAAACGTCATGGGCCACAATGATCCCTTGCGAGCCCAGTTCACGGCCTTCTCCAAGGTCGTCACGATGACGTCCGACTGTCCGTCCTTGTCATGTCTCCCTATCTGAACGAGTCCCATCGTATCCTCAAAAAGCTGTCAGCAGTCAGCTATTAGTCTCATGCTCAGAATTGCCGAGGCAGAGCTGAACGCTTATTCAGTCCCACTCGAGCGCTCCCTTGCGCCAGGCATAAACATAGGCGACCAAAAACAGAGCGATAAAGACCAACATTTCGACTAATCCAAACAGCCCGATCTGCCCGTAGACCACCGCCCATGGATACAGAAAAATGACTTCAATATCAAAGATCACGAACAGCATGGCAAAGATGTAATACCGCACTGGAAACGGCATGCGCGCATCGGAAAAAGGTTCGCTGCCGCACTCATACGCACTCAGCTTTTCTGTTTCCGGATACTTGGGCTGCACCACATAACTGAGCACGAGCGTGACCACTCCAAACGCCATGGCAATCCCAACAAACAAGAGTATGGGAAAATACCGCGACAAGTATTCGAGCAGTAGTTCAGTGCCGATCACAGGACCTCACCATCAAGCCCTTGACTTCTAATGAGGATTCCGCGAGTTTAGTCCGGCCCACAAAACAAATTCAAGCGCACAAAGGACCTAAGTGCGTCTCTACCGAAAGCCCTAGCACCTGAAGAAAGGAACCTAGGAAGAGCGTGTGAAGGTCCGCCCGGGGTTCGCGCTACTTGCCGGCATTCCTTTGCTTATCCATCTTCTCGGCCGGCATTTTTAAATTCAGCGGGCGCTGGGCGCCCGCCTGCCACTCCGCCTCAAGAGGGTACACCGCCTTCGCTTTGCTGCGCCGATGGATTTGCGTTTCGATCCGGGCCGGCGCGCTTTTCCTGCGACCTGAATTTTTCTCAGTGCCGTCGTTATGTTGGCGTTCAGAATCGCGAGCCATCCACTACGCTTCCTGCATCCAGGTGATTCGCCATGCGAATGGGAACGTCAACTTATCACCCGGTTGAAAGCCCTGTCAAACCGCACTTAACTAGCGACTTTTCTTGACACATCCACGTGATTTGCTATGGTTTATGCATACGAATCAAGGGATTGGAGGGATGCGATGATACAGGCCATACGGATTGGATTGGGATGGCTCACCCTGGTCCTCATCGGAGCTTCACCGGCGTTTCCAGCAACCCCGGCCCATCAAGCCGTTCAGTACGGTGAACAAGCGCTGGCATTTTCATCTGGCTTCATTCGCGAAACCCTTCCATCAGACGGAGTGGTGGCGAAGACCGCGTATAACCGTCAGGTCCTGGGACACGGCGATACCGTCTACTTGCGAATGAAGTATCCCGATGATGTCGCCATCGGCTCCTTATACACCGTATATCGCCGAAGCCGTAAAGTATTTCATCCCGCCAACGGGCGTTCCCTCGGGAATCTCTTTTCAATTGTCGGCATCGTCCGGGTGACGAAGATCGACAATGATTTCGCAACCGCCAAGGTTGATCAAGGCTATACGTGGATTGCGCCCGGGGACATGGTCATGCCTTTTGCTCTTTCTTCAGCCGAAGAAAGCACCATATCGGAGCCAAGCCTCCCGGATACGACCGGCATGGTAATCGAAATCCAGTCGCCTCGCACCCTGGTGGCTCAAAGTAATATTATCTATTTGGATCTCGGCCGGGCCGATGGACTGCGCCTGGGAGACCGATTTGAGGTACTCCGCAGCCGACGCGGATTTCCCACTGAATCCATTGGGGAAGTCAAAATACTGGCGATGGAAGAGATCACGTCGACGGCGCATATTGTCCGGGCCATCATGCCGATCGCAATCGGCGATCAGGTAATGCCGAAAGAATTGAACCGGGACGCCCGAGTACACGGTGCCCATCCTGTTCACGTACGGCAGGCACCGGCTTCGGCCTCCACGAAGACCCGCGACAACCTGACGAAATCGTTACAGGCTGAAATCGCACAAGGTGACGTCAGTGTCGAACAGGTAGGCGACAAGGTCACGATCAGCCTGACCGATTTGGTGAACCAACTGGAATATGAACCGGGAGAAGCCCGAATCAAGCCCACCGGCATTAAAATCCTGAAACAGATCGGTGAATACCTGAAGCAGAATATGGACAATGAAATTCTCGTAGAAGGTCACACCGACAATCAACCGATCGGGCCAAATCTGGTGAAGTATTACCCGACGAATCAAGAGCTCTCAGAAGCACGGGCGGGTCTCATTGTGCGGTATTTCATGGATGCAGGCATCGACCCTGCCGCATTAACGGCAATCGGGTATGCCGATACCCGTCCGGTCGCCAACAATGAGAGGGAAGAAGGACGCAAACGGAACCGCCGAATCGAGATCGTCTTGACCCCGAGACAGCCTGATGCCTCACAAGAGGAGCCGATGTCGACGACGTTGCCCGGCGATGAACTGAAACCGCTGGAATCTAAGCCGGCGGCCCTGCCTTCGGCAGAATTGGAAGCAATCGAGCCGTTGCATGTCAATGTCCCACAATCTTGAGATACGGCATTGCAAGATACGGACACCTTACGTTCAGCAGAGCCGATGCCTTCGAAGTAATTGGCGTTGAGGCGCTCGGGGGACTCGTACCGCCACATTGTCTGTGCGCGGCATGGTTGCTAGAATGCCGCATGTCCGAGATTCCTCCTGCTTCCTCCCCACAACCGCATACATCAATCCCAGCCAATCCCGTGCTTGTTGATGTCGTTCTTCCCCGTCACCTTTATCGCGTTTTCACGTACCTCGTACCGGCACACTTGCAGTCTCTCGTACGTATCGGCAGCCGCGTACAGGTTCCGTTTGGACACTCGATCCTTCACGGCATGGTCGTGAAACTTCGGTCGCATTTAGAACCTGTCTCGAATTTAACGCGGAGGCGTCCCGGATCTCACCCCATCCGACTGCGCGAGATCGGGGCCATCGCGGATGATACCGACACTGCAATCCCCCCAGACCTCATGATGCTGAGCCGGCTCATCGCAGAGTATTATTTGACGCCCTGGGGTCAATGCATTCGATTAGTCTTTCCCGGCCGCCCATCCGATAGACCCACTACCCGTTATCTATTGACCGACGCCGGACGTGATCTCGTTGACAAGACAGAAAGTTTGAACCGGCTTTCTCCCACTTGCCAGGCACTTCTCCTTCGTCTAGGCCGGCGCCCTAAAGGATTGACCATCGGGACCCTGGGCACTTCATCCTCCGTGTCCACCGACCTCTCCCTCTTGAAACGGCGCAAGCTTGTCCGGGAAACGATGCAGGATATACGACCGTCAGGGCGACGCCTCGCAGCCACACCACGGATCTCTGATCAGGAAACGGGCCGGGCCGTTGCCGAGCCCTTCATTGATCAGTCCGAGAGCCGGCATCAAGCATCGACGATGCCGACGGCTTGGTGGAAAAATCTACTCAGCGCGATTGAGACGCACAGACCGGCCCGTTTTTTACTTCAGGCTCCCAGGCCACGAAGGATGTCTGCAGTATTCGAGGCCACCGACCTGATCTTGACGCAACAGCGTCGAGTGATCTTGATCATGCCGGAAATCTCGCGCGCCGAAGCGTTCGTGACTGCTGCGAGAACTCGCTGGGGGGATCGAGTTGAACTATTCCACAGTGGTCTTCGCCCAGCGCTTCGACATGAGCGCTGGCAGCGCCTTCAATCCGGCGCGATCGACGTTGTCGTCGGAACCCGATCTGCCATCTTCGCACCGATAGCATCCGTTGGTTTGATCTACATCGATGAGGAAGATAACAGCTCTTTGAAGGAGGAAACCGAACCGCGGTATCACGCGCGGGACGTGGCCTCGATGCGGGCTCAAGTGAACGGGGCCATCGTCCTGCTCGGGTCGGCCCATCCTTC
Source organism: Nitrospira sp. Nam74 (assembly GCF_965152615.1). Taxonomy (NCBI): domain Bacteria; kingdom Pseudomonadati; phylum Nitrospirota; class Nitrospiria; order Nitrospirales; family Nitrospiraceae; genus Nitrospira; species Nitrospira sp. Nam74. The sequence continues at coordinate 473,284 of NZ_OZ224220.1, read as the reverse complement.
ACTAGAAACGATGCATGTATTCGATCCCAACGGTTGCGGAATGGCATCTGAATCCGACGTAGCAAGCTCAGCAGTGGCGACGTTCACTCAAGAAGAGTCCCGCGAGATCGAGATCGTCAATCTTCGTGACACGCCCTATGGCACCGTGCTATCCGATCAAATGATCGCCGGCATGCGGGCCGCCTTAGAAGGTCGGGCTGGGGTCATTCTTTTTCTAAATCGCAAAGGCTTTGCCCCTGTACTCGTGTGCCGGGACTGTGGCAATACTCCGCAATGCCCGCAGTGTAGTGTGGCACTCACGTTTTACAAGCATGGTGGTCGTCTTGCCTGCCATTATTGTGGCGGGTCTCGCGCGCTGCCTGATACTTGTCCTACGTGTCATGCTCCGCGGCTCCAACCGGGTGGAATCGGCACCGAGGCGGTTGAAGAATGGACGCACCGTCTTTTTCCAGAAGCCAGGATTGGACGAATGGATGGTGCAAGCTCTTCGAACTCGAAACAGGCCTTGTCGGTACGGCGACAATTTCTCTCAGGTGAACTGGATGTGCTGATCGGCACGCAGATGTTGTATCAAGGCGAGCCAGCACTCTCGGCTGGATTTGTTGGGGTCATTCAGGCAGATGCAGGGCTGCATCTGCCTGACTTTCGTGCCGGTGAACATACCTATCATACGCTGATGCATGCCATCGCATTGGCTCGACCGACACAGTTCGGTGGACGCGTCGTCCTCCAAACCTTGCTTCCAAGCCATTACGTCATACAGGCGGTGGCCAATGGAGACCCGGCACTGTTCTATAAACAGGAGCTCGCCTTTCGGCGAGCGCTTGCGTATCCCCCCTTGACGCACCTCATCAGCCTGCGCGTCTCAGGCATATCGCCGGATCGAACGAGGGAGGCCGCTACTCACTGGGTCGAGCGACTGAAGAGGACCGGACCGCAGCACCTGACCGTCTGGGGTCCGATTCCGTCGGCTGTCGCTAAACTCAGAGGGAAATATCGTTGGCAGATTATCGTGAAATCGAGTGAGGCAGAAATTGCGCGGCAATCGGTACAAAAAACGCTCGATGAGCTGGAGACTCGGCCGGGACCGAGTGGAGTAAAGTTTGAGGTGGACGTCGATCCCATCTCGACGCTCTAACGAGATTTGCGGCCTCTTTGCATCGTCTTGTCCGGCGGCGCGGGCTCCGATGTGACGCGTACAAATTTCTTGTAAATCCCATAAGAAAAAGTCAGCCAAAAGATCGACGAGAAGAGGCCGAACAGCATGGCCGTGAAAATCGAGACCATCTCCTCTTCGGTCGGTTCCCGATCTGCAAGTTTCCCGTGAATAATCGTCACAACCGCCAAGGCAAAGCTTTCCAGCCCCAGTAGCGCCGTCGACCACGCCCACACCGCCGCGAGCGAGGAGCTTCCCCAAGATAAGAGTACACCAAGGAGGAGTGCAAAACCCGCCAATGCCAGGACAGACGCCTCCCCCCACACGAGCCACAAGCCAAACGTGACAACCAGACTTCCGAGAGCGGCATTGAGTTGAAGCGACCACTTGCTCATGTTCTCTACCTTTCGTAACGGGTCAGCAGTGTGAAGCGTCCTCCGTCCGAAGTCAATTGACGATTCCGTGATTGCCTTGCCGTGCTCGTTTCAGTATCGTAGGCCGCATGAGCCAGGCGTCCAGCCTCATAATGGTCATCTCCGATTTGGACGGGACGCTGCTGGACTCCTCCACGTATTCCCATGCGGCTGCTATTCCGGCCTTGCAGGGGTTGAAAAAGAACGGCGCCTGCCTTGTGCTGGCCTCGAGCAAGACCCGCTCGGAACTGGAACCTATTCGTAGCCGATTAGGCCATGGCGGTCCCTTCATCGTTGAGAATGGGGGAGCCTTATTTGTTCCAACAGGACTCTTTCGCTTCTCGCTTGACGGCGCCCTCTCTCAAAAGGGGTATGAGGTCATCCAGTTCGGCACGCCCTATGCCGTGCTTCGCCGAGTCCTAAAAGACATTGGCCGTGTACTCGGGACTGAGATCAAAGGGTTCGGAGATATGCCGATCGAGGAAGTCGCGGAGCTCACCGGACTGACGGATCACGAAGCTGCATTGGCAAAACAGCGCGAATACGACGAACCCTTTGTACTTGCCAATGACACCCTCTTCGAATTGGTGTACGGTGAAGCGGCAAAGCGGGGCTTGACGTGCACCAAAGGGGGACGCTTCTATCACTTATTGGGCCGTAGCAACAAGGGAACCGCGTGTCGATTTCTCATTGAATACTACCGGCGTCACGTTGAGATTAGTTCAGTCCGTGTACGGACCATTGGCATCGGCGACAGCGCCAACGATCTGCCTCTGCTCGCCGCCGTTGATCAGCCGATCCTGGTTCAACGGCCCGATGGATCATACGATTCAACCGTCCAGCTTCCGCATTTAATTTATGCCCCAGGTATCGGACCCACCGGCTGGAATACAGCCATCCTGAACGTGCTTGGAGATCACTGAACTGGGCACGGATAATCCGATTCATATCGAAGGCATCAGATTCGTCCGGGCGAGACGGGCACCTGAACGGCTCGAGGGGTTCGAGGCAACATGGAATTGAACGGGTTTCTCTTTAGTCTCATCGTCATCTACATTTCCGCACGCCTGCTCGGCGAGCTTGCTGTTCGAATAGGCCAATCATCGGTGCTCGGAGAACTGCTGGCCGGCATCCTCGTCGGGCCAAGTGTACTGGGACTCGTCCATCAAACTGAGACGCTGACACTCCTGGGAGAGATCGGTGTCATGCTGTTGCTGTTCGAGGTCGGACTGGAATCCGATCTCCAGTCCTTTCTTCGGGTCGGCCCTTCCGCGGCGGTCGTCGCGCTCATCGGCGTAGCGGTGCCTTTCGGATTAGGTTATGGCGTAGCCTCAATCCTCGATTTCACCGCGCTCCAAGCCATCTTTATCGGCGCGACCTTGACGGCAACCAGCGTCGCCATTTCTGCGCGCGTGCTGTCTGATCTAGGCCGGCTTCAGTCCCGGGAAGGCAATATTATTCTCGGCGCGGCGGTCCTCGACGATATTCTTGGCTTAGTGATTTTATCCGTCATGGTCGGACTCGCGGAGTCAGGGACCGTATCTTGGCTCACGATTGCCCAGACGGCCGGCCTTGCGATCCTCTTTCTGGGTGTGGCCATTATATTTGGCAATCGCTACGCAGCGCTGTTCAGCAAGTTGGTCAACCGCCTAAATACGCGCGGGGCGCTGGTCATCACCGCGCTGACCTTTGCCTTGCTGTTAGGCTATGTGGCTGAAGTGGTGCGCGTGGCGCCGCTCGTGGGAGCGTTTGCAGCCGGTCTCATTCTCGCGAGAACCGAGCACCAGGGCCTCATTGAGGAACGCCTGAAACCCATTACGGACGTGTTCGTCCCGATTTTCTTTGTCCTCGTCGGCGTGGCCGTGAATCTCGCCCATTTAAACCCCTTCAATCCCCAGAATCGGTCGATCTTACTTCTGGCTGGCGGGTTGACCCTGGTCGCCATCATCGGCAAATTAGTCTCGGGATGGGGTGTACTTGATCGAAGGGTCAATCGCTGGGTCGTCGGTGTAGGGATGGTGCCTAGAGGGGAAGTGGGCCTCATCTTTGCCGGTGTCGGCCTTGGAGCACACATTATTACGGATGGCCAATATGGCGCGATTTTGATCGTCGTCGCTCTGACGACCTTTTTTTCACCGGTATTCCTGAAGCGCCTTCTCGATGAAAAGAGGCGCGACGCCTGACGCCAGTGCCGGGCGGCATTGAGGGGAACGGTAGGGGAAACGTCGATAAGATTACCGGGCGGAAGTCGTTTTCAGGCTCGTAGTGACCGATTTCACAATCTTCATTTTCTTCAAGGCATCTACAAAAAGATCGGGCGTCTGTGACTGAGGAAGATCGACTTCGACATTGTACCAACCGGCGTTCGCTTGACCCGTCCGGCCATGAATCTCCTCGATTAGATCGTGAATGCTCTTCTCAGGGGTATTGTCATGGAACGACACCCAGAAAGCGAACGAGGCAAGCGGAGGCAGATCGCGGCTGCCATCGGCAATGCCGGAAAACGGACCCGGCGACAGCGTGGTCAGCTCGCCGCCTTTGTGAGGAATCGCATTGCCGAGGTCCGAGGGCATGGTCTGAGCCAGCGTCACCGTGGCCGGTTTGGCACTGCGCTCAGTTTTCGTACGCAAATCCATCTCCGCCCGCGCATCTTCGTCAAGCTTCGCGATCTGTACCGACACACGGCCAAGTCGATCGGTCAGTTGGTATTGCCCTTGGGCCAATCCTTCGATAGCCTGATGAGCTCGTGCCAACGCCTGTTGCTGAGCCTGCAACGCGCGTGTAGCCGTCTCCTGCCCCTGCATGAGCCTGAACAACACTTCCTCCTGCCGAGCCAATGCCTTTTCCGAGACAGCGGGGTCATGAGAGATGGACGTCGCGCGGACTTCCATTTGTTCTGAGTGGGGTGGGGATCCGGCTCGATCTGCAAGGCGGTCCACGACAAGAAATAAGACGGCAATCGCCACACCGGCCCGTCCCGCCATGGCTAGATGTGACCACACCGACTGAGGGAACCACGCACGAAAGGGCGGGAGCCATGCCAGGGACGCTTTGGCATGCTCATCGCTTTCCATGTGACGCCCCTGTTCCGACTCGAGTTTGGCGGCGTGATATGCGACTTGGACTGAGCCGCCATCGACTCGGTTGTGAATACTGATCTCGATGACATGGTCTCCGACGAGGAGCCGCGCCATTTTCATACGGAGATCTTGTGCGCATAAACTGCCGATCAGGCGACCGGACGCGGTGCGGATTTCTACCGTCTGAATGGCACGTGCTTGCGTGATGGAGGCGACGGCGTGACCGGCCTGGTCGCACTCCATGATGCCGACACATTCATGATTCACAAAAATCTGCAGTGAGCCCGGTTCCTCATCATGGTCTTCAGCCGGCACGACGTGGAGTGAGCCCAGTAAGCGCGCTCGATACGCCTCAACTGAATCAGGTGTGTCCATTGGCGCCCCCTCAGTGATCGACCGAATGATATGACTCGACGAGCCTTCCATTCAGCAAGGGACGGATCCGCAAATCGAGCTGTGGGGTCGGTGCGTCCTGCATATCGTCCTGATGCACGTCGCACACTTCCGACAAACAATCCCGGCAAAGCGCGAGATGCCACACTCGGTAATCATACCCATAGCCTTCTTTGAACAGGTGCGCCCATTGCTGGCGCGATAGACAGGGAAAATGTTCCGGCTCGCTCTTCCGATAATGCGCCTGCACAATGCGGCTCAGACGATCGGCTTCCGCATGAAATTGATCGGGGTAGCGGTGTTTGTGAGATTCGATGTCTATGAGATCTTCCTGAGTGATCCCCACTTCATCGACCGCCCGTTGCCATCCATTGCGCCGCCAGCGTTCGAAATTCTTGTACACGCGCTGCGTTTCGGTTGTGCCAAGCCCGAGGACTTTGGCGACCTGGCTCTGGCCGAACCCGTACAAATGATAAAACAGCGCCATTAACGCATCCCGGCTGATCACCGCCCGCGACGTCAAACCTTCGAGAAACCGACCGAGCGGCGATAAGAGTTCCTTGTCATAACAGAACGGCTCAGGTTGACTAAAGTATTTGGCGATCAGACTATCCAGGAAGAATAAGGGTCGGCAGGGAATTTCTGTGCGCCCATACATCAGGAAGCGTTCCACCAATTCATAGCCCCAACGAAGGGCTAGTTTTTCGTGGCAGACATCGTCGGCCCATTGGCCTGTCTCACGCAGGAATCGTCGCGTTTGAGTCGTCGCATGATTGAGCAAGTGCGGGAGCGCTTCAGTCATGAGACGTTCGTACTCGTCGACCGTCATGACCAATTGGCTTAATCTCGCAGTCACGTCTCGTCTATCGACCATTTCAGACCTCATGGGGGCTGAGTATGCCATAAGCGACGACATTCAGCTATTAGGGACATTATATATTTCGTAATAGTCGCGATGACGTTTTATCCAATGCAACACCTCTCACACAGCACATGTGATAAGTTGAAGTCCCAGCCCGCAATGTCGTTGAACTCAGCAAAGGCAGATCGCGGCCAGGCCTACACTTCCGGCCTGATTGATGCGAGAAAACGATCGGTAATCACACCAAGGGTCCAAAATCTGGGAACGACGACAGGAAACAGGAGAACAAGAAATGCGCGCGCTGCTGCCACCGGATTTGCCAAGGCCCATGGAGGATTCGAACAAAGGCCACCCGGCGGCGTCTGACGGCTAATTATCTGGCCGTGACTAGTTCGGGCTCGGGTTCCTGCTCCTCATCCGCCTCTACTGGGTGTCCTTCCACTCGCCGCTCCTCGAACCACGGAAAGAGCGCAGGAAGCACCACCAAAGTTAATAACGTCGAGGTGATGAGGCCGCCGATTACGACAACGGCCAGAGGGCGCTGCACTTCGGAGCCGATCCCATGAGCCAGCGCAAGCGGGATCAGACCCAGCAAAGCAACCAGGGCGGTCATCAGAACCGGCCGGAGACGCAAGAGGCACCCGTTGATGATTGCCTCATCCCCTTGTTTGCCCTCTTGACGTAACTTGATAATGTACGAGACTAGTACGATCCCGTTCAGAACGGCCACCCCGAAAAGATTGATGAAGCCTACCGATGCCGGCACGCTTAGATATTCACCTGTCAGCCACAGGGCCACGATGCCGCCGATCATCGCGAAGGGCAGATTAAGGATAATCAGTGCGGCGTAGCGCACCGAATTAAAGGACGAAAACAGTAGCATGAAGATGATCCCGATTGTGATCGGTACGATGATCTTCAGGCGCGCCATCGCCCGCTGCATGTTCTCAAAAGAACCGCCCCACACCAGATGGTATCCGGTTGGAAGTTTGATCTGCTGCTGAATTTTCTTCTGTGCCTCGGCGACGATGCTTTCAATGTCGCGACCAAAGGTATTGAAGCCGACGTAAATCCGGCGTTGGAGGCCCTCGCGGCTGATGAGTGCCGGACCTTCTTGTAATTCCACTTTCGCAAGGTCTGCGAGAGGAATCAACGCTCCGGACGCGGTCGTCAACAGGATATTACTGATCGTGTCGACGCTATTCCGGTACTGTTCCGGATATCTGACGATCAGGTCGAAACGCCGTTGCCCCTCATAGACCCGCGTCGCGGATTCCTCCCCAATCGCGGTCGTGATAATCTCCCTGATCTGCGCCACGTTGATCCCATGTCGGGCAATCTTCCCCCGATCGATATCGATCGTGAGATAGGCTTGCCCGAAGAGTTGCTCTACTCGGACGTCTTTCACCCCTGAGACGGACGTCATGATCACCTGGATTTCCTCCGCCGTTCGTCTGAGAATTGAGAGATCTTCCCCCATGATCTTCACCGTGGCTTCTGATCGAACGCCGGATAACAATTCATCCACGCGCTGTTGGATCGGCTGGCTTAACAGGAAACTTGCGCCGGGAACTCTCTCGAGACGCTTTCGAACCGCCTCATTGAGCTCCGGTTTTGTCTTCGCCGTGGTCCATTCTTCCATCGGTTTCAGCGTGACCACAGGATCGCTGGAATTCGGTTCCTGAGGATCATTTCCCAACTCCGTCCGCCCGATTTTTGAGACCACCGTCCGCACTTCGGGAAATTCCATCACGGCACGTTGCATCTCTTTTTCGATCTCGATGGATTTTTCAAGAGAAATGCTCGGCAGCCGAATGGTCTGTGGAGTCAGCGCCGCCTCATTTAAAATTGGAATGAACTCGCCGCCCAGAAATGGAAATAACATGAGGGTAGCGCCCAGCAGCAATACGGCCATGAGCAAGACCGTCTTTCGATGACCCAGCGCCCATCGCAGCGTCGGCAGGTAAACCCGTTTTGCCCACCGCAGGAGGAACGTGTCATCTTCACTACCGCTCTTCAGGAAGAGGGAACACAGCACCGGTGACAGCGTGAGCGAGAGGAAGAGCGAAACCAACAGGGCAATCATAATGGTATACGCCATCGGCTGAAACATCTTCCCTTCCATACCCTGTAGCGACAGGATTGGCAAAAACACGATGACGATAATCAGGATCCCAAAGATGACCGGCTGGCCCACCTCTTTGACCGCCTGCAAGACTAATTTTCTCCGTTCCTTGTGTTCCGCACCATGCTCGGACAGCAAACGAAACACGTTTTCCACGACCACGACCGATGCATCGACCATCATTCCGATCGCAATGACAAGTCCGCCAAGTGACATAAGATTCGCCGTAAGCCCCGCTTGGCCCATGACGATAAACGTGACGAGCGGGGTCACGATCAACGTGGCGGTCACGATGAGAGCACTCCGGACGTTACCTAGAAACAGAAACAAGATCAGCACGACCAACACCACGCCTTCTAGTAAGGCCTTATAGACCGTCCCGAGGGCGGCTGTAATGAGCTCGATGCGGTCGTAGAACGGTACAATGCGGAGCCCATCCGGCAATAGATTCTTCGCATGGATCTCATGGACTTTATCCTTGACCGACTGGACGACCGTTCTGGCATTTCCACCCCTCAGCATGAGGACAATCCCGGCTACCACTTCTCGTTCGCCATTCAAGACAGCCGCCCCGTGGCGCACCGCTTGGCCGATCTGCACTTCGGCGACATCCCGAACGTAGACGGGTGTACCTCCGACTTCTTTGATCACGATATTTTCGATATCCCCCAATGCCTTGATAAGGCCGACGCCCCGCACGATATATTTTTCGGCATGCTTTTCAAGAATATTCCCGCCGGCATTGGCATTGTTTTTGGCCACTGCCTCGAAGACATCGTGGAGGGCCAGATTATATTTTCTGAGCAATCCCGGTTCCACCATGACCTGATATTGCTTCACAAACCCGCCCATCGCATTGACATCAACGACGTCTTGCAGGCCTTTGAGGAGGGGGCGAATGACCCAATCCTGAAGCGTTCGTCGATCCATGAGCTCCGTCGGGGTTATGACATGACCCGGTTCGTTATCATGGGGACCTTCCAGGTAATACTGGTACACTTCGCCAAGTCCGGTGCTGTTCGGCACTAACTGGGAGACCGATCCTGGAGGCAGTTGCTCTTGAACTTCCAGAATACGCTCCAGCACGACCTGACGAGCCAAGTAGATGTCCACGCTGTCTTCAAAGATGACGTCGATCAGCGAGAGGCCGACCTTCGAGAGAGATCGAACTTCCACGAGCCCCGGCGCCCCCGTGAGTTGCAGCTCAAGCGGAAAGGTCACAAACCGTTCGATTTCCGCCGGCGAGAGACCCGGGGCCTTCGTGACCACCTGCACCCACACGTTGGTCACATCCGGGAAGGCATCGATCGGGATCGTACGAAACGCGTACACGCCTCCAGCCGCAAGGATGCATGCGAGAGCGATGACCAGAACACGCTGACGGAGAGACAATTCGAGGAGGGAGGTCAGCATTCGCTCAGATCTGCTCCTCGAGGAGTTCTGACTTGAGGACAAATGCTCCCTGTGTCACGATGGATTCGCCTTCCTGGAGACCATCCACAACTTTGATCATATCCCCGCTTGATTCACCAGGTTTGACATCACGGACTTCGAACGACTGGGCATCACGCTGCACGAAAACGAACCTCCTGTCCCGGTCACGCTGGACTGCGGATTCAGGCACGACGAGGACGTTTTTCTCAGGGTCCGAATACACTCGAATCGTGGCATACATCTCCGGCTTGAGCTTCCGGTCGGAATTGGGCAACTCGAGCCGAAGCCGCATGGTGCGTGTCGCCGGGTCAAGCACATCGCCGACATAAGTAATTTTACCGTGGAATATCTGATTGGGATACGCCGTGACGATGACCTCGACCATCTGGCCGTGCTTCAATTGATCTTGGTGAATGTAAGGAATGTCTTTCTCCGGGATATTGGCGATGACCCACACTTCCGAGAGATCGGCGACGACAAAGAGCTTTTCTGTTGTCTCAACCACTTCCCCTTTGGTCAAATTACGAACGATGACCCGGCCGTCGAAGGGTGCGACAATCGGCACATGAGACTGGATTGTCTGTTCACGATCCAACCGGGCAATTTGCTCATTGCTCATGCCGAGCAGCCGCAACCGATCCTGTGATTCCCGCTTCTCAGCTCGGGCACTGATCATTTCGCCCTCGCGGCGCTGCATTTCCGCCAACCCGATGACCTTTTCTTCAAGAAGAGACTGCGCTCGGCTGAACGCGCGCTCGGCGACGTACAGATGGGCCGCGGCCTTCAGGTATGCGGATTGCGCCAAACCCAGCTCGCTGCTGTAGAGAATGGCCAGCAGGCCGCCCGCTTTGACCTCTTGGCCGAGGTCGACGTAGACATCCACCACGCGACCCCGAACAAGGGTCGTGATTTCGGCTACGGCATGCTGATTCGGCACCACCGTTCCAGGAAAGTCACGAATAATTCGAAAGTCCTCGCGTGCCACGGGTTTAACCTCAATGCCGCCACGCTGAATCTCCTCAGCGGTTAAATGGACAATGCCCGCCCCGGCTTTCTTTTCGGTCGCTTTAGCTTCCGTGGTCGCCTCAGGAGCGCTGTCGCATCCCACATTAAGCAAGAGCGCGCACATGGCTGCACACAAGAACCCCGACAACGTCCGGTTGTTCAATCTTCTCGTCACGCTGCATATCCTCTGTAATAAATCACTCACGGCGAGCGTCTTTCTAGGCACTGTGGAGATAGATATATAAGACTACTCCAGTAAAGCTACTGATTCCTGTCGCAAGCGAACAGATTCCGAATTTTGTAGTACCGGGGTCATAAGGGGCCGCCGACCGCCCGTTCCAGCCGCGTAAGGGCTACCGATAACTCGAACCGGGCTTGGGTATAATCAAACAAGATTTGCTGTTGTACCCGTTGCGCGTCCAACACCTCGAGGAGGCTGGCAGCGCCTTGCCGGAAGCTGAATTGGGCAACCCGGAGGGCTTCTTGAGCCTGCTTTAATAATCCTTTTTGAAAGACGTCGATCAAATTCGCTGTCGTCTCGGCATCCTTGAAATGCTGATTGACCTCTTGAATAAGGACATTGCGCTGACGCAAGAGCTGGGCTTCTTCACCGCGCTTGACTCCGAGCGCACCGGCAATTTGCCCTTGCTGTCGGTACCAGATCGGTGTCGGGACGCTGACGCCGGCCGTAAACGCTTCCCGGCCGATTTCTCGCCAGTAGCCCGCATTCAGCGTGACGTTCGGGACCCGGGCTTGACGTTCGAATTCGACATTGCGATCAGCTTGTTCGACTGATGTTACCAGACGTTGAAGCGTCGGATGCTGCTCCAGCGCCTTCGCGATTAGGGGTTCAAACGTGAGATCCTTCCAAAAGAGTTGAAAGTCGCCTTCAATGGTATAGTCGGAGCCCAGCCCCCCGGCCGTGAGCGTGTCCAGGACGACCCGATGGACTCTCACTCGATTTTCGATTCTTGTGACCACCTGCCGGGCCTTCAGAACCTCCACCTCAGCCTTGATCAATTCAAATTGGGGCGCCTCCCCTAAACGGACCCGCGTGTTCACGATCCGCCGGACATCTTCGACGATATCGAGATTTTGCTTCGCTAGTTCAAGGTTTCTCTGCGCAAGCAATAGCTCATAAAATTCGATCTTCACTTCGGCTGAGAGATTCAACCGCGTCTCCGCAAGTCCGACGGTCGCCCCCGCTAGCCCCGCGTCAGCCGCCTGCTTACGAGCCTGCCGCTTCGACGGCCATTCCAGAGGTTGTCCCACCGATGCGTTGTATTCGGTGAGGTGTTCCCGTGCGGGGACGTCGATCCTGCTGATCGCGGTCACACCGGCGTCCCGCAACATCCCATATCCTGTGCCGCCGGTAATGGTCGGATTCGGGTACGCGCCGGCCGCGATGCGCCGGCCCACGTTCTGATCGATCAGGCTTTGCGCGCCTTCCATAAGCGGATTGCGCTCCAACGCCAAATTAAGCACCGCTCGAAGATCGTAAGACCGGACTGACTCGCCCGCTTGTGCGTCTCTTGGCATCATTGAACAAATTGTAAAGATTAGCCACAATCCAATGATCCACCAGGCGCGCATGACATCCTCCATTCTGAGCCCACATTGTTGCATCCTCACAGGGTGTTGGCTTTCCTCCTGACCAGCCGATCTGTTGAAAGCCCCGCATCGCTTAGACACGACTCGGCCCATGCATACAGATCATGCGTCTGTAAATATGTCCGCATGGCGCCCATCCGGCGGCGCCGTTCGTCGACCGGCATCTCAAGGGCATGACGGATACTGTCACCAAGGCCTTCGGCGTCGTAGGGATTCACAATGAGTGCGTCCGTCAGCTCTTCCGCCGCTCCGGCCATCTGACTGATCAACAGTACACCCGATTCATCAACCTGAGCTGCCACGTATTCTTTTGCCACAAGATTCATGCCGTCATTGACGGAGCTTACCAAGGCCAGATCCGCGAGTCGGTAATAGGCCACCAAGAGGTCAAAGGGGACCCGTTCTTCCCGATACAGAATCGGCTGCCATTTTTCGGGGACGTCCCCCCGCGTCGAGCGATGACGCTCATTGATCTCCAGAATCGTCTGCCAGATGACCTTGCGATATCGCCGATAGGTCTCCACATCTTTTCGAGTAGGAATGGCAATTTGAAGAAACGTGAATCGCCCTCGATATTCCGGATAGCGGCTGAAAAACTGATCGATGGCCCAAAAGCGCTTGAGCAGGCCCTTCGTATAATCCAGGCGATCGACGCCTAGACCGACCCGTATGCCTGGCCCTCCGCCCAATTGTCGCCGAACCGCCGCCATTAGGCGCTCCGTTCGGGGGGCCTGCGCCTGCGTGGCGAGGGCCTCTACGTCAACACTGATGCCTTGCACCGTCACGCGCGTCGTATGTCCTTTCAGCACGATCGTCCGGCCGTCGTCGCCGACTTTGGCGTCGAGAAATAATCGGGCGCACTCCGTAAACGACCGCGCATAGCCGGTTGTTTGAAACACTAAACTGTCGGATGCCAAGAGCGCCGCGATAATCTCCCGTCTCTCGGGCAACACACGAAACACCTCCGGCCCAGGCCAGGGAATGTGCCAAAAAAATGCGACGGCGGTGCTGGGTATCAGGTCTTTGATGAATCGAGGCAGGAGCGCCAGATGAAAATCATGTACCCACACGAGCCCGCTCCGCGTTCGCAACTGCTCAATCACGGACTCGGCGAAACGGCCGTTCAACTCTACATAGTCTGTCCAATAGTGTCGTCGATACGCTACGCGATCCAAGGTGATGTGACAGAGCGGCCACAGCACCTCATTCGCATACCCCTGATACCCTCCCTTGATCTCGTCGGGCGTCAGCCAGACGCGACGTAGCGAGTATGCCGGAGAGTCGGGCGGAACTGCAACCGTGCCATCAGGCTCTACGACATCGCGGTCCGCTTCCCCGCTGCCCCATGCGACCCACACTCCGCCGAGACGAGTGAGAACCGGATCCAGCGCCGACGTCAATCCTCCATCGGTTCGCTGGCAGAGACGATGTCCTCTACTAATTACATGTTCGTACGGCTGGCGATTCGAGACTAGGATAAGTTCGGGACGGGACTCCGCAGACCGTACAGTGGAAGCTTGCTGCATCGGTTCCGTGGCCTTTATCGTCATGATCGTCAGACTCCAGAAACATCCTCATTGCCGGCTCTTCAATGATGGTTTGCTAGAGGTGGCGCAAGTCATCGGGGGCTTCGGTGCGGCTCCGTTCGGACAGTCGCTGCTCCAGAAAGCTTTTCGCCAAGTCCTTGGCGCCTAAGCCAAACGCAATCGCACCCGCAAGTACCACTCCACCCAACGTAATGCCGAATCCCACGACCACGATGTTCTGAGCGATGCCCAGTTGCTCCAACGCCATGGCAACCGCCACCAGCTGAACCCCCCACCGTGACAACGCCGCCACGGTCCTGGCCGGTGGCAAGCCGGCATTCACGGCCGTAATGAGAACGGCCTGCCCCACAAAATTAGACAGCAAATATCCGGCGATTAGGATCATCGCTGCCGTCAACAGATAGGGAATATAGGCGAGCAATGAGTGGGCAAACTGATTGATGGGCTCCACATTTAAGGCGGTCAACCCTGAAATGATCGCAAACGCCAACACCAGCCAATACATGGCCCGCCCAATAAGATGTGAGGGGTCCGCCTTCACGCCCCCACGGAGCAACGCCGTCGTCGCCCCGAGACGGTTGCTCAATCGATCCAACCCGATCATGCGTAGCAGGCGTTCGGTGACCGCGCCGGTGCCCCATGCAAGCGCCCATCCCACCGAAAGAATAATGAGCATTGCAAGGACGTTAGGCAGCAGTGCAAGAACCCTCGCACCGAGGTTGATGAGGGGGGTCAGCAAGGCCGTTTCCCAGAATTCCCACATACTTCCTCCACGCTCACTAGGCGGCCGCGTGTCTCGGCATGGTTATTCGGACACGCCGGACATCGTCGATTCCTGCCAACGCTGGACGAGGTAGGGCTTGTATCGTTCGAAGCTCTGACACAGCGCCTCAATGCGGTCTTCGGCTTCCAGGGAGGTCAGCGCCTGCGTCTCCAGGACAAACGATGCCGTTCGTCCTAGGTACAGCGAAGTCAGCGCCTTCAATAAATGTTCTTTCGGCAAAACCTGGCGCTGAGAGGACACTGCGGCGTCGTAGATCACGTGCGTCCACAGATCATCGGGAATGCTGAATGACTGCAACGGACAGTCTTTGAGCGACAGCAAGCCCGTCATCGTATCGGGCGTCAACATCTGTCTCCAAATCGATTCGAGATCGACAAGCCCTTGGCGGAAATTCGCGACCATGCGGTCGACATTGACGTGAACCGGCTCGACGCCGACCCCGTACTGAAAGCCGAACAGAGAGACTTGATTCGATCCTATAAGGTCGCGCCATACCGATTGATGCTCTTCCATGAGCGCAAAGACTGCGCCCACCACTTGCACCAACATGCCGGAAAGGTCGGCGGCCGGGTCTTTGGGGTCGTGGATCTTCGCCCCTAAAAAGCTCTGACAGACCCGCGCGCCGCTGGCAATAGCCTCAGTGGTCATCCAAATGTCGATGCCGAAGCGCGCGACCTCCGACTCCCACACATGCTTATTGGCATAGTACTGAGCCAAGGAGCCGGAAAAACCAAAATCGCCCCCGATAGGCTGACGAATACGCTGACCATAGAGAGCGCGCGTGAGAGGATAGACGATGCTGTTCGTAATCGTCCCGTCGTATTTATGGCGGAGATAATAGGGTGCGACATAATCAAACCCCTGATCCAAGACGGGCCCGATAAGCAGTTCAACCCATTCCGGCGTGATGCTGCGCAAATCGGAATCGACAACAGCACAGGCCTTGGCGTTGACACGGCGGGCAATTTCAAAAATTGTGCGAAAGGCGCTGCCCTTTCCCGGGATGCCCTGGTACGGTGTAATAATTTTTTGAAGGAGGCTCTGGCGATCGCTGATAAGCATTGCGCCATAGTCGACCACAGACCGTGCGACAACGTCAGGGGTGCCATCAGAGGACCCACCATCGGAGTTCACCAAGACCGCCCGTTTGTTTGAAAAGTATTTGGCTAACCCGGCCATCACGGCGCGCACGACATGCCCGATCGTCGTGGCGTTGTTGTAACTGGGAATACCGATCAGGATGTCGACTTCACCGATTTCCCGAAGCCTTGCCTCGGTCTCCGAAGTCAGCAGGGTTGCCGCGGGCGTCATTGTGGGACATCATCCTGAAACACACGACAGGCGGAAGAAACTGACGGGAATGTAATGGGGGACCCACTTGACACCATCTCTTTGCAGTATATGCGGGGAAGCGCTGTAAGGCTGTCCGGAAACGCGCCATACTATTGTAGTCCTATGGTGGACAGATTTTGGGTCATCGTTCGGGCACAATTTATGTCCTCTGGAGCAGCGAAGGGAAGCATATGGTCGGTGGCGTGAGATTTGCGCACATAGAGTTGAAGTTAACCGCCGTCTATGAAACGACGACGGATAGGGCAATCCGATTTCATCAAGGTACCGAGCACGAATGCCGTACTGCCTGGCTCTGCGGACCGGAAAAAATATATGCTGATAACGCGGACAAACTGTCACTTCCTGGACGATTTGTCCCTTCTCAGGGCTCCCACTATCACTCGGGCTCGTGACGTCATGATGGACCGTGTTCTTCCCTTGACCATGCGGTCGTTACAACCGTGGAGTTGGATGAGCCTGCCCTCGAAGGTTTCTCTGGTCATTCTCCTGATTGTCGGACTATCGGCTTTGTCGGGAGAGTACCTAGACCGCGGGTATGTGTCCGATCTCGCCCGGCAGAACTTCCAGGAGGAACTGACAGCAGTCGTCAGACAAATCGGAGCCGACATCACCGGCGCCGCAGAATTCGCCAATACGGCGTCGCGGCAAATGGAACTGGATCGATTGATGGCGAATCGTCCAGACCTAATCGATGTGGCAATTTATGTTTTCAGCCCCGAGCAACCTGCTCGACCGACCTTGCTAGCTAATGCCGGGAATACCACATTGCCCGGCCTCGAACAGGCGCCTGAGGTCGTCGAACGCGCCATTAAACTGGGTACCGCTATCACAGACCCTCAGCGCGATTCGCAACATCGATTGAGGGCCGCCTCACCGATCTCCGTTGATGGACGGGTCATCGGCGCCGCCTATGCCGAATTTTCCACCGCCCAATTCGACGAAGTGTTGGAATACCAGCATCAACTGTCGGTGTCACGCCGTGTGATTACCGGCGGAGTCATTGTCCTCGCCATTAATATATTTTTGTACTGGTACGTTCACCGTCCGGTCGGCGCCCTGTTGACCGCCGTCAAGGCCGTCACGGAAGGCACGATGACAACGACCGTACCGGTCACGGGGGATGACGAGATCGGCACCCTGGCGAGCCGTTTCAATAGAATGGTCGAACGGATTCGGACGACGACGAATGAAAACGCCCGCCTCTTTGAGGCCTTGCAGCATGCTCACAATGGTTTACAAGTGAAAGTCGATGAAGCCACAGCGGAAATTCGTCAAAAGAACCGCGAACTGGCGAGAAGCAACGAATTGCTGTCGACTGCCCAACGCGATGCCGCCCGCGCGCAGCGTCTCTCCGCCATCGGTCAGTTGGCTGCCACGGTGGCTCACAAAATCGGTACGCCTTTGACCGCCCTCTCCGGCCATATCCAACTGCTCCAGGAAGATCCGGACCTCACGGCAGATGCGAGGCGCCGTCTTCAGATCGTCGAGGGACAGATCGAGCAAACCAGTCGCATCATTCAAGACCTCCTGATCTATGGCCGTAAGCCCGAGCCTAATCTCGAGCCAATGGACCTCAACGCGTGCGTCGAAGACTGTCTGTCGCTGCTGAGGCCCGAGATCGCGCGCCGCAACGTCACTGTATTGGCCGATTTCAATGGAAGCCCGCTGACCATCGACGGCGACTCTCAGCAATTACAGGAAGCCTTCTGCAACTTAATCGACAACGCGATCGATGCCATGCCTCTGGGAGGCACCCTGACCATTCGGGTGCATGAGATTGATGCGCCGGCACATCAGGCGGATCGGCCCAACTCGTATGCCGTGGACATCATCGACACCGGTCAGGGGATCCCACAGGACATGATGGATCAAATTTTCCAGCCTTTTTTTACTACGAAAAAGGCGGGGCGGGGCACGGGGTTGGGCCTTGCCATCGCAGCAGAAACGATTCGCGCTCATGGAGGCGCGATGGTCGTGGAAAGCGAACCGGGAAAGGGGTCTCACTTTACGGTGACACTCCCCATCGCAGTACGCCCCATTGTAAAAGGATGAGCTATGGTACCCGTTGAAGACTCTCAGGTGCTGATCGTCGACGATGATACGGAGACTCTTGAATTGCTCCGGGAAATCGTGAGCAAGGAAGGCTATCGAATCGAAACGGCGGAGCATGCGCAGGCTGCCCTGGCGAAGGTCGATCAGTCTAAACCGGATGTGGTAATCACCGATCTCCACATGCCCGGTATGGACGGCTTAGCCCTGCTCAGCGAACTAAAAAGTCGGTCGCCCGAGACGCTCGTTATTCTTCTGACGGCGTACGGATCGCTGAAAACGACCGTCGACGGCATCAAAGCCGGCGCCTTCGATTATTTGAGCAAACCCTTCATCGTTGATGACATTCGTCTTGTGGTGCGGCGCGCACTCGAACATAAACGGGTCTTGTGCGAGAACCAATCGCTGCGAGAACAATTACGCGACCGCTATCGCTTCGATAATATCGTGGGGAGCAGTCCCGGCTTGGTGTCCGTTTATAAATTGATTGCCCGGGTCGCCCAAACGGACAGCACCGTATTGATCCAAGGTGAAAGCGGGACGGGAAAGGAATTAGTGGCCCGCGCAATCCACGCCAATAGCTTGCGCAGTGCGGGGCCTTTTATCACCGTCGATAGCGGCGCGTTAACCGAAAGTCTGCTCGAATCGGAGCTATTCGGCCATGAACGCGGCGCATTCACGGGCGCCATCGCCACCAAAAAAGGGCTCCTGGAAAAAGCTCACCAAGGCACGTGTTTCTTCGATGAAATGGCCAATATCTCCCCGACACTCCAAAGTAAACTTTTACGCGTCTTGCAGGAGCGAGAAGTCCGCCGTGTGGGCGGCGCCGGGACGATGACGGTCGATGTACGCATTATTGCCGCCACTAATAAGGATTTGAAACAACTGGTCGACTCCGGGAGCTTTCGTGAAGACCTGTACTACCGCCTGAATGTGGTGACCATCAACATTCCACCGCTGCGGGAACGGGTTGAAGACATCCCGGTGCTCGCGCAACATTTTGTGCACAAACACGGCGGCAACAGGGAAAAGCCTGTGACCGGCATTGCGCCTGACGCAATGGACCTTTTGATGAAATATTCCTGGCCGGGGAATGTCCGTGAGTTAGAGCACGTGATCGAACGAGCGACCGTTTTGACTCCTCATCCGGCCGTCCTCCCGCACGATCTTCCCGAATCCGTACGGATTGCTGCGACGACTTCGCCGGTACACAGTGGATGGATGACCATTGATGCGCTGGAAAAGGACTATATCATCCGCGTCTTGGACGCCCATCAACGCGACATTGGTCTGGCGGCCGACATTTTAGGCATCCATCGCAAAACGCTTTTGCGCAAGCTCCGTCGATACGGCATGTCGTAGCTTCCGATGTTGCCGTGATTCACGAGGGCGACGCCCTAGTCCCCCCATAAATCCCTCATAGATCGCCATCCGCGATGCCCAGAGGGGGGACGGTCTGTCTTTACGAGGACAATTCGCTCCCGCACGGATTCCCGCATCATTGGCCTCACTGTTCCATCCAGCGCGCAGAGGTTTTGACAATTCGCCCCGCGCCACGAGCATCAACGCGCCTTACGTGCCGAATTATGCCGCGATTTCGTGGCAGTTCTTTGAAGATGCGGATGGTCCGCAAACGGCCTGCCACTTGCAGGTTAGAGCGGAGACATTTTTGTCTTTTGGCCTTCTATTCAAGTCACTGTCGTTAAAAACAAGACCAGCGTCATACTGACGAAAGGAGTCCGTTCCATGAAGATCGCGCAAGTATCACCGCTTTGGGAAAGCGTCCCGCCTAAACTGTATGGCGGAACCGAGCGGATCGTGTCGTACCTCACTGAGGAGTTGGTTCGTCTTGGTCACGACGTGACCCTGTTTGCCAGCGGTGACTCGACGACCGCCGCAACACTCAAAGCGGTCACTCCGGAAGCGCTCCGCCTGAGTACGGGCATTTTCAATCGAGATGCTCCCATGACGTATCAGTTAGAGCAGGCCTTTGGTGCTTCTTCCAGTGAATTCGATATTATTCATTCTCATCTGGACTTCATTGGCTTTCCCATCGCCCGCCGATGCCCTACCCCGGTGATTACCACGATGCACGGTCGTTTGGACCTGCCGGAGTTGGTGCCGGTTTTCCGTGAGTATTCTGAAATGCCACTGGTGTCAATTTCGAATTCGCAACGTCGCCCTCTCCCTTGGGCAACATGGCAGTCCACCGTGTACCACGGGCTGCCGAACGACCTCTATTCATTCCACCCGATGCCGGGCAAGTATCTGGCGTTCCTCGGCCGTATCTCTCCTGAGAAGCGTCCCGACCATGCTATTGAAGTTGCCAAACGGGTCGGCCTACCACTACGAATTGCGGCGAAAGTCGACCCTGCGGATCGCAACTACTTCGAAGCCGAGATCGAACCGCTCATGTCGCATCCACTCGTCGAATATGTCGGCGAAATCACGGACGACGAGAAAGACGACTTTCTTGGGGATGCCTATGCCATGCTCGCGCCCTATGACTGGCCTGAACCGTTCGGGCTCGTGCTGATCGAGGCGCTGGCATGCGGTACGCCTGTCCTGGCCTATCGGCGCGGGTCTATCCCCGAGATTATCGATGATGGGGTCACGGGTTTTGTGTGCGATGATTTCAACGACATGGTTGCGGCAGTAGACCGCATCGGCACGCTGCAGCGTGTCCATTGCCGTCAATCATTCGATGCGAGATTTTCCGTCGAACGCATGGCGCAAGACTATGTGAATGTCTATCGGCGCCTGATAGGCGTGGAGCCTGATCAAATAACCGGGGATAACGGCTGGGTGGATTCCCGGGTCCTGTTGGATCGCTGTTAAGCACGGGGTGAACCGGAGACCGGAGGACACAGGAGGAGGATGTGGTTTATGCAGCGCGGGCCGAGGGGGAACAGGAGAGCCCATCGTGCAGCAACGGGAGATTCCTGATAAGGAGTCGGGACTTCGGCTTTTTGTGGGCCGGTCAAGTCATTTCGCAAATCGGTGACGGCCTAAACAAGGTCGCGCTCCTATGGTTTGTGTATGACCTGACGGGGTCCGCATTGAAGATGACGCTCATCGGGCTGCTGCAAACCATTCCTCCTCTCCTGGTGGGTCCGCTGATCGGAGTGTATTTGGACCGGCTGCCGAAAAAGCCGGTCATGATCTGGATCGATCTCCTTCGCACCGTGCTGGTTCTGCTCATCCCGGTTCTCTATGCCTTCGATTGGCTCACGCTGAACGGGCTCTATGCGCTGGTGTTTATGACGGCCATCGTGTCCACCGTGTTTGGGCCGGCCTTGGCTTCGGCTGTCCCGCTCATTGTCGGCCGCAAACAATTGACGGCCGCGAATGCCCTGCTCCAGAGTTCCACCAATCTCGGCGTCCTCATCGGCCCGGCCATGAGTGGGATCGGTATTGCCGTGATGGGGGCCCAAAACGTCTTGTATGTCAATGCCGCGACGTTCTTCATCTCTGCGTTATGCTTATTGCCGATTCGGGTTCGGCAACTCACGCTGCCCGGAGCCGCAACGGGGCGCGCTCCCGATATCGTACATGAGATGTGGGAGGGATTCCGTTTCGTCTTTCTACAACACCGGCCGGTACTGGCACTCATGGCGACGGCGGCGCTCTACAGTATGGCCGCCAGCGCCTTCGTCTTTATGTTACCCGTCTTTGCAAAACACCTGCTGCACATGGGCCCGGCCGAGTTGGGCTGGCTCTGGTCGACTTTAGGAATCGGCATGCTCTGCACTTCGGCGTGGCTGGCGTGGTTGCAGCATGGCGACGTCGCGAGTCGGTTTCGCTTGATCTCCGGCGCCATGGCGGTCGGGGGGGCCGCCGTCTGCAGTTTGAACCTCGTGAGCGGGGATGTCGCAGCAGGCGTCCTGATGATCATTATCGGAGGAAGTACAGCGCTGTTCACGCCCATTGTGTGGGCCGTGCTCCAAGAAATGACGCCCGGCCATATGTTGGCTCGCGTCATGACGACCTTCAGCACGGGCGGCATGTTCGCCGCCATGCTGGGCATGGCGGCGTTTGGATGGGCGGCGGACGCGCTCGGCGCGCCCATCAGCCTCTTCGGCATCGGATTCATTCTCCTGATGACCGCTTTCATGGCGGCCCGATTCAGCCGGCGCTGGGAGACGACACAAGAGGCGATCATGGACCCTTTGCCGGCCGCATAAAACACGGCGCGATTCAGCTTTCGCAAAGTCCCACCGGGTTTCTAACCAAGGAGTTTATATGATGGGGATGGTCGCTACGGCGAGACGCGGCCTGGTGGCCGGTCTGCTCTACGCGGTGTTCCTTACGGGTCTTCAAACGTATGGGGAGGAACCGAAGACGCCTTCGACAAAGCCTGCGGAGCAGCCTAAAGAAAAGCCCGCGGAACAGACCAAAGAACCGAAGCCGGACAAAATTCCAGAATCCAAAGGAGCCGATGTGAAAACGCCGGTTCCCGTGCCTTCCCTTCCCCCGAAGGCTGCCGACACCAAACCGGCAAAACCCGCCGAGCAGCCCAGAGACTCTCCGAAGTCGTCGGACAAAGCCCCTGAGTTAAAAGGCTCTGAGACGAAAGGTGGCCCTTCAGAGTCGACTCCAAATGGTAAACCGTCTGACGCGAAGCCACCTGAACCGAAACTGCCGCCGACGCCCATTGTCTCCATCAAACTGAACTTGATGGCGGATCCACGCCTCTTGCCCTACGATATCAACGTCGATATGAACGGGGATGTCGCCCTCCTATCGGGAAAAGTGGGCACTGAAGCGGAAAAGGCTGCCGCCACGGAAATCGCGCAGGCGATTGAAGGGGTCAAGTCCGTCACAAACAATCTCGAGATTGTGAAAGACTTGCCCCAGGTCCTTGGACGAAAAAAAGACGAGTTGATTACGCAGTACGTCAAAGATCGGTTTGGAAAAAGCAAAACGCTCGAGTCGGCGCATTTCGATGTGAAGACAGAGGACGGCATTGTGCATGTGAGCGGCAAGACAAAATTCCTAGTGATCGCCTTAGAAGCCGCCGAGGCCGCCCGCCAAGTGCCGGGCGTCAAGGCGGTGCGATCGGAGGGCATTCGAGTCGAAGGTGCGGAATGAAGCGATATCGACAAGGACCACAGGATCGGCAGTCGCGGCCGGGCACGGTCCATAACCATGCGAGTCGGTGTCACGTGAATGTTCGGCCCAGGAACGCCTTCGGGTGAGCGAGCGCCATCTACTCCTGAACCGAGACTTTGGGCTGATCTGGTGGGGGCAACTGATCTCCCAAGTGGGCGACGGAGTCTCCAAACTCGCACTCCTCTGGTTCGTCTATTCCGTCACGGGGTCGCCGATCAAGACGACGGTGATCGGCATGCTCCAGACTATTCCGCCCATTATTTTCGGGCCACTCATCGGCGTCTACCTGGATCGATTACCAAAAAAGCCGGTCCTGATCATCTCCGACCTGCTGCGCGCCGTCCTCATCGGTCTCATTCCATGCCTGGTGTCCCCCAATGAATTCACGGTTGAGCGGCTATACGTACTGGTCTTTCTCCATGCTTTGGCGACTGCCGTATTTGGTCCCGCGCTTACCGCCTCCGTTCCGCATCTCGTAAAACCCGCGAAATTTACCGCGGCCAACGCATGGCTCCAGACGACGACCAGCCTTGGAGTTATTTTGGGACCCGCCCTGAGTGGAATGGGCATTGCGGCCTTGAATTCTCAATCCGTTCTTTGCGTCAACGCCGTCACCTATGTCGTCTCGGCGCTGTGTCTCTTGCCGGTTCGCTTGCCCTGGGTTCAGGCTTCTCCCGTGCGCTCTGCCATTTTTTCTTCTCCGCTCCACGATCTGATGGATGGCCTCCGCTTCGCCAAACAGCAGATCGTTCTCCTGTTAATTATCATCGCCGCCTTGCACTCTTTCGGGACGGCCGCATTTTCCACGCTTTTTCCTGTCTTTGGCCGGAAGATGCTCGACCTTGGACCCGTGGAAGTGGGGTACCTATGGTCTGCGCTGGGCGTCGGACTTTTTTTCATGTCCCTCGTGCTGGTCCGGATGACGGAGTGGGATTTGTCTGCCCGATTGCACGTCATTGCCATTACCAGCGGCATTAGCGGCGTGGCGCTCTTCGGCCTAGCCGCTGCTCCAAACAGCATGACAGCCGCGGTCTGCATGGTGGTGATCGGCGCCGGCATCGGCGCATTTACGCCGATCGCATGGGGTGTCTTGCAAGAGGTCTCGCCGGAACGTCTGGTTGCACGTGTGCTCACGATATACGGCACCGGTGCGATGACGGCAGCCATTGCGGGAATGACGACGTTCGGTTGGATCACGCAACAGTTCGGGGAACGAGCGGGTGTTGTGGGCATCGCAGTCATTCTCATCGCCACCGCGGCCTTAGTCCTCACCACTCAAGAATCGATCGCGCCTATCAAGAAATAGCGGACGGACTGTCTAGGGATAGACAAGGTGTACTGACCGACACGTTCCCATGACGGGGCTTGAGCTTGAGACTCGGTGTGGGTCTTCTCTTGACAACTCGCTCCGCGGAATCAGCCACGCCACATCACGTACCGGAGGCAAATGCCGCAGGACTCGTTGAATTCGTGGGTCATATTCTTAGTCGAAAGAGCCTACTGTCCAGGCGTGGCATTTGCTTAAGTAGGGAGAAGAAGCCCGGCACCAGTCATTAACCAAGGAGGGTCTATGCGGTACATTATCGCTGTTATGCTTGCGGCAAGCCTAGGAATCGGCCAAGCCTGGGCTCTATTTGAGACCAATAAGCAGTTGGCCGAGTCAGCCACGATTACAATGGATCAAGCCGTGAAGACGGCCGTCGCCGCTGTACCTGGGAAAGCGGTTGAGGCTCAACTGGGCAAGGAGGATGGCCGCACCGTCTATGAAATCGATATCATTGATTCCAGTAAGAAAGAACGTACGGTGTATATCGATGCGCAGACGGGCAAGACCCTCAAGATCGACAAATAGCGTGTAACAGTTCGCAGGCGGTTCACTCGACCTTCATCAATCAAAAAGAAGGAGATCCCCATGAAAGGATTCGGTAGCTTGATAGCGTTGGCAGCAGCGGCAACATTCGGGGTCGCCGGGAGCGTCTATGCGGCGGAGTCCATGTCCGAACAGGGCCAGCAGGATCAAATGGAAAAACAACAGCCGCAAGATATCCAAAAGGACAGTGAGTTAGGGATGAAGGAACAATCTTTATCTACTGGGTCGTCGCAGAAACATGAACGGCAATTAGGGGCCGGGTCGTTGGGAGAAGACTCTAAAGGAGGCGCGGGACCAAGTGGAACGAAAGGTCTTCCTCCAGGCAAGGCACCTGGGTTCGAGGGAGCCAATAAAGACCCCGAACGCGCCCCGAACGCAGGCGGCCACTAAGGAGCATTGCACCAGTCGGGCCGGCAATCAATCAGCCGGCCTGACTTCGTGAAGAATAGTGATGACTATCGCGTTGATGTGACAATAGTGGGAACCGCCTGCGCAGAGGCGGTTTTTAAACGGGTTAACCCTTCACGGATTTTTCTGGTCCATTCATCCGACTTCGGTGATGAAGCCGTCTGCTCCAGAAAAGCCTCCCACGTATGCAGAGCCTCCGCATGCTGTCCCTGAGACTCCAGGGCCAGTCCGAGGTTATACGAGGCAGAGGCGAGGCCGGGATCGGTGTCAAGCGCCGCACGAAACTCCATGATGGCTTCTTCTTGTTTGCCTGTCTTCCATAGAACTTGACCTAAGTTGTTATGCGCGCGCCCAAAGTCGGCGTCCACTCCAAGGGCGGCGCGATAAGACGCGACGGCATGTTCATGATCTCCGGTCCGTTCCCACGCGAGTCCTGCATCCGTCAGGAGCCCGGGGTCGTGCGGGGCGAATTCCAGTCCCTTCATATAGGCGTGAAGCGCGCGCGGCCATTGTCCGTCATCGGCATACGCAAGGCCGAGATTCCGTGCAATCCAAGGGGCATCAGGCTTCAGCTTTGACGCCATCTCATAATGAAAAATAGCCAAATGCAGCAAGTCGGAATCGTTGTGAAGCACCATGGCAATGCTATGAAGCAAATGCCCGGTGACAAAGGATCGCTCAGCTTCGGGTTCAGGTCCATGAGACACGGTGTGCTTGACGGTACCCCTATGATCGGATGTCGTCCCTGCATTCAAATGATGCGAGATCAACCATTGGCGAATAAAAGCCGCCGGAATGGAGTAGCCGATCCCCGACTTCATTGAGACGCTCCCGATTGCGGTCCCGTTCCGATCTTTCGCCCGCTCGAGATAAGGAACTGTCGTCACAACCATGCCGACCGCAGCGCCTGTCTCTATGTCGATTAACGGACCGCCGCTATTTCCAAAGTTTAATATCCCCGTCGTTTGAATAAATCCCGCATGATGGCCGTTCATTCGGGATCGCCCCTGAGCCATCCCGCTCACCATGCCTGACCCAATGGTGGGATGCAGGGCAAAGCCCATTTGCAGAATATCGGTGATCCTCGGATATCCGACCGAGAGGACCTCCGTGCCCTCTTCCGGATGCTCCGGCGCGAGCGCGAGAATCTGGGGTGAATCGACCGGCACGCGAAGCGCGGCCAAATCTGCGTCCCCATCGGTGACGAGAATCTTGGGAGCCGTGATCACAAGGCGGTCTTGGACATAGACGAGGAGACGTGAACCACCCTCTACGACGTGCGCATTAGTGACCAGCAACCCATCGTCGGAAAGAAAAAACCCGCTCCCCATGGAGACACTGCCGCCGGAATCGCTGATAGCGACGACAAGCGCGGTGGCTGCCTTGGCATGCTGCAACACCTCAGCACGCTGGCCGGCATAGAGGGGGTTGCCCCAGAGAAGGGTAGTCAGTATGATGGCAAACAACAACTGGTGCATACGGCCAATGAAATGTAGCACAACTTTCGTACGACTGTAAGCCCTACGCCGACATTACGAAGCAGATAATTCCTGCAGACAGATTGCGCCAGTCCGCTATCATCAGGGAGAAGGGACATTTTGTCCCTATTAACACAAGGCGAACCAATGATGACACCATGGCTTCTTGCTGCGACGCTGCATTTGGTCAGTGCGACTCAACATGTTCATCCAATCACAGTCGTTCAGGTCGCTCCCGACACCCCGCGCGTGACGGATTCGGAGAACCAGAAAGAATCGTCGGAATATGAGCAGCCCCTCTTGAAGTGGAATGAATTGCGGACCGAGTACGATCGACTGCAATTGAAAGCCGAGGATCTTCAGCGACAATTAGAGAAGGCGCAACAGGATCTTGCGGGTGCGAAAAAGACTTTGGGCGACGTCAATACCCGCGTCGCCGCAATGGAGAAAGAGAAGTCTCAGATGGCGGGCGCGCTCACCGAGGCACGCGATCAAGCCCGAGATCTCTCGACAAAGCTGGCCGCGGAACAAGTGAAAGCGGCCACATTGCGGGAAGACAAGCAGCGCCTCATGAGCGGCACGACGACCACGAAAGAAGAAATCGCGCGATTGCAGAAACATGCGGCCGAACTGGAGACGGAGGCGGCTCGCG
Organism: Nitrospira sp. Nam74; assembly: GCF_965152615.1. NCBI lineage: Bacteria > Pseudomonadati > Nitrospirota > Nitrospiria > Nitrospirales > Nitrospiraceae > Nitrospira > Nitrospira sp. Nam74. The sequence goes on along the minus strand of NZ_OZ224220.1, from coordinate 445,952 downwards.
CCGATGATCTTGCCAAGCGTTTGGCCGAACGAGACCAGGAAATTGAACGCCTGCGGAAAGCCGTCGCCGATCGCGAGAGCCTTGCCAATAAACTCACGGCATTGACGGATAAATTCGAACGCGCTAAACAACAGGTCACTTCGCTCACCGATGAATTAACCACTCGTAATGAAGAGGCCGCCCGAGTCCGACAAGAGCGAGACCAGCTCATCATGGAGATTCAGAAACGGCAAGAGGGCCAGAAGGGGGGAGACTCCAGCGCCATCAACAGGGGCGCCCCCGACGGCTTCATCGGGCGGTCACAACAAGATCGCACGAAATTAAATGTCGAACCTCAAGAACGCGCGTTACTGCAAGAGCTGAGAAGACCATTCCTAGAAATTCGCTAGCGTACGCGTTTCGCAACATGAGCGTCCTCCTCGGCCACCATGGTTGTGCTCATCATGGGCGTGTCCGGATCGGGCAAAACAACGATCGGCAGACTGTTGGCTGACAGCTTGCGCTGGGAATTTGCCGACGCCGATTCCTTTCATTCGCTCAGCAACCGTAACAAGATGAGGGCAGGCATGCCGCTCTCGGAGCTGGATCGCAGGCCGTGGCTCGACGCTCTACGGGAGGCAATCGATCGATGGATCGGGGAGGGTCGGAATGTCGTTCTCGCCTGCTCCGCACTCACCGCCTCTGCACGCCATATCCTGATCTCAGGCAATCCTTCAGTAAAGCTCGTTTATCTGAAGGCGCCTGTTGGTCTGATTCAGGCGCGGCTGGCGCGACGCCCAGACCACTTCATGCCCCAAGAGCTTGCTGCAAGTCAGTTCGACACACTCGAGGAGCCGGCAGATGCTCTCACCATCGACGCAGGATGGCCGCCAGACACCATTGTCACGCACGTGATCGCGTCTCTGAACTTACCCATTCTTCCAGACCCTCCTCGTCTGTAAGACAATCGAGGATAGCCATCCGACTGGAACCCCGCTCCAATCCTGGATTCAGAATTCGTATGCTTTGCTGTGCCTGCCACACCGGCCTAGAGAGAGGAGAACGCATGAAAATACTCGCGGTCCATCCGAGTCCGTTGATGTATACAAAAATTTACCTGCGATTGGAACCGCTTGGGTTGGAACTGGTGGCCCAGGCCATTCGCCAAGCCGGGCACGAGGTACGCCTCATAGATCTGCAGGTGGAAAGCCATCGCAGTTATTTGAGGCTGCTTCAAGACTGGCGGCCTGATGTCGTCGCTTTTTCATGCAACTACCTGGCCAATGTGCCCGAGGTCGTCGATCTGGCACGACTTACGAAGGCAGTGCTCCCGCAGAGTTTTGTGTTCGTCGGCGGCCACAGCGCCTCGTTTATTGCAAACCAGTTTCTTGAGCATAGCGAGGGCGCCATCGATTGCATCCTCAAAGGTGAAGGTGAGGCGGTCGTCCCAGATCTCTTGCAGGCGATCGAGCATGATCGCGCGGCTATCATCCGCGTTCCCGGTGTCGTGTCCCCTTTTGGCGCCGGGCCGGCTCCCCGCTTTGTAGAAAGTCTTGATGCCCTGAGCCCGGCACGAGACCTTCTGCGCCATCGCCGAAAGTATTTTATCGGCGTCTTGGATCCGTGCGCCTCCATTGAATTTGCGCGCGGGTGTCCATGGGACTGTTCCTTCTGCAGCGCGTGGACATTTTACGGGCGAAGCTACCGAACGATCAGCCCCGAAAAGGCAGTGGAAGACTTGGCACGCATTCGAGAACCCGGCATTTTCATCGTCGATGATGTGGCGTTCATCCATGGCAAGCATGGGATGGAGATCGGTGAAGCGATCGCAAAGAAGGGAATCAAGAAGAAATATTATCTGGAGACACGCGGCGATGTCCTGTTGCGAAACAAGGAGGTGTTCACGTTCTGGAAGTCGCTCGGACTCGAATATATGTTCATCGGGATCGAGGCCATTGATGAGGAAGGGCTCCTCAAACACCGTAAGCGCATCTCGCTGGGCAAAAACTTCGAAGCGCTGGAATTTGCCCGGTCACTCGGCATTACTGTTGCCATTAACCTAATTGCCGATCCCGACTGGGATAAGCAACGCTTTGAGGTCATCCGCCAATGGTGCCTCGAAATTCCTGAAATTGTGAACATCAGCGTCAACACCCCGTACCCAGGCACGGAAACATGGGTGACGGAATCGCGCAAGATCCAGAGCCGTGATTATCGCCTATTCGACATCCAACATGCCGTCCTACCCACGACGCTGCCTTTACCGGAGTTTTACAAAGAATTGGTCAAGACCCAGCAAGTGTTGAATACCAAGCATCTCGGTTGGACGGCACTCAAATCGACGGCAAAGATTGCGGCCGGACACCTATTGCGTGGACAGACGAATTTCGTCAAGATGCTCTGGAAGTTCAACAGCGTCTACAATCCCGCTCTGCAACTGGCCGACCATCAGCAACCAATAAAGTACCAAATGGCTTTGCCGTCCGGCCATAAACACGTCGACCATGGCTTACTCTATATTCACCACGCCAAAGGGCGGCAGGGACGCCAAATCGACGACTCCACGGAGCACTTCGTGGAGACAACGAGGATGGGAACGACCATATAAATAAGTGCTACCCGACACGACGCGTCCTCAACCTCGCAAGAGATATGTGGGCCTAAGCAGACGCGTACGTGGTACAGTCGAGTATTCGTCCGGGAAAAGAACTTCAAAGGCGTCCTGAGCGGTGACTTTATTCGAAGATCCTTTATCCCGCCATGTTTGATCGACAGAATCGAGATCGTACTGCATTCAATAGCTGGCAGTCTTAGCTCTATCCTCCCGCCGACGGATTATACCCCCAGTTCTGTACGTGCGATTCAGGACGCGCCCCAGCCTGATCCACCGACAGACGAAGCCGCCTAATCCCAGTATAACACCTAGGTCTTTTCATCGACGTAACAGCAAAGGGGGCAACATATGGATTTCCTTGAGTGGGTTCTGCTGAAGATGTATGCATGGCAAAACGTTGTGTTGGCCATTCTGATTCCTCTATTCCTCGCCAGTCTGGCTGCGGCCGTCTATGTGACCCGCGAGGCTTACTTCAAGAGATCAGTCTTTAAGTAGGAATCACACATCTCTGCGGGAAGTGTAGAGCGCTCTTACGAGCGCCATACGTTGCCGGGCGCCTGGGATATACTTATGGAGTGCGCACTGTCTCTCACCGGTCTGGCCCGTCGCTCTCTCCAGGACTCCCATTCTTTTCTTGGGTCATCGTCATCTTGTTCAGCACGACGCTCCGCTCGCGTACGCTTGACCTTCGCCCGCAATGGTGGCGAATCAATTGGTTCGCCCTTCATAGCGGCACACTCGTCCGGCGCCTGATATTGGTCAGGTAATCCCCTGCCATTAATTTCACTCTTACCATCCGCATCGCCTCCGTCTGATGTCCCAACATTACCCCAAACTCTATAAGACCCTATTACTAAACTATCAGAGGGTGTACAGTCTGAACCTCAGACCGCTGGAAAGTTCGGATATTGGTTTGGTAGCCGGATGGTTAAGCCAAAGTGAGAATTATCAGTGGCTGGATTTTGGCAATGGCGTTCAAATTCTATCGCCTGCCTTGTTGAAGCTGATGAGGCAGAATGAGAAGCACTGTTTGCGGCTCTATTCAGTGACTGGCAGGGAGCATGCTGTCGAGCTAGTTGCCCTAAGCATTGACAAATGCTTCAAGACGGCCCTTTTGTGGTATGTGTTGGGGGATAAGACGGTTGCCAGGCACGGACACACTACGAAGGCGGTGTATAAACTGTTGGGAACGGCATTCAAGCAACTTAGCCTCCAAGCAATCAGCGCGTGGGCCGTCGAAGCCAACCATCCTTCAATCCGTGTGCTGGAAAAGAATGGGGTTCGCTACATTGGCAAACTACGGTCCTGTCACATCATCGGCGTCATACCAATGGACCGCCTGCTTTTCGATTTGGTATCTGAGGAGTACGTCGAATACAGTCAGTACAATGCCGCTTAATGACTGGACAGCTTTGAGCTGTTATGGATACAACATAATGTACGTCTGCAGCAACGGATCGTCTATTGGTCCCCTGCCTCGTAGCTTGCAATCCGGTATTCACGCTCGTACCCCCCGGATGCCACCTATGCCTAACTCCATCCCGGTACGATGAAACTACAAGAGTCAGCAACGTCTAGATGATGGTTCTTAACACCGTACTAAGCGCGATCCGCTAGTGACGCCGTCTAACATAGGGGATTCTCAAGTAGAGAGAAAGGTTGGTGCCGAAGGGGGGACTTGAACCCCCACGGGTTACCCCATACGCCCCTCAAACGTACGTGTCTGCCATTCCACCACTTCGGCGTTCGGGCATTATAGAAAGGCACTGAAACGCTTGTCAATGAAACTGCCTTCCGTTAAAATCATTTCGCGTGCGATTTTTCTTTCCATTGCGCGGTTGAGTGACACCGCCTCCCTTCATCCTTGAGGTCTCATGGGCTTGTCTGTACCGGACGCGACCGCGCCCAGGCCATGCCGACGTTTGGGTGCGTTTTTTGATGTGGACAATACGCTTATTCCGGGCGTGGCCATCGAAGTGAAGTTTTTTCGCCACCTCTTTCAACGCGGGATAGTCGGCCTCGGCGAAAGTTTGCAAAGCCTCTGGCATCTCGCTCGTCACATGCCTCCGATATCGGTGCATCCGCTTCGGCAACGAAAGCTCTATCTTGCCGGAAAGCACCCGGCCGCCATCGAGCCGCTGGCGGAAGAATTTGTTCGTTCTCGGATCATTCCGCTGATTTCGCGGGACGGCCTTGCCGTCTTGCAAAAACATCAACAGGCCGGACATCATGTCGTGCTGATTACGGGATCACTGGACTTCTTAATTGCACCGCTGGCCGCCATGTTGAATGTTTCGACCGTGATGGCCGCCACGCCTGAGCGATTGGCAACGGGGTATACGGGAAACCTGATTGCTCCGCTTCCGTATGGCGAAGGGAAACGAATTCTCATTGAATCGCTCACGGCTCGGGAGAACATGGATTTGCGGGAATGCTACGCCTACGGAGACAGTCCGGGAGATGTCGCGGTGCTGCAATGCGTTGGTCACCCGCAGGTAGTCAACCCCATTCGCGGTATGGCGCGCATTGCGAAGCGATATGGGTGGCCGATCGTCAAGTGGACATGATACACGCTGCCGAGTCTTCAGCGGCCGCTGAAGGCGGGAAATCCGGATGCTGAGGGCTGAAAGCCGATAGTAGCTGAAGGTTCACTCTATGCGCATCACTGAGATCTTTCACAGCATTCAAGGCGAGTCGACCTACGCCGGCCTACCGTGCACGTTTGTGCGGTTGACGGGCTGCCCGTTGCGCTGTGCCTGGTGCGATAGCGAATATACATTTCATGGCGGCACCGAGATGTCACGGAATGAGGTGATGGAGCGCGTCCGTGCCTATGCTTGCCGCCTTGTAGAAGTCACCGGGGGCGAACCCCTTCATCAATCCGAATCCTTCCCATTCATTCACGCCCTGTGCCAGGACGGATACACCGTGTTGATTGAAACGAGCGGCGCCATCGACATCTCACCGGTCGATCCCCGCGCGCATGTTATTTTGGACGTGAAGTGTCCCGGCAGCGGCATGATTGACCGCATGGATTGGAAGAATCTGGATCGTCTCACCGGCAAAGACGAGGCGAAGTTTGTCATCAAGGATCGCGCCGATTATGAATGGGCCTGCTCGATCCTGAGGCAATACGATCTGACTCATCGCTGCGCCGTCCTCTTCAGCCCCGTGTTCGGCGAATTGCCTGTTCGCCAACTGGCGGAATGGATTTTAGCTGATAAACTTTCTGTGCGGTTCCAGATGCAGTTACATAAGTATATCTGGGGCCCGAGCATGCGAGGCGTCTAACGGCATGTTGAAGAAGGCTTCCAACTTCGTTCTCGGCTCGACAACATCCTCAACGTACCAAGGGAAAGAGCCGGCCTTGGCCGGCTCAGGGCCGGGCAGGTGAAATACCGATACATGGTCTTCGCCTGCGCCTCGCTGGAAACCTTTTTGAAGATGTCCAAAATAATTAGGGAGGGTTGAATCGGAATGGACGTGAAAGTGAAGCAGAGCCGAGCAGAAAACGAACCGGCAGAAGTGCTGGTGCTGAGTCATTTTGACGGTGAGCCTGCGTTGCAAGAAGAAGCGGCGGCCGTCGACCGCGCCTTGCATGGGGCCATTCGCGATCTGCTTAAGAGCGAAGAATTTCAAGGGAAGAGCAATCAAACTGTTCTCCTCCATACACAAGGAAAGATTTTCGCGAAGCGGGTCTTGCTGGTCGGACTCGGAAAAAAGAAAGACGCCAAGCTAGATTCTGTTCGCCAAGCGATGGGCACTGCGGTCAAACGCATCCGGCAGGCCGGGGCTCGATCGTTTTCAACGGTCCTGCATGGTCGCTCTCTTCCCGATGCATCCGATCTGGAACTGGCGCAAGCGATGACCGAAGGCGCCATTCTCGGCGGGTATCAATTCACGGTCTACCGTACCAATAACGGGGACCAGCCGAGGGACGTCGATCGCATGATCATCATCGTGCCGAAAGCGGAGGCACAGGCCGATGTGAAGGAAGGGGCCCGGCGTGGAGTGGCATCGGCGGAAGCAGCCATGTTGGTGCGCGATCTGAGCAATCATCCCTCCAACATCATGACACCGTCCCGCGTTGCCGCTGAGGCGAAAAAGATCGGCAGGGAACGCAATGTTCGCGTCAAGATTCTGGAACAGCGAGACGTGGAAAAACTGGGAATGGGCGCGTTTCTTGGCGTAGCTCGTGGCAGTCATGAACCACCAAAGTTTATCGTTCTTGAATATAACGGAAGCGGAACGGCGAAACGAAACGGTCGCGCTCGCCAACCGATCGTGCTCGTCGGCAAGACGATCACGTTTGATACGGGCGGCATCTCGCTCAAGCCGTCCGAAAATATGGAACAGATGAAAGCCGACATGACAGGCGGAGCCGAAGTGCTGGCGACAATCCGGGCCGTCTCTCGGTTACGACTTCCGTTGCATGTGATCGGCATTCTCCCGGCGACCGAAAACATGCCGGGCGGGCGGGCGATTAAACCCGGTGACATTCTCAATACGATGTCTGGACTGACCGTGGAAGTGCAGAACACGGATGCCGAAGGACGGCTTATTTTGGCGGATGGGTTACATTACGCCACACGGCTCAAGCCTGCGGCCATTATCGACATCGCCACGCTGACCGGAGCGTGCGCCGTTGCCCTCGGGCAATTCGCCATCGGAATGTTCAGCAACCGCGATGTGTTGAAGCAGCGCATCCAGCACGCCGGGACGAAATCCGGGGAGCGCGTCTGGGAAATGCCGCTGTGGGATGACTACTTCGAGCAGCTGAAAAGTGACGTGGCCGACATGCGGAACATCGGAGGCCGTGGGGGTGGGATGATTACCGCCGCCCTATTCCTCAGCAAGTTTGTGGGTGACTGCCCGTGGGTGCATCTCGACATTGCCAGCACGGATTGGAGCGACCGGGAACGCGCCTATATTTCCAAAGGACCGACCGCCATTGGAACACGGCTCTTAATCCAATACCTGATTGACGAGAGCACGTCTCCAAATTCAACTCATTAACAAGCCGAGGAAGCGTGGGAAGGGGCATGACGAGGCGACGATGAATCGTTGTCAGCGTCATGTGATGGGAAATGACTGGACTTCGTGAAAAAATCGGGCAACTCTTCATGCTCGGATTCGATGGCACCACAGTGTCGAAGGACATGGTGAAACTGATCGACGACTATCGGCCCGGGGGGTTCATTGTCTTCAAACGCAACCTTGAGTCGGCTACCCAAATCGTAAAGCTGACCAACAAGCTTCAGAAACATGCCACGGATTCGCCGTACTTGATCGCGATCGATCAGGAAGGCGGCCGCGTCTCCCGATTGCCGGACGGCTTTACCATCTTCCCACCCTGTGCCGCCCTAGAATTCGCCTCGGATTCCAGGCTCGCTTATGAAGTCGCCGCCACGACCGCCGCGGAACTGAAGACGGTAGGCATCAATATGAATATGGCCCCCGTCCTAGATATCAACACCAACACCGACAATCCGATTATCGGTGACCGCGCATTCAGCGCGAAACCGGCGACGGTGTGCGAGCTGGGCCTGGCCACCATTGCAGGACTGCAAGACAACAAGGTGGCCGCATGCGGCAAACACTTTCCCGGTCATGGCGACACGACCAAGGATTCGCATCTGGAGTTGCCCGTGGTAGCCTCGTCGTTCGAACGGATGCATGACATGGAGTTGCGCCCGTTCCGCCATGCCATCGACAATGAATTGGCGACCATCATGACGGCTCATGTGTCATACCCCAAGATCGACCCACAGTTTCCGGCGACGCTGTCATATATCATTCTGACCGATCTGCTGAGAGATCAATTGCACTTCAAGGGTGTGATCGTGACTGACGATTTGGAGATGGGCGCGATCATCGATCACTATGGCATCGAGGAAGCTTCGCTGATGGCCTTCCAAGCCGGTGCGGATATCCTATTGATCTGCAAGGAACGAGAACGGCAAGTGGCTGCAATGGAGGCGATCTATCGGGCGGCGAAAGAGGGAAAAATTTCGGAGACGAGATTAGACGCCTCACTCCGTCGCATAGCGCGTCTGAAAGAGCGGTTCCTCACTCCCTATGTGCCGGCCGATCCCGTGGCTGTAAAGTCAATCGTCGGCTGCTCCCGACACCAGGCGCTGCTTAACACCGTCCGTAAGTCCGACGAACGGCGGCTGAAAGCGACGGTGTGACGGCTAGGCCGGTCAGCAAAAAAGAGCTGTGGGCCTGGGCCTTGTATGATTTCGCTAATTCGTCGTTTACCACCCTCATTGTCACCGTGGCCTACAGCGTCTACTTTGTCCAAGTCGTCGCGCGGCCATTCGGAACGAGTGGACACGAAGCGACTCCCGAACGATTGTGGTTTTGGGGCTATGCGGCGTCAATGTTGCTCGTGGCCGTGCTGTCCCCTGTGCTGGGAGCCATTGCGGACGCGCGCGCACTCAAGCGGCGCTTCCTGATCGGTTTCACGCTCCTGTGTGTCGTGTTCACCGCACTTCTCTCCCTGGTCCAAGAGGGGGATGTTTGGCAGGGGTTGCTCTTTTTCGGTATCGCGAATCTTGCCTTCGATTTGGGATTTGTGTTTTGCAGCGCCTTTCTCGTGGAGATTTCGACACCCGAAAATATCGGACGCATCTCCGGCTATGGCTGGGGGCTAGGCTATGCCGGAGGATTACTCTCCCTCGCCTTGGCCTACCCCTTGATCAGTGGCGGATTTGCTGCAGAGAACTTGCCGTACTACCGACTCAGTTTTGCCGTGACCGCCGCATTTTTTCTGGTCTCGGCCTTGCCGACCTTCTTCTGGCTTCAGGAGCGTGCCACGCCACAGCGGCGTAATCCTCACCAGTCGGTGTGGAGACAGGGGTTCTCGCAGCTGGCTTCGACTGCGAAACACGTGGGCCGGTACCGCGACTTGGGCATCTACTTCATCGCTTATTTGATCTATACGGATGCCATCAATACGGTGATCGTCGCATCCGCGATTTTTGCAAACAAAGTCCTGGACTTTTCACCAGGCGATCTGATTATCTACTTTCTCATTACGCAAATTACTGCAGGCCTCGGCGCCGTTGGATTCGGACAACTGGCCGATCGCATCGGGGCGAAACAGACCATTACCATTACCTTGCTCCTCTGGGTAGCCTTGGCCATCGCCGCAAGCGCCGTACAGACTCACGCTCAATTTTATGCAATCGGCCTGATTGCGGGGGCCGCATTAGGCGCGAATCAGTCGTCGAGCCGAATGCTGTTAGGCCGGTTTACTCCGGTTGGTCGCCAAGGCGAATTTTTCGGCTTTTTTTCGGTAACCGGAAAGTTTGCGGCCATCATTGGCCCATTGGTCTATGCAGAGGTGACTGCGCTGACAGGCAGTCAGCGATGGGCCGTTTTATCGATGGCCATATTCTTTTTGGCAGGCCTTGTGGTATTCCAAGCAGTAAACGAGCGCCGGGGTATTGCCGCGGCGAATCAATGATAAACCTATTAGCTATCAGCCCTCAGCGCTCTGCTCCGGAGAAATTCTTCGAAGAACTTCACTCCTAGCTGAAAGCTGATCATTGACTGCTATCTTGTACGGTATCCCATGCCACTCAAAAAGGGCGACATTCTTGACGAGAAGAAACGCCATCCCGACAGCTGTGGGTTGATGATAAAAGTCATGGCCGGCGGTGAAGGATTCGAAAAAGCGCTCTGTTGTGATCACGAGTTGACCGAAGATGATGTCGTGCCGAAGGTGGGCTCGACACTGGGCCGAAAGAAAGGGAAGCTCCCGATCGGCATGATTCTGGATGAAAAGAAACTGTATCCGAATTCGTGCGGACTGCGTGTCATGATCATGGAGGGCGGCGCCGGCTTTCAAGAAATTGTCTGTTGCGGCCATTCACTTACCTTCACGTCGATACGCGAACTCAAAGAACTGGGCCAACTCGGCGGCGCGCCACCGCCGGATGCGAACCTCGGACCTCACGGCAATGCGTAGAAGGAACTCAAGGGGCTGACCGTGTTGGTTTATACGGGCGCTTATACGTTCTCAGACAAGATGCTCCAAAAGGAAATCCAACAAAGTCGCAGGCGACTCTAACACCGGCGGTGTATGAGGCCTCACCTCCCACCCGAGTCCGGCCAAGACCGGCTCTTTTCCGCGATGGGTACGTTGAGGATGTTAATGAGCCGAGAACGCAGTTGGAACCATTTTTTCAGCATCGTGCAGGAAGGAGCGGTATGCGCAACAAGACAGAATCCATGAAGCAACTACTCAATTGGATGGAGTGGCTCGATCGATGGGGCTACATCACGGCAGGCATGAGTCTGCTCATTCTTGGGATGCTGATCTTCGCGCATAGCTGGTACGTCTTCATGGCTGTGGCGTTCAACCACGGATCACTGCTCGTGGCCGGCCTCAAACTGTTAAATGATCTCTTGCTCGTCATCATTCTGCTGGAGTTGTTTAGAACCGTCGTGCGTTTTCTGCAGACCGAAATTTTGTCGCTGGAGCCCTATCTCGCAGTCGGCATTATCGCCTGCACTAGACGTGTGCTCACTGCAAGCGCCGAACTGTCACATCTGCCTGAAGTGACCAATGACCAATTCTATCGGTACCTGATGGATGTGGGTGTCAATGTCGGCGTGATCATGGTCCTGATTTTTGCGGTGTTCCTCGTCCGTAAGCGACCCGCATCCACCATTTCGGCCTCTGTCACCGCCGCATAAGCCGAACGCTTCTAATCGCTGCTACCGGCATGCAGAATGCATTAGGCTCGGAAAGGAACTGGCTCGCAAGCGCGAGGAGAAGTCTCTTTGCGCTGGGTCTGGGGCCTTTTGCCGCTCTCTGCGTCTATCTGATTCCGATTCCACACGTGGCGCCACACGCGCACATCCTTGCCGCCATCCTGTCTTGGGTCGTCGTCTATTGGGTTACCGAACCCATCCCCTTGCCCATGACGGCGCTGCTCGGCACGGCACTCTGCGTGCTCGCCGGCCTCGGCACGGCCAAGAGCATCTTTGCTTCATACGGCCACCCGATCATTTTTCTCTTTATCGGCAGCTTTCTCATCGCCGAAGCCATGGTCGTTCACGGAGTGGATCGAAAAGTCGCGGAATGGATGTTGTCGCTCTCGTGGGTGAGCGCTCGACCATCACGCGCCCTGTTCACGTTAGGCGCGGTCACGGCCATCATGTCCATGTGGATGAGCAACACCGCCGCTACCGCCATGATGCTGCCGATTGGACTCGGCGTGCTGGCTGCCTTGCGCCGGAATAGGGCGAATCATGGGCGCTATCAAACATCATTGATGCTGATGTTGTCGTATGCCGCGACCGCGGGTGGAATGGCAACCATTGTCGGCACCCCACCCAACCTGATCGGCGTCGGTTTGATTGCAGACCAATCCGGCGTGGCGATTTCATTCATCGCGTGGATGGCATTCGGAGTGCCATTGGCGCTCTTGATGTTGCTGTGTGCGTGGTTCTTCCTTCTTTGGCTCAATCCTCCGCATGCGGCTGAGGCGGCCCCTCACGCGGCAGAAGAGATCCCCCTGCCCGGAACGGCCGTCTGGACACAGGGACAGATCAACGCATGTGTAGCGTTCGGCGTGGCCGTTGTTCTCTGGATCGTCCCCGGTGTACTCGAAGTGCTCTTGGGCGCGGACCACAGCGTCATCGTGTGGCTCAACACACATCTCCCGAATGAGCTGGTCGCACTGCTCGCCGCCGGACTCTTGTTCATTCTGCCGACCGATCCACGGACCGGCGCCTTCACGCTCGATTGGAAACAAGCCTCCAACATTAACTGGGGCATTATTCTGCTGTTCGGAGGAGGACTGGCCTTTGGCGAGTTGATGACCAAGACCGGGCTTTCAGACGCGATCGGCACCGGTTTCGTCAATGTGTTCGGAACAAGCGATATCTGGAGTCTCACAGCGGTGGCAATTCTGGCGGGCGTGTTGATCAGTGAGCTGGCGTCAAACACCGCGTCAGCCGCCATGCTCGTCCCATTGGTCATCGCCATTGCCCAGGCAGACGGCGTGTCATCGGCCGTCCCAGCGCTCGGAGCCTGCCTAGGGGCCAGCCTTGGCTTTGCCCTACCTGTTTCAACTCCCCCGAACGCCATTGTCTATGGAACAGGGCTGATTTCGATGCGCAGCATGATTCGAGCCGGAATGATCTTCGACCTCATCGGCGCGATTCTGATCTGGATCGTCCTTCGTATCGTGTGTCCGTTAATCGGGCTCGTATAAGCTTTACTACTCTTGATTGGACCCAAAGCGATATGGCATCATGGCCATCCTTATGGTCAATCTTCTTGAATACGTCGGCAACGTCCACATTTTTCTAGGCCCGTATCGCGGCAATCCAATCGCGCTGTACTTAACGCGCGAAACGAATGGCTGTGCGATCGCACCGAAGATTTATCCTTGGAACGAAGTGATCGGGAAGGGAGAGACGCCGAACAAGGCTGCCGCCGATTTTGAAGAGAAATGGAAGGCCAAGGGATTAACGCCAGAAATGTATACCGGGCCGTCATGGGAAGGCGGCATTAAACCGGAACGTCCCGCTCCTCCAAAGCCTCCTGCCGCCCCCAAACCGGCCGCGCCAGCAGGGGCTACACCAACTCCAGCGAAACCAGCCGCGGCGCCCACAACGGATGTGAGAGCCGGCGCTCCGGCAGGAACCGGTACAGCACCCCAGCAGCCAGTTAAACCACCGGCCAAATCCGACACTGTTGCCAATCCTGGCACGCCAGCCCAACCGCAAACGGTTTCAGCCGCAACCACGCCCACGGACGCTACCTCTACGGACGCGCAATCAAGCTAGCGCGCGCAACGTCGCAATTCAGGAACCGTTCGCATCGAAGCCGACGTTCTTACGCGCAGTCGTTTCCATCCCGCAACAGGACGCGGACCGACGAGACGTATTAATTGAGGTCAGAACGAAGCTGGGGATCGGTTTCAGCCGCGCGAGGAATCGCCAATCGACTGTGCTTCACGCCATACCAGAAGTACGTCACGACACCGATTGCCGACCAGACTGCAAATCTGATCCACGTCATTATGGGGAGAAACGCCATGAGGCCGAGACAGGCGGCGATGCCCAGTAGGGGGATCCACGGCATGAACGGAATCCGGAACGGTCTCGGATGGTTCGGTTGCATGCGACGAAGAATCAAGACACCTCCGCAGACGAGCACAAAGGCAAACAAGGTCCCGATATTCGTCATATCGGCAGCTTCACCGATAGGGATCAGCGCCGCGAGGACAGCCACCCCTACCCCGGTGAGCAGCGTCGCATGATGCGGGGTGCCAAAACGTGGATGCACTTTGGACAACCATGGACCTAAAAGCCCATCGCGTGACATGGCAAAGAAGACGCGGATCTGCCCGATCATCATCACAAACAGGACGCTCGTAATTCCGGCAACCGCGCCTGTAGCAACCAGGGCCGCCCCCCAATGGAACCCCGACATGCGAAGCGCCTCCGCGACCGGCGCGTGCACATCGATTTGGCTATACGGAATGATGCCGGTTAAGATGGCCGCCACCACCACATACAGGACGGTACAGATGCCCAGTGAGGCTATAATTCCGATTGGAATATCACGCTGCGGGTTGCGCGCTTCTTCCGCGGTGGTTGAGACGGCATCAAACCCGATATAGGCGAAAAAAATAATGGCGGCCGCTGCGCCGACACCTGAAAACCCGTACGGCATGAAGGGTGTCCAGTTGCCTGGTTCAACGGACGATAGGCCGACGGCAATAAAAAAGAGGATGACCGCAATCTTTACCATGACGATGATGCCAGTGGCCCGCGCGCTTTCCTTCATGCCCCGCACTAATACGGCGGTCACGAGCAACACAATGATAGCCGCGGGAAGATTCACGATGCCGCCATCGGAGCCCGGCGCATGGGTCGCCCAGTGGGGCAGTTCGATACCAATCGTCTTGAGGATGTTGTTGAAGTAGCCTGACCAGCCGATTGCGACCGCGACACACGCAACCCCATATTCCAAAATCAAATTCCAGCCGGTGATCCATGCGAGGAACTCTCCCAAAGTGGCATAGGAATAGGTGTATGCGCTTCCAGCGACGGGAATCATCGCGGAGAATTCCGCATAGCACAGTGCGGCCAACGCGCAGGTCACCCCCGACAGCACGAACGACAGAACGATACCTGGTCCTGCCCCCGGCCGGTGAGCATCACCGACAATCGCCGTGCCGATCAGTACAAAAATGCCTGTACCGATAATGGCTCCGATACCCAGCGCGGTCAGGTCCCACACGTTCAGCGTTTTCTTTAGTCGATATTCCGGGCGATTGGAATCCGCCAGAATCTGCTCGATGGATTTGAGTCGAAAGATGCCTGATAACCGGTTATGCACTCACACTCCTTGAATAGATGGAGGCCTTAATTATGTACCGAAGTATAGCAGGCCCTTCGAATATCGAGGGCTTTGAGATAAGTGAGGGACGTGAGTTCTACACTTCACCTTCACCACGTATGACTTCGCCCTGGGTCGTGCGTAGAATGCTCAAAGGTTATCCAAAGACCCGGCGGCAGCTTGAATCCGGAGGCATGCTAGACATCAAGCGTACAGCTTCAAGCCACCAAAACCGGCTCTTTCCCGCGGTGGGTATGTTGAGGCCTTTTGGCGAGCCGAGAACGCGCTTGGAGGCTTGTTTCAGCATCCTGCCTGAGCGGCCTTGAGGAAGGCTTGAAAGAGACGCCGATGCACATCATGGCGTTCATACAAAAACTCAGGGTGCCATTGTACGCCCAGAAAAAACAGGTGAGTGGGCGACTCAATGGCCTCGATCACGCCATCCATTGCCACCGCTGTCGCGATGAGACTTGGAGCAACCTGCTTGACGGACTGATGATGGGAACTATTGACGCGAAGGGTCTGTTTCCGGGTAATGCGATGGAGGAGGCTGTGTGCCGACACGCGTACGCTATGGCAGACTCGGGTGGCCGGTAATGGTGATCGATGCGGCAATGGAGCCGACACTTGAGACGGAATGTCCTGCAGGAGGGTGCCGCCGAAGGCCACGTTGATCGCCTGCATGCCGCCGCAGATTCCGAACACCGGTAAAGCCTGATCGGCAGCCATCCGAGCCATGTCCAGTTCGAATGTATACCGCTGTCGGCTGACGACGCCGAATTCATACCGCTGGCGCTCGCCATAGAGACGAGGCGGAAGGTCGGGCCCGCTTCCGGTGAGCAGTAGACCTTGCAACCCTTTCAACATTGTTCGCCGCACCGCACGATCCGCAGTCAAAGGCAGAATAAGCGGCACCCCGCCTAGATCCTCGATGGCCCGAATATATCTGGCGCGGAGAAAATAGGTGGGTTCTTTCCCCCCCCATTCTTTGCGATCACCGGCATTGAAGTCCGGTGTAACGCCGATGATAGGCTTCATGCCTTCGAGCTATTTTGTGGGTTCGGGAGCCGGCTCGAGCGGAGCGGGTTCTTGCGATGCCCCTTCAGGTTCGCTCTCGGGGGGGACGCCAAAGAACCGAACGCTTTTTTCTCCCTTTAGGTGTTCGGGCGTGATGACGTAGGTTCCACGTAAGCTGGTATCCCAGACGGACTTCGCCGCTTTCTCATTTGCACCACTGAACGCATAGGTGAAGCCGCCAAAAATTCCGCCGAGCGTGGCGAACACGAATTTGGCCATCCCGTATGGAATGGTCAGGAAGACACTTGCGGCACCAAGGCCGTATTGCGCCCCGTTATTCTCCGTTTGCTCATTCGCGCCGGCTCCCGTCTGTTCGGCCCACGCCGTCGAAACAATCGCCACATGTATGAAAGCCACAATGAGGAGGGCGGTCATGAACCGAGTTCCTACGATCTGTAGAGTGAGCCTGTTCCCATTCTGACTTGCGTGCCAAATTCTCACGGGTTCCTCCTTACCTAATCAATGACGACAATTTCATCCCATCAGTCACACGAATCCGCCAGGATGCCGGACTGTCATTACAACAATTTGTGTGTGGATGCAACTCAGAAGTACAGATGGTCGAATTCAATGATCAGTTCTGATCGTGTGTGATTGAGATTCTTTGGCGAGTCAGTGATTGAGGTCCAACTCTGTTAAGATATTCGCCTTAATTTGATCACTCTCTTCGTTGACCTGGCGATCCAGTTCCTCAACCAATGTATCAAAGGGCAAAGAGCTATTGCCCTGTCGGGCATCCGCGTCTAACGCCAAGGTCAATTTTGTCGAGCAGATTTCCTGGATCAACAGATCACGCGCGCGGCTTTCGTAGCTCCGTCGCTCCTCTTCCGGCAATGCGGCCAGCCACGTATCCATCCAGAGGTCAAAGTTCAGCGCCTGTTGAAGCCGTGAGATTTGGGCTTCCGACACTTCAACGGCAATCTGGACGCCCCCCTTCCAGCTTCGCTTCTTCACATTGAAGACGCACATCAGGCGTGCGGGATCGTCCTCAGCCGGTTCAGGACCATAGAAGAGTGTGACGCGGAAGAGAGGAAGCTGTGGAATGGGGACGGAAGACACTGAACACCTCCGGACACATTGTACAGGGTCGCAGAACAGGTAGAAAGTCGAAATGCGACCGGACCTCTTCGCGGATGAGTGGTGGTTCACGGTTCGAGCCTCATTGCTAAATTGACGCTCTTATAGTCACCGGCATAAGATGCGGTCATGACATCCGACGCTCAACAGCGGATCGAAGAGATCCAACAAGCCTTGAGAGAAAGCGACGGCTTGGATGGTTGGCTCTTTTATGATTTTCGCCACAGCGATCCTCTCGCGTATCGAGTGCTTCACATAGACCCTGCGCGTCACGTCACCCGGCGCTGGTATTACTGGATTCCCTCTCATGGGGAACCGGTCAAATTGCTGCACCGCATTGAACCCCATGCACTGGAAGAACTGCCCGGGAAATCCCACTTGTATGTCTCATGGGAACAGCAGCACGCTCATCTCGCCCATGCCTTAACCGGCGTGCGTCGAGTGGCCATGCAGTATTCTCCCATGAATGCGATCCCGTACATTTCGCGGGTCAATGCCGGCACAATTGAATTGATCCGCAGCTTCGGCATCGAGATCATCACGTCGGCCGACCTCGTCCAACGGTTCGAAGCGGTCTGGACCAGCGATCAGTTGGCGTCTCATCGGGATGCCTCGGAAAAATTGCGCCGTATCGTGGATGAAGCGTTTCAACATATCCGGGAATCCATTTTCGTCAACAAACCGCTGAATGAGTATGGCGTTCAGCAATTCATCCTGTCCCGTATCGCGCATCATGGCTTAATCACCTCGAGTGCGCCGATCGCGGCGATCAATGCGCACAGCGCCGATCCGCATTATGGGCCGGCCGCTGAAGGCTCAGCAGAGATTCATCGCGAAGATTTCATCTTGATCGACTTGTGGGCGAAACGACCGGAACCCGGAAGCGTGTACGCCGATATTACGTGGACCGGCCACGTTGGCAATACCGTGCCGACAAAGCGACATGATGTCTTCACGGTCGTGAAAGCGGCTCGCGATCAAGCCGTGTCCTTCGTCCAAGAACGCGTGGCTCATGGCGACTTTCCGTGCGGCTGGGAAGTTGACGACGTGTGCCGACAGGTGATCCGCAACGCGGGCTATGGCGATCAATTTGTGCACCGCACCGGCCATTCCATCGGCGAAGAAGTGCATGGGAACGGAGCTAATATTGACAATCTGGAGACGCGTGACGGCCGCCGACTCATGCCGAGAACGTGTTTCTCCATAGAGCCGGGCATCTATCTTCCAGGAGAGTTCGGCATTCGCAGCGAGCTCGATGTGTACATCTCGGACCGTAATGCGATCGTGTTTGGTCAACCCGTTCAATCCGAGATTGTCCCCATTCTCTTGTAGTCACCCTGAAGGGTTTCTCGCATCGCCATTGACGATAGTGTCGCCCCGTTTCTCTTGACACCCGCTCTTCGGAGCAGATAGAGTTTTAAAAACATCTTGCCCCTTGAGGAGATGCATGTTCGGCACCCTTGGGTTTTCAGAGCTCATCATTATTCTGGTGATCGTATTGGTCATCTTCGGCGCGGGCCGCCTGCCGCAACTTGGCGAAGGGCTCGGCAAGGCGCTAAAGGGCTTCAAAAAAGAAGTCCATGACATTCCTCCCGTTGAGCCGAATGCCGGTGAACCATCACCTGCTCCCGCTGAGCAGGCACAAATAGTCACTCCGTCCTCTTCATCTGCGCCGGTGGCTGAAGGTTTGAAGCCGACCGCCCCCTATCAGCCCGGTCCTGAATTAACCCCGGGGACCACCGCGGCACTGATGGCATCCGCAGCGCCTCAGGCTGCCCAGCCTCCCCGCCCGAAGCCGGTACCGACTGCGGCTTCCACATCGGGACAAGCCGGTTCAGGCACGCCGACTGGTGCCCAATTCTCGCAGCCACCCACTATGGAAGATCGCATGACGGCCCCAGCGCCGGTGCTCCAGGCGTCCTATCCGCCTCTACCTCCTTCCGCGCAGACGAAACCGGCCGCGAAACGTCCATCCGCCATTGTGAATAAAGATGCCGTGGCTCGAGTTCAAGCGCAGCAAGCGGCGATGAAAACGAATGCAGCCCAAAAACAGGTCAAGCCGGTTCACGACACCGGGCTCTCGTCGAACGATATGCAGAGTTTGGGTGAGAGTCTCGGTGACACGCTACGCACTTTCCGCCAGGCCGCCGCTGATGTCCGAAATGCGGTTGATCCTGAAATGCGGACTATCCGCGCGGAGATGGATGCAGCCCAAAAGGAAATCGAACAGTCAATGGAAGCTGCAAAGCAAATGCCGGCACCGAGTGACGATTCCCACAAGCAGGGATGATTCGTTTGTGGATCGTTCTTGTTGGAATGGTGTGTGCCCTCGCCGGCTGCTACGTCAGTTCGACTCCTGAGCCGGAAATTGTTGTCTCCCATCTGATCTCCCTGCTACAAGACTCTCAGCCGGCGACCCGGCAAACCGCGGCTCTCTCACTGGGAAAGATCGCTTCCGCTGAAGCGGTGCCTGGGCTCATTCTGGCTTTGCGCGACACTGATCCATTGGTCCGTCAATATAGCGCCTGGGCGCTCGGCAACGTCGGCGAACAGGGGAAGGCGGAGGCCGGCGTGGCGCTGCTTCCTCTTTTGGAGGATCCGATCCCTGCGGCCGCAGAGGCGGCCGCTCAAGCGATTGGGTCGATTGGTGCCGGTCCTGAGGTCATGAGCCGAATGCTCGCGATACTGACAGAGGGATCGCTGCAGGCGAGGCGAGCAGCAGTCCTGGGCCTCGGATTGCTCGAGTCGCCTCTGGCTTATGATGGATTCCTACATGCGCTGTTGCAGGATGATGTCCAGGTGCGCCAGCGTGCGATTGCGGCATTGGGAGAATTAGGGGAGCGTCGAGCGGTTCCGGCGATCGCATCACGCCTGCAACACGATTCGGACGCGGGGGTGCGAACCGAGGCGGCCTATCGGCTGGGCACGCTAGGTGATGAAAGTGTCCTGCCGGTCCTCAGAACGGCAGCAGTCAAAGACTCGAGCGAACAGGTGCGCCGGTGGGCACAATGGGCTATTGAGGCACTGTCCTCGCTTGCCGAACATGGATCAACGACTTGACCAACTCCATGACGTGTTCCCGGGCATGTGTATCAATATCCGTAAATTGAACACCCATCCCGGGATAAAGGGTAAATCGATCCGGTTTGGCACGAACCCAACACACTTTCCCGGATGCGTGAATGGTCTCCAACGGACGGTCAGGCAACGCGAATTCAATATGAACTTCGGATCCGACCGGCAGCGGCATACTGCTCTCGATAAACAAACCGCCCCCGCCAATCCCTCCGGTAAGGCCGTCGAAGGCCTTGCCCTCCGGTGTCGTGTAATGAACCTTCACCGCTAAGGGAGCGCGAGGATGTGCTCTTGCATGGCGGCTTTCGTCTACGTCACTGGTCGCCTTGACCCACTCAATAAGGGAATCCCATGTCACAGATCCCATTGACCGACTATCGGTATCAAGAATCGAGATCGTCTCTTGATCACAATCGATGTCCAATATCTTGCCCTGATGAGTTTCGGAGGCTGTGATGGTAAATCTCATACGTGACGCTCCCGTTTCGCTCCCCATCCCGCCTTATTCGGGCAGGAGGAAAGCAGCTACTTGGCTCGCCTCAGGGATTTGACCAATTGGATAATGCGGGCTTTGGCATCAAGCCCAATGTCTGTGAACTGGACTCCCATACCCGGCGCGAATGTGTAATGGTCGGGCTTTGGACATACCCAGGCGATGATGCCCTTCGCGTGCATCCACTCAGCCGGCTGATCAGGAAGGGCAAACTCAAGAGAAATCGCGGTGCCGATCGCGAGCGGGGACACGCTTTCGATGAAGAGTCCTCCTCCGCCGATGCCGCCCGCACGACTTTCAATCATTTTCCCGCCCGACGTCGTATATCGAACTTTAAGCACTAACGACAGCCTGGGCTGGTCACGATGTTCCTCCCAACGATCCGGCTCAGGAAGGGGTCGAGCTTGTTCGATGATCGATGCCCATGTCACCGATCCAAGCTTCTCTCCCTTGGAACCTCGGATGGTAATCTGCTCACGTTCGCAGTCCAACTCTAAGGCTTTCCCTTTATGTCCTAAGCTGGTAATGACCGGCAAGCGCATACTTCCCCCATCTCTCACTTGTCAAGTATAGCTGCGCTGCCTGAAATGTCTAGGATTCCGGCGTTCCTCACCGGACGTCTAGCTTGACTACCGTTATATGACGTTGGACAGCGGAGAGCGGAGTAATATGCGAGGTACGGAAGGAAGTTGATCAGCGCTCTCGCATTTAGGCGCTTTTCATTTCTTTGTCTTGTTCAAATAAACGAATCGGTTGATTTTTTCCCATGATGACGTCTTCGGTGATCACTACTTCCTTGATCTGCTTCTGGGAAGGAATCTCGTACATCATATCCAACATCACTTCTTCTAGAATGGCACGAAGGCCGCGGGCCCCGGTTTTTTGCGTGTAGGCTTTGCGGGCGATTGCCACGAGGGCGCCTTCGGTAAACTTCAACTTGACCTTTTCAAATGAAAAGAGCTTCTCGTACTGCTTTGTCAATGCATTGCGCGGTTCGGTCAAGATACGGATGAGCGCCTTCTCGTCGAGTTCATCCAGCGTGGCAATGACGGGCAGCCGGCCAACGAACTCGGGGATTAGGCCATATCTGAGCAGATCCTCCGGCTGAACCTGTGCCAATACTTCTCCCAGCCGCCTCTCGTTTTTACCCCGTATATCCGCGCCAAAGCCGATTGATTTCTGATTGAGACGCTGTTCGATGATTGAATCCAAGCCGACGAACGCTCCGCCGCAAATGAACAGAATATTGCTGGTGTCGACTTGGATAAATTCCTGGTGCGGATGCTTGCGGCCGCCTTGCGGTGGAACGTTCGCGACTGTTCCTTCGATGAGTTTGAGCAAGGCCTGCTGCACGCCTTCACCGGAGACGTCTCGCGTGATCGACGGGCTGTCGCTTTTACGGCTGATTTTGTCGATTTCATCGATATAGACAATACCGCGCTCCGCACGCTCCACATCGTAATCCGATGCCTGCAACAACTTGAGAATGATATTTTCCACATCCTCGCCGACATATCCGGCTTCAGTCAAAGTCGTCGCATCGGCCAGCGTGAACGGGACATCCAGGTATCGAGCCAAGGTTTGCGCCAGCAAAGTTTTGCCCGTGCCGGTCGGACCGATGACAAGAATGTTCCCTTTTTGCAGCTCGACCTCATCGACTTCATTGGCCGAAATGCGCTTATAGTGGTTGTGGACGGCCACAGAAAGAATTTTTTTGGCCCGATCCTGGCCGATTACGTATAGATCCAGATGATGCTTGATCTCGGCCGGTTTGCGGAGTTTCGAAGAAATTTCCTCTTTGGCTTCTTCCCAATCCTCTGCGATGATGTCATTGCACAGATTGACGCATTCATCACAGATGTAGACGGTCGGGCCGGCGATCAATTTGCGTACTTCATCCCGACTCTTTCCGCAAAATGAGCACCGCAGGTGCCGATCCATCTTTTCCTGCTTGGGCATACGGCCTCCTACTTGTCCTTACCGTCCTTGGCTGTATCCTTCCCGCCGGCCATTTCTTTAATGGTCTTTGGAGGCCGAGTAATGACTTCATCAATAAGGCCGTACCGCTTCGCCTCGTCTCCGGACATGAAATAATCGCGCTCGGTGTCCAGCGCGATTCTCTCAAGCGGCTGGCCGGTATGTTTGGCCATAATCTCGTTCAACCGCTCGCGGATCTTCAAAATTTCTCGAGCATGGATGTCGATCTCAGTCGCCTGCCCTGAAAAACCTCCCATCGGCTGGTGAATCATCACCCGAGCATTGGGAAGCGCATACCGTTTTCCCTTCGTACCAGCGGTCAGCAGCAGCGCTCCCATGCTCGCTGCCTGACCCAGGCAAATGGTGTTGATTGCGGGCTTGATGTATTGCATCGTGTCATAGATGCCGAGACCGGCTGTCACGCTTCCACCCGGCGAGTTAACGTAGAGGTTAATGTCCTTTTCAGGATCTTCCGCTTCCAAAAAGAGAAGCTGGGCGATGACAAGATTGGCAAAGATGTCATCGATAGGAGCGCCTAAAAAAATGATGCGGTCTTTCAATAACCGGGAGTAGATATCATAGGCCCGCTCACCCCGGTTCGTCTGTTCAATTACGATAGGCACCAACATGTCTCGCTATCCTTTCGCTTCATCGATAACACAGGATCGAACCGTCGCTCATCTTACCACATCCTTCTCGCTTTTCTCGCCATGCGAGGCATTCCATTCGATGATTGCTCTTCTCTTTTAAGATAAGCCATCCATCCTTCTTCTCTCTCAATCATCGCAGGGAAGGCATGCTGGGCTTTCACTGCGCGCGTCCAACGAGCACCTTCTGCGAGAGTGTGCGTGTTGCACGAGCCCAGAAGCCGGCCACGCCTTCCCTGCACCACCACCTATCCTTGGATCATCGCATGTCGATAGACGAAGTCCAATGACTTTTCTGCCAGAATGCGGCCAAAGAGTTCCTCTCGCATGTCCTGTCCGGCCGATTCCACCATGCGCCGGATATCTTCTGCCGTCAGCTTCAACCGTTTGGCTAATCGTTCCAGTTCAGCGGCGACATCCGCTTCTTCGACCTTAATCCCTTCTTTCTCCGCGATCGCTTCCAGAATCAAGCCGAGTTTCACCCGACGTGTAGACTCCGGCAACAGTTCTTCGCGAAGCTTCTTGATCTCCTCCTGCTGCTTCACGAGATCCTCGGCCTGGTCTATCTTTCCTCGCTGCCGCATACGAGACTCCATGTGCTGGCGAATGGCCGCGGTTAGTTCTCGCTCTACAAGAGTGTCGGGAAGATCGAAGTGATGGGTTTCAACAAGGCGTTTGAGAATTTGATCCTTGTATGATTCTTCGATATCTCGCTTGAGTGTCGCCTCCATCTCGCCGCGAAGCTTCGCCTTCAATTCCTCCAGCGACGAATAGGGGCCGCAATCTTTCGCAAATTCGTCATCCAACGCTGCGAGCTTCTTCTGTTTAACGGCCTTGATGGCCATCCGAAACACGACCGTCTTGCCCGCTAGCTGTGGATCAGGGTGTGTGTCCTGATAGGGTTGAGGGACTTCCACGCTCTCGCCTTCTTTTTTCCCAAGAAGCGCCTGATCAACTTCGATCCCGAGGACGGGGGTTTTCGATCCGATTTTGTGGAGATGTCCTTCCTTCTTTGCGCCTTCAAGCGGGGCGGAGTCGACAAAGCCTTCTACGTCCAATACGGCATAATCTCCTTCCCCAAGAGCCGTCCCAGGAGGAGCTGCTTGAAGTTGAGCGTGCTGCTCGCGAAGGACGTCCAAGGCCTGGGCGACCTGCTCGTCGGTCACGACGCGCTTATCGGGTTTCAGCGAAATGGGATTCGGCGCTTTGTAATCGCGCAATTCGATTGAAGGCTTGATTTCCACGGTGGCCGTAAAGGAAAACGGCGCATTCTTCTTAATTTTTGCCCGCTCCAAAGGAGGCACTTCAACCTGGACTGCCACAAAGCCGGCCTGGCGGACGGCCTTGTCGTAATAATCAGGGATTAGCTTCCGAATTAAGTCTTCCTCGATCACCTTGGCATATCGCTTCTCAAGAAGAGAAAGGGGCGCTTTGCCGGGGCGAAACCCAGGGATACGGACCTGCCGATTGAGTTCAACATAGGCCTGTGTAAATTGCCGGTTGACTTCGTCTTCCGGCACTTCGATTTTAAGCGCCCGTTTATTCGGACCGAGTTCAGTAACTTCGAGTTTCATAATGTCATCTCGTATAGTTGTTCGACGCCGGTTGGGATAGCAGAATGATCGTTATTATTGAGTTCGTATGACGCAGTGGTGCGAGAGGGGGGACTTGAACCCCCACGGTTTCCCACGAGATCCTAAGTCTCGCGCGTCTGCCAGTTCCGCCACTCTCGCGCACCGTTTGTTCGAGGAGGTTCGGAACCCATCATCTATTCAGACTTGAGTAGGTTGTAGTCTGACGGCCCCGCTTCTGTCAAGACAGTAGCGGCTTTCTTCACGGTTCCTTGTCTGTCGGTGCTGGATAAATGACGGCCATCCTGAGTATAGTAGGAAAGCGCAGTGGCCACTCAAGAAAGCGGTACGCGTCCACCATGCCTCGCTCAGTCTTTCCTGCAGCGCTCTTCATCAGCGATGTTGCCATCATCGATCATGGAGGTGCTCGTATGATTCGCTCTGTACTTGCAGCGCTCTTTAGTGTGTCGGTTTGGTTCGGCGGAGACCTCTCGTGGGCATCCCGTGAATACTTCACGACCGAGCAGAAGGAACACCTCGCCAAAATCCAGACGGTGCTTGTCGAAACGATTGCGATTACCGATAAGGGGACCGTGCCATCTAAGAATCTTACTGAGACCGTAAGTCATCGCCTTGAACAGGTCGGCTACAAAGTTGTCACGGATCCCGCACAGCCCCATGATGTCGTCCTCCGCGTGAAATGCGAGCAGCGCAAAACGTGGGAAGGCACGACCGCATCAGGGGGAGATGCCGATTTACCAGACGCGCCATCCCGAATTTGGAAAGGCCCCGCGTGTCAGCTCACGTACTTGTTGGACGGAACGAAGATCAAGTGGCAGCGAGAGGTGCGTACCGATTTTGCCGATGCGGCAGAAGCTGCACAAGCGGCTCATGCGCCAGACGCGGGCGTCTATGCCATGGATAAATTGAACGAGCGATTACAGCAATATGATTTCCCCGTTACCGTGGCGGCTGAATGGGGTCACGCTGATCGATTGCTCAAGTTGCTGGACGCGGCTGACACCGATAATGTCCGCAAACTAAAAGTGATCTCGCTGCTCGGAGACATGATGCACGATGAAGCGCTTCCAAAATTGAAGGAAGCGTTACAGGACAAGAACCTGGCTCAGCAGGCTGCAGTCGCGCTTGGCAATATTGGCAAGGAGAGCATCCCCACCCTGATCGACATGCTGAAAACTTCCAAGGATCCGGCCCTCCAAATTGCCGCCGCCAAAGGGTTGGGGCAAGTAGGGGCGCTTCATGGTGATCCCGCGATTATTCCTCCCCTACTTGACATGCTCTTTAAGCCGGACATCGACATGGGTGTTCGGACTGAAGTCGTATGGGCAATCGGCAAAATGCCCGACAAGCGAGCAATCGATCCGTTACATAAGCTGGACCGAGAACTCCAGGCGGTTCGCAGCGAGGACCCGGCGTTTAAGAAGTTGAAAGAGGCCGCCTTCTGGTCGTTGAAGATGACGGATACGGAACTGTCCTCCGAAAATCCTTAAGTATCAGCGTACCCTGACAGAGGGTCCTTCCCAGACCTGCCAGCGGAAGTACAATTGCGGCTCGGGTTATTTGTACCTGCCCGCTTTCCTTAAGCGGCTTATGAAAAAATCCCGTAAGGGTGTTATACTTCTCCTCTGCGAGGTCTATTCATTCAAGGAGGAGAGCGTACTATGAAGCGAGTGACACGCCGACAATTCTTCCAGTTCTCCGCCATTGCCGGAACGACACTCGCTTTCAATCGCTGGACCGCCTCGAGCCTATCATTACTTGGACCGCCCGCCTTTGCCGCCGAGCCTCCGCATGGAGACCCCATTAAGATCGGGATCCTGGATCCGCTGTCCAGCCCCTATAAGACCTCTTCCATTCACGACGTCCACGGAGCGACCGTCGCGCTCGATATGTATAACAAACGCGGCGGGATATTGGGACGTCCGGTCACATTGATCGACGCCGACGATGCCTCAAACGTGCAGACTGCTATCGCCGCGGCCATGAAGTTGATCAAGGACGACCGTGTCGATGTGCTCATGGGCACATTTAATGGAGACGTCGCCCTGGCCGTCGCAGATCTTGCCAAGCAGCACAATAAGCTGTTTATGGTCACCGGTGCACATGACCCAGAATTGACCGGATCTCACTGTAACTTGAACACCTTCGTGTTTATGCCGAACGCCCGCATGATGTCACACGCCGTGGTCCCACACCTCGCAAAAGCATACGGGACAAAGTGGTACATGATTACGGCCGATACGGTCGATGGTCGATCGGCTCGGCACGCCATGACCGATGCGCTAAAAGCCCATGGAGGCGACGTCATTGGGCAAGCCACGACTCCGTTCGGGACAACAGATTTCACCAGCGTGATGACCGAGGCGAAGGGGGCCAAACCGAATGCGGTCATTCTGAATGTCTATGGGTGGGATCTCGTCAACGCGCTGAAGGCCTATACGAAATTGGAATTGGCGAAGGAAAAAATCGGCGTCGGCGGCATGATCGGCGGTGAGCAGATCGGCCGGCCCCTTGGCTATGCGAACAATGCGGGCATTTGGGGCTTAATCTGGGACCCAAAAGTGAATACTGAAAGCTCAAAGCGGTTTATTCAAGGCGTCATCGATAAATACAATCATACGCCTACCTCTCGGTGCTACCTCGGATATGCGGCCATGATGCAGATTTTGGAAGCAATCCAACGGGCCGGCACCACTGATACGAGCGCTTTGATCAAAGCGCTGGCAGGTCATGAGTTCGATGGCCTCAAAGAGGGACGGTCGTATTTTCGAGCCGGAGACCATCAATGCGTGCAAGACGTGCTGGTGGGCCAGGCCTATGGCAAGGAACTGGGATTGGGTCACTACCAGATTCTGGGGACCATGTCGGGGGATTCCAGCGCCGGCACCCAACCGCAAAGCACCTGCTCGCTTTAAACTCTTACAAGCGGCCGAGGGGGGGGCTGTAGGAGGAGGCGTGGCGTCCGCGGTTGCGTCCTTGGAATATGATCAAGGATGTCTATTGAAACAGACCAGGTAACCGCTCACTGACCCATGTCGCTAGGCCGTGATCTCCTGTCTATCTTCCCCACCGTCTCCTCAATGCCCCCTTCAACTGCTTCGGACTGCCATGCCATTCGGAATGCCACAGACGGGCAAGATGGCTCGATCGCAACAAGCATTACATCCCATCGTGATCTTAATTCAGGCGTGTTCGTTCGACTGCAGCAAGAATGGTGGACACGAGGGCTCGAGGGATCCACACGTCGCCCTCTCCAACTACGCGCACGGCCTTGGGAAGAAATGTCCTGGTCACAGTCCTACGGAGGTACCCGCGCGCTCCAAAGGAGAGAGCAGTGATCAGCCATCGGCGACGGGTTCGTTCGCCGAGGAGGATTACCCTCGTCCCGGGGCTTTGGTGATGGACCAGCGGAAGGATCGACACACCATCAAGCGCCGAAATGTCACAATCCAGTAACAGGACGTTGGGCTTGAGCTTGAGCGCCTTCACGACTTCATAGCTCGTTGAGGCTTCTGCGACGACGGCAATCCCGGTCTCAGGCCGGAGCTGCCTGACATACGCACTGCGAAGCCGCTTCTGTCGGTCCGCCACCACGACGCTGATTGTTGCACTCACGCACTGGCCCTCACCATGATGAAACAGTAAAGGCTTGCCGTAGATGAGATCAATTGGACTTAGGTCCAGGCAATTTTTTGCTAGTAGCATACGTAGAATGCTGGAGAAGAGAACTTCGGTTTGATGGGGGTCTGGTGAAGGTAGGGGTTATAAAAGGAGCATTATGTTCGGCGTGGCCGCCCATCCTGCGTGACGAGGCGTGCCAATTGATCGATCAATTTCCCGACCATAGCCCGGGAGACCCATGATTCTCCTGCCGCCACGGCGCGTACGGCTTTTACGAGAAAGGGACGAAGTAGTTTCGCATCGAGATACCCTCGCGCCCCTTGGGAAATCGCAGTGAGAACTTCACCATCAGACGCGCGTCCTGTCAGCAAAATGATTTGTGTATGGGGGCTTTTCGTTCGAACGAGCGGGATCGTGGCCGCATCATTTGCTCGAGTCATCTTGAGATCCAACAGAAGAAGATCCGGTTGATGCACGACCGTGCCGATCGTATCACGGACAGCGCCGGCAGTCGCAACGACGGTGATTCCCCGCGCCGCTCGAAGAAGACGCACGCAGGTGCCGAGCCTTCTCTTGTCAGTATCGCCAACAACTACGGTGATGGATGGCAAGCTCTCCCTCCAGTACCCTATCTCATGGATGGTCGATGACCATTCACATAGAGGGCCAAATGTAACCGATCCGACACGCCAAGCTTTCTAAATATCGACGTTAAATGCGCTTTGACGGTTTTTTCTGAGACGTGTAATTCGTGCGCGATTTCTTTGTTACTAGATCCACTCCCGATTTGCTGGACAATTTCCTTTTCACGCGGAGTGAGCACGTCGAGAGAAGGATCCGCCGTCGGAAGCGACCGGTTCCGCTGCTGTTCAGTCAGCGAAACAAGCGTGTCCAACAGATGAGAAATGACTTTGCGGCCGACCCAGACTTCCCCTCTCTGCACCATTTTGACAGCCTTGGCCAGAAGCACGGGATCCATTTCCGTGCTGCAATAGCCCTTCGCTCCCGCCTCGAGCATCGACCTGCCCTCCGTTTCCGTCGGAGTGGTCGTCAGCAAGAGAATCCGTGTTGATGGATTAATCCTTTGAAGATCTGTGAGACTGGCTTGATCGTGGACACCCGGAATCGAGAGATCGAGCAATAGAATGAGAGGCTTCAGCGTGGCGAGTTTCTGCTCAACCATCGGCCGGTCGATCGCTTCATGAAGAATGGCAACCTTTTGAAGCGCGTGCATCCATTGCGCGCGCCTTGCCGACACGTCGCTGGCTACGAGAACTTTGAGG
Source organism: Nitrospira sp. Nam74 (assembly GCF_965152615.1). Classification (NCBI taxonomy): domain Bacteria; kingdom Pseudomonadati; phylum Nitrospirota; class Nitrospiria; order Nitrospirales; family Nitrospiraceae; genus Nitrospira; species Nitrospira sp. Nam74. The sequence continues at coordinate 416,147 of NZ_OZ224220.1, read as the reverse complement.
ACAGCCGACCCATGACCTGACACCATGTATTCTTGAACCTTTCAGTTCAGCTCTACAGACAGCGCTCTAACTGTACCAGCTTTTACCTAAAAAATCTTTTCTCTGTGAAGTCGTCGGACAATTCTTTTTGGAAGAATCTTTGCTCGCGCAAAGGGAAATGATTAGAATGCTTGTACTCCAGCAACTTGCCGCCCACAGGGCCGCGTGTTAAGATGCACCCCTTCTAAGTATAGCTAAAATCCCGTGGAGAGGTGCGAGAGTGGCCGAATCGACGTGCTTGGAAAGCACGCGTCCTGGAAACGGGACCGTGGGTTCAAATCCCACCCTCTCCGCCATACTTGGCCAGACATAAGCTGTCAAGGCGTAGGCAGTGGCGGCCAGGCTTTGCTACCGGCAGCGACGACGAATGCCGTACAGCGATGTCGCACTGCCCGGAGGTTCATCATCTGAGGATTTCCGTAGCGGCAAGAGAGAAAAGAAGGGGCTGGGCCCTGTGCAACAAGCTCCTGTGAACCCCGCCAGGTCCGGAAGGAAGCAACGGTAAGCAGATCGGTTTGTGTGCCGCAGGATCACCTGGCCCCGTTTTAGTCAGGATGTTGAGGGGCCTCTCACTTCGTTCTCGGATCAAAAAATCCTCAACGTAGCGAGAGAAAAGAGCCGGTCAAAGCGGGCTCACGGCGAGGGGTGACATCGGTGAAATCAAGGTTACGCCCCGGTTTTTTCTCGCCTCCGGCCTAGCGGCAAGGGGCGCGTCTTAACGCCCCAGGGGAGGGCAGGTGTCATTGACCTCCTTTTTTAGCAACTTGTAGGCAGGTCGTCTCGATGCAGGAAGAGAGACCAACTGACAACGGCTAGCGTTACGCACCATGGATTATCAAGTTTCCGCCAGAAAATACCGCCCTGCCGGCTTTCAAGACGTAATGGGACAGCCACATGTCGTGAAGACCTTGATGAATTCGATTGCAGGGAAGCGGATCGCTCACGCGTTCTTGTTTTCCGGCAGCCGCGGGGTTGGAAAGACGACCGTCGCGCGCATTCTGGCGAAGTCGCTCAACTGCGAACAGGGCCCCACCAGCACGCCGTGCGATCGTTGCGCAAACTGCCTAGAAATCGCGCAAGGCAACTCCGTCGACGTAATCGAAATCGACGGCGCCTCCAATACTAGCGTCGATGACGTGCGTGAAATCCGGGAGAACATCAAGTTTACCCCTTTTCGCGGGCACTATCGCGTGTACATCATCGATGAAGTCCACATGTTGTCCAACTCGGCGTTTAACGCCTTGCTGAAGACACTTGAGGAACCGCCGGCCCACGTCGTCTTCATATTTGCCACCACTGAAATTCACAAAATCCCGGCGACGATTCTCTCTCGATGCCAACACTATAATTTCCTCCGCATCGCCCGATCTGAAATCATGCAACGCCTGCGATATGTGGCCGATCAGGACAGTATTGTGGTGGAAGACCGAAGCCTGACATCTCTCGCTCGAGCCAGCGAAGGAAGCATGCGTGATGCGCTTAGTCTGTTGGATCAAGCGGTTTCATTCGGCGGAAAAACCATTCGGCATGATCATCTACTATCCCTCTTGGGGTCCGTGCCGCAGGAACTCGTTCGCGATATGATGGCCACCATTGTCGCGCATGACGGTCCTGCGGCAGTGCGTGTCATTGCACGACTGCTCGATCAGGGCCATGATTTACGCGCCTTTTGCGCAGAATTGGTCGAGCACATCCGCAATCTTTTGGTCGCTTCGGTGGTTCCCGGCGCACAGGATGACCAGGCGCTTAAAGGACTCATTGATCTCTCGAAAGAAGAGGTCGCGCAGATCGCCCTAGATGCGAAGCAATGCACGACGGACCAGCTTCAGGAACTGTTTCGGATCTTTTCGCAAGCTGAAGACGCCCTGCGGGTCAGCCCCCGTCCACGCTTTGTCTTGGAAGTAGCCGCCATCCGCGCGACTCGGCTAGGGACGGCCGATGCATCCGTGTCGGCAGCCGTCACGATGCCCACTCCTCCGGCAGTCTCGCCACCCAGAAGTCAGATATCGACCGATAAAGAACGTCGTGGGCCAGTACCTTCTCCGACGAAGACTCAGGACACTGCGCCTTCTCAGCAAGGCGCCGGCCGGCTCTCATCAGATGGCGGCCCGTCGATACCTAAGAATTCCGCGTCTCAACCAAAGGCCAGTCTTTCTCAGCCGCAAGCCGCAGGAGTCACGTCGGCGACGCGTCCAGGAGTGAAAGCTGCTCCAGCACCGCTGGCCCCCGCGCCGCCAAGGGCTTCCACCGGCTCTACACCCACTCCACCTTCAAAACCGGCACTACCCTGGGAAAAGGTCGTGGAACGAGTCGAGCAGCAGCATCCCAACATCGGCCCTTTTCTCGCTATGGCGACGTTTATGAACGTTGAGAACGGTGAGGTAACCATCGGTTATCTCCCCACGGCATCCATCGCGCTGGCTCGCGTGCAAAAGGAAGAAGCGTTGCAGATCGTCAGCGGAATTTGCACGCAGTTTGTCGGCCAACCGATGCGGCTGCGTGTCGTTGAGTTACATGACGGGCAACGCTCAGGTCCCAGTGTGGCGGAACTCCGTGCCGTGAAAGAGCGCAGTCACAAACAACAACTCCTTGAACAATCCCGTTCCCATCCCTTGGTCAAACAAACCCTCGCAACTTTTGGAGGAGACGTCGTGGATGTACGGGCAACTGCCCCACGAGAGGAGGCCCCGTGATGTCTAAGAATCCGTTCGGCAATATGGGCAATATCATGAAGCAAGCCCAGGCGATGCAAGAGCAACTGGCAAAGATTCAAGAGCAAGCGGCTGTAAAAACCGTCCAAGGCACGGCAGGCGGCGGCATGGTTACCGTGACGGCGAATGGCGCGATGGAAATGGTGGCGATCAAGATCGATCCTGAGGTCATGAAATCGGGAGACGTGGACATGCTGCAGGATCTTATTGTCGCGGCGACCGGTGAGGCCCTCCGCAATGCCAAGGATATGATGGCAAATGAGATGAAAGGCATCACGGGAGGCATGCGTATTCCCGGACTCTTTTAACCATCGGAGAGAACCGGAGCCCAGAATGAATCGCGCAATATGGGATGGTCCAAAGAAGGGTGTGCCCGGGTTAATGTATCGCTTCATCGTGCTCCCATTCATAAACCTCAGCTTCAGCGTGCGTTAGATTGACCTATGGGAATTGACAATCAGGGCCTCCTGACGCGGCTGATTCGTGAACTGGTCCGTTTGCCCGGCATCGGCCAGAAGACGGCGCAACGCTTGGCGTTTCATATTCTCAAAGCCGAGAAGGATGAAGCGCTACGGCTCGCCGAGGCGATTCGAGCGGTCAAAGAAGGGCTGTCGTTTTGCCGGCAATGTCGGAATATCGCCGAGCATGAACTCTGTGAATTTTGCGCCGACCCTAAGCGAGATCGCACGAAGATCCTCGTGGTGGAAGAACCGAGTACGCTCTATGCCATTGAACGCGCCGGTGGATTCCGCGGGCTCTACCATGTGCTGCTCGGATCGCTGTCACCGCTCGACGGGATCGGTCCCGCCGAGATCCGTGCACAGGATCTGGCTGACCGGCTGAAAGAGGGGGAGGTCCAAGAAGTTATTATTGCCACAAACCCCACGATCGAAGGTGAAGCGACGGCAATTTATCTGACGAAACTGCTGAAGCCCTTTGGCGTGCGAGTCACGCGAATCGCGTACGGCATTCCCGTAGGGATGGATATTGAGTACGCGGACGAAGTCACTTTACTGAAGTCCATCGAAGGCCGTCGGGACCTTTGAGCCTCTCCCCTCCTGCTCTCCGTACCCTCCATTGACGATCAGAATCCGGATTGATATAGTGGGCCACTTTTCAAGCTGAGAAAGGGGGTGCCATGCCGAAAAGCATAGCTAAGCCTTCGAAATCCAAGCGCCAAACACCGAAGACGGCCACGAAGAAGACTCCAAAGCCTAGCGCCAAATACGAGGACATTCGAAAAGATCTTCAGGGCCAACGACTGGAATTGCTCCATGAAGCGGGAGAAGCGTTGACCAATCGTCCGGAGTTCGCTGCCTTTCCTGACTTGAGCGATCAGGCGACCGCCGAGGTCGATTCGAACTTCGAGCTTCGGCTGAAGGAACGTGAGCAGAAGTTGCTCAAAAAAATAGATGAGGCGCTGGAACGCATCGCGACTAATACGTATGGCATCTGTGAGCGTTGCGGGGAAGAAATTCCATACAAACGCCTCAAAGCACGCCCCGTGACGACGCTGTGCATAGAGTGCAAGACCCAGCAAGAAGAAGAAGAGAAAATACGTTCCTGATGTCGGAGCGTGCCTATGCCCTCGCCTACCGGCGTAGCGCCTTGATCCGCTCCTGAACCTGTGCAATCCGCTCGGCTTCCTCCGGGATTCCTTCGACAAGCGCTAAGTACGTCTCATATTCTCCAATGGCCCGCCTTGCATTGGTCTCTTCATAGCTTTCGGCAAGATTATACCGAGCGAGCGGATAGTTCGGCCTGAGCAGAACCGCTTTCTCCAACACCTTGATGGCCTTGTCGCGTTGTTTCAGTTTCATATAGACAGTCCCGAGATTATTGAGCACCTCAGGCGTGTTCGGACGTATCGCCAGCGACTGCTCCATTTCTTCACGCGCTTGATTGACCTGACCTTCGCCCTCCAAGGCCAATCCCAAGCGATGATGCGCTTCCGCCGTCCACACTTTGTCCGTAAATCCCAGCGTCAACGCCTTGCGATACGCGTCAGCAGCTTTGCCGTAATCTCGTGAGCCGCAATAGCCGAGTTGGGCCGTCTGACCTCGAGCAAACTGCTGAAGCGACGGAAAAGGTTCCTTTGCATCTTTCTTCTTCTCGATAGGCATAGAACCGCCCTTGGCCTGCCCGCCTCCAAGGCGAGCAATGAACTCGGGGTAAGGCGCGAGCAAGCCGACATAGGGGTCGATCGAAACAGACACCATGACCAATGCCTGACGCGAGCCTTCTTCGGATATCACGTATTGGGTCGTACTTTTTTCATCCCCAGTCAAATACAGCGTTCCGCTGTTCAAGTTTTCATGATCCGGGAGACTCGCACCTGAAAGATAAAATTCCGTGTCGGGCTTCAACTGGGAGATGGTGTGACGGAGAACCGGATACGGCTTTAGGCTTAAGCCATTGCGAAAAATGAACACTGCGCCGATTAACAGGTCGTCTTCGTCGAAAAAATAGGATTCTTCTGCTCCAACAGCGCTTTCCGAGACAAGGACTTGGATCTCCTCACCGCTTCCCCATGGGGTGCGCTTGATGCTGGGACCAGGATGTATCCGGAGGAAAGAATCTTTTTGATCGCACGGACGGGCCGTGGTCAGTAGTGTCAAATCGCTGGCGGATGGGGGAAGAGGATTCCGAGGTGACTCAGCGCAGGCGGAGAGTAGCATGGCTGAGCAGAAACACAAAGCCCCGATCCAGAGGGAGCGGGGCTTTTCAGCATTACAGACAGCGGAGTCAGAGGTCGTATGAAAAGGCAACCCCGGCTTATTGGAGTCCGTAGGATCGATTTGGGCGCTGGGCATGGAGAGCCGCATCTTCAGGTGTAAATCCAAATAGAGCCGGTGAACCCGAGGCCAGCGAGTAGAGCGGACGGTTGACGCCGTAATCGAGTGCGACTCCAATCGGATTCAACAAAAAACCGAGCCATCGGAGCGGATTATCATCAACGGGCGAATTGGCGACGGGATCGGTGTACAGGTAATTGAGGCTGTCCAGCGGCCATGCCGTGCCAGCTTGATAGGACTGCGACGCCGACTGAGTACCCGCGCATCCGCCGGCCAATACAGCAGCTAGCACCATCATTCCAAGCAAAAGCCTCGATTCGCGCATCATTCACCTCTCTGTGGCCTCTGATGTATGGAGTAAGTCTATCCCCTGTCAAATTTTTTGTCCAATGAACGTTGGGGTAGACCAAGAGAGGTGAAAGAGAACGATGGTGGGCGATACTGGTATCGAACCAGTGGCCTCTTCCGTGTGAGGGAAGCGCTCTCCCACTGAGCTAATCGCCCACGGAGTGCGAGTCTAGCATAGCTATTTTGGATGCGTCAAACCACGCGATTCCCATCCCTCATTACCTTGACTTCCTTTTCGGCTCATCCTTAAAATGCCCACGGGATTCAGCACATGCGTGATGATGTCGTTATAATCGGGGGAGGATTGGCAGGGTCGGAAGCCGCCTGGCAGGCGGCTTCGCGAGGAGCCCGTGTTACCCTGTACGAGATGCGTCCTAAAGAGCCGACGCCGGTCCATAAGACAGGGCTTCTGGCTGAGCTTGTCTGTTCAAATTCCCTAGGATCGGGGGACATCTTAAGCGCGCCGGGCATTCTAAAGGAAGAAATGCGGCGCCTGAACTCGCTGATTATCCGTGTCGCAGACGAAGTACGTGTCCCGGCAGGATCAGCCGTTGCGGTGGACCGGGACCAGTTCTCCCAACGCATTACCCGCACCTTGCAAGAGCATCCGAATGTTCGCATTCTGCATGAAGAAATCAAAGACATCCCAACGGATTGCGTCTGTGTTATCGCGACGGGACCATTGACATCCGACAACCTCGCCGGCTCGATTCGCACGCTCACGCATGAAAAAGGTCTGTATTTTTATGATGCCATTTCACCGATTATCGATGCCGACTCCATCGATATGGACCGGGTGTTTCGAGCGTCACGCTACGAGAAAGGCACGGCCGATTATTTGAATTGCCCCATGGATCAAGCAACCTACGATCTCTTTTACGATGCCTTGATGAAAGCCGACAAAGTTCAACCAAAAGAATTCGAGAAGGTTCCCTATTTCGAGGGATGCATTCCAATCGAAATCATGGCGGAGCGCGGGCGACAGACCCTGGTATTCGGCCCTCTGAAGCCGGTCGGTCTGGAAGATCCCAAGACCCGCATTCGCCCGCACGCCGTCGTCCAACTTCGTGCGGAGAATCATCATGGCTCCTCCTATAACATGGTCGGATTCCAGACGAAGCTGACGTATCCTGAACAGCGCCGGGTCCTTCGGATGATACCCGGTTTAGAGAAGGCGGAATTTCTAAGATACGGCAGCCTTCATCGCAATACGTTTATCAATTCCCCTCGGCTTCTCAGAGAGACCCTGCAGTTAAAGGCGCGAGGAACCACTTTTTTCGCAGGACAACTGGTTGGCGTGGAAGGCTACACGGAATCGGCTGCCATGGGAGGCCTGGCCGGGATCAACGCGATGCGAGGCCTGGCGGAACTCCCGTTGCTGACACCTCCATCGACGAGCGCACATGGAAGTTTGATCAATTATCTCACGACTTGCGACCCGAATCACTTCCAACCGATGAACACGAATTACGGAATCTTCCCTCCCCTTCCACAACGTGTCCGCGACAAAGAGGAGAAGCGGCGATTGATCGGCCAGCGTGCCGTGAAAGATTTTGAAGAATGGAAGATGCGATCCGGGCTTTCGTGACGTTTCTAGAGGTCGAACGAGGAGCGTCACGCGAGACCATTCGCGCCTATCACTCGGACCTGATCCAATTCGTCGCGTTTGCCAAGGCTGTGCGCACCTCGCAGGCTGAACCGTTGACCCCTCAGACGGTCGACTCGCTTTTTATCCGCGGCTATCTCGCTAAACTGGATCGAGACAAGGAGAAGAAGTCCACGCTTGCCAGAAAATTGGCGACGCTTCGCAGCTTCTACCGCTTCCTCTTGCGGGAAGGACGGGTCGTAGCCAATCCTGCAGCCGACGTGCATACGCCGAAGCTTCCGCAGCACCTGCCTCGCATCCTGACAAAAGACGATGCGAATGCCTTGATGGAATTTCCAGACGGAGATCGGATCTGCAATCTGCGAGATCGCGCCATTTTAGAGATGTTGTATTCAACCGGCACGCGAGTCAGTGAACTGGTCGGGATGAATTGGGAAGATATTGATCTGTGCGAAGGCATCGTGCGAGTCAAGGGCAAAGGTCGAAAAGAGCGTCTGGTTCCCGTTGGAGCGGTGGCGGTGGAGGCGCTCAAGGAATATCAAGCCGCCTCCCATACTCTCGCGGCGGGTCATGCGGCCTCAGAGGAGACAAGCGCGGTTTTTCGCAATTCACGGGGCGGGCGCCTCACGGCTCGAAGTGTCGAGCGGTTGGTGGCCGCGTACTCCAGCCGTCTGGCTGCGGGACGAATCAGCCCCCATGGACTGCGGCACTCCTTTGCCACGCATCTGCTGGATGAAGGGGCCGACCTGAGAGCTATTCAGGAATTGTTGGGCCATGCCTCGCTCGACACGACACAAAAATATACGCACCTTGCCATGGATCAATTGTTAAAAGTCTACGACCAGACGCATCCCCGCGCAAGAGAAGCCTCGGTGAAAAAACGTCCGACACACGGAGCATCTTCGACATGATACGAATTCGTTCGACCACGATCCTATGTGTGAGGCGAGACGGCGCCGTCTCCATGGGATCCGATGGGCAAGTGACCGTCGGCACAACGGTGATGAAGAGCAATGCCAAAAAGCTGCGGCGACTCCATAAGGATCAGGTTTTGGCCGGCTTCGCAGGCGCCACGGCCGATGCCTTTACTCTATTTGAAAAATTCGAAGCCAAGCTGGAGGAATATCGGGGCAACCTGACACGAGCGTCGGTCGAACTCGCAAAGGATTGGCGGACCGACCGCGTCCTCCGACGACTTGAAGCGCTATTGGCTGTCGCGGATAAGGACCATGCGTTCGTCATCTCCGGCACCGGAGACGTCGTCGAACCGGAGGACAATGCGCTCGCCATCGGCTCCGGGGGCCCTTACGCCCTTTCGGCCGCGCGCGCGCTCTTGAAACATTCCAACCTCAACGCGCACACCATCGTAGAGGAGTCGATGAAAATCGCCGGGGAGATCGACATTTACACAAATCAACAGCTTATAATTGAAGACTTGAAGCCGTGACAATGGATCACATGCCTATTATGGAACACGCACGACACATCGAGCAGTCGACGACGGATCTCTACAAACTGACTCCGCGGCAGATTGTCGAAGAACTGGACCGTTACGTCATCGGACAACGAGACGCAAAACGTATGGTGGCTATCGCCCTCCGCAATCGGTGGCGACGGCAACAACTGTCCCCCGAACTACGCGACGAGGTCATTCCGAAAAATATCATCATGATCGGCCCGACCGGTGTCGGGAAAACCGAGATCGCGCGGCGACTCGCCAAGCTGGCGCAAGCGCCGTTCATCAAAGTGGAAGCCTCTAAGTTCACCGAGGTGGGATACGTCGGACGCGATGTAGAGTCGATTATTCGAGATCTGACCGAACTGTCGGTCGGAATGGTCAAGGCCGCTCATATGGAAACCGTGCAAAAGAAGGCCGAAGAACTGGCTGAGGAGCGCGTGCTCGATCTCTTGCTGCCGCCGGTGAGCGCGAAACCTACTATGGGATTTGATCATTCGCAGGAGACATCCGAGGTGCCTACTGAGGCGAACGATACGACCCGTTCGAAGCTGCGCCTGCAACTTCGAGACGGAAAACTGGACCACCGCTCTGTCGAGTTAGAGGTCAAGGAGCGCGGCGGTCTGCCGATCGGAGTCATTTCGAATGCCGGCGGCATGGAAGAATTGGAAAGCGGCATCCGGGACATGTTGGGAGGGCTCTTGCCGGGCAAGAAAAAGAAACGGACCATGAAGGTTCCGGACGCGCTGAAACATTTGGCTCAGGAAGAAGCGCAAAAACTGATCGATATGGATGAGGTCATCCGCGAAGCTATTGCGAAGGTAGAAGACGCCGGGATTGTCTTTCTCGATGAAATCGATAAGATTGCGGGGCGAGAGAAAAGCGCCGGACCGGACGTCTCGCGGGAAGGCGTTCAGCGAGATCTGTTACCGATAGTCGAAGGATCCACCGTCAATACGAAACACGGCCCCGTGCGGACAGATCACATCCTCTTTATCGCTGCGGGAGCCTTCCATGTGGCGAAGCCCTCGGATCTCATTCCTGAATTGCAGGGGCGCTTTCCCATCCGCGTCGAATTGGAACCTCTGACTAAAGATGATTTCGTGAGAATCCTGACCGAGCCGCGCGGCGCCCTGGTCAAACAATACTACGCCCTACTGCAGACGGAAGGGCTTAGTTTAGAATTCACCCGAGAAGGGTTGGAAGAGATTGCCGCGACGGCCGTTCAGGTCAACGACCGCACGGAGAATATCGGCGCGCGTCGCTTATTCACCATCATGGAACGGCTCTTGGAACAGGTTCTGTTCGAAGGGCCTGAGCTCGCGGAGAAGAACATCCGGGTCGATGACGAATATGTCAAAGACCGCCTGAAGCATATCGTCAAAGATGAAGATCTCAGCCGGTTTATCTTGTAAGTACCATCAGCCACCAGCACTGAGGGGTCGGCTCTCGAAATGAAGTTGAGAGCTGAAAGCTAAGAGCTCAAGGCTCAGGAGCGAAACAGTAATGAACAGACTCATCAAGAAAGCGAATGTCCTCGTCGAGGCACTCCCGTACATCCGTACGTTTGCCGGCAAAACCGTCGTCATTAAGTACGGCGGGAAAGCGATGACGGACGATTCCCTCAAGGAGAAGTTTGCCTTGGATGTGGTCCTATTGAAATACGTCGGTCTCAATCCGGTCATTGTACACGGCGGAGGGCCGCAGATCGATCAGATGTTGGACCGGCTGGGCATCGAAGCCAAATTCCGTCAGGGCGTGCGGATCACCGACCGCTCCACAATGGATATTGTCGAAATGGTGTTGGGAGGGAAGATCAACAAGGAAATCGTCGCGCTGTTGAATCAGCATGGAGCGAAAGCCATCGGGTTGACGGGGAAAGACGGCAATCTCATTTTCGCGAAAGCGCTGACCGCAAAATCCTGGGCGGCAAGCCTCTGTACCGACCCTGACGGGGATCCCGACGAAGACTTCGGATTGGTCGGTGAAGTGCAGAACGTGAATCCAAATGTGCTGACAAGGTTGCAGCAAGAAAACTTTATTCCGGTGATTGCCCCGATCGGAACCGATCGGGACGGCAATACCTACAACATTAATGCGGATCTCGTGGCTGGAGCGGTTGCGGCGGCCCTCAAGGCGGAAAAGCTTTTGGTGCTGACTGATGTGAAGGGGATTCGCAATGCCAACGGCCGCCACGTCTCCACGCTGACGCGAAAAGATATGCAGCGCATGGTCAAGAAGGGAACGATCAGTGCAGGAATGCTGCCGAAAGTCCATTCGTGCCTCATGGCGCTGGACGGCGGAGTTCGCAAGGCCCATATCATCGACGGGCGTATGCCTCACGCGATTCTGCTCGAAGTATTTACCGACAAGGGCATTGGGACGGAAATTTTGTCGTAGCCTGTCCGCCATCCAGGCCGCTCACCGTACGTCGAAATTACCCACGCCTACCAGCTCCATCGATGAAACGCCTCCAAACCAAGACCGCCCGGCTCATCACTCAAGCGTTTGAGCGCTTAGACTACGAGAAGCTGGGCGCAATCTATTGTGACGAAGGGGGCAAGGCGTTTTGGAGCGACCGACGCGAACCGTGCCGGACACTGGGCATCGCACTCGCAGAAGTCCTACTCAATCGACTGAAGCCGGGTGGACGCAGTCTCTATGTGGGAGCCGGTGTGGCGGAAATTCCCATGCTCTTCATGGAGACATTAGACGTCGAAAGACATGTGGATGCATTTAATCTGCGAGCCGATGAGACACGGGTGTTGAATCAAGCCTGGAAGGGACTGCCGCTGCGAATCTCGGCGAGTGATGCCAGTTCAGCGCGTGGGACCTATGATCATCTGTGGATCGTGAGTGTTCTCAATGATCCCGAGCAGTATCCCAACGTGTCGGCTTTGAGCTACGGTCGAGCGAATCCCGTCACGTTTAATCCTATGATTTTCCAGGAAGAACGTACACAAATTTTGGCGCTTACCGACGTGTGCCTGAACAGACTAGCCCTACCGGCCCTTGTGTCGACCTCAGTGGAGGAGATTCCTTGGATTACAGATTGGTGCGAACGCAACAAGATTCGATATGTGGTCGAAGAGGAGGATTATCCGACCGCGATTGTGGAAGATCCCGTTTGTCTCATTACACTTCAAAAATCATAAGGGGCAAGATAACAAGCTAGAAGCCCACCCGAGCTTTTTGTGGACCGGAGAGATATTGCTTGGCATAGCCCACATAATTTTGTGCGGATTCTTTAATCCAAGCCAGCTCTTTGTCGGTGACCGCTCGTTTTACTTTAGCCGGCGCGCCAAGAATAAGATGCTTGGGCGGCACGATCGTCTGCTCCGTCACGAGTGCACCGGCTCCGACGACACAATCTTCCCCGATCACTGCTCCATCCATGATAATCGCGCCCATGCCGATTAAGACGCGATCTCTAATGGTGCAGCCATGCAGCACGACGCGATGGCCGATCGTCACATCGTCGCCTAACACCGTTGGATAGGTGCCGTGGGAGACATGAATCACACAGAGGTCCTGGATGTTCGTGCGACTCCCAATGCGGATGAAATGAACATCGCCGCGAATGACGGTGTTGAACCATATGCTCGATTCCTCGCCGATCACGACGTCGCCGATGACGGCAGCGGTCTCTTCGATAAAGGCGCTTTCGGCAATCTTCGGCCGCACGCCCTGGTAAGTACGAATCATTGCATCACTCTAAAATACTACTGAGACTGAAGCAAGCCTTCTTCAAGGGCTCAAGTTGACAGGCATTTCAACCGTCTCGTACACTGACCACCATGCCGCGTAAGTCTCTCAACATGGTGTCCAATGTACCTACCACGACGATCGGCTTCGTCAACCTCGGCTGCACCAAGAACCAGGTTGATGCGGAAGTCATGTTGGGCGCGCTTGCGGCAAAAGGCTTTGCGCTCACCACCGAACCGGAGCACGCACAGGTCGTCATCATCAATACGTGCGGATTCATAGAAGAAGCGAAACAGGAATCGATCGATACGATCATCGAATATGGCGCGCTCAAGAAATCCGGCGCATGCAAGGTATTGATCGCGTCGGGATGCCTGGCGCAACGCTACCAAGGAGAGTTACTCAAGGAACTGCCTGAATTGGATGGCGTGGTTGGAACCGGCGAGATCGGGCGGATTGCCGACATCACGCAGACGCTGCTGAAACCTGGCCGACAGAAGCAACGCCTCTGGATGGCCCCCCCGCCCTATCTCTACGATGAGTGGACGCCGCGGCTTCGGATCGGAAAAGTACACTCGGCCTATGTCAAAATCGCCGAAGGATGTAACCGGAACTGCGCCTTTTGCGCCATTCCCCTGATGCGGGGTAAACAGCGAAGCCGTCCTGTGGAGTCCATTGTCGAAGAAGCCAGACGCCTGGCTGCCGAGGGCGTCAAGGAGATTAACCTTATTTCGCAAGACACGGTCAATTACGGGGTCGATCTGGGACTACGCCGAGGCCTCACCACGTTGTTAAGCGAACTCGTGAATGTGCAGGGGCTTCGATGGATTCGCCCCTTCTATCTTTATCCACAACAAGTGGATGACGCGCTCATTGATTTATACGCCGGCCAGGACAAGATCGCGAAATACATCGACATGCCGCTCCAGCACATCAACGATACGATGCTGAAAGCCATGCACCGACTCGGCAATAAACGGTACATCACGAACCTGGTCAGTCGCCTCCGCCGGCGCATTCCCGGTCTCACGTTTCGGACTGCATTCATCGTCGGCTTTCCCGGTGAAACCGACGCCCAGTTCCGTGAACTCAAACAATATCTCACCGAGATGGAATTCGATCGGGTCGGTGCATTTGTCTATTCCGATGAAGACGACACGCCGGCCGTGGGGCTATCCGGTAAACTGGACCGAACGCTGGCGGAAGACCGTCGAGCGGAACTGCTCGAACTTCAAGAGACCATTTCCCTTAAAAAAGGTCAACAGAAGATCGGGAGCACATTGGAAGTGTTGGTGGAAGGACCGTCAGAAGAAACGGATCTCTTGATCGCCGCTCGTCATGAAGGACAGGCGCCGGAGATCGACGGCCTCGTCTATATTAACGATATCGAAGGCAGCGCAGAGAACAACAGTCTGATACAGATACGCCGGGACGCGGCTATCCCCCGTCCCGGCGATCTTGTGAAGGTCCAGATTACAGAGGCCGCCGCTTATGACCTAGTGGGGCACATCGTAAGATAACCAAACTCCTCGAGGCCACCGCCCAGGCCCTGCTTCTGCGACAGTAATACCGCCGTCCTGCAAACCTCCCCCTGTACACGTTACACCTTCACCGTCAGAAATAAGGACGCGCCGCGCCGGTTGATCAGCAAGAGGGCCGGCTGATCTTTCTTCAGCCCGGACGCGATCTTTTCATAGTCCTTGACGGACTTGATTTCCTGCCGATTGATTTCCTGGATCACATCACCTTCCCGCAACCCGGAATCGCTCGCAGGACTCTCCGGGTCGATATTGGTGACCACGACCCCTTTCGCCTTATCGCTGAGACCAAGCTCACGAGCGGTCCTTTTGTCGATCGCTTGGACTTCGATCCCAGCGAGCGCCACACTCTCATCCTCACTCGTGTCGGTCTTCGCCATTTTGATCGTGTCAGGCTGTTCCCCGATCTTCAGAGCCAGCTCCTTCTCATGGCCGTCCCGCAGCACTTTCACGGTGGCCTTCGTGCCGACCGGCGTCCGGGTCACCATGCGTTGCAACGCGGCCGGATCATCCACCCGCTCACCCTGATACTCCACGATCACATCGCCCTGTTTAATGCCCGCCTCATCGGCCGGGCCGTCCGCCGTCACATCGCTGATCAGTGCGCCGGTCGCATGCTTCAACCCGAAGGACTTCGCCAGATCGGCGCTGAGATCCTGGATCGCGACCCCCATATACCCGCGAACGACTTTGCCGGTCTTCATCAAACTCTCGAATACCGGTTTCGCCATGCTGGTCGGCACGGCGAAGCCGACGCCCTGGTAGCCTCCGGACTGCGAAAAGATCGCGGTGTTGATCCCGATCAATTCGCCTTTCGTATTGACCAGCGCACCGCCTGAATTACCTGGATTGATCGCGGCATCGGTCTGGATGAAGTCTTCATACTGGGTGATGCCCATCCGGCCTCGGCCAAGCGCGCTGACAATGCCGAGCGTCACGGTGGAGTTCAAGCCGAACGGGTTCCCCACGGCCAAGACATACTCCCCGACTTGCAGCTTTGACGAATCGCCCCACGGGACGAATGGGAGACCCTTTGCGTCAATTTTGACCACGGCCAAATCGGTCTTCGGGTCGGCGCCGACGATCGTGCCGGTAAACTCTCTCTTGTCTGGCAGCGTCACTTGAACTTCTTTCGCTCCATCCACCACGTGGTTGTTGGTGATGATATAACCGTCATCTGAAATAATCACGCCCGACCCCATTCCTCCCCGATGTGGACCTCGTTCAAAGGGGTCGCGATCCTGACCATGCCGCTTCGGGCCGAACTGGCGTGGAAAATCGAATCCAAAGAACTCCTCCATCTGATCCATTGGATTCCGACCTTCACGTCCCTTGTGTTCGCGTGGCTGCCGAACCAGGGTTTTGGCCGGCGTAATATTGACGACCGCCGGCCGAACCGCTTTCGCAATTTCTGGAAAGCCGGGCGCCATTTCGGTGCCGGACGGCGTCACCTGACTCACCGGAGCAGCCACCGCACCCATCGGGGCGCCGGTGAAGTGGCCGGCCATGAATCCGATCGATCCAAACAGAAAGAGGCCGGCCATGAGCCCCCAAGCCCGCTTTCCTCGGCGGCGGTTAATTGACTCTTGCGTATCGTGCATACCCTCCTCCTTTTTGAACTGAAGATAGAATTGACCCGCGTTTCGTGAGGCAATCCTAACAATCGAAGCTAAAAGGAAGATTAATGCCGGATTAGTTTTTCTTAATCCGACGAGGCCATGAGAGGCAGGACGACAGTAAAGGTGGACCCCTTGCCCAGTTCACTGTGAACTTCAATCGTGCCGTGATGGGCATCGACAATCCATTGACAAATGGCGAGTCCCAAGCCGGTACCTTTTTTCGTATGCGCCCGAGCCGCATCGGTGCGATAAAAGCGATCGAAGATGTGCGCTTGCTCTTCGCGTGCGACGCCGATGCCTTCATCCGATACGGACAGACGTGCCATACCGTCCTGCGTGAGCAAGCTCATTTCTACCCGACCGCCCGGTGGAGAGTATTTAATCGCGTTGTCCAACAGGTTCAGCACCAATTCGCCCAGACGCATGTCATCGCCCGCCACCGTCGCGGGCTCGATCAATCCGGTGACGATCTGCACGCCCTGCTCGTATCCCAACACTTCGGCTTGCCGCTTCAGATCGTCAAAGAGGTGATCCAGCCGCACCGGTCTGGACTCCATCTTTATTTCGCCGAGATCAGCCCGGGACAAGAAGAGTAATTCATCCACGATGCGGCTCATGCGATCGATTTCCTCAAGACTGCTTTCCAGCACAACACGGTAATCATCCGCCGAGCGTGGACGGCGCAAGGCTAATTCCGTTTCACCCTTGAGTACCGTCAATGGCGTGCGCAGTTCGTGAGAGGCATCGCTCGTAAACTGGCGCACCTGTTGAAAGGAGGCCTCGAGGCGGTCAATCATGGCGTTGAACGTGGCCGCTAAACGGCCGATTTCGTCTTGCGCGGTGGGTACGGTTAACCGCTGAGTGAGGTCGCCTCCGGCGATCCGTTCCGCCGCCTGCGTGATAGCTTCGACGGGGCGAAGCGCTCGACCGGCCAAAAACCAGCCGCCTCCTAGCGACGCCAGCAGTGCGAGCGGCATGGTGATCAAGAGGATGATCAAGAGGCGATGGAGGGTCTCCTCCAGAGCCTGCAAAGATGTCCCAACCCGCACGATATTAACGAGCGATCCCCCGTGCATCACGGGAACTGAAATGAGTCGAATGGGCGGCTCACCGCTGAATCGGACGGACTCGAAGGTCGTCTGACCGGTTAAAGCGGCCTGCAGCGCGGTCCGACTGAGGGGAATGTCGCGGCTCTGAATATTCGGAGATTGAATGGTGATCTGTCCGGTCGGTCCGAAAATTTGAAAGAACTTATCAAGGGTCGCCAATTCAGGGAAATCTTGGGACAAATCTTCGTACAGCAGAAAGGGCCCAAATCGATGTTCTTCGAGCGACCGCTCGGCGACCGCCGCCGTCTCTTCCAGTGAGCGGTCGACATGCTCCTTCAACGCTTTCGCCAAGGCCCCGTAGAGAATCACGCCACATACGACCAAGACACTGGCCAGCGCCGTGCCATACCACAGAGTGAGGCGAACGCGAAGCGACATGTCCTCAGTCCCGTTTGACGACGTCTCGAATGTTCATTTATTCGGCCTTCAAGACGTATCCACTGCCTCTGATCGTATGGATCAGCTTACGCTCCCGTCCGCGGTCGACCTTATTCCGAAGGTAATTCACATAGACGTCGATGACGTTCGTAAACGTGTCGAAATCCAGATTCCACACGTGTTCGGCAATCATCGGTCGAGTCAGCACACGCCCCGGATTCCGCATAAAATATTCCAGCAGCGCATACTCCTTGCTCGTCAGCTCAATGCGCTGCCCGCCGCGCGTGACCTCCCGCGTTGCCGGGTTTAATATGAGGTCTTCAATCTCAAGCAGCCCGATCCCTTCACCCAGACCACGCCGCAAGAGCGCCCGGACACGAGCCAACAGTTCCTCAATAGCAAAGGGCTTCGTAAGATAGTCATCTGCCCCGGCATCCAGCCCTTTCACGCGTTGATGGAGTTGGGCACGTGCCGTCAGGATAAGCACCGGGGTCTTGACCTTTTCCTTCCGGAGCGTCTCCAACACCTGCAATCCTGACATGCCGGGGAGCATCACATCCAGAACAATGAGGTCGTAACTGTTGTCTCTAGCCAAATCAAGACCGGTCGGCCCATCTGCACACAGATCTACGGCATAGCTTTCTTCCTCCAGGGCCCGCCGGATAAACGATCCGACCTTTGTTTCGTCTTCCACCACGAGAATGCGCATAGTCAAATGGTAAGCAATAATCTACGAGAATACTAGCGAGCCAGAGATGGACTAGAGACAGCCAGATACTTCTTCAGTGGATCAAAAGGCCAAGGGGCCTTGTAATATGGTACCGCTTGTCTGGCATCAGGAATAAACTTCCGGAATCTCGCACCGGCTTGTCAGTTCGGGACAACAAACTGCAACGGCCGCCAAACGGGGACGTCATGCTGCTTACTTCTTGGGTCATTGCGTTGGGGGCATGGCAACAGAGATTCGAGTAGCACGGTCAAATAGTATCGAGATCTATGCGTCCATGCTAAGCATCAGGACGTAGAAAGTGCCTCATTTATTTTGGCGGGAATTTCGTGATCGTGACCGGCACAGACTTTAGTTGTGGACCATGCGGTGTCCGGTACTCCAACGTATGCTTGAGCCAGTTCACATCGTCGCGCTGGGGAAAGTCCCCACGGTAGTGTGCGCCACGGCTCTCTTTTCGCGCTAATGCTCCCACTACAATCGTCTCGGCCACATCGAGAAGGGCATCGAGTTCGAAAGCCTGAATCAAATCCGAGTTGAATACCTGGCCACGGTCTTGGAGCACGATGCGACAGGCACGAGCTTGTAAATCTTTGATTGTGTCCAGTGCCGAGGTCATGGATGCACGAGTTCTAAAAATGCCGAGATTTTGGCTCAAGGCCTTACCGAGTTCATCACGGAGTTGCCAGGCCCGCTCGGGGCCGGGGTTCGACAGTAGCCTAGCGACGCGCGCTTGTTCTGCTTTCAATGTGCGCTCAGGCAGGGTACGAGGGGTGACCTGGCGAACATATTCACTGGCTCGTTGTCCCGCGCGCCGACCAAAGACAATCGTTTCTAACAATGAATTGCCGCCGAGTCGATTTGCCCCGTGCACGCTGACACAGGCACACTCCCCTGCCGCATACAGGCCCTGAAGCTCCGTTTCACCCCACTGCGTGGTCCGCACACCACCCATCTGATAGTGGGCCCCGGGACGCACCGGAATGGGGCTCTCAATGGGATCGACACCCGCAAATTCCATCGCCAGCTCGCGAATCTGCGGGAGTCGTTCCATGATGCGCTGACGTCCGAGGTGGCGAAGATCGAGCAGCACGCAGCCATCCACCCCGCGCCCCTCCAGTATTTCCCTTCCGATTGCAAGCGACACGGTGGAGCGGGTCGCCAACTCCATTTGCTCCGGAGCGTAGTGTTTCATGAACCGTTCACCCAACGTGTTCAAAAGATAGCCGCCTTCTCCTCTCGCACCTTCCGTGATCAAAATGCCGGTGTCCTTCAGCGTCGTGGGATGAAACTGAACGAATTCCATATCTTCGAGCGGGGCGCCGGCACGATAGGCGAGCGCCATCCCATCGCCGGTATTGATGACGGCATTCGTGCTGGTCAGGAAGACGCGGCCGCTTCCGCCGGTGGCCAGAATCACGGCCTTGGCTCCAATGGCATGCAAGCCACCACGCAAGAGATCCCATGCAATGACGCCGCGACACACGCCATCCTCCACGAGCAGCGAGGTCACATACCATTCCTCATAGACGTGAATATGGCGCTTGAGGATCTGTTCATACATGGCATGGAGAATGGCATGGCCGGTGCGGTCGGCCGCATAACAGGTCCGTGGAAAGCCGGCGCCGCCAAAAGGGCGTTGCGCGATCCGCCCACGCTCGTCACGGCTGAAGATTACACCCATGCGTTCGAGCTCGAGAATATCGCCGGGCGCCTCACGGCACATGGCTTCGATCGCGTCTTGATCACCGAGATAGAGACCGCCCTTGGCGGTGTCGAAGGCGTGCGCTTCCCACGAATCATTCTCGCCAAGGGCCGCGTTGATGCCGCCTTGCGCGGCAACAGAATGGCTGCGGACGGGATGCACTTTGGAGAGAACCGCAACGTCGAGCATGGGCGCCGCCGCCAGTGCCGCACGCATCCCTGCGAGCCCTGCCCCAACAATCAGAATATCGTGGATTTTCATCCGCGGCTCATTGCAATTCCTCTACGAACACAGTTGGAGGTACACTGGTTCCGATGTATCGGCATCATGACCGATCCTCAGGCAATCAGACAAGACCCCTTGCGTCACCGCCGTTCGAAATGCACAATGGAGAGACGCAACACGAGTCTCTCACACATCGCATCCTCATCAATCAGGAGATGGCATGGATCCGCAGCATATCTTGAGTCCTTCCGACACTTTTGTGCACCGCCATATCGGCCCGACGGATGCCGACATTCAAGGAATGTTGGCCATCCTGGGATTCCAGTCCCTCGACGCCTTGATCGACGCGACGGTTCCCCCGGATATTCGATTAGCCAAGCCTTTAGCACTGGGGCCACACCGCGGCGAACATGATGTCTTAGCTGAGTTGCGCGCTTTGCACGATCGAAACAAGATCTTTCGGTCTTTCATCGGCATGGGATACTACGACTGTCCGACTCCCCCGGTCGTCCAGCGCAACATCCTCGAGAATCCAGGTTGGTACACACAGTACACGCCATATCAGCCGGAAATCGCGCAAGGCCGACTGGAAGCACTCTTAAATTACCAGACCATGGTGGCCGATCTCACAGGACTGCCCTTGGCCAATGCCTCGATGCTCGACGAAGGCACAGCGGCCGCCGAAGCCATGACGATGTGCCATCGCATCGTCAATCGCGAGACGGATCGAGAGAGAAACGGATTCTTCGTCGCGGACAATTGTCACCCACAAACCATCGCCGTACTCCAGACCCGGGCGGAATCATTGAGCATTACACTTCACATCGGACGTGTCGAACAGGCTGACATGGCGGGCCAGGACTTATTCGGCTTCTTGCTGCAATACCCCGCGACCGATGGATCGGTCTACGATTATAGCCGTCTGATCGAACAGGCCCACGCCGCAGGGGCGCGGGTCGTCGTTGCGACCGACCTGCTCGCGCTCACGCTGCTCAAGCCACCCGGGGAATTCGGGGCGGATATTGCGGTGGGATCGAGCCAACGATTCGGCGTGCCTCTTGGGTTTGGTGGACCGCATGCGGGCTTTTTATCGACCACACACGACTATGTGCGGCAGATGCCGGGACGGCTGGTTGGTGTCTCGAAGGATGCCGCCGGCAAACCCGCATATCGCCTCGCCCTGCAAACTCGCGAACAGCACATCCGTCGGGAAAAGGCCACCAGCAACATCTGCACCGCGCAAGTCTTGTTGGCCGTGATGGCCAGCATGTACGCCGTCTATCATGGTCCGGAAGGTTTGAAGCGGATTGCCCAGCGGGTGCACGGCTTAACGGCCGTGCTGGTTGAAGGCATGCGTCGCCTTGGGCACACGATCGGGTCTACCCCGTTTTTCGATACCGTCAGAATTCAGCCGAGCGCGCTCACCGCGACCCTCTCCACCGATCGTATCCTCGCTCGTGCCGCTGAACGGCGAATCAATCTTAGGCGATTCGAAGATGACTCCATCGGCATCGCGCTCGATGAACTTACCACCGCGGCCGAGGTGCAGACGCTTTGGGAAATATTCGCCTCCGGGAAGGAAGTGCCGTTCACTGTCGGAGAGCTCGCCGATCAGGTCACCTACACATTTCCGTCCTCGCTCGCTCGAACCAGTCCCTATTTGACCCATGAAGTGTTTCACCGGTATCACTCCGAGCACGAATTACTCCGCTATATGCACCGCCTGCAAGCACGGGATCTCTCGCTCGTCCACTCCATGATTCCGCTCGGCTCTTGCACCATGAAGTTGAATGCTACGGTTGAAATGATCCCCGTAACATGGAAAGGCTTTGGACGGATTCACCCCTTTGCCCCTGCAGAACAGACCTTGGGCTATCAAGACCTCTGCGCGCAGCTCGAGTCCTGGCTTCAGGTGATTACCGGGTTCGCCGCCATCTCGCTGCAGCCCAATGCCGGCTCACAAGGCGAGTATGCCGGACTCATGGTGATCCGCGCCTATCATCATCACCGTGGCGAAAGCCAGCGCAATATCTGCTTGATCCCCACGTCAGCGCATGGAACCAATCCTGCGAGTGCGGTCATCGCCGGCCTGACGGTCGTACCTGTCGCCTGTGACCAACACGGCAACGTCGATCTGGCTGATCTCGAAGCGAAGGCCACGCAGCATCGTACAAAGCTCGCGGCCTTGATGATCACGTACCCATCAACGCATGGCGTGTTCGAGGAAAAGATTCGGCGCATCTGCGAGATCGTGCACGCGCATGGCGGCCAAGTCTACATGGATGGCGCAAATATGAACGCTCAGGTCGGCTTGTGCCGACCAGGAGATATCGGTGCTGACGTGTGCCATTTGAATCTGCACAAGACCTTTTGCATTCCGCACGGAGGCGGTGGCCCCGGCATGGGACCCATAGGCGTGGCAGCCCACCTTGTGCCTTTTCTGCCTGGTCATCCCGTGACCAAGCTGGGAGGAAAGCATGCCATCGGACCCATTTCGGCGGCTCCCTATGGTAGCGCCAGCATCTTGGCCATCCCATGGGTCTACATCGCCTTAATGGGCGGCGATGGATTGACGAAAGCCACCAAGGTCGCGATCCTGAATGC
Organism: Nitrospira sp. Nam74; assembly: GCF_965152615.1. Lineage (NCBI taxonomy): Bacteria > Pseudomonadati > Nitrospirota > Nitrospiria > Nitrospirales > Nitrospiraceae > Nitrospira > Nitrospira sp. Nam74. The sequence continues at coordinate 393,582 of NZ_OZ224220.1, read as the reverse complement.
CAACTACATGGCCAAGCGGCTGGAGAAGCACTATCCGGTGCTCTACACCGGCAAAAACGGAACCGTCGCACATGAATTCATCATTGACGTACGCCCGTTCAAAGATACCGCCGGTATCGAGGCGAACGATATCGCCAAACGCCTCATGGACTTTGGGTTTCATGCGCCGACCATGTCTTTCCCTGTTGCCGGCACGCTGATGATCGAACCAACTGAAAGCGAATCGAAAGTCGAATTGAATCGCTTCTGCGATGCGATGATTGCGATTCGCGCCGAGATTCAGGACGTCGCGGACGGGCGTGTGCCCCGTGAAGATAATCCGCTTAAAAATGCCCCGCACACCTCGGATGCCGTGGCAGCCACGGTGTGGACACATCCATACAGTCGCGAGCAGGCCGCATTCCCGGCCCCATGGGTGCGAGAGTCAAAATTCTGGCCTGCCGTCGCGCGAATCGATCAGGCTTACGGCGACCGCCACTTGATCTGCGCGTGCCCGCCGATGGACACTTATTGAGTATTGAGCAGCCCTTGCTGGCATGTCCTCTCATGTGCCGTGAAGTGTAGGGTACAGTACACCGAGTAAACGGATGGTAACGCTGGTTGTGGTGTTGTCACTTGTCGTTACCGTGCCTCACCCGATCCTGTGTTACCACCACACGCAGACGGCGATGACGAACGCACAAGACCAACCACATGATTCCGGCATCACGGATGTGGAACCCGGAGGGTTTTACCGAAGTGGAACGAGAATCGGGATGACAGGCGGTGCATCCTTCCTCATCCCTCCGGCCTGGCAAGGCGTCCTCCCACCCGGCTCGCATACATTTTATCTCGAATCCCCCAAGACACCAGGTATTGGGCTGGTGGCGATTATTCAAGACGCCACGCCGGAAGAACTGGAAGATCATTTGAATGAGCCGCAGGTCATCAAAGAAGGCTACGTCCTCCACCCTGTAGGATCTTCTAAACGCAGCGACATACGCATTACGGCCTCGTATCACAGTGGCGAGAACATCGGCCGTGCGCTGGCAATCTTCGGGCCCTCTAGGCGCAGTGTCCTGTTTCTCTTCACCGGACCGAAGGATGAGACGGCGTATTATGAGTCGCTCCTCGAACAGTTGGCTGCGTCCACGAGCTTTTCCCACATAGACCAGAACCCTCACGCCGGGCGAGAAGGCACGTGAATCGCCGAGAATTTCTCGTCCGTACTGGATTGACGATAGCCGGCGGAGCACTCGGCGCTCACCTACCATCAGTCGACAGCGCGGCGGCTCAGGGTCCTACGGTAAAACTTGATGACTGGGACGCCGTACGCAATCAGTTCCCGCTCTCCCGTGACCTCATTCACATGGCGGCGTTTTTTCTCACGTCCCATCCGACCCCGGTTCGTGAAGCCATCGAACGCCACCGCCATGGACTGGATCAGAATCCCATCGGCTATTGGTTCGATAACGAGGAGAAGCAGGAAGCACATGTCCTCCAGGCAGCCGCCGACTATCTCGGCGTCAATCCCGCGGACATCGCGCTGACCGACAGCACAACGATGGGATTAGGGCTACTCTATGGCGGACTGGAGCTTCGTGAAGGGCAGGAGGTGCTCACGACCATCCACGATCATTACTCTACCGAAACCTCGCTGCGCTTGCGGGCTCACCGAACGGGGGCGTTTGTTCGGCAGATTCCTCTCTATCGAAAGCTCGAGAGCGTGTCGAAAGAAGAAATCGTCGAGACATTGGTGAAGGCGATCCGTCCACGCACGCGGATTGTCGCCGTCACATGGGTGCATTCCAGCACGGGGCTCAAGCTACCCATTCGCGAGATGTCGGAAGCGCTAACGAAAGTGAATGCGGATCGCGCTGAAACCGAGCGCGCATTACTCTGCGTCGACGGAGTTCATGGCTTGGGCGTTGAGGAGCTTCATCTACCCGCCCTGGGCTGTGACTTCTTCGTTGCCGGAACCCACAAATGGCTTTTTGGTCCTCGGGGGACTGGACTAGTCTGGGGCCACCCGCGTGCGTGGCCGGTTGCGAATGCGACCATTCCGACGTTCCACTTCGACGCCTATCGCGTCTGGATGAAGGAGATACCCCCCAAGGAAATTCCGGTCGGCGCTATCATGACGCCCGGCGGTTTTCATTCGTTTGAGCACCGATGGGCACTCGGTGAGGCATTTCGTTTTCACCAGGCCATCGGCAAAGCCCGGATTGCCGAACGCATTCATGCGCTGAACGACCAACTGAAAAACACATTAGTCAAGATGCATCACATCAAGCTCCATACGCCGCTGTCTCGGGACCTCTCCGCTGGAATTGTCTGCTGCGAGGTAGAAGGCTGGAAGCCCGATCACGTCGTAGAATATTTACGTCAGCGCCGCATCCTGGCAAGCGTCACGCCATATGCGACGCAATACGTCCGTCTCGCTCCAAGCCTGCTAACCTCTCCTGAAGAAGTGGAGAAGACCTGCGAGGCAATTCGAACCATCGAGCGTTAGGTGCGAGATGGGATCATGCCACATGATTCATCGGCTAGGCGGAGGCGTGCGAAAACAGGGATGTGCGGCTAGAAAGGGATGCGGATTCCTAATTGAAATTCGTTCGGGACAAAAGTTTTTCCAAGCACGTCGTTCATTAAGCGATCTTGTTGAATAGAACTCTGGAGCCCGCTTTGGCGGGCGACGGTACGATTCACATCGGTGGTCTCGCCACCGCCAAACCCAAGTCCGATATAGGGCATGACTGTTGAGCCGTTCATGGTATATCGGCCGGCAAGAGTCGCCGGTTGACTGAACAGATTATTCGTCACGCTCGATGAAAGCGTCGTGCTTGAGAGAACGAGCGAGGAGAGATCGGTCCCTTTTGAAGACGTCGATGCCGGCAGGACGGGTGTCATCAGAGGTGACTCCTCTCCGCACGTGAGTCCGGGAACAGCGACCACGACGGCGACGAGCAAGGACAACTGGACGACAAAAAGGTTACGTTTCCTCATAATGAAGATGGGTAGCAAAAACTTGGCCATACCAAGAAGTTACCATATCTCCATGGCTTTGGAGAATCGCCTCCCACCAAAATGGTACATATCGGACACAGTGTGCTAAAAAACCACATTGATGAAGAGGCGAGGGATCAACATTCTTCCCGATCTGCACAGCACCACTCCCTAACCCCCGTCGTCATACAAAGAGAGGCCATGATGAAACCTTCTACATTCCGAATACTGCTTGGGGGTGCATTCTTCATGGCGCTCTTGGCCCATCTGGCGTGGGCAGCTCATGCAGACGGGGAGAATCGGCGAGAAACGGCTACGTTTGCAGGGGGATGTTTCTGGTGCCTGGAAGAGGCGCTTGATAAGGTGGACGGCGTCTTGTCGACGACATCAGGGTATACCGGAGGGCAGAAGGCCAGCTCAACTTATGAAGAAGTCTCAGCCGGCAGGACGGGGCATACGGAGTCCGTCCAGGTCATGTACGACCCGCAGAAGGTCAGCTATGCCACTCTGCTGGATGTGTTCTGGTACAATATCGATCCCACCACCCCCGATCAGCAGTTCTGTGACAAAGGCCATCAATATCGTTCCGCCATTTTCTATCATGACGACGCCCAAAAGCGGCTGGCCGAAGAATCGAAACAGCGGCTTGATAAGACCAAGCCGTTCAAAGAAGCCATCGTCACCGAAATCACACCGGCGTCTGAGTTCTATCCCGCCGAGGAATACCATCAGAACTTCTACCAGAAGAATCCAATCCGCTATAAATTCTACAAATACAACTGCGGACGAGCACAACGGCTCGAAGCCCTGTGGGGAAAGACGCATTAAGAATCGGCGCGTGTCCCATCAATCCTTTGATCATGCCACGCAGTCTTGCGGAATGATCAATTAGCGCCGAACGAGCCTCGCCCCAATAGCCGCTGCGATCGGCTTAATGAGCGGCAGCTCGCTCATGAGATCGCGATGCGTGATTGGGGTGACTCGCCGACGTTCTTTGAAGGTATTCAGAAGCGTCAGCGAGACCATCAACCGAAGTATACCGGAGGCAAGAAAAAGCATGGGCAGATTGGAAGCCAACGGCAAGACCAAGCCGAAGAAAACGAGCTGAGAGGGCGCTACCGTGGCCAACCAGCTTCCTAACATCGCCCCAATGCCGGCACCAATGGCGTTCACGGTATTATAGATCGCCACCCCTTTGGTCCGATCTCCGGGCTGTACCGCATCAAAGACATAGTTTCCCAGACTCAACGAAAATCCAGGCCAGATCAAGCCAGACAAGAAATTGATGCCGACGAGCATGACCCAATTCGAACTAAATATGTACAGGACCGGCAAGACCGGGATGATGAGTCCCGTAAGTACCAGGACCTTCTTATTGCCGTACGTGTCACCCAGGCGTCCCCATTCCTGCAGGCTTAGCAATTGGCCGAGAATCGGAGCCGCGAGCCACAATCCATACTGAAGATAGGTTAAATGGAGATCGCGAAGCAGATAGACGACAAAGAACGGCCCCGCCATCATGGCGGCGATATGAAAACTCCCGGAAAACAGCAAGAACCGCCGAAACATAACGCTTCGTCTTGCTCGAAGAAAATCCCGAACGCCTGTGTCTCGTCCCGGGACATTTCGTGCCGGTGATTCTTTGAGCCGTGTCAAATAAGCGGTTGACATCAGTCTTGCTATGCCGGCTAACAGAAAGATGATGCCAAATCCCCACGCGGGGTTCGTCCAGGTTTCAGATGCATGGAGAATGAGGCCGGCTACGGACAGGGCGGCGAAGCTCGTGACCGCGATCACTTTGGCTCGCCTGGCAAAATACATCCCTCGCCCGTCATCATCAATCATATCGGTGATCAAGCTATTCCAGGCCGGGACAGTCAAATGCCCCATCGAGAAATACAGCATGACCGCCGTGAGGAGCAGCCAAGGACCGTACCCAGGAAAGAGCATCGGCAATACAAACAAAGGCAGCCAGGCCAAGGCCTGGCCAGCTGCGCCAACCAGAATGACGGGCTTCCTGGCCTGAACGCGATCGAGCACCTTCACGGAGAACAGTTGCGCGATCGTTCCAATAATTGGCGGTACGGCAGCGAGGAGGCCGATTTGAAAGGGAGTGGACTGCAGCAGGAGCGCAAAGGCGGAAAGATACGTTTCACCGCTTCCCTGCATAACGGCAGCACACGCGCCTTCGTGGACCTGACTGCGAAGGCTCTTTTCTTGTGCGGGGTCCCTGCCGATGTCGTCTGTTTGCTCGTTACCGTTTTTTGAAGACGCCATGTAAGTTTTTAGCTTACACCATAGACCTGATTCTGGTAATTGAGCATTAAGCCTAGTTATAGCTACGGCATCAAAAAGGGCAGCTCACTCCCAAGACCCGTGACGACGAAAGAGCACAATTCGCGCTCACTTCAGTCTCGAAGGGAAGTGTGATAGAAATACAACAGACGGGGTGCTGGAAGAAGGGAGTCTTCTGTTATGTCCGATGGTTCCACTGCTTCAAACTTTATCCGTTCCATTGTGGAGCAGGATCTCAAGGCCGGTAAGCACGGTGGCCGTCTCGTCACGCGGTTTCCACCGGAGCCCAACGGCTATCTCCATATCGGTCATGCCAAGTCGATCTGTCTGAATTTTGGCCTTGCCGAAGAGTACGGTGGCGTCTGTCACTTACGGTTTGACGATACGAACCCGACCAAGGAGAACACCGAGTATGTCAAGGCCATCCAGGATGATGTGCATTGGCTCGGGTACGACTGGCACGACAAGGTATTTTATGCCTCTGACTATTTCGAGCAGCTCTACCACTATGCGGTTGAACTGATCAACAAGGGCAAAGCGTATGTCGATAGCCTCACTGCCGATGAAATTCGTCAGTATCGTGGCACGCTCACAGAGGCCGGAAAGGATAGTCCGTATCGGAATCGGACCAGAGACGAAAACCTGGATCTCTTCACCCGCATGAGAGCGGGGGAGTTTCCTGACGGCACGCACGTACTTCGCGCGAAGATCGATATGGCATCTCCAAATATCAATCTGCGCGATCCCACACTTTACCGTATTCGGCACGTGGCTCATCATCGCTCGGGGACGGCATGGTGTCTCTATCCGACCTATGATTTCGCCCATCCGCTGTCAGATGCAATCGAAGGGGTGACGCATTCCATTTGCACCCTGGAATTTGAAGATCATCGTCCTTTGTACGATTGGCTCCTGGATGAATTGCAGACGCCCCATCATCCCCAACAGATCGAATTTGCGCGTCTCAACCTCACGCATACCGTCATGAGCAAACGAAAATTGCTGGAACTCGTTGAGCAGAAGCACGTCTGTGGCTGGGATGATCCCCGGCTGCCCACGCTGAAAGGCCTGCGACGACGAGGATATACACCTGAATCGATCCGGACATTTTGCGAGCATATCGGCGTGGCGAAGCGAGATGCGATCATTGAAATGGCGTTGCTGGAGCACTTTATCCGCGAGGACCTGAACCGGCGTGCGGCCCGTGTCATGGCCGTGTTGCGGCCGCTAAAGGTGGTCATCGAGAATTATCCGGAAGGAGAGACGGAGGAGTTGGAGGCGGTCAACAATCCTGAAGATTCCGGCATGGGAACGCGCAAGATTCCCTTTTCACGTGTCCTATACATTGAACAGGAGGACTTCCGCGAAGACCCGCCGAAGAAGTTTTACCGCCTCACCCCGGGCCAGGAAGTTCGGCTGCGTTACGCTTACATCATTAAGTGCACCGGGGTAGTCAAAGACGACCGAACAGGCGAAATCATGGAAGTCCGTTGCACCTATGATCGGGCTACACGGGGCGGGTCGGCGCAAGAAGGCCGCAAGGTCAAAGGGACCGTGCACTGGGTGTCCGCCCCGCATGCGCTCAAAGGGAAGGTCCGCTTGTACGACTCACTCCTCGATCCTGATCACGATCGGGCCTCCGATGCCGGTCTTGCGATCAATCAACGCTCCGTGGAACGCGTCGTAGGATGTCTGGTAGAACCAAGTCTGGCCGGCGCCTTGCCGGGAAGTCGCTTTCAGTTTGAGCGGCAAGGATATTTTTGCGTCGACCCCGATTCCCGTCCTGGCAATCTGGTCTTCAACCGCACGGTCCCGCTTCGGGATAGCTGGGCTAAAATCGAGAAGTCGCAAGCCGTTGCTCCAGCCTGACCGCACTTTCACACAATCCCTACTTGCATCTGCTCAGGAACCTGGCAGTATAGGCCCATGCGACCGAACTTGCCCTGGGCTCGGCACCTCCAGTTCCGCCTGTCTCATGCCATCTCGCTCCCCCTGTACTGGCTCTTCAGCCAAATCCCTCACTACGAGTACGGACTGGCTACCCCCCTTGTTACGCGGTTGGAATCTTCATTTGAACCATTGAAGGGACGACGCGCCGTCCAGATCAGCGATCTGCACTTGGACTATTACCTACCCCGGCATGATGTATTTGTACAAACAATCGCGGAATTGCGGCCGGACTGGATTTTCGTCACCGGGGATCTTCTCAATGTGCCAGACGGCCTGCCGCATTTGTTCCGATTTCTGAGCCATCTGCGAGGTCTCGCACCGGTGTGCCTAACACTGGGGAATCACGATCATTACAGCGGCGTGCCGGTGGCGGACTTTATGGAGCTCTCCGACCGCCACAAACTGCATCTCTTGATCAACCAGACGATGGTCATCCCGCTTTCTGGCGGAGAGTTGTGCGTAGTGGGACTGGACGATCCGACGACTCATCGCGCGGATGCCGCCTGCATCCCGCATCGTGTTCCAGGCCGTTACACGGTGGTGCTGGCCCATGCTCCGGTCGTACTGGATCTCTTGGAACCCGACCATGCCGTCGACATCATCCTGTGCGGTCATAGCCACGGCGGACAATGGCGCTTTGGCTCCGTCCATCCTTTCTGGCTTCCATATGGGTGTCGCGGACGAGCGCATGGTCATTACAGTCAAGATGGCCAACGGCTGTATGTGAACCGAGGCCTGGGTTGGTCCCTGGTCCCACTCCGATGGAACTGCTCACCTGAGATTGTTCTACTGGAATGGGTATAGAGGAAGCACGATGACATGGGGGGAAAGTCGATGAACTGGAAGTCACGCGTGGGTGGTCAGCGACGTACGTTGCACCTGTCGAGATAGACGGACTGTAGTCCGATCATTGTCTTGGCATCGCGAATCGTGCCGTCCAAGATGTGTCCCATCGCTTTCTCCAACGGCATTTCGACGACTTCCAAAACCTCATCACCGTCGAGGGCCTGTGTCCCACGTGCAAGGTCTCTCGCGACATACAAATGCATCACTTCATCAGTGAATCCCGGAGCCGTGAAGAACGTCGCAATTTTGTCCAGACGTCCGGCTCGATAGCCGATCTCTTCCTCTAATTCTCGTGTGGCGCAGTGGCCAGGATCTTCTCCCGGATGAAGTTTGCCCGCAGGAATCTCGTAAATATACCCACCAGCCGCCAGTCGAAATTGTCGTATCAGAACGACGGTATCGTCATCCTTCAGCGGCACAATGGCTGCCGCCCCGGGATGGCGGACGACCTCCAACTCCACCGATAGGCCGTTCGGTAACGTCACCGTTTCCAGGTTCAGTGTGACCACGCGCCCTTTGTAGATTGTCTGAATCTTTCCATCAGCCATGGGTGGCTCGTTTGCGATAAAATGGAGGCTTCACAATGACGGCCGGCATCGCACGCCCCCGTATATCAATCCAGATTGATGAACCGACAGTGGCGACCTGTGTCGGCACATACCCCAACCCAATACCCTTCTGCAAAATCGGAGACAGATTCCCGCTCGTCACCTCTCCGATCTCCTTCCCCCCCGAAGCACCATCCGATAGTATCTTAAAACCATGGCGGGGAACCGCCTTCTGAGTGAGTTCAAACGCAACCAAACGCTTCGTGACGCCGATGTCCTTCTGTCGCTGGAGCACCTTCCGGCCGATAAAGTCACCCTTGTTCAAATCAACGACCCATTCGGCGGCCGCTTCGGCGGGTGTCGTGTCCTCGCTAATGTCGTTTCCATACAGCAGATACGCCATCTCCAAGCGCAGCAAGTCTCTCGCGCCCAATCCAGCAGGTTTCAGTCCGGCAGATTTGCCCACTGTGAGTAACTCGTTCCAAATAGACAGCGCGTGGTCCGACGGCATGTACAATTCGTACCCCAACTCACCGGTGTAACCTGTCCTTGTAATCAATACCGATGTGCCGAGCAGTGGAGCTTCCAGACAACCACGCAACTTCATGGCTTCGATCCCCGCAAGGCCGAGCAACGAAAGGATGGTCCGTGAAGCAGGCCCTTGTAAAGCGAGCTGGGCTAATTCAATTGACCGATCGCTCACACTGAGGCCGGTCACACCCGATGCTTGCTTGTTCAGCCAGGCTGCGATCTTGTGTCGGTTAGAGGCATTCACACAGAGCAAGTATTCCTCTGGCCTGATTCGATATACGAAGATGTCGTCCATGATACCGCCGGATTCATTACAGACCATGGAATACTGCGACTCCAGCACGCCAAGTTTTTCGATATTGTTCGTCGTCACCCGTTGGAGGAACGAGAGTGCGGCTTCGCCGGAGACGACGATGCGACCCATATGGCTCACATCGAACAGACCAGCCGCAGTGCGGACCGTCTGATATTCGTCTACCACGCCCGTGTACTGGATGGGCATCTCCCAGCCGGCAAAGTCCACCAGCCGGCCACCGGCAGAACCATGTGCTTCAAACAACGGCGTTCGTTTCATGAATTTCCTGTCATTTAGTATCTATGAGGATGCTCAGCACGTCCTTCCGGCAAGGCCGCAGGGAACCTTGACCTGGAGGCGTAGTGGTTAGTACGTTGAACGGTCAAGACGACTGAGAACGCAGCCGGAGGGCGTTTTCAACATCCTCGTATCGGTTACCGCAGGTCGAGCAGTTCGACGTCAAAGGTGAGCGTCGCATTCGGCGGGATGACCCCACCCGCTCCGCGGGCGCCATAGCCGAGCTGCGGCGGAATCGTTAACTTCCGCTTGCCGCCGATTTTCATACCCATCACACCTTCGTCCCATCCTTTAATGACCTGTCCCGCGCCAACGCGAAACGAAAACGGCTCCTTGCGATCGACGGAGCTGTCAAATTTCTTTCCGTCTGCCAGCCAACCCGTGTAGTGGACGGATGCCGTATCGCCGACCTCTGGTTGACGACCGGTGCCTACGACCACGTCGACATACTTGAGGCCTGATTCTGTTGTCACTGCCTGATCTGCCATATTGTTCATCTCCTTGTTGTCTGCGGCGATCGAGCTAGCGCTGAGGCACACTAGTAGCGCCGTTTGCACAAACCATAGGCGTGTTTTCATGATCACTCCTGAGCAAGCAATACAGCGGTGGCATGATAGAGAAAAGCGGCGAGTGTACAGGAACGTCCGCAGGTTCACACGCCGGGCTCCGAAAAGAGCGCCACGCTCGCGGTGTAACCGTGAAGAAAATTCGTTCCGCCCACCGGACCAATCTCACCTTGCGCAAAAAAACCGGCGACTGGAACATCCCCGGTGCGCTCACGAACGACGGTCACATCGTGATGGGGGCGGCCGAAGAGTCCTCGTCCACGACCACAACAACTGAACAGCAGCGCACCCAAGGTTGGTGTGGTCTGACGAGACCGGTCCGCAGCCAACATCAGATTGAGGTCCTCGCTCGCGGAGTGCGCATCGCGAACATGGAACTGGATCGTTTGCCCTTCCGTGAGAATATCGCCGATTGCGAGACTGCCCGAACTTCGATCGGCTCCGATCAAATTTCGGACAAGGAAATCACCGCGCTCAAAGCGGTTGCGTTGTTCATCCATGACGATGCCAACGTGCAGGGCGTTCTGTGCTAGATTTCGATCATGGCTACTCAGCCCCTCAAACATGAGTCGAAGTTGGTCCAGAGCCGGGAGGCCGCCGAGTTCGTGAATAACGTTGCGCTCAGCCTTTGTCACGACATAGCGCTCCCCGATCGGCCGGCATCCCTGCGATACCACGGTTCTAACAGAGACGGCTCCCGAGATCGCCACTCCAATCAGGCCGTCTGCATAGATTCCGTCATTTAACAGTAAGCGGTTCTCACCCTCATCATGGCCTCCCCCAGCCATGCCCCCGATCGCGAAGGAGCCGGGGCAATGATCCGCCATACCTAACAGGACCTCGTCCATGGGCATGGAAAACGGATCGGCAAGCATGAGAAGGGTCGAGGCCTCCGGCGGGGCATCAAGGTCATGCCAGTCCATGGTCGCTATATCCCCTCCCCCGTGACCGCCAGACATACGCCAGGGAATCAGTGAGGCGCCGGGCAAGTGGGCCGCCCACAATGTCACAGCGGGAGCTCTTTCAATTTCCTCAGAACCGGCGATAATCCCTTCGCCGGTGCATCCAATCAGGGTATGAGGAGACAAGCGGTCACACACGGCGGCAGACAACTGTTCGGCATGTTCGGCATAGTGAGAAGAAAGAAACAAGCAGGCGAGATCGATGGGCCCATCCCGCAGCACCGACTCAATTCGGTCGGTCAAGACGCGTCCGGCCTCTGCCGCATTCATGTCTTTTGATACAGCGGATGCGAACTGCATGGGGTCCTTTCTTTTGGGCTCAGTCTAACAACCTGTCTTCCTTTTTGTCTATTGAGAAGAGCGTCTATTCATCTTGTTGCGGCTGCCGGTCTCCGCGCTCACTCTCCAGCTTTTTATAATAACGCCACATAAACGAATGGTAATCATCAAGCTGGGCCAATAGATAATGCAACTCGGTGGGATCTTCGGTCTCCAAGGCTCTGAGCACTCGATTGTGAAGGAACGTCGAAAAGGCTTGCGTCTTTTCCATTGCGGTGAGTAGTCTGAGTCCTCCCCCCATCTGATAGTCCGTCATACTTCCCTTTCTGGTTGCACGCCGCTTAATTTCACAGCATACGTTCAACGCCGTTGAATGAATGGTCGGCTTGTTATCGGTGTCCGTTCAGCAATGTGGTGAGCTTAGACAAAGAAATCGCCTCCACGCGGTAGTCGTCTCGCCCCACCATCGTGGTCGCCATCGTCAGCGCATTCAGGATCGCTTCTTCCGTAGCTTCGACGGTGGCGGTGAATAAAGGATTCAGATAAGTATCACCCATATGCGTCATCGTAAAGGTAGGGTCCTTGGGGTAATGTGGGATGATATTGCCAGTAGAAAAAGCGAGCATGAAATCCCCGCTGCCATGCCGAGCCGTCGAACCCGTTCGCGCCAAGCCTAAGGCCGCCCGCTTCGCCAACCGGCGCAACTGGCGGGCATCAAGCGGGGCATCGGTCGCAATCACCACGATGATCGAACCTTCAGCGCCCTGCGGAGAGGCACCACTCTTCAGATCATACTGCTTGCCGACTGGAACGCCGTTCACCACGAGTTCTTCTTGCCGGCCATGATTGGCATTGACCAGTACCCCGACTGTATAGCCTCCCTCTTGATCGGACAGTCGACGCGAGGACGTGCCAATGCCGCCCTTAAATCCATAGGACACCATACCAGTGCCTGCCCCGACCGATCCTTCCATGACGGGACCGGATGAAGCCGTGTCCAAGGCCGTAACGACGTCATCTTCGGAGACATGACGCCCCTGACTATCGTTTAAACGGCTATCGTCACACTCGGCGACGACCGGAGTCAGCGTATCATCCGTAATGCCGATGCCAGGATATTGTTTGATCATCCACGTCATGACACCGTCCGCCACACGCGGAACATTCAATGTATTGGTCAATGCGACAGGGTACTCCAAAAAGCCGGATTCACTTACCCAAGCCAACCCTGTCATCTCGCCTGTTCCATTCAGCACGAAAGCTCCCGCGGGAACTTTCTGATGCCACACATCATCCCGTGGGACGATGACGGTCACCCCGGTCCGCACCGGACCCTTCCCGGGGACTAACTTGCCTTCCCCTTTCATTAGCGTGACATGACCTACTTTCACACCTGCTACATCGGTGATTGCATTGAACGGGCCAGGTTGATACCGGCCGATGACAATACCAAGTTCCCTCAGGTGAGTTCGCATGTCAGTGGCTGATGGTGCAACGTCAGAGGAACTGATCCCTGCAGGATCGAGGGCTGACACACCGGAGACGAAACAGAGCATGAGGATGCTAGCTGCAAGAGTGACCTCCGCGAACCACACCCTTTTAGTTGTGCAAATAGTCATGGGGTATAATGACTTGCCTTCGAATGATGAGCAAAGGAATAATGCAAGACTGTCAGGTTCTCGTCTAATCCGACTTGTAACTCGTCGGTGCCAATGCCGCCCCCGGAAACCCTTACTTCATACAGATCACCGGGGACTGCCGATAAGGCCGGAATCAGAAACGGGAGTGGCCTGGTCACGTTCACCCGGAAATATTTTGCATCCCTGAACTGATACCGGATCAACAGTCCCCTGCCGGTTGATTGAATGATGTCGGGAGAGCCGATCCGGCGAACGACCTGCCGGAGGGTCGTTTTTCCCGGCATCACGAACGACACGTCATCCGGCGTGATTACTTCGTTGATGCTTACGCGCTGCCAATTCAAGGGACATCCCTGTAATAGACAGGCGAAGAGACAGAGAAAAGCGCACACATGTTGCCGACCCATCGTCGTGCTAATCTCCGAATGGCCAGAACTGTAATTTAGGCGCTGCCTTTTGACGCCCGAAGACCACTTCTTGCACGATACCATCATGTCCGAAAAAGACGTAGAGATCATTGCCTTTCACATTGGTACGTGAGAAGAAAAGCAGCGTGCCGGACTTCACCGCATAATTGTAGTAATGAAAGATTTCCCGGTCATTGACCTCGATAATCCGTTCTGGGGCACCCAGCTTGGAGGCAACATCCTGTCTGGTCGAGAGCCCGACCTTGATTGTCTCGATATCATCGGCATTGAACGAATCTCCGTAGTTACCCCGTACAAACGCACACGAAGACAGCCCCAGTCCCATAGTGGCAAGCAAGACCGCCGTCAGTTGTTGGACGCGAGACGGCCGGGTTACTCTTTCACAAGACAAAATCTACCTCCCATATATGATACGTGGTAGGACGAAGTTCGAGTCGTCTATACACTGATTGAGCCACGTAATTATCCTGCTCGACATACAAACGGAGACCACACACGTCGGCTCGCCCCTTCGCGGCATCCAAAACCGATCCATACAGTTGACGGTAGACTCCCCGTCGACGCCAAGCAGGATCGACATAGACACTTTGGATCCACCAGAAATTCGCACATCGCCAATCGCTCCATTCATACGTCACGAGTAATTGCCCCACGACGGTGCGCGATTCGGCATCATGCCGTTCCCCGACCAAATAAAACCCATGAGCCTCCGATTCCAGTACGGCAAGAATGCCGCGTCGCAAACGATCCGAGTCCAGTTGGCGGCCTTCGGTTTCCATCGCCATCGCGGCACTAAAATTTACAAGCACATCAAGATCGGGGTGTGACGCAACCCGCACTTCGACAGGGCTGTTCATCTTCACGAAACGGAGGGCGCGATGGGCGTCAGCCAACCCGGCTTTGGCTGGAAGAGGCCGGCTGAAAATTCCATCTTCATCGCGTCTTCTGCTGCAAGGTTGATGGGGCGTACGGTATGCTGCGGTATAAAGGCGAGAAATCCCGTGAACGGGTGAATCGCCGTAGGGACGAAGACCATGAGGAGCGCCTGGGACTGAGCGACCTGCAAGTGCGAAGGAGCCGCGCCCATGATAAATCCTAATGCCCATAGGCCTTCTCGTGGAAAAGGGAAGACTACGACCGTACTGCGACCGAATCGCGCGCGAAAATTGAACAGGTCCGTCATACCTTTCAGCGTCAAATAAATCGTCCGGACGATGGGGATACGCCCGACCCATTCTTCGGTCAGGTGAATCATTCCCTGTCCGATGACTTCAGTGGCAATGATTCCGGTCAGCAGGATGAGACACACCATAATGAGCAGACCCAACCCGGGGATATCGGATGGAGTGGTGGGTTCAAGCAAGGCACCCAGGAAACCGTCGAGAGTCGTCAGGAGTGTCCGCAAGATAAGGAATGTACCCCAGGCAGGAAGCAGCACAAAAAGACCGGTGAAAAAATACCTTCGGACCCACTTCACGATGCGCATAATCAAAGCTCCTACCTCGGACAGTTTATCAGATTGGCCTAGGACCTTCACGGGGAAGTAAGAGACACCTGAGGGATATGCGCAAATGCGCTTCGCGATGCCAGAGGCTTGATATTCATAAGGGAGTGCTTTACCGTACTATCTGCCGACTATTTCTGAAGGAGGGACCATGGGCGACACCACCTCGGCGGGCAACGTCAACATCGATAAAGATCTCTTGGCCATTCTGTGTTGTCCGGAAACCAAGCAGGATGTCTCTTTGGCAGCGGCTGCGATCATTACACGCCTCAATGAGCGCATTGCACAGGGTGGACTAAAGAATAAGGGCGGTCAAGCGGTGGTTGAAAAACTTGACGGTGGCTTACTGCGGGCCGACAAGAAGATTCTTTATCCGATTCGAGAAGATATTCCGGTGATGTTGATTGAAGAAGGAATTCCACTGGAAGGCGTCATCTGATGACTCTTTGATGTCGGGTGTCTTCTACTGCCTTCACGCCTTTGCGACGACTCTTCACGGGATTACCAACCCTGCATCACCCTGTTCTGACTCTGTCTTTGAACCAGTAGACGTCCCGCATTGAACACACAGGTACTCATAGAGATTCCCAGTGGGCAGGACGAGTAGCAGCCGCTCACGGGTCGGCGTAGCTTGTCGACACGTCGGACAGAAAAGCAGAGAGGCTCGGAATGCACCAAAATCGGAAGGAGGTTTGCCTCGTCCAGTCGCTCGACTGGCGGGAGACTGCGGACTACGGGGTCGACCCGAAGTCGGTATGTTGGCACGCCGCGGGTCTTGGGGGCGCAAGGCGGACATGGTCAAACCTTATGAGTGGTGGTTTCCCTGGCTCGCACCGGACTCTTCTAACGGTGCGAGATCATGGGTGAACGACGATTGCGACGTCCTTCGGTAATCACCCACCAGATTGATCGTAGAACTTGTATGGCGACGTACACGGATACTCCCACGAGCAACCCGTAGATCCCTGCCTTATCCCAAGGCCATAGTTCCGGAGCATGCAACATCATGCCGAGCACCACATGGCCACCCAATCCGAACGAAAGACCAAACAGAGCCCATTCTCGAATGATTGCGCTCTTTAGCACGTTCTCCATAAAGCCGCCTCACTCTTCCACCCCCGTTCTAATCATCGGGAGTAGAAGACGAGATATGAGTGCAGATTAAACGGAGCTTTTGGCCGATTCGATCTCTGTGGCGGTGATGAGGCTGGTCAAGTAGTCGGAAACGAATGTCAATGCTTCCTCACGGCCATCCGCCCGTCTTCCCTTCTCTCGTCGTTGGACAGATAATTCATGGTCCAAATCAGACTTCACATCAGTCAATACACGTTGGAGAGAAGAGGGCGTCAGGTTGGCGTCCATATCTTCCAATTCCTGACACCGATCTAGCACCCAGTTAAGGCCTTCAATCCGACCGCCATAGTGGTCTTGGTCGGCTGAATCCAATCGGGACATGGTCGTCGCAAAGGTTTGCGCCTCATAGACTAGGTTGTAAAAGCTTGTAACAGCTCGTTGCAGAGTCGAGTTCATACCTCTCCTTTTCTCAAAAACGTTCTTTCCACATTATACATGAGAAGACTGCAGCAACAAGGAGTTTTTTGTACAACCGTACCGGCTCAGAACGCACTGAGCAGCCATCGTCAACCATCGGTTTAAAATATTCGGAGCTCACGCCCTGACCATGCCGCCTTCTTGCGCCATAGAATCCACTTCAAAGATCGGTCAAACATCCGGCGGCCACACGACCTTGATACAGTAGGTTGACACTGTCAAACAGAATGATTCTGTCGCGACAGATTAGGAATTGGAGTACGTGTTCGGGATCGGCCCAGTTTACGTGAAGAGAAGATCGTGAAATTCCGACATGAAGCCGTAATAGAGTGGCGCAAAATCCTTGAGGCTATCAGGGCTGGTTTCTTTCAGGCGCTTGAAAAAAAACACCTGGTGACGAGGATCCAGCTGCTCCAATAGTTGGCCGAGTTTAGCCATGGTAAAGCTGCCCGATGGCACGCTTAAGACGTAATGAACCAAACGCTCCACAAATTGTTCACCTACATAATCACTGGTAATGAGGTCCGCGGGCAACTTGCCGTTCGCCAAATACTCGTGAAAGGCAACTGCCTGAGCAGCAAATGGAATCGACGTAGAAATCTGGCCGGACATTAGTGTTTTATAACAGGAGATCGTGTTGCAATCATCTCACTCTACCCAAGGCTCACTCAGGCGTCAAGCAAGCCGGCCCTTTGTACCTATCCCATAACGGGAAATAATGCACTACACGCTTGAGCGCGAGTGTGCTACTGGACACAAAAAAGCAGGAGGCCCCGGGCGGGACCTCCTGCCTGACTCACGACGCGCGGCCTCGAGATTATAGCCAGGTCACGCGTTCGGCCGGCCGAATGTAGATCGGCTCTTCGACCTGGATGCGCGCCACTTCCTTGCCCGACTTGTTGAACCCCAGCACGGTATCGTTGTACATCTCAAACCGCTTCCCGTGGATCTGGGTCTCAAACACCTTCGGCCCCGGAATGACGTCGTACCGGAAGACGATCTGCTGGCTGGCGCGCCACAACTGCAGCACCGCCAACAGCTCCCGGCTCGGTACCAGATACTTCTCGATGGCGTTGTCCACGCCCGGCCCAAACATCTGCCGCGCATACCCTCGCGGGCTGTGTCGCGGCGGAATGTAGAAGCCGTTGGGCTCGGTGCCCCACTGCGGATACAACGGCAGGGCCACCTGCTCCACCCGAATGGTGAAGTACAGGGGATGCCAGCGATCCTCCGCCCATAGGCCGTCTTCGCCGATCCGCACCAGGCTCTGCATGCGGATCTTCCCCACGCAGGCGCTCATGCAGCGCGTTTCCATCGGCTCGCCGCCCGTCAGCGGATCCTTCCCTTCGATCCGGGGATAGCAGGCAATGCACTTCTCGCTCACCCGCGTGGTGCCCCGGTACATCGGCTTCTTAAACGGACACTGCTCCACACACTTCTTGTACCCGCGGCACCGGTTCTGGTCGATCAGCACGATCCCGTCCTCCGGCCGCTTGTAGATGGCCTTGCGGGGACACGCTGCCAGACACCCCGGATACGTGCAGTGGTTACAGATCCGCTGGAGATAGAAGAAGAACGTTTCATGCTCCGGCAGACTGCTGCCCTGCAGCTTCCACGGTTCATCCCGCGAGAAGCCGGTCTTGTCGATGCCTTCGACGAGGGCTCGCATCGACGTGGCCGTATCCTCGTAGATGTTCACGAACCGCCACTCTTGGTCCGTCGGAATGTAGCCGATCGCCGCCTGGCCGATCTTGGCCCCGGCGTCGAAAATGGTCATCCCTTCGAACACCCCGTACGGCGCATGGTGTTTGCGGCCCACCCGCACGTTCCACACCTGTCCGCCCGGGTTCACTTGCTCGATCAACTGCGTGATCTTCACGTCGTAGAACTGGGGGTACCCGCCGTAGGGCTTGGTCTCCACGTTGTTCCACCACATGTACTCCTGTCCCTTGGAAAACAGCCACGTGGACTTGTCCGCCATCGAGCAGGTCTGGCAGGCCAGACACCGATTGATGTTAAACACGAAGGCGAACTGCCACTTGGGATGCCGCTCCTCATAGGGATAGAGCATCTTACGTCCCAGTTGCCAGTTATATACTTCCGGCATGTGATCTCCTCCTTACAGTGCTGAGGACTGAGTGCTGAGAGGATACCTCTCAGCCCTGTCCTCGTTGCTCAGTCCTTACACCTTGATCTTGATATGTTCACCTCTAAGCCACTTGATCATGAACTCGTTCTCCTGGCCTGGAGTGAACCCGGTCCGCACCGGCTCCCATGGACCACGCGCCCCGATGCCGCCGTCCTCCGCCTTCGTGATGCGGATCAAGCATTCCTTCGGAGTCGTGTTTACCCCGTGGTGATCGATCTGGAAGCCCCACTTGAACTTCCACGCCACCGCATGCTTGCCCGGCAAGCTGTCGGTCATGTGCATCGGCATCAGCCAGCTCCGCGTAAACGACTGCTGGGCGCCATACCGGAAGTTGGACTGATAGCCGGTATCCACGGCAATCGCGCGTCCGTCCGGCCGCGTCTCGTGCCCCTTGACCGACTTCGCCGTCGACACGTACGGGGCGTGCTTGGCCATCGTCACGTGGTACGGATACGACGGGTTGTACTTCGCCCGGATCATCAACCGCGCCACCTTATAGTACGGATCCGAGGGCTTCCAGCCGCGGTACGGCCGGTCCACCGGGTTGCCGTCCACATAGACGTAGTCGCCGTCGTTGATGCCGCGGTCTTTGGCCGCCTGCGGGTTGATGTGCAACTGGTGCTCGCCGACGCCCGGCGTCCGCTTGTCCATCCGGTACGGATCGCCGAAGTTGCTCTCATAAATCTGCACCCAGTCGTTCACCGACCACTGGCTGTGCACCCGATGCCGGGTCTTGGGCGTCACGCAGTAGAACTGGTAGCCCTTCTCCCAGAGCGGATTGCTCTGCCGCTTGATTTCCTGCCACGGCAGCTTCAAGTTCCGCACGTGCTTGTCGTCATGGTGCTGCGCGGTGATCGGAATGCCGTAGTCGTCCGGCCGGACGTACGGATTCGTCGTGAAGATCGCGTTGGGCAGGTACGGGGTCGCCTCCGTCCCTTCGCGATGGACGACGAAGTTCTCGCCGTATTCGATGGCCTCCGGCTCGATCCGGTAGGTCTCGATGCGGCCCGACCGCGTCCACTGCGGCTTGCTCTCGTTCGTCTCCTCCCACAGCGGGTGCCGCGGGTACGTGCGCACCATGACCATCCAGCCCTTCTCCGACTTCAACATCGTATCGACGTTGTAGCCGTAATAGGTGCTGGAGGCATCCAACATGCGCTGCGGATAGACGTCCACCCGGTTCTGATACACGAAGTGGAACACGCCCTTCATGCGCGCATCCCCGGTGATTTCGGTCAACTTCGCCGCCACGCCGGCAAAGGTGTCCGCATCGTTGCGCGTGTCGTACAACGGCCGGATGCCGCCCTTCCAGATCTGCACCCACGGATTGGAGACCGTCATGGTCATTTCCGGATAGGTAAATTCCATCCAGCTGTTGCAGGCAAAGGCCACGTCCGCATGGTTCACGTCCGAGGTCATCTCAATATCCTGCGTGATCAGGCATTCGATATTGGGATCGACGTTCTTGACCATGTCGTAGTGGTGCTTGGAGTTATTGAGCACGTTCACGTTGGTCACCCAGCGGAACTTGCTGGGCGTCGGCATGTGCGTCTTGCCCGTGAAGACCTTGCGGCCATACTTGGGCGTGTTCACGATCAGGGCCGTATCGCCATGGTTCCAGAAGCCCACGTCCTCCCCATAGTAGTAGGACTTGGTCTTGACTTCCTTCCCATGCGCCTTGGCATCTAGGGTCAGATTGAACGGATCTTCGCCGGTATGCACCGCGAGTCCCGCGCCCGACCACGGCGTCGCCGTCCAGCCGCCGGCCTTGTAGTTGCCGGACCAGGTATGGCAGCCCGTGCCGAACTTGCCGATATTGCCGGTCACGGTACAGATCAGCGCCGCGCCGCGTCCGTTCTCGGTCATATGGAAGTAGTGGCACACGCCTTCGCCGTTGTGAATGGCGGCCGGCTTGATCGTCCCAAAGTCCCGTGCCCAGCGCACGATGAGGTCCTTCGGTGACCGGTTGATCTGATGCACCGTATCCAGGTCATAGTCCTGCAAGTGCACCTGGTACAACTGGTAGACCGGCGCCACGTCGACTTCGCGGCCATTGAGCAGCTTCACGCGATAGGTTCCCGTGAGGGCCGCATCGATGCCGCTCTGTTGATAGTGCCACCCCACCTGCTCGCGGTGCAGCGGCACCGCCTGGTTCTTGGTCAGATCCCAGACCATCATGCCACCGAGCCGTTGCACCTGCTCCGGCTTGAGCGACTGCACCATCCCCGAATAGGACTTCGAGAAGTCCGGGAAGGCATAATCCTTGACCACATCCCGCGGATCCAGATACTGCAACGTATCCGTCCGGACCAGGATGGGCATGTCGGTGTAGCCCTTGATGTAATCGATGTCCTGCATGTTCTCGTCGAGAATGATCTTCACCACGCCCAAGAACAAGGAGCAATCCGACTCCGGCCGAATGGGAATCCAGTAGTCCGCGCGGGAAGCGGTGGGATTGTACTCGGGGGTGATCACGACGATCCGGGCCCCGCGTTCAATACACTCCAACTTCCAGTGCGCTTCCGGCATCTTGTTCTCGACGAAGTTCTTGCCCCAGCTCGTATTCAGCTTGCTGAAGCGCATGTCGGAAAGGTCCACGTCGCAGTTCTGCGTGCCGTTCCACCACGGCTGCGACGGGTCTTGGTCGCCGTGCCAGGTGTAATTGGTCCAATACCGCCCCCCCTGCGCCTGCTCGGGCGACACTTTGCGAATCCACGTGTCTAACAAGGGCAATACGCCGCCGTTAAAGCGCGTGTTCATCATCTTGCCGACGATGCCCAGCACCGGCATACCCGCGCGATGCTTGAAGCAGCGCACCCCCGCGCCCTTCATCATCTCGATCATCTCCGGCGGATAGCCCTGCTCGCGCAACCGCCGCGCGCCGGCTTCGCCGCTATACTTGGTCGCAATCAGAATCGCCGCCTTGGCCACATAGGTAAACGCGGTATCCCAGGAGACCCGCACCATGTCGTCCAAGAACCGCGCATCGAACTTATATTTGCGCTTCATTTCCGGCGTCAGCTCCGGCGAGCCGGCGTCCATCCACTCCTTCCAGCCCCGCCGCATCAACGGGCCCTTGAGCCGATATGGGCCGTACACGCGCCGATGGAAGGTATAGCCCTTCAAGCACATCCGCGGATTATGCGCAAACGTGCCGCGGTTGCCGTACAGATCTTCGTACGTCTGGTGATCGTAATTCTGCTCGACCCGCATGACCACGCCGTTGCGCACAAAGGCGCGAATCCGGCAGCCGTGCGTATCGTTGGGGGAGCAGCACCAGGTAAACGACGAATCGTACCGGTACTGGTCGTGATACACCCGCTCCCAGGAGCGGTCCGGGTACTCGCCGAGGGGGTTGCCCACCTCGATGACCGGTTGCAACGCCGTCAGCGCCAGTGCCTTATCGGCAATGGCGGCCGCCGCCACCGTCCCCGCCGAGACCTTTAAAAATTGCCGTCGTGACAAAAACATCCGAACACCTCCTCAGTTGAGTGCTGGCTGTTCCAGCCTAGCCAATGACTGCAAAAAAGAAACTGGAAACCACCTATCAC
Organism: Nitrospira sp. Nam74; assembly: GCF_965152615.1. Lineage (NCBI taxonomy): Bacteria > Pseudomonadati > Nitrospirota > Nitrospiria > Nitrospirales > Nitrospiraceae > Nitrospira > Nitrospira sp. Nam74. The sequence continues at coordinate 371,205 of NZ_OZ224220.1, read as the reverse complement.
CTCCTCTGCCTAGTATTTGCCGCCTTGAGGTCAACGCCTTTCAGGATGAAGCTATCCCCAAGACAAACGCAGGGAAGATGTGCAATAAGCACACCGTTGGATACTTTTTTGCCATGGACTCTAACAGCATGAAATTACGCATCATTATTAGCGTCGCGTTCTGCGGAACTATCACCAACTCTAGTTACAATGTTAATGTTTGGTAGCGTGTGACTAGAGGGGCTCGTGTATCTCATGGAGATAAAGCAATAAAAACGCAGCAATACAGCTCAAAGACACGCGCTACCAAAACGTAACTGGCGGCCGAGATACTGTTACCGTCAGATACGTCATCCGGCTGATTTACGGAGACTGATTTATGAAGGTGGAAGCAGACATGCGGCTTCCCAGCGACTTGACTTACATGTATTCGATCAGTAAAATCCGCACTCTTTTCATAAGCTAGGGGGCGGGAATAGCTCAGTGGTAGAGCATCGCCTTGCCAAGGCGAGGGTCGCGGGTTCAAATCCCGTTTCCCGCTCCATAATTTTTCACTACTTCTGCTATAGACGCAGTCTCTTCCTTAGGGCCGGTCACGGTTTCAGTCACGGTTCCAGCCTGGGCTAACCCTTCTACCGCCTGCCAAAGGTGGGTGGGTGAGAGATGGGCGTATCGAGCCAGCATAGCCGTAGACTTCCATCCACCCAAGGCCATGATCGTCCGGTCGTTCGCCCCCTGCATTGCTAGACGGCTTGCGAAGGTATGCCTTAGATCGTGGAAGCGGAACGGTGTGAGGTTCGCCTTCTGTACAGCCCTTGTGAAAGCCCGTCTGAGATAACGTGGATCATGGGGGAATACTTGCGTGGTCGAGTCCTGCCCACCAATCAGCTCAGCTAGTACGCTTTGCACAGTGGAGTTCATCGGGACGCGGCGGCTCTCTCCCGCCTTCGTTTCCTGGATTGTGAGAACCCCAGCATTCCAATCGATATCCTTTCGCCCCAACCGCAGTAGCTCTCCTTGTCTAAGCCCTGTGTTGAGGGCCACAAGAACTATGGCATGGAAGCGAAGGGGCAAGGCTTCAAAGAGGGTTTGTTGCTGCTGGGGCGTGAGATAACGGACTAAGACGTTGTTGGCTCTAGGAGGCGTTACGGCGCTGGCAGGGTTAGTCTTCAGCAGTCTAAGCCGCACCCCACGATTAAGCGCAGCCTTTAATACCGTTAAGTACCGGGCGCACGTAGCAGCCTCATACTTGTCAACGTGAAGCTCAGTGAGGACGCGCTCTATTTGCCTCACAGTGATAGTGGCCGCGTCCTGGTCCCCGAACGCTTGAATCCATCTATCAGCGCGTGGCTTGTCATCTCCCTTTCTCTTCCGTCTCGCATCCACTTGGGTGATATAGTCCTTCATCAGTTCGCGGAACGGTACTGGCTTTGTCTTCTCAAAGTACTTCCCCTCTCGCTGCTCCGCCTTCAATCGACCATAGAGGGCCTTCGCCTGTGATTTGGTATCGCATCGAAACCACCGTTCATTGCCATTGAGATGCAGCCGCACCCACCACCCTTCTCTTCCTTTGCGTTTTGTGACGCCTCTGTCTAAGCCACCTAGTCTAGCCATAATGCCTCCCTTCGTTTGTGGCTTATGCTAGCATTTACTTCTATGACAGCACAATGCCTTTGACAAGCATATGAAGCTATGGCATTGTACGCACCTATGGGGCGTCCTAAGCGGAGCGATGATCCGAACGACACCACAGTCCTATACGTGCGCGGCATACCCATTGGCCTTTCACGGAAGGTCCGCGCTGCCGCAGCGTTGGCCGGGGTAGGGGTACCCGGCTATGTCATTGAACTATTGGAGAAGCACGTTGAAGAGCTAGAGCGGAAGGGCATATTGCCGAAGGCAAAATGAGAGTGGTCGTATGAAGCGTTTTGGGATGCTGGCGCACATGGTAAAGGAGCAATCTGTTGTTGTGCTTCATTATATTTGTCGGAACCGCGTTCGTTGCTCTAGGTTTTGGGTGGGTCTTTCATCGTTGGCTGCCTAGCGTCTTCATCCCAGAAATATGGATCGCCGCGCTTTTACTCTTCGTACTGGCTGTCCCCGTAGCCTTGTTTAAATACAGCCCGGTCGGGCGATGGTGTCCGAATCACAACGTCTCTGAAGGACTGGCGGTCTCCCCGCTTCCGCTCTCCATTGAGCAGTACGTTTGTTACCCTAATATCAGTACTTGACGACGGCAAAATGTGAGCGTAATGTGCGGATACGCTCAGCTTCCCTTAACCATTGTGTCTTAGTTTGGTGTTAGGAAGGGGTGGTATGATGCAAACCAAGCTCTACATCACCGGCATTCCGTTTTACGTGACCGAGACAAAACTGCGTGCACTTCTTGCCCCCTGCCACATACAGTCGCTGACTTTCATCCATACGATTCACGGCGATGTTGGCATGGTAGAGCTGACCTCATTAGAAGACGCGCAAAGGGTTACCGCCACTCTTTCTCGTCTTACGCTTGACGATGGCTGCAAACTCTTTGCTGTCCCGCACGATACTCCAGAAGGCCATGCGTTGGAACAATTGGCCGCCCGCATCGCGAAGAAACACGGCTTAGCATCCAAGCCCCATGCTGCGGCATAAAGCCCGCACCCTTCCACCGCTCGGATACTGTATAGCGATGTAGCGTGAATGTGAAGGAGCGGCGAAAGCAATTCCGCCACTCCGCCATTCTTATATTTAAAGGCGATATGGCGAAACTGGTAGTAGAGCCGATTACCTCCAACAAGCCCAATGCCGTCCAAGCCTCCCGTGAGTCGGCTCCACGCCGATTGTAAGCGTCTCCTACTACGATATACTCCATCTCCTTCGACGCCCTTTACGCCTTAGTCATGGCTTAGAGAGAGGATATATGGAGTCGCGCCTATTTGTCCTGAACCTCCCCAACTTTTTCAGCGAGTCGAAGGTGCACGAGGTACTGAAAGGGTGCCGCGTGGCATCAGTTCGGTTCGCCCGGACGGCTCACGGCGTTCTGGCTTGCATACAGACGATGTCTGAAGACGACCTAACAAAGGCTGAGACGATTCTTGGTGCCTTAAAACTGCCCGCTCCGCTGAGCATTGTACGTAGCAATACACTGATAGGACAAAGGCTAGACGAGACGCTGCTCGACCCAATCCAAGGCACACAGACCGCATCATATAGTGATGTAACCTGAATGGTATCGTCCGGGAAGACGGCGGCACCAAGCCGCCGCCTCTCACCGGCCCGTATAAGGTTAGGTTAAGTCATATCACCCGCCATCTCTCTCCATAGATCATCGCGGCATTCATTCACTAAAGTCCCCCCAGGGGTGTCAGGGATTTCTGCTTGTGGCCCGTCTTTTTCGCCTAAAAGTACCTCTGAAATGGATGTTAAACCGCTACCCTGGGGGCAGTTTGGCGAATCGTCATGGGTTTCTGACTCCAAATCCCCAAGGTGGTCTATCCCGTCTGAACGAGACATAATGGCCTTCTCTATTTCGGCGTGGGGGCTGTATTGCCCGCTCTCGTCATCTTTGGTTATGAGGTTTAATGCTTGAAGTTCCTTCAGCCATTCATGGGCAGTAGAAGACCCTTTGCCCAGTTCACGCTGTATATCCTTGCTCGTTAAGCGGCCTCCATACAGGGGGAAGAGGGGGACGATTTTAGAGCGGTCATGCAACATCGACGAGAGCACCACTCTCCGAACGATTTGAAGTTCATGGTCTGTGACCCTGTCTCGACCGTGAATTCTGGCTAATGCCCGTGCAAGGGTGCGAAGCTGTTGTACAGCGCGAAAGGGTTCCTCAATCTGAACATCAGTGACTTCATAGAGATGCGTCTCTAGCCCGGTTCTTTCGTCAAGGCGTGTCGTTTTTTCCGTGAGGATCAACCCTCGTCCACGCGCCAGCAAGACGGCTAGTTGGTTCAGGGCCTGTCGTTGTTCTGCGGTTTCACTCAAAAGGCTCGTCGGGTTTTGCATGACATCCAGTACGTGGTCCTGTACGGCATTTCGTAGTGCAGCAACCGTCCCGTCTTGCCCATTCTCATTCCATAACATATCGAAGCCTTCCTGCCGTTGATCCTCTTCAAGGGGAGGCACCCGGTAAAACAGAAAGCGACTGCCGATCATTGACATATACCGCTGATGTTGACGAAGGGCATAGGGCGTCACACAGGCGATCATTGAGAAGACACTCTCAGAACGCAGTACCCCGACCGTTCCGGTAGCCTTGATATACTCACCGTCATATATCGATTGCAGCTCACCTAAAAGCTTCTTGATCTTGTCTTCCCTCAATGAAAAGAGCGTCGTGAGATCCTTGATTAACAGGCACTGTCCATTGATCTCATCGAGAAACTGCTTTTCCAGCTTCTTCCCCTCGCTAACATACCCGCTCAGAAAGCTGTTCTCAGTCATGGTATCCACGAAATACACCCCCGGCACCCCTTTGAGCGCGAAGATGCCCTCCGTTTTTCCGGATGATGGGTTGCCAGCAATCATGATCCATACCGGGCATGCATGCTCCTGACGGCAGAGGGGAAGACTGGTGGCTGTTGCAAGCCCCAATTCCACCATATCGTGGCTATAGGGCGAACTCGTCGTTTGTCCGAGAAGATGGTGGATTTGGGAGAGCCGTGCGCCTTTCGTGTTCACTACTACCTCCTTGTAAAATGTTATACGGACAGTGGTATCTGTCGCACCCGCTCTAACCGGCTCAATACGTCCTTCATCGTATGGAGGGCGGTCTCTCAACTCAGGCTTTTGCGTTTGCATTGCCGTTCGGCAGATTTTTCAAATGCGTCGCTAGTTCGTCGGGCAGCACAACGAGCTTGCGGCCCAGCCGCCGGGATGGAATGACCCCTTGCTCAAGGAGCCGACGAGCCGACGACACCTTGCAGCCCAACAGGCGGGCCACATCGGAGACGTGGTAGATGAGCGGTTCTGTTGCAGCAGCCATGAGAAACCTCCTATGGTGATGCGCCGTATGCATGGCGCGGGTTTGGAATTGCGCAGATTGGTCCGATCTGCGCCGTTCACCGGAAGCATACGAAGAACCTCCGTTTCCGTACGGCTTCCCTTCGATAACTTGTTATAAATGCCTGTCCGGCGCGGTCTTTCGCGCCCACTTAGGCGTTACGGCGTCACTGCTTGCGTATGACTCTCAAATCGGCCACATCGGCCCTCCTTTCGGCGTCTGTTGAGTTTTTGGGTAGGCGTCGGGGAGTACGTCGGAATTTATTTCCCGTACGGCCCCTGAGGGCTGAATGATCGATACGGTCTGGTTTTGGGCGAAATGTAGCCTGAAGATTCAGAATTGGAGGTAGCAGCGGGATGGAAGGACGCCAATTGATCGTGAGGCGGAAAGACGGCCTGGGACGACGGGGCTATGGATCACCGTGCCTTCTGGTGCGCATCGTCTCCCCAATCCAGACGAGCGGACCTTTGCGGACTCGGTATGATTGGTATTGCCAAACACTGTCGGCAGATCGGCGGCTGGGCGATGATCTCGGCTTGTGCACTCACATCGTCCACACTGGATGCCGTCCAACCGTCAGTCACAATGGCTTTCATAGAGCGTCCATGTCAGAGGCGTCCGGCAATAAGCGTACTTCGCACGCCGAACCTATTTCCCGTCGCAGCAACCGCCATTTGAGGGGGGGACTCACCCGCCGTCATGGTTTGTAATGGATGGCTGTGTGATCTGCCGTATGGTGTCTAAAGGATATCGGCGATGAGCCGCTGATGATCCTAAGGGATGGCTGTACGAGGGGTCACAAAATGTGGATTCTCCGGCATTAGCATGCTAGGGTGTTTTGATTATACTCACGACTAAGGGAGGCCCCGATGCAGCTTGAACTCACTACGGACCAAGCCCGCGTTCTTACCGTCCTCACTGAATACACAGTGAAGCATCCTGATATCCTGAAGGCGGTCTATGCGGGATACGAGAACGACATGAAGACGTTTCAAGGAATTGCGGGACAGCTCCGGGCAAAGTACCAGATGGAGAAGTAAAAGGAGGCTCTATGGGCATACCGATTGGTGAATGGAGTGGTAGCGCAGCAACGGAGGCCCTCCATCAAACGATGAAAGAGTTCAATCAAGAAGCCGCCAAACAAGGAGCTACGATGGTATGGCTGAGTTATGCTATGACGCTTTTTAGCGTTTGCCTAACTTGTTGCCTCTGGCGTGCAGATTTGGATTGCGCTCCGAGCCTGTTAAGACCGTGAAGTGTGCTGCACCCCATCGAAACGAGCTATACCATGAAGACCCACTCTCTCTGAATTGACATCAAGGTTTCCGAATACATCGTTTAGAACACACTCCCCATCATGACTTCTTGTCACGCCTCTAGGCCCGCCACGGTTTGATCTTTCAATAGTCTGGCATATAAGTATTTTACCCTAAGTCATTTAGCTTGTTAAGGCTAAGTGGGACGGACTGCCCTGTCCCTGACATTGTATCGACCTTAGCTCTGCACTTTGATGCAAATTCTACTCGACACGAACATCATCATCCCCTTGGAGGACTCGGCGCGTGTCCTAAACGATAGTCTTGCAAACTTGTTTCGCATTTCCACCCAACACGGTCATCGGCTGATCGTGCATCCCGCCTCGTATAGAGACATTGAAAGGGACCGTAACCTACAGCGTCGGGAAATCAGCTTGTCCAGGATCACCAAATACACGACTTTAGACCCACCTCTACCGAGAGAAGGAGAACTGGCATCACTTGGACTTTGCGAACGTGATGACAACGACCGAGCCGACAACGAGATGCTTTATGCTCTTTATCGTAGCGCGGCTAATATTCTCGTATCTGAGGATCGACAACTTCACAAAAAAGCAGCTCTTCTAGGAATCCAAGGTCGTGTTCACTATATCCAGCAGGCCACATCCTTCCTTGAAAGCCTGCATACAAGGGTAGGCGTAGCTCTGCCAAGCATTGAAGAGGTCGAACTACACAGGATCGATTTGACCCACACATTTTTCGACTCGCTACGCCAAGGATATGACGGTTTCGATGACTGGTATAAAGACAAGGCCCGGTTAGGCAGAACAGCGTGGGTTTATTGGGATGACTCAGGCAATCCGGGTGCCGTATTAATCTTTAAAGAAGAACAAGACGCCATTATCACTGATGACAATCGAGCGTTACGTGGGAAGGTATTGAAACTATGCACATTCAAAGTCGCGGAGCATGTCAGAGGCCGAAAACTGGGTGAGCTTCTATTAAAGGCGGCTTTTAGATACGGCTCTAGCAATGGAATCGAGAGCATATACATTACCATGACAGCAGGAAAACACGACTATTTAGAAGACCTCTGCAAGGACTTCGGATTCACGCCATTTGGATCGTATAAAGGTGATAGTGTTTTTGTAAAAGCGCATCCTATTTCTCCACCGAACGTCATACTACCACCCCTTGAATACCATACACGCTATTATCCTCATTTCCTCTGCGGTGAAAAAGTCAGCAAATACCTTGTCCCAATACAGCCTGAGTTCCATGCAATGTTATTCCCTGACGCACAAGTTCAGTCCATGCTGTTTGTTGCTTCCACCGCAGGACATGCCATCAAACAGGCGTATTTATGCCATGCGAACATTGGGACCATCCGAAGTGGTGATGTGTTGTTCTTTTATCGATCTAAGGACGTCCAAGCAATAACCAGCGTAGGTATAGTTGAGTTGGTAGAAGAACATGCTGAGCAAGACAAGATTTTGCAACTGGTATCAAAACGCACTGTCTATAGCTATGAAGAAATAGCCAGCATGGCCGGAAGAAAGACGAAGGTAATTTTATTTCGACTAGCAGTTCATCTTCCTATCGCCATCCCGTATAGTTGGCTAAAAGACCAGGGGGTTGTTAATGGTCCGATACAAACAATCAGGGGAATCACCCACGATTCCTTTAAGAAGATTTTCCGCAAATGGGGAATCAGTAATTGTCTTCTTACCAGTTAAGCCAGTGTATGCCAATTTGATACTAAGCGGTGGTAAACGATATGAGTTCCGAAGGTCAAGGTTTCGGCATAACGTAACCCACTTAGTACTGTATTCCACCTCGCCAGTTAAACGGATAGTGGGAGTGGCGAGGGTTAATAATGTATCGGTGGGTTCTTTATCTGGCACATGGAGGTTGGCGAGAGGCAGGGCGGGGATACCAAGAAAAGTATTTAATGAGTACTATGCGGGGACTGAAGTGGCTGTAGCCCTATCCCTCAGCTACGTTAAGAAGCTAGCAAAAGAGCTGCAACCTGCTCAGATAAGAGATGGGTTCAGAGTTCCTCAATCTTTCTCTTATGTAGATACAAACTTTTACAAGCAAGTATTGAATGAGGGATTTCCTGCCACGTCTACAAACCCTTAGCCATGCATCCTGACCGCCTACATTCCTTGATATACGGCGCGTTCCTTCGACTCGCAACCACAACAGCGAAACAGCATTCAACTAACGGCCAATGTTCCTATCAAAGCCTTTATGGTACCGCTCCCTCAATACGTATCTGTGTGAGAGCAAGGAGCGATGGCGAATAAACTAGATCAAAAGGAAGTCGTGACCCTGGACGAACTGGCGTTTTGTAATGCATGGGAGTTGGAAGCCTCGTTGAAGTGCTGACCGCGAAGGGCGTCATTACGAAGCGTGAAGTGTTGGACATGCTAAAGGAGCTTCGCCGCCGCAATCCCACTGCTGTGGCACCATACAGTCAACCCGAACAAGACGGACATCCTCGTAAAGCATATCCTTTTCAATTCCACCGGCCTGACGGCGCAGCAAGCCAAAGATGTTCTCCCACATCTCCAAGTTCTCATTGAGATCGGCGAGCGTGTCGCTCACGGGAAAACGACACATTCACAATCATGGAAACTCCACACGCTTATGCCTGCCGCTACCCTGTCCCGGTGACTTTTGCGTCAGATGAATTTGCCGCTTCATGACGGCTGCCAATTGTTAACGGTTTTTATAAGTCAGGCTCTCTTCATCTTGCAATTCCATACGCAGTAAAGCCGTTATAAGCTCTGCAATAGCAGGAAGCGCCTGCGGGTATTCCTTGAAGAGGGCAGACTCCATAGTTCGTTGCACACATAGTAGCCGTCTTTGAATAGGAATATGGTGAAGCGGGCGTCGGGGGCGCGGCGTTATTACTGCCCTTGTCATTACCCTTGAATAGCTCTTGCCCCAGCCCTTTCCCCAGTTCACCCATAAACGCATTTATCAACTCGTCCCAAGGTCCCTTCTCTTTAGATTCCTCCGCTGGGGAAGGCTCAGAATTCGTGCACATCTGATCTACCCTATCCGGCGTGTAGCCTTGCTTACCTAAGTTGATGCGTTGGTCGATAGTGCAGCTAGTTGAGCCTTCGGAATAAAAGAGAACGACGAAAGAACCAACGAGGGTAAAAACTATTGCGGCTAACGTGGCCTTTCTCATGTTTGCCTCCCCAGTGGAAAAGGGTGGATACACTCAATAGCCATTGGCTAGTTCAAATGCCTTGTATGCAATCCCATTACCCTTACCCGCTCTGTGTATGTGATTGTTCGGAATCAGATAATTAGAGCGAGCACGTTTCATAAAATTTCGGTGTATCTATCTGTGCTGATGTCTCTATCAAAATAGATACTCAACGCATCGGGATTGAAGCTCGATTGTGTCGTGAAAGGCGATATGGCCGGTTGCCCGTAACTACGTCCGACTTCACGTCCTGATGCGCGATGAAGAACGACGTCTTGAAGTGGGACTCGCAAAAGTCTGGTCGGCAGAGCCGCGACGATTTGGGGTGGAGTTTCTAAAGCTCCGCAATGGGCAGCAGGTCAGGGTAGGGCATCTATATCAGGTGTTGCAGGCAGTGCCGTGAGCTTAGTCAACCGACATCTCAAACGTGCCAACGACTTTGGTTCCCCGATAGAGTGCTACCTCTGTAAAGGGCAACACTAATTGCAGCAGACGTGGCAAGGCGACTGCTTCAATCGAGCAAACAGTGTCAGTCTCTTTGGGACATGCGCTGTGACGGCGAATTGGTGGGCAAGGTCGGCATCCTCCGCTAGCCGTAAGGCTATGCAGGGGTTAGGCTTACCCTATGGCACTTCCTCAGATACTGCTCGTCGATGATGATCCAGAGTGCTTGATCGCCTTATCCCATCGTCTGCGGTTCGCGTTTCGGGGACAGTCCCTCGCCGTAGATGTCGCTGATTGTGCGGCGAGCGGCCTCATTGCCGCTAAGACCGCTCGCTACGACGCCGTTATTGTCGATATCGTCATGCCAGGGACCAACGGATTCACGTTCGCAGAACAGCTTCGGCGCACCCAGCCGGGCATTCCCATCATTATGATAACCGGCTGGGACGTGAAGAGCGGTCAAGAACAAGCCGAGCGTCTCGGATTAGTCGCCTGTCTATCGAAGCCCATTGAGTTCTCCGTGCTGTGTACGGCTGTGAAAGGGCTGTTAGAACACAAGTATGACAGCCCACGTTAACGCGCCGTTCGGTCCTGGCCGCACAGCGTGCGGCATACTCGCTATTAGACAGGGAATGAAGAGATGGAGAACTATTCCAGGCGAGAGCAAGAATGCCGATCCGGCGAGCTAGAGTCGTGGCATGAGGAACCCTGTCCCAGCACACGGCCTGTGATGCCGTTGGTCTCAACTACGATGGCAGGCGGATACGGGATCACCGTGTGATGGGTCAATGCGTCCACAGCGTCGCTTACAATTCTCGCCATTTCTTGCTGCGGAATATCAAGGGCGTCCCATTGGTTCGGGACGCCGACATAGGGCGACCAGGGCTTGCCCGCTAAGGTGGCGAGGTCCATCACCATCACAGCCCCATACCAAACGTGGTCCCCTTCGACATCCAACAGCAGGCCCTTGTGCGGATGATGCAACACGGCGGCTTGGCAGAACACCCGCCATCTTGTCCCTGTTCGGCAGGATGTGCGAACGCCTTCAAGCGCGGTCAGAGAACAGACACAATAGTCAGGATAGGCGGACGCCAAAACCCTGAGATAGCGTTCTCGGTCTGGACGATGCTGCGGGTCAGCAGCCGGTATGCGATGAAAGTCTTCATCCGATGCAGGTGCACAGGGCTTATAGGTGAGCTGCGCTCTCTTGAGAAACTCGGTCTCTACCCCCGATTGAACCGCGATGAGGTCACGGCGGGGGCTTATCCAGACAACGGTTCCCCGTTGGACTGTGCGTGTTGTAGGAGACCAATACTCGATGCGTTGCTTTAGACCAATGCTCTTCATGTCCATACCGGCTCGGAACTCCACTCTCTCGAGATCGTTGGGCATTGGATCGATAGCGTTGGCAGACCGATCATCACGCGGCGTAGCGTTCACGGTATTGAGGGTATTCATCCGATACCAAGTCGAACAGCAGTCGGTCCATGACCGTTCCATTGACAATGTGACAGGCCCGTTGCTTGCCGATGTAGCGAAACCCATTCTTTTCTAACACACGGATGGAAGGATGGTTGGCTTCGACGGCCCACGCACTGATTGCGCGGAGGCTAAGCTCATTGAAGCCTATCGCTAACAGCCGCGACACCGCCGCAGTGGTGTGACGTTGATTGGCGACCCCTTTATCGCCTAACACATACCACAGTAGGGCCGTCTTGAAGTGTGTATCGATATTGCTGAACCCAACTAGCCATAGAGCCTCAAGTGGTGCTTCTCACTCTGGCTCATCAGCTTCAACAAACCGGGCGATAGAATCTGAATGCCATTGCCGAAATCTAGCCACTGGTAATTCTCGCTTTGGCTTAGCCATCCGGCGACCAGACTAATATCGGAACTTTCTAATGGTCTCAACTCCATGCTGTACGCCTCCCTGTAGCACGTTTGTAAACAATAGTCTTATATAGTTCGGGGTATGCCTGAAACATCAGCCAGGGACAATGCGAGAGGTCGGAGGCCACGCAGATCAGCCGTGCACTTCACTGACGTGGATCACGCTACGCGACAGCGCATAGGGGTATGCTGAGAAGGATGGTTATGTGATGCCGGTCAACCTGGCAAAAATCTCAGGGTGTGTGTACCTGGCACTCTTTATCCTAGTTTTAAGCGAGAAAGAGAGAGACGCAAGCACACACCCCCGGAAAACTGCCAGGTTCAGGCTCGGCAGGACCCTGGCGATGGGAGAAGGACATAGTACAATGGTTTTGCCGTCCCTACGATAGTCTGCAAGCTTTCTTCGCTGCAACCGGTACCTTGACTTGCCGAATCAGCTCACCTATAAGCATACCGAAGTAAGGGCGACAATGGCGTCACCTTTACGGAGACTCTGATCTTCAGGACAATGGCGTCCTTTATGGTTCATGGTGGACCGGAAGGACGTTGTGTGTCTCCATCCCTCCGGCTGTTTCACCCGCACATTGCTATCGTTTATTTCATCAAGCTGGCCTAACAGGACCATTCTTGAGCGGGACCTATGGTTCGTGTCCTCCTAGCCGTTAGGCATCACTCGCTTCGTGCCGCCCTGCGGGAACACTTACGGGCGAATAAGGTTCTGTGCGAAGACGCGGCCAGCGCGGAGGAATTGTGGGACCAACTGCGGCTCCACGAATGGGATGTCCTTATTCTTGATCTCCGTCTTCCTCAGCACACCAAATTGCAAACTATGCAAACGATCCAGGGCCGCTATCCGAATCTGCCCATCCTGGTCGTTTCCTTTGCGGTGGATATTCCTACGCGCTCTTGGCAACGTGCCGGGGCAGCTGGGTTTGTTTCCAAGGCTCGCCTCAGCACTGAACTCATTGAGGCGGTCAGGGTTATCAGTCAGGGCGGGATGTATTTTTCTAGCGAGGGGCCAGAGGGAAAGATACGCTGAGGCGCGTCCCTTCAGTCGGTGTACTCTCGATCAACAATTCGCCTCCGAGTGTCCGCGCTCGCTCTTCCATGCCTCGTATCCCAAAGCTCTCTGCGGCTCTCAGGCGAAGTGGATCAATCCCAATCCCATTGTCGTGAACTGCTAGGAAGCCCTGTCCCCCACGCCGTTGCACGGTCACTTCAGCGGTTGTGGCACGGGAGTGTCGCGCAATGTTCGCCAACGCTTCCCGTACGATCAGCACCACTAATACTTCGCGCTCAGCGTCCAGGTCTAGCGGTTCACAGCGTCGGTCACATTGAATCCCTGTACGATGACTAAATACCTCACAGTCCTCTTCTAGCGTCGCAATCACACCGACTTCTGCAAGTCCAGCGGGGTTGAGTACAAACACCTCTTCTTGGACCGCTCGCATCGCACCATCAAGCTCTGGGATCAACGAATCCACAGTGGTTTGAAGCCAGGCCTGCTTGGCCGGATCAAGAGGTTCCCGGAGAGTCTGTTGAATGCGGGTAAGTTGTAGCTTGGCAAGCGTGAGCGTTTGCCCGATATGATCGTGCAGGTACAAGGCCAGTCGGTGGCGTTCCTCTGCCCGCGCTCTTTCAGTCGAGTCGTCTGGGTTCAGACCCTTGCCGTGCATGGTGTGACTCTAACTACGTTGTATGCTAACCCGGTTCGGACTTAGCCAATTATCCGCACTTTAGGCCGCATAATGGTCCGCAGACATCTGACATGGCCGCTTGAATATACATGCTTTTTAAGAGCCATAGTAGGTGCAAGGGCACCTAGTAAAGTGGTATGTATTAGGTGTATATACCTTACGTTGTTAACGAAAAGGATTACGGAATGCACGGCCGGCTCATGATCGTAGACGATGACTGTCTCGCCTTGGATTGCCTTGCCGCGCTGCTGTGCCGCCATTTTCCTGCGGCATCGATTGACAGCTTCAATGACCCTCGACCGGCCCTTCGTGCCATCCAACAGGCATCGTTTGATGTTGTGCTGACTGACGTTAATATGCCCGGCATGAACGGTCTCGGTTTACTGCGAGCGGCACGGGAAGCTGGATCGGAAGCATCATTCATCCTCATGACGGGAGACAGCACAGACGACATGCTGACAGAAGGCTTGCGTCTGGGCATGTTTGCATTAGTCAATAAGCCGCTGAACCGCGCCACATTCATCCCACTCGTCCAGCAGGCCATTGAATGCTATCGTCTCCGGCAGGAAGTTGCTGAGCTGCGGCGGACGGTCGTCGAGTCGGGGCGAGAATTGGGGTACTTCATGCGAAGCCTCGTCGCGGAGACGGAGGAAATATTTCAGGCGCCGTTGCCCTATTATTGACGTTACGCTTATCCGCTCCTTTCGTAATTCCGTATCGCCCGCCTGGATGTTTAAAGCGAACAGCCTATGAGTAGGCCGCCTTAGGACAGCTATACTGCTCCCTTCTCTGTAAGCGGTTCTCATGTCTGACGGATAGTGGTAGGCCCGAAGGGACCGTATGCTCTGTACATGGGACACGCTACGACCATGCCGCGTTTGCTCCTCATCGATGATGATCGAGATTGCTTAACCGCGCTGTCCAATCGCTTGCGCTTCACATTCAGAGATCGAGGTGTGGAAGTAGACATAGCGGATTCTGCCGCCACTGGATTGATTTTGGCTCATGCGGCTCCGTACGATGCCATTATCCTGGATGTCGTCATGCCCGGCATCAACGGCCTAAAGTTTGTGGAACAACTGCGGCGCACCCAGCCCCATATCCCTATTATTCTGATGAGCGGATGGAACATCAAAAGCTGTGAAGAGCAGGCTGCCCGTCTGCGCCTCATGGCCTGCCTTCCCAAACCGATTGACTTCTCTCAGCTACGGACACTTCTACACGAAGCCTTGGGCGAGGATAAGGAAGCTGATTCAGTCCAACGAGTGGTGCACCATCAGCCTCGCCAGGTACGGTCACTTCAATCTCACGCGCCCCAGCATCGCTAGGGAACGGTCTAGGTAACCAGCCTGCGCCCATAAATTCACGGATGAACTATCCTTAGTCCAGGCACTGAATCTAAAACTTCCCCATCTTTTGTAGGACGATTTATTCTTCCCTGTAAGCAAGACCGCTTCTTCTCTTCCCCTTGGTCGGACTCTCCACCCTGTGTAATGTGTATTACACTTTGCACGTGGCACACATTCTCCTCGTAGACGACAATGAGACGTTTATCTATGCAGCACGCGAACTGTTATTGCGTGAGCGTCCCACCTTCATTGTTGATACGGCGCTGGACGGGGAGACGGCATTAACTGCGATACGGATGCACGATTACGATCTCGTGGTGAGTGACCTTGTGCTGCCTGCCCTTGACGGGATTGCATTCTTGGATGAATGTCGTCAGAGACGCCCGGATACGCCTGTGGTTCTCATTAGCGGCTATGGAGACGTACAACGGGAACAGTTGGCCGCTCAGCATGGCGCCTATGCCTTCCTGCACAAGCCGGTAGACCCGGATGTCTTTTTCTCTGTCGTGAATCGGGCGGTGCTGCGGACAGAGATGCGCCGCAGACCAGAGCAAGTGCTGGGCGACGATAGTAGGTGGTATCCGAAAGCCATTGAGCAGGCCCGCAGAAGGTCCC
This sequence comes from Nitrospira sp. Nam74, assembly GCF_965152615.1. Classification (NCBI taxonomy): domain Bacteria; kingdom Pseudomonadati; phylum Nitrospirota; class Nitrospiria; order Nitrospirales; family Nitrospiraceae; genus Nitrospira; species Nitrospira sp. Nam74. Next base: position 355,762 of record NZ_OZ224220.1, on the reverse strand, counting down.
ATGCAATCCAGGAACGGTTACGTCAGACACTCCAAAACGTTGCTCCACCGTCCACTGGCGACCAATAAGGGAACCTCAGCGTTACAGCCTAAACCTGGCAAAAAACTAGGAGTGTGCGCCTGGCATTCTTCATCCTCGTTCTAAGCGAGAAAGAGAGAGTGGTACACACACCCCGGAAAGATTGGCAGGTCCCAAATTGAAAGAGCTTATACGGACCCCGCGTGGTGTCCTCGCGCAAGCAGTTCTTCTTTCACTAACCGCTCCGCCTGCAACCAGTCATCGGTCTCCGTTACCGCCTGACGATGAGCATATAACTCATACGCTTTAGCGGCGATTCGCCCTCTGAACTCGTCTTCCGTGATGACAAGTTGGTCCGCCTTGATGACGTCTGCCGGACTCTTCGGCTCATCGTCAGTTTTGATCCGACTCACAATCCCCTGTTTCGATGTCGCCGCTTTGCGACTCTTCTCAGCGTTAATCTTAGTTGCGTTCAATGGCGGTCTTGGCATTAGTGTCTCCCGTATTTTAGTAGTGGACTTCCTTTGTTAGCCGACCAAGCATAGGAGTATATACTGTCCTGTTGCTCGGTCAAGTTTGGAAGTCGGCGACCCACTTCTTTCTAAGCCGATCAACCGACGACCATACGACTTTGGTCCTATTGGCAAGGTTGTATGACCTGCTAGACTTTCCTCCGCCGTAATTACTTCTTGGGGCGGGGGTGTCCTCTTATGCAAGTGCAACATGACGACGCAGCGCAAGCAGATCGTATCGTAATGGAGTTTTTGCGAACGCATGGCCCGATCACGATGGACCAACTGGTCCGGGCCTTGATGAGCTTGTCATGGGCGCAAGTGTTTTCAGCAGTGGACCGCCTGAGTCGAGCAAACACAGTTCACTTAGGCCAAATACCGCAACGGGATTATACAATACGGATGCGTGATCCATTTATTCCTCGTCACGTATTAACGCAGGTCATTAGTGCGAAAGATGGTTCAACATTAAGTGCCTGAGTTCATTTTTCAGTAACACTGGCTTGCACCATGCCAGACACCAATCGTAGCATGCAGGACCGTTGCACGGAGACGGAGCACGTCTTTCAGCCCCTCCTGCCGTATTGATGTCCCGCTCTTCCGCCACAGATGCAGCCGCCCTGGTTTTTTGGCCCGCCGGTCGCTGCTTCGTTGCGCGGTTTGAACCAGCAGCTCGCTTTCATATCGGGTACAAATGACGCCCCAGTCCCCCGCCCTGGATGTCCCGCTCTCCACAGTCTGTCCGTCTTGAACGGTGGAACGCTAAAGACCGTTAGTTCATTTTCAATACGTTAAGAACCGACGGATTTGGCCCGCACCTTGCTTATGCTATGTATAAGAAAACAGTTAGAGTGGTGAAGCATGTCTCGCTTGCTGCTATGCCGACTACGATTCCTCATCTGCACGGTGATCGGCGTCTGACATCTACATTGTCACCGAAACCCTCAAAGTCGAAGTGAAGAAAATGCTATGGGGGTGTCGATGTGACGCGACACATCAAGCCGTTCGGCGATGCGGCGGGCATTCGTATCACGCAGGCACACTTTCAAAAAGGCCATCATACGGCCACGCTTTAGACTGCGGACAAACGCGGAGGTGTGGCGTTTCAAATAGTGCGATGGACGTTGACGATGGACGTTTAATAGGCAAGGGAACGTATAGCGAGCATCAGCATGTCTAGAAAAGCCTCCACACATCGCTTGCTACTCGTCGATGATGATTCCGATTGCTTAACCGCGCTGTCGGATCGCTTGCATTTCGCGTTTAGAAATCAGGGCCTGGAGGTAGACATGGCAGATTCTGCCGCGACGGGACTGATATTGGCCCATGCGGCTGCCTATGATGCCATGATCGTGGAAGTACATATGCCAGACGTGAGTGGGTTCAAGTTTGTCGAACAATTACGGCACACCCAGCCGCATGTCCCGATTATTATGATAAGCGCAAGAGACCTCGAAGGGTGCCAAGGTCAGTCTGAGCGGCTCGCCCCCTTGGCTTGTCTGCCCAAGCCGATAGAGTTCTCCGCGCTGGTGGTGCTTATACACCAAATCCTGGACGATGCTACGCCGCATCACAATGTTCAGCGGGATGTTCAACACAAGCTCCAGCCTCAAGCACGAACGTCTAGTCAGCGTTAGTATCCGGTTATTGGAAAGCTAGAATCCTACTACTGCATGGGAACGCAAAAGATAAGGGTGAGCCAAGTCCTTTCATTGGATCGTAACCCACACGGTTTATGTAAACAGAGCGTCTCCGAGCCTCTGATAGCATTCAGATACTAAGCGGTTTACGATTGCATCATGTACCCCGTGAATACGGGAGCGGGGCCGATGGACCGCCTAGCGGATCACCAACGACAAGTTGTTCGATCTTCCCCCAATTTAGTGGACACCTCGAAAAGGGTGGATCATGCTAACCTTTGAGGTGTGCACGATGAGCAAAGTCAGACGATCATTTACGCGAGAGTTCAAGGTCGAGGCCGTCAAACTCGTGACGGAGAGCCGGAATCCAGTGGCCCAGGTGGCGCGAGACCTCGGCCTCCGGCCCAATGTGCTGCGCCGCTGGAAGCAGGAACTGGCCAGCGATCCGGCCGACTCCTTTCCGGGGAAGGGGCGTCGGAAGCCCCACGAGGAGGAGTTGGCGCGGCTCACGCGGGAGCTCACCCGTGTGACGCAGGAGCGGGATTTTTTAAAAAGTGTGGCGGCATACTTCGCGAAAGCCCCGCGATGAGATGCCGGGCCATTCGGGCGCATGCCGGCCGCTTTCCAGTGACGTTGATGTGTCAGGCCCTGGCCATCTCGTCTGCGGGCTACTATGCCTGGGCGTCTCGACGGGAGAGTCATCGCGGAGCGGAGAATCGGCAGCTGGTAACCGCGATCCGAGTGATTCATGCCGAGTCGCGGCAGACGTACGGGAGCCCCCGGGTCCATGCGACGCTCCGAGCGCACGGACACCGGGTTGGTGAACACCGGGTCGCGCGGCTCATGCGGGCGCACGCCATCCGCGCCAAGATGGTGAAGAAGTGGCGGGCCACGACGGATTCTGCTCATGCGCATCCCGTGGCCCCGAACACGCTCAATCGTCAGTTTGCCGTGGCCGCGCCTAATCGGGTCTGGGCGGGGGACATCACCTATGTCTGGACCGAGGAGGGCTGGCTGTATTTGGCCATTGTGCTGGATCTCTACTCGCGCCGGGCCATTGCCTGGGCGATGGGCAGCCGGCTCACGGAGGCGTTGGCCCATGAAGCGCTGACGATGGCGTTGGGGCACCGACAGCCCGCGGAAGGACTCCTGCATCATACCGACCGCGGGGCGCAGTACGCCGCCACCGCCTACCGCGCGCGGCTCACGACCCAGGGCATCACCGTCAGTATGAGCCGACGCGCCAACTGCTGGGACAATGCCGTCGTTGAAAGCTTCTTTCATACATTGAAAACGGAGCTCGTGCACCATCGACGGTATCGGACACGGGCGGAGGCCAAGCAGGACATCTTTGAGTGGCTGGAAGTTTTCTACAATCGGGCTCGCCGTCATTCGACCCTCGGTTATCGATCCCCCGCCGAGTTCGAAGCGATGGCGAGACGGTCTTAACTCGGTGTCCATGAATTCGGGGGAAGATCACTCCATCTGTAACGACAGCGGTCGCGTTGGCCCCATTCTGCTTTTAGATGGAAGCTACATCGTCGGCGGGCCGACCTTGCACGGCTTAACCCCTTCCTCAGTGCAGGCTCTACAGAAGACTTTCACCATTCACTGAACTCCTCGCTGGACCTAATCTTAAAGCGCCCGAAGATCTGGTTCCGCGTTTAAGGGGCATCGTGAACGTAACCTCACGAGCCAATTTGGGTGCAATGTGACTGCTACGACCCAGGCGATCTATGCACCAGCACCATGAAAAGGAGAGAGATCACTGCATCATGCGGAAGCGTACTAAAACCTTATTGGTGAGGATTATGGGAAAAAGGGGTTTTAGAAGTCAGAGACCGCCTACGCCGCCTTCTAGCCGTCTTGCTGTGTCCGTCCAGGTAGGCAAGGAACCATAGCGAACAAACTACCATCAGAATTAAGTTAAGCGCAGCCATAACGCCTCCTTTAGTTGACGTGAAGGCTTGAGCCGTATGTGGCCGTAGAGGCGGAGGTGGAGGAGGGAGACTTATAGACAGCGGGTTTAGTGCCGAGTCCCGGTGATTAAGTCTGGCCTCCCCCTTGTCCCTGCTTAGATAACTTTAGCGTTCATAAGGGAACACTCCGCACGTCGTTTGTATAACGAACTTGATTGGTCGGGTAGGGTAATCCAGTGCCTTTTGCTGATTTAAAGTGCCTGGATGATAGGGCCAAACATCTGGGAGCGACTCCATAGCGAAGCCAGGTCCATTGCCACTTTCTTTAGACTCTATACTTTTACTTAAACTTATGTACACTCCGGCTTATGGAGTGTACGCGCTGTCACAATTTACTCGTTCGCGTCCCTCTAGAGAAGCACGATTCCGGCTTACGATGGCTGTGGGCATGGCGTTGTTTCGCGTGTGGCAATATGATTGATTCAATCATCCTCCGGCATCAGAACGCGCCACAGCAGCCCAGAGCGCAGGAAGGCTTACGCAGAGTCGGGGGGATGTCGAGCTACGGAAACAACGTGAGCATCTGCGATATGAACTGCAAAGACCAAAGCGAAGCTAGGTCGAGATAGGCATGTCAGCGGGTCAGCACTCATTTGCTATTAGTCAGTACGTTTATTCTCCTTATAGAACCTCTGAATCTCTTCACGAACATAGCTCAGTAACCACCCAAGCAAGACACACGCCCAAATCAGAACGGATGCAATTAAGCGGTTGGTAGTCCCTTCATCGACGTTACCTCCCGGAGGCGAGTACAGATAACCACAATAGGTCACGATGGTCGCAATCAGGGCGGCCCCAAAGGACCATTCTAGGCTTGCTGTTAGAGCAGTCATCAGGACGGGGACCACATACAGAACTGGCACTGCGATTCCAAGCGGCGTGACACAGTCCAGCACAAAAACCAACACGAATATTGGAATAATGGCGAGTCTCATGCCCTTGATGATTCGCACAATTCTCTTCGGGTCTACGTCAAGTAGGACCCCGACCGCCGCCAGTGCGAAAACGGAAAGAACCACTTTCCCGCCTCTTTACATAGCACGACTTAGCACGCTGTTTAACACGGGCCGAAGCAAGTCACTAGACTACTTCGCATACATAACTGCCTACGAAGGTACTTACGAAGTCGGCATTATTTCTAAACAGAACCTGGCAAAATTTCCGGGGTGTGTGCGAGCGTAGCTGTCACGTTCTTGCCTTGTTCTAAACGATTAGAAGAAGAGAACATCGTAAGGTACACACCCCTAAAAATTTGCCAGGTTGGCTAGGCGGGAGTGACAGTCTTTACAGATCGAAGTCCAGCAACTGTTGCCCTGCTGACCTGCGAGGACGGCCCACGATTCTTAGCTCGTTATGCGGAGACACCCGCCGAACGGTACGTGGAGCCGATTCAACATAAAGCGAGTACGGATTGCCCCATTGAGACAAGAAGGCATAGCGTTCGGTGCCGGGCCGACAAATGATTAAGGCGAAATAGTCAGGCAAGCCAGTATTGCCTTCACCATGAATGTTGATATACCGGATGTGCTTGGCAGAGACCGTCTCTGTTCCCCCGCATTTTGGACAGACGCCATCATGGAGGCGGGGCAGACGCGGCACTCTCATCATTTCTAAAGGTGGGCCGCCCCACTCCGCAGGCCACCCTTCCCACGTCTTAAACGTTGCCTCACAGCAGGCTCTACAGAAACGTTTTATCATCCAAGCAATGTAGCCATCGAATCGATTCAGTAAAGTCCCCACTGGACCTAAATCTTGAAACGGCTGAAAATCCTGTTTGGCGTTTAGGGGCATCCCAAACGACAAGCGAGGGGGCATTTTTCGGGTATGCCAGGGGGGAGTTTGGTGAAATTATGGAGGATGAAAGGTCGGATTCCGGTCACGGTTTAGGTCACGGTTGGAAGGTTAGCCTCGCTCAACTCGCTAAATGTCCTCAAGTCCGAAGCGAGGCCAATCAATGTGTTACATAGGGAGCGGGAATAGCTCAGTGGTAGAGCATCGCCTTGCCAAGGCGAGGGTCGCGGGTTCAAATCCCGTTTCCCGCTCCATACTTCCAGTGCAGACTCCATGACGACTCCCGGTTTGAGGAGAGGGTGGGTCCGCAGGTTGGTCTGCCCCTCAGGCGATCCTCTAGACTTAATTCAGCCCACATGCCCGTAGGTCCATGCCGACTGTGCGGCGCTGACTCGGAATTGCAAGAGAGTCACGTCTTGCCAGCTTTCATCTATCGCTGGCTGCGGGAAATGTCGGCTAGCAGTCATCTCCGATCCAGCGAAATGCCTAACAAGCGGATACAGGACGGGCATAAGCGCTACTGGCTCTGCCGTCACTGCGAGGAGCTTTTCAGCGCGTCAGAAACTGCGTTCGCATCCCAACTCTTCTATCCATACACGCAGGATGCAACAAAGCGGTTTGTATATGGCCCATGGCTGCTCCGGTTTTGCGTGTCAGCTTCATGGCGCGTGTTGCAGTTCATCAAGGATGAGACTTCGCTTGACGGCTACGATACTGAAGCGCTGAAAGTGGTCAGGAAGGCAGAGGAGGCATGGAAAAACTTCTTACTCGGTCGCAGCCCACATCCAGGCCCCTTTCAGCAGCATCTCTTGCCCCTCGGTGCGATCGAATCTTCCTCGGCTGGCACAGATGTCTTGTCTCCAAATATCAACCGGTACTTCATGCGCATGATTGATAAAGGTGTCCTACAAGGAAACGAAGGTTGCATCTTTGTATACTCGAAGTGCGGCCGGTTCGTCATCCTAGGATTTGTGCGCGAAAGCCGTTCAAACCGCTGGAAGGGCACAAAGGTGCATGTCGAAAGAGGCACAATTGAACCGGGGGCCCAGTATGCCGTCCCAGGTGAACTCTTTGGCTACATGAACGAGAGGGCAAAGCACGCTGCGGAAATCATGTCTAGCATCTCGCCGCGTCAATCGGAAAAGATTGACGCTTCCTTCCAAAAGAACGCTGACAAATTTGTGGGGAGTGACGAGTTCATCGCCATGCAATATGACGTCGGGATGTTCGGGGACGCCGCTTTTACGAGGAACCGACGGACGCGAGCGCCAGGTGATTCTAAGGACGTGTAATGTTTCAGGTATGGGCCGTTTCTTCCTCGCGTTCCGGATCGAGCGTTGTCCTCATGGCCACACTGTCCCTCGATTGCCTGCCAAAGGTGCGCCGGGGAGAGGTGGCGTAGCGAGGCGATTTCCATCCTCCAAGGGCCCAACCGACTTCAATTTTGCGACACTAGACTCTTCTTATGTACGTTGGCCAGTCCCTGACCCGAGTACTTTTGCGCTATGGGCATTAGGGTTGGGCGCATTTTACGGTGCCAACTGGTACACGCATACAAGGTTACTCAGCTGGAGAAATGGATAACTGAAAACGTCCGCCGGATCATCACGATCAGTCCTCCTCCGGCGAGAAAGATTGGCTGATGCTTCCATTCCCCGTGTTGTCGGTGTCGCGTTGAACAGCGTATTTCGTATAAAAGATGTGCCTATAGTACTCTTGAACATCGGGTGACGTGATGCCGGCGTTTGGGGCCGCTAAGCTATAGTTCATCAAATCCCGCCGCTCAAACCTTGCTTTCATCGATCGAATCAAGCGCGAGGGCAGCAATCCTCGCAACCTTGTCTTGCAAGTGACGCTTTACCCTTTCACAGGCCCGCGAGGCCTTATTGTTTCGCTCTTGACCAATGTACGACTCTCTCGTATGGGATCAAAGACCATACAAATTGTATTACCTGCGCCTGACTCACGCCATAAAGTTGTTACGGTACAATGCCCGTTCCCCCATGACCTGACGACTGAGAGGACTGTTAAAGGTCTTGTTCGACACAGCTCTACGGGCTACATAGCAATAGCATTACGATGGATTGTCGTCAGCGCTGCGCCGTGATACAGGAAAGCGACATAAGAAATCGAGGTGCGCTATGAAAATCTACGGTGTCGGTATTGGGGTGGCCCTAGTTGTTGCAGCCGGTGTCGCGGGCAGCATCGCTCCACGCCCACCGGGTGTGAACTTCTCGCCCTTCGCCATTCCCCCGCTCGCCAAAGCCTTGTCGCAATCGACCCAAAATATCGTCCGCGTGCCCGGAACCGAAATCACGACGGGGACAGCCTGTGCCAATTCGCCAACCGATGGCGCGTCAATCGGCATAGAGGGCAGCGCGCCTTTGCCTACCGTTACCACACGGGCGACCGTGTACCTGAACGGATGGTACTTGAAATATCGGGATACTGATCACCATGTCGCGCGGCTGAGGGCCACGATCCTTCATGTACGACAAGAGGGCAACGAGCTGAAGTGGTTGGCGGCCGGCTGGCTCACGGACAGCGGGTTCGATAAGCCGACGACATTCTGCTACTGGTATACAGTCGTGATGTGGGAGGACCTCACTGCAGTCGCCGACAACAGCCTCGTAAATGATACGCTGCTCTCGGATGCTGTCATTCGCACCCGCGACAGCGCCATGGCGGTACTCACCTCCTACCGGGAAAATCCGGCATTCAGTGGCTCAGCGAACCTCGCCGTCCTGCCCCTCGGGTTCTGGTTCAGCTGGTATGAACTCGGGCATCTCGACGATCATCATGTTTTACAAGCCGCCTATACCCTCTTCCCAGGAACCTTGATCGTCAACCGCGACACAGATTTCGGCGGATTGCAACCCCCTGCGTTGCCTGACCATACCAGTCACGTCAATCAATCGTATGCAAGTTGGCAATCGCACGGCATCATCAAGGATGACTCCACGAAGCATGTCTACAGCTACGCAGAAGCGAATTCGCTGGTCATTGGGAATGACGTCGGGGTAATGCAGGCGCCGTTCAGTATTGTCCCGAGTGACGACGTCGGAGGCCTTTTCGGCGACGGCTGTATTGAGCCGGCCGGCGGCGAGCGCACGGACTCGTTTCGGATTGAAGCAATTCCATTTCAGTATGCGGTGCCCGTTCTGACCGGATGGGACTTGCAATATGCGTGTAGCGATGAACACGTGAAGGAAATTGGCGTGTGGATCCGCGACTTCACCTACACGCCAATGGTCGGATCAGGGGGCGTGCTGACGTATCGATTGTCATCCATCCTCTGCGATGATGACTGCCGACCGGGTCACCTCATTCGCCAGAATGTGGCCGTCCTCGGTCTACGACCGATCCCTGTTCACCCCTAAAGTAGGCCTGGCAATTTGCTACGGTGCCGTAGCTCACCGGCGGCACACAGCGCACACGCCCTTCAGCTGTACGAGCGATGGCACTCGCTTCGCTCCGACGTCCATTGTGCGACGCGCATCCTTGTGAGTATGGGGCCGACGATAAAAAAACAAGGTGAAAACCGCGTGAACCTTCATCTTGTACATCGCAATGTCCTCGACCGACTCGGGTCGCGACTTCGTTTCGACCTTCTGTTGATAATAGCCGCCGATGTGGACAGAACCTTGATAAGTGGGGAGAGGCGTCTATCTAAGCAGTGTGGCTAAGTACTTCCTCGCTTAGAGCCATAACTGCCCGATCATTCGCCCCTTGCATCACTGACGTTATTCCTAACAGTAGCTGTCTTGGATGTAGCATGGTCATGTTGTTATCCATGTCCAGCAACGTGTCCGCTTCTGCTCCCCATACTGTGCTGGTTCTCCACGCCTCAGAGAGTGTATTGCGACTTGGCGAACCGCAGGCGACTTGGAAACAAGCCAGATGACAAATGCCAAGCTACCATTGCATTGCAATGGGCACAATTCACGATATTGAATTCGTGAGAATTTTCGAAGCGCGCAACTGAAATACGTGTGATTGATGTCCGCCAGAGTCTTACGTATAGCTGGACGGGTTCCTATAGTCGCCCTGTCCTGACGTTGCTATCTTGGCTCGATACCAACGTCGAAGCATAGTCTCATGACAGGGAAAGAACGACCACGATGAACGCGCTCACTCGATGTACGACTGGAATTTCCGGGCTCGATGACATTCTTGACGGCGGGCTTCCCCGTCACCGACTCTACCTTATCGAAGGTGAGCCGGGTGTCGGTAAGACGACGTTGTCCATTCAATTCTTATTAGAGGGGATGAAGCTGAATGAAAAAGGGTTGTATTTCACCCTGTCGGAAACGAAAGAAGAACTCTATGCCATGGCGACCTCGCACGGCTGGTCACTTGGCGGCATCAGCATTGTGGAGTTATCGGCCGTTGAGAAGCAGCTTGAGGCCGAGGCCCAGAACACGCTCTTTCACCCTTCGGAAGTCGAGTTACATGAGACAACACAAATCATGCTCAATGAAGTGGAGCGGGTGAAGCCGGCGCGAGTGGTCTTTGACTCGCTTGCCGAAATGCGACTGCTGACACAAAGCCCTCTGCGGTATCGACGCCAGATGTTGGCACTCAAACAGTTTTTTGCAGGCCGCAAATGTACCGTCTTACTGCTGGACGATATGAGCTCTGAAGCGGCCGGGCTGCAGGTCAAGACGATCGTGCACGGGGTGCTTTCGTTAACACAATCGGCTCCCGTGTACGGCGCAGATCGGCGGCAGCTCCGCATTTTGAAGCTCAGGGGGGCGCCCTACCGTGGCGGATACCACGACTTCTGCGTCGAGACCGGGGGGTTGCGAGTATACCCGCGTCTCGTGGCGGGAGAACATCACCGCGATTATGCCGCCGGCCTCGTCTCCAGCGGGATACCGACTCTAGACGATTTGCTCGGCGGGGGGATAGACCGCGGCAGCAGCACACTGCTTATGGGACCGGCGGGAGCCGGTAAGACATCGCTGGCGATGCAGTACGCGGTCAAGTCTTGTGAGGAAGGCTCCCGGGTAGCTATGTATATCTTTGATGAGAATCGTGGACTCTTGCTACGACGCCGTGGCTCGATGGGGCAGCGCATCGTCGAGCACGTTGCGACTGGCCTCTTGCACATTCAGCAGATCGATCCAGCGGAACTGTCGCCAGGGGCGCTGACCTTTCAAATTCGCCAGCAAGTCGAACAGTTGAATGCCACAATGATCATTATTGATAGCCTGAACGGGTATCTCAAATCGATGGCGGAAGAGAACACTCTCATTCTGCAATTGCACGAACTTTTGACCTACCTCGGTCAGCAAGGCGTGGCAACCATTCTCGTCATGGCACAGCAGGGTCTCGTCGGTCACATGCAAGCCCCGGCCGACCTGACATATCTGACAGATACGGTCATCTTATTGCGTTTTTTCGAGGCCAGTGGTCAGGTCCGGCAAGCGATCTCTGTGGTGAAAAAGCGTACGGGGACCCATGAACGAACGATTCGCGAATTTAAAGTTGAACCGGATGGCGTTCGAGTCGGTCACCCATTGACCGCTTTCCACGGCATCCTGACGGGCGTCCCGACGTATACGGGCTCCGCGGAGGCCATGCTGACCGACACAATGGCTGCGGACACATGACCAGGCAGCGAGAACCAAACGAAGAGCGCATCCTTCTGTTGACGGCGACCGGTAGGGATGGAGAGCTGGCATGCGATCTGTTTGCCCGTGTCGATCTCGTAGGCTATATTTGCCGCGATCTGCGGCATGTACTTCATGAGCTGCCCGCCGGAGCCGGAGCAATTCTCGTCGCCCAAGAGGCCATCGAATTGTCGGACATCGCCTCACTTCGCATGGCGATGGAGAACCAGCCGGCGTGGTCAGATGTTCCCATGGTTTTAGTCGCGGGGCCTGGCGACGCCTATCAACTGAGTCATGGCATCGTGAAACGCTTGAGACCAGTATGCAATGTGACGCTCCTCGAACGCCCCGTCCAAAAGCTCACCCTGGTAACAGCCATGCAGGTCGCACTTCGTAGCCGTCGTCGCCAATACGAAGTACGCGACCTCCTGCGCAAGCTTGAAGCATCTCGCCTCGAACTGTACGACAAAATCGTGGATCTTCAGAAGTTTGAGGAGGCGGTGGTGGGCCGTGAGCTGCGAATGATGGACCTTGAAAAGGAGGTCATTGAGTTGAAACACACGCTCGACCTTACACGCGACGAAAATGGAAGATGCTTGCCCGGCGATCAGCCAAGCCGCGCTTACATGAGGTGAGCACAGTAGTAAAGCCCTTCCAAGCCTTCTCGGATAGAAATATGGCTGCTGATAGCCATAGAAGGATCATGGCCTCTCCTTCATGGCGCATTTCATTGCACTGACAACGTAATCCCCCCTGTTCTGTAAAAGGTCCTCATATGCACGCCCAAAAGATACTATTTGGTCCTTCATGACACGCTAAGGAGCCGCATGAGCCTGAGGACGCACATGATTGCGTAACCGTTGATTCCCGATATCCGTCTTCGATCAATCGCAGCCCACCCGAGCGACGATTGTCGAGTCATCAGGACAAGCCCTTCATCTCAATAAGCATACGCCATTCACCCGATCCAGCTAGGTCAGTGGCCATGGTACGATCAAAGAATCTAGGGCCATCGTGACACGATGAAGTCGAAGCACTCCATACCCCCTCGGCGCAATGATCCTACCTCTTACGGCATCCTGGTGGTCTGCCTCGTAGCGGTGCTGCTCGGCAGTTGTGCCCCCACATTTCTCTATCGCCATGCCGACCGCCTCATTCTCTGGAAGCTTGATGAGTACACTGATCTGACTTCCACTCAAAAAAGCTGGATTCGTGAGCGGCTGAAGGCTTTGCTTGCACAGCATCGAAAAGAGGCCTTGCCGCGCTATGAAGGGTTTCTGACCCAGATAAAAGAAAAAAGTGGGGATGGGTTGGACCGGCAAGAAGTCGACTGGATATTCTCTACTTATGAGGAACTGCGGGCAGACCTCTTTGGACGTCTCGTGGATGACGGTGGGGCAGTTCTAAGTTCGCTATCGGATGAGCAAGTGCGGTATCTCCAGAAGACATTTCAACGAGATCATGAGAAGGCACTCCGCCGGTTGCAAGAAAGCCGGGAATCCCGTCTTTCCAAACGCGCCTCGGTAACTTTGAGCTGGCTGAAGGACTGGATCGGCCCGCTCACGACAGCTCAACAGCTCCGCATTCTGGAGTTAAGCAGGCAGCTGCCCGACATGGCTCCAGCATGGGTGGACAATCAGCGGTTCCGACAGCAAGATATGATTCAAATCCTCGACTCCACACGAGACCGACGGGTCTTATCCCGCTATATAAGCCATTGGTTATTATCCATTGAGTCAAGTCGCCTGCCGGACTATCAACGCGTGCTCGATCAGATGCACACCTCAGTGAAGGAAATGGTGCTTACCATTGATCACCTCATGACGGCGCAACAACGAGACCATGCTCTGACAAAACTGCAGCAGCTTATTGATGAGGTGCATGCTCTGCGAGCTTCCTAAGCCCCTTCACGGATGCTTGGCGTTGCACAGTTGAGGCTTTTACTCTTTGTAAAAGAGCGGTCCCCTTCTGCCTTGGCAAAATTCCCTCCCACTTCATTTCAAAGAATCTGGGATTGTCAATTGTCTAGGGCACTATTAAAGACGGTGACGGATACATGGCCGTCCGGGACTTGTTTCGGATCCGAGTACCGGCGTATCGGAGAGCGTCTGCACTCACATGTCTTCTTTCGGCATGGCGCCATTGGGGCCAGAGCGTACCGCGTAACCTTGACAGATGTGATGCAAATCCCTACAACAAAAGCACCATGCATTCTTTTTCACATTCACTCTGGAGGTTCCATGGCCAAAGCAATGACAAAGTCTCAAGTGCTGACTCATCTTGCAGAAAAAGCAGGCGTTTCAAAAAAGATTGCCGCCGACTTCTTCGATGCCTTCAATGAGCTCGCTTACAAGGAAGCCAAGAATACATTTACCATTCCAGGCATCGGAAAGCTCGTGCTCATGAATCGCAAGGCGCGCATGGGCCGCAATCCGCAGACAGGTGAGGCAATTAAAATTGCAGCTAAGCGTGTCGTAAAGTTTCGCGTAGCAAAAGCAGCCAAGGACGCGATCCTCGGCAAGAAATAATATTTATTCTCCGTGCCCTCACCGAGTGCGATTGCTTCGAGGAAGGCTCAGCGGCTTTTGCCGCTCAGCCGCACTCGACTGCCCCGGTCTTTTGTATCGGTGTGACACCTAGGACAACAGGATCCAGGAGATGAGTCTGAGATGAGATGGACATCGAACGGAGTCTTGATGACGATATCGTTGCCCTAGAGACGGAATACATCCCTGATGCGGCGGCAAGGCAGTATTGTCGGCGCGTCCAGCATGTTTATGATGACCATGAGTGACTTGCCAACCACAGTTGGTGGGAACTTCAAGTTCACCGTGAACAGGCAGCATCATGATCCGTATAAGAACGATCGGTTTCTGATCGAATGGGATGAATAATACGTCGCTCGCACCTTCCAAGGTGAGTGGGATTCGGCAAAATGTCGTAGTCATCCAGCAGGTGGTGGAACCGAAGCGACGGTCATCGTTCTCAGGACGCCCTGTGTCAGAACATTGTCTTGCATGAGAACCCGCTCGCTCCTACTCGGACGAGGGGACGGGGATGTTCGAATATACAAGCGCGGACAGTACGCTTAGCCGGCAAGCCGGCAATAAAGGGAATCCCACGGGACAGAGCTTGCGTTGGAGATGTCTCTTGTGGATGAACTCTGCGGATGGTCCTCTGATGGTTTCGTGAAGTGATGGATGTTGAGCTTCATCACGTCTCCATAACAATCCTACGCATCAGGACTGCAAAGACCTAGGGATTAGGAAGGCGCCAGACGGGTGTACATGGCGACGGCTTGAGCCCGCCGTCTTACCTGAAGTTTCGTGAAGATGTTGCTCAAATAGTTTTTGACTGTTTTGCTGCTTAACTCCAGTTCCGACGCAATCTCTTTATTGGTCTTACCATCGGCCACGAGTGCGAGCACCCGTTGCTCCTGCGGTGACAGCTCACCCTGTTCCTCTGTAGGGTTGGACATGCTGCGCATCTTCTCAAGAACTTTTCCAGTCACGGCGGGATCCAGGTACGATTGTCCCCTCGCGATCTTTTTGATCACACCAATCAGGTCATCCCCCACGATCTCTTTGACCAAATAACCGTCTGCACCTCCGAATACCGCCGCCAAGACGGCGGCATCGTCGGCAAACGATGTTAAGAAGAGGACACGTGCTTCCGGGCAAGAAGACCGAATTTCACGGCATGCCTCCACTCCGCTTCCATCAGGCAACCGAACATCCATCAGGACCACGTCCGGTCGCAGATGAATGGCCTTCTCCACTGCCTCTGCCACCGTGCCCGCTTCCCCGAGGATCTTAATCTGCGCGCATCTAGCCAACACACTGCGCAGCCCGACACGAACGATTTCGTGATCATCTACTAGCAGGAGACGGATCATAGAGGGCTGAAGCATCATGGTTGGTTACTTTATTCTCCGTGCTCAGAGGCAAGCTTTTCCACCGCTTCAGGCACATACACATCCACCCGTGTTCCGGCCGGGTCTTTCGTGCCAATGTGGATCTTCCCGTCAATTTTGTGTGCCCGAGTCTTCATGTTATGCAATCCATACCCGCCTCCAATTTGAGATGGCTCAAACCCTATGCCATCGTCCATCACGCGAAGATGGATGTCACCCTCGCACATCGTCAGAGACACAGACACGTGACGTGCGCGCGCATGTCTCACTGCATTTGTGACGGCTTCTTTGGCAATAAAAAAAACGTGTTGAGCCTGCTTCGGAGTCAATCGACGAATGGCCGTGAGATGGAGCCTGCGAAGAAAGCGGACCTCGGAAATCGCAGCTATGGATCCCAACCACGACTCTAACGCGACCTTCATCTCATCCCCTGTCGCAATGTCCGGCGGTCCACCGGCGATATATCTTCGGATTGTTCGCATCGCAGCATTCAATCTATCAATAGCGCCCTGCAGATGTTTCTCTGCCATTTTCGGTTGGCGCCGAACACAGTATTGTGATTGCTGGAGGGTCAATCCAATGCCATACAAGGTTTGCATAATGCCGTCGTGTAAATCTTCAGACAATTGTTCACGTTCTTCAAGCAACGCTCGAAGTTGCTGTTCGCGTTGATATAATTCCTGTTCATTGTGTTTTCGTCGGCTAATGTCTTTAATGATAGCGGCTACGCCGGTCGGTTCATTCTGCATGTTTCGAACCACAAACGGCGTCACGGCGATGGGAACACGGCCACCGTCCTTCCGAATGTATTCTTTTTCATAATCTGCCTGCGCCCCTGTCCTGAGCAGTTCCCTAACCAGTTCAACCTCGCGACTGAGAAATTCTTCGGGAGTCAAAGCCTGATAGGTCATCTGTAGGAGTTCGTCTCTGGAGTATCCCGTCAATCTCTCGAACGCTACATTCACATCCAAAAGGCGACCATCAAGCGCGGCATAGGCAATGGCATCGGGAGATGCTTCATAGATATCGCGGAATCGTTGCTCGGCACGCCGGGCTTGTTGCTCAGAAATAGTGCGCTCCGCATGTAACATCCGTTCGCGCTCTTCCGACCGATATCCGTCATATAACAAGGCTGCAAACTGCAGAGGAAGTTCCAGCGCGTGAATCTGTCTCGCGGTAAAGGAATGTTCAGGATGAGTAAGAGCCACCATACCGACCGGGTCAGCACCTCGAAGAATGGGAAGGCCTAAGCCTGCTGCTTCGCAGGCGATATCGTCGTCGGTGAACATTCCCTGCCCAATGGCGGATTTCGTATTGTGTGAGAATATCGGCTTTCTCGTTTGAGTCGCCTGAAGGAAGAGAGAACTCAGACTTACATTGTCGCCTGACGTGCTCTGGCCTTCTGTCTCCCCGCTCAATTCCTGAAGCAGAAGCCCTTCGGAAAACCCTTCCGATGCGAGAATGTGGAGCTTCCCAGACAGGAGGACGACTCCGATACACCCCTTTCTCGCGCCGGTCACGGACATCAGATGTATCAGTAAGTGGTGGCTTGCTTGATGCCAGCTACGAGTTTCGACGAATGACGCCATCGCCCGGCTGAGACTGTCCAATTGATCAACTTCGCGACGCGATGACTTCTTTTGAGTCCGGCGTTCAGCCTTTTGTGGCGGGACACGGGGCAATCCCACTGCCATGGTATGGCTTAGTGAGCCCATTGGCTATCCAAAAGCCTCCGTGATTAAGCTACTGGCAGTTGCAGCGATACGAAAGTGTCGGTCGGCAAGGTCGTAAGAAGACCGCCATTTACACCATCTTATTTTGTGATCTATACCATAATTCTGAACACACTCGTTAGAGCCATACAGTGGCCTATAGGGGACCAAACGACACCCCGGCTAGGGCCTGCCAGACACCTGACGCCGAAAAGCTGCTGCTCACCAGTAGGACTCTCACCTTGCTTTCCATAGCGCGAATATCGCGGCCATTCGCCACGAAATTTCGATCGTCTGTACGTACGTGATGCTCGAGATGTATCCTGCATGCGAGAATCCGGCTGTCTCAGGCCGAAGTGAAGACAAAGACTGATGAAAGTCCGGCTGAAACCGAAGGCCTCAGCGCATTAAATTACCAAACAAAATGCTATCCGTGCGTGATCAGGTCCGCGATACGTTGTTCAACGCTCGTCCAATTCAATCAAGCGCGATACTAAGCCCATCCGGTCTGCGCGATGGTTCATGAAAGTGCGCCCAGGCAATGTTATCCCCTGACCGATGCCGGCGTCCCGTGTCATTTCAAGTGTCTGCTCTAGAAAACCGCTACAGTGAAGGCCATCGTAACATTACGTTCCCCCAATACTTTCGAGAAACCGGCGCAGGCGGCTTTTTTGTTCTTCATCAATAACCAAGAACTCGAGCCCAAAATCCTTACCCTCCGACCACCGAACGGCCGCTGTCTGCACTATGACGGGGACTTCAGTGAACGACAGATACAGTCGGACTTTCATATACTCGTTCGGCGGTATCTCCATATCGCTCATCGCACGGCACCCGCCCATAGATAGATTGTACAGTGTGCCGTCCCCTTCGCACGAACCTACCGAGAAAGATACCGGCAACTGAACCGCATATCGGGGATGTTTTCGAACGATCAACGTATGGTTGGGGATTCCAACATCACCCGGCATCCCGCTCTGTTGGTTACCGTTCACTGTGTTTCTCCCCGCCTCCGATAGCCTTCCTGACAGTAGCCTCGCTGCTTCAATCCGTCTCGTGCTAACTGAGGCACACCGTCTTCGCGTAGCGTTCCAGGACGCCCATCAAGGTGGCTTTGCTAATAGGCTTCGTCACATGGCAAGTTGCACCGACTGCCAGGCTCTTGTCGGCATGGTCCGGCATCGCATGCGCCGTAAGAGCGACGATAGGAGTCGTCAGACGGTTGTACGCCTTCTCCCACTCGCGTATCGCTCGAATAGCCGTATATCCATCCATGACCGGCATTTGCACATCCATAAGGACGACATCGAAGCGACCAGACTTAAACTTTTCCACGGCGACTGCTCCATTCTCGGCCACTTCAACAATATGACCGGCGGTTTTCACGTACGCTTGAATCAATGCAACGTTGTCTGCAGAATCATCGGCCAGCAGAATAGCTAATGGGGTTTCCCTGGCCCCTCCCGACAGGTCCTTGACTCCGCCGTCGTTGTCTGACGCATTATTAAGGGGGGCGCCTGTCATCGGTAGTTGTACTGTAAATGTAAAGACGCTGCCGTGACCCACCTGGCTGTCCACGCGGATCACTCCTCCCATCAACTCCACTAACCCTTTGACGATGGCCAGTCCCAGGCCGGTCCCTCCGAACTGTCGCGTGGTTGAGCTGTCGGCCTGCTTGAAACTTTCGAATATCTCCTCGCGTTTATCGGCGGCAATTCCGATGCCCGTATCAGCGACTGAAAACTTAAGATACCCACTGTCCTCTTCAGCCTCATCACGCGTGACGGTCACTGTGACATATCCATGTGACGTAAATTTGGTCGCGTTGCTCAGTAAATTGAGGAGGATTTGTCGGAGTCGATGCATGTCCCCCATGACCCAGACGGGCACGGTGTTCCCGATCCGGCACATCACCGTGATGCCATTCGTCTCGGCACGGCCCCTGAATAGGTCCAGTGTGCTGCGCACCAGCATATGGAGGTCGAACGGAATGTGTTCAAGAACCATATGACCCCCCTCGACCTTCGCCACGTCCAGGATCTGATCGATGAGGACCAATAATGCTTCGCCCGCTCTGTTGATCGTCACCATGTATTGCTGCTGCTCATCGCTGAGCGACGTTTCGCTCAAGAGTTCCGCCATTCCTAAGATGGCGTTCATGGGCGTTCGGATCTCGTGACTGATGTTTGCGAGGAACTGGGTTTTGGCTTGATTCGCGCTTTCAGCTTTTTCTTTGGCATGCTTTAAATCCATGCACTGCCGCTTTCGGTCGGTAATATCAACGAAGGTGACAACGGCCCCACAGACGACGTCCTCTTGCTTGATGGGATAGACGGAATAGGAGACCGGTAAAGACGTACCATCCTTGCGCCAGAACACATCATCGTCATGATTGGTGACCCGGCCGGTTATCAAACTTTGCATAATGGGACAGTCTCGCTCGAGATGTGGCTCGCCATGAGAGCGCGCATGATGGATGATGCCGTGAATCCGTCGGCCCATAAGTTCCTCAGGTCGATATCCAAGCGCAGTAGACATAGCCTTATTAATAAAGGTGCAAGCTCCGTCGCGATCAATGCCGTAAATCCCTTCACGCGTCGAATCGAGAATCATCAACCGATCTTGCGCCACCCGGTGCTTTTCGTCTTCTGCGAGTCGCGCTCGTCGATTGTCCTCTTCCAATTGAATCCATTCTTTACGAAGCCGACGAATTGCCCACATCGACAGCCCCAAGAGCGGAACATAAAGGACGACGGCCGCCAATATAACGGGGATGAGTGTGGAATCAATGGGGGCACCGATTTGGTCCCTTTCCATACGGACCAAGACAGTCCATCCCAAATTGGGCCCGACAACACTACGCGGACTTTTCGCATAGCCAGTGACCATAGGAACGTGGCGACGCAGATGCGTTTCCTCCACAAACCCAAAGCCGTTGACCTCGCTTAAAAGGGCTGATGGAAGTTGGAGCTGCTTGAGATTCACGAAACCTTTGTGGAACAGATCTGAATCAATGAACGCAAACCCTGCATGAGTGAGAAATTGATATTCAATACGCCCGGCACCGCCATGCTTCGCTCCCAGTGGAAGCATGGCTTTTGCGGCATATTCCTCAATCGCTCCAATTCCCATACGGCTCGTCACGGTACCGACGAATTGGCCCTCGCTAGTGACCAGTGGAGCGGTAAAAGCGACGGCGTCCATGCCGGCTGCCTCTGTAAAGGCTTGGACGTCACGGACGATGATACGCCGTTGCATCGAAACCGCCGTCAGCGTATCTGCATCGATCTTCATGCCATACGACTGGGCATCGGTCGCGGCGATGACTTCACCTCTTTCATTCGTGACCCCGAGCCATATATAGATGGGGTGGGCTTGCCGAACGGCTTGAAGGTATTCGCTCATCGCCTTGCTATCGGGCCAGAGGCGAAGTACGCTCTTCTCCATGGTTTGTATGTCACCGTAGCGCTCCTTGAGGGTCGCTTCGGCGGCCTCGCCTAGATTGACTGCGGTCAAGGCCAACGCCTGGCCTGTCGTCGTGACAAGTTGACTTTCAAGATATTTGAAGACCCCGATGCCCATGAGGACACCGGCGAGAATGATCATCACAATCAGGAGGGACAGGTAGGAATAGGGAGATCTCATGCCTCTGATCATGTGTTATGGCAGTGCACCGGGAGCGGTTGTCGAGACATCGGCAGCCACCAAGCGGCTCGACGCCTACGTGAGTACCCACTTAAGCCTCGCATAGTTCACCGGATCGAATAGAGTAGGGATATACTTCGACTGCAGTGTTTTCTGTACCTAAAGTGCTGAGTATTGATATGCCCATTGTGCCTCACCCTCATCGATCATGTCCGGCGCACGAGACGGGGTGCGGCTTTAACGAAATGCTGGCAACAAGAGATGTCTCTTACAGATTTTGGACTCCTGGAATTCATCGGAGGTGTAAGGGAGATACATCGCAGTGCGAGGTGCATCGACAAGTCCTAGCTAAGACGGCTCGGCCAGCTTCTCAGCAGCGCAGTCATCTCTTCAGCCGGCAACGGGCGGCTAAAGGCATATCCTTGGCCTTCATAACACCCGTACTGCTCCAACAGTTGCATCTGTTCCACCTTCTCGATTCCCTCTGCAATGACCTTCAACTTCAGCGCCTTGGCCATAGCAATGATTGCGGCGACAATGGCTTGCGCATCAGTACTTTCGGTCATATCTTGCGTAAACGCCCGATCGATCTTGAGCGTATCAATGGGAAAACGACGGAGATAAATCAAGGAAGAGTACCCGGTCCCAAAGTCGTCGATTGAGATCTGCGCACCCATGGTTTTAAGTTGTCCAAGGGTCTTCAGCGCTTTTTCAGCGTCAGCCATAATCGACGTCTCAGTCAATTCCAGTTCCACGTTAACCGGCGCCACACCCGTTTCTTTTAAGACCGAGGCGATCATGCCGACGAGATCTGGCTCGTTAAACTGGCGCGCGGAGAGGTTCACCGCCATGCGCAACGGAACAAAGCCGTCATTGTGCCATGCATTCAATTGCGAGCAGGCCTGGCGTAATACCGATTGACCGATCCGGACGATTAGGCCCTTTTCTTCAGCAAGCGCGATAAACTGCGCCGGCGGCACAATCCCCGCCTCGGGGTCCCGCCATCTGGCCAACGCTTCCATTCCGATGATTTGTTTCGTCAGCAGATTGACTTGCGGTTGGTAGTACACGACGATTTCATTGCGGTCGACTGCCTTGTGGAGCCGCGATTCCAAGACGAGACGATTCAGCGCACGCGCATTGTCTTCGGGTGAGTAGAACTCAAAGGTATTCCGTCCGCGCTCTTTTGCGCGGTACATCGCCGCATCGGCGTTTTTGACTAAACTACTGGCATCGACCGTTTCGCTCTCGGCCAGTGCGATGCCGATGCTGGCCGTCACGAAGACGTCGTGCCCCCCCAAGCTGAATGCCGGCGCCAGGGCGGTCAACAGCCTTTGTGCCAGCCGACCGGACATCTCGGCTGAACCGACATGCTGCAGCAGGATGAGAAATTCATCGGATCCAAATCTGGCGATGGTATCGCTGGCCCGCAGCGATCCTTTCAGCCGCACCGCGACAGCCTGCAGCAACTGGTCGGCCATGACCAGTCCCAGCGTCTCGTTGATGCGTTTAAATCCGTCGAGATCGATCGCAAGGAGGGCACTGCACCTGGACATCTTATGGCGCGACCGTAAATGCTGCATCGCGAGTCGCAGAAACTGTCGACGATTTGGAAGTCCGGTCAGGGGATCGTAATAGGCCAGGGCGCGAGCCGTTTCTGCGGTTCGGCGATAGAATATCGCCATAATCATCAAGAACGGTATCCGGATCAAATGATGCTCGAGCACGACGCCGGTTGCATCGGCCTCCGCATACAGGACAAATCCATAGACGGCGGTGACCAATGCAAGAAAAACCGCCATAGTGAGAGGACTGCGTGTCGCTGTGACAATCAGAATAATGACAAAGAATGCCAGATAGAGGTCTGAGCCGCCTGTTCCCGAGATGTACATCAGGGCGGCCGTAATAACGGTATCGACCGTGGCCAATATGCCGGGAAACCATTCGGTCGCAAGGAACCGGGCCGGAATCACCATGAGGATGCCACAGAAGAGCATGAGCCCGAGGACGACAAAGAGTTCCGCGTCTCGCGTGAGCCTGGCGGCCGGACTAAAGAGAAGTTGATACGTCAACACGACGCTGACAAGCGTCTGCAATTGAAGAAAGTTGGCTCGCATCGCCTGAGTCCCTTGATGCAAGTCCGTACTTTCGGCGTGTCCGACGTGAGGCCGAGACGACGACCTATCATTCGACGTATGATTTAAAGCGGCTTCCATCGATATCCTGGAGCGCGTCAATCTGAAGCTATGAGACCGGGTCGCCGGCGGTGGACTTCCACGAGACTTTCGTATCCCGCAGTTGATCGCTCACCTCATAGTGACCTTTCCCTTTCGCCTTGGCCTGATACATCGCGAGATCTGCATCCCGTATCAGATCTTCCGGACGTTCATGAAGATTGGAGCTGAGAGCGATGCCGATACTGGCGCCGACATGGACCTTCTGTCCCACCAGGATGGGATCTTTGACCTTTTTCAAGATCCGGTCGGCGATGCGAAGCACGTCTGCCTTCCCGCTGATACGATGTACCAAGAGCGTAAATTCATCACCCCCGTACCTCGCGACGACATCTCCCTTGCGCAGGCACTCCTGCAATCGCTTCGCCGTCTCGACCAGCACCGCATCACCGGCCTTATGGCCCAAGCGATCGTTGATCGGCTTGAATCCATCAAGATCGACAAACAGGACCGCAAACATAAACTCGTGATCGTTTCTCGTGAACCGGACTGCCTGCCACACCCGCTCAATAAACTGCGCCCGATTGGGCAATTTTGTTAACGCATCGCACATGGTATCGTGACGTTCCTTTTCGCTGGCCGCGACGAGACCCTGGTATTCCGACTCCGTCATATTGACCCTGCCGATGATCACGGCGGTCATGGTCACCATGATGGGAAGAAGCATCTGCTCACCGTTCCCGCCCACCCACAACAGTGCAGCCCCATACAGAGCGCATATCACAAGAGAGAGCCCTGCGAATTGCCGAGTCGTCGAGGCCAGGGCTGCCATCGTAATAGTCAGAAGGAACGCAAGATTCAGGGATGGTGTCAGATGGCCTCGCTGCGCCGTTAAGGTCATGAGCAAAGCGACGTTCACAAACACGATGCTGGCCAGCAAGGGGAACCGGGACACCATTCTGCGGGGGATGACAAGCACTATGATGACAATCGCCATCGGACAAATGGCCCGCACGATTCTGCCGAGGCTCTGTCCCTCCACATCAATCGAAACCGTCAAGAGGACGATCAGAATCTGCAGCAAGGCGATAAGAAAACGCGCTATGGAGACTGGAGCCATCGGGTCGCCATTTCAGTTCGTGCGCACCGTCTGCATGTAAGAAAAACGTCGTCCGTTCCGATAGTGTCGGGTTCCCACCGACACGGGAGGCATGTTGCCTCCATTAACCTTGGCATAGGCTGTGGGATTGATGAGAGTATAGAGGGACCTACTATTGTAGGTTTTGTGTCTCTGAAAGATTAGGTAGGATTGTCCCTGGTAGGAACCCAGCCCGGGAAACCATGGCGGCCGCTTGGGCGCGACGGGATATCTTGAGTTTGTCGAAAATATGGGCGATATAGTTTCGGACCGTGTTATCGCTGAGCGTAAGATCCGCGGCAATTTCCTTATTTGTCTTGCCCTGAGCCACCAATTGAACCACCCGCTGTTCCTGACGGGATAGTTTTGTTAGGGGGGGAGGCGAAGCGACGGCGATCGGCTCTCTTTGCTGGAGCTTCAGCATGACGGCGCGGCGAGTGGCCGTATCGAAAATCGATTCTCCGGTCGCGACGGTTTCAATGGCCCGTAATAAACCGTCTTGGTTGATTTCTTTGGGTAGAAATCCGGCCCCTCCTGCGAGCAGGGCAGACACCAGTACATCCTCATCCGTGAACGAACTCAAGAACAGCACGTGAACGTCCTGGCATTCGCTTCTGATTTCGCGGCATGCCTCAATACCAGACCCGTCCGGCAGTCTGACATCCATGAGGACGACATCGGGGCGAAGGCTGGTCGCCTGCGAAACAGCATCCCGCATGGTACCGGCTTCCCCGATGACCTGTATGCGCTTTTTCCGTTTCAACAAGCTGATGATGCCGACGCGGACGATCAGTTGATCGTCAACTACCAATACTCGAGTGACCTGCGATAGATGTGTTCCCAAGCTCCCTCCTACCATTGCAGCGGTCACGCCCATTCCCGGTTGATATCTGTATCCATCATACTATGGCAATTTAGACCAGTATATTTTGTATGGGTAGACCTGTTCGGAGTACAGCAGCCGGTTTTATGGCCCCTATACGACAGGGACGATAGCCTGGATAACCCGGTATCCTGACTGAAATGGAGCCATCATAGGCTCTCGATGCTCTGCATCCTCTCTGCCCCGACAATGTTCTCTTGACACGGCGTGTGATTGCTGAATCTCATCCCATGGCGTTGATGCCACACGAGCGTTGCGCTCCGATGACCCCTCTTTTAATAAGATGGCAGACGCGCGGCATCGGCAGAGAATGGCCTACGCCTCCCTGATGCTCTTTGTATTTCCATATTCTGGTTCTATATGTCTCTGTAGCTGATGGAACACAGGACATCGATGTACATGCAACTCTTGCAAGAAGTGCTGCGTCCACATTTCACAGTGCGGCACACCGAGTTCATTGACAGACCGGAATCTGCGGTTAGGATTAACGAGAAGGAGTGATGGCGTTGCAAAAGTAATGATCACACGATTGATGGTGTTGGCTTGAAGGAGACACGATGGAACGTCGACGTGCGGACCGTTATCCCACAGATCTTCGGGTGAGGTTCTTGCCTCGAGGGAGCCGTCTCCCTAAGGAAGGACATTGCTATAATGTGTCGCTGCTTGGATGTGCCTTGCAGGCCAATCTTGAGAGCCTGGAAGACAATGGAGAACTCGTCATTTTACCGTTCCACGCAGAGGAGCCAATTGTCATTCAGCATGCCGCCATAAGATGGAGCAGAGAAGACCGCCACGGAGTAGATTTCATGGCCATGTTTCCCCGAGATAAGGCCCGGCTTGCGGCGCTCATATCGGAACTTCGTTATGGATACTCTACGGCAGAGACGCACAACGGCCGGTCATAACACCCACAGTTCGTATGATTCTTCCTATGGGGAAAGCGCCGCCAAATGGTTCGCAAAGGTTCTATCACCAAGAAACGGACCAGCTACGAAGAAGCCCATGAGAAGTCTATAGTGAAGTCTCGCTTTGCGCATCTGCCTAAAGAGCCACCGGATAAGCGGATAGGAGCCAGGGTGGCCGCGCTCATCACCGACGATCAGATCTCATGGTTACGGAGGTTTCGTGAATCCAGACATCAATCGCGGAGCCTTTCGGTTCACTTCCCTGCACATATCTCGGAAGAGGGGGAAGGATGCGGTGTCGCCTATAACCGCCGCTAGAGGACTGCAAATCAATTTATTTTCGAGGACCATGGAGAGCGGTCCCGTCAATAGGCTGAATCAACCAACAGATGCAATGGAGGCATAGATGGAACCGAAGTATGACCATGTTCATGGCGGCCAAGAACCAAGTCCGAATGGCAGCGAAGTGAAGGGCGGGGCGCATGACATCACAAGCCGTCCGTTTACATCATGGTATCTTTCATCGATGTTTGATGAAGATGACAGAGATGAAGGGCTCTAACCTAGGACGTGGCCGGTCTTATTGGAAAGACAATGATGGACGTTCTTGCCAATCCGGCGTATGAGCCGCGGCAACGCGCCATCTTGGAAATCCGGATGGAATAGTCGCGACATCCGAATAGATTCGGGCCCGGCCTCCAGTTCATCCTATTGCAATGGCAGTTGGACCTGTCGAACCATCAGAGCTTGGCAACGCGGCTCCCATACTGGGAGAGAGTCGCTAGGAGTGTGGTTTTCCGGATTGGTTTTGTGAGGTGAGCGGTGCAACCCGCCGCTAAACTTCTTGTGGTATCTTCCGGCCGCGCATTCGCTGTCAGCGCGAGAATCGGGATGGTCATCCGTCCCTTCTCTTGTTCCCATTGCCTGATCGCACGAGTGGCGGCATACCCATCCATGATCGGCATTTGAATGTCCATTAGCACCACATCATAAGCATACTGCTTGAACTTCTCGACCGCGATTTCGCCGTTTTCGGCGATATCTACGGAATAGGGCAAGCGCTTGAAGTACGCGCGAATGAGCGCGCAATTATCGGCGGAATCCTCCACCAGTAGAATGCGCAACGGCTGAACATTCTGCAACGACTGCCATGGGGTCGCCGTGTCGTCCGAAAGTTTTGTATGACTTCGCGGCGCACACGGAACCTGGCTCTCCAGGACAGAGGGTTCGGGCGACAATCCCAACCGGACAGTAAAGTAAAACGCGCTTCCCTTGCCGACGTCGCTTTCGACCCAGATACGTCCACCCATAAGATCAACAAATCGTTTTGAAATCGTCAATCCTAAGCCGTTTCCTCCGTGTTGACGGCTGAAGGACGCATCAGCCTGCGTGAACTGCTCAAAGATCGCCTCATGTCGGTCAGGAGGAATTCCAATCCCAGTGTCACAGACCGCAAAGCGAAGTGCCCCGGGTTCATCCGAAGCCGAATCATGGTCGATGCGCAACACGATGCGGCCTCGCTGGGTAAATTTGACGGCATTGCCCAGTAAGTTCCCGAGAATTTTGCGCAGCGGTTTTGGATCTCCGATGAGATGCATCGGTAACTCGGGCGATATCTCGCATGACAGCTCAAGTCCCTTTTCTTCCGCATGCATTGCAAATGGCGCCACTGTGCCATCGATGAGCTCGCCCAGATCGAACACCTTGTATTCCAAGGCTAGGCGCCCGGCCTCTACTTCCGACAGGTCTAAGATATCGGTAATGGCCCCTAACAGCGAACGCCCCGCCCGTGTAATAGCACGACAATATTCATGCTGCTGCTCGGATAACTCAGTGTCCCGCAGCAGGTCCGCCATGCCGAGGATGACGTCCATGGGTGTTCGGATTTCATGGCTCATGTTCGCGAGGAACTCGCTCTTAGAGCGGTCCGCCATTTCAGCGCGGTCCTTCGCCTCCCGGAGTTCGACCTCAATATGTTTGCGGTCGGTAATATCGATCGCTGAACTCAGCAGTCTTACGGGTTTCCCCTGATCATGCAGAACATATCCCCGGTCCATGACGACCGCATACGTTTCGTCGGATCGACGAAAGCGATATTCATCCATCCAGGTGTAGCGGCCACTACGGATGGCCCCATGGATGCCTTCAATGACCCGATTGCGATCCTCCGGGTGCAGGCGCCTATACCAGGATTCAATATCCGCCTCAATCTCGTCTTTGCTGTATCCGAACAGCACATGAAAGCCCTCATTCCACCACACCGCATTGGACACTAAATCCCAATCCCGGACCGCGTCATTGGTAGCCCGTGCCAATAAACGAAAGCGTTCATCGCTTTTGCGGAGACCCTCTTCGGCCTGCTTCAAGCGAATGCGTTTATCACTCTCCCGCAAAGCCCGTTGGACAGCTGGAACAAGCCGGGACATACGGTTCTTCAGGACATAATCAGTCGCCCCACACTGCATGGTGATGACCGCCGATTCTTCGCCCAGCGTCCCAGAGACAAAGATAAACGGGATGTCCGGGCATTTGTCTTGGGCAAGGCTCAAAGCGGACAGGCCATCAAACCCGGGGATCGTATAATCAGATAGGATCAGGTCAAACAAATGCTGTTCGAGACCGTCGACAAAATCGGCGCGCGTGTCCACTGGCTGCACATCACAGACAAGCCCTTCAGCCGCGAGCCGTGCATGAACCAGCTCGGCATCCTCGGCGTTATCTTCAAGATGGAGAATACGAATGGCCGGTTTCATAGCGTGGCCCCACCCACAAGTGACGAGACGAGCCAGGGGTTCGTGATCAGCAAGCGTTCAAACGCCTCGGCCGGGACCGCCGGACTAAATAAATACCCCTGCAGCGCGTCACACTTATGAGCCCGCAAGAACTCCAGCTGTTCAAGCGTTTCGACACCTTCCGCAATCACCTTCAGTCTCAGACTGTGTCCTAACGTGATAAGCGTTTTGACGATGGCCGCATCATCGATATTCTTCGCAATCCCGCGGACAAATGATTGATCGATCTTCAACGTCTTGACGGGTATCTGACGTAAACAACTGAGCGATCCATGGCCGGTGCCGAAGTCGTCCATCGACAGATCGATCCCCATACTGTTCAGTGAACCAAGGACTGAAATGGTGAAGTCCGTATTCTGCAATGCCATGCGTTCGGTGATCTCAAATTCGAGCATCGCCGGCGCCATACCGGTATCCGTCAGAACCTTTTCGACTTGGGACACAAACTCTCCACGCCACACTTGCCGGTCGGAGAGATTAATCGCGACACGCAAATTGGAATAGCCGCGCTGATGCCATAAGGCTGTTTGGCTGCAGGCCATTTCTAAGACCCACAGACTCAGGGGGACGATCAAGCCGGTCTCTTCCGCCACGTTGATAAACTCACCCGGACACACGAGTCGACGGGTAGTCGGATGTTGCCAGCGCAACAGCGCCTCCATGCCAAGAATCTGTCCCGTCATCAGATCGATGAGTGGCTGGTAATACAGGCGGAACTCACGCCGTTCCAACGCCTGACGAAGGTTTCGTTCGAGATTGAGTCGCTCCCCGACGCTCGCCTTCATCACCGTCGTGCACAGCTGGTAGGCATTGCCGCCTTGTTTTTTCGCTCGGTACATGGCGGCATCGGCATTTCGCATCAAGGCATCGGCATCCACGCCGTCTTCTGGGTAGAGGCTCAGTCCGATGCTGGCGGTGACGGGGAATTCTTGTCCGTCCAATACGAAAGCAGGCTGAAACGCGCCGAGGAGCTTCTGCGCGATCTTGACGGCATCTGCTGAGTTGGATAGGTCCGATAACAGAATGATAAACTCATCACCGCCGGATCTCGCAACCGTATCACCCAAACGAAGCGTGGCCTTAAGGCGCTCCGCGACCCACTGCAACATGAGGTCGCCCTTGGCATGGCCAAGACTATCGTTGACGGTTTTGAAACCATCCAAGTCCAGGGCCAGTACGGCGAGCGCCTGGCGTTTGCGGGCGGCCGGAAAGAGCGCGAGATTGAGACGATCGTAGAAAAGCCGACGGTTTGGCAGACCGGTGAGGGCATCATGATAGGCCAGCTCAATGATGGCCCGTTCGGCCCGCTTCCGTTCCGTCACATCTTTCAGGATCATTGCGAGACCGATCGGCTTGCCGTCACCTGCTTTGACCACGAACGCCGTCAGGACCACAGGAACTCTGGAGCCGTCGCGACAGAGCAATTCCTTTTCATACTCCAGCGGTTGGCCGGTCGAGATGACGGATTGAACGGCTTCGCACTCGTCGCTGCGATACTCCTTGGGGGTCAAATCCCGATACGATTTTTGCAACAGTTCAGATCGAGAATAACCCGTCAGCTTGATCATCGATTCGTTCACGTCCTCGTGCCTGCCTTCCAGGGACGCATAGACGATGGCATCCTTCGATGATTCATAAATCCCTTTGAATCGTTCCTGAGCCGACTGAAGCGCTGACTCCATCAGCTTTCGCTGCGCCTTCTCATGCGCCTCTCGAAGTGCCCGGATCAGCGCTGCCGCTAATCGGGCCGGGCGATCTTTCAATATATAGTCGGTGGCGCCGCCCCGAAGAGCTTCAATGGCCGCTTCTTCCCCAATGGTGCCCGAGAAAAAGACGAACGGCACATCGGGGCACTTACATCTGGCAAGTCCCAAGCCCGACCGGCCATCGTAGGAGGGGAGCGCAAAGTCTGAGACAATGAGGTCAAATCCTCCTTCGTCCAACGCGGCTGCAAATGCCTCCCGACTCTCCACCCGAACCACCTCACAATGCACGGCATCGGCGTCGAGCGTGGACTGCACGAACTCGGCATCCGTGACGTTATCTTCCAGGTGAAGAATGCGGATCACTGGTTTCACACCGACGCTCCTTTGTCTTACTCCGCTGCTTCTACAAGGGGCTGTTCATTGATGATCGCCCAAAACACACCAAGCCCCGTGACGGCTTTCACGAATTCTTGATAGTCGACCGGCTTGACGACGTAGGCGTTTACGCCCAACTTGTAGCTCTCCGTCAAATCAGGTTCTTCCCGCGACGACGTCAACATCACCACCGGAATGGACTTGAGTTTCGCATCACCTTTAATGACGCGGAGCACCTCGAGGCCGTCAACCTTCGGCATTTTGAGATCCAGCAGCACGACGCCCGGATTGCCGGGCGGCCGCAGGGCAAATTTGCCTCGCCGGTACAGATAATCAAGGGCCTCCGCTCCATCTGAGACCACTACCACTTCGTTAAAGAGGTTGTGTTCCTCCAGCACCGCCAGCGTGAGTTCAACATCACGCTGACTATCCTCTGCCAGCAGAATGCGTTTGACGCTCGTCACCATCTCGCTCCTCCATCATTGTGGCAATGTAAAATAGAATGTCGCGCCTGCATCGACCGAACCTTCTGCCCATGTTCTGCCGCCATGCCGTGCCACGATGCGCCTGACATTGGCCAAGCCGACTCCCGTGCCTTCGAACTCACTCGTGGTATGCAGCCGCTGAAAGACACCGAACAATTTGTGTACGTACTGCATATCGAAGCCGACGCCGTTATCCCTGACGAAGAACACGGTCTCATCAGCGCCATGTTTGCAGCCGATGTCGACCTTCGCATGCTCCCGGTGGCTCGTATATTTCACGGCATTCGCAATCAAGTTGGCCAATACCTGCCGCAGCATGGCTTCATCTCCTTGGACTTCCGGCAATGGGGTGATGTCCCACGAAATCTCTCGTTTCCCAATGTCTGAAGAGAGTCCATCGATGACTTCCTTGACTAACTCACTCATATCGACTGGCCCGCGCCGCATCTCATTGCGGCCCATACGAGAAAACACCAGCAGGTCATCAATGAGACGCCCCATTCGCTTGGCGGATTCTGAAATGATCGTCAAGTAGCGACGGCCCTTTTCATCGATGGTTGATGAGGCATGCTTCAGTAGAAGATCGGCAAATCCGTCGATATGGCGAAGCGGCGCGCGCAGATCATGGGATACCGAATAGCTGAAGGCTTCCAGTTCCTTGTTGGCCGCTTCGAGCTGCGCGGCACGGAGGTTCATCTCCGACTCCGTACGTTTCCGTTCGGTAATGTCACGAATCGCCGCCGTCACGAGAAGCCCTTCATGAGTCTGCACAGGACTCAGGCTTATTTCGACGGGAAATTCGTGGCCATCCTGGTGCAAGCCGAAGAGCTCCAGTCCCGCTCCCATCGGCCGTTTCTGCGGGGCCTCGAAAAACCCGATTCGGTTGCCGAGATGAGTGCCGCGAAAGCGCTCGGGGATGAGGATTTCGATGGCCTGCCCGAGGAGGACGTGACGCGAATAGCCGAACAACCGCTCTGCCTGTCCGTTCACCAACGTGATGGCCCCCAATCCATTGACGATCACCATCGCATCCGGCGCGGACTCCAAGAGGGCGCGGAAACCCTCGGCCAATTTGTGAAGGGCGGCTTCGGCTTCTTCTGCCTTTCGCTTGGCCTCTTCCGCTTTTTCCATCATATGGATGGCAGCGGTCCGCGAAGCGGCCAAGTCCCTGGTCCGTTCATTGACCCGTTGTTCGAGAGTACTCGTCAGCGCGACCAGTTCTTCCTGCGCCCGGGTCCGCTCTACAATTTCGCGCTTGAGCGCCAGGCGATTTGTTTTAACGTTCCAGACGACAATGGCGATGCTGATGATCATCACCATGATGAAGCTGCGATTCATCACGGCCCGGGACAGGTCTCCTGGCGGCGAGAGGAAGAAGGCAACGACGGTAAGGAGGCCCGTAATTCCCGCGACGATGAATGGCCCGCGCCCCTCTGCCACCCAGAGGGTCAGCGCGAGAGGAACTAGGTAGAGAATAGAGGCAGCCACGCCTACCGGCGTGACGACGTCGATGGCAAAAATCCCTATGATTAGCGCGGCGATCAGACCAAGCATCGTTGTATCGTGTGAGGATCTCATAAGCCCCGGGAAGGAGCGCGTCCCTTTACGCCTTTGTCGTTGATGCAGGCCGCTTCCTCAAGCTGAACAAAATATCTATTGAATTCCATGTGCGTTGGTCTCTAAACAATATCCGGTGGTCATCGGGGTAGACTCGATCCGAAATCGCGTGCCACTATCCCATATGTAACTCTCATAAGAAGCCTTGGGGCATGAGCACGCAAATCCGATTAAAATTCTTAGAGAAGAATAGACATCGGTACCTTCTGACTTGCATGCCGCCTCAAGTTTGCGATGACCTCAGCAACGTAACCCATTTCAATCGCCGGTGATGGTTTGCGTCGCCGCCGTTGCCGCTGGTCCCCCGCTTCAACAAGCGCGTCGGTTGGCAGTAACCATAATGAAATTATTAGACGTTATCTGAGTAGGATCGTATGCTGCCCCTGTTTTCTAAGAACACAAACGTACCCCACAGGATGGTCGAGCATGATTCCCTTGGGGGCATCCACGATGCATTCCTTTGCTTCGATGGTTCGTTCCGCTTTTCTCCGTCTAATATAATGAATTGTATACAATAATGATTATAGAACCTGCGATGTTTTATGGGGACTGCTGTGCGAAACGAATGGCCCTAGTGGATCCTTTTTTAGAACTAGGATAGGGTCCAACTGCGTGCGAACAGTTTTATAACGAGATAGGATTCCTGCTCAACATGCCACGATGGCATAGGCGCGCTATCGATTTTCGTGACGGGCGCACCCGGCATCTAGCCAGAAATACGCGTGAGGCTAGCGATGCAGGGGTGGGCAAAGCAATGTTGGCATATCAACGGTCGCCGCCGAATCAGGAACAGTTTGAACTAATGCGATTGAAGGACTTCAGAAACCTGCTCTCGTCAACCGAGCACCTCTCCGAAACTGGTGAGGGCGGTGTCACGGCCTTGGACCTAGAAGGACCTCGGTACAAAAAACATCCATCGTAAGTACATTGAGACTCTAGTGGTTGAAGACTTCTGCCACTATTACAGTAGCCTCAAAGGTCTGAGGTCGATGACATAGACCGTCGAGTACTTTTCCTCACGTCGCGACAGTGCTGACCTGTCGATTGGCGGTTCGTGTGGGATTATGCTCAGAGAAGAGAGGCACGCACGTAGAATCAGTTGAACCAATAAGAAGGAGAAAGTGTGAGCAAGATTGTCGTTGTCGATGATTCCTATGCAGAGCTACAGTTAATCGAAAACGTGCTCAAGGAAGCCGGCCACACGGTGGTCAGTTATCCCAATGCCGACAGGCTGGAAGACAAACTATTAGTAGAACGGCCCGACGCTATCATGTTGGACGTCGTGATGCCGGGACGAAACGGCTACCAAGCGTGTCGGGAGTTGAAGGCCGACGACCGTTTCAAACACATCCCCCTCCTCTTGTGCACGTCAAAAGGGCAGCAAAGCGATAAGTTCTGGGGTGAACAGCAGGGGGCAAACGCTTACATCATCAAACCGTTTACCGCGCAAGGCTTACTGGCGGCTCTCAGGAAAGTTTTATATTGATCGGCATTGTGGATCGCCCGAAAACCCTTACATTTTCCAGAACCATTCACTTGGTTTCGCACCCCAATGGTGTGATGCCGGCGCTTGGTTTCCCGCTGAATGCGCCGGCTTCTGATCCGTCTCCCGCTATGAACATGCCTCATGGCCGTCACGGGATACGTACTGCGGCTAATCTATCCGTAGTCGGGCATACCCAGTGCCGCGACAGCAAAGGGTGCTAGCGATAGCGCAGGCAGCGGCAAATTCTCCCTTAAAGGCCCTGGTCCCCCATCACGGATCTTTCCGATGGCGGACACCCTAGAGCTCATGATGAACCGGATCTTGTAGTGAGCAGTGGTAACGCTATTGAAGGGTGGCAAGGCCGTGCCCACAATTGCGGGGCCGAAGCAGCAGTGCCAACAATTCCACCATCGCCATAAGTGCCGGCCCGGGCATCCGATGCACAAGAACGAACTGAAGCAGCCCTTGCGGATTCAGCAAAAACGTTTCACAGTGCGAATGACGCGCGTGTATGCCAAAGGCTCTATACAAGCGTTCGAGAGGGTCGGCAAGAAGGACAAGCCTGGACGAGGGCATGCGAGCCCAAGGCTCTAATAAGGTCCCGACAGACCGCACGACCACCATAAGTTCGGCTCGCGGCGGGCATTGAAGCGCTGCCGTTTGCATGAAGTTTAACGTCGCAGCATCCAGCAACGGAGGGAAAATCAGCAGCCGCCAGGGACGCAACGTGTTAGTGAAGCCCCGGTATTGCACATCACCATTGCTCAAACCCAGCACTCGCATGTCCTGCAATTTCTGGGATAGCGTTAACATGACTCCTCCTTTAAGAAAATAAAAAGCCCAACAGCCACAAGGGCGGTGTTGGGCTCAGAACGCACAGGTCGCAGGCCTATAACTGATACTAGTTCTCAGTATCATTTTATGCGCGGCGGTGCATCACGTCAAGACTATGGCGAACATCGACTCGCGCTGAAGCTTAAATTTCGAAGCAACCTGTCAGATGATATGAGCGGTGAGTGGACATTCCGCTAGCCGATGCACCGGGCGAGAGATCTTGTGGTGGAACACGGTGACTTAAAACGGGGCCATGGCTTGGCAGTGAAGCCGCTTCATTGAAAAACGGGCCAAGCGATTGTGACTATTTCCGCCCATTCCTTTTAGGTCGACTTCAAAGTTTCTTGATAGAGAAGATTGCGGCAGTTAGAGAGGCTTGATGCCGGCAAGCGAACCCATACGCACAGTTCACATGGTCGGGCAAATATATTTCATGATGTTCCCGTAGCCGCGTATTAACTTTTATGACCGACGTATCGCCCTTGTACCGTCGCCAAAAGTCTGAGTAGTACCTGTTTCTTGATTGGCTTCGTGAGGTGGTCCGTACATCCTGCCTCAAAACTTTTCAATGTATCCTCCGGTTGCGCATGGGCCGTCAACGCAATGATTGGCGTGGGCGCCCGAGACTGATCGGACTCCCATAGGCGTATGGCTTTCGTGGCTGCATAGCCGTCCATAACCGGCATTTGCATATCCATTAGAACGATGTCATAGGTACCTTGCCGGAACTTTTCAACACCAAGCGCGCCATTATCGGCAGTATCAATGACGTGCAAGGTGTGTTTCAGATACGCCAGAATCAACGCCGTATTATCAGAGGAATCTTCCACAAGAAGAACTTTGAGGGATGATTCCTTAAGGTTTGTTGGAGTGGAGGCAGCGGTGGGCTTCTGCCCTAAAGCCTTTCGGCTCAGCGTGAGATGCAGAGCCTTATGCAAATGGGCTCGGCGAATGGGCTTGATGAGATAACCTGCGAGGCCCAACTTGTACGCCTTGGCGATATCGCCTGTTTGTGTATCCGAAGTCAGCATCATAACCGTGTGTGAAGCTCGTTTCGAGATGCTTTGGAGTTGCTCCGCCGCTTCGAATCCGCTCATGCCCGGCATGCGACCGTCCATCAGTGTCAGCTGATATGGCTGGCTCTCAAGCTCGGCCTGCTCGAATGCCCGTAGCGCTTCTAGACCGGTCGACGCTTCCGTCACCAGAGCACCCCACGATGTTAAGGCTTCGCGCAAAATTAGCCGGTTCGTCGCATTGTCGTCTACCACCAGCGTCTTCAGCCCTACAAGGTTTACCTCCGGCTCTGAGGACGAAGTAGGAGGGCCGGCCGGAATACCGAATACGGTGGTAAAAGACAACGTACTGCCGCTTCCGGGCACACTTTCGGCCCAAATTCGTCCGCCCATGAGTTCGACGAGGTGCTTTGAAATACTTAACCCTAGCCCCGTCCCCCCATATTTTCGAGTCGTGGAAGAGTCAGCCTGACTAAACGACTCGAACACGAGGTCAAGCTTGTCAGGCGCAATGCCAATCCCGGTATCCGATACCAAAAAGCGAAGGTGGGCGGAAGGACCATCCGGCAAATCATTCATGACCTTCAGCGTGACTTCTCCCCGGTCCGTAAACTTGATGCCATTGCCCAGCAAATTCACGATTACCTGCTGAAGACGGTACGGGTCGCCGACTACGAAGAGGGGGACGTTAGGCGCGATGGAACAGGACAATTCAAGCCCCTTTTCATGCGCCCGAAGCGCCATCAGCTCGACTGCCTTATCTATGGTCTCGCTCAAGCTGAACTCAATGTGCTCAAGCTCTAGAAAGCCTGTCTCCACTTTCGCTACATCAAGAATATCGTTGATGAGCGCGATGAGATTGGTTCCAGCCCGTCTAAAAATTCCGACATATTCGCGCTGATCCGCACTCAGCTCCGTTTCCGACAAGAGGTCCGCCATTCCTAAAATCGCGTTCATCGGAGTCCTGATTTCATGGCTCATATTCGCTAGGAATTGACTCTTGGCCAGATTGGCCGCTTCCGCAGATTCTTTTGCCTGGCGCAAATCCGCGAGGGCTCGGCTTGCGCGGAGCATGTAGCGTACGCGATGACTCAGAACCATGGCATTAATCGGTTTGATGACAAAATCGGTCGCCCCAGCTTCATACGCTTGCGTAATGGAATCACCATCCTCCAAACCGGTGATCATGATCACCGGCGTGCGATCGCCTTCGGGCAATGCACGCAACAGACGACAGGCTTCAAACCCGTCCATTGACGGCATCATGACATCCATCAGCACAAGATCCGGCCGGGTGTGCTGATAGGCGGCCAGCGCCTGTCTTCCATCTTCGGCTTCCTCGACGACGAGGCCGCATTGCTCTAATGCTTGTCTTGTCAGGAACCGCATGAGGGGATCATCATCGACGAGCAGGACGATACCATGCAGGGTCTCTTTGAATTGTGTCGCGGCTACCACGTCCTTATTTGATTCCATTTAACCATTCGCCTGTCTATAAACCGATAGATGACGTTGAGGCCATTGCGTCTCTGCCCGGTCTCATCACGCGCCATTGCATGCAAACCGCGACCCGCCGATGTTAACACAAATCGAGCGGTGCACCGCCGTCACATCATCGAGACCAGCATGGGGCCATGGCTTCCGCGCCTAGGAACGATGCAATCCATTTATATCCGGACATTGCAGCATTGCAGTGGCCCAGCTAGGCTTCCCTCTAAGCGTAACAAGCATCTTTACAGACTTCGATTCCCACCGACAGTCATCTACGATCTTCGTTCTTTTAGTCTCCACGGACACATTTCTACCTAGTCATGTAGGAACAAAAAGCATCCGGACAGAAGTAAAGACGTGCTCTACAGACTCGTATGATGTCTGCGATCTTTAGTGAAAGATTGAGTAGTAAGAGGCACTACGGCAGGATCACAAAGCGGTGCCTCGAGGTACGTGGCAGAAAGGCGGTACCCAAGCCATCTGTTCCGGGACAGCTGCGCGCAGATAACACAGCAAGTAAGTCACCAGATTGAGACAGCCTAAGGAGTGAGTTGCCATGCGTGATCAAATGAATTTCAGCAAGAGCCTGAAGAGTGCCATGAGTCGCATCAGGCAAGCCTTTCCTCAAGGGGGCGCCCTGCCTGATGCGGCATGGCAACAGCGACACAGAGGGATTCTTCTTCTGCTCTGGCTCCATGCCGCTGGCGTACCCTGCTTTGGCCTGCTCCATGGCAATCCGTTGTCTCATAACATTGCCGCCGGCGCCATCGTGACGGCGTTCGCGTCATTAGCGATGTGGACCACGCTTGACCGCAGATGGCGAGGTGGTCTTGCGACGCTTGGATTGATGGCGTCGTCGGCTCTGTTAGTGCATTTATCGGATGGATATATTGAACTACACTTTCATTTTTTCGTGATGATGGCGGTCGTTGCCCTCTATCAAGACTGGGTGCCCTTCCTGCTCGCCCTCCTTTTTGTCGTGGCCGATCATGGAGTGATGGCAATGGTGGCCCCACATGCTGTGTACAATCATGGACCAGGGCAACAGAATCCTTGGATTTGGGCATCGATACACGGCGGATTTATCTTGGCTGAGAGCGCAGCCTTGATGGTCTTTTGGCGCCTCAATGAATCGGCCCAGGCGCAGGCCATTGAGAGCGAGGCGCGCACTCGCCTAGTCATCGAGACGGCTCTTGACGCCGTCATCTCAATCGATGCGCAAGGAAAGATCATTGATTGGAACCGGCAAGCGGAGACAATCTTTCAGTGGACTCGCGATGAGGCCATGGGAATGGATTTCTGTCAGACGCTTCTGTCCCTTCCTCATCAAGATGCACAGGCCCAGACGTTTCGTACTTTCTTAGAAACCCTCGACGGCCGCGTGTTCGAGCGTCGGATTGAGACCCTCGCGGTTAAACGCGATGGGAGCAAGTTCCCGGCGGAAGTGGCCATAACCCCACTCAAAGTCAGTGGCTCCTACATCTTCAATTCCTTCATTGAAGACATTACGGAACGCAAACGACATGAATCGCAACTACAACAAGCCAAGGAGTCCGCTGAATTGGCGAATAGATCCAAGAGCGAATTTTTGGCCAATATGAGCCATGAGATCCGCACGCCTATGAACGGGGTCCTCGGGATGACGGAACTCCTCCTAGCCACGTCCCTTACGGATAGGCAACGTCGTTATGCGAATAATGTCCGCTTATCCGGTGAAGGCCTGCTGACCACGATCAATGACATTCTGGATTTTTCGAAGATCGAAGCAGGAAAACTCAAGCTCGAACAAGTGGAGTTTGACCTCCGTGATGCGATCGAGGAAGTTGTTGAATTACTCGCTGAACGAGCCCATGCCAAAGACCTAGAGTTGGCGTGCCACATACCGACCGGCGTGCCGACTGCGGTCGAAGGCGATCCCTACCGCTTGCGCCAAGTCCTCATGAATCTCATCGGCAACGCGATTAAATTTACCGAACACGGCGAAGTGGTCGTCGACGTGTCGGCGGTTGAACAGACCAAGACGATGGTGGTCGTACAGATTGCGGTGAACGATACAGGGATCGGCATTGCACAGGAAGCACAGCGTCACATTTTTGATCCGTTCCGCCAAGCTGATGGTACGACGACACGCAAATTCGGCGGCACCGGCTTAGGTCTTTCGATTTCCAAACAACTTGTCGAGCTCATGCAAGGCACACTCAGCGTGGAAAGCACCCCTGGCCGAGGGTCTAGTTTCTATTTCACCGCGCGCTTCCCCAAACAGGTCAAGACTGCAACTATACGACCGTCGCTGCCGCAGAGTGTGGAGGGCCTTCGGGTACTCATCGCAGACGATAACGCCACCAATTTAAGCATCCTCAAGCACCAGATGCTGGGGTGGGGGATGCAGCCCGATGTCGTGCAGAATGGGCGGCAAGCGCTGGAGCGACTTCGGACAGCTGCGTCTGAAGCCATCCACTATGATATGGCCATCTTGGACATGAAGATGCCGGACATGGATGGACTTGAGCTGGCAGAAGCCATCAAAGCGGAGCCGAAGATTGCACCACGCCGGGTCGCGATGCTCAGTTCTGTCATGCTCGAAGGAGACACCGATGCAGCCAGAGAGGCCGGGGTATCCCTGTTTTTAAGAAAGCCGCTTCGCCAGAGAGAGTTGTACCGGGCGCTGACGACCATGATGAGAGAACACGAGGAAACGGCAGTCGAGGTCAGCGGTCCTGCAGTACTTCTCCAGCCTTCGGTTCAATTCGAGGGACACGTCCTGCTGGTCGAAGACAATCCAGTCAATCAAGAACTCGCGCAGAACTTTTTAGAGGTGTTCGGTTGTCAGGTGGACGTCGCGGCGAATGGTCGCCAAGCCGTCGCGGCCATCACTCGGCACGCCTATGATCTCGTGCTGATGGATTGCCAGATGCCTGAGATGGATGGCTTTGAAGCTACCACTGAGATACGCCGTCGGGAAGCCGATGAAGGGAACCGACGCCGGCTTCCCATCGCTGCTCTGACGGCTCACGCGCTTCAGGGCGACCGTGAACATTGCTTGGCGGCGGGCATGGATGACTACCTGAGTAAACCATTCACGCAGGACCAGTTAGTGGAAGTCCTTGGGCGTTGGCTGCCTAAAAAGGCGGCGACGACGCCCGGCCAGGGGCGCAATATGAGCCCAGGCTTATCAACTGAAGATGGGAATTCTCAGTCCCTCAATACGGCCACACCCTCATCCGCAATTGATTACCAGACGTTGATGGCTATCCGAACGCTGCAGCGTCCAGGAAAGCCGGATGTCCTCGAGAAGGCGATCAATATGTATCTTGATACCACGCCGGACCTGATTCGCAATTTGCGGATAGGACTCGAGGCGCGAGACGCCACAGCGGTACATCGGGCAGCGCATAGCCTCAAATCAAGTAGCGCCAATCTAGGAGCGCGTGAACTCGCAGCCTTGTGCAAGGAACTAGAAACCATAGGACGTACGCAAGCGCTCGAACTTGCTGGCCCCCTCCTAACCAGATTGGAAAGCGGCTATGCCACCGTACAGGGTCTCCTGAAAGCCGAACTACAGGGTAACACTTCGTCATCACTTGTGCGGTAACAAGTGAAGGGAATGAGGAGGATTGAGGGTGTCTTGGTGGAAAAGGTACAGCGTGCTTCAACAAACCGTAGGGCCGCTGAGGAATACTTCACTGAATGATCGTCGAACGAAAAGGGGCGGCCGGAAGGGCACGCTGAGATCCCGTTCCGGCCGCGAGGGTCCCTGTTAATCGTTACCTAGGCAAAGGCTTAAGTAATTTCTATCCGGCGCGGTTTGGCCTCTTCGCGTTTCGGCAATGCCAGAGTAAGGACACCGTCCTTATAAGACGCCGATACCTTTTCGGGATCGATGTAGGTTGGAAGACGGAACGATCAACTAAAAGCGCCCCATCCAATTTCTTGAGCAAAATATCGGCGAGTACTATCCGACGTATTGCCCTTTCGCTCGCCCTTCACGGTTAAGACGCCATCCTCGAACAGAATCTCCATGTCTTGCCGATTCAAGCCTGGAAGCGCGACCTCCACGTGGAAGCCATGCTCATCTTCATAGGCATTACAGGGCGGCGCCCAACCTCCGGCGTTCATGCTGCGAAGCGTCTCATTGAGGAGTCGATCGACATCAAACGATGTGAGTGCCATAGCATCCTCCTTTCTGTTAAAAGCCCACCGTTGATCTGTGAGCGAAGATAATACCGACTTTCGGCTGGTCAAGACCCGGCTCTTCGGTTTACACCTCTACCTCGCAAGCGGTGTGTTATGGGACCGGTCCAGCTAAATTGAAGAATGCAAGTACCGTTAGCGTTGCAGTTCTTGCCCATTACTATCTGGGGTTTTCAGGGGTGCCTATAGATCAGACGCGATGGCTGGATCAACGGGCATCTGCAATTGGAACCAGCATTAGGGTCGCCCTTTGCCAGACTGTGCCCGGCTTATTCGGAAGATTGAGCAGGCATTGCGGCGCGGTTTGACGTGAGGTGCGTTTCATCCGCTACACGGTGCGCAAGGGACGCCGCGATGCGGGTGTTGTATGTCTGCAACATCATCACTTCTCGTCCGGAGAAGGGATGACCGCTTCTTAAACGATCCAGGATAATATCCGCTGCTCGCAAAAACTCCTTAACTGGTTTTTGTACGTCCATACTTCCCCCAAACAAACGTCACCACGCTACACATAATCCCTGCGATGGCGACGTCAAGAGAGGGCAGGGCGACATATCAGGCAGAGGGAATGGTTCCATCGTAGCCATCATCTGAGAATGGCCTACAACCCCTTTCGAAACCTTTATCGCGGCACCGAGGCAAGCTGCGTTAACAGTTGCTCGGCTTGCTGAAGCTCGTCGTGGGACAGCGACTCATGGCCGAAACGACCCCGATAGTACAGTGTGGTGAGCTCCTCGACGAATGGGCCGGCGGCCTGGTCCTCGCGACACACACACGCACTAAATTCTAACGGTGTAGCGGCCGAAGGTTTTTTCACCCCGCGGGCGGCCAAGACCGCGAGCATTCGTTGATACAGCCGAACGGATTCCAGGTCGCTATTCATGAAGGCTGATTTGGATCGTCGCCCTCTCAAGTACATACCGATGAATACGACACACCCGAGGCAGAGAAAGACCGATCCCACAGCCCGCCAAGGAGTTTGCGATGGAGGCACTGCTCCAGCGTCCTGTCCCGGCCATACCCAGCTTTTCGCTAGCGTGATCAGATTCGGCAACTGTGACCGTAAGGCCTCGCCCTGATTACGCAGCCCTTGTGCAACGGTGATTTGATCATAGAAGCTATAGTGAATCACGAATCGATCCCATTTCAGCCGAATGGAATCGATCATTTCCCCCACGTGCTTGAGCAGTGGGCTGCCGACCTGCTTCATCACGCTTGGAGTCGGATCGAACGTTACCCATCCCGATCGAGGGAACCAGACCTCGACCCAGGCATGCGCGTCCTGCTGGCGAACGGCATAATAATGACCAAAATCGTTCCACTCCCCTGGGAGAAACCCGGTCACCAGGCGAGCGGGAATACCGACTGTCCGTAACAGAATGACCATGGCGGTCGCATAGTGCTCGCAATAGCCGGTTTTACGGCTGAACAGAAATTCCTCCAACGGACTGGCACTCAGAATCGATCCGACGTCGAGACTATAGGTATAGCTGGAGAGTAGATGCTGCTTAATGGCGATCGTCATGCCATATGGAGTGCCGGCATCCCGGGTGACGGCTTGCGCCAATTCGGCTACCCTGGGATCTATCGAAGGGAGTTGCAGAAACCGACTTCTTAGTTCAGCCGGATATGCCGAGACCTCACGCCGACGATCCTCATTCGCTAGAGATGCGTCTATCGAAGTCACCGTGTACTGAAGCTGACGAGGTACGGCATGAGGCAGCCAGAGAGTGCCCATCCCATCTGTTTCAAGCGACGCGAATGGGCCCCGGATCTCCTGAACAGAGGGGAGACCAAACAACACAGACATATCGAGCGCTTCCAACAAAATGTCTTGGGTCACACG
Source organism: Nitrospira sp. Nam74 (assembly GCF_965152615.1). NCBI lineage: Bacteria > Pseudomonadati > Nitrospirota > Nitrospiria > Nitrospirales > Nitrospiraceae > Nitrospira > Nitrospira sp. Nam74. The sequence goes on along the minus strand of NZ_OZ224220.1, from coordinate 312,001 downwards.
CGGGGTGTTTTGACCGACAGCCGGTCTCGGACCAAGTTCGAACAGCCCATCCTCAGTTTTGGCAACGAGTCGTCGCCTTGTAGATGTGTTCGTCCAGGATTGTCCGGTGTAGTGATCAAAGGAGGCTCCCTTCAGATACACGCGCTCCGCCGGCTCACCCTCAAGATCAGGGAATTGCACGCGCATCACAAGCGTCGGATCCTGCTTGACCGCACCGATCACGCCCAGATCGACCTTTTCTGAAAAACCGGATGTCCTGATAGGAGTTCCATGGGCTTGTTGGAAGAATCCAAATCCAGTACGCGGCATCACTAAGAAAATACTGCTGGCTACCAGGAGCGCGCTGATCGCAATTGCGTTCGTCGTCCAAAAGAACCGCGCCGTCAACGGAACGGGCATATAGCCGAGGCGCGCTTCGTCAGCGACCTGCATGTTCTGAACCGCTTCACAACTGAGGTGGTACAAGAGCAATGCCCAGATTGCCGTCAGTAAATAAATGACAAAGGCGACGGCATACCAGAGATCGACGGTCAGCACGGCTGCGGCTAAGAATTCCAGAAATCCGATGACAAAGAGCTGAGGGACATCTTTGAGCCGAACGAGCGTCAGGAGCTTGTTCGCCATGAGAAATACGAGGACATACAGGCTTGCCTGCAGGGCATTCTGAGTACCCCACAGAAAATCCATGGCCGTGACGAGAGAGGCTACAACGACGCCTCCATTCCACACCGTTCGTGGAAGGTGAAACAGAGTCAATCTGGAGCCCCATTCAAACTCCTGCGCGAAGCTGATGGCCAAGACGACAAACCCGCCGATGGTGAGGGCCATTGATAACTTCGCCGTTCCCACAAGAGCGGAAAATGCCACAAGTGTCAAGAGCTTCGCACTCACTCGTAAGGCTCGCTGAAGCATCATGTGATTACATGATTTCCGAGGCGACAAGCACACGGCTGCCGCCCCGGGCGGCCGCAGCGAAACGCGGGTCGGGACAAGGAAGCACGTGAAGGGTCAATTCATTGCCGCGAGACTCGGAGGGGCGCAGCGATTCCCTGGAGTATGACGAGGACTCCACAACCGGTCGGCATACAGCCAAGAGAGACAGCATGCGAGACAGATGTGCGTCACCGGCCTCATAGGCCAGCTGCTCTTCGCCGACCACGAGTCGCACTTCATATGCGCGCTGGGTGAACAGGACGGCCAACGATGCCGCCAACGACACGGCTTCTTCAAACAGCTTATGAAAGTCCGCGCCTCCAGACGGATCCGGCATCTGCGTGTGCAACATGATCGTGACCTGGCGCTGCTCTTCCGCCTCCGTTTCGCGAACGATCAGGAGGGACTTCCGGGCGGTCGTCTTCCAATGAATCGCCCGCGAGTCATCTCCAGGCCGATACAGTCGCAGATTATGCAATGTCGTCCCGTGTCCACGCGTGAGCAGTGTCTGATCATGACCCACCATCGACAAGTCATCGAGGAGAACCGATGACAGGTCCTTGATCTCGGGATAGACGATGAGTTCCGATCGAACAGGAAATGTGGCAGCCTTCACAAATAAGCCGAACGGAAAGTGCGTGAAGAGCTTGATGCCCGCCAATACATAGGTCCCGCGCCGCTTCACGAGTAAGGGATAGGATACGATCGTCCTAGCACCCGGGGGCAACTGGAGCACCTGTACGCCTCGATCCACCGGCGTCTCGTCGATCATATCCATAATGCGCAATGAGAACACCGGCAAGCGAGATGACCGGTTCCCGATCATAAAGGCCGCCGTTGCGGGCTGATTGGCGAACAGCGCAGGCGGCAGGCGCCGTCTCACGTCAACCTGCTTGAAACACCGTTCGGACAGGATACCGGATATGACGATCAGGCTCAGCATCATCGCGAAGAGAAGATACAGAAGATTGTTGCCCGTATTGATAGATGCGACGCCGATGCCCACGGTGAGCAAGATAAAGCGGACGCCTTCCGAGGTGAGGCGGATGGAACGATTCCGGGAAGCCCAGCGGAGGAATGCACGAAGAAAAGACAGCGCCATCGTAGTCTGTCGTTAGCTTGAACCGGATGCCGGGGCTTCACGGGAAAGTGAAACCTCATGCGCCGATTGTTGCTTACAGTGGGACGGGAACCGATTCGACAATATCGCGAATCACCTCTTCGGCTTCTACAGAGCCGTATCCTCGAGCCCCGCGCGTCACGTTGAGCATCACACGGTGTGGGAGGACGATTGGAACCAACTCCTTAATATCGTCCGGAAGGCAATAGTCGCGCTCTCGAGAAAGCGCCAGGGCTTTTGCCGCTCTACACAGCGCACCGGCGCCGCGGGTGCTCACGCCAAGCGACAGAAACTGATTTCGTCGCGTCATCGCCACAATGGCCAATAAGTATTCCAGCAAGCTGTCGTCCAGCCGGACCTTTTCTACATGCTGTTGCAATTCAAGCACATCATGGGCGGTGAGGACCGGTTCCAATTCTTGGGCCGGATGAAGAGTGGCTGGACGATCAAGCACTTCTTTCTCAGCGGCAAGATCTGGATAGCCAATCCGAATCTTCATCAGGAAGCGATCGAGCTGCGATTCCGGTAATGGAAAGGTCCCATGATGTTCCGAGGGGTTCTGCGTGGCGATCACCATGAACGGCTGCGGAAGGGCTCGGGTCTCGTTATCCATCGAGACCTGCGCCTCATTCATCGCTTCGAGCAAACTGCTTTGTGTTTTGGGAGTCGTCCGATTGATTTCGTCGGCGAGTACAATGTTCGCAAAAATCGGGCCCTGCAGGAATTCAAAGGCCTGCTTCTGTCGATTGAAAACCGACACGCCGAGGATATCGGACGGCAACAGATCGCTCGTGAATTGGATGCGCTTAAACGAACAGTCCAGTGAGCGCGCCAATGCATGAGCGAGCGTTGTCTTACCAACGCCGGGGACATCCTCGATCAAAAGATGTCCGCGTGCAAGCAAGCACACGATGGCCCACTCAATGGCCTGCGGCTTCCCTTTGACGACGCGCTCGACGTTCGTCTTGAGCAGTCGTATTTTATGAGTCATGTCCGTTCGTTACGGCGTTGGAAGTGAATGTATGAGGCGTGTGCCGAAAGTCTAGCAAACGACTGCTAGAGCGTCAATTTACGGCTGAACTGGCTCGGGAACCAGAATGAGGAACCAGGGCGGAGCTTCCTCAGTCATGGTTTTGAACAGACGTGCGGTTTGACTCGCAGGAATTCCATCAAAAACGGCGCCCCGTCGGATCTCGACATAGCGAAATCGGTACGATCCGGTGCGTCCACTCTTGTCCGACCACTCGGTAGGGAATGTGGAGCGCAGAGCTCCTAGGGTTGACAAGGCCACTGAGGCACCGACCGGCATGCCGGACAACTCGGCATAGCGCGAGCCAAAGATCTCAGGGAGTGTCTCAGGCGTGAAGATCACGTCCGCCGGTCGCACGTTCGGATCTTCGAAGAGCTGCGAGAGAATTTCCCAGAAGACCTGCGTGTCGATGGATGTCAGCAGACAGCACTTGCCTCGCCGCGCAATAAGGTTCAACAAGGCCAAGGGACCTTTAATGTGAAATTTCCAGGAAGGGAAGAGCAATGCGCGTCCGGCATGGTCGACCTCCAATGCCTCTTCGCCTTCCATGCGAACACGACGAAACGCCCCTTTTGTCCGTATGAGGTCGGCTTCAATGAGCGAAGCCGAGAGTCGTGTGGGTTCATACGCAAAGGTCGGTGTGGCGGGCCCGTGGCAGGTGACCATCGTATAGCAGGGCCACACGGCCTTGTTCTGCTCCAGAGCAAACATGTCTTGATTGCCCCAGAATGCAAACTCAAGAGCCGAACACTCTTCGTCGCGAGATCCGTTGAGTTTTTCGATCGCATCCGGGTGAGCGTGCAAGCGACCACCAAGCCGGGAGCCGGGCTTCAATCGATCGATGCCATGCAGCACAAGCCTGCGTTGCCGTTCCCGGAAGCGCGGGAGATATTGGTCGGCCAATTCTATGGCGAACGATAGATCTCCAGCTCCGAGATCCAGCAGTGAGGGCACATCGACGTCCATCAACAGATCGTAGGGATTGCGATGCGCGCGGACAAACTTTTCTATATCCGAAGGACTCCATGAGGAGCACCCTGCCGCGCTCCTTGCCGATCCGACAAGCCCGAATAAAATACAGAGCGCTCGCACGGCTTTGGTCGTCGGCAGACCGGTCAACTGTTTGAGCGGCTCTCCCTGAACGTCATGGACGCCGCCGGCCGATCGACCGGAGAGGCCCTGCATCAAGAGAGCTTTGACATCGGCGGGTTGATCGGACGCCTCAATAGCTCGCGCCAGAAGATGGAGCGTTTGAGCAAGCGATGAGCGCCCGACCAACTTCGTAGAAAATTCCCAGGCCTTAGGATTGGACTCTTTGGCCCGATGCACTTCAGCTTTGAATTGTGTGCATCGCTGGGGATCAATCGCCATGCCCGGAGAATAACAAACTGATTGACTGAACTGGAAGGCAAAATACAATCACAAGGCCCATTACCAACAAACCATGTACAGTCGACGAAGCCCTTGTGTTACCATACAGGCACTCAACCATGCTTGACCTACGGATAATCACAGGATTGCTGTTAGGAGTCTTGCTCCTCTCCCCATCATGGTCTTCCCTTAGTGCCGACACAGCTCCATCGACCCATGTATTTGAAGCCTGGCAAGTGTTGGACGTTCACAGTCGACGTGTCATCCCATTCGACGAATGGATCAACGTGCTGGCCCTACAAGATGTGATCTATCTCGGTGAAGAGCATCGGAATCAATGGCATATTGAAGCTGCGCTAAAAGTCTTACATGCCATGATTGACAGGGGACGACACCCGGTCCTGGCAATGGAAATGTTTGGATGGGACGCGCAAGCCGGACTGGATCAGTATGTCATGAATACGGAAATTGAACGGGATCAATTTCTCAAGGACGCACATTGGGAACAGAATTGGGGCGGGGCCTTTCAGGATTACGAGCCCCTCGTTGCCTTTGCCCGCACCCGACAAATGCCTATCCTTGCCCTGAATCCACCGCGTCCACTTGTTCGCAAGGTCGCCACGCAAGGATGGAAGAAGGCCATTACCGATCCCGAGATGATCACTTGGGGAATGAAGGAAGAGCCGATCGTCGAAGACGCGGCCTATCGTGGCGTGATTCTGAAGCAGCTTCAACTGTGCCACGGCGGTCTTCCGGAGGAGGCCTACGAGCGGATGTACGAAGCGTCGATGTTCCGGGATGAAGGCATGGCAAAAACCATCGGTGAAGCCCTGCGCGCGTCGCTCGGCCACAGCCCCTCCAGCCCGGGTCCGATTGTGAGCTATACCGGAGGCGGACACATTCAATACCAGTTGCCGATTCCCAAGCGGGTGGTCCGCAAACGTGCGGGCGAAGTCCAACAGAAGACTGTCTACATGACCTCCTTGCAACCTGATCGCCCTGAGGAAGTGCAGGACCTGATCCGCGATGCCATTGCCGATTATGTGTGGCTAACCCCGATCAGCGCCAGCGGCCCAGCGAAACGCTGTCGATAGACAGCAATGGCCCTTCGTCCACTCAGCGCCGCCCGTCGCTAGACCGAACCATGTCGACGTCCCGAAGAGGTCTTTACTTGACACGATCATAGGCGACAGGTACACATATTACGTAGGTAGAGCGCATGCGCCATCCTCCTGGAGATGGATTGAAATGAAGGGGAAAATTGCGTGCTCGGCACAGCGTCTGAGTCTATTGGAGCCCCCCATGATCAAGTCTGTAGTCGATGGCTCCGCCTTTCATGTTGCCAATCAATACCGCACGGAAAACCGTGTTCGCATCACGGATGCGGACGAACGACAAATTACCTCGGTGGTCATCGGAAACTCAGGTGTCTATCAACTCTCAATCCAACTCAAAGACGGGACACTCACCACGAAATGCACCTGCCCGCTGAATGAACAACCGCTTTGCCGCCATTCCATCGCAGTGTTGCTGGAATATCATCGGTGGGCACAAGTGAAGGCGGCCCCTCGTTCCACGTCAAAATCCGCCGCAGCTCCGATGGCGGCACCACAGGGTGTCACTTCGTCCGCGCTCGATATCAAACTGAGTGAGGTCACAATATTCATCGAGTGGCTCCAAGCAAGTGTCCGCGCCCTGGGACAGGGGCATCCGTTGCCTGAGGCGCCCGCACTAGGCGCGGGAGAGGTGGTGAATTGGATCAAAGCCGTGCAGAGCCTGGAAGACCGGCGGCGGCAAAGCGAAGAGAAGCACGCGACGCTCGAGGAAGATGTCCGGGCACGAGAAGGCCACCTCAGTCGCTTGACGCAGCAACTCCAAACATCGATGGATGATACGAAAGCTGCTCAAGCGGCCTGCGACGCTCTTCGGGTCGAACTCGCAGGACACGCAGCGACCTATACCAAGTTAGCCGAGCTGGTCAAAACTTTGGAAGGCGTCGAAAATCAGGTGAAGCGCATCGCCGGGGATTTCACGAGCAACATGTCTCAGTTGGAGGGACTGTCGGCGTCCTTAAAGCAAGCCTCTACCGTCCTTCAGTCTCTCTCTCCAAAAAGTTAGCGTCCTGCCTTCTCTTGCCCGGACGAAGAGCCCTTGGCCGTCACGCGCATGACTCCGACGTACAGCACGCATAAGAGCAGGGCGAACCCCCCGATTAGATAGGAACGTGCCTGCATGACGTGGACAAGGCGCCTCGGATCCTGCACAAGATCGGGCTGATCCCCCAATATCGCCCCGCCAAACCAAGCCAGCACCGCACACCAGAGCGCCGCCCCGACCAGGGTCATCAGACTGTAGACGCCAAACGGCATTCGAATCAATCCGGCTGGAATCCCGATCAGATGGCGAACCACGGGCACGAGCCTGGCAAAAAACACGCCTCCCGCTTCATATCGTTCCAGCCATCGTTCAGCGCGAAGCAACTTGTTTTCGGGACAAAAGATATAGTGACCATAGCGGACCAAAAGCGGGCGACCCAGCCACCGAGCGCCCCAATACGTGACGGCCGCACCCAAATAACTCCCTAACGTCCCGGCGAGCACTACCCCCAGCATGTTGAAACGTCCTTGAGCAGCCCAGTAGGCAGCGGGGGGAATGACAATTTCGCTGGGAATGGGAAAGATCGAGCTTTCGAGCGCCATCAAAAGGATAATGCCGGGATAGCCCCAATCGTGGACCCATTGAAACCAGACCGCGACCCACTCTTGCATGCCTGCCCCCATGAAAGATGAGTGGGCGATTGTACCCCCGAAGCAACCCCTAACACCAGGCATGAGGAGAACCTTGCAGGTCCCCTATTGCCTCTTATTCCTATCTTTCTGTACAATCCGGCTCGTTTGTTCGGAATAGTCGGGTGGCAAGCCAATAACCGATAAAGGAGGGTCCCTTCCATGAGCAGACTCATCGCTGGAATGATAGGAGCCGTCACATCCGTTGTTCTCAATGGCTCCCTAGCTCTTGCTAATGCACCTGCAGGGGGCGGCGCGCCTGATTATAGTGGCGTGACCGGACTATACTACACACTGATCGGGCTTATTCTCGTTTATGGCGTGTACGACGCATTCTTCAAGAAGTCGTGATTGATTCACACGTGCGGTGGTAAGCGGCAATTATCTGACAATCCCCCCATCGAGAGTCATCTGTGGAGCTCGTGTCAGGAATGGCGTCAGCACCGGCCAAAGATTGTCTACGATCACGCGATAGCCATCCCCGGTCGGGTGAATACCATCGGCCTGATTGAGTCTGGCTTGCGCTCCCACCCCTTCAAGGAAAAAGGGCATCAGGGCAATATGATGCGCTTGAGCCAGTCGCGTATACACCGCTTCGAATTGAGACCGATACTCCTCTCCGTAATTGAGCGGCAACTTCATGCCGGCGAGGATTATCTTGGCACCGGTGGACTTCAGGCGTCTGATAATGGCGTCTAGGTTATCGTACATCTGATCGAGTGACACGCCACGCAGTCCGTCATTGGCCCCCAGCTCGAGAACCACGATCTTTGGCTGGCTCTTCATGACCCAGTCCACGCGCCGAAGCCCACCTGCCGTCGTATCACCGCTGACGCCTGCGTTAATCACCCGATAGCGGTAGCCGCTTTCATCCAATCGCCGCTGTAGTTGCGAGGGATAGGACTCCTCGGCCGGGATACCGGCACCTGCTGTCAGGCTATTACCGAACGCGACGATTTTGGGCCGTTCTTCTCGTGCCGGCTCGTGCGCAAGACCCGGCTGCATGGTCACATCATTTCCCAATCGTTGTCCAACTCCGTCGTGCGGCGGCTGCCGAAGCGGCGGCGGATTTTGGGACGAGGGCGATGGACCCGAAGGAGCTTGCTCGCATCCCCAGAGATTCGGCACGAGAAGAGCGAGCAGCACCCACATGCTCCAGCTGTGCAGCCAGTGCAACCTAGTCATGATCTGTGACAAGACCCATAGGGTAACTCGAACAGCGATCGTACAGTATAATATACCGTTCACCCACACGGAGAAGGATCACCGAGAAACATGATCGACGTCTCACATGTGACGATGCGTCTCAGTGGAGGCGGGCATGCCTTGACTATTTTGGACGATATCTCACTTGCCATTCCTGAAAAGCAAATGGTGGCAATTGTCGGGCCGTCGGGCAGCGGCAAATCTACCCTACTAGGGTTGATCGCCGGGCTCGACAAGCCGACGGCCGGCTCGATTCGGCTCGACGGTGTAGAGATTACTACCTTGCGCGAGAGCGAGATGGCTCGCTATCGCCGTCAGAAGATCGGGTACATTTTCCAATCGTTCCATCTCATTCCAACCCTGACCGCATGGGAGAATGTGGCAGTCCCATTGGAGTTGACCGGCGAGCGACACGCCAGATCACGCGCGATTGACTTACTAACGGCCGTCGGCCTCAAGGATCGGCAGTCCCACTATCCGGTGCAGCTTTCTGGAGGCGAACAACAGCGCGTGGCGGTGGCCCGCGCGTTTGCATGTCGACCTCCTATCCTTCTCGCCGATGAGCCCACGGGCAACCTCGACTCGACGATAGGACGGCAGATCATCGATCTCCTCCTTGCCTTACATCGTGATTATGGCAGCACGCTGGTCCTGGTGACACACGATTCGGAATTGGCGTCCTTTACGCAACGGATCATCACGCTGCGAGATGGCCGTGTGGTGTCGGATCAACCGGCGGCTGTGTCAAAGGAACCGTAATGCCCTTCGTCATCAGGATGGCATGGCGGGAGACCCGCGCGGCATGGCGACATTTTCTCTATTTCTTTTTCTGCATTGCACTGGGAGTCGGCACACTAGTCGGGATTGGACTGTTCGCCGCCAATGTCGAAGGCACCGTTGCGCGAGAGGCGCGAGGCTTGATGGGCGGCGATCTGGAGGTCCGTCTCACCCGACCCATCAGCACCGATGGATACGACATCTTGCGGTCCCTTCAGCATCAAGCAATTGATGTTCTCCATGTCAGCGAACTGGTTGCCATGGCGTCCCGGCCTCAACGTCAGGCATCTCCTACGCCTCCGTCGTATGCCGTCCCCACGCAACTCATCGAATTGAAGGCAGTCGAACGATCCTACCCTTTCTACGGCACGCTGAAAACCGAGCCCCCTCGCCCCGTGTCGGAACTGACCGCACAACAAAGTGGGAGCTGCGCGGCGGACGGAAGGGCGGAGAAGACCGGTTGTTATGGGGCCATCGTACAAGAGTCTCTCCTGATCAAGATGGGATTGCAGGTTGGCGATGAGCTCAAAATCGGCCGGGCGGTGTTGACGATCACGGGCACGCTGAAGCATGAACCGGATAGAGTCGCCAGTGCCTTTAGCCTCGGGCCTCGCGTGATGATATCCCAAGAGGCTCTGAAAGCAGCTGACCTCGTGAAACCAGGCAGTCGTGTACGAGAACGTTATCTTCTCCGCGTGCCGTCTGAAGTTCAACCCGAACCCTTGCTCGCCGGATTGCGCCAGCGGCTCATCGGCGACTCAGCCCATGTCTCGACATTTCGCGAGGCACAACCTCAACTCCGCCGGTTTCTCGATCAACTGACCCGCTATTTAGGTTTGGTTGGGTTAACCGCCCTGTTCGTCGGGGGAATCGGCGTAGCGAGTACCGTCCATGCGTTTGTAAAAGACAAGCTCAAGACCATTGCGGTCTTAAAAACCCTCGGGGCGGACTCGGGCACGGTCATTCGAACCTACCTCGTTCAGGCACTGTGTCTCGGTCTTATGGGTAGCGTGGCGGGTGTCACCATAGGCGCCTCACTGCACCACGTTATCCCAACACTGTTCGCCGGCCTGCTCCCAACGGATCTGCTGGACCTGTCGGTCAGGCAAAGATCCCTGTCTGCCGAGCCTATCCTGAAGGGCCTGGCCCTCGGGGCAGCCACGACTCTACTCTTTACCCTGTGGCCTCTGCTGAGCATTCGAGAGATTCGTCCTGCGCTTATCTTTCGAACCGAGAGTATGGGTACGGAGCAGGACGATGATTCCCCACAGCGGAGATTCATATGGTTGAAACATCTTCGAGATCCGGTGCGTTGGGTTACGGTCGTGCTGGTCGCCATCGGACTGTCCGGACTCGCCGTGTGGCAGGCTCGATCCATCTCTATCGGAATGATGTTCATGGGCGCATTGGTGGCGGCTGTGCTGCTTCTGACTCTCGCCGCCAACATGGTAATTCGATGGCTTAGGATCGCCGGATCGTCGGCGTCTTTGACGGTTCGCCATGCCATGAGAAATCTAGTGCGACCCGGAAGCCAAGCGACGAGCATTATGATGGCCGTCGGCATCGGGGTAATGATAATCGTTACCATCTCGCTCCTTGAGCAGTCACTCATCAGACAAATCGGAGCAAGTAGACCGGTCAATGCGCCGACCTTTTTCTTTATTGATTTGCAACCGGATCAGAGAGCCGCATTCGAGCGCCTGATTCACGAGCGCTTTTCGCACGTCACCCCGGAATTGACCCCTTTGGTTCGCTCGAGACTCCATGCTGTGAATGGACAGCCAGTCCCCATTAATCAAGACGACGAGCGGGAACGGCGAGGCGAGCGAAACGGCGAGCATGGAAAATCGTGGTACTTCACCCGGGAGTACGTGCTGACCTTTCTCGATCGACTTCCTAAAGACAATGTGGTGGTTAAAGGAGACTGGTGGGGACGTCCAGTGAACACTCGAGGGCCATTGGTTTCAGTGGAGGAAGATGCGGCTCGGCATCTCGGCGTAGATACCGGATCCCTCATCGAATTCGATATCCAAGGAACAGTCCTTCCGGCAACGGTGAGCAGCATCAGAAAAGTAGAATGGAATAATTTTTCAACGAATTTTTTTATGATCCTCTCCCCGGGCTCCCTGGAAGGCGCCCCTTTTACCTTTGTCGCGACCGTGAGAGTGCCGCCGCGGGAAGAAGTCCTGCTTCAGCAAGCGGTCATCGAAGCGTTTCCGAACGTCACGGCCATTAATATTGGCGAGGTCATGGATACGTTTGCGCGGGTGCTTGAACACCTCTCGATCGCCATCCGGGCCATTGCCGTGTTCTGCGTGCTGGCAGGCAGCCTTGTCATGGCAGCGGCACTCGCAACCACGCGATATCGTCGCCTGTACGAATCCGTGATCTTTCAGGCTCTCGGCGCCACGCGAACCCTGATCGCTGGTTCCTTTGCCACAGAATATGCCTTCATGGGAGCGGTGGCCGGCCTTATCGGAACGGTGCTTGCCAGCGTGCTGTCATGGGGTGTTCTCCATTTTGTCTTCGATCTGCCGTGGACGCTTCAACCGGGGGTGCTGCTCGGCGGCCTTTTTATGACCATGATCCTGACCCTCGCCGTTGGCTTTCTCAGTACCTTTCGCATACTAGGTCAGCCTCCACTGGCCATTCTGCGCCATGAATAGCTTGTCCGTGTAAGACTGACATAGTGATGGGGCAAAAGGACGCCATTCGTTGACCACTGATGGACAAAGTGTTTTCGAGCGGATAATGTGTCCCAAAATAAAAGACGCTTTTTATCAGTAACTTCCAGCATAACGGCACAAGCTTCCCACTAGAGCCCCAGCGTAAATCGCCCCATAGTGATTCTGTCAGACTAGGCCCGCTCAGAACTGCAATGTGGCCTGATCTCACTGAATTGAAATAGGTTTTGCATTGTCGGAGTCATCAAGCCAGTGAGACGACAGTCTGGCTTCCAAATTGCCATAGACATGAACGTGATTTCACACACACGCGGGGACACGATGCTTGAGACGAATGGATGTACCGCAACGACGGATGGGGACGAGGACCCGACGGCCGGCGGCAGGGGATGGCGGTTGATGACGACCTGGAATTTTGGCTGGCTGTGGTGGGGCCAGGTGACTTCCCAGGTCGGTGAAGGTTTGAATCGGGTTGCTCTGCTGTGGTTCGTCTACGAACTGACTGGATCTGCCCTAATGATGACGATGATTGGGCTTCTGCAAACGATTCCCCCCTTGCTCTTCGGCCCGGTCATTGGAGTCTATCTGGATCGTTTGCCGAAAAAGGCCGTGATGGTATGGGTGGATCTCACGAGAACGGTCTTGACCTTCTCGATCCCGGCCTTGTATGCGCTAGGGATACTCTCGATTCAATGGCTGTACGTCTTGATCTTTCTTACGTCCATTGTCTCCACCATCTTCGGGCCAGCCTTGGTGTCGATCGTGCCATTACTGGTCAAGAAATCGGAACTCGTCTCGGCTAATGCGCTGGTCCAAGGCACGAACAATATCGGAACACTGGTGGGACCGGCCATCAGCGGAGTCGGCATTGCTCTCATCGGTGCCCAGAATGTGCTGTTCGTCAACGCCGCGACGTTTTTGATTTCGGCGCTATGCTTGATGCCGATTCGAGTGCCCGCAGGACTGCAAAACATCGCGAGGTTAGCCGGTGAACATTCGGGAACGGTGATGCAGGAGCTTCGGGCCGGCTTCAGCTTTGTGTTTGGTCGCCAGCATACGGTTTTTCTCCTCGCCGTTATTGCGGCCCTGTATAATATCGGCGCCAGTGCTTTTGTTTTTCTTCTGCCGGTCTATGCCAAAGAGTCTCTGCAGGTCGGCCCCGCTCAATTGGGCTGGCTGTGGTCGGCTCTCGGGGTCGGCATGTTGCTCGCGTCAACATGGCTGGCCTCCGTTCGCCAAGGGGACGTGCCCAACCGATTGCGTATTATTGCACGCGCCATGACCGTCGGCGGCCTGGCGGTGGTAAGTTTGAGCATGCTTGAGACCACCCTGTTTGCTGCCGGGCTCATCATGATCATTGGCGGTTCAACGGCGCTCTTTTACCCTGTCGTCTGGGCGCTCCTCCAAGAAATGACCCCGGAGCATATGTTAGGGCGCGTGCTCACCACATTCAGTACGGGTTCCATGGCCTCAGCAATGGCCGGGATGACAGGATTCGGGTGGGCAGCGGACGCAATGGGGCCAGGAGTCAGCCTCGTCGGCCTCGGTCTGGTTCTTTTGCTCACAGCCGTAGTCGCTGCGCAGTTTAGTCGTCTCACTGCGGTACAGCCGGCTGCTGTTGCGTAATGCCGCATGTTGCGGCATCCACCATGCTCATCGATTCCGATCGACTCCAAAGAACTCACGCAAGCCTCCTCATCGACGCATACCCTCAGTCGTAGCGCCCCATGGTTGTTGACGCGCGATTTCCGCCTGGTATGGTGGAGTCAACTGCTGTCACAAGTGGCCGATGGAGTGAGCAAGCTGGCTTTATTGTGGTTTGTGTACTCCGTCACGGGCTCCCCCGTTAAAACGACGATCATCGGCGTCTTACAAACAGTCCCGCCCATTCTGTTCAGCCCGCTCATCGGGGTGTGCGTCGACCGATTTCCGAAAAAAATGATCTTAATCACAACCGACGTAGCACGCGCCATCTTAATCGGCGTCATCCCCTGCATGATCTCTGCAGAACGGTTTACGGTAGAGTCGCTATATCTCTTGGTCTTTCTCTATGGAATCGCCACGGCGATGTTTGTTCCTACGCTCTCCTCGTCCGTTCCCTTTATGGTGTCCCGCCCGCAGTTCACCGCGGCGAATGCTTTGCTGCAGAGCACGACCAGTATCGGGATCATCATGGGTCCCGCACTCAGCGGCCTTGGCATCGCCATGTCCGGCTCGCAGGAGGTGTTATGCCTCAACGCCGTGACGTATCTGGCATCGGCTGTCTGCTTGCTGCCGATCCGGCTGATCTCCACCCCGCCTGCAGCGCGACCTGACGACGCAATGAAGGCACTCATGCGGGAACTCATTGAGGGCATGCGGTATGCGTTCGGACATCGCAGTATTCTGCTTATCATTCTCATGGCATCGCTGTATACCTTCGCCGCGGGCGCGTTCACGACCTTGTTTCCGGTCTTTGGGAAAAAGCTATTGGATCTGGGTCCCATCGAAGTGGGGTACCTCTGGTCATGGCTCGGTATCGGCCTTCTGCTGGTCTCGATCGGCCTCGTGCCGCTGACGACATGGGAAATGCGCCGGCGGCTTCAGGCTATCGCACTGTCCAGCATTATCGGAGGAGCGGCCCTCTGTGCGCTGGTCTGGGCGCACGGGCTGTTGTCGGCCACATTGCTGGTCTCGATCATCGGCGTGGGACTTGGCATGTGGACACCGATTGCGTGGGGCTTGATTCAGGAAATTTCACCCGCCCACATGGTGGGACGGGTAATGTCAATCTATACGGCAATCGCGACGGCGGCTTCGATGATTGGGATGACCGCCTTTGGTTGGATTATCGAAGCGTTCAACGAACGAACCGGGCTGCTCGGAATCGGCATAATACTCTTTATCCTTGCGGCGGTGGCCGCAGGTTTTAGAGATGGGGTCGTGAAGGAGCACACGTAGAGTCTGCTTATCATAAACAGCCGTGGACCGGTGCTTCAATCAGGACGATCCGGCTTAAATATTACGGTGTGCTGAATGTGTTGAGATATGCAGCTAATGCCTTCCCATCTCGTTCCCGCAATGTGACTCCGATGTGGAGTTGCTCCAAATACTGTTCTAAGGTTTTCCCGCCGAGATCGATTTTTCGCTCCTGAAAGAATCCTCGCACATCGCCTTCCAATTCAGGGGTGACGAGGCCGGTAATTCCTTCGCACATCCGACGCAGCCCATTCTTGGGATAGAGACGGTCCATCGTATCCCATTGGTTCTTCACAAAGTCCCAGGCCAGCTCACGCCCATACACACTCGCCATGACCATGCGCACAATAAACGGCGCATCCTGTGTTCGAATCTCGCCATTGACTGACTTCCTGAGCGTCTGTTGAATCAGCTCCGTGGGACGAAAGAGTGCGAGCGAGTAAAGATAGCGCCGTTCTTCCTGTGGAGTAGTCGCATGCTGGTATCGATGAACATACTCTTGATACCGGGCAGCATCGCCAATATGGGCAAGCGTTGCAATAATGGCCGGCATGACATTGGGGTCCACTGAATCGGGGTTACCATATAACTCTGTCGCTCTCTGCTGAATGGCATGATCGTTCCCAAGCGTTCCCAGGGCTCGAATGATTTCACCGCGTAGCTGTTTGGTCAGCTCACTTTCTCCTTCCTTGGGGGTCCAGCCGAGGTCGGTGAAGACGGGGCCGATTCTATCGCGGACGAGCGCTTCGAGCTTCGGCCGACGAGATTCATCGAGAACGCGGTTCAAAGTGTGCAATGATCCGATGATGATTTCCCAGATATTTTTATCCCGATCATGTTTAAATTGAGCGGTCAAATCGAGATAGTCTGTTATCGACATCATGCCCGCGACCGTCGCCGCCCAGGCATCGTTCACGAGGTTGAAGCGCTCAATCGCCGTGAGATTGGCCGACGTCCCAACCATGAGCCGCTTCAACAGTTCAGGCGTATATCGCACTCGATAGAAGCCATGTCCCTCTTCATTGAGGACGACGGATTCGAAGCCTGGCGGCAAAGTGAGCTGTGTGCGCTTCTCGACGAGGAGAAGCCGACGCAACTCAGTCTTCCCGTTCGCAATGATCCTCATCTGCACCGGCACCTGCCAGTGTTGGTTCGCTTCGACAGCTGAACCGGTGAGTGGCTGCGCCAGATAGGTGAAACGCTGTTGCTCGATGGTGAGGCGGTCGCCCTCCTGTATGACTTCCAGGATCGGATACCCTGGCTTGAAGATCCAGGCGTTCATGACATCCGGAACCGGTTGCTCGGCCGCATGGCCGAGCGCAGTCCAGAGGTCACCGGTATCCGCGTTGTCATACGCGTGCGCGCGCAAGTATTCGCGCACGCCGTCGCGGAACACATCGGCGCCAATATACTGTTCAAGCATGCGAAGCACCGACGCGCCTTTCTCATATGTAAGCACATCGAACATAGCATCGGCATCTTTCGGTGCGATGACCGGATATTCGATCGGACGCGTACTATGCAGACCGTCCACACTCATCGCCGCGGCTCGCGATGCCCCGAATGTGACCCAGCGTTGCCACGCGGGTCTCCATGCATCGACCGCTGCCATTTCCATGAATGTGGCAAACGCTTCATTCAGCCACAGGCCGTTCCACCAGCTCATCGTGACGAGATCGCCGAACCACATGTGCGCATTCTCATGTGCCACCACATCGGCAATACGCTCCTGTTCGGCATGAGTCGCCGTGTGTTGATCCACGAGCAAGGCCGTTTCTCGAAACGTGATGGCGCCAAAATTTTCCATGGCTCCTGAAGCAAAGTCCGGGATGGCAACTAAATCCAATTTGTGTCCGGGGTAAGGGATGCCGTAGTACCGCTCAAAGAAATCCAGTGAAAAAGCGCCGATCTCAAGAGCAAATTGCGTGAGGCGCCTTTTCCCAGGCACCGACCAAACCCGCAGCGGGGTGGACCCGACAAACACGGGCTCCGTGGACTCAAGTTCGCCGACCACAAACGCCACTAAATACGTTGACATGCGAATCGTGTCGGCAAATTGAAGGACTTTTTTGCCGTCTTCTCGTCGCTCGGAAACAATGGGCGTATTGGATACGGCGGTCAGCGATGGATCCACCGCCAGTGTCGTGGCAAAGACGGCTTTAAATGCCGGCTCGTCCCAACAGGGAAATGCACGCCGCGCGTCGGTCGCTTCAAATTGCGTGGCGGCCAACGTTCTGAGATTTCCATGTGCATCGTGGTATGTACTGCGATAAAACCCGCGCAGCTTCTCGTTAAGAATCCCGGTAAAGGAAAGAGATAGCTTCCATGCGCCTGGCTGAAGCGTCGTGGGAAAATAGATGCGACAGCGTTCCGTTGCGGGCTGAAGTTCAATCGAGCCTTCGTGTTTGACGTTCGCCTCGTTCTCGATACTCGCTTCCCGAATGTGTAAATCAACCGCATTGAAGACGACCTCAGAGGTCGATTCGCGCACCGTCAATGCGACGATTTGTTTGCCTGCAAACGTGCAAGTGTTCAGGTCTGGCTCAAGCCTGAGCTCGTAACGGGTCGGAACGACATGTTGTGGAAGCCGGTATGGATTCACTGACCGTTCACTGGCTGGTGCCTCATTCATATTCACCCCAGAAGGTATTCGGATGCCATACGGCTCGGCATCCGTCGCGACCACTCGTTGAATGCTGATCGTGCGATGAAAAGTGTAGAAGGCTGACGCTGATAGGCTATGGCAAAGGACAATCAGCGCTTGACGACGCGTCACAGGATTTCATTCACGTCTTCACTGAATTGACAGATCATCCCAGCGGCTTGTGCACTTCCACACCGTGTGAAGTCCCCACGATGAGAACGTCCGTCTGACCGACAAAGAGCCCACATTCAATCACGCCGGGAATTCGGTTAAGCCGTGCTTCAAGTTCAGCAGGAGCATCGATACGAGCCATGTGCAGATCCAAGATGTAGTGCCCTGACACGGTCCGAAACACATGCCCATTGCGCTCGCGCCGAATGGTCTTACCGCCAAGCTGCTCGATCGCACAGGCGGTATTTCGCCAACCGAATGGGAGCACTTCGATCGGAAGTGGGAATGTCCCGCCGAGTACAGGAACCTGCTTTGTCTCGTCGATCATAATGACCAGCTGTCGCGCGTTCGACGCCACGATCTTTTCCCGCAAGAGCGCACCCCCGCCCCCTTTAATCAGATGTAGCCGAGGATCGACCTGGTCCGCCCCGTCAATCGCCACATCGATCGGCCACAGATCATCATCAGTGAGCAGGGGGATGCCGGCTTTTCTGGCCAGCTCGGCCGTTTCTTCCGACGTTGGGACGCCTGTGACCCTCAACCCCGCCTGTACCCGCTGTTGTAGCGCAGCCAGCAAATGTCGGACGGTCGACCCCGTGCCAAGCCCCACAACATGGCCGTCCTTCACATAGTCCAGAGCCGCTTCCGCCGCGACCTTCTTCAACGCTTCTTTATCTTCCACTCTTATTCACCATCTTTCTCTTCCTCTTTCAAACCGTCAAGCCGCCGTCAGACTCCCTTCCCTGCGCCCGTCCAGCGAGCACAGTCCCGAGTCCCATCGTGCGGGCTACGGGAGCACAAAGAGTGGTCTGATGGCCGCGCCTCGTCAACCTTACTTTGCAGACTTCGCCGCGACCGCGGCCGCTCCAATCAATGCCGCGCGATCATTCATGATCACTCGCACGGGGATCGATGCCATGAGCTTTTTATACCGGCCTTTATTCGTGAACCCGCGCATAAACGACCCATCCTGCAATTTCGGAAGTAATTTAGGCGCAACGCCACCGCCAACATAGACCCCACTGAGCGACATAGATTTCAGCGCCAGATTTCCTGCTTCGGCGCCATAGATCGACGCGAACAGATCCAGCGCCTGCACGCCGATATCCGCCTGCTTCTTGAGCCCGACCTCCGCAATGACGGCAGCCGGGTCTTCCACCTGAATCCGCTCGGCCATCCACGTCGGTTCATTTCGTTTCGTATCGCGCAGAAACTCGTAGATCGCATGAAGGCCAGGACCTGATAACACTCGCTCCCAACTGACATGAAGGTAACTCCTGCGAAGATGCCGCAAGAGCTCGATCTCCAAATCGCTATTCGGACCGAAATCTGTATGGCCACCCTCCGATGGAATAGGACGGTACTGTGTACCATCCCAAAACAAGATCGCTTCCCCCAAGCCGGTGCCTGCCGCGATGAGGGCAATGGGTCGTTTCTGCGATGGTATTGTTCCCGCATTCAGCACGGTGATTTCTGCCGGTCTCAGTTCAAGAAGACCATATGCCGTTGCTTCGAGATCGTTCAAGAGCCGGACCGTAGGAATATCGAAGCGCTTCGCTAAGGCCCCTCCATCCACGATCCACGGCAAATTGGTAGTGTGGGAGCAGTTTTCAATCACAGGTCCCGCGACACCAATACAGGCAGCCGTGATCTTCACGGGTTCGGGCGGTTGCGCCTCTGGCAAGGGTAAGTCCGCCTCTTCTAACGATTCGACAGGCTCCGATTGAGGGGGATTGAGAAATTCAGACAGGATGTCTTCAAAGGATTTGTAGTCCGTGCTGATGTAGACCTGTTCAGTCAAAGGGTCCACCCGCTCGTCTTTCCAATCGAACAGGGCCAGCCGTGTCTTCGTCCCACCGATATCGCCTGCGAGTATCATGTACGCCTCATCGAATTCCTAACGTGTGTCGCCATAGTGAGGGCCGATGCCGCAGCCCGATCGAAGTACCAGATCAGTCGGCCCTCGGCCGGTTGGATCAATTTGGCCGGATAGCGGTTCGCATCCGCAGTATCGTCTTCCAACACGGCATGGACAGCCGGAGCTTTTTGCCCCCCCGTCACCATGAAGACAACCATGTGTGCCTGATTGATCAGCGGCGCGGTAAATGTGATCCGATTCGTTACGCCTGTCGGCGCCTGCGATGCGACGACGGCCCGGCTCTTCTCGTGTAGGGCCGGCGAGCCCGGAAACAGGGATGCGGTGTGACCGTCTTCGCCTAGACCCAGCAGGATCAAATCAAAGCGGGGCCACGCCGGAGGGTGGATCGCGAATTGGCGACGAATCGTCTCTTCATAACGACGGGCGGCCAGATCCGGTTGTCCGGCCTCACCTTCAATGCGAAAGACTTGCGATGGCTTGATTCCAAGAGGCTGAAACAGCGTGTCCCGAGCGAGCTTGAAATTACTTTCAGGATGATCTGGGGCCACACACCGTTCGTCGCTGAAATAAAATTCCACACGCGGCCACTCTACTTGAGTCGCAGAGTCGGGACTTGATAATCGGCCGTATAGCTTTCGCGGTGTAGAACCGCCTGATAACGCCACCCGAAAGGGGCGGTCCTGTGCTTCTCGCGCCGACCGGATGAACAACTCTGCCACTTCCTCGGCCAGTTTGTCGTCACTGTCAACTGTACGACTGTCATGCACGGAGGCCATGTGCGCGTTCCCGCTTCGGTTGAGCCCGTTTTGAGTTTCGACTGCCGCTTGGTTGTGTGTTCGTCAGTAACGCTTTTATATCAAGAGCCGGCTGCCTGCTGAGAGCGACGTGAACGACAGGACGTCCGTGCGCCTGTAGCGACTGGAGGTCTCCCACTGCCTGGGCTTGCGCCAAAATTCCGAATGTATAGGTTGAACCGGGAATGCGGACATCTCTCGAAGGTCTCTCCGTCAATTCAAGAAACACGCCTTCGTTTGGTCCACCCTTGTGCAGCTGTCCGGTCGAATGCAGGTATCGCGGCCCATACCCCGAGGTCGTGGCGACGCCATAACGCGTAACCACGCGTCTTCGAAATGTCGTCAACGCCGCATCTATCTTCGCCGAAGGGCGTAGATAGGCTAAGACGGCAAAGTAATTTCCTGGTTTGAGCTGTGCGTACAGCTCATCCAAGGTACAGTTGCTCTTAATATCTGGGAGACGTCCCTCACGCTCAAACTCGTCGAGTATACGCCTCGTGTTGTCCTTGCTTTCCTGCACATTAGGCTGGTCAAAGGGATGGATACGTAAATAGTGCCCCGCAATTGCCGTCGCGAGTTCCCATCGGAAAAATTCCGCGCCGAGATCAAAGCGATCTCGTAAGCGAAGCTGGACGACCGGCTGCCCGGCCCGTTTCAGGGTCCCCACATGATGATCGAGTTTCTCGTTGGCATCACCGTCGAGACGGAGTGCAATGAAAAGCCGATCCTGTCCATAGGCCGATGCCGGCACCATCGGTTCCTGTGCCACGGGAATCAATCCCTTACCTTCCTTCCCGGTACTCTCGGCCAGCAACTGCTCTGCCCACAGGCCAAAGGACTGGATTCTCGGCGACGTGACGAGCGTCACCTTGTCGCGCCGTGCCTGTCCGAGTATCCCCATGGCGGCTCCAAGAAACGCACCGGGGTTTTGCGGCGGGGGAATCGTGGGACAGCAGAGTCGTGTCATTGCAATGGCCCGCTCCAGGAGTATCTCCACATCGACGCCCATGAGTGCGGCAGGAACCAGGCCGAAATAGGATAAGACTGAGTAGCGCCCCCCGATATCGGGAGGGTTAAGAAAGGTGGTGCGAAAGCCGTGGTCATGGGCCAGAGTTCCCAGGCTCGTATCCGGATCGGTGATCGCTACGAATTGGTTGCCGCCGGAACCGCCTCGGGAGCGAGCCACAACCTCCCAAAAGTAGGCAAACAGCGACATCACTTCAATCGTGCCCCCGGACTTACTGGAAATAATAAACAGTGTCCGAGCCGGTTGGACCGCTGCGTGTACTTCCCGCACGGCGTCAGGTACAGTCGAGTCCAACACAAATGGCTTCAAAAATCCGCGCGATGCACCAAAGGTCTGCCGCAACACTTCTGGGCCTAAACTGCTTCCTCCCATCCCTAACACGACGACATAGCGGAATCCCTCATCGCGAACCGACTGGGCAAAGTGTTTCAGCACGCCCGCACGCTCCTGCATCTGTTCTGCGACGGTAAGCCAGCCAAGGCGATTGCTGATTTCCTTCCGCGTGGGCTTCCAGAGGCGATAGTCTTTTTTCCAAATTCGTTCAAGCAGCCGACGTTGCGCCATCTCCGCTAATGCCGCATCCACGAGAGCCTGGAATGGACCCAAATTGTGACTACGACTCACAGTCGACCTGCCTGGCGTGGATATGAGGATGAGGGAATCGTCCCCTGCATCTTAGGCCCGGCGATGACGAAACGCAAACCGGTTTTTAGTTATGAGGGCAGGTCGGTGCGCCCAATGATCAACGGCATACCATCCGTCATGGTCCACGCGAGGGATTGAGCGACCTCCTGTGCCAACGTAAGATGAATTCGGGCGGCGGTGGCGCCATCGGCCACAACCGCCATCCCAAGCAGGCCCGAGAATCGGATCCACCATTCCTCCACCAAGCCTCTCACCCAGGTCCATGGTCGTTCACGCGCAGACTGACCGACACTGAGGATGAGGCCTGGATCGAAGACGACATCATACCGATCCGGCATATGCTGAAGTTCAATCGCCGTGACGCCTGTATCAGTACTATCTGCCGGCGCGGCCTTGGGTCGGCTCACCGATGGCCGTGCACGCAGCCGAAAGACACCGGTCAGGGATCCCTCTCCTACTTGACGCCACGCTGCAATGGGCAGTCGGTGCAGCTCGATGCCGCGACTTTTAATCAGAATAACCTGCGCGGCCAAATCCAGTACCATATAGATTTGTGGGCGAGCGGCGAGTTTGAGTTCTTCCTCCATCAGCCGGTTCGCCTCGATGATCGCCGGCGCGCCACCCATTGGTTCGCGCAAAGTTTCACGCGCCATGAACGGTGATGGAAATATAGAGCCGTACAGCCCTATGAGAAGGAAGAAGAGCGCCATGGGGTGTCCATGAAGTGGGCGAGTATACCAGAATGAATCAGAACGGTGGACCGGCGGGGCGTTAAAAAATCATGAGCGGCGTCCCGACCTTGGTCAGTTTATAGACCGTCTTCAGATCGTCGTCACTCAAGCGTATACATCCATGTGTCACATTTTTCCCTAGCAAGCGCGGATAGAGCGTTCCATGGATAAAATAGCCCTTGCCAAACCCCAAGGCATAGTCACCTAAAATGCCCGGTTCAAGGCGCTCTGCTGGATTGGACGGGATGCTCATACCCTCTTCTAAAAACGCCCAGTCCGGCTTCACCCACACGGGATTCGTCAATCGTGACTGAATCGTGAATCCCCCTCGGGGCGTATCAAAGACCCACTGTGACCCCGGCTGACCGGGTTTATCTAAAATCGTTCCACTTCCGGTGGAAGCGACAGCGGTCAGCACCGTGTCCTTGCCTCGTTTCACATACAATTGATTGTGCGCCGTATCCACAACGATATAGTGCCCGGTTGGTGCCAGCTGGTTTAATTTCTGCTTGAGCGCCGCATGGCGAGCGAGAAGGGGTTGGACGCGTGTCGGGGAAGATAAACCGCCATGAGAATCGCCAACGACGTCAGTGTCACCGGCCGGTGTCCCCGCAAGAAGTGGAACTATTGCTAAAAGGATGAGCCCCAGACCGGCCATCTGAAATCTCATCCTTCGCGGGAACATTGCGGTTATCCCTCTTCGATTTGATCGAGCCCGGCTAAGGCCAAGGCAATTGAATTGGTGAGATTGATCGCTCCAACAATTGTCACCGGGGTGCCGGGCTCGACCACTCGAAAGATAGCGTCCATTTGCCAATTTTCCAGCATGATACAACCGAGCGTCTGATTCATGAGGATATCATTCCCCCCATGAATTTCGATTTCCCCTCCGATGAAGGCATCGGCCGGTATCCGGCCGCTATGACGCGCCTGTTGAAATCGTCGACGGTCTTCAGCATTGGGATAGTTGAGCAGCAAGGCCCGATAGAATTGCGTTTGCCCCCGGTCGCGCTTCCGAATGATGTGATACTGGCCTTCAGGAGTCGCACCATCGCCCTGGTAGCGCTTTTCGAGGATGCCATTGTATCCAAGCCGGACGGGATAAGAAAGGACGGAGCGACCATTCCGGTAGACGGTCAATCGCCGGTCGGCTTTGCTGACAACAATCGCCGACGTATGGTGCGTGCGAGACCAGTCGATGGTCTGCTGAGCAATCCGACGCCAGGCACGGACCCGACGTTCATCGGCATAATGGCCTAGCGTAGTGGTGAGAACGGCCGTCTGAGTTTCCATCATGCCGGCGGCTTGCTTCACGACATGTTCTGACCGGGCATAGAATCCTTGATCGAAAAACGAGCGGGCCTGATGCAAGAGGAGAGCGGTCTCGACCGGCTTTCGGCCAAGCACCACACGGCTCCCCATTTCGTCGACACGGCTATTGAACGCACGCAACCGTCCCTCAAGGAGCGCCAAGCGAGTCTCCGTCTCCAGACGTCTCGCGGCGCGTTGCGTTAGAGATTGCGCAACCGCCTCTTCGGCCTCAACACGCAGGTTCTGAAGGGAAGCCAACAACGGGTTCGACTCCCAAGGCCATACGATCTCATCCTCTGCCGCTTGAAGCTGTCCTCGTAACGCGACCCAATGTTTGACAAACCGCCCATAGGCCTCCGGGGCATACTCTGCGCCTTGCGACTCGACGAGCTGCCGATCCAGCGATTCGATCGCCTCGACCACGTCCGAGGGCACTTTCTCGATACACCCCGGCAAAACGAGCAGAACTACGCTCAACAGGCCGGTTGCGAGATAGGACCTTCCGATGAAACGCATGTCATTTCTTCTTGCTCGGCTTTGCTTTGTGCACCTTCGCCAATGCACTCTCAAGTTCCGCCGAGACTGCCTGACTCTTTTCCTGAACGGCCTTCGCTTTGACTTGGGCCGCCTGATAATCCTCTGTGTCGATGCTTTTTTGAATGTCGGGCAGCGATGTCGCCAGACCGTCTATGTCCGCTTTGATGGCTTCAAGCGCGGCTCGATCCTTTCCCACCGGCGCTTTTGCCACAAGGTCTTGAGCAGCCGTGACGGCTGATTGAGCCGCTTGCTGAGCTTGCACGGCGGCGGCCTTCGTTTCTTCTTTTCTTTTCGCGGTCTCTGCCGACACACGTGTCGCCTCGGTTTGAGTGGCGGTCAACACCTGCTCCGCCTTTTCATAGTCCCTGAGAAAGCCGAACTTGGCATCTTGCTCCGCGACCTCATTCTTCGCATTGTTCAACGCGCTTTCGAGTTTAGCAAATTCTTCCGGCGCGTATTTCGGTGCTCCGGCCGCACGAGCGTCATTAACAGCCTTTTCGGCCGCCGTCACTTTTTCAGTAGGCGCTTTAGCGCACGCCGCCGACAGTAACAGCATGGGGACAACCGCGAACATCAACAGGCGCTTCATCGAGGACCCTCCGGTGTATTGTAATGGCAGACTGGATGTGAGACATACATGAAAACCGGCACGCTTTGCCAGTCGAGCAAAGCGTGCCGGCCTCACGTGATGATAGTTACTTCTTCTCGGACTTGGTTTCGGGCTTCTTGTCGGCCTTCTTCTCTTCTTTCTTGCCGGCTGCTGGAGCGGCAGGCGCAGCCTTCTCATCGGCCTGAACAAATGCCACACCGACAAAGCTCAACCCAACGACCAAAGCCATCATGGCAACTAATGCTTTCATTACATTCACCTCCTTTCATGGGTAGCGATCTCGCCTCATTAATAAAGGCGGCACATAAACCTGGAAACGACCACTGCAATCGTGGCGCCACCAAAGCTGAAAATAATATGCAAAGAAATTCAAAGAGTTTGCCGCATTGCTTATGAAGTGAGCACACGTGAAGGCCTCTTCCACTGTGGCCGTCTCGCACGAGAACAACAAAACCGCCCCATAGGACGAACGTGGACGCATTCATGCACTTTTCATACGCCTTTCATTGACAGGGTGAGAGACCGTCCTATATGATGCAAGACGGTTTTTCGAAATATTTGGAGGCGTTTTCATGTCAGCGACATTCAGACAACCTTCGAACCTGAAGCGAAAACGAGATCACGGGTTTCGAAAGCGCATGAGCACGAAAAACGGTCGGAAGGTCTTGGCTCGGCGGCGGGCAAAGGGACGCGCCCGTTTAGCTGTCTAGAGACCGTTCTCCTGGACGAATTCCCGAGATGGCTGGCCCCTCCACATCTCGTCTCCTCTTTCTTCGACAGAGCGCAGATATTGACCGGGTGAAAAAACTCGGACGTCGCTGCCAGACGTCTCTGTTCACTATGCTTACGTACCAGTCTGGACTTCCATGCACCCGCGTGGGCATCGTGGTCGGCAAGCGATTTGGCCTCGCCGTCATGCGGAATCGAGTCAAGCGCGTATTTAGGGAATTAGCACGGAAAAACTGTCTGGAATTGGTTGAGGGGCAAGACGTCTTATTTTTTCCGAGACGAGAAAGCTTACATGTGAGACATGCGCTCTTGCGCCAAGCGTGGGAAAAGGCGCTCCAGCAAGAAGGGATATTGATACCGTCGATGGACAAAGGATGCGATACTGCTGCATCACACTAATCACGTTCTATCAGCGATGGGTTTCGCCGCTGTTTCCTCCAGCCTGTCGATTTGAGCCGACGTGCTCGCACTATGCAGCCGAAGCCGTGGAGCGACATGGGGTTATCCTGGGGCTCGGCCGGGCTGTGTGGCGCCTTCTCAAGTGTCACCCGTTTCATCCGGGTGGGTTTGATCCGGTTAAATAAGCTGCTGGATCCACCCTCACGATGCCAATCGACAGGCCTCCCCAGAGTAACTCAGCACACATTAGACAGAATGCATCTCGCGTGAACTAGACCGGAGCAGACAGACTATGGAAAAGAGGGTTATTGTATTTCTGATCCTCTCGTTAGCGATTATTATTGGCTACGATTATGTGCTCAAGCAGGCGGGAATTATTCCGGCGCCCGCTGAATCCGATCAGCTCACCGGGTCGGACCCCTCAGCCTCGAAGCCGCAGGACTCGACCGCGCCGACCCTGGATAAAAAGACATCTACTGAAACGGCTCACACTCAGACAACGACTTCCTCGTCAGGATCGCAGGTCGCTCCCCTTGAGTCGGCTTCCGAGGAACAGACTCAAGAGGTCGTGACGGACCTCTTCCGCGCCGTATTCTCAAATCGTGGCGGTGTGCTCACGAGTTGGGAACTCAAGCGCTATACGACGGCCGACAAAGACCGGCCTCAGCCGATTCAAATGGTGTACCAGGGAGGCAAGTTTCGAAAGCCGCTTGCCCTGCAGACCCTAGATCCTGCCCTGACGACCCGATTGAATGAAGGGCTCTACGACATTCAACGGGATTTCTCTT
Source organism: Nitrospira sp. Nam74 (assembly GCF_965152615.1). Classification (NCBI taxonomy): domain Bacteria; kingdom Pseudomonadati; phylum Nitrospirota; class Nitrospiria; order Nitrospirales; family Nitrospiraceae; genus Nitrospira; species Nitrospira sp. Nam74. The sequence continues at coordinate 284,871 of NZ_OZ224220.1, read as the reverse complement.
CGCTCGATGCCGCCCATCCGACCGGTCATTTGACCTTTAAGTATGCGGATCCTCAGTCGGGATTGCGGGCGGTTAAGGAACTGACGTTTCATCATGATACGTATGTTGTGGACATTGCTGTCCGGACAGAAGGAGTCAGTGGTCCAGTCGATGTCGCCTTAGGCACGAATTTCGGGATTGTCGAGTGGGGTGAGGGGTTTATCGGCCTGATAGGACCGGCAACCAAAGTCGATGATCAAATCGTGAAAGACGCGCCCGACGCTGAAGTGGAACGAAAAGGCTCTGTAGGTTGGGTCGCACTCCAGGACAAATATTTTCTGAGCGTCTTGATCCCGCGCAATGCCTCGTCGGCCGTCATTACGAAGGAAGGGGATAAGTTATTCTCTTCCGCGGTACGTTATCCGGCGCAGAACTCGACGGACGCATTGATGTCGCTTTATGCCGGTCCGAAAGAGTTCGACACGCTGAAGTCGTTCAACATCGGCCTAGAAGACACGATCGATTTCGGCTGGTTTATCTATGGCAGCTGGGGCATTGTCAAAGCGGTCGCGAAGCCGCTCTTCTCCGTTCTCCGATTCATTAACGACTACACGCATAACTACGGCGTGGCCATCATTCTCCTGACCGTCTCGATCAAATTGCTCTTCGTTCCGCTTCAGTACAAGAGCTACAAGTCGATGAAAGACATGCAGTTGGTCCAGCCCAAGGTGGCCGCGCTGCAGGCGAAATATAAGGACGACCGCGAGCGCCTGAATAAGGAGTTAATTAAACTCTATCGAGATCATAAGGTCAATCCGGTCGGCGGCTGTCTTCCGATGGTGCTCCAGATGCCGGTCTTCGTGGCATTGTTTAACATCCTCTACATGACGATCGAACTGCGACAGGCGCCATTCTTTCTGTGGATCACCGACCTGTCGGCTCAGGATCCCTATTACGTCTTGCCGATCATTATGGGCGTCAGTATGGTCATCCAGCAGAAAATCATGCCCACGACGATGGATCCCACGCAGGCCAAGATCATGCTGTTACTGCCCGCCTTCATGACCTTGCTGTTTTTATCCTTTCCGGCCGGGCTCGTTCTGTATTGGTTAACCAACAACGTGATCACGATCACTCAACAATTCGTGACGGACCGGTACATCTTCAAAAAGCGGACGACACCGTCACCGTCGGAGTCAGCTCTCACGTCGGAAGACGGACATAAATCACCGAATAAGAAAAAGAAGATAGAGTCGGCCGCTAAGCAACCTGTTTCAGCGAACCTCGACCAACCTGATGCGTGAGCGTCCCCATGGAAGACACGATCTGCGCAATCGCCACTCCGTCCGGCGAGGGCGGCATCGGTATTATCCGTGTCAGCGGAGAGAAGGCCATTGAAATTGCCTCGGGCATCGTTCGACTCAGATCGGGTCGATCGCTGTCCGACGTGCCCAGCCATACCTTGTGCCATGCCGACATAGTCAGTGCGCTTTCCGAAGGCCCCGTGAGACGTGGATCTGGTTCCACGCCGATCGATGAGGCGCTTGCCGTCGTCATGCATGGCCCACGTTCTTACACCGCCGAGGATGTCGTCGAGATTCACTGCCACGGCGGACCTTTCGTGCTTCAATCCCTCTGTGAGGCGCTGGTGACCGCAGGGGCTAGGCTGGCACAGCCCGGTGAATTTACAAAACGGGCTTTTCTCAACGGCAAGTTGGATCTGACACAAGCTGAAGCCGTCCTCGATACGATCAGGGCAAAGACGGCCACCAGTCTTCGATTAGCTCAAGAACAGTTGCGCGGCTCTCTCTCGAGGGAGGTCTATCGTATCCGCGAGCGCCTGATTCACCTCCTCGCACACGTTGAGGCCGCAATCGACTTTACCGAGGAAGGCATTACGTTCATTCACGAACGTGAACTGCTTCAGGGAGTGCAGTGTACCATCGAAGAACTGTCCCGTTTGGTTGAGAGTTACCAGGAAGGACGGATTCTGCGTGAAGGGATCACGGCTGCCATCGTCGGTCGACCGAACGTCGGCAAATCAAGCCTCCTCAATGCCTTGCTGCAAACGGATCGGGCCATCGTGACGCCCATCCCGGGCACCACGCGAGATGTATTGGAAGAAACGCTTAATATTCGTGGCGTACCGGTTCGCCTGCTAGATACAGCGGGGCTTCGGGACACGACGGACCTCGTGGAACAGGAGGGCGTACGCCGCAGTCGATCGGCCATGGAGGAGGCTGACTTGCTCATTGTGTTGCTCGATGGCTCCTGTCCACTGGAGCCGGAGGATCGCGCCCTCTTGGCATCGGGACGCGACAAGGACAAGAAGGTCGCCCTCGTGATCAATAAAACCGATCTGCCGACGGGGATTTCCCCTGAGGATCTTCAAGTCCTGCGACAATCCGTTACCGCCGAAGCGACGGTCCGGATATCCGCGAGGACTGGAGCCGGATTGGATGATCTCCGTGACACGATACGAAATCTGGTCCTGCATCCGGAGTTCGAACCCGACGAGAGGGCAGTCGTGACGGCGCTTCGCCATCGAACCGGACTCGTCAAGGCGACCGAGGCGCTGAACAGATCCTTAGAATCGATCACGTGCAGGCTTTCTTCAGAATTCGTCGCGCTAGATCTGCGCGGTGCACTTGATGCGCTCGGTGAAATCACCGGCGCCACGACAACAGATGATATTCTCGAGCACGTCTTCAGTGAGTTCTGCATAGGCAAATAGTCGGAAACGGACGGGGACGGGAATTGGTCTCCCTCTGTTGGTCTGATCATTTCTCAGGTGGGTTATGAAGCAATACGATGTCATCATTGTTGGGGGTGGGCATGCCGGCTGCGAGGCGGCACTCGCGGCAGCGCGCATGGGCGTGCGAGCCCTGCTGCTGACGATGGATGAGGACAAGATTGCCCAGATGTCCTGCAATCCTGCGGTCGGCGGTATCGCCAAGGGCCATCTCGTCAAAGAGATCGATGCCCTTGGGGGGGAAATGGGAAGGAACACCGATCGCGCCGGGATCCAATTCAAGATGATCAACACCAGCAAAGGACCGGCGGTCAGAGCCCTTCGCGTGCAATGCGACAAGAAGCTGTATCGGGAACGCATGCAAGAGACGTTGCGGGCTCAGGAGAGACTCGACATTGCTCGTGGGACCGTCGACCGGATTCTCACGGAACAGCAATCAGTCACCGGTATCGTCACGGCTTCCGGGGAACAGATTGCCGCAAGAGCGGTCATCCTAACCTCTGGAACGTTCCTTAAGGGCCTGATCCATATAGGCCTGAACCATTTTACGGCCGGCCGCGCAGGCGAAGCTTCGGCAGAACGTCTCTCTGATTGCATGCGAGATTTCGGCTTTGAGGTCGGGCGGTTGAAGACCGGAACGCCTCCGCGGCTAGACCGCGACACGATCGACTTTGGCGTGATGACCCCTCAGCCCGGCGATGATCCGCCGACTGCCTTCTCGTATCGCACCGACTGCATCACCACGCCTCAAATGCTCTGCCACTTGACCTATACGAATCAGGAGACGCACGCGATCATCCATCAGAATCTAGACCGATCGCCGATGTACAGCGGGGTCATTGAATCCACGGGACCACGTTATTGTCCTTCCATTGAAGACAAGGTCGTTCGCTTTGCCGACAAAGACAGGCATCAAATCTTCATTGAGCCGGAAGGCTTAGACACGGTTGAATACTACCCAAATGGGATTTCCACGAGTCTGCCGGTTGACGTACAGCACGCGATTGTACGTACAATACCGGGGCTCGAACACGCGAAGGTGCTCAAGCCTGGCTATGCAATCGAGTACGACTATTTCCCGCCTTGCCAGCTTCACCCGACGCTGGAAACTAAGCTGGTCGCCGGCTTGTACCATGCAGGGCAGATCAATGGGACGTCCGGGTATGAGGAGGCGGCCGCACAAGGGATTATGGCCGGCATCAATGCCGTCCTCAAACTGCGGGGAGACCAGCCGTTAATTCTTGATCGGTCACAAGCCTATATCGGTGTATTAATTGATGACTTAATTACAAAGGATGCTCGAGAGCCATACCGCATGTTCACGTCACGCGCAGAGTATCGGTTACTCCTTCGACATGATAATGCTGATTTTCGCCTCATGGACACAGGCCATCGTTTGGGCCTGATTCCGGATGCGGCGTATGCGAAGTTTTCAAAAAAGCGTGACCTGGTGGAGAAAGAAGTGGCACGGCTCGGTCAAACGAGGCCGACTCATGAATTCCGAAGCCTGGCAGCGTCCATGAATTTCGACTTTATTTCACCCGACCTTACTTTTTCTCAACTCCTGAAGCGCCAAGAATTCTCATACCAGCGTTTGTATGAGTTGACCGGGAAATCCGAAGATTTTGTGCAGGATAAAGAAATCAATGAAGCCGTCGAGATCGCAATAAAGTACGAAGGGTATATCGGACGGCAAATCCAACAAGTTGCTAAATTCAAAAAGCTCGAAGAGCGACGGATCCCAGTCACATTTGAGTACAAATCAGTCGTCGGCTTCTCCCGTGAGGTGTTGGAAAAACTAGAACGCGTTCGTCCGTCTTCTGTAGGCCAGGCGTCACGCATCTCAGGAATGACACCCGCAGCTATCTCCCTTCTACTCGTCGCCTTAGAGCGGGACCGTCAGCAAGCCATCTCATAGCTTCAATTTCACGTTAAGCCGTTTACACAGAAAACCTCTGCTTAAAGTGTTATCGGCCAATGGAAGCCCATAATATGCTTACCTTCCTACTCTTGGATGCCTGAAAGATTTATACCGCACATTTATTAACGGTGCTGACGGCCTTGTCTTGTTTGTATTCGCTATGTCAGAAACTATGGTTAAGGCCTACTATTTTGTAGCCGAATCCGACAATTATGCCCCTCATCAGAACCATCATAAGAGCCTGCATACCAAATCTTTATTTGCTATTTCGTTGCACTCTTGTTGTCGCTCGAACCTATTCGACCATGGTACGGTCACTTACGGTTCAGGCAGCAAGCCAAGTGTTGAGCGGGCATGAATTGAAGACCCTTGAGGAAGGATCACGCTCAGTCTGCGTGCCTTCTCTAGACTCGCTGTCTCTCCCCCGATGCCTGCTCCTGAGCCTTCGCGGCCTTCGCTTTAGGCGCCCCGGCTTGATTTTCGCTCCGTCCTGACCAACGAGGCGTTCTTCCCCGTGCGCCCGCTTCATTAATCAGCCGCTTGCTTGTGGCTAGTTCTGTTCGTTTATTGCGACCGATGACCATTTTCCTCGGGGCACAGGGCATCTAACATTTTGTTACAAATTGCAATTATAACGAAAAGACTTCGCAGTGTGTTTGGAACAAGATGCCCAACGGAATAGATCCAGAATCCAGAACAGGAGAAGCTCCGGCGTGCCATCGACGACATGGGGACCATCGCCCGCACCTCCACCTCCAGGGATTGTCACTCTGTTCGACGATGAGACCTTTAAGCCGCCTCGGCACATATTCAAGCGTTACTGCGCTCGCTATTGGTATGCTGGTCCTCTGCACTAATAGTGCATTGAGCTTGGAGGCACAACACTGGCAGCAGCTGCCCGACTCAGCAAAACGGTATTACGTTTTGGGAAGTGTGGAGGCGTGGAATGAAGCGCTTCGCTTCACCTCCGATGTCGGTGAAGCCGGGTTAGATGACATGCTTAACACCGTGATGCCATGCATCGCACGAGAGAAGCTGAACGTCAACGATCTGGTGTCCATGCTGCAGAGGTATCTGGCTGAGAACCACCGTGAATGGCAAATGGAAATGTCGGCCGTGGTGTTTACAGTTATCAGCCAAGGTTGCCGAAAGCCGGAGAGCTGAGTCTTTCATACAGCTGCAGAACGTCTGCTGAATTCCGCAGGCAAGGGAAAGTACGATTAATTTGCAATTGAGCAGCATGAAAAAATCCCGGACAAGGGCCCGCAAACATGGCGGTTAAGACTTGGACCACATAGGGATCAGACATCCCTACCGCAGTGTGTAAGATCAAGAGAGTAGAAAAGATCCTTAGGGCACGCGGCGACGCATTAGTCCAGAACAAGGAGAAGTCCCCGGCATCGAAAGCCCTAGAATGAGTTGCCCAAGCCGAAGGTTACCTCAACGGTGAGGCCTAACATGTCCCAGAAGACGGGCCGCGGCGGAGTCTATTCTGCACATGAATTACTCCTCTTAGAAGCGTTGAAAACTGACGTCAGTGGCAGACTCACCGCTGAGCACATCCTTCGAGAGATGACCGAATTCACCCCGGATACTTTGCTCCTGACGGCGCAGGCATTGAGTCGCCGTGGCGATATCTCAGTGTACAGTCGCCAACACACATATGACATGGAACTTCGCGAGTCGAGTTTGTAGTGGGGCATACTGAATGAAGCGGCGGATTCTTATCGTGGATGATGATCATGACGTCACGGCAATACTGCGCGACCGGTTATCGGCGTGCGGCTATGATACCCTTGTTGCTCATCATGGTTGTGCGGCGCTCGAGCTAATGAGTCAGTACGAGACAACGGATGATCCCATTGTAGGCGTCCTATTGGATGTCATGATGCCTGTACTGGACGGATTGGCGACAGTCCAAGAGATTCAGTCTCGTTATCCCACCATTCCTGTCCTCATGATGTCCGGCTGCTCGGATTCCCACATCAAAGATGAAGCGCTACGGAAAGGCGCAAGAGAATTTCTTATTAAACCAGTCTCCGTCGATACTTTGGTCGCGTGCTGTCGTCGCTTCTTCGGCGGGAGCACCGTACCGAGTTCATGAATATGTGTCGGACCCGCTCGGTGTGCTATCAAGCACGAAGCTATTGCTTCAGAGTATGCTGCTCCAAATAGCCTATGATTTGAGGAGAATGGACGAAGACAAGATCGGAAAGACACTGAGGCCGGCGCTCGCCATGGCGGCGGAGTAAGCGAAAGGACGGGCTTCGCTCCGCCGGTGCTGACGGTGAGCGATGATCGACAGGAGCGTTAATACTCTATCGATACCATCGTGTTTGGATTGGCCTGTCGCATCAGGGCCAGCGGTTGGAATCCGACACGTTCCACTTGCTGTCGACTGGTCGCAGGACTTGGCGTTTGCGGGCGTTCGTCGATAGTGACGACGGTCGTACGGAGAATGCCTTGACGCATGAACCGCAGAGTCGCCTGGTCGCCTACTTCCAAATCCTTGATGGCCTCTGCAAATTCTTCGGCTGTCGTCACCGGATGCGCATTAATTGCGACGACAATGTCTCCCCCCAGCAACCAACGCTCTCCGTTCACGGAGATATCCGTTTGACCCGAGCGTAGTCCGGCCTTTTCAGCGGGGCTACCTTTGGCAATCCCGGACACCACGATGCCCTTGGCTAAGGGAAGGGCCAAGAGTTGCATGAGATCTCTGGTGACAAGCTGGCCCCCGATGCCAAGCCACGGCCGAATGACGCGTCCATAAGACTGGATCTCGTGTACGACGTTCTTCACGGTGTTGCTGGGAATGGCAAACCCCACATTCTGCGCCCCCGCGAGCATCGCCGCATTCACGCCAATGATGTGCCCTGACAGGTCAAGCAGCGGGCCCCCGCTATTTCCTGGATTAATGGCGGCGCTGCTCTGAATGAGGCGCTGAGGTTGACGAGAGGGTTCAGGAGACGGCAGAAATCCAGAGATCACGCCGGTCGTTAACGTCGCGTCGAGGCCAAACGGATGTCCGATGGTGAGGACGGGTTGACCAACCTCGAGGCGGTCGGAGTCGCCGAATTCGGCGACGGGGTAGTGGCCTTTCGGCAGCGAGATGCGGAGGAGCGCCAAATCGGTCATGGGATCATTTCCGACGATCTGAGCCTCCAGCTTAACGCCTTTCTTCACCGTGACCACGATACTTGTCGCGCCGTCGATCACATGGTTGTTAGTCAGAACCACACCCGTGTCATCTAGCACAATACCAGACCCAACACTGTGGACTGAGGCGTCACGATCCGTCGATGGCTCTGCATGCGTCGCATTGATCAGGACAATCACCGGCGCGACCTTTTTATAGACCTGAGCGACAACACCTGATTCCATGATCGTCTGATGGGCCGTGGAAAGGACGGGGACGGTCATAAAGGATAGGCTCAGAACGCTTACCTGCAATGCTCGAGTAACTATTCGAGGACTCATAGGCGCACCTCTCAATCTTCAGTGATTAAAGAGACCGTCGACCTAATAAATGGGAAAAAGAGCAAAAAGTAAGCCATTGCAATAGCTAGACGTGCATCGTAACTTCTGGGCTTTGCGACATAAAAACACAAGCGCGTGTAACTCCCACCCGCCGTTAGCGCGGAACTGCTCAGGCCGCTCGTGGCCTATTGCTGACAGCGAGCAGCGTTGACGCGCAGATATTACGATCTCATGCGGCTCCTTGCACCTCCGAGAGTCTATCTTTCCAACGGGAGAGGAATCTTGATCTAAGCGCATCAGATCTTCGAGGCACACCGAGCAGTCCATACTCGCCAAGGAGAAACTATTCTGCTTCCTTCTGACGATTCGATTCGATATCGATATTAAGCTGAACCATGTGTCCGGCACAGCGTAGAGACGTCATATTTGCACCTTCTCGCTGAGATGCCTTGCGTTCATCTCCATGATGAAACGTATCATCGTTGCGCACGCAGATCCTTTCCGGCCCGTAAATGTTTGTAACAATGTGTGGCGCAGGCTCCTAGGCTGACATACGGAATCTATCGCGTTCATATCGCGGAAATCTGGAAAGGCGTCGTCGCAACGACTACCGTTGTAGAGCGGGTTCAGTGATGGGGAACGTGAAGATAAAGATACTGCCGAAACCGTCGTCACTCGTGACGAGCAGGTCGCCTCCATGCGCCATCATGATTTTTTTTGATAGGCTTAGCCCCAGTCCATATCCGCCGGTCGTGCGAGTCCTGGATTTGTCCACGCGGTAAAACGGCTCGAAAATTAACCCCTGCTCATCGATGGGAATCCCCGGGCCATGATCGGATACCGAAATACGTACCGTTCCTTCATGCCTCTCAACTCGCACCTCGATGGGGCCCTGTGAGGCGTCCGTATGTATCACGGCATTGTCGAGCACATTTCTTAAGGCCATGCGAACCCGATGGGCGTCGAGCTTGAGCATGAGGCTCGCCGGAGCCACCACTAATCGAACACCCGGCTGTTGATCCCTATAGAGCTCCATGACATCACGAACCAATGCAACGACGTCGGCATCCCTCAGAACCACGGTCCCATAGTCGCTGTTCAGCCGCTCCGATTCGAGCAATTCCGTAACCATGGCTTCCAATTCGCGGACTTCCTGCTGAATCTTTTCTTTGGCCCGTTCGTCGTATATGAATTCCAGCGCCACCTTGATCCGCGTCAACGGTGACCTCAGCTCGTGGCTCACGTCGACAAGCAATCGATCACGGGCACGCAACATGTCCCGGACTCGGCAGACCATGTCGTTCAGGGCATCAGTCAACTGCCCTAACTCGTCGTCAGAACGTCTCCGGACCTCGCAGTTTAGATTCCCCTTCGCGATGTCGCCAACACCCCGCGCCAGCCAATCGAGCGGCCGAAACAACCAGCGCACGAGGGCATAGCTGCCCGCCAAAATCAGCGCAATCAGACCAATCAAGAGCCCAGCGCTTTCGAGATCCAGCTCGGGCGGCTCAGGGAAAAAGAAAAGATAGTGCGTCGCGCCGCGGGCCATGATGGCGACTCTGCGTCCGCGGTACTTGCCCATCTGCATATCGGGATCGGCCTGCGACGGATGGACCCGCAATGCGGAGGTGGCAGGCAACGCGGTCTCTGTCGCCCACATTCCTTCAGGGCCTTCAACCCGAATTTGAAGCCCCAGTTCTCCTGAAAGGCGGATGGCTCGTTCCCGGTCAGGAGGATGTCCGATTTCCTCGATGATCATGGCCAAATGGTGTGCCATCATCTTGCTTTTGGTCTGCTTGAAATGCTCGTTGTGCAAGACCAGTCGATTATACCCGCCGACGGCTAGCACCAACGCGAGGGTCGTGCCGAGATAAATAAGGAAGAGTTTGAGAAAGACAGATCGCCGAATAAACTGGATGGGTCCGTGCTTGAGATCACGCACCGGATGACTCCGGTTTGATCGATTCAGGGATCGGCAAGAAGAGATACCCAGTACCCCAGACGGTTTTGAAATACCGCGGTCGTTTGGGATCGTCATTGAGTTTATGACGCAAGCGACTCACTGCGACATCGATGGACCGATTGTAGGCGTCCCAATCGATTCCACGAACGTGCTCCATAATTTGATCCCGACTCAGGACCGTTTGTGGGTGCTGAAGAAACAGGGCGAGGATTTCAAATTCAGTCGTGGTGAGGTCCAGTGGAGCACCAGCCAACGACGCCGTGCGACTGCGCAGATCGACGGTTAAGGCATCGGCACGGAATCGGTCGCATAGTGAGGTGAGCCGGCACGGCTCCCCACTCCGACGCAACACCGTGTGAATTCTAGCCACCAGTTCGCGTGGCTCAAATGGCTTGGCTAGATAGTCATCAGCACCCAGTTCAAGACCTGCCACCCGATCCGTCAGATCGCCGCGCGCCGTCAGCATGATGATCGGCACTGAACTTTCGCGGCGGATGTCGCGGCAGACGGTGAACCCATCTCGCCCCGGCAACATGAGATCGAGCACGACGAGTGACGGTGACTGTTTTCTGAGCAAGGCCAATCCCTCATCGGGATGAGTCGCCGCCAGCACGTCCATACCGAATTGATGCAGGTAGGACCTGAGTAAGTCGTTTAGCTTGCGATCGTCGTCAATGACAAGGATGGTAATGCTCACCGCCGCTGACCCACAGTCTTAAAGGGTGAGCCCATAATTTGGCAGCCGAAGACACTTCCGCTTCTGAAACCGCTACAGTGTTGCATTGTCATCATGGTGGTGCATGTGCTTGCGGGCGCGTGTTTCCATGATGAGCACCGCAACGACTGCGGGACCGGTGAGCGTACGCCGTCATCACTTCTCATGATTCGGACAGACATACCATAATGCCGGCAATGCGGCATCTAATAAAACGGGAAGAGCGCTCCGCCCATGCCGCCGCGTGATCGACCCCCACCACCGCGCGGGCGAGAGCTAGATGAGGTGCTGCCGGCACCCTGCTCCATCGAAATATCGAGCTTGGCGACAGCGCTGATCGCCACGTGAGCCTTTGAATCGGCCAACTGGGCGACCCCCACGAGACTACTGGCGACGGTCGGCGCCCCACCGAACACCTCCTGCCGAACCTTTTGCGCTGCAGGAAGTACGTCCTTCATATCCGTCACAAACATGGTCTCTTCAACGATGTCTTTGAACTTGGCCCCATGTGGATCCAGTAGCTTCCCTATGTTGGCATAGGCCTTGTCGCATCTGGGCCTCCATGGTGTCACCTGTCAGGGTCCCGTGCTCATCCCAACTCAGTTGTGCGGCAATAAAGATCGTATCCCGCACTCTCACCGCTCCCTTGGTCCCAAATTGGTTTTCCCACGGAATGCCCAATGCCGTTCCTTGTTTGGATGGGGGCGAAATCATGCCACCGGATGGGGACGGTTCTCGCGACGCGCCGGGGCCGGCACACCCGGCCGTCGCAAGCAGGATCAGACCTATGAAGATAGCCGTCGGATATCGGCAGCACATGGTCTTCTCGTATCCGTAGCGGGGCCTTCCATGCTCAGAGGATGGAGGCCCCGCCAGGGGGGTCGATGTGCGGCCTTTCTATTGATGCACAGCCGGCCGGTCACCACCCATCGCTCCTTCGCCACGCGGACCATCGTCATCATGAGCCTCTGCGCATTTCCCGTCCATCGAGCATCGCTTTTTCTCATGGAGCTCTCGCAGATTCTTGAGCTGCTCCGGTGTCAGGACGCCTCGAGCCTCTTGAAAGGCATTGAACGATGCGATGCGCCGATCCGCCTTCAACGCGTACAGTTTCCGGATTGCATTTTCGACGTTACCGCCACTGGCCTGCTTCTCCTGCTGACGAAAGAGTTGATGCAGATCGATCTCAGCGAGTTCGACCTCCGCGTCCCTTTTCACGCGATCTTTTTTGAAGGCGACGCCAATGGTGCGCAATCTGGTTTCTTGCTCTTCGGAGAGACCCAGGGCTTCTTTGGCCTTGAATACGTGCCAGATAAAATCACCCGCATTCGGGCGACCGTGGCGATGGCCCCCGTAACCATGTCCGTCCGCCCAACTCATCGTATCCGTCGCTAGCGTCCAAGCTGTTGCCAACAGCACCGCCATGCCCAAGAATGACACTGTTCGCGCCGTCTCACTAGTCATCGGAATCCTCTGCCTCCTGTTATGGTGAATGAGAACTGTAGCTGCCTGCACCGTAACAAAGAGGACGGGTCAGATCTTTTCGTAGCTGTAAGATTGTGTAACAAAATGTCACGGCGCCACGGAACGACGACTAGCCAAGCATTGGAATGATACCGAGCGCTGAGGTAGCTCATTATGAGCCCACAAGGGCCGCAGTCTATGGTGCCGGCAAATCCGAATTTTCTACGCGGCGGCTTGTCTGCTGGCCTGTACCCTTCGTTTGCTCTCGATACGGCTGACAGGCCCACGGTGTGAGCTCATAATGACGCGCAAATCCTCCACATGGAATGCCAGAGCACATGGCTTTCGCGTCGCCCACAAGCCCGTGCGCTGGTATCGTACAGACATTCTACGGCACGCCGCAGAATGGCTGGAAGGGTCGGCTCATGACCATCGGGCAGCACACTAAGCGGTTCATGCGGATAGGCCGACGCCCGCGCGCGCGGCGACAGTGTCCGAGGGTCCATACAAAGATGTGGCTGACTTCTAGGCGCTCACCGATCCAGAGGCGGGGTTCGTCAAAGTCCACTGCAGCTTGCTGGCCAGGGGGCGTCTCAAACCGCACCGTCGCCACGGTCGGCCACGCCCGAATCGGCGCGGACGGCCGAATCGGCCCTTGCACTTGTTGGTCAGTCCCCGCGAACTCTAATGCTTGCAGTTCCCGGTAGAACACACGGGTCGTTCCAATTCCTTTCAGGCCCGACCTCAAGGAATCCGTAATAGGGACCGATCGGACAACCAAATACTCTACTAAAGAATGAATGCGGACGATCGTGTCTGTTGTGGCAGCCGTCAATTTCAAGGTGAATGTTTATGACGTGTCAGACGGCGACGGCAAAGAATTACCGAAAGCCATCGATCAGCACCCAGGCGCCAATAGCGACAAAGCCTAGTCCGGCCGTGACCTTCAAGGCCTTCATGGACACATAATTGGGAAGCTGATCTCCAATGAGCACGGCCAGCAGACTCGATAACACGAGGGCCGCGGAGGACGCGCAAAAGACACCGACCTTACTCACTTGCTGGTCCGTGGCAAACAAGAGGGTGGCTAACTGGGTCTTGTCGCCTAACTCGGCGAGAAAGACGGTCACAAAAATACTGAAGAATGCCATGCACATGCTCCTTTCAAGCCATCAGCTTATACAAGTGTTCGAGGAAGCAACATAAACGCAATGCTGAAGTAGATAACTAATAGCTTAGGCCGATACTCCCTTCATGGTAGCCCAACAGGGTCGCCGCGACTGCCCGTTCTCATGCGCCAACTCCGAAACCGGGTGAGACGTCACTGTGCAAACTCTAAATTCGAGTTTAGTAGAGAGACGGCAGTTTAGGAATCCGTTTCCAGCACTCAACTCTAACTTACTCCACTGCGCTCCGACCAAGGAGTTACGCAGAAGTCCTATTTTGGCTTTGTTAAATTCCAGCACCCTCTGTATTCTAGATGACGGTCTTGTCAGAAGGACAACTCTGCTGACAGTCATTTTTGACCAGCCTTCTCGTTCGTGATAGGATTCGCACGATTTCAGGAGGGTTGGCCAGTGATCAGGCCGCTTTCAAAAATAATACCGATCGGTTTATTAGTGTTGCTGGCAGTCCAATTGACAGGATTGAGCTGCCTCTCTGATTTCGATCTGCACGTATCCCATGCGATCCTTCTCAGCCAATCTCAGGTGGATGATTCAGTCAACAGTTTGGGCAACGGCACGGAGGATGGATGTCCGTGCCATCTACTTTTTCAAGGTGTCAGCCCGATGTTCACCGCCATCAACTCGCCATCAATCCCGAAACTATCTGAAGCTCCCCATGTTTTGGTCTCGTCTTTGAGTCGTGTTCTCTTTCACCCCCCCGCACTGACATAAACCTGCGACTGTTTCTCTAACGACCTCATACATTCTGTTCTACTCAGCGGTCCAGGATCGCTGTCCGACCGGACCGCTTATGGAGGTGGATATGGCACAACCTTTCTGGTGTGCAATCATTTTTATTGCCTTAATAACCTCAAAGCCGGCTCTAAAAGAATCCGTCGCTGCCGATCACACTCAGCAAACCTCATACACATTGCAGGACATCCTTTCCTTTGCCGCTGAGCGCAATCCGGCCATTGCCGGAGCAGAAGGAGCCGTAGCCCAGAACCGAGGTCAACGCGTCGCGGCGGCAGCCTATCCCAATCCGTCCATCACCGCATCAGGTGGCCGCGGGGCGATCCGTGACCCAAGCACAGGGGTTTCGATTACAGAACGAACGGTGACGGTGGAGCAGCCTGTCGAATGGCCCAGCCTGCGTCAAGCACGCCAGCGCGCGGCAGAGGCTGGATTGGCTGGCTCCTATGCCGCCTTGGAAGACGCGCGGCTCATCGTGACGGCGGATGTCAAAGTGGCCTTCTACCAACTACTTTTGGCGCAACGTGATGCGGAATTGGCCGAACAAAACGTGTCCACGGTCCATGCGGTCGCCGACGTGGTTCAAGTGAGAGTGGCCTCTGGGGAAGGCGCACAATTCGAAGCGATCAAAGCGGGCGTCGAAGTGCAGAAGGCCCGTAAGGAAGTGGCGCGGACGCAGAACGCTTTGCGGGTTGCGCGTGGCCAGCTCAATATGCTGACGGGTAAGGCCTTGGGGCAGGATTACCGCATTCAAGGCGGTTTTGATTCCAGCCGGCCCCCAGAAGGCCTCGACACGCTGATCACCAGCGCGTTCGAGCGCAATCCCAGCCTTCGTCGTCAGCGAAGCGCCATTGAGCAGGCGGATCACACGGTCATTCAAGAGCGGGCCTCACGACTCCCGAGCGTCACCGTCCAGGGGACGTATCATCGAGAAGCGGGGGACGAGGCCATTACGGCAGGTATTAGGATTCCGGTCCCACTCTGGTATCGCCGACAAGGCGAAATCGAAACCGCGCTCGGCACGAAGCGTCGCGCGGAGGCCGAATCGCTACGGGCCAGTAACGAACTGGAACAAGCGATCACCCAGCACTATCAAGAAGCCCAGACCGCACAGGAGCAGATCGCGGTGATGGAACAAGGCATGTTGAAGCAGGCCAAGGAAGCCCTGGAGATTGCGCAATTCAGTTTTCAGCAGGGTGCGGCCAGCTTACTCGAAGTGCTGGATACGCAGCGAGTGTATCGGCAAATCTTATTTGAATATGCTCAAGCACGCGCAGATCGCTCAATGGCGTTGGCACGGCTGGCTCGATGGACTGGAGATCTGTGATGCCTTTGTATATCTGCTTATCCGACTACAGAATATGCCTCGCCCTCGTGGTGATGCTGGGTTTACTTTCCTGTGAATCGCGCCAGGACGACGCCACCCAGACGTCGAATGCCGCCCGACCGGTTTCGCCTACGGGCACGCTCACGATGCCGGAGAACAGCCCGGTCCTCGCACAACTACGAACAGAGCGTGTGACCGTTCGCCCGATGAACATGGAACTCACGGCGCAGGCGGGCAAGATCTTGGCCAATGATAACCGACTCACCCATTTGAGCTCGCGCGTCCCCGGTCGGATCGTAGCGGTGTATGCCAATCTCGGCGATCATGTGAAGACGGGCGATCGTTTATTGTTGCTGGATTCTCCAGAGCTGGGGACAGCACAGCTGGAGCATCGCAAGGCCTACACCCGTCTATCTCTGGCCGAAAAATCGTTGGAACGGGCCAAACTACTCTTGGAGCGAAAAGTGATTGGAACGGCGGAGTACCAACGGCGAGAAGCTGAGTATCACAATGCGCTCGCTGACGCCGAGCAATCCGATGAGCATTTGCACATGCTTGGGATGACCGAACAGGACATCAGCCGGCTGCGGAGTGGCAAACTCCCGCATGCGCGGGTCGCCCAAGTGCCGCTCCGCGCGTCCCTTTCGGGTGAAGTCATCCAGCGAAATGCCACAGTCGGGGAAGTCGTGGATCCGTCGAAAATTCTCTTCACCGTCGCCGATCTCTCGACCGTGTGGGTCCGTGCCGATTTTCCGGAACAGCAAGCAGCCCTACTGAAAGTCGGGCTTCCCATCCACGTGAGAGTACAGGCCTATCCGGAGACGACTTTTACGGGGCAAGTGACCTATGTAGCGGCCGTGGTGGATCCCAACACACGAACCGTGATGATCCGTTCTGATGTACCCAATCCGGACGGCCAGCTCCGTCCGGAAATGTTTGCAGATGTGACCCTTGTGACGGATGAACGGCCCGTTCTCGCCGTTCCGCGTCAGGCACTCCAGCAAGAGGGCCAGCATACTGTTGTCTTTGTGGTTCGTGGACCACGGAACTTCGAGCGGCGCCTCGTAACCGTGGTACCGCGCTCTGGCCCGTACGCCACCGTCGTCACGGGCCTGCAGGACGGCGAGGAGGTGGTGACGGAAGGCAGCTATGCGCTGAAATCGGAAAGCTTGCGAGAGCGCATGCCGGAGAACCCGTCATGATCGATCGTCTCATCCACTTTGCATTGCATCAGCGCCTGCTGATTCTACTGGCCACGGCGGTCGTAGCTATCGCCGGTATGATGGCTTTTGCCCATCTCCCCATTGATGCGTTTCCTGATGTGACCCCCGTGCAGGTGCAAATCATTACGCGTGTGCCGGCCTTGTCCCCTCCTGAAGTGGAGCGGCTGGTGACCTTCCCGCTAGAAATTGAACTCGTCAACCTTCCTGGGAAAACCGAGATGCGCTCCGTCTCCCGATTTGGCCTGTCCATGATTACCGTCTTCTTTCAGGACGATGTGAATGTGTATTTCGCGCGGCAGCTTGTGCTCGAACGGATGCTGTCGGTTAGGGAGCGTCTGCCAGAGGGAACAGATCCCGTTCTGGGGCCAGTCAGCACGGGGTTGAGCGAGGTGTATATGTATCTCGTCGAAGGGGCCGGACACAGTCTCATGGAGCTGCGCACTTTGCAAGACTGGCTGATCCGGCCCCTGTTGCGCGGTGTACCGGGCTTGGCGGATGTCGACACGCTGGGAGGGTTGGCAAAGCAATACCAGATTGTGGTCGATCCCACTCGACTCGCCAGCCTCGGGTTGGCGCTGCAAGATATTACGGACGCGGTCTCGCGCAATAACCAGAATGCAGGGGGCAGCTATATCGATCAAGGAGGCGATAAGCTGGTCCTCTATGGACACGGTCTTGCTCAATCGCGTGCCGACCTTGAACGGATTGTCGTGACGGCGCGCGGTGACACACCGATCTATATACGAGATGTCGCACACATCCGAGAAGGTGCGGCCGTTCGACTGGGTGGGGTCACGCGGGATGGGAAGGGAGAGGTCGTCGAGGGCATCGCCGTCATGCTGCGCGGTGGAAATAGCCGTGATGTAGTGAGTCGGGTCAAAGACCAAGTGCAATTGATCAACCGCGTGCTGCCGCCGGCTGTCGCCGCCGTCCCGTTTTACGACCGGATCACCTTGGTGAACCAGGCGCTTGCGACGATTGAGCATGCGTTGCTCGCGGGGGCGGCTATTATCATGATTGTGCTATACGTATTTCTTCGTCAGCTGCTTGGAGCCTTGGTAGTTGCTCTCACCCTACCACTGGCCACGCTGACAACCTTTCTGCTGATGCGCCAAGTCGGGTTGTCGGCGAATCTCATGTCGCTCGGAGGCCTGGCGATCTCTTTGGGTATGATCGTCGACGCCGCCATTGTGCAGGTGGAGAATGTGGACCGCTATCTCAGTCAACACGCGACGGATGCGGCCGGTGGTATTGGGTGTCGCATCCCCTTGGTCTTACGAGCAGTGTTGGAAGTCCGTCGCCCAAGTCTGTTTGGCGAGCTGATTATCGCCCTGACGTTTGTGCCACTCTTCGCCTTGGAGAGCATGGAAGGCAAAATGTTTATCCCGCTGGCGATGACCGTCGTCATGGCCTTGCTCAGCTCGCTCCTGTTCTCAATGACCGTGATCCCGGTGCTCGCCGCTCTCCTCATGCGGCCCCGCGCACGGAAAGAAGAGGCTCAGGTCATGGACAGACTGCGACACGGGTATCAACGTCTGCTCATGCTTGCCCTTCGTCACGGGCGTGTAGTGGTAATGGTTTCCGTGGCCCTGTTGGTGATCGCGCTGGCGTTCTTGCCGTCCATTGGTCGAGAATTTCTGCCCGCGATGCGCGAGGGTACTATTGTCGTCAACTTGTTACGGCTGCCGAGCATTAGTTTAGAGCAATCGCTGAAAGTGAGTGGCGAGGTGGAACGGCTCCTATTGACTATTCCTGACGTCCAGTCGGTCGTGTCACGAACGGGAGCTAACGAACTTGGCACGGACCCCATGGGCATGGAATTGAGTGATATGTATGTACTCTTGAAGCCGCCATCCACATGGCAGGCTCGGTCGCAGACCGACATTGAAGAACGAATACGCGTGGAACTCGGCCGAGTGCCCGGCATAGCCTTCGGCTTGTCCCAGCCTATTGCCATGCGAGTGGATGAATTGGCGTCGGGAGTCCGTTCAGAAGTGGCCGTCAAACTGTTCGGCGACGATCTGACCGTGCTCCGCACGACTGCCGATGAGATGGCGAAAAGCTTGCGGGGAGTACGAGGGATCGTGGATCTACGAGTCGAACAGCTGAGTGGTCTGTATTACCTCCAGATCGATATTGATCGTGGACGCATTGCCCGCCATGGCATTAATGTGGCGAATATTACGGAAGTGATCGAGGCAGTCGGAGGGGGGATCGAGGCGGGTGAAATGTTTGAGGGTCAACGGCGGTTTCCGATTGTCGTCCGGCTTCCTGATGAGCGACGAAGTGATGTCAATGCGATCGCCGCCCTGTGGGTCGCGGCACCTGATGGCTCACGGATTCCCTTGCGGGAGCTCGCAGATATTCGAATCGTTGAGGGACCGGCGCAGATCAGTCGTGAACACGCCAGTCGTCGGATTGCGATCGAGTTTAACGTGGTTGGCCGCGATCTGGTCGGAGCCGTGGAAGAGGCACAGGCCCACCTCGCGACTGAAGTACATCTTCCCTCAGGGTACTATGTGACGTGGGGAGGGCAGTTCGAAAATCAGCAGCGGGCGATGAAGCGCCTGGCTCTTGTCGTGCCCGTTGTGCTCGGGCTGATTTTCCTGTTGCTCTTTGTGACCTTCGGGAGCCTTCGACAGGCGGGACTCATCCTCCTCACCATCCCGTTTGCGATGATTGGCGGACTGCTGAGTCTGTTCATCAGTGGGCTCTATCTCTCCGTGCCCGCATCCGTCGGGTTTATTGCGTTGTTTGGAGTGGCAGTCTTAAATGGAGTCGTCCTCGTCTCGTATATCAATCATCTCCGTATCGAAGGTCAGCCTCTTGAGAAGGCAGTTATCGATGGCTCCGTCATCCGTCTTCGTCCCGTCCTCATGACAGCTGTTGTCGCGGCGCTCGGCCTCACCCCATTGCTCCTTGCCACTGGTCCAGGATCAGAAATTCAACGTCCGCTTGCGATGGTGGTGGTCGGTGGGCTTCTGTCATCTACGGCGCTGACCTTACTAGTCCTCCCGGTCTTATACAAATGGATTGAGCAGAGGCGAGAGCGGTCAGCTCAAGCGGTATCCATGACAGAAGAGCTGATTGCCATCAACAAATCTCCATCGTGAGAGAATGCCTTCACCGAGATGAATGAGGAGAATGATGTTGATACCTGTTCGTCTCAGTCTTTTCGTCCTCGCCGGGTTGTGTGATATCCGTGGAAGCTATCTCGTGTGGTTATCCGGAAGGGAAGGACCCTCGCGGGCTATGCAGTCGCGGACCGACCTCTGCCGGCTGGACGAAACTACCTTCTATGCCGTGAAAAAGAAATACGCACATCTAGGCGTGAGCGAACCACGGCGGCTCCAGCAACTGGAAGACGAAAACAGCCGTTCAGAAACACATGCTGTCGGAGCGCCTACAGCATTGGTGGAACGCCGTCTGCAACATAGCCGCATGACCACCAGCGAGCCCGGTCGCGATCAGCAAAAGACTGGAAGGCTCACGCACACTAGTGAGGTCTACTCATACTTCCACGTCAGCTGGATCGCCAACGAATGGGTTGATGTTCTATGACAAAAGCACCCCGTGTCGTATAGTATTAAAGACGTGGATACAGCACGCTGCATATATGAAAAGCACGAGAAGAGCAACATATCTTATCTAGTCGCCGTCGGGCTATGCACTCATCTGCTGTTGCTGTGGGCAAGTCCCGTCTCAGCCTACGTATGGCGTTGCCACAGTCCCCACGGAGACTTCTGGACCACCGCACCGAAGGAGTCCGACGATTGCAGTGAGTATGACAGCATCTATAACCCGGATGCGGCGCCGCCGATGGCCAAGCAACGCACATCGACGGAATTCACCACGCCGGAGCGAGGGACCAAAGACAAGGTCCTGTTCAAGCAGCAAGAACTCGATCAGATGCTGGCCCCGATTGCCTTGTATCCCGATTCGCTACTCTCACAGATTTTGATGGCCTCGACCTATCCCCTGGAAATTGTCGAGGCAGCCCGCTGGGTGAAAGCGCACCCGACGCTCCACGGTGACCAGGCGGTGAAAGCGACCGACCAATACAATTGGGAGCCCAGCGTGAAGTCGCTCGTGGCATTCCCGAACGTTCTGGCAATGATGGATGAGAAACTGGACTGGACGGAACGGCTCGGCGATGCATTCCTGTCACAGCAGCCCGAGGTCATGGACACCGTTCAGAACTTGCGTCAGCGCGCGTCAGCCAACGGCACTCTCCAGTCGGCCGACCAGGTTCGTATCGACCAGGAGGGGCAGAACATTTCGATTACATCACCGGACCCGCAGCTAGTATATGTCCCCTACTACGATCCCGCGGTCATCTATGGCCTCTGGTGGTGGCCGGCCTATCCACCCGTGTTCTGGCGACCCTGGCCCGGTTACTTCGTGGGCCCCCGTGTGGGTATCGGGTATGTGTGGGGACCCGGCATCCCAGTCGGAGCCGGTTTCTTCTTCGGGGCCTTCGACTGGCCGCATCGACAGGTCAATGTGGTGACGGCCAACAACTTCTATTATCACAATACTGTCACCAGAACCTGGACACACGATCCTGTCCACCGCCGAGGCGTACCCTACCGAGAAGCCGCGTTGCGGCAGCAGTATGGGCGTGGGCGTGCGGTCGCGTCGCCTCCAGTCCGACAGGATTTCCGCGGACACTATCCCTCCCCGGCTTCTCACGGAAGCCGCGAGAGTTTTGGAAATCGTGCCAACGCCCGCAGCAGCTTTGCAAGCGGCCGTCCCCCGATGTCCGTCCCTTCCGGGTTTCGCGTCGGCGAACCGCGACCGCATGCCTTCGAAGGCATCGGCCATGGAGCATCTGCGTACAACTTCGGGGCACGCGGCAATGCCAGTTTCCACCGTGGCGGGGGCGGTGGCGGCGCAGGAATCCATCACGGCGGCGGCGGAGGCCGTCACGGCAGGTGATATGCGACCTTCCGTTCACTTCGGGCGATTTCCGCTCGCGATTCTGACTGTTCTGTTGTTGGCCATGTCGGCGGCGCCTTCAGGCTGCGCGTCCGCGCAGACCACGTTTGCTTCCCCTGAAGACGGGATGAGTGCCTTTGTGGAAGCCGTCAAGCTGAACGATCCCTCTGCGTTGCAAGCCCTCTTAGGCACCGACGGTCTGGCGTTGTTCGACTCCGGCGATGCCGCAGCGGACGCACAATGGCGCAAACGGTTTCTCAACGCGTATGCGAACGCGAACCAAGTGGTGTTCGAAGAGAACAACACGCGCGCGATTTTGAGTGTCGGCCGCGACAAGTGGCCGATGCCGATCTCCCTGGTGAAATCGCCGGAAGGCTGGCTTTTCGACGTGCCCCGTGCCACAGAAGAGATTCTGAGCCGACACATCGGTCGCAATGAGCTTGCCGCAATCCAGGTGTGTCTCGCGATCGTCGACGCTGAGCGTGAGTATGCGACACAAGATGCGGATGGCGACGGCGTTCCAGAATTCGCCTCGAAATTGGTCAGTTCGCCCGGAAAGCGGGACGGTCTGTATTGGGAGACCCGCGAAGACGAACCCTTGAGTCCGGTCGGGCCTTTGCTCGCAGCCGCGGCAAGTGAAGGACCGAGCACACCCGACTCGGGCTCAGTGATATCCTTCCATGGGTATCTGTATCGAATCCTCGCCAAGCAGGGCAAGAATGCGCCGGGGGGAGCATACGACTATCGGGCCAACGGGAGACTGCTCGGGGGATTTGCAGTCCTCGCCTATCCGGCCAGCTACGGGATGTCCGGGGTGGTGAGCTTCATGGTCAATCAGGACGGAGTGCTCTATCAGAAAGATCTCGGTCAAAATACAGCGGCGCTCGTTGCGGACATGGCCGAGTTCGATCCCGACCCGAGCTGGAAACGCGTTCCGTAACGAAACACAGACCCACCTCACTTAATTCGTAGACAGCCGGTTTTTTATTGATTACCTATTTCGTAGGATATCGATCACTTTCCTCAGCGAGACTTGGCTTCTTCCTCGTCCTGCTGTTGAAGATTACCGCGCTCTTGGCTTGATCGTCTAACTTCAACCCCAACTAATTACCGGCCTTGAAGTCGTCAGCGGTAAAACATGACGGTTTTGTAGCCTACATTCACCGTACGATTAAAATTTTCTCTGATGAGCACATTTTTGTGTGTCTAATAGGATCCTTATGAGGCACTAATCGCCACTTTATGGTCTCTTAAAAAACTGACTGCCATCTTATGCTGCAAGTGAAGTTGGCCTGCCATGCGTACAGTCCCTTTCCCGGCAAGCCCGCGTCGGCACGTCGTTTTTGTGCAGCCAAGCGAGTGCGAGCGCTGCCATGATTTCCGAGAGCCGGACGAAAGTTTCTCGTTGACGACTCCGCTCCTTCAAGGCGAAGTAGCCCTTCATGTCATCCTTGAGAACGTGATACCACTGGGGCGAGCAACGAGACCAGGTTCCGTTCCTCTGCTTCGCCGGCTCCGAGGAGCACCACTGCTACTGCGCTCGCGGCGATCACAGCGTATTTATCATCTTCTGCCACATTCAACTTCTTTTGATCGTTATCCAGGTCACGATGCTTACCCTGCTCAGGAAGAAATGTGAGATACATCCGACGTACTGTATCCTCCGGCTTGTCTAACCCCTGTCAATACCTACGTAGGCGGGGAACCAGTTGGCGGGGTTGGTGCCGCGATCTGTGACAGCGCCCGGCCATGAGGAAGGCTCAAACAGACTCCAACCCTCTTCGGCCGGTTGAAAGATGAACTGAACCAAGCCTGGCACGTCGCTTCAGACCGCTGAGCACATCCGCGGTCGCCATCAGCACAGCTGTATGGATACGTGCCCGCAGGCATGCATGACATCGACCTCCTTCCCCCAGCGCCGACCTTTTGTTTTGGAGCAAACGACAATCCTTCTGGTTCCTTGACCGGAAGCGCGTCCATATCAACGCGGAGAGCCGACGTACGACCGGGCTTGGCCCCCTTTAGGATGTTCACGACGCCCGTGCGCGCCACATTTACCCGGACTCCAGTCGAAGGCGCACAAACTGCTCGGCGACAAGGCGGCAGGCTCTCACCTGTCAGCACTGTGATGGATCGAAGATGTAGGTATTCAGCACGTCGTAGTGATCGGATCCCGATTGAGCTGAGAGAGCTGTCGGTCCTCCTAACAGTGCCTGCCCGAGACACTCTTTTGGTTTTGGCAGCTTGCTCATATGGAACAGATAATCGATCCGTCTCGCTTGCCCTCATGCTCTGCCGATAGTTCTCTACAATCCTGTGCTGTTCCGCTTCTGGAAGATTCGCCATGGCTTGGCTAAGGGAGGGCGGTATAGTGAGTTCTTTCTGGCGGACGACCCCGTTCTGCTCCGCGTCGTAGCTGTACAGGTCATTGCTGGGGCTTGCGATCATGTGCGTATCTCTCAGGCCTGCCGCCAGCAACTCCCGATACTCCGGGGAGTCCGGTTCAAAGTTGAAGTTCCCTCCAAGGATCACTCCCAGATCCCGCTCCTCAGCTAAAAGCCGTCGCAATTCAGCCACCAACACACGTATCTCGCCAGGCCGCCTCTTTTGGTCCTGTTCCAAGGCTGAAACGAAGTCTTGCAGGACCCCACGCCGTATTCTTCCGTGTTCCTCGGCTTCGGTCACTCGCTGGATGAAATAGGCCATTCGTTCGATCCCGGAGTGCAGGTGCAGGCTGACCGCAAGAAATTTGTTGCCCGAGGTTGGGTTTTCAATTTCGGCGATCAGCGCGTATCGAAGCTCCCCGAACTGGAGGCCAAAGAAATCACCACAGCCTCCGATGCCACCACTGAGCTTGAGCCCTGCAACCTTCCGAAGCCTCAGCGGGGCTTTGACCAGATCGGCCATGCCGTTATTCAAGCCGGGGACGACCCTCAGTCCGAACACGCGAATACCGGAGGCATCCGCTCGATGGACCTCGGTGTACTGCGAGCCAAACGTCTTCAGCGCCGCTACAAACGCCTCGGCTTTCTCAGGCAGTGGGTTAACCTCCTGAAGGAGCATCACGTCCGGTTGAGACAGGGACAGTTGTCGGGCTTGGAGATCGTGCCTTCTGCTCTTCTTTCGATTCGCCGGGCCCGACAGACCAACCTCCTACCTCAAGTCCGTGTAGGATGTTGTAGGTCAAAACGGTGAACCGTTCCATGCGCGGAGAGTAGGGAACAGGCGCTCCAAGCGCTTGACGATTGGAATGTGTGCAGGCTGCCAAGAAAGAGCAAGACAGAGCCAACGCCATACGGACACAAGGTAATTGCCGTCTCATGCGAGCACCATTCGACGTGGCCGAATGGGAGGAGGCGCCTGGAAGGCCTGTCCTTGTGTTAGAGCGTCGCTCTCTTGCGTGCGCGATGGGGCAGCGTGCTCGGCGCACCGGCAACCGCCTTCTGCAGCACGGAATCGAACTGAATCTCCGCGTAGGGGAGTCCAATCCATGGCGCTTCAGCTCCCGGAATCATTGTGCCACACCATCTCTGCGATCAGACCTTCTCTCGTCGCGAACGCGGGGGAGCGAGTGAAACGGGTAGGTGCATTGCGCGCAACAGGGAGACTCAGTGCACCGCTTTTTCCATGTCCGCATCGCTCTCTCCATGTCCAGGCAACTCCCGATCACAGGACGCAATCGGCTCCAGACACATTGTTCATAGGGCCGCGTCCTATTTCCAATGCTTTGCTCGGCGCGGCGGCAGAGGCGCAGCAACGATTGCAGGAGGCCAGCAGACATTTCGAATTTTTACGGACGGATTACGCTAGGGTAAGGAAATTGACGTGGGTGTCCCGATCATGCTCGCTGCTCCTGTTCCGAGGGAACGCCCCTCCCGCCTTTGGCCCAGACCCGCGCCAGATTCACTCCGCTCGCAATTACACCGATGTGGCTGAATGCTTGAGGATAGTTGCCTAGGGACGAGCCCGTCGTGGGATCGATCTCTTCCGGGAGCAATCCAAGGTGGCCGGCCCTGGCGCAGAGCGATTCATATAATTCCATTGCCTCATCCACACGTCCTTGCTTCGCTAAGTTATCCACCAGCCAGAAACTGCACAGCAGGAAAGCGCCCTCTTTCCCCGTGATCCCATCCGGGGATTCTTCGTAGCGGTACCGATAGAGCAGCCCCTTGCCCGCGCCCAAGCGATCGCAGATTGCGCGCGTCGTCGCCACCATCTTCGGATGGTCCGCAGGGACTACCCGCCTCAGCGGCAGTGCCAGGAGACTGGCATCGAGGCTTCCCCCACCCAAGTGCTCGGTCAAGGCATTCGCCCTCGCGTCCCAAGCCTCCTTCAAGATCGCGCGGCCGATATCGTCTGCCATCTCCCGCCACAACTGCCGTGGACCCGCCAAGTCAAATCGCTCCGCCATCCGCGCTGCGCGGTCTAGTGCCACTTGGCACAGCGCGGCTGAATAGGTGAATGGCCTTCCGCTGGTTCGTACTTCCCAAATCCCTTGATCGGGCATTCGCCATTCCCGTCCCGCCGCTGCAGCCAGGACGGAAAGCTTGCTCCAGAGTCGCTCTGGCATCGACCCGTGATGAGCCGTCCATTGGTAGGCGCAATCGAGAATCTCTCCATAGACATCGTGTTGATTCTGATCGGCCGCGGCATTGCCCCAACGGACGGGTTTCGAACGCCGGTAGCCTTCGAGTTCCGGATCATCCACCTCATCCGGCGGCCTGTTCCCGTTTAACGTATACATGATCCGCGCAGCCCCCTTGCGCTCCGCGGCGTCAAGCAGCCATGAAAGAAACGCGGCGGCTTCATGCGACAGACCAATGCGATGCAGGGCATAGACAGAAAACGCGGCATCGCGCACCCAGGCGTAACGGTAATCCCAGTTTCGGACGCCGCCGATGTGTTCGGGCAGTGAAGAGGTCGGCGCGGCCACAATGGCTCCGCTTTCGAAATGATCCAGAAGCTTCAACGTAATTGCGGAGCGACGTACTAAGTCCTCTTGAGGGCCGTGATACTTTAAGTGAGTCAGCCATTGTTTCCATGCCACGGTGGTATCGTTATGCAGACGGCGCGCGTCGAACGACGGTACATGACCGTGGGATTGTCGCCATCGCAACAAGAGATGGAACGATTCGCCCTTCTTAAGCGAGATTACCGTACAAAGCCCCTTTAAGGGTGCAGATGACAGGAACTTCAACATAAGCTCCGGTTGCGCGGTGCATCGCACACGGAGGCCACCGTCCCGAGCTTCGGCCTCAGCACCTCCTCGTGGCTCAATCTCGATCCTCAGGCGCACTTCGCCAGACAGAACCTCCACGCTCCGGAGGAGTTCTCCTCTGGTCGCCTGGAGATCCTCCGTCAGATCCGCCCCGTTACGGAGCGGACAGCAATCGGTGAGACGAATGAGGCCTCCTCCACTTCTCATCTCCGTCACCAGCACCGCGCTATCCAATTCATAAAACTGGCGGGACTCCTGCAGATCTTCCAGTGTAACCGCGAGATGCCCTCCCCGACGCACATCCAGCAGGCTACAAAACAATGCAGGAGAATCAAATCGAGGCAGACATAACCAGACGATCTTGCCGTCGCGGCTGACCAAGGCCGCGGTGGCGCCGTCTCCAATGAGACCGTGGTCCTCGATCGGCAAATAGCCGTCGAGCCACTCCAGCGCTTTCATGGTCGGTTCCTTCATCATCACGGAGCCCTACGCATCTTTGTACCTCTCAGCGCTTTTCCCCCTTAATCAACTGATCAACACGGCCAACGTGCCGATCAAAGGTTCAAGATTCCACCCCCTTCTTTGCCTTCTTGCTTTATCGCGTACCAATCAGTTTTCGACCTCTGCGCTGCACCGGCGATGGCAACAAGCTACCGTCTTCTCTTGGCTCTGCAGTCATGACGTAGCCGTCTATGCTCTTCGGCAGTGGGGTTCATAACTATCATAAGCGGCAGATCATATTAGGGCGCTGCTTAGCCCTAGTCCGGCTGTCATGAAGTAGCTACACAAATCCGCTTTCATTACGACATGCTGCGAAGGGAGATGGATACCAGGAGCCGATCGCCATTTGCCGCGCTTCGCTCAACGGCGCCGCGGCGACACGGGCATCCTAGCACAAGGGTTTAGAAGCCGAGCCCCTTCGCCTTCAGCCGGACTCGCATCAGATACATGTTGGCGGTGACGTACAGCGTGCGGCCATCATCGCCGAACGCGCAATTTCCGGTGGCCTGGCCCGTTAGGATTGTCCCTAAATGGCTGCCATTAGCCGTCAGGACTAAGACACCGCCAGGTCCTGTCGCGTACAAATTGCCCTCCGTATCCACCTTCAGGCCGTCGGGCAGGCCACGGCGAGTCTTGGCCAGCAAGCTTGCATCGAATAGAATCCGGTCGGCTCCCAGCGAACCGTTCGGACACACGTCAAACGCGCGCCAAATAGGGGCCGCCGGATCAGACTGTGAGATGTACAGCGTCTTCTCATCGGGCGAGAACGCCAATCCGTTCGGCCTTGTCATATCGCGCGTGAGCAGACTCACGGTGCCATTGCGATGCCTTCGAAAGACACCCTGGTACGGAATCTCGCGTGCCGGGTCCTCAAACTGTTTCACCATCCCATAAGGAGGATCGCTAAAGTAAAGATCGCCGGTTCGGCTCATTACGGCGTCGTTCGGACTGTTGAAACGTGCTCCTTCATATCGATCCGCCAGGGTAGAGAAACTTGGCGCCGGCGCCGAGAGCGACGCCTCCATGCGCGCAATACGGCGATCACCATGCTGGCAGAGAACCAGTCGTCCCTCGCCATCAATCAACAGCCCGTTAGAGCCGGTCTCGCCGCCCCGCGGCTCGCGACCCGTGTAGCCTGACGGCTTCAGCCACCGTCTCGCGCCCTCGCCTTCCTTCCACCGCACGACCATGTTCTGCGGGACGTCCGAGAACAAGAGGAAGCCGCCGTCCTTCACCCACACCGGCCCTTCGCTCCAGTCGTACCCCTGCCCGAGGAGCTCAACTTGTGCACCGGGTGCAATCAGCCGGTCCAGCCCAGGGTCTAGTCTTTCTATCCTCGGCAAATCAGGTGACATTCCTGCGTTCATTGCTTTCTCCTGATGAACTTAGCCCCGCAGCGTGGAACGCGGCGGTGACTCCCGCTGGACCGGCTCCGAGGATGAGGACATTCATCCGGTCTCCTCCTTCACGCCTCTGGCGTCATATCATAGCCTACGATGGTCACGACCTGCTTCATCCCGCCGGGCTGGCGCAGCAGGCTGGCGGCATCTTCCAGGCTGACCCATTCGGTGATGATGCTCTTTACAGCCTTGGGGAAGATGGACATAAACTGTTCGAGCTGGCGCACCGCGGCCTCGAACGCCGAGCGCGAGGCGTTGACGGTGCCGAAGATCATCTGATTTTGGTACACGATGTTGCGCATGATGCGGTTCCTAGTTCACGTTTCCTCCCGGCGCCGTCGTCGGCAGCCCGGCTTTCCTCCATGCCGCCATGCCGCCCAATACGTTCTTGAGGTTCTGATATCCATGATGGGCTAGCAGGCTGGCCGAGACGGAAGACCGATAGCCGCTACCGCAGATCACAGCCACCGGCTGATCTTTCGGCACCTCATGCATCCGCCTCGGCAGTTCAGCTCCGGTAATGTACTTGGCGCCTCCGATATGTCCGTCGCGCCACTCTTGCGGTTGACGCACATCGAGGACCAGGATCTCTGGCATTCGCTTCCTCGCCGCATCCAGCTCCCAGACAGTCCATTGTGCGATGGCCTGAAGCGGCAAGGCGGCTGTTCGCCATTCATGCATGCCGCCAGCCAACCACCCCTGCGGAAGCTCGTACCCGATCCTCAAAAGATGCCAGCACACGGTCCAGAGATCGTCTCGTCTCTCCATGACAAGCAGGTAAGGCTGCTCCGGCGGCAAGACGGTTCCCGCCCAGGTGGGGAACGAAGGCGTCAGTCCCGCATTCAAGGCTCCGGGGATGTGACCGCCGCCGAAGGCTTCGGGTGGGCGGCAATCCAAGACCAGGCCACCACGCTCGCACGCCTTTTTAAAGGATGCTGGGGACAGAGCCGGGGGCTCGTACAGTCCGCCGAGGAGGGGCGGCCCTTGCTGATTCAGTTGCCGCATGCGCGGCCAGTACGGCGGCACGGCAGGGAGGCTTTCCAGATCGACGCACCGTTCGACAAATTCTGATTTGGAGCTGATCTCGGCGAGCATCTTGTTCGTGCACCGCTCGTATCCGATCGTTGTCGCCAGCCGGCTGGCGATATTTCCACCACATAACGACCCGCTCACATGCGTGGGATATACTTCCACATAATCATCAAGTGTCAGGATATGTTTCTGCAGCGTCTCGCACAGCACGGCAGCATGCCGTTCGGCCTCCGCCCGTCCGCCGAGTAGATCCGGTCGAGCGACGTCCCCGACCAGGAGGGCTCCACCGGACAGAAGCAACATCGGGGTCTCACCGCGGCTGCGATCGGTCACCAGCAGGCTTACATGTTCGGGCGTATGACCCGGCGTGTGGAGGACTTCAAAGCGCACTTCGCCCATCTCCAGCCGTTCTCCGTCCGCCAGCCGCCTGGTGTCATACTGAAAGATCGCGGCTGCACCGGACAGGACTTGCACGCCGGCGCGCGCGCTCAGTTCGAGGGCCCCTGAGACATAATCATTGTGCTGGTGAGTATCGAGGGTGTAGCGAAGGGATAGTCCCTGTGAGCGCGCTTCCTCCAGGTACATGGCGACGTCACGTCGAGGATCGAGCAGCAGAGCCTCGCCGGTCTCTTCTGAGCCGATGAGGTATGAGGCATGACCCAGGCTTTCCAGATAAAACTGCTTGAAGAGCATAAAGAGCCCAGTGAAGTACCCCTCGTTCAATTAAAGATAATAAGCGGTTTCAAAATACCCTCCGCCTTGGTCTCCATCAGATGGAGCGCTTGGTCGAACGACCTGATCGAATTCCATCCGGTGGGGTGGGCAGCGGCGTGGGATCCACCCGGCCGGCGACCAGCAACTGCATCAAGCGCTTCATTGGTTCTTTTCCTCCAGGACAGAGCCCGGTCCTGATCGTCTTGTCCCCCATGCCCACACACCAGTCCAGCCGCGGAATCTTCACATCGTCTCCTTCCCAGAAATATCCGGCCGCAGAAATGGTGCCTCCGAGACGCGTCGATTTGACACAACCTTCGAAAGTGACCTGGGCGCCCAGGTATTCGATTGCGGAATCCACTCCCTGTCCGCCGATCAAACGGCGACTTCTTCCACGGGATCACTTTTGGTAAAATTCAACGCCCATTACGCCTCGACCTTCCGAAGCGCGATCACCGCGCCCTCTTCATTCAGCTCGACAGTGACCGTGGCTCCCTCCTCGATCGGTTTGGTTTTGATTTCTAACCGATCCAACGGGAACACCTGTTCCCCCTCGGGGGTCCACAGTTTGATCTCACTCTTCGTTTTCCCTGTATAGATCAGCTTCCCGGTGATCAAGCGATGGGCGGCCGCATGGCCTTTTCGGTGATGATCGACGACCGTGTTGTTCTGATTCACCCAGAGGGTCAATTCGTCGCCCACTTTGAGATCGGCTGGCACAGTCTTCTCACTGATGGTATACCGGGCAGCCGTCGTCTGGACAAAGACAACGCCCGATTGAATGTCCGTCACGACCCCGTCCATCGTAATATGGTGTCCCGTGGCCGTCACCGGAGCCTCATTCAATGCAAGTTCCACCGTCATGCGATGGATATCGATGACCTTCCCCGCCTCATTCACTTCCACGGTAATTGGAGAACCCTCCTCGATCAGCGATAGGCGCGATCTCCCACGCTCGACGGGAAAGTCGCGCTCTCCCTCCGGGGTCACCAGCCGAATGGTACTCTTGTCTTTGGAGCTGTAGGTCAACGTGCCGGTAATGTACCGGTGTGTCGCGTGCGGGTCGCCCTTTCGATGCACATCGATTACGCTGTTGTTCTCGTTCACCCACACCTCCACTTCCTCGCCCACCTCAACATCCTTCAGTCCGTCGGCCGATTTAACCGTGATCTGACCCCACGGCGTCTTCACCACCATCAGGTCGGACTTGATTTGAGACACGACACCGCTCACCTTCATGTGCGTGCCCGCCTTTCCCGGATGTCCTTTATCGGAAAGTGCCGGACCGACGACCATCAAACTGAGCATGACCAGACCAACCGACCAGAATCGCATTGTTCTGTCTGGTAGTTCCATTGCTGTCCTCCTTCCTCTCATCGCTGGTGTCGGTGATTTTTCAACCGCAAGCTCAGTCTCGGTGAGAAGCAAGTTACGCGCCCTAGACTGCTCGTTGCATGCCAGGCAATCGATCACTTGCCGCATAAAGCCACGAAGGGGCGGCGCGGAAATCTGCACTCACGACGACGCCCCTGTCCCCAACAGCCTCACGGCATGACCTTAGGGCGGCACTCAGCTACCATGAGACCGCGCCGGGGTCGTTTCAGCTTCAAGAAGCAGCGAGTACGCCAGACGGCGGGCTTCTGAAGCCGTAAGCACAACCGTAGTCTTCCCGAAATGCAGGAGGAGACGGCGCCCATTGAGTGTTCGTTCGATCGGAATCGATTCCCTCGGCCTGACGATGGTGAAATCGTCCTCATGCGACCGCGTGTCCGGCAACGCCCGCAAAGGGGTCGGCGTCGTCGGCCTATGCGAGCGTCGTTGGGAGATAGCCGACCCGGATGTGATGGTTGGCGTAACTGTGGGCCTTGCCATCACCGGTCTTCCCGTAATCTTTCGCGCTTTCATTGCGGTTCCTCCTTCGGGGCTTCAGCCGTCTGTCAGTCGATGATCAGCTGACCACCGCGCATCGGAGTAACGCTCCAAACAAGCCCTCAGAGACCGTCGAGAAGCCCCGGCAAGCTGACAAAGGCAGGCGCCCCCAACGAGACTAATGCGTTCGTTTGAAGACCGGCCCCTCGCTGCCGCCATTGCCGTTCGAACCAGATCACCGCGCCGAGCAACAGCGCCATGCCCAACCGAGGCATCAACTCAGGCCACATGATCATGAGCAGCTTGTCCTTCTCCTTTACTTAAAAGCCGGCCATGCCCGGGCCTTTTCGACTTGTGACCCGAGTGACCCAGAATCCTCGGTACTCTGTCACGACGTTTCGTATGGTTTCGTGACTCTGCCGGGCTTTACCGGCGCGAAACAGGGATCTGTTCATCCGCAGCCGTATGCACACGCCATGGTTTACTGTATTCGCCACATGAATAGGTCATCCATGAATCGTGAGAGTATTTCATGAACCTTGCTCTAAAAACCATTGCGGCGGTGTGCTGAGAGCTCACAGAGATTTACGAGGACTGTCAGCATTTCTCCCTGGCCGAGCAAGCGTCGCTCAACGGTTCCTACAGGGGGGACAGTGATGGCCAACTGAGCTCGACGCCCTGTTGCCGGAGCAGCGCTTGAAACGCTTCGAGAAGCGTGTCGCGATTTCGCACAGCCCGTGGCAGAACGTCGCGATCGAGGCAAAACGCTGCCAAGGCACCCGCCGCCTCGCCGACGTTCCACTCAACGGGATGCAGCCTAAATGCTCCGTTCGTGATGTGCGTGACCCCGAGATTCTTCCCGCCAGGCAAGACATTCTCAACACGAACCGGAATCAACGCCCCGAGGGGAATCTGAAATGGCCAGCAACCCAGGTCAAGGTACCCGGCACCGCTCACGCGAGGATGAAGATCGATACGATAACATCCGACACCGACCGAGTCGGCGAAGATCTCCGGTCCATCTGGGCGCAATGGATGCGCGATGTGTTGCTCGACAACGGTGAATTCAGCTCGGATGCGGCGGGATTCTCGGATGTACGGCGCCGGCGCCAGTCCGTCGACCGTTCTTCCCACGACGTCACCGCGGAGCCGCAATCCCCTGTAGCCGGCCCCACCATCGGGACGCGGCGCCTCCGTCTGAAGCCAGTACAGAAGACTGAGACTGAGCTCTCGGGCTGCTGCCAAATTCCGTGCCCGTTCCGCCTCATCGACACCGCAGACGGGTCCGAACCAGTAGTCGTTCTGAGGCCAATTGACGACGGTGATATCACTGACCGCAAAGCCCTTCTCGAAACTGTTCCGGTCAAGGATCCGGCGATAGGTCCACCAGGGCCGGCCGTCGTCGCTTTCGAACAGCAACCGAGTGATCGGCTCCTGCGTCTCGGGCTGCACCGTCGTCCAGTCGAGCAAGCGACCCGGCCAGCCTGCGGGACGGTAGTCGCGCCAGAGATCGTACTGCCTCGGTCGGTCGATCGTATGGTCTTCATCGGCGAGATATTCCATCGCGAAGCAGACCGTGATCGCCTGCTGGTCTCTTGGATCGGCCTCTTGGGAGGCATGAGGTTCTCCCGTCTCGGCCTGGGATTCTGCCCCCAGCACATGCTCGACCCCGGCGAGCGCTAGCAGCTCGCCCTGCGGGGTTGCATCAATGAAGAAGGGCGCCTCGATGAGCGTATCCCGACCCGTTTCAAGTCCCTTGACGACCACCCCGGTCACGCGATCACGATGCGTCCACGCCGCGATGGGCCTATGAGAATGCAGGACGAACAGTCTTCCATTGAGCTGGTGCGGAGCGAGCATTTGATGAAGCACCGCCACCGCAATCCGCGGGTCATGGCACAGCCGGCTGACCCATCCATTGCCGGGGTTGAGCGCCTTGAGGCCACGTGCGGCCGACGCTAACGGGAGATGAGCGCGATAATAGGCTCGGATTCCGTCCCGAAGCGCCCGGTAGCTCGCGGTCGCACCGAACTCCTCAATCCATGGGTGCTCGTCCGGGGGAACCGCCTGATTCGTGAGCTGACCTCCCAGCCAATGTGTTTCTTCGGTCAGGATGACGCGCCGTCCTCCTCTCGCCGCGGCCAGAGCGGCGGCACAGGCGCCGAGACCGCCTCCGATGATGGCGACATCCGTGCGAAGCACATTCATGCACATCCCCTTAGCATCGTTTGCACACGATCATCACCGAGGATTTGGAGGTTCGCTGGACCTCGGCGTCACAGGTTGCCGCTGCTCACTGTGGGTAAGGAGGAGTTGTACGGCGATCTCATTGTTCTCCCGGGCCCGCGCCTGTAACGCCGGAAGCGCTTGCGCAATCCTATCCCGCATCGCACCGCGCTCATCCCAAGCGCGGTCGATCAGTGCAATCAACTGTCCCGCGTTGAGCCTGTCCAGTTGAGCCGGGTTCACTCCGAACTCTTCCACGAACCCCGTCACTTTGGGCGCATAGGGCAGCGGCACGAACGGGACGCGCTGCAGGGCGGCGAAAATGAGGAAGTGCAACCGCATCCCGACTACGAACTCGAAATGACCGACAAGAGACAAGAGCTGCCCTACGCTGTATTCCCCGCGCAACACAGACGCATGGTGGACCCCTCGCATCCGCGCCAGCACGGCGTGCGAGTGCTGCAAGTCATGTTTGCGGCGCTCCATCGGAATGAACACCACATCCGCATCCAAACGATCGACGATGTAGTCTGCGGCGTTGGCGAGCAGCGAGTGGTAATCCATCTCGGCCAAGTCGGGGGCCGCGGGTCCGGGCTCGCGCACCGACATCCCTACCAGGCGACGCCGACCTCTCAAGCCCTCGCTCTCGAGGAGATACGTCGGCAGCGGTTCCGGCTCAATGAGCAGAGCCGGATCGGCCGTCACCTTGATCTCGCGGCGGACCCCGGAGTACTGAAGCAAATCCTTCGCGCGCCAGTCTCGCACGGTGGCCGCGTCAGCCATCTCCACGCACCGGGTGACCTGCGCTTGTGTCTGCGAATCGACCAGCGGACCGGCGCTGACTCCGTAAATCATCACCGGGATACCGAGTTCGTGAGCCAGTTCCACCTCGCGCAGGAAGATCCTCGCCTCTCCGTCGAAGAGAATGCCGCCTCCGCCGAGGATGAAGAGATTCAGCGGTTTTAATGCCGGGAGAATCTCTTCACGCAAGAACTCCCGCACGGCCACCGCATGCTCGACTTGGTGACGGCGCAAGGTATCGGCGGGATCACGGGTAAACACGGTAATTTCAACCGAAACTGACTGCCGCAATTCGCCGATGATCCCCTGAAGGATGGCCTCGTCCCCCATGTTCCATCCACCATAGGACCCTGAGATCCCCACGCGGAACCGCTCCGTACGGCCATCTCTGCGACCTCCCGGTTCGGCCTTTCTTTCTTTGATCACATCATCCTTTGATCGCACACGGATACCTTTCTGCCAGGTGTGCGAGACGGGCTACCAGCTCAATATGCTTCTAGACGGCCGGCACAAATCCAAATCTAGCACTCCCGGAGAGTGTCGACCATGAGACTTGAGCTTACAAAGGTAGTCGCTATGAAAAATACGATTTCATGTCGCTCTTCGTTTGGGCGTTGTGAAGCCACCCTAGAGACTACCGCTTGTCCCGTCTGAGCAGCTTGGACATGTCGCGGTCAGCGTGATTGGTCGCGGTCAGTTCTTGCGGAGATGTGATAGCATGCCGTTCATGCTGTCGACCGATGCTGAGGCTCCGGACTTCTCGCGGGGCGGAGTCCTTGAAGCGAGACGGGTGCTTTCGGCTGACCGACTATCGCAGTCGATGGGTCATCCTCTTCTTCTACCCGTCCTGCTTCGGGTTAACTCATTGAGGTCCGGGATGATAATTCCGTGGGGGCTCCGGCGCCAATCGAGCGTGTCCAGTCCTTCCGCTCGTAGCATCTGCTCACGCGTCAACTTTAAGAGACGTGCAACGGTATCGACGCCATGCGCCCACGTGCAGCAGTTGCGAAACAACATGCCCGGCGTATCGAGGGTGCCGCCTTCATTGATGTAGCCGAGACCCAGGGTCTGCGATCCCGTGTGTAAGGCATCGAGCAGACCCATGATCGTTTCCGGGCGGCGCCCCTCGAGATATATACCTGCCGGGCAGTATGTCTGATGCACGGCGACCTAGAGGCCGGCACTCATCAATCGATCGAGCGCGTGCAGCAAGTCCCAGAACGGTACCGAGTCTCCGACGCGACCATCTGCATGCAGTCGCTGCACGAGTTCAACGATCCGGACCTGAGTCTCCTCCTGATGACGAATGAGGCCGTACCCCTTGGCCTAGTTCGCGAGTTTTGGATCCTCATGGCGATACTGCGCGGCTCGCTCGGCGATCGAGACCGTGTCGTCTTCCGCTAGGCTATCCATAGCCGTTCCTCACGGTGCACTGAGACCGATTAGTGCCGCAGTTGTCCGTCTGCCCTGCCGGGCAATTCCACGGTCAGCTCGCGAGAGACACCTCGGAAAAGACGTCACGCAGCTCTTCCGGAAGCTGCCTCTGGACATCTTTTATCTGGCCCGCGCTGACGTTCTGTGCGATCGTGGTCCCAACCGCTGTGAGGAGCTGCCCTGCGCGTGCCGGCTCCAGGTTGAGCCGCTGAACCAGCTCCGCCTCGATCGTCTGTCTGTTGATGCGCTTATCCGGCCCGGGGGCAAGTGCAGCCAGTGGCGGTTGCATGAGTGAGGGAAGCTGCGCGATGAGGTCCTTCGCTTCACCCGGCGTCAGCCGCCGCACCAGCGAATTGAGGACGACCTCGAGCGCAATCTCCGCCTCCGCCGCTGTCTCCAAGGAGGCATTCGTCCGCAGTTGATTGAGCAAGCGCCGATACGTTGCTTCGGCGCGGGCGGCACGCCGCTCCATGGCGGGCGACTTGGTAGAGGCGGC
The DNA here is from genome assembly GCF_965152615.1 of Nitrospira sp. Nam74. Classification (NCBI taxonomy): domain Bacteria; kingdom Pseudomonadati; phylum Nitrospirota; class Nitrospiria; order Nitrospirales; family Nitrospiraceae; genus Nitrospira; species Nitrospira sp. Nam74. Next base: position 247,499 of record NZ_OZ224220.1, on the reverse strand, counting down.
CGGACCTCCCTCACCGATCTGCGTCGCAACAATGGCCGCCAGTTCTTCGAGAGGAGCCGCTTCATCGAGGAGCAGGTCGTCCAGCGTGACGATGCCCACAAGCCGTTCTCCCTCCACAAGAGGGATACGGCGAATGTTCCGTTCCTGCATGAGCCGAATCGCATCACTTTGGCTATCCGCAGGCGAGAGCGCCATAACTGGCGTTGTCATGACCTGGTCCAGCGGGGTAGTGTGTGAGTCGAGCCCGTGTCCTACCACCCGAATCGTCAAATCCCGATCAGTGACAATACCTGCGACCCGTCCTTTGTCTTGGACGACTACTGCGCCGATGTTGTTATTCTCGATCGCGCGCGCGGCCTCCAGAGCTGAGCTGTTCTGGTTCAGCACGACCAGGCGCGGCCTCTGATACCATTTGAGTGACATTTCGAGACTCCTTTCATTCATCCGTCAGGTGAAGGGGCGCGGGCACGAGCCCCGACTTTGAGCGGTTTCATACGTCTGCGTTGCACGGTCCGACGTACGGCTCGTTCCGTCCCAGCGAGTGCCTTCCCGATCGCGATGTCGAGCGAGGCGTCCTGCGCTTCGAACACCACGCTCGGAAGACCACTGAGGACTACTTTGATCCGGCAGAGTTGATCGATGCCGCCGCGGGGACCGTTCACATCGTCCACGCGGACGGTGACCCGCTCAATGGACGGTCCAAACTTTCCGAGCCTCCTGCCCAGCTGTTGTCGGATGTCGATCCGTTCGTTCTTACTGAGTTTTGTCCCCAGCACGCGGATATGAGCGGGAACGACCGACACACCCAGACGGGAGGACTTCCGCTTCAATCCTCTCGGTATCCAGCCCGGAAAGACCGAGCGTCTCGAACTCCGACCCAGCTCATCCAATACATCGCTCGCCGTGACGATGCCGACAAGCACACCGTCGTCCAGCACGGGGACGGAGCCGATCTGCCGGCGTCGCATCAGATCGGCCGCCTGGAGCAGTGTTGTCTCTGGTTTGACGCTCACTACGCGCGGCGTCATCAGATCCTCTGCTACGAGACCTTTTCTAATATCGCGGCCGGGCACTCCGGAAAGATCCCGCTCGGAAATGACGCCGCGGACCCGACCATCTTCTGTAACTACGAGATGGCGGATACCTCGCCGTCGCATTTGTGACAAGACGGCACTTGCTGCCTCCTTAGGACGGACGGTGACCACTTTAGCGTTCATGATCTCGCGGACTCGCATGAGATCATGTTTCACCGACCCTTCCATAGGGGCCTCTCTTATCCTCTGCTATCCAGGCGGCGAGACGCTCGCGCCTCAAGTAAGTAGGCGTTCGGCGTGATGTCCGTAACGACCGAGGGACCGACGGATGCCAGCAAGGAAGTGACTGGATCAGAATTGGATTCAGCATAAGCGACCTCCGGGGGAGACGGCGATGACCGCCGAAACGGCTCTCTGAAAACTGCCATGTCCCCCTTGCCGTTTATCCATACTCCAGGCAACAGGATGTCGATAGTCAGCCGTCACACGAGGAGACGTAGTGCATCGTCTTACTTCGCTACGCTGCACGGCCGCCTCGATTGCGTCATGGTGTATTGCGAGTACAAGGTCCGGCCCGAGCTCGTGAACCACTTCTCATTCATGTCCGGCTCATCAATATGACCGAAGAGTTCCAACATCCGAGTCCACGCCTGTCGCTTTGCCTCCTCAACTACCCCGATCTGCTTGTCAAATCCCCGGCTGCAATACATCTGCTCCCAGACTCGACCTAGATGCACTCATTGCCTGATATGTCGGCACCCCTCTTCGGCATAGAAAACGTACACGGGATAAAACAGAAGAGACGACTCGCCGCCTACAATATTCGGAGGGCTGTTCCTCCAGGCATCTGCTGGAAGCTGGCAGTCTTTCTCCTCAACAACATGACGAGCATGATCGGATGTGTCCGCAGTCGGGAGGTTCGAAGATGAACAACGAACTGACCTTGCCCGCAAAGCGCGCCGACTTCACCAGTGGATTCATGGAGTTTATCGGGAATGCAGCCGTCCTAATTCGCTAGGCGGGGTTGACGATCCTTACGAACCCGACGTTCGTGCATAGGCCTGAGCAACCGGCAGCTCTCCGCGTTCAACTCTTGGTTCAGTGGCCGGGTGGTCTAGCAAGGCGAGCCCCCGCTGCAATTGACGACGTAACAGCAAGGTATCCGGGGCCAGCACACTCATCAGCACAGCGGGCCCCGGCAACTGCAAGATGGCGGCATCCTTCCCAAGTGAATCCACTATTCGCGGTGAGGCTTTTCCCCAGGCAGGGTCTACAACCAAGAGCGACCCGAGGGCACGCTGACCGCCGCTGACTGCGGGGCCGTCCCAGCCGGTGGCATCGAGGCCCACCGCCAGCTCTTGATCGAGAAAGGGGCGACTATCGATTTGAGCCCGCAGATGCTGCCGAAGGCACCCCGGCTGTTCGCCATGCCGGCCCAACACCAGCTCTTCGCGCAGCAGCAGACGCGCACCCGACAGCAATCGGACATGGATGTTGGTTCGATGTCGGCATCCTCGTGCGCCGATGACCGGTTCCGGAAGCCATACCAGCGTGCCGTTTGCGCCGACTCGGATGTCGATTTCCATTGTTGACTCTTCGCCATTCGGACCGGGAAGCACCAGCGTGGCGGCTACCTCGCTCAACACCAGCATGCTGTTCGAGCCGACTTCGATCTGCAGGCGGAGTCGGTCGCCACCGATCGGCCCCGCACTTCCTGCCACCAAGGTCACCGTTGCTGGGCGTGGCTCTTCTCCGTCCCAGCATAGGAATCCATCAGTGCAGGTGGCCACGACCGGCCGGAGCACCAGCGGTGGTTCTGATCGCAGGACGGCAACTCGATTGCGTGCTCGTCCGTCCGTCCCCACTACAAATTCGACAACGACGCGCGCGAAGGCCTGCATCACCCCGCCTTCGCCGGTGTCCGGTCTTCTGATCGCCGCGACGCCAGGCACTGGCGCACCCATGCAACTACTGGAGAGGCGCGCGGTTCATCCACCAGCGACAGGAAGCAGACGGGGAGGTCATTCCGTTTTGCGATGGCGTCTCGTTCCATGACGGCCAAGTCCGCGCCGACCTGCGGGGCCAAATCGGTTTTGTTAATCACCAGGAGATCGGCCGTTGTCACGCCGGGGCCGCCCTTTCGCGGCACCTTATCGCCGCCGGCGACATCGACCACGAAGATCTGACGATCGACGAGCCCACGACTGAACGTCGCGGTGAGATTATCCCCGCCGCTTTCTATGAGGATCAGATCCAGCGGGGGCAGGCTCTTCTCCAGCTCTTCGACTGCTTCCAAATTGGCCGAGATATCATCGCGGATCGCGGTATGGGGACAGCACCCGGTCTCGACGGCACGCACCCGCTCAGGAGGCAGCACGCCGTGATGCAGCAAAAAATCAGCATCCTCTGTGGTGTAGATGTCGTTGGTGACCACCGCGACTCCCAGCTCTTCGGCCAGCGATCGACATAGTGCCGCCACGAGCGCCGTCTTGCCGGACCCGACGGGACCGCCAATGCCGATCCGTAACGACCCGTGAGGCTTGTGTAGAGGTTCGTGGACCATGCCGTGTCCATGCACATGAGGCTGGACGTAGTCATGCACCACGCGCGGCGCACCGCTCTGTTCTTGTTGTTGAGAACACATCCGACTCACCTCCTTACGACGCAAACAATCGCGCCTCCCAATGGGCATGATGTTCGGCCAAGATGTCCAGTAGAGGAGAATTGCATGGCGGCAATTCATCTAGTGGGCCAGCGGCTCTGCCGGTAGCCTGTACCGCTAGCCCATCGATCTCAGCAGCGAGCCGCGTCAAGAGGGCGTACACGTCAAATGGGTTCAGGCCCAACAGCCGGATCGCTGCTGTCGCAGGTCCGGTCACCGATTCATAGACGGCTGCGAGTGCCGCCGCAGAGGGATCAAGGCCGACGACGGCGGCGCCAGCACCCGACGCGATCGGTTGATGAGGACCGATGGGAAACATGGCGGCCAGTATTTCTAATCGTGAATCCGGTCGAACAGCGCATAGTGCCCGTTGGAGCTGGCGCCCCAATTTCCGGGACACCGCGCGAAGCGCACTTGAAGGAATCCGCGCCTCCAATTCCACGTCCAGTTCAAGAAGGTCATCTTTCGTCTTGGTGATTGGGCCGGATGCTGTGCTGCGAAAGACGAGACAGGAGGCGGCGGCAAAGGCAGCAGCTACCAACCCGGCCGTCGCCGCACGCCCGCGAAGAAACGCCTCGAGCGTCGGGATATCGTGAACCCTTCCGCACGTCACTGCCGCCTCTACTCCACCGGAATGAGCGTGGCTTCCAGCGGGGAAGCGGCCGTCCGCGAGAAGCAGCAGTGCCGCGACTGGCCAGGACGCCGAATGCAGGGCCGCACTAGAAATCTGTGTCATTGACACTTCCTTAGAACAGGAAGTAACGCTGCGCCATAGGCACCTTGGGAGCGGGCTCTTCCTTCACTAACTCGCCGTCAATGTGCACAGCGAAGCTATCCGGGTTAACCTCGATATGCGGTAACGCGCCATTCTCCGGGAGATCGACTTTCCTGCGACCACGGACATTCTGCACGGGCGCAAGCCGGCGCTGCACCGTCAATCGGTCAGCCAATCCATCTTCCAGCGCGATCGGCGAGACGAAGGCGACGCTCGTTGCCGCGGCCGCCGGACTGCGGACGTTCCAGCCAGGCCGGAGAAGAACCGGCTGCGGTGTGGGTATGGAGGCGTTCGGGTCGCCCACTATAGCCACGGCGGGCATACCGCCCTTGAGCACGACGGTCGGCCGAACGCCGAAGAGCGCGGGCTCCCATAACACGAGATCAGCGAGCTTGCCCCGCTCCACAGAGCCGATTTCGTGCTCCAGGCCATGGACAATAGCCGGACAGATCGTGTATTTCGCCACGTAGCGACGGGCGCGATGATTGTCAGCATGCCTATCGCCGGGCAACGGGCCCCGAAGCTCCTTCATCACATGCGCGGTCTGCCAGGTGCGGAGAACCACCTCCCCGATGCGACCCATCGCCTGAGCATCCGATGACATCACGGACAGCGCGCCCAAATCCTGAAGGATGCTCTCCGCTGCCATCGTACTCGGCCGAACGCGGCTCTCGGCGAACTGCAGATCCGTTTTGATATTGGGGTTCAAATGGTGAGCCACCATGATCATGTCGAGATGCTCGGCGGCCGTATTGATAGTGAACGGTCGGGTCGGATTGGTCGAGGACGGCAGCACATTTCGTTCACCTGCAATTCTGATGATATCCGGGGCGTGTCCTCCACCGGCGCCTTCCGTATGGTAGGCGTGAAAAGTCCGTCCGGCAGCCGCCTTGAGCAGATCTTCAACGAACCCGGACTCGTTTAGGGTATCGCTGTGGATGGCCACCTGGACACCGGACTCGTCCGCGACGGTCAGCGCCGCATTGATGACGGCAGGGGTAGCTCCCCAGTCCTCATGGACCTTGAATCCGGCCGCTCCACCTCGGAGTTGTTCCCACAAGGCCTCATGCGACACCGTATTGCCCTTTGCCAGGAATGCCACGTTGATCGGCCATGGGTCGAAGGCTTCTAGCATCCGTGCCAGCCACCACGCCCCAGGCGTCGTGAGAGTCGCCTTTGACCCTTCGGTGGCGCCCGAGCCGCCACCGACCACAGTGGTGGTTCCCGAGGCCAAAGCTTCCTCTAGCTGGTCCGGACAAATGTAGTGCACGTGGGTGTCAATCGTCCCCGCCGTAAGAATCATGCCGTTACCAGAGAGAATCTCCGTAGAGGCGCCGATCACCAATTGTGGATGCACATCGTCCATCGTTTCCGAATTCCCGGCCTTACCGAGGGCGACGATGCGGCCGTCACGGACTCCCACATCGGCCTTGATGATACCCCAGTGATCCAGAATTACCGCACCGGTAATGACAAGATCGGGCGTTCCCTCTGCGCGAGTCGCGCGTGACTGCCCCATAGATTCGCGAACTGTCTTGCCTCCGCCGAAGACCACTTCATCGCCGCCGCCACAGCGGTCCTCCTCAACTTCGATGAAAAGATCTGTGTCTGCCAGCCGGATACGGTCGCCTTTCGTCGGACCAAACGATGCGACGTATTGCGAGCGATCGATGTCAACCATCCAGTGTTCCTCCACATTCGCCACGCAGCCCCGCGACGATGCGACGGCCGCCGATCGGGATCAATTGCACCTCATGGGTTGTCCCGGGCTCAAACCGTACGGACGCGCCAGCCAGAATATTCAATCGCCGTCCCCAAGCTGCCTGGCGGTCGAGTTTTAACGCAGGATTGACCTCGGCGAAGTGATAATGCGAGCCCACTTGCACGGGACGATCCGCGGTGTTGACAACCGTCAAAGTGATCGCGTCCTTGCCTTTATTAATTGCCACCGGCTGCGCCGTAGAAGATTTCGCCTGGGATCTTAGGTTCGATCTGTTCCGGATGGTCGGTCGCCTCGACGTGTCCGAAGGACTCCTCCTGACCGGTGCCTACACGATGACCCATGCGAGCCTCCTTTCATGAACTTGTTCGGCAACCATATCGCGATCCGCAATCTCATTGGATCGGCTGCGATACCGCAATCATCTTCGTCCCGTCTGGGAAGGTGGCTTCAACCTGGATCGATTGCATCATCTCCGGCACCCCATCCATGACATCGTCCCGGCTAAGCACCGTACGCCCGCCTTCCATGAGCTCGGTGACCAATCGGCCATCACGAGCACCTTCTAGGAGAAAGCAGGTGATGACTGCCGTCGCCTCGGGCAGGTTGAGCTTCAAGCCGCGGGCCTTCCTCTTGAGCGCAAGCTCCCCGGCCGTAAAAATCATGAGACGTTCACGCTCGTGTAACGTGAGCAGCATCACCACCTCCTGAACTCCCGGTCTGTTCGTTCATCGCTGTCGTTGCAGCCGTTGATGTGAGTTCGAGTGCCCCGCGACAACCCAGTCGCAGTAAGAAGTCCGACTGCTGGTTACTGCACCATATTATGGGGCACCTGTCGCCTGGCACTCCGCGCCTTCTGATCGGCCTCATTGGCTGCCCGCTGAAGTTCCCGGGCCAGTTCCAGTCGTTGCTGGACACGCTCATGGTTTGGTCCCAGCTCCTTGCTGAGGACTTCCGCTTCGGTCTGTCGCCGCCTCGCCATCTCCCATAACGCGTATGCCTCTGAACGATAGTCTCGTGCGTCGTCGGCAAACTCCTGCTGATATGATGCTCCCGGCTGAGTCGTCTGTCCGCCGGGCGCCGTTGCACAAGCGGGTATAAACATCGCCGCAGCGGCCGCACAATACATTGAGTACATCCCTCTCATGGACATTCTCCTTTCGTTTCGACAATTCTCCACGTACCGGACTCGGTGGCGAAAGGATCAATGTTGAATTCACGGAATCACTACCGGCCATCGCTCAGGCGGTCATGCCATGAGTCGCGCACCGCCGGTGCCCAAATGCAGCTCATATTGAGGGCAGATACTAGTTCATGGTATCAGGTGAATCCTGATTGCGCGGTCGAAGTCCTGTGCAATGCCTCGTCAGCCACGCAGCAGTCATGGCAGAGGCCGAAAAAACGAACCAATGGGTCTTCATGACCTTGACACAAGTCGTATTCCGAGCGGAACTTTGACCTTTATAGGCGCTTTGTATGTTGACATGATTATTGGCCACACAAGAACGACGGTGAGGATGGGATGTCTTCGACGGTTTCCATTGCCAGCCACGCCTGAATGGTCATTTTCGACTAAACGATCTCGTTGGCATGCGCCTACGAAGCATGGCACCTTGGCGGTACTGCAGACGCTTTATTGCCTTCAGCAATACCGAGATCGTACGTCCACGGGCCTCTGTGGCGGCATGTTTCTCTATTTGCCATCCCATGATCTTTATGAGCCTGCCCCCCGGAACCCTAGGGCATGCCAATTCAGTTTACTGATCTAGACTTCGTAGTTGTTCGTGATCGACTTTTTCTGATTGGCGAAGTGAAGTCAGATCCCAAAGCATTCAGAGAAAAGTACTTTGAAAAGATGAGGGTCGTCGCCGAAGACCTTCAGCCCGATGAAGTGATCCTCGCAGCCCCGGACATTGGCGGTGGTTGGCCACCGGAGGTGAATCGCCAAAGCCAGCAATTAGCGACGGCCTTGAGCCCACTCGACATAAAGGTGAGTCCCTTGCTTCTTCGGTGGCAAATTTGAAGAGCTTCGCTTATCGCACAGGTATATGGACAACGGCTTTACCAAGACCATTTCACAAGCGAGAAGGCTTGGTTTTCGGATTCATCAGATACCGAGAAAAGTGACTTTCAGGAAAAGCTTACCTTCCGGCATCCAGGGACTAGTAGTGAATTTTGTTCTGCACTTGGCACGGCAAGATGAAAAGCCTCGGTTGCGTGTCCCTTTCTCATGGCCTGTCCGCGCTGACGAGCTATTGTATGTGGTATACGTGGGCCCAAAAATCACCAAGCATTAGGTCAGCCCACACAAATGGATTATCGGCATCTAAAGGTCTACTTATGGACTTTCGCAGCCGATACTGTCAGCGATAGCCTCTCCCATCTGACCGGAGACGAACAAAAGGCGGTCAAGACGACGGCCTTTGACTCGCACCTGAACCCGGCCCGCCTGGATTTAGTCCGTTCGTCCCGCTCACAAGATTAGGTCACATGATAAAGTACAAGGCCTCGTTCACCGCCTGGTACTTGAACGTCGACATGACATGGCGTGACGAGTTCACTTCAGATGTAATACATGAAAGGTAGCGGCGGACCTCCTGCTGGGAGAGGTCCAGAAATAAGTACGTCTCCAACTGCATCGGCGAACTTGAGAGTAATAAGGGTGCCGTCCCCATAAAGGCAGGTATTATAGTTGAGCTTCGTCAGCGCAAGGACATCCTGCAGAACCGTTTCGATATTCGCCTCCCCTTGAGAGATCTCTATCGAGATCGGATTTGGAACTTCCATACCAGGGTAGGTCGCCAGTCTAGGCGTCCACCACGCGTCCAGAGAAGCGCGCTCTTTTCGTGACGCACGTAGGCCATGCCTCGCAAGACTGGCGTGTCAGTCTTCCTGAAAAGCTTGAGGCTGGCACCATCCCGAATCTTAACGCCAACAATGTTTGTCTCGGGACCGACGGCCTCTTTGAAACCTTCCCACTCCTCGCGCAAGAAAGACACCTTCCCATGTATAAAGACTTCGCGAGGCGGCTGCTTATGCTCACGCTTGTCTTTGTAGGCGGCAACTGCTTGGGCTACGAGAGCACGGGCGGCTTGACGGCTAAGATGAAAGCTCTTCGTTTCGACGTGATAGTAGTTTCCGGGCGTGCCCTTGAATACGAGTCCGTCACCTGAATCGAGAAACATTTGGGCCCCGCAAGCCGCTGACTTCGGGCTCGTTCCTCAGTCGTCCTTTTGAACACAAGCCCGATATAGCACACGCCTTCTCGTATGCCCGCAACCTTCCACGGTCTCCCGCCAGCCTTGTAGAAGGCCGCTGTGGCAACATTCCAGGCAATGTGTGATTGGAGCTTTTCAAGCGCCAGTGCCCCGTGCCGTATCCCCACGATGGCCGATGTTTTCCAGAGTGCTCTCTCGGAGAATCTGCGTCGTGACCCGATGCTCAAGTAGACGCGCCTTCAGTTGATTGCGGAAATGCTCCTTAAACAGATACGGCTCTGCATCCGTGTTCATGGCATCAAACAAGAAGGGCTCATTCTAGGCGACCTTCGCCTCTTTTGCTGTCTTGAAGTAGCGCTGTGCCTCGGCGGCGCAATCGAAATGTTTAAGAAAATCCGGTGGTACCGTCTCGACTTCGAAGGTCAGAATCCACTCCAGACCTCGTCGAGCTTCATCTGCGGGCCGATCGGAAACTTGATAAGAAGACGGCTGGTGCGCATGCCATGATGTTCAGGACCGCATACGAGCGATTCACGGCGGAGCTGGCAGTAATAGAGGTCACAAAATGTCGATTCTCCGAACCTGATATACTAAGGTGTTTTCATTATACTCACGACTAACGGAGGCCCCCATGCAGCTTGAACTTACTACGGACCAAGCCCGCGTTCTTACCGTCCTCACCGAATACATGGTGAAACATCGCGATGTACTGAAAACTGTCTATGCCGGATACGAGGATGATATGAATACGCTTCAAGGAATTGCCGGGCAGCTGCGGGCATGATGATCAAGTGAAGGACAATACGGTATGGGCATTTCAATCGGTGAGTGTGGAAACGCGGCAAAGAAATGATGGTTAAAGATAAATGACGCTATGTTTTAGGCTTCATACAATTGTTTTCCTCTAAATACTTTTTCGGCAATCCATCCAAAGTAGTTGATAAAGCTAAGTCATAGCTTAATAAATCTGCCTTACAACTTCGAATCATCTATGTTCTCGTCTCGCTCCGAATTTCGGCTTCTACGAGCGGAGCTGCAATCGCTTTCTCCTGATGACAGAAAAAGTTTATTACGTGAGCTGCGTACATATGCCGACAGACTCTGGGATAAAGGAAAGAAACAGAACTTCAAAATATTTTTGAAGATGTCAGTCAATGGCCAGATCGGCAATGCCACACGAACGTCCTATAAGGAGTCCTTGGCAGATACCCGGAGGACTGGGAAAAGGAAATCTATAAGCAGTCGGTGAAACGCGGTCCAGACACTCCTGAGCATCTTATTCATATGTGGGAAGATTTTTGTGAGCGCTATGTGAAACGGTTGCAGTTGCTCGAAGCCCGAATACTCAAATCGTTCAGGAGTGAACACGACAAAAAAGATGCAATGATCATACTGACAGCAATGAAAGAAGGTCATACAACACCATCAGCGACGGTGAGGGTAACTGGGCTGACGTTACAACAAGTGATACGGATACGTAAGCGACTGAAGCTTCTCGCAAGACAAATAATCAAGTTGGAGGAATAGATGAGACGGCAAAGGTCTCAAGAAGCTTATGAGGTATGGAGAACCATTGTAGGCCCAGATCTTCAGAGGGGTACTGATGTCCGGAACACAAGAAGAAGCAAATAGGATCGAAACTCTCGAGCTTCGGATCCTCGCCATGACGACAGAGCCGGGTCCTGGATCACGAAAAGCTTGGTTAAAATGTATAGCTCAAGACTTCATCGGACAGACAGCAAGTCCTCACCGGGTTTAGGCTGCTAACATTTTCTCCTTCGCCAGCGGCACACTGTCCCCAAACGTTTGCATCGGCGTTTTGCCGTAGCACCAGCGGCCTTGATGGGACCGCTGTTCGTTATACTCCCGCAGCCACACGTCCAAATCTGCCTGGAGTTCGTCGAGCGTCCGATAGATCTTCTTCCGGAACACCACACGGTAGAACTCGTTCAACATGGTCTTGTGGAACCGTTCGCAGATCCCGTTGGTCTGAGGATGCCGGGTCTTAGTCCGCGTATGATCGATGTTCTCCACTGCCAGGTACAGTTCATACTCATGGCGTTCGGGTGCGCCACAATACTCCGTGCCGCGATCGGTAAGGACCCGATTCAGCGGAATGTCGTGCTGCTCAAAGAACGGCAAGACCCGGTCATTTAGCAGTTCCGCCGCCATCACCGGTGTCTTGCGGTCGTACAGCTTCGCAAAGCCCACCTTGCTGTACGTGTCGATGAAGGTCTGTTGATAGATCCGGCCCACGCCCTTGAGGGTCCCGACATAGAACGTGTCTTGCGCGCCACAGTAGCCGGGACATTCGCTCTCAAATTCCCCATGGGCTTCTTTGTCCGCCTTTGCCCTCTCCAAGGCCACCACCTGGGCTTCCGTCAGCACCCGCCCGTCTTGGGCGACCTTGGCCTCCAACGCCTTCAGGCGTTTCCGCGTGGTCTCCAGGTCATGCCGCAGCCAGATACCCCGGACGCCGGCCGGTGAAATCGTCAGGGCCTGCTGGCGCAGTTCGTTCGCGACGCGGACTTGGCCCCACGCGGGTTGGTCAATTGCTATCTGGACGATGGCCTGCTCCACCTCCGGGGCGACGCGATTCTTGAGTAGCGGTTTCTGCCGGGAGATCTCTTGTAACGCCGCCTCACCGCCCGTCTCGTACAGTTCTTTGAACCGGTAGAAGCTATCTCGGCTATACCCCATCAGCTGGCAGGCCTTGGAGACGTTGCCCAGTTGCTTCGCCAGTTCCAATACACCCACCTTGGTCTTGATGATCTTCTGCTCCGTGGTCATCGTCCTCGCTCCTTTCTTGAAGGCGAGGACTCTATCTGACTGTCAGTCACTATGCTCTGGAGAGAGTATTGCCTGCAGTGAGAAGGATCAGTACTTCCTGGAAGTCTTCGTTCTACTCATTATGATGGAGGCTTCTATGGCGACCAAGAAAAAGCAGCAGGACGTGGGGCAAGTGCTCTTTGTTGGCATTGATCTTCACCGAAAGAATTGGCATGTCACGGTCAGAACAACGGAGGTAGAACTCTTCCACGGCACGATTCCCGGTCGATGGGATGCGTTGCAGGCCCTCCTCAGTCGTTACCGCCGTGCCGTGCTGCACGTCGTCTACGAGGCGGGATATTTTGGGTACTGGCTTCACGATCGGCTGGTGGCGGTGGGCGCCACCTGTATCGTCACGCCGCCCAGCTTGATTCCTCAGGAGGCGGGCAATCGAGTGAAAACCGATCGGAAGGATAGCCGAAAACTGGCCCTGCTGTTAGCGAAGGGGCTGCTGAAGCAGGTCTGGGTACCAGACGAAGAGGGTCGGATGCACCGACAGGTCATTCGGCGGCGCCGCCAGCTCATTGGCGATCGTGTTCGCACGCAAAATCGCATTAAAGCGGAACTCCGATTCTACGGCATTGAGCTTCCTGAGCCCACAGGGCCATGGACCCGTATTTACCTACAGAACTTACAGCGTCTCCGGTTCTCTACCGCGTGGTTGCAGGACAGTTTTCAACGGCTCTTAGAGGAGTACGAATTCCTCACGGGTCAGATCGTCAAGCAGACCAAATTGCTCCGATCACTCGCAGAAACGGACCGCTATCGATCGCAGGTTCAATGGCTCCGAACCATTCCGGGCATTGGTCTCATTGCGGCGATGGAGTTGCTGTTAGAATTAGGCGACCTGCACCGATTCAGGCACGGCGATCAATTGGCGGCGTATGTTGGGCTGACGCCCTCACAGCACTCCAGTGCGGACAAGGTCCGTATGGGCCGCATTACCCGGTCCGGCAAAAATGCGCTCCGCGGGACGCTCATAGAAGCCGCGTGGCGGTTTCTCACAAAAGATCCCGGGATGCGATCCATTTATGACCGATTGAAACTACGAACAGGTGCGAAGCGCGCTGTGGTCGCTGTGGCCCGTCGTCTGCTCCTGCACGCCAGACGCGTGGTGATCCTCCGGCAGCCGTACCCTGCGTAAGTCCATGGCGCCGAGAAGCCAACTGTGGATTCAGAGGACGGAAGGAGCGTGACTTTATCTGCCTCGTCGGCAGTGACGGGGCGTCTGTCAGTATGCTCCTTCTTCTCATCGATATCCCTCGAATTGATGACCTGTGGTCGGCGTTCCGATCACGAATAGCAGATTGGGAGGGCTTCTCAGGGACCTTGACCTTTGACATAGCAGATTAAGTTCTAGCTTTCACAGTTAAAAGCTCTATAGGATCGCAGAAACGCAGCGTGGACATGTCCTGCCTCGCCTCCGTTAAAACTTGGGCGACAGCTTGCCGAGGGAGCTCGCAAACGCCTTCGTCGACGGCTATACCAAGAGTGCAAAAAAGAAAACACCCAAAAATCCGTCCAGTCTCGGAGAGTGGATATTGCAAAGCTCACCGAACGGGATCTGGATCAAATCTTAGCCGCCATTTATCTAGGATGATGGTATATACTACTCCCCGCCCGTCACATTACCTTAGTCTTGGTCGTTATGGCTGCTCACGCTAGAGCAATTTTACGCGAATTCGACATACAATCCTGCCGATATCCATGTTGAAGCAATAGCTTACCGCTATGGTCTCTGGATCTATTCCACTCCCCTAACCGGTGCAGATGGTTGGCTTATTAAAAAGGGTGGCCATGGAGTAGTACTTGTTCAACAAACCCTCAACCGTCAAAGACGCAGATTCATTGTCGCGCATGAACTGGGACACTTTCTTTTGCATCGGCTACACCTGACAGCTTGCATACCGCCAGACAACGACGTACTAGACAACATACAGTTGTCCGAGCGGCAGGCGAATCTTTTCGTTGCGGGGTTGCTCCTCCCAGAGGTGCTTGTTAGGCCAAAAGTCGATGCGTTGCCATTGGATCTCAATGCCATAAAAAAGCTGGCAAAGGATTTAAATGCACCTTGACATTGACATCCTTTCGCTATGTCTAACTTTCCACCAAACCTTGCGCACTTGTTATATCGGATGGAAACCATGTCTATTCTTATAAAACATCAGAGGCTTTTTTCCCCCGGGTCTATTAAGAAAGGAAGCCGCATCCCAGAAACATCCACGGCGACGAGGGCTTGTAGTAAAAGAACAATAAATGGAACCATGATCCGTGAAGTGCATGGGATGATTCGTCAAGCTCCCATTTCTAATGAGCAATCTATTGAACTGAGTGTCGATAAGGTCTTGACGCTGCTATGGAAATAGTCGGCTTCGCCTTCCTATCCGGAAGCATAAAACGGCATTTAGTTATTCCGCATAAACTGGCGAAACTAGCCACTTATTACGCCGAGTAACAAAACCTGTGACTTGACACATATCTTGGCCAACGATGATTCCATAAAATGGCCACGCCACTAAGTGCGTAATAATCTTAATTATTTTTGGCCATGGAACCTAGCCCGGAATTGTCAGTGGAACCAATCGGCCCGTTATGAAATGCTAACACACTGCTCAGCATACACGAGTGGCCAGTTTATGCCCTACATAAAAACCGCTGGCCACGTTATGGTGTAAGTGAATAGAGCTGATGGGAGATTTTGTTGATCGTCGTCCCTCACGGAGGCAGATATGCGACATGCTGCCTGGTAAAGTGACTGCCTCATACGGTTTTCTCTTCGCTACTGAAGGTTGTTCTCTTTCCGGCTGAAATCGATCCCCATTAAATTTCGCCGCACAGAAAAAGAGACACCAGCACGGGGCTATACTTCTTTATCCAGCAATACCGTAGGAGGAATCTTCGGACACAGATGACGGAAGACCCTATGAGAACGATTTTGGTCCAGGGTCAAAAGGTAGGTTTCGCCATTTAACAGCAGATCCTTGTCCTCTCGCAATCGTACGCCGACGGGGGCTCCAGCCCAACCGATCTAATCCAGTATCTAGTCATTGCTCTTTTAGTCCTCACCGTTATTTATTTCGTTACTGCGAAATCTTCTGCCGCCAACAATGAGTAATCAACATGGGCGTAATAACCACATGCCCACTAATGCCTGGATTGAACTTAGCTCATCGGATATGGATGAGCCGCCCTCTCCTTGCTAACTGCGTTCGAACAACCTCTGCGGTGATGCATATCCTGGTCAAGCGGTTGTAATTTACTGTATTGCTTTTCTTGCCTCAGTGCCTGCATAGTGTTAATGCTTAGGCTTACGTACGAGGAGGCTAAGATAATGATCAGTCAGATAGTTTTGTTCCGACTGCGAAACCTTTCTATTTATAAGGTCTTCACGTTCACAGCTGTTATCTTAGCTTCCACGGAGACGCTTCAAGTTCCAATGTTATCCGCACAAGAACTGTCTAAAAATGCGGTCGAACTTATTAAGGCCTTGAATGAGGCCAAAGATGCACATGAAGAGCTTGAGAAGCTTCGAGGGGCGGCCGATAATGCTCTCCACGGAAAACCCATTTCAACCGGTAGCGATTGGTCTAAGCTTGCCGATCGATATGACAAATTGACCGAAGCAGCCAGAAAGTCTCCGTTACCATCACAATTTACAAGCGCCAATATCGTATCAGTAGGAGATTTCAGTAACTGCGCAACGAGACCTGCGTCGATCCAAAAACTTAACGCCTATCTGCAGGACCTTAAGGATGCTTCGGCGAAGGGCAAAACCGTCGTCGCTTCTCTTGATGCGACTCTCACTAAAGACATTCCAAGTACAAGGGAGTCCCTGGTCTATTTGATCAAGGTGCATGAAGACCTCATGGCGTTGCCAGGAATCGGGAGCCAGTTTGCATTCGATTGGCTCGACCTCAATACGCGCGTCTTGCAGTCACTGGGACAGCTCGAAAGCGCTTTAAAGGGGCAGAAAAAGCGTTACAACGACAATGTCATTTTACTTGATCAAGAGATTGGAAATTATGAGTCAAATCTTTCTAAATTATCTCAGATGACCTGCAGCCCGATAACAGGAACCTGGTCGGGAACAGGAAGCAATAGCTCGGTGCAGTTCGGTGGCGGGAGAGACTGCCGTTATCAAGCAACAATGCAAAATCTTCAACTTCAGGCCACTGTAGATGCAAATGGTCGTGTAACGGCAGCCTCATTGAGCGGCGTCATGGTAGAGAGTTTAGTGGGGGGCTGCCCTCATCCTCCCTTAGGTACGCGAGGACATAGCTATTTTGGCGGCGGGACAACGAGCAGCTCACAAATTAATTTAAACTTGAATCCAGCAGCGGGGAATGGACCTAAATGTATAGCGACCTTCTCCAGGGCTGTAGTCAGTGGAAGGCTTCGGGGGACTCTGACCATACGCCGCACTGATATTGCACCACCTTTGGCTTGGCAAACCCAACATCAGGTTCAGTAAATCTCCAAAAAGGACATCCCCTATCCATTTTTGAAAGCCGACCAGATCGCCTGATACGCGCCGACCACAGCGTCCCACCGTACCGCTCACCACAGATAGGATCAGGCACAGTCTCATGTCTTTCCGTCAAAGTCTTCCTGCAGTGCGGGAAGGGGAGCGTCAAAATCGGCCGCGCTTTGCCATCGGCTTGCCGGCCTTGGCAATGATTACGACGTTGCCCGCAACAACCCTCCTTCAGCAGATGAGAGAGCTGCGTCTTTGCTTGGTGAATAGTGACGGTTTGGGTATGCTGTGACATAGCCGACTCCTCAGAGACTGCCTAGAGGGATCTCCCAGGCCTCCTTATGTTGATGTATAGGGATACCATTCAGGGATAATGTCCTTGATCGACTGAGGTCCCACCGTTGTCGCTTAGTACGCCGCCAGAGAGATGATACCCTTTGTTCAGCCTTCGTCAAACTCCTAGAGCGCATAATGTGTCCGAGGCGGCGTCTGAGTGCCGCCGAAGGAGCAAAAATACTGAACTCTCCATGGCGGCCCAAGGCAATAGACATAGATATAATAGTTGTTGATATTTTGATGGCGATAAACAAACCCATTTCTAGAAGTTGTCAGACGAAGCGACACGATTGCAGCTATTAAGAGGCTCCGCAGGCCGACGGGGGGTATAATCTCGAATGGAGGGATATATGCCGCCTGTCAATCCGTTTCAACCTTTCTCGGAAGAGTATCGTCAAAACCTCACTCAGCGAGGTTATAGTCTGGAGCAAATTGATCAGATGCAGGAAGACTATGATGACGCTTGTTTAGAGTGGGAGGAAGTTTATGGTTCCCCTTTTGACTGAGGGTCGACGACAGCGGGAAAGGTCAACTTTTACTCCTCTAGGCCTGCTGCACTATCCCTTGCGAGGTCTCTCAGCCGTTCAGTCATTCTATTGAGGAAGTCGATTGCCTGCGCCTTATCGTGCACTTCGACTTCAGCATCGGCCACAAGCCAACGATGCAAGCAACTGCAGATCCGTGACAGATCTGAGACCTTCATTTTGTTAAAAGAATGAGATGTAGGTTTGAAAGCAGGAAACCGTTTGGAAAATGCACCTGGCTGCAGTCCCATCAGCAAGTGTAGTGCACACTCTGCCGCTCCTAGATCGATGTTTGGCTCGTACATGCCCAAGGTCGTGCTTAGAACATGCTTGAATTCGCTGAGAATTCCAAGCAGCCCTGCAGGTGCATGGGCTCGGTACGCAGATGGCCTATCGGCTAACACCCACGCGATGGCTATGTCGACTGACACGAAGTCATGTTTGCGCCATGGCGCGTGGCCCATCAGGGTACTAAACATGATCCAGATATCTTCCGGGTCGAGATACATGAATGCACAAGCTTCCCCTCTCTTTGTAATCACATAGACAGAACGACCAACATCATCGACCTCCTCAGATATGAAACGCCACTCCTCCAGTTTGTCTAGTGCCTCCTGAACTTGACATTGATTAAAACTACCTTGATATGAGGCGAAGGAGCGCGATAACGCCTGAAGCAAGTCGTCTTTCGTCTGTCCGTCCACACTGTGTATTCGTCCGAGAATATGAAAGGGTAATTGGTCAACCATCTTCGATGCCAGCGGAGCCTTATTCTGGATTCTGGCCATATGGTAGTGGGCGGTTTCTTCGGCAAGCAGGATATGGCCTGTACCAACTTTGTCATACTGAGGGCGACCACTCCTGCCCAACATTTGCCAAATATCGTAATCAGGGATTTCTTGTTCAGGGTTTTCCTCAGGGTGGAAGTATTGATGGGCTATGATGACGTGGGTGGCAGGGAGATTTACTCCCCAAGCCAGAGTAGTCGTTGCCACAAGGACTTGCAATTTCCGTTCAGTAAAATCTCGTTGTAACAGCTCCAACGTCTCCGGGCTACGACGTGCGATATGGTACCCTGCCTTAATTCCATGTTTCTGTAAAAATTTCGCTGTATCTTGTGCCCAACGGCGATAGCCAGAGAATATAAGGACGCTCGCCTCGGGGTTGTTTCTTATAATTTCAAGACATTGTTTCCTTTGAGTGTCCTCTCGCGATTCCGACCTGTTGATTTTATACAAAGAAGCCTGTACCTGCAGCTGTGTCGGGCGGTACTCACTTTCAACGATGTGAACGTGTCTTGACACAAGACTAGAGAGCCATGCCCCGTATTCGCGACTATTCGGTGCGGTTGCGGAGAGTAGCAACCAGCGGCATTCTGGAAAGGTTTCAGTTGTCCTCATGATGGCGCTCTCCAGTCGAGGACCACGTTCTTTTGAAGTAATCAGGTGCGCTTCGTCGACGACAATCGCTCCGATAGCTGAAATCCATTGAGGGTAATGTATCGGATCGCGTCGAACTTGCACATCTAGAATTTCTGGGGTAGCAATTATAATATCCGCTGCATTCAAGACGCTATTCGACCGTTCGTTTGGTCTGGAGTCCCCAGTGATCTTCCCGATCTGAAGATGGCTCAAAGGACTCCTTGAATGTTTCCATTCGGTGTACTTTTCGTCCGCAAGTGCTTTCATAGGGGCTAAATACAGCGTCTTCACACCCCTCTCAGCAGCCTCTAATGCATACATCTCTCCAACGACTGTTTTGCCCGATGCTGTTTTGCCAATAACGAAAAGGTCATGCCAAGCAAGGGCATGCTCAAGCGCCCTGGATTGTAATGGATTGAAATGCGGGAAGTTAAAATTAGGCCGGTAACTTTTTGTGAGAACAAGGTCTTCTGCTTCCTTCATTCCTGGCAACTGAATTCGTTCACGCTGTAATGCCATATCATTCCTCGGATTCATATGATGATCGATGCATCAGTAAATGCAAATGAAATTGCGGGCGGTAACTGCTTGTTACAACAGTAGTGGCTCTTTCATTCCTCGCAGCTGAGCGGTTCCATGAAGCATAGCCACTTTGTTCTCTATGGGATAAAGAGAATACCGATGGCGCACTGTCGTTGCTGCACCTATATATCAGTTACAGTAAATCAACAAATATATCCCTATGGCCTTAGTCAGCCAATATAATGCCCTATTGCTACGTAAGTTGAGTTTTAAACGTTGATGATCAGCGGAGTAGAGGAAACACGGGCACAGAGGCCCTTAGAAGTAGGGACGTATGGTTTTTGAACAACGATAAAATGTCAGCTCCGGCATTTTTTATGAAACGGATTTCGCCGTCCATCCAATCTAAATTGTGCTAAGCCGCCGGTATATGTTCATCTGTAAGAGACGGCCATTTTCCTCGACCGCACGACGTAGTTTGAGAATTGAAGGTTCTGAAGCTTCAACCTCGCAGGCTTATCGATCATCCCGACGGGGGACAACACCACTACGCAGACCCACCGCTCTTCCCGCGCCCATTTGCCGTAAAGACAAACGTACGTCTCTCTCCACAATGACACGTGGATTGTGTGGCGCCATAAGATTCCCCCCGTGGCCACATCGCGACGCCGGTAGCCAGTCGTTGCTCGTTTCTCCCGCCCGAGTGATGCTCCGCTAAAACCTTAGGAATTTGTTAGTCAGCATGGCGAGATAGAGCTTGCCCGGATAAATCAGCCTTAACTTTCTCTGGTCCTGATGCTTCATCAAAGAAGTTCTCTGCCCAGCGGACAACCGAAATCAACTGCGTCATGTCGGTTCTCAGCAGTTATTTGCCGTACCAGTACGTCGAAGCGGTAGCGCCTGAAACTAACTGGCGCAATGACGATGCGACCGCTGTGGCAATATTCATGAAGCAAAAACGCACCTCTTCCGCCTCCTGAATGAGGTCATTGCGGGCAAAGTGGTGACCATTGGTCCGTTTTCCTTTAGTCGTTGAGATTAAAACTAAACCGATAATAGACGATCGGGGCGTCCACTTCGTTTCGTTGACAGGCCAGGCTATGAACAATCGTCTTGTCGGCTGTCGCAGACTGGAGTCTGGCACCATGGATTACACTTTTAGCCAGGACATCCAGTGATGGGGTGTAGTGTTCATACGACTTTTGAGCCAATACGCCGAGTACAGTATTGTGATACAGAAAGCCAAGGGGTTCTTGGGGAGCTACCACCTTCATAATCATCAAAATATTTTCGCAGGCTGCTTTTAACGGTGATTTCGGTTTGCCAAGGTTGTCGATGGTATATCCGATGAAGATCCGCCCCCGTTGAGCATCATATCGAGCATAGGGAGCAACCGTGGGGCCGTCAGGAGTTGGCTCGAAAGATTCCTTTAATTGCCTGAGGACGTATGATTTGGTGTATTCATCTATAAGGGCTGTTTCAATTTTGGTCAGCATATACTCCAAACGCGTCATCGGTGCATTTAAATACTTGTCACTTTGGATGGCATCGGAGTGGGGGAGGCTTCCCCTGAGATCGGTTTGTGGAAGTGTGGCATCTTCAGTAAACAGGAAAGGCACTTTGACGTCATCGTCAATGGCATGCGCGAGAGGAGTGATGAAGAGTACTGAGAGTGCGAGCGTGACAACGTGAAACGCGTAGCCTGTCTTAGTCGACCATATCATTGTGATCCTGCCTCCTGAGTTTTCGATTGAGAAAATGTCAAAACGCTCCTGACGGCTTCACCAGAGACGATGTCCTTCAAGGCATGCTCATGAGTTTTAACGATGCGCAGATTCGAGCTTAACGAATCGGGGAAGTCGGTGGCACCTCCGAAGCTAAAACGACGCATCATTGACCCATACTGCTGAGTAAGGAAAGTTGACCGCGGCGCGTTCGACTGCTCCTCGGCTCCTGACCCCAAGTACTTATACCTCTCTAGGAGAAGTCGCTGCACAGCAATCGTTTTGCGTCCCAATGCCTGCTTAGATTCACGCGTTCAGTAAGTTTATTAGGCGGAATCAGATTCTAGTGCAGGGCTTGTGATCCCATCCGTGGCCGTACTACACTCTCCATTAATTAGGAAGAACTACCCATGCCCCTAACCAGTCCGTCACACACCTCCGCCTCCTACGATCTTCAGGATGTCATCGACATCTTGCGCGAGGCGGATAATAAGAAATTGTACGAGATGCGAAAGGTGAAGCCAACCTTCATCGATTCGTTTCTCTTCTCAGGGAAATTTAACTCGGTGCTCGGCCTCGACGGCTTTCAACGCTTCAAAGATGCGTTGCGCGACCTTATTAAGCGGGTGAACAATGATGATTTCGGAGCAAATTACATTAATCTTGACACCATGTACGAGGTGCTGCTCGTCTCAGGTGTCTATTACGTCGAGCAATACCTTCCCCAGGAACTGTCCTTTCTCAAGAAGGACGATCGCTGGTTGACCGCCTATCGTTACATCGCCAAGCACTTTCCGTCACTGACATACGCGGATTTTCGAGAGATCGTGAAACGGTTTCAAGACACAGACGGGCACTCTTTCTATGTTAGCAACGATGATCCAGAGGCGTTACGCGAAATGGCGCGCACCCAATTGTTTCGTGAGGTGGTAGATGCCAAGGGAATGTTGCTCCAGCTCAGCATGAAAGAGTTACAGCGTATCTCTGAAGAAGCAGGAGTGCGGCCGGCGAGAAGCATTGAAGAGACAGCAGACCGTATTGTGGCCAAGATCGGACAGCAAGCGTTGGCTCTACTTCCCGCACAATTGCATGGGCACATCACCCTATTCATCAAGGATGAAGAGCTAGCGACGGGCGAGGACCTGATCCATCTCCATACCTATCTGCGAGCGGTCGCCAAAGTAGTGAGAGAAGATCTCGTGGCTTTTATCAATAAGCAACGAATCGGTGTGGTGCGACGTTAGGAGCGCCTATGGACAACCTCATCCTTGTATTTGCCGTCCTGTCCCTTGCATTGGGGGCGATAGGAGCCATGTACTTTAAGCTCCTCCAGAAAAATGCTTTGCTCGTGGATGACAATGAGCGTCTGACTCGAGAGCTGGCCAAGTTCAAACCCATACAAGATATTCAATCCGAATTGGCGCGATTGAAAGGCGACGTCTCGGCCACAGAACAGATAGCGACTCAACTCCAGGCACGTCTAAGCAAGTACGAGCTTGATCTCGACCTTCATGAACTAGGTTTTTACCAGCCCAAATTCACCTTCAACGATATCCTGCATTACGTAGAAGCATTAGATCTCACCCGCGAGGCACAAAAGGAACTGATCAAGCAAAAGAAGGTGTTAATTAAGAGCCCAGTGACGCAAGCTACTCCCTTATCCCCCAGAGATGTGGCCAAATTGGCGGTGAGCGCCTTCAACGGGGAAGTATCAGCGATTATAGAAACGGTGCGGTATGACAACTTTGAAAGATGCAGACAGCAGATCAATACATCGGTGGAGAAGATCGATTCGTTAATCGCAGGGACCGGTTACCGAATTGCCGAGGGCTATCTTCAGCTCAAGCTCAAAGAGTTAGCACTCGTCTATGATTACAAAGAACTGGAGCAACGGGCTAAAGAAGAACAGGCTGAGCTCAAAGCCGCAATGCGCGAAGAAGAAAAGGAGCGGGCTGAAGCGGAAAGCGCGCGCGAAAAAGCGATACGGGAGCAAGAGCGTTATCAGGCGGCGCTTGAACAGGCGAGACAAGAACAGGCAGGGAAGACCGCGGAAGAACGTGCGCAGTATGAAGCCAAGATTATGGAGTTACAGCGGAAGTTCGAAGAGGCTACCGCAGAACGGCAGCGCGCCACCGCCATGGCTCAAATCACTCGTAAGGGACACGTCTACATTATCTCGAACATTGGGTCTTTTGGAGAGAACGTCTTTAAAATTGGGATGACTCGCCGAAACGACCCTAAGGAGCGTATTAAGGAACTCGGAGACGCCTCAGTACCTTTTGAGTTCGACATTCACGCGTTAATTATGACGGATGATGCCCCGGCGCTCGAGGCGTCCTTGCATAGCCAGTTCGAAAAAGGCCGGATCAATAAAGTTAACCTTCGCAAGGAGTTCTTTCATGTTGCACTGAATGACATTGCTGCGGCGTGCCAAAAGCTGGGTCACACGGTTACCCTGACCCAGCTCGCTGAGGCTCGTGAATATCGTGAATCCCAACGCCAGCGACTAGCGGAGAACAATGGCGCTTCCTCTGCCCTGCAGCGGGTGTAACGAACATACGTCAGGACGATCCGCACCATAGTTGAATTGATGCAAACGGCTAATTTGACTTTGGCTGTAGTAGAAGAACTTGTCACAGCCGCCGTTCCGTATTTGGAAGGGAGAAGTCGCAAGTAGAAGACAGACTAGCCAAGTCGAATCAAGCACTCGCCCCCCTGGGTGATCCTTTTGAGTTAGATTTCAGGACTCCCATCGATTATTACCGATACGTAAATTAAACAGTGTTGTTAGGCTGAGTATCCGGCAGTCCCTCAAGTCTATTCCAAGATTAATATAGAATCGTCACTGCGCTAGACTGCCTTCACGCATAGCGTTATGGGAGCCACTGGTTTTTGGCCTTAGGAGAACATGGATGGAGTGACGCAGCCATGTCCGCATTGACGAGTCCCTGCTTCACATTCTCGTCAGTTTTGCGGATAAAGCGAACGGTTTATAGCTTAATTGGACAGCAACTAGACGTCAGTGATGCATAATTCAGCAGGCGTTCGGACTAATGAGTGACAAGTACTGCTTGCTAATTCGGGACTGTCGGCACTTTGTGCTATAAGGAAAAAGTTAGAAGCAGTCAAGAGTTTGTGCGAGCCGAAGTGCGTAGGAGTATGTATCTAATTACATGCGGAGCGGCTTGGGCGGATCGCATCATTTGCAGCCTCCTTGCTGCAATGCTTTCTTCTACCTGCGACTACTGACAAACCCCTCGATCGTAACATATATCGCCGGTTTCTTTGACACCTTCCCTTCATGAAAAATTCATGAAGACTTGGAGTGCCAATAATTCTACCTGCTTACAATAGGGCACCCTACTTGCTGTGCGCCATCTGACATGTAGACGAAATTGTTACATGGAGACACTCATGACTGTCCGGCTATTCCTGCTGCTATTCCTGCTGTTCGCAACGGCACGGACCGCATACGCCGTACCGCTGTCCGATCTGGTAAACGGGGGGAGGGTCATGACGAGCAACGGCCTTACCTTCACAAACTTTCACGCCACTCTCACCTACAGGGAATTCTTCCCTGGAGCGGTTCAGGGACTTATCACCACGCGACAGGCGACCCTTGCCGATCTACAACTGACCCCGTTCTCTAGTCCATCCAATCAAGACGGCTTTGAAGTCAGTGGCTTTGCTTGGGAAGGAACCGCAGAACGTTCTTCATTGTCTGGCTCGCCGCAGACTCCACCACTCGAAATGAGTCTCACGCTTAACTATACAGTGATGGGTCTTGGGGACGTTAGGCTGGACACTGGCCCTCGAATGGTCCCAGGCCACGCAGTCTCAATTGGTGCTGATGCGTTTCACTCGCTAGACGTCACGACACCAACGGGCGAGCAAGCGTATGCTGAATTCTGTATCGCACTCTCATGTCATCGCCGCGTTGACTTCCTCCCGGTTGGCACGACTGAGGCAACGGTGAGGGATTTCCTGAAGATAAATCCTTTTCAGGAATGTCAACCAGGCTTTATGAATTGCACGTTTCATATTGAGTCCGGTGAAGGGATTCCCTTCGCCGGGAGCTTCGCGTCCTTTCAGGCTTCACGGACTCCCATCCCAGAACCCTCCACGGCTGTTCTTGTCACGACCGCTGTGCTCGTGTGGGCATGGCGAGAAGGATTCCTACTTGCTGTGCGGCATGTAACAGGTAAAGTAGCCCGTGATGTGGCAGGCCGTACGGGCCTATTCCTGGCAGTGGTCGTTCTGGTCGCGACAGTACACACCGCGCCCTCTGTGGTTAAGATTACTTAAATACCTTATCAAAGGGCGGCCTTCTTATGGGTTTAATGCTATTCTTCTTCCTTCTGCTTCCCCTGCCGGTGCAGGGGCTGACCCTGCAGGATCTGGTCGATCAAGGCAGCTTTTCAGCTGGTGGCTCAACCTTCTCGAATTTCGCGGCATCTACTCACATCGCAACCTATAGCATTGGTGGCGGCCCTGCTCCGCTCATCCCTGACTGCTGTACCTTCTCGACGCTGGATGAGATCCAGGTTGACTTAATGCCCGATGGGTTCCTGATCAGCAACATCTACGGATCAGGGCAAAGCGATAACGGACTGCATGGTATGCCGAGCGATTTCCATCTTGCCCTCGCGTTCGATTCGTTTCCTCGTCCCGTTCGTCTGACCGATGTCACGCTGGGGGGAGCGTGGTCTCCATTCACGACCGCCTCTCTCGATGAGACGTTGAGTCATCCGGTCACCTATCATTACACGGCCTCCCTCGGCATTCAGATTTCCCCGCACTGCAGTCACACGCACTCCCCGTTATTTCCCTGCGACTTCTCTTTTCACGAGGGGTCCGTCACCGTCACCACGAACGTGCCTGAGCCGTCGACCGCAGCCTTGATGATCGCTGGCGTGCCCGGCCTCGCCATGCTGCGCAACTTGGGTCGTAAACACACAGGGCGCTCTAGGGAGGACTCATAATGTGGTGGTCATTGGTGATGCTTCTGGTCGGCCTCGTGCCGGTGCACGTACACGCCCTGAGCCTGCAGGATCTGATCGAGCAAGACAGCTTCAGAGCTGGTCCCACGACCTTCTGGAACTTCACGGCCTCCATTGACATCGGCACCTATAGCCTTGGTGGCGGCCCGGCTCCACTCATCCCCGGCTGCTGTACCTTCTCGACATTGGATGACATCCATGTTGACCTGAGACCCGATGGATTTCAGGTCAGTAACATTTACGGAACAGGATATTCCAATGAGGGACTGCATGGTATGCCGAGCGATTTCACGCTTCATTTTAACTTCGATTCTACCCATCCCATGTTTATTTCTGATTGGTCCGTGAGTAGTGCACAAAGTATGGGGGCCGTGGCGGGGTCGATCTTCATCAGCGAGTCTCATTACAGGTCTGGTGCCCACATGAATGCGCAGATCCCTGGAAGCTGCCAACATCCCTTGATGAATCCCTGCGCCTTTCACTTCCAGGGCGGTAGGGCCTTCATCGGCACCGTGGTGCCTGTGCCTGAGCCCACGACAGCCGCCTTGATGGTGGCTGGCCTGTCAGGGCTCGCGATGTTCCGCTACGTGGGCCGGCGATACAGGAACCGCCTGTGGGGCGCTGTGTGTCTCGTGATGGTGGGGTTCGTGCCAGCGCACGCGCACGGGCTGAGCCTCCAGGATCTGGTCGACGACGGCAGCGGTTTCTCGGCCGGTGCTGCCACCTTCTCGAACTTCGCAGCCTCCATTCTGGTCACTTCCTATAGCAATGACGGCTCGCCGACTCCACTACTCCCTGGTGTGAGTGTCGCGACGCTGGACGACATCCAAGTGGAGGCGAAGGTGGAAGGGTTCGAGGTTAGTAACCTCTTTGGATTTGGACAAAGCCTGCATGGATTCGCGGGCCTACCGTACGACTTCACGCTCTGGTTGGGGTTCGAGTCGAATCGGCCCGTCGTGGCTGGTGAGAAGGACGTCTCCGGAGGATCGATTGATGTACTGGCTCGTTCGACGTTCATCAGCGAATCGCAGTATCAGTCGAGTGTGGGCATCAATGTGCGCCCCTTTGGAAGGTGCCAACATCACCCCCCGGACATCACGACGTGGCCATGCGTCGTGGGCTGGTCTGAGGGCTCCGCTTTTATCGGTACGGTCGCCCCTGAGTCAACGGTTGTGCCGGAGCCGACGCCAGCAGCTTTGATGGTGGCCGGCGTGCCAGGGCTCGCCATGCTCAGATACCTTGGCAGGAAACAAAGGAACTAGCAGTAAGGTGTCCGCTGTTAGCGTGGAACAATCTCTAACATAAAGGAGGACTCATATGTGGTGGTCTTTGTTTATTATCATGGTAGGTTTCGTTCCGGTGCAAGCACGCGCCTTG
This sequence comes from Nitrospira sp. Nam74, assembly GCF_965152615.1. NCBI lineage: Bacteria > Pseudomonadati > Nitrospirota > Nitrospiria > Nitrospirales > Nitrospiraceae > Nitrospira > Nitrospira sp. Nam74. The sequence goes on along the minus strand of NZ_OZ224220.1, from coordinate 219,883 downwards.
AGACTTCAGGATCGGGTCGATCAACGCAGATTCACGGCCGGTGACACAAACTTCTCGAACTTCACCGCATCCACTCACATCGCAACATTTACGAGCGGCGCCCTGCTCCGCTAATCCCTGGGCATCCGCGTTCAGTTCTAACACCGAAGCGACATGCCTGGACAAGATTTCCGGCTGCATCCATAGCGATGAGCCACCCTCAAACGTGTGCCGAAACTCATGCGAGTGCGTGGACGACATCGGGAAACTGAGGCGCTATGAGATTCCCGGCGTGACCGCATCGCGACGCCGGCAGCCTCTTTTCCCGGCACGATCATCGTTTTCACAAGAACGCCGTCGTACTTCGGCTCGTAGACCATTTGTGCATCAGTGAGGCTGATAGGCTCAGCGATCGCACCCATCAGTTGAACACCGCGAAGGGTGCGAGATGAGTGTGGGCCTCGCCTGTCTTCTGATTCGGCGTGGCACCACAACATCGTTCCATCGGAGCTGGAACTGAAGAGGCTGCATGAAGGGAGACATGATACTGTGGTAATCGGGCTGAGGTTAATCGCTTCCCAACGCTGGCAAGGATGGCTTACGAACCCGACTGCCACTTCGAATACGAGCCCAATAACCTCTTGGCGGCACGGGAATGTGTAAGGCGCGGCAGACTTTACCGAGCATCACATCCGATATGCCGTAAAGCTCGGTGACCTTCTGAACCGGCTCAGACCAGACCCGCTCGTAGAGCACGTGTCGATCGTATCGCCGCATCAACCGCGCACGCTGCTCTCGTTGCTTTTCGCGCTCTTTTACGGGTTTTTTGATGAGTCCAAGCGCCAGCACTCGAGCCTGTATCCTCGGTGTGCGGATCAGTTCATTGAATGTCTGTGATTCACAGACGTCCTCGCGCTTCAGGCGACGGATCACGGTACTGAAATCATAGTCAGTGGCCTTTAACAGCGAGCGCCGAATATCGGCTAATTGCTCTGGTCTTGTTTCTTGCCATCTCACTTTGCAACTCAGAAGAGCGTCTATCGTGCCGATTCCTGTCCGGCTCGACCATGGGAAGCAGTCATCCAACCAGCGGACATGCCATGACAGGATTGATGTGAGATCCTTTGGCGGGCAAATCGTTGCAAGATATGTGATGATGTGACCGTCCTTTGCCCACTGGTACAAGTTATCGAAGTCATCACGTGCCGGATCGGGGCCGAGGCGTTTCAAAATGCTGAGATGTCCTTCCCGTGCAGCAACCTCGATCGCTGACCAACCGCGAAAACGGTCTTCCTCGCCGTCCTCATCAGAAGCCGCTGGTTCACTTGTGGCAGGGGCATGAGGATCTGCCCCGGCCCACAGACATAGATTCACTCCTCTCTCGTTTCCTTCCTTGACTTGGTACCCCAGCGCGAGATTGATTTCGTACTGAATCTTGGGATCTTCGGCACGATGTCGCTTCACGAATCCCAGTAGCGGCCGGTTGCTGCTGCTATGACCGAGAATGGCCGCCATCTCATGGCGATTAGTCAGGTCATATCCCGACAACCAGCATCGTTCGTACAGTTCCACGTGGTACACGTCGGCGCTGTGTAGATCAGCACCATTGTCGAGGAGCAGATCAACCAAGTCCCAACGTCTGGCCTGAAGGGCCGCATCCAGCGGCGAGCGAAATTCACGAGCGAGTTCATAGCCATATTTTAAAAGGAGATGCGTCAGCGAATGTTGACCCGTTTCTATGGCGATTTCTAGCGTGGTCTTACCCCGTGCCGATTTCTGTAGAGGGCCGACCGCAAGCTGAAGCGGTTTGCCCTCGGTGATCCAACGCTCAACCTCATACAGTCGTCCTTCACGGCACAGTCTATGGAGTTCCTTCAAGGCTTCCGGTGATGCGGCGAGCTGACGTAGGGGCGGAGAGATGAAAGATGGTTTGGGGGCTTCGTCGGTGGTATGTTGATCATCCATGAGGGCGTCCACTCTGTGCCAAGATTCAGCCGCTCACCATAAATATCTAGCAAAACGGTGCGGTTTTACGTTTTATTCCCAAAAATCACTATATAGTTTTACCGCAGTATTCATACATCACCGGAGAGAACGGCAAATATGGGCCGTCGAGGAACCACGGACACCAAACGGAAGATCGAAGCTTATACACATAGTGGAAAAAAATGAGCAAACAATCCTCCTGTAGGTCTCGTCACGCCGGACACGGACAAGGACGGCACCAAGAAAACATATGCACATGATCCTCACCTTGATCCGTCCTTGCAGTGGGCATGGAAATGTGCACACACTTCATTTGACATCCCCACGAACGCATCGAGCCCATCGAACGTCAACTGCCAATCTGTAGGCCCGATCGGCGTAATGACTTACTTTCCGCATCCGCAGCAACATTTATGAGCGGCCGTCCCGAAGCCCGTGCACACATAGAGCGTCCCCTCCTTCAGCTCCCTGGGAATGTATTCGACGGTTAGCGACCATCAGGTTGCCTAACAACGTCGTCCCAAGACCAGACTCAGCGGCGATTTCCATCCGGCGAATCGCGACATTAAGCAGGAACGTAGGCCAACCTGATCACATCCTCGCCAATCCGATCATTAGCCATAAGGCGGAGCGGCGGCCGTGGCCCGGCGAAATATGGCTTGCCGTGACCAAGCACGACGGGGTGCAGGTAGATTCGATACTCATCGATCAGGCCAAGTTCGGTCAGGCTTTGCGCCAAGTCCGGGCCAGCAACTTCGATCTCCCCGTCGCGCTCAGCCTTCAGCTCGCGGATCGCGCCCTCAAGATCATGAACAAGCCTGGCGTTGGGGCCGACCGACTTCAACGAGCGCGAGACGACCCATTTCGGCTGGTTCCGCCACGCCGCCGCGAAGGCGTGTTGCTCTGCATCCCATCCAGGATGATCGTCGTCCCAGTAACGCATGACCTCATACATTTGGCGACCGTAGACACTGCCCGCCTGCCCCTGAGCCTCCTCGATGAACTGGCGGAAAAGCGAGGGGCTTGGCGCAAACGCCATATGGTCGACGTAGCCGTCCAGGGACTGGTTCATTCCGAACACGAGCCTAGCCATACCACTTCCTTTCCTCACGCGGCACATCCGCGCGATTCTGATTGCGTTATGCAATCGGTTGTAAGCTAGCTCGACTCATTTCATATCGCAATTGGTTTTTGGAGTGCGCATGAACGCCCCACGCTCGGGCTGCCCGTCAATCTGACTCTCGAGGCGCTGGGGGATCCCTGGAGGCTGATCGTCCGCGACCTGATGTTCGGCAACCGCCGTCACTTCCGCGAGTTGCTGGTCACTTACAGGACTTCTACCAGGCGGTGTTGATGGCGGTGTGGCAGCGGCCGGGCCGCACGCCCGTCATTCTGCACTCACATCGCGGCTGTCAGTTTACTTCCGAAGAATATCAACGGTTCCTGGCGGCGCACCACATTATTTGTAGCATGAGTGCGGTGGGCAGCTGTGCCGACAAATGCGGCCGCCGAAAGTTTCTTTGGGCTGCTCAAACGAGAACGCGTGAACCGGCGTCAGTACCGGACGAGAGCCGAGGCAAGAGCGGATATCTTTGACTACATCGAGCGCTGGCACAATCCCCGGCAGCGGTGGCGCCTGGTGTTCCAGCAACAGGAGCACAAACTCTTAATTCAACCGTCCGTGGAAACGGGGTAGAACCCGACCAAACCGCCCATCGATAAGCCCAACAAGTATGGTAGTTTTCGTACCGGTGCAAGCTCACGCCTTGAGCCTTCAGGATCGGGTCGATCAACGCAGATTCACAGCCGGTGACACAAACTTCTCGAACTTCACCGCATCCACTCACATCGCAACATTTAGTAGTGGAGGCCCTGCTCCCCCTAATCCCTGGCTGCTGTAGCTTTTCGGCACTTGACGACATCCAGTTGAGCTGAAGTCGAATGTCCCAGAAAGTGCAGATTCTCGACCATAGCCATGCTTTTACAGCCAATCCAAAGGATTTGTCGACGTACCTCAAATCCAAAGTAGAGCAACTTGCTATCGGCAATGACTGTCTTGGAAAGGAAGTGAAAAACATCCACGGCAATGACGGCTAGACGTATAGAGGCAATACCAGAGTTTTATATCCGCCAAGTCGTAGCGGCATCGTAAAAGGTAGGATTGCCGAAAGAACACTCTCAACTGAGTGTCGACTTTCTTCTGGCAAGGCGGACCGTCTTCGGACCTCGTTAAAAAGAATTCGTCTTCCCTTCCAATGGTTGTGGGATGGATTGAGTGTTTAGGGTGAATACCATGGAAAAACGATACTGGATTGCTCAGCACGTCCCGGATCTATTCACGAATGTGAGCGTGATCGTAAGCGTTCAAGGAACAATGGCAGCCCGCTTTCTATGCGAGAATAACAAAGAAGGGCTCTTTTTCAGTCACCGGCAAAAGGGTAAGGACTTCAACGCACCTTACAAACGAATCCAAAAGGATTGGCTTTTCCATAACCCAACCCGTTCAAGCGTTGGCCCAAACGGAAAGTATCCGAACCATAGCGCAGATACCATTTAAAGCAATCCTTTTCGCGGCCACAGACCATACTATTGCAGAAAAATTCTCCGAATTTCCATGCCTTAAGATGAGCGTTAGGGCTATTTCTACGTCTCTCGGCGTCAACCGTCGAACGGTTTCGCATGCACTTTTATGGGCTAAAAAAACGGTTTATGAATTGGCCATACGAATTGACGCATTGACTTACTATCGACGAAGTCGAATTACCACGTTGTTCCTCCCCCCGGTCCAAACTAATATTGGAGTAGATATACTCTTCGAGGGTGGGGATTCCTAAGGTCAGTTTCCTTCGAATAGGAAGCACCGGCTATGTTGTCTCGGAATTGAAGATGCAGCCAAACCGACTTGTTCGTTATTCCGCTGCCCGGCATGGTACAACCTACTGTCTAAAGTCGAGCCATAATTTTGCTGACCACATGGTCAAACTCCTCCTTGAAGTGCTCAAGGATTATGAAGGGTGCACCATGAACGTCGGAGGTTATACGCCTCCGTACCAGGCTGGCAGCTACCCAGAGGGATTTCTCGATATAAGCCTTTATACTGATGACTTGCCTGAAGTAGCGATGGGGATTGTATTTGGTGAGAAAGATCCAGAGGGTTACCAAGTACGGAGGGAATTTGACTCAGAGACCTGGCAACGGCAGCGTCAGAATCCTTTACTCACCAACTTGACAGCTATTAATTTCGATGAGGCGTGGAGAATCGTTTGTCTGCTGGGCCAGAGACTCAAGGTTAAGAGTCTCACAATATCGTATGGAACCTAACTAAAGTCCTTCTCCCATAGTGTAACCCATACGTCATTGATGGAAAGAATTTCAATGGCATACTTGCCATGGGTGACGATGAAATTCCCAAGCACATAGACCATTGCCGAATAGCCTGCTGCCGCCCGATCTAATAGTCTAAGTAATTCTGCCCGAACCTGCTGAGGCCCCAAGGCACTAGCGATCCAAACACTCAGTGGCTTATCGTTGATTTGCCCATTAAAGTAGACCGATATCCCGGAGCCATACAGAACATGGTGACTATAACAGCCACGGTAGATGTGGATTATTCGCTGACCTAGGTACTGAACACCGAATGATGGATCCAAGAATGTCTCGGCATAGGTCTTCGCTGGACACCCAGGAATTTCTATCCCCATATTCTTCAAAGGGAGCGGCGAATTTTCAAACGACTCGGCAAAGTTTCGAATCAGAGCACTTCCTCGCTTACTCTTTTGATAGTCTTCAGCTCTACTATACTGTCGTTGCCTTCCTTCTGATTCTAGATGGTTTCCTTGGTTTCCGACCGTACCTTTTTCACCTTCAGTTGCATCAACTCGTGCTCGTATAAAGCGAACTGGGAACTCTCTGCAGGATTTCCGAGGGCGCTGTACTGGGACACAAGTCAAACCACCATCCTGAGTTTTATATCGAAGCGCACCATCCTTAAGGCAATTATCCACATGACCCCGCTTCGCACTAGCTCTGAAGTATGGGCTTTGTGACGTTTTTGTTTTCTCAGGAAAAATCGGAAAAACCGGAACTGAGCACTTGGGGTCAGGACAGACGAAACTGCCGGTTGCTTCACCATTAAGCTCGTCGATCTTAATCAGATGACCTTCTGTGCGCTGCCCTTTCTGCGGATGAGTAATGCGTATGGAATACTCCACGATTACTTCTCACTTTTCGTTTAGTGTGCGATTGCCTGTACGGCTGCTCCCGGGGACGTTCCATTCTAATAGCTTTAAAGAACTATCCGTTAACCGAATGATGTTCTGGACGCACTTAGCTGGTACAAACTGAGCTTAACCATGGCTCCTGATGGCATGGCGGCGCATTTAAAGCCTAAGCATGAGCATCAATGTCATCCATATGTAAGCGACAAACAACCATAACCGGCTCCAACCATTATTACCTAAGCTTTATAGCTTTAAAAAAGATCTTTCGCTAGACTGGACCACAATCTCCATCCGAGCCGTCGCGGCATGGAAGAATGGTGACAGGCGTGCATTGAGAAATGACCGAAGTGCCAGGAGACAATAGAGGACCCCGAAGCGTTTGGACTAGCATAAGAAAAAATGGTGGATCACTACTGTCTGTTACTGAATGCAATGATTCGGCCATTAACAACAAGAGATACTCGGCCTAAGCATTGGGAGGCTCGGTCATGAGACTAATCTCTGAAATAGAGATTAAGGGCTTTAGGTCCATTCGTGATGGTTCTTTAAAGAACCTGGGGGATTTCACTGCCTTTGCTGGCCTGAACAATTCTGGCAAGTCAAATGTCCTGCGTGCCCTAAATGCGTTTTTCAATAACCACACCGATGGTCAGCAGATACTTAGCGTAGACAAAGATTATTATCGACCTGATCTTGTCAAAAAAAAGACAAAGCGAATTAGTATCTCGGTCACATTCACGCTACCAGAGGAGTTCAAGTTCCGTAAGGGGCTCGATGGTGTAGAGACATTGCTTGGGAGTAGATCATTTCGAATTAAAAAAGAATGGATACGGAGTGAAACCTTACCAGCATATCATTTGAACGAAAGCCCTAAACTTGAACTTGACGAACGACAAAAAATTGATCAATTCCTTCAACTGATTAATTTTCGTTATATCCCCAATCGCGTTCTTCCCATTGACGTCATTTCTAATGAACATCAGTCTTTACGCGATGTTCTCATTAGGAGGCTTGGCAAGAAAGCAAAGGGTCATGACAAAGCCTTTGATGCACTACATCAGACTTCAAAAACGATGATTCAAGCATTGGCGAACCGTTTCCAAGATGCTTGTCCGGATGTTGGAGAAATACGGCTCGCTACACCTACATCCTGGAGTGATATGGTTTTCGCGTTCGGGTATCGGTTAGGTCATGATGGCGTCGAAATAGAAGATGATGCACAGGGCTCAGGAATACAGAGTTTGTTAATGCTAGAAACTCTGTATCTAATTGATCGTGACTACTTTCAGCAATTTGGATGGCGGCAAGGCGCTATCTGGGCTGTGGAAGAGCCCGAGTCATCGTTGCATGCAACATTAGAGGCGCGCGTGGCTTCATACCTTTCTTCTGTTTCCGGGGATGCTTCAAGTCGCCTTCAGGTTCTCTGCACCACCCATTCTGACCTTATGCTTCAATATGCAAAAAAAGCAGTCGTCGTGATGCAGGTAAATGGACAAACATTATTTGAACCTACAAATGATATCCGAACTGCATTAGAGATTTTATCAAGATCCGGTATCTCGAGATGGGCTCATCCCATCCTTCATTATCCTCTTGATCCACTTATTTTGGTTGAGGGGAAATATGATCAAGCCTTCTTTGAAGAAGCTTTTAAGCATCTGCGGCCTAAAAGAAGAATTCAGGTTAGATATCTGGAGCAGCTTGGGAATGGTAAGAGCACTGGTGGAATTGACGATCTACTAAGGTATACGAGAGAAAATGTTCAGGCTATTAAGTCTCGTCAACGTGACTCACCTGTAATTATAATTTTGGATTGGGATGCAGCAGGAAAGAAGGAAACCTTCAGTAGGCTTTTCGCAGTTGATGATGCAATGGAGGTCTTCGTCTGGCCCGAGAGCGCCTTTAACCCCTCTCTCGGAAAGTCCTTTCGCGGGATAGAGCGCCACTACTCAAACCGTATGATCAAGGAAGCTGAACGAAGAGGTGTTTCTTTAGCCCGGAAACTGGACGGCATATGTGTCATCGAAAAGGATGAATATTCGAAAGCCAAAGAGGTACTGTTTGAGATCGTAAAAGAGGGCCTTAGACTCGAAGATTTTGAGCATGCGAAAGACTTCTTAGAGGAGGTGCTTAAATGCTCAGTAGGAATGAAGTGATACCCAAAGGCACAAAAGACTGACTGACATAAGACGAATGAATTTGTAACACTTTTTGCTATACCAAGTAGGAAGCTAGGGGAATTGTTTAGCAAACAAAAAGCAGTTTGATTAAAATGCTACTTCAAATAAGAGATGTATTCAATGCTTCAAAGGAGTGTTTTCGGGAGAACATTTATCACTCCAATTTTTACTGCCTCTATTCTCGGTAGAGAGAATCTTTAGGCAGTGGAACAGATGCCTGCCTACGAAAGTCTGCTAGAAGCCGCACGCCTTGGCACAGGCCACACTGCCACTCGGACGTAGTCGTTGGACACTATATCGTACAAGTGTGGACAGATTTCCGCTATGCGACTCACCAGTTTTGATTGGCCCATATACACTCATGGCGGTTATATCTCCTCGCCTGCTGCTCGAAGTGGATCTTAACGTGACTGGTGTAGAGGAGGAGTGGCATATCAAGGAGGGCATTAGTCCCAGCAAGTTTCGCTAATTCAGAAGGTGCGCCATAAACAATAGTTTTAAGGAGATCATTTTTAGTAATCCCAGAGAGCTGTGCAATCTTGCGTGCGGAGCCAGAATTTAGGTCACGCCTAACCATAATGTCCAACTCTAGAGAGCGCAAAGCTGCCATTACTGAGGCTGCGGCACGTGTTGTCCGATCTTCCCCCAATTTAGTGGACACCTCGAAAAGGGTGGATCATGCTAACCTTTGAGGTGTGCACGATGAGCAAAGTCAGACGATCATTTACGCGAGAGTTCAAGGTCGAGGCCGTCAAACTCGTGACGGAGAGCCGGAATCCAGTGGCCCAGGTGGCGCGAGACCTCGGCCTCCGGCCCAATGTGCTGCGCCGCTGGAAGCAGGAACTGGCCAGCGATCCGGCCGACTCCTTTCCGGGGAAGGGGCGTCGGAAGCCCCACGAGGAGGAGTTGGCGCGGCTCACGCGGGAGCTCACCCGTGTGACGCAGGAGCGGGATTTTTTAAAAAGTGTGGCGGCATACTTCGCGAAAGCCCCGCGATGAGATGCCGGGCCATTCGGGCGCATGCCGGCCGCTTTCCAGTGACGTTGATGTGTCAGGCCCTGGCCATCTCGTCTGCGGGCTACTATGCCTGGGCGTCTCGACGGGAGAGTCATCGCGGAGCGGAGAATCGGCAGCTGGTAACCGCGATCCGAGTGATTCATGCCGAGTCGCGGCAGACGTACGGGAGCCCCCGGGTCCATGCGACGCTCCGAGCGCACGGACACCGGGTTGGTGAACACCGGGTCGCGCGGCTCATGCGGGCGCACGCCATCCGCGCCAAGATGGTGAAGAAGTGGCGGGCCACGACGGATTCTGCTCATGCGCATCCCGTGGCCCCGAACACGCTCAATCGTCAGTTTGCCGTGGCCGCGCCTAATCGGGTCTGGGCGGGGGACATCACCTATGTCTGGACCGAGGAGGGCTGGCTGTATTTGGCCATTGTGCTGGATCTCTACTCGCGCCGGGCCATTGCCTGGGCGATGGGCAGCCGGCTCACGGAGGCGTTGGCCCATGAAGCGCTGACGATGGCGTTGGGGCACCGACAGCCCGCGGAAGGACTCCTGCATCATACCGACCGCGGGGCGCAGTACGCCGCCACCGCCTACCGCGCGCGGCTCACGACCCAGGGCATCACCGTCAGTATGAGCCGACGCGCCAACTGCTGGGACAATGCCGTCGTTGAAAGCTTCTTTCATACATTGAAAACGGAGCTCGTGCACCATCGACGGTATCGGACACGGGCGGAGGCCAAGCAGGACATCTTTGAGTGGCTGGAAGTTTTCTACAATCGGGCTCGCCGTCATTCGACCCTCGGTTATCGATCCCCCGCCGAGTTCGAAGCGATGGCGAGACGGTCTTAACTCGGTGTCCATGAATTCGGGGGAAGATCAGTCTGGGCCCTGCGAGGATTTGGTAGAACTGCATTATGACCTTGGCTAGAACATGATAGTCGATTAGCCGTATTGGGGGTTTAGTTCACATGGATTCCTTCGATAGCGTCATTCGAGAATATATTGACTTCGTGAACCAGCAAGTGGGGGTTTATATGGACGCACTGGCTGGGTTTGCAGGCCATCGGACGCGCGTTGAACGGCAAGTGCATCGAGCAAATAAACCGGTACGTTCGTCGATTGATAAACAAGGGCTTCCGGTGGTCATATGGGCCAGCTATGAAGATCCATCAAAGCCGGACGTGATTCATAACCGCATCATTCGCGCGGAGGATTATATGGCAGCGAATGCTACTGGGGGTTCAAATGAGCAGCAACATGCTAAGGCGATTATCATTTTCCTCTATACCTACTGGGAAGATGAAATAAGACCGAGACTTGCCACATTGAAAAACGTACAACGGACTAGTATCCGCTCTAACGTGATGGGAGACCTTCGCATCGTCAGAAACGCTATCCTTCATACCAAGAGCATCATCCCAATCGACCAGTATCAGAAGCTAAAACAAATACAAGATCTATTTGTGCCGGAACAGCCCATTCTTTTGCCATATGAAAACATGCAGCAGGTGTTTGTTCGCATCAAGCAAACCTGTGCCGCACTTCTTTTTGAGTGGTTGAAAATAGCCGATGCCCCAATAAAGCCCGAAGAACTTAAGGATGTGGCGATTCAGCACGTGAGCAAGAACAGCAGGAGGCATGACACTTCTGAAGCGACTGATCATTGACTTTAGACCACGTTGACATCACTTGAAGATGAGGCCGAAAGATTAGCTCGTTCTGTTAGAAGACTCGCCGACTACACTCTAAATAAGTTGAAACTATGTCCGACAATGATCGTCAAATGAACCGGCGCAGCAATACTGTTAAGAGTACCGAGGTTCACAGTGATCTTCCCCCAATTTAGTGGACACCTCGAAAAGGGTGGATCATGCTAACCCTTGAGGTGTGCACGATGAGCAAAGTCAGACGATCATTTACGCGAGAGTTCAAGGTCGAGGCCGTCAAACTCGTGACGGAGAGCCGGAATTCAGTGGCCCAGGTGGCGCGAGACCTCGGCCTCCGGCCCAATGTGCTGCGCCGCTGGAAGCAGGAACTGGCCAGCGATCCGGCCGACTCCTTTCCGGGGAAGGGGCGTCGGAAGCCCCACGAGGAGGAGTTGGCGCGGCTCACGCGGGAGCTCACCCGGGTGACGCAGGAGCGGGATTTTTTAAAAAGTGTGGCGGCGTACTTCGCGAAAGCCCCGCGATGAGATGCCGGGCCATTCGGGCGCATGCCGGCCGCTTTCCAGTGACGTTGATGTGTCAGGCCCTGGCCATCTCGTCTGCAGGCTACTATGCCTGGGCGTCTCGACGGGAGTGTCAGTAATCATGCGAAATTGACCCTATCATCATGTGAAATTGCCCCCTCTCCATAACCAGGAGAGGAGACACATGGAACTAGCAGAGGCGGTGATGATCCCAGTACCTTCTTCGCGGGAGACGATTCCAACGGAGGAGGATGGGATGTTGCGAGAAGACGGCGTGCGAGAAGTACTGGCGCGACTGCAGCGCGGCGAGCGTATCAAAACGATTGCCCGAGACCTCGGCGTGGCGCGCAACACCGTGAAGCGGTGGCAGCGGCTCGGGGCCTGGCGGCCTCGCCTGAAAGTGGACCGTCCCTGTCAGATCGATCCCTATCGAGGATTCATGGAGCATCGGGGGCCGGAAGTGAATTGGAACGGCCGTGTACTGCATCGAGAACTGCAAGCGTTAGGGTTCGCCGGCCCCTATCAGCAAGTGCAGCGGGCGATTCAGCCGCTCTGTGCGGACCGGGCGTGGGCGACCGTGGCGACGGTGCGGTTTGAGACGACCCCCGGCCAGCAAGCCCAAGTCGATTTTGGCCAAACCCGCCTCTGGATCGGCGACCGACCAGAAGTGGTCCATATCTTTGTGTGTACCCTCGGATACTCGCGGCGCCTGTGGGCGTCGGCCTATCCGCATGAACGGCTCAGTGCGTTGCTTGAGGGCCATGAACGGGCCTTCCAGCATTTTGGCGGCGTGCCGTTGGAGTGTCTGTATGATAACCCGCGGACGCTGATCATGGGCCGACGCGAGGGCCGTGTGCTCTGGCATCCCGTGTGGGAGGATTTTGCGCGTCATTATGGGTTCACGCCGCGGGCCTGTCAGCCGTATCGGGCGCAAACGAAGGGCAAAGTCGAAAGCGGCGTGAAATATGTGAAGCGCAATGCGCTGGCTGGTCGCCGCTTCGGGTCGTGGGAGGACTTAAACGCCTGGCTGCAGGAGTGGACGATGACGGTCGCCGATCAGCGCGTCCATGGGACGACCCATGAGCGGCCGACCGAGCGGTTCGCACGGGAGACGCTCACGCCCTTGGGCCGGCGTCCGCCCTATCACTACGAACGAGTGCGCCTGCGGCGCGTGCCGGCTGATGCGCTCGTCGCCATCGCGGCCGCGCGCTATTCCGTCCCGGTGCAGTATGTCGGCACGACCGTCCATGTACAGGAGAGCAGTCACCACTATGAGATCTTCCATGGCGAGACCTGCATCGCACGGCATGCGAAGACGACCCGCCATGCGGTGGTGATGGACCCGGCGCACTATCGCGGGCTGCTGCGTCCCATGGGACCCACCGCCACGCCCCGGCCCCCCCAATGGGATCCCACGTATGGCCGCCTCGGCGAGGTGATGGTGCGAGATCTGGCGCTCTACGCCGCCGTGGGCGAGCCGGGCGGTGCCTCATGAGCACGCCCCAGCTCGAGCGGCTCCAGGCACACTGTCAGCGCCTGCGTCTGTATCAAGTCGCCGCCGAACTGCCGAGCTTATTGGAGCAGGCGGCCAAGGCCGAGCGGTCGTATACGGACTTTTTAGAGGAGGTCTTGCGGCGTGAGGTGCAGGCCAAGACGGATAAACATCTGGCCATGCGGTTGGCAATGGCCCGGTTCCCGTTTCAGAAGACGCTGGAGAGCTTCGACTTTAAAGTGCAGCCCTCCATTGATGTGAAACTCATCCGTGAACTTGGCACCGGGCGCTATCTGGAGCAGGGCGAGAATGCGTTGTTCCTCGGACCGCCCGGCGTCGGCAAAACGCATCTCGCCGTCGCCCTCGGCATCGCCGCCTGTGAGCAGGGACACCGCGTCCTGTTTACGACGGCGATGGGATTGCTAGCGACGCTCGGCAAGGCGCTCACCGAAAACCGGCTGGAGGAACGGCTCAAGGTGCTGGCGCAGCCCCAGCTCTTGATCATTGATGAGATCGGCTATATCCCGATTGATCGGCAGGGCGCCAACCTATTTTTTCAGCTCATCTCCCGGCGCTATGAGAAAGGCTCGATTCTGCTCACCAGTAATCAAAGCCTCGGCGCCTGGGGGGAGGTCTTCGGAGATCCCGTCATCGCCACGGCGATTCTGGATCGACTCCTCCACCATTCCATCACGGTCAATATTAAAGGCGAAAGCTATCGATTGCGGGAGAAACGGAAGGCGGGCCTCTTCAAGTCTCCCGTCGGCACCGCGGCCCATTCAGATGTCTAGAGCAACTCAAATGCCCAGGCCACCCGGAAGGGGTCAATTTCACATCAGAACAAAAGGGTCAACTCCGGCTGATGATTGACAGGGAGAGTCATCGCGGAGCGGAGAATCGGCAGCTGGTGACCGCGATCCGAGTGATTCATGCCGAGTCGCGGCAGACGTACGGGAGCCCCCGGGTCCATGCGACGCTCCGAGCGCACGGACACCGGGTCGGTGAACACCGGGTCGCGCGGCTCATGCGGGCGCACGCCATCCGCGCCAAGATGGTGAAGAAGTGGCGGGCCACGACGGATTCTGCTCATGCGCATCCCGTGGCCCCGAACACGCTCAATCGTCAGTTTGCCGTGGCCGCGCCTGATCGGGTCTGGGCGGGGGACATCACCTATGTCTGGACCGAGGAGGGCTGGCTGTATTTGGCCGTTGTGCTGGATCTGTACTCGCGCCGGGCCATTGCCTGGGCGATGGGCAGTCGGCTCACGGAGGCGTTGGCCCATGAAGCGCTGACGATGGCGTTGGGGCACCGACAGCCCGCGGAAGGACTCCTGCATCATACCGACCGCGGGTCGCAGTACGCCGCCACCGCCTACCGCGCGCGGCTCACGACCCAGGGCATCACAGTCAGTATGAGCCGACGCGCCAACTGCTGGGACAATGCCGTCGTTGAAAGCTTCTTTCATACATTGAAAACGGAGCTCGTGCACCATCGACGGTATCGGACACGGGCGAGGCCAAGCAGGACATCTTTGAGTGGCTGGAAGTTTTCTACAACCGGGCCCGCCGTCATTCGACCCTCGGTTATCGATCCCCCGCCGAGTTCGAAGCGATGGCGAGATGGTCTTAACTCGGTGTCCATGAATTCGGGGGAAGATCACAGGTACATCAACGACCTCAAGAGCTTCTTCGGTCATGAGGCGCTTACCAAAGCTCAATCTGATCTGGATAGGGATCTCACTCATCATGGTCGAGGCTTTGAAGTGTGGATGCGACAGATTCATCCATGGCTATTTACATTACGTCTGTATGAGTATGATCACACCATAACTACCGGGGTGCGTACACCCGCAATATGGCCCGAACCAACCCAGAAACTTGCAGGCGATGCGTTCATCATTTTCTCCTTAATCGGCTGCATGCCTGAGGCTGTTAAAGCAAAGTATCGCAGAGACCTCCTTACAAATCAGCACAACGATTTTATTTTCGAAATTACTACCGCCTGGCATTATCCCCTGGAGGGATTCGACATTAAGTCACACGAAATCCACTGAGTTTCGGGTTCTCGGCGGCGTTCCGTCCTCCGACGGCTGAAGCAACCAATTCTAACCTTCTTAACTTAGGTCTTCCTTAACTGAGAGTATCTGAGTCGTATACGAGCAAGACATAACCCAGCTAGGGCTGTCAGGTACAAAAGCAACGTAGAGGGTTCTGGAACTACTCCAGCATTGTTCTGTCCGTTCCCGGAATCGAGGAAAAAGTCAGGCGCTAAAAAAAGAGCAGCAAGTTGTTCATCGTTTTCAATGCGGTTGAACTCCTGAGCCACTATGCCAAGCAATTGCCGGACGGCTTTGAGATGTGCTCGAAGGTCTGGGAGGAGATCACTATCCCACGGTTCGCAAAGCGTCATTGCACGGCGATGCCGCCGCTTGCGCATCAGCATAGCAAACTCGGCAATACGTTTTGGGCCGTCCATGTAACGTACGGAGGTATTGGAGATTCGAACACGCACCTGGCAAATGGGCTCGGTTAGATATGCCACGAAGGGGTCAGCAATAATGCCGATCAAGCCCATTTCCGATCTGAAGAGCAAGATTCTATGGGGCAGTACCATCATCTTCAATGCAAATTAAAGTTGTATGAAAAGTTGGCGCAGCGAAATGTCAAGTGGAAGCTCGGGAGAGGAATGCATACTTAAGTACACTAATATATATATAACGAGCAGTGAGATGCATATAAGGGAACTCAAGTCTCTTGTGCTGCGCATACTGGGGCCATCAGACAATAAGCACATTAGCCACTTCGCCAGTGCCGAGGTCACCGGTTCAGAGACGATATGGGTACATGCACCGAATGGTACTAAACGACCTTATTGGCCCTCACGGAATAAACGCTCAGGACTGTGTGTAATGGAGTGGGAACAAGGTCCCTTGGCAACCCATACTGACCGAATATGTTTCACAAGCCATGATGCTGAAGGGAAGATATAAGGGACAAGACATTCATACCCGCGTCCTCAAAGACGGTCGAATTCTATTCAACGGTAAACTTTATAATTCTCCCACACGGACTGCATCAGCAGGTCCTCGTTCCCGCGGCACTGGATGATTGTTTTGAACTTTCGAACGAGGCCCTTTTAGACACTGTATGACAATGATGTCTCTTCATCACAATGGCAGGAGCGCTCTATGCCTCTAGTCACCATCTCCATTACACCGAAACAAAAACGGTCACTGGACCGGAAAATCCGGCGAGCCGGAAGAGGATCCTTGCCGAGCGAGATTCGGAAGGCGATCAATCAATACCTTGCTGGTCCCCGGCAGATAGAAGCCGCCTTCCTCAAGCTCTTCATGCAGAAGGCCCCGAAAAACCTCAACGCCATGCTGGCTCAGCAGAAGAGAGTCGAAAAAAGGATAGACAAGGCGTTGGCCTGGCTACGGCAACGGCCCATGTTCACGAACGTAGCAAATAAGTCGTTGAGGATTCCGCCGACTCAGAAACGTCGCATCTCTGAGCCATTAACAAAAGACGCGCGTCAAGCGCAGTTTCGAAAGGCACTTTCGAAGGTCAACCGACAGTATAAGCAGACATTCAAGAAACTCGCAGACAACTAATCGGAGAAGCGATTTCGCCCTGGTTCGTGTGACGAGAATGAGACCGTTATGGGACGCGATGCGCGGTGGGGTCATATGCCTGAGCAGACTGACAGGAGAAAGTAGAGCATTCCAGGTGGTCAGCCGCTGCTATTATGTAAGAGGATTAAGCGTGTGTTATGACAGCCCCATGCAGCGATTAAACGGTCACGTTGGATTGTTGGTATTGCAGCTCGAAAAGTTGGATGCAAGAAATGCTGGCGGCATTCCGTTACTGGGCTCTCGACGTCGCGCCCCTTTTGTGGAGCATTCGTGGCACGGATTGACTCGGTATTGCTGGTGGTACTGAGTGAGGGGATGGCAAACCTCATCGTTCATGGCTTCTATGAGGTGACACATGGCCACAACACTGTTTCGGTTGATGGGTTGATCTTTGTGCTTGCGATGTGGGTTCTGATAAGTAGTACAACGCTGATACTTAAGATCTGCACGTGACTCGTTGCAACTTGTCAAAACTTAAATAATTAGCCACTTGAGCAGGGGCACCTGGCAAGGTTGGCGATCATCCTGACGTAATCAAGTCGATTAACGTACAAGGATCTGTAAACCTGTGGCCTATGGGTTTCATCGCACTTCATGACTGAGCTATCATCCTCCGATAGTGGTTTGGGATGCTGAGATCAGCCGGCTTTGCGGACGCTAGGTTTTTTCCCAGTAAATAGGTCTGCTGAGCGTGGAAGAAGTCGGCCAACGCGCGCGCCTGACTCTTGCTGAGCGAGCGCCTTTTGTTGGCACCTCAGACGCCATGCTTCTAGAACCAAATAATTCCCATACATTTTTATGCGTCAACCCTCACGATTCCATCAAGTGAATGAGAATTTCATGAGGTAAGCTGCGGCCTATCGGATAGTGTTCACTCTCGTACCGATCAATGAGCGTGACGAGTAAATTAAGCAGCTTCACCTTCTTCCGGCATTAGGTTATCTTCGTCACGGTCCATCAAGTTCTCCGCCTTTGCGACTGTACGCTGGTAGTCAGATTCGCTGGCAACCACTGTCGGGAGAGCTTCAGCTAACAGCTTCCGTATGCCTCCTTATCAATTGATCGTAAGGTATTCATCGTTTCCAGTCCTCTTCGTCGTACTCCTATAAGATATGCAGGAGATAGACAAGGCTGAATGCGATAATCGATACCGACAGTAAAACGGATGCGATTCCCGGGATGTTGAATACTGTTCGCCATCCAACATGATTCGCATTTGAATAAATATGCGTTACATCTCGCAAAGACTTCCAACAAGCCTGCTTAATAATTCCATACCACTGCTTTAATTCAGAACTGGGTTCAGGGAAGTGGGAGCGATTCATTATATCGTCGATAGAATGCAAGGAGGGCTGAGCACACCGTTAGCGTCCATGTGGTATGTTCAGGAGCCTTTTGCGAGCGCAAACCGCTGGAGGCCCCGCGGCTAGATAAGAATTCTCATAGTAGACGGTAGCCTCCCGGCGTCAAAGAAGTTCTCTGCCCAGCGGACAACCGAAATCAACAGGGTCATGTCGGTTCTCAGCAGTTATTTGCCGTACCAGTACGTCGAAGTGGTAGCGACTGAAACTAACTGGCTCAATGACGATGCGACCGCCGTGGCAGGAAATATCGATTCGCTGGTTTTCGCTTAGCTGGCACTTCTTGACCATGGACATCGGCAGTCGCACAGCTATGCTGTTCCCCCATTTCTTTAGTCGAGACTCCATTATGTCTCCTTGCAAAGGTTGAGTATTGCTCCGATCGAAGCATCTTTGATGAAGTGCGGTCACCATCTCGAAAGTTTTTAGGCGGCCTTGCGCGAGCCCGCAAAGAAGTATGGCTTATTGTTTAGGTCGAAAGCAAAAGCGACGCGCCATACGTCACCATCGGCATCGAACCTCAGTCCCCTTCATGTTAGCGTGACGTGGCCCATTAACGCTGTCAAGGTCAGCCAAATTGTGGGCCTACCTAAGGCCGACCCAAACGGGCAGCCAGTGCCCAGTTTTGCGGGAAAATCTCAGTGTCAAAGATTCTCCGAATCTAGGGCCAAATAATGTGGATGAGTTTCTGTAAGCCATTCAAATCACTAGAGTGTATAGTGCCAAAAGACCCGACACGCGCCGTTTGTGGTTGTGCGGCTGCTCACGCAATTGGGCATGGCCTATGAGGCAGCGGTGAAGCGGCTTAGCGCTACAATCGCATCATTGAACAACTACCGGAGATGCGAGCTGGCACGATTTGGCTCGTCAAGCAGGTGGTCGCAAAACGACGCTAGGCGTATGTCCTGGTGAACAATCGCTCAGAAGGCAGTGGGCCCTTGACCGTGCAAGCCTTGGCGGATGAACTAAAGGGTCTTAACACAGGTCTTGAGCGGATAACCTAACCGGTCATGGTATCATCTCCCTTCGGCGTACCGAGCGACAAGGGAATCGCATCAGACGATTAAAGATCGTTATTCCGGAATTGTGAACCATACCTCAGCCCAAGGAAGTCCGGGAGAGCTCTTCTACCCATCCCTCAGGAGCTGGCGATGTCACCCCATACTCGCACCGTCAATATTCACGAAGCAAAAACGCACCTCTGTCGTCTGCTGAACGAGGTCATTGCGGGAAAAGTGGTGATCATTGCCAAGGCCGGTAAGCCAATGGCCAGGCTGATCCCCATTAAAGCTGAAAAACGACGCCGGAAGCCCGGGCTCTTGAAAGGCCAACTGACTATAGCGGCCAATTTTCACGCACCCCTTCCCCGAGATATTCAGCGAGAATTTGACGGAAAGACATAAGACGGGAAACGGGTTCGACAGGCAGATAGACCCATACTATCGTTTAGCAACACGCCGGCGCAGCGTGCGGCTTATAGCGAATGGGCTCAACGCGCGTCTTGAGCCAACACCCTAACCGGAGCTGGTGGGGATGGGGGATTGTCATAAACTCGACCCTGAAGGGTTGGTGTCTCCCCATTGCACATTTGCCAAGCCGACCTTCACTGCTTCAGTGCCGTCAGGCATAAAGATGTGTAATCGCACGTAATCACCGGGCGACCGCGTGATTCGGCTTTCGACAGCACAACTCGAAACGCCAAGATCGACAACCACCCCTTCCCCGATAAACTTCATCCGAGGCAAACATCACAGGCAAGGGAGCGGTAGGCGAAGGCGTCGCCGTGTGTCCATATTAGTTAATGTGTCGTTTTCCCGTGGGCCGCGCCGAGCCGATTTCCTTCCGCAATGACTACATCGGCCTTTTGCAAGAGGTTTATCGCTACGATGACGGACGACAAGAAAACCCACGTCAACGCCCGCGTGCAATAGGAACTCAAGTCCTTCGCTTCGCTCGCATGTGGTTCCCCAACAAGGAGCATGGTTTTCTCGATCAAGAGGCTATGCGGGAGCGGCTTAGTTGGGCCGTTTCCTGTGCCAAGATTCAGCCGCTCACACAAATATCTAGCAAAACGGTGCGGTTTTACGTTATCTTCCAAAAAATCACTATATAGTTTTACCGCAGTATTCGTACATCACCGGAGAGAACGGCAATATGGGCCGTCGAGGAACCACGGACACCAAACGGAAGATCGAAACTTATACACATAGTGGGAAAAAACGAGCGAACAATCCTCCCGTAGGTCTCGTCACGCCGGACACGGACAAGGACGGCATCAAGAAAACATATGCACATGATCCTCACCTTGATCCATCCTTGCAGTGGGCAGGAAAATGTGCACACACTTCATTTGACATCCCCACCGTATCTCTGCACGTTCACGAACGCATCGATCCCCGGTCCATCATTGAAGCAGTCAGAAAGAAGAACGGACTCAACTTCGTCCAAGGATCGCTTTTTGCCAGTCTTGAAGAAAACCCACCCCTTCGGGAAGCAATAGAGTTTTACAAACATGCCCACAATTGGTCGAACCGTCTGATCGCAGGCGACAGCCTCCTTGTCATGAATTCACTGCTCGAAAAGGAAGGCATGGCTGGCAAAGTGCAAATGGTCTATATCGATCCACCTTACGGCATAACGTACGGATCGAATTTCCAGCCCTTTGTGAACAACCGGACTGTCAAGGACGGGAAGGACGAGGACCTCACTGCTGAGCCCGAAACAATCAAGGCATTCCGCGATACATGGGAGCTCGGTGTTCACTCCTATCTAACTTATCTTCGCGATCGTCTTCTCGTGGCACGCAACCTCCTCAACGAAACAGGCAGTTGTTTCGTTCAGATAGGAGACGAGAACTCACATCTAGTCCGCGCAATTATGGATGAAGTGTTTGGGGTCGAGAATTTCATTTCCCACATTTTCTTTGTAAAGGCAGGCGCTCTAGGAGCCAACCTTTTGCCTCGAAGAACTGACAATCTTCTCTTCTATGCAAAAGACGCTAAGAACATGAAGTTCAGGCAGCTCTTTAAAGAAAAGCACTTTTCTGATGATCCAGGGAGCTACACCCTCGTTGAAATGCCCGACGGATCAATCAGGCAGCTATCCCAGTTCGATCCTGCCGACATGCCGAAGGGAGCTCGTCCGTTTCGCTATGTGATTCTTACAAAGCCAGGACCAGGCGCACGCTACGACGTTGAGCTTGAAGGCCGGGTATTTAACGCTGGAAATCGTTGGTGGGGTTTCCCCAAAGAAAGCCTAGAGAAGCTCATACATAAAGGAAGAGTCTCCCGCCAAGGAAACAGCCTTGCAGGTATCCGCTATTTCGACGATTTCGCCGCCGAAGAGATTTCTAACGTCTGGACCGATACCGCCACAGGGAGCGGCATGGGAAAAGTCTACGTCGTGCAGACTGCGACGAAGGTAGTTCAAAGGTGCATTTTAATGACCACCGATCCGGGAGATTTGGTGCTCGACATTACATGCGGTAGCGGCACGACTGCCGCAGTCGCAGAGCAATGGGGAAGGCGTTGGATCACGTGCGACACGTCCCGTGTAGCCTTGACAATAGCGAAACAGCGAATGATGACTTCTGCATTCGACTATTATCGGCTCGCTCGGCCAGCAGAAGGCATAGGAAGCGGGTTCCTTTATAAATCGCTACCTCATGTAACCCTCAAAAATATTGCTAACGACGAACCGCCGGATCAAGAAACCTTGTACGATCAGCCTCTCACTGAGCGGACCAAAATCCGCGTCACTGGACCTTTTACGGTCGAAGCGGTGCCAGCTCCTTACGTCAAACCCATTGACGACATCGATAACACTGTTCTTTCGGAACCAGATGTATCCGTGACCCGTTCCGGCGAGACCATCCGCCAGGACGAATGGAGACAGGAATTGTTAAAGACTGGTATTCGTCTCAAAGGCGGGCAGCGCATACAATTCTCGCGCGCCGAGCCTCTTCCTGGTACACGATGGATTCATGCCGATGCCGAAACCAAAGATACAAAACCGGAGCGCGTCGCCATAGTTTTTGGTCCCCAGCATGCTCCTCTTGAACAACGCCACGTCGCGCTCGCCATTGAAGAGGCTCAAGCCCTTGTTCCCAAGCCCAAGAAAGTTGTTTTTGCAGCGTTCCAGTTTGATCCGGAAGCCGCCAAGGACATCGACGAGCTCAACTGGCCTGGAGTCACTCTCCTCAAAGTCCAAATGAATGCCGACCTTCTCACGGAGGACCTCAAGAAACAGCGTTCTAGCAACGAAAGCTTTTGGTATATCGGCCGCCCTGACATCGAAGTTGAGAACATCAAAAAAGGCGACGACAAAGGAAAGTACCGCGTCAGCGTCCTTGGGTTCGACTACTACGATACTCGATCCGGAAAAATTGAATCTGGCGGCAAAGAGAAAATCGCCATGTGGCTACTTGATACAGACTACGACGGCCGTAGCCTGTTTCCCACCCAAGTCTTTTTCCCACTGGCTGCCGAGAAGGAAGGCTGGTCAAAACTTGCCAGGAATCTCAAATGCGAGATTGATGAAGGCCTCATCGCATCCTATCGCGGGACCGTGTCGCTACCCTTCGACAAAGGCAAGCACGGCCGCGTTGCCGTGAAGGTCATCGATGACCGCGGCATTGAAAGCCTCCGCATCGAGGCCCTCGACTGATGGAACAGAAAACCATTGACCGTCTCATCATCAACTCGCCCTATGAGGAGCCTCAACGCTATTGGCGCTACAACCGTGAGAATCGTACATTCACCTTAGTTGAAGAAGACCGTCGACCTGCCGGCTACGTGGTCGCTTCCGAAGGCTCGAAATCCTTTGATGATCCCGGAATCTTCGTTGAAATCCCGCTCGTCAACAAGATCCGCCCACGTGTGAAATCATGGCGCAAGGATGGCTATCCCGGCGTCACAAGCATTACCAAGCGCCTCCTAGAACATTGGCGCAATCCTGAAGAGTTTGAGACCAGACGTTTTTTCTTTTGCCAACTTGAAGCCGTTGAAACTCTTATCTGGCTTGCCGAAGGGCCAGAGCATGACAAAGTCGGCATCGAAGTCCCATCTGATGGCGGGGAGTTCAAACGCCTCTGCGCCAAAATGGCGACCGGGTCCGGCAAGACCATTGTCATGGCTATGGTGATCGCTTGGCACCTCCTTAATAAGGTCACGTATCCTCAAGACACGCGCTTTTCAAAGAACGTTTTGGTTATCGCTCCCGGCCTCACCGTCAGAAGCCGCCTAGCAGTCTTAGAACCGTCTCACCCTGCTAATTACTATTCGGCCTTCAACATTGTCCCGTCCACTCTACTCGACAAGCTACGGCAGGGCAAAGTCCTCATTAGGAACTGGCATGCTCTCAACTGGGTGACAGAAGAAAAAATCAAAAAGAGACGCAGCGTTGATAAACGTGGTCCAAAAAGCGATGAAGCTTATGTCCGCGAGGTCCTGGGCGACATGGCTTCCTCCCGTAACGTTCTTATCATTAACGATGAAGCGCACCATGCCTGGCGCGTTCCGGCAGAATCCAAAATTAAGGGCGTTGCCAAGGAGGATATCGAAGAGGCGACCAAATGGATTGGCGGGCTCGATCGGATCAACAAGGCTCGCGGCGTCCTGACTTGTTATGATTTTTCTGCAACACCCTTTGCCCCTTCCGGCAAGAAAAGCTCTGAAGAAGCTCTCTTCTCGTGGATCATAAGTGACTTTGGGCTGAACGATGCTATCGAGGCAGGCCTGGTCAAAACTCCCCGTGTTGTTATCCGTGACGATGCTATCCCGGACGCCCGCACATATAAACGCGCCTCTATCACATCTACAATGATGATGAGGTAAAGTACGACTTAACACGAAAGGCCGATCCTCAAGATCCGCTGCCAGACCTCGTGCTGAACGCCTATCATCTTCTCGGTTTTGACTGGCAGGAAACAGCCAAGGTCTGGAAAAAGGCAGGGTTCAAAACGCCACCGGTTATGATTTCCGTAGCAAATCGTACCGAAACCGCGGCACGGATCAAGCACGCCTTTGATCGAAGCAAAATTCACATCGAGGTGCTGTGCGATCCCGATCGCACGCTCCATATCGATTCCAAAGTGCTCGATGAGGCGGAATCCGCTGACGAACCAATCACCACAGCCGCAACAGAAGAAGACAACGGCAACGGGAATGGCAATGGTGACTCTGATCCCGACGAGGGAACGAAGCCAAAGCTCACAAAAAAACAACAGGCAGAGCTTCTACGCCTTAAAGTCGATACGGTTGGGAAACTGAACCAGCCTGGCGAGCAGATTCAGAATGTAATTTCCGTCGGTATGCTGTCAGAAGGTTGGGATGCAAAAACCGTCACCCACATTATGGGCCTTCGTGCCTTCACCAGCCAGCTCCTGTGCGAACAGGTCGTGGGCCGCGGCCTGCGCCGTACATCATACGAGCTTGATCCCAAGACCGGCCTCTTTGAACCGGAATACGTCAATATTTTCGGCGTCCCATTCACTTTCCTCCCGCACGAATCCACCGAAGGAGCGATCGCGAAACCGCCGAAACCAAAAACTGCCATCGAGCCAGACCCGACAAAAGCAACCTTCGAGATCAATTGGCCAAATGTCATTCGGATAGAACACGTTTACCATCCAACCCTTTCCCTGAATTGGTCGCAGGTGAAGCCGCTTGTACTCAATGCCTCCCTTACGCCGAAGATCGCAGAGCTCGCCCCGATTGTCGAAGGAAAGCCGAACGTATCAAAGATCGCGCATATCGACCTCGAACGTCTCGCGCAGGAATTCCGATTCCAGCGCATCGCCTTCACGGCCGCGCGTGATGTCTTCGATCAAATGCAAAAGGACTGGAAAGGCAGCAAGGAAGCGCTCTTAGCCCAACTCGTCAAACTTGTCGAACAATTCATCAAAGCGGGTAAGATCACGATCGCGCCCGCCCTTTTCAATCAGGACTTGCTCAAACGGCGGCTCATCATCACTCTCAACATGACCAAGGTCGTTCAGCACATTTGGGACGCCATCCGCTTCGAGAACACTGAGCATCTCGAACCGCTCTTTGACCGTGACCGGCCTATCCGATCGACGGCGGATGTGGGCACATGGTACACAGGCAAGCCCTGTGAACGCGCCAAACGCAGCCACATCAACTTCTGCGTCTATGACAGCACATGGGAATCCACGGAATCTTACGAGCTCGACAAGAATCCCGCCGTTGCCGCCTGGGTGAAAAACGATCACCTCGGATTTGAGATTCTCTATGTGTATCGCGGCGTCGTCAGGAAATATCGACCGGACTTTCTTATCCGGCTCGCATCAGGGAAGTATCTGGTCCTCGAAACAAAGGGACAGGATACAGAACAGGATCAGGTCAAAAGACGCTTCCTCGACGAATGGGCAAGAGCCGTGAATGCACATGGCGCCTTCGGCCACTGGTCCTGGGCTCTCTCTAAAAACCCCTCGGACTTGCCGGACCTCCTTGGCCGCTATAAGCGGGCGATTGCGTCTTAAATCCTTGAGGTTGAACGCACTGAAATTCTAGTGCTTCCTATCCTTCGGCGGATTGGGATCATTCCCATAGGTTTCACTGTCTCTGATGGTCCCGTCCTTTCGATGAATGACGACCTCCAGACCATCTTTCTTGGCCACTCCTACTGCCCTATTGACGGCCGCGTTCTGCGTCCTATGCGTCGAGCTGACCCGGTCGGCGCCCTCTTTTCTCGTTGCCCAGCCGTCCTCGTGTGGCACGACATGGATATCTCGCTTTTCCGACATACGACCTCCTTATTGCTTAAACCACCACTTCCTTACTCTCTCCCAAAAACTTTCAGACGGAACCGGGCTCTCCCCGCCGCTGAAATATTGATCCTTCACCGCTCTCTCGTAAGCCCTTCCCGCATCGATCTCCTTCCTTGACCACCGAGCAGCCCATACGACCCTGTTTCGTTTAATCCAGTAGTGCGACTCGCACTCGAAACTCCAATTTCCTATCGATGGATAAAGCGAAACCGCCTCCCCATCGAACGCCAACTGCCAATCTGTAGGCCCGATCGGCGTGATGACTTCCTTTCCGCATCCGCAGCAACATTTATGAGCGGCCGTCCCGAAGGCCGTGCACACATAGAGCGTCCCCTCCTTCAGCTCGCTGGGAATGTATTCGACGAATTCATGCTTCAGGACGCTCCTTCGCTTCATGGCCGATCGTCATTCGTGATGATGTTGCCGTCAATCGTATAGGTACTGTTGTGCTCGTTTTCAAGATCGAGGTAGAAGCCTGACAGCTTTTTCCATTTGATGACGGCTAAGGCGGCGTTCAGCGCATTGAGGTCCGCAATCTGGATATTCCGAGAATAGTTATCATTGATATCACCTTCCGTAGAAGACACCCGTTTCTGAACATGCCCGCGTTGCTTGGCTGTACTCGTCGTGACGCGCAGGATTCCGCCCAGGCTACCATCTACGAGTTCAACTCCCATGCCAACATCTACAAAGCCAATCCCGAATTCTTCGAGTTTCTCGATGATGAGCCGCTTCACACCTCCCCCATCGATACACAGGAACACAAAATCCATATCCCGCAGCTCCTCAGCGGTCGAAGCGTCGATATGGTATTCGTGCGCCATTATTCCGCGCCGCATTGTCGCGTAGCGATCCCTGAAGTACATCACCTTCTTCTGTGCTTGTTGCAGTTCCTCGATCGATGGAGCTCCCGGCGACCTGAAGGCGTTATGCTGCAAGAAGGTGTCTCCATCAAAGAGATGAATTTCTCCGACTGGGGTTTTCGCGACAAAGTCCAAAACATACGACCCTGTCCCCCCCAAGCCCACGATTGCGATTTTCCGCAGCTCAAGCTTCATCGTCACCATGTTGATCCCGGCTCGACTTGAGGCCGTATCGATGTAGTTGAACACCGACTCGCCTTCCTCTGACCGAATAACAGGAAACGTTTGGGCTTTCACGTCCGGATCGATCGCCTCCGCAGGACCAGAAAGAATCGCGGCATACGTCGTCATCTTGTCGTAATAGTCGGTGTAGCCGCCGCTCAATGGCTTGGCCGAGAAAGAATGCTGAACCACAAGGCCTTCCGCTAGCTGCTGCGGGCCACTGTTGTGCCGCATTTTCCCGAGTTCCGATCCGTCCTTGTTACATGGATACTCGCCGGCGAAATAGGCCACATGCGTGCCGGGCGTCGTGGTCACGTCCCCTGCAAGAGTCAGTTCTGAAACGAGAATGCCACGCTTGATTTGTCTCGCAGCGGTCACATAGGGGACGTTCCCCAGCAGGAGAAAGCCGGCCTTCAGTTGAACGTCATATCCCTCGTCCCGCAGCCGTTTCAGATCGGGGCTACGATTTATTCGTTGTTGTGACATTGAAGATCATCCCCTCCTTGATCTTGACTGTCTCCCCTTCCACCAGGGTTCCTTCGGGCTTGTTCCCTTCGCCCTTTCGATAGGTAATTGTGAACGCGACGTTCTCACCCGTCGGCGGGTTGTCGAAGGCCAATCCCACGATCTGAGCGTAGGACAGTTCCTTCCCCGTCATGACCTTGGGGCGACCATTCACGATGATGTTGAACTCCTTCTCATGATCTGCTTTCATACGATCCTCCTTGCTTATAGTGAAATAGTCATCTACAATGTGACGAATCCGTCAACTCGTGGCCCAAATAAAAGACCCTTCGCGGGTCTTTGCCGAAATCGTCACTTATTACTATACGGAATCGTCATGAAACAGTCAAGTCCATCCGATATGTTCCCCGACCGGCTGCGTACAGCAAGAGAATACCGTGGTCTTAGTCAAGGCGAGCTTGCGAAACAAGCCAAACTTCAACCTTCCGCCATCTCCCACTTTGAGACTGGTGCTCGTAAGCCGTCGTTCGACAATTTGAGGCTTCTCGCGGACACACTTGATGTGACGACCGACTACCTTCTCGGCCGGGTGGAAGGCTTCACGGCACTAGCGCAAGCTGACAAACTCCACCGGCATTACAATGCACTCCACTCCGATGATCGAAAATTTGCCGATGAGCTGATCGAGTTGCTCGCAAAGAAAGCACGCGGGGAATAGATGGCAAAGAATGGTGAATTCCGCTTCGCGACAGGGGCTGCCGAGCAGCTTATTCGCGATTTAGGCATCACAACCCTGCCCATCGATCCATTCGCCATAGCGCGGAACCGTAAAATCGAAGTCTGCCCCAAACCATCATCCAGTGCGGGCGTTTCTGGAATGCTCATCCGCGTTGGAAACTCCTTTGCCATCGGCTATGCCACCCATATCGATAACATTCCATTTCAGAGATTCAGTGTCAGCCACGAACTCGGTCACTACTTCCTTCCAGGACATACTGACGCCGTACTGGGCGACAGCGACGTACATGAATCACACGCCGGATTTACATCATCAAACCGGTACGAAATAGAAGCAGATCACTTCGCTGCCGGCCTACTCATGCCCAACCAACTTTTTCTCCCGGCGCTTTGCCGCGCCGGCACAGGCTTGGCCGCCATCGAATGTCTGGCGGGTTCCTGCACCACATCCCTGCTCGCGACGGCCATTCGCGTTATTGAATGCACGACTGGCCCGATGGCTATTGTCGTCAGCACGGCTAACAAGATCGATTATTGCTGTATGTCGGAGACCTTTAAAGATATCGACGGCATCACATGGCTTAGAAAAAACCAGCCCGTACCGCGCACCACACCGACATTCCAATTCAACCTGGAGCCCACAAAGGTTCAACGCGGTGCACGCACCCAAGGCATATCCAATCTTCAGGAATGGTGCAGCAGCGACCGCAGCATTGCAATAACCGAAGACGTGATCGGCCTTGGCACCTATGGCAAAACGCTCACTGTCCTCTACGACATCGATTTGCTTGACGAAGAAGAGGAAGACGAAGAGGACTCGCTCATCGAATCCTGGACACCTCGTTTCCGCCATTAAGCCATCCGGTCCTAAAAATGTGCTGCTGATTGTCAGTCGTCCATCAATGGTTAATCAAAGTTGCATCTCATCGAGATGTCTGTCGGTTTCTCAGGTAGGTGGCGAGCAAGACATGGGTAGCGTGCCGAACCTGCGTCATCGGTAGTGACGATCAAAACATTCGAGTGGACGTCCGTGCCAAGAATGAACATGACCACGAATCCATAAGCCATACCGGAAAACGTCCAGTCTCGATCAACAGACCGCGAGGTAATTCGCACACCGTGGACGGAAGCACCCTTTGCCGAAACATAGGCGCTCTCTAAACGATGATGTCGCTTGCTGTCGTGCCTGAATGGTCGCCATTGTATTCGTGACTTTGATTGGTCGGAGGCACCTCTCTCGCCGTTCTCCTCAACAATCCCACCAGGATTGAATGATGACATCGAAGGGAACGCTAGGCCACCAGGCAACATGTTGCCTTCGAGAAGTGAGTCAGGGGAGCTTTGGAGTAGAACATCTGGCTGGTTAAAATATCCAGGTCAGGCGCTTATCGCGCAGGCAGGAATGGGATGTAAAGCACGATAAATGGCGTTGTCGTTCGAGCAATAAAACCTCGTGATGAAGAAAAACGCGGTTCTCAGTAAGCAACAATCTGTTAATAAATGATAGCCTCCTTTCTTGTACCTACCTCCCTGGAAACTCAATCTACATGTCTGAGCATCCTCCTCCATCTGAGGAGGACGGACTAGGTGACGAAGAGTCGCTGGACGAATCAGAGCTACAAGCCGAGTGGGATCCCGAAGATCCCTCGCTACGAGACGGACAGACCGGTACACTTGGCAGACAACCCGGCCCCAGTATGTCTGAACTTGCGTCCGGTTTTTTAGCTCGCCGTCTTACCTAAGGATTGACGCCAGCAGTGTTGGGCGATCCTGTCAATTTGTTCCACTAGTCTTTTAGCTATCCCATGGCGTTGTGATTGCTGATAGTTAAAAGAAACCTTGTCCATAGATCACGCAATATCCCATGCTTCATCATAGGCAAGGAGAGACTACCCTATCGATCGCATACCCACCATCCTGTTCAAGAGATAGCATTACCAAGCTTTGTCATGGCTTCCCATCATTGAGTCTCTTTCTTAAATTTTCCATTGATGCACGGCGCATATAGGTCTTAATCGCCGAGGCAATCTGGGATGACGGCCGGCCAGGATGCGAACTTTGGGGGCTATTCCTCAGTTCAAACATGTGTTTGCGGATCACATCTTTATAAATCTCAATTGCGCCACCGTTCCTTGGGTGGCTTATGGAAGGCGCGCATTGACGAATCCTGTTCCACGTGGGACTCAATCCTTCACTGAGAAGCCTCGGAATGGCCCGCTCGATTTCTTGTCTTTGCAAGGCTCGGCGATTGGCTCCTTGTCGCCGTTTCCAATCGTCATATCGCTTTACAATTTCAGCACAATGCACCGGACAGTTTGCACGCAACGTCGTAGTCGATTTGCGCAGGCGTCCGGCTACCTGCGAAAGAGACAGAGGGCATAAATCCCACTCTTTGAGAATGGTATCCAATTGCGCGGTGAGCTTATCCTTGTTGATCATCAGCCGCCGGAAAGGAGATGGCTCAACAATCGGTGGTCCACCAGTGAGTATTCGGCTTCGGAGTGCGGCACCTACTGCAGCCGGATCTTGTAAGAGGGTCAGAGGTGAGGTCTGTAAATTCACGCTAAGACGCAGTAGCGACGCGCAACGAGGCTTCTTACATCCCAGCATCCAACTCCTTAATTCGTTGAGGGTCATGCCCAGTTCGCTGGAGAAGTGTTGAAAATTCGGGATGTCCGAGTGATCTTGACATTTGTCGATGGCGGATTTGAGACATTTCGTCGTCAGGGGCTGCATTATGGAAGGGGCGGCCTGAAGGAAATTTCCCATCGCACGGGCGAACAATACGTCTCGCTCTAAGACCTTCTCTTCGTTTTGTTCGATATCCTGTCCGAGCCACGCTCCACATGAGTTGCAAAATCCGATTTGGGCATTCGAACTAATGATTGGAAGTTTTTTGTTGCAACTCGGACACTGACTTTGCAGTGGGATGCGATGAACCATGCAGACCGTCACAGCCTCGCACGACCATAGCAAGGGCTCATAGAAAGTCTGCTTTGATTGGTTCCATTGCTCCAAACATGCCGGGCACCAGGCACGATCATCGCGCATGAGATGCCGGGAATCGAATAGGTCTTGCCACGGGAGCAGCGTGCAGAAGCGCAAGTCCGTTCGGCCGGTCAATTGTTCGAGCGCTCGACACCACCGCTCGGCTTCTGGGCTGAACCCATTGATGCGTGCACCGATGCGCCGGGCGAGCGGTTGCATCAACTGGGAGTCAGTCGGAAACCCTGGGACGATTTGCCTCATGACGAGCCGTCTTACTGAAAGGGCATGCGCATCGGCGAGACGGGTCACATAACTAGCGAGACTTTCAACCTCCGGTGTGCCGACGCCAAGAGGGGCGAAGCCATACAGGCGACTTCGTGGTGGCATCGCGAAGGGCTCGACGTCCCAAACGGGATAGTCATCGTACAGATGATTTGGTTGTGGAAAGGTATCCATGTTCGATTTCCTTTTAGGTAACTGATATTGAAGTTAGGTAACCGATACTGAAGCCGTAGTAGGCATACCGACCGGATCTCGACTGGGCTTACGTTGACCGGGCAGCCGTCGCTGCCGAGGCTTCTTTGGCAGGACTGCTTCGGATTGGGCCGGGGTGGCTGAAGTTGGCGTCGAATACCCGGGGAAGGAAAGCATTTGGCGAAGGGTGTCACCGCTCACTGCCTCCTCTTCACGCAGGATTTGTTCACCCTGAAGGATCTCATCGATAATGTTCTGCATTTCGTCGGCCGGCTTCGCCGTCTCATGAAGATCCTTGGGTAGGATCGTCGGGCGGTTCTCATGCACCGCAAGGGCCATGGCCCGCACCACCCATTCTTTTAAGATCCCGATACAACCGGCTGAACGCTCGTACAGGAAATCCGACATCTGCAGCAGCTGCGGAGGTTCGTGAAGAGGCAGCCTTTGCAAAAGCGTGAACACCGTATTGTGAAACGCCTGAAGGTCCTCGGATCGATCCGCATGATAGCGACCGAGATGAATGCGTTGCGTGCGCCGGCTTAGCTGAGCACTTTTTTTCGAGAGATGCAGAACATCATACGTGCCGACCAGCAGCGTGATCGTTTCAGACAAAGAGGCAAAGGATTTGACACAATCCATTTGCGCGCGCGGTCCAATCGCGTGCCTGGCGAGGTGGCCCGCTTCGTCGATCAGTGCTACGCGCACCCGACGTTCTTTCAGACATCGCTCCAATACCCTGCGTAAATATGCGCAGCTTCCACCTGGAGGCGGTCCTGCGCCAATAGGTTTTCTATGGATCTTGGCCTTCACATCCATCTTTTCATCAACCTGGGGTTCCCAGGCCGCTTCCAAGAATCGGCTATAAAAGTCCTTCCAATCGAAAGGCCGTCCGTTCTTTGCTGCTTCAACGGAAATGACAGGGATGTAAGTCAGGTCCTTCACCATGGCCTTGAACGCTGCCTTGAGAAGCTCCCTCGTAATCCTGGCGGATAGGGTTGACTTGCCGGCGCCTGTGGGCCCGTAGACGGTAATGATCTGTCCCGGTTTCCCATATGTCAGGTATCGCCAAATTTGCTCATATGCGGCGGTCAGTTTTGGATGTCCTACTACAATGCGATCGGCGTAGCGGACACGTTCTAGCCTTGAGGCGGTCAGCAGTTTCGGGGGAAAGGGAGGGGTAGATGTCGACATGTTAGAAGTCTCCATATGTGGTGAGGGTTGAAGGATCCGGGAGAAGTGGCACACGCGAAACGATAAGCGACTGAACTTCTTCGGCACGCGGCCCCTGCGCGGCGGGGCCATCGATCAAGAGGGGTGTGGACGTCCCCTCTAAGCGGTTCAGAGCGTTTGCCTGTTCACGATCTTTCTTGACTTGAAGTGCGTGGGCCTGACTTTTCGTCGTCTTTTGGAATTCCCTAGCGAGAATGGCGCTATTGATCTCAGATATGTTATGGCCGAGTCGCCGAAGCTGTCTGAGTTCGGCCGAAACGAGTTCGCGTTCTCGTTCCGTATGGCCCCGCAGCATAAGATAGTGAGAAGAGAGGCATTCAACCCATCGCTTGTTGACGAACGCGTAGATATGGCCGATGTCAAACGGGTCTCGTCGGACGGTGGTGGCGCCCTCGACCTGGGGATCGGACAGCGCAGGAGCGGAATACCAGATCTGATTCACTTTAATACCTTGTCCAGGCACAACTTTACGGACCGCACACGGGGGAAGTGTGAGGATGCGAAACGTTTCGTCATATGCGCATCGTCGATGTGTGCGAAAGCCGGTCAATTCAAGCGTGCGCTCGAAGAGGTCACGAGGCGCGGTTCCTAACGTGCTGTGGGGCATCGTGTCATAGGTGTCATACGCCCAGTGCTGTAATTCGTCATAGAGTCCAACCAAATGCCAAACGGCCAAATTGCACGGATTCAGCTTCTTGGTCAGTTGTCGGGGAATTTTAGTCAACTTTGTGTTGCCGATGAGGCGGTGAAAAAGTTGAGAGTTCGCCGTCCCGAAAATGCGTTCGATGACGGACCCAAAACGAGGCTTCGCAGGCGGGCGTGTTTTTTGGGTGATTTTGAATATATTCAGAAACGTTTCGTAGTAGATGCTATGGAATTCCTTTCCACCGTCAGTGATGATCGTGTGCGGGCGACGGCCAAAGCGACGCACCATGATGCGCAAGACCATCATCACCGATGCACAACTGGGGGGATCGAAAGAGAGGTAGATCGCGAGGATCCGCCGCGAGAACGCACACATAGCGAGTGTCAACCAAGGCCGGCCCAAAAATTCGCCGGTTACTGAGCAGACCAACATCACGTCCACCAAGGTATGGTCAATGTGGACGATTTCGAAAGGGCGATCGCCGTGGATGGGCGTGTCGTAAAACAGATGAAGGGGCAGCTCGAATTGGTACGCGGCCTTGTCTCCCTTCTGCTTACGAACAACGTCAACCCGAGGCAGACGCGCAATTTCCCGGCTGAAAGTACGAGAACTCGGGACGGGGATCTTCCGCTCGTCACAGGCGTTCTTCAAATGCCCATACGCTAATGTCTTGTTGTCTCCCTCGGGGGTCACATGGTAGGTGCTCGCGACTTCATGCATCAGCTCAATAACTGCCTCGGAGAGTTTGCGCCGCCGATTGCCGCGCTCGCTGGTTCGGGGAATGAGCGCCTGAAACCCACATCCCGATACCTGCTCGGCGTGCCGATATTTAGCTTTCCATCGGCGATACGTCCGTGATGGGACATGGCCTGTTACGGCTGCCATTCCTCTGAGCTGAAAGACAGCTGCATACCGCCGATTCGCTACCGTAAGGTCTTCCGGTCTCGCCTTCGCGAGACGATGATCAAAGGCCGTACCGAAGTTTTGCGCCGGGGCAGGAAGCTGAATGTTCCCATTCTTGAGCAGACGCTCATATTCATCCGTACGTAACTGAAGACTCCGTCCATCACCCAGAAGCGTGATGTGGTCTGAGTGAGTCGCAACGACGGACCAACTCTTGCCTTCCCAGCGCAGCATGTTCTCCTGCACGTCGGCTTCAATAAACGCTGACAACTCCTGAGGGACAGTTACCGTTTGCAGGACAATGTTGTGAGCCTCACCTGTCACGTGGCTTTCATAGAGCTGGACACGATCAAATTCAGCCAAGGGGATGCGATGAAGATCCGCCCACACCTGGCCACACGCGATCAAGCCATACAGTGTGTCGATTTCCTTCCGGTCGAGGCGAGGGAGCATGTCGCGCAACGTGATTCCAACCTTGGCCCTGACGAGGTCTTGAATTTTCTTCTGTGCTCCCTCTGAGAGCCATCCCTCCTCGCTGAGGTAGTCTTCGAGAAATGTGATGTTCCGATCCAGAACGGGGTTGAGATCGGCACTGGATACCACTTCGAATCGCATCCCAAACTGCGCGGCGTAGGCCTCCCCTGGAGGGCAACGCCATTTCCCGTCTGCGTCCTTCAGATACAGATCCGGTTTGTCTTGGGACAGGCGTTGGAGCTCTTCCTCTTTTTTGCACTCTACGAACACCGCGCCATCGTCCCGGAGGCTGACATAATCGACGGCGGTCATCCAGGCGCGCGGCCGACCTTGGGCATCAGTCCGCATGAGTTTGATCAGAACTTGATCTCGATATCCCCGAACACGGGTGTCATACTCCATCAAAATAAGGAATCGTTTTTCGACCTTGTGGCTCTCAAACTGAATCGAAACGCCGTTTTTCCGGCTGGGATATCGGCCACAGACGTTGCCTCGTCCACTTGCGACGCGACGCGCGGGAGGAGAGCACCACACCGTGCGAATCAAAGCCTTGGCTTCGTCGGAAAGACTGACGCACTGAAAATAGTCTTCTAGCTGTTTCTCTGGGTCCATTGTTTTCCTCAATTGTTCATATGCGGTTGGCCGAATTGGCCTGGTGAAATGGTCAGTGTGTGATGGTTAATCAATCATGATTGGATCCTCCTTTATGAGCTGTGATCAGCGGAAAGGAAGTGAACATTCCTGACTCACGTGCCTTACACGCACCAGACATCAGCAAAGCGGGTTCCATAAAATGTGTTCCTCCTCCGTGACTAGTGCATTGACACGACGCTTCATAGCTTTCCTGCCCTATTTCTTGTGCGCCATTGCGAATCGCCAACTTTTTTGTATCCCTGGCTGCGAGTCATTACGGCCTCCCACGAAGACGGACGGTATCTCTCTATGAGCATTTCTTGACGGGAAGTGCATATCGGCAGCTTTTGTTTCACGTCATGTCACAGAGGGCGTAGTGCCCACTTCTCGCTAGTGCTTCTTGGGGCAGGCCGAAAATCGACAACTTTTATTTTGAGCACGTAAAAGTACCGGCAGAGAGTGTTAAGCCTGCACTTCGCTTGAGAAGAACGGATGACGATTCGGACGGCCCGATTGGCAGGCTGAGTCAATGGATGTAGTGCGCTTTAGCAGAAGTCCTTGATTTATATAGTGTATATCTGCTAGGGTCAGGACCCGTCGAGATGGTCGTATGAAGACAGACCTGACGAGGACTACCCGCTCGTCTCCTTCCTGTTTGGGTGTCTCGGAGAGATGCAGAAGCTCACCAAGGAACAAGAGGAAAGTATTGCTGCCGTCAAAGCGGCGATCAACGCGCTTTCTCCTCTAGAGCGTGAAAAGCTGTGGAGTGATATACGAAAATATGCGTACTCAAAAGTGGCGTTCTACCAGCTCGATGGAGTCGGAGCCGCCGGCCCTGCCGCCGATGATTATGTCGCCGAAGTGTTGGAAAAACTTCTAAATGGCGACCGGATTTGGGATAACAAAAAGAAAGATAATTTCAAAATCTTTTTGAAGTCATCGATTAAGGGTCACATTGGAAGCGCCATGCAAAAGGTGCATGAGGAGTTGTTACCAAGGACAGAAGAAGACTGGGAAAAACAAGTGCTCAAATGGTCACTGAACAGCGATATAGAGACTCCGGAGGAATTGATCCGTATGCGAGAGGATTTCCAAGACGCCTATGTAAGAAGGTTACGCGTATTGGAAGCCCGTATCGTGATGTCGTTCAGGGTTCAGCAGGACCAAACGGATGCAATGATCATTTTGAAGGTCATGAAGGAGGGCCATACAAAGCCATCGGATACGGCGCGGGAATCTGGTCTCCCGTTGTCCCGTGTCATACAGCTATGTAAGCGGCTGAAGATCTTAGGAAGACAAATAATTGCGTTGGAGGAATAGATGAAAGACCAAAGGGGACAATCGGAAGAAGTGGCTCAGAAGGTATGGAGCGCCATTGTTGGTGCTGATATTGACGATCCGTACGTCGCGGTTGCCGCGGACAAGATCGGTGCGAAGGCACTGGATCTCCGGATTATCGCGATGATGACAAAGCCGGGTGGTGACTATCGAAAAGCCTGGATCAAAGCGTATGGATTCGCCCAAAAACAACGTGGCCATACGCTTCCTGCACTTCCCTTGGCGCCTGAGCGCGCAGCCGAGGCTCGTAAACGACTACGGCGACGACTGTATCAAGATTGCAAAAAGGAGCGATCACAAGAATCTGTTCGTTTTCGCCGATTGGAAATCGCACGACTCACAGACAAAGATCTTGACCAAATCCTTGCTGCCCTTTATCTAGGATGATCCTGTATACTCGCTACTGGTCCCGGTTCCTTGGTTCTACTTGGTATGAGCATTCACATCACCCCAATCTTAGACGAATTCGGCATCCAATCTCCCGCCGACATCCATATTGAAGCCATAGCATATCGATATGGTCTTTGGCTCTATCAAGCTCCTCTGTCCGGTGCACATGGCTGCCTGGTAAGGAAGGGTGACCATGGGATAGTAGTTGTCGATCACAGCCTTTCACGTCCAAGGCATCGGTTCACTATTGCGCATGAATTAGGACATTTCCTTTTACACAAACCTCTAAGCCTCACACCATGTAAAACGCCTGACAATGATATCTTAGACGACAATCATTCGTTCGAACGGCAAGCCGATATATTCGCGGTGAAGTTGCTGCTTCCAGAAAAACTTTTTCTATCAAGGGTACAGGACCTATCATGGGGACTGGATGCCATCAAAACGGTTGCAAGGGAGTTTGAGACCTCGCTGACCTCTACTGCTTTTCGGTACGTCGAACTTTCAGAAAGACCTTCTGCGGTTGTGATATCTGATGCAAACCATATCGTCTCGTATAAAAAATCCGATAGTTTTTACGAGAAGTTTCTCAGAAAAGGTACGAGGATTCCTGAGTCATCAACATCACGCATCGCGTATAGCAAGAGAGCAGTAGCGGGCATCATAGCAGGGTACAGCAATTGGGATAGTTCCACATGCTCGCTCTTCCATGAGCAATCTATTCGACTTGGTCGATATGAGAAGGTCCTCACGCTCATCTGGAAGTAATTCAGACGCTACGCCGCATCAAATACATTATAATTCAATAACATCGCTCGCTATTCAGGTACCGGAAGAGGACCATTTTTGTCCGATACGGTAAGCATAAAATGGCCATGAGTCGATGTAAGCATAAAGTGGCCAAAGCGGCCATTTTATCAGGCCAGTAACAAAACCGCTTGACGCAGACACGCGGCATAGCGTACTTGTTCCACGTGGAACAGGCCCTGGAGTTGGCACATTGGTCGGGAGAATTCGGCGTTAAACTTTCTCAAGAACAGCTAGGCCTTTTTCAGACCTACCTTCGCGAGTTACGCGCTTGGAACCGCAAAACGAATCTGACCGCGATTACTGATCCACAGGAAATCATTGTAAAGCACTTTCTAGATTCTCTCGCTTGCAGTAAGGGTCTGGTTGATTTTTCTACTAACTTAGAACTTTTAGACATTGGGTCAGGTGCCGGATTTCCTGGACTCCCACTAAAGATCGCAATGCCGGAACTTAGCGTCACTCTCCTTGAACCTGCGTCTAAAAAGATTGCATTCTTGCGGCATATCGTTGGCACACTCCAGTTAAAGAGCGTCAAGGCCATACCCAAAACCCTTGAAGCCTTTGCCCTTGACCATACAAACCACAAAAAATTCTCTTACGTTATCAGTAGAGCCTTAAATATGAGCCTAATCATCGAACGCTGCTTGGGGTTACTTAGCGCCGAGGGAAGACTCATTCTATGCAGATCAAAGCCGCTTTCAGAAACAGAAACACCAGGCATGTTTGAAGTTGAACGGGAACTGTCCTATGACCTTCCGTGCGGGTACGGCCATAGAGTTTTGAGCATTTTAAAGCGACCATGATGATGTTCCACGTGGAACACTGGCTTTAGTCACCGTCCAGGAAAACAACCATGGCGAGAATTATCGCAATAGCCAATCAAAAAGGCGGCGTCGGAAAGACGACCACCTCGATCAATCTGTCATCATCGTTGGCGATCAACGATCAAGCAGTCCTTATGATCGACATGGACCCTCAATCGAATGCGACAAGCGGGGTTGGCATAGATCAGAAAAGCTTATCCCGTTCGCTGTATGACTGCCTCATGCGAGGCGAACCTCTAATCGAGGCAATATCACAGACGAGTGTTGCCAGGCTTTCGGTCGTTCCAGCCACTGCAGATTTGGTTGGGGCCGAAGTTGAACTCGTGAATGTTGAAGACCGTGAACGCGTTCTAAAGAAGTCTATGCAGGGGCTTACTGATAACTATGACTACATCATTATTGATTGCCCCCCAGCATTGGGCTTTCTGACCATCAACGCGCTGGCCGCAGCGCATTCCGTGTTGGTACCCGTGCAATGTGAATACTACGCAATGGAAGGACTGGGCCGTCTCATGGCTAACGTACAGCGGATTCAGGATGGAATTAATCCATCTTTGGAGCTCGAAGGAATCTTACTCACCATGTTTGACTCGCGTAATAGCCTCGCGCGCCAGGTTTCGGAAGAAATACGCAGCCATTTTAAAGAAAAAGTCTATAAGACCATGATTCCGCGAAATGTGACGCTGGCAGAAGCTCCGAGTTATGGACAGCCTGCTGCTTTTTATAACGCAGCGTCTGCTGGTGCGCAGGCCTATCTTGAATTAGCAAAGGAGGTTCTTGCTCATGGAGAAGAAAGCTCTCGGTAAAGGCCTCGAAGCGCTGCTGCCGACTGTTCACTTTAAGGAACCTATCCCGCAACCCGCCGATGTGCAAGAAGTGGCCTTAAGTCAAATCATTCCAAACAGATATCAGCCTCGTACTACATTTTCTGAACTGGAAATATCTGAGTTATCTGAATCGATTAAGAAAAATGGGCTCATCCAACCGATCATGGTGAGGCGAAAGGGTGACGGTCTTTATGAACTCATCGCCGGCGAACGTCGCTTTCGCGCAGCAAAGATGGCTGGGCTATCAACCATCAAAGCGGTGATCAGAAATTCGAGTGACGAGCAGGCCATGGAATTAGCCCTTGTCGAGAATCTTCAGCGACAAGATCTGAATCCCATGGAAGCCGCGCGAGCCTATCATCGTCTGACAACAGAATTCGGGCTTACACAGGAGCAAGTCGCGCAGCGGATAGGAAAAGACCGCTCTTCCATCGCCAATATATCGAGACTGACGAATTTGCCTAATGATATTCAAGCGTTGCTTGAATTAGGCCAACTGACAACCGGCCATGCAAAAGTGATTCTTGGGGTACCGACGGTCGCGGCGCAACAATCACTGGCTCGCCATATTATTGATGGTCAACTGTCCGTTCGACAAGCTGAAAAACTGGCAGCCCAGGAGACGAAGCCGAAACGCGCCGTGAAGCGTGCAACGCCTCATTCGGACATTGAAGAGCGGCTTCAAAAACATTTCGGGACACGCATCGCCATTCAGAAGGGCCGGAGAGGTGGAAAGATTCTGCTACACTATTTCGGTCCTGAAGAACTCGATCGTTTGATCGAGATGCTCCTGGGAGTACCGAAAAGTTAGATTCCTTGACGAACACATTCCTACGATACACACCAGCACCCCCACGTCCTTTTCTATTTTGGCTCTCAATAATCGCCATTACGAATTCAAAGATTTTTCGCTTTGCCCTCGCGGTGACCATGTCCCTTAGTCAACCAGAGCCAAGGTCTGCGCACCGGTTCCTTGGCTGATACACAGGAGGAAACCATGTGGGAACTCAACGGGAAAAAGCATCTGCAGGAGCGCGAAGAAAACTTCACGTTTCTTGGCCGCGGGGTTGACTTCAAGGGCGTGATCAGATTTGATGGCACCGTACGGATTGATGGTCAGCTGGAAGGAGAAATCCACGCCAAAGGTACGTTGATTATCGGCGAGCATGCGGCGATCAAAGGATTGATCGTCGCCGGAATCGTCATCTGCGGTGGCAAAGTCAATGCCACTGTTACCGCAACTGAGAAGGTCCAACTTCTGAAAACGGCTGTTCTCATTGGAGACGTGCGCACCCCCTTGCTCGGCATGGAAGAAGGAGCCCACCATCATGGCATGTGTGAAATGGGCGCCAATAAGATAGCCGAGCGAACAGAGACCGAAATTCAGAGCCCGGACAATGTCCATAACCTGGCCCTGCATCGAGGTAAGATGCGGGCCCAAGAGTCGTCTTTATCGTAAACGACCCAATGTCGCGACCAACGGTCATTCTTGGTATGAGTGGAGGGGTCGACAGCTGTGTGGCCGCCGCTCTTCTCGTGGAACAGGGCTATGACGTGCACGGCGTCACTCTTCAGGTATGGGAACACGAAGATGAATCAGCGGTGTCGAAGCGGTGGCAAGAGCGCAGCTGCTGCAAAGTTGGGATCGCGAAGTTTGCAGCAAAGCGACTCGGCATCACACACGAAGTTATCGACACCAGAGCCGGCTTTAGAGCCGGGGTCATCGACGATTTTCTCGCTGGTTACCTTGCCGGCACCACCCCCAACCCTTGCGTGCGCTGCAATGAGCGCGTCAAATTGCGCTCGCTCTATTCCATTGCCCAGGCACGTTCGATCGACTTTGTGGCCACGGGTCACTATGCACGTGTCGTTAGTGAGGCTGGTCAATGGCATTTGCAGCGCGCGGTAGACCCGCGTAAAGATCAGAGCTACTTCCTGTATCGCGTTCAGCCGACCTGGCTTCCAAAGCTCTTGTTTCCCGTGGGCGCCATGCACAAACCAGAAGTCTGGGAACGAGCGGAATCGCTGGGGCTGCCGGCTGATGAATTAAAGGAGAGCCAGGAGATTTGCTTTGTAACACAAGGTGATTATCGGGCCTTCATCGAGATCGAATCCCCATCGTCCAAAAGACCAGGCAACTTCACCGATACAACCGGACAGATTTTAG
The DNA here is from genome assembly GCF_965152615.1 of Nitrospira sp. Nam74. Taxonomy (NCBI): domain Bacteria; kingdom Pseudomonadati; phylum Nitrospirota; class Nitrospiria; order Nitrospirales; family Nitrospiraceae; genus Nitrospira; species Nitrospira sp. Nam74. The sequence continues at coordinate 178,052 of NZ_OZ224220.1, read as the reverse complement.
GTCGACATGAGGGCATCGCCTATTATACCCCGGGGCAACGGCGTGGGCTGGGGATTGCGACAGGCGAGCGGCTTTACGTCCACCATGTGGCTCCAGAAACCAATACCGTGGTGCTTGGCCCTGAAGATGGACTATTCACGGCAGAATGCACCGTGTCCGATCTCAATCTCTTTGATGAGACCCTTCGCACTCAAGTCGCATCGGCCGACGTGAAAATTCGCTATGCCACTCCGGCTGCACCCGCACAGCTTCACCCGACGTCTGATGGTACACTGCGAATTATCTTTCAGACGCCTCAACGAACGTTATCGCCGGGGCAGTCCACTGTGTTTTATCATGGCGACCGCGTCCTTGGCGGCGGCATTATCCAATCCGAGCCCCACTGACGGCTTGATCCGGACCATCTGCTATCTCGTAACAAGTCTCCGGACAGCGGCCTCCCGTCTCCTTCCTGCTTGACACTGCCCATTCGCTGATGCTAATTTGCCGTGTTTTTCGTGCCCACCCGCACGGATATTCACTCCCGGTCATCGGAAACGATTGTGATTAAAACTGCTGTCGCGCGACGTTACGCGAAAGCTTTGTTTGGGCTCATAGAATTGGGACAGGTGGAGGCCACCCGGAATGGCCTTGTCGCCCTCGCCGATGCTGTCAGGACCTCGGCCCCGCTGAAACACGTGCTCGCCTCGCCGGCCTTTAGTATCCATGATAAGCAAGCGGTCCTCGAATCCCTCAGCCAACGCATAGGGTGTCCTTCCATCATGGGCCAGTTTTTAGCTCAATTGATCAAAAAGAATCGGGTCGGCTTCCTCCCCGAAATTGCGGAAGAGTTTGCCGTCCTGGCTGACCAAGCAAAAGGGACGCAGCCCGTGATGGTTTCATCGGCAACGCCATTAACAGCAGAAAATCAGGAACAGCTTCGGAGCCGTCTTCGAGCTCTCCTCCGGCGCGATGTCGATCTGACCTTTCAGACGAAGCCCACCCTGCTTGCTGGACTTCAAATTCGAATTGGAAGCACCCTATTCGACAGCACGGTTCGCACGCGCCTGGAAACCATGCGAACCCTCGTGACGAAGGAGTAGCTGATGCAGATTAAGTCTGAAGAAATTAGCTCGATCATCAAGGAAAAGATCAAAGGTTTCGACCAGCGCGTCGACGTCAACGAAACCGGATCTGTCATCCAGGTCGGTGACGGCATCGCCAAGATTTATGGCCTTGAGGGGGCGATGGCCGGCGAAATGCTCGAGTTCCCCGGTGGCCTGTACGGAATCGCGCTCAACCTTGAAGAGGACAGCGTCGGGGCAGTCCTCATGGGCGACGAGACCAGCATCAAGGAAGGGGATCCGGTCAAACGCACCGGCCGCATTGCGGAGGTCCCGGTCGGTGAGGCCCTGGTCGGTCGCGTGGTCAATGCGATCGGACAGCCCTTAGACGGCAAGGGACCAATCAAGGCTTCCACAACTCAACGATTGGAAGTCCGCGCGCCCGGGGTGATCGATCGACAGTCCGTCCGTGAACCCTTGCAGACCGGTATCAAAGCCATCGACGCCATGATTCCGATCGGCCGAGGCCAGCGCGAGTTAATTATCGGCGACCGGCAGACCGGAAAAACCGCGATTGCCGTGGACACCATTATCAATCAACGCGGCCAAAACGTGTTCTGTATATATGTCGCGATCGGACAAAAGCGCTCCACCGTCGCGCGCGTCGTCAAGACGCTCGAAGAGCACCATGCCATGGAATACAGCATGGTCGTGTCCGCCACAGCCAGCGACTCGGCCTCGCTGCAATATCTCGCGCCATACGCCGGTGTCGCGATGGGTGAATACTTTCGAGACAACGGCAAGCATGCTTTGATCATCTACGACGATCTGTCCAAGCACGCCACGGCATACCGGCAGTTGTCCCTCCTCCTCCGGCGGCCTCCTGGCCGAGAAGCCTATCCCGGCGACGTTTTCTATCTACACTCCCGACTCCTCGAGCGTGCGGCAAAAATGAGTGAAAAGCTTGGAGGAGGCAGTCTGACGGCGCTTCCCATCATCGAAACGCAGGCCGGCGACGTCTCGGCCTACATTCCGACCAATGTCATCTCCATTACAGACGGTCAAATTTATCTGGCCGGAGATCTCTTTTATGCCGGTATCCGACCCGCCATCAACGTCGGCCTGTCGGTATCACGCGTCGGCGGCTCGGCTCAGATCAAGACCATGAAGCAGGTCGCAGGGACGCTGCGCTTGGATCTCGCGCAGTATCGCGAGATGGCGGCCTTTGCTCAGTTCGGGAGTGAATTGGACAAGACAACACAGGCCCAGCTCGCTCGTGGTGCCCGCCTTGTGGAGTTGCTCAAACAGGGACAGTACAAGCCCATGCCGGTCGCCGATCAGGTGTTGTCTATTTACGCGGGCACGAATGGGTTTCTCGATGACATCCCGGTCAACAAGGTCCGACAGTTTGAGGAAGATCTCCTGAATTATGTTTCGCAGCATCATCCACAACTAAAGAAGGACCTTGTCGCCAAAGGCAAAATCGATGAAGCTTTTGGGAAAGAATTGAAACAGATCATCACCACGTTCAAGCAAACCATGGGATACGGCCCGAAACCATAACCATCGACCGTCAGCAGTCACGAACAGACCATGCCAAGCCTCCAGAGTCTTCGCCGGAAAATCGGCGCGATTAAAAATACGCAGAAGATCACCAAGGCCATGAAAATGGTGGCTGCGGCGAAGCTCAAGCGCGCGCAGGATCGCATCCTGTCTGCCCGGCCATACGGTCATAAGATGCGAGACGTCATTGCCAACCTCAGTCGGCGTGTGAACCGCTCAGCGCATCCCCTTCTCCAAAAGCGGACAGGGCAGACCATAGAGGTTCTTATCGTCACCAGCGATCGGGGTCTTTGCGGCGCATTTAACACCAACATCATCCGCAAGGCCTCGGAATTTATCCGAGAGTCCGAAGCGCGCGGCGCGAAGGTGACGTTGAGTGTCGTCGGCCGAAAAGGACGAGAATTTTTTCGGCGGAGCCCCTGGCCCATTCGCCAACAGTGGCTTGGTGTGTTCGATCGATTGAGCTATGAACACGGCATCGAGATCGGACACGATCTTATCGAGTCTTACACAAAAGGTACGTTCGACGAGCTGTATGTTATCTACAACGAATTCAAATCCGCGATTCAACAGCGCGTGATTGCGGAGAAGTTTTTCCCTATTGAATCGCTCGAACCGCCCGCCGGTGGCACGATGCACCTCGGTGGTGGTTATCTCTACGAACCGGATGAAGATGAACTGTTGGCGGCCCTGCTGCCCAAGCATTTCCAAACTCAAGCGTACCGGGTTCTTCTGGAATCATCCGCCGCGGAACAGGGGGCGAGGATGGCCGCTATGGACGGCGCAAGCCGGAACGCCGGGGAGATCATCAAGAAGATTACACTGTACTACAACAAAACCCGTCAGGCAGCCATTACCAAGGAATTGATGGATATCGTGGGCGGGGCAGAAGCGCTGAAATAAAGACTCGCGCTCTCCATGGCGCCATTCAAGCACCATGGACAACGAACTGAGAACGGATAACTCGCGGAGAAGGAGCCTATGAGCACAGGGAAAGTCATCCAAGTCATCGGTCCGGTCGTGGACGTGGAGTTCCCGCCAGGCCAGCTCCCCAAGATCTATAACGCGATACGTGTCGATCAGGCAGAGGACGCTAAGGCCGGGACACCGGAGATTCACCTCACGCTCGAAGTCGCGCAGCATCTCGGTGAGAACCGTGTGCGCGGCATTGCGATGTCGTCCACCGACGGCTTGGTTCGGGACATGCCGGTCGTCGATACGGGCGCGCCGATTTCCGTTCCAGTGGGACGTGAAACGCTTGGCCGACTCATCAATGTCCTCGGTGAACCCGTCGATGAAAAGGGCCCCATCAAGACAAAGAAGACCTATTCCATCCATCGTCCCGCCCCATCCTTGGAAGACCAAGAGACGAAGACCGAGGTGCTGGAGACCGGTATCAAGGTGGTCGACCTTCTGGAACCGTATTCGAAGGGTGGCAAGGTCGGGCTCTTCGGCGGAGCCGGTGTCGGGAAGACCGTCATCATCATGGAACTCATCAACAACATCGCACTTCACCATGGTGGTTTCTCCGTCTTTGCCGGTGTCGGGGAGCGAACCCGCGAAGGGAACGACCTCTGGCACGAAATGCAGGAGTCGAAGGTCATCGATCCGGATGACTATACCAAGTCGAAAGCCGCGCTCGTGTACGGGCAGATGAACGAGCCGCCGGGCGCTCGCTTGCGCATCGGCCTCACCGGCTTGACCGTCGCCGAATACTTCCGGGACGAAGAGAACCAGGACGTGCTGCTCTTTGTTGACAATATCTTCCGTTTCACACAGGCGGGATCAGAAGTGTCCGCGCTCCTCGGTCGCATGCCTTCAGCCGTCGGCTATCAGCCGACGCTCGGGACCGAAATGGGCGCGATGCAGGAGCGCATTACATCAACAAAGAAAGGTTCCATCACTTCCGTCCAGGCCATATACGTGCCCGCCGACGACTTGACGGATCCTGCGCCGGCGACCGCCTTCGCACACCTCGACGCCACGACCGTCTTATCACGCGGTCTGGCCGAGCTTGGCATTTATCCGGCAGTCGATCCCTTGGATTCCACGTCCCGCATTCTGGATCCACAAATTGTCGGCGAGGAACATTACACGGTGGCACGCGGAGTGCAGTCGGTCTTGCAGCGCTATAAAGAGTTACAGGATATCATCGCCATCCTGGGCATGGACGAGTTGTCGGAAGATGATAAGACCCTCGTGGCTCGCGCACGAAAGATTCAGCGCTTCCTCTCGCAGCCGTTCCACGTTGCGGAAGCCTTCACCGGATCACCCGGCAAATACGTGAAGCTGAAAGATACGGTCAGAAGCTTTAAGGAAATTCTTGACGGAAAATATGATGCGCTCCCCGAGCAAGCCTTTTACATGGTCGGCCCCATTGAAGAGGTCATCGCAAAAGCAGAGAAGCTGGGCTATAAAGTATAACGAAAGACCGTCAGTCGTCGGGCGGTGTCAAAGAGCCGAAGGCTGATCACAGTGCGCTGGTGGCTACAAGCATGGCACGTACAATCCTATTAGAGGTCGTCACTCCGGAACACTTGCTCCTCAGCCAGCAGGTCGAGGAAGTTATTGCGCCCGGCGTTGAAGGTGAATTCGGGGTGCTTCCCGGCCATACGCATTTCCTCACGACGCTAAAAATCGGTGAACTGCGGTACCGAATCGGCGAACAGATGCACTACATGTCCGTCCTCTGGGGTTATGCGGAAGTGACACCCGACAAAGTGATCATCCTGGCCGAGATCGCCGAAAAGGCGGAAGATATCGATGTCGATCGTGCCCAAGCAGCGGTCGAAGCAGCCCAACGTCGCCTCGACACCGGCGGGCTTCCGTCAGAAGTCGAAGCTGCCCGAGTCAGTCTCGAAAAAGCTCGGCTTCGCAAGCGAATCGCCGAACGCACGCATCGACGTTAAGCGCAATCACCATCGCCCTCATCTTTCTCGGCCCGTGCATCGCCTCTGTTCTCGGGTCATTCCCCTCAGCTCCCCGCGATCCTTAGGGCCCCACCGGCAATGTAATCACGATACCGCCCATCACGTCGTTCAATTTGAAGTCGCGTCGTGGGCTATTGGGATGGGCATTATGGCATCCGATGCAGGCTTGAGCCACGGCAAGATCGGCATAGATGGCCTGAAAATAGCGCCGTCCAGCGCTCTCAACATACCCGGTGTACGTTTTCTCAGGCTGCTTCAAAATTATTTCTAGCCCGCCACGCTCGAAATCCGTCGCCGGTCCATTGCGTTCATAGATGGGCCAGAGACTCACCAATCGATAGCGAATGCCCCGATCCTTCTTGGCGACCATGCGCGCGGAGTCGATCAAAAACTGCGCTGGGAGCGGCAGAGTATTTTGGGACTCCCAGTTCTCCGACGCGGCCACCACGCCCTTTTCCTGCATACGATCGACGACGTGTTTGGTGTAAATCGCGCGATCGGCCTCGATCACAGCATGGATATAATCTGCAACAATGGCAGGAGGAATTCCGGGTGTTGGTGTCTCACGTTTCGCGGCGATAAACGTACTCGCGAGCGACACAACGAGTCCAACGATCATGAAGAACCTTGCCATACCGGCGCTCATGAGACGCGGCGGCATTCGCTGGGTTGCATGACAGGCACGACAATGGAAACCATTGAACCCTGCCCTTCTTGTGATTCGATCTCGATCTGCCCCCCAAGGCTCTCGACTATTCGCCGCGCTATCGTAAGGCCAAGGCCGCGACCTTCCCCCTGCGCCTTCGTCGTAAAAAATGCATCGAACACTTTCGCCAAATACACACTCGGGATACCGCACCCCGAATCGGAAATCTTCACCGAGATCTGACTATGAGTCATGTCGGTGCGCACCTCCAGCACCCCCTGCCCCTTCATGGCCTGCACGGCGTTGGTAAGTACATTCACCAACACCTGGCGCAGTTCGTTGGGCCTGATCTGGATCCTCGGCAACCGTCCGAATTCTGTGTGAATCCTGATGCCCGCGCCGGCATCGGTAGTTCGCAGGCGGCCTAAGACCTCTTCTATCAATTCATTGCAATCGATCATGGCTTGTTGATCGTCCGATTCGCGGAGCGCCTGTCCCGTCAGTTCCTGTATCACATCCGCCATACGTTTCGCCTGCGCCACCACATCCTTCGCGAGCTCCTTAATGAGTTGAGGGTTTGACTCTTCCGCAATGACTTCTCCGAGGCCCATCACGCCGAATAACGGATTGTTCAGCTCATGTTTCAGACCGGACGCCAAGAGAGAGAGGCCTGAAAACTTCTCGGCTTGAATGACTTTCTCCTGCAGCCGCCGCTCATCGGTGATGTCGCGAAATACGAGGCCGAGACGCGACGGCTCGCCTGACACGGGTCCGATACGGAACCATTGATACTCATACAACCGATGATCGACACGCAATTCCAACGGTCGCTGCGCATCATGTGGCAACGTGGGAGCTAAGGGATCTCCAAACTCCTCCCCGATAGGTTCACTCCCTTGGTCCTCACAACGCTGCCGGTCAAGCTGGCCTTGTAACTGCTCCGCCTCGTGCCCATCTATGCGCAGCAGATCTTTCAGCAATCGAATCCCTTCCGTCCCGCGAGTGCCGACGAATGCCTCCTGCGCAGCGCGATTCAGATATTCCACCTGTCCATCCCCGTCGAGGAGAATGATCGGGTTCGGCACGCTTTGAAGGATCTGTTGATTGACCACCTGTAACGTACGCACCTCTTGCGTCTTTTGCTCCACCGTATCCGTCAATCCGGAAAAAGCATATTCCAATTGGGTATTCATGCGGTTCATCTCATCGCCTAATTGCTCGAGCTCATCTCCGGTATGCACGGTAATCGGCCCCTTCAGTTCGCCTTTCCCGATGAGCGATGCCGCCCGTTGTAAGTAGCGGATCGGGGTGACGATCCGACCGGACGCCACGTATCCCAATATGCCCAACAATCCCATGGCCACCAAACTGAAGCCGCCAAGCCAGGCGAGAAAATGATGCGTGGGCGCCGACAACTCCTCGGACGCCTGCCAGACAAAGGTATGCCAGGTGGACCCGGTCGAAGCCTGCGTGAGATGGGACGTGCCGGGCAGTGTAGAAAAGCCGATGACCGAGATCCCTTGCCCGCCGTGGCCGTCACTGTCCGCCTTGACCCAGCCGGCCTGCGGGTTCGTGACGAGCCCAATGAGATTCGAATCGGCCAAGCGAGACCCGGTCGGCAAGATGGGGCACGCCATAACCGTGCCCTGGCTATCAAGAAGCATGACGTGACCCGTTTTGCCAAAGCGAATCGGAAACAGCGACGGCGCCAGAAAATCCCGGGCATCAAAGACTCGATGCAATACGCCGATCGCCCGGTACCGAATTCGATCCATGATCGGCAGCGACATATGAAAGGCATAAAGGCCTAATTGTGAATCGAAATAGACGTTCCCGATATGTGTTTGGCCAACGCCATTGTCGTACGCCGTCCGCCACCATTCCAGGTCACGAACCGTATAGGGGACCTGTGCCGTGGTGCTGGCGACGACATTGCCGCGCACATCGGTTACGAACAGCGCTCGCGTAGCCGCCCGGGCGGAGGCCGGAATGATCTGGCCTGTTTCCCCCTCCGGGCGCGCAACTTGCTGTTTGAGAAACCCGGCGAAGCGGCTCTCCGTCAGCGAGTCGAGTAACGCCGGATCGCCGGCCTCCCACCGGCTCTTGGCGTCTTCCTCAGCTGCCAACAGTGCAGCTTCCTCTTGTTTTTGGATGCGACCATACTGGACTTCCATCGCGTTGACTACGAGGGGAGCACGAGCAATGCGCGTGGTCCGGGTCAGCTCATCGCTGAAGACAAGGTCCATGGTTCTGGCCGCTTCAGCCGCCAGGCCCTCGAAGTTCACACCTGCCATCTGGTGCAGCTCTTCGGTACCCTGCACGAGAGCCATCCCCATGCCCACCACCAGCGGGACCGCACCCACGAGCAGCATCGCACTGATCAACTTACCTCTCAGGCCAAGACGAGATCGCATTCGTCCTTTCGATGTTTAATTCACAGGGGAGAGGACGGGAATCGGATCGTAAAGGTGGCGCCCTTGCCCTCTTCACTCTCCACCGCGATGTCACCGCCGTACTTGCTGACCAGAGTTTTGACGATTGACAACCCCAGCCCGGTCCCCACTCCCCGATCCTTAGTGGTAAAAAAAGGCGTGAAGATCTTTGGCATGGATGCGAGAGGAATTCCTGGCCCCGTGTCTTGAATGGACACGAGTATCTTGGCCGCCTCACTCTGTATCCTGAGGGTGATACGGCCTTGTCCGTTCATGGCCTGCACCGCGTTGGTAATGAGATTCACGAAGACTTGGAGAAGCTCGGCGGCATCGGCATGGAGTGAGGGAACCGTATGATATTCGCGCACGATTTCGACCGCATTACTAACAGTAGCGAAACGAGCCATCTTGACAGCCTGATCGACAAGGTCGGAAAGCCGCACGGATTCCGGCTCCGAACAGGAAGACCTCGTATAGGCCGTGAGCCCTTCCACAATGGAGGTCAGGTACCTGTCCGCCTTTAGAATCTCCTGGGAGTACTCCTTGATACGGGAGGGGTCCAGTTCTTCTTCGATGACGAGTTCTTCTTCGATAAATTGCGCGAATTCACGAATGCAATACAGAGGGTTTTTCAAATCATGCGCAATCTGTGCCGCGAAGGTCCCCAGGGTGGCAAGCTTGTCGGCCTGCATCAGTTGCGCGCGAAGCTCTTGCTCCTGTTGTACCAAAGTCCATAACAGGCGCGCGGCCTTGCCGCTCATCGTCTCGACATCGGGAGCGTGTGCCGCGGCTATCTGCGACGGCATCGAGGTATCTCCCGTCACATCGAGAATAAGATGCGCTCCATCCATGGCCAGGAGCTCCCCGATACTGGTCGTCGTGGGAATATTCAGCCGTCGCGCCAGCCGCAAGCCTGGCGCGCGAGGATCCTTGTCGGCCACACCACACACTTCAACGCCTGACTCGCGCGCCAAGAGATCGAGCAATGCGGTTCCGCCTTTACCGGCACCCAAGATCAAGACCTTCAACGGCTCCCGTGATTCCATCTTCGTTACCCTTCACACGTGCCCCGTAGAGGGTGGCACGCCGCCATGCAGCATACTCAGAGTCGGTGAGCCCTTACGTCGCGAACAGGGCTCGCCTTTCCATGGCCTGTTTGACTGCCGCCAACAGCTTGTCGCGGTCGACCGGCTTCACCAAGTAATCAGCCACTCCGTCCTTTAACATAGAGGTGGCCAGCTGGAAATCGGGGTAAGCCGTCAAAACAATAATCGGAACAGAAGGGTATTGAGCGCGAAAATACTTAATCGCTTCCGTTCCATTCAGCTGCGGCATACGGACGTCACAAATAATGACATCGATCATCATCGGATTCTCGCCGCTATTGAGCGCTTCAATAGCTTTGGCGCCGTCCTCGGCTTCTACGACATCAAACCCGCCTTTCCGCAGCACCGTGCCGACAACTTTCCGGATCTGCTCCTCGTCATCAATCACGAGAACTCGACCCTCAACTGATCGCTCGCTTACCAGCCACGCCATAGCACCCCTCCTTGTAGGTGGTCAGTCATCCCATCGCTATCTCGTTGTGCAAGGCAGGGGCCAGTCGAAGGCAATGAAAATCGATTGAAAGGGCGCTTACTTATGAGGTAGCGTGCCTCATCGCCGGCAAACAGCGTCAGAAGAGGTGGTGCGGATGCACCAGGTCGGCTGAGATCCACCAACGCGCGTCGAATCTGTCGATGAAAATAGAACTGACAATTACGCCCGGTGAGACGCCGAAACGGCTGGATGTCTTCTTGGCAAACCGTGAACCGACTCTCTCGAGATCTGCGCTGCAGCGTTTGATCGTTGGCGGAAGCATCACGATTAACGGACTCGCCGTTCGGCCAAGTCAGAAAATCAGACCCGGGGACCGCCTTGAGCTCAATATTCCTCGACCTGAACCGCTCGCGCTTCAGCCGGAACACATTCCATTCGACATTGTGTACGAAGATGAATGGCTGCTGGTCCTCGACAAACCGATCGGCCTCGTCGTACATCCTGCGCCAGGCCACTGGTCCGGCACACTGGTCAATGCTCTCCTCTACCACTTTCGACATACCGGAGGACTCTCAACGATCGGGGGGCAGGAACGGCCTGGTCTGGTCCATCGCCTCGATAAGGAAACATCCGGGGTGATGGTCGTCGCAAAGACCGATCACGCCCATCGGTCCCTGGCTCATCAGTTCAAGCACCATACCATCATCCGTGCGTACGAAGCGCTGGCGTGGGGCACGCTGAAAAAATCGGAAGGGCGCATCGAACTGGCGATCGGTCGAGACACGAAAGAACGGAAAAAGTTTTCCGCTCGAACAACGAGACCGCGGGAGTCAGCGACGGACTATCACGTACTGGAACGCTTCGGGAAGATGGCGACGCATGTGCTTCTTCGGCCTTTGACAGGCCGCACCCATCAGCTTCGGGTTCATCTAACCTCACTCGGCCATCCTCTCCTTGGCGATCCCACATACGGAGGACGGAAGGTGAAGGAAATCGCAGATCTCACCATTCCTCGTGTGATGTTGCATGCCAAAACATTGGGCTTCACCCATCCCGGCACTGGAGCGGCTCTGGCATTCAGCACACCATTACCGGCGGATATGGCCGCCATGGTCGAATCGCTGCGGCACATAGCGCGCGACACATAAGGCGCTCAAGCTGACTAGCCAGCTATGAAGATAAGTCGTCAGCACATTCCCGTGGCAGTACGGTGAGGCTTGAGCGAATGCGCGCAGGAACAAAGCAAAGTCAGGAGTGCGTCCTGGCGCACTTGGGGCCTAAGGGTACAAAGAAGCCTTTTTCAACATCCTGTCAAGTGCTTGACAGATGAATCCAAGGCCTGTATGCATCAAGGATTATGTTGGGGTGGAATCGATGACTTGCCACGAAGTGCTCGATCTCCTGGGGAGTTTAGTGTCCGCACTGAAAACCTATGGGGGGAAACTGCCGCCTGTCGTGCATCTGTCCTCCCTCCCTGGCGGACTCAAGCCGACACCGGAATCGATTGAAGGGTATGAGACGACCGTTTCCCGATTTCGCGACCAGAGCGGCAAATCGGTGTACCGTCGGCTGAACGATCACTTTCTTGATTCGCTGGAGGCGTTCGAGGCCGGAAAACTACTCAGCGCAATTCAACCACTGCTGGCGGTGCTGGACCTCTTGGAAATGATGCAGCATGACAAAGATATTGCCGTCACGCCGGCCGAAGCCAAACGCCTGGTGGAATACCGCGTCGCATTGAACAAACTACTTCCCGGCAATCAACCGGAACTCGAGGGCGCAGGGAGAGGGATGTAAAGAAGAAAGTTTGGTGTTGATTCACGCTCCTTCCCGCGCTAAGCCGCAAAGAGCACGGTCCAAGGAAAGAGCAGGATGCTCAAAAAGGCAGTCAGCGAGGCCTGCAAGGAGTTCGGACGCCGAGGCGTACAGTGCGAGTACGTTGAGGCGTCCGAATGACTGAGAACGAAGCAGGATGCCTTTTCCAGCATCCAGCTAGTGACCCATTTTGGGGCCGGCCGCATTGGCCCCACTCATCACCAGCTTAATACGGACCAATGCATGGCAATGCGGACATTTGGTGCGGACTGTGTTCTCGTCCAGATATTCGAGATCCGCGTCCTTGGGCCACATTAATTGAAAACAGCGTGGGCAGGTCTTCACTTTGGTCATTCGCCGTCACCTCGATAGCATGCGCTTATCAATAGAACACTAACCTAATACAAGGAGGGTCAAACTCTCAAGACCATGATTAGCTTCTCTGACCGCAAGGACATCGACGCAGCCCTATTGGTGGCCCTGTACCGTCAAGCGCCATGGGCCAACACCCGCAACCCCGAAGAGGCTCGCGAGATGTTGACCCATACCGATGTGGTGATTACGGCATGGAATGGGAATCGATTGGTGGGGTTCGGCCGAGTCCTCACCGATTACGTCTACCGCGCGTCGATCTGGGACATCATTGTCGACACAACCTACCAACGGCAGGATATCGGCACCCAAATCATACAACGCATCCTCGAGCATCCCGATCTGAAAAGAGTCGAACTCTTCTGGCTCTGCACCCGGTCGCCAGGCTTCTACGAAAAATTGGGGTTCAGCTCGAACGAGCAAACGGGGATGGTGTGGGCGCGCGCAAAGCACGCCCGCCTGGAATGACGGCTGCTGAAACCGACAGCAATTTCACCCGCCTGCGCCAAGACGAGGTCTTTCCCGGTCTGAGTTCTCGTCTTGAAAGCATCCTCAACGTACCCAGAGGCTACGCCTCCGACGCTTTCCGCGTCTGCGGCTTTGTTGGATGGCGGTTGTGAACGGCCTGATGTGGCTGTAGAGATTTCGGGTGCTCCCTGAGAAGTAATTTTTGGAAATATCATTAGGCGTTGACTCCCGCTTAGGTAAGAAGCCGTCTTGACCGTTTTGGCGACACCAAAATCGACACAAAAAATATGCCCGTCGCCAGCAGCACAATGGCCGGGCCGGTCGGCACGTCCCACATATACGAGAGCAATACCCCACCGACTGCCGAGCTGGTCCCGATGACCACGGCATAGAGGGTCATGTGACGTAAGCTGTGCGTGAGCTGATAGGCCGTGGAAGCCGGGATGAGGACCATGGCAAAGACGAGAATCGCGCCGACAGTTTTGAGCGAGACCACCATGGTGAAAGCGATGAGCGTGAGTAACAGATAGTACATCCGTCTCGCAGGGACGCCCGAGGCTTCGGCCATCTCCTGGTCAAACGCGATGAAGTACAGCTCTTTAGAAAACAACAAGATGATCCCGAGGACCAGAAAGCTCAAAATAAGGATGATGCGCAGCTCTTCGGACGTGACCGACAACACACTCCCAAATAAGTAGCCGTATACTTCCGCATTGTAGGTTTTCATCAGCCCGATGAAGAGAATGGCGAGCGCCATCGTCGCGGTATACAAAATGCCGATCGACACATCCAGCTTCATGCGTCCTTGCTCTTCCATGACCCCGGTGACCCAGACGGTCGCCAAACCGAACAGGATGGCCAATGGCAAGGGGGGCAGGCCGATTAAATAGGCCAGGGCGACGCCGGCAAAGGCGGCATGCGCAGTTCCGGCTCCGACAAACGCCAATCCACGCAGCACCACAAAGACCCCGATGACCGAGCACAATGCCCCGACGAGCGCCGCTGCAAGGAGGGAGCGCTGCATGAAATCATAGGAAAGCAGCTCAAGCATAACGAAACGCGTTCAGCTATGAGCGTTCAGCTTCTACAAGGGCTGACACTGATAGCTGAGATCTGATGGCCTTTCTCTTCAGTGGTGGTGATAATCCTCGACGATGACGAGATCCTTATCCGTGATCACGACATCCTTACCGTAGACCTGCTTTAAAATATCGGGCTTGAGGACATGCGCCGGGGGACCGGCCGCATACAACTTCGTTTTGAGCAGCACCAGCCGATCGACATGCATACGGATCATGTTGATGTCGTGCGTAATCAATACGATGGTGAGTCCAAGATCATGGTGCAACCGCTTGATAAGATCCAGCACGCTGTGTTGCGTCACGATATCGATGCCGGTCGTCGGTTCATCAAGCAACAAGACTTGCGGTTGCTGAGCCAACGCCCGGGCAATAAAGACGCGTTGCTGCTGACCGCCCGATAACAGCCCCAATGCATCATGCCGGTGATTGAGCATTCCGACATGGGAAAGTGCCTCCTCCGCAATGTCCCGATCGCGTTTTCCCGGGCGCTTCAATACGCCCAGCACGCCATACCGCCCCATCATGACGGTCTCCAGCACGGTAATGGGAAAATTCCGATCGATCGTGCCCTTCTGCGGCAGATAGCCGATTTTGGCGCGATGATGGCATTGGAGCTTCTCGCACGAGCAGTCAAAAATCTGTAGGGTGCCTTCTAGCGGACGCATCAATCCCAAAATGGCCTTGCACAGGGTCGTCTTGCCGGACCCGTTCGGACCGATGACGCCCACGAATTCCCCGCCGGCGATCTCGAGGGATATATCCTTGAGTGCAATGACACCGGGAAATCCGAAGGAGGCATGGTCGAAGCGAACAATCGAATGCGTCTTGGGGGAATGCTGAAAAAGCCCTTCAACTGCGATCTCAGTCACGCGTACTCCTCGCGTACCAAAAGCGTACGCGGCGGGTCTCCGTTCTTGCGGCCTTGCCGATCGCCTTTTTTGAGCATGCCGGATCCTTTTATCTGTCAAACCTTTCGGTGCGGCATTCTTAGGATAGGGCGTTGGCAAGCTGCATGACGTTATAGCGGAGCAAACTCAAATAGGTTTCCGTGCCCGGCATGGCGCCCGGCAAGGGGCTCAGCACGACGATCCGCGCACCTGTTTCACGAGCCAACATGCCGGGAATTTTAGAATTCATCTGCGGCTCAGACACGATCACGCGAATCCCCTCTTTGCGAATCCGGCTGACCAATTCCTGCAAATGATGCGCCGACGGCTCCGCACCGGCTTGCGTGACGATCTCATCGAAAATGCGAAAGCCAAACCGCCGTGCGAAATAAGGCCAGGCAGGATGATAGACCACAATACGGCGATCCTTGGTAGTCTTTAAACGTTCCGTTAACTCTTTCTGCAATTGATCCAACTGACGCAGATAAGCAGCCTGATTGTCTCGATATACGGAGGCATGGGCCTGGTCAATTTTGATTAAGGCTTCCGTGATATGACGCATCATGATCTTGGCATTTTCAGGATCCAGCCAGATATGTGGATTCCCGCCATGTGCATTGTCCTCCGCGGCCTGATGGCCGTCATCTCGACTCTGATCTCGAATCAGCGCAATGCCTTTGGATGTCGTAATGACGGCCAATGATGCACTGCCAGCATTTTTGACCAGTGACGATACCCACACCTCAAGCCCTGCACCCACCTCCACCAGTAGTTGGGCTTTGCGTACGGCAATGATGTCGCTTGGTTTCGGCGAATAGGTATGTTCACTTTCTAAACCCGATAAGAGTGACAAGACTTGCACATGAGAACCGCCGACCTGCTCGACAAAGTCCTTGAGCACGGGCATCGTCACCACGACCTGAATCGGTGGACCGTTCTTCGGCGACTCAGCAGCCCACGCACACATCGGTAAGGCAAAAGCCACAATACCAACGCCCCAGGCAGCCATCTTTAACATGAAAGACCGAACGCGCATGGGGCGCGAACGTAGCAGACGATTGGGGCAAAGTCAAAGGATGAGGAGGTGTAGGTGAAGCATCCGGCCTCGGTGCTCGCAGAGTGCGCACGATCAGAATGTGCTCACTCGATGCGCGCAATGGAGTCCGGATACTTCACCTACACCGGGGGAGAGAAATAAAAGATGATTTAGCAAACGCACCGTCCACGCGAAGACGGTGCTCCTTCGGGAAAGGGCGCGCCTTGGCGAGCCCGAGGTGGATGGGTGAAATATGGCGCAGTTGGAGAGCGTCCGAATGCCTGCCGGGAGCGAAAAAAAGAAAGGGTCGACAAAAGGATGAGCACAAGGCAGTGATGCCGACTCACACTGATGAGCAAAACGTATAAGAGGTATAAGAGCGGGCTTGACCCTTACGGTCTATTCAGTTAGCGTAGCCGCGCTTTATGAAGCTGAAGACAACGCGCACCAAGATTGGCAAGAGTAGGAACGTCATCGGACTCATGTCCGGCACGTCGGCAGATGGTGTCGACGCGGCATTGGTCAGAATCAGTGGAAGTCGCGATGCCGTTAGGGTCAAGCCGCTCGCTTTTTCGTCGCTGCCCTACCCGCGTGGACTGCAGCAGCGTATTGTCTCGGCTGCCGCGGGCGGATCGGTCGCCGAGATTTGTCATCTCAACGCCGTGCTCGGCGAGTGGTTTAGTCGTGCTGCCCTTCGCGTTATCACACAATCCGGATTACCCCCTTCGCAAGTCCATCTGATCGGGTCCCACGGTCAGACGATGCACCACCTGCCGACACCTGTTCGCGAATATGGCATCGGGCCTATACGGTCCACGCTTCAAATCGCCGAACCCTCGATTATTGCGGAGCGCACAGGGATTACGACCGTCGCGAACTTTCGACCGCGCGATATGGCGGTTGGCGGTGAGGGAGCCCCTTTGGCCCCATACGCCCATTACTTGTTGCTCGGAGACCCGCATCGCTCTCGCCTGATCGTGAACCTTGGGGGGATCGGGAACGTGACCTATCTTCCGGCTGGCACAGCACTGACCGCCGTCCGAGCCTTCGATACGGGTCCGGGGAATATGGTGCTGGATGCGCTGATGCATCATTTCTCGGACGGTCGCCTTTCGATGGATCGCAACGGCCTTCTGGCCTCCAAGGGCAGTGTGGATTTGGCACTCCTAAAGACCATGCTGGCGCATCCGTTTCTTAAAAAGCGACCACCCAAATCCACCGGACGTGAAGAATTCGGGGACGCATTTATTGCCCGCATCCTAAAATCCACACGTCGATCGATGCGACGGGAAGATCTGCTGGCAACCGCGTCGCGCTTTACAGCGGTTTCTGTCGGCCTGGCAAGGCAGTGGCTCCCCGGCCATGTCGAAGAAGTGATCGTCGCAGGCGGAGGCGCTCATAACCGCAAGGTGATGGCCGATCTCGCCGCAGTCTTTGATCCGACACCCGTCACGCGCTTGGATGACCTGGGATGGGACAGTCGAGCGTTTGAAGCGATTGCCTTTGCGCTCTTCGCCTATCAAACGATGAACGGCGTCTGCACGAACGTGCCGTCAGTCACGGGCGCCTCACATCCCGTTGTGCTGGGCCAGATCACACCCGGACAGGTTGCATGGACACGCTCGTAGCATTCATCGCCGACAATATGGCGCCCATCTCCCTCGTGTTTGGAGGGCTGCTCGTCGTGCTGTTGCTCTGGTGGGCGACCATCTTGCTGACCAAACTCTCGAGGCGCAACGTGGCCGACGACACATCCATCCCGCCCGGCCTTGAACTGACGGCTCAGCCCTTCATGACAAAGGCGGAGGCGGCTTTCTATAACGTGCTCCGCCTCGCCGTTCAAGATGAATATCTACTGTTCGCGCAAGTGCCGCTGTGGTGCTTGGTGAACGTCCACGCCGCGGATCCACAAACTCGGGTCAAGTTTCTCGGCCAAATCGCGCTCAAGCGCATCGATTTTGTTCTCGTTCATCCGGGAACGTTGACGGTGGCAAAGGCAATTGAAATGGAAGAAGATCCGCCGTGCACGCAACGTCAGGTGCGAAATCAACTGGTGGAAGACACGCTCAAGGCCGCGGGAATCGACGTGTTGCGGCTGACGTTGAACCGAATCTATACGATCCCCGACTTGGCCGCAGCTTTAGATATTGAGCCCACTGAATGAAGTACATAAATCGACTAGAGGGGTCACGGGTAGAGTGAGAAGCGGGCTAAGCTTTACCCAACCCCGTACCCCCTTGATAACTTTTCCGCCTATCCCTTGAGCGCTTTCTTCGCAGCCGCGGCTTCCGGCGAACGAGGAAATTGGACGACCACCCGCTGGAATAAGATTCGCGCTTCTCGTCTCATCCGCAATTTGTCATACGCCATCGCTTTCTTCAGCGTCGCCGATGCCACCTTCTGACTCTGGGGATAACGCGTGATGACGCCTTCAAATGAGAGCACGGCATCGTGGAATCGACCCAGCCGGAACTCACATTCGCCGGTCCAATAGAGGGCACTCGAGGCGAGCGGACTCTGTCCGTGTAATTCCAGGAACAACCGGAATCCTGCCAGCGCAGCCTCATAATCCTTATGCTGGAATTCTTCCATGACGCGGTCGTACAACCGCTTCGGCGCATCGGATGGCGGCGTGAGGGCGAAACCCGGGGCACTCGCAAGCAACACAAGAAACACGCACAGCAGGGACAGTCTCATGCGGCATTGTAACAATTCACATGGAAGGGAGGAAAGAACGCGACGAAAAATATACGGGGTTCCCAGAGAGGATGTCACAATAAGTCGGATTAGAGCCAGCGTTTTCTTCGGAACACGACGACCATCAGTAAACCGATGCCGACCATCAATGCCAAGATGAGCGGATAACCCCATCGTGAATCAAGGCCGGGCATATGGCGAAAGTTCATACCGTAAACACTGGAAATAAACGAGAGCGGCATAAAAATGGTCGTAATGATCGTCAGCACTTTCATCACGCCCGTCATCCGGTTCGTCATGCTTGAAAGATACACATCCAGCATTTCGGCCACTGTCTCACGCGACGTTTCAAGTGTGTCGATAACCTGGACCACGTGATCGTACACATCGCGCATGTAAACGCGGGTCGATTCCGCAATCAGTTTTGAATCACCCCGCTCCAATCCACTCAACACTTCTCGAAGAGGCCAGGTCGCCCTCCTGACAAACAGCATTTCACGCTTGAGCACATGGAGATCTCCAAGGGTGTTTGGGCTTGGCGCCGCGAGTAAACGATCCTCAATGGCCTCGAGCGTTTCTCCCATGAACTCCAAGACCGAAAAATAATTATCGACCACCGCGTCGACAAGGGAATACAGGAGGTAATCTGCACCGGCGGCGGCAATACGGCCCTTGCCGGTCCGCAGACGGTCCCGAATAGGCCCCCACACGTCCGTGCCGTTTTCCTGAAACGAGAGAAGCAGGCGCTCGCCCATGACCAGACTCACCTGTTCGGCCAGCACGGCGGTGCGGCCAGCGTCAAGACACAACATCTTGAGGACGACATAAATATAGTTGCCATAGTCTTCGCGCTTTGGGCGCTGCTCGGTATTTACGATATCTTCGAGCACTAAGGGATGCAGCTGGAAGACATTGCCGATCTGTTCGATGAGCTGCACATCATGGAGTCCGCCGATGTCCAACCATGTCTGCGTGCCTGATTCCGTCGCCGCGTAGATCGCCAGAAACTCATCGACGCTTGTGAGGTCCCGTTGGCTAAAGACACCCTCACGATACTGAATGAGAGTCAGCCGGACGTGATCCGTCTTGCGCTCGCCGATATAAACTAGCGTTCCCGGCGGCAACCCGGCTTTCGCCGACCGCCGCTTTGCTTTCTTAGAAGAATCAATCCCAGGCGTGACGCGCTCAGGCATAGAGCCTCCGTACAAGACAATTCACCGTGCAGGCTTCCTACGACAGCTGCAATGTCGTCTGGATGGTAGATGGCCGAGGGTAGCAAAGACGTTCCCGTTGAGCAATGGCGGTCGGGTTAACACGCACGTCGCAAGGAGAAATACGGGGCATTCTGTCCAGGATCGAAGACAAGATGGAAAGTAAGCAGGTTCGTTCACCTAGGGTTATGAGATGCATCACAGCAGATTTGCTCGAAGGCGTGGAAATACCAGGGCTCCGGCATTGTGCACATGACTTCACGCTTCCCCGTTTCATCGGCGTCAGGGCCTTATCAGGCGCGTCCTTTGCAATGTTTCGGTCAGGAAGTCAGAGAGGAACTCCCTCTCCTATGTAACGGAACACAAACAATACGCAACGTCAGACGAACCGGATAGCGACCACCAAAGGAGAGAGTATGCGCTTAGCTCTTGCGATTATTGGATGCGCCATCTTCACCGCCTGCGCTGAGATGACCGTGATGGCTCAACCGCGCCCCATCCCTCCAGCCCCCGTTCCTCCGCGCTTGCCCGATCCTCTCCCTCCAGCGCCCACACCACCGCCAAAGGCCGATCCTATCCCGCCGGCACCGGTGCCTCCTCCAAGCCGTTGATGTCCTCGATGGAGAGAAGAAGACGGTCGATGGCTACAGCGGCTCAACACCACAGCTATCCGGACCTCAAACAGGATCTGCCCTTTCAGCATCGCACCTGGATGATTCAGCGATGTGGGTGGGGGGCGATGGTCCTCATTCTACTTGCCGCATGCTTAGGCGTTTTCGGTCGCGGCCCCCTCAGCGAGACAACGGCCGGGGATCCCTCAGCCCCTCTTTCATTCGACTACGAGCGCTTCGGTCGCTATCAAAGCGAGATGACCTTGCGTCTGCATGTCCATGAACGGGCCGACTCCAACGGCACTGTCCGGATTTGGCTCTCCAATAACTACTTGAGCAAAGTCCATATCGCACACATCATGCCGACCCCTGAGAGTGGGAAAATCTCATCGACCGGCATGACGTATGTGTTTCGGCAGAGCGGGTCGAAACTCCCTGCGGACATTATCCTAGACTTACAGGCACAGTCGATCGGGGTGATCTCGGGACAAATCGGCCTGGATGAATCGCATACGCTCCACTTCCGGCAATGGATTTATCCGTAGCGTTCGTGACGCCCACTCATCTCAAAGGAGGTTCATATGGACGCGGTGCTGCGTGCCACAGCCGTCTATCTGTTTCTAATGCTCGTTATTCGAATCGCCGGCCGCCGAACGCTCATGGAGATGACAACCTTCGACTTTATCCTGCTGCTCATCCTCAGTGAAGCCACTCAGAATGCGATGATAGGAAATGATTATTCCGTGACGAACGGCTTTCTGGTGATCTTGACATTAGTGGCACTGGACATTGGTCTCTCCCATATCAAGCATCGAATGCCGGTCATGCAAAAATGGCTTGACGGCGTGCCGCTCGTCATTGTCGAAAACGGTCGCCCGCTCAAGCATTTGATGAACAAAGCCCGGGTCGACGAAGAGGACATCTTGGCAATGGCCCGCAAGTCTCAGGGAATCGAGCGGATGGATCAAATCAAGTACGCGGTCTTGGAAAGCAGCGGGGGCATTTCCATTATCCCACATAGAACTTCGTCATGACGAGAAGCGTGCCAAAACCGGCGATACGATTGGTATTGCTCGTGGTCAGCTGTCTTCATCTGGCGTGCGCGCATGCAAACTACGCGGCAGACGAAGCCATCACCCGGGCCGTGGTTCGGGCCCTTGTCCATGAAGAAAAGGTTAATTTGACACGCGTCGACGTGCAAACCACGGAGGCAACCGTATACCTCAGCGGCGAGGTGCAGAACTATGCGCAGAAGCGACGGGCTGAAGACATCGCACGCACAGTGCATGGCGTCCGGCGCGTGGTCAATAAGCTGGAACTGCAACCTTAAATGGTCAGTCCACCTAGGCCGCCCAGACCTGCCGCATTTATGGCGGCAGCATTAGCCTGCCTGGGATTCCAGCTGGGGCTTTACCCGGCAACCAACGCTGAAGGACAGTCGCCTCCGGACGACGGCTGGCAATACGGCGCCTATCTCGATGCGGGCTATGGTGGGAATTTCAACTTTCCGGATAACCACCAGTGGCGAAGCAAACAAACAACGCCGCGCACCAATGAATTGGCTCCTAACATGGGATTGGCTTACCTTCGCAAGGAGCCACGAATGGGCTCTCGCTGGGGAATGGAATTGGCAGTACAAGGCGGCTATGACACCAAAGAATTGGTCCCGCGTGAACATCCGATGTCCGGGGCAGACACGCTTCGCCATCTGGCTCGCGCGAATATCAGCTATCTGGCTCCTGTGGGGAATGGGCTCGAACTCACCGCGGGCCTGATGAAAGGGTTCATTAACTATGAATCGTTCTATGCCAAAGACAACTTCAATTATACCCGCGCGTACCTGACAGACTATAACCCCAATTTTATCTTGGCGATCGGTGGACGCTATCCGATCACCCCAAACGTCAACGCTGGGCTTCATATTCTGAACGGCTTTCAATATTTGTCTCACTCTAACAATTTGCCCAGCTATGGCGCGGAGCTCGATTGGCGGATCACGACCCGGACCACTCTCTATCAGAATGTTTACTATGGCCCGGATCAACCCGAAACCCATGTAAAGTTCTGGCGCGCGTTTTCAGACAGCACGCTTCAATGGCGTGGCGACTCGCTGACGTTCGCCCTTTCTTATGACATCGGCACCGAGAGGTCATCGGCAGATGCGGCCGCATCACGTCAGTTTTGGATGGCGTCGGCACTCTACGCACGGTGGGAACTGGGAGGTCCGTTGGCGGTGGCGTTGAGACCTGAAATGTTTTGGGACCGGAACGGCTTGATGACCCAGGCGCAACAACTGCTCTGGGCCATCACGTCGACGTTGGATTACAAACAACATCTCGGGCCACAGCTGGCCGTCGTGCGTCTCGAATATCGCTACGACCGCTCCTCCGGCCCGGAAGGCGGATTCTTCACGGATGGGGAAACCGTACCGGGGACGCTTCGATTAGTCCGTGATCAACACGTCATTTGGGTGGGGTTAATGTGGGCATTCGACTCATGAGGGTTATCCGCCAAGCCATCGCCGAAAGCTTTTCGAGCGGGGCAGCATGAGCCAGCAAGCAACAAAGACGAGCAATAATAGACAAGCGCCGAGAAGGCTCATAACTGCATTCACCAGAATCATCCGGGCAATAAGATAAAAGTCGACGCAGATTGCTACCATCAGGGGGAACATGCTCCAGAGGAGAAGCCGAGAGGAAAGTGAAATAAACCGCTCAGGCAGCGTCGCGTGCTTCGCTTGACGATGATACGCCGCCGGCGTCATGACTAATGCCACCGCGAGAACAACGAGCACGACGGCCAGGAGATGAAGTTGCTGTTCAGTGGAGTCCAGCCGCTCCCAGAACCCTTGGTTGAAGACCGCCATCAATTGGAATCCAAACAACGCTTGAATCCCGGGCAGCACCATCCGGCATTCCTCTAAGAGATGAGTGATGGCCGTCGACGTCGACTCTCTCATCGCATCACTTTTGTCTGCCATACATCTTCTCCGATACAAGTTGAGAACGAACGCTTCGAAGACAGCATGCCGCCATCGAAGGCTTCACCCGAGCCATTGCCAGATGGCTTTGAAAGCCCAGACGATAGCAAAGAGCAGTCCGGCGAATACACAGATGATCAGGAGCAGCAATCCTATGACGAACCCCCAGTCGGCCAGCGTCGAGGCACGTCCTTCCTCTAGATGGCGCTCCAGCAATTCGACATTCCTTACGTTGCTCTGAAACCATGCGGAAAACACATCCCCAAAAAGAGGAATCGAACCGATCAGACCATTCAGTGCAATATTAACGCTCATGCGAATCAGCACAATCTTAGGCACGTGTAACTTGGCGGCAAGGAACAAGATCACCGAGCCGGCCAAACTCGCTACCGCATCACCGAATCCCGGGACCAGTCCTATGATCGGATCCAGCCCGATCCGAATATCGGTGCCAGGCACGCGAATGCTGCGATCGAGGACTTGCGCAAGGAATCGAGCAAAGGCGATGTAATCTTGCCGCGACATGAGTCACCATGAATGTGCTTTACGCTATCACGAGAATCGGAAACCCCGTACCGTGTCGGCGGGATGCTTATTGTTGACCACATAGGCGGACGACAGAAATCCCCTATTCCCCCGATGTCTTATCCATGCCTTTTCATCGTAAAACAAGTGTCTAACCAAGGAGGTACGATATGTCTTTCCGTTCCTCTCACATGGTAGCCGTCAAGGCAACGCGCCTGGGGTTGCCGCTTCTGGGGATGGTCGGTATACTCGCGTCGTCTTCTCCGGCATGGAGCCTCCACGTAGCGCTCTCCGACGAGGATCTCTCCCCCCGAGTCTCGGACCCGGGATTGGTACTCATCGCTGAGTCAGGCGGAAGTGGAGGGCGAGGCGCGGGGCAAGGGCCTCCATCGGGAACCGGGCCGGGCAGCGGCATGGGCTCGACCGGGGGAACCGGGAAAGGCAGCCCAGGAGGGACCGGACCCGGCAGCGGCATGGGAAGTACAGGTGCGACTGAGGGGACGGGGAACCCGGGCGGAGGAGCGAACATGGGCGGCGCAGGCTCATCACGGGGGAGTGGTGGAAGTTCACTGGGCGGCGGAACGAGTCCAGGGGGTAGTGGAAGTTCTGGTTCGGGCGGAACGAGTGCTGGCTCGGGATCAGGCGGAGGAGGGCGATAGGGTTTTGTCTCATACACCGGTCACCGCATAGATGGATATGGGATTCCGGTCGTGCCTGATGCGACCCTCAGGGGCCACGCTTTGGTTCTGTCTTTCTCTATGGCTGTGCGGATACACGCCCGTCACAGCGTTCGCACAGATGGGCGCGAACGGTATTCTCTTTGGAGAAGGGAAGCGGGACACCCTGCGAGATCTCACCGGCGTTGAAGTCGTCGTTGAATCGCTGGACGTGGACGGCCTCTCAAGTAGTGTGCTGAAGTCTGACATTGAAACCCAATTAGACCAAGCCGGCATCCGAGTTCTCAAAGATAAGGAACGGCTCAATCAACCCGGCTATCCCTACCTCTATATACGCTTGAGCCTTCTCAATGCCGAGCCGGTCCACACCTATTCCTTAGAAATCAGCCTGAATCAGACCGTGATGCTGACTCGCTCTCCCTCCATCTCGACTTTCGCGCCCACCTGGTGGATCCATGCGGACGGAGTGATGAGCCCACTGGACGTCTCGATGCTTCGCACGACGGTCCACGATTATCTCGGACGATTCGTCCGGGCCTACCAGTCCGTGAACCCGCAGGACAACACACTCCTCCGGTAAGGCACTCATCTGGCCGCGGCTTTGATCACCACCACTTGCGGTTTGGCATTTTCCATCAAGGTGGAGACCGGCTGCGACCGTGGCATAGACGCAGGCAAGACGTATTCGGATTCCGGCAGCATTGATAAAAGCCACTTCGGATATTGAATCTTGATGGCTATCCCGGTATCCGCAGACAACGGTCCCAAATTGGTAAACAGATGCTCGGCGTCAACCGGAGCCAACATCATGCCGATGACTTCGCCTTGTTCGTTCAGTACCGGTCCGCCACTGTGCTGAAGCGGAGTCGCAAGCGCGAGGGGTAGAATCCGAGGATCTCCATTCCCACTGCCCGGCAACGGACGTATCCGGGCCTCTTTCCAGATCACTTTTTCGAGGCCGCTGCTCGAGGGGGAAAGATCGCCGATCCACACACGGTCCCCCACTTTAACTTTCGTGCCATCGCCTAACCGAAGACCCAGCAGCGCGGGACTATCAGACCCCTCCTCTACCTTTAACAAAGCG
The DNA here is from genome assembly GCF_965152615.1 of Nitrospira sp. Nam74. NCBI lineage: Bacteria > Pseudomonadati > Nitrospirota > Nitrospiria > Nitrospirales > Nitrospiraceae > Nitrospira > Nitrospira sp. Nam74. The sequence goes on along the minus strand of NZ_OZ224220.1, from coordinate 152,454 downwards.
ACATCGCTGAGCCGGTCCCGCAAGACGAGGGCCGCTGGGAGCGCCTTTTCATGTTCGTAGACCGTCGCATAGGACATGCCAGCGACAAGGTGGTATGCCGTCACCACATAGCCGAACCCGACGCTAAATCCGGCCCCCGTGACCAGCGGACGCGTCGGCTCGGGAGCCGCGGCCACCGGTGCAAACGCAGCCGCGACTCGTTTCGGCGGTTCGGCGTGCATCGGCGTGTCGCCTTTGCGCGGGCTAGACTCCGCCATTTTTCGATCGATCGCCTCTGCATCCACCGGCATGCCGGCATACGCAAGCATTTTAGGAGCCGACATGAGGCCTTGGGCCATTGTCTGCAGTAGTTCTGCCATTGCTTTTCCGACGACGTCCAAAACCTTTTCTTCGGTATGCTGGCCCGAGGAGAAGATCGCGTCCAGCAGCGGTTGGTCCTTTCGATCGGTCACGCGGACGGCGACGGTGGCTCTTGCATCAAGGGTCGGCCGTTCGTTGACGAAGAGATTACAGTGTCCTTCCAATTCGATGTCCGGTGCCGCCGGCTCGATAAAGACATCGTACTGGCCGAGTTTCTTTTCTTTGACGAGGTCGACCTTCGTAAATGCATGCGACATGGCCTGGAGGGCGCCTTTTTCAAACCCCGATCCAATCTGAAATACAAAGGCCGTCGTACTGAACGGACAACTGATTTGTTCCTGGTCGGTTGCATTCCTGACAGCATCCGGCAAAACCAGCGCGGCCGTGAGGGGCAGCGCCTGTCCTTCCGTAGGAAGGGCATGGGGAGGACGCACGGTGAGATAGCGCGTCCGTGTGGCACAGGACACGGTGGAGAGCACAACTGCGAACACGGCACAGCCAAGAAAGGCGCGGTACATGATTGTTCTCATAACATCTCCACTCATCGTTAGGTCGAGTCGATTATTGTCGCGCAATCGGGATGCCCACGGGCGGCTCTTGCCTCAAACGTGCCCCATACCGGCAGGCTTCATACAGATCCCCTTCGGTTTTTCCGCAGAGCGTCGCCCGCTCGCTGTCATTCGACGTCAAGGCCCAAATCTCTTCGCCGACCGCCTCATAACATTTCATTTGATTGCCCCGCCCGGGGACACGCGGGCAGAAGTTCAACCCGCTTTCAGGCTTCGCCGTGATGTCGATAAAGTTTTTCACCAGGCCGACGTAACACCACGGTTGATAGTCAGGATGGCCGAGTGAACACATCCGTATGGATTCATCTGTCTGCTGCACGCTATAGGAACTGACATCCCGCCCCAGGCTTTGATAACACGGCACCCGCATCGCGGACGGGGCACGGTCGCAGGTCCGAGCGGCATCCGCCATGTCTCCGTGATTCAGATACAGGATGATGGAGGTCTGCATCAGGTAGCAATCCGTTAAATAGCGATCGTCCAGCATCGAACAAGGATGGAGAGGATCCGTGGCTTTAATCGCCACGAAATCGTCCGGCGACGGGTGCACGTGAGGCTCGGCCGTGGCGATAAGTTTCGGATGAGGCGCCGGGTGATGGGGGTGAATGGCATGGACGACATTCTCCATGAACGCGCCGCCATAACAGCTGTGGCGATCCCAGTCATCCGCGAGCAGATCGCACCCCTGCAGAGCGCGCGGCAAATCATGTGCATAAAAACTTGTGAGCCCATGGCCTAGAGCGTGGACGCATTGGAAGAGCAACCACCGGCTGCGGGTCTCCTTACGATAGGCCTGGCAGAGACCATTGATCCGTCCCGAGTCGGCAATCAGTACGGGATCAAGTATGTGATCGAGATAGGCTTGGATCACTCCATGGTAACACCCTGACTGAAACAATTCCGTGCATCGTGCGAACGTCTTTCCCATGTCCGGATCAGACTGAAAACCGGCAATCCCGATCGCATGGGCGTAGACATGTCCGTCACGCTGCACGTCCTCGTCAAACACGCCCAGCACCGAAAGGACATCCATCGCGGTAGCCAACCCGGATGTCTTTACGATATCTAGTAAAGCCGCTTCATAACAGGTGTACTTCTCCTGGCCTCCTTTGTCGCCACAGGCCTCGACCAAGCCAGTGGAGCTGGTTGATATTTTAGCGGCAGACACTGAGGCATGGACCTGTAGCGCATTATACATTGCCGTTCCAATGAAGATTGAAACGACAAGAACGAGAATTCGCTTCGTGCTCATGATCCTTTTCTCCTCTCTCGCCTCTACCTACGGCCAGGCGGTGAAGTCGGCGGCGGAGCTGGCGCTGGGGCCGGTGCTGGCGCGGGAGCCGGAGCAGGCGCGGGCGGTGGTGTCGGTGGCGGCACTGGATGTGGCGCTGGTGGAGCGGGCGGGCCAGGTTGAGCTGCGGAAGTTCCCGACGGCGATATAGGGGCGGCTCCAGAAATGACTGCCGGCGGTGTCATCATAACTTGAGGCACACGAACCTGCCCGGTTGGAGGAACCATGGCAGCTGGCTCCAGATTCGACGTACCGGTGACTATAGCGGGGTCGACTCCTGCTCCGACCACGCGCAAGGTTTCTTTCGCTGTCTCGGTTTTTGGGAAGGCTTTGAGTTCCGTCGCGGCAATCACCATCGCCACAGGCGGTGGCGGCGTAGCGGTCCACGTCGTTGGCGTGACAGAGCCTGAATTGGACGGAACGACGACATACTCGCTGGGATTGATGGTGATCGACTGGCCGGCCGACATCACCGTCACAGTGCCGGCCTGTCCGATGTTTGCGAGCCCGACCTGGCGGTGCAAAACAGCGGGTGGAAGTAAGGGTCCTGCAGATGGAGTGCCGTGGGCGGGGCTGTGCTGCTCTGCGTCCCCCTGAATGAGCGCCGGGATGCCTTCATCGATCCATACCGCGAAATAGGCGTCACGCGCCCCAATCAATGCCGCAGGTGTTTGCACTTGGAATGCCGAATCCGCGCCCGCCGGATGGCCGCCGATGGAATTGCGAACGGCACCTCGGTCGAGCTGAATAACTAATTTCGATGGAATGAGACTGCCGTGGGAAAATTCGCGAATGGCAATACGGCTATTCTCAGCGATCGTCAGCAGACTATCGTCCTGAAACAAGATCTTCAGTCGTGAATGCGATTGCGTTTCAATCACATCATGGATCAATACCTCATCCTGTCCATTGAGCAGCAGCGGCTTGGCACTCCCTTCTCGCGCGACATAGGCTTTCCCTTCGAGGGTGGTGATGAGCCCAATAGAATCTGTCGCCGCCGTGGGTGCCGAGGATGGCCACATGGTCAGGGTGAGGCCGACACCGACCAACATCGCGACCCGTGTGAGAAAACTGGACATCGATCGCGCGCCTTAAAAACCGCCGCTTAATGTGAGGGAGTACACCATGCGTTCGTAATTGAAGAGTGGGACATTCGCCACATCCCGGGTGTAGCTATACTGCACGCCGAGAAAAAGCTTTTGGGTGATCGGGCGGGAAACCGCGGCCGTTACGATATAGATGTCATCGTGCCGGACTGTACGCCCACCACGCGAAAAGTTATTGGGATCTACTGAGAAGAAATTGGGATTGTCGTAATTCTGTCGATAATAGTCGAAGGTGAAATCCGGGGTCAGAGTCCACACCGGTGGCAAGCGGAGCCCGGTTGAGAATCGATGCCCTGTATAGGCCCAATCGGAATTACTCGGGGCGAAAGCGACAGACGGCGACCCTCCGCCGGTGCGATCGGTGTCGTAGATATAGCCGACACGCACCACACCGGCGTTCTCGGCAAAATGATAGAACTGCGACACTCCGATGAGCCAATTCTTGCCGTCTCTCGTGGAGTTCAGCGCGAACCGGTCGTCTTTGAAATCCTTGTTCTGGTAGCCGAGTTGCAGTTGAGTGAACCAATTGTTGCCTTCGCGAACTGAGAAGACCGGTCGCAACGCGTGCGATACGAGAAAGGGGTCGCGGCCGACCGTGACATAATCGAACAGATAATCCACTCGAGACTGAAAGCGGCCGTAGCGATGTTGCACGTAGACGGACGGCGTGTGATCTTGCACATCAAAGCCGCTCAGCGTGTGATGGAAGCTCTGGTAGAACCCGTAAGCCGTGCCTACAGTCCAATTATCCGTCTGGAGCGGCCGGTATTCACCTCGCCCCGTGAATACGGTTCGATAATCGCTTTTCTGAGAGATGCCGCTTGAGCCCCCCGGCGGCTGCACACCTAATGGCAGGATCACCACATTCGAGTCGTATTGGGGGCTCACACTGAAGGTCAGGTCCCACCGTTTTTGGCTCGCGACGGGGACGGGCATCCTCGGCTGCGTGGGATCCAACCGTCTGCGTTCGGTCCCTTGGGTGCCCTCTCGAATTTGAGTTAAGTAGACCCGAGCGGCCTGCGCGAGTTCCGAACCGGGTTCTGCGGCAACGGCGGCTTCAAACTCTGCGGCGGCCTCATCGTACCGGCCAAGACCGTACTGTGCCACGCCGCGTTGATAATGGCCTTCCGGCACGAGATCCGGGCTCAATTGGATCGCCTTGGTCAGCGGTCCATCGGCCTTGTCATACGCACCCAGACGGATGTAGGTGAGGCCCTCAAAATAATAGACCAAGGGATCATTTGGCAGTTGAATTTGCGCAGCCTTGAGATTATTCAACGCCTCCGGATACTTCTCCTGATGATATTGGGTCATCGCTAAGCCCAATTTGGCTCGCCCGGACGATGGATCCGCCTCGACGGCCGTTCTAAAGAGCGTTTCCGCATCCTGATAACGTTTTGTTCGAATCAAAGTCTGACCAAGGTAGTAACTGGCATCCGGATCGCCGGGCTTGGCATTGAGCGCTTGCCGAAAGAATGTCGCGGCATCTTCATACTGACCTTGGTTGTATTTGAGCACGCCCTTGGAAAGAGCAAGATCATATTGCTGCGGATTAACTGAGACTTGGGCCATGACCTGATCCGACCAAAGAAGACTGCACCCGAAAAAAACGCAGGTGAGCCATGGGCTCGCCTTACTCACCATTATTTTCCCTAAACATGGATCTCCCTAAATGACTCTGCTCAGTAGAGCAACATTCTTACGACGAAGGCCGACATGTCACTATCCGGAAAAGACGCTTTGAAATGTCGGGATGTGGACATGGCGCTGTCAGTGGAGTTCGTACGAGAAGGCCGGCTGAAGCGACTTTCGATGACGAGCGACTGTCATTAGGACCTTATGACGATGTAAACGCGATAACCATTACGTCCCTGCCGGCTCTGAGGCTCCTTACTTATGGACCGCGGTCCTATCATCTTGTGGGAGTGACGTAGTGGCAGAAAGGCGAGCGAGGTTCGCCTGAGCCTGCGCATTCCCTTGCACCGCCGCTTTTCGGTACCATCCCAGCGCTTCGCCTACATCACGTGGAACGCCTCGGCCTTCCTCATACATCCGACCTAAATTATTCTGGCCACCGGAGTTTCCTTGCTCGGCCGCCGATCGGTACCAGCGGATCGCTTCTCCATTGTTTTGCATGACCCCCTTACCCACCTCATAGAGCGCGCCAAGGTTGCATTGCGCCAATGAATGACCGTGCTCCGCGGCCAGTCGATACCAGCGTGCGGCCTGACGAAAGTCCTGCGGCACGGCAAGGCCTTTCGCATACAAGACGCCCAGATTAAATTCCGCTCCGGGATGGCCCTCCTGCGCTAGTGTCCAAAATTCCTGGAAGGCCATCATGTGATTGCCGCGTTGATACGCGTCCACACCGGCACGAAAATCCGCGAAAGCTGTTGAGGCCAGCCCACATACTACACAGATCGAGACGAGTATATTCATCCGCCTTTCTCCGTTGTAAGAGCGGTAACTGTATGTAGGATTTTCGAGAAAGTAAAGCCCGGCAACAACGTAACACGATGACGACATGGCCACGATGGACGGTAAGCCACGCCATGCGATAGCTTGAGTGACACCATGACCGAATCACGGCACCCGCGGCAGGGGCCTCTTTTTATTTGGACGGGAGTTGTGTACGCTGGGCCTTCGTACAGGCGGATAGTTTGTGAGGAAGAGCACCATGGCAAAACAGCAAATGCATCATCTCACACGCAAACTGTCATGGAGCGCCGAGAAACCGTCGCAGGCAGGATGGTATTGGCGGCGCGGCACCTATCGAGATCCCTCTCCCATTATCGTCGAGGTCGACGAGGCGGGATACTTCCAATGGCCGGATGGATCCTTTGATGACGTGAAAGTCACCGGAGGAGAATGGGCTGGGCCTCTCGATCCACCGGAAGACCAAAACGTCTAGGCCCCGTCTTATCTGACGACTCGCGCTGTCCAGACGGTAGACCTCGGATTCCGATTTTTCTATGAAGGTGATTGACCCATGCCAAGTCGAGTGACTACCTATGTTTGTTGCTCGACCGGGTGGATCTGTCGCCGGTGCGCAAAGACGGCGTTTTTCAGTAAGTCGATCAGGAAGTGAAGATCCAGCGGTTTGGTGATAAAGGCAAACGCTCCTGCCAAATTGGCCTGCCGTCGCAACTCTTCCTCTCCACACGCGGTACACAAAATGACAGGCGTTTGTGGTTGGATCGCCCCCAGCTTGCGCAAGAGGGTCACACCATCCATTCGGGGCATCCGAATATCGCTGAGAATGACGTCATAGTCATGTGAGTACACATGACGAAGCGCATCCTCGGGGGTGTCCGCCGTATCGATGCTCATCTGCGGCATGCGCCGCCTGATCGGCCACGGCAAGGCCGAGAGAAGCACATCGTCGTCGTCGATAATTAACATGCGCACCGTTGGCGGAGATAGATGGTGATGCGACTCGGAAAACTTCATGGTTCCTCCATACAATGGAATAGTGACTAGTGTAATGATGAGCCGGTGCGCCACAAATCAGCCAACTGGAGAGCCGACCGGGTACGACAGCCTACGTACCGGTCCCGTTCGCTTGACACCGCCGACCACTTCCGATAGACCTCCCTGCTTCTTTCACATGGCCGAAGCCGTATCATGACCCTTTCGCTGGAACCATGGAAAGCCAAACTGCGCGACTGGCAGCAACGCGCCTTCGAGCAGGTCTCCAACCATTCCAAGCCGGATTTTCTTGCCATGGCAACGCCGGGCGCCGGTAAAACCCGCCTCGCGCTTCGCATTACCCACGACGTGCTGCAGCGGAAAGCCGCCATGCGCGTCGTCGTGATCTGTCCCACCAACCATTTGCGACAACAATGGGCCCGTGCCGCCCACGAGGCAGGCATCCGTCTGGATCCGTATCTCACGAACGATCAGGCAAAGGAGAGCCGGGATTATCACGGATGTGTCGTCACCTACCAACAAGTGTGCCTCGCGCCACACGTGTATCGGCTCGCGTGTCGCCAGTCCCCGACGATGGCCATCTTTGACGAATTGCATCATGCCGGCGATGGGAAAGATTGGGGCGAAGCCCTGCGCGAAGCGTTCGCCCACGCCGTCAGGCGACTCGCGTTGTCCGGCACACCGTTTCGGACGGACAATAACCCCATCCCGTTTGTCACGTATGAGAATGAGCAAAGTGCGCCCGATTTCAGCTATGGATATCGCGAGGCGCTGGCCGAGAAGGTCTGCCGCCCCATCGTCTTTCCAACTTATGAAGGCGATCTGAGTTGGGTCTCACGGGGCAAAGAAGTCACCGCACGCTTTGCCGATTACTTGGGGCGTCGCAAACAGCAAGAAAGACTCAAGACCGCACTGATGCACGATGAATGGGTGAACTCGGTCATCAAGGACGCCGATGCCGAACTGACGAATGTGAGAAAGCAGCATGGCGCAGCCGGAGGCCTCATTATCGCGATGGATCAGGACCATGCGAGGCATCTGGCAGCACAAATCAAGGCCATGACGGGGACGCCGGCGCGCGTGGCCATTTCAGACGATCCCATGTCGACCAAAATCATCGAACGCTTTGCGAGCGGCAAGGATCGCTGGCTGATTGCCGTGAACATGGTTTCGGAAGGCGTGGATATCCCGCGGCTGCGAGTCGGTGTCTATGCGACGAATGTGCAAACGGAAATGTATTTCCGCCAAGTCGTCGGCCGGTTTGTCCGGATGCAAAGCGATCTGCCTTCGTCGCAACGCGCGTATCTCTACCTGCCTCGCGATCCTCGATTGGTCGAGTACGCCGAGGCCATCAAAGCCGAGCGTGACCACGTTCTGATCGAGCTCGCCCGCGCCGAGCCCAGAACGCTCTTCGACGTCCACGCGAATGAAGTGGAGCCGTTTATTCCGTTGCGCGGGGTGGCGTTGGCCCACGGCAGGATTGGAGATGAAGAGGAGGAAACGCCGCCTGAAGCAGGCGCCGTACAAGCTCAACCCGACACGTTGCCGCTGCATGAACGCAAAGAGCAATTACGCCAGACTCATAAAGGCTTAGTCATCCAGGTCGCCCAGCGCTCAGGCGTCGAACATCGGCGGATCAATCTTGAACTCGTGCGACGCACCGGGAGCCGGATAGAGAACGCCAGCCTCGATCAGCTCAAGCGGCGCATCAAACAATTAGAGCGATGGATCCAGCAGGGATATAGCGAACGACGATGACCTAAGGGCCGGAGACCGGGCTGCTACTGCACGTGCCGTTTAGGTAACGGACTTGAGGGGGCTGCTTTCTAGCTGCCCTCGACTCTGCAACAAACCCAGGAGCAATAGTGTGATATGACCAGCGTCCAAATCGGACTGCACAGGATTGCGGAGAAGGCGAGCTGACACAGGGTTGGAGGGGGATCAAAATACGGCGGTCTCAACAACAAAGGGGGATTGGCTATTGTATAGCCAATCCCCCTTCACACTTCTTGACATTCTTGGTTGCGGGGGAAGGATTTGAACCTTCGACCTTTGGGTTATGAGCCCAACGAGCTACCAGGCTGCTCCACCCCGCAGGCGGACTGTAACAAACGAAGGAATCCGGCGTCAAGGAAACAATGTAGTCACATTGCTTTCCATTGCCGCAGAGTGGTAAAGCGATACCATGCGCATCGTATTCATGGGCACACCGCAATTTGCCGTTCCATCATTGGAGGCCTTGCTTCACTCAGAAGACAGCGTGGTCGGTGTCGTGACGCAACCCGACAAGCCAAAGGGACGCGGACAAACGATGGCGATCTCGCCAATCAAGCAGTTGGCGGAGAAAGCCGGCGTGCCGATCTTGCAACCATTGAAGATGAAGGATCCTGCTTTTCTTGATGCACTACGGGCATGGCAACCGGACCTCATCGCCGTGACCGCTTTCGGCCGCATCCTGCCGCCCGTGATTCTTGATCTCCCCCCGAAAGGCTGCGTGAATGTCCATGGGTCACTCTTGCCGAAATATCGAGGCGCCGGCCCCATCCAGTGGGCACTCATCAATGGAGAAGCGGAGACCGGCATCACGACGATGTTGATGGACGCCGGCATGGATACCGGCGCCATGCTGTTACAAGAGCGCGTCCCGATCGATGCCGAGGACACCGCCGGCTCGCTTTCGGAAAAACTCGGGAAGGTCGGGGGTCCCCTATTAGTCGAAACGATCCGTCGGTTGAAGGCCGGCACTCTTACCCCTCGGCCTCAAGACAATAGCCAAGCCACGATGGCGCCTCTCCTCGAGAAAGAGATGGGCCAGATTGATTGGACATCAGCGGCCATCCACATCGCGAACCGGGTCCGTGGTCTTTCACCATGGCCGGGGGCCTTTACACATGCTGGCCAGGAACGCTGGACGATTTGGAAGGTACGGGCTCTGGGCGATCCCACAACGGCAGAACCAGGAACGGTCGTCGGGGTCACCAAGGAGGCGATTCAGGTGGCCACCGGCCTCGGATTGCTCGCCATCCTCGAACTCCAGCCCGCGAACAGTCGTCGAATGGCCGTCCAACACTATCTCGCCGGGCACCGGCTTACGCCAGGATTTCGCTTGCACTCCAGCCCGCAACCTTGACCCGGATTATTCATGAACACCTGCTATAGCGGCCGATCCTCTCGCCCGACGAGGCTTTTCTCGTTCACTCTCACCGACGGACCGGAAAAATCAAGGTGTCCAGATCCAGCCGGCTCACCAACTCGTCGGCGTGCACAGACGTGGCCCTCTTTGTTCATCGCGCGGTGCGCTCCGCGAGAAGTCCACCGGAAAGGGCACGTGTCGGCGCCCCCGCGATGGGCGGGTGCCATCGAGCGCTTTGGTCTCAGCCACTTTGCAACAGCATCCATCAATATCCCGGGCTGAGCCATGTCCAGGCCCGCTTCAGTGACGAATGCCCGTCTTCTTGCGTTTCGTATTCTTCAAGACACCGAACGAACCGGCGCACCGGCTGACGAGTCTGTCAATCGGGTGCTCTCGACTGCACATGTTGACCCACGCGATCGCGGGCTCACCACTGAATTAACGTACGGTGTGCTCCGCCATCGAGGCACGCTTGATTGGCGACTGGATCTCGTTTCGGACCGACCGATGGAACGACTCCCGCCGCCCATTCGAACGGCACTTCGCCTCGGGGCGTATCAACTGTTGTATCTCGACCGGATTCCCGCCTCGGCCGCAGTCAACGAATCAGTCGCCCTGGCGAAGAGTGTTCGAGGACGCGATTGGTCCGGTTTCGTCAATGCCATCTTGCGCGCCCTTCAACGTGGCCAGGCCCCTCCGTGGCCCGATCCTGCCAAGGATCCAATCAACGCGTATGCCGTTCGTTATGCCTGTCCGCAGTGGCTGGTAGAACGATGGATCGCCCGGTTCGGCCCCGCCGATGCCGAGCGGCTGTGTCATGCGACTGTAGCGATTCCACCGCTGACCCTGCGGATCAATACCCTGCGTTTCACGCGCGAGGCCGTGCAGGCACAACTGCTGAAAGCCGGAGTGGAGTCGCATCCAACTCCCGTCAGTCCGATCGGACTGATCCTGGAGAAGCAAGGCGCCATCAGAGATCTTCCTCTCTTCCATGAAGGGGCATTTTATGTCGAAGATGAGGCGGCACAATTGGTCCCGCCGTTGTTAGAGGCGCAACCAGGAGAAAGAATTCTGGATGCGTGTGCGGCACCGGGAGGCAAGGCCACACACCTCGCCGCCATCATGCAAAACCGGGGAGAGATTGTGGCGTTCGATCAGAGCGCGGCCCGTCTCCATTTATTGAAAGACAATTGCCGGCGCCTTGGCATCTCCATCGTCACACCGGTGCTAATGGATGCCGCTCGCCCTGAGGGTTCCGTGTCATCACGCGCGTCCTTCTTATCGCAACCCTTCGATCGCATTCTCGTCGACGCCCCGTGCAGCGGGTTTGGAGTGCTGCGCCGCCACCCGGAAGCCAAGTGGCACAAACAGGAAGAGCTCGTAAAACACCAGCAGGCGCGCCAGCTCGCCATTCTCGCACACGTAAGCGGTCTCTTGCGGCCCGGCGGGATCATCGTCTATAGTACCTGCTCAACTGAAATTGAAGAGAACGAGCAGGTGATCGAGCAATTCTGCTCCGATCATCCGAACTTTTCGCGGGAAGCCGTTATGCCGTGGCTACCCGCTCGCGGCCGAAACCTCGTGAACAGACACGGAGATCTTTCAACCATGCTTGCCCCTCACTCCATGGATGGCTTTTATGCCGCCCGACTCCGAAAGGCGGGGTGATATGCGCTCCGACGTTCGTATCGCACCCTCCATTCTGTCGTCGGACTTCGCTCGGCTTGCCGACGAAGTCGCACGCGTGGAGGCCGCCGGCGCCGATCTGCTCCACGTGGACGTGATGGACGGGCACTTCGTCCCTAATCTGACCATTGGTCCGCCCATCGTCGAAGCCTTGCGCAAGGTCACCCAATTGCAGCTCGACGTCCATCTCATGATGACGAATCCGGACTGCTTCATAGAGGAGTTTGCCGAAGCGGGCGCCAATTACCTGACCGTGCACGTCGAAGCCTGCCCGCACCTGCATCGGACTGTCCAGTCCATTAAGGAGCGCGGCGTCAAAGCAGGAGTCACATTAAATCCGGCCACCTCGCTCTTCACAGTGGAGGAGATTATTGGCGACGCCGACTTGTTACTGATTATGTCTGTGAATCCCGGGTTCGGCGGCCAGCAGTTTATTCCCTCTATGCTTCAGAAAATCGAACGCGCGCGGCAGCTCATCGACCGGACCGGCAGCCAGGCGGTGCTAGAAGTAGACGGCGGTGTAAAAGTTGACAATGCCGGACGAATCATCCAAGCGGGCGCGGACATCCTCGTCGCGGGATCGGCCATCTTTTGCAGTGACGATTACGGCGCAACAATCACCGCCTTGCGACAGGACGGCCATTCGGCCTCGGCCGCGAAGGGAGCGTCCCGATCGCAAACCGGTCGGCAGCGATAGGTCATGCAAGACCGCTCCGCGCTCTTCGAAAGCCTCCATCCCCTCGAGATCAAAGTCCTTTCGGCACTGGGCAGCCATCAGGCACAGTCCCAATCCCCTCTATGGGAAGAACCGCTGACATACGCGACCGCGCTTGAACCTTCTCAGATCAGCATGGCGATTGGATGGCTGCTGGCCAAATCGCTCATTCGTGTAGAAGAGGAAGTGTTTCAGACGTCCGTTTCACTCACTGATGTCGGCGAGCGGTACTTCGAAAAGCATGCGCCGATCGAGCGCATTCTCTCAGTTCTGAAGCAGGCCCAGCAGATTGAAAGGCGCGTGACGATCCAGGATATTCAAACCAGCGAAGAGCTGGAACCGACCGAGATGAGTAGCGCGATCGGGACCCTCAAAAAAGAAGGGGCTATCCGCATCGTTCCCGGTGGATTCGTGGAAGCAACCGGCGAAGCCAGCCGGACGGCAGAGTTATTGCGCACATTGCTCCAGCAATTGCACGGGAGCACGCGAGACCTCTCGACATTTTCTGAGCCCATACGCGCCCTGATCAAGCAACACGCGGTTAAACGGGGCAATGCGCGGGAGCCGTTCCGCCTCGATGAGCGGCCGGATCGCGCCTACGCGCTCACGCCGGACGGTGAAGCGATCCAAGCCTTGCTGAAAGAAGGGGTCGCCGAAGAAGTGTCTCAGCTGACGCCGGAATTATTGAAAGACGGCTCATGGCGAACCAAACGCTTCCGGAAATATTCGATCAGTCTACGACCGCCGCGCACGGCCGTTGGAAAACGACACCCGTACCGGGAATTCTTGGATCAGGTGAAGTACAAATTGGCCAGCATGGGCTTTCAGGAAATGCGTGGCTCTCTGGTCGAGACGGAATTCTGGAATATGGACAGTCTCTATATGCCTCAGTTCCACCCGGCCCGCGCGATCCACGACGTGTATTTCGTGAAAGATCCCTCGCATGCTCGGACTGCCCCGGACCCGTTTCTCGAGCGCGTGGCCGCCGCCCATGAAAACGGCGGGGATACCGGTTCTGCCGGATGGGGATATGCCTATGACCGCGAGCGGGCAAAGCGGCTGGTGCTGCGCAGCCAGGGAACAGCCGTGTCCGCGCGAACGCTGGCCTCCAAACCTCTGGTGCCCGGAAAATATTTCTCAATCGCGCGGTGCTTTCGATACGACCAGGTCGATGCGACGCATTCCCCAGATTTTTTCCAGGTCGAAGGCATCGTCATCGGGGCCGACATTAATTTCAGAATCTTGCTCGGCCTGTTGGATCTCTTCGCGAGGGAAATGGCGCAAGCGAAGGAAAGCCGTTTCCTTCCTGCGTACTTTCCTTTCACGGAACCGTCGGTGGAATTGCACGTGCGTCACCCGCGCCTGGGGTGGATGGAGCTCGGTGGCGCAGGACTATTTCGCCCGGAAGTCACCGTGCCGCTCGGGGTGAATGTGCCGGTGATCGCGTGGGGCTTGGGACTGGATCGTATGGCCATGGTCGCGTTGGGCATCCACGATATCCGCGATCTCTTTTCCGCCGATTTGGAACTGATCCGCACCACGCGCAGTCCTTTGTAAGGTGACTCGTATGCTGATGTTGTGTATCGTCTATCGTTTTTCATTGATCACTCACGGGTGATATGCCGACGATTTCGATCGATCGAAAAGATTTCCAAGCGCTGCTGGGGCCACTGCCGCACAGTGGTCAGCTCACGAACGCCCAGATTGAATCCTGGTTGCAACTGGTCAAAGGTGAACTGAAGGACCACGATCAGGAAACCGGCGAACTTCGCATCGAACTACAGGACAGCAATCGACCCGATCTGTGGTCCTGCGAAGGTATCGCGCGGCAAATCCGCACCAAGCTCGCCGGCGCGCTGCCCGGCTATTCATTTTTTCATGCGAAGAGTCGTTCGACCCGTCGTCTTACCGTATCGCCTGACCTTCATACGGTAAGGCCGTACGTGGCCGCCTGTACAGCCGTCGGCTATGAAGTGACGGCCGCCGGGTTGGCCCAGCTGATTCAAGTTCAGGAGAAGCTGGCCGACATCTTTGGCCACAAGCGACGGATCGTATCCATCGGACTCTATCGCCTGCCCACCATCGTCTTTCCCATCACCTACACCCTCGTCAAACCGGACGAGGTTCGATTCACCCCGCTTGGCTTTGATGAGAAGATGACGCCGCGAGAGATTCTCGCCGTGCACCCGAAAGGATTGGAATATGCTTCGATCCTAACCGGACACGATCGTGTTCCCTTGTTGCTGGATACGGAAGGGCAGGTCCTTTCGTTGCCCCCCATTGTTAACAGCCGGGAAATCGGTGAAGTCCGCGTGGGCGATCGGGAGCTGTTGGTCGAAGTGACGGGAACGGACCTTCGGATGGTCCTATTGACGTTGAATATTATGGCGGTGAACTTGGCCGACCGCGGCGCGGCCATCGATGTCGTGGAGATCGTGTACCCTTACGAGACGGAGTTCGGCAAGACGATTCGAACGCCTCACAACTTCGGCAAGCCGCACACGCTTCCCATGAGGTCAATCGAATCTGCCTTGGGACAAAGACTCGACGCGGAGGAGATTCGCACGACCCTGGTGTCGTATGGCTATGAGACGACCGTCTCACGAGATAACGTCTCGGTTACCCTCCCCCCCTATCGCAATGATGTGATGCATCCGGTGGATGTGGCCGAGGATGTGGCCATCAGCCGAGGCTATGGCTCGTTTGCGCCGATCATGCCGTCGGAGTTCACCGTCGGCGGACTCTCGCGGCTGGAACAGGTGTCCGATCGCATGCGTGATTTGATGGTGGGGTTCGGGTTTCAGGAAATGATGTCGAATCTCCTGTCATCGCGGGTGGAATTGGTCGATCGTATGCGACTGTCCGGCACGCCGTGGGGGCAAGTCGTCGAGGTCGATAATGCGATGGCGCAGACCTATAGCACGCTGAGGCAATCCATCATCCCGTCTCTCTTGCGTGTTGAATCGACCTCGACTCGAAGCTTCTATCCGCATCGTCTTTTCGAAGTCGGAGAAGTCGCGATCCCGAACGCCACCCATGACCTCGGCTCGCGGACGGTGCTCTCACTTGGCGCGGTGATCGCTCATGCCGCAGCCAATTTTTCAGAAATCCACTCGACGCTGGACCTGCTGTTGTATTACTTGAGCACGCCGTACACACTGGAGGCTGTCAGCCATCCGTCTTTTTTGGACGGGCGTGCCGGACAGATCTTCGTGGATAGCCGGCCCATCGGCGTGATCGGAGAACTGCATCCCGAAGTGCTGGAGCAGTGGCAGGTAACGATGCCCACGGTGGCATTTGAACTTACAATCGACAGTCTTATCGAGGGAAAATGAGCGGGTATCCTGTCATTCGACCTAGGTCGAATGACAGGAAATGAAATCTAGCCTGCGACGGGCACAAACTCCTTGGCCATCTGCGCCAGCTTCTGAAAGCCACCCGGATCCTTGATCGCCATATCGGACAATACCTTTCGATCAAGCCCGATATTCGATTTCTTCAGGGCGTTCATAAAGCGACTATAGGTCAATCCATGAGCTCGAACAGCGGCATTGATGCGCGCCACCCACAAGTTTCTAAAATTCCGTTTCCGCTTTTTTCGTTCAACATAGGCATACTGCTGGCCCTTGTCGACCGACTCAGTCGCGGTTCGAAACAGCCGGCTCTTTCCTCCATACTGACCCTTTGCTAATTTCAGCCGCTTTTTCCGTCGCTGTCTGGTCTTGGGACCACCTTTTACGCGTGGCATGGCAACCTTCCTTCCCTTAGTTCCTTAGTTCCTGTCTCTCCCACTGCTTTTGATACGGCGCTAGGCGTTCAATGCAAAAGTCAAAACGAAGACACATTTTGAACTTTGCATTTTGAATGACTTCTTACGCACCGTACGGCAACATTCGGCTGAGGGCATCGGTAAACCCGCTCTCGACGACGGCCGAACCTTTCAGCCGCCGCTTGCGATCGCGAGCCTTGCTGGTCAGGATATGGCGTCGGCCGGCTTTCTTTCTCATCAGCTTGCCACTTCCTGTGCGCTTGAATCGTTTGCTTGCGCCCTTATGAGTTTTTAATTTCGGCATAGTGCTCCTTTTCCTATTCTTGCAACGTCAGTTTTTCGGCGCGACAATCATGATCAGGCTTCGGCCTTCCATGCGCGGCTGGTACTCGATCGTCCCGGCTTCCAGGACCTGTTCCATCACCGACGTCATGACCGCCCGCCCTAATTCTTGGTTGGCCATCTCGCGCCCGCGGAAAGTCACTGTCACCTTTGTCTTATTCCCTTCCGCGAGAAACTCCTTGATCTGTCTCACCTTGATCTCGAGATCGTGCTTGTCGGTGCGTGGCCGCAGCTTAATCTCCTTCACCTGCGTAGACTTTTGATGGCGTCGACTCTGATGGTCCTTTTTGCTGAGCTCATACTTGTACTTGCCATAATCCATAATCCGGCACACCGGCGGCTGCGAGGTCGGCGCGACCTCAACGAGATCGTACCCCATCTCTTGCGCCTTCCGGAATGCATCGGGAGTAGGAAGAATCCCTAACTGTTCTCCTTCAGGGCCGATGGCACGCACTTCGCGAACTCGGATTTCCCGATTCACCCTCAGCTTAGGAACGATACGGCACCTCCTCGGTTATCAGTGAACAGTGGGGATCGCCTTCGCAATGTCATCCCGGATCAGATCGATGACGCCGGGCACGGAGAGGGTGCCCAGATTAGCACCGCTTCGGCCTCGCACAGCCACAGTGCCCGCTTCCATCTCACGCTCTCCCACGACCAGCATGTACGGGATCTTGGCCTTTTCCGCCTCGCGAATCTTCAATCCGATCTTCTCATTTCGAGCGTCGGCCTCGGCCCGGTACCCGACCGCGTGTAGCTGGCCGACGACTGCCTCGGCATACTGACGCTGTTTGTCGGTAATGGGCAATACGCGCACTTGCACCGGAGCCAGCCATGTCGGGAAAGCCCCTGCATAATGCTCCACTAGAATGCCGAAAAATCGCTCGATGGACCCTAAGAGGGCGCGATGAATCATAATGGGCTGATGCGCTTTGCCGTCTTCGCCGGTATACGCCAATTCGAATCGTTCCGGATTGTTAAAATCCACCTGCACAGTAGAGCATTGCCACGCTCGCCCCAGGACATCCTTGATCTTGATATCGATCTTCGGACCATAGAAGACGCCTTCGCCTGGATCGATCTCATAGGCGACCCCGCGATTCTTCAGTGCCGCCTCAAGAGCATTCGTCGCCTGCGTCCAGCGCTCTTCCGACCCGACGGCTTTTTCAGGACGCGTGGACAGATAGACCTCAAAGTCCGAGAATCCAAACGTCTTCATCATGAAAAATGTGAAGTCCAGCACATGGCTCACTTCAGATTCGATCTGATCGGGACGGCAAAAGAGATGCGCATCGTCCTGCGTGAACCCGCGCACGCGCAACAGCCCATGCAACACACCCGTTCGCTCATACCGATACACTGTCCCCAATTCGCCATAGCGAATGGGAAGATCCCGATAGCTGCGCATGTGGGACTTATAAATCATGATGTGGAAGGGACAATTCATCGGCTTGAGCTGATACTCGCTGGCCTCCACCTTCATCGGCACAAACATATTCTCGCGGTAGTAATCGACATGGCCGCTGGTCTTCCAGAGATCGAGCCGGGCGACATGCGGCGAATATACCAATTGATACCCGTGCTGGAGATGCTGTTCCCGCCAGAAATTTTCAATCAGCACACGCACGAGCGCGCCTTTAGGGTGCCAGAGGACAAGCCCAGGGCCGATATCATCCTGGATCGAGATGAGATCCAACTCCTTCCCGAGCTTTCGGTGATCTCGCCGTTTGATCTCTTCGAGTTTGGCGAGGTAGGCGTCGAGTTCGTTCTTGGTTGGAAAGGACGTACCGTAAATACGCTGCAGCATGGGGTTGCGCTCATCACCACGCCAGTATGCGCCCCCCGTTGACAGCAACTTGAACGCCCCCACCCGTCCCGTGCTCGGCAGATGGGGCCCTCGGCAGAGATCGACAAAGCCTCCGCCTTGCTCATAGAGAGAGACGGTCTGATCTTGAAATCCTTGGATGATCTCGACCTTATACTGCTCGCCCTGATCACGGAAAAACTTCATGCCTTCTTCGCGAGGCATTTCCCTTCGCTTGAACGGGCGATCCGCCTTGATGATCTCTTGTGCGCGTGCTTCAATCTTTTCGAGATCCTCGGGCGTGAACGGGCGTTCGAATGCGAAATCGTAATAAAATGTATCTTCGAGTGCCGGACCGATCGTTAGCTGCGCAGACGGGAAGACCTCTTTCACTGCCTGCGCCATAATGTGAGTGCTGCTGTGTCGATAGACTTCTTTCCCCTCCGGAGAAGCAAATGTGATCGGCTCGACGACGGCGTCGTCTTGTAAGGCGGTCGCAAGATCGACCAACGTCCCGTTCACCTTTGCCGCCAGAATGTCTGAACCTTTCTTGTCGTCCTTTAAAAAGTCCGCGACGCTGCTGCCCGCAGGAACGCTTCGCTGACTGCCGTCGGGCAACGTAATCGTGATCTGATGAGAACCGATTGCCATCGTATCGCCGATCGTCTACGTCAATGATTAGTCAATCCGTGGCGTGTGATAATGTCCACGGAGTCTCTTCGCCGCGCTTCCCACAGGAAAAGTATGGCATCAACCGCGCTAGGCGGTTCGATACGCTAGGCGGGATGGTAGGCGCGGACGGTCTTGAACCGTCGACCTCTACCGTGTCAAGGTAGCGCTCTCCCCCTGAGCTACGCGCCTAAAAATATAACCGCCATGCTAATATAGCGGCTCCTGCACTGTCAAGAATTTCAGATGACTAGGAGTCCGACATGCTTCAGGTCTTGGATGGTTTTTCGCGTTTGACAGGGATGCGGAGCTCGCCGATTTTTTTCCGGAGCGTGTTGCGATTCATGCCGAGTAAATGCGCGGCCTGAATTTGATTCCCGTTCGTTTCTTTGAGTGCAAAGATAATCAGCGGCCGCTCCACGGCGGAAATGAGCATCGGGTGAAGATTCCGGCCTGAGGTGCTCTTCATCCCCCGAACAAACTCCCCAAGCTTGGATTCCAAATAGCTTTCAAGGCATAACGTATCGGCCCCCTCGTACGCTCGCCCATTGATAGTTTTCATTCCTTTGAGGAATTCACAGGCCCGCCTGAGCATATCCCGAGGGGCGGCGACAATGACGGCTTGGGGCGAATCCACGGCTCGTTGAATGCTGCTCCAGTCCGTCACGGCGCCTCGCTTGGCATCAATCAATACCGCATCGAACGGACGCTTAGCGCGAGGAAGGGACTCACAATCCTTCGCCACCGTCCACGTGGCCTCTTTGAGTTCACGTTTAAGTTGTGTCGGAAGATCGTGGTCGTGTGTCAGAACTAGGACACTGAGTGGCGATGGCCGAGTTGTCATGAAGGCACCACGAAGAAGAGGCGGGATTATCTACCAACGCTCGTACCATGTCAATTGGACGTGGAAGGGAAATAAAAGACGACAAAAGCCAATTCTGCTTGACAATCCCGACAAATATTTTGTATTTAATGATGGAGACGTCATTATTCCTATCGGAATAGTCATAAATGCGGGTTTCTCTCAAGGCAACCTACGGAATTATGGCTTCAATCGATCTGGCCATTCATAACGGCAGTGTCCCAGTACAATCCAAGGCCATTGCACGTCGACAGGCCATCCCCGTTCGATTTCTCGAGCAAGTGCTCCATGCTATGAAACACGCGGGCTTGGTCGACAGTGTACGGGGCGCGCAAGGGGGGTACGTCTTGACGAAAGTGCCATCGGAGATTTCTTTGGCGGAAATCGTTGAAGCCTTGGATGGACCGCTGACGATGCCAAAGCAGCCCAAGCTCTCGCACCGTCGCGGGGCTGTGCGCACGGCCTTTGACCCACTGCTCTCCGACATTTGGGCACGCGTTCGCCAAGCCGAACTGGGCGTACTTTCTGCGGTGACCCTGAAAGACTTGGTCGACCGGCATCAACAATTCGATCAGGAGCGGGCCCTGATGTATCACATCTGACCCGACATTACGGAGATATTATGGCTGCTCCTAACACCACATACGACATCCGCACGACACCCATTCCCCCTGCGATTCTCGAAGAGATCGAAACTTTCGAAGGTGAAGTGCAGCGGCTGGCTGCCGGGGACGTATCGAACGATATCTTTAAGCCGTTCCGATTACAGTACGGAATCTATGGGCAGCGGCAACCAGGCGTCCAAATGGTGCGCATCAAGATTCCCTTCGGCGGCCTGACCGCCAACCAATTACGACGTATCGCAGAGATTGCCGATCACTATACGACCGGCGTCGGTCATGTCACGACCCGGCAAGACATCCAACTGCACTTTGCCATGCTGCATGATGTCCCAACAATCATGCGCAAGCTGGCTGAAGTTGGGCTCACCACCCGTGAAGCGTGCGCTAATACCGTGCGCAATGTCACCGCCTGCCACCTGGCCGGCGTGTGTCAAGGCGAAGTGTTTGACGTCACGCCGTACGCCAAGACCGTCGCCCTCCATCTGCTTCGCAATCCGCTGAATCAGAGCTTGCCACGCAAGTTCAAAATTGCCTTCTCGGGTTGCCGCCATGACTGTGCCCTGACCCCTATCCATGACATCGGACTCCTGGCCGCCAAACGGCACGACGGCACCATCGGTTTTCGCATGGCGGTCGGCGGCGGTCTTGGCTCCACGCCGCGGATCGCGCAGGTTCTCCGCGAATTTGCTCCGATGGACGAATTGATTCCCAGCATCGAAGCCGTCATCAAAGTATTCGACACGTTGGGGAACCGCAAGAACCGCAACAAGGCACGGATGAAATTCGTCATCGATAAATTAGGCTTCGATGAGTTCAAGCGCCGCTGGGAAGACGCCTATGTGGCCATGGGCCATGCCCGCCCGGACAATGGCCCGATTCGCCTGCTGGAACATCGGGATGAGCCGGTGCCGCTCATCATGCCGACATCCAGCAAGAGTGTGCCTGCCAATGGTCATCAAAATGGGAACGGCAACGGATCCCATCCGGAATCGCCATATCATGCCTGGAAACGGACCAATACCATCACACAACGTCAACCGGGCTATGCTGCCGCCATTATCAAGCTGCAGATGGGCGACATCACGTCGGTTCAGATGAATGCGCTCGCGGACTTGGCTGACACCTATTCCAACGGCAATCTAAGGACGACGATCAATCAGAACATCATTCTGCGTTGGGTCCCCGAGACGCGGCTCGAAGCCTTGTATACCGATTTGGCGACCCATGGCCTCGCCGCTCCGGGGGCGGAGTTGGTTGAGGACATTATTGCCTGCCCCGGCACCGATACGTGCGGCTTGGGTATTACCTCATCCAAAGGACTGGCCCGCGCCATGGCCGAAGTCTTTCCTCCCGGCCGGGTCCCCGAAGACTTAGCGGGAACCAGCGTCAAGATCAGCGGCTGCCACAACTCGTGCGCGCAGCACCACATTGCCACGATCGGACTGCATGGCGTCGGCAAGCGATTTGCCGAGCACGTTGCCCCGCACTACGAACTGCACCTTGGCGGACAGGTGAACGGAACCGCCAAAATCGGCCAGATGACCGTGAAGTTGCCGGCAAAGAACGTCCCAGCCGCAGTCTCGCATTTGGTAGATCTTTTTCGTCGCGAGCGACAGTCGGGCGAAACCTTTCCCGCCTTCCTCGCGCGAAGCGGGAAGGCCAAGCTGAAAGAAGAACTCATTCCGTACACGATTGTCCCGCCGTTCGAAGATGACCCCTCGTATTACTATGACTGGGAAGGTGAAGACGAATTTGTGATGGAAGATCTCGGCCCGGGTGAATGCGCGGGCGGCGCCCTGGAAATGATCGACAATCGCATTCTAGAAGCCGAACAAGAACTGTATCAGGGTCGTCTTCTGTTGGAAAAGCACCAATACCCCGTCTCGGTGAACAAAGCCTATCGAGCGGTCCTGGCGGCGGTCAAAGCTCTCTTGGTCACCGAAGGCATGGACCCATCCACCGATTCCGAAACGCTGTCTGAATTCGAACGCCGCTTCGCGGGCCGAAACGTCGTCCCTGCTTCCTATGGCAATCTGGCGGCGCAAGTCGACGACCTCGGCCCCAAAGATACGACGCCCGAATTTGCGCGGGCAAAGATGGAGTTCGCACGTGGGTTTGTCGAAGCCTGCAAGGCCGCGACGGAGCGAATCGGCAAAGACCTCAAGCTCAAGGCGGATGATGAGCCATCGGAAACCACCCGCTCGAGCTCAGCGTCTCCAGGGGTCAAGATCCAGTCGGCTCCCGCAACAGCGGCGGCGCCGGTCTACGATCTTCGAGGCGTCGCGTGCCCCCTGAACTATGTCAAGACCAAGCTTAAACTGGAAATGATGGATGCCGGAGAGCGGCTGGAAGTCTGGCTGGATGCCGGAGAGCCGATCAAAAATGTGCCCATGAGCCTTCGCAACGACGGTCACAAGATTGTGATTCAAGAACCGTTGGAGCCGGAGGCGGCACACTTTAAGATCCTTGTAGAAAAAGTCGAAGGATGAGGACAGGATGCACAGCGGAGCCTTTGTGCTCACGCACCGGGCACTTTTGGAAAGTAATTCGGTGGACGCGCCGTGACAGGCTTCCCTTTGCACCCTGCTAGATTGGGAAAATGGGGAAAGAAAGAGTGAGTGAAGCGAAAACACGACCCTCCGACGAGTCGCTCAAAGCCTTGAGCGATGCTTTTGAAACGCGGCAGCCATGGGACGTGTTGGCATACGCCCTTGATCAGTATTCACCTAACATTATTCTGGCGTGCAGTTTCGGAGCGGAGGATGTCGCCCTGGTCGATATGATACATAAGATCAATCCACGGACGCCGCTCTTTTATCTGGATACTGACTTTCTCTTTTCCGAAACCTATGCGGTACGGGATCGGATCATAGAGAAGTATGGGTTGCTGCCCTCGCAAGTGATCCAGGTCAAATCTTTACTGACACCCGAGGGCCAGGCTACACAATATGGAGACGCCCTTTGGTTGCGGGACCCCGACCAATGTTGCAATGTGCGCAAGGTGCAGCCGTTGACACGAATCCTCGGTCGCTATTCGGCCTGGGTCACGGGCATACGGCGCGATCAAGGGCCGAACAGGGCGAACGCGGGTTTGGTCGAATGGGATCACAAATTTGCATTGGTGAAATTCAATCCACTGGCGAAGTGGAGTTCCGAGGACGTCTGGACCTACATTCGAGTCCATGAAGTGCCATATAATGCCCTCCACGATCGCAATTATCCCAGCATCGGCTGTACGCATTGCACCGCTCCGGTGCGTCCCGGAGAAGATGCACGCTCGGGCCGGTGGAAGAATTTCGGCAAGACGGAGTGTGGATTACATAAATGACAATCTGCCTTTAGCCATCATGATCGTCATCACGTGTGAACGTGCCTGACTAACCCAGTGAACCTGACGGCAAAATTCCGGGACGGACGGAGCATTCAATCTATGAAACAGTTAGTGATGATCATCACGCGGGGTACATATAACAACATCCTGCAGGCCTGTCAGCTCGCCGGCATTGCGGTCGAATCCGGCGCACGGGTCAGTATTCTGTTTAGGGATGAAGCGGTCGCACGCTTGACCGTTGAGAAAGTACAAGAGCTGACGTTTACCGAAGCCTACCGTGGGCGGGAAGTCAAAGTTCGGAATCTGTGGAAAGATCGCAAGCTGCACGACCTGCCCTTACTCTTGCGTGAGATCAAGGAGAAGGGCGATGCCAAGTTTTCGGTCTGCCGTGATTCCATCGAGTATTTCGACATCCCGGTTGAGAAATTAATTCCAGAATTGGACGAAGTCCAGCGTGTCGAAGCCTTCTGGAAAGAAGCGGTGACCCACGCCGATGAAGTCCTGACGTTCTAAGAGGAATGTGCTGATTTACTGATCTAGCGATCTGCTCATCCCAGCCACTCGATCCTAAATCACCACATAGCGATGATCATATGGCTTCTACAATGCAAGATCTTATTTCCAAAACCGGCAAGGGTGCGAAAGCCTCAAAGGATTTAACGTGGGATGAGGCGAAACAGGCGATGCGCCAGCTCATCGAAGGACAGGCGACGCCGGTGCAAATCGGCGCATTTATTCTGGCCATGCGCGTCAAGATGGAATCAGTCTCGGAACTCGCGGCGTTTACATCGGCTGCCCGTGAATACAAACCGCCGCTCCGCATTGCGACACGGAAACCTTTGATTGACGTGTCCAGCTATGCCGGCAAGAAAGACACGTTTCACGCCTTGGCGGGCGCGGCGATTATCGCGGCGGCAGCAGGCGTCGCAGTGCTCATACACGGACACGAAGGGATTCCGGAACGACTGAGCATGGCATCCATATTGGCGGCCCTCGGCATCCCCAGTGACTTGCCTCCCCAGCAGGTCACAGAGGACGTGGCGTCAAAAGGATTCGCCTACCTCGATATTGCACTTTATCATCCGCCTCTGGCCAATTTCTTACGGCTGCGCCAGGAACTCGGCGTGCGAAGCTTTTTTCATCCGGTCGCTAAGATGCTGAACCCGGCGCGGGCACCGGTACAAATCATTGGCGTGACGCATCCCCCCTATTTCGAGAAAACGGCCGAAGCGCTCAACATGTTGGGCAGCAGACGGGTGCTGGTCATGCGCGGAGTCGAGGGCGATCCCGAACTTTCGATCGCCTCGGCCACTCGACTCCTGGACGTCAAAGAGGAGCGGATCATGCCCTTGACGCTCCAGCCTCGTGACATCGGCTTACCGATCGGCACGTTTCGGGAGATGGCCGCATTTCCTCCAGGGCAAACCGCGCAGGAAGCCACCTTGCTTCGGCGTATCCTGACAAACGAATTTCGCGGCGTGCAACGCGATTGGATCGTGCAAAATGCCGCGCTGCTGCTCTATGCAGCCGGCATGACCCCGTCCATTTCCGCGGCCGTGCCGACCGCTCAACAGATGATTGACTCAGGCGCGGCGGCGAGGAAGTTGGCCGAGCTAACCAAGTTCTCTCCGAGCGCCAATGACAAGGAGTCCGCGGCGTGAAGCATCTTCGGCAGCTGGAAGACCAGAGTGTCTATATCCTTCGTGAGGCCTACAAACACTTCGATCACCTCGCCATGCTGTGGTCGATGGGCAAGGATTCCACCGTCCTGCTGTGGCTGGCACGGAAGGCATTCTTCGGTCACGTCCCATTTCCTTTGCTGCACGTGGATACGAGTTACAAAATTCCCGCCATGATTGAATATCGTGACCGGATCGCGCGAGAGTGGCGGTTGAATCTCGTGGTCGGGCAAAACAAAGAGGCCCTGGCCGGGGGGATGAATCCATCCATGGGGCGCGTCACCTGTTGCACCGCCCTGAAGACGCAGGGCCTCAAGAATTTGATCGAAGACAAAGGCTATACGGGAATCATCCTCGGCGTCCGTGCAGACGAAGAAGGCACGCGCGCAAAAGAGCGCTATTTTTCTCCCCGGGATAAGCATGGCGATTGGGATTTTCGCGACCAACCACCGGAGTTGTGGGATCAGTTTAAAACGACGTTCCCACAGGGCACGCATATTCGCGTTCATCCGCTGCTGGACTGGACCGAGATCAACATTTGGGAATACATCAAATTCGAAAATATCCCTTTTATTGATCTCTATCTGGATAAGGGCGAGGGCACCCGGTATCGAAGCCTCGGCTGTGCGCCGTGTACGTTTCCCATCAAATCGACCGCGAAGACCGTCGACGATATCATTGACGAGCTACGCCATACGACTGTCGCGGAACGGGCGGGCCGCGCGCAGGATGAGGGGAGAGGGATGGAGCTGCTCCGCAAAGACGGCTACATGTGAACAGGATGCTGAAAAAGGCGCCCAACTTCGTTCTCGTCTCTCAACAATCCTCAACGTACCCCACAGGGTACGCCTCCGGTTGCTTTTCGCCTGCGGCCTCGCTCGGGAAGGGGCGCGTCTTGGCGCGCCTGGGGCGGGTGGGTGTAATGAATGACCTTTTTGAGCATGCTGCGATAAACGGAATGTGAGCATGGAAACAATTCAGACCAAGTCATCGGAGACGATGAACATTGTGATCGTCGGGCACGTCGATCATGGAAAGTCCACCTTGTTGGGCCGGCTCTATGCCGATTCCGGGTCGTTACCGGACGGAAAATTAGAAAAGGTGCAGGCCATTTGCCGTCAGCAAGGGAAAGAGTTCGAATATGCGTTCCTATTCGACGCGTTTCTTGAAGAGCAGGAACAAGGCATAACGATTGATACGGCTCGAACGTTTTTTATGTGGAATGGGCGGCAATACATCATCATCGATGCGCCGGGGCACAAGGAGTTTCTGAAGAACATGGTTTCGGGTGCCGCGCGGGCCGAGGCCGCCTTATTGCTTATTGACGCGCTCGAAGGCGTCAAGGAGCAATCCAAAAAACACGGCTATCTGCTCTCAATGTTGGGAGTCAAGCAGGTCGCCGTCGTGGTCAATAAGATGGACCTGGTCGGTTACCGGCAGGATGTGTTCGACGGAATCGAAAAGGAATATCGAGAGTTTCTCGGCCAATTCAAGGTCTCGCCGGAATGTATCATCCCGGTGAGCGCCAAGCTGGGCGACAATATTGTCACGCGCAGCACGCAGATGCCTTGGTATCAAGGGTCGACAGTCTTAGATACGCTGGGTCAGTTCAAGAAGGAATCCGTACGAGCGGAACTCTCCCTGCGGTTTCCGGTTCAGGACGTGTACAAATTCGACGCACGACGAATCATCGCCGGACGCATTGCGGCCGGCCGGTTGAAAGTAGGCGATCGTCTCGTCTTTTCCCCCTCCAACAAGAGCGCGAACGTCAAAACCATCGAAGCGTTCAACATCGAACCGTCGCCCATCGAGGCACACGCAGGGCAGTCGGTCGGTGTCACACTGGACGAGCAAATCTTTGTCGAGCGGGG
The DNA here is from genome assembly GCF_965152615.1 of Nitrospira sp. Nam74. Classification (NCBI taxonomy): domain Bacteria; kingdom Pseudomonadati; phylum Nitrospirota; class Nitrospiria; order Nitrospirales; family Nitrospiraceae; genus Nitrospira; species Nitrospira sp. Nam74. The sequence continues at coordinate 125,215 of NZ_OZ224220.1, read as the reverse complement.
TGAAATTGCCTCTCGTCAGGACGATATCCCCCTCGTCTCAACCGCCTTTCGCGCGAACATATTTTGGCTTGGTCGCCGTCCACTGGAACGCAGGAAAAAGTATCTGCTGCGCCTCGGCACGCGGGAAGTGGGATGCGAGATCGCAGCCATTCACAGAATTGTCGATACGGCCGCCCTCGATCATCTCCAGGGAGGCGAAGCCGTGGAGAAAAATCAGGTCGCCGAACTGACCGTGCGCGCGAAGGCGCCGATTGCCTTCGATCTATCACATACATTTGAAACCACCGGCCGGTTCGTCATCGTCGATGACTACGATATCGCCGGGGGAGGCATCATCACGGAACTCGTCCATGATGAACAGGAAATGTTGCGGGATGAGGCCCGTCGGCGAGATTTCGCGTGGATCAAGGGTGAGGTGGGCGCGGAAGCGCGTGCCCGGCATTACGGCCATCGATCTGCGATTATTTTGTTTACCGGGGGCCGGCACACCGGGAAATCGTTCTTAGCGCGTAAGCTAGAGGCCATGCTTGTCGCCGAGGGCCGTCATGCCTATCTGCTCGATGCTGAGAATCTCCGTCGCGGGCTCGACGCTGATCTCTCGGAAACCGATACGGCTCATGCCCACGAAATGGTCCGCCGATACGGCGAAGTCGCGCACTTGCTGGTCGACACGGGACTGATTCTCATTTCGACCACCAATCCCTTTGCGCTACCCGGCCATCAGGCTGCGCAGTCCATCCGGACGCTGGTACACCCGACTCCCGTCATCGCGGTGCACATGACCAAGGCAGCCGAAGAGGCGCCACCCAACACGGACCTCCATTTCGCCGGCCCGAAAAACTTCGATGAGGCCGCCCAACAGATTATCGAAGAACTGAAACGCAAAGGCGTGCTGGCTCGAGCGATCGGCGCCAAACCCACCTTTCAGTATTCAATCTAAACAATGGACGAGACGGGCTGTTCAAAAAACCGTCCGGCAAGGCCGCAGGAAGCGAAGCCCGCTCAACGTACCCTCTGTGGTACGTTGAGCGGGACGCGCGACCGGGAACGCCGCTGGGCGGCTTTTTCAGCAACCTGTTGGTTTGACTCGCTTGAAATCGCTATGTTACGTTGAGTGCTTATGGCTGTTGAAAAAGACCTGAAATCGATCCTCGGTAAATTAAACTACTCCGACGACGCCAAGGTGGTCCAGCAGATCACCGAGCAAATGAAGCAGGTGCAGGCCCGCATGGGAGGCATCCGGCACAAGCTGGTCGTCATGAGCGGCAAAGGCGGCGTCGGCAAGAGCATGATCACGGTCAATCTCGCTCTAGCTTTTGCGCGCCAGGGTGCGAACGTCGGTTTATTGGATGTCGACCTCAACGGTCCGTGTGTGCCGCGAATGCTGGGCATGACCGGCCAATCTTTGACGATGACCGCGGATGGGGCCATCCCACCGGTCGGACCACTGGGGATCAAAGTCGCTTCAATGGATTTTTTCCTCGATCCAGCCTCGCCGGTCCGTTGGAAAGGCCCGATGGACGTCAGCCCCGTTTGGCTGGGGTTGATGGAGATGAATGTCATCCGAGAATTCTTGGCGGATGTCGTCTGGGGCGAACTTGATTATTTGCTGACCGATCTGCCCCCTGGTGCCGCTGCCGACAAGCCGCCTGTGATCGCAGGCTTTATCCCGGATCTGGCCGGAGCCATCGTGGTAACCACACCCTCAGAAGTTGCCTCCGACGTCGTGCAGAAGTCGGTCACCTATGCCAGAGATATGGGCATTCGCGTACTGGGCATGGTGGAAAATATGAGCAAGTATCGGTGCCCCTCGTGCGGAGCCGAGCACGACCTCTTTGAAGGCGATACCGAGGCGTTGTGCGACGCCCTCGACGTGCCGCTGCTCGGTCGAATCCCCTTCGACCGGACGTTGGCACGGACCTTCGATAAGGGCGCCCCGCTCTTAGATGATCAGTACCCGACGATCCAACGCTTTCAAGAGATTGCGGGACGGGTTCGGTCGTTGTTAGATTATAAAAAGGTCCTTGCACAAAAACTTTAAGGGAAGGACCAAGAGGAGCCGTCATGAAATTCGTTTGCCTCAATTGTGAAACGTACATGGGATTCGAAAAAGTGGAGAAGCCAGCCGAAGGATCGCTCGGCGTATTTTTCGGATGCCCCTCATGCGGGGCCAAGTTTTCCATGGTCACAAATCCGGGCGAAACCCAGATGGTCAGTTCACTCGGGGTGAAACTCGGCGGTCGTACAGTCGCGGCTGAACCATTCGAAATGACGCGCGGCACCTTAAAGGATGAGGCACTGGCAGGATCCGGACAGATGGCGGCTTATTTGAACGAAAAAATTCAGGGGGGGCAACCCGTAGCCGCGTCGGCGAGTGCAGCGAAGACTGTCCCTCATCAAGGCAAAGAGGGTGAAAAATCAGCGAGTGGTTGTCCCTTCTCAGCCATGGTCGCCGAAATGGGATTGACCTCGGGCGGGAAGCCGGCAGCGGGCGCCGGGAACGCGTCCGACCTCACCTGGACCGCCGATGCGAAAGAGAAACTCGAGCGCTTGCCCTCATTTGTCAAACCCATGGTCCAAAGCAGCGTGGAAGCGTATGCGCGAAAACATGGGTTCAAGACTATCAACCTGCAAGTAATGGACGACTCCAAGAATGATTCCAACGGAGTGGCTTGGACACCCGAAGCTGAAAAGCGGTTGGCAAACATTCCGGATTTCATTCAACCCATGGCTCGCCGCGAGATTGAGCGGATTGCCAAAGAGAAAGGCGCCACCACGATTACGGCCGATCTAATGGATGACGCGAAAGAGAAGTTCATGAAGTTCATGTGAAGGGCAGCAGGTCTTGTTTCGGAAAAGGCCCATCCGGTATAACGCCGGGTGGGCCTTTTTCATGTTTGAAGGAGCCTTCATGGAATCGGTAGGCAAACGGTGGATGCAAAGTCTGGGACTTGTCGCAATCCTTATTCTGTTCTTGGTCATACCGGTCTATCCTCACGATAACGGTGCGCCTGCCACGGCACATGACCATCACCATGGCGTCGCCGATCATGGCGATCAATGGGATGGCTCTCCCAAAGGAACGGCCTATTCGAATTTCAACCACCACTTGGCGGGCATCTTCGTCATCCTGATCGGACTGAGCGAAATCCGTTACGGGTTCGCGGCCCGAATTCTCGCATTCACCCGTCTCCTTCTTCCGATTTTTCTGGTATCGGTCGGCGTTTTCCTGCTCATCTGGAGCGACCATGAGAGCTGGCCGCTCGGCTCTACCTTTTCTCAAGCATTCTTCACGGGGGACTGGGAAACCATTCAACATAAATGGTTCGGGCTTGTTGCCGTGGCGATCGGCAGTATCGAATGGTTGCGGCGAACTCGACATGTGATGGCCAGCTGGTGGAAAATTCCATTGCCGGCGTTTGCCATTATTGGAGGGGTGTCCCTATTTCTGCATAGCCACGGAACTCACCCCTCGGCGCACAAAATTGCGCTCCACCATGCCGCCATGGGCCTGATGGCTGTGACCGCAGGCTCATCGAAATTCCTGTCCGATTGGAAAGCGTCATCCGTCACGAATGAGAGGTCACCATGGGAGATCGCCTGGGCGGCTCTGGTACTGCTGATCGGCATTCAACTGCTGATCTACTCTGAGTAAACGAAGATGGGGGCAGATCGTTCCCCGAAGGTGGCGGCACTCTTATCCGCGGTCCTACCCGGACTCGGACAATTCTACAACCGCCAGTGGGCCAAAGGGGCCGGTTTTTTAATTACCACTCTTCTTGTTGATGCAAGCTTCGGCGTGACGTCCGACACACTATCCGTGTTTCAAAGCGTGTTCTCCGGGAACCGGGGGGACGAGGTCAATGTCGTGAGCTTTGTACTGCGTATGCTACCCCTCGCGGCAATTGCAATGTGGAGCATAACCGATGCCGTTCGCGCTGCAAAGGCATCTCGGCGATCTCCTTATCCTTTCTAACCGCTTCGTTGACACCCCTCTTCGGAGTGTGTTAGACCACTTTCAATTCACAACTGTTTCGCTGACAGGGTACTCAAAAGGGCCATCCAACGAGGCCGCAGACGGGACAAAACCGGAGGCGCACCGAACGCGGCACGCTGAGGATTTTCTCGAGTCGCGAACGAAGTTGGTGGACCTTTTCAGCGCCCTGCGAGGAGGGCATTATGGGTGGCCACAGCCACTGGGCTACCGTTAAGCGGCATAAAGCTTCTGTGGACGCCAAGCGGGGAAAGATCTTTACCCGGCTCATTCGAGAATTGACTATTGCTGCGCGTACAGGCGGTGACCCTGATGGAAATCCGCGTCTGCGCCTTGCCATTGCGAAGGCGAAAGATGCGAACATGCCGGGCGACACGCTGAAGAAAGCTGTTATGCGTGGCACCGGTGAGTTGCCGGGTGTGACGTACGAAGAGTTCTCACTCGAAGGCTACGGACCCGGCGGGACAGGCCTCTTGTTGGAGATCACTTCAGACAACCGTAATCGGACCGTCGCAGAAATCCGAAACATCCTCACGAAGAACGGCGGCAATATGGCGGAAGCAGGCTCCGTCGCCTGGCAATTTCACAAGAAGGGCTTGCTGGCCGTCGAAAAAGGGAAGGTGGACGAGGACCGGTTGTTGTCGTTGGCACTGGAAGCCGGGGCTGAAGACGTGAAAAGCGATGAGAAGACCTTTGAAATCATCACGACGCCGCACGACTTCGAAGCCGTCAAAAAGGCCTTGAGCGACGCTAAGATTGAAACGACGGTCGCAGAGGTCACCTATATTCCACAGAATCTCATCCGATTGGAAGAGAAGGCCGCGGAGCAGATGTTGCGGCTCATGGAAATTCTTGACGAGCACGACGATGTCCAAAAAGTGAACGCCAATTTCGATATCCCCGAAGAAATCATGGAAAAAGTCGCCGCGGCGGCCGGGTAAGCTGTGATGAATAGAGCATGCTGAGTGACGAACGTCTGGAGTTGCACCTGGCGACAATCTTCCCGATCAGCACTGATGGCTGATCGCTCAGCACCGTTATTCAGATGATTGCAGCGCTGACCGGCCGGCTGGCGTTTAAGTCTCCCTCCCAGATTACTGTTGACGTCCAAGGCGTCGGCTACGAAGTCTTCATTCCTCTGAGTACCTTTTATTCGCTTCCGGATATCAATGAGTCTGCATCCCTAAGAATTCATACCCACCTTCGAGAAGATGCCATTCAGTTGTTCGGCTTTTTAACGGGGACAGAAAAGGATGCGTTTATTCTGTTGACCGGGATTTCGGGTATCGGACCTAAGCTCGCGCTGAGCGTCCTATCCACATTAAGCGTGACGGATCTGGCGTCTGCCATTCAGGCCGGCGACATGGAGAAACTGGCTACCGTGCCGGGGATTGGCAAGAAATCCGCTGGACGCATCGTCCTTGAGCTGAAAGATAAGGTGGAACGGTTGCAAGCCATACCTGCCGCTGTAGAGACTGTCACCGGTGACCCCTCCTCGCGTTTACACGATGACGCGCTCTCCGCTCTCGTCAATCTCGGTTATCGCGCCCAAGAAGCCAAAGACATCATCAAACGGATCACTCAATCTCAGTCCAGTCCGATGCCGCTGAAAGACTTGATTCGCGAAACACTGAAGGAACTCGCAAGGGGGTAGTCAATGATGAGGACGGTCACCACCATGCAAGTGCTTCGACGCCTTTGGCCCTCAGAACTCGGGTACTTTGCCGGCATCTTTGTCATAGTGCTGATCTATGTCCCGATGACACTCCTGGCGCAAGAGAGCAGCGAACCAAAAAGTACGCGCATGACCTGCGGATCCTGCCCCGAGGGCTATGCGACCACCGGCGTGACGACCGATGCGAAAATTTGCAAAGACGGCGATCCGACGGTCGTCCAATGCGTGCCCTTGGGGGCCAACATTCTGTCTGTATGCGGCTCGTGCCCGGATGGGTATCGGCAAGTCGGCAGTTCTGCAAGCCCGGCCCGCTGCGGCAATACCGATGGCGGACGTGTGACGCAATGCCAGCTCGAGCATATGCAGAACAATTTACCGGACCCCAGTCAAGGCGGTATTATCTGCCCACCACATTGCGGCTCCACGGTTGCTCCGGGGCAGGGCGCCATTCCTCCTCCACCGAAGTTTCGCCCAACTCCGGAAAAGAAAAGTGAATGAGTCGACGCTGCCGTCCATTCGATAGACGACGTACCGGGTTTCCGAAGGTCATCAGATGACGGACCGCATTGTGAACGGCCAATTAACAGACGAAGAGCGCGGACTGGACACGACGTTACGTCCCCAAAGCTTGGATGAATATGTCGGCCAGACGCGCATGAAAGAATCCTTGCGGATCTGCATCGAGGCGGCGAAGCGACGCGGAGAGGCGCTGGACCACGCCATATTTTACGGTCCGCCCGGACTAGGGAAAACCACCATCGCCCATATCATCGCCCATGAAATGAGGGTCTCCATCCGCTCGACATCCGGCCTCGTCCTAGCACATGCCGGTGATCTGGCTGCGATCCTCACGAACCTTCAAGAAGGCGACGTATTGTTTATCGACGAAATCCACCGGCTTCCTGCATCAGTCGAAGAAGCTCTCTACCCCGCCATGGAGGACTACCAGCTCGATTTGGTCATCGGCCAAGGACCATCGATGCGCACCATGAAGTTAGACCTCCCTCGCTTCACGCTCATCGGGGCGACGACCCGAGCCGGTGCACTGACCTCGCCGCTACGTGAACGATTCGGACTAGTACACCGTCTGGACTTCTATTCACCACCCGAACTAGAGACCATCGTGACACGATCCGCGGGACTGCTCAGCGTGCCGATGGATCATGAGGGCGCGTCGGAGATTGCGCATCGCGCACGCGGCACACCGCGAATCGTGAATCGGCTGATCAAGCGTGTGCGCGACTTCGCGCAGATCAAAGCCCAAGGCCGGATTACCCGCAACGTCGCACAAGACGCGCTGGAATGGCTCGGCATCGATTCGGCAGGTTTTGATGAGATGGATCGGAAAATTCTCTTGACCATTCTCGAGAAGTTTCGAGGCGGACCGGTCGGTGTGGAATCGCTTGCGGCTACCGTGAACGAGGAAAAGGCGACGCTCGAAGATGTCTATGAGCCATTTCTCATCCAGTCAGGATACCTCGAACGCACCGCCCGTGGCCGGCAGGCTACCCGACTCGCCTTTGAACACTTTGGAAAGATGAAGGATTTACTGTCTTAGGCTGTGAGGATCACTTAACATCTTGCGCTCTCCACCTTGGTCCGATGGTCCGATAGGCGCACAAATCCCTTTGATATCCTTGAAATTCTCAGGCACTTTTCTGTATGATCGTACTTTCCTGCAAGCGCCGGGTTAATGAATGACGAGGGTGTAGGACTGCGCCTTCGGGCGGCTCACACTATATGGATGATCAAAAAGACATCTCCTCCTTCCGGAAAGCAATCGATGAACTCGATGATGAACTCTTGCGTCTCCTCAATGAGCGATCCAAGAACGTCATTGAAATCGGAAAATTAAAAAGACGCTCCGATATGGAGGCGCATCTTCACACACCGCGCCGAGAAGCGGAAATCATCGAGCGCCTCATGCAGGAGAATACGGGACCATTTCCGAATGAGGCGATACGTTCTGTCTATCGAGAGATCATGTCGGCCTCACTGTCATTGGAAGGCCCGCAGAAAGTGGCCTATCTCGGTCCGCCGGCAACGTTCACGCACCTCGCGTGTATTCAGAAATTCGGCAATTCGGCTCAGTACATTCCCGTCACCAGCATCAAGGAAGTGTTTAACGAGGTCGAACGCGATCGAGCGCATTTTGGAATCGTCCCGATCGAAAACTCCACCGAGGGTGTAGTCAACCATACCTTGGATATGTTCATCGACTCGAACCTGGTGATTTACGGAGAGGTGCTACAGGAAGTCTCCCATCATCTCCTTTCCAAAACCGGGCGCGTAGAAGACATCAAAACGATCTACTCCCACCCACATGCGATTGCCCAGTGCCGAAACTGGCTTGAAACGAATGTGCCAAGGATTCCCGTGGGCGAAGTGCCCAGCACGGCGCGTGCGGCGGAAGTCAGTGCAACCGACTCGACTGTAGCGGCAATCGCCTCGCAGCTTGCGGGTGAATTGTACGGCTTGAAAGTGGTCCGCTCTCGGATTGAGGACAATGTCAATAATTTCACTCGATTCTTGGTGCTCTCTCAAAAACCGCCTGAGCGCACCGGCAAGGACAAGACGTCCGTCATGTTGTCTGTTAAAGATAAAGTCGGCGCCCTGTACGATTTGCTGCGGCCCTTCGCATCGCATGGCATCAACCTGACCAAGATCGAGTCACGCCCGTCAAGACGGAAGGCCTGGGAATACATTTTTTTCGTAGACATCGAGGGGCATGTTGATGAAGATCGAGTCAAGAAGGCGCTGGAAGAAATCAAGGGTCGGTGCCTCTTCATGAAGATTCTTGGGTCCTATCCCATACACAGTTGATCATGCCATTGCACATTCACTCTCATATCGCGCCTCTTGTCCCCTACGTGCCGGGTAAGCCCATCGATGAATTGGAGCGCGAGTTGGGCATTCCTCGGGCGATTAAACTGGCCTCCAACGAGAATCCTCTTGGGCCATCTCCCAAAGCGTTGGCTGTCTTGGCACAGACCGGGGCCACCCTTCATCGTTATCCTGATGGAGGCGCCCATCGGCTTCGCACCGCGCTAGCTGATCGCCACAAGCTCATTCCCGATCACGTGATCCTTGGAAATGGATCCGATGAAATTCTTGGATTGCTTTGCCGAGCGTTTCTTTCGCCCGGCGATGAAGCCGTCATGGCAGACCAGACATTTGTCATTTACAAGATGGAAGTGACGGCGGCACATGGCAAGGCGGTGATCGTTCCCCTCAAGCAATGGCAGCATGACCTGCCGGCGATGGCAGGGGCCGTCACGCACAAGACTCGGCTCGTCTTCATCTGTAATCCAAATAATCCAACCGGCACGATGGCGACAGCCGCGGAGGTCGACGCGTTCATGCATCGAGTCCCTGACGATGTTATCGTCGTATTCGATGAAGCGTATTACGAATATGTTCAGGATCAACATTTTCCAGACAGTCTAAAATGGGTAACGCAAGGCCGCAATGCCATTGTCCTGCGCACATTTTCAAAGATCTACGGCCTGGCTGGACTTCGCGTGGGCTATGGGCTCACTACCCCTGAGATTGCCGGGTATCTGCATCGCATCCGCCCGCCCTTTAATGTGAACACCGTGGCGCAGCATGCCGCGCTGGCAGCCCTGACCGACGATGAGCACCTGGCACGGAGTCGCGCACTCAACTCGGCCGAAATGTCAACAGTGCGGGCCGGTTTGGTGGCATTGGGCTGTCACCCGGTGCCCAGCCAAGCCAACTTTCTCCTATTTGATGTGGGGCGCGACGGTCGTCCCGTATTCGAAGCCTTGCTGCGCCAAGGGATCATTGTGCGACATATCGAAGGACGCCTGCTCCGAGTGACAATCGGCTTGCCGGAAGAAAATCGTTATTTTTTAGACGCGCTCAAGAAGGTCCTGTCTTGAGCTGACCCACGAGAGGAAGGGTTATGATTATTGTCTTAAAACCAGAAGCGACTGAACGGGAAATCGATCACGTATTGGATCGGCTGCGAGAGCTGGGGTTGAAGTCGCACATCTCGACCGGTGAGGAACGCACGATCATCGGCGTCATCGGTGATGATCGCATCTTGCAAAACCAGCCATTGACCGCCTTCCCGGGCGTGGAAAGCGTCACACCGATTCTGGCGCCATGGAAGCTGGTGAGTCGCGAGTTCAAACGCGACAACACGGTCATTGATATTGGTGGCGTGAAAATCGGTGGGAAGAAATTAGCGATCATGGCTGGCCCCTGTGCCGTCGAGAAGATTGAAGTGACGGCAGGGATTGCCCACGACGTCAAGGCCAGCGGCGCGGGCATTTTGCGAGGCGGCGCCTATAAACCCCGCACGTCGCCCTACTCCTTTCAAGGTGTGGGGCGCGAAGGGCTCGATTATCTCCTGGAGGCTAAGCGCCAGACGGGGCTGCCGATCGTTAGTGAAATTTTGGACACGAGAGACATTGAACTGTTTCTCCAAAAAGTCGACATCATCCAAATCGGCGCCCGTAACATGCAGAATTTTGAGCTTCTGAAAGAAGTCGGCGCCTATGATAAACCGGTCCTGTTGAAGCGAGGCCTCTCGTCGACGATTAAGGAATTCCTGTTGTCTGCGGAATACATCATGTCCCGGGGCAATCGCAATGTGATCTTGTGCGAACGCGGCATCCGGACGTTCGAGACGCAATATCGCAACACGTTGGATCTAGCCGCTGTTCCATCGCTCAAGGAGTTATCTCACTTGCCTGTGATCGTCGATCCCAGCCATGCGACGGGGAAATGGCAGCTTGTCGCTCCAATGGCGAAAGCGGCCGTTGCGTCGGGGGCAGACGGCTTACTGATCGAAGTGCATTCGAATCCGGAATGTGCGCTCTGCGATGGTGAGGAGTCGATCAAGCCGACGAAGTTCAAAGAACTCATGCACGATTTAAAGAAAATCGCCGAGGCCGTCGGCCGCGAAATGTAGAAGGACGGAGTGATGGACGCTGGGAGAGAAGAAAATATTACATCCACTGACCTGAGTTCCTGGCCCTCGGCCGTCTGTCCTTTCCGCTGACCATGTCTCACCATTTTAAGCAAGTGGCCATCATCGGAGTCGGCCTCATTGGCGGCTCCCTTGGATTGGTCCTGAAGCATGCACACCTCGCTGACTCCATCGTCGGCGTAGGGCGACGGGTTGACAATCTCAAGACAGCGGTGGAGTTAGGCGCGATCGACCGCTATGTCGCGGATGCCATCGAAGCAGTCCGCGAGGCGGACCTGGTCGTCCTGGCGACCCCCGTCGATACGTATGAGCGGCACCTGAAGGAATGGGGGCATCGCCTTTCAACAGGTGCTATCGTCACCGATGTCGGAAGTGTCAAAGGACGTCTGGTTGAGCAGGCTGAGGGGTTATTGCCCGACGGTGTGCGTTTTGTCGGCGCGCATCCCATTGCCGGACGCGAGAAGACTGGTGTCGCCGCCGGTTCGGTCACCCTTTTTCGCGGAGCGCGATGCATCCTGACGCCGACGGCGCGCACGGACCGCCACGCCATGGAAATCATCCGAGACCTATGGCAGGCTGCCGGATCACGTGTCTCGACGATGGATCCGTTTGAACATGATCGCATTCTGGGGGCCGTGAGTCATTTGCCTCACGTGGCAGCCTTTTCGCTCATCAATGCGCTGGTCGAGATGGGGCAGGTGATGACTCCCGAGCTTGACCTCTTGTCCTATGCCGGCGGAGGGTTGCGCGATACGACACGGATTGCCGCAAGCTCACCGGAAATGTGGCGGGATATCTTTTTATGGAATCGAGACAACCTCGTCACGATGATTGGTCAATACGAACAGCGCTTGGAGCATTTGAAACGCTTGATTTCGCTCGGAGACGGTCCCGGCATTGAAAAAGAACTCGAGCGGGCCAGGCAAGCTCGCGAGCAGCTGAACACACCATGAGCGCTTTAATCATCCATCCCGCTGGGCCACTGAAGGGCACGATCTCTGTGCCGGGTGACAAGTCCATCACGCATCGTGCCATCATGCTGAGCGCATTGGCAAACGGGGAGACAACGATCAGCGGCTATTGCCCCGGCGAAGACTGCCTGAATACGGCTCGAGCTTTTCAAGCCATGGGTATTCAGATTGATGAAAGTCCCGCCAGCTTGCATGTGTACGGCAAAGGTCAGTGGGGATTGACCGAGCCGGAGAATCCCATCGACTGTGGCAATTCAGGGACGGGCATCCGATTATTGACGGGACTCCTGGCCGGACAAGATTTTTTTACTGTACTGACCGGGGACAATTCGATCCGGCGCCGCCCGATGGGCCGTGTGGTCAAACCCATTCGAACCATGGGTGCGACCATCAACGGCAGAAAAGGTGGAGAGCTCGCCCCGCTTGCGGTGACCGGAAGCCGGTTACGCGGAATGACATACGTCTCACCCGTTGCCAGTGCGCAGGTGAAGTCGGCATTGCTCTTCGCCGCCCTCTCTGCGGAAGGCCTCACGCGGATCACCGAACCGCGGCGCTCCCGAGATCACACTGAGCGCATGTTTAAATTTTTGGGAATCCCGGTTCGACAAGAGGGCACCACCGTAGAGTTAGAGGGACGGCCATCCATGGGCTGGTCCAGCAAAGGCGAGCTTCATATCCCGGGGGATCTCTCCTCAGCCGCCTTCTTTCTCGTGGGCGCCTCCATCAATCCGGGGTCCGATATCACGATTACGAATGTGGGGATTAATCCAACCCGGGTCGGCGTGTTGGACGTCCTGACTGAAATGGGGGCCGATATCCATATTTACAATCCACGTGAGCAGGCCGGAGAACCGGTGGCTGATTTACGCATCCGAGCGAGTCGGTTGCATGGCATCCGTATCGGTCATGAACGGATCCCGCAAACGATCGATGAATTTCCAATTCTCTGCGTGGCTGCGGCGATGGCTGACGGTGAGACCGTCATTTCCGGCGCCGAAGAGTTGCGGGTCAAAGAAAGCGACCGGATTGCCACCATGGCCACGGAACTGAAGAAGATGGGCGTCTCTATTGAACAGACACCGGACGGTCTGATCATTCATGGGACAGCCGGACGTACGCTACGCGGCGCCTCATGCACCAGCTACGGTGACCACCGCGTGGCCATGTCGCTGGCGATGGCCGGACTCGTGGCCGACGCACCGACGAACATTGACAACACCGACTGCATCGAAACCTCGTTCCCTGGGTTCAATGCGAAGCGCTTGGAATTATTGACATAACCTGACCGACGACTATAATAAGCCGTCCGTGAAGCTGATGAGGACATTCTGATAATCGCAATTGATGGACCCGCCGGAGTGGGGAAAAGCACGGTAGCGAGGCAGGTCGCAACACGCTTAGGTTATCGTTATGTGGATACGGGATCCCTCTACCGAGCGGTTGCGTGGAAGGTGATGCGCTCCGGCATCAGTCCGGCAGACCACATGGCGATCGCCACGTTGCTGTCCTCCACTCGGATTACGGTAACCCCAGATCCAGGGTCACCACGCATTCGAGTGGACGATCAGGACGTGACGCAGGAAATCCGAACGGCAGAAGTCAGTCAAATCGCCTCGGTGGTTTCAGCCATTCCGGCAGTGCGCGAATGGTTGCTCCCTGTTCAACGGAATCTGGGATCAGAAGGTCATATCGTCGTCGAGGGGCGAGATATCGGAACATGCGTCTTCCCTGCAGCCTCGGTGAAGTTTTTTTTGGACGCGGATAGTGACGTTCGGGCAGCACGTCGCCAACGAGAGTTAGTCACGGCTGGCGTCTCGGTTCCATTGGATCGCACGCAGCAAGACATGGAAATGCGCGACCATCGGGATCGCACACGGTCCCTGTCGCCGTTACAGCCCGCACGCGATGCCATCGTCCTCGATACATCCACGTTAAGCATTGATGAGGTCATCGAAAAGCTGATGATGGCGATTTCGTCGAAACAGTGAGTGGGGTCATTTACTGGTGTCTGTGGGGCCTGTTTCGTGTCATGGGTCGTCTCGGGTTCCGCTATCGCGCTATTGGAACCGAGCAGATTCCCAAGAATGGCGGGCTATTGATCGCCGCTAACCATGCCAGTTTCCTCGATATCCCATTGCTGGGATGCGGCATTCACCGGCGTGTGGCCTTCTTAGGGCGTCAGGATCTCTTTCCGATCCCAGGACTTAATGAAGTGCTCCAATGGCTCGGTTGGATTCCGATACGGCACGACAGGTTAGATCGGACAGGCTTTAAACGGGCGATTGAATTGATTAAAAGAGGACAAGCGGTCGTGATTTACCCTGAAGGGACGCGAACACGGACAGGCCATCTCATGCCGGGGAAGCCCGGCATCGGTACGATTGTGGCCGAAACAGGGTGTCAGGTCTTGCCGGCTTATATTGCGGGCACTTACGAAGCACTGCCCATCAATTCATGGAGTCTGAGGTTTCACCCCGTTCAAGTGACGTTCGGTACCCCCATCGATTTTAGGACCGCCGTGCAGACGTTAGCGCGCAAGGATTTGTATCGACATGTGAGCCGGACCGTCATGGAGCGTATCGCCGAATTAGGCGGCGTCGCGCCCCCTGCAGGACATACATCCGGCAGACGGACTTTTTAACGCTGAGAAAAGTTCGCCTTCCTTCACCATCAGCACCGACCATTGTCGGAGGATTGGACACTGCAAGCATGACTACCGCTTCCAAGCAGACAGACGAGCAATTTGACCGGGGGGCTCTTGCCGCCCTGTATGAAGAGACCTTTAAGAACTTCGAAGAAGGCACCATCATCGAGGGCCGGATCGTTGCCGTCGGAAAAGACAAAGTCGTCGTCGACATCGGCTACAAATCCGAAGGCATGATCCCTGCGGATCAGTTTTCAACCGAGGAACTCCAGACGGCGAAAGCCGGAGACCCTATCCAGGTCTATATCGAGGATCGCGAGGATGCAGAAGGCAACCTCGTTCTGTCAAAAGAAAAAGCCGACAAGATGAAGGTGTGGGAGGAGCTCGAAAAATCTCACCAAGATGAAAAAGTCGTGGAAGGACGCGTCATCTCGCGCATCAAGGGTGGGATGATGGTCGATATCGGTGTCAAGGCGTTCCTTCCCGGTTCACAAATCGATCTACACCCGGTCCGTGATCTCGATGGACTGGTGGGCAAGACGTTCCCCTTCAAAATCATCAAAATCAATCACCGTCGCGGCAATGTGGTCGTGTCTCGCCGCGTCCTCCTCGAAGAAACCCGTGACCGGAAACGCCAAACGACGCTGTCGACCCTCAAGGAAGGCCAGTTGATTCAAGGCACGGTCAAGAACATCACGGAATACGGCGCCTTCATCGATCTCGGAGGCATCGACGGCCTGCTTCATATCACGGATATGTCCTGGGGCCGCGTCGGCCATCCCTCGGAAATGTTCATGGTCGGGGATAAGGTCGAGGTGATGGTGCTGAAGTACGATCGAGAGACGGGCCGCATTTCACTGGGCTTGAAGCAAAAGAGCGCCGATCCATGGACGAATGTAGCCGCGAAATATCAGGTGGGGACTCGGGTACGCGGCAAAGTGGTGAGCCTGACGGATTATGGCGCGTTCATCGAGCTGGAACCGGGAGTAGAAGGCCTGGTCCACGTGTCTGAAATGTCGTGGACGCACGAGGTTCGACATCCCTCTCGTCTGGTGTCGATCGGCGACCAAGTCGAGGCCGCGGTGCTCAATGTCGATATCCCGAACCGCAAGATTTCGCTCGGCATGAAGCAAACGGCTCCAAACCCGTGGGACATGGTAGAGTCGAAATATCCTTCCGGCACGCGCATCGAAGGCAAGGTCAAAAGCCTGACTGACTTTGGGGCCTTCATCGGTCTTGAAGAAGGAATCGATGGTCTCATCCACATCTCCGATATGTCATGGACGAAGCACATCAAGCATCCATCGGAGCTATTTAAGAAGGGTCAAAAGGTGGATGCGGTCGTCCTGAAGATTGACCGAGAGAAGGAACGGCTCTCGTTAGGCTATAAGCAGCTGTCCCGAGATCCATGGGAGGATGAAATTCCTCAACGTTACAAAATGGGCTCGACGGCGGCCGGGAAAATCACGAAGATCACCGATTTCGGGGTGTTCGTGGAACTGGACGGTGGAGTCGAGGGATTGATTCACATCAGCGAGACTGCGCTGGAGCCTTCCGCAAAGCTTGAAGAGCGATTCAAGCTCGGCGAAGACGTCTCCGCCAAAATCATCAAGGTAGACCGCGACGAGCGCAAGATCGCGCTTAGCCTGCGTGAGCACCGGAATGATTATGAACGGCGTGAGATGGACGAGTATCATGCGAGTCAAGGTACTGTGGATCAAAGCCTTGGCCGGACCGCCAAAAAGACAAAGAAGCGCGAAGAGCACGAGGAGGAATAGCGTTGCGACATCCTAATCAAATCGGTTGCCGCCCATGAACGAAGAGACACCCGGCCCTCCACGTCGCCGAAGCCGGTTTCGGCTATTTTTGTGGATTGTCGCGGCAGGGATCGTTCTCCTCGTTCTCATGAATGTGCTGTTTCCTGACCTGGATCTCTCCACGGAAGAACGCATCGCACTGATTCGCGTGGAGGGAGTCATCCTCGACGCGCAACAGACCGTCAGCGAGCTGAAACGATATGGCGAAAACCCGCTCGTCAAGGCCATTGTCGTCCGTATCGACAGTCCAGGTGGAGGCGTGGTTCCCTCTCAAGAAATCCATGACGCCGTGAAGCGCATCCGAGACAAGCAGAACAAGTTGGTCATCGCTTCCATGGGCACTGTCGCCGCATCCGGCGGGTACTACATCGCCGCGGCTACCGATCGCATTGTAGCGAATCCCGGCACATTGACGGGCAGCATCGGAGTCATCATGGAATTGGCGAATGTGGAAGGCCTCATGAAAAAGATCGGGGTGGAAAGCGTCGTCATAAAAAGTGGAGACCATAAGGATGTTGGGTCTCCCTTTCGAGCCATGAACGCTGAAGATCGCCGCATCCTTCAGAACGTGATGGACGACGTGCATAGCCAATTCATCGAAGCCGTTGCGACGGGCCGCTCCCTTGAAATCAAAGACGTCAGAACGCTGGCCGATGGACGGATCTTCACGGGTCGGCAAGCGAAGACTTCGAAGCTGGTCGATGAATTAGGGGACTTGAATGACGCGATTAAATTGGCGGCTGACATGGCGGGCATGGAGGGCGAACCGCGGGTCGTCGAGCCGCGAAAGCGGTTTTCCGTTCGAGAGTTGATTGAAGGACACCTGGGAAAGATACTCCCGAGCCTTCAACTCGAAACCGGTGTTCGGCTCAAGTATCTGATGGCGTTCTAAGTCCGCGTGTCGCGACCACAAGGGGCGTATACTCATAAACGGCGCATGGCCGAAGGAGGATCCCGTATGACAAAGGCGCAGATCATCGAGAAGGTTGCGGAGCAAATTCCCACCCTCACCAAGCGGCAGGTCGAAATCGTGGTGAACACGATGTTCAACAGCATCCGGGATTCTCTGCACAAAGGTGACAAGACGGAGATCCGAGGGTTTGGAAGCTTCCGCCTGCGCAGTCGTCGTATGAAAGAAGGACGGAATCCTAAAACGGGCACGACCGTGAGCGTGCCGGCGAAAAAGGTGCCGTTCTTCAAAGCCGGTAAGGAATTAAAAGAACTCCTCAATAAGTCATAACGAGGACTACATGTTTGAATCAAAAACGCAGACCACTGAAGCGGAGATTGTCTGGTCGAAAGAAGCGCTGTTCCGAATGGAACGGGCGCCGATCTTTCTACGCGGCATGGTAAAACGCCTGGCCGAGCGAAAAGCCCACGAACTAGGCTACACCGAAATTACGGCTGAAATTCTCGATCAGTTCAAATCGCAAATGATGGGCCGAATGGGCGGGGAATCCGGCATGGCCGCCGCGGCCGATCAGATCGGACAGGGCAAGATTCCCTGGACGGCAACAGCAAAAGCGCGATTGGAAACTGTGCCTGAATTCATGCGTCACATGATTCAGCAGATCGCCGAAGAGCTGGCAGTAGAGCGGGGCCATCTCGAGGTCAATATCGAACTGTTTGAAAAGGTCGAAGCGCTGGGCGATGTGCAGGAACAGGCTGCCTCTCCAATGACCTGGACGGAGGGCGCGCGAGCGCGCTTGCAAGACAAAATCAAGAATTCGCCTCCGATCGCCATGGACTTCGTGACCGATATGTTGAAGAGGGACACGGAGGATCTTGCGCGAGAGAAGGGCCTATCTCAGATCGATGAAGCCACCCTGGTTCAGCTATGGGATGCACCGCAGGAGCGTGTGCTGTGGAGCGATGAGGCATGGAAACGGCTGCTCACCTCGCCGGATTTCGTGCGCAGTGGCATCCGAAAAGCGGCAGAACGACGGGCGCGGAAGCTGAAATTGACGGAAATCGACTCGGAACATCTGACGACGTTTCGCAATGAAGCGATGATGAAAGCTGTGAAGCGAATTCGGTCGTTCGGTTATAACGAGTTGACGTTTGACGCCTTCGAAACGGCGCTCGAAAAGACGAAACGACTCCAAGGGAATGAACAGGCCGGGAAACGGCTTGAAGAAATCCGCCAACATTTCAACGACCCCACCACACAGAAGCCGGAAGGCGGTACGCTCGGCGCCGAGCTTATGGGCCGCTTTCGGAAGTATTTAAAGGGCGAGGGACCACTCTAGTACACACTGCCCCGCCTTTCTTTCTTGGGCGATACCGGCGAGGTGGCTTTGGAATGAAGCTGCCTCGCTATGGCCTGCGAAAACACAGAGGCCGAGTGCCATCTGTGCTCCGGCACCTGTTCCCTCAAGAAGATCCACTTCTTTCGGAGCCGACCTGCTCTTGGCCCCGTGGGCCGCACCGGCTTGGCAAATGATATCGTCAATGCTGAGGGTCAACTCGGCGGTTTTGACTCTCTATTGCCATATTGATGGAGCTGGATCTTGAGACTATGCAGTAGGTGAATGCCAGCGTGCTTGGGAGGATTGCCCAACAAACATGAAAGGGTGGAGGGGACATCTCTACAGGAGGATGAGAGACGTCGGAGCTTTGGGGCACGACCAAAGCACGCACACCTCCACCGCTTTCAATAAACCACAGCGCCTGTCAGTTTCGCAAGGGGACTAATGTCCCTTAATGGGGCAGAGGCAATGACAAGTCTTCAATGCGCAACCGATTGCTTTGGCCAGAATTTATGGCGGATTTGAGGCAGTTGCACATTTTCAAAATTCGGAATGTCGTAGAGACACCGATCAATGGTTTCCACTTCTTCCTTCGTCAGCTCCAAAACGACCGGTTTTTTCCAGAATTGATCCAGCGTAAAATAGTCATTAACCTGCGGACGTTCAGCCAATAGCGCCTGCATGTTTTTAAAGCCCGCGGTGTCTACTCCGGCGATGCGACCATTATTCCTGTCAATGCACCATTTCAGCACTTCGGCAATTCCGTACATCGTCAGTTCAATCTTCATCTTCTCGTCTGCCATGGAACCCTCCTTATTCAGCGTTATTCTAGCGTAATGAACCTCCACTCTTCCACAGGAAAGAGCATGGCCTGTGACCATTGTAGGGGGGTTGTAAGAGAGGAGCGTATCGACTCTTCCCTCTCACCTCAACGCTGTTGCTAAGCTTCTAGAGTGGTGGGTATACTCTGGCGGCGTTTCATCAATGGCGACTCCAGTCGTAATATCAGGCACAGGCGTGGCTCAGGCTCACGTTCGTACATTGCGTATCCCATTGATTGCAGGACGGATTTGCCGGTTCTTGCTGGCCATGAACCTTCTCTTGATCGGGTGCTCCAACAAAGACCCCTATATTCCTCCAGACCTTTTATACCTTTTTGCCACGTACCCGGTTGGGAAAAATCCCACCTCTGTGACAACCTGGGACTTTAACGAAGATGGCATCACGGACATTATTACTACGAATATCGGCAATGATTCCCTGTCACTTCTCTTCGGCAACGGGGATGGCACCTTCAAGGAACAAAAACAAATCCCGGTTGCAAAAGAGCCGCGCGCCTTGGCGATGGACGACTTTAACGACGATGGCCGCATGGATTTGGCTATTGCCTGTTCCGGTAGCGATCAGATTGCCATTTACTTCGGCCTCGCAAATGGAACCTTCGGATCCGGGCAACGATATGGAGTCCACAAGTCACCCGTGTCCATTGCTGGGGGCGACTTTAATGGAGACCATAAGCCGGATCTCGCCGTGGCATTGCGCAACGACAAAATCAAGATTCTGATCGGGCAAGGGGACGGCACCTTTGTGGACGGCCCACAATACGAGTATGGGGACACTCCGACGTCCATCGCCGTGGCAGACCTGGACCGCAATGGAACCTTAGACCTTGCGGTCACCAACGGAGGTCCGATGAGCAGTGCGGTGTCGATTTGGTTGGGGAATGGTGACGGCACATTTCGCAATCCCACCGACTACCGAACAGGCAAACGCCCCCTGGTCGTGACCTTCGCCGATTTCAACGGCGACCAGTTCGTGGATCTCTTAGTGATGAATGGCGAGATGGATACGTTTACCATCTTTCTTGGCAACGGCAATGGCACATTCCAGGCCGGCAAAGAATCGGGCGCCGATACCGGGCCGGTCTACGGCTTAGCCCGCGATTTCGACGGCGATGGGCGAATGGACGTGGCGATTGTAAACGTCCAATCCAACAACCTCTCGATCCTTTATGGACGCGGAGACGGAACATTTCGTTATCCGCCGATTAATTACCGAACACGTGGCGGCCCCTTTGCCTTAGCCACGCTGAATCTCACGACTCAGTCGACGGAAGTCCCGGGACTGGTCATGGCCAATAACGGCGCCGCTAGTGTCACGATATTCCTGCATCGTGGTGTCCGAACCGGCACCGCATCTCCTCACACCTCATCTTGATGTCTCTTCCAGTTTCTTGACAGTCCTGCCCTCGTCAGTTAGAGTCAGCTCTAGTGTGTGGAGGCGACAGAAGGCACGACCGTGCGGACATTTGTTTGGTGGTTCAACATTGGGGCTCTGACCACCTTATCGGTCCTCATGGTTCAAGGGGGAGTTCACGATCTCTTGTACGGGACACGATCGGGAGGAGCCGCTGCCTATCTCACGTTTGCGATCACGATCCTTGGCGGAGGACTCCTAGCCGGATGTCTAGCGCTGATCATGAATCGCCTGCGATAGCAGACAGCCTATTTGACTTGACAGTGCGAAGCGGCCCGCGGTACAAGCGACTGGTTTTATTTGAGCGCCATTCTCACGAATGACTACGCCCATACGGACATGGAATGCATTGTTTGAAGTGCAACGGGTACATGATGGTAGAGCGGAATTACACCCTGCTCAGCAGACGCCTCTATGCCAGGTGCCTCAACTGCGGATTCTGGTTGGATTTGGCGGATCTGCTACGCTTCTTTCATAAGGTCATCGATAACGGATTCCGTGGCGCCAAGGTACGTGAGACTATCACCCTCTGATCGCCGCAGAAGACCTTCTCGACTTGACCGTCCTTTGGACAGATCCTTCACTTTTTCCTCCCTCCTGTTACTGTTAATCATCCTTCTTTGTTCTGTGGGTGTAGTACGGGTACTCCTAGCCCCTACCGAATCCTTTGCAGAGACCAAGTTGCCGAGGCCCGCCCTTCAAAGTCCACCCGCATATGCACCGAAGACCACGCCTTTTCGTACCTTCCGCCGCTCTCGTATCCCGGCGGACAGCATCCTCTTAAAGGATATTTCCAGCGGTCAGATTTTGTATGCGTTCGAGGCGAATCGTCGGCTTTCTCCGGCGAGTCTGACTAAGATTATGTCGGCTCTCGTCATGCTTGAATACGGTAAGTTGGATGAGTATGTGACCGTGAGCCGCGAGGCGGCGGCCGCGCGAAAAATGCATCTGCGGTTACGAGCAGGGCATATTTTCCGCCTGGAAGATCTGATAAAGGCGATGCTCATCACATCGGCTAACGACGCCTGCCTGGCGGCGGCCATTCATGTCGGTGGCTCAGAGGAAAACTTTGTCGAGCTGATGAATGTGAAGGCGCGGGCCCTGGGGCTCACGCATACACACTTTAGCAATGCATGCGGCTTTGACTCGCCCACGCATTACACGACCGCGCAGGATCTCGCATCGTTAACCGAGCTGGCTCTTCAACATCCGCTGTTTCGGTCGTACGTCAAAGAGGAGCGCGCGGTCCTCACTGCGCTCAATACGAATCGATCCTACCTACTGCGCACCACAAATCGGTTGTTGGGTCGGATGCCGGGTGTCGAAGGGGTCAAGACAGGCTTCACATCAAAGGCTGGACGATGTCTAATTGCCAAAGTGTCTCAAGACGGAAAAGAACTGCTCCTCGTGCTGCTTCACGCCTCATCTCGGTGGAATACGGCGACGCATTTGATCAAGTACGGACTCCAGAATCCACATGTCACCACGACTGCCTTGCAATAGTGCACGACTCAGCCGCGGTGCCGCTTCCGAGTTTCCACGAGCGGTCGGTGCCTCTTTTGAGCAGCGCACGGCAGGGCGATGTACGGCCGAGAGCAAACCAGAAATTGAAAGGCAAACTTCCTTACTGAGGCGGATTGAATTCGATATTGACGTCCTTCCCGAGATAATTGACGACAAATCCCTGCTTCTCGTAGTTCAGCACGGCTCCCATCACATTTTCGTCCCCATAGTCTTCCTTGCCGAGAATCTTCCGAATATCGTCAGGGCTTTCGCTATTGAGGACATTGCGAAACAGGCCGCGCGCCTTATAAGCGAACCGGTTATTGATAAAGATCAAATCTACCTTGCCATCCATCAAGCGCACTCCGGCCATGGGACCCGTGGGCTTGCGTTGATCCAGGAGAAGAATAAACGTGGCTTCCTGTTCGGTCTTTACACCGGGGATTTTCTCATTGACTAATACATCGTAGGCCTTGCTCTCGGGGTCGCCGAGTTTCACGCCAAACAAGGAAATGTCCGAGCTTTTAAAGATCTTTGGATCCATAACATCGTTCTTGCTTAGCTCATACGGCTCGGCGGAGACCGTCCCCGCAACGATCAAGGTGAGACAACACGAAAGCCAGATCGCCCATCGTCTCCCTGCCATTACGTCCTCCTTATTAACCCCGCTGATACAAGACAATGAGGCTCGCAACCGAAAAAATTCTCGGGCAATTGTAGCCGACAGAACTGACGAACTTCAAGGAAACTGACTGACATATCTCTCTATTCGAATGGAACCGACGAGACCTACCCCTGGCTCTCGGCATGGATGATACGCCGAGACGGAGCCTTTTGAACCGGCGCATGATCGAGGCTAACTTGAAGATCGTCGAGTGTGGTTCGGCAGAGTCGGACAAACTCCTGAGCAGCTTTGCCGAGATGACGATGAGCCAGAGAGACCATTCCGACATCGTGCCTCGGCACAGGATCATACAACTCAATCAGGCGCAAACCGCTACCTCGAAGGCGATGGCGAACATACAGTTCGGGCAAAATCGTCAGCCCGGCGCCCTGCTTCACCGCCTCCAGAATCCCTTCTGGCGATGTCATTTCGACGGACACCTGTGGCCGCACTCCAACCTCGGCACACTGAGTTTCGATCATCTTTCGCAAACAATAATCGCTCGGCAACAATACTAGTGGAAGTTTCGCGAGCTCACGCATGCGAAGTCGCTTCGCGGTCAGACGAACACCAGGCGGACTCACCAGCACCAACGTTTCTGTAAACAGGCGCATGGCAACCAGACGATCGTTCGTGACGGGTAGGAGACAGAGGCCAACGTCAAAGCGGTTGGCCAGCAAAGCCTCTTCAATTGTCGAGGATGGCTGCGCATACACGTGAAGGTCCACGTGAGGAAATCGCTGTTTGAACCGGCATACCAGCGGAGGGATGACATAAGAATTAATGGTCGACACGGCGCCGACGATTAACCGGCCCTGCTCAGCGCCGGTCAGCTCTCGCACTGACTGGACCGCCAACTCCGTTTCACGGATCACCCGTTGCGCATGCTCTCGGAACAGCCGACCGGCTTCAGTCAGAGCCACGCGTCGACCAAGCCGGTCGAACAGCGGCGCTCCAAGTTCGTATTCGAGCCCAGCGATCTGAACCGACAAGGAGGGTTGGGAGACCGCAACTTTCTCGGCACCCCTCGTAAAACTCTCGCTCTCCGCCACGGCCAGAAAATATCGTAGTTGTCGTAACTCCATCCACTTCTCCGGTTCAAATAGGATTTGTATAGTCTAATCCTATCCATTCTATAGAAACAATATATTTGATCTATTGTGTCCGGCCTGGATATCCTCCCTCATGACAAGGGTGAGCTGCCAAGCGTCTTGCTGCTTGAGATCAAGCTCGCACACTCATTTCACACTAGAGGGAGGACCAAGTGAACGATCTACGACCGAGAACGCACACGGTGTTCTTCGCTGTTCTATCGATTGCTGTCGCCGGATGTTCGGCGTCGCAAACCCAAGCCGGCCAAGGAGGAGAAAAGTCACTCTATGACCGTCTTGGGGGAAAGCCGGCCATTACAGCGGTGGTCGACCAATTCGTGGCAAACGTCGCGAACGACAAGCGGATCAATGACCGATTTGCGACCACCGATATACCACGGCTCAAAAAGCACTTGGTCGACCAGGTCTGTACGGCCTCTGGCGGCCCGTGCACCTATACCGGCCGTGACATGAAGAGCACGCATGCCGGCATGAGAATCACCGCCCCCGACTTCAACGCCCTCGTTGAAGACCTGGTCGCGTCGCTTGATACGTTTAAAGTGCCCGAGGCGGAAAAGAAGGAGCTGCTGGGCATTCTGAGCCCGATGAAGAAGGAAATTGTGGAGCTCCCATAACGCAGGTGGGGAGGTGAGCAGTAACGCCTCCCCGTCTTCAGGGCTCGCTCGACTTCAAGAGCAGTTCGGCAAGCACTCGCAGCCGGCTGAAATAATCAATGCACTCGCCTGACAAGTCAGGCCAGAGATCGTCCAGCTCAGCAAGACATTCCTGCAACATGTCGATGCGCGGAGGATCGAGTGTTTCATCGGTATCAAAGAAGTACACGGCGCAGCCGCTGACGACCGTGTCCAGAGTCATCAATTCTCCTTCGTGCGGCGTAGACATCGCCGGCCAGCCGGCCTCACGGTGCACCGCCCACAGCGTATGCAGATCCGTGTTCATCCTATTGTCCTGATCCATGAATCAGTGGGGTTATGGCGCCGTACAGATTCATTCCGTCCCAATCCAGCCCGAGGCATGCAACAGAAGCACTGAAAGCGTGCAAAGGCCCAGTCCCCAAAAGCGGTAATCGACATCGTCGCGACGAAGACACCAATCCAGCACGCTCTGTCGCCACCGTTCAGGCCCCATCATCAGGAATACGCCCTTCGCCACCATAACGCCTCCCGTCATGGCCCACAGCATTTCGTAATGAAATCCCCGGGTCCCGGCCAACAAACATACGCCCAACACGACAGCCATCCCCTCCCAGCTGAGGACTTTGGGCGACACCGCTAACACCTCGCGCACGTGTGCCATAACTTGACGCGGAGCTACAAGCAGCGCCAAGCCATCGGCCATCCATATCCCGGCGATCATCGCCAATACGTATCTGATCACCACCGGTATCCACTTCAGGGATAGAGCCCTCGAGACAGATGGGCTTGCGCCACACGATCGATGCCATTCATGAACGCTGCCATGCGCATGGAGGTTCGCTGACGTGTGGCAAATTCGACGGTGCGTTCGAACGCCGCCGTGATGATCTCATGCAGTCGATCTTGAATGTCCGTGGCTTTCCAGAAAAATCGCTGCGCATCCTGCACCCACTCGAAATATGACACGATCACCCCACCTGAATTCGCGAGGATATCAGGAATGATAAAGACGCCCTGATCGGCCAGTATGGGATCGGCCTCCAGTGTCGTCGGACCGTTTGCGCCTTCCGCTAAGATCCGGCAGCGAATGCGTGCCGCATTCGTGGCAGTAATCTGCTCGGACAACGCCGCGGGTACCAGCACCGTGCAAGGCAGCGCGAGCAACTCTTCATTCGTGATCCGTTCACCGAGTGCAATGTCACACAATGGTTGCTTCTCGGACTGATACCGGGTTAGCAGAGTCGGGATATCCAGCCCCTTCTCATTATAGAGACCACCGGTCTTGTCGCTGACCGCAATAACTTTCGCGCCGACCTCGTGCATAATCCGAGCGCTGTGCGAACCCACGTTCCCGAATCCTTGCACAACAACCGTGGCGTCCTCAACGGCCAGCTTGAGATGCCGCATAGCCTCCAGCGTCACATAGACGACTCCCCGTCCGGTCGCTTCTTCGCGTCCGAGGCTCCCTCCGATAGACAACGGCTTGCCCGTGACCACACCCGGGACGGCGAAGCCGACCTGCTGGCTATACGTGTCCATGATCCACGCCATTACCTGCGGATTGGTCCCGACATCGGGAGCCGGCACGTCTTGGTCGGGGCCGATCATAGGAAAAATCTCGGCGGCATACCGGCGGGTCAAACGCTGCAATTCGCCCGGGGACAGCTGTTCGGGGGCCACACGGACTCCACCCTTTGCGCCGCCGTAGGGCAGTCCAGCGAGGGCACATTTCCAGGTCATCCACATGGCGAGGGCTGCAACCTCACCGAGGTTGACGTCAGGATGGTACCGAATGCCGCCCTTGGAAGGGCCTCGGGCAGAATCATGCTTGACGCGATACCCGGTAAAGACCTTCACCGCGCCGTTATCCATCCGAATAGGTACACTGACGATGAGCGACCGGTCCGGCATTTTCAAGCGTTCACGAAGATTGCGGTCCAACCCCATTAGTTCAGCGGCCTGATCGAACTGCGCCACAGCCAGCCGAAACATCGGTGTATCGAATTCATTCGTCGAATTCATCAGCAAACTCCCTTATCGCCTGGACGGAATTCTCTGCCCCCCACCGTTGTCGGATGGTACCTACATCGGTCATCCATTCCGTCCATTCTATGCCGAACACCTCTCCAAACATCTCCACCATCCGACGGCGAACCGTATCCATTCGAACGTCATGCCCCAGCACGTTGCCCATGGACGTGACACGACACTGCTCGATTCCGCACGGTGTCACCAGTTGGAATGGGGATAGATCCATCGTCACATTCAAAGCCAACCCATGCATGGTGACGCCGCGCTGGATCTTCACCCCAAGGGCGGCAATTTTCGCAGGATGCTCGGACCCCACCCAGAGTCCAGGCCATTTGTCGATCCGTCGCCCAATAATACCCCATTGTGCCACAGTTCGAATGAGGACCTCCTCCAGCAGATGCACATAAGCCTTGGGGCCGGGACAGAAAGACGCTAAACGGAGAATCGGATAGCCGACGAGTTGCCCGGGTCCATGAAAGGTAATCGAGCCGCCGCGTTCGACCCGATAGACCGGGTAACCGAACTGTACCAGGCGACGCTCATCGCGCCCCCAATGCTCCTCGCGCCCGCTTCGCCCAATCGTGAATACGGCGTCATGTTCAAGCAGCACCAATGTATCTTGCACGTGATCTATGGCGCGCCGTTCCACCAGCAGGCGCTGCAGGTTCCAAGCTTCCTCATACTCCACTCGATCAAGTGAAAGAACGGTGCCACGCACAGGTCGTTGAGCGGATGGCGGAATCATGGGGATCGGTCGCTTTGTGCAAACGCATCACGCGGAAGAGACAGGGTGACCTGCCCATTTTTCCCGAATACCCTCAACTGGGCGGGGAGCGGGTCACCGGGACGAAGATAGGCGTGCCAAAAATCACCCATGTTGTAGATCTCAATATTGTCCACGGCGGTAATGACGTCGCCCGTTTGAAGGCCTGCTTGCGCCGCGAGCTTGGCTGGCTCTACCTGTGCCGCGAGGACGCCGCGATCAATTTCCAATGAAAAGCTCGCGACAATGCTCGGCGTAACGGTCACAGGGAAAAACCCCAGATCAGGGCGCATGATACTCCCTCGGACGATCATGGACTGTACCTGTGGAAAGGCCGCATCCATCGAAATCGCGTAGCTAATCGCCTGTGCGGACGGCGCGACAGCGACATTCATGCCCACTACACGGCCGGACAGGTCGACCAAAGGACCACCACTGTTGCCGGGATTAATAGCCGCATCGGTCTGAATCAAGTCATACAGCGTCTCTCCATTGGGAGTGACAATAGATCGGTCCAACGCACTGACCACTCCAACCGTCACGGTCGAGCCGCCCTTTAGCGCAAAGGGATTCCCGATCGCGACGACCGTTTCCCCGATTTGAAGGGTAGACGACCGCCCGAGCGTAGCGGCGGTCAAGTCTTTAGCCTGGATCTTGATAAGCGCCAGATCCAACAAAAAATCCCGGCCCACCACACGACCGGGCGTCAGCCGACCTGACGGAAGGCCAACGACAACGCTTTTTGTATTTTCTACTAAATGATTGTTCGTCAAAATATATCCCTGCTCGTCGACGATCACCCCTGATCCGGATCCCGGGGGTGCAGGGTGAAGCGGAGAATTAGGAGGGACGCCCCGGGTCATGATGGCGACGACCGAAGGTCTGACGGATGCCACGACTGCAGGCACCGACATATCTTTATGGGGAAGGTCATCCGAACGGCTATGAGCGGGAGCACAGCACACGAATGGAAGGAGATTCAGACAAGACGTGATCGCGAGACTGAACCATGAGCGGAGGAACCGTTCGATAAGCCACCTCAATCTTTATCGGCTTAGGGAGATACGGAGAGTCATTCTACCGAAAGGGCGGGATGAGTGCCAGTGCGGTGGAACGGTTTGCCACACTGCAGAAGATTCGATGTTCCGGGATGACAAGCGGACCTCCAACAGCTTACATGAAGTAACGTAACTTCGCATCACCCCCCTACACGGACCGCTGGGTACGGACTTACACGGGGTCACGGGGCTGCTAGTGAAGACTTGTCCACTAAAAGACAAGACGTCCTGGTGGGAATCCGGACAGGAGAAGTAGAGGAGAGCCAAGCGGGGTTCCCGGCTTGGCTCCCCCAAGGGTTAGTCCTTGATTGCGGCAAACATCTGCTTGATCTCAGGCGTCTTCAGCTTCTTCAAGGCCTTGGCTTCAATCTGCCGAATGCGCTCGCGGGTCACAGATAGGTTTTGGCCGACTTGCTCAAGTGTAAACGGTTCATCCTGACCAATCCCAAAGCGCATCCGTATCACTATCTGCTCGCGCGGCGTCAGCGTACTTAAGATTCGATCGAGCTCACGCGTCAGCTCAGTACGGTTCACATGGGAATCAGGAGGCATCGCATGGCGGTCGGCAATGAGTTCTCCAAAAAGGGTCTCTCCATCACCGACCGGATTGTCCAGCGACACCGGCTCCTGGAAAATCTGGAGTGTGTCCTTGATTTTATCCGGGTGGATCTGCAATGACCGGCCGATCTCTTCCGCTTTCGGCTCTCGCCCGAACTGTTGGGCCAACCGACGGGTGGTCCGTACAATGCGGTGTGAGGATTCGGTCATGTGCACGGGAATCCGGATCGTGCGGGATTGGTCGGCCAGGGCGCGAGTGATCCCCTGACGCACCCACCATGTCGCGTAAGTGCTGAACTTGAACCCTTTTCGGTATTGATAGCGCTCCGCCGCCTTCATCAACCCGATATTGCCTTCCTGAATCAGATCAAGCAGGCCGAGCCCTTTGCCGTTGTAATGCTTGGCAATATCTACCACGAGGCGCAAGTTGCACCGGACCATTTCGTCCTTCGCCCGCTCAAGAACCACGCGCGCTTCACGAAGTTGCCGAAGGCCGCGCTCATATTGCTTCTCTCGATATCCACCCGCTCGATGCTGGCGTGCCGCGCTGATGAGTGTGGCAAGAAGACGCTCGGTATTGTCCAACGCTGTGGCGGAAAAGCCGCTGAGCTGGCGCACTTCATTCAGTTGATGTACGGCGTCGACGATTACATCATCTTTCCGCATTTTCACGGCTAACTTGAGCGTTTCACGCAGGACGGCCCGGATTGCCCGAGTTCCTTGGTCGATCCGCTTCGCCAGAGCAATTTCTTCCTCGCGTTTCAACAGCGGTCGTTCGCCAAATGACCGAAAATACAGCGATTCCAGGGCCAGATCTTCCGCCGGTGCCTTAGCAGCGGCCGGGACTGGCTCGCTGAGCACTTCAGGTTCCTGAGTTGCACTGGACTCACGCTCGATAAGTTCCAGGATATCGCTGGCTTCCGAATCATCCGACTCAGGATCCAGGACCAGATCTTCCTCTTGTTCCAGTTCGATGTTTTGATGATTGATCATGAATTTGCCCTCTGTTCTCCGGCCCTAGAATGGGATCGGAGTTGTGCCATCTAGATTGTTAGAGACTGATAGCGCGTAAAAGATTCAAGACTGGTGCCACTTGCACCACACGAGATAAGCCCATTACAGCAGAAATCAAGGAAGGATTACGTCTTCTTCTCCAACGCATTGATGAACGGGGCGAGAATGTCGATGGGGACCGGGAAGATCGTCGTCGAGTTCTTTTCTGCGGCAATTTCGACCAACGTCTGAAGATAGCGGAGTTGGAGCGCCACAGGATTCTGGCTCATGATGGTGGCAGCATCGGCCAGCCGCTGCGCGGCCTGATATTCGCCTTCGGCATGGATCACTTTCGATCGTCGCTCACGCTCAGCTTCGGCCTGTTTCGCAATCGCCCGTTGCATTTCCTGGGGAAGATCGACGTTTTTCACTTCGACCGCCGACACTTTCACGCCCCATGGTTCGGTCTGGGTATCGATGATGCGTTGCAGCTCAGTGTTGATTTCCTCTCGCCTCGCCAACAAGTCATCTAATTGCCCCTGGCCTAACACGCTTCTGAGGGTGGTCTGGGCCATCATCGACGTCGCATAGAGATAATCCTCCACCTCGATAATCGCCCGTTGCGGGTCGACGACGCGGAAATAGATGACCGCATTCACTTTCACGGACACGTTGTCTTTGGTGATGACATCCTGCGGTGGAACATCCATGGCGACGGTACGTAGACTGACCCGGACCAACTTATCGATGAATGGAATGATGACGACGACGCCCGGCCCGTTGCCGCCGATGATGCCACGCGCCAACCGGCCCCAGCGAAAAATCACCGCCCGTTCGTATTCCCGCAGGACATGAAAGCCCATTCCGATGATGACGAGCACGAGCAGCAACAGAATCATGGGACTGAACAGAACATTCATCGCAGGGCTCCCTTTTCCGGAGTGGACTTCACGCGCAGCTTCAGTCCCTCGATGGCGGTGACTTCGACCATCCTTCCCGCCTCGACCGGTTCCTCGCTCATGGCCTCCCACAACTCGCCACGGACTGCGACCTGGCCTCGGGGGGAGAGCGCTGTTTTGGCAACGCCGACCAATCCTACCATCCCTTCACGGCCGGTGATGGGCTGTCGGCGCATGGCCCGCACACCCATACCGACAATCGCAAACGACACGAGCGCGGCCAACCCGACCACCGGAATAATGACGGCCCAGGAAATTTGCAGAAACGGCGCGTCCGTCTTGATCAACATCAGTGAGCCCAACAACATAGAGAGGACACCGCCGATTGCTAACAAGCCATAACTGGTGACCGTTGCCTCAAGGACAAACAACACGACACCCAGGAGCAACAGCAGGACTCCGGCGTAATTGATCGGCAAGGACTGCAAGGAGTAGAAGCCGAGAATCAGACTAATCGCGCCGACAATTCCCGGTAGAATGGCCCCCGGATTATAGAGTTCGGCCAGTAATCCAATCGTGCCCAACGTCATGAGCAAATAGGCAATATTGGGATCGCTGAGTGCTTTGAGTAATTCGAGGCGCCACCCCATCGGAAAATCCAATACCTCCGCATCCTTGCTCTGTAACGCCACGGAAGCTTGCCCCATCGGCACCTTACGTCCGTCCAACTTCTTCAACAACCCGGGAAGATCTTCAGCGATGAGATCGATGATCTTTAGATTGAGCGCTTCCTTTTCAGTGACCGATACGCTTTTGCGCACGGCGTCCTCGGCCCAGTGCACATTGCGGCCTCGTTGTTCCGCAATGGACTTGAGGTACGCGACGGAGTCGTTCTCCACCTTCTCCCTCATCGTCTTATCCATCTCTCCACCACCCAGGGCGACGGGATGAGCCGCGCCGATATTCGTGCCGGGGGCCATAGCCGCCACATGAGCGGCCATCGTCAGAAATACGCCCGCGGATGCCGCACGGCCGCCTGAGGGAGCCACGTAGACCACAACGGGAATCGTCGATCCGGTGAGGTCCTTAATCATCAGCCGCATAGACGTGTCGAGTCCACCCGGGGTATCGAGCCGCAGGATGACGACCTGGGCATGATTCGCTTCTGCCCACGCCAGGGCGTCGTGAAGGTACTCTGCCGCGACCGGGTTGATGACCCCTTCATACGTCGCCACAACGACTGGTGCAGCCGCTTGCGCGGACAACGTGATGGCCCAATCAAACAGCAGAGAAAGGAAGAGAAAGTGAAAGAGAAAACCGCGACGAATCTTGAACACGGGTGCCGACGACATCAGTGCTCCTCGCCCGCTTGCGAATTGATCATAGGAGCCGCATCATACGGTGTCAAGAAACGCAGTGCGCTCATCGAGCGCGATGCCGTGTTGAAAAGGTTTGGAACGTTCTCCTACAATGGCCGCATGCAATTTCAAAATGGCGAACGCGTTCATTTGGTCGATAAGAACGGACGGCACTATGCGCTGACGCTCAAAGCCGGCGAAACCTATCAGCATAGCGGAGAGATGGTCGCGCACGATGCGCTGATAGGACAACCGGATGGTTCCCTCGTCACGCTCTCACGCGGCAAACGTATGCTCGCGTTGCGACCCACCTTCGGTGATTACGTCCTCAAAATGCCACGGGGGGCGCAGGTTCTGTATCCCAAAGATTTGGCGCTGATCGCTATGTGGGCGGACATCTATCCCGGCGCACGCGTGTTCGAGGCGGGCACCGGTTCCGGGGCCTTGACCATGACGCTCCTTCGCGCCGTCGGCGAACGAGGCGCCGTGGTGACCTATGAGGCGAGAGAGGACTTTGCGCGAACCGCACTGAAGAACATCGAACGGTATCTGGGTCCGGTCTCAACGTTGACATCCCGGCGCGCCGATGTCTATGAAGGGATCAAGCCTGAGGACCGCACGCCGCTTTTTGATCGGCTCGTCCTGGACTTGCCGGAGCCGTGGCGAGTGGTTCCCCATGCGGTCGACGCGCTCCGTTCCGGCGGGATCTATCTGAGCTTCGTCCCGACCGTTCCCCAGGTCACGCAGACTGTGGATGCTCTGGAGCGAGCGAATGTATTCGGCATGATTAGCACCTTTGAAACACTGTTGCGTACATGGAATATTCAAGGACGAAGCGTCAGGCCCGATCATCGCATGGTCGCCCATTCTGGATTTCTGACCGTGGCGCGCAAAATCGAACCGGGCCTATGGCGCAAAACACAGGCTGAACCTGTGCCGATCGATGAGACTGACCAAGACGAGATGCGGGACAATGAGGAGGCGGGCCCATGCGTCTAGCGGGGAAAGTGGCCGTCGTCACCGGCGCGAATGCAGGGATCGGCGCGGCGATTGCCGACGTGCTCGCCGCAGAAGGTGCCGCCGTGGTCGTGACCGGGCGAAGGAAGGATCTATTGGATCAGGTCGTGGCGGGTATCGACCGCAAAAAGGGCCGAGCGCTGGCTGTTGCCGGAAGCGTCATCGATGAATCTCATGTGCGATCCGTCGTGGACCAGTGTGTTCGCGCCTTCGGCACACTGAATATTCTTGTTAACAATGCCGGCATCGGCGCCTTCGGCAAACTTCTGCACGAAATCGATGATGCCACATGGAATGAGGTGCTCGACGTGAATCTCACGGGAGTGTTTCGGATGACTCGCGCAGCCGTGCCCGTCATGTTAAAGAATGGTGGCGGCTCCATCATCAATATGTCGTCTGTTGGAGGTCTGATCGGATTTTCAGGCAGCGCGGCGTACGGAACGTCAAAAGGCGGCTTGGAGCTTTTTACCAAATGCGTCGCCATGGACTACGCTCAGGATAAGATTCGTTGCAACTCCGTATGCCCCGGCTTGATTGATACCCCGATGGCCGCTCCCCTGCTCAACAATCCGGAGATGAAAGCCGAGGTGTTATCCGCCTATCCAATCCGTCGCGTGGGCACATCGGAGGAAGTCGCAAAGATGGTCCTCTACCTTGCCTCTGATGATGCATCATGGGTGACGGGAAGCTCATTCACCATCGACGGCGGGTTAACTGCGCACTGAGGAAGCTGTCATGTTCGACAGAGTTGAACGTCGTTTGTCCGTCCTGTTGGTTGGTGTACTGTTGGTTATTTCATGTGCCGGCGCAGCGGTGGTCCACGCACAGGAAGGTACGGACTTCCAGGGAACTGTGCTCGTGGCAGACCCGGGGTCCGGAAAGCTGATCGTCAAAAAAAACGAGGGAGGAACCCGTTTTACCTTTGTTATGAACGACAAGACGCAGTTCAGGGGAAGCGGGATCAAAAGTTTAGCTGACGTGAAGAAGGGCGACCATGTCATCGTCACCTATCTGGTTAATGGTACGCAGTACGTTGCGCAAAAAATAACGGCACTCCCGAACAAATGATCGACATCAACGCGCAAACGAAATTATGTGGAGTCATTGGGAACCCAGTTGAGCATTCCCTCTCACCGGTCATCCATAACGCGGCGTTCCAGAAACTTGGTCTCAACTATGTGTACCTCGCCTTCCCGGTGGCCGATGTAGAAAGTGCCATTCGCGGCATTCGCGCACTCGGCAACGTCCGCGGCTTCAGCGTGACGATTCCGCACAAGATGGCGGTGATGCCCTATCTTGATGAAGTGGAGACGACTGCCCAACACATCGGCTCAGTGAATACCATCGTCGTGGAACAGGGAAAGCTGCTCGGATACAATACCGATGCATCTGGTGCGTTGCGGGCGTTGACGGACGCCGGCGTTACGCTGAAAGGACAACGCGTCCTCATGGTCGGCTCGGGTGGGGCAGGGAGGGCGATTGCATTTGCCCTCGCAGGTCAGACCGGCATCGATCGGCTCACCATCCTTGGAATTGAAGATGCCGAACGGCGCCATCTCGTCGATGATCTTCGCACAAAAACCGCCATCACCCTAGAAGACGCGCAATTGAATGAAGCGACGTTGAGCGAGGCCATCAAGGGGTCGCACGTGCTCCTTCATTGCACGCCTGTAGGCATGTCTCCGAACATCGACCGCACTTGCATCCCGGCTGGGCTCCTTCACCCCTCTCTCACCGTCATGGATATCGTCTACAATCCTCTGGAGACCCGTCTGCTGTGCGATGCGAAAGCGGCCGGCTGCCGAACCATCCGTGGACTGGAAATGTTCCTCAATCAAGCGGTCGCGCAATTCGAGTTGTGGACGCAGCAGCCCGCCCCGGCAGACGTCATGCGAACCGTTTTAGAATCTCGGTTCGCATGAACATTGTCCTGATCGGGTATCGCGGCACCGGAAAGAGCAGCGTGGCGACCATACTCGCCAGCCGGCTCCGTTGGGAACGGGTCTCGACGGACACGGAAATTGTCACCCGGGCCAAACAATCTATTCCAGAGATCGTGAAAGCATTCGGGTGGGAGTATTTTCGAGGTTTGGAGAGCGAGGTATGCCGAGACGTCGGGGGAAAGGACTCCCTCATCATTGATACCGGCGGAGGAGCGATCCTCAGACCGGAGAATGTCCAGGCCTTGAAAGCCAACGGTCGCCTTTTCTGGTTGACGGCCGAGATCCCGACCATCGAGGCCCGTATTGGCGGGGATACCCAGCGGCCCTCTCTGACGGGATCCAAATCGTTTATCGAGGAAATCGCCGAAGTCTTAGAGGAACGGCGCCCCAAGTACCGTGCTGCGGCAGACTATGTGATTGCTACAGATAACCAGTCAGTGACTCAAGTAGCCAACACCATACTTGCGGCGATGTAAGCCCCACAGGAAGTTGATCTGCCTGATTTCCCGTGCTATTCTTGACTTGCAATTCATCGCTGCGGGGCCGAGTGATGAAGCGCGCGGTCAGGTGGCCCTGAACCGATGTTGGCTTGTGAAGAGGAAGTGTTTCGGAAAGCGTAAGTGGTTTGATGGGCTGGTGTCCAGCATCCCTGCCGTTCTCTTCTTCGTCTTTCCATCCTCCCGTCTCAAGACAATATCAACAGCCGTGAGGAGGTCGTCGTGAGCACTAAATTATATGTGGGCAGCCTTCCCTATTCCACTACCGAGCAGCAACTCAGCGAGCTGTTTTCACAATATGGTTCCGTGCAGTCCGCAAAAGTGATTACCGATCGGTACACCGGACAATCGCGAGGATTCGGCTTCGTGGAAATGTCGACGGGGGAGGAAGCACAGAAAGCCATCGCCGCACTGCATGGCTCCGAATTGGGTGGACGGACGCTCGTCGTCAACGAAGCTCGACCTCAGGAGAAGCGCGCATACGGGGGCGGAGGCGGAGGAGCCGGGGGCGGAGGCGGCGACCGCTGGTAGGCTGATGACACACACGAACGCATGAAGGCCGCTGAGTTCAGCGGCCTTTTTTTGTTCCGCAATCTAACCGAATATCATATCTTGACAATGTTTCCACGGAAGTGGTTTGTAATAGTTGTGCGCCCGTAGCTCAGTTGGATAGAGCGTCGGGCTTCGAACCCGCAGGTCGCAGGTTCAATTCCTGCCGGGCGCACCAACGTTCCAGTGACGTATTGCTGTGCCGCAGATAGGCTGCAATGTCGTAGCTTGTGGCGACGAACATCGCCAGGCGACTGGCAAAAGTATGACGCAAGTTGTGCCACGTCACTCCTTCCAACCCCGCTGCCTGCACCGCCCCGTTTGTGGATTCGCTTGCAGAAGTCATTCATGCGGTCTTTAGTGTGTTGTCCCGCCTTGTGTTGCGCTCAGGACACTGGTTTAGGGAGCCACAACCCCTCGGAACGATTCCGAGGGGTCTCAGACCGACGTCTTGCCAAGAAGTTTTAATCGGGGGAGAGAGAAAGCGCGGCTATCATTTCGCCAGGAGTCGTCCCGTCCGACCGGATCAGCACCGGATAGTGGTCCCTGGTCCACGCATAGAACGCCGCTTGACGCTCTTCTGGAATGCCTAAAAGGGCACCGAGAGACGCGAGATATTCTCCCTGGCCCCGCGCCATGTCCTGCTTCAGGTTGTCAAAATTCATACTGGCGAAGGCATGGATCTTCTGATCCTGTCTCAGGGTTCCGTTCCGCGGGAACATCGTATTGCCCGATGTGCTCTCGGTGGTGTTTTGCGTGCTATCGCTGATGCTCTCGGTGGTCCCGCATGCCGTCATAGTCAGTCCTAACAGGATCATGGAGAGCGCGCGAAAGGTTATTCCGATTCTCATAGGGAAACCTCCCGGTTGATTCCATCTTTAGCCGTCATGCATCGTCACCCGACCGACTCATCCACACCCACTTCCGTCCTTCGCTTTCCTGAAACCGTTTCAGTGCATCGGCCTCCAAAAAACGCAACGATGATGCTCTTGACCTGCTCCCCAGCTTGTAATCCAAACGAACCGGCCGCGGTACTATAATAATCCACGGTCTTGCCTGAAGCCCGGAGTACCCCTTCTCCATGCTGTCCCCGATTCCAAGTCCTGCCTTGAGCACTGACGGAAATACGACCATGCCTTTGTTGGGATTTATGAAACTCTTGCCGCCTTGTACTTCTTTTTCGAAACGGACCAGCGCTTCATCCACACTGGTCTCAATTTGGCGAGCCAAGGCGGCGCTGGACAGCCCGCCGTTCAAGACGATTATTGTCCCTACCAATCCAGCGACCAGACGCCTCCAGGGACCGGTTGCAGATTTGTCGCGTCATGAGATCGCTCTTTTCATGAACACGTTGCGCCCACACGCCAACTGGTTTGGTAAATGAGCCATGATTGGAGAGACGCTGAACGACTCCAGCAGCCGCGATCCCGCTCCGCTTGAAGCCGTGCCAATAAACCGAATCCAGAAACGTTCCTAGTTTGTGCCTCATTGGCTTGGGCACCTCTCCAATGAGTTTCACACTGCCGATGGGCGTCCCACCATTCGTGAGGCATCTCTTATAGCCATTACCGCGTGGTAGTGTAGGTAACCGCGGGGCCTTGGGGAACTGTCAAAAATGACAGGGGGCACCCTTCACTCATCCACTTTAGAAAGGGACACTCTATCCGGCACGCAAATAGGTCCACCATAATCTCTATAGAGGAATGTCGAATTTTCTCCTCACCTACGCTACGCTTTCCAGCTCTTCAACGAGCAATGACGCGAGCGGATGCCGCAAGTCGTGAACGCATGAACGGCATGTCGTCGAAGGGAAAGCGAAGAAGCATCAATAACCTGACGGACAATTTAGCGTTCCTAATATCACGTACTAACCTATCCTAACTTGACGGCCTACAGGTGCAAGCGTAGTGTAGAGCATACGCCGAGCTTATAAGAGGGAGAGGAGAGCCGCCTCACAAAGGAGCTGCGTCATGGGAGCCAAGCTTTACATTACTGGCATCCCTTTCTATATCACCGAAACAAAACTCCGATCACTTCTTGATGACTTCCACCCACACTCCTTCACGTTGATCCAAACAGTTCAGGGGGATGTGGGCGTGGTGGAACTCCACTCAATAGAAGATGCCCAGAAGCTTACGGCGACTTTCTCCCGTTCGACACTTTTTACCCTTGAAGGCGGGTGCAAACTCTCCGTTGTACAAGCCGATAGCTCGGAAGGACTAAGATTGGAGCAGTTGGCCAACCATATTGCCGATCAGACAAAGTGAAGATCGAGGAGTCCGCGAAAGCGTAAGCTCCAGCCTTCTAAGCGTCATAAAACCTATCTGCCCGTGTCCCTGCATTATTTGTTCGTATACCGTACTGTATCCCCGGAAACGCTTCCCGATAAGGGAATCAGCAGTCCTTTTTTCAAGGTATACCTCGGAGGAGATGTTGAAGCGTTGCGTCTCGGTTGGGCCATTCCCCTCTCAGCTGATTGTCCTATTTCTGTGTTGCGGTGCGGTCGTGCTGGCGCCTCGTCCCCTGGCCGTAGGCTCTCGACATACGGGTGCCCCTGCGCGTAGCCATGGCGACCGCTTCCACCCCGAGTTTCTGAACGGTTCAAAGACCCATTCCGGCCTACACGAGCCGCATGACCAACGCAGTAGACCGTTATACCTGTTCCGATACATAACAAAGTCAGGACTATTTGTCTGGATCTTTCTCAACGGAGGTGACTGAGATGACACGCACTATGGTTGAAGTAGATGCTCTCCAGGAATATCTTCGCGGAGTATTGGACCGCGCGAGTCACCATGCTGGAGACGTGAGGGGAGCGATTCTGGCTGTCGCGGGCGCCGTGGTGCTTTTTAAGGACCCCTCCTATCCGATCGAAGCTAGAACATACGGTGGTAGCACAGCCAACATGTTGTGGGTATCTTTTTCAGGCGTTCGATATGCCCTCCGGTATGAGCATCACAATCGCGCGATTGAGCTTCGTGAGCAGAACAATGAGGGTCGCCTTGTTGCGTCGATCGACAATGCGACTCCGATAACCCAGATCATCGAACTGTTTGAATCTCTCTAACGTGCTCTTGCCTCAAGGCGTTCAAAGTGCGCGGGTCCTCCTAACCTCGACACAGGGCGGCAGCATATCCACGCTCATTTCTGCTTGGTCCTTAGGCGTGCCTGCTTGAAGAGCTAAGCACTGACAGGGTTGTTCTCCCCAGCTGCTCTTTCTCTTCACCTCACGTCGCTCAAGGCCAGACTGCTTAAACCGGCATAGCCCGGTCGTCCTGAGAGGGCTTTCCCCATTTCGCTGAACGATATCAGCGCCGGGCCGATTGATGAAAACGAGAGCGCGATTGTGCGGCGCCTAGCTCCACCTTCACGGGCGCGTCCGCATCGTCGCTGAGATAAGGCTGCAGTGGCAAGTACGTGCCTTTCCGCATACTAATGCTGCTTCCGCACACGCTTCCGCTGAGGGATAGAAAAGGCAACTGATTGCTTTCGCACGGCGGATTGCGTACCCTTCCCTCTAGGATCGAAATGAACTAGCTTGACGGTCCATCAGCACTGCGGAGCGAGGGTTCAGGTGGTTCTCGTCAGATTACAGAAACAAGGGCAGATCGACAGCCCCGTATCCCTCCGTCGGCCCGGGGCCATTCTGTTGATCTCCTGCTACGAACTCGGACATCAGCCCATCGGCGCTGCCCAACCGATCGGTTTTTTGGAACAGGCCGGCTATGCGCCCGCGGCCTTGGACATTTCCGTGGAAGACTTCGATGGGGAGCGAGTCAAGCAGGCTCGGTTCATCGGTATTTCCGTCCCCATGCATACGGCCTTGCGCCTGGGCGTCCGCGTGGCCGAATTGATCCGCACCCTGAATCCTCAGTGCCATATCTGTGTGTTCGGTCTCTACGCCTCCATCAATGCGAAGTACTTGTTGGGGCAGGTCGCGGATTCAGTCATTGGAGGCGAGTATGAAACGCCTCTCGTGAACCTGGTCAACGCTCTCGATCAAAAGTCTCTGGCCGGCTCTTCTCAACACGAGACAGAGCACCGAGACGAACACGAATTGCCCGCTATCGAAGGCGTGAGCCTGCGTGGCCACATCGTGAGTCCATTACTAAAACGATTTCCGGGGCACGCACCGACGCCCAGTCGTACAAATCTGCCCCCACTCACGCGGTATGCCCATCTTGACTACCTCGGCACTCAGCATGTCGCGGGCTATGTAGAAGCCAGCCGAGGCTGTCTCCATACCTGTTTACATTGTCCTATCGTACCGGTGTACGAAGGCCGCTTCTTCTTGGTCCCTGAAGAGGTGGTGCTTGGGGACATCCGACAACAGGTCGAAGCCGGCGCCACCCATATCACGTTTGGTGACCCGGACTTCTTGAATGGACCCGGCCATTCATTGAGCATCGTACGCGCGATGCATACGGAGTTTCCCCTGCTGACGTTTGATTTCACGACCAAGATCGAGCATCTGCTGAAGCGTCGGACGATTGTTCCTGAACTTGCGGCATTCGGCTGTCTCTTTGTCATCTCCGCCGTAGAGTCGTTTAGCGACACCGTGCTTGCGTATCTCAAAAAGGGGCATACTGCGGCCGATGTCATGACCGTGGTTGAAATGCTGCGAGGCTTGGGGGTGACCCTTCGCCCATCACTGGTCGCCTTTACCCCATGGACAACGCTCGATGATTATCTCACCATGTTCGCGATTGTGGAGGCCAATGATTTGATCGATGCCATCGACCCCGTGCAGTATGCCATTCGGCTCCTAATTCCGCCTGGCTCAGCCTTGCTCAATCAGCCCGCACAGTATGGGTCTATTGAGAGGTTCCTTGGTCCGTTGGACCAAGCCGGTTTCCAATATCATTGGAAGCACCCTGATCCCCGCATGGACCAATTGCACCAGGACATCAGCTTTGCAGTCGAAGACGCGACTAAAGCAGAGGAGGATCCTTTCGATACGTTCTATCGTCTGCGAGCCATGACATATAGAAAGGCACGGCGAACGGTGCCGGCCGTGCATCGGTCCAGGCGCGCTCAACAGAGCCGGCCGCCTCGCATGAGCGAGCCTTGGTTTTGTTGTGCGGAGCCGACGAAAGAGCAATTCGTGGCGCTCCAGCCGAATCATTCACAATGAAGTGGATCCTGTCCGCAGTTCC
The DNA here is from genome assembly GCF_965152615.1 of Nitrospira sp. Nam74. Classification (NCBI taxonomy): domain Bacteria; kingdom Pseudomonadati; phylum Nitrospirota; class Nitrospiria; order Nitrospirales; family Nitrospiraceae; genus Nitrospira; species Nitrospira sp. Nam74. Next base: position 83,916 of record NZ_OZ224220.1, on the reverse strand, counting down.
CTCGGATGCATGGTCAGAGGCCTAGGTTCTATGGAGAAAGAAAAAGATGAGCGTCACGACATCAGGCACAAGATTGCAGAGACTCTTGGGGTTGCGATTGCCGCCCGTCGCCATTGCTTTTCGCGACTCCGCGCCGGGGAACATGCCACGCATCGAGTCTCCGGCCCCTGCCGGCTGTGGGTATTGGCGTCTCGCCGCAGAAGGGCGCGTGTTTTACACAGAAGACTCGGATCACTATACGTGCCCGGTGGGCGCCCATACACACGGGATTGATCTTCCTGCCGATGTCGCCCAGGAGCTGAAGGGCCTTGTGCAGACGATGGTCCAAATGCAGTACATCAAAATGGAAGAGATTCCAACGATCCCGCGCAGGCAAAAGCGGTTTCGAGTCGCTCTCTATGCTCCGTTGGCCGATACGCCCTTTGAACCCGATGTCATACTGATCCGGGGAACAGCCAAGCAACTCATGCTGGTGGCCGAAGCGGTACAAGCGGCCGGGGTGGCTGGCGGCGGCGCGACGATGGGACGGCCGACCTGCGCGATCCTTCCGGAGTCACTGCAATCCGGGCTGGCGGCCGCCAGTTTCGGGTGCATTGGTAATCGCGTCTATACCGGCCTCGGAGATGACGAGGGCTACTATGCGATTCCCGGCACCAACATTCCTGAGGTCGTGAATAAGCTCGCAATTATTGTTGAGGCGAACCGGCAGCTGAACGAGTTTCACAAGGCCCGGGCGGAGCGCTCGTAAGACGGCTGAAAAGTCCTAGTACCGGGTTCTCGGATCGAAAAACTCCTCGACGTACTCCACTGGGAAGGAGCTCGTTATCCAAGCACGGCGCCTGTTTAGTTTCTCTAATGGTTACTAACGTCCATGCCGAGAATCCTTCTCCTACTGCCCTCGACAACCTACCGAGCCGAGGCGTTTCTTGCAGCCGCCCGCAAGCTGTGCCTCGAGATCACATTGGGCCTGGAGAGAACGGCTGTCCTCATCGATCGTCCCGAATTTGATTGGCTCTCATTGAATTTTAGTGAGCCCGAGCGTTCGGCGGACGCGGTGGTCGAGTACACTCATACGCATCCTATCCATGCCGTCCTGGGCGTGGATGACATGACTGCCGTACTCGCGGCACAAGTCGCGGCAGCATTGAATCTTCCACACAACTCCCTTGATTCGGTGTCCGCCGCTCGCAACAAATTCCGCATGCGAGAGCTCCTACACGGGAGCGGCGTGCCGGTCCCGGGTTTCGTCCTATTTTCCATCTTCGATGATCCAGTGGTGCGTGCTGAACAGGTCTCCTACCCCTGCGTACTGAAACCACTGGTGCTCTCCGCAAGCTGCGGCGTGATCCGGGCGAACAATCCTAGCGAGTTTGCCGTGGCATTCCAGCGTGTGACGTCGCTCCTTCACCGACTGGGATTGCCCAAAGCCAGTGAAGCGGGACGCCAACTTCTAGTGGAGGATTTTGTACCGGGCCAGGAAGTCGCCTTAGAGGGACTTCTGACGGCTGGATCGCTTCACGTGCTCGCTCTCTTCGATAAGCCGGATCCGCTCGACGGACCCTTTTTTGAAGAAACGATTTACGTGACCCCGTCTCGTCTCTCACACGCCGTTCAGATCAGGATCGCCGCCTGTGCAGAACAAGCCGCTGGCGCACTGGGACTCCGAGAGGGCCCCATTCATAGCGAATTACGCATCAACGATGACAAACCTTGGATCATCGAAGTAGCCGCCCGCTCCATCGGCGGTCGATGCTCCAGTACACTCCGGTTCGCGGCGGACTGCAGCTTAGAGGAGTTAATCCTACGCCATGCGCTCCGGATGGATCTCCCGCCACTGAATCGCGAAGGCGGTGCGGCGGGCGTCATGATGCTGCCGATCCCGCGAGGCGGTGTGCTGCGCGATATCGGTGGACAGGAGGGCGCGCGCGCAGTTCCCGGGATCGAGGACGTAACGATTACGGCCGAGATGGGTCAGGAACTGATTCCGCTTCCGGAGGGGACTCGCTACTTAGGGTTTATGATCGCCAGATCATCCACGCCAGCCGAGGTTGAAGCAGCGCTCCGGCAAGCACACGGACGATTGAGCTTCTCGATTGATGAGAAGAAGGCGCCTGCCGAAGGAACTCGAGTGAACCTGAACAGTGGTGTTCAATCGATTCGGTTTTGAGCGTCTCAGGAAGCTTGTTTTCGAAGATCACTCGCCATCTTTTTCGCCCATGCCGCTAGGCTAGTTCCTTGGGCGGCAACATCGGTGATGCCCGTCAAATCATGCACCCACACACCCTGCACTTCTTCGCCGCCGTCCTGAATGGCTTTCTTAATGCTCTCGATTTCCCTATCAAACCGCTCAGGCTTCTGCTCCAAAATGCGCTGAATGCTCCACTTGGTAGTAGGATTTCCCTCGTCGTCGAGCGTACACCCGTAGCGAACGAGATCCAACTTCCCCGTGCTCAAGGTCTTGGCCAGTTGGCGGTACACTGACCCTTTGTTCGATTGAATGAGCGCCGCTTTGTAGAGTCGCTCGCCCTTGGCAGGATCAACGTCTATTTTGGTGAGATCTTCAACAGCCCTCGCCGCAACTTCGGGTTCCGCACTAACTTCTCCCATGGCTATCCTCCTTTAGCTGCCGACAAAAGCGAGACACATCAAGTCTAACAGGGCCGTGACCGCTGAGCAAGATTGGCCCCGCGGAGTGATTCGCCTCCCTCCGCGGAGATACAACTGTCTGGACCTGTGAACGGGCGATCACACGCTCTACCCGATTCTCATTGACTCATCTGGCTCACGATCGCACCGAGATCCTTGGGATAGAGCACGATTTCGATCCGCCGGTTTGAGGCGCGGCCTTCATCGGTCTCATTGGCAGCCGTCGGCCGCGTATCGGCATAGCCTCCCGCGGAAATGGAGGTCCGGTTTACACCGCCATCTTCAATGAGATACCGGATCACACTCGTGGCCCGCGCCGTGGACAATTCCCAATTCGTCGGAAAGCGATCTTTAATTTTGGGGCCGATCGGCACATTATCGGTGTGACCTTCGATGCGAATCTGTTTATCCTGGACATCCTTCAGCACGTCGGCGACCTGTTTCAACACTTCTAGCCCAGCGGGCTTGATTTCGGCCTTGCCCGAATCGAACAGGACACGGTCCACCAGATTGATCATGAGCTGATCGCGCACTTGTTTAATGGTGATGTTGCCCTTCTCAATATCGTCCTTCAAAGATTTCGTCAGGTCCTCATACGTTTTCGTCAGTCGCTGGATCTCGGCTTCCTTCGAGGCCCGTTCCTCTTCAAGCCGCTGCTTATCACGGGCCTCCTGCTGTAATCGCTCCTCTTCCTGTGAGAGCAAGGATTGAAGCCGTTCCTGATCCCGACGAAGCCGATCTACTTCTTGATCGCGTTCGGACACCGTCGAGTTCAGACTGGCGAGTTTCGGCTCCGCGGCCTTCAGCAAATCTTGATGTTGCTGAAGTTCGGATGCTAGGCGATCGCGTTCCTGCCTTAGACGCTGTGCTTCCGATTCCAGCGTTTCAAGATTGCCGCTAACCGTGGCGACGCGTTGCCGATGATGTTCGATATCCTTAGAGAGGTCGGCGACCTGTTGGTTGAGGATATCGCGATCAGCGGCCACTTGCTTCAGCCGTTCGATGTCCTGATCCCGGTCGGACAGTTGTTTGGTCAACTGAGATTGAACTTCGCCGTCATGCTGCCGGACACGGGCCAGCTCCGCTTCGGAATCGGAGACCTGCCTCTCCAGTTTGTCGAGACGCTGCTGAAGGCGGGCTCGCTCTTCTTGAGCGGCCACCGCGGCGCTGGTCAATTGTTGTGCCTGCTCGCGCAGGCTACTGGAAGTCTGTTGCTCCGCGCTCACCTTGCCGGATAAGGCCTTTGCTTCATCGCGAGCCGCCGCCATATCCCTCGCCAGTTGCTCTTTCTCTTTCTGAAGGGCCGCATGGCGGCTATCGGCATCGGCCAAATCGGACTTCGCAACGACGACCTGCTGCCGCAAATCGTCGACTTGCCCTTGCAATGCATCAGCGGCGCTGGTCAATTGTTGTGCCTGCTCGCGCAGGCCACTGGAAGTCTGTTGCTCCGCGCTCACCTTGCCGGATAAGGCCTTTGCTTCATCGCGAGCCGCCGCCATATCGCTCGCCAGTTGCTCTTTCTCTTTGTGAAGGGCCGCATGGCGGCTATCGGCATCGGCCAAATCGGATTTCGCAACGACGACCTGCTGCCGCAGATCGTCGACTTGCCCTTGCAAGGCATCAGTGGCAGTTTTCGAGCGATTGCGCTCTTGATCCAATTGGACATTCGTGCGCTCCAATTGCTGATGTTCATCCTGTGCCTGCTCCAGTTGCTTTGCCATGTTCCCTTGGCGTTCCCGCTCACTGTCGAGATTCCGTTGCGCCAGTTCCCGGTCTTGCTTCTCACGAGCCAGTGCCTGTTGTGCCTTGTTCAACTCGTCGGCAAGGCGCATCCTGTCCTGATCGAGGCCGGTGACCTGTTGTGTGAAGTGCTGCTTTTGGGAGTCCGCATCAGCCGCCGATTGCCGCTTGAGTGTTTCAAACGCTTCGGAGTTTTTCAGGCCGGCTTTGCGGGCTTCCTCCAGTTGGGCCACGGTATCCAGATGAGCGGACTTGCTCACGCACCCAGCTATCAAGGGCAGACACAAAAGAATGAACACGGCCGCATTCTTCATAGCACCCTCCTTTGAAGGCGATAGTGAACGATTGAAAAATGGGAAGTATCTGCTGAGCAAATGGACCCGTCAATTGCCCTGCCATGCTTAGGTGTGATTGCTTTTAATAGGAGGTGATTATGGCGCCAAAAGTGTATGACGCGCCTCCGCAGCTTCCTCTGTGCTCGGGAACTGCACGACAAGAAGCTCCAAGAGATGTCGGGCGCGCTGCACTTGGCCGAGCTTGGCGTAACTGCTGCCCTTCCGTAAAAAAGAGGCGGCCGTCAGCTGTGGATCGATTGGAGCGTGAGAAAGCGCGCGGTCGAGGGCTTGAATCGCCTCCTCATAGTGCCCCAATTGATATTCGCACTCGCTTAGCCAATAGTCGGCTTGCGCCGAAAGAGATGAAGTCGGATGCAATTCCAAGAATAATTTAAATCCGGCGGCCGCCGCCTCGTAATCCTGCCGTCTGGCTTCAGCCACGATGCGATCGAAAAATTGCCGGTCCGGAGCATGAAACGATCCAACTGGACCAGTCATGATGTCTTCAACAGTATTAAGCCAAGGCTCTTCGGCTCCTTTGGCGTGGCCGGGAAGATCCTGTGTGCGGGCTTCTGACACAGATAAGCCTGTTGGTCCGATATTGAGGGTCAACCATAACCGCACACAAGCGGCAAGCACAGCGAGAGCCACGAAAGGTCGCACAATAAAGCTCCAATAGGGCACACGTCACCGTAGGACTTTTCCCTGGGTAATTCAGCCAGGCAAAGAGATAATGCCGTGTCCATGAAAGTGTGGAGCGGCTGTCAGTGGAAGTCGGACGGAGATAACGAGGGTTCTGAAGGACTCGTGAAGAGCCGTGCTACGGTCCAAAACGGAGGCCGAACAGCAGACTGACGCTCGTATGGTCTTGCTCGACCGACGGCTGAAGATTGATATCGTGAAGGTTGACAATGAGCGTCGATGCGAAGGCCAATTTGGGATTCACGGGATACTCGGCAGAAATTCCGATGGGCAGATACCAGCTCGTATCGTTGCGGTCGATCCGTCCCGGACCGCTGCCGCGGTCGAGAGCGGCATGGATTAGCCCGATCCCCGCAAACGGCACCACGTTGAGTGATGCGGTTCTCAAGTGATACCGTGCGACCCCGGCGGCCGCAATCTGGGTCAGATCACCGAGCGGCGACAAGAGCAGCATGGGGCCAACCGAAAACGCTCGGTCCACGTAATAATCGGCGTTAAAGCCTAGCGTGAACACCGTACCGTTGACCGTCCCGCTCGTGAATCCAAGATCAGTTCCAAAGCCCCACCGATTTTGCGGCTCTTGGGCAGATACGATTGACGGGACAGAACAGACGAATGCGATGATGAGGACTGCCGTGAGTCGGGTCGCTCGCCTCCTAACGTTCATCGCGTCTCCTCCTTAGGGCTCAATTGGCGGCGCACTGTACCATAGCGGACTCTACCCAACAAGGTGACAGTCCGAAATATTCGCGGCCATTGTTCCTGCCTCAACGATCGGCTATTCTTTCAACGTAACGATTCTGAGAGTTCAATGGCCACCACGTTTCGTGCAGCAGCTGAATCCTTGTACGCCGCGATGCCGCGCGCCATGTCACTCGACCTGTTGGGTGAGTACGGCCTTGAGGTCACACCCGAGCAAGCCCGACAAATTACTGAAGAGGTCTTATCGCTGAACCTCTATTGGATCCAGACTGCCTTACAAGCCAATCTGCGGGCCGGCGAAGCCGAACGCGTCTCACGCGAAGTGGCGCAGCGTATCCAGCATGGCTGGAAGGACTTCGATATGGAGGGGCGTGACCATGCCGCCGCTCTTGAAGAGGCGCAGAGCCGGCGCGCGGGTTACGATCAGATCGTGCGAGAGGGAGGATCACCGATCGCAGTCTTCGGCGAATCAGCAGCGTCCTTAGAATTTTCCGGCATAATTGGAGCGGGGGACCGTCAGAAACTCCTGGCGCTGTTTATCGATGTGATTCCCATCGATGGGTTCGGCGAACTCGTCGCGGGTCTTGAACTGACCGATTCGTAACAGGAGTCAGAGGTATCGATGGTCGAGGACCTTGCCACCTTCTCCAATGTCATAGACCAGCGGCGCGCCGGTCGGAATATTCAGCTCCAAGACTTGCTCTTTAGAGAGCTGGTCCAAATGCATGACTAAGGCTCGCAAGCTGTTCCCATGGGCGGCGATAATAATGGTCTCCCCGGCCACGACATGCGGCTTAATACGCCGCTCGTAATACGGGAGCACGCGGTCCGCGGTGTCTTTTAGGCTTTCTCCATTCGGTGGACGCACCTCATAGCTCCGTCGCCAAATCTTGACCTGTTGCTCGCCATATTGTTTCGCCGTCTCTGCTTTATTGAGACCTTGGAGGTCACCGTACATGCGCTCGTTGAGCGCTTGATCTTTCTCGATGGGAATATTCGTCTGCCCGATTTCCTCCAAGACGAGTCGTAGTGTTTCGTTTGCCCGGATGAGCACGGATGTAAAGGCCCGGTCAAAGCGGTAGCCTTTAAGTTTTGCCCCTGCCGCCCGAGCCTCCTCTTCCCCCTTGGGTGAAAGCGGCACGTCAACCCATCCCGTAAACCGATTTTCCAGATTCCATTGCGATTCGCCATGTCGCAGAAGCACGATCCGGCCCATGACATACCTCCACTCATCGAGTTCCTTTGCCGTCGCGACCTTTCGCTTGCAGAAGAGTACGTCAAGCCAATTTGAATTGTCATCTCCAAAAATTTCATATTTGTGGAGACTGAGGCGACCAGATGTTCCAGGCATATTGCAATAGGTCAAGTCCGGCGATACGATGCTAGCCCGGATTATTATAAAGACCGATGGGAAGCGTATCCCACGGACACTGGCGCGTTGTCTTGCCAAGCGCGCGGTGGACGTGTGCATTCGGTCTCGCATCTCGACGGCATTGTGAATGATCCAGGAGCGGATGGAGCGGCGATGTCGGACCAAGATCCTACAGAATTCCCATGGCAGGAGGTCGAACAATGGTGGGTCAGTTTGGCCCAACGCCTCGGGGTCGGGGAACGAATCCAGGTATTTTTTAAGAACGCCCTTGGGCACGATGCGGCCCTGGCGCGCGTCGGGCGATCGGGAGGGAACGTCCACTACATTCTCTTTGTCGTGCTCCGCTATTGGATCCCGGCCGTGCTGCCCCCCGCTGGCCGAGAACGTTTAACAAAGAACGACCCTGACTATTGGTTGGAGTCCGAGCAGATCTTACGGGCAGCCGTCGTTCGGCTTCGCGAGCTCAAACCACTGATCGAACTGCTGACCGCCAGCAATCCCCTCGCGCAAGAACCGACATCCGCGACGCCGCCAAGCAAGCCGGTCGTCGAAGTAGAACTGGCGCATATGTTGGATGGGATCGCCGAAGTCGCCGGCAGTTACGGCGGACCTGACTACACGTCCGTCATTAAACACTTCGATCCCATTCCGCTCCGGCAAACACAGCCGTTTAAGCACAATAAGAAAAACAGCGCGGAGCTCTGGGTCATCTTTTTGTTACGCGAGCATTTCAGAGCGCTGGGATTGGGCAAGGACCGGTACTGGCCCTTGATCGCCGAGGTCGCGACAGCCGCCGGCATTGTGCAACAAACCGGACAGCCCCACACCCCGGATGAACTCAAGTCGTGGTGGCAAAAAAACTGGCCCCGCACCTATACTCAACTTGAGCAGCACACCGCACATCCCGAATCCGCCGCGATTGCCTACCATCAGGATTTCGACTGGTTCAGAGGCTGGTGGCAATGGCAGATGTCCCGCCCCTCGACCGGCTGCTGAAAAAGTTCGTCAGCGGCGCTCTCGGTCGATCGACCCGCTCAACGTACCGGCTCGTACGCTTGGCGTCCAATCTCGTTGCGGCCTTGCTGACAATCTTTTTGAGCAACGGGTTGTTGCGTCTGCTAAAGCGTCGTACGGCTGACGACCGGCTTCATCTTGCCCGGCTGAAGGGGCCCGGTCGGGGGTGGACCTTCACGAATGACTTGGACGACGATGAAGAAGAGCATGATGTAGAGAACGACACCAAGCCAGAGGACATACGGTTGAACCCCGCCTCGGTCGCGGATTTGTTCTTCCAGTGCGCCGGGGCCAAGAGGCCGGCTTTTGCGGATTTCGTTCACGTGCTCCTGGACATGCCAGTAATAGATATAGTTGCCACTTACGCCCGCCATCACCCGCCAGACAAAACCGACCGTAAAATCGCCGGTCAGATAGGCCGAGAGTACGGGACCAACGGCATAGACGAGGGCGTATAGGTACATCTTGCGGTAAAGAAACCAGAGAAATGGGTCCACGAGGAAGGCCGGCCAATGCCACGTTAGGGCGAATCGCGACGTATTTCCGGCAGAAAATTTCTTGAACTGTTGCAGATAATAGTCGTCAGGCCGTCCCCATGACCATCCCTTGGTGAAAGAGAATAGAAGGGCCTTCTGAGGTCCGATAAAGGATCGCCACAAACCAGTCTCATCGAATTCCGGAACAGGCTCGGCGGCCTCAGTCTCAAGCGGTGTACCGCACTGCGTGCAAAAAATCGCCTCATCCGGATTCGCCTGTGTACATTTGTGACAGAACTTCATGGTTGATTAATCTTACTTAGCCGGGACTTTTTGTGAACATCTACTGCAGCGGCCGATCGTCTCGCCCGTCGGGGCTGTTCTCGTCCGGTCTCCTCGACGAGCCGTAAATTCGCCCCCGCCGCCCTCCCTGCAAGACGCCAACCGGAAAGGGCACCTCATGGCGCGTCTTCGGTGGGCGAATGCAGAGGACTTCCGTCTCAGCCGCTTCGCGACGGCATTCATCAATAATCGGGTCTAGCATGACGGGCGTCGCAGAGGGGGTGGTTATAGCACTGTCTGTGCGGAAGCCTCAAGCACAGGATGTGAATTTTCTCCAACGTTGATGAGCGGATAGCTCGCCTCTGTCCAGCGTTTTGTATTGCGAGGCTGAGCACGCTTATGCTATTTTCCACCGATCTCTAAAGGAAGAGGACCATGCCGACGGAAGAACTTCGGGAAGATGCCGATCGCTATCTGATGCACACCTATACTCGCCAGCCGATCTCCATCGTGCGCGGCCGCGGGAGCCGTGTGTATGACTTGGAAGGGCGGGAATATGTGGACTTCGTCGCCGGCGTAGCGGTCAATGTCCTCGGCCATGGCCATCCCGATCTCATTGCCGCCATTCAAAAGCAATCTCAGCACCTGTTGCACGCGTCAAATCTGTATTACACCGAGCCACAAGTCAAATTGGCGGAGGCCTTGGTGGAGCATTCCTTCGCCCGGAAAGTCTTCTTTTGCAATAGCGGCGCGGAGGCGAATGAAGCCGCCATTAAGCTCGCCCGCCGGTACGCCCATGGCAAGTACGGAGCCTCCCGCTTCGAAATCATAACCATGTTGCAGTCGTTCCATGGCCGGACGATGGCCACATTGACCGCCACGGGGCAGGAGAAGGTGCAGAAAGGGTTCGAGCCGCTGCTGCCGGGTTTCACCTACGTTCCGTTTAATGACCTCAACGCCGTGGAACAGGCCATCACACCGGCCACTGCCGCCATTATGCTGGAACTCATCCAGGGAGAAGGCGGCGTGCAAGTGGCCGATCAGGCATTTGTGAAAGGCCTTCGCGATCTCTGTCGCGACCGTGACATTCTGTTGATCCTGGACGAAGTGCAAACCGGCATGGGAAGGACAGGGACGCTCTTCGCGTACGAGCAGTATGGAATTCAGCCGGATATCATGACCTTGGCGAAAGGGCTCGGCGGCGGCCTGCCGATCGGTGCTTGCCTGGCGACCGACGAAGTCGCGGCAGCGTTTGGGCTGGGCACCCATGCATCGACCTTCGGGGGAAATCCTCTTGCCTGCAGCGCCGCGCTCGCCGTCATGCGAGTCCTCTTGGAAGGACGGCTGCTCACTCAGAGTCGCACGGTCGGCCAGTATATGGGAAAGAGCCTGCTTGAGCTGAAAGACCGGCTTCCCAACGTGAAGGACGTGCGGGGCTTGGGGCTCTTGCAGGGCGTAGAACTTACCATTGATGGCAAGCCCGTGGTCACCGACTGCCTCAACCGCGGCCTCCTCATCAACTGCACGATGGACCGTGTCTTGCGGTTCGTACCACCGCTGATCATCACCCAGCGCGAGATAGACCGCCTCGTCGACGTACTGGCGGACGTACTCGGCAAACGCGTGTAAGGACGGCTCTCATGACTGTGCAGCCTTTGCGAGGCAAGGCCCCTCGTTCATTTGGGAAGGACCTTCTGACGGTCAGCGCCATTGCGCCCGCCCAGGTCACGCGACTCCTCCGGCTTGCGGCCGAGGTAAAGGCGAAACGACGATGCGGGGTGGTGTATCAACCACTGGTCGGCGCCACACTCGGCCTGCTCTTTGAGAAACCTTCCACCCGCACACGGGTATCCTTTGAAGCCGGGATGAATCAACTCGGCGGCCAATCGTTATTCTTATCGACCGCGGACATTCAGCTCTGTCGCGGGGAGACGATTGCGGACACCGCACGGGTGCTCTCGCGATACCTGGACGGCCTGGTCGTGAGAACGTACGATCATGCCATCGTCGAAGAGTGGGCCCAGCAGGCTACGATTCCGGTAATCAATGGACTCACCGATCTTTTCCATCCGTGCCAGGCGCTATCCGATTTGCTGACTATTCGAGAAAAGAAGGGGACGCTCAAAGGCGTGAAGTTGGCCTACGTCGGAGACGGCAACAACGTATCACATTCACTGATCGAAGCGGCCGTGAAAGTCGGCATGATCGTGAGCGTGGCCTGCCCAAGCGGGTATGAGCCCGACCAGCGGATCGTGGATCAGGCCCGTGTCGAAGGAGAGAAGACCGGCGCGTCGGTCATGCTGACGGAGAATCCACATATGGCCGTCAAAGAAGCGGACGTTGTCTACACGGATGTCTGGATCAGCATGGGCCGTGAACGCGAGCAGTCGCGCCGGTTAAAGATCCTCTCCCCTTACCAATTGAATGAGCGATTGTTGAAGGGCGCGCGCCCGGATGCGATCGTGATGCATTGCTTGCCTGCCCACCGTGGCCAGGAAATCACTGCGGGGGTACTCGACGGTGAGCAGTCCGTCGTACTGGATCAGGCAGAGAACCGTCTGCATATGCAGAAAGCCATTCTCGTCGAATGGTTGTCTGCCGGCAAACAGAACACAAGAAAAAGGTACACACGGGCATGAAAAAAGACGTGAAGAAGGTGGTGCTGGCCTATTCCGGCGGTTTGGATACTTCAGTCATTCTCAAATGGCTCAAGGAAACCTATGGCTGCGAAGTCGTCGCGTTTTGTGCCGACTTGGGCCAAGGCGAAGATCTGAAAGCGATCAAAACGAAGGGGCTCGCCGTCGGCGCCTCGAAAGTGTACGTGGAGGATCTGCGGGAAGTCTTTATCAAAGAGCATGTCTTTCCTATGCTGCGAGGCAATGCGGTCTACGAAGGCAGTTATTTGCTCGGTACCTCGATCGCGCGGCCCCTCATTGCACGGCGGCAGATTGAACTCGCCCGCAAGGAGGGTGCGGATGCCGTCTCGCATGGTTCTACAGGAAAAGGGAACGATCAGGTCCGCTTTGAACTCACCTATATGGCCCTGGATCCGAAGATCAGGACCATTGCGCCGTGGCGGGAGTGGACGTTCCGTTCCAGGCGCGAGCTCATCGAGTATGCGGCGGCTCACGGGATTCCGGTCACGGCAACCAAGGCCAAGCCCTATAGCATGGACCTCAACCTGTTCCACATCAGCTATGAGGGAGGGATCCTGGAAGATCCATGGCAGGCCCCGCCTGATGAAATCTTCCAAATGACGGTCTCTCCGGAGAAAGCACCGAACAGGCCGCGTGAAGTAGAAATCGAGTACGTTCAAGGCGATCCTGTGGCAGTGGATGGCAAACGGATGAGCCCCGCCACCTTGTTAGCGCACTTAAATAAGCTCGGTGGCGCACATGGCGTCGGCCGAGTGGACTTGGTTGAGAATCGCTACGTCGGCATGAAGTCACGTGGAGTCTATGAAACGCCGGGTGGGACTATCCTGCATGCCGCCCACCGTGGGCTTGAATCGATAACCATGGATCGCGAAGTCCTGCATCTTCGCGATAGCCTGATACCACGCTACGCCGAACTCGTTTATTATGGGTATTGGTACAGTCCCGAACGGGAACTGCTACAGACCACCATGGATGAAGCCCAGCGAGATGTGACCGGCACGGTACGGGTGAAGCTGTATAAGGGCAGCTGTACGGTCGTGGGGAGGAAGTCGGATCGGTCCCTGTATCGGCTCGATTTGGCGACCTTTGAAGAAGATGAATCGTATCGACAGAAGGACGCGGAAGGGTTCATTCGGTTGAACGCCTTGCGTCTGGCGATCCGCACGCAACGTCGCCGGACACGGAAATGAACGGTCGATACCAGGAACCGGCGATGCCGCTGACCATCGAGGCTCGATGAAGAAAAAGACGTCCCGCCAGGCGCCGCATGGGAAACTATGGGGCGGACGATTTCGAGAACGGACGAATCGGCTGGTGGAAGCATTTACGTCCTCGCTGGCCGTCGACCGGCGGCTGTATGCCCAGGACGTCCAGGGCAGTATCGCGCATGCGCAAACGTTGCATCGAGCGGCCGTGCTGACGAAGCGAGAAGCCGCCACGATCATTGAAGGACTCAACCGAGTCCGCCGCGAGCTCGATACGGACCGCTTTGCCTTCATGCCGCAGGACGAAGATATTCACATGGCCATCGAGCGTCGACTCACCGAGTTGATCGGCCCGCTTGGGGGCAAGTTGCACACAGGCCGCAGCCGGAATGATCAGGTGACGACCGATCTTCGCCTCTATCTTCGCGAGGCGCTCGCCTTATTGGCGGATGAGGTTCAGCGGTGTCAAGCCGCTCTGGTGGCTCAAGCGCGACGGCATTCCGATGTCGTCATGCCCGGTTATACGCATCTTCAACGGGCGCAACCCGTGCTGTTCGCACATCATCTGTTGGCGTACGTCGACATGATGGAGCGCGATAAGAGCCGCCTCCGTGATGCGTTGACACGCGTGAATGTCATGCCGCTGGGCTCCGGAGCGTTGGCAGGCACGAATTACCCCATCGATCGAGAATACACGGCGCAGTTGCTTGGATTTTCTTCCGTGAGCGAGAACAGCCTGGATGCTGTGTCCGACCGGGATTATGTATTGGAGGTCGTCAGTGCCCTCGCCATCCTCGCCATGCACCTGTCCAGATTGAGCGAAGAATTAGTCCTCTGGTCTTCGCAGGAATTCCAGTTTATCGACTTACCGGATTCGTTTTGCACCGGCAGCAGCATGATGCCGCAGAAAAAGAACCCGGACGTTCCGGAGATCATCCGCGGCAAGACAGGCCGCGTGTACGGCCATCTCATGGGGTTGCTGACCGTTCTTAAAGGCCTGCCCCTCAGTTACAATCGTGATCTCCAGGAAGACAAAGAAGCGCTATTTGATGCGCTGGATACGGTCAGAGGCTCCGTCACGCTGTGCGCTGAACTGATGAAAGGACTGACGGTCAATCGGGCGGCGATTGCTCGCGCTGCAGACTCGGGCTTTCTTTTGGCCACCGAACTGGCCGATTATCTTGTCGCGAAAGGCTTGCCGTTCCGAGAGGCGCATGAAGTCACGGGTCGCATCGTGAGAGATTGCCTCGATGGTCGACGCGATCTGCGCGAGTTGACTCTGCCCGATCTACGCGGCTACTCCGAACGATTTGAGAAAGACGTCCTTGATGCGATCACCCTGGAAGGAGCCATTGAGCGTAAGGTTCAAATCGGGGGGACTGCACGCAAACGGGTCGAGGCACGGCTGAAGGTCTTGGAGAAAGCGCTGGCGTGCAAGTGAAGGAATGGATCACCCTCATGGTCCTCTCGCTTATGGTGGCGGGGTGCGGCGTGATGGGGCCCCCGGTTGCCCCGAATACGATCGGGGTGAATGTCAAACGAGAGGCTGATAAAAAAGAGAGAATAGCGCGCGAACAGCGCATTCAAGAAGCTCAGAAGCGGCAAGATAGGGACAGGGATGAACAAAAGCCGCAGGGTCCAGGGGAACAAACACCGAGTCCAGAAGATGTGTTGCTTCAGGGTGAGATCGTTCAGCCGGCCGCTCGACCGGACAGCGATTTCTTAGTGAGACCGAGATAACAGCGCGATTCGTACGTCCGCACGGCACAAGCCGTGCAGTGGGCACGAGGAGGAACGAACACGATGCACGTTACCACGACAGCCGGAAAGAAACATACGCTCTTGCTCGTCGATCCCTATCCCAGGAATAATCCCTATCACCTGACGGCCAGTGAACGCCGCGCCGTCTGGTTTCCGAAGCTCAGCTTGCCGGTGATCGCAGCTTATACTCCGGCCGATTGGCATGTCGTGCTGCTCGATGAGGCCGTTCAGGACATTGATTTCGATCAGCCCTGTGATTTGGTGGGCCTGTCGATTATGACGTGTTATGCGCCCCGCGCCTATGAAATTGCCGCCGAATTTCGGAAGAGAGGCAAGACGGTCGTCCTCGGCGGCGTTCATCCGACCTACTGCCCGGACGAAGCACTCAGGTATAGCGACGCTATTGTGTGCGGGGAAGCGGAAGACCTGTGGCCTCAAGTGGTCGCCGACTTTTTGGCAGGCTCGATGAAGCGTATGTATAAAATGGAGCAGTTCCCCGCGCTGGACCATTACATCAGCCCCCGGGTCGATCTGCTGAGCCCGGATGCCTACATGACTCGGCAATGCAGCTTTACCACGCGCGGCTGTCACTTCGATTGCGAGTTCTGCAGCGTGTCGCCGTTCAACGGAAAGACGACCCGCCGCCGGCCGGTCCCCGAAGTCGTAAAGGAACTGACCCACGTCAAGCAGTGGATTTGCAGCGAACTGGTTGACCGCATGTCCAACGATACGCTGTGGCAGGCGTTTCTCACCGGACTTCGCATCCGGCTTGGGATCGAGGACGGAACGATTTTCGCTTTCGTCGACGATCTTCACAACAGCAATCGCACCTACTGTAAGGAACTGTGGGCGGCGCTCAAACCGCTGAACATCAAATGGGGATGCCAGTCAACCCTGTTTCTCGGTGACGACGAGGAGATGGTCAAATTGGCGGCTGAGAGCGGATGCGTGTCCGTGTTCGTCGGCATGGAATCGCTCGATGAAGATTGCCTGGAAGAAACCAACAAACCGTTCAACCGCGTTCAGAAGTTCTCTGATGAGATCAAGATGTTTCATGACAACGGCATCATGGTCAATCCGGGAATCGTGTTCGGCTTCGACAATGATGACGAATCCGTGTTCGAGCGAGCCGTGAACTTCCTGACAAAAAACCAAGTAGAGCTGGCCTACTTTAATGTTCTGACGCCGCTTCCGGGGACGGCCCTGTTCGAGCGCTACAACAGCACCGGACGCATCTTCGACCGCGACTGGGCCAAATATGACGGCAAGCACGTGGTCTTCTATCCCAGTCGCATGACTCCGGAGCAGCTCCAGGAAGGCTTTTATTGGGCCAATCATCAGTTTTACTCGCTGCCGTCCATCTTCCATCGCTTGAGGAGCACGAAGCAGCGACTGGTGGCGCGATGGGAAATGAATCGGCAGTTCCGCAAACTGGTCAAGCGATCGTGTCCGAAGGGACGCTTGTCTCCGGTCGCCGACGTCCTCAAGGGCTTGCAGGCCAAGCTCCCGAGTTTTGCCACCGAGCAACTCATCCCGAACGCACTGATCGCCTTGAAACAGAAATTCGAGGAGACAACCGCGCCGGCGCAGGAGCTGTGGCTGAATATCAAGACAAAGCGTCACAATCAATTCGCGGCTCTGTTCGTCGAGCTGGAAGGGACATTAGACCACCTGAACGCCGAAGAATTACTGACACGAATCAAGCAGGCGGCGGAGCAGGCGAAGATGGATATCATCGTGAATTTTGAGCATCTCAAACATGCGACGCCCAAGGCCCTCGAGACCTTGCTGAACCATGACGCGCTGACCGCGATCGCGCCGCATGCAAAGATTCGCTACAGAAAGTTCACCGCGGCCTTCGCATCTGCACTGGAAGGTTTCACGCTGAGCGGCCTGGACATGTTGAAAGAGGATTGGCAAGATGCATGATTTCGAATATAAACAGGGCGAGCTCTATTGCGAGGCGGTGCCCTTGTCACGGGTTGCCAAGGAACTCGGCACGCCATGCTACGTCTACAGTTATAGTACGCTGATTCGGCATTTCCGCGCGTTCGATAGCGCCTTTCAAGGCGTCCCGCACATCGTGGCCTTCGCCATGAAAGCCAATTCCAACTTGGCGATTTTGCGCCTCATGGCGCGCGAAGGAGGAGGCGCGGACATTGTCTCCGGAGGAGAACTCTATCGCGCCCTTAAAGCCGGGGTTCCCTCGAATAAGATTGTCTTCGCCGGTGTCGGGAAGAACCGCCAGGAAATCCGGCAGGCGTTGGATGCCGATGTGCTTATGTTCAACGTCGAGTCGTCGGCCGAACTGCGGGCCATCGATGACGTAGCGGCCGAAGCAAAACGCAAGGCGCGTGTGGCCTTGCGCATCAATCCGGACATCGATCCCAAAACGCACCCGTACATTTCCACCGGATTGAAAAAGAGCAAATTCGGCATCAGCGCTGACCGAGCGCTCGAGGAGTTTAAACTCGCCTCGTCGTTACAACATATTGACGTGGTCGGAGTGCACGCGCATATCGGATCGCAGTTGACGGAAGTCACGCCCTTCGTCGATTCGTTGAAAAAAGTCTTGAGCCTCATCGAAACCCTCAAGACGTGCGGAGCCAACATCCGGTATTTGAACATCGGTGGGGGGCTGGGAATCACCTACTCGGATGAGACACCGCCCCTCCCGCGCGAGTTGGCCAAAGCGGTCTCTCCACTGCTCCGGGATCTGAAGTGTGTGATG
The DNA here is from genome assembly GCF_965152615.1 of Nitrospira sp. Nam74. NCBI lineage: Bacteria > Pseudomonadati > Nitrospirota > Nitrospiria > Nitrospirales > Nitrospiraceae > Nitrospira > Nitrospira sp. Nam74. The sequence continues at coordinate 66,293 of NZ_OZ224220.1, read as the reverse complement.
ATTATGGAGCCGGGGCGAGTGATCGTCGGCAATGCCGGCTTACTTCTGACGCGAGTGTTGTATACCAAGGACGGCGAAGCCAAAAAATTCGTGATCGTCGACGCGGCCATGAACGACTTGATTCGTCCGAGTCTCTATGGCGCCTATCATGAAATTAAACCGGTCCGCGAAGCACCCACCGCCAAAACGGAGACTGTAGACGTGGTTGGCCCTGTGTGCGAGTCCGGAGACTTTCTCGCAAAGGATCGAGCCATGCCGGAAGCGCAGCCAGGCGATCTCTTGGCCGTGATGAGCGCCGGCGCCTATGGGTTCGTCATGTCATCGAACTACAATTCCCGCCCGCGCATCCCCGAGGTCCTGGTGAAGGAAGGTGAAATGCACGTGATCCGAGCGCGGGAAGATTATGCCGATCTGGTCCGCGGCGAAAGTATCCCCGGATTTCTTGGCTAATGCACAGGGCAAAAGTCAAAATGAACAAGGGAGGAATAAGCTTCTTACGCTCTGACATTTTGTCATTTTGCATTTTCAATTTTGCATTGAGGACTTGAGGCTCTATGCGTAAAGAACAGCCAATTTCCTTCATGAAGCTCTCGGGAAGTGGAAATGATTTCATTCTGATCGACAATCGAGACCGGATAGTCGATCCTAAACGTGCGGGGGCACTATCGGCCAAAGTCTGTACGCACCGCATGTCGGTCGGAGGTGATGGCCTGATTCTCATCGAACGATCCCGACGCGCCGATTTTCGGTGGCGGCTTTTCAATGCGGATGGCAGTGAAGCGGAGTTCAGCGGGAATGGTGCTCGCTGTGCCGCGCGGTTTGCGTTCCTCAAACGTATCGCTCCCAAGCAGATGCGGTTCGAAACCTTAGCCGGACTGATTGAAGCCGAAATGGTGCCACGCTATCTCAAGCGCGACGTAAAACCGATTCTGGATCAAGTGAAGATTCGCTTTCCCGATCCCAAGGGACTGCGCCTGAATCTTCGCGTGGCGCTCGACGGAACTGAGTGGGACGCACACTTTATCGATACGGGCGTTCCGCACTGCGTGTATGTGGTTGATGATCCTGATCAGGTTGACGTCGTTGGACTTGGGCGCCCGACGCGGCATCACGCTCTTTTTCAGCCCGCCGGCACGAATGTCAATTTCATTTCCGTACTGGACCCGCACCGCATCAGGATTCGGACATACGAACGAGGCGTCGAAGATGAGACGCTCGCCTGCGGAACCGGCTCGATTGCGTCAGCCCTTATTGCAAGTCTCGTTGGGAAGGCAGAATCGCCTGTGACCCTGATCCCACAGAGTGGGCTCAACCTCACGGTCCATTTTCAGTCCGATGGGAAGCGCTTCACAGAGGTGTACTTGCAAGGCGACGCCCGTTCAGTGTACGAGGGGAAGATACTGCCGGACGCTTGGACATATTATAGAGGATGCTGAAAAGGCTGCCCACCGGCTCGTGACTGGAACCAATCCTCAGCGTACCTCAGGCGGTATGGCTCCGAGTGTTCGTCGTCAGGGCTTCGCCTCGGAAAGAGCGCCTCTCGCCGCGCTCGTCGTAGGTGAGTGTAATATTCCAGCTTTTGAGCATCTTCATCGACTCTTGAGCGACATCAGTTAAGAGGTTCGCCATGTTTGCCGGATCATCAGTCGCAATTGTCACTCCTTTTAAGAATGGACGGGTCGACGAACGTGCGCTCGGCGACCTCATTGAATTTCAGATTAACAATGGCACGGATGGTATCGTTCCCTGCGGCACGAGCGGTGAATCGGCCACCCTCACATACGAGGAACATGACCGCGTCATCGAATTCACCGTGGAAGCCACCAAGGGGCGGGTCCCGGTAATCGCAGGTACGGGCTCTAATTCAACCGATGAAGCGATCACACTGACGAAACATGCGAAGATGGCGGGAGCCGACGGCGCGCTTTTGATTTGTCCGTACTACAACAAGCCGACACAAGAGGGGCTCTATCGGCACTACAAGGCGATCGCAGAAGCGGTGGACATTCCCCTCGTACTCTATAACATCCCCGGTAGAACCAGCGTCAACCTGCTGCCTGCTACCGTCGAGAGGCTCTCATCGATCCGTAACATTGTGGCGATCAAGGAAGGCGCCGGCTCGCTGGGGCAGGTCTCTGAGATCATACAGGCCTGCGGAGAACGCATCACGGTGCTCGCCGGCGATGATGCCCTAACCCTGCCGATGATGGCCGTGGGAGCGAAGGGCGTCATCACCGTCACCGCCAATATTGCGCCTGCCGATATGGCGGCCTTGGTCGATGCCTGTGCCGCAGGCCGGCTTGATCAAGCAATGGCATGGCATTACAAGCTCTATCCATTATTCACCGCCTTGTTCTATGAGACCAACCCGATTCCGGTGAAGGAAGCCCTCGGCATGATGGGCAAGATCCAACCAGAACTCCGCTTGCCGCTGTGCCCGATGTCTACTGAAAACCGAGACAAGCTGGCGCGCGCCCTGAAAGACCACGGCCTCATTTGACACCAGCAATTATGAATCGTTCAATATCCCCTCTCTATAGGATTCACCAACCAGCATAACGAGGACTCCGATGGTAAAAGTGATCATCACTGGGGCCGCCGGCCGAATGGGCGCACGTTTGGTTGCGCTCACAAAGGAATCAGCAGCGTTGACGCTCGCAGGCGCGGTAGAACGAAAAGGGCATGGGTCCATTGGTGATGATGCCGGAGAAACGGCAGGCTGCGGCCATGTAGGGATTCGGATCACCGAAGATTTATCATCCCTATTGCCGCACGCAGAAGTGGTCGTCGACTTCTCGGCGCCCGAAGCGAGTCTCGAGCACGTGCGACTTGCCGCCCAGCATCGACGCGCAGTGGTCCTCGGCACTACAGGCTTTACCGCGGAGGACATGAGCGAGTTGCGAGTCTTAGCCCGCCACATCCCGTGCGTCGTTTCCCCCAATATGAGCGTCGGGGTCAATCTGCTGTTCAGAGCCGTGGCCGAGATGGCCAAAACACTAGGCGAGGATTACGACATTGAAGTGATCGAGGCTCATCATCGCTTAAAAAAGGATGCTCCGAGTGGAACGGCGCTCAAGTTGGCCGAGGTTCTGGCAACAGCCATGAATCGAAGCCTTGACGAGAAAGGCGTCTACGCGCGCAAAGGTCTCATCGGCGAGAGAAAGTCCGGCGAAATCGGTATTCAGACGATTCGTGCGGGAGATATTGTTGGAGATCACACGGTGATCTTTGGTGGAATGGGCGAGCGTATTGAAGTCACTCACCGCGCGCAAAGTCGAGATACCTTCGCGCGGGGGGCACTACGAGCTGCTCGCTGGGCAGTCAAGCAACAGCCCGGTCTCTACGATATGCTGGATGTGCTCGACCTTCGCTGAAGTATCTCGCCTCTTCTTTTGCGTTTTTGAATAGGTTGTCCGCCTTCGTATATCCAGCGCAATAAGCCGCCGCAGACCCATCGACAGGGTCGGCTCCTCGGATTCGATAGCTCGGCGGGAATTATTGCGCTGTGTAAGGCAACTGGTCGGCAGTCGGCGAAGGCTGACTGATGATGGCCGCACCACAGGCGTGGCACTGGACCTTGGCCTGCCCGGATTCATAGCTAATAAGTCGATAACACTGCGGGCAACACACTACAGCAGTCCACGAGGGGCGAGACACTCTCGTCACCGACGGTTTCATATTGCCACCTGAGCAAAACGAGGCCTCATCACGGGCATACTTCCTGTGTGAGGCAACAGGCGGTCAACAACGCGCGGTGATAGGACGGGGTTGCTGTTCCACCGGACGACGCCTGCCGCAATTGAGACACGCCAACACAGTGATGACGAGACCTGCATTGAGGTCGACCGCCCGCTCCAACAACATTGTTCCCTGACACTTATCACAAGTCTTCATACCGTGAGCATAACATGCGGCCTTCGCATGAGACCATCAGCCGAAAGTCCCTCTAGTCGAAATCAAAAGGCCCTTCGGCTCGTTTGGTTAATGAGCCGTTCGGGCCGCGGATTCTAGTCGTCGTCGTCGTAGGAACAAGTTGGAGTCACTGCGACCACTATACGTTGGGTTCCTTGACAGCCATTGGTAGCTGCCATAGGATGTCGGTGGGTAGCGGGAGATTCTATGTATCGTCTATTGTTGATCCTCGGTCTGTTGATTATTTTGTATTTCTTAGTCAGGAAAGCTCTGCGCGAGTTTAATAAGCCATCGCTCCCCAATCAAGGGAGTGCAGAGGCCGATCAAATGATTCAAGACCCGGTGTGCCGAACATATATTCCGCGGGGGAATGCCGTGAGTGCGAGCATTGGAGGGCAAACCTATTACTTCTGTAGTAGGAACTGCGCGCAGACCTTCCAGAAACAACTCTCAGATTAGCATCCTGAATATTTATACGAATTCAACTTTTCTTCCTTATCGAACTTCAGTGTAATCTGACATTGATTCGGCGCAAAATTAAAATAAGGCGCGCTGCTTCTCCCGCCCGCGATTCGAAAATAGATCCACTCTTCTCCACCAAAAAATCTCGCCGCTTTTCCGCTAGGAGTTCCCCAGTTTTTCTCGAACCATGCCTTATCTTTGCCTTCCATCTCAGCCGGTTTGAGCGACGCATCGAGGTAAGGATTGCCCCCGCACCCGGCGGTCAACACTATCATGAGCAGAAGCCACGCTATTGATCGTCTCATATCATGCTGCCCTCCACAGCCGTCAGCCTCCAAGCGATTGACTCGCCGCGACGCGCTGCCTAAACGCAGCTAGGCCTTGTGTTACACGCCTCTTTTCCATCGCACGATGATTGTAGTCGTCGAACCTGACCCTGTCAAAACCTCGGTGACATTGCATTCGACTGTCGATGCTCATACAATAAATCTATTATTTAACTCTTCAGCGACAAACCCTTGTCCAAAGGAATGGCCATGAAGATTTACCTCGATACCGCAAATGTGAAGGACATTAAGGAGGCGGTCAGCCAGGGATCAGTAGACGGCATCACCACGAACCCCTCGTTGGCGGCGAAGGAAGGACGGGATTTCAAGGAGCTGGTACTCGAGATCTGCAACCTCGTCGATGGTCCTGTGAGTGCCGAAGTCATCAGTGTTGAAGCCGATGCCATCGTGAAAGAAGGCCGGGAACTGGCCAAGCTCCATAAGAATATTGTAGTCAAGTGTCCGCTGATTCCCGAAGGGCTGAAAGCCACCAAGCGACTCACTGCAGAGGGCATTCGAGTCAACGTGACACTCTGTTTCTCGCCAACGCAAGCGCTTTTGGCCGCCAAAGCCGGAGCTTGGTGCGTCTCTCCATTTATTGGACGACTGGACGACGTTGCCACCGATGGGATGGAGCTTATCCGGCAGATCATCGCCATCTACCACAATTACGATTTCAAGACTCAAGTGCTTGTGGCCAGTGTGCGACACACCATGCACGTCGTAGAAGCCGCATTGGCGGGCGGAGACATTTGTACGATGCCCTATAGTGTCTACCAGCAGCTGATTAAACATCCGCTGACCGACATCGGCCTCAAGAAGTTTCTCGCCGACTGGAACGCCCAACGACTGAGCTGATTCTTTCAACAGAGGGCCGCCTGCGACGAGACGGCCGCAGGCCGGCTCCCTCCTCCTTCGCACTCGATGGATTTAAAGCGCTCGACATTGCCTGTACAGCTTGTGCAAAGACCTCATGAAACATCGAGGCGGTCAGCTTGCCGGTGAAGGTATTTTGCTGGCTCGGGTGGTACGAACCGATGAGCGTGACGCCCCATGGAAGCCGATAGACGACTCCATGTCCAAAACGCAATGCCGGTGAGGGAACCTCATAGCCCAATTCACGGCATGCCTTGATATATTGATCGAACGCAATCTTCCCAAGCGCAACGACCACCCGGATGTTCTTTAGCAGACGAAGCTCGTCCAACAAATAGGGGCGGCAGCGATCAAACTCCGAGGGCGTGGGTTTATTGTCGGGAGGCGCACAACGAACCACGGCGGCAATATAGCAGTCCTTGAGCGCAAGACCGTCGTCCTTATGAGTCGACTGGGGTTGATTGGCGAATCCATAGCGGTGGAGGGCCGCATACAGCCAATCGCCGCTTCGATCTCCGGTAAAGATACGACCGGTGCGATTCCCCCCATGCGCCGCCGGTGCCAACCCGATCACGAATAACCGGGCGGACGAATCCCCGAAGGCAGGAACAGGCCGGCCCCAATAGCTCCAGTCGCGATACTGCCTCCGTTTGAGACGCGCGATATTTTCCCGATGGGCGACCAAACGGGGACACTTCCTACACTCGGTGATAGACTGATTCACTACGACCAGTGACCGCATAGACTGGAGTGTATCATAAGCTCTCATGATCAAGCTGATCAGACTTGCCGAGGGATCGCGTTCCTGATAGCATGACTACGTTGTTCTCATAACGGATTCGACGCTTGTGACAACCGGATATTGTGCCCCGAACTGCTCGTCACTTTCCCGCCGACTCATTATCAGCCTTCTCATCTACGTGGGCATCGGACTGCCGGTGGTACATAGCGCCGTCAGTGCGGATATCCCTACTTCTGATATCCCGGAGGTGACTGATACAAAACCGGCAGCCGCCATCCCACCGCCACCTGCTGCCGACACAGAGAAAAGCGGGTCCATGGAGGAGCTGGTCCCGGCCTCTGGGGAGGAACTGGACTCAGGGCAAGGGAACGACACGCCGCTGGTCGTGGTTCCACCAATCGAGCGGCCGAGTCAGCGCTACTTCCTCAGCTCCTTTAAGCTCCCGACCCAACTGACCTTTGCCGGGGTATCGGTTCCGATGGACAACTGGCAAGTCCGCGAGCGAATCGAATATGAATTTTACCAGTTCCTCGCCGAAGAAGGCGAAAGCATCATCATGGCGAAGCGGACGGGCAGGTGTTTCCCGCCGGTCGAGAAACAGTTGGCTCAGTCAGGTCTTCCCGACGATCTGAAATACATGTTGCTGGTCGAGAGCAAATGCATCTCCGCCGCCTTTTCCAAGGCGAAGGCCTCCGGTCCCTGGCAGTTCATTGGGTCGACCGGAAAACGCTACAAGCTCTATAGCAACCAATGGCGGGATGATCGCCGGAACCTCGAAATGTCCACTGAAGCGGCGATTAAGTATCTCCGTTATCTCAAACAGGATCTGGGAGACTGGTTCCTCGCGATGGCCGCCTACAACGCCGGTGAAGACCGGATCAGAAAACTGCTCAAGGAGCAGCGGGTCAGCGACTATTGGAAACTGCATTATGTCCGGGAGACGATGCGGTATGTCCCTCGAATCATTGCGGCCAAGGAGATTTATTCTCAGCCCGAGAAATACCTAGGCCTGACCAGGAAGGATCTCTATGCCCAGCTTGAGACGGAAACGGTGGCCGTGACGATCAAGGAGACACAACGCCATTTGGCCTCCATCGCTCAAGACTACGGCTCTTATTTTCTCGAATTGAAAATGCTGAATCCCGAGATCCGCAAAGATTCCCTGCCCAAAGGCACACACTCCATTCGCATACCGAAACAAGCCTGTCCCTTTCGCTGCCTCAAGCAGGATACCATTCCCTAAACATGCACATCGACGTGAAGCAGCTACGAGTCCGCATGTTGCTCGGACGTATGCTGACGTCTGCCCTCACTGCAGTCGATCCCTATGAAGCGGTGCATCAAGCCGTCTTGCTTAAGGGCAGGACACTTCGAGTAGGCGAGCATCGCTACAATTTGGCGCGGTACAAGCGCCTGCTTGCCATCGGAGCAGGAAAAGCGTCGGCTCGCATGGCTGTCGCCCTGGAACAACGCCTCGGCGCGCGACTGAGCGGCGGCGTAGTCGTGGTCAAATACGGACACGCGGCATCGACCTCAATCATTAATATACAGGAAGCCGGTCATCCGGTTCCCGACTTGAAAGGCCAACACGCGACGGAACGGGTCTTGGCCATGCTCAACGAGCTCACCGCCGATGATTTGATCTTTGTCCTGTTGTCCGGGGGTGCCTCGAGCCTGTTGCCGGCTCCTGCGCCGGGCGTCGCGCTGGCCGATAAACAGCGGACGACGTCGCTGCTCTTACGCAGCGGCGCGACGATCGCCGAGATCAATACCATCCGCAAGCACCTCTCGGCCATGAAAGGCGGTCGTATGGCGGCGGCGACACGCGCTCGCTTGATCACCTTGATCCTGTCCGATGTGCTGGGCGATGATCTGGGCACGATCGGCTCGGGACCCACGGCTCCGGATGGAACCAGCTACGCCGATGCCATTCAGATTTTGCGCCGCTATGGCATCTGGAACAAAGTCCCCCGAAACGTACGCGCTCATCTTCTCAAAGGCCGGCGAGGAGCGTATCCTGAATCGCCGAAGCCTGGAGCGAGCATATTCCGCAGGGTCCAGAACCAGATTATCGGCAATAATCAGGGTGCTGTAGAGACCGTTGCCCAAGTGGCGAAACAATCCGGACTGCACCCGCTTATTCTCTCGACGTTCTTGCAAGGGGAAGCTCGTGAAGTGGCCAAATGTTTTGGCGCGATTGCGCGTGAGATCGTCTCCACAGGACGACCGATTCGGCGCCCGGCCTGCGTCATTGCAGGAGGCGAATTGACCGTCACTGTCCGCGGTAAAGGGCAAGGGGGGCGCGCCCAGGAGTTCGCGCTCGCGGCAGCCCGCGAAATCGCAGGACTGTCGAATGTATGGATCGCCGGCTTTGGGACGGATGGAACGGACGGACCAACCGATGCGGCCGGGGCTGTTGTAGACGGGCAGACACTCACACGGTCCGCCGGGTTTCGTATGGATCCAACGGATTTCCTCGATCGCAACGATGCGTATCACTTCTTCAAGACGGTCGGAGGGCTCATTCGTACAGGTCCCACCGGCACCAACGTCAACGACCTCTATCTGCTGATTGCCTTGTAACGCTTCCGATGTATGAACCCTACCTCGTCCCCTTGGAATCCAGCCGAGATCGGGCCCTCTGTGGTGGCAAGGCGACCGCCCTGGCCTCGTTACTCCATCATGGGTTTCGCGTTCCACCGGGCGTATGCATCACGACGCGCGCATATGAACACACGCTGCAGGCCGCCGCGCTGAGCCCTCCCGAACAATGGGCACGGATACAGCATTCTTCAGAATCCGAACGCAACACGGGGCTAGAGGAATATCGTGCGCGCATCCTATCACTATCGATACCTGAAGACATTCTTCAACCCTTGGAGTCCGTGCTCGGCGATATCGGACAGGCCTTCGGGCACGATCATGACATGCTTTGGGCCGTACGCTCGTCCGCCACTCAGGAAGACGATGCGCAGCGCTCCTTCGCGGGCCTGTATCAGACGATTCTGGGTGTGCCTCGTGCCGCCATTCCGCGCGCCGTGAAAGAATGCTGGGCTTCTCTCTGGACGTCATCAGCCTGGGCATATTATGGGAGGGGAGAACCCTACGTGAGCATCCCGGCCATGGCGGTCATTATCCAACCATTGCTCTCTCCCCGCGCAGCCGGCGTCGCGTACTCTCATCATCCGGTCACAGCATCGCCCAATGATGTGATCATCAATGCCGTCCTTGGGCTAGCAGAACCGTTGGTGAGCGGAGCCGTCTCGCCCGATAGTTACATCGTACAGGTAAAACATGGCACGGAAGCAGCGCACATGCTCGAACGACACATCGCGCTAAAGTTCACCGCGCGGAGACCATTGGGGGCTGCCGTGTACGACACGGCGGTCCCCGTTGCCGAACAAGACCAACCTTCGCTGGCCGATGAAGAGGCCTTTGCAGTGGCACACCTCATAAAGCAAGTAGAACGAGCGATGAACCAGCCAGTCGACGTGGAATGGGCCATTGATGAACGAGGCATCTGGTTGCTGCAGACTAGGCCCATCACAACGGCCCACAGTAAGGTTGCGATGAGTGACGCGACGTCCGCATGGTCGCGTGCCAATTTTAAGGAAACTCTTCCCGACCTGCCGAGTCCATTGGGATTGTCTTTTCTCCGCGAGTTTATGAAGACGAACATCTTACGTCATTACATCGAGCTTGGCTGTTCGCTCCCTCCCGATACCTCTTCGGTCCGGATTATCCATGGGCGGCCGTATATCAATGTGACGCTGTTCCAATCTTTCATGGCGCAACTTGGCGGTGACCCTGCCCTCGTCGCAGAACACATGGGTGGCGATACGCCCTCGTCCCCCGCTGTGAAACAACTGCCATGGTGGCGGCTCCTCAAGGCTGGGCTCATGATCGAATGGAAAATCAGACAGGCGAGTAAACGCGCGCCACGTTGGTTTGAGGAAATGAAATATATGGCCGATGGCCTCGGCGGCGCTCCCACAGATGCATGTTCGCCCCTTGAACTGCTCAGTCGGTTAGATCATCTCGGCGAACGGCTTGCCTCGTGCGACCTCACATTTGCGATTGTTGCAGGAGTGTCGCAAGGCTTTTCTGCCTTGCAACGCCTGCTGGAACGGAGAACCGGCGGCAATTGGCGGCCGCTGCTGAACGAGGCGCTTCAGGGACTGGGCACGGTCATTAGCGCACGGCAGATCGTACGGCTGGCAGAATGTGCAGACCTCGCCAGAGAAGAGCCAGTCGCATCGCAGTTTTTTCACGCTGAACCGTGGGAGTCGGCCATGTTTCGAACTAGGCTCGCCGGCACGCGGTTTCTTCACGCATTTGAAGAGTACCTGGATGAATATGGTCATCGCGCCGTTGCAGAATCAGATGTCATGTCCCCAAGGTTTGTTGAAGTCCCGGGCGAAATCCTCGATGTGGTTCGAACACACGTGAAAGGCGCATCGCCGCCGACGGACATTTGCGGCCGACAATCCGAGCAACAAGAACGCGCGCTTGCGCGCATGCGGTCGTCCTTTGGGTGGCGCTACCATGAATGGATTTGTGTCCGGTGGTGGCACGCGCGTCTGAGCCGATTTCTTGCGCTGCGGGAAGCCAACCGTCACCATTTGATGTATTTTACATCTGCCGTGCGGCGGCTCCTTCTGGCGCTGGGCCGGCGCTTCGCCGCGGATGGCGTGCTGAACCACCCGGACGATATCTTTTTTCTCGTCCACGAGGATATTCAAAAGATAGTCTCTGGAGACAGCCGGAACTGGAAGGCCGTAGTGGCATCTCGCCACGCGGAGCGCTTGTGGAATACCACGCAGCGGGCTCCTGATTTCGTCATGGCGCAGAGACCGGCGATACTATCGACGGACGAACCCCCGTTAGGGTCCGGACCCATGCTTCATGGACTCTCGATTAGCTCCGGCGTCGTATCCGGGACGGTTCGCCTTGTTCGCTCCCGACAAGATTTTCGAAACGTCCAGCGAGGAGACATTGTCGTCACGTCCGTCATCGATCCGGGCATGGCCCCACTCTTTGGCTTTGCCGGAGGACTCGTGGCAGAGATGGGAGGCATTCTTTCCCATGGGGCCATCATCGCAAGAGAGTATGGTATTCCCACCGTGGCGAATATTGCTGGAATCACACGATTCGTACAAGACGGCCAATACATCACTGTCAATGCCGATTCAGGGCACGTAATAATCTCAAACGACCATTCCGCACAGTGTTCCCCGTCAACGTAATATTTCTACTACCGTCTCATTCCAGAAATACCGATACCGTTTCTCCTGTATATACACTAGAGACCGTCATGCGGGAGGGGCTACAGTGCCGAGCAATATTGTGCTGAAATGGCCACTGTGTCGCTTTTAGGTGATAGTGTCGACACTATTGGTGTCGGCCAATCAGTGTATACACCTAGTATTGCTTTGAGCGCTCTGACATTGGCTTGAGCAAGGAATGAGGCACAGGACTTGCTGAAGCAACCGAGGTTCACGCAAGTCAATAACCATTGAGGAGGAATAATGCAGAAGCGAAGTCTTTATTTTTTGATAGTAGCGGCGATGTTCTGTACATGGGGGGGGATGAGTCCCCTTTCCACGCATGCCCAGTGGGTCGCCGAAGGGCAGGCGCCAGAAGGGCGGTGGACCGCTGGATTCAGAGCCGGGTTCAGCCCCATAACCCAGGAAATGTTCTTTAGTACGGATACGAGCGTCGGGCCTGTCCTGAACTTCATGGGCATGTATGGCATCAATAAATGGATGAATGTGGGTCTCATGCTGGAATATAACCGCTACGGCGTGAGCACCGAGGGACCAATAGATATCGGCACGGTAAACACCGTGTCTTTATTGCCGACGGTCGAATTTCGTCCCGGCCGCCTCGGCCGCATGGTGCCCTACGGATCCGTCGGCATGGGAGTCAATGTCAATTCACTCAGTCAAGACGATGCCTCAAAACGCAGTAGGGGAACGATCAGCACGCCCAATACATTTGCATTTCGAATGGCGGGTGGCATTGATTATCCACTCAATGATCGATTCGCGCTAAACACTGAGGTCGCTTGGAAACGCAATCGCGGGGGGCTTGAAGTGAACAATGTGGATGCCGGCTCCTTTGACGCCTCGTCCATCAACATTCTCTTTGGTGTGAAATACACCTTCAGGTAAGAAGCAACTGTCTCTGCGCTTCCTTGGTGCTTCAGAGTACCGAGGAAGCCCCCCTTATCGCGCGTCCACCCTTCATCTCTTTATTGGTTCCCTTCCAACTACCGAGTTATTCTTCACCGGTGAGAAGGCAAGGCCGAAGCGTCCTTGACGACGGCCGTCAATTCCCGTACCCTTCGCCCCCAGTGACCCTCATCGACACACCTCTGATCAAGACATGGATGCGATATCCCTATCCATAGGCCTGGCGGCGGGTCTACTCCTCGGCGGTCTCCTGACTGGACTATTGGTATCGGTTCGCCTGCGTGCCAAGATTCAATCCCGGCTCATCGATTCAGCAGAACGCGCGCAGCGCGCGGAGGTTGAAGCGGCGGAATTGCGTAAGCAAAGCGATTTCGAACGTGAAGAATTGGCTCATGTACGCGACGCACTCGCGGCCGCCTTGCATGCACAAGCCGTTGCGGAAACAAGAGTCGAGGAAACGACCAAGCATTTGGATGAGCAAAAAACATTGCTTGCCCAAGCCCGCCACGAGTTGACGGAGACGTTCAAGGCCCTTTCGGGTGAAGCGCTCAAGACGAATAACGAAGCGTTTCTGGATTTGGCCAAGTCGTCATTTGAAACATTGCGGGCCGAGGCGAAGGGCGAGCTGATTCAACGCCAGCAAGCAATCGATGACCTCGTGAAACCACTCCATGGCGCGTTGCAACGCTACGAAGATCAGCTTCACCAGATGGAGTCGTCACGCCAGTCGGCTTACGGCGGACTCGACCAACATCTCAAGCAACTCGCCGACTCCCATCAACGGTTACAGCAGGAAACGAGCAACCTTGTCAAAGCGCTGCGCGCGCCCAACGTCCGGGGCCGCTGGGGCGAGATCACGCTGAAGCGAGTCGTGGAACTTGCCGGTATGATCGCGCATTGTGATTTCTTTGAACAGGAAACCGTGGCGACGGACGACGGGCGTTTGCGCCCCGATATGGTCATCCGGCTACCGGGCGGGCGACAGATCGTGGTGGACGCCAAAGCTGTGCTGTCGGCCTATTTAGAAGCCCATGAAGCGCCGGATGACATGCAGCGTCTCGAACATTTTCGCAGGCACGCCACACAAGTACGAACTCGCATGGACCAACTCAGCGCAAAGGCGTACTGGAACCAATTCCAGCAGACACCTGAAATCGTCGTTCTCTTTCTCCCGGGGGAGCATTTCCTGGCGGCCGCGCAGGAGCACGATCCGATGCTCACCGAGGACGGATTTGCTCGGCGGGTTATTGTAGCGACGCCGAATACATTGATCGCGCTACTCCATGCCGCCGCCTATGGCTGGCGACAAGAACAGCTGAGCCAAAGCGCGCAACAGGCCGGCCAGCTCGGAAAGGACCTGTACGAACGCATGTCCGTCCTCGCGGAGCACTTGGAAAGCGTAGGTCAGGCATTAACCAAGAGTGTGCAGGCTTACAATAAGGCGGTCGGATCGCTCGAGACGCGCATTTTACCGGCGGCCCGAAAGTTTAAGGAACTGGGGATCGCCTCGGATAAAGACCTCCCGTTACTCGACGCCATAGAAGTGGCGCCCCGCGCGCCTTCGGTCGATGAGTGAAGGAGACAGGAGAAAGGGATTGCGATGACCGATGCTCAACACATGGTGGCTGAATTCCATCAAACGTTTGGGATTCTGACAGCCAATGCACCAACCGTACAGGATGAGCAGACCAAAACGCTACGTGTTCGATTGATTCAGGAAGAGTTCGACGAGCTGAAAGAAGCACTGGACCAAGGAAACCTTACCGCAATGGCAAAGGAACTGGCAGATCTATTGTATGTCGTCTATGGCACTGCCGTTTCCTATGGCATCGATATGGAGCCTGTCTTTCGGGAGGTCCATCGGTCCAACATGACTAAAGTGGGAGGCCATAAGCGGGCTGATGGGAAATGGGTGAAGCCGGCGCATTACTCTCCCGCATCGATTGAACCGATCTTGACGGCCCAGGGCGCTCCGTAGTAGGTTCGCCGTAAAGAAAGCACCGCTTTTCCGGGCAGCACTGCCATCAGGTGGAGGTCTGATGAAGCCAGAGTGCCCCCAGTGCCACGCTGATATCGCTCGCCGGATTAGCCGATCGGGGCCGGTCGAACGTCTCCTCAATTTTTTCTCACTCTATTCTTTTCGATGTCAACTCTGTGCCCATCGGTACCGAACGTTTGCGATCGGGACTGAGGATATCGCCCTTCCATCGGACAAACGACAATTCGAGCGGCTTCCCACGAGCGTTCGCGCCACCATCGTGGGGCCGCAGGGAAGGTCGGAAGACGTGATCACGGATTTGTCGATGGGGGGGTGTACGTTACAAACCACGACTGCTCTCACCAAAGGCGCTTTTCTGCATCTCAACCTGCAACCGTCGGAACGTGAGCCCGCGATTGTCGTGGAAACCGCCATGGTGCGCTCAGTCCGATCCGAGCGTGTGGGGTTGGAATTTCTAGAATTTGAGGGCGCTCAAAAAGAGCGGCTTGCTCGATTTGTGCGCGGCTTATTGCTGACCCGTCAGACAGCACCTGCGATGGGTTAACGTCTGCTAAGGCTCTGCACTTTCCTCTTCCTCGCCACCAGATTATCGATCAGGCGAACCGACCCGAGACGGATGGCGCCGAGCAGCACGACTGTCCCGGTGATACGCGTGAGCGGTTCCAATGAATGTGGATCACACACCGACAGATATTCGACCTGCACCATCGGTTCCGAGGCGAGTGTCATCAGCATCCGTCGCCGGATGCGAATCGCGTGTGTAACGCCCTCGCGAATGGCCATCTCTCCGGTCTGCAAGGCTCGATACAGAACCGGCGCGGAGCGGCGTTGAGCATTCGTCAAATACCCATTGCGGGAGCTCATCGCGAGCCCGTCCGGCTCGCGAACGGTCGGACATTGCACGATCGCCGTGCCGACATTGAGGTCCCGCGCCAACTGCCGAACCACCACGACTTGTTGATAGTCTTTTTGCCCGAAGAAGGCGGTGTCGGGACGGATGATATTCAGCAGCTTAGTGACGACGGTCGCCACGCCGCCAAAATGAGTGGGCCTGTGTGCGCCTTCCCAGCGCTGTGACACACCGCGCACCGTAACACCGGTTTCAAAGCCGGGACGATACATGGCCTCCTGAGATGGCACAAAGAGCACATCCACATCTTCTTCGCGGCACATGGCGGCGTCCTGCTTTAGTTGTTGCGGGTATCGCAAAAAGTCTTCTTGAGGACCGAATTGTGTCGGGTTGACAAAGATGCTGACAATGACGGCATCGCATCGTAACCGCGCCCTTCGAATCAATGCCCTGTGGCCCTCATGCAACGCCCCCATCGTTGGAACGAAACCGATTCGCACACCTTCACGCTGAAGAGCGCGACTAGAGGCACTCATGGCTGATACTGAACGAATGATTCGCATTATGCGGATGGTGGACGGTCACTGCATGCGGGGCGAGATCCATACCGGGAGTTCGGCCGGGGCACGAGGCGGCGAATGTGAGAAGATGGAAGGCGGTCCAAGAGTTCCGAGACGGACACCCCCAGCGCTGGATGCCTCCATTCCGGAGCCAACTCGACCATTGGAACCAGAACAAATCGCCTCAGGTGAAGTCGGGGATGCGGAATACTGAGATCATTCTCGTGGAAGATGCGGGATCCGTAAAAGAGAATGTCGAGATCCAGCGTTCGAGGTCCATGGCGCTGATCATGATCGCGTCCTAACGCCTGCTCAATCTCACGGCAGACCTCCAGAAGGCTACGGGGCACGATCTCCGTCTCCAAGCACACCACTCCGTTCAGGAATAAGTCCGTCCCTGGATTCGTCCGCTCATCGACGACCGGCTCTGTCTCATAGAGCGAGGAGACCGCCATGACTTGGGAATGCGGCAGGAGACCCAACAGCGTTACCGCCCGATCACAATAATCCTGCCGATCCCCCTGATTCGACCCAAATCCAATGTAGACCCTTTCACGCGCCACTACTCTTCCTTATCCTCTTCCTCAGAGGCAGTTACCTGTCAGGAGGGAGAATTGGACTGGTTGCCTTTGCGCGCATCGAGCGAGCACATTCCGATTGTGCGCGCTCTGCGAGCACCGCTACCAGTCCAATCCTCCCTCTCCGATCTAAAATCCAACTTTCCCGATCCGTTCAACGGCCTGCGCCAACCGCTCCTTCGATGTTGTCACGGTCATTCGAATGTAGCCTTCACCCGGTTGACCGAAGCCATTGCCGGGGGTCGTGACGACACCAGTCTGTTCCAGTAGATGGGCTGTACACGACGCAGAGGTATAGCCCTTTGGCGCGGTGACCCAGACGTAAAATGCTGCACGCGGCATTTCCACCTCAAGTCCCAACTTTCTCAATCCCGGCACCAGCACATCCCGTCGTTCTTGGTATATTTTTCGCAGCCCCTCGGTGACATGATCATCCAGGTGCAAGGCCGCGATCCCCGCTTCTTGTATGGCCTGAAAGACCCCGGAATCTAGATTGCTCTTGACCTTGCCTAATCCCGTGAGAATGGCCTTATTACCCACTGCAAAGCCGATGCGCCATCCGGTCATATTGTACGTTTTGGACAAGGAATGGAACTCGATGCCTACATCCTTCGCTCCGTCGACCTCGAGAAAGCTGGCCGGGCGTTGCCCATCAAAATAGATTTCGGAATAGGCGGCATCGTGGCACACGATGATCTGATGCTCCTGCGCAAAGGCCACCACGCGCTGAAAGAATTCCTTGCCGGCGACCACCGACGTCGGATTATTGGGAGAATTGATAAACATCAACTTGGCCCGCCTGGCGACATCCTTCGGAATCGCCTGAAGGTCGGGCAGAAATCCATTCTGCTTCAGGAGCGGCATGATGTATGATTCGCCGCCCGCGAATGCGGTCGCGACGGGATAGACTGGGTAGCCCGGACTCGGCACCAACACGATATCGCCGGGGTCCACAAACGCCAACGGAATATGGCCGATGCCTTCTTTAGAGCCGATAAGCGTCAGGACCTCCGATGCGGGATCCAGAGAGACAGCAAAGCGACGTCTGTACCAATCGGCAACAGCCGAGCGAAAAGACAGCATGCCTTCATACGAAGGATATTGATGATGCTTCGGATTGCCAGCAACTTCCTTTAGCCGTTCAATGATAGGGGTTGGCGTAGGAAGATCCGGATCGCCGATTCCTAAATTAATGATATCGACCCCGCGCGCAATTGCCTTTTGCTTCATCTCATCAATCGCGGCAAAGAGGTACGGAGGAAGTGTCTTAATTCTGCCGGCGTACTCAATCGGGAAGGCTGCCATTCGCTTGCACTCCTTTTTCTTTCGTATTGTCAACAGTTGTCACGTTTTTGAACGTCCGCCCACTCGCCTGACCCGGCAGGGACAGTTCAAACTTGGACGCTAGGGTACTTCAGAGGATAGGAATGAATCAACGTCGAGGTCGGCGGTTCGCAATCGTACACCACACCTCGCTCGAGCGACCAAGGGCCGCTGAGTAGCGCTTTCCTATGCTCTCGGCTAAAATAATCCCTATGATTCGCACGATCCGCACCGCAGAAGACCTGGCCTCGTTACTGAGCCATACACAAGCATTTCCGGGCGGCCAGATCACGAATCTCGCCGTCCAGAAACAACGGATCTTCGATGAAACTTCCGGTCGTGAAATTACCGCAGGCACCACCATCTCCACGATCATCCGATATGAGGTCGCCATTCGAGGGGTGGAAGGGCTCTATTCGGTCAGCCGCGTCGCCAAGCTTGTCATGAAAGGGGTCACGGATTTTTCGATTTTCGAGCAAGAGGGTACCGATTTTTCAGAGATCAGCTTACTTCACGCCGAGACATCTGGGGGCCGGCTTCGCTTTTGGTTTGACCCCCACGGGGAGCTGTATGTCATTTGCGATGAAGCTGAGCTCGAAGAGGTGTCGCGGCCGGGATCAGTCAGACCCATTCGAACGGGCATGACGGAATGGACCTTTCAAGCAGAAGCCGGTGAATTACCCCCGATTGATTGGTTTCTGGAACATCTGGATCGAGTGGGAGTCCCATGTGCGTGGCGGATGGCCAAACCGAGGAGTCCTGCTCATCCGGCCTTTCGCTGGGGCGGTCTGCTCCTTCCCGCGTCGGCGCAAGGATTGCCTCGGACTGGTGGTGGTGTCTACATCCAAACCTACGGTGCGTTAGATGGGTACCGCTTCGGCATCACGCTACGAGCGTCCGATCCTCACGAGGAAGATATCGGCCGCCTGCTCATGGTGCTGGCGGACATCATTGCCCGTGGATTTTCCGGCCTGTGCTTGGCCGGCCACCACATCATGGAGCGGGATGAATGGCTCGGAGGGCAAAATGTTGGACAGGGAGCGTAGACGGAAGCTTATCAGTGGGTGGCCATCGCAGAACCGTTCTTGCGGTTGACACACTCGACCAAGTGCCAGAACTTCAACGGATTGACCTTCTCTTTCTTGGCTACATGCAGCGTGGTGCCTTCCAGGACTGTATTGAGCGAGAGATCGGTCCGAAACCCAATATGCTTGCACAGGGGTGAGATAACTTTTTCGACAGCGGCGATGAGCTTGTTGCCATTGCTGAAGTGGTTGAGCATGATGATGCGTCCGCCAGGCCGACAGACACGAATCATTTCCGTCACCACCTTCCGGTAATCAGGCACGGCGGTCACCACATACGCCGCCATGACGGTATCGAAGCTATCGTCTTCGAATTCCATCTGTCCGGCATCCATCCGCAACAATTCCACATGGTTTAAGCAATAGGAGGCCATGCGCTTCTTGGCTTTCTCCAACATCCCTTCAGAGAAATCGATACCGATCACCCGGCAATGGGCCGGATACAATGGCAACGCCAGACCGGTGCCGACGCCGACTTCGAGAATACGTTCGCCTGGCTTGACGTCGAGCTTGCGCACGGCGGACTCGCGGGATTCATGGAAGATCCGTCCAAAAATCTGATCGTAGACCCCGGCGTACCCCGTGTACACGCGCTCTAATTTTTCTAAATCCATTATCCCCTCCGCTCTCATACGACCTCTCTCACACACCTCGCCTGCGCAGGCGCATGTCTATAAAGGGCAGTGGAAAACCGAATGCAGGCGGGAAACCCTTACTTGGCGTTGCCGGGAAGGCCCACCTCAAGCAGAAAACTCGGCGTAATGTAGCGAAAATACGTGGTCGAGTCAACCGGTTCCTCACGGAGATGCCCTGTCAGACAGCCGGCATTTCTGGTGATCATGAGGGATGACGTCAGCAGGGTGTGACGGAGGCACGTGTTGAGATAAGATGCGCCATGCTGATTGCGGGTCTATGTGGGACTCTGGTGTTCGTGGCGCTTGTGATAAGCGATTGGGTGTATTTCAATCGCCTGACGCCGCCTGCGAATCGATATGGATGCGGGGTCGCGCGGCTCGTAGACCGCTTTCCCTCATGTCCTTCCGCGTTAAACCTCCGCTCGTTTGACCACGGCGGCATGTTACAGCTTGGGCACGGAATCGCCCATCTCTTTCCTGAAGAGCGCCATATCGTGCTCCGACCCCAATATCATTTATTCGGGACACGGGTTCGCACCGCGTGGCCGATGAAAGCGACGATTCAGCTTCAACAGAGTGACAACGGAACGCATGTCGAGGGCGTGAAACGGATACCTTGGTCATCGGCACTCCTCACGTTGATATGGCTCACTACTGTAGCGGTCGGCACGGTAGGGTTCCTGATTGCCTATCTTATAAATGAAGGATTTAGCTCCTTCGGGGGAGTGCTGCTGGGGGTTGGCGTGACGGCATTGGGAGTCATCGTTCTTGCGTTCGGGCTTGTGATTATCGCACTGGCATATCGTCTCGAAAACCAGCGCCTCACACAGACTTATGAAGAACTGCGGCAAGTACTTGCTCCGACGTCCGCTCCTTCTCGATGAGGCGAAACCGCGATCTAGCAGTCGCGTTTCGAGACGCGGGCAATGGTCAGCGATTGATCGTCGTATACACGTCGAGAAACGCCGTGTACTCGGGAGGCAATTCGCCCGTTTGGTGAGAACGGATCAGACCGAGAATAATGCCACGATGCTTCAAAGAGAGTCCTGAGTCTGCAAAAGCCCGTTTATACTCCACCCATGTGAGCGTGGGATCGCTCACCACACGTGCCCGGTCTTCTGCAGACATCGATGCGACCGTCGCCCTCAACGACTTGACCGCTTTTTCGACACTGTCATACGGCGGCGCCAGCTTCAGACGCGCATAGAAAATTCCTAAGTGTCGCCGGAATTCTTCCACTAACGTTTTGACCGGATCCGTTGCGCCCGTCATTTCGCTCATAGGTCTGCAGGATACTCAGCGTTGGCGTGCAAGGCAAGCGCTCCTCATAGATATATCCTAGTGCTCACCGGCGAGGTGGGGTCAGAGGTCCGTTTCCCCCAATTCTTGACCGATTCGCCCTCCTGCGATATCCTGCCCTTCTCCCGACAAAACTCATGTTTCATCGATATATCACCGCCATTGTTCGCTACCGCCTTGTCGTCATCGTCGTAGCTCTCGCCCTCTCGGCGTTCTTCGCCACGCGCATTGGAAACCTACGCGTCATCGTCGATCCGAACGATAATCTGCCGCAAGAACATCCGTATGTGATTGCCACCAATGAGATTGAACGTATTTTCGGGGGACGCAATTTGGTGGTTATCGGCGTCGAAAGCATGACCGGCGATATTTTTCAACCGCACATCCTCGCCAAACTGGTCCACATTACCGATGGCATCCTGGAGATTCCCGGTGTCGTCCGCAGTAACGTCATGAGCCTAGCCGCACGCAAAGCCAAAGACATTATGGGAACCGAAGATGGGATGACCGTGCATCAGCTCATGGAGGAGGTTCCGCGAGATGCCGCCGGCTTGGCGCGACTCAAACGCGCCCTCTACGCCAATCCGATTTATGTCGACTCGATCGTATCGGGACGGGGCGATATGGCTGTCGTCATCGCCGATTTTAGATTCGGGAAAGAGCTACAGGGGTATCGCGCGATCAAAGAGCGTGTCGAGTCTGTAGTCAATGCTGAGCGAGACGCGACCGTCCGGATCTATTTGAGCGGCCTGTCGATGAACCTGGCATGGCTCGAGATCTATTCCGAACGAATGGCGTATCTATTCTTCGCCGCCTTGGCCATCATCATGGCCATCCTCTACCTGTCATTTCGATCGATGCAGGGCATGGTGGTCCCCATTCTCACTGCACTGATGAGCGTCATTTGGGGACTTGGCATGATGGGTCTCCTTTCCATACCCATGGACACATTCAACGCGACGACACCGATCCTGATCATGGCGTTGGCAGCAGGCCATTCAGTCCAAATTCTCAAACGGTACTACGAAGACTATGCACGTCTGCACAACAGTGAGCAGGCGGTCATTGAATCGTTCAGCAAGATCGGCCCCGTCATGCTGACGGCAGGCAGTATTGCCGTGATGAGTTTTCTCGCCCTCACGGCGTTTCCCACCTTGACGATCCGGGTATTCGGCATCTTCACGGCCATCGGCATTCTTTCTGCCATGTTGCTCGAGATGACCTTTATTCCCGCCTTCCGATCGATGTTGCCGGCTCCCAAACGTTATGAACTCGAGCGGGAGCGCTTTGTAGATTGGCTCGATCGCCTTGTTGAGAGCATTGCCGGGCTAATTCTCACGCGACGCTGGAAGGCGATTTTTGGCACACTGAGTGTGCTCTCAATCGGCTTGGCTGCGGGTATGACTCAACTGACAGTCGACAACAGCCTGAAAGGAAATTTTTCTCCCGACAGTCCGGTGCGCCTTGACGATGTCCCGTTGAATGCCGCGATGGGGGGCACCAATACCCTCTATCTTCTGGTCGAGGGATCCGATGCCGACTCCATCAAGAATCCCTCCGTTCTTCGCGCCATGGAAGCGGTGCAGACCTATTTGCAGACCCACTACGACGTGGTGGGAAAGACCCAGTCACTCGCCGACTTCCTCAAAAAGATGAATCGTGCTATGCATGCCGATGACCCGATGTTCGATCAATTGCCGGAGAGCCGGGAACTCACGGCGCAATACCTCCTGCTATACTCAATGTCCGGCGATCCCGGCGATTTCGATACCTATGTCGACTATGAATATCGCTCCGCGGTCATCTGGGCCTATCTCAAAACCGACAGTACGGCCTCGATCGAACGAATCATTCGGGACCTGCGCACGGTCGTTCCACAGCAGTTTCCCGCGGGGTACAGGGTCAGCATCGGCGGGGGCATGGCACAAGGAGCCGCGTTGAACGATGTGATGGTGCGAGGCAAACTGCTCAATATCGGCGTCATCGCCGCGAGTATTTATCTCATCTCGTCGCTCGTCCTTCGTTCGCCCCTGGCAGGTATCTTTGTCCTGATTCCGCTCGTGCTCGCCGTGACCGCGAACTTTGGCATCATGGGCTGGACAGGCATTCGGCTTGATATCGGGACAGCCGCGGTCTCCGCGATGGCTGTTGGCGTCGGCGCAGATTATGCCATTTATTTGATCTATCGCTTGCGTGAAGAGATGGCACGACATGGCGATCCTGATAAGGCGTTGCTCGTGACGCTTGCCACTGCCGGCAAGGCGGTGGTCTATGTCGCCCTGGCGGTGGGGGCCGGCTATTCAGTGCTGATGCTCACCGGATTCGGCATGCATGCACGTCTTGGCTTTCTCGTGGCCATCGCGATGGGGGTCAGCTGTCTGGCAGCCATTGTGATTCTTCCTGCTATGCTCTATGTCTCTCAGCCACAGTTCGTCTTCGCCCAACGTACAGGGAAGGAAAATCGGTTGAAGGACCTCCTACCACCTATCACGTCTGCCGATGGCCGATGACAATGAAAGGAGTCGGGCAAATCTTATGACCAAGATCAAATTGTTCTGCTTCTGCGTAGTCCTGACCCTGTCGGTGGTGGCGCTATCACCGTTTCTTGCGTCTGCCGCTGAGCTGACAGGCCGGGATATCATGGAAAAGAATTTCTATGCGGGGAAGGTGCCGCATTTACTCAACGAAAGCACCATGACCTTGACGAACGAAAAGGGACAACAGCGCGTCCGGAAGATGCGGAGCGCCTCGGTCCTTCAGCCGAACGGCATCGATACGAAATTGCTCATCCGTTTTCTATTTCCGGGTGATGTGCAGGGCACCGGCTATCTACAGATCCAGCACTATGAAACCGAGGATGATATGTGGATCTACCTGCCCGCGCTCAAGAAGGTCCGCCGGTTGGTGGCCAACAACAAGAAAGACAGCTTTGTCGGATCGGACTTCTCGTATGGCGATATTCTATTGCCGGTCGTTGATACGTATCACGATCAGTTGTTGAGGAGTGAGATCGTGGACGGCGAGGATACGTATGTCGTCGAGATGACGCCGGCGACTGAACAGATTAAGAAGGATTATGGCTACTCGAAATGGATCGCGTGGATACGTAAAACGAATTTTATGGAAAAAAAGGCGGAATACTACGATGCCTCCGGTCGCCTGTTGAAGACCCAGCTGATTCCTAGCGTCAAAGAGGTCGACCCGACAACCCATAAATGGTGGGCCATTCGACGAGAAATCGTCAATCATCAGACGGGGCACAGGACAGAATTGGTGTTCGATGTCTTGGACGCCTCGCAGACGATAGCCGATGATTTTTTCACCACCCGTTATCTGGAACGCGAGAAGTAACGTTGGAAAGAGGATGCTGAAAAAGGGTGATTTCGCACCCGCCTACCGCAGGCGCGCCAACGCGCGCCCCTTCCGGAATTTCGTTCTCGGCGAGAGACTATCCGCAACGTACCGAGGAGGTAGAGCCGGTCACAGCCGGCTCGGAGCGGGACGGGTCAAATGGCAGTGCCCCTCCGGTGCTCTCTTGACCTGCGGCCTTACCCGGGAGCGAGTGGGTCCCGGCCCAGTTGGGGCGGGTCGGTGTAATTGGCGGCGTTTTTGAGCATCTTCGTAATTATTTTACTCTTTTCACTTTCCGGGTCTCTTGCGATCGCAGAGACGGCGACCCGGAACATACCTTCGCCACAGACCAGGCCATCGGGTCCGGTGACAGGCCCTAAGCCGGCTCCTACTGACCCTACTGTCAACCTTAGTGCACCTGAATCTCACGCGCCCCAGGCCTCGACTCTCAAGGATGAACCGGCACCGACCAGCGAGAAGGCCTCGTCTCCATCCTCATTCCTCTCGATGGGAACACCACCGGAATCAGAGAGTTCAGTTAAGCCTGACTGGATGCAAGAGTTGGGCGTCGGCGGCCATGCACGATTCGATTATTACACCGCGTCAAAACGGCTCGACAACAATCACAGCTTGCCCGGTCTCACATTTCAACCCCGACTTCAACCCAAATTTGGAACCTGGGGAGACGCGAAGATCGAAGCGCGCTTGACAGATCAAGACCTGGGAGATAGTCGGGAGCCGAAACAAGCTCGCCTGCTGGAAGCCTATACTAACCTGTATTTAGGGTCGGTCGATGTACGGGTGGGCAAACAGAACATTCCTTGGGGACGGGCCGATGCACTGAATCCGACAGACAACCTGACCCCAAAAGATTTTACACTGCTATCGGCTCGCGACGAAGAGGAGCGGCGGATCGGAACGATGGGCGTACGGACGAACTACTATCGTGGCGACTACACGCTCTCACTGATCTGGCTCCCGATCTTTAATCCAAGCACCATCCCATTAGCTCCGACCCCGGGCATTCAAGTTACGGAAGACAAACGGTCGCAGGGCAAGTGGAGCGATCAGGGCTTCGCGGCCAAGCTGGATCACACAGGCGGAGCGATTGATTGGTCGGTGAGCTATTACTATGGGTTGAATGTGATCCCCATCGGCCGTCCACTTTCGCCTGTACAAGCACAGCTCGTCCACACGCGTCTCCATGTCATCGGCGCGGATGCTGCCAAGAACTTCGGTCGGTACGGTGTCCGTGGAGAAATGGCCTATACCCAGACACAAGACCCCAGCGGCTCGGATCCGTTTATCATTAATCCTTCGTTTATGTATGTGCTTGGCGTCGACCGGGATATCACTGAAGATCTGAACATTAATGTGCAGGCCTATCAACGTTTTATCATAAACTTCCATGATCCATTTGCCATTCAAGACCCCCTTCAGCGGAACGTCGCCGTGCTTAGCGACACGTTTAACCAACAACTGAACCAATACCAGGGGGGATTCACCAGCAGGATCAAGGCCACCTGGCTGAACAAGACTCTTGAGGGAGAACTACTTGGCATGCTGAATCTACCGCGCCGAGATTTTTTTCTGCGTCCCTCGCTGGCCTATGCCTTTACGGATATGTGGAGGGGATATATTGGCTGGGACATTTATAATGGGCAACGGAATTCCTTTTTCGGTCGCCTTGAACCAAATACGGCGTTTTTTGTAGAAGTCAGGGCCATCTTCTAAAGCGCTCCTGCCCAACAATCCTCACCTGGCGTCGGACAGTGCGTCATCCCCAAACTCTCGTCCTCCAAGATACGCAATGTGTGCGCAAACCACGTTGCCGCGCCGGATCTTCGTGACAAGTCCGTGATCACGGATATGAAACGTTGTTGGTTCATGAAACGCGATGTCGTGCGCCCCGCTCCCGTGGTAAGATCCCGCATGCGCTCTACATCGTTTCCGACTCCCAGTCAATTAAACGGCTTCACCACCACGGCAGTCCAAGCGGCCACCATTGCAGGAAAGATCCTCCAGGAATATGCGCATAGCGGCTTTCGAATCGAATACAAGAACGCGGTCAACTTAGTGACCGACGCGGACCGACAATCTGAGCAAGCCATCATCGAGACGATCCGCCAACAGTATCCGAACCACGACCTTCTGGCAGAAGAACGGGGAATGGAGTCGGCAGGCCGGTCTCCCTATAAGTGGGTGATTGATCCTTTAGATGGCACCACAAATTTTGCCCATGGCTTTCCCGTGTATTGCATATCGATCGGGCTGGAGTATGACGGTCAGATGGTGGTGGGAGTGATCCTCGATCCAACTCGCCAGGAACTGTTCGTTGCCGTATCCGGCCAGGGTGCGACGCTCAATGGAGAACGCCTCCGCGTCTCGCATACCTCAGGGCTCAATTCGGCCCTGCTCGTGACCGGATTTGCATATGACATTCGCGAATCGACGCACAATAATCTGGACTACTTCTCGCGCTTCTGTCTTTCCGCGCGGGGTGTCCGGAGAACTGGGTCTGCGGCGCTTGATCTCTGTTACGTGGCGGCCGGGCGTTTCGACGGGTTTTGGGAAATGAAATTGCACCCGTGGGATGTGGCCGCAGGGTCACTCATGGTCACGGAAGCGGGCGGCCGCATGTCGGATTTCAAGGGCGGGGCCTTTTCCATTGATGGAGATGAAATGGTCGCCAGCAACGGATTGATCCATAGCGAGATGCTGCACGTACTCCGCAACACGTCACTTCCTGGCCGGACTCACGAAGGGCCCTCACCTTGAGGTTCGCGAGAGCATCCGGACATTCTTAAGGTCTTCGGTAAAACACATCCGATGGACGGTCGCAATTTCGAATAGACTCGACAACGCCTCTCCATCAAAAGGGAACGTCGCCGTCCCGAATTCCAGTGTGACCTTCAGATCCGGGACTAATCGCTTGACCGCCGCGTCAAATTGCTCTGCAATTCGCCGAATGACGACGTGCGCACCTTGAGTCTCCGTTTGAGGCAGGAGCAGTGCGAACTCATGTTCACTCATCCGAGTGGCATAATCATATCCGCGGAGCGCCGCCTTACAGGCGCATGCAAAACTGATGGCGACCTCTTCCCAGACTGTGGATCCATAGAGTGCCGCAACCTCGTGCCAATCCGGTAATGCGAAATAGGCCAGGGCCAGGGTATAGCCATGCCGCTTGGAACGATCCAATTCATGCGCGAAGTAGCGATTGAGCAATCGGGTGGAATAGAAATCAGTGACCGGATCGATATCCGGTGTGTGGCCGCCTCCCCGCGCCTGTCCCCCCATGAGGCGAAGCCGCTTCTCCTCCAAGCGAAACGTCAGATCGTGTAAGACGCGAAGGGCGTCAGCAATCCCGGTTTTCAACCCGAGACCGATCCGCAGATGCTGATGCTTCTGAAACTCCGGGGACTGATCCCCAAATACCTCACCGATCGCTTCCCGGATCTGTCGTTCGATTTGCACGATCTCTTTGCGTGCATGGAACCGAACCACTTCTTGTGGCAAACGGACATCTTCCGCATTACTGGTTGTGAAAGACTCCGTTTCTTCCTTGATCGTCTCCAATCGGTCGATGAGGTCCTTGAGGGTATGAACGCCATGGTCAATTGCTTCAATCGAGGTCGTTCGGATTACTCGGTCCTCTATTGAAGTGAGATCTGCAGTCGGTTTGTACATCTTTCCCCCCACCTTCCTCTCGAGCCCGATGCGAATGCTGTCATTCCGTGCACCCTAGTAAGCAGGGCATTCAAGCAGCATGCCATGACGAAATCTATCGCTGTTCCATGATTCTCAATACTTAGAAGGGTCTCTCGGCGGCAGACCGTGTCTCTATGAGACACCGTTCTGTCTCACCGGAGCTCTAGCACGCACCAGCAGAAAGACTTAGCCACCTAGATACTGCAGCGTTCTAGACCAATGGGCAGAAACAAACACAAAGAAATATGAATCCTCTTTTTTTAAGGTACATCCACGTCATTGACCGGAGCGTGCCGCAGACTCTACGGCTTCAACACAATTTTGCCATGGGCGCTGCGCTCCATTAGTGCGTGATGCGCTTGTGGTGCCTGGACCAGAGGTAGCTCTCGCCCAATAACCGGCCGCAATGTGCCGTTCTCAAAACCTGCATAGAGCGCGGGGTGAATGCTTTGCGCGTCCTGATCGCTGACGTTGAACAGCAGCATGCCAAGAATGCTCGCATCCCGGGCCATCGTGTCACGAGGATCGATTTCTATGGGCCCCCGGCTCCCAATTACGACCACCCGCCCTTGTTTCGCCAAGACGCCTAAGTCCTTCCCGAGATTCACATTGGCCAGCATTTCTAAAATCACATCAACGCCTTGTCCAGCCGACAGCCGGTGAATCTCAGCCAGGTAATCAGGGGTCCGGTGATTCAAAACATGGTGCGCCCCTTGCTCGGCGACAAGCTGGCATCCTTTCTGGGTGCCTGCCGTGCCAATGACCGTCAGACCCGCGGCACGAGCCATTTGGACCGCGGCGATTCCAACGCCGCCGCTCGCGCCATGAACCAGTACCGTCTCTCCCGGCCGTGCCTCGGCACGCTGGAAGAGCGCCCGATACGCCGTGGTGTACGGAATATAGATGGCGGCCCCCTGCTCATAGGAAATCCGATCCGGCATCCGATGCACCTGGCCCTCTGCACAGAGCACGCGCTCGGCATAGGTGCCGGTGATCGTTCCGCCAGTATAGACGCGGTCCGCTACTGTAACTCGCCTCACACCGTCGCCAATGGCTTCCACCACGCCGGCCGCATCTGTCCCGGGCGTATAGGGCAATGGCGCCTCTCGTGAATACACACCTGCCCGGATATACGTCTCGACAGGATTGACCCCTGCTGCATAGACCCGTACTACGACCTGGCCTGGGCCGGGCTTCGGATCAGGCACTTCCTCAAGCCGCATCACGTGAGGGTCGCCGAATTCATGAACACGGATCGCTTTCATGCTTGTTCTCCTTGTTCCCTATTCAAATGGCGGCCGGCCCCCGACTTCCTTCCTCTCAGAATACGGCAAGGGTGTCAGCAAAACCATATGGCCAACGAGCGTCGATCGGACCTGGGACAGATCCTGCGTGCTTTTTTCTATAGTCGTAGCGTATCCTGATCAAAAGAGGCGTTTCACTATGAATACAACAGACTATCTTTTGATCGGAGGCGGACTCGCCTCCGGGCAAGCCGCTAAACAGCTTCGTCAGCACGATGCGACGGCATCGATTACCTTGGTTGGGGAAGAACAGTATGTGCCGTACGACCGCCCCCCGCTGTCCAAGGATTTTTTACGCGGTGAGAAATCTCGAGATGAACTATTCTTCGAGCCGGAATCATATTTTCGCGAACATCGCATAGATCTGATACTTGGGACCCCTGTGCAGCAACTGCACACCGACGGGAAGCGAGTCACACTCGCCGATGGGCGGTCCATTCAATTTGGAAAAGCATTGCTCGCCACCGGTGGACGCCCGATCCGGCCATCAATCCCAGGCGCCAACCTTGCCGGCGTACACTACTTGCGCACGCTCGATGATGCCACGGCCATTGGGGCGGCGGCAGCACCGGGAACGCGGGCGGTCCTGATTGGCGCGGGTTTTATCGGCATGGAAGTCGCGGCCTCGCTCACGCAACGAGGTGTGCACGCCACGGTCATCGAAGCCCAAGCGCATATCTGGCCCCGTTTCGCCGATGCGACATTGGCCGGAGCGATTCAAGATTATTTCGCCCAGAAGGGCGTCACCATCCGAACGAAGGATCAGGTCACTGAAATCCGCGGTCAGGATCGGGTCTCTTCAGTCATCTTGAAATCGGGCAACATGTTGCCATGCGACTTCGTCGTGATCGGCGTAGGAATCGTCCCCAATGTGGAACTGGCGAAAGAGGCGGGCTTGATCGTAGACAATGGCATCGTCGTCAACGAATATCTCCAATCCTCCCACCGGGACATATACGCCGCCGGTGATGTGGCGAATTATATGGACCCCATCTTTAGGAAGCGTCGACGGGTCGAACATTGGGGGCATGCCGAGTATTGCGGACAGTTAGCCGGGCAGAATATGGCGGGGGCATCCAATCCGTACGATCTACTCACGTATGTGTGGTCCGATCTGTTCGACCTACACCTGGAGTTTGCCGGAGATGAGAGCGAGCACGATCAGCTGATTGTACGTGGTCGTATAGGGGACCGGACTTACATCATTCTCTATCTGAAAGAACATGCCCTGCACGCGTATTTCGCGATCAACGCGGCAGGCAAAGATTTCCCCCCTCTTCAGCGCGCGATCAAACAGCATACGAACTTGAGCGGAAAAGAAGCTCAACTTCAGGATCCGTCAATCCCGCTCAAGTCCATCATTTAGCTTAGAGTCAGCTCAGATGACCCATCTTCCCGGCCCGATAATCATTCATCGCCTGCAGAATCTCCGCCTGAGTGCTCACCACAAAGGGCCCATAGTTCGCGAGAAGAAGGACAGTGGCGTCACGTTGAGTGTCAATGACAACACGGTCCCCTTCTTTGTCAAACAGCACTAACTCCGCACTGTGAGCCGATTGAGAGTAATTCAGGACGACTGATTCATATCTTTTGCCGTCTCCCAGACTAACACTTCCGCTCCTGTGTGTGAGTCGGCCGTTAGCCGACGCTCTCCAGCGGCCGTCAACCGCACCGCATCACCGGTGTTCAAGACACCGGCACCTTCCAGCCCCGCGCCTCCCTTGGCGATGTAGAGATGGACAAAGGGAGCATCCGGTATCCGCACCGATTCACCGGGCGTGAGCCGGCCACCCCATAGGACGGCATTTTTCTGCCGGATGGCGACCGCTCCCTCTTGTTTCATGCCGGATGCAATGGGCACCAAGCCGCCTCGCTTGAGCTGCCCGTTAATATCGAGCTGTTCGTAACTCGGAGTGACACGTTCCGTGTCGGGCGGCACCCACATTTGGATAAAATGGACCTCCGCATTCTGATGCGGGTTCATCTCGGAGTGCCAGATTCCCGTCCCAGCACTCATACGTTGGGCAAGCCCAGGATAAAGAATGCCGTTATGGCCCTCCGAATCCTTGTGTTCCAACTCGCCGTCCAACACCCATGTCACGATTTCCGTGTCTCGATGCGGGTGTGTCATAAATCCCATGCCGGGCTTCACGATGTCATCATTGCTGACCAGCAAAAGCCCGTGGTGTGTGTTCAATGGGTCGTAGTGCCCGCCGAAACTGAAGCTATGGTGCGAGTTCAACCAGCCGGCGCGGGTATGAAAGCGGTCGTCGGCACGGCGGATATCGATGGTTGGCTGTTTCAAGCCTGACGCGTGATGGTATGCCACGGCGATGCCTCCTTTGGAGCCCATAGGCTCGAACCCGTCCTTCCTTGTCGCCCAGACGTCATGCACTTCTACTCGCATCGCATTAGCCTGTGTGCACCGCACTAGACTGACCTCAAAACGACTCCCGCGTCGGGTGCTTACTCTCAATGAGTGCCCAGAGTACAGCAGATAGCTCTAGCTGAAACCAAGTCAAGTTCCTCGTCTTCCAGGTGTCTTGTCACGACCTCGCCTCACGTATACAGGGCCAATGCCGGTACGGTATGATACGCTTTTATGTGAGGTCCCAATAGCATGGCAAGTAGAGCTTCTCAACCCGACAAACCAGCGAATGGCGACAATACGGACGTTCGGGAAGTTGAACTGTTGCGTGTCGTCGTGTCGCGCGACCAGAAGAAGGTGGCTGCCCAATGGGCTCTTCATCCTCAGCTGAAGCAGGATCTCTTGCCCGCCGAATGGGAGGAGGTCTCCAAGTTGATGGGTGATGTGACCAATCTGGTAGGAAAACGTTTTGCGCAGCTTTTGTCCGAAGCAGAGCCGGACCAGCCGGGTACGGCCTAGTCGAATCGTAAGACCGCACGCCGCTACGAGCTAATTAATCACACTTTATTCCAAGGTGAGTATGGATACGTACTATCATCCGCCTGATCTCCACAAGTTCGCCGACATGGGCAAGGGCAATCAGGAACTGTGGGACAAGTTCATGAGTTACTACAGCGCGGTCTTTGCCGAAGGCGCGCTGACTGAGCGCGAGAAGGCTCTCATTGCGCTTGGCGTGGCCCATGCCGTGCAGTGTCCATACTGTATCGACGCCTATACGCAGGCCTGCCTGGAAAAAGGTTCCAATACCGAGGAAATGACTGAAGCCGTCCATGTGGCTTGTGCCATCCGCGGCGGCGCTTCTTTGGTCCATGGCGTGCAAATGCGCAATGTCGCCGACAAACTCTCTATGTGATCAGGATGCTGAGAAAGACGTCCAACTTCGTTCTCCGCTCAGAAGCATTCTCAACGTATCCGTCACGGGAAGGAGCGCGTCTTGGCGCGCTTGGGGCGGGGGCGTGGAATACATGCGGCCGCCGGTGCTTGCTTCTCCTGCGGCCTTGTTGGATCGCCTTTTTGAGCATCCTGCCATGCGATCCGCACTGATCATACATGGGACTGACCTTACTTAGTCGCCACAGTCCGCTGTCCTCCGCCGAACGCCAGCGTGAAATTTTAGCCGAGACCCAAGCCTGTCCCCCGTTTGAACAACGCCTGGCCACTGTAGGACTAGCTCCTCTTCGTGCGACCGGTATCACGGTGTTTCAGATCAACGTCGGGAAGCTCTGCAACCAGACCTGCCGGCATTGTCATGTCGATGCCGGACCTGATCGCGTGGAGCGCATGACTCGCGAGACCGCCGAACTCTGTATCCGTGCATTGGAGCAGACCGATATCCCGACGCTGGATATTACCGGTGGCGCTCCCGAGCTGAATCCCAATTTCCGCTGGCTCGTCGAACAGGCCGCGGGTCTTAAGCGGCATGTCATGGATCGATGCAATCTCAGCGTCCTCTTGCTTCCCTCGCAAGCCGACTTGGCTCAGTTCCTTGCGGCTCACCAAGTCGAAGTCGTGGCGTCGCTGCCCTACTTTCGTCCATCCCAGACGGACGCCCAGCGAGGGGAGGGTGTGCATGCGAAGTCCATTGAAGCGCTACAGCTTCTCAACCGCGTAGGCTATGGTCAGAACGGGACTGGGCTGACACTCAATTTGGTGCACAATCCCGTGGGCGCATTTCTACCTGCCAAACAGGAAGCCATCGAAGAGCAATTTAGGCGACAACTGCTGCATCGACATGGCATCCGCTTCAATCATCTCTATACCATTACCAACATGCCGATCAGCCGCTTCCTCGAATTCCTCATTGAAAGCGGGAATTATGACGGCTACATGCAACGCCTCGCGAAGGCGTTCAATGCTACGGCGGCCTCCGGCGTGATGTGCCGGTACACGTTGTCGGTGGGCTGGGACGGCACCCTCTATGATTGCGACTTTAATCAGATGCTGGATCTGTCCCTGTCCGACAAGGCGATTCGCCATATCCGCGATGTGACGCCGGCCCGCCTGGCTGAGCTGCAGCAACGCATCATCGAGACAGGCAACCACTGTTATGGATGCACCGCAGGCGCGGGCAGTTCGTGCGGTGGTGCCGTTACATCCTAATCCATTCGCTTCCCCGATATGTCAGCCTATCGTACCTACCCACATTTCCTGCCATTCTTTTGGGTCATTGCTACTGGCCCTGATTAACGACAGATGGCTCGCCTCGAATGGAGAATAAAGCGAGGCAGGCAACCTGGCGATGATGTCCTTCTTCAGGTTCTCCGAGTATCGGCCGTACACCAAACTGATATGCGGCAGATAGCACGCGTCCCCCTCCTCATGAAATAGGTGACGGGCCAACGTATGCGCATGAAGCAACGGCGCCGTCAGTTCCGCGACTAGGAACAGACAGTGAAAATAGTCGTCGCCATAGGCAGGTCCCAGCAAATTGATCGAAAACGGTAGCAGGCTTCGAGCCAGTTCTTTTGATCTGGCCACATGCCCGGCTTCTGATCCTTTCAAATTGCCCAACAGAGTGATATGCGGTTCAAAGGTGGGGGCATCGAGCTCCACTGCCAGCTGTTGAATGGCGGCAGCGAATTGATACGACGCCTTGCGGGACGGCTTGAGCCACAGATGATAGCGGCCATCCATTCAGATGCAACCGTGAGGATGTATGAGCGGATTGAGGAGTAACGTCGCCATCATGACAAGCTTTACACAGAGGTCCGACTCAACTCGCCACTGTTGTCATAGATAGCCGTTACCGCGGAACCAGGCGAGCTCATCGCGGATGGCCCCTTCAACCGGATGACGGGGATAGTCAAGCTCACGAATGGCTTTTGAGCAATCATACTGCTGCATGTGCTGCAGTACCTCCACGAAGAAGCCCGGAACGGGCGCCGGACGCCGAAGCACCGTGCGAAACGCCCAATCGCCGACTTTCGATCCATAGCGCGCCACAGAAAACGGGACAGGAACTTTGGGCGCCCCGACACCAGCCTCCCGTGCCATTAATTCACCCAGTTCCTTTTGCGTGGTATTCCAATTACCGAGGATATATCGCTCGCCAATGCGGCCTCGTGTCGCGGCTCGTATCATGCCGTCCGCCACGTCTCGTACATCGATAGCATTCACCGGTCCCTGCACATACCCCGGCATGAGTCTCTTGGCGATCATGAGCAGCTGCGCGCCACTGGTTGGCTTACTATCATAGGGACCGTAACAGGCCGTTGGATTGACAACAACGACCGGAACGCCTTCCTTCGCCGCGTCGAGCATGGCATCCTCCATGGCCGCCTTGGACATCAAGTAGGGGTTCGTGGGAAATCGAGAGGCAAAGGCACTGGCTTCCGTTGCGAGCGTCCCCGGTACTTTTGGAAAGCCGATGGTGGTCAGCGTACTGGTAAAAACGAACCGACCCACGTCGGACCTCCTGACAGCGTCCAAGACATTGCGGGTCTGCGTCAAGCCCTGACGGACCGCCGCCTCGACAGGAATCGTAGCAGAGGGGTAATAACCGGCAGTATGGTAGACAGTACGGACGCCATCGAAGGCAGGAGGCAATGACTGAACATCGTTCAGATCCCCGTGAACGCGCTCAACTGCAAGATCCGCTAAGGTCCTCCCAGGATTGCCCGGGCGAATCAGCGCCCGCACTTCGTCACCCTGGTCCAGTAAGGCTCGCACCAGGTTTGATCCGAGAAAGCCGGTCGCCCCAAGTACGAGCACTTTCATGGATCGCTCCCGTAGTGGATATGAAAGAGGGAGCACCGCCGGCGCGGTACTCCCCCAAAGACGGCGCTCACTTCATTTTCTTGGGGTCCTGATAGATCATGACATGCGCATAGGGATTTCCATCGAACATGACATAGGCGCCTGACGGGTTCGGATGTGACGGAAGCTTAGAGTTCTCGGTGCTAAAAGGCCACATGATCATCCAGTGCGGTGGCTCCTTTACAAGTTTTGCACCCGCCTCTTCCTCCATGAGGATTTTTCCGCCCTTTTCCCAATGATAGCCGCCCCGTGCCATGTAGGACACGCCGGGGACGGTATTATCGGGTTTGTCCTTCTTGTTGACCAGCGCATCGACCCATTGTCCGACCGCAGCATCAAAGCACATGGGATCGGCGTCCCGTCGGAAATTGACGGTTGGAATGCAGGTGAAGCCATTGCTCCCCTTTCTTGCTTCCGTCAGCTTACCGTCCTGCCCGTAGACCATGATGGTGGCCTCTTTGGAAATTCGCGCCGGAGCCGCGCTTTCGGCCAGCTTGACCTGTTGTTCCTGAGACATGGCTTTGACGTCCTTCCCGTGGCCTTTCTTAGCCCCTTTCTCAGCAGCCATTGCTGTACCACTGAGACTGGCGGACAACAGAAGCATCAGCAACGTTCGTCCTATTTGTCCCATCTCGTATCCTCCTTTGTGAATAGTGATGGAATGGTGCTGTGCCTGGAAAGACGATTAGGCAGCCGATCGCAGCGAATCAAACGCGCGATCCGCTTTGGCGGCTAAATAGAAATCACTTTCGGTCAGCCCGTTGATCTTATGAGTCCAGATCTCCACCTTGCACTTGCCCCATGTCAAATACAGGTCGGGATGATGTCCTTCCGCTTCCGCTATAGCCCCAACTTTATTCACAAAGTCTAAGGCGTGCGCAAAATCCGAGAATGTATATAGCCGTTCCAAGTGACCATCTTTATTAATCTGCCAACCCCGTGCAAGTTGGTTGAGTAATTCTTGAGCCCGGGCCGGCTCTACGGGCGGTACTCCGCCTCGACAAGGTATGCAGGCATTATCTGCGAGTCCCATACCGATCTCCTTTCATAGGAAAGGATCAAAGTCTAATCCTGAACGACAACCGCTGCAAGGTCCCTGGCTCTGACGAATCGAGGGTCTAAATGCGGACAGCCACATTGGATCGCAAGGACAAGGAGCGAAGGACCATATCGTCACCCATGCCAGCTGGCGCTATACTGCGCGGCAAAGGGCCTACGCGCGTTATTCTACTTCGTCCGGTGCTCCACCGGATCTCGCGAGATCCTCGGTTCTAATTTTGTCAGGCTTAAACTTTTCAGCGGCGGTCTTCATGCGGTCAATCGCCTCATCGAAGGATAGGGGAGGGGCATCCTTCGGACGGAAACGAATGGGATTGACGCGGGCCACGACAAAGCTCTTCAGATAGGGACTGGTCAAGCCACGGGCTTTCAGGGCTTCGACCTTCTCGACGATGAGATCATCCAATTCTAGGAGCCGCTTCGCCCGTACTTGTCGCGTCTCCAACGCCACTCGACACGAGCACGCCAAAAACTGATCCACACGTTTCAGCACAGGGTGATACGCACCGCCACTAAAGCGCGGCCGTGCCTCATAGCAGAGCCCAAGCGTGATGAAGGCCGGCTCTTCGAACTCCAGCACACACGCGTCTTCGCCGAGCACCCCGATGTGCGCGAACTCGCGGTACATTCGAATCACTTCGAGGGACTTTTCCCGAAGATTGTGCGCCTTCTCAGTATTGAGAGCCAGGATCTGATAGGCCACGGACGGCTCGGGCACGACAATGGCTGTAATGCTTTTCGCGCCCAGCGTCTTCATGGCCGACAACCGGTGATGCCCGTTCGGCGTCCAGTACGTGATCGTCTCTTCCAACGGTTTTTGCGCACGCACGACAATGATGGGGTCGAGAAAGCGTCCGATCTTGCTGATGACCGCTTCCAGCTTGCGCACATGCGTATCTGATAAATTCCGCTGAAATGGCGTGGCCGCGACGCGCTCAATCGGCAGGGCCGCCAGGATCATCCATCGTCCACCAAACGGCTCACGATAGATGGCCATAACCTTTCCGCCATCGGACTCGATATGCCGATGCAGCTCTGCCACGTCGCCTGGCGGAGCCGCCCCTTGCAGCTCAGTAGCACTTAAGCCAATCGCTGTGCCAGTCGGTTTGCGTCTTCGCCTCACGGGCCCCGCTGCCCGGGGCTTTTTGGGTTTCTTCTCGGCCATCCTTGATATGGTAAGTGAGGCGAACACAAAAGGAAAGGCCCTACGAGGCAAAGAGACTGGATGTCAAAAGGATCGCGGATACTGGCCGTTATCCAAGGATTGGCTTAGAATGCCTCCATCTATTATTCATTAGGAGGAACTGCATGAACGGAGTGAGAAGAATCGGAATACTGTCTACGCTATTCATCGTGACGCTGGCCGGTTGCGGAGGACACCACGGATATCAGCGAGATAGCACCGCAGCGATGCAGCGCGGGACCAAACAAATGAACGAATTGATAGACCAGTCGGTGAAGGATCCCGATAAAGCATCGCGCGTCAAAGCGCTGGCGAAAGAGATCGTCGATGAAGCCAAGCAGTCGCACGATCAGCGTCGGGAAGCACACCGCAAGTTATATGAGCTCAACAGCAACTACAATGCGCCCCCGGAAGACTTCACGAAGATTCTTGATGAGACCAACAACGCGCATATGCGCTCGGCGAGCAAAATTTTGGGACTGCGCTTCAAAATCAAAGAACAGTTGACGCCGGAGGAATGGCGGGCCATTACGGACGGGATGAAACAATACGGGGATCGGTACGTCGGGGAATCGGTTCACCACTGACGGCAATCCATATTGACGAGCGAGGGGGAGGGACAGCCCCGTCGTGGCTACTCCCCCGAGCTCTCGCCGTCGTCGCCAGGCTGCACGTAGACGTCACCCCGTGCGCCTCTTCATGTTCTCCTCACTCATTGAGCCGTCGGCCATACAGTAAGGTGATATTGAGGCGTCGGCTCTCATAGTCATCTTTGAAGTGGAACCGATCCGTCTCGTGGAAGAGATCTGAGTTGAATATGACAGCGCGGTTAGCACGATAGGGAATTGTCACGGCTTTGGCGCCACTGTGAGCCAGAAACTCACGGACCTTTGGCTCATTCGCTGTATTGTTGTAGTCCTTAAAATTCCAGTCTCTCGGTGCTTCTTTATCCCACACCACTAGTCCACCGTGTTCCGGATCAAGGTTGGCGTCGTCCGGCGTTACCCAGAAATTGACATTCACTGCCGCCGCATCTGCATGGATGTTCAGCCCCGTTCGTTCGCTGTCATATTTGAACGCCCAGGCTTGTGTGAGCAGGTGATCTTGAAAGATGCCGGGGAACTTGAGCCGCAGCTCCTCGGATATCTGTAATAGCAAGGGACAGGAAAACCCATCCCCTAAGAACGCGCCGAGATAGCCGTTCTCGTAATCCCGTTTCCAAACCGTCGACTCCAGGCAAAAACGGCGCATCGACGTCAACGCTTCTTGCGTTAGCAGTCCATCGAGATACATGACTTCCGGATGGGTCGCATGATAGCGAGATTCGATGGCTGGCACGTCGAGCGCGGGATTCACAGCGCCCGATAGAAGTGCTGCACTCTCCGCATAATGAAGAATGCGATTAAATGAAGGGGCAATCACCTGAAGCTCATCGGTGTCCACCTGTATGCGGGGAGTCGTCTCGGAATCCTCAGCTGCGCGGCGACTAAGTCGCACGAGCGCATCAAGATAGGAGGAGTACTCGGCACCGATGCGACCACGATCGAACAGATAGCGCAGTTGCTCGGCATCATGCTTGAGTCGTGATTTGGAGATGGAGGACAGGGTAATCGATCGTCCATGGTTCTGCTTCAGATCGGCGGATCGCCGGAGATAGACCAGCGCTTCCTCGAATCGCTTCTGCCACATCAGCGCGAAGGCCAAATGATACATGGCTTTTACATAGTCTGGCTTGATCTGCAGGGCTCGCTCGAAAGACGTGACGGCATGGCCCAGCTTGCCTTGATCCATCAGCACACTGCCCAGATTGCAGTGC
The DNA here is from genome assembly GCF_965152615.1 of Nitrospira sp. Nam74. NCBI lineage: Bacteria > Pseudomonadati > Nitrospirota > Nitrospiria > Nitrospirales > Nitrospiraceae > Nitrospira > Nitrospira sp. Nam74. The sequence goes on along the minus strand of NZ_OZ224220.1, from coordinate 26,844 downwards.
GCCTCCAGGTGATTCGGCGCCAATCGTAGCGCCCGCTCATAGGACATCCGTGCATCATCCAGCTTGCCTTGTTCTTTCAGCACCACGCCAAGATTATTGTGCGCTTCGACGTATTCCGGCCTAATGCGCAGAGCCCGTTGATAGGCCGCAGCCGCGCCCTCTGATTGGCCCAGCTCCATCAGCACATTGCCGACATTGCTATGAGCCTCGGGATATTGTGGGTGCAGCACCAGCGCCTTTTCGTACGCGGAGAGCGCGTCGGTCGGCTTGCCCTGTTTGTGAAGGACCACACCAAGATTGAACCAGTACGGCGGTCGGTCGGCCCGCTCTTGCGTCGCCTGCGAAAGCAGTTTGACGGCTTCCTGCAACTGTCCTAGCCGATACGAGATAAGCCCCAGCAGATGCAGACTTTCGGCATGATGAGGATCGATGTCCAGAATCTTGTGGTACAGGCGCCGGGCATCATCGAGCCGCCCGGCACGATGATGGACGACCGCCTCATCGAAGAGCGGCTTCAATGCCAACGCAGAACCGCTATGCTCGCGGCCCTGAAGTTTCTCCTGTCGCCGGCGCTCGGCTCGGTTCATGGAGACTTAAGGCTAGGCTGGATGGAAGATGGAGTCAAGACCGGTTTTTGGAATAGCACATGCGTGTCAGGACAACTCGTGAAGCGTCAATACTTCCTCCCCAAGCATGTCGATAATTTTCACGGCGACCGTCGTCTTTCCTTCCGGCCCTGGGATCTCATACCGACCTGTCACGAAGTCGGTTTTCTTGCTCGGCACGTCGGCCAGCGCAACGTTGAACACCTTGCTATCATAGGTTGAATCGATCATCACGCAATCGACCATCGCTCGCCAGTCATCGATCTTGGGCTGTAGCAGACCCGCTTGTTGCTGCAGACGCTCGATGATAGTCGGGGAGATGAAGTCCTCAACCTCCACGAGCACAATGCCGTTCTTCCGAATGACCTTCACCTTCGCCGTGGCCGGCTCATGTTTCATGAACTTGCCATACTTTGGATCGGTGCGCAGTTCAATCACCGTGATGCGATTCACGGCATCTTTGCCTGTGCGAAGCCGGTTCCAATCCTCAATCCATGCCTTGGCGGTGACTTCCATTCCTAGGCAGACGACCGTGACGGCTCGATCTTCCTCTTTTCGGACATCGAGCTCACGGCGAAGTTCTTCAAGATCAAGCGGGGTGAGCGGATGGCCGAAGGGAATGATCTTGGCTAGCGACTTGCCGAGCGTCCCGTCAAAGTAGGAATCCGTGCGAGTGCGCTGAATCCCGATGTGCTCACAGGCCAAGTTAACCGCTTCGTTGTGCTGGATGCCAAGATCGTAGTCGTTCACACGCCAGACGGTGAAGCCGAGTTGGGCCGGTTGAAGTTCTTCCTCTTCCTCAGTCTGTTCCATACCAGGCAACATTTCAATCTTAGCCGGTTTAAGTTTCGCGGCGGCGATTTGCTCGGCGATGATTCCCTGTAATCGCTTTGCGGTAGTTTGGATCGCCCCTTTGTTGATGTCGCAGCCGATCCAGCGACGACCGAGTTTCTGAGCGACGGCAGCCGTTGTGCCGGAGCCAATGAAACAATCCAGGATAAGGTCGCCACAATGAGTTGAGGTCCTTAGCATGCGCTCAAGGAGAGCCTCTGGTTTCTGGGTTGGATAATCAAGAATTTCCGTAGACTGATTATGGATGGGTTTTATATCGTACCAGATGTCTTGCACTGAGCCGCCCTCAGCCTGGACCTCGTCCAGGTACCGCTTCAACCTCGGCATACCGCTATTGTTCTTGGGCCAATGGATTCTGCCCAATCTGTCCCACTCATCAAGTTGGGCAACAGGAACCTTCCAGTGGTTCCCTTTCTCAGCGGGATTAATACCTCGCCATGGTTTGCCTGTCTCACCAGCCCGCAATCCTCGCGCTGTCAAATCGGACCTTGAATAGCGACGACCCGAGCCTTCTTCAACGGAATCGAAGAACTGCTCGATATAGCGTTCGCTAAGCGGAACGGATTGTGGATTCCAATTGCGGCTGTCACTTTTAGAGTAATAGTAGAGAGTATCGTGAACTATCCCAAACCGCCCAGAGTCATTGTGTGCGCTGAGCCGCTGCCAGATAACTTCGTTAATGAAATTTGCAGCCCCAAACACCTCATTCATGATAACTCTCAGGTAACTGTTCCGGGAGGGATCACAATGGAGATAGATGCACCCATCCTCAGCAAGCAATTCCTTTTACAACATTAACCGCTCGAACATGAATTGCAGATAGTTGTCATTCGCCCAAATATCCGTGTACTGAATCTGCTCCCCCAGCGTATAAGTCTCCCCATCGAGCTTGGCCGTCCCTTTGGCGCCACGGAGCGAGACCTTGCGCACATAGTCTGCGCCTGAGTCGAACGGGGGATCGATGTAAATCAGGCTGACCTTGCCACGAAACCCGTTCGCCAGGAGATGCGCCAGTACTTCTTTGTTATCCCCGTGGAAGAGCAGCCCGCCTTTGGGGTAGCTGTTGGGCCAATCTTTCCACGCCTCCAGATTTGCCGGCTTGCTGAGAGGGCCGGCAGGATCAAAGGTCTCAATGTGCTGTGCTGGAAAGGCGGTGACATAGGAAAGTGGTCGCTTACCGACCCAAGTCAGCATCGGGCGACCTTTAGCCGCAGTGATCTTGACCGCCGTCTTCTTAAGTGGCTCGACCGTGGCGGTTTTTTGTAGCACCGCGGTTGGTGGTATCGCTTTTGCGCGAACCGGGGCCTTCGTCAGCTTCTTTTTGGCTGTCTTCTTCACAAAGCCTTCTCTCCAGTCAAGCTTCCCTTCTTTCGAGGAACTTCCGTGCTTCTTGCATTTGGTCTGCGCTCACAGTGTCGGTAGGAGTGAAAATCATTCGATACTTCACCCGCTCAGGATTCAGATCTTCCCATTTTCGTAGCGCTAGGGCTTTGCGACCGTTCTCACCATCGATTGGATGCGCGCGATCGTGCTCGCGTTTAATTTCGACGATAAACACCTGGCCACTTCCCGGTTTTCCACCAAGGGATGGCTTCTTCCGAATGAGGAAATCTGGTGTGTAACGCCGCCATTTGCTCTTGTCGTCTTTGTATTCCACGAAAAAGTCAGATTTATTGGGATCGGTGAGTGCGCCGGTAAAGTAGATATCCTCCACATCGTTGGCTAGGAGGTTTAACTAGGTCAACATTTGCTCAAAAAAAGACATCTCCGGTTTCGAATCGAAATTGTAGGGGTCGTAGTGAAACCCGAACGGTCCGGCTTTGTCCCCCCATATGCCGAAGTGGGCCAACAGGTGTTCGCGGTCCTTGGGATAAATGATTTCCGCGGTGTAGCATACTGCTCCCGAAGCCTCTGTCTCTTTCTGAAACCCTTCCGGTTTGACCAGCGCCAACGCCACATCAACCTTTTCCTCCGTGACCTCATATTGACGCGTTTGCTCTTCAATCTGTCGAGCTAAGTCGGTCACATGCGCCTGTGGGATGTCGTCAGTCGAGTACAGCCCCTGAGTTCGTCGTACACGGTCCACAGGTCAAGACGGTAGCGGTTTGCGATGTCCACCGCGACCGTATAGACATCGGCTGCACCGGGCGTCGTCTCAATCGAAAGCGTAGGGCCTATCTGTTGTAAGACGCTGAACGTGGCCTCCTGCTCGGCCATAGTAAAGATCGCTTTCTTCAGCACGCCCTGTGAGCCAATAGTGGGAAGTGCCAGGCGAATCTCTGCGACCTTGTCGTTCTTGTTTATCACCGTACGAATCGTTTGGGTCACCACTAAGGGTGGGAGAGGGATCTTGCGCAAGACAATCCGCGCCCGGCGTGTTTCCTGGCCAGTCCGATTCAAATCCTCAATTCTTTCCCCGTATGTCTCCTGAAGCTGCCGATCCAGCACCGCGAAGTTGTCTGTTGAGAGGTACACGCGGGCGGGTTCTGTATTGCCCGGTACCTGACGCAGGCACCTCGTTGCCGCCTGCAACACAAAATTGTTGGAGGTTCTCAGCTTGCGAGCCAGTGCGCAGGCAAAGAGACTAGGGCAGTTCCAACCCTCCGTCCCTTTATTCACGAGCAGGATGATGCGATGCGGCGAGACAGGATCGTTCAGACGGTTAAAGGCATCAATGTCGGCCTGCTTCGTCATGCTGCCATCGGAAGTGTTAACAAGGCATAGTGCCGGGCTTTGTCCAATACGGACCAACGCTTGATCAATGACCGGTTTCAACTCCTTGAGATCATCTGTCTGTGGAAAGTACATCGCCAACTTTGCGGTCGCACCATTCGGGAGCCGCACGTCGCCATATGTCTTAAAGAAATCTTCGATGACGTGTGCCACGTATGTTGTTGCGTCATCTGAAAAGTCATACGCCTGAATATTTCCTGCGAGGTCCTTCAGGATGCCGTCTTTGATTCCTTGGGAAAGCCCATACCAGATCACTACGTCCCTAAGCGGCTGGCGCTGAAAGTACGGTGTCCCCGTCGTATTCACCACGCAGATCACATTCGTGTTCGCTGCGAGATAATCAACGGTCTTGCGTACCTTCTTGAGTTCTACATCCAATGACTGCCCGTACGTGTGATGGGCTTCATCGGAAAAGACTGCAAGATGTGGCAAGCTGGCGATCGCCTGCAGTCGTAGATTCGCCACCTCCGCTCTAGCCTCGTCTTCACGGTCTGGGGCAAAGAGCCCAGATAGGTCGGCTTTCCGAATCGTTTCCTTCTGGATGCGGATCTTTTCGGTGTTCGTCACGACCACATTAAATAACGAGCCACGAACCACTGGGACATCCTTCTCGCCATCCCGAGTGAATGTAAGCTTGATCGAGGCAGCAAATCCTTTGTACAGGCGAGGCGGAAGAATCTTTTCATACGGCACTTCGACCAATTCTCGGAGGGATTCGATGATGGTTTTACCCGGGGCAAAGACCAAAGCATTCTGAACGAACGGCCCGTCACGATATTCTTGGGCCATCCCGAACTCGGTCGCAATGATCGCTCCGATCAGAATAGTCTTTCCCGCCCCCATAGCCAGGGCCAGAATATAACTGGCATAGCCCAGCGGCAATGTTTCTCGAAGCGCTTCGAGCTTAAAGTCTCGAACGAAACCGTCATCAGACCGTATGCGGTTCCAAAGAGCGTCGGATTTATAGTTCACTGACTTGAAGGCAGCGTCAGGGATCCCAAGAGCATCGAGCAGAGGTGAGATATTCTCATCTGGCGGATAGATCTTCCTGTAGAGATCAAAGACATGCGGCGTCTGCTCAACAAGACGCAAATACCAATACGCCTCCAGCGCTTGAAGTTGTGGCCGACGTAAGAAACGGAGCCCGCCTGCCTCAGCGTTGTGTGCCCATTCAAGGATTTCTGCGATGGCGGGAAACTGCGGAGAGGAATAGTTATCTGCCTTCCAGGCAGCGACTCGTGCTAATACTTCTTCATAGAGATGGGGCATTGAGCGTGGAATGTACCTGAGCGGACGCGATGCTGCAACGTCTTTACATTAGCGACCCTGGCTATTGATGGAGAAAAATCTCTGGACGAAAAGATTTCGTTCTTCGAGCTGCTCTTCTGTATAACGGCCGTTACGAGGCGTCAACCTGACATACTCCTGTAACGCAAGCTTAGCGCGCTCTGCCTTATAACCTCTCAGGTAAGGGCCAATCTGTCGCAATACATCAAGTGCTTGGCGGTTTGTGATTTGGTACGTGTAGCTTGGTATGTGATGCGCTTTTGAAATGCTCTTGTTGGTGATCTTGCCTGCGCCTATTACGGTTAGAGCATGTTTCAGGATCTCCAATTCAGTACTGCTAATCGTTAGGGCTAATCCTCTTTGTCTGTTGCGACTTAGTCGAGTCAGCGTTACCGTCCCCTCCCCGTCGATAAGGCCGGCAAGGTAAGCGGCATCAGCGGCAACAAGTTTATTGGCAGATTTATAGAGCATTGTCACGTTGTCAGGATGAATGCTTATACTCTTTTTGCACAAAAAAAGCCCCTGGATCGTATGACCCAGGGGCTACATGGTGGAGGTGGCGAGAATCGAACTCGCGTCCGAAGACCTTCGGCGCAACGGATCTACATGCGTATCCGATAGTTTAGATTTCGCGATCGCCCACGCCCATCGGCCGGCTTAGAACAACCGCTAGCCCAGAAATTTCTCGTCCTCAGCCACTGAGCACCAGCCTTGGACCAGCCTGCTGCATCGCGCTCCGTCCACCCCCGCAGGCATCAGGCGGCGGAACGTCGCAGTTAATTAAGCTGCGAGTGCCAGTTCTTGGTTGGCAGTTGCTATTTTCCCGAAGGTTTAACGAGACTCCGAGAGCTCGGCATGCACCGCTGACCTCTGTATCCCCGTCGAAGCCTGTCACCCCCCTTTTTGGATAAGATGATTACGTCTGAGTATACAGCCGCATTCTCTAGTTAGATAGCCACGCTTGCGGCGCGGTCAACCGACCCAGGTCGGCTTTTTAGTCCGACAATATTGTAACACGTGATGGGCCTATGGAACCCCTTCAGGCTCAGATCGCCGATCAAGTCGGCTTCGATAATCGGCTCCACGCTACTGAACAGTCGTTTTGGAACGAGAATCTGGCCCGGCTTCGCCTCGCCGCAGAGGCGGGAGGCTAGATTGCTGACCGTGCCGATCACGCCGTAATCCCAACGACCCTCAAAACCAATCACCCCGATCGTCGCATACCCGGTGGCGACTCCGATGCCGCTGTCCAACTCATATCCCAACTTCAGCCATTTCGCATGCAACTCTTCGAGCCGGCGTCGCATGGTGACGGCCATGTGGATGGCCCGCTCTTCTGAATTCGGCACTTCAAGGGGATCGTTAAAGAAAATCATCATGCCATCTCCCGCGAAGCGCTCCAAGGTTCCTTCGTGGTCCTGAACCAGCTGGCCCATCTCCGCGTGGTATTCACGGAGCACACTCATAACTTCCTCCGGCTCAGCAGTCTCGGCAAACGCCGTGAACCCCCTGAGATCAAGGAACACCACGGTCACTTCGCGACGATGGCTCATAAAAGGATCTTTGGCGCTCCCGGCTAGAATCAGTTCCGCCACTTGCGGCGAAAAGAAGCGTTTCAGCCGTGCCAGTCGTTCGAGCTGTTCCACCTGTTCACGGACCCGCTCTTCCAGGGTCTTGTTCCACTCGGCAAGCTGAGCCGCTTGTAGGGTCACCTCATCGTGAAGTTGTTTGATGCGTAGGAGGGTGCGGACTCGGGCCAGCAGCTCGGCCTGATTGATCGGCTTCGTGAGGAAGTCATCTGCTCCGGCTTCGAGACCTTTGATGCGCTCTTGAGCCGGGTCCAGCGCCGTGATCATGACTACCGGCAGCACAGCCGTTTCCGGAGTGGCGCGAATTCTTCGGCAGACCTCGTACCCGTCCATCTCGGGCATCACGACATCCAGTAGTACGACCTCGGGCTTACGCGTCACAATTTTTTCCAGGGCCACCGACCCCGATTCAGCCGTGATGACCTCATATCCTTTGACCGTGAGCAAGTCCAGGAGGACTTTGATGTTCATCGGGGTGTCATCAACAACCAATACCTTTGCTCGTCCACTTTCCATAATATCCCCGTATCAATAGGGTGCTTATTCAGTGACTCTCTTCCGTGCGGCATCGAGCACCCGGCGAACCTCCTCGGCAAAATCCTTCACGTGAATGGGCTTGGACTGATAGCCATCGAATCCGGCCTGCATGATTTTCGCTTTGTCCAGCGTCATGGCCGACGCAGTCACGGCAATCACCGGAATCTGTTTGGTAATCTGCTCCGACCGTAGCCGGCGGAATGCAGTGATCCCGTCCATTCCAGGCAATTGGATGTCCATCAGGACCAGGGCTGGCCGTTGAGCGCGCGCAAGCGGGAGACCTTCCTCCGCCGTTGTGGCTTCAATAGTCTCATACCCCTTTATCTGCAACATGTCCCGAAGCAATTTCAGATTCTTGTCGTTATCCTCGATGATCAAGATCAACTCGCCGGCCATGATGCCCCTTTCGCGCGAAGGACCGTCAGAAGTTGAGCCACGAAGTCCGCTCGGCTGAACTCGCCCTTCTGTTTCAGATCAGCGATCCGGCCATTCAGCTTCTCTTTGTCTTGCGGCGTCAAGCTTTTGCTCGTCAGAATGATAATTTGAATGCCGGCCGTGGCGGGATCGCGCTTGAGCTCATCGACCACCTGAAATCCGTCCACTTCGGGCATTAGAAGATCCAGCACGATGAGATCTGGGCGGCGCAGCCGGGCGAGGCGAAGGCCTTCCCTACCGTCTCCGGCCTTCAGCACGGTGAAGCCTTCCGAGGTCAACATGGCATCCATGAGTTCCAGGACCAGGGGGTCGTCATCGATGGCAAGAACCGTTGTGCCGCGAGGATTGGGACCAGCGGCAGTGGCAACCCGCTGAACGGTGCCGATCAGTTCCTCGCGGTCCACGGGCTTGACGAGATAGTCGGAGGCACCGAGCGCGAATCCTTTGCCCCGCTCTTCGAGGATTGAGACGACTACCACCGGGATCGCTGCGATGGTCTGATCCGTCTTCAGTCTGGCTAAGAGATCCCAGCCATCCAATTTGGGAATTAAAATGTCGAGCGTGATGATGGCCGGCCGAAGGTCATGCGCCCGTTGCAGCCCCACCTCGCCGTCAGCCGCTACTTCCACCGAGAAGCCGGCCTCCGTCAAATAGATGGATAATAACTTGGACGCCGCGGCATCATCTTCCACTACCAGGGCCACCGGCCGTCCGGATTGAATGACACCCGGCTCCGGCACCGCTGTGGATGGTTTTTCGACCGCCGCTCGAATCGGCAACGTAAAGGTGAAGGTGCTTCCTTCGCCCACTCGGCTCTCCACCCAGATTTTCCCTCCATGAAGCTCTACGAACTTCTTCGCCAGCGCCAGACCCAAGCCGGTTCCCTCCGGCTTCCGCATGCCGCTACGGATCTGATAGAACTCCTCGAATATCCTCTGGTGATCGTCTGAAGCGATCCCGATGCCCGTGTCGGTCACTACAATTTCGACCCCACTTTCCCGCAACGTAGCCCCCACCGAAATGCGTCCGCCTTCAGGAGTGAACTTGATGGCATTGGACAGAAGGTTCAGCAGAATCTGCTTCAGCTTCCGTTCATCGGCGGTGTAGTCCCCTAATCGGGGATCATAATCGTTCGACACCTGGATTCCATGATGCGTTGCTCGCTCCCGGATGAGCGTCAGGGCATTCTCCAAGGACATTGGTAAGTTGAACGTCGACAATTCCAATTCGGTTCGACCCGACTCCACCTTCGAGAGGTCGAGAATGTCATTGATCAGCGCGAGCAAATGGCGACCGGAAGACAGGATATCCTGTACATATTCATGCTGTTTCTGATTCAGGTCGCCGAACATCTTCTCCAGCAGCATGTCGGAGAACCCGATCACCGCATTCAGGGGTGTGCGGAGCTCATGGGACATATTCGCCAAAAATTCAGACTTGTGCCTGGTGGCCATGAGCGCCTGATCCCGAGCCATCTCCAGTTCCGCCGTTCGCTCTTTCACCTTCTCTTCCAAGGAGACCATGAGCACCTGCAAGGCTTCTTCGGCCCGCTTGCGCTCCGTGATATCCGTAGAGATTCCGCAGACCGCATACGGTTGGCCGGAGGCATCGCAAAGGGGGAACTTGAGCGAAAGGTACGTGTGCAGCGAGTCATCATGCGGCGCTACTTCCTCAAGCTCAAGCGGCCTTCGGGCCTCCAATACTTTCAGATCGTTGGACCGAAACGCATGGGCCAATTCGGCTGGAAAGAGATCCGCATCCGTCTTGCCGACCGTCTGCTCCTTCGACACGTGAAACAGCAATTCATACTGGTGGTTGATGAGAAGATATTTGCCGTCCGTATCTTTCAGATAAATGACGGCGGTCGTATTGTCCAAGACGGCCTGCAAGAGGCCCCAACTCTCCCGCAGCGCCTGCGACTGCCGCTTGAGAAGCGCCGTGCTGGTGGTGACGACCTCGGTCAGATGTTCCAACTCTCCCTGACCAACTTGCCGTACCGACATGGCGGGAGGGCCTTGGCGCTCAACCGATACGGGGGCGCGTTGACCGAGTTCAGCGCTTTCGAGTGTGGCAAGCGCACTTTGAAGTTGCCCGATGATGCCGCGAAACACACGACCAATGTGTCGCTGCGCCACTTGAATGCCGACCATTCCAGCGGTGATCAGTGCCAACGTAACGAGCGTCATGCGTTGAACCCCTTGCCACTCCTCTCGGCGCACGCTGGCCAGCGAGAAGATGGTTCGAATCCTCGCCGGGATTTCTTCGTTGACGACCAAGGGTTCCACGATCGTAAGACTAGGATGGCTTCGAGCATCATGACCGTAGGCAAGAAATTCGGTCTCACCTTTCATGGCCAGCCACTCAGGGTCTGACAACACCGTCCCGATGCGTTCCAGGTGTTTTGACGCCACGATCATATTGTCATGGTCGATTACGTCGATCTCCACGATATCCGGGTCCTGGCTGTACTGATCGATTTCTTCCTGAATCCGAAACAGCTTGTCGGACACGACCAGTGCACCCATCAGGGCGAGGCCTCGACTGAAGGCGACGCCTCGATCTTCGGTGGCCTTCCGCATGATTCGGCTCTGTTCATATAACGTCACAGCCGAACCGATTCCCATGATGAGCAGAATGATCAGGGACAGGAACGTCGTTTGGCGAAAGCGGAGGCTGCCTTGCCATCGACTCACGAGCCAGGACAGGATCGCGAAATGTGACCAACGCATGTTGGATCTCGCAATTAGCAACCGCGCCCCTCTAGAGAACAGCGGCCCGACTCCTTATCATACTCCTTATCTGATTGTCCCTCGTTGCAGCACATTGAGCACGCGTCTCGCCAAATCGGCCGTCTGTGCGCACGTGCGTATCCGTGCTCCTATACCGCTATCATCACTGCAACCGCTTCCTTGACCCGCTGCCTCATACCCGCACCAATCGGTCCACCCTCAGTAACTGATCTGGAACTCAAGAAGGGCAACATGGTCGGTTTGGCCGGAGAGCCGGTTATCGGTATAGGTGTACTCACCCGTCAGGCGGACCCACGTCTGGAGAGGCTTCACGACGCCGACCGTATAGTCCTTCCGCGTACTGTTGGGACGGCCTACTTCAAAATCTATCAGTGAGAAGCGCTCATAAAACACTACTTCATGTCCGGTGACATACTGTTGGGACTCCACATAAAAGGCATTGCCGTCGATATTCGGTCCCACCGTTGCGGGATTGTTGTCGTGACTTCTGACATACCCGCCTTGCAACTCGAAGAATCCAAGATCCGAGACCGCAAACCATTTGCTCACGTTAATGCCATACCGGGAGTAATCGAATTGGTTGCTGATCGACGTCGGCGGCCCCGTTGTGCCGGTAGGCGACACCGTCCCGTGCGTCGTGCCGTGGTAATAAAAGAGTGTGAATCCGGACGCGAGATCGTCCAACAGGTACTCGTAAGCGCCCAGGTAGTCTTTTTGTGGATCGATATCGCCGACATTGGCCGTGCCACTGCCATTTTGATTGAGTCCGTTAGAAACCTGGAAGCGCAGCCGGCCCTTGCCGAGCGAGTAGGCTACCTCAATGCCTTTTTGGCGTTGGTCAAAATTGTAGTTCAGGGCCGAACCACCGGCGAGGAAACTGGTCCGTGTGAGCGACAGAGAATGAACGGGGTTGATATTAATGCTCGTCGGCCGATCGAATCCTCCCACGCCCTCCTGTTCCAGCATGTGCATTTGCCCAATCCGAAACATGATCATCTGCTCCGGACTACCCCAGACACCCATGATATGTCCGTGGACATCTACGCTCGTGCTGTTGGTCGCGATGAGATGAAGATAAGCGGAAAAGTTGCGGGAGACCGCGCCGACATAGTACAGGGATGCTTCCGGGAAGCGAAATTCGCTGCGCTCGACGGTCCCGGTCGCATTCTCATAGGCAAATTGCGCACGAAGCCGGCCGGAGAGCAAGTCGTTCACCTTCGTCAGATCCTGATCCTTATTGAATTCGATCGCGGTTCGATATCCCATCCAGCGATACTTCTGCCCGAAGTTGTTCAGACGCGGGTACACGGGGAAATGGCACATGGCGCAATCGGCGTTGTACTTACGTGCAAATCCCGGAAGCGCGTCAGAATTTCGGACGGTGGCAATCAGGACACTGCCCATCAGGACGAGAATCAAAACGAATGGAACGACAAGGCAACAGTGACGAGGCCTCCTCCGACTCTGCTCAAGCGAAGGATCGGAAGTAAGAGGCGCATCATCCATCGCCCATCGAGCCTCAGGTTTCTCGCCGTCTTCACGATAGGGCGCTCCGGCAACGAGTCCGTCTCTATTCTTCCGGATGCAGCTCGACGTCTACGGTGACGGAGTCCTTGCCAGGCACGACCACCGTGCGTTCTCTGATACCCAGTGTTTCGTGCCAGACTTTTAAACGATAGGTCCCGGGCGGCACGTGGGTCAGCTCAAAGCGCCCGCTCTCGTTCGTCACTGCAAAGTACGGATGCTCGAAGACATGGATCGACGCATACATGAAGGCGTGCGCATCGCAGCGAATGTCAAGCAGGCCGGACTCATGCAAGTGCTTCCGGATCTCCTTGGAGCCAGGCGGCTGCGCGACATTCACAACCGTCGCGCCAAATCGAGAATCTTTGCGGACATGGGTGTTATGCATGATTGGATCGGCATTGCTGATGACCAGGAAACTCTCGGTGGGAATCGCATTCACGCGAGGCAGGAACCGGCACGTACGGTTTTCGAACACTAACGTCTGCTCCTCAAGTGGCTTGCCCCTCGCGATTCCTTCCAGGCTGACCACGACACCTCCGACCTCGCGAGAGCTGCCGTCGACCTGTAATCCTTCGTGCGGCATGCTCTTGCCGCAGAAGGCGCTGTCACGATGAACGGGCAGCGGTTTCGGCGTCGGTACGGCCCCTGCGAACACCGTCCGACCGTTGACCGTCACGCCGCCAATGCTTTGATCGACTTCGTATGCCGGTTGAGCATTGCCGCCGGGGTGTAGCGCAGAGATGATGCCTCCGACGATGAGCACTGCCAGTGCCGTTTTCCTTCCCATCATCCGTCCCTTCTACGAGATGTGCCCTGGTCGGGGTCCGACTAGGAGCCTATCCAGAGTAATCCTTCGTTACGAGGAAAAGGAGATGCTGGCAGATGCGAGGCCGCAGGGTCGAAAAAACCGGCGGCGTATTCGCTGGAATACGTTGAGGATTTTTTCGGGCCGAGAACGACGCAGATGCCTGCAGATCGTTTGCCGCAGTGGAATGGCATTACTCGGACAGACTCCTAGAGCTCATCCAGCAACTGTTGCCGTTTCCGGTGGTACTCCTCATCGGTGATCAGTCCTTGCTTTCGAAGTTGCTCAATGGTCAATAACCGATTCTCCAGCGGCCTGTCATGCTTAAGCGTCCCTTCTGAGATCCGCCCCTCACCTCCGGGCATACTCTCTGCGGGAACAGATGGGAACGCGCGGGCATCAATGACCAGTTCGGGAACCTGCGGGAAGAGCATATTGATCAAAGCAGGGCCGGTTTCAAGCACTTGGTGCGGCCGAGGAACGATGTCATAAAAAGAGTGGCCCGCTGGTCTGAGCGGATCGACCCGAATCTTCTCTTCAATGAAGGCCATCGTGACCGCCTGCCGGTAATTCGGCATGATGAGACGAATCGTAGAATCATGGAGGTACCATCCGCCCGAGGTTATTTCCGTCACACCAGATTCGCGGCTGTGACTGAGGTAGAACAGCGCGATCTCCTGTGGGTCTGCTTTCAGAAAGGCTTCTGAAAGAGATTTCGCCAAATAGTCGCGGTCATCTTGTGTGAAGGCGGGAACCGGTTCCGAATCACCCGCCGCCATGGAGAACAATGCCTTGCGCGGGCGAACGTAAATATCGCTGAGAATCCGTTCCCAGTTCGATTCCGCAATGCCAGGTCGATAGACTGACCCGTCTGACATTTCAGGCGGTTGGGCGCCTGCGCGCGGTTTGAGGATCACATATCGATGATCCGTCTTCCCGTCAATCCTCGGATCATGCGCTCCCCTCACGCATGCGTCCATATTGAGAATCCCGATCGACATGACCAGAGCGATAGCAGTCCGTATGCCGGCAGAGGGTCTCTTCTTCAACACCTCTGGCCCTCCCGTCTGGTGAAGCCCCGCGCTGTTATACCTCTGGGCCGACTTCAATCATGATGCTCTCCGGCGTTTCCGAAGAGACCGTGATGCTCCGCTCCAGGCTTCGCAGCGTCTCGTGCCAAACTTTGAGTCGGTATCGACCCGGAGGAACGTGGTGCAGTTGAAATCGGCCCATTCCGTCCGTGACCGCAAAGTAGGGGTGATCGAAGACATGGATTGCGGCCCGCATGAAGGGATGAGCATCGCACCGGACATCCAGGAAACCCGGCTCCTTGATTGGCTTTTCAACCTTTCCCTGCGGCGGCTGCACAACATTCATCAGGTTCTCTCCGGAGCGGCTCTTTTTCCGAATGTGAGTGTTGTGCATGACAGGATCGGCATTGCTGATGATCAGCACCGTCCCTGAGTGCATGGCGTTTACTCGAGGGAGAAAACGGCAGCTGCGGTTTACAATGAGCAGAGGCTCTTCTTCCGTCGATGGCAGGGATTTTGGTACTCCTTCGAGACTGATCACCACCTCAGCCACCCCACGCGATTCCTGCCCGACCTTCAGCGCCTCATTCGGCATCGTGTCACCGCAGTAGGCGCGGTCTCGATCGACTGGGATCTGCTCGGTGGTCGGCAGCTCACCGACGTAATGCACTTGGCCGGCGACCGTCACCCCGCCCGTACCCCCTGCTGGATCAGTCCCTCCTGCCGCTGCAATGACCCCCGTTATTCCGGAGATCATGAGAACAAGAAGCCCTCTCTGTAGTCTGTGCGGCTGAGATACCATGCCAAGATGCGGTTGCATCTCCCTCAATGGATGCCATACCGTCTCTCATTGGGACATCGGAAGCTCAATCAGAAACGTGGTTCCCATACCTTCCTTGCTCTGCACGCTAATGTGTCCATGATGCATGTCGACCACATCCTTGATGATCTTTGTCCCAAGCCCAGTGCCGCCGGGTTTACGGCTGATCGTCCGTGTCGTAAAAAGACTGTCGAGAACGTCGGGCGGGATACCTCGACCCGTATCGATGAACTGCAGACGCACCAGACGCTGCTCGCCATCCGCCTCCCCACGAACCGTCAATGAGCCACCCGTCGGCATCTCCGCAATGGCGTTGTCGATCAGGTTATAGAAGGCGTTAAAAAGTCTCCGCTCGTCGGCGACGATAGCCGGCAACGCATCCATGCCACATGTGGTTAGCACCACGCCTCTTTCTTCCGCTACCCGCCGCAGCACCTCGAAGACACTCTCGATGAAACCGGCGAGTGAACATGATGCGAACTGCGGTGGTGTGCTCAGCCCTTTGACGCAGTCTACGATTTCCTTGACACGCTCTTGAATGCGTCGAGCGCCCTTGACCTGCATCTCGATGATGTCCTTGCATCCGTCCCGAATGGAGCGAGCCCTCTCGACCTGCCTCTCATCGACGCAGCGCGCCAGATCATCCAGTTCATCCTGCAGGAGCCCGGCACAGATAAGAATCGGCATCAGCATGTTCTTGACGTCGTGACTGACATCCCCCAACCGGCGAACAACTTCGGCTAATTTTGCTTCCTCAAATAGACGGCTTTGCTCAATCGCGATCGCGGTAAAGCCGGAGATGATGGTGAGGATCGACAAGTCTTCATGATCGAGCCGGCCCTCACGTTTGTTCAGCAGCTCCATTACTCCGATGGGCTTTCCTTCCCAGCGCTTCAGCGGCAGTGCGATGAGATCACGCGTTCGGTATCCGGTAATATCATCGACACCGGGATAATGCCGTGCATCCCGCTTCACGTCGGTCACGACTAACGGTTCACCGGAGGTAAAGACCGCCCCGGCCAGGCTGTTGTCGGGAATGGTTGTTCCACATGGGGCGGGCATCGCGCCCAGCGTATAGCGGAAAACGAGTTCGTGTGAGTCCTGGTCGGCCAGGATCACGGAGCCCGTCTCGGCATTCACCACGTCCACGGCTGTCCGCAAGGCTCGATCGACCAGATCATCGAGAGTCAGGTGCTGAAATAGGGCCTCGCTGATGCGCCGTGCGGCGAGGAGTTCCCGCTCTCGCTGGACCAGGTGCTTCGTGATAGCGTCGGAATTTTCCTCCCTGTTGGTTTCCATATGAGTTGATCCATCTCACTACCGATCAGGTCGCCACTCCTCGTGTGGACCTCATCTATCCTTGTGTCTGCACATCACCTTCTGGCTGACGACATAGACCTCCACCGGAGGGTGAGCTATCAGGACCGTTCTCTATTTTCTGTAGGAAGCCAAAACAAAAAGCACGCGCCCTGACAATAGGGCTGTTGCCGACATCATCTCACTCTAGGCGTTGCTCACGACCCATATGCTGAAGAGCGATCATCCAAGCTGTTGACCCTGGCCACGAGTTGACTGACAACAATCATGTGCCTCGCACGTGTAGTCAGGGCGGACCACGTCCGAGAGCTCAGACCGCGCTCAAGCGAATAAACGGTCTCGTACTTCTGGCGCCTATTGTGTCGCGGCTGGCAAATGATATCTTCCTGTATCTGAAGCCTGCTGAAACCGCGACGGGGGAGCACCCTCGATGAACACGATTCTGATTGCTGATGATGAAGAAGACATCAGAATTGTGATCAGCATGAGACTGCAGCAGCTCAAGCTCCGTGTCATCCAAGCGACGACCGGCCGTACCGCGCTCGAGCTTGCCACAGGCGAAACACCGGATCTTTTGATCCTCGATTGGACACTCCCGGACATGAACGGCAGGGACGTGTTAATGGCGTTGAAACAGAATTCTGTCACGGCATCCATTCCCGTGATCGTACTAACTGGTATTGATGAACAGCTCGAGAAGGTGCAAGCCCTTGCCATTGGGGCCAGAGCTTACCTGGTCAAACCAATAAGTATGCGGGATCTGGAGAAGACCGTTTTAGAGGTTTTGAATCAGAAGAGATAGAAGACTAACGGTCTCTTTTCAGCGCACGCGCCACCTCGCGCCCCGCTTCGCGGGTCTTGATGGTCTCTCGGCGATCATACTGTTTTTTGCCTTTGGCGAGTGCAATCTCCACCTTGGCCTTCCCATGAGGACTAAAGTAAATGCGGAGCGGCACGATCGTCAGTCCCTTTTGCTGCGTTTTGCCCATTAGCTTACTGATCTCTTTGCGATGGAGAAGCAGCTTCCGTGGCCGCAGAGGATCGTGGTTCATGATATTGCCGTGGCTATACGGCGTGATGTGGCAATTGTACAGAATCACTTCCTCATGATCCACACTGGCATAACTGTCACGTAGGTTGACCTTGCCCTCGCGCAACGATTTGACCTCCGTGCCCCGCAATACGATGCCGGCCTCCAACTTCTCTTCGATCGCATAATCGTGGAACGCTTTTCGATTCGTTGCGACGACCGTCTCTGTTTGTTCCTTACGCATAGTGCACGCATGATAGCACGAGACACGCTTTCATCCTACGTCACGGCTTGACCCGTTCGTTGGCACTCCATAAGATAGCCACATGCCGGCATGGTCTCGTCTGACACCCATTGCATCTGCTCTGGACGATATTGCTCAACGTTTCGGGCTGAGCGTGAAACTTCTGGAGCATCGGCTGCAGCGGCAGTGGCCGGTCATCGTCGGCGAGCACGTGGCGGCGCACACGCGGCCGGAGTCGATTCGCTTCAAAAAGCTCTATGTCATCGCGGATTCGTCGGTATGGGTTCAACAGTTGGCATTCCTCAAGCCGTCCCTGCTGGAGAGCATTAACGCGGCGGCTGGAACCTCAATCGTGACCGATATCGTCCTGCGTGTCGGAGAAGTCGAACACCAGGCGCCTAGAGATAGCAGTCAATCATCGAACTGTTTGACCCAGATCCAACCGGCACACGCGCTTTCCCCTGAGTCACTAGCTGAAGTGAGCCGTCATGCTCAAGCTGTTGAGGATCCAGATATTCGTGCGCGCTTAACGGAAGTCATGGTCCGTGCTCTAGCACACCCGTCTGATCCACAGCAGTCGGGCTGATCGGTCCCGAGAACAGCACACGAGAGAACGCGGCCGTTGCCGGCGTGTCCTTCACGCCTCTGGTTCCGTCAATGGGTCCGATCCGACCCTCTTCTCCGAATTCGTCCAGCCGATAGTATCCTCTCACTGCTTTCTCAAATGCTTCTCGCAATGATGTGTCTTCAGGCAAGTCGGAATGGCTTGCCGCTACATACCGGCGCAACATATCGGGCTCTGCCCATGCCTCATGCGTAAACACATAAATCGTGATCCGCTGGTAGTGTCCTCGCGGATCATCCGGAGTGGTCGGATGGATTTTCATCCGTCCAAAGCCCTTTTCTCGAGCCACCTTCTGAAATCGATAGATCAGTGTTTCGAGCTCGGTGTCGCTCGTATAAACCGGCACGTGAACTGCCACGGCCGTTCCTTCCTGTGATCCGATACTATAGGGCGGGATCGAGCGGTCGGGACGTGTCAGAAACATGCCGCCCCAGATTAAGGTGAAGGCGCCGATGAAGACGCCGAGGCCCATCTTAACGACCGTGTCGAGCTTCTTTTTTTCTCGAGCCATAACAGAGAGCGGAATGGTCAGCCATGAGCCTTCAGCGATCAGCTCCGCGAACAGAGTGAGCAGACGCTACTGACGCTGTGCCGTGAGTACGAGCGGGGTAGTCAGATGAAGCTGAAGGCTACATGCCGAAAAGGTTTTCTGAAAGATGATTGCTGAGGGCTAGGCCTATACCTATTCTCCGTTCTCTTCCTCAGGCCCGCCGTTGGCCGCTGTCTCGTCGCGGTCTCCCGTGTCCGCCAATCGGGCCACCCCGACCACGCGGTCCTCGGTCTCTTCCATTTCCAGCACCCGCACACCTTGGGTATTTCGGCCGACTTCTCGGATTTTATCCACCTTGCAGCGAAGGATCTTGCCTTTCGACGACATCATCATGATCTCGTCGTTCTCGCGCACCTGTACGAAGCCGACCGCCAAACCGTTTCGTTCCGTCGTTTTGACACTGATGATCCCTTTGCCGCCGCGACCCTGAATCCGGTAGTCGGCGACCGGCGTTCGCTTGCCGTATCCGCCTTCCGTAATGGTCAGGATTGCCGTGGTGGAGTCTGGCGTAATCGTCTCCATCCCAATGACCTGGTTGCCTTCTTCCAACGTGATCCCGCGCACGCCGTGCGCGGTCCGGCCCATTGGCCGTACTTCGTCTTCCTTAAACCGAATGACAATCCCTTGCCGCGTGCCGAGCAGGATCTCCCGCTGACCATCGGTCATCTGCACGCCGATCAGCTTGTCGCCCTCATCGAGCGATAGCGCGATGATCCCACCCTGTCGCGGGTTGCCGTACGCAGACAATTCCGTTTTCTTGATGACGCCGTGCCGGGTGGCCATAAAGACGTACCGATCATCGCGAAATTCTTTCACGGGCAAGGTGGCGGTCACCTTTTCATCCCCGGAGAGCGCCAAGAGGTTCACCATAGCTTTGCCTTTCGCGGCCCGCCCGGCTTCCGGAATCTCGTGAACCTTCAACCAAAAGACCTTCCCGGCATCGGTAAAGAATAAGAGATAGTCGTGGGTAGAGGCCGTAAAGAGGGTCTCGACGAAATCTTCGTCTTTGATCCCCATACCGATCTTGCCTTTGCCTCCCCGTCGCTGGGCACGGTAGAGCGACACGGGATTGCGTTTGATATAGCCGGCGTGCGTGATGGTGACGACCACCTCTTCCTCGGCAATCAGGTCTTCGACGTTGATCTCGGCCTCTTCCGAGACGATCTGGGTCCGGCGCTCGTCTTTATATTCTTCCTTGATCGCCTGCAATTCTTCTTTGATGATCTTGCGCACCAACGTCTCACTGCCTAGGACGGAGCGCAGATACTCCATGCGCTTGAGAAGCTCCTGGTATTCTTCGATCAATTTGTTGCGTTCGAGTTGGGTCAATCGCTGCAGCTTCATGTCGAGGATCGCGCTGGCCTGGATCTCGGTCAACTGAAACTCGCGCATCAAGCCAGTGCGGGCAATGTCCGGTGACTGCGAGCGCCGAATGAGCTGAATGACCGCATCGAGATGATCGAGCGCGATCTTGAGCCCTTCCAAAATGTGCGCGCGTTCCTCGGCCTTGCGAAGCTGGAAGGCCGTCCGCCGCACCACCACTTCACGCCTGTGCTCGACAAAGGCTTCCAGAATCTGCTTGAGCGTCAGGACCGCCGGCCGGTTGTTCACGAGCGCGAGCATGATCACGCCAAAGGTCGTCTGGAGCTGTGTGTGCTTGTAGAGATTGTTCAAGATGATCAGCGGAATTTCTCCGCGCTTGAGTTCGATGACGATCCGCAGGCCGTCCCGATCGGATTCATCGCGCAGGTCGGAGATGCCTTCGAGTTTCTTGTCTTGAATCAGCTCGGCAATCTTTTCGATCAGTCGGGCTTTGTTGACCTGGTACGGAATTTCGGTGACGATAATACGGTCGCGCTCGGTCCGCTCATCGGTCTCGATGACGGCTTTCGCCCGCAAACTTAGAAGTCCCCGGCCTGTCTTGTACGCGTCCTTAATCCCCTGTTTGCCGTAAATAAACCCGGCCGTCGGAAAGTCGGGGCCGGGAATCTTCTTCATTAATTGCTCGATCGTGACTTCGGGATTCTCAAGCACCAGCATGAGGCCGTCCACCACTTCGGCAAGGTTGTGTGTAGGAATGCTCGTCGCATAGCCGACGGCAATGCCGTTCCCGCCATTGATCAAGAGATTCGGCACCCTCGCCGGAAGCACGCGCGGCTCCATCCGAGACTCATCGTAGTTGGGGGTGAAATCGACGGTGTCCATGTCGATATCGGCGAGCATCTCTTCGGCGAGCTTGGTCAAGCGCGCTTCGGTATACCGCATAGCCGCGGGCGGATCGCCATCGATGGAGCCAAAATTTCCTTGCCCGTCGACAAGGGCATAGCGCATGTTGAAGTCCTGCGCCATGCGGACGAGCGTGTCGTAGATCGCGGAGTCGCCGTGGGGATGGTAGTTTCCCATGATTTCGCCCACGATCTTGGCGGACTTGCGATAGGGCCGGTTGTGCGCCAAGCCCATCTCGTTCATACCATGCAAGATCCGGCGGTGTACCGGCTTGAACCCATCACGGACATCCGGGAGTGCTCGCCCCACGATCACGCTCATCGCGTAATCGAGATACGAGGACTTCATCTCGTCTTCGATGTTGATTTGGATCAGGCGTTCATCAATCGGCATTGGGTCTCCTAACTACCAGGTTCATCTCTAAGCCAGTCGGAATCGCCGTCATTTGAACCGCAACGCGGGGGATGCTCAAAAAGGTCATCCCGCGAGGCCGCAGGCGACAGCAACACCGGAGGCGTATTCGATCTCACCCGCCACGCCCCGAGCCGGCCGCGACCGGATCTGGTCCCATGTGCGGTACGTTGAGGATGTTGGCAAGCCGAGAACCAAGTTGCGGGCCTTTGTCAGCATCCCACTAGACATCCAAGTTTCGGACTTCCAGCGCATGCGCCTGAATAAAATTCCGTCGCGGCTCGACCTCGTCGCCCATGAGCGTCGAGAAGATGTCTTCGACGCCAGCGATGTCTTCGAGCTTGACTTGCAGCAGCGTCCGGGTTTCGGGATTCATGGTCGTTTCCCAGAGTTGCTCCGGATTCATTTCGCCGAGGCCTTTGTAGCGTTGTAGCGCGAGTCCCTTTTTGCCCGTCTCTAGAATGGCCCGGACCAGTTCGGCCGTCCCGGAATACTCGGTCACCTCGTCGGCCGTCTTCATTTTATACGGCGGGCGCCCCAGTCCGATGGCGGATGGCGCGAGCCGTTGTAGCTCGCGAAAATCCGCCGAACCCACCATGTCGTGGGTAATTTCCACGCTGTGCACCATGCCACTGATCGGCACACGACAAATGATCTTCTGGGATTGATGTTCTTCCTCAATCGCGGTCTCTATCGTGATCTCGGATTTCGGATAGGCCGACGCGAGCGACTTTTTCGCACTGGCGATGACTTTTTTCAGACCGGCCGCGTTCTTCAGAAGGTCGCGATCCAACGTCGGCTCATCCAGGAAGGCACGAAGAATGCCGGTTTCATGCTGCTTCTTTCGAAATTTTGCCAAGAGATTTTCGAAGCCGATTAGTTTCTTGAGGATCGGCAACAAACGTCGGCCGGTGACGAAATCTTGGGCGCTTTCGAGATGCACCTCGACGTCTTCGACGGCCAGGTCCGAGAGATAGTCATTCAGCGCGGCTTCGTCCTTCAGATATCGCTCGGTCTTGCCCTTTTTCACTTTGAACAACGGCGGCTGCGCGATGTACACGTACCCCTTATCAATCAATTCGTGCATCTGACGATAAAAGAAGGTGAGCAAGAGCGTGCGGATGTGACTGCCATCTACGTCGGCGTCCGTCATGAGGATGATCTTGTGATAGCGCGCCTTCGCAATGTCGAACGATTCCTTATCGTCCTTCCCCGGAGCGGCATCCTCGCGCTTGCGGCCGATGCCGGTGCCCATGGCCACGATCAAGACCCGGATCTCCTCGCTCGTGAGCATTTTATCGAAGCGAGCACGTTCGACATTCAGGATCTTGCCTTTGATCGGCAGAATAGCCTGAAATTTTCGGTTGCGTCCCTGTTTGGCCGAGCCTCCGGCAGAATCACCCTCCACAATGAATATTTCACTATGTGCCGGATCTTTCTCGGAACAGTCAGCCAGCTTGCCGGGCAATGAGCTCCCGTCCAATGCGCTCTTGCGCCGAATCAGCTCTTTGGCCTTGCGGGCCGCTTCCCGTGCACGGGCCGCATCCAAAGCCTTGCCGATGATCTTGCGCGCAATCGTCGGATTTTCTTCGAAGTAATTGCCGAGCGCTTCATTGACGGCGGCCTCGACGATGCCTTTGACTTCGCTGTTGCCCAGCTTGGCCTTGGTCTGCCCTTCAAACTGTGGATTGCGGAGCTTGACGCTCACGACGCCCGTGAGTCCTTCACGCACATCGTCACCGGTCAGCGACTCCGTGTCCTTCTTGAGCAGGTCATTCGCGTTGGCGTAATTGTTGATGGTCCGAGTGAGCGCCGCTTTGAACCCGACGAGATGCGTCCCGCCTTCGCGCGTATTAATATTATTCGCAAACGAGAACAGGTTTTCGGCATAGCCGTCGTTGTACTGGAGCGCCACCTCCAAAATCATGTCGCTCTTTTCAATCTCCACAAAGATCGGCTTGTGCAGCGGTGTCTTCGCTTCATTGAGATGCTCAACAAAGGAGACAATACCGCCCTTGTAGCGGAAGACCTGCTCTTTCTCTTTCCCCTCGTCTTTAAGGGTGATCGCCAATCCCTTATTGAGGAACGCCAACTCCCGAAGTCGCTGCGCGAGCGTGTCGAAGCTGAACTCCAGCGTTTCAAAAATCTGACCGTCCGGTTTAAAGGTGACCTTTGTCCCGCGCTTCTTGGTCTTGCCGGTCACGGCAAGGGGGGCCAATGGTTTGCCACGTTCATACTTCTGCTCAAAGACTTGGCCGTCCTGCCAGATTTCCAACTCCAACCATTCGGACAGCGCGTTCACCACCGAGATGCCCACGCCATGAAGACCGCCTGATACCGTGTACGCGCCTTGTTCGAACTTCCCGCCGGCGTGCAGCACGGTCAAGGCCACCTCCGCGGCGGACTTTTTCTGAGTGGAATGCATGCCCGTGGGAATGCCGCGTCCGTTGTCGATCACGATCACGCTGCCGTCGATCTGTAGGGTAACTTCGATCGTCTCGCCGAATCCGGCCATGTGCTCGTCGACGCTGTTATCGACGACCTCATAGACCAGATGGTGAAGGCCTTCCACACCGGTGCTGCCGATATACATGGCCGGACGCTTGCGAACCGCATCCAGGCCCTCAAGGACCTTAATCTGATCCGCGTTATAGCTGTCCGATTGGCTGCGCTTCGGCACCTCAGCTCCCGGCACGTCTTTCATATCTTTCGTCGCCATTCGTCTCCCGTTCTACATGGTTCGCTTGTGAGAATGCTCAAAAGCCTCATCCAGCACGGAGGCAGGGGAGAAGAAATCGGAGGCGTACCTCCATTTCACCCGCTAGCCATGGGCCGGCCAACACCGGCTCTTTCCCCTCGGTACGTTGTGGACTTTCCGACCCGAGATCGAAGCTGGGTGCCTGTTTCAGCATCCTCATACTTTGATGGGCATGACTACACACGTGAAGCCGCCATTGGTCGGCTCCTTAATCATACACGGACTCAACGGCGTTTCCATCTGCAACGAGACCGATTCGCCATCCACGACGCTGAGCACATCGAGCAGATAGCGCGCGTTGAACCCAGTTGTGACCTCGCTGCCCGTGTTCTTCGCCGGTAGTTCCTCCGTCGCCTCACCAAAATCGGGATTGCTCGAAAAGAGCGTGACGTGATCGGAGGCAAAGGTGATTTTCACCGCATTCGTTTTATCACGAGAGAGCACCGCGACTCGCCGAAGCCCGCCTTCAAATTCGGCCTTGTCGAGGGTGACCTGTTTGTTAGTGTCTTTAGGAACGACCTGCTGGTAGTTGGGATAATTTCCCTCCATCAGACGCGAGGTCAATAGCAAGCCGCTCTTGCGGAAAATCATCAGATTCTTCGTGAAGCCGATCAGCGGTTCGCCGTCCCCGCCTTCTTCGAGCAGGCGACGCATTTCTTGTGCGGCCTTTTTCGGAATAATGGCTTTCATCTCTTTTGGCGCATCCTTGGAGAGCGTGACGCTGATGTCTTGTTCGGCCACTGCCAGCCGGTGGCCGTCCGTACCGACCAACCGTAGGGTCGACTTCCTGTCGGACGCAGACAGCGATACCAGAAGACCGTTGAGAATGTAGCGTGCATCGTTGTCGCCCACGGCGAAGAGCGTTTTGCGGATGAGATCGTTTAATCCCACACCGGCTAATGGCGTCAGGCTTTCACGGTCGATCGCAGGCATCTGCGGATAGTCGCTGCTGGGCAGCCCCACGATCTTGAACTGACTCTTGCCGGCCTGGATCGTCGTCCACTTGTTTTCACTCACCGTCAGCTCGATCTCACCATCCCGCAGTTCCTTGAGAATCTCATAGAGCTTCCTGGCGGAAAGCGTCACCGCGCCGGGTTCCTCCACGGTCGCCTTGTAGAGACCCCGCATCCCGATCTCCAGATCTGTAGCAAGAATATCAACGCCGTCCGCCTTCGCCTCAAGGAGGATGTTGGACAGGATCGGCATGGTATTCCGTTTCTCGACCACCCCCTGCACTCGTTGCAAGCCGGTCAAGAGCTCATCCCGCGAGATTCGTAACTTCATGAGGTTCTCTCCCCTTATTGCTACTCACCACAGCAGACGCGCCGCCGATTCTGCGCGCGGACTCAGCCTACACTAAAGAGCCTACCCTTTCGTGATGTGGTCCTTGAGGCTTTCCAGTGTCGATCGCAGCGCGAGATCGGCGTCTTTCGCCTTCGCAATCTGCTTACATGCATGAATGATCGTCGTATGATCTTTTCCGCCGAAATGCCGGCCAATCTCTGGGAACGATGAATTCGTCAATTCGCGACACAGGTACATCGCGATCTGTCGAGGATGAACCAGCGTCTTGCTTCGCCTGCGAGACTTCATTTCCGAAATCTTCACATGGAAGCGCTCGGCCACGGCTTCCTCGATGTCGTCCATCGTGACGATCTTTTTCTTTTCGCCGATGATGTCCCGTAGAACGTTTTTGGCCATCTCCATCGTAATCGGCTGACCGGTCAGTGAGGAGTAAGCGCCTAACCGAACCAAGGAGCCTTCCAGCTCACGAATGTTGCTCTTCATAGTCGCGGCCAGAAACTGGATGACTTCCTCAGGGAGCGCAATGCCCTCGTCATCCGACTTTTTACGAAGGATCGCGATGCGCGTCTCTACATCGGGCGATTGAAGATCGGCAATCAAGCCCCACTCGAAACGCGAGCGTAAGCGTTCTTCCATATCCGGCATTTCTTTTGGGAACCGATCGCTGGATAGCACAATTTGCTTTTGCGCTTCATACAGCGAGTTGAACGTATGGAAAAACTCTTCCTGCGTGCGCTCCTTTCCGGCTAAAAACTGCACGTCATCGACCAGCAGCATATCGATGTTCCGATAGCGCTTCCGTAAATCGATCATCTTGTCGTAACGTATTGAATTAATGACTTCATTGGTAAATTGTTCAGTGGTCACATAGGCAATGCGCATATCGGAGCGCTCGGCCAGATGATTGCCAATCGCGTTCAACAGGTGCGTTTTGCCTAGGCCCACTCCGCCATAGATGAACAAGGGGTTATAGGCCTTCGCCGGCGCATCGGCGACGGCCCGGCATGCGGCGTGCGCGAATTGATTGCTGGCTCCGACGACGAAACTATTGAATGAATATTTGGGGTTAAGATGGAGCACTTTCCGCGGTCGTCCGGTCACTGAGCTTCGCATTCCTGACTGTACGACCGAGGCGGCCGCTTTCTCCGTCGTCTTTTCTCCGGCGACGAAAGTGACCGCGATTTCGTTTGTATCACGCCCAGTGGCCATCGCAAGCGCTTCGGACATCAGATCACCATAGTGCTCGGTCAGCCATTCCCCAAAGAATTTATTGGGAACTTCGAGCCGCACCGAAGAATCCTGTATTCCATTGAAATTCAATGGAATAAACCACGTATCGAAGACATGTCTGGGGACCCTCGCTTCGATGTGCGCCAGCGCTTCCTCCCACACAGCCTCGACCTTCAT